>JBGAVD010000014.1:0-15964 GCA_044228285.1 Chlorobiota bacterium
CGTCTTCAAGCGCAGTTCAGCTACTAGTTTCTCATTATTTGCTTTCATCTGCATCCTTCGGATGCAGATGGAAGACAGTCTGCACATGCCGTCGCGACAATCTCGCGTCGGCATGTTTTGTTTTGTCACTCACCTCACTATCCGTCCCAGCCTGCCTAGATTTGCAACGAGCTGCAACACTTTATTGTCAAGACATTCCAGAGCCAAGCAGTGTTGACTATTCATGAACCACTGAGCTATTCATTCACATGCAATCATTGGACACAGTTCGCACCAAGCTACTAGCGCTCCCAGAAGTCACGGAGGAACCTCACTTTGAAAAGACTTCCTTCAGGGTCAAGTCGAAGATCTTTGCCACCTGTGATGAGCAGAACAATCGTCTCTGCATCAAACTCTCAGAAGCAGATCAGCACTCGTATAGCTTGGCGGACAAGGAGAGCATCTATGCGGTCGACAACAAATGGGGCAAGCACGGTTGGACCTTCGTGGACCTTGTGCAAGTGAAGGACGAGCTCTTACAAAGAGCGCTCTTGAGTGCGTACTGCACCGTCGCTCCAAAGAAGCTGGCGGAATCGATAGCCAATCGTAGATAATAAGACAGAGATCGTACTTCCAATCTCCTTATGATGCAGGTTCTGTATGCTTCGTGCATGAGCCATGCTCCTAGTGCGTGAAACAGTTGCTTTTTTTTTCTTGTCAAGGCTCATCATCGTAAAGCCCTCAAGTACTCAGTTGCGTCACAACGCTTGATTCAGTACTCAATCATTATCACTCACTCAACCTGAGACAAGTCCGTGCCTCGCCCTTTCCAAACAATCAAAACAAGTACAATTCGTATTGTCATAGTAGGTAGTTGAAGTGCGACAGACCTCGTTCATCTTCGTCTGTTAACTGGATGATTCAGTACTGCAATCTCAATCATTATCACTCACTCAACCTGAGACAAGTCCGTGCCTCGCCCTTTCCAAACAATCAAAACAAGTACAATTCGTATTGTCATAGTAGGTAGTTGAAGTGCGACAGACCTCGTTCATCTTCGTCTGTTAACTGGTGCATTCGTATGTTGTCCGACAAGAGTTGATGCGCCTTCAACAGCAGTCATCGTTGTCATTAGTCCTTGCTCTTACAAGAGATTCAGACATACTACTCGAAAACAAGACAACGTTCTTTTGGTGATATTGTGCTTCATCTGGTGTCTGCACCTCTACTGCAAACCTTCAGCCTACTAAGCATTTGAGATAGCTGCGCTTGAGTTTAACAGCAATCATGCGCAGTAATGAAGAAGGCTACATTGTTCATAGAACTCTTGCACCGAACGTTGCTGCTACCACATTGTTTTCCCTGCTTTTGTGAAAGGCTCAGGGAATCGCGTCTTCCCCATTGTGCAGCATTGGTGCTGCAGAGTAGCTGGATTGGAAGACACTAGTCCATCATGATCCGTTTGATTGAAAGATACGCCTATGAGTTCACGAAGAGATTTTCTCCGCACGGTTGTCCTTGGAACTGGTTCCGTGTACATGAGTTCGTTGCTTGGTTGTTCAGATAGCAAAGTCCGAAACCTTGGACGTATGCACGAGTTGAAGAACTTAGAGCAGCCATATGTGCATACGCGTTCACAGCAGTACACGAATGCCCATGCGTACATTCGTGATCACAAGGCGCTTCCTTCCTCTCATCCAGAAGAAGTGCAAACCGATGTTGCGATCATAGGAGCTGGTATAGCCGGACTCACCTGTGCATACGCACTTTCGAAATTGGGATATAGCGTAGTCTTAGTCGAGAATGAAACTCGCACCGGAGGTGCAGCAGTCTACAGCTCTTTCCGCGGATTGCATTTTCCTTTGGCGTCAATCTACTTTGTTGACAACAACCCCTTGATTCAAGAGCTGTGCAGATATGCAGATGTCAAGCCTCTCTCAGCACCAGAGGATGCGCTGGTTTTGAACAAAACAACATACTATGATTATTGGCAAGACTCCGTGATAGCGAGCTTACCAATCAGCACTTCCGACAAACAAGCCATGCGAAGGTTCCGCGACGATATGTTAGCCATCGAGGAACCGCCAGCGTACCCACTGCCAGACAAACTGAGTCCGGAGTTGGCTCGTTACGACTCGATGAGTGCACGACAATTCTGTGCGTCCTATGGTTCGAATTTCTTGTCGCAGTTTATCAACCTCTACACTCGTTCGTCCATGGGCGGCTCTCTTGACGATACCAACACCTACGCTCTGTTGAATTTCTATACTGGAGAGATTGCAAAGAACCCTCAAACAACACGCTTTACCTTTGAAGGCGGTTTGGGTGGCTTTGTGAGTAAGCTGGGAGCAAAGCTGGGACAGGTTCATACCATTCTCGAAACGTGTGCTGTGCGCATTACTAACAATGCACAATCGGTGGACGTTGACTGCATCTCTAAGGATGGTCGCGCAACAAAGCTCAAGGCGAAACAAACGATTCTCGCTACTCAGAAGTTCCAGGCACCATTCCTGCTTCCAGACTTACCGGAAGCACAGAGTGCCGCTATGCGGCAACTTCAGTACGCACCAATGCTTACAGTGCATGTGTGTTCAGACACACCAATTCTCGAAGGTCGTGGCTTTGATACCTGGTACCCAGAGGCGGGAGAGCTCTTTACCGACATCATTGATCCACGCTCCATAAAAGTACCACCTGATTCAGGTGCTTATGTTGCTAGCGTGTATTGTCCGCTGCCAAGCAGACAACGTTCTCTCTTAAGCGACGAAGCCCAGGTTGTTCAACGCGCCCGGCAAGTAGCCGAGAAAGTACTGGCACTGCATGGGAATACGCAGGTAGAAACAGTGCAGGATATCTACACCTATGCTTGGGGACACAGTATGGCTCTGGCCAAACCTGGCTCGCACAATGGCATTGCGCAAATGGCACGTCGTTCTTTTAAACGAACACACTTTGCAAACACAGATAACGATAGCTGCTCTGCGTTTGAGAACGCAATCGCAAACGCCTTCACCGTAGCCGAGAAAGTTGAGCGATTGCTAAAGACTGGCTCTTAGGTTTTGGCTCGAGCGTCGTTAACAGACTAGAGTGTACTCCGATGCAAGGTACCGTAGGAGCACGCGTTGCTGCGGATGAAGGATGTAGTGTATCAACCACCCAAGAAGAGGACCATGAGAAGAACATTCATCGACACCTTACTCATCATCATGGGTATCGCCTGTGCTTCCTTTGGCTTAGGAGCTTTCCTCCTACCGAACAGCTTCATTGATGGTGGCATTGTTGGTATATCGTTATTGATTGCAGAGACAAGTCATGTGTCTTTGGCCGCACTCATAGCAGTCCTCAACTTACCATTCGTGTATATGGGATACCGAATGATAGGTACTTCTTTCGCAGTCAAAACCTGCATTAGTATTCTAGCTTTGTCTGCAGCCCTTGCATTCATCCCTTTTCCATCTGTCACCAACGACAAACTCCTGGTCGCCGTCTTTGGCGGCATCTTCCTCGGACTCGGCATTGGTTTCACGATGCGCGGCGGAGGAGTTCTTGATGGATCTGAGGTGTTAGCGGTAGCACTCAGCAAGCGCTTTGGACTCACTGTTGGAGATTTCATCCTCGGCTTGAATATTCTCATTTTCTCTGTCGCAGCACTCATCCTGACTGTTGAAACAGCACTCTACGCCGGACTTACCTACTTCTCAACATCTCGAATGGTAGATTTTGTGGTGGAAGGAGTGGAAGAGTTTGTGGGTGTCACCATCATTTCGCCGAAGGTAAATGATGTGCGGCTGATGATTGTAAACACCATGGGAAGCGGAGTAACTATGTACAGCGCACGAGGTGGCTATCATTCGGTGACTTCGTCACAGAATATCACAGAAGCTCTCTTCACCGTCATCACACGTCTTGAACTCAATAAACTCTACGCAGCCCTCGACACCATCGACCCCGAAGCCTTTGTGACTATTACTAGCATAAAAGACACTCGAGGCGGGCGAGTTCGTAGGCGAACAGGGTGAGGATCTCAGCGTAAAACCTGAGGGTCTCAGCGTAAAACCTGAGGGTCTCAGCGAAGCTGAGGCTCTCAGTGACTCAAGCAGAGTGTCAGCTAGAGACAGTGAGAGCCTCAGCTCCGCTGAGACCCTCACACCCCCTCACCTGACCACTATCAGCACCATATCTGACATCCATCATAAGCCTCCAACCGTACCCACCCTACATTTGATCGCAGTAAGTTCATCCAAGGATTGAAGAGTGAGCTAGACAGCGCTTACTGCTCCTTGGACACTGACCTTGCTTTGATCGCCCAATGGGTTCTGCACGCGTTCAAGTCAAGGCCTAATAAACCAGCTCGCGGAACCCACTTTTCACGGGGGTTATATGAAACTCGGTATTCGCATTTGTTTGGTGCTTGGTCTTTTCCTGAGCACAGTGCCGACACTCTTGGCACAGTCAAGTTTTGCCATAGTAAAGCCCTCTGGCAGCACTATCATTAAGTCCACATTGAAAGACGCAGTGGATGCTGCAGCCAATGGCGATATCATCTACTTGCCATCGGGCAACACGAGCGTTACGGATCTGACAATAAACAAAGGAGTGCACCTTATTGGAATGGGTTATCACCCAGATTCAACAGGTGGGGCAGGACAAACAGTTCTTACAGGAAACCTGTACTTTGTAACAGGTGCCGATGGAGGCTCAATTCAAGGGGTGTATGTTACTGGTGGAATATTATTCGGGAAGTCGACAGCGAATAGTGAAGTTCACAACTTCGTGATTACACGCTGTTATATCGCAGGAGCTCTGTATCTCGCGAACGACTGGAACTACTCGACGAATGGATCCAACTTTACCATCACAGAGAACATCATAAACTACGGTATCTGCGGGGGGCGCGCTAGTAACGTACTGATCTCAAACAATATCATCATTCAGATCGATATCCTCTTCCGTCCCTTCACGCGATTTGCCAATGCGGTTATTCAGAACAATATCATTTTACCGCTTGACAATAGCGTTTCGAACGACATCACCGGAACCACATTCAAGAACAATGTTGTTGTTCTTGGAACCCTCGCCTATGTCAATGAATACAGTGGCAATATCTATCTGAACAATCTCCATAGCTCGCCCACAGGTTTGAACAGTAATGGTGTGATTACGAGCACAGGTAACGTGTACATTTCGCGCGACAACATGTTTGTACGCCAAAGCGGTGGACGTTTCAGCTTCACCGATGACTATCATTTGACTCCAGCAGCGATCAACGCTCTCAAAGGTACTGACGGCACACAAGTTGGTATCTATGGCACATCCAATGCCTTCAAGGACGGTGGCATGCCACCGAACCCAGCTATTCTTCAAGCGAAGGTCGCCACAAAGACCAATGCAAAGGGAAAGCTCGACATAGAGTTTAAAGTCCAAACACAAACCAAATAACCACGGAGGATCTATGAAAAAGCTACTCCTTGTACTGATGCTGCTGGCAGCATCAGGCAGCGCACTCGCTCAGCGGGTGACGAGTTTGGAATACTGGTTTGATGGGAACTACGCTCTGAAGCAATCAAAGAGTGTCAATGCAGCGGGCAGTCTGGCAAGCATTGTTGAATCACTCGATGTGCCTACTCTCAACAATGGCTTCCACACATTGTCGATTCGCTTTAGCGACAACAACAACAAATGGTCGTCTGTTGTTGACCGCACATTCTTCAAAGCTGAAGCAGCCGCCTCAACAAGCACTTCTATTGTAGCAGTAGAATATTGGGTTGATGGCCTCCGCGTAAATAGCACCAAGAAATCTCTCACTGCGTTCAACGGTATTCTTGTGGATCAACTTGATCTACCGAGCCTGAACAATGGTATGCATACCTTGTCCATTCGTTTTCTCGACAACAACAATCTCTGGACTGGGACAAAGGATTATGTCTTCTTCAAAGCAGGCAGCACAGCTGATGCCGAGTTCTTGGTTACCAAAATGCGCTACTGGTTCGACAACGACTCCACACAGATTATCGAGGTCTCGATGCCAAAGGCAGCGAGTATTATTGACCTTCAGCAGTATATCGATCTGAAGAGTCCCTCTCCAGATTTGTTCCCACAGTTGTTCAGCATTCAATTCGGTGACAACAGCGGACTGTGGTCTGCAGTGTACACAAAGACCTTTGTGCCAGAACCTTCGTTCGAAGCCTATCAGTATCTCAACACCATCTCGTTTCGTAACACCAGCAGTTTCTCGCGAAGCTTTCGCTGGAACTTTGGAGACGGCACGACAGATACCACCGTTAACCCAACACACACTTACAAACAACCAGGTGTGTACACGGTAACTCTGCAGGCAACAAACAAACTGGGAACGCGCGATAGTTTTGATGTGATTCAAGTGAGAGGTCTGCGTGAGGTTGTCAGCAATAGAGCGGGCAATGCAGGCGATGCTTCGATTCTGGTCTATGGTGCTGGCTTCGCACGTGATGCAAAGGTTTGGCTTGAAGGACCAACAACGATTCAAGCAGACACGTCCTACATCGAACGCATGGACGCCATGTATGCGCGCTTTGATCTCCGATCGAAACCACTGGGTGTCTATGATGTAGCAGTGCAGTTCCCAGGTGACACAGTAATGCGCCTTCTGAAGTCGTTTACTATCGAAGCAGCAACTGCTGCGCAGCCCTTTGTGAGTGTTGATGGTCGTAATCGCATTCTCTTTGGACGCTGGCAGAGCTACCAAATGAACATTGGAAACTCTGGCAATGTGGATGCAAGCGGCGTTCCGTTACTTATGGTCGTCAGCAAATCTGATGGCTTGGAACTCGACTTCCGCAATCTGAACATTGCTGTATCAGCATCAACAGCGGCATCGGGTTTGAGCTATCTGCTCGATAGTGTACCTAATCGTTTTGAGATCGATGAACTTTTTGGCGAGCCCTTTGAAGGGTATGTGTATGTGTTTTACATACCGAACATTCCTGCCAACTCAAGTCGTACACTCGAACTCAAAATCAAGACCAATCAGAGTTTCAAGCTCTACACATGGATGAACGCTCCCTACTTCCAATCACCTTTCGACGATGCTGTTGCTTCATGCATCAACGAAGCCATTGCTTGGTATGCAATGGAAAAGGGTTTGGACCTAGGCCTGAAGTTCATTCCGGGTGCGGGTTGCTTAAAGAACATCGGAAAGGAATCCTATGGTATGATGTCGAGGGTGATTGAACGAAAGATCGGCAAAGACTCCGACGGCAAGCCCTACAAAACCTGGGGCGAGTGGGCTTGGGGTTGGGGCAACTGGGCAGTAGACATGACCGCTATCGGCGTTGGTTGTGCCATGGATGTGTTTCCGCCAACAAAGGCTGCAAAGTTTGCCTATGCATCGTACAAGACCATCATCGAGCTGAACAAGATCAAGAAGGATGTGCGCAAGCTTGCCTCGGCCGACGCGAAGTGTCGAGAGAAGTTCAAACATCTCTCCAAGAAAGACCAATACGTCGCAGCAGTCAGTTCCTTCGATCCAAATGAAATGGTTGGACCTCATGGATACACTGCACAACGCTTCACTCACAATCAAGGCAGCTATGACTACAGCATCTTCTTTGAGAACAAGTCCAGTGCAAGTGCTGCAGCACAAGAGGTAATCATTCTCGATACGCTCGACAAAAAGGTATTCGATCTTTCGAGTTTCACTTTCGGATCATTCAGCTATGGTGCAACGGTTACTCACCCACTGAGCACAATCTCGCACTTCACTATCAACATCGACTCCGTACGCAATAAAGCAGAGATGCTTCGGGTAAATGCAAGTATTGATACTGCAACCGGTATTGTTCGTTGGCAGTTTATCACGTTGAACCCTGCAACGATGGACTATCCAGAAGATCCTGATGCCGGCTTCTTGCCTCCAAATGTAAATGCACCAGAGGGCGAAGGCTGTGTGCGCTTCAGCGTGAAGCTGAAGTCAAATCTTCCCGAGAATGTCGCAATCGTCAACCGCGCCAAGATCATCTTCGATCTGAACCAGCCAATCTACACGAACACCTATTCCAATGCTTTGGACCTTAGTGCGCCGCAATCGCAGCTCACAGAAGTGCGTACAACTGCAACTCCATATCTGTACCGATTCCACGTCAGCGCACAAGACGCACTCAGTGGCGTTCGCTATGTTACCCTGTATGGATCTCGCAACGATAGTGCATACATCCCGCTGATGCTCTCTGCACAGACAACCTTTCTCTATCAATGTGAACCAGGTGTACAGTACAAGTTCTTCTCCATTGCAAGCGATAGCGTTGGAAACGAAGAGGCAATGAAAACGAAAGCTGAACAAAGCTCTCAAACGGTTGATGTTCCTGAAGAGTTCTCAGCATCACGTATCGATGAACTTGATGTGTCTCCAAACCCAGCAAGTACCATGCTCTATCTACGCTACTCGGCACG
Organism: Chlorobiota bacterium; assembly: GCA_044228285.1. Taxonomy (GTDB): domain Bacteria; phylum Bacteroidota; class Ignavibacteria; order Kapaibacteriales; family NICIL-2; genus JBBATK01. The sequence goes on from JBGAVD010000014.1 coordinate 8,407, forward strand.
CAGTGCCGGAGTAGTAGAACTCAGTGTGATCAATCCAATTGCAAACACACTTATCAGCACTCTTCAAGAGTACTCCGATGTTGGACTCAATCGCAAGGCTATCAGCATTGAGCATCTTCCAAACGGAGTGTACTATCTACAACTCAGTTGCAACGATGCAGTTCGTAGCAAGAAGTTCGTCGTGTTACACTAGCAACGAATGCTTCATGGCATTCTGCAACCTTAACGCATAGTACGAGCAAGCGCACGCAAGAAAGATCTTGCGTGCGCTTGTGGTATCTGGGTGTTATGAACTCGAAGTGAAGCGACTTTAGAGATACTCTTTTAGGTTCATTTGCAGTTCTCGTCGGGCTCGTTGAATGCGTTTATGGACAGCATCTCTCCCCAGACCCAAGGTGCAAGCAACCTCCTCAGCGCTGAAGCCCTGACTATGAAGTTCGAAGCAAGCTCGAAGTGAAGGCGACAATCGTTGAAGTGCATAGCTTATGTCCAGACTGTGCTGTGTAGGCAGTTCTTCAAAGAAGTCGTCATCGAGATCCAGTTCAGACTCCGGGATTGTCTCACTCGATCCTAAATCGCTGAATACTGTTGTGCGAAGTTGCATACGCCGCGCATCCAACAACATGCGCGAGGCTACGCAGTGCAGCCACTTTCGCAATTCCTCTTCATGTAAGTGAATTCCAGATTTCGCCTGCAGTGAAAGCAAACGAAGGATAGCGTTATGCAAGGCATCCGCGCGGTCGTGCGAGGTAGCATAACCGAAGCTACGATACAAGTGTGTAGCCACATTGCTCATCGTGCCCTGCCAAAGATTAGCATAACTAGGCTCCTCATTCTCTGTCACCGTGCCTCTACTCTCTACCCCACCAGCTATCTGTACTCCAGGTGGAGCCGCACTGTGTAGACTACTGAAAGGAGAAAGCGTACCAACCGCACTCATAACTGCTACGCTTGAGTTCGTCTGTGCTGTACTCATGACGCTCAGCGTGTTTGCATGTGCGCCAGTCAATGCAGGCTGGGCAAGTGAGACAGCATTCGAAGGCTTTGTGCAAACGATTGTATTGATCGAGTCGATTGTGTTGATTGTGTTGATTGTATTGATTGTGCTCATGGTGCTCATGTAATAGTTGTTTGGGAAGTGGTCTATGGAAAATCGAGCGGACTGTTCCGATTTTTCAATGTGCATGTATCCTGTGGAACACCTGTTGAGCACCTGCCTGGTGTAAGAATACATGGCTCCGCCATGTGCCTGAGGTCGAGCGAGCTTGCGGCTCGGCAGACAAAACGCTTGCCGTCTATCTGAGATATTGTGTAACGAAGATCAGTTGTTTATTCGAAGCACTATGAAGCGCTGAGATACAGCGCTCGTAGTACGGTCAACTATTGCGAGGAATGCGAGCACGAGAACTCTACGAACGAGTGATGCGAGGGATTGATGATGCTGAGCACTGAACCCAGACACTTCCTCAGCCAGGAGCTTGGAAGATGTTGTGTACTGCGCGCCAGGTTCGAGGCTGAAACAGCACTTGACCACTGCACTTAACCACAACACAAGGCTCGAGACCAGATACGTGCGAAGAGCCGGCAAAGCGAGAGAGAAAGTTGCGTAGATCATAGAGGATAGCGCGAGTTGCTATCTAGGTCTACGGAGCGTCGCGCCGGCAACGACATTGTGTGGAACCCGATTGTTCAGCGACGAGCTGAATGATTGAGTTTCTTCTGAACGCGTGCAAAATAGTGCGTAGCCTATTGTCCCTACAAGAGCTCCACGCACTCCGAGCGCCCTTTATTTATGCACGATTTTATCCTCATGTGGAAAAGTTAAGCCAAGAAACACGCTTAAAACACAGAAATACGCATTTTTACCTATTGATTTCCACACCGTCCGAGCTGGCACTTGGTTTGCAACATCTCGTTTTTCAATAGCCCAACAGGCTGGAGCCAGGATGGCAAAAGAGACGCCGGATGGACAACAGAAGACCGAAGATGCGTCTGGGAAAAAACTCAATGACGCACGGAATCGGGGACAGGTAGCTAAGAGCACGGACGCGGTCAACGCGGCTGTTCTCTTGTTTGGTGGCTGGATGGTTTTCAGCTTCGGCCAGGGTATGTTCGATAAGATCGGTGGACTCATGAGCTACTTGCTTCGAGTTGCTCCAACCGTAACAATCACCGACACTTCCATTCCCCACTACTACACCGTTGTTGTGCTCTTCATTGCCTCAATGACCTTGCCGCTGATGTTCATCATCATGGCTATCGGTGTAAGTATCGAGATAGCCCAAGTGGGCTTTCACTTTGCTACCGAGAAGTTCACAAAGGGAATCAACTTTGCGCAGATCTTCAATCCTCTCACGGGCTTGAAGCGCATGTTCTTCTCCAAGACCGCGTACTTCGAGATTCTCAAGAACTCCTTCAAGCTTCTCCTCTTCGGTTTTATTGTCTATCAAGTACTCTCTTCAAAAACAGAAGTACTCATGACACTCATGCAAATGCCCTTTACGGCAGTAGCCACCTTCATGGCTACCACTGGCTTCGAGTTGGTGTTGAAAGTGGGATCGGTGTATGTGTGTATTGCTGTGGCAGACTTCTTCTTCCAGAAACGACGTTTTAAGGAAGACATGAAGATGAGTAAGCAAGAGGTGAAGGAAGAGTCGAAGCAAGCCGAAGGTGACGTGGGCGTAAAGCAGCGGATTCGGAACATTGGACGTCAGCGCTTACGCAAGATCATGCTCAAGAATGTGCAAACAGCCGATGTCATCATCACCAACCCTACCCACTACGCTGTTGCTATTAGTTATCAGCAAGGAAACATGTCGGCACCGAAAGTGGTCGCCAAGGGTGTTGACTTCCTCGCTCTGAAAATCCGGGAAATCGCAACCAAGCATTCGATCCCGATTGTTGAAGACCCACCGCTAGCACGTACGCTCTATGCAACCTGCGAGGTAGATCAGGAGATTCCAGAAAAGCTGTTTAAGGCAGTGGCTCAGGTTCTGGCGTACATTTATCGGCTGAAACGACGCTAAAAAAGGCCAATCACCACTCAATCACTAGCCACAAACAGGACAAGCTCGGCTCTTTGTGCCTCTAAATCCCTTTGTGTACGCATCGTATGTCCTTTCAATAGCTCTTAGCAAGCACGACAGCCGAAGTGGCGTGGTGCGGAACGCACCCGCGCTGAGGAAAAAGACTCTGTGAGGGCTGCTTTTGCTTTTGTAAATTCGTGTCCCGAACGATCCTGAGGAATTACACTATGGCCATATCAAAACAACAGATTGCCGACGTATTGAGTCCAGTCCTTGGCGAAGCTCGCATTAGCGAACACCACGGACAGTATTCTGTGCAGGTAGACCGATCTGAACTCGTTGACGCTTTGCGTGAACTTCGAGATCACCCAACAACGCGTTTTGAGCAACTCATCGACGTGACTGTTATTGATTGGATGAACAAACGCGAACATCGCTTTGAAGTGGTGTATTTTCTCTACTCAATCAGCAACAAAGATCGCTTACGCCTGAAAGTTGCAGTTCCTGAGTCGGACGTTCATGTTCCCTCAGTAGTTTCTCTTTGGGAAAGCGCCAATTGGTATGAGCGCGAAAGCTATGACATGTATGGCATCATCTTCGATGGTCACCCTGACCTCCGTCGCTTCTATATGCCAGAAGATTATGTCGACCCTATCAGTGGTGAGCCTCTCTACCCTCTGCGTAAAGACTACCCTCTCATGGGTGTACCAGGCGCAGCAGTCATTCCCGATTTCCCAGAGCGGGAGCGCTGGAAACGCGAGAAAGAGGAATATCTCAAGCAATATCCATCCGATCCATTGGATACGAGCTACACTCGCAACTAACGAGTTTATTTCAACAGGACTATAGATTAACTACACTTCAAGAGGCATGCACTTCAGCTGCAGAGCCAGAGCTATGTTTGGTCTGCACCTGTTTACTTCAAGAGTCTTTCTTATCAACCTGTGCTTCGCACCGCTTGCTGTTGAAGGGTTCAGTTCGTGGGTAGGCACATGCATCTACAGCTCAGGAATGTGCGCCAACGTACGGGTCTTTATATCCAGCGACCGTAGGTTTTGAGCCATTCTATGGCTTCTTGGTGGCGAGGGCAGACACTGGCAACGAGGTTCCAGAAGCGAGCGGAGTGGTCGGCTACTTTTGTGTGAGCCAACTCGTGCAGCACCAGATAATCGAGCACAAAGGGTGGTGCTTTGATGAGGCGCCAGTTAAAGCTCAGCGCATGTTGTGAGGAGCAACTGCCCCAAATAGTTTTGGGCGATGAGATACGGATCTTGGTGTAGTGGAAGCCGTAGCGTTCAGACATCACATCTACTCTCCGTGCAAAGACCTTTGCGGCTTCTTCTTTGTACCATTGTTCAGCAACAGCAGGATCGAGCAAGTTACGTCCAGAGCAGATGCTCAACTCATCACTATCAATCCACACTTCATCATGTAGGCTAGCGCGAAACACAAAGCGATAGCACTTCCCGCGGAACAGCACTTCGTTTGCTTTAACTTCGATGCGGGCCAGTTTGGAGAAACGATCACGTTGCTTCAGAATCCAGTCAGAGTGCTTTTCGATAAGCTCAACAACTCGCTCGTGTGAGTAGCGCAATGGAGCAACAAAATGCACCTTGCCATCATGATGAACCATGATGCGAGCGTGCTTTACCTTCTTGCGACTGAGCACAAGATGAGGCATGATTTGGCGCAGAGTTTCGGGTTCAGCCGTGCTCTTGCGCTTAAACAGTGATCGGAGAAATCGGGGCATCTCGCTCTCTGTTTGCGTGAAAGAATGGTGTCGTTTTGGACGTAGGTCCGAACCAATTTAGGACGTCAGACGCATCAACGCAACGGAATAATCGCGAGCTTATGAAAATTTTAAAGTGTCAGACTGGACATAGAAAGAAAACCTCGTTTTCTATCAGATTTTGACGATTTCGCCCACATGAGGGATCAAGATTTCCGTCTTCTGCTTCCCAGATTCGCGCATAGCCTGAAGGGCGCGAACGGGGTCGCCTGGTGCTTCATCAGCCAGATCATAGGTGGCATAGTGCATGGGAATGAACTGCTTTGCGCCCATATCATCGGCAGCGCGAACAGCGCTTTGTGGTGAGGTGTGATTTTGCGACATAAACCACTCTGGTTTGTAGGCACCTACACCGATGATCGCAACATCGACGGGACCAAAGAGTTCTTTCACCTTTGCAAAGTGTGATCCATAGCCAGAGTCACCACCCCAAAAGATGGTCTTAGCATTTGCTCGAATAACAAAGCTGCCCCATAGAGCTGCGTTCTGGTCAAAGACACCGCGGCGTGACCAGTGTCTGGCGGGCATATAGTACACCTCAGCTACACGACCACCACGAAGGAATGTGGTATCATACTGTTGAAACCATCCTGCAGCCTGAATATGTTGTGCACCATTGAGATCGCGGATCACTTCATCTGCACCTAGTCCGCAGAGATACTGTGAATTTGCATTGCGTTTGCTGAGATAGCGGAGCGATGGAGGGTCGGCATGATCTGCGTGCACATGCGACATCAGCACCACATCAAGATCTTTGATGTACTCAGGCGAGACAGGGAGCGAACACAGTCGATCGCGCATAAAAATATTGCCGAACAGCGGATCGGTAAAGAAGCTTATGCCTCCCACACGAATAAAGAAACTCGCGTGACCAAACCATACTATGCAATCCTGGTCGTTCTTGAGGAACGAATCGTCTCTCACCACACGAAGGCGAAAAGTATCTGCCTTCTTCTCTTTACTTGAACTACTCGGCGACGTTTGCCAGTCCACCAAGCGCCAAATGGATGTATCGTGGATGTACTCATGGTTGAGGAAACGCTTTGACGAATCCAGAGGGTTTCCTTCCCATCCAGGAAGCATCACGGGTAGATTTGGGTTCTTGGCAAAATCTGTCGTGAGCTGCGCTATCTCTCTACCAAGCATAGGATGCGCAAGCTGAGATGAGGCACGGAGCAAGGAGTCTCCCAACATAAAAGTGGGAAGCGCTGTGAGAAAGGAACGACGGAGCTTATTCATAAAGGCAATACTTGGAACAAAAACAGTAGCAGTAAATACTCAACTCTGTGTCCGTGAAAGAACGAATAAGTGGGCTATCTGGTGTATGAACAGCGACGGAATATAGCAGATTTTGAGTCCAATGAGATCTATGCGTTTGAGTTTTGGGTAGCTCCTGCAATATGTACCAGACTCATTGGCTAGCGAAGAACCAAGATTGGCAACGTGCTCACGGAAGAGTGCAATGTGTGTCAGTATCCACAGTATAGAAGATTGTGGCATTGTTTGTCACAGGGCTTGGATTACAAAGTTCTAGTACGGCATGACCCGTGGAGCTAGTTGGCAACGGTACATCAAACTCATCTTCGGTACTCACTCCTGTCGCGGTATCCGCTGGGTTGCGAAAGTACGGCTGAATCATCGGCATCCATGAGCCACGAGTATAGGTCGGTGTCGCCCCAACAGTTCCCAAATAGTCTCTATGAGCATAACCCAAGTTCCCAACAGTGGGAAAGAGCGCTTGCCAAGAACCACTATCCAAGCTATTCGTACTGTGAAAATTGCGAAACGCGAAGACCGTATCATTGACACGCTGCCCACTCCTGTTGTACTTCCGAAATCGCTTGTCAAGAATCAAGTTACAGTTTGCTGCACCCTTGTTCTGGTCATCAATCGCACTTAACTGCACTCCTGAACGTTTAGCTGACGCTTCAAGATCTAAACCAGCGTATAACAATTGCACTGCGGATACCCACAAGGTGCCCGAACTGATCATGAGATCAAGTGGTGAGTCATAAAGGCGAGTGGTAAGTGTATCATACAGAAAATAAGCTGTAAGATCATCCCGACCTTTTTTAGACCTTAACTGTGAAGAAGGTATCATCTGCCCTGGCATTCCAGTTGCTTCATCATGATAATAGAACCTAAATCTCACATTGTCATCGTTGCCGAAAGCGTCCTTAAAGAAAACCTGTAACCCAGCTAGTAGACTACCAGACGAGTTTGCTGCTGCCTTGAGATCAAATCGCATCGCAAATTCTCCCGAGCCGCTGCCACCGGGGTCGCCGATTGCAGTACTCACGCTAAACTCAGAGTTTTGATAGCCATGTAGATTCAATCCACAAAGGCTCAGGTACGGGCCAAAAAACAAAGTGGTAAAACGAGCAACATCTCCTATCGGCTTTGCATCGAAGTACGAGAACGCGTTGTTGCAAAAGAAGTCCTGTTGCTGTGAGACTTCATTATCCAAGCTATCTGCGTCCCCGCCGAGGCTTTGAACTCGAAGTCGCAAGGTGACACTTTTTGAACCGATCCTGTTTGTAAATAATGGTCTTGCATCCCACGTAGGCATAGGCACTCGAATACTGGATGCAGCCCTAACAAATGGAACATAGACGACACGACTATACACGACCCCTTGCGTTCTTGTATCACGGATTTGGGCTTCGATACTGCAACCGTCTTGAGCAAGGCTATTGTTGACTATTCGGGCATAGAGTGGCATCATCCCACATTGGCTGGCTGG
>JBGAVD010000008.1:0-72203 GCA_044228285.1 Chlorobiota bacterium
CGTAGCAAATACGTAGTGAGTACCGGTCTGAGTCCGACTAAGTTGTTTGGGTCGAACATACACAGAATACAGGCCTTTTTAGGCTCAAGCACATATACGCATATACTTGCACGTACACACACTAACGCATAAGGTATTTATGAGAACACGAATACTCTCTTTGGTCGTTGCGGCACTTACTCAGTGCTGTCTTGTTCACGCCCAATGGGCTCCGATGGCTGCAGATCTGCCAAACACAGGCGTAACGAAGTTGATAGCAGGTGGAGGCTTCGTCTTTGCACTTGCGGGAAAAGAGTTCTACATGTCAACAGATGATGGCAATTCATGGACACCGAAGTCGGCAGATCTTAAACTAGGCAGCCCTGCCACAATAGTATCCATAGCTGCAAATAGCAATGTTGTTGTGGCTGCGACTGGTAACTCAGGCATCTTCGTTTCTACTGACAAAGGACAATCCTGGCGACTCCCAACAAAAGGAGTGCTCCCCAATCTGTACGTTAGTGCTGTGGGCTTGTGCGAATCTACCATCATCGCAGGTGCGATGAACTCCGCTGACGTTGGACTAACACAAGTTTCAACGGATCTCGGCGAAACATGGAAGAGCGGAGCGAGCTTCACCGGCTACATAGGCGAGATCGTTTCGTTAGGGAATGCCGTTCTTGCAATTGATGATTTTGGTTCCGCGTGGAGATCTACAAATGAAGGCTCGAAATGGGGATCTTACCCCACGCATAGCGGAAGCTTGCGTTCGCTGTTGGCAACACCATCTAAAATCTACGCAGGCGGTATCGGAAAGATTCTAATGTCAAGTGACACAGGTGCAAAGTGGACTTCTGTGAACATCGAGAGTAAGTCTGCCCCAGTGACAAGTCTCGCAGTGAGCACTGAGCTGATATTCGCCGGCACATCGGATGCTGGCATCCTTGTATCAACTGATCAAGGTGCTAGCTGGGTTGCACGAAATGGAGGACTGAGCACGAAGAATATAGTGTCGTTAGCAATTAGCGGCGACAATGTCATCGTTGTTACCAAAGACAACGGCAGCTTCAAAGCAAAGGTGAGTGACTTCTCAGAGGTCAATGATGTTGCCACCGACGCCATAAACACCGTCACCGAAATCTCGGTTGCTCCACAACCCGCCTTGGGTTCCGCTACGTTGAGATTTCATACTGGTAGTGCTGGACCCGCGATGTGTAGGGTTTATGATCTGTTCGGACGAGAATGCATGAACGTGGATGCAGGTACTCTTGAGTCTGGAGCGCATTCGTTGACTATTCCGCTTGAGACTCTTAGTCCTGGTTCCTACACCATTCAACTCCAAAGCTCAAACTCTCTTCAAAACACAAGGCTTTGTGTTGGGAACTAGGCACCCTGCAGTGAAACCACAAAAGTCATTCAGTTAGATGCTACTGATCTGTCCGAACCGGGTTTCAGTACTCCAACTAATGCCGTTTTGTATGATCTTCTCGTTCAATACTTGATGAAGGAATAATGCTGAGCTCCACACTGTAGGTAATAGACACCAGGTGCAAGAGCATGTACATGTATCATGAGATGCTGCACATGAGTTCCTCGAGATCCTTCACCTGTCGATGCTCTTGTCATGCTGTACAGTGAAGATGGTATGCGTTGTCCCAGAGCGTCATAGAGTGTCGTTGTCGCTGAAGGTTCCGTCTGGGCTTCGCTTGTCGTCAACCACATGGTCTCATGCACAGGGTTGGGATACAGACTCACTGACTTCGAGTGCTCAGATACAACATCCGAGAGTATGAGATTGATCGCTCCCGGACTTGATGGTTGCAGAGGCACAAATGGACCACTTCCATTTGGAATTCTGCCATAAGAGATGTTATCGGATTGCGCTCCGAAGGAAACGGAATCGAGGAGTACATTGTTGTGAGCCTCAGTGTCGTATAAAAGCACTGCCTCGCCCGACTTTGAAAGTTTGAAATTCGCATGTACCCCTGGAACGTCAGTCGTGTCTTCATCCGCCCAGACCAGGAGATACGACATAGCAGGCATCATCGTGCCTTGAGGAATGCTCCAGCGTCGTGAATTGTTATCATCTGTCAGATAAAGCCCGCTTAGATCCACGGCTGAATCCGCTGTGTTGTACAACTCGATCCAATCCTCAAACTGTCCTTGCGGATCTTGAACAGCACTTTGATTCGAAGCCATGAGTTCATTGATGACCACAGGAAACGATCTTTGAACTGTGTGGACTACGTACGACTCTGTTATGTGCTCTGCATGTTCAGGGCTGTAGTGTACAGCTTTACTAGAATCAGCGACTTCAACATAGAAGCGTACCAAGCTGCCTGGAGCTGCTGCTGGGATGTAAGCGCCTACCCAAATTGCACCCATGATGAGATCATGCATCTCCACACTCTTGAAGGCTGAGCTAGCTATACTATACCATAAGCGCGCTGGTGCTATTGTGCTGAGCATTGCTCGCACCAACACGCTATCCGTTGAAGTTGGTTGTATTGGCTCGTGCAGAACTGTGAGCGCATTCTGTACACTATGCTGTATCTCAGGAGTAGTTTGGAGATAGCTCTTTCGATTGCGTATAAAGCGCAGGACTCCTGGAATGGTAAGTCCTCCTGGACCTTGAAGAGTCACATTGCTATCCACATTCAAGTTGAACATCGCCATACTATACAGCTTCTTGCTGTCGCTCTCGACTGCTGTACGTATCAGATTCTGATGCGCTGTTATGCGCTCAGACCAAAACTTCTCGTCTAATGCTTCTTCAACGAGTGTACGCATATGCGCAGCATAGCGCTGGCTGTACTCTGGGATGGCAAGAAGTCGGCGGACCAGAGGTCGCTGCATACCATAGTTCAGCGGGAGTTGCTCTAACTGTGGAACGTTCATGCCGATTTGAAACACGCCGAGGACCTCATTCATGTCCCAAGGAATCATGGAGAACCGTTTGTCTACAGGATTGTTGTAGAGGTAATAGTTGTGCGCAGAACCGATATACGAGTCAAGGTTGACAAGCACGTTGCAGAATGCTATGTACCAGAGAGCACGGTCTACATCTAAGACCTTCTCGATCTCTGTTTGAAAGTTCTGTGCAGGCAGGTTGTTGAGTTTGTCGATGAACGACACTAAGTCGGACCAGTCAGCTATATCCTCATTGGTCTTCTTTTCATAGTTCTTTTTGTACTGCGCAGTATCTGCACCCATCCACTGCAAATCACCACGCGGGTCGCATTTATAATTGTTGCCACTGCTGCTTCCGAACCACTCGCGCAGAAAAGTACCGTTGAGTTGCTGAACGTTTAAGTACAGACCCCAATACACATCATTGATATACAACTTTACATAGGCAGCCTTTGCCGCAGGGAGGTAGCGTGCTGCGAGTTCGTAGGCAATCTTCTCACGACAATACGTTGGGTCTTTAAAGCAGTTATTAAGATTAAGAGTTTTATAACCCATTAATAACTGATCCTCCCGAAATGCATCCATCGAAATGTTGAATGGTTTCTTATCGCCGGGAATGTTATAGGACGAGTTTCCTTTATACCGAATACCTACACTGTCATATCGTACTCCATCGACGCTCAAGCTTACTGGGATGTCGGTCTCCGACACTACATTATCCTTCAACAACTGCTGCCAATTCGGCTGCGAGAAACTCAAGCGTAGCTCCCGTACGAGAGTGTCGGTATACAGATTCTGTGCACGAGCTGAGCTGCAGGCACAAACAACAAGACAAAGGCTAAGTACGAAACGCATAAATACTCCTAGTGGATACAGCAAAGTTAGAGAAGATGCGGCATTTCGGCTCTTTTTAGGACTTCTTGCTACCATAGAGCAGCGAAGCTGCTCCATGACAAAAGGACATCGCGAACATAGAATTTCAAGGAAAGTGGTTTGTCAGAGCGTTAAACTGGGTCTGACAACCAAGTACTGTGTTTGTCATTGATCAAGTCCTGTCTAACTTGACAAAAAACAATCGAAGACAAAGCCTATGCGAACCCTAGCTTCCATCCTCAGTTTGACTTTTGTCCTAAGTCTGCTTCAGACTCAATGTCTAGCACAACCAACGAACTTTCAATCTCGCGGACCAGGTGGTGGAGGCGCTCTCTTCCTACCGAGTTTCAACCCGGGAGTGCCTGGAGAGCTAGCAATATCGTGCGATATGAGTCAGTCCTTTCGAACAACGGACTACGGACGCTCCTGGTCGCAAACTCCCTTCCGTGAGTTGCAGACCTTCAACACTCGTGGACAGATTCAGTTCACTTCAAATCCACTGATACAGTATTCAATCGACGTCACCAATCTTGATGGCTCCGATAGCTATCGTCCTACGAAATCAACGGACGGTGGTAGAACCTGGACGCCAATGAGCTCGGACCCAACCAGCGCTGGAGCTTTCTATCTCTTTGCTTCCTATACTCAGCCCGATCTGCTTGTGCTTGCGGACTATACCACTGTCTACTGTTCACGCGATGGAGCAAAAACGTGGAAAGTCATCTATCGTACTGCAAACCCTGCCGGCATTCATGTTGCAGGTGCACTCTTCTTCGACTCTGAGATCTTTGTCGGTTTGAGTACAGGTATCCTCTATTCATCGGATGACGCGAACACCTTTGCCTATCGCAAAGATGTCGTTGGCCTTGATACAACCACGCAGGCGATATTTTCCTTGAGCGGTTCTCAAACCATTGGTATTCGAACAACGACTACTCTCTACGCAGCTGTTCATGCTGCCGGCGACGTGTATGGTGGTGTGAGTGCATTGGATAGACCAGCCTTCCAGGGCATCTACACCACAACCATGGATGCAAAGCAATGGCAAAAGAAAGTCAGCGGAATTGCTGCAGGCCATGAGCTCTACTTTGTTGGATGCGAGGCGGAAAATGAGTCGCTGTGTTACGCTGCAGGTGGAAGTTCCAATTCAGTACCTGTAGTGTACAAAAGCACGAACGGAGGGAATAGCTGGGTAGAAGTCTTCAAATCAACAAATAATGAGAATGTGAGTACCGGCTGGAGTGGTCAGGGCGGAGATCGTCAATGGAGCTATGGGGAAGTGGCATTGGGCTTTGCAGTGAATCGGAGTAATGGCAATGAACTGGTGATGACCGACTTTGGTTTTGCGCACATCAGCACAGATGGCGGTGCACACTGGAAACAAGCTTATGTCAGTACCGCAAGCGAGAACCCCGAAGGTAGCGCAACACCGAAGGCAAAGAGCTATAAGAGTATTGGCCTCGAGAATACTACGTGCTGGCACGTGGTCTGGCTCGACTCGCTCAACATGTTCAGCTGTTACTCGGATATTCAAGGAGTGCGCTCAACCGATGGTGGAGATAGTTGGGGATTTAACTATAGTGGACACAGCGACAACAGTATGTACTACGTTGTTAAACATCCGCAAAGCGCGGTGGTCTATGGCGCGACCTCGACAGTGCACGATATGTATCAGAGTACCTATTTGCAAGACGCGCGTATTGACGGCGGTCGAGGCAAGGTTCTCTTTAGCACTAACAATGGTGCAGTATGGCAATTGATGCACGACTTCGCACACCCCGTCATTTGGCTTGCTCTTGACCCTACCAACAGTAAACGCATGTATGCTAGTGTTATACACTCTACACAGGGCGGAGTGTTCGTGTGCAATGATATTACGACGGGTGCAGCATCTGTTTGGACACGTCTTGCGGCACCGCCTCGAACAGAAGGACACCCCTTCAATCTTCGTGTGCTCAATGACGGCTCGCTCGTGGCTAGTTACTCTGGACGACGTACTTCAAGCGGTAGCTTCAGTGCAAGCAGTGGTGTCTTCCTGTGGAATGGAACCTCCTGGTCTGATAGAAGTGATGCGAACATGCAGTACTGGACAAAAGACATCGTTATCGATCCAAGTGATGCAGCTCAGAATACCTGGTACTGTGCGGTGTTCAGCGGCTGGGGCGGTGCGCCAAATGGAAAGGGTGGCTTGTATCGTACTACCAATCGAGGACAAAACTGGACGCGAATCTCAAGGCTCGATCGCGTGAGTTCATTGAGCTTCGATCCGCTGGACAACAAAAAAGCATACATGACAACAGAAACAGAAGGTCTTTGGTTCTTTAATGATCTTAGCCAGAGCGATCCAACGGCAGTGCAAGTAGAAGCCTACACCTTTCGTCAGCCGGAGCGTGTCTTCTTCAATCCTTACAAGCCACAAGATGTGTGGGTTTCGAGCTTCGGCAACGGCATGAAAACGAGTGCTCAAGCTCCGCAACAGCCTCTAGATGCACCACAACTTCTCTCACCTGCACATGCTAGTTCCGTTTCAAGTACCACAGTAGCAATGCTATGGCAGAACGCATGGACTGCACTGATGTATCGCGTTGAGATCAGCAGAGATTCACTCTTTCGCACGCTTGACTTTGTGCAGATAACAACCGTGAAAAGCATCACACAGCAGTTCAACGCACTCGATACAGGATTCTACTTTTGGCGCGTGCGAGGTTATACGGCTTCTGACTCCTCTGCATGGAGTAGCGTTTGGAAGTTTAGACTTCCTCACAGTTTAGCTGCTACTACTCTCGTGTCGCCAGTTTGCGATGAGAGCAAAGCAGCACTACCACTCAGCCTGAGCTGGACTAAGGTGAAGGATGCACAGATGTATCGTGTTGTGATATCTGAAGAAATGATACTCAAGAATCCCGTACTCGATAGCACCATCAATGCTTCTTTCGAAACTATGAGCGTTCAAAATCTAGCAGGACTAAGAAGCTACTACTGGTGTGTGTACAGCATAGCTACAGGCGCTCTGAGTGCTGCATCAGATACGTGTCGTTTCACAACGGAAGAGAGTACGACAGACGTTGAGGATCAGCACTTCGGCACTATGGTATTTCCTCAGCCAGCGCGAGAGTATTGTCGTATTAGTCTTCCAACGTCTTTTGCTTATCCATGCAGGCTGCGCCTGCATGCAGTGCTCGGTAGTTGCGTGAGTTCACAAAGGGTTGATGATCCTAACTCAACAATTACACTCGACCTTCGTTCTCTCACACCTGGAATGTATGCGCTTCAATTTGAGGGTTCAGACGGAAAGACAGTGTTTGTGCCTTTGAGTGTTGCACCTTGATGCCGTTGTGTCGCCCTTTACTGTGGAATTGATTGCGAGATCAAAAATTATTCTATTTCTCGCGCCCCATCTGTCCAATCCGCAATTCTCGATCGTTAATGGTATGTACATCTTGTTTCACTTTACTACATACCCCTATGACGGCTCAAGAAAACTCCTTGAATTGGTTTGAGATCTCAGTCGCAGATATCCAGCGCGCAACGAAGTTCTACGAAACGGTATTTGGCATTGAGATGCACCAGTCGGAAATGATGGGCATGAAGATGGCGTTTTTTCCTTCGGAAGACATGAACGGCAAGGTCTCTGGAAGTTTGGTAGAAGGTCCAATGCACCAACCAAGCACTTCTGGCGCGAAGATCTACTTAAATGGAAATCCAGATCTGGCAGTTGCCCTGTCGAAGATCGAAGCGGCAGGCGGCAAGGTGAGTATGCCGAAGACCAAGATCAGCGATGAGATTGGCTTTATGGCGTTTTTTACAGACACAGAAGGCAATGGCGTAGCCTTGCACTCAAATCACTAGGAGATTCAAATCAATGAATGAATTCATATTAGTGTTTCGTCGCGAAGCGGTCAGCAAGGATCCAGCTCCATCACCAGAGCAAATGCAGGCAATGATGAAACCCTGGCAAGACTGGATAGGCAGCCTGGCAGCACAAAACAAATTGGTGAGCTCAGGTAATCAGCTGGCTTCTGATGCGCGTGTAGTGCGACCTGGAAAGATTGTTACGGATGGTCCCTATGCTGAGATCAAAGAGTCAATCGGTGGCTATATCATCATCCGTGCAGAATCTATTGACGAGGCTGCTGAACTCTCGAAGGATTGTCCGATCCTCTTGATGAACGGCTCTGTCGAGGTTCGTTGTCTGATTCATATGGAGTAACTCTCACGTTTTCTTCTACAGCCTTTCGCTTCGCGAAAGGCTGTACTTTTATGCACAACACCGAACTCTTACCACATCTCTTTCGAACTGAATACCGGAAGCTTGTTGCAGTGCTCAGCAAGCTCTTTGGTTTGAGTCATATTGAACTAGCAGAGGATATTGTTAGCGATACCTTTCTTCTAGCCGCTGAAACATGGGGAATCAAGGGTCTGCCGCCAAACCCCATTGCTTGGCTCTACACGGTCTCCAAGAACAAAACCAAGGATGCACTCAAGCATCATCGAATCTTCGAAACGAAAGTCGCGGATGAGCTAAACGAACTCACTCATGCTTCGTATGAAGTAGATATTGATTTATCCGCTGAGAATATCGTGGATAGTCAGTTGCAAATGATGTTCGCTATCTGTCATCCAAGCATCCCATAAGATGCGCAAATAGGCTTGTCGCTCCAGATTCTTTGCGGCTTCGGAGTGGAAGAAATCGCTGATGCTTTCTTGAGCACTCGCGACAGCATGTACAAACGTCTACAGCGTGCAAAAGACCGCTTGCGAACCGAGCATATCGACATGCAATGGCCTACTGCTACGGAGATTGACTCGCGTATGGAGTCGGTACTTTCCACTCTCTACCTCCTCTTCAACGAAGGATACTACTCACGTTCTCAGAACACCATTCTTCGCAAAGACCTTTGCTTGGAGGCAATGCGTCTGAATCTGATGCTTGTTGAACACCGATCCACAAACACCCCGCAGGCTAACGCACTCCTCTCGCTCATGTGTTTTCATGCTTCGCGCTTTGATGCGCGCATCAATAGCGCGGGAGAGATTGTGCTCTATGAGGATCAAGACACAGAACAGTGGAACCAAGAGCTCATTCGCAAGGGAGAGTGCTACCTCAACAACGCCGCACAAGGACCACGACTCTATAAGTATCACCTCGAAGCAGCAATTGCCTATTGGCACACGCATAAGCTGGATAGCCATGAGAAGTGGGAGAACATTCTGCAGCACTACAATCGTCTCTTACAAATCGAATACTCACCAATTGCAGCACTTAACAGAACTTACGCTCTGTCGAAAGCAAATAGTGTCGAGGAAGCTATTCGGGAAGCGGAGAAACTCCAATTGGTAGATAATCACTTCTATCATTCACTGCTCGGACACTTATACTCACACACGAATGTGCGCCAAGCACGTGTCCATTTTCAGCAAGCCCTCGCACTTGCGAAAACGCAAACGGACAAAAACAGTATCTCTAATCAGCTGCTAAAACTCTCCTAACGACGTGGACACATTCATCCACACTGCCAGTAGCTCGTCTGCACAACGAAATAGAATTCGCTGATCTCAGCGCTGACGAATTCTTGCTTCGGTAGCTTTACGAAATCGGCTCAATTGCCAGAGTCCGTCACTGCTCTCCAGGGTCATACTCTCGCAAAAACCGCTGTTTTCGAGCATTCTCGAGCTCTTCTTGAAAAGCCCACAGAATTTCTGCAGCCAACTGATCCAGTCCCAACTCCTGTGCGTAGGTATCCGGAAATAGGAGAGAACACATGAAAATCAAACTGTTGATCATTAGCGCTTTTGCTCTTGTAGCCTTTACTGCGGTAGCACTTGTGCATGTGTATGCCTACACCTCAGCCAAGGAAGGGGAGTATGTAAATACACAAGTACAGTTGGGACGCATTGACTACGAACGAGCTTTGAACCAAACGGAGCTCACTTCTCTTCAGAAAACGCTTCGGCAGTTTCCAGAAGTGCAACAGTCGCAACTCTCAGAAAAACGCGATGCACTGGTCTATAGCTATCGTACAGAAACAGCTCGAATATCAGAACTCAAAAGTGCACTGTGCTCTTGTACTGGGGTCAAGGCAAGCGTCTATGTACCGACACAGACAGCCCTCGCCTCGTCATGTCCGGCAGGCTTGAGTTCGAACTCAACCTTTCACAGCATCGGACGCTGGCTGCACAAGCAGCTTGACTAGTTTGATTACGGTGTTCAAGAACAGTATTTCATTCACACATATTCCTGAAACTCTATGACCACACATTTTTCGTTTCGCGCTGTCGCGCTTAGCATCATACTCAGTGGAGTACTGTTTGCTTCGTGTAAAGAATCAGAACCAACTACACCCGCGGTAGTATCACTCTATGACCAAGTTGGTGGTACAACCATGGTTTCCGACCCTGCCATGCCGGGTACAATGATTGAAAAGGGTCGTCTTACTTTGAGAAACGTTGTTGACAGCTCCATCTTTGTCATTGCAGCAGACTCAAGAATGACGGCATTCTTCCCAGCACTTCTAGGAGAAGTAAGCAAAGGTGATTTAACAGGCTTCTCACGCTTGAGCAAGAACTTCACAGACTTCCTGTGTGTGGCTACAGGCTCAAAAAACTATAGCTATAGTGGAATGAACATGGTGGCTGCGCACAACCCATCAACCAACTCACGCATGGGAATGAAAGTTAGTTCTGCTGACTTCGATGCCTTCGTTGCAGATATTGGTGTAGGTCTTGCGAAGAACGGCGTCAACACGACGACCAACGCAAAGCTTGTGAACGATCTGGTTGCACTTTTGAATACTACACGCGCAGATATCGTTCAGAAGTAGCTTTGTCGGCTGACACGAAAGTGCTAGCTGGCTCACCATACTGCAATCATAGCAATCCCATTCAAGGCACTAGCCATGAGTGGGATTTCTTTTTTGACAATACGCAGCATAGACTCTTGACGAAGTGTGCACATGGTGACGGTCATTTCAAGCCGTTGTATCTTGCTTGCATGCATAGTCGCCTACGTCTATATCTGGCCGTAATCCGCGTTGGACTGAGTTCAGCGATGGAGTATCGCATGAACTACATCACCAACGCTGTCTTAGGCGTTGTGATTTATGCAAGCGTTCAGATGTATATGTGGTATGCGGTGTTTCAGAGTCGTGGAGTAGAGCAAGTTGCCGGCATGGACTTGAGCGCAATGCTGGTGTATTTATGCTTCTCTGTGATGTGCTTTACGCTTACTCGCAATGGTCTGCGGGAGCGCGAGCCTGCTGGTTTGATCCGAAGCGGCGGATTGAACATGTATCTCTTGAAGCCAGTTTCACTTGCTCTCTACACATTTTGTCTAGCCATTGCGGAACGACTTTCCCAATTACTTTTTGTCATTATTCCTACTATCCTTCTCATACTCTTTCTGAGTACCAGCTCACAGATCCCTTTCTCAATGGTGGGCTTTCTCTTTGCCTTGCCCATCATTATTCTCGGGGCGATCATGAACTTCTTGATGTCACTCGGTATCTCGTACTTGGCATTTTGGTTAGACGAAGTGTGGACCTTTCAGGCAATGAAAGATATAGCAATGGGCTTGCTGAGTGGGATGATGTTTCCTTTATCTGCGTTGCCACCATTCTGGCGAGACCTCTCGACCTATCTGCCGTTTCAGTTTCTCTCCTACATTCCAGCCGCTCTGATGAGTGGTTCGATATCTAGTGAACAGGCTCCGCTTCTTCTCTTACAAGCAATGGGCGGGACTATGGTGTGTGCAGTCGTTGTTTGGTCGCTCTGGCGAATGGGTCTTAAACGTTATGCAGCATTCGGAGGCTAAATGAGATATCTACGCATGTGGTGGAGTTTCTTTCGGAACGCCTTGAGTCGCGAGATGGAGTTTCGCTGGCACTTTCTTGCCATGTTCGGCATGGACATCGTTTGGTACTCTGTGCAGTACTTGTTGTTTGAAGTGCTGTACCTCTATGCTCCTAATCTTGGAGGTTTTTCACGACCAGACATCCTCTTGTTTCTTGGAACTCTCTTTGTTATTGATGCCCTTAACATGATGCTCAGCTCGGCGAACTTCTGGGGTTTCTCTGATCTGGTACGAAGTGGTGAACTAGATTTCTATCTGGTGAAGCCTTTGTCGACAGCATTCCTCTGCATGTTTCGCTATCCAAGTGTTGGGTCAATGTTCAACCTCATTGTAGCCATCAGTTTTCTCATCTACGCGCTCACTGGTATTCCACTGGCCGAACGATGGTTGGGTCTGGTGCTCTATCCTTTCTTCGTCGTTCTTGGTGTGATGACCATGATGGCCTTTCAATTCGTCTTCATGGCGGTCAATGTGCGAGTGGTTGGATCTGACGGACTCTCCTGGATACTGATGAACCTTGAAACCTTTGGTCAGCGCCCGGACAGCATCTACAGTGGGATGGTGCGGAAGATTATGCTGACTGCTGTTCCCATGGCAATGCTCGCATCCATCCCAGCACGACTCCTCATGCACCAACCCGACTATCTCCTCATTGGTATCTCTGGTGCTTGTGCCCTATTATGGTACATTGTCTCTCTGAACTTCTTCAACAAAGCACTCGTGAAGTATTCAGGTGCGAGTAGTTAATCACCTCAGCAGAGCGACGGAAGCTTCTCAGTCCTTTGCTTCTCTCTTCATAAAGATATAATCCGTCGACACCGGCTCTCCACCAGCATCGCGAGTGAGCATAGCGATTTGTCCACGATGATAAGTTCCGTGATTGCACACGTGCATGATGATGTCACGCAGACTACTCGACCAAGGATTCCCTTTGGAATCACTATACTCAACAATGCTATCCAGCTCATCTTCTTGTAACCAAGAAAGGAATTCGAAATACTCATCATAGGTCTTCTGAAAAGCATTCGCATAGTCGGCTAAGAGAAGTTCGGAGCTAGGTTTTTCGTAGCGTCGTCCTTTAATCCTACAGAGCCACACTTCCTGTGCAAACAGGATATGGTCGAGTACTTGAAGCGCGCGGGCAGTGCCGCCATTGCTTCGCGTCAAGAATTCTACTACTCTGTCGTTCGCCCATTTATCGTACTGAATGAGTTGCACCAGAGTTGTCATGCGTGTTCTCCTTGAAATGAGAATTTGTGAGAAGGATGTGGAAACTGGGTATTTCGTTCGGGGCGAAACGTTGTTCGACCTTTGAATGGCAAAGTACGCAGCCGGAGAACTGCATCCAAAAGCAGAGTGTGCTGGTATTACCAAGAACTAAAGTGCTGAATCTCGCAACCACACTTGTTTCCAATCATTTTCGTTGTATTTTGAAATCAACCTGTACTTGACATCGTTGCCGAGTGGCGTCGGAATTCAAAGGAGGAGTGGATCTTCAGCACAGCTGCCCAGTCCAAGAAAGTGACCTCGTCTACCAACGCGGCACAGACTCGCCCCAAACGCATACTGAGCTTCAATCCGCTCAGCGGAAAAGTTCTTGTGCTTAACCAATCCTACGAGCCAATTTCGGTTTGCAGTGTTCGCAAAGCCGTCATGCTCGTCTTTCTCTGCAAAGCTGAGCTTGTGGAAAGTCGCAGCGGTTCAGCCATCCACACTATCCGACAGGTTCTTCCCTATCCAAGTGTTATTCGACTGCAGTCTTTTATTCGCGTCCCGTACAAAAAGGTCGACCTGAGTCGAAAGAACATTCTTCGGCGTGATTCCTTCCGCTGCCAATACTGTGGCTCGCAATCTCATCCACTAACCTTAGATCATATCATTCCGCGATCGAGGGGAGGACAAGACTCTTGGGAGAATCTCGTAGCCGCTTGCATTCCTTGTAACAATCGTAAAGGTAATCGCACACCGGAGGAGGTTGGTCTGCGTTTGATGACTGTGCCCCGCAAACCGAATCACATCATCTTCCTCAAGCACTTCATGGCTAAGGTGGATGAACCTTGGCGACCTTATCTCTTCTTCGATTAATCGACGAGAATGTATGGGGAGTAGAGGAAGGCATGTGTGCCTGTGATGAGCCCTGCTCACTTGGGTTGGCATCAACTCCTTGCGTAATCTCATACGTCTTTTTCTCTAACCATGGCGCTACGCGCCATGCGGTCCCACGCGTGGTAAGGGAGCAGCATCTCGCACGTAGTGGTCGAGCCACTGTCTGATGTCACGATTGCTTTGCTCACGTTGCCCTGCCAACACATGATCCGCGTTGTCGTAGATGATGAGCTTGTATGGTTGCAAGGTTCGTTGCAGTTCCAGTGCCAATTGAAGAGAGTGTTCGGCTGCAACACGTCGGTCGCCACTGCCGTGTAACAAGAGAAGGGGAGTAGTCTTACAGAGTTCATCAGCCCAAGCAGCGACTGAGCGTTTGCGCAACTCTGCATCAACATTAGGATGATCTTGCACATACTTCGCAAAGGTCTTGCGGATGTAGGTATGCTCATCAATACGATGGAGAATTGTTGGTGCACCAATAGTTATTGCCGCGCGAAACACATTGCTCATTCGAAGCATCATGTAGGCCATCATTCCGCCGCGGCTGCCGCCAACAAGGCCGAGACGAGACATATCAACATAGCCCAGAGAATGAAGAAAGGGTATGAGGTGCATGGCATCGGCGACATCGCCCGCGCCCCACTCTTCAAGGCCTTCACTTCCTCCTTGACCTCGGTAATTACTAGCTACGCACACATAACCCCAGCTGGCATAGAGTCCGGCATAGACCCATGCACTCTCCGCAACCAAGGCTCCGCGTGGTCCCACACCTCCACGATTGAAGATGAGACCAGGATAGCTTCCGGATGACTCTGCCGGAGGCAGAGCGAGATATCCTTTGATGTTGAGTCCCTCACTTGTATAACTCAACTCAAACATCTGCACAGCACAAAAACGCTCGAAGTCTGCGTCGCTCAAAGCACGTCTCATCAGATTGCGAACCGAAGGTGGTAAGGGGACTGGCGTTGTATTCAGCAGTTGACCGTTCATGCAAGGCTAAAGCTATGGGAGGTTTGAGGTATAGAAGTCTGTAAACTGAGCTCTTGTGCTGCGAGCAGCAGAAAACACCAGTACCGATGTACCGTACTCTTGTACATATCGGAACAAAGATCCTTCAATTGAACAACGAGAACAAACGAGTGCACCAGCAGCAAACTCTGAATTACTAGGCAGAGGCTTGATGCTGCTGTATGGCTTGAGATTGCTGGAGTTGTCGCCATCCCGAAGGGTGGCGGCAAGAATCATTATCATCGCGAAGAAAAGCGAGAACTATGGACTAACGAGGATTTTGCCAGCTGTTGAGGTTGCATTGCCTTGTGCTACAGTGAGTAGCAAATACACACCGCTGGATACCATATTACCATTGCTGTCGCGGCCATCCCAGACAGCACGACGACTCGTGGTTTCGATAGAGCGGATGAGTATGCCGTCGAGAGTGGTAATGTGGACAATGGACTCAAAGGATAAACCATCGATGACCAGTTGCTTGTCGCGGGTTGGCGAGAACGGTTGCGGATACATGTCGAGCTGGAAGGCATCGAGCGGACGCAGCGCTAAGGTCTGAATGGCATTGATACCTTCTGTGCCACCAATATAGACGGTGCCGTCTTCGGGGTTTGAGGCAAGACAGCGTACGTTGTCTGACAACAGCTTCGGATATGCTTTGCGGCTAATGTATCCGATGGTATCGGTTCCGTCACCTGTCATGACCCACACACCAGTGCTGGTTGCAATCCACTTGTTGTTCTGTGCATCAACCATAATGTCATTGATCACTTGGTCACGCAAGAGTCGAAGACGTGTGATGCCAGGAACGGTTGGCGTTGTGCGTGTTACACCAGAGGGGAACGACATCACGCCAATGCCACCGGTAGCTGTACCAATCCAGAGTGCGCCGTTATGATCGACAGCGAGTGCAGTGATGTTGTTGTCTGGCAGACTAGAATTTCCAATGGTTACCGTTCCCCACTTCGAAACGCTATTGTTCTCGTTGAACCACAAGAGACCTTGTGGGCCGCCCATCCACTTCGTAGATGAGCCATCGATTGCAAGAATGAAGTAGTTCTGTGAAGCGCTTACATCGTTGCGATATGGCGTCCAAATGCCATCCTTGCTAATCTTGTGAATGCCGGGTCCGTCACCACCGGTAGGATCATAGTTCAGTAGCCAGGAGTTGCCATTGATGTCGGAAGAGGCATCGCCAGTGAGGACGAAGTCACCAGCATTGAGGCCAACCAGGCTTGAGTTCTTGTTCGTATAGTGTTGCGTAAAGATGCTATCGTTCAACATTTGCATACGGAGTGCACCATTTCCCCAAGTACCGCCCCACACGACAGAGTCGTTGGTGAGACTAATACGCCAGACATCATTGCTATAAAACTTCGGAAACAGCGTCGTGTTATAGTTGTACCAGCGATCTCCATCGAACTGTGAATAGCCCTGTCCGTCAATAGATAGGTTTGACGTTGCTACCCAGAGCCGTGAATTCTTATCCACAACCATTCGTTGAGCTCTATTCGAATACATCGAATTCGGTGCATACAAACGCAGTGTTGTGTCGTGCACAATTCCCACACCAGAACTTTGATAGAGAGCTAGGAGCATTGCAGCACCGCTTGTGTTCACCATGGTCAGACCGTTCAAAGCAGAAGGGTGTGTGATGGCTAGCGTGTTGAGGTTGATGTCTGCTATGCGTTCGCTTGTGCAGAAATACAATGTTGTGTCATACGCAGCCAGGGCTTTGAATGGTAGATACGACTGTACGCGAGAGATAACGTGGCGCAGACTGTCGTTCTCCAGACGATAAATCGCCGTTGGGCTCATCACATAGATCATGCCGTTTGGATGACGCACAAGTTGCTGACAATTCGTCATGGTATCTACGCCAGCTACAGGAATACGACGCCATATTTCGGGAAGGCGCAGGGTAGCGGTTCTGATTGGTGCAATCATGACACCAGCATCAGTGGCAATAAGTAAGCTATCGCTTGTAAGGTAGGTTGTGTGCACTGGAGTCTTCTCTTCAAGCTTTCCAACGCGGTCCACGGTTTCGATGAAGACCATTCTTTTGATGTCGAAGAGCGACAAACCGAAGTCAGCCGAGAGCAAAGCCGTATCACCACGAAACTGAATGTTATTGATTGCTCGACGAGGGTATTGTCCTGAAGCGGATTGAATATCGCTGATATAGGTCCAACGCATTGAATCCAACTGCAAGATCTGCATAGCACCGTCGAAGCTGCCGATGTAGATACTGTTGCTTGGCATGTTGTAGGCGATACTCGTGCAATTCAGCGAGACCATACCTTCGGTGTTTCGATAGCTCTGATAGTCATTCGTTTTCAGATTAACGCTGAAAATTCCGCCACTACTAGCCACCCAAAGACGTCCGCTGCTATCCTGACAGGCAGCACGTGCGATGACCATGGAGGTGTAGGACTTCCAATTGGACACTTGGAATTGTCCGACAGAGGTTGGATTAATCAGAAAGGTTTGAGCATGCAGCTGAGTGCTCGAGCTCGTAGCTGCAACGATGCTGCAGACAAGGCATAGGCACTGAATGACTGAACGACAACGATTCATCAGTGAAAGGAGAACCATAGTACAACTGGAATGGTGAACTGAACGAACCGTATCAATGAAGCATGCACAGTAGGATGATGGTACAAACGGAAAAGGCACAGGACAATTGTGTAGCGAACTACGCTGAAGTCCGCACTCAGCGCTGCAAAAACAATTGTTTGTCGAAGGACAATCTCGAAAAAGTTTTTCTCATGACAAGGGGCTTTTCTTGGGAATGACAGTAGAATTTCTCAAGAGTTTCTCAAGAATTTCTCAGGATTCACAGTGGAATTCCTTTCGAATGAAGCACTTTCAAGAGATACTGTTCAGTACGCTAAGCAGTTCGGAAGCGGCATAAGCGCATTCCCAACCTTTGTTATTCGCTCCTTTGCCAGCCCTGGCTTCTGCTTGCTCTTGATTCTCTGTTGTCAGAACGCCATTCAAACAGGGTACTGAGCTGTCGAGCATCACTCGCATAAGACCCTGTGAAACGCCATCAGCTACGATCTCAAAATGGTAGGTCTCTCCGCGAATGACACAACCAAGTGCAATAATCGCGTGAAAACGCTTTGTATCAGCACAGGCTTTGGCCAAAATCGGTATTTCATAGCTGCCGGGACAACGATAGAGGGCTATCTGGTCTGCGTTCATTCCAAGCTCCAGCAAGGCGCTTTGTGCTCCCTCAATCAATGACTCAACAATCTCTTCGTTCCAGCGCGCAGCGATGATTGCGATTCTCGTTTCAGCTGATAGAGCACCGGAGGGTGCAGACGAGGAAAAGGGACTTGATGTACTCATGCTGCAACCTACGCAAAAGAGCGAAATTGGATCAGCGTAGTCCTGAGCGCAACAGCTCAACATCCTTGGAATTCACGTTAGTGGCCTTCGAACGGAGTCGTCTACTCCACTTTATGCAACCTGCTTAGCCTTATAATACTCCAGATTCTAGTCGTGCGGCCCTTGGTAGCCAGCTTTGATCTTCTCAATGACCTCAGGACCTACAGAGAATCGTCCAAAATTCGTTTCATCATAAAAGCGGTTTCCGTGAAAATCAGAGCCACCGGTTGCGATGAGTTTGTATTCGCGAGCGAGACCTCGGTAGTAGCGAGTTTGAGATTTGTTGTGGGAGGGGTGAGCCACTTCGATCCCGTCGAGACCATGTTGGATAAGTTCAACAATGCGATGGGTTTGGATGCTGCGGGCGGGGTGAGCGATAACAGCCAAGCCGCCGGCGTTGTGAATGATATCGATCGCATCTTCGAGCAGCTGTTGGGCAATGGCCACGTAGGCTGGTGCATCATTGGCTAAGAAGCGGTCAAAGGCGTCTTGTGTGGACTGTGCAAAGCCCTTTTTTACCATTGCAGAGGCAATGTGAGGTCGCACGACGCTTTGGCCTCCGGCGAATTCCATGACATCGTCTACACTCAAGCTCATACCCAACTCTGCGAGGCGCTGAAGGATGTGCTCACAACGTACACGACGTTGGGCGCGTGTATGGGCTAAATATGCTTGAAAACCTTCGTGGAGGGGGTTAAAAGCGTACGCCAGAAGATGAAATTCTTGTCCGCCCTCCGAACAGGTGCACTCACAACCAGTCAGAATCTCCAATTCAGTGCCGGCTGCAGACCTCTGGGCTTCCAGAAATCCTTCCGAACTGTCGTGGTCTGTTATTGCAAGAATGCTAAGTCCAAACTCCTGAGCCTTGGCTACAAGTTGTGTTGGACTGAGGCCGCCATCCGAACAAGTGGTATGACAATGTAGTTCTGTGCGTGGTTCAAGACTTAACTGCAGGGCTGGTGATACGGTGTTCATTCCTACAATATACAGCCTTTGTAGCTAGGCAGGGGTCCTCAAAGCTACTGGCAGACCTGCTGTCCTGGATCTGCAGAACGTCTGCGAGGAGCTTGTCTTGTAAGATCTGAGCTGTTTGTACGACTTTGATAGGAGTTCTGTGCTTGTTCTGCGTCCGGCGATACAATGATGGCAGATATTGCGTAGTTTGAGAAATCGTACCTCACTACTCTGAGAGAGCACAATGAATCGACGAGTGTTTCTACAGCGCGTCATCAACGGTGAAGCTGGCGCACTACGTATCAGCTCCGGTTTAACTCCCTACAAAGCCGGCGAAAATCTATCCAGAGAAGATGCATTGCATCTTCTGGGTCGCACCACATTCGGGGTGACAAGCGATGATTTAGCGCGAGCGATGACCATGAAGCCTGCAGAAGCTGTGGCAGCTTTATTCAGTGGCAATCAATCACCCACACCTCCAACCTGGGCGAACATTGATCCAGACGGCGAGAATTTCTCGAATCCGCAGGATCGTCAACAGGAATACTACCGACGCTATGCAGACATGCAAACGTGGTGGATCCAACAAATGCGAAGCTCATCATTCAGTATTCTTGAGAAGCTTACGTTGTTCTGGCATTCGTTCTTGTGTTCAGACTATTTAAAAGTGTATTATCCGCAGTACATGTTTGTGCAGAACGACCTGTTCCGCAAGAATGCTTGGGGAAATATACATACCCTCATCCGAGCTTTAGTAGCTGATCCGGCAATGCTGGTGTATTTAGATAATCTCTATAGCATTAAAGGCAATCCTAACGAGAATTTTGCTCGCGAGTTGATGGAGCTTTTCTCGCTTGGTGTCAACAATTACACTGAGCACGATATCGTTGAAGCAGCGCGTGCGCTGACTGGTTGGCGCATTAAGGGTTTAAAAGGAGAGTTTCATTCTGAGTACTGGGACAACACCGATAAAACTTTCATGAATAAAACCGGTGCATTCGCAGCCGATGATATTGTAAACATCATTTTCCAACAAGATGCTTGTGCTCGCTATTATGCTCGGCGAGTGTATATGTACTTTGTGTACGATGTTCCGGACGAGGACATTGTTTCTCAGTTGGCAACAATCTTGAAGCAGAATAATTATGAGTTGAAGCCAATGCTTGTTGCTCTTCTAAGCAGTGAGCACTTCTTCGATGCGCAGCGGCGCGGAGCGCTGCTCAAATCACCGATCGATTTTGTTGTTGGCGCCACACGTCAGCTCAGTTACACATCTCCAACAAATGCCTACTTGTCGACTATGAGCAGTGCACTCAATTTGGAGCTCATCAATCCGCCAAATGTAGAAGGTTGGAAGGGTGGACATTTATGGCTCAATACCAATCTTTATCCATTGCGTCAACGCATTGTGAGCAGCATGATTGAAGGCAAGCGTCAAGACAACAACCAGGCTTTTGGTTTCGCTTTTAATGTCGTGGCTTTTGCAAAGACCTTTAGCACGGTAGCAGTAGCGAGTGATTTCGTGAAAGATGTATCGCGCTATCTGCTCAGTTTTGAACCAGGTCCCAAAGAACACGCCATATTGCTTGAAGCATTGTTGCAAGGTGCCAAGGACTATGAGTGGAGTATTACCATGGCAAACGTCGAGTTTCGTTTGCGTGAGTTCCTCAAGGCTGTTATGACTCTTCCTGAATATCAACTTTTATAAGAGCGGGAGAACTAAAACTATGAAACGTAGAGACTTTCTTTCTCAGTCTGGTAAAACCGTTGCTCTCGCCGCACTGGCTTCTGGTATTAGTGGTACAAGCATGAGAGCTCTTGCTGCATCACCAGTGATGAGCTCGCTTCAAAAGCTGGTAGCGAATACCGATCGCGTGCTCGTGATCGTTCAGCTCGTGGGTGGAAACGATGGATTAAATACGATTATTCCTGTCGACGATCCATTGTACTATAACAACCGAAAGAACATTAGTATCCCAAAGGGGCAGACTCTTCGTTTGCGCGATGGCTTGGGCTTGCACCCAACAATGACTGGCTTTCATAGCTTATTCCAAGATGGACGTCTTAGTGTGGTACAGAACGTCAGCTATCCGAATTCGGATCGCTCGCACTTTCGAGGAACAGATATCTGGCTCTCAGCTACCGACGCTGACGTGTTCAAAACCACTGGATGGCTCGGCCGCTACTTGGAAACACAAGCTCCTGATTTTCCAGGTACGATGCCTCCTCAACCGCTGGCTATTCAAATCGGCGAAAGTCTATCACTCGGCTTCCGCGCTGACAAAGGATCTCTCGGTATCACGTTCCGTGATCCCGAAGCCTTCTATAATCTGGTAGACCAAGGAGGAAGTTCCGGTTACGATGCTGCACCTGCAACCACAGGTGGCGCTGAATTAGAGTTCGTTCGTAGCGTTGAACGAGCTTCGCAGGTGTATTCGAAAATTGTGAAGGCAGCGGCAGACAAAGTCAAAACCACCAAGGTCACATATCCTCAGAATAATCCTCTGGCGAAGAGTCTGCAAATCGTTTCACGTCTTATCGCTGGCGGCTTAGGTACACAAATCTACCTTGTAAACATCGCTGGCACTTCCTTCGATACGCACTACAATCAAGGCGGTGCGACAGGTGCACATGCAACTTTGCTCAACTACTTGAGCGAAGCTGTGAAACTCTTTCTTGATGATTGTCAGTTACTCGGTACAGCTGATCGTGTTGCGGGTATGACTTTCTCGGAATTCGGTAGACGTGTTGCAGAGAATGGATCACAGGGAACCGATCACGGTACTGCAGCTCCACTCTTTGTGTTTGGAAAGAACATTGTCGGCGGACAAGTTCTAGGTCGTAACCCAGACCTTGTTAATCTTGATACTCGCGGCGACCTGCTCATGGAGTATGACTATCGTCAGGTGTATTCTGCTGCACTCAAGCAGTGGTTTGGAACGGACACAAGTCTGGAGTCCCAAGTTCTCTTACGCGACTTCTCAGACCTGCCACTCTTCCAAAAAGTCTCAAGTGTTTCGGACCCCGAAAGCATGTTCTTCCTTGAGTCAATGCAACTCAATCCGAACCCGGCTAATGAAGCTGCAATGCTTAGCTTCATGATGCCAACGAGTGATCACTGCAGTGTAACCCTGCATTCCCTGCGTGGTGAAGTGATTCAAGTTGTGCAAAGCTCTGCACTGAACGCAGGACCGCAGACGTGTACGATACCTACTAGCTCGCTGAGCACAGGAACGTACTTCATACGCGTACGTGCTGGACGCATGGATCACATGAAGGCATTGCAAGTAGTACGCTAAGTAAGTGTGAGGGTCTCAGCGAAGCTGAGGCTCTCACTGTCTCAAGCAGATCCGGTCTTCAATCCATACTGAGAGTCTCAAGTCCAGAGTGAGGGTCTCAGCGGAGCTGAGGCTCTCACTGTCTCAAGCAGGTCGGATCTTCAATCCACACTGAGAGCCTCAGCTTCGCTGAGACCCTCAGGTTTGTCTCCACCAGATCCGGTCTTCAATCCACACTAAGTGCCTCAGCTTTGTTGAGACCCTCAGGTTTAGAGTAGAGTTCAGTATGATTCTCCGTTTATTGCGACCCCTCCTCATCACCCTATTCCTCCTCAGTGCAGTTCCACTTTCTGCAGTCATAGAGCAGGGATCAACCATCAACTTCATGCGCAGTCTCGAGGCAATGGAGCGTGGCGAGACCTCAATGAAGGATGGGATGTCGACCGTGTACTTCCGTGATTGCACCATCAAGTTCAATCGTGATCTTGACAACGAGCATGATGTGCGCTATGATAATGGTGGACGTACAATCCACGTTCGCTATCCAGTTGTCTTCGACAACTGCAATATTCCTGATACCTATTGGTACTTGTTCCGCAATGTGGTGTTTGAAGACAGAGTGTCCTTCAACAGTTGTGAAGGCTTGCGCTTGAAGTTTCGCGATTGTGTATTCAAGCATTTGATTCTGATGGATGGGAACAAGACAGACTTTGCGGAGTTTAAGAATTGTCGTTTTGAGAACGGCATGCGTATGTACCGACAAGAAATCAGCGACCACATAAAGTTTGATTCTTGTTCATTTAGCATAAATCCCTACCTCGTAACACATCCTGGCTTTGATACTCTGAAGTATGTGATCCGCAAGTTCAGTGAGATGCCGCAGCTCTTTGAGTTTGCCAATCGAGCAGCTCCGGTTGATTTGGAAGTGACGAATTGTCGCTTTGTACTCCCAGCCGAGTACGCCAAAGGACACCGCTTTTTCATCGACTTGTCGAGCAGCATCTACAACAACCTGCGATTCATGAACAATGTGTGCTTTTCACCAGTGCGCTTCGCGCAAAGCACTGTGCAGAATCAGTTCATGTGTTATGGTTGCGACTTCAGATCTAATCTCTTACTCGAAGCTTTTTCCTTCAACACCGTTGCTGCGAAAGTCCAGTGGTCGTCGTTTGCAGGACGTAAGATCTCCATTCAGTCACCTCTGAGTGGCGATCTCATCACGGGGAACTCTGTTTCAGAACTCAAGGATGAGTTTCTTTACTCAACACTCATTACTGCCTATTCCACATTCTATGCGGGCTACAAGGCGCAGGGCAATATGATTTCTGCAAACAAGTGCTACATCGAGTGGAAGGATATTGAGACCATCTTCTTATCACATGAAGTGCAGCGAAACTTCAGCATGAATCAATATTTCAATTGGCTGATGAATGTGTTCTTACGCACATTCTGTGACTACGGCGCTAACCCGGTAAAAGCACTGTTTTGGAGTGTGTACGTGATGGTGGTTTTTGGAATTGTGTACTTCTTTATGCCTTATCAGAGTGGCTTGTATAAGAAGGAGAGTTTCTTTCGCAAGGTGCAGTTGTATATGGACTACTTTGCACATCATAAGACGCTGCTTGAGCTCTTTAATGAGAAAGAGATCAACGAGCCATTTGCAAATGAGGACTACAAAGAATACCGCCAGTACTGCGAGGCGCACGCTGTGCGCTTGCCATGGTATTTCAAGCTCTTTAATCGACAGTTCTTCAGCATGGGTGTATTCATGTATCGAACAAAGCGCTGGGCAGTACGCAAGCTTTCCGCTCTTGCAGGTACGTGGAGTACGCAACGAGGTTTGCGACGACTGCTTATCTCAACGATCATCGCAATCGCCGTTTTTGGAACTATTGTTGGTACCGTGCTGTTTCGATTTATTGATGCATGCACAACTAGTCTCAATGCCTTTTCGACTCTAGGTTTTGGAGAGATTCCAGTCTTAGGCATTGCACGACACCTAGCCGTCATTGAGGGCTTTATTGGTTGGTTTTTGTTGTCGATCTTTAGTGTGGCTCTTATCTCACAAGTCATCCAGTAGTGCTTAGATCACCAACTAGATTCTCATAATCTTCTCGATGATGGCGCTTGTGGATTTGCCGTCAACGAAAGGCAGAATGCGGACCTCGCCACCATGTTCACGCACGAGAGGAGCACCTACTACAGTGTCTGGAGTATAGTCACCACCCTTTACCAAAATCGAAGGTAGGCAAGCCCTAATGAGTTCGAGAGGCGTTGCTTCATCAAAGAGGCAGACATAGTCTACACAGCGCAAAGCATCGAGTACATACGCACGATCGAGTTCATTGTTGATGGGGCGGGTGGGACCTTTGAGCGCTTTTACAGAAGCGTCGGTATTGAGTCCAATGACCAATAGATCCCCCAAGTCTCGTGCTTGCTTTAAATAGCTAACGTGACCGCGATGAAGAATATCGAAGCAGCCATTCGTGAAAACCACGCGACGATGTTGTGCGCGAAACTCGGCACAGAGTGAGGTCAGTTGGGAACGGTCGACGATCATGAGTTCGAAGCGAAGCTGAGAAGAGATTCAGCGGGAAAATACAGCATGCTCGGCAAACACCGAGAAAGAAGGCGGTGTGTTAGCGATGATTTGAACGTTTGAGCAATTCACGGAGCTCAGCGTCATCTGGAATCTCGGCAGCAGCGCGGCGTACACCTACATTGACACGACGGTGCGTCACAGTGAATTCAGGACTCAATGGACCTGCATTTGCAGAATCAAGTGCTGGAGAACTAACCGGGTTGACATGCACATTGTGCGGGGCATCCGGATGTTGAGAAGGAGTAGGGAGGTGCACACCTTTCTCGCTGTTCAGCATCGTATCCAGGTCATCATCAGACACACGGAGGTTCAACTGCTCGACATCAGGCATTGCATCATGATGCAGCACACGAACAAGTTTATCGTGGATCGAGGCTCTGGTAAAAGGCTTGTGAATGAAGCCGGCGGCGCCAGCGGCGACGGCTTGTCCAAGAGTCTTAGGATCAGGTGCAGCAGTAATAATGAGCACCGGTATGTGACTTGTGCACTTAATGCCCTTCAGCATGCGAAGCGTTTGCAAGCCATTAATCTCCGGCATCACGATATCGAGGATGATTGCTTGCGGTTGTTGTTCAACGGCGAGAGCGATACCATCGAAGGCGTTTGAGGCAAAGCTTGGTTTGAGACCGTAGCTCATGAGGATTTTAGCCAGGATGCGTTGCATCCAGGAGTTGTCATCCACAATGAGGATTGGTGCTGCTTCAGAGCTTTGCTGTGACATAATATTCAGTTGAGAGAGTGCTGAGTGTTGGGGTCTGTATGACCTACACTAGTTCGCGTTATCAGCCGACTTTGTACCGTTCTTGCGGTGACGCATACTGACAACAGTATCGATACCATCGCCAGAAGGCAGAGCAGCTGAGAGATCGAGCGAGCCGAAAGCGTCTTGCAGGGCTGCTGCATCGCTTTTCACAGCTTGCTTGTTCATCTCAATGATTTTGTCGTAGACTTCGCGACGGTGAACAGCGATGTTTTTTGGCGCTTCAATACCAACTCGAACGATACCCCGATCAAAACTGAGAATTGTCACAGTGATCGAATTACCAATGGTAATGACTTCGCCTATTTTACGTGATAGTACCAGCATAGATGAATCCTTTCCTTATGCTCTCGTTTGTTTTCCAAGTGGTTGATTAGGCAGATATCTGTCGGACGACAGGATAATCTGCTTTCCTGTCTGGTCATTACAATCCAAAATGACTGGTGCTTTCATGTTAACGGTCATACCTGCGTGAGCAAGGGTTACTATCACAAGAGTAGAAAAGCGATCTTGATCCAGATAGTCTTTGCCAGCTGAGTATTGAGCGTCGATGAAGACAGGGCTAATAACGGGGAATCCGATTTCGGGTTGCTCGATGCTAATCAGCCATTGCAGTGGAGCTGAGTTTTCGTCGGCAATAAGTACGTATTCGTGCAGGTCTTCAAAGCCTAGAAGGCCGTCGGCGAAGCGGAAAATGTGCTGCGGCTCTACGTGCAGGTCACCGAATTGACCTGTTTTGACAATCCTCACGTCCATGTGTTCTTCTTGCAACACCATTGGTGAATCCTTTCTGTATCAGATTTAAACTAAACCTGTTGCGATAATGTTCCATCGGCACTGTTTTGAGTTTCAAGCTCAAGGTCTGTAAGACCAGGGTCATCGTGACCCTTTGAACTGCGTCATTCCTTAACGCTGAACAGTACAGTGACTACTTTCGCTGAAATATCGGCCAAGGTGCTTGAAACTGTAAAAAAGTGTGGGCGGTTTCAAGTGTCGCCGTAAGTTGTCTAAGAATCAGCGTTTTTCGTCCAATGCTCCGTCTTTCCCTCTTCCTCATAAGTCTTTTTTCTATCTGCATGGCTGCGCCATTGCAGGCTCAGCGCCATATACGGAACATTTACTTCGAGAAACTCGATGTCTTTGATTCGACGCAAAAAGACTGGTTTTTCGCTGCAAAAACGGTCAATTCCTTGCATACCCAAACCCGTGATTACGTTATTGAAGACGAGCTGTTGTTTCATGAAGGCGATACGCTGAATGAGGATGCTCTCGACGAGACAGAGCGAAATCTGCGGCGGACTTTACTCTTCACGAGAGTAAGCATTCGAACGGAGGACGTGGGTGATGACATGGTTGATGTGGTTGTTGTAACTCAGGACAAATGGTCGACCATGGGTGAGTTCCTCTTTGGAACGGGTGGCGGTGCCACCACCTACGGGGCATCCGTGCGCGAGGAAAACCTGGCTGGCAGCGGCATTTTGCTTGGAGGTTCTGCCTTGCACCGTACGGAGAACAATATCGGGTGGCAGGGTTACCTGAATGTGAATGCACGACGAGCATTACGAAGCAGCATCAACCTCAATATGCAGGTACTGTCAAATCGTTTGCGAACAGTACAGCAATTCTCGCTTGAAAAGCCCTTTTTGACCTTGAATTCGCGCCAAGCTTACTCGCTTGTACTTCAGAACTCATACGGCGACGACTTCTATTACAATGACGGACTACAAGCTGTTCTCCTTCCTTACCACACCAGGCGTGTAGGTGCGCTGTTGGCTGGTTCATCGGGTGGACGAGATCGCTATTTTTGGTCTTTCTATGCCTCAGTTGAAGACGTTCAACGTTTGAAACCAGAGTTTCGTCAGGCTTTTGACAATAGCGGTAGACTTTTGTTCTCTTTGGGTTCATTAAAGCAGGACTTCATCCAGCCGGTCAATGTAGATGGCTATGAGACCAAGGACATAGCGGTTGGAGCGTGGGGTCAGGCCGTGTTCGGTTATATCTTTCCAATGAAGGGTGGCGAGCGCTTAACCTATGTAGGAGCGCGTGCCGAGCAGTCGGGTCGTTTCGCTGAAGAACGTCTGTACCTTTATGGTAGCGTAGAAGCTTCTTCAGCCTTCGGAAGTAGTCAAGGCAGGTATACCTATGTTGAAAGCAACGGTTTGGCGCACTATCGTTTGTCGTCGGAACTTGTCTTTGCCACACGATTTCGTCAGCAAACCGCTTGGAATTGGTCTGCTTTCCGACAATTGATCCTCGACAACGACGGCGGGCTGCGCGGCTATCCTTTGAACGAGTTGTCGGGCGACAATCGCATCCTCACCAACACAGAGATTCGTTTCTTTCCAAAATGGGACTTCTGGATCTTTCGTTTAGGTGCGGCAGCATTTTATGATGGAGGAATGGTCTGGAATCAGAGTCAGAATCTTGGTCAAACAAGAATGCACCATGCCGTCGGCTTTGGATTGCGCATTTTCAATCTCAAAACTTCAGGCTCTGCAGCCATCTTCCGCATCGACTTCGCCTATAACGTCGATCAAGGACGCTTCGCTGGAATCATCTTTACCTCAGACCAATTGTTCTCTGCGTTTGGGTCGCATACTTATAAAGCGCCTTACCTTGGTGGGGTGGGGATTGATGTGGAGTAGGGGGTATTATTTAGCACCTATCAAGGAACAGAGCCTCTATTCAGTTAATCCGATTACTACGGTGACTGAATTAATGTAACCACCTCCTTACACCAACATAAGACAACAGTAAAAAGCACATATGCGACGTTGACGCTGTATATATCGCACAAGTCAAAAGGTGCGAAATGATCACCATTTCCTTTGATCTCCTTCCCAACTCACCCGCTCTTCGCCAGTACCGATTTATGTATTCAGGCATTTAAACAACAAACTGGAATATGGTAAAATAGAGTACTAATGAAGTAACGATCCCCTCAAGCATCGCTCTAATTTCGCTGAAATTAGTTCAATGAGCGTGTGTATTGACTTGAGGAGAGTATGGAGGACAGTGTATTGAACACCGAGGCAGCTTCGCCGGAAGCAGGCACTACGGTGAATGACTTCATTCGATGTCTGGAAAAGCGTCTCGACCAGATACTACCCCTCGCGAGCGGAGATGTTCAGCAGGGCTTGCTAGCAATACGCAATCAATTGATTCTGCTATCACCTCTACTCAACAGTGGTGATGTGCCTGCAAAGAATTGGCTTCCTTTAGCCGACTCAAAACTTGTTTCGAAACTCCATGCGCGTTGTCCTGAGCTAAGTCTTACAGAACTCAAAGTCTGCGTCCTCTTAGAACATCAACTCTGCACCAAAGAGATTGCGAAAATGCTCTGTCTTTCCCAGAGGAGCGTTGAGAATCACCGTTACCGAGTTCGAAAAAAGCTTGGAATACAACGTGGCGCACGTGTAGAGTCCTATTTGCGCGGCTACGTTCTCACAGAGCTTCCAAGCTAATCGTTGACCTTAGTTCAATATGTGAAGAGTGCACAACGGCGAGTATTCACTTGCAATCGGTTAGATCAAGATTCGCGAGTCACTTCGGGTTGAAAGAGGTGTATTCTCGTCACTACGGGGTACTCCAAGAACTGTGGTAATTTATAGGATAAGTTCATAGAAATGTCTTTGTTTCAACATAATCGAGTAGAGTCAATGGCTTTTCAAGATGCAGTGTTCTATCAAGTGTTTTGCATGGTGGGTGAAGAACAGAAGTTTCTCCATGGTGTAGTTGGAGATCCTCTCATGCTTCGCTCAGAAATAGTTGGTTCAGAGTATCAATCGTGGCTGTTCTCCACAGTGGATGCTCCAAGTAATCTCCGGTATCTATTTAATGCGGTTTTTCACTTTCTAGGTCGTGAGAATCTATCAACACCTGTGATAACAACTCGCGAAGCAGTTGGAGCTAACAAGAGTTTGTTGCAGTGGACAATTGAAGAACTAAGTAACGGCACTCAAATTCGTATTAAACACGGAAATCAATATCTTCGTCCAAACACGAATGGGACTGGTGTAGAACTCTCCTTTTCAGACTACGTATGGGAAGCTGTTTTCGCGAACACGATCCCTTAGATATAATGAAGCTTGGCTAAAGAATACACATTGAGCACTAAGTCCATAGTAAAGTCTCTTCAAGAGCTGTACGCCCAGCTCCGAGTAATAGCTGTGCCTGAGCTCGTTCGTCAAATGAAGGATATTGAGAGACGTTACGAGAATATAGTAGCGAAAGAATCAGGCAAGGACAACCGCCGCGAACTTGACTACTGTCGGATGGAACTACTCCGCGTCAAGTGTCTGATTCTTTCACGCTCAGGTACCTTTCTCGATATGAAAGATCCTTCAGATGAACTCATTGAACTATCGAAGAAGTATGTCGATGAGAAGTACTCAGCAAATGCTCTCTTTCTCAGGTCAAGAGTTCGGGTTGCGCAAGCGAATTATACTGATGCCGAAAAGTGTCTGCTTGAAGCCATTGACAAATTCGCAGGACTCGGTGAGTGGTTCATGCTCGGTTGTTGCTACAATGAGATAGCAAAGCTGTATAATTTCAGCTTGCACCGCTATGATCTCGCATTACGGTATTTCTTAGAGCTTGATAGCTTAGCTGCCGCACGGAGCGATGTTGCACTCCTACAGAACTCAGCTTTACTCGGACTACACGTCGTCTACTTCCGTCTCGAGGATATGGTAGAAGCGCGAAAAGCGCTCGACAAGGCAGCCCGCGTCATCGATGAGAATCCAGATTACTACAGCCAGGTCGTCCTTCATAACAGTTACTCGCTTCTTGCACGTCGAGAGTCCAAACACGACGAGAGTATAGAGCATCTGTTGAAAGCAAAGTTTCTTTCAACCGAGTACAAAGATTATTCTCTGCTAAGTAGCATCCTCCTTTCACTCGGTCATGCATACTTTGAGCTGGAACGATTTGATGAATTAGCAACAGTGCTCGATGAAGCCGAGCAATTAGCACGATCCTATAATCAACATGAGCAGTTGGCAAGTACGCACTTGCTGAAAGCATCGATGCTGTCATCGAAACGCAATAGTAATTATGATCCCTCATTGGCAGCAGAGCACTTCCGTATAAGTATAGCTCTGGCTGAAGAGCATGCGCTCATACACTTTCAAAGTGAAGCGCTCAAAGAATTCGTACTCTTCCATAAGCAACTTGGCAATTGGAGGGAAGCCTTAGAGCACCTTGAGAAGGCCACTATGCTCTATGAGCAAGTGTTCGCCGAAGACCGACGCAAGCAAATCAATGAATTAGAAACGGGATACCAGCTGCGCCTCAAAGAGCAAGAAGCACAGATCCTGGCATTGGAGAAACAACAGCTCCAGCAGCAAGCGGAGCATCTGCAAGTACAACTCACTATGAAGACCCAAGCCATGGTTGAACAGATGAAAGCGATCCAAGCTCTGCGTAACGGCATTCTTGAGAGCACCAAGCACTTGAATACTGCAGAAGAGTTGTTGCGCCAGGTTCGTAGTATCCTCAACGACTCCCCTCTCATGCGACAAGACTGGGACGCATTTCTCGAAACCTTCAGTCAAGTACACCCAACCTTCAGTCGTGACCTTCTCGCTCGCTTCCCAGATCTAACGAAGATGGAAGTTCGAATTTGCCTGCTCATTCGAGCTGATCTAAACTCTGAACAGGTTGCTGACCTGCTCTCTCTCTCAGTAAGAAACATTGAAAATCATCGCTATCGCCTGCGCAAGAAAATGGGGTTGCAACGCGGCGATAGTTTGGAAACGGCGTTAAATTTCTAAAGCATTGAGTTCAGCGGACTTCAGTCAAACTTCATGGAAACTTCGCTCAACCTACACCCGCTCAAAGGCTACATATACTACTCAGTGACATACCACACCATACGTTTTGGTCGTGACAACTGTATCGTTGACGGTCGCTCGCTGAGCTGCCACGCCACAGTATGTTATACTCTCCTAACACTCCCGATACGCTTCCTAATGAGCAGAAGGTGATGTGAGAAATGCGTATTTTTGATCGGTTGTTCTTATTCCTTTTACAAACTCTAAGTGGTGAAAAACATGGATGAAATGATTCAATTGATCTGCGATAAAACAGGCCTTTCTGCTGAGCAAGCACGCGGTGCTGCTGATACGGTGGTTGGTTTCTTGAAAGACAAGTTACCTAGCGGTATGGGTGAGCAGCTCGACTCTCTTATCAACGGCGGTAGCCTTGGCTCGCTTGGTGATTTGGCTCAGAACTTACCAGGTGGATTGGGTGATAAAATTGGCGGTATGCTTGGCTCATAGTTCTACGAAGGCGTATCTGTCGTCGTAACAACTCCGTGCACAGCAAGGCTGTATACAAAAAAATAAAGAGGTCTGGATTTCAATCCAAGACCTCTTTGATTTTAGTGTCATTTGAACACGAGCTCTCTGCTCGTCCTTCGCAAATGATGCATAACTACTATAGTTTTACAAAACGCTTGTAACGCAGAGCGTTGCCTTCAGCAATTGTCAATGTATAACTTCCAGCAGCTAGTCCGGAAAGATCGAGTACTTCTGTTGAACTTGCATCGCTCTGATACTGCATACGTGTTCTTGATAGGTCGTCAAGAATAGTATAGACTCTTGCTGCAGATGTAGCGAAATGAAGATGCAACACGTTCTGTGCAGGTACGGGATACACATGTAGATCTGTTGCTTCATCGATAACGGCATTTACACCTTCATAAGCCTCGCCTGTCCACAAGGTGTGCGTTGTGTCCGATGGCGTGCCGTCACCAACAAGACTGTAATAGAAGCGAGCAGTATCAAAACCTAACTTGCTAGGTCTGTACCATGCGGAGAAGTCCCACGAAGTTGCACCAGCCGCAAGCGCGAATGGCAAGTCGAACTGCTTGAGATCAAAGGAAAAACCTTTGCTACCCACATCGGTCTGTCCGCCACTTCCAATCTGTCCAGCAATGGCGCTGCCCAGATCATCAAAGAGGGCATCGTCATAAAACTCATAGGATGGTGTAGTTGTGACATCAAGGTTCACAAGATGAAAATTCTTCTTCACAGAAAGCGTTGTTCCGTTCAAATCCACTCTACCAAAATCAATGTTTGGTAACTGCAATTTTGGTACAACACCTACGCCAGTTGCAATGAACACAACAGGAGGTCCAGTGCTCACACCAAGGGTGATAAACAGAGTATCATAGCCAATCTTTTTCGGGGTGAACTTAATGCCACGAATAATCTGTTCTGCAGGCGACATACTCTTACCAACTAAGTCGCTGATATCACTTACTTCGAATTCTGTAGTTGCTCCGGAGATTTTGACAGAGTTAATGGTCGACATAACATTGCCAAGTGAATTGCTAATCATGATCTGTGCAGGCCCACCTTCAACATCGGAGTCATATTT
The DNA here is from genome assembly GCA_044228285.1 of Chlorobiota bacterium. GTDB lineage: Bacteria > Bacteroidota > Ignavibacteria > Kapaibacteriales > NICIL-2 > JBBATK01. The sequence continues at coordinate 33,093 of JBGAVD010000008.1, forward strand.
TCCTCCAACGCGACGGCGACCGAACTCCATACCGTTGACACCAATGCCAGGCGAGATGCCGATGCCGCGTAAACGGCAGACACTATCAATACCAGCTCCGTTGCTGGAGAACGTTATCGTTGCATTGAATGTGCCAACAGATGGCGGCGTGAATGTGACGTGAAATGTTTGCTGATTAAAACCACTATTAATAGTGTCGATAATCAATGGAAACTTCTGACTTTTCAAGTCGGCTATGTCGAAGACCGTAGCCATTGAGCTTGGCTGTATACCTGAGTGTTTGGTGATGCGTAATGCAGCGTTGCCTCTATTCGTCACGTGAAATGGATCATCGATGAGGGCTGGTAAGCCCACTGGACGCGTGCCGAAGTTGATGTCCGTTACGACAATCCCGGCCTTTGCCGCAGCTACTCCTGCAATCTTTTCGCCATCCGCAAGTACATGGCGCGTTACAGTAGCACCCTCGTTAGTTCGCATTGTCGTTTGCGAAGGCTGTTGCGCGAAGAGCGCACAGCATAATAAAAAGAGACTCAACAACATCGTAGCTGTTTGTTTCATGACTTCCCCGATCTGTGTGAAAAAATATCTGTATTCATTTCGATTTCAAACACGCGCCAAGCTCTCGCGAAGAATCTGAGCGCTGGACTCGCTCAAAATATCACAATTGTGTGAATACAACATAGACTCAGTATTGGGTCAGAATTGCGTCAGTGCAAGCCCAGCCTAGGTAGGCTAAGCTGTATGTACTGAGTTTCTTCTCATACAGCTATCGAACAAGGCTCAATGCTGGATCAATACTCGTTGGAAAGTACTTCCGCCAAGGCCTCGTTGTTCGAGTACGTAGGTCCCATTTGGAAGGGCAGAGACATCGATGATGAGTTCGCTTGACGGATTCTTTATCATGGTGCAGCGCGCGCGCTGCACCATGCAAGATTGCATGTCGTACATGATCACTTCGTCAGCCTCAGTTTGCAACTTCACTCGCAGTTCATCGGACGCGGGTAGAGGGTAACTGATTGATTCAAAGGTCGAGGCGTGCTCGCTATCGACGGAGCTGCTGAGTTCGGTGCGGAAGGACCACGTTTCGCTTGCTGGACTTTCCACACTAGCCCGCAATGCACTTACACGCCAATAGTATTGTTTGTCGTTCGCCAATCCCTCAACCATATAGCTTGTGTCAGCAATGTCCGTCTTGTTCAGAAAGGTTGCCGAGGCTAGAAAGAGGGGACTTGTAGCGATGCGCAGATGGTACGCCTGTGCTCCATCTACAGCACGCCATGAAAAACGTTGACTCAGGGCAAGTGAGCTTGCAGCGCTGTCCGGGCGATGCAATGTAGGGCGTCCAATCGCAGTTCGGAAGCTTGTTGGTTTGCTGTAGGCACTGTAATGACCGCCATTGTTGGCGCGCACTCTCCAGAAGTAGCGATGGAACGGTTTGTCTAGACCAGCAATGGACGTGAAGTCGGGTCCAGTTTGTGTACTAATTGTCAAACCAACTGTTTTCTTCGCCAGAATTTGCTGAAAACTACTGTCTTCACTCAATTCAAGCTCATAGAGTACGGCTCCACTGCTACGTGTCCAGGTCAACACTGTTGAAGCCGGTACGCCTTCAGCTCCCTCTGCCGGAAGTGTATTCACGGGAGCAGGTGGTATGCTGTCGTTGCTGCCAACTTTCTCGACAAACATTTCGATCTTAGTCAGTGGGTTGTCGGCGCCATCGCGAGGTGAGAGGACAATACTATCGACAATATTCATTCCCTTTGTTGCGCGTCCGTACACTGTGTAGATATTGTTCAGGTGTGTGGCGTTGGCTACGCAGATGAAGAATTGAGAGTTTGCGGTATTGGTATCGGTTTCACGGGCAGCGCCAAGGATTCCACGAGTGTACTGTACAGGACTGAACTCCGCCTCAACATTCTGTTGTGAGTTATCGCCAGTGCCCCAGGTACTACGTGCGCCATGACGCGAGTTAGGGTCGCCGCCCTGAATCATGAACTTGGGGATAACGCGGTGAAAGGCTGTTGTGTCGTAAAAACGGATCGAAACCAAGCTATCAAAGTAGCGCACTGCTTTGGGTGCAATGAAGGGGAAGAGTTCAACTTCAAAGCTACCAAACGAAGTTCCGTTGCGTCGGACGTCGAATCGGTACACGGGCTTTGGACCTTCTACTCCACGCTGCGCGTGGAGCTCGGTACACAATCCGCTGAGTATTAGTATGAAGCTGAACCAAGAATACCGTAGATTCATGTCGCATTCCTTTAGAGTTGATGCAGAGTCTGCATGCAAAATAGAACCAGATAGCTCACCCACGTCTCTTCATGGAGTGTTCCTCGGTTTTAAATTGCGAATGCACATCATCCTTCGGTGAATCGCATAGAACTGTTACTAAGCCGCTGAACTACACACTTTTGGGAAACAAGTCATGTTACTTACACAAAGTTTGGTTGGATTACTTGTTGTCGTGCTCGTGCTTCTACTCTGCATCACTGCTATGGTTCTACGAAAACTCGTCTGGCGGGAACAGACTCAGCTTGCCACACAGGATCAGCACGCAGCAGCTCAAGGCATTGAATTGGCTGGCTTCTTTTTTGGCTGCTTGATCATCGCTGCATCTGCACTCAGCGCGGTATCGATTAACGACATGAACATAAGTGTCGCCGTAGAGCTCGGAGAACTCAGTCTGTTTGACTTCTTTGGCTCTGTGCTCGTCTATGGATTACTAGCTATGGTCACCTACGTACTCATTGGAGGTTTGAGTCTTCAGTATTTAGTGCGCCTCAATGCTCATCGCGGAATTGCTGCGAACAATATTGCTATTGCCGTTGTTGCTGGATCCTCATCGGTTGCTCATGCGCTTGTTATCTCTGCGGCAATATCTGGAGAGACAGAGAGTCCAAGCATTCTGCCTCCACTGATCTTCTTCGCAATCGGCATCATCTGCCTTTGGGCATGCATACTACTGTTTCGACGTCTCACCAGTTATGATGATAACGCTGAGCTCGTTCATGGAAACGTTGCTGCGAGCCTGAGTTATGGCGGGTTGATGATAGCGCTTGCTATGATTATAGCCCATGCTGTAGAGGGAGACTTTAATGACTATCGAGAAGCCTTTGCTTTATTCGCTCAGAGTATGCTGCCTATTGTGTTTCTGTATCCAATACGACAAGTCATTGTGCAAACGGTGCTGTTACGTCAACCACTGAAATGGTATGGCGGCGCTCTTGACGATCGAATTGGCGAACATCATGACATTGGTGCGGGTACCATAGAGGCTGCCACCTACATTGCTGCTGCTTACCTTATATGCAGTGTGACCTCATAAGCTCGAGTTTTCACAATGGATAGCAGCGCATTGAACATCCACGTTGGAAATGAAACTCAGGCGAGAGCATTGGGATTTTCAGACGTGTACAACACCTTTGTTCGCTCAGCACTTCCTTTCAGTGCATATTATGATGGAGCGGAGCGCTTTGATGCGCAAGCTCAGATCCTCTCTAAACGCTCGCTGAATGTGCTCTACGATTGTGCAGAGGAGTTTGTTGTCGTGATGGACGAACTCTGCACCATCCTCGCTCAGAACCCCGCTCTCCTCACAGACTACTTTCAACTCAGCGATATAGAGCAGATATTCTGGAATCTCTCCGCACTTGATTGGAAAGGCATTGCACGGGCGGACGTGTTCTTCGATGTGAATCAAGAAGCACGCATCCTGGAGCTTAACTCAGATACTCCCAGTGGCCTTGACGAGGCTGTTGTGCTGGATGCCTTCCTTCGCGAGGAATATCAGGACCCGCTGGTAACGAACACCGCGTTGAAGCAACGTTGGTTAGATGCCGTACTAGGAACACACACACCTGGCATCTCAGCCGATGCAGAGAGCTCAAGCAGTGACCGAGACTGCATTCTGCAACAAAGCTCTAGTTCCCTTCGTATTGCATTGGTGTATCCAACAGACTTGCCAGAAGATATGGGCTTACTCTTCCTCTACCGTGACTGGCTAGAGGATCTGGGCTGTACGGTTGTTCTTTGCGCTCCACACAATCTTCAGTTGAATGAGTTGAACGAGTGCGTTGTTTTTGGTGAGCGTATCGACATTCTCTACCGACACTACAAGACCGATTGGTGGTTTGAGCGTCAACCTATATGGAAGAACTCCGCTGCCTACCCATCCAAAGGAATTCTAGCATCGGCTCTCTATGCCATAGCACAAGCTCTGGCGCACGGCACAGTGCGAGTAGTAAACTCCTTTGCCACACTTGTTACGCAGAATAAAAAGTGCTTAGCGTTTATGCATGAGCGCAAGGCACTCTTTAGTGAGCGGTCTCAAGCATTCATCAATAGCTATGTCCCTCAAAGTTCTTGCATTGACACACAGCTCATTGATCGACTTCGCATTGAGAAAGATCAGTGGGTACTCAAGAGTGACTATGGTTGTGAAGGCAGTGATGTTGTGGTTGGAGCTGAGTGTAGCGCTGAAGTGTGGCAGCGTAGCCTCGATCTGCTCGTTCCACAGCGTTGGATTGCCCAGCGTTTTGTGCAGTGTGAGCGCGACGGTGACGACATGATGTGCAACTACGGAGTGTATCTCGCCAAGGGTCTTGCGTGTGGTACCTTTCTTCGACGTTCAGGAAAGGCAACCGACAACAGAGCACTGGTAAGTCCGCTGCTGATTCGCGATCTTCTTCGAGATCCACGACGTCGTCATCGTGAACAGGCACAGACGAACGAAGAAACAGTGCGCAGCTCTGCCAGCTTTTTGCCTTCAAAGCGCAGCCAGACTGAGAGCTTGTTCAACGTTTATGTGCCTTCGGAGCAGTGGCGATCATGGTACATACCTTTGGTTCTCTACGGTGATAGAAACACAGAGCAAGCTCTGAACAATAGCGAGAGTATCGATGAGGATCGTTATCGGTTGAGTGTGATTCGCAACGCTGCGAAGAAGTTAGAAGACCGAATTCGGAAAGCGTGGTCGCACAATGAAGTCGCGGTCATCGTGGATTTGGATGCAACAGACTCGTTGCACTTCGTCTGGGCAGTAGAGACGAATGTTGAACCAGTCATACAGCTTGCTGCATTACAAAATCCAGATGCCAGTATTGACATGGCAGGGAGTTACGCAGAACTTTTGGAGCACGCAGGAGGCTCGTGTGCTGCGCAGCAGCACCGCGTGAATGATACAACGCAAGCACGAAGTCCCTGGTTTGTGCTTGATGCACGAAGATTGAGTCAACCAAAGACCGTTAGCCCTGAGCTTTTCAACAACGCATGGTTGGCACAGTTGCCGTCGGCCGAGTACTTGAAAGCACAGGGAGTCCAACAGATCGTGTACGTGTGCCATGATCACATGCAAGATGAAAGTGATGACGTACATGCTGACTTTCGTGAGTGGCATCGACAAGGAATAGGTATATATGTTGTGCGTCCCAGTGAATTGTATGAAGCAGGCTTGAAAGGCAACCTTGGTACCCTTGCAGTGGGTGAAGAGTATCCGCACGCAATAAAGAAGAAGTCAGTGGGGCTCGATCAAACAGAAGACGTGATTCGTGACTCTATGCGGAGTTGGTTCGATGAGCGTGCATGGAAAATGCATGTACGTGCGACGCAGTTTAGTTATATGTTTGAGGAGGCTGAGCAGAGTTTGGAGCAACCACTTTTACCACAGCAATAGCGAGAGAGTCATGCAGAGCTTTAGTAAGCAGAAACAAGTGCTTGTTCAGATACAGCCTGGATATCGGGATGCCTTGATGGGCGATCTGGATGGCTGGACCGGGCGTGTGATTCGACAGTTTAGTGTTGATTCAATAGTCTATTACGACGTGGAAATTGGCGTGAAGTGTTTGGAGTATATTCCGATTGAACGAAAGAGACAGTTTATAGCCGACTCCATTTGTTTTACTCGTGTACGTGTGCCCGCACAGTGCACAACGGAGATAGAACTTGAAGATCCACCAATCGAACGAGCAAAGCAGTTTAACACGTTACAAGTGCAATGGTACAAAGCAGTAGGGAATGCGTACACAGATCTTACTCGCGATAGAAGCGACAGAGAGTATAGCATGCTTAGTGATCCAGCACGACGACAATTCATGATGGTTATGGGCGGTTTAGGTGTTGCGGCTATTGGGCTTATTGTTGGCTTGAGTCAATGCGCTGAAGAAACCGGCTCATCAAGTAGTTGGGGTCGTGTTGGGGGTGGAGGATATTATGGATAATTCCCGGAGTGTGTAATGTCGGCAGATACAACAGTTATCAACCCACAAACACAGTTAGCAAGAGATCACGCGTTCATCGCCATGCAGTTTGCGCTAAGCTCGTATCCTGAGGATCCAGTGCGCATGCGCTTGCGTAAGGCTGTCGAGCAAATACAGCAGTCATCCGTGGTTGATGACATAGTGGCGGAGCTACGGAGCTTTATGCAGACACTCCACGCTAATCGCAGTCTCATCGAGTATTGTGTGTGGGATTATTCACTCGTATCCAGTGTAGCGAATTCAGAGTTTGCGTCATGGGTGAGTGGTATACGCGAGGTGCGACAAGAACCTGAGCACGAGAAAGAAGAAGTTCTGTTTCAAGTTGATTGCAGCAGTTATTGTATAGCCACCTTTGCGCTTCGCTCAAAACACGAGAGTCTTGCTAACTGGCTTCGTTTCTTTCCTGAGCATCTTGAACCTACGCAGTTCTTTGATCGCAAGACAATGGGCACCATTCTCGAGCGCTTTGCAACGACCGACTCAACTATTATCGCCAATAGTACCGAAGTATTGTGTGAACTAATGCCTAAAGATGATCAGCGATTTTATAGCGCCAAGCAATTGCATGAAGATGAAGCATGGGATTATTTGCGACCAATGTTCTAGAGACAGTTCCAAGAGCTAAGATCCAAGGCCGGAAACTGAGGTTTTCGTGTATTTACCCTCAGTGAGCAAGAGAGTAACCCAAAGCAAGTGAGGAAGAGTTTCTGTGAACAAGTGCTCAGAATGAGCTGAATCGTTAGACTAAGGTCTGTGGTGTTTTTGAATCAGAAGGTGACGAAGGTCGGTGATGTTGTCAAATTGTGTTTGAGCGTGAATTATAGGAATAATTGTCGCTGAGTTCGTAGATTAATGAAACAATATTGTTACACTTATTAGCTGTTTTTATGCGTATTCTTCTTCTTGTGCTTTGTGTTTGTGCCACATTAGGTCTAAACTCTTGCAGTTCATCAACCGAAGTAAATATTCCGGACGCAGTATCTGCTTTGCCTGGAACTTGGGAGTTTACTTCAACAGGTGGTGCGACTTCGACATCCACCATAACGGTCTCGGGTACAACTTTATCATACAAGTCCACGAGTTATGATGCTACATTCAGTGGTGCTACAGCAACGGCAAATAGAAGTTTTGATTTCGGCGGAATAACACAAGGAACCAAGCTCGTCTTTACGATGACATCAGCAACCACCTTGACTCTTGCGGAGTCGCAGTCTGTTAATGGTGTTACCGTTATGTCACTGAACTATAATGGTGTGAAAAAGTAAGAGTGCACGGTAGCGCTTTGATCGAGAGACACGGTAGCTGCACACCAAAAGTTGGGTCACAGTACAGTCGTCAATTATTGTCTCTCAGAATAGTGCATTAATGTGGGATGGCGTTGAGTAACAGGACTGGAGTTCTGCGGCTTGCCTGCCCCGATCGAAGCCTTGTTCGATCAACAGATATGAGTTGAAAACAGGACCTTGTGAGTGGACGAGGTCCTGTTTTTGTGAATTCTGAAGAGTATTCTCGGCATAGCCCCAGAGTAACGAGCTAATCAGTGCCGGAAGTTTGACCCGGAAATGCCTGTTTTCCACCATTTTCGACCCTTCTTTCTGATTTTTCCCCCCTTTTGTGTCTCCTTTTTGTCTTTGATGTCGTAAATTTGCTGCTCGCTTAACAATCCAGACATCAACTTTCTATTTCAGAGGTATTCGCAATGAATGAAGGCTCAATCGTCCAGGTCATTGGTCCGGTAGTCGACGTAGAATTTTCCAACGGCCAGATTCCTCCTGTCCTCAACGCTTTACGTATTCCACGCACTTCAGCAGAAGGCAAGGATGAAGTGTTGATTTGTGAAGTGCAGCAGCACTTGGGTGAGGATCGTGTACGTACCATCGCAATGGATTCTACCGACGGCTTGGTTCGTGGTATGAAGGCTATTGATACCGGTGAGCCAATCATGGTTCCTGTTGGACCTCAAGTATTGGGTCGTATCATGAACGTCATTGGCGAAGCCATCGACAACGGTGCTGCGCTGGATACTTCTAAGCGTTATCCAATTCACCGCCTTCCACCAAAATTCTCCTCCCTTTCTACCAACAAGGAAATGTTTGAGTCTGGTATAAAGGTAATCGATCTTATTGAGCCGTACACCAAGGGTGGTAAGACAGGTTTGTTCGGTGGTGCTGGTGTTGGAAAGACCGTTATCATTCAAGAGTTGATCAACAACATCGCGAAGCAGCACGGTGGATTCTCCGTATTCGCTGGTGTAGGTGAGCGTACTCGTGAAGGAAACGACTTGTTCTTGGAAATGACTGAGTCTGGCGTTATTGCAAAGACCTCGATGGTGTTCGGTCAGATGAACGAGCCACCAGGAGCTCGTGCACGTGTTGCTCTTACTGCTCTTGCTATTGCAGAGTATTTCCGTGATGAAGAAGGTCGTGACGTGTTGCTCTTCGTCGACAACATTTTCCGTTTTACGCAAGCAGGCTCCGAGGTATCCGCTCTTCTTGGTCGTATGCCATCGGCTGTAGGTTATCAGCCAACATTGGCAACCGAGATGGGTGTATTGCAAGAGCGTATCGCTTCAACAGACCGTGGTTCTATCACCTCCGTTCAGGCGGTATACGTACCTGCAGATGACTTGACAGATCCTGCTCCAGCAAATACCTTTACCCACTTGGATGCGACAACCGTATTGTCTCGTTCAATCGCTGAGCTTGGATTGTACCCTGCGGTAGATCCACTGGATTCTACCTCGCGTATTTTGGATCCACTCATTGTTGGACAAGAACACTATGATGTAGCAATGCGTGTGAAGCGTACCTTGCAGAGCTACAAGGACTTGCAGGACATCATCAACATCCTTGGTATGGATGAGTTGAGTGAAGATGATAAGCAAACCGTTTATCGCGCACGGAAGATCCAAAAGTTCTTCTCACAGCCATTCCACGTTGCAGAGCAGTTCACAGGTTTTGCTGGCCGCTACGTGAAGATCGAAGATACCGTTGCTGGTTTCAAGGCAATTCTCAACGGTGACGTTGATGAAATTCCAGAGAATTACTTCTCGTACAAGGGTACTTTGGATGAAGTTGTCGATGCAGCAAAGAAAGCCGGCGCATAGTAGTAGGCATGCAGAGCAGAGGATACGCGAGTCTGAATACACATTGAAGAACTGATATGTCTGGCACATTGCTTTCCATAGAAATCGTTACACCACAGAGCACGGCCTATAGCGCTACAGCACAGGCTATTACTCTGCCAGGAACTCTTGGTCCTTTCCAAATTCTCATCAATCACGCGCCTATTATTTCCTCTTTGGAATTAGGCATCGTAAAGATCATTGATGAGGAAGGCTTAGATGTATTCTTTGCCACAACCGGCGGATTTGCCGAGGTGAAGAATAATGTTGTCTCGATCGTTGTCGAAACCGCCGAACTGGCTACTGCTATTAACCTAACTGAAGCTCGTGCCGCTCTGGCGCAAGCAGAAGCTCGTTTGTCGGGAATGAGCGACCAGATGTTGAAAGACGACGAGAAGAAGCTTATTCAGACAGCAAAGAATCGTGTCCACGCAGCTGAGTTAGCGAAAGAAGCTCACTAAGCTGTCTGCGTTTCGCAAAGAGATATCTATGAAGCCCTGAGTTGTACTCAGGGCTTTTTTTGTACACGGTAGAGCCGAACGCGGTGTTAGGGACGACGATACAGGCGGTTTAACGTGGAACGCTGACGAGATATGATATATTAGGCCAACAGCCCGGGGTTTCACCCCGAGCTGCCCTGAGATACGTCGCTCTTTCAGAGCTCTTCTATAATGCATGGCGTATACTCAATGGCGCATGTCCAACAGCCCGGGTTTCACCCCGAGCTGCCCTGAGATACATCACTCTTTCAGAGCTCTTCTTTGGAGCATGCATGTTGCTGAAACCTACAATGTGAGGTTTCGTGTCTAACTGATTCCTTGCGACAATGTGATGAATATCCATGTTCTTTGTAGTTACACGCGATGCCCAACAGTAGAGCTCTGAAGGAGCGAATTTATTCAGGGCAGCCCGGGGTGCAGCCCCGGGCTGTTGGTGAAATACGGAGCTGCCAAGCAATGAACATTGATAATACACTATCCATCCTAGTAGAGCTCTGAAAGAGCGAATCACCTCAGGGCAGCCCGGGGTGCAGCCCCGGGCTGTTGGTGAAACACGGAGCAGTCAAGCAATGAACATTGATAATACACCATCCATCTTAGAAGAGCTCTGAAAGAGCGAATTACCTCAGGGCAGCTCGGGGTGCAACCCCGGGCTGTTGGTGAAACACGGAGCTGCCCAGAGATACATCGCTCTTTCAGAGCTCTTCTTTGGTGCGTTGCATGTTGTCTATGCGCTATGAATAACAATCCTTCGATCATCCAACAGCTCGAGGTGAAACCCTGGGCTGTTAAAGGTTTCATTGTTAGCAATTACAACATCATATGATGATCGCGCGGCGCTCCGGCGCAACACGTCATTGTGTATTTTCGGAATAGACATTGAACCATTTTTTGATTGATCCAACGATCTATCCACCAGAACAAAAGTGATATGAAACTCACACGACATCTCGGTTACGCTGCTCTTTCATTCTTCGCAATAGCCCTAGGGATACAGGTTATGCCGTTGCAGGCACAGGAGCGTGGATCTGATGAGGCGCAACATCTCCTTGAAGAGAAAATGCGCGCTTCGCCGGAATTGTTGCAGAGGTACGCACGTTGTACAACTATCGATCAGCGACGTCAAGTGTTGGATTCTCTACGCTCGCACGCGGCGCTCATCCGAAAACAAGCGGGAGGCTCTGTGCATATCAATGGAAGTTTTGCGAATGGGCAGGTGAGTAGTCCTGGAGATAATGGATCTGAAATGCACGCGGCGATTAATCCGAAGGACTCAAACAACATGGTGTGTTCTGCTATGATGTCTGATGATTTCGGTGGACTCGCCTTTCCCATCTACTACACCAGAGACGGAGGCAAAACTTGGGCTAAGAGCAGTTTCGCACCCGCCCCTCCTGATTTGGAGGTGTTTATACTTGGTGGTGGTGATCCTATGTTTGCTTTTGATGCCGACGGGAAGCTGTACTTCTCGTGGATCGATTTGTTCTTTAGCCTTAGTAGCGCTCAGCCACCCATGGTAATGTACTGGGCTTCGTCAACTGACGGTGGTGAAAGCTGGGAACGAAATGCAAAGAGCGATAGCATAGCATCAGGCTATATCAACTTTGCTGACATGGATAACTCTCCATTGGTTGATAAGCAATGGATGATGTGCGATCAAAGCAACTCTGCTGGTAGAAACAATCTCTATGCGAGTTTACTTCTCTATTATCCATCAGATCAACGCGTAGCTATGCGCATGAAAGGCGCAACTGAGCCTATCTTCCGCAGCAGTTTTCTGCGTCCAATAAGTAAGAACTACAGCTTCAATCAATTCACGAGCATTGATTGCGATGATGAAGGCCGCGTGCACATGAGTTATGTTGGAGCACTACCCACCGACAGTATGCCCCTTGGTGAGTATCGTCTCTACCACATGCTTTCCAACGACCAAGGATCAAGCTTCCAACCTGAAGTTCAGGTTAGCACAATTCGTTTTTTAAACTCGTTGCCAGGTGATCAAACATCAACCGAAGCGCCAGTTGGTATGTCGCGTGTTCAAGCTCTACCACAAATAGCCTGCGATAAGTACAGCGCTAGTGCACACCATGGCAATGTGTATCTGGCGTGGACAGCGCTGGGCACAAACTCGCGAGGCAGCCGCGGTTTGGATATCTACTTCAGTCGATCAACGGACCATGGATCTACATGGTCAACTCCTATCATCATAAATGATGATGCCTCACTCTCCGGAGGCAAGTTTAGTACACAGGCTTATGTGTCAATGACGGTGAGTCCGACAGGAGTTGTCGTGATGAGCTGGTATGATTTTCGGGAAGACGCCGAGAATCGTCGCGCGAAGTATTATATGACCTACTCCTTCGATGGCGGCAAAACGTTCATCAAGAACTTCGCGGTTTCTTCTATGCCAACCGACTTCAAGCTCTTTGCAGATGACACAACCAAGAAGTTCGGAATGGGAGAGTACAATCAGGTGGTATGCTCCAAAGGCTATGCTATGCCTTTCTGGGGCGATGCCCGAAATGGTGAACGCAAAATCTATACGGCTAAGATTCCCATCATTCCTAATCCTGAATCTGCCCAGGCTGTTAGCACACAATGTATAGACGATGGCATTCAACTTGACGCACCGCAACCAAGTCCTGCACACCAACGCGCAACTCTACTGTGTCATCTCAATAGCGATAGAGTGTTGCGCGTAGAAATTGTTGATGCCCTTGGTAGAAGTTTGCAAGAGGTGCAGGAAATGAACGGACAGCTTGGAAGCAATACTATTCATATTGACTGCAGCAACCTGCCAAGTGGACTAGCGTTCGTGCGAGTTCTCAGTGGCAATGCAGTTCTTAGTCATGCACTTGTTGTTCAACACTAACGACTTCTTACAAGCGACTTCTTTTCTACGAGTGCCCCTTCGGGGCACTCGTTATAAAAGAACTCCTGCAGAGAGGGTATCTTCAGCATCTCATCACGACTCACATTTAATTCTTAATGAGCTGAAGTCTCTTAGTCCAGCCGTTGTAATTCAACTGCACCGTGTACACGCCATTCGACATGCTTTGAAGCGCGATGCTCAGTGCCATGTCTGGAAGCTGTGAAGACTGGAATGATTGTATGAGCACTCCACGAGCATCAAAAACTTCAACTGTGCGAGGTTTTGTATCACCGTAGGACAGAGTACATGAGGTGGTAGCGGGGTTTGGATTGAGACGGATATTCTTCGCGATCTCGACCTCAACATCAGATACTATAGGTGCCGCTATAATGAGTTCAGATTGAGCAGAGCATCCGTTGATATTCGCTGCCACTACATAAACTTTTGTCGTATCTCCACTATTGCCTGTGACTTCAAAGTAAGGGTTGGTAGCACCTGGGATAGCTTTTCCATCAATGCCGAACCACTGATATGAATTATATCCCTTGAAAGTGGTGTCGACAACGAGCTTGTTGAGCTCACGATTTACACGTGGTTTTGTCGGTTGGAAATGAAAAACGAGTCGAATGCTTTGAAGATCTGAAGTGTCGTTCAACGCTGTTATACCACGAACACTAAGTTGAATTGTCTTTTCCTGTAGTGATACGAGGCGAAGCACGCGAGACGTATCTCCAGTTGACCATAGAAGCTTAGAGAACTCATTCTCATTTGCTATACGGACAGTGATTGTGTCACCACCGCAGACAACAGTATCCGTGCTCGCAATCGCTGGTTGTGGGACGGGTATATACTTGATGATGGTGGATGCACTATTTCCAGCGCGATCGACTGTCGTGACTTTCGCAGTTGCCGTATCACGCATATTGTTTGGTACTAGAGTCCAATGGACTGTTTCCGCAGTGCCGCCACTAAAAGGCTGCACTTTCAACGTGAATTTCTTGTTGGCATCTTCCAAGACAACTTTTGCCATGTTGCTACGAATGGCAGGATTGGACGGATAATCTGTAGTTGTTCCAGTGTAGCCTGCGCTGCTGCGAACCAAAGTGCTACCTGGCGCATCGCGGTCTGCGGCTTTGCTTAGATCAAGAGCGAATGCCCCTGCAGGGTTTCCATAAGAGTCATAGTCCGAGCCTCCATAGAGATAGACTCCAAATGGTTTAACGCCGCGTAAAGCGTAGACACCACTAGCAGATAGTATACACTCCTTGTAGCCATAGAGGAGTCCGTCTGGCATACGCTCTACATAGATGTTTTTGGCTGAAACTCCAGGTCCAAACTTACTTGCCAGAGATTGCCACTGAATTTTCCCATTCGTTGAGATTCCGAATTCGAGATCAGCAGGTACTGTGCTATCAGGATTCATGGGAAAAACGACTCCGCAGAAGTTCCGGGTGAAGTTAATCCCACCTTTCGTTCCTGGGGTACAGAAGATATAGGACGTGCCGAATTGTTCCCAAGGCATCACGTTCAGTTGGAATGGGTCGGTTGAAACGTTGTCATCGGATTGTCCAGGGTTGTACACGGTAACACTAATAGGAGAAGTAGATGTCAAACTAAAGACACTATTGGTCGGGTCGATACGGCTAAAAAGCCATCCACTATTCTCCTGTCCACCTACTGCATTGAGTTGTCTCCAGGCTTGACCATTCAGTGAAATAGGGCAGTTACTTGTTCCTGCAAACACGCGTTCGTAGTAGCCGTACGTACGTGACTCATATCGAGGAACCAGGTAGTGCTTACCCCATTGTTCCATTGGCAGTAGTTGCTCCGTTATGAAATCGCACCATGGTTTGTCGACGGGTACGTTTGCACACTGGTTTCCGCTAAGGACAGCAACTGGCTTATCAGCGCTTATAATGGAGCCTGTCATATCTCCTTCTTTTGAATTTGCGTCGTTTCCAACCACCCAAACATCGCCAGCATTCATGGTGAAGTCCTTGGTATCACCTGGCTTCATACCACCGCCCGAACGTGTGATTGCTGGACCACCAAGTGTAAAATGGACGTGCGTATTGTTTTCGGTCGCAACAATTGCCATTTCGCTCGGCAAAGAGTACCCACCATACATCCATGTCATGTCTGACATAGATGCACATATATACTTATTGCCAAGAGCTTCTACTGGTAGTGCTAAGAAGCTATCGCTAGTGTAAGCAAAGCGAGTGACTCCATACACTATACAAGGCACGTCTGATGTGATATGGATAGCAGCGCCCGGATAGACTTGCTCAGGAGGAATGCCGCCATTTGTGGGTTTAGAAAATGCTTGGCCATTTCCGGGACCAAGGCTTACAGGGACAACGTCATTGGCCTTGAGTACGAAGCTCTCCTTGTATCCTTTATCCACTACTTCAACCGTTGCAGTGCCATTAGCTACTGCAGCTATATACACCATGAGCCTGTTATTTCCAGCCTCTTCGTAACAAGGAATAAAGGTGAAATAAAACTCTTGTCCGAGATTGCTCGGCTTGCTCAATTGTGGACCAAATTCGCCACTGAAAAGCGGTAGCTGAACTACTAGTAGTACGAACAGTACAATGAAGTTGCGAAGAGCGAGATTCATAGGTGCTCCGTATGGTGGTTTAAGTTCAATGTGTTGGTGACTGGGGGTGCATATGCGTGAACGGAAGAGTGTCCACTGAGAATAGCACAGAGTCAAAATAGACAAATACGCTTCAACAAACAATGAAGAATTATGAGAGCGCAGATCATACTGTCGGTAGTTCAATTATCGTCATTTTTATGTCTGACGAGTGTATTTATGAACTCACATTGTGCATTGCATCATAAAAAGCGATAATTCTTGTTGCTCTCTGCGATTAAATGAGATAAAGAGATACAATACAGCAGTAAAGTAGCCCACATTGTGCTTTGGCAGTTCGCTTTTCAATCACTTCTTTCCAACCTATAGTACCTAAACAGCGCGTCATGTAGTGTGTTTTGTAGATCCGCCGAGCAGAGGCTTCGCGTACATTCTTTTTGTCGATTGCTCGGCTAGCTATCCAGTGCTCGAAGGGTCGAGAATGGGTGCTTTGTATTTCAGTGGTATTCTGCTGTGTCATGGCCAATGACAGTGCGAAAGTTGGTTTTGATGGCTCAGTTCTGCCTAAATCGGCCCTACTGAGGCATAGCTCTTATCTGAGGCTTTCGAGTGCTCATGATTTCCGATTTTTGCACTCCACAACTGCAAACAACTGAACGATCTCATATGTCTCTCATTCTCGACGGTTCACGTCTTAGTCTCGATCTCTTTGCCAAAGCTGTGTACGATCGCAGCACCATTATTGAACTGGATAGCACTGCTGCAAAGGCAGTGCAAGCGGCACGTACTCTGGTCGACAGCTGGGTAGAGCAGGGGAAGGTGATTTATGGAGTGACCACGGGTTTTGGTGAGTTTGCGAATGTCTTTATCGAACGTGATCAATTGGAAGCTCTGCAAGAGAACCTCATTCTCTCTCACGCCGTTGGCGCAGGCGAATGGTTGTCGTCCGATGTTGTGCGTGGCATGATGTTGTTGCGCATCAATGCCCTAGCCAAAGGACATAGTGGCATCCGATTGAGTACTCTTCAAACGCTGATTGACATCTTCAATAAGAACATTATTGCCGCTGTTCCGAGCCAAGGTTCTGTTGGAAGCTCTGGCGATCTGGTGCAGCTGTCGCATATCGCGCTGATGCTTATTGGCAAGGGACGTTGTCTATGTGCCGAGGGTGTTCGATCGAGCGCCGAGGTTCTGGCAGAGAACGGTATCGAGGCAGTGCGCCTTCAGGCAAAGGAAGGTCTGGCACTCATCAATGGCACGCAAATGCAATGCTCCGTTGGTGCTCTCGCTGTGCACAAGGCACAGCGCTTGGCAGAGATTGCCGACCTCGTAGGAGCCTTTAGCGCTGATGCCCTGCGCAGTACGGATAGAGCATACGATCCTCGTTTGCATGCGTTGCGTCCATTCGACGGACAACAACGCAGCGCTTCGTTGCTACGCTCCTATATGAGTGGCAGCGAGATTCGTGAGTCGCATCGAAGTGGTGACGGACGTGTTCAAGACGCTTATTCCATTCGCTGTATGCCGCAGGTTCATGGCGCTTCTCGAGATGCGATTTCGTATGTACGTGGTATTATCTCGACGGAATTGAACTCAGCAAACGACAACCCGCTTATCTTTCCTGAACAAGGTGATCATCTTGAAGGCGGCAACTTCCATGGTCAACCGTTGGCTTTGGCGCTCGACTTTCTCGCTATTGCTTGCTCCGAACTTGCAAACATTAGTGAACGTCGCACTGAACGCATGGTCAATGGTGCGCTCAGCAATGGTCTCCCGCGCTTTCTTACAAAGAATGGCGGTGTACAAAGCGGGATGATGATTGCGCAATACACGGCGGCTAGTATCGTGAGCGAGAATAAAGTCCTTGCTCACCCAGCTAGCGTTGATTCCATCCCAACAAGTGCCAATCAAGAAGATCATAATTCAATGGGCAGCATCGCTGCCCTCAAGGCAATGAAGGTCGTAGAGAACTTACAGACGGTACTCGCTGTTGAACTCCTCTGCGCTGCACAGGCTATCGACTTCTTGCGTCCATTAAAAAGTAGCCCAATCCTTGAAGCACTCCATTCTGTTGTGCGCACTCGCGTTCCATTTGCGGAGACTGATCGTGTACTGTATGATGATCTCGCTGCTGTTCGATTGCTTATTGAAGATGGTAGTGTTGAGTCGGTAATGGGGTAGTGGGTCTGCTTGAGACAGTGACCTGTCTGTTTTCGAAAGTGATGTGTCTGCTTGAGACAGTGAGAGCCTCAGCTTCGCTGAGACCCTCACACCTTTTAGAGACCCTCATGAGATGTTTCAACTAATAGATACATATATGCATCGCACTTTCTATTGCTTATTCATCACAAGTCTTATTGGCATTCTATGCTTTAGTGCTACAGTGTATTCCGCTAGTGCAAATCGATTGCAGGTGAAGGGACGCTTTTTGTGTACACCTTGTGGTGACACCATCGTAATGCGCGGTTTCAATAAAATGTGCATTTATGATGAGACGGCGAGGTGGGGTATGAGTGTCATGCCTGAAATGAAGAAGAGCGGTGCAAATGCTCTCCGTATAGTCTGGACAATATCGGATAAGGTCAGTATGTCCGACACCCTTGATGCGGTCATCCAAACGTGTATCGATAACGCTATGATTCCGGTTGTTGAAATTCATGACGCTACTGGTGATTGGTCGAAGCTCAATGATGTTCTGCAGTATTGGTTGCGTGATGATGTAAAAGCAGTTGCGATGAAACATGAGAAGTATCTAGTGGTCAACATCGCCAATGAGGCAGGTGATTTCAACGTGACGGATGCGGACTATCAAGCGCGCTATATCAGTATCGTCCAGCAAATGCGTGCTGCTGGTTATCGTATGCCATTGATGATTGATGCAAATGGATACGGACAAAACATTAGCGCTATCATCAATACAGCTGCAGCAATCATCGAAGCCGATCCTGACAAGAATCTGATTTTCTCGCTCCACGCTTATTGGCAGCCAAAGTACTTTGCGAATCCAGAGCAACTTTTTCAGAACAGTATAGCGACTATTGTTGCAATGAACATCCCACTCGTCATTGGTGAGTTCGCCGGATGTTATACCGATGATCCAAATTCAACAGACGATCTGTGGAAGACGATACTGCCTCAATGTCAACAGTATCGCATTGGCTGGATGGCCTGGGAGTGGGGTCCAGGGAATGCTGATTACTCACAGGATCCACCTATACTCTATCCAAAAATGGATATGACAGCCGATGGAACGTTCGCTACCCTCAAAGACGGTTGGGCTCGATCCGTAGTGGTTGATGATGCAAACAGCATTACTAAGACATCTATTCGCTGCGACTACATTCTTAACAAAGGTGAGTGCCTGGCATCAGCAGTGGTGGACAACGAGCTTTGGTCCAAGCAGACACCTGAACTCGTTGTTTCGCCAAACCCTGTGCAGACACAATGCAGTATCAGCTTTCGCTCTGAGGCAAGCATCGTGATCACGGACATGATGGGCAAGGTGCTGATAAACATAAGAGCTCAAGGCATGTACACTGTTGACACGCAATTATGGTCAAGTGGGTGCTACGCTGTAACGCTACTCGGCGCTGAAGGGTGTTTGCAAAAGTTGGTTTTGACAGTGCTTCATTGATACTCAAGTTCTGAGGCTCTCAGTGTCTCAAGCAGAGGATCTTCTAGATACAGTGAGAGCCTCAGCTGCGCTGAGACCCTCACACCTCACTCCTCATCCTCACTTGCTGCTGGCAGTTCAAGCTGTGTCATTGCTGGCAGGGCATTCCCAACGATGCCTTCGAGGTCTCCGCGAATGCGAATAGCGCTGCGTTGAGTGCGTTCAATTTGTTTCTCGCGTTTAGCCCAGATACGTTCGTAGGCGCGTTTTTCGTCGTCGAGTTCTTTGCGCATGTTGATGAAGACTTCCATCATGGATTGCATGTGATTGGCGAAGTCTTGTCCGGTGAGATAGTGATAGAGCACATCCATCTTCTCATTCTTACCTTCAGCAGCGCGCCGTTGTTTTGCTACTTCGATCAGACCATCGCGGAGGACAGCGGCGAGGGGGATAGCGAAGGCAACGGAGCAGACCCAGACGCCGTCGATGTTTGCGAAGCTATCAACGTTTTCAGGTAGCACGGTGGTAACGATGACAGCTACACTTGCACGGAGTTCGCGCAGGTCTTCTTTGAGTTTAGGTACCCACTTTTTATCCCAGCCTTTGGTGCGTTTCGATTCCCATAGGATCACACCACAGTCTTGGGCATTCTCATAGACATGGTGAATGATATCTGCGCCGCGCACACCTTTGGGTACGGGTTTAACATCATCAAAGAGAAAGCTAGCGCGCAACGTTTGCTCCAGTTCCATCTCAAGGACTTCGCCTTGAGTTTGTTGTGAGCCTTGTTGACTCTTGCGTTGCAGATCATCGATAAGCTTCTGCATGTCGTCGATCTTCTTATCCTTCTCCGCTTCGCGCAATCGCAATTGCTCGGTGAATTGTCCTTCGATCTGTAAGCGCAGCCGTTGACGTTCCTCGTTCAGTTGTCGCTCAACTGCCAGTTGCATCATCTCTTTTTGCTCTTCGAGCTCTCGAGTTTTTCGAAGCAGTTCTATCTCTTTTGTGGCTTGCTCTTTCAATCGAAGTTGTTGTTCATCAACATGAGCTCGTAGCGACTGCATTTCCGTATCGAGCTTCTCTCTTGCTTTTGCTTCAGCTTCCTGTTGTACTGCCTGTTGCTGTTGCTGAAGTCGAAGTTGAAAGTCCTCTTCGCGTTTACGTGCTTCGTCTGCTGCTTGGCGCTTGAGTTCGTCGTTGCTGCGACGTTGGACTTCAAGATCGCGCTCAAGAGCAGTCCTCTGATCATTGAGTTGGTCTTCCAGAGCCTTCTTCGAATCGATAAATTTCTGTCTGAACTCATTGCCTATATCCTCGCGCAACTGCTTCGCCAGCGCTTCGGTGAGGTCTGAGCCGCAATTTGGACAACTGAGTACGTTCGGGTTTTGCATGGTCTTTGTTGAAGTTCGATCAGCAAATTAGCCTACACGCTGCGCATGTGCTGCTCCGGAGAAAAAAATGTTATGAACAGTCGAAGGCACATTCTGGAGCAGAGCATTGCTGACATGTAGTTGACTGTTAGCCTCTGAACCTAACCACTTAGTGAGAGGGTTCTGGGTGCAGTAAATGCCGAGCGCGGAGGTCGACAGCTTGGCAAAGGGCGAACAAGAAGGAGCTCGCCGCAATGACTTGCACCATAGGCAAAAGAGTGGGCAAAGCTAGTGAACGCAGGACGTAGGTGCAGCGACAACAACTCTGAGCGGGTGATGGTGCTGTGTTGCTACGAAGGGAACAGCTGTCACTATGTAGGCTTCATCAGTAGCGACGCTAGCACTGCTGAGGACGAGAGGGGGATGCCGAAGGCAGACCGTTGAAGAGAAGTCTCACGAGTAGCGTCTGCCGAGAAGCTGCTGCGGTGTTGCCAGGATGGAAGGGTACCGTAGAAATAGTGCAGAGCCCAAGAGTTAGCGAACAAATTCAGAGAGCTGAGCTTTGTGGGAGCTCAAAAAAAAGAGCGCTTCTCCGAGGAGAAGCGCTCTAAGAATAGGAACTCTGAGGATCTTAGTTGATGCTATCAGCGATGATAACAGCAAGACCACTCTTGGTAGCCATTTTGCCAGTTACGGTCACTTTGCCAGCAGCCTTTTCAGCGAGCTTGGAGGAAGCGTTTGTACCGTCAGCATTGATAACAACGTAACCTTTCTTGCCAACGCAAAGAACGAGAATTTCGTTGTGACCAGCTGCCTTTTGAGCATCGCCTGCGGTCAATGTGTTGCATTTGCCGCTAGCGCAGCCTGCAAGAGTGCAGACAGTGCCAGTCCAACCCTTGGACTTAGTAGCCTTTGCAGCTGGTGCTGGACCCTTTGTTGGAGCAGTTGTTGCTGCAGGAGTAGCAGCCGACTCAACAGCTTTCTTCTTCACCATACCTTGGGAGAATGCAGCTGGAGCAAGAACGACGAAAAGAACGAGAGCAATAAGTTGTTTCATTAAGAATCCTTGATGGAAAGTTAGACTTAGTTATGTTTTACCGACAAGATCTTTGTAGCCTTGATGCCAGGGCCATCGAAGCCCATGCTTTGACGATTCCACATCAAAGGTGCCTTCTATCTTTAGCTTACGGGATGTCGAAGTATCATTGATAGCCTTGTTGTCATACAATTGATTCAAGCTATCAGCGGTCGGAGTATAGAAGGTGTTAGCGTCTACTCCAAAGATATAAGTTCTACGTGGTGTGCTTCCGCCGATTGTTCCGCTCTTTACATAACTTGATACAGAAGGTGAACCAAACGCAAGACTGTCTGAATCAAAACAAAGATCCCACTGGCCACCAGCATCTACTGTTAGTTGAGTTCCGAGGGAGAGGTTAATTCCGCTTCCAAGAATGGATGTACGAGAATACGCCTTCAAACCAGTGTAGCGTGTTGCTGTAGCCCAGTTGATAGAGACAGCTTCTGATGCTGAGTCGTTTGATACAGCCTTCAGGCTCAAAGTCCATGTCTTTCCAGCAGCAAGACCAGTCAGGTCAACATACGCTGGGCTGCCATAGCCTTTTGGAATGGTAAAGTTTACTGTGCTAGAACCACTAACAGCGCTCAGTTTGTATTCTTTAAAGCCAACAGCACCTTCTGATGCAGAAGCGCTGAACTGAATACGAATGGTTGAATCATTCACCGAAAGAGCTTTGAGGCCCGTTGGTGTTGCAGGAATAAATGTTGTTGGCAGTGTAGTTGTATCTTCACAGCTGCTGACGAACAATGCGGTTGCACAAAGAAGTGCTGCCGACATAACGCTCATGCTCTTGAATAGAGTCATGGTTTCTCCGTAAATGGTTAATAAAAAACTATGGTATGATGTGTTTGTAATTCTTAATTCTGATTTTGAAAAAAACCACGAGCGGCACTCTCACTGTTCGGCCCAACATGCATCACAGATGCAAACTCAGCTCTCTTCACGAAGTGAGGCATCCGCCTACACCATGGAATTCTACAAGTACCAATGCAGGTACAAATATACGAAGCTCGTTTTCAACTTCGTGACTGCCTCAATACTAACAAAAGGTATCAAGTGTAGGAGAGTCAACCTGACTCCCAAAGTGACCATAGTCTCAGCACCTTTTACTTACCGTCGTTGCAAATGTTCCCAGGAGAAGAAGTCGTTGTCGACCCCAAGCACTAAGTTTGTATTGCTACACGGCAGTTAGTGGTCCTGCTGCGAAAGCTACTACGCTTTGCGGTTTTCTGAGAGCATCTGTAGCAACTGGGCAGATATCGAGTGGATATGCTGTGTGACCTAGAGTTCGCAGGTATTTGCACGACGTATGAACGAGCTAAGTCATTTAATTATCGTTCGTTAGGTGTCTATAGTGCGAAAACTCACTGTTTTGACCACTTCCACAATCAAATGTTCGACCATTCTCTTGCGTAACGCAGCTCCTACGACCTATCATGAGTGAAGCCGTCCGATCCATGTTTGCCCAGATTTCCAAGCGCTATGATTTGATGAATAGCGTTATCACTTTTGGAATGCACCATGCATGGCGTCGTCGTACCGTACGCCTCGCAAAAGCGCAAGAAAACGAGCGAGTGTTGGATTGTGCTACTGGGACCGGTGATCTAGCCTTCGAGTTTAAAAGAGCTGTTGGTTCGGGCGGAAAAGTTGTTGCAACCGACTTCTGCGAGCCCATGCTCGAGCATATTCCGGCAAAAAGCCAAAAACTTGGCTTAGAGCTGGAGGTAGCGCTAGCAGATGTCATGCACCTCAACTACCCAGACGAGAGCTTCGACATCGCAAGTATAGCATATGGTATACGTAACGTTGATGATCCCAGGATAGCACTTGGAGAAATGGTGCGGGTGTTACGAGACGGAGGACGCATTGCAGTACTGGAGACAGGGCAGCCAAAAGGTGCTATGTCGTTGGTTTATAGTGTGTTACGCCACCTCATTCCACTGGCTGGAAAACTCATCGCCGGAAACTCCTCTGCCTACACCTATCTACCCGAAACAGCCTCACGTTTTCCGTCGGGGGAAGCCTTTCTCCAGCTTCTTCGCGAGCAGCCTGCCGTACGCCATGCGCAAGCCTACCCACTGTTTTTCGGCGTTTCCTACATTTATATCGCCACCATCGAAAAGAAAAACCCGCCGAATTCGCGTTAAATAAGGGGCTTAGCCCTCTGGCACAGTTGACCCAGTCACTTTTTGCCGTATTTTTGCAATCTGACCAAAAGCCTGTTTTAACAGAACGGTGTTTTTGTCTTCGTCAGCAACGATTTACCACAACACCTAGGGTTATTGAATGCCTCCCAAACCATTAAGCATTTTATATGTTGCAAGCGAGGTCTATCCCTTTGCAAAAACTGGCGGTTTGGCTGATGTATCGTACTCTTTTCCAATTGCGATGCGTGATCTTGGACATGACATTCGCGTCATGTTGCCAAAGTACGGTAATATCAGCGAACGCAAAAACCATATTCACCAAATCAATCGTTTGTGCGATATCCCAATTCCGGTTGGCGACATAAGCGAGCCTGCAACGGTGAAATCATCATCGATCAACAATCCCCGCACAAAAGTTCAAGCATACGTCACAACGAACTTCAACTACTTTGATGCTAAGAAGGGTCTGTACTCAGATCCGGTAACGGGCGCCATGTACAACAACGACGAGCGTTTTATCTTCTTTGCTCGTACCGTTGTACAAACCTGCTTGCTGCTTGGATGGTTTCCTGAAATCATTCATTGTAATGGCTGGCAAACAGGTTTGCTTCCTGCATACTTACGTACATTGTTCAGTAAAGAGTTTGCTAAAACAAAAATTATGTTCACTCTGCATAATCTGAGTGAGCAAGGCGTGTTTCCTGCAGCTTCCTTTGCGAAGACTGGTCTGCCAAAAGAAGCTGCGGCTAAAGTGTGCCAAGGCAAGAATCTAAATTTCACCAAAGCTGGTATAGAATACTCGGACTTGGTTACTACCGTGAGTCCAACCTACGCAACAGAAATCAAGAAAGACAAGAAGATCTCGGGCGATCTAGCCGCTCTAGTGAAAGCAACGAATATCAAGGGTATCGTCAACGGTATTGATCCCTATGGTTGGATGCCAAAGAGCGATTCGCAGATTTCCAAGCATTATGATGCAAGCTCCTGGAAAACTGGGAAGCACGCAAACAAGCATAAGCTTCACGAAAAGCTTGGTCTTGCTGTCGATGAATCACTGCCTCTTATTGGTATCATCACTCGCATATCAGATAACAAAGGCGTGCCTTTGTTTCTGGAAGCCGCTCCAAAGATTCTCTCTGAAAAAGTACAAGTTGTCTTCCTTGGCGATGGCGATGTAAAAATGAAGAAGGACCTTGAGAAGCTGGCAACGAAGTACAAGAAGAACTTTGCCCTACGTCTTGGTTTTGATGATGAATTGGCGCACTTGATCGAAGCTGGTGCAGATATGTACCTGATGCCTTCTCTCTATGAGCCATGTGGATTGAACCAGATGTACAGCATGATGTACGGAACGGTTCCAGTGGTACGTCACACAGGCGGACTTGTCGATACTGTTCAGGATTTCGATCCCAAAAAGGGTACGGGCAACGGTATCGTCTTCAAAAAGTATGATGCTGAGGAGATGGTTGCTGCTGTGAAGCGAGCTGCTGGACTCTTTGCAGATGCTGAAACCTGGGGTTCACTCGTGAAAAACTGTATGGCCAGCGATTTCACCTGGGCAGCTTCCGCAAAGCAGTACGATGCTATCTATCGCGACTTGGTAAAATAATCAGCCGAGGCTGGCCTTCGAGGAAGGCGGAGTTTTCAGACTCCCTTTGAAAAGCTTCTGGTTGGTATGTAGGACATGTTAAGATTTTTTCTCTGACGCAGACACCTTTGGTGTCTGCGTTGTGTTATATAGTGGATTCGACGACATTTCTAGCCGGATTGTCGCTCATAGTAAGTATATACACTCCTGCTCTTTTCTGGTTAGGGAGTAATACGAAACAATATTTTTGCTTTAGTCGTGTTCATGCTTTGGTCTGGTTCTAGAACCGGCGTGAATGATTGCAGAAGGATTCTCTGGAGTGATGATTGTTCTCGCCAGACCTCATTTGATTCAACGTATGAAACGAATATCCTCCAGCTTCATGGCTGGCCTCTTTTTTTGTCTGACTTTGTCCCTCCTGCTCCTTCAGGCCTGCAACGATGCACCGTCTGACGTTGGATCGGAAGTACTCTTAGATACCCTTAACGCACGCACCATCTCATCTCTTGATTCAAACATCATCCAGAGTGCAGAACAGAAAGTGTTACGCGCGTATTACTTTAATCAGGGATCACTCTTCGTTGGACAAAGCTCTTCGACCCGCGCAAGCTCACTCTGTCGCGTGAGTATTGGTGATACCATCGCATGGCTCACTCCAGCCATGATCGACTCCGCAGTGATGTTGATTAGACCTCGAAACTTTGTTCTTGGTAGTGGTGGAAGCGATAGCACTCTTGCCTTCAATGTCGTTGAATTGAGTAAGTCGTTCATGGAAGGTTCAACATCTCCAGTTGCTACGTGGACAGATCTCTTTAGCTCCGGACTGAACCCGAACCCCACCTACTTTGCCTCCGCATCAAAACCAATGGCTGGCTTTAAGGGGACAATTCCCCTTGGGACCAATGTTGATTTGAGCTTGCCTTTAACCAATGAAGGTAAATCAGTTGTTGCCCGCTGGCTTAGTAAGGCAGATACGAGCGTTATTGGCTTTGGCTTGGTACCACTGCCAGAATCACGCGTCATTCAGAATTTCAGTACGAAATCAAGTTCTGCCGATACCATGCCCTATGTGCGCATTAAAGTGTTCTACCATGACAATCTCTCAGTTCGTGACTCTGCTACGATACAGTCAGGTAATGATGTATGCTATATCGATTCAGATACCCTACAATCACCACTCATGCTCGTGCAACCTACACTGGCAAGTACCGCTCACTTTGTGATTGATGTGCGCTCAATACCATTGACCGATGCAATTCTCAAGGCGCAGTTTAGTTTTACTGTCGACACTACCCTAAGTCAACAAGGCAGCTCGGGTACTGATGCATTGGTTTTCATTCCGAGTTACCAAACCAAAGACTCAGCAGGCAAAACGGTTGAGAACTCGATCTTCATTTATGGAGTATCGCTTCAAGCAACTCGAGCTCCAGGTTCGTCGACCTATGTGTGCAAGAACATTGGACCCTACTTAGACTATGTACGAAGGGTGAATGGTGGCTTGTTGACTCTCGATATTCAGAGTGCTGGTTCTCTCTTGGAACGACACGCGGTCTATAACCTCAAAGCCTCAGCAGACAAGCGACCAGTTCTCCAGGTCACTTACGCTGTTCGTCCTGTGATAGGAGTGCGCAAATGAGAAAGATGTTCAACTCCAACTCGCTTCGTTCAATTCTGCTCTGCCTTAGTTTCACTCTGCTCTTCCCAGCAGCTCTGTTTTCACAAGGCGGTTCGAACTACTCAACTATTGGTTTGGGAGATCTGCGTTCAAGCTTTGGTTCGACCTACGACGGTTTAGCAAATGTGAGCTATAGTACCCCTTCAAACTACGCTATCAATCTTTGCAATCCTGCATTGTGGACCGACGTCAAAACAACTCGCTTGCAAAGTGGTTATCGTTTCAATCAATTGTTCGTTAGCCAGAATGGTTCAACGGTTGGGAATAACAATGGTAAGCTTGATGGCGCTTTGATCATGTTTGCGCTGGATACAACCAACGGTGTGAACGCGTCCTTGGGTTTGTTACCTAGTAGTTCTGTGAACTATCTCTTTACGAAAACCGCACGTATTCCATTGCCCGACAATGGAGGGTTTATAGATAGTCGTTCATTGTATGCAGGCTCCGGAGGCATGATCACCGGCTACGTAGGCGGCGCCTACCGCGTAAGCGATAAGATTAGTCTCGGTGCAATGTTCCTCTTCAATTTTGGTGTCATTCGAGACTCGATTAATACAACATTGTCGAGCGAAGAATCATATATGTCGCTCACATCTCGAAGCGACAAGTTATCGAGCATGGGTGTTAAACTTGGTATACAAACAATACCTGCGGAGTCTTGGACGCTAGGCGCAACCTTGGGTCTTAACTCCGACATGAAGATCAACTCAGACCTCCACTACAGTACGCTGAATGGTATTGTGATCAGTTATGATTCAACCATTAGTACTGAAAGCAGCTCTTCTATGCCCTTACTTTTCGGTGTAGGTGCTTCGTACCGAAGCGGCAAGTTTCTGTTCGTTGCCGATGCGGAGATGCAGAATGCTAGTTCGATGACGTATAGGCTGACAGACTTAGGACGTTGGGCTAACGCCTCTCGCTTTGGTGTTGGACTTTCCCGCGTGGGTACTCAATCAGCTGGTACGGCATATTGGGATCGCGTGAACTTCAACTTTGGTCTCGGATACCAAACCTTAGCCTACAGTTTCAAGAACAATTCGATCTCTGAGTCGTTCGCAAGCGTTGGTGCACAATTGCCATTTGGAAATGCTGCGATGATTGACGCTGCCTTGACCTTTGGAACGCGCGGAAGCAGTGATAGCGCTGCGATCTCTGAGCTCTTCGTCCGCATGAACTTTACGATCAGTGTCGGTGAAGTGTGGTTCATTCCGTTCAAGCGCGAGTAGCGTTGTGTGAACACACTAGACAGAAGGTGTGCACCATCATTCGTTCTTCTAGGCCGCAGTGAACGAAGTATACTTGGGTGAAGCAGGGGATTTTTTACTATGCGTGCGCTTCGCGCCCGCTTATCAAGCAGGTCTTTAGTCTTCCATTGAATGAATACTGCGTAAGCTGTACACGGTAGCCGAGTACGTGGCTTTGCGCTTGTATTTGCGTTTCTTGACCACACGTTCCTTCTCTAGAATTTGTGGAGTTTCTCCGCGAAGGAACTTTGGGAAGATGTCGCAGTTTTCCGGATTCATCTTCGTGATCAAATCCAACATCTCATTCTTTTTTAGACTTCGGATTTTCTGCTCACGGTTACGCGCAGCGTTTTGTGTGGAGTACAACTCGTAGTACAAAAGGTTGTGCAGCCCGAAACGCGAGGTAAAGGAATGGGGATCTGTGTTGGATTTGTGAGACTCTACCGTTGTACGCAGGTCATCACTAAGGCCAACATAAAATGTCATGATCGAGTTCGCCATCACGTACACAGCAAACACCTGTGTTGGTGTATGAGTTTCATTTGTGTGTTCTGTGCTATGCATGAATGACAAGCCGTTGGGTGGAACAAGTGATTTCCGCACACAGAGTTACGCAGAGCGTTGAAATCTCGTGTTTCCAATGTATCGGCTCTGATCAACCGTTCATAAACTATGCGTATGAAAAATCTCTCCATTCATCTCAAGAACTTCAAATCGAAGCTCCAAAAACACGAACACACGCATTTCGACACCTTCATTCTGGTGGTGATCTGCTTTTCAGCGGTGCTTATCGGGCTCGAAACAGACCATGACCTGATGTCACGATGGGCTTGGCTCTTCCACACTTTAGATGCTGCAATCCTTTGGATTTTCGTCTCAGAAGTGTTTGTGAAAGTCTGGGCTCAAGGCACGCAACCATGGCGCTACTTTCGTGATCCATGGAACCTCTTTGACTTCGTTATAGTAGTGATAGGCTTTGCACCAATGGTGATAGGTTTTCTCCACGCAGAATCAGTCACTGATCTGCACGCTGTAGCAGCCTTTCGTATCATTCGACTTGCGCGTGCTGTTCGTGTGTTGCGTGTGTTTCGCTTGGTTACACATCTGCGAGAGTTACAGATTCTTGTGGAGACACTCGTCGGCAGCTTTCGAAAGCTACTTTATGTTGGTCTTCTCCTGGTCTGCTTGTTCTACGTGTACGCGGTCATTGGTGTGTTTCTCTTTCGTGACAATGATCCAGAGCACTTTGGCAACTTGATGGACGCACACATGACCTTGTTTCAGTGCATTACTGGCGATGGCTGGTCGGCACTCATGAACGCTGAGATACATCCCGAAAACTCCAATGTTTCTGCAGCAACGGAGAGCTATCCTTTTCTTGCGCCACTCTACTTTGCTAGCTTCATTATCCTTGGCAGCTACGTGCTGCTTAACCTTGTGGTTGGTATTATCATTAGTGCAATGGAGCAAGCCAATGAAGAGCAGGATCGCGAGCGCGATATGGAGATCATAGCCTCAGAACAGATGCAATGGCAGATGTTGAAAGACATTTCACTGCGACTGGTAGCTATTGAGGAAGCACTCAAGATTCCACCTCCAGATAAGTCGTAAGTCATACGAAGGCATTCTATCGCAAAAGCCAAGACTCAGGGCGAAGGGAGAGTTTGCAGGCTTCTCAGTTAAGAACAGCGATCGACACACGAGCTACGCCATCGCGAATCATGTCGATACGTTCCGCAGCTGCTCTGGACAGATCAATGATACGGCCGGCAGCAAAGGGTCCACGGTCGTTGATGCGCACTACCACACTACGTCCGTTCTTCATATTCGTGACCTTCAGCACTGTTCCAAATGGCAGGGTACGGTGAGCTGCTGTTAGCAATTGCTGGTCGAATGTTTCTCCATTCGAGGTTAAGCGTCCATGAAACTCATCCCCGTAGTATGAAGCCATCCCCTCTTGGAGATTAGCCGAAGGGCTATCCGGGATCTCTTGGGCAGGATGTGAAGGTAGCACAATTGGCGCAGTACTCCGCACGGTTGTCGACGCTGTCCACCGCGGATTTCCGCCTTGGCTTGTGCGTACAGCGCTAAATCGCATGGAGGGCGAACAGGCTTGCAATGTCAACAATGCACAAACTGCAAGGAGCAGAGCTCTACTTTGCCACGAAATGATGTGATTTGCGAAATTTTTCATGCTTTGACTTCCAAGTGCAACCTTATGAGTTCTTCACGGCAATTCAAATGCCAGCCATGACTAATTTTGTACTCGCGTATGCACTTTTTCTCAATCCATACGTCTGATAGATACGTGTTTAACACTTTATTCAGCTCTATGCCCTTGGCAAACCCCTTTTACCTCCTGCAACGCAGGATAGCAGTTTTCTTTCTTAGCGCACTGATTCTCCTTAGTGGAGGCAGTTCTGCACTCAACGCACAGGTGCTATCACCAGGTGAGGAGCTCACCTACGCGGTGTCCTATCTTGGCATTCGCTTAGGAACCATTAAAATGACAACCGAGTCGAAAACAGATTTCAACGGTAAACCTGTCTTTCGGGTGAAGGCGAGCATAGATTCACGTCCGGGCATTCCATTCGTGGAGATCCATACAACCTTTGAGTCGCTTATCGATCCATCGGCAACCTCTTCACACCAATTCATGGCAAACACCAAAGAGGGTGACGGGTGGATGTTCGACAAGTACACCTTTAACTATCCTGAAAAGCTCATTACCACTGAAAAGTGGCTTGATAAGGTTAAGAAATCCTCGAAGCAGTTTAGCATCACTCGTAAGTATAACGATGGTTGCTCGCTCTTCTACTGTGCGCGTCAGCTACTTTATGCGAAGAACGTAGCTTCTGTACCAACCATTGTTGGAGACGACACAAGCACAACGAAGATCAACTTCTTTGGAAAAATCGAAGAAACGGAAATTGAAGCGGCAAGCTATCCTATCCGTACTGTGTACTTCGACGGTAATGCTGATTGGACCGGAGTGTACGGCGTAACAGGCTATTTCCAGGGTTGGTTTAGCGATGACGAAGCTCGTATTCCTATCAAAGCGAAGATGAAGTTGTATTTGGGAAGTGCAAACATCGAATTGGTTAGCTGGAAACGTAAGGACTGGCAGCCACCGAAAATGAACTAAAACCATCCATGAAGTATATTATGGGCACCGCGATGCGGTGCCCATTTTTTTTACTCGTCGGAGATAGCTTATGATGACCTTTTTACCAGAAGATGTATTGAAACTCCTGCTGTCGGTTGTAGCAGGTGGACTTATAGGAATCGAGCGCGAGTATAGCAGCAAAGCAGCTGGCTTCCGGACCATTATCCTGATTAGCATTGGCTCCACGCTCTTCACCATTTTGTCGGTCAATCTTGGTGCTGGGGTGAACAACGACCGCATTGCTGCCAACATTATCACCGGCATTGGTTTCATCGGCGCAGGTGTGGTGTTTAAGGATGGTCTTTCTGTTACTGGTATCACGACAGCAGCTAGTATATGGGCTACTGCAGCCCTGGGCATGGCCATTGGCAGTGGAGCGTACCTTTTAGCACTCTGCGCGCTCGCTATTGTCATACTAGTCTTGTCTCTCTTCGAGTATGTGCAGAACTGGATTGACAGTGTGCATCAGGTTCGCAGTTATCGTATCGTGATGAATTTTCATCCAGACAGCCGACACGAAGTTGAGCATCAACTCAACACAATGAATCTGAAGTACGCTCGCAAGCGAGAGTTGAAGTTGCATGATGCTGTTGTTTGCTACTACGATGTTAGTGGTCGGCGTACCTACATCGACGACTTCAATGCCTATCTACTAGACTACAGCGGAGTTCGCTCGTTTGAGTGTTAGGACTACGTAGGTCGTGCAGGGTAAAGCAGCAGCGCAGCTGCTGGTTGAAGAAAGAGAGATGTGAACGAACAAAAAAAAATCCCGTCGTTTGGCGGAACGACGGGACGGAGTGACCACCAGCTAACGGTTCCTCTTAGCGTACAATGGTCAATTTTATGAGTTGTTCTTTTGTGCCTATGCGAAGCAATACCAAGTAGGTGCCTGCAGGAACGAGTCTGCCCGATGAATCGCGCGTATCCCAACGCAAGCTTTGAGCGCCTGCCAAGGTCATACCTTTCAAGAGTTGAATCACTGTGTTGCCCTGTAGATCAACTATGCTCAACTCAACTTCATCTGGCGTTTCAAGTTTGAAATCAAAAGTGCTGTACTGGGTGCATGGATTTGGGTATGCGTTCACCATGACGGGTGTGATGAAGTCTTGCTCAACATCGCTAACCGTTCCTGAATCTTTGTAGCTGGTAAACTCAGTGACCAAGCCATAGCGAATGCCAATGCGAATGATCTCGTTGCGCCATTCGATCCAGCGTGCAGACTGTGAGCTTTCTTTGGCCATGAGTTGCAGCAAGAAGTCGATGCGCATGCGCGCCCATATCTTAGGACAAAAAATATCGGTGGTAGAATCATTGCTAAACACGACCGGGTAGTCGTTGTTGATCTCTACTCCATCAGCAAAGGCATGAATATGAATGGTTGCAGGTCCACCTTTTTTGTAGCGTCCACTGATGCACAACTGCTCACCGACATTGAGGTCCGGCATGATGCCTGGCAATAGGTCATACACATCTGTTGGACTTACCCTAACGCTCAGATTACGCCAGAGTGGGTTGCGCACGCGATTGTAAAATCCTGAAATGACTTGCACCGTGTTCGCAGCCTGCGCAATGAACTCAGCGATACCATAGTTGAGCGAGGCGAGAGTTGATAGCTGCTGACTATTGACATCAGCACCCACTCCGAATACTGAAATGCGAACGTGATTTGTGTTATTCTTCTGCACCAAGCTTTGATCGAGTTGTGCAATGCCGTCGGTGAGAAAGATGATAATGTTCACTGTGTTACTATCAGTGTATTGCGCCAAACCATCGAGCGCTGCATCTTGAAGATTGGTACCACCGCCCGCGCTTAGGCGTTGAATGTAGGTGAGTGCGGAACCAATGTTTGTTTGATCGGCACTGACAGGGGCAGACTGAAAGCGGTCCACAGCACTGCTGAATGCAATGACATTGAATCGATCCTGCGGATTGAGATTCGCCACACAGTACGCGGCCGCTTCCTTCGCCTGCTGAATTTTAGAGCCCATCATACTACCGCTAACATCAATGACAAAAGTGAAGGTTTTTGCCAAGAGCTTTGTTTGATCAACCGACATGCTTGGACGTAATAAGAAGCTAAAGTGTCCGTCCTCCGTCCCAGGCTTGTTGCTATAGAAAGTCGAACGCACATCACTTTGATTCACGCTGAACTGCAGATTGAAATCCGTACTCACCCGCATGGTGTTGTCTGCACCCAACTGAACTTTTGCAGATGCACTATTGCTCTGTATCTGAAAACTGGTACTTGGGTGCGATGTTGATGAAATCTTTTCTAAACTCATGTCGGTGGCGAGGTGCAGCTCTAAAAGAAACTCACTACGGTGTTCGACATCCACCAAGTATGGATTCGCCATGAGTGTACGAAGTGGGTAGCTGTAGCTGGATAGTCCGAGACTATAGTTCAACAATTCGATAACGCTAAACTCTACCTCAACGATACTTCCTTTCGTGATGTGATTCACAATAGGAAATTGAAATGCTGTCTGGGTGTAACCATACACATTGAAGAATGATTGGATTGGTGTTTTTGCTTGTGAACCGCCGTTCGAGGAACTGTGCGAGGTGTCTTGCGGTGCACCAGATATCGACACTGTGTACTCCTTGCCGTCAATCCACAGACGCACTGACGATACTGTTGCTCGTGATGAAAGTGGAAAGCCGTAAACGACTTGCGCACTATCTGTCCAGCTTTGCATGAACGTTTCATGCACGGTTGTACTAACAATCTGATCATGAATGGTCGCTACCGCATGCATACCGGCTGGGTGGAGAAGTGCGCCCTGCGCAGGCTGTAGAACATTTGAGGCGTGAAGGACGCCGGTTGCGTTGGTCTGTGTTGTACTCAATAACAGAAGCAGCGCGAGGAATATGTTGAAGAGAGTTTTCATGGCATCGAGTGTTTCAGTTGAATTAATGGAAATCAGTGTGTAGGATAATCTCGTGTGCAGAGCGCGTCAGCAAACCAGAGTGCTTGGCTTGCCGACGCGTTGCACACAATCGTGGTGGTGTGATGAGATTAGCGAATGATGCTTATTGGTAGCGTCATCATTGCGCCGCCAGATGAAATACGAGCAAAGTACAAGCCACTGCTGACCTTGGCGCCGCTAGCTGAGAGAGTGTTCCAGACAAAGGTCTGCTCACCTGAAGTGCAAATGCCATCGGAGATCGTAGCGATGTATTCACCCAATGCAGAGTAGATTTCTACACGAACTGGCTTTGCTGCGAAATCGGAGTTGAGCGTTATTCGAAGGTGAACGATATCGCTTGCTGGGCTAGGATAGACAGACCATTCCTGTACCTGTGCACTCAGGTCTGACACTGAGCTTGCTTTGTCCTTGTTCGGATCCGAATACAGTGCAGTGTACGGTGTGAGAATCTGGAAGCGTATAGAGAGATCGATGATTGCATCAACAAGCTCCTTGCGTTCACCAGCGAGAGCGATATCAGCAAGAAGTGAATTGATCTTCGCGCTGGCCCACAAGCGAGACACACTGCGATTGCCACCTTGTGATTCTAAAAAGTACTGATCTTTCGAGAGGGCAAACGCTGCATCGCTTACCATGCCACTTAAGGTCATTGGATAGGTTCCACCTTTGCGATAGCGGCCCAGCTGCAGAACCTGCGCACCGTAGAACAAGTCAGGAAGCTGTTTTGGGAAGAGATCATAGTAGTCGAGCGTGCCATACTTTAACTGTAGGTTCGTGAGCACCGCACGGCTGAGACGTCCGAAGTTGTTAGCAATCACAACCGAGATACTATCCTCGTTGCTTATAAAGGTTGCATAGCCACCAGAAGCTGTCGAAATGTTGTTAAGTAAGAAACGACTTGGCTCGTTGCCTATGCCGTAGGCGAAGAGGCGAACACCACTTTGCGCATGTGACTTCACACTGGCGATAATCTTATTCGAGTCAAGCTCACCCCAGGATTGCATGCCGTCAGTGAGAAAAGCTACGACCTTCACTGTGCTATCGCGGAAAGTGTTTGCAAAACTTGCATCAAGAGCTGCGCTGATGTTCGTGAGTCCGGCTGCATTGACGTTCTTGCGAATGTAGTCGCGCGCTAGAGCAACATTATCTGAGTTAGCAACAACCAAGTCTGGCTGGAACTTTATAACGTTCGTGCTAAACAGCAGAATGTTGAAATAGTCTTGCTCATGCAGGTTATCCAGAAAGGCTTGCAAGCCAATGCGAAGTTGTTCAATGCGCTTGCCTTCCATACTGCTGGAGATATCGGCGCAAACAACAACGCTACGAGCTAAAGTTGCTTTGTTGATGTCGTCGGATGGCACAACCCAGGTGGCAAAGAAGCCGTCGTCTCCGATGCTGTCTTGCACTGCCGGCATATAGCACAAGACATTGACATTGAGATCAGCACGTTTGTACTCAAAGTCTAAACGATAGTTACGATCAGGACTAAAGTGTTCATCGCCGTAGCTGATCTGATACTCACGACTAGATATTTTACTGATTGCATTTTGTGCGCTTGTACCATGCGATGGTGAGCTGATAGTAGTGATGTCGGATGACGTTCGAAGATGAATCTTCAGCGATACACGGTCAAGAGGAGCGGGCGATAATCCCGTTGTGTTCAGCAGAAAATCGTAGCGCATGACGTTAAAGTTGTAAGGCAGCAGTTCTGTGTACGTAATGGAGAAGCGAACGTCGCTGTTTCGCTCCACCGGCGCAATGTTCAGCTTGAAGGTATTCTCACCAAAGTACTGGAGAAGGGCAGGATCCATATACTTACGAATGGTGGCATCGTATGCAGCCTGAGCTTCTTTCTTCTCACGAATGTTCGCCACATACTTCTTTCCATTGAACCAGTAGACCAATTCAGTGATCACAGCACCTGGAGGAAGAGGGAATACATAGGTAGCTTCAACCAAGTTGAATTGTGAAGCGTCGTTGTGGAAGACTTGCTCAACGGTAGTGGTCGCTACTTGATTGTCGATGGTGCAGGTTGCATCAAAGGTCTTCATCGACATCAAGGTAAAAGTCTGCGTACTCCGCAGCTCACGGATATACAATGCCCCAACGGCAAAGGCGTGTTGCGCACAAAACACTAAGGCGCTAACAATAAAGAGAACGAGCTTTTTCATAATGACTCCAGAGTAGATAAAGGTGTTGTCGCTTTTCATCGATCAGTGCCATTCACTTGACGGCAGCTGATCACGGGTGCAATCTGCAGCATCTATGCACAACCTAACCTTAGCAATACCTTAGCAATGCTGGGGGAAGTTCATAGGACGATATTAGCGCAAAGCAAGCATGGATGCGGCTTAGAGGGAAGTTGGCAGCAGATATGAGTACCTTAACGGTTTGAGGTGCAGGAACACCAAGGGTGCTTCTTTCCCTGAACCTGTCTCAAGGAGGAAGGTTTATCTTAGGCTCGCTGAATGCTACGATAGAGAAGTAGAGGGCAGGGTAAATGGTGCATTGAACGATGCCAGCGCTTTGACGGGCTGGGCGGGGATACAGGGCGACTTCTTCTTTAACCGTCTGCCTGCGGCAGCCGCTTTCGTCGAACAGTCGAGCAGATCTGTGGGACATGCGGACAGTACCGAGAGGTAGCTCTTTGCGGTACTGCTGAACTCATCGCCTTTGGATAGAGCTCGAGAGCTTTAGGTAGGGCGACCAGATTTTGTCGTCGTGACTTTAGGGGCATCGTAGCCAACGATGAAGGCTGAGAGGTTCTCACCTTCGCCCAGACCCAATTTCTTTCGGATGCGAGCTCTGTATACTTCTACGCTTTTAAATGAGACACAGAGGAAGTCAGCAATTTCCTTGGTGTTGAGGTTCAGTTTGAGCAGCGAGCAGATTTTGATTTCAGTAGGAGTAAGGTTCTTGAACTCAGCGCTGAGTTTGTGGAGGAAGTCTTGGTGAAAATCTGATAGCTGCTTTGTCACGCCCTCCATCTGTTTATCGCCACGAAGGTGCTCTTCGATCATGCGAAGCAGTTCGCGTAGACTCTCTGGGTTGGCTTCAGAGCCGCTACGACTCAAACTTTGGATGCGTTGTTTGAGGGCAGAGATTACTTCATTCTTTTGTGCGAGCGACAGAGCAGAGGCGTTGAGGTCTTTGCTTTTGCTTTCCAGTTGGGCGCGATACTGCTCACTTTGTTGTCGGATCAGTTCCCGGTCTCTTTCCACTTTCGCAATATCAACGCGGTACTTCAGATCCTGTACTTTTCTCGAGGTCATTTGTTGTTCCAGGCGCGACTGAGCATCCTGTGCTTTTCGTACATGTCGAAGTGCTTTGCGTAGATCTTGTCTGCGCTCATAGAGTTCAGAGTACAAACGATGAGTTTGCACTTGCGTATGCAGGATGTCATGTTTCTCACTCAAGTCAAGCGCATTCATTAGGTGAGTTTGAGCCTCTTTCTCTTTCTTTGATCGAAACAGGGCTTCAGCCAGACTTAAATGGTAACCAGCATGTTCCGCGTAGTTATCGGTTTTCTGAATGTTGACCAGAGCTTGCTCATAGGCTTTGACAGCTAAAGCAGCTTTGTGCAGACTACTGTAGATACGTCCACTGACGGTATAGCTGCGTGCTATGTTGCGGGCGTCTTTTAGCTCAGCAAACTGTGCGCGCTCAAAGAGCTCGGCGATCAGAATACGCACCTGGGCTTGTCCAGCCAAGTCATTGGAGTCGGAATAAATCTTCAGTGCAGAATTGAAGAACTGTTGTGCCTCATGAAACTTCCCGATGCGCTGATTGAGCGATCCAATTTCTCGGAGGGCAAAAGCTTCACCGCGTGCTGACTGCGCTTTACGGTGCATTTCGAGACTACGCTCCATCCACTGCAGACCCTTATCGTTCTCGCCCATTTCCATGAACATTTGTCCAAGGTTGCCAGACACCGCAGCAATTCCTGCTTCATCATTATGCAGTTCCAAGAGTTCCAAACACTCAGAGTAGGTCTCGAAGGCTTTGAACTTATTATTCAGCGTGGTATAGACTACTGCCAGATTAATAAGCACAAGAGCACGGTTCGTATTGTCTTGACTTTTTCGAAAAAGCTCGCTGCTCTTTAGGTACGCAGCCATTGCTGCTTCGTGTTGTCCCAGACGTAAGTAGCAGACGCCTAAGTTTTGCCAGGTACGTCCGGCTGCATTATGATCTCGCAGTTTCTCATACAGTTTCAGCGCGCGTTCCAGGTGCTCGATCGCGGCAGCGTAGCTGCGCGCGTAATAAAAACTCAAACCGAGAGTTCGAGTACTGAGAGCAATCAATTCCTTAGAGCGTTGCAACTCCGCCAACTTTAAAGCTTCAGTAGCTGCCCGCTGTGCTTCGGTGGGATTATGAGGGTTGTTGCTGCTTGCGTACTCCACATAGCGTCGTATGCGGGTGGGTACGTGACGAATTGATGCAAGTTCTTTAAGCGACATAATTCGATCCTGAAGGCTTTATGAGGGCTCGCATTGTTCAGTACGGCTAATGTAGAGCAATAGGTGGAAGTGCGGCGTACACTTCATCGTGGATTGTGTTGATGGTCTCGTTGTGATACTAGATGTCCAAATGCATATTGTATAGCACAAGTCGTCTGAGTTCATTTCCCTGAGCTCCATTTGAAGTAGAGCACTTAATTGAAGATGAATCACTACTTTTATGCTGAGCAACGGACCAGGTTTCAATGCCAAGAAATTCACGTGTCGTCCAGAATTGCTAAGGTCAAAACCTTCTTTGTTATCCCCAGAGCATTCGCATAATTTCTACAAAACTACTCTATTCTTGAGCCTGACGCTGTTAATTAGCGTTGTAAATTGCGTTCTATCATTCGAGACTGTTAAGGTATTGCTATGGTCGGTTGCAGTGCGGGCCAGATATCTTGCTTATGAATGTAATGATAGAAACCACTGAACCGAGACTGCCATGAACTACC
>JBGAVD010000001.1:0-982794 GCA_044228285.1 Chlorobiota bacterium
CCAGTTAACAGACGAAGATGAACGAGGTCTGTCGCACTTCAACTACCTACTATGACAATACGAATTGTACTTGTTTTGATTGTTTGGAAAGGGCGAGGCACGGACTTGTCTCAGGTTGAGTGAGTGATAATGATTGAGTATTGAATCAAGCGTAGTGACGCAATTGAATGCTTGAGGGCTTTACGATGATGAGCCTTGACAATAAAAAACAGCAACTGTTTCACACACTAGGAGCATGGCTCATGCACGAAGCATACAAAACCTGCATCATGAGGAGATTGGAAGTACGATCTCGGTCTTATTGTCTACGATTGGCTATCGATTCCGCCAGCTTCTTTGGAGCGACGGTGCAGTACGCACTCAAGAGTGCTCTTTGTAAGAGCTCGTCCTTCACTTGGACTAGGTCCACGAAGGTCCAACCGTGCTTGCCCCATTTGTTGTCGACCGCATAGATACTCTCTTTATCCGCCATGCCATACGAGTGCTGATCTGCTTCTGAGAGTTTGATGCAGAGACGATTGTTCTGCTCATCATAGGTGGCAAAGATTTTGGACTTGACTCTGAACGAGGTCTTTTCAAAGTGAGGTTCCTCTGTGACTTCTGGGAGCGCTAGTAGCTTGGTGCGAAGAGTGTCTAAAGATTGCATAAGAGTCGATTCTTTCGAGGTCATGAATAGTCAACACTGCTTCGCTCAGGTATAACTAAACGAAGAAGAGCAGCAGCTTGCTGCAAATCTAGGCAGGCTCGAGTGCATAGTGAGGCCGGGTGACAAAACAAAACATGCCGACGCGAGATTGTCGCGACGGCATGTGCAGACTATCTTACATCTGCATCCGAAGGATGCAGATGTAAGATAATAATGAGAAACTAGTAGCTGAACTGCGCTTGAAGACGCAAGAAGTTTCCGCTTTGATTATTCGCTGGCTTTGCTGCGTCCATGGTATTGCGCTCGCTGATGGCATAAGAGGCGGTGAACTCAACGGTTGAGTTTAGTTGCCACTCAACGCCAACTTCGAGTTCTCTCATATCATAGTAGCGTGCATCCAACTCTTGCTTCTTGCCACCCTTGTAGTACTGAGCGCGAGCGAAGGGAAGAATGTGTTGTGAGCCGATATCGATTTTACCATAGAGCAATGCGAAGCCACCTTCGAGTGTTGAGCCTTCAACGCGGTTCTTTTCGGTGGTGTCTTTTGCTGGCATAAAGCGTGGACCATGTCCCCAGTTGTATTCCGCCATGAAACCAATGGGCTTTGGTGCAATAGCGATAGAAGCTGCCACGCGCTCGTCCAGGTAGTCTGCAGATTTCTGTACTCCAGCTGTTGTGCTGAGGAGATTGATTCTTCCGTGATAGGCTTGCAGACCTGGCTCGATGACTTGATCACCGACTTCGATTGGGTATGTTCCACGCACAACAAAATGTGAAGCGTTGTTCGCTTCAGCCTTGTTCATGGTTTGCCCGTTATGAACACCAATGGCCAGGGTACCGTAGTCACCAGATCCTTTGAGACCTTTGTTGACGAGATCGGAGTGAAGCTTGCGAACGTGGGCTGATGACCAGTAGAAGAAAACGCCAAGATCACGCTCATTAGGAACGGCCGAGTTAGTTGCATCGGATCGGTCGAGGGGAAGACGGTTCTGACTGGATTGAAGGTTTTCGAAGCCAAATGGCACTTTACTTTGGCCGAAACGAAAACGGAACTCGCGCAGACTGTCGATGGAGAAGTCGAAGTACGCATCACGTAGTTGTGCGAAGTGGAGATCGCCAGATGTTGTGGCGAAATCAGGTTGAATGTAGATGAAAAGGTTGTCGCTTACTTGTCCGCTAAAAATCAAACGGGCCCGACGAACAAAGAACCCACCATTATCGCCAATAGAGCGATCGCACTGTTCACACTTGAGTTGTGAATTCGTCTCTAACAATCGATTGTATCGAATCTGAGTGTATCCTCGGAGATTGATCTTTTCAAACCACTTCTTCTCTGGTGCGGCAGTTGTTTGCCCTACCCCAGACTGTGAGTAAGAGTTCGTAGAGCTGAGCACTACTGTGCAGCAGATCAGGAATACGCGAAGCATGTTGACTCGAAAACAGGCTAGTGTGATCATTGGACCTATGAATGAGTAAATGAAGAAAGAATAAAGAGACTGTTAATTCGCTGTGAATTTTACGGTGCGAAGTTATGGTAACACAAAAGCCAGGCTGTGTTATCAAAACGTAATAGAAAGCTATTGCGCAGGATATGCTCACGAAACATCTGTCTGAACGCATGAAGTCTGGTTAACGCGAGGCCTTGCTCTACGCAAACAAAGAGCACAGGAATCTAGTTTTCGTAATGCTGCTAAGTGTATGATAATTAGGGTAGATACAGATTGTAAACCGAAGAGGACTCAATGGGGATGCGGAACGAAGACCGTAGCGACTCATGGGGTGGGTTCTGCGGGTGTGTAAAGAATAGGTAACATTGGAGTTTCGGAGTTCAAGATGGTCGTTGCTGCGTTCACCAGGTTGATCATCAAGTGATTCATCTTTATCCTGGCTCCTTCGGAGCCAGCTTTACTCGTGCATAAGAGCTATACCAATACAGCTGGTTGACTTTTGATGACTCAAAGAAAATCTCTCTTGCCAATGCTAGTTTATTTCCAGATCACGATAGGGCAGAGTGCATACTGTTTCGCCTCACAGCTGCAAGCTGGCGTTGTATGGCAAAAGAGAGGGGATGGTAGCAAGTGTTGGTCGATGCTGTAAACTCAGCAGGTCTACTTCAGCAATACCACTTTTGCTGAGCGTTGAATGTTTTCACTGCGAAGTTGGAGCATGTACATTCCGCTGGCGCAGCCAGGTGTTTGGATGATGGTGGTATTCCAACCTTCGTGCAGAGTAATGCTGTTCGTGAGAGGATTCGCATTGGCGATGACATTGACCAATTGAAGAGTAGCAGTGAAAGCATGTGCAGAGTAGATGCGCACAGCAATAGCGCCATCTTCCGAGCATTGATAGCAGCTCAGAGCAAGCTCTTCTGATTGGGGAGTTGCAACAGCATTGGTGCGAGTATCGATCAGTACCTTGTAGA
Source organism: Chlorobiota bacterium (assembly GCA_044228285.1). Taxonomy (GTDB): domain Bacteria; phylum Bacteroidota; class Ignavibacteria; order Kapaibacteriales; family NICIL-2; genus JBBATK01. Next base: position 3,069 of record JBGAVD010000001.1, read on the forward strand.
GGGCATTGCTGGCCATGGACAGACCAGGGTTTGTTTCGGAGATGTGAGCTTGAGGAGAGATGATGCCACCGTACACATAGCCGACATCGTTCAACGTGTTCGGTTGCAGACCTACTACACCATCGCTCTTTGGGAGCAGAGCGTCATCGTTGGGGATGAAGTAGCTGTTGGATCCCATGAAGCCGAACGTGGTGTCGACCACTGTTTCCGTATACATACCATTACTCTCTCGCTTCACACAGCTGAGCGTGTTGACGAAAGGAACGAGAGTATCGTGAACCAACTGATGCTGAGCATTGTAATAGTTCTCAGCCATACCGCCAATGAAGTAATCGTATTGAGATTGAGTGCTGGGATCCCAGACAGGCACCACAGCAGATTCATAGTGTGCAAACTGTTGTTCAAAACCAGGAATAAGAGTCGACTGACGGTTGCGGATTTCTACAGAGCTGCTGAGTGGACGTTTCACGTATCGACGAAAGACTCCCGTATATGCAACATGAAAGTGATCGCTTCCATCAAAGTGAGGCACAAGGTTGTAGTCACGGCGGCGATGTAAAGTGCTATCTACACTTTCCTGCAGGGAGCTGATAGTCAAGCTTTGCGGATCTATGTGAAAGTTGCGTATAGAGCAGGTGTACTTCTGGACGAAGTGTCCGATGGTGTCTTTGTTATAGGTCCCATCAAAGCGATGTCCAAACACCAGAGACACAGTGCCATCTGCCTCAAGGCTCGCGTGGCCTCCGCACACTGCAGCCAATTCGTTCTTTGTTTGACGGAAGAGTCCGGCTACCGATCGGTTGTTAACGACTGCATCAATTAGAGAGTCAACGCGAACAGCGGTGATGGAGGGCCAGGTATAGAAATCATCCTTCTGTTGACTGTAGCCATAGCCGCCCATAATGTAGAGAATAGTATCGCGAACCACCCATTGCATATTACTGGAGCTGATGTGTTCACGTATAGATTCGGGTAGAGTTTTGTTTGAAGCAGACCAGGTGCGTTTCTGTTGCGGGTCGACAACAAAGATGAAGGGATTCTGCGTGAACTCAGCAAAGATGTTTGCTCCTTGGAAGGCATGGAGGCCGTTGTTGCGACCACCAATGACCAACCACTTCCCTTGAAACGTACAGAGTACGCCCGACTGTGTGGCAGGCAGCATCTCAATGTGATAGGGTTGCAGGACAATGCGAGGTTGAGCGCTGCTTATTGTGCTGCAGAGTAGACAGGCGACAAGGTAGAAGGCGAGCCGAAGGCTTGCGTTGGTCATGAAGACTCTTATGTTTAGCGATGCAATACGATAAATGTTCTGATGGATTGGTTGTCGCATAGATAATAGTGTCCGTCGGGAATTGATTGTAGCGAAAGTGTAGAAGATCCAGCGGATGTATCGAATTCATGCACCACTTGACCGAGGGTGTTGACTACGCGAACGCGAGAAGCGCTAGAGCAGGAGAAGTGTAACACTTGAGATGCAGGATTAGGGTAGAGCTGTGATAGGATCAATGAGCCCTCCGCAACAGACACTGCAGGTTCTGTTACGCGCAGCCAAGTTGTGCTTCGTGAGCCGCAGCCATCGGTGTTCACATAATGATAGGTGATAGAGTGTGTGCCGATACCAGCGAGTTCGGGGTAGAACAGACTATCGACGACACCATTCCCACTAAAGCTCCCGCCTGGCGGGTCTGCGCTAAGCGCGATCTTGGGTCCGTTAAGTGCCACAAGGCTGTCGCTGAGGTGAATACTCAGCTTTAGCGATTGACAAGTAGAATCCACGATACGATATACTCTGCCATTCTGGACATCGGCAGTATAGAGTTCACCATGACGGTCTTGACCTATACAAGCAAATCGATTATCGCGTTTCATATCAAGCTCTATACGCTCCACCGCAATACCCGTGTCGCGTTGTTGAAGCATCATAAATGTGCCAAGACTGAAGTCATTGAAGATATAATAGCCGTTGAACTTTGGAAAGCGCCAGCCGCGGTAGACAAAGCCTCCAACAATGCATTGTCCCCAACCAGGCGCATGAGGATAGGCATAGAGAGGACCAACATGGGTAATGCTACTATCAATTCGCTCGGCATTAAAAACCTGATTCGCCTCGTAGGCGCTCCAGCCGTAGAATTGTCCTCCCTTAGACCCAGCGGGCAGCATGTTTATCTCTTCCCACATGTCTTGTCCAACGTCAGCAATCCAAAAATCATGTGTTAGTCGATCAAAGCTAAAGCGCCAGGGATTGCGCAGTCCGTAAGCCCACACCATGCTACCGTGATCTTGACGAGATGCGTAGGGATTATCGGGTGGGATACGAAAGGGTGTAGTTTCACCTTCATGATCAACATCAATGCGAAGAATCTTACCGAGAGGAAGTTCGAGTTTTCGTGCTAGGTCATGGGGATCGCCGCAGCATCCGCCGTCACCGAGTCCGATGTAGAGATAACCATCTGGGCCGAAGGCCAAGCTACCGCCGTTGTGGTTTCCGATTGGTTGTCCGACTTGAAGATAGATCTTCTCTGTAGCTGGGTCGCAGTGATTTGGGTTCAGCGAGTCGGTTTGAAAACGAGCAATCACGACTTCGCCGTCGCCAGCCCGCGTGTAATTCACATAGAAATAGCGATTGTTTTTGTAGTCGGGGTGGAAGCAAATGCCAAGTAAACCACGATCATCGTTATGAAAGACCTTCGACTCCAAATCGAGAAAGGGTTGGGGGAGCAGCGAACCGTCTGGGAACATAATTTCCACGTAGCCACGTTGACGAACGATGAAAAGTCGATCGTCTCCACAGTGATCAATACACAGGGGCGCGTAGCCCAGGCTGGTTGTTCCTTCGGTGCCAACCCGACCCATATATTCAAGTCGCAAAGAGGGCTGCGCCAGTAGCTCAACGCTCGATACGAACCAACATGACAGTACGAAGAGGAGGGAGTGACGAGGGAGCAAAAGGCGAAACATAACGACAGTCGTTGGTGGACCAGAGAATGACACAGTACGGCTAATTCGCAAAGTGGTGTTGCGGTCGCTCAATTTACATAGATGCTGGTTAATGAGAGAAATGAACGGACTATGAGAGAATGAGCGCGGATTTGCCGCAGAATGTTGGAATGTGGTCTTCACACCGAGCGTTCGATTTGCTTCACCCAGGGCTGAGCGAAATCGGCACTCGACCTGAGGCTCTTAGCACAGTTGAGGGTCTTGGTGTTTCGAGTTGAGTACGGTCAGAGGATTGATTTTTGCAGGGCTGCGCCCTGTGCTGGATTGTTGTCGCCCTTTCAGGGCTTTTGTGACTGCGTTGCGCGAGTTCACAGGGCTGCGCCCTGTGCTGGATTGTTGTCGCCCTTTCAGGGCTTTTGTGACTGCGTTGCGCGAGTTCACAGGGCTGCGCCCTGTGCTGGATTGTTGTCGCCCTTTCAGGGCTTATGCGATTGTTCACAGGGCTGCGCCCTGTGCTGGATTGTTGTCGCCCTTTCAGGGCTTATGCGATTGTTGTGCTGGTATACACAGGGCTGCGCCCTGTGCTGGATTGTTGTGCTAGTGTACACAGGGCTGCGCCCTGTGCTGGATTGTTGTCGCCCTTTCAGGGCTTTTGGGATTGCTGTGCTGGTGTTCACAGGGCTGCGCCCTGTGCTGGATTGTTGTCGCCCTTACAGAGCTTTTGTGATGGCGTTGCGCGTGTACACAGGGCTGCGCCCTGTGCTGGATTGTTGTCGCCCTTTCAGGGCTTCTGTGACTGCGTTGCGCGTGTTCACAGGGCTGCGCCCTGTGCTGGATTGTTGTTGCCATTCTAGGGCTTTGACGAGTTTTGTGTTGGGTACCCAGTGCTCCACATTAGACTGTGAGGAATTGTTTAAGACAGGGCTCAGTGGGGTTACATGAGGCTCGCTGCAGTGTTAGGGGAGGCGCAATATCTCGACGTTTGTCTCTGTGATTCTGCATGAGGGAGTCTCACGAATTCGAGCAGACAAGGCTTTACAAAAACAAAGCCCGTACTTTCTGTACAGGCTTTGTTATAACACTTCAATAATTTACATCGAACTATTCTACTCTGTTTTTCCTCGACCTAACCACCATCCAAGCACACCATTGCAGGTACTCCACATGATAGTGCCAACAACAATATCAATTCCGATCCATGTCCAACTGTAGAGATTCATAAATGCCATGTAGCCCAGATCAATCCCAATCATCAAACTCAGCACCACTGGCATGGTCTTTCTAAAAGCAGCCATAAAATCCCGAGCATTCATCGCCTCGATAACCTGCAATGAAAGAAAGCCCCAGGCTAGCCCTGAAATAAACAACACTACTAAGTCTGGTGGAACTTTTTCAAGTCCAGCATATTGTATCGTGTTCGCCTTCATGACATCCATTAGTGCCATGCCATAAATCAACCATCCCAACAAAAACGACGCGATGCCGTAGAGCAGTACGCCAGTTAGTTTGTTTGCGCTCATAAAAAGCTCCTGGTTTGTGAAAAAAGGTCTGGGCAAACATAGACAAACAGACTTACAGGGGCAACTAAGTTCGTGAACTATGTTGATTCAAATCATAGAGTTAAGCTGAGTGCTGAGCAAGTGGGAGAATCGCACTTGCGGGGCCGTGGTTGACCTAGGGAATAGCCAAAACTGACCAACAAGCAGATTGTTGTTTTAGGATTTTCCAGCAACCGCTGGTTGAAGTGCTTAACAAATCGGTCTGTTTGAAAGCGGCACACACGATCTTCCTTGTTCAGTAATTGATTTGCCAGCAGGGGTCTTGTTCTGTGAACTCTGCAGCAGCTCTGGTATGCTATCAACAGTGATACTTGTTTCAGGTTGAAGTTCGGAACGTATGCAATGATCGGATCTAAGGTCTTGTAATACTCCAAGTGCAGTGCCCTGGTTGGTCATTTGCTTGAGAGTCTATGCGCAGTTGAGGGTCTGAGGGTCTCAGTGTCTCAAGAAGAGGGGTAGAATGGAATACACCCGGCGCACAGAGCGAATGTCTAGCCTGTAGGAATTCGCCCTTGCAGGGCTTTGGGTTTAGAGAGGCTCTCTTGCCCAGGGCTCGTTTCGCTTCACCCTTGGCTGTGAGTATTCGGCTCGCTGGGACTCGATCTTGGGGCTCTGAGGTGTTTCGTGTTGTGTACACAGGGCTGCGCTCTTTGTCGGATTGTTGTGCTGGAGTTCACAGGGCTGCGCCCTGTGCTGGATTGTTGTCGCCCTTTCAGGGCTTTTGTGATTGGGTTGCGTGGGTTCACAGGGCTGCGCCCTGTGCTGGATTGTTGTCGCCCTTTCAGGGCTTATGGGATTGTTGTGCTGGTGTACACAGGGCTGCGCCCTGTGCTGGATTGTTGTCGCCCTTACAGGGCTTTTGTGATTGCGTTTCGCGGGTTCACAGGGCTGCGCCCTGTGCTGGATTGTTGTCGCCCTTTCAGGGCTATCGCGATTGCGTTGCGCGTGTACACAGGGCTGCGCCCTGTGCTGGATTGTTGTCGCCCTTTCAGGGCTTTTGTGACTGCGTTGCGGGTGAACACAGGGCTGCGCCCTGTGCTGGATTGTTGTTGCCCTTTTAGGGCTTTTGTGATTGCGTTGCGTGGGTTCACAGGGCTGCGCCCTGTTTGGATTGAACCTGAGGGTCTCAGTGCAGTTGAGCTCTCAGTGTCTCAGGCAGAACGATAGAGCTGAGCAAGCTATACGAGAATGACAGCAGGATCTGTGCGCTCGCTTTACCTATGAAGTCGAGAGCTCCTCAATGGAGTGTAGTAACTCAGCGAAGCTGTTGCCTTAGCTTGTTGATCATGGAGATCAGTATTTTATGACACTCGTACGGTAGCTTTGATGAGTATCCTCAAGCTGAATGAAATAGACGCCACTGCTGAGGTTTTCCAGGTTTATTCGTAGTGGTGACTGAGGTGCAGAGTCGTTGCAGAGTTCAAATGATTGACACGCTCGCCCTTGTATGTCTAGTACTGTACAGTGTATGCTTCCTTGGTGTTCGTTGCTCCACTGGATCTCTACCATGTTGCCGAACTGTTTGCAGTGAATGTTGGGTTCTGTTTGGTTGAACTGAAGTGCTGAGAGGAGGCAAGCTTTGGGATGTTTGAGACTGATAATGAGAGTGTCTTTGGCAATCGCAAAGGACTCGACCTTATTGATGAGGTCAAGTGGCATGCCGAAAGGCGTCCAGCTTTGAGCCGTGTCTGTTGAGATGTAGAGGTCACTTTCAACTGAGGGACTGGTGAGCTGATATGCTAATGAGATAAGTTTATTATTGTCTGAGATAATTTGGGATAGACAATATCTCGTAAAGCTGTTAAAGGTGTGCACGGTAGTACTCGTCTTTAGGGAGTCATCGGAATACTGAAGATTTTCAGAAGACTGAGTCAGAGCATAGACACGTGTGCCGAGTGTACAGAACTGTGTTGGTCTTGACAACGCACTTGCGTGCCAAGTTTGTCCTGAATCGATAGAGTATTCGGCTGGTAAAGACTGCTCCGATCTAACAATGTAGCTCATGAGCGCGCCCCTAATAAAGTACGCACTTGTATTTCCATGCGTTCCTTTTACTTGCCCATTTCGTACTGATCGTATGCCGCTAATAGTGGGAGAGGTGCCAAAAACCTGGCCTCCACAAATCAAAGAGTAAAACACATCGGCGTTATCAACCCAAAGTTGATTGATCGCCTCAGTGCAGCCTTCACTCATAGGACTTTCACGTCCTGAGTAAAGCGTTGGCCTGTAAAATTCGGTCCAGTGCAATCCACAGTCTGTCGATGTCATGATGATTGTACCGTCCGGATTTATTCCATATAAAACTTGGCCATCCGAGACGATACCGTGCACGCAACTATCAGCTACTATCTTCCACGGTAGTAGCTGCGCTGCACAAAGCGTCGGAAAGATCCAAACAAGGATGAGGACTGTGAGTCTGTAAAGTTTGCGACTGTGCATAGTGCAGGTCTTATGGAAATATCGTAGGCGTTGGCAACCTTAGCACGATAAACACTCCATGCTAGTCATGTTGTGTAGTTCAAAAGGTGCAGACCTACACTACTCATGAATGAGTTTGATGGTTTGACGCTGAGCGTTATGGCGTAGTTCTAGGATGTAGACTCCGGTTGATAGGCTACTGAGATCCAGAGGAAAACTGTTCATATCGTATGAGATCTGCGTTTGATGCTGAACCTCACCAATAACATTATACAGAGTAAGTACATCACCACGAAGTAGCTGGCCCTGAATGGTGAGCACATCAACGCATGGCTGAGGATGTAGGTGTAATGGATGTTGTTGTTCCGAGGCGACATCGCTGACGATGTACGTTGCTTGTATCGACGACGTGTTCGTGCATCCAGTCAGGCGATTCGTTACCTGAACTGTGTATCGTCCGCTGTGACTTATCTCTATTGCTTCGCTCTCAACATTCTCAATCTTCTTGTCTGCATCATACCACCTAAAGGCAGCGTTTGTTTGTGCGAACGTTCGCAGAGTATTGGCTGTTTGTGTAATGAGTGGTTCTGCTGGTAAGGGGTTAACTTGAACTTGTACGGTGCGTGCATCGGTGGCTCTGCCGTCGAGTGTATGTGCTGAAAGACTCAAGATTACGGTGGATGCCTTGGTGTAGACCATTCGCACAAGACGTGAAGTATCGCCGGTTGACCATTTCAGGTTTTGGTAACCACTATCACAGTACATGATGAGCGTATCGCCAACACAGAGACTTGTGGTGTTGACATGAATAACCGGACGTGTAACAGCCACGCGTGCAGGAAAAACAAACTCAAGAGTGGTGTCGTTACCTGAACGATCACATAAGGTTAGGTAGGCGCGACCTTCCTTCTCAGGGTCAATGGGTAGGAGCGACCAATTGCAGCGATCCTTTGAATCTGAGAGGATTGGATCGGCTGTCAAGCTGACATTGGTACTACCATAGTTTAAAAAGAGTTTAGCAAGATTGGATCGGGTGCCTTGGTCTGCAGGTCCATCAATTGCCTTACCATCAACTGAGCTGTCCGTGCGAACAAAGCTAACTTTCGGAGCTTGCGTGTCCGAAGCAAAACGGAGATCAAGCATCATGTGTGCTGCTGGAGTTCCAAATCCGACTGCTTGGTCGCTGCCGTGCGAGTAGCAGCCTATGGGTGTATTTGAGCGTAGACAGAAAGTTCCTAGAGTGTTTAGAAGGAGCTCTTTGTAGGCGTAGCGCTTAGAGTTGTCACCCGTGTTGAACACATCAGCAATAGGTACTGCAGAGCCAGCGATACTCGAAAACTTCTGCCATTCCTACTCTTCACCTTTGGGAAATGCCATTTCCAAGTCGTCAGGAATCGTCCCATCATTCGATAGCTGAAAAACAACTCCAATGCGATTGTCACTAAAGCTATACCCGTGCTTGTTAGAGCTCGGTACACAGTACAGCATAGGCGAGAACTGTTCAGCGCTCACGATATTCATTTGATAGGCGTCTGGGTGCTCGGAAGCGCCAAAGACCGTCATGGCAATCGGCTTCGTGGAACTATAGCAGCTTGCAACATTCGCTGCACCATTGGTGTACTGAGAAATGTAACCTGTCCCCTCTTTGCCGCCGGCAGTTTGGATGACTCTGGAAAAAGAACCGTTGAAGTGAATCGGCGCATTCGCGCTCGATGCAAAGAGCTTCATGGCGTACGAATTATTGTCGTCAATATTTCGCGGCACAAGAAGTGTTTTGCCCCACGCAAAAGTGGGCACTTGCATCTCAACGATATAATCAACTTGAGCCACTTGAGTAGCAGGAATGAAAGCATCTAAGTGTCCGCATATCACGGCTACGCGATGGCTCGCTCTAATGACTGTTCCACTCATATCTCCGTTCCACGGTTTGCGTTTCGTTGCCATGAAGTACACATCGCCTCGATTCAGCACAACCTGAGCTACGCCGCCATTGGTAAGGCCCGCCATTGTGGTTACTTCAGCGTTTCCACCGAGAGTGATATCTACTTTTGTTTCGTTCTCTGTTGCGACGATAAGGATCTGCGCCGGGCGATTCTCTACATTATTGCTGGTGCCAAAGACCCACGATTGATCGTTCGCCGTTGCACAGATATACTCTGTTCCTAGCGACTCAACAGGATACACGATGAATGTTTCCGCAGTGTACTTGCAATTATCAACCGCGGTAACGGTGATTGGAAACTCTGCACTGACATGAACTCCGTGTCCAGGATATACTTGATCAACGGGAGCAGGAGTGAGCCAACTTCCTTTGAAGAGAAATGCTATCGAGGTAGGTATCTCATACTCAAGGAGTTCGTTTGCTTTTATACGCAAGGTCTGTGTAAACGCACCATTGTTCGACTCGACGATAACATTGCAGTCTACAGGGCATGCCATATACAACAAGGTGTGCGCAACATGGCCTCCGTAATCCACACTCGGAAAACTCAAGTAGAACTCTTTTCCCATGGTACTCAATCGATTCGCTTGTGATAAACGAACTGGTTGATCAAGTGCAAATGCACTGAAACACATGCTGAAGACAAAACATGCCACTATAATGAATAGAGGTGTTCTCATGTTCCTTGCTTTCTTATCAATGGTACGCTGAATAAGAGGAAAATATAGGGGGCTTTATATCCACCACAATGAGAATTATCAGATTCATATAGGCTTGCACGTACTTTTATACCAATACGCTTTGACGCCCGCTGCCTGTCCATCTTATGGATATACCTTTAAGTCCTATACGCTGTGCAACGACGGTTATGCCGACAGGTGGAGATCCTCACGCCGAGGTGCTGAGCTAGATTTGTGCTGCTCAGCGGCTCAGCGTGAGGCTGGTATTGCCGACGGGTGGAGATCCTCACGCAGAGGCGCTGAGCGAGTGTTATAGTTCGCGGCAGTTCTAAGTGAGTCTGTTAATGCTTATAGTTGATAGATCGACCAAGACAAAATCTCAAAGTGGGTGCTTTTCTAGACACGTATGGGCTGATATTGCTTCATACTATCCAAGCAGATGAACCCTCCAGCAGAACGCTGGAACTATCAATGGGAATTAATGTTTATTGCAAGAGATGCTACCGTACAGTGACAAAGATCACTTTCGGTACGGCTTTGCCGTACGAAATGTCACCACCCAGCGTGAGGTTGACGTTTCCTTTTGGGTTGTCTTTGAAGAAGACAGCATAGCGTACCTTTACGATCGGCAAGTTCGGTAGAGGAGTCACACTTTGTGTGATGACAACACGATCACTTGGAATGCTCATTGGTGGAATTAGCTTCGGTACGAAGACTCCTTTGCCCCTGACGGTGTAGTTAACGTTTAAGACAACAGTATCGCCGAAAGTAACGGTGCTGAAAGGTTCGACGCTCGAAACCACATAGCCTGCGATCTCTACGCCAAAGCCATTACGATTTCCATTGAAATCCACCTGCCGTCCTGTGTTGATGTAGGTGGGATAAATGCCGACCCCTTCATCATCCACATTCGGTAGAGCCTCCGCAGGTACACTAACTGTAAAGGTTGTCGATTTGTTTGAGGCGCTTAGCGTGGGATTAGATGAGGAGATTGTTGGTTTTGTAGCTTGGGTAGAATTGTAGATCGCGTTCATCGAAAAACTCTGATTCGCTTTGATACCGTTCACAGTCATGAGATTCGTTTTGGACTCACCTGGCGCAATAACGAGATTCTCGAACTGAAATGTCGGGGTGATGTCTGGTGCTGCAATACTGATAATAATGTAAAGCTCAATTTCTCGAGGACGATCCAGCGTCGACTTGTTTGCAACGATCTTCACGGGGTAGATTCCATTCACCGCTTGGTCTTCGCTCCCGTTGAAGGTTACGGTCATCGTTGTAGTAGACTGGGTCTCGGATTGGTGCACGGGATTGAAAGTCACCAAAACAAACGAAGGAAGAATACCACTAGCATCAACCACCTTCCAGTCGATGCCTACATAGGGTGTAAACTTATCTTTCACTGCCTCATTGGGGTCGTATTCGCCGAGGCTAAGAGTATAGGTAGTTGGAGCTTTAACAACGTTGATGCTGTGAGTAAGTCTCCCGCCCAGTCGTATTTCTTGCGAAATGGACGGGCCCTCAACTTTGATAACGTCATAGCCTTCGTATGCCGCGACTTGTTGGTCTGTGCAGCTAGAGAAAAAAGGTAGAAGCGCAACAATTGCTGCGATAACGAGGAGCGAACGTAGTACCGATTTCATACGCGGATTCTCACTATGTGTGGTAAAGCTTAGAACGTGACGACAGTTGAACCTAGCCAGCCGATAAGCTTGAGTAGGAATGTGTGTTCAATAATTCTCGCTAAGAACGGAGTCGCATTTGAGGAAATGAGCGATCATATAATACCCATCATGACCTACGCTCTGTATCTGTGTTGTGGGGCAGTTCTATCTCCTCGACTGCTCTTCCAAACTGCTTTCGAAGCATCGGCATACACGCTGTACTGTCAGCCAGGTAAATCAGTATAATAGTAGTCCCCGGGGATGCGTGAGGAACGCCTCTACTCAAATATATAAATAAGGCAGCTATATCTAAAATATAGTGCTTGCAATTTATGGAACCTGATTCCATGGACATTCTTTATCTCAGGATCGGGCTGAGAGTGTTATCCAATCTTGCTCTTTAGAATAGGAACTGCGTTCCTTCAGTCTCCGACATGAGGCCCAGACTGTTGAGATGGAGGAGTAGTAGTCACTGTGTTGAGCAGAGAATGATCGAATGCTATTTCCGTGTCCACTTTGAATCATCCAAACGATACTCCATGCTGTAGTCCTCATCATCACTCGGCGATACAAAACGCGCCACTGTGCCGTTTTGACGAAAGTTCCACTTTTCGTCGTACTTACCGTTGTTGTCCCAATCAACTTTGATGCGATTCCAGCTGCTAAAACCTTTGTTCTTGTCGCATCGTATATCGAGCTTGATGGAGCCTTTTCGTACTGTGCGTTTGATGGAGCCGTTATCGTCCTCCTTGCCCAAGCTGATGGGATCCTTTTGCAATCCTAAGATCTCGCGCTCGATGTCACTCAGTGCTAACTCTTGCTCGCCGTAACGAGGTTTCTCGTTTGAGCTTGTGCTCGAGCCTCTCTGTTTGGACATTGCCTGTTGCGTTGCCATGTCGCCATCTGGCGATGCTTGGTCTGTGTGCTCAGACGTGCTGCAGCTTCGTATCAAAACGACCAGGGCAATGACGGGAATGCCTATGAATGCGCCTGTGCGAATAGCTGCGAAGGTTTTGTATTTCATGATTTCAACGTCCTCTCTTCGTAATCGTTAGGGGGCTGGATGATAAACTGCTTTGCCTGTGTCGCGACATCATGCGCAGCATGAGGTAAATGTTTCATCGCACGCACTGCGCGTAGAGCATCCTTTAGACTGCGATTGTTCGCTGCTGCAAACTCTACTAGTTCCTCGGCAAGCGCTGCGCGTTCTTCTGCTTGACTCAATGATGCGACAACATCTTCTGAAAGCTGACGGGCTGCAAGCTTGCCTAGTTCGGCAAGGAGCTCACAATAGTGGTGCTCCTCAGCTAAGCTCAAGCTCTTGCTCTCTAGGGCCGCGTGCTGTAGAACTTCCACTGCTTCTTCAACAATGTTGTGTGGAACAGCAGTGCACAAGATTTCTTTGGCTGCGTCGATGGCGTGGTTGCGTGGGACGGCGCGGCAGGCGTTGAACGACATCTCATCGCGCCTTCCAAGGATAGTCTGCAACTGCGATGTGAGTGATTGTACCTCCATGCTCGTAGCAAGCAATCCTGCACCTTTGTCAGCATGCTGCTGCGCACGCAAGAACTGATCGTCGTACTTGCGTTCTTGAGGAAGGAACAGACAAGGTATGCCGCAGTGTAGAAGCTCGTTCACAGAGTTGAAACCGCCCGCTGTGAGTGCGCAATCGAAGGCATTAAAGAATTCCATCATCAGCAAACGTTGTGTCCACCGGATATTCGCTGCATGCACTTCCGCACCGCGGTATAAAGGACCCGCACCGATCACAAAGATATAGTCAGGATTGCGCGCTGCTAGATCGCGAAAGAGCTGTAGAAGTTGCTCGGCATTGGCGTCGCCTCCACCGCCGACAGTACAGTAGATCACGGTGGCGTCCTGCGGGATATCGAGTTGCCTGCGCGCAGTGTATCGATCAGCTATCTCGTTGTTGGAGCGAATGAGAATCTCGCCGACGCTGCTCACGCGATCTCTGCACTCGTCTGGCACCAGCGGCGCTGTAGCGCCGTGTTCAGAAGGAACGATGATGCGATGATATGCACGTAACACTGATTGAAAGGAAGAGTGTTCGGCGATCTCTGCTTTCACAGCGCGGTACATAAACACGTTGCGTTGTCCGAAGTCGAGAATGTCGTAGAGCTCATTGAAAGAGCCAGAGGGAAAAGTGTCGACAACCAGAATATCCGGCGACAACACATTAACGGCATTCCAGATCCACTGCTTTGCCATTTTTCGGTAGCGGTGTGGGGCTATGCGTGTTTGTGCGACAGAGTTCTTGCTGGGAATTTTGAACGACGCAAAGCCGTGTGCATAGCAGAGTGCGTCGCTTTCACTCGAAGTGAGAAAGCTGATTTCGCTGGCGATGCCAGCGCTGCTCGCAATGCGACGTATGTGACGACTCACTGCGCAGAGTCGAGTGAGGTGTCCGAGACCTAAGCCGTTCACCGCATAATTCACAATGCGTAAGGGATGCTTGCTCTGCATTAGCTGACGTCGCTCCAACCACCGGATTGAGTGTCGGAATCGTTGAATGATGAATCGCGTTCGTAGTCGTAGTCTGGATGCGCATTATAGTAGCTGCTCACTTCAGGAATGAAGTTGCCATCAAGGCGTCCGTCGGTCATTACGTCCCACCAGAGGAATTCCTGGAACAACGAAGGACGATAGTAGTCGTTGAACACATAGATGGTTTCGCCCATACGATTGTAGCGATTGTAAGCTCGACTATAGCGTTCGTTGCCGAAGCGATGCGCGAACTGTTCTTCGCTAAACTGCTTGTTGCGGAAGCGATGACGATCGCTTTCATAACGGTTCTTTTCCATGCGTAGCTTGTCTGCGCGTTGATTCAGATCACTAACATCTGCCGAGATCTTCACACTGAGCTGCTCTAAGTATTCGATCTGGTGCTTCATTCCATCAATGACTGCATAGAGCTTCAGCGCATCTGCGCCATTAGGCAGGACGTTAGCCGAGGCGTCCTTGCGAGCCTCCATAAACATCAGGAGCTCTTTACCCACGTCTAAACGAAGTCCGTCCACCAAGTGTCCGAGCTCTGCTACATCGCGATCATGTTCCTGCACCTTTGCTTGCACGCGTTGAAGTTGAGAGCGTAGATCAGCAAGGGACTCTGACAAGGTCTTGGTCTGATTGCGAAGCTCCGAGTATCTCGAGGCGACATCTAAGAACGACTCAGTACCAAGTTGTTCGAGTATGTAATCAGCGGCCTTCCAGTCCTGCAGGTATTCGCTATTGAAGAATCGCATGAAGCCTGTGTGCGCATAGCGATCCGTGCCATAGCCAGATGCAATCAGATGTTGGATGCGAGGCATAGCATTCATGGTGTCGAGCTCTCGTTGCAATCGCGCAACCATGGGTTCGAGCTCTTCAATTTGCGAGCTAATCACACCGGAGCGAGGCGCTGTCAATGCGCTGCGTTTTTGATACTCCTCATCAGCTTCAACATCGCGGATCTCCGTTTGTAACTGTTGTTGTCGAGACACCATAGACGACCACAACTGTTCCAGGCGTGGAGCGCTTATGGTAGTGGAGAGCTGTTTCAGAGAGGATTCATCAAGCGAGGGGAGAACCGTCGCACAAAGATTCGAGTAACTATCATTCAAGCGCTGTTGTAACTCCTGTCGCCGATTCTGATTCTGCGTGATCAGGTTCTGAAGGTTCGTCCTCTCGCTTGCATATGCTTCGAGCTGCGTAGCAGCTCGGTTAATAAAATCATCAACAGAATACATTCATCAGGCTCCGTGGTGATGCTCTAGATACAAAAGTACGGGATAGAGTTGCTACGGTGGTGGAAGGGGATAGTTACAGAGCTGACTGAAGCAAGCGCGCGCTCAGCTCAACTTCCTCTTGTGTCAACCGTTGTTCACAGACCCTGATGCAGCCCCCAAACACTCAATAGCAATCTGGCATGGTGTCTGATAATCCGTGCAAATGGAGGCTAACACTCAAGCTACACATATACAAACAAAAGCCCGAAATTCATTGAATTTCGGGCTTCTTTCCGAGCAGATGCTGGGAGATTCCACTTGTTATAAGTTGAGAGTTCTTGTTTGCATGTGAACCTACGAACTAAGCGTATGTGTGGCTTTCAGAACATATTTGGTCGTAGTAACGCGATAACCTTGGACAATGCCTAGCCGATCTTGATTCGAACTTCATCTAAGTTAAAAGCAGGATTGCGCCCAATGTTGTCCAGATCTGCATCCGCAAAGCATTGACAGGGAGGTCTCGCCAGTTTGCGCGATCATGAGTTTTACTACTTCCACGATAGAGACGAATAGGGATTTAGTCTGCCACTTGTCGTCGTTGCGTTTAGCTGAGAATCGCGAAGCCAGTAAGGCGAGGAGTTTGTAAGATCTGCAGGCGCTGCGGCATCGGCTGGCACAGCAGCTATAGCATTGTAGAACGTAAGTTCAAAAGTGCCGTAGCTAATGCAAGCGATATTTTTTCCATCTGGTGACCAGCAGGGGTATGACTCTTCTTTTGAACCAGTTGTGATTTGACGTAGCGCCGTTCCGTCCATATTTATCACCCAGATGTGCTTGTTCATAGAGAAGGCAATTCGTTTTCCATCAGGACTTACGGCAGGGAAGCTAGGTTTGGAAAGCGTGTTGCTAATAACAGTTATGAAGTTTGTTGCGGGCGAGTACAAATAGAGTCCTTCAGGTTTCAGAGTTCTTTCTGTAAAGCCATAGTAACTCGTTGCGCTGAGGACCAATGTTCCATCGGGTGCCCACGAACCATCAAACAAACTATCGATTGCAACTGCACCAGTCAAACTACCGCTGCTACTCATGACTATCGTCGCATCACCGGAATAGATGGGCGAAGGTGTAGAGCTGCTGCTATACATATGGTTGAAACAGATATGAGAGCCGTTCGATGACATGCGTGGTCGTAATGCCAGACCAAAACTGCTGAGCTTCGTATCAAAAATGGTTTGTTGCGTAGCACCGTCCGACGTCATCGTTTTTATCTTCACAGATCCGGAACCGAAAAGCGGAGCTGGTTCATGGTAGAGCACGGTTCCATCCTTTGTCCACGCTGGAACTAAACCATTTTGAAAAGCAACACGCTCCCGCTGCGCAGATAGGTCATAGATATTGACTTTTGCAGGAGAGGCAGATGGAGTATCATAAACGATGAACCCGCTTAGAGTTGAGCCCACAGGATTGTTTGAATTGTCGCTCGGACATGCAATGAATACCATTGTGAGCGCGAGCATGCAACAATGCAACACAACTCTGGGAAACAAACTCTTCATGACAGACTCCTTTAGTATTGAACACGTTGAAATGCAGTGTCAATATGCGGACAAGCAATCTCTTGGAACGAGCCGATTATTGGTGTATCCTTACCGAATCCTATCGCAACTCATTGTTTTAACCAAGTTGACTGCAGGTGTCTCTCAGAATGCAGCTCGTAACGCCAACTGCTATGTATTGGAATCACTGGGTATTGGAATCACTTGTGCCGCTGTTAGCCCAGGCGAAACCATCATACACAAACTCGTCAGATGCTTCGTGGGAACTGTCTCACGTCGTTTCATCGACGTGAGCTGTGGGTGCAAAGTCCTCTGTAGTTGACCCATCAGGTCCACCGCAAAATGATCCACCAAGGCTCTGGCAGAGCCTCCTGTTGTATGATGATAACAGATCGTTGAACTCAAAGGCACACTTTTGGGGTCTAAGAGCATCGCTGGTTAGTCTTCCGTTTATACCTTCAATCGTAGTGACTCACACTTTAGTTCCAGCCTTTGAGTTTGTTCAGGATCTGCCAAGAAAGTAGGTCCTCATCTCGCCTTTACCTTTGACCCCTCTCGTTCCTCTGTCTTCAAAAACAAATCCTTCTGAAGATGACTCTAGAAGTTGCACGACAGCTTCGGTGCAGTGAATTCGATCGGCTTCGCCGTGACTTTCCATGCGGCTTGCGAGATTGACAGCATCGCCCCAGAGATCGAAGGCATATTTGGATTCGCCAATAACACCGGCAACCACACTGCCGCTATGGAGTCCGATGCGAACGCGAAGGGGATATCCATTGAGCGAACTCCGTTCACGAACTATCTCCAAAACATCAAGAGAAAAGAGTGCTGCGCGTTCGGCGTGGTTATCATAGCCGACCGGAATACCGCAGACGGCCATATACGAATCTCCGATGGTCTTGATTTTCTCAAGACCATGCATGCGTGCTCTTTGGTCGAATTGTGTGAACAGTGAGTTCAGGAAGCTAACGAGTTCGGAAGCGCTAACGCTTTGTGAGAGCGGCGTAAAATCAACAATATCACAGAAGAATACGGTCACGTTGTCATAATCATCAGCGATCGTCGTTTCGCCTGCTACCATACGTTCTGCAACGAGCGTCGGTAGAATATTGTGGAGGATCTTCTCTTGTGCTTGAAAACGTGCGAGACGGATTTGGCGATCTCGCTCAGCGTCTTCGAGTTGTCGTCGGAAGTTGAGCTGTTGAGTTTGACGTTCGAGCTCTTCGTTTCGTACTTCGAGTTCTAGCCGATGTCCTTCCTCGTAGTGCCTTGAGTATTCTTCCCAACGCAATTGATCCTTATACAGCATGGCCAAAGTAATATGTGAGCTTATGAGAGTATGTTTCGATCCAAACTGCTCATGCAATTCTATAGCCTGCTTTAGGTACTGTTCAGCCAAGACTTCGTCAGCGTCCTCATACTCCGACGTCATATACAACTTGGCAAGGTTCTCGAGCTGTTGTCCGGCAATATTTCTGTCGCCGAGTTGTTCACTGATATGCAAAGACTGTTTGAAATGTTCCAGAGCTTTTGGATAGTCTTTGACCTCAAAGTACACAGTACCAATGTTCCCAACTATGCCGGCACTTCTGTTGTGATCGCCGAGTTTCTCAAACTCCTCACTAGCCCGATGGCAATAGTCAATGGCTAGCTCATAATCATCTTGATGTCCGGCAATGATTCCAAGATTGCCAAGATTGTCGGCGACCGCTCGGTGATTTTCAAAAGCCTGGTTTGCATCGAGTGCAGCGAGAATGAACCTTTGAGCTTCTGTGTAATTCTCCAGTGCTAAATACACCACACCAATGTTGCCATTGGTCATGGCAAGACCCATGCGGTTGTCAATACTGGCATCGAGCTCAAGTGATTGTTGGTAGAGCTCAATTGCTTTGCTGAAATCTCCTAGAATGCCGTAGGTAATACCCAGATTTGCAGTACAGCGCGCCTGACCGTAGATATTACCCAGCTTTGTGTACACTTCCATTGCACGCTGATAGTTGTTGACCGATTGGACAAACTCCGACAATCGAGCATACAAGTTCCCGGCAAACATCAAGGCTTTCGCATGCAGATTCTCATCGTCACAGGTCTCAGTCAGATGCACAGCCTCAAGCGTCCTCTCAAGCGCCTCCAGAGATTCACCACGCTGCAGAAGCGACTGACAGAGTGATAAGAGAATGCGACAACGCAGTGTGTGGTCTAGCTCAGACGGCACACTCGCCAACAGGTCTTTCGCCATCTGCTCTGCATCAACATAGTGTTGAGCGCTTTGCACCAAGGCCTGCAACTCGTCTGCCTTTGCAGAGATTTCAGCTACTGTCATCATAGTCCCTCCTATTGATAACTGAATTCAGTCCGTCAACACATCAGCCCCTTCACTCACAGAGTGCAATGACTTGCGCCAGTGCAAAGTAGGCAGCGCTACAATGAGAACAGCCAGAATGCACCAGCCAGTGAGCAGGAGGTTAACAGTTCATCCGCAATGCGTTTAACCGTCCTTAGTGGTTTCATTGCATACCACCCACAGAATCCGCCCTCCTCAGCCAGGGCCAGCGCTGCTGATACGAGTTGCACTTTTCGTCGTAGAGAGTCGTATGATTCGTCAGAGGATTCGGGCTGAGAATCCCAGAGTAAATCGTCTCTACGCCATGTGGTGCATATACATCCAGACTTCCGGCATTGTTTGAAAAGCCAACACAGGTTTCCAGAATCAAGAACCGATCAATGCCATTCTTCGAAGAGGCCAATGCGGGATAGGCGAATCCAAAGTAGTTTTCGTACCAGGTGTGAACTCTTGCCTGATTCTTCACTTCAATATTGACTCCAAGCTCAGCAAAAAATGCACTCACGCGTTGTTGATGAGCCGCTTCACCTTCTTTAGAGAGATCGTGAGCATCGAAGTAGAAAATGTCGTAGTCTTTAATGGACGACTCCGGCTCAGAACCTTGCACCACATTCCACACCGTTTGAAACAGACAACCTGCAACAAGCCAACAGTCGTTGAGTTCAAGCCGGTCGAGCGATTCAATAATGCGTCGATTGCAGGTGTTGCGGAGTACGTCTTGAATGAAGCGCTGGGTCATGGATAAATATAGGACGGACATCCTGAAAGAAAACCAGCGATCTACACAGACAACCCGCGCCCAGTGCTCCAGCATTTCCGCGAAAGGCAGAGCTACAGCTCCGCGCCGAGGAAAAATGCCGTTCACCGCTGTGACTACTTGTGATGCTGTAACTAAAGCTGCCACTAAGCAGGTGGCTTGCGATGTGGATGGTGGATCAATCCGCGGCGGATTAGCTGGGTCAAAGACCGCAGATTTTACACATACTAAGCTGACTACGGCAAAGCTGTGCTGACAATACTAGTTCATGCAGTCAGCTTGCCACAGAACGTTCTCGTGACCTCTGCAACAAGCACAGCAATTCTCAATCAAGGTCCAAAATAAACTTCGCAGTGCGACTCCATGAGGCAGCGCGAACTCTGATGAAGACCATGCCCATGGGCACTGTCTCATCAATTGATATCCGTGCATGGTGTTGATTCAGGATCAGTTCCCCTTTCTGCAGAGTCTGACCCAGACTCGAAAGCACTTCGTAGTGTAGCAAATCGCTTGGTGAATCCAAAACGCGAAGATTCACAGAACGTCCACCCGGATTGGGATAGACCAGAATTGAAGCCGACGAGGAGTTCTCGTCAGGATTAAGCTGTACATCGTCGACAACCTGATTGATATCAATGTTAACCATATAGACTGCAGCATTGTAGTCTCTTTGCGTTGCATACAGGACAAGGGACGGGCTTTTGGTTATACCAAACGCTGTGTAGGTCTCACCATTGGTTTGAAATCGACAATCAGCCGACACAAAGCCATTCGTGTTGTATACGACAAAGCCGGGTAGACCTTCAGCAGGTGTTCCATTCAATGCTACTGTAGTGTCGTTAAGAAAATGAATGTCCGTAAAGGTCTGCCATTGCGGTACGGTTAAACGTGACAAGACTGTACCATTCTCGTCGATAGTCTTCAATAGTCCCACTGTAGTGTACTTATAATTCAAATCTACTTTCGTTGCAGTTGCCTCATGTCCGGCTATCAGAAACCTGTTCGAGCCAAGCGCAACAACCTTATTGTATCTTTCGAACTCAGTGAGTGGGAAGCGTTTCGTAGTAAAGTTTGAGTTTGTGGTACTAGTGTAATATAGATCCATGTTTCTCTCGGCAAGAGTGTCTTTGGCAGGCGACGACGCGACTACCATGTACCGTGTGCCACTTGCAAGCTCGACTGCCGGCAACGCATAGCCACGTACTGTCTGGCGGGCAAACAATTTGCTCGTATCTGAATAGATAACGACGTCAGTAGAATCGGCTACTCTGTAGAATGAATAAGCGTCGAGTGAATGATTCAGACAGTTAACGGTAAAACTTGAAGAGTTGTACGGCAGCTTGATCTCAATCGGCGTCATACCCGGCTTCACGATACTCATAGTTGTTGGAGAGCCGAGATAAAATTCTCTTCGAAACACCAAGAGTGAAGAGTCGCGATAAGGCCAGATGGAACCGGGAAAAGACAGTCCGACATCCGAAGCCCCGGCATCCATACTTGATCGGTAAAAGGAACCCTGCGTACGACCATCCCCGCCAATTCTATAGAGTGTATAGCTGCCCGTACAGGCCGAGTGATATGAGCCATTTGAATAGTAATTATAATAGGATGAGTTAACAACAAACTGATTCAAAGTATTTGAGCTTGTTCGAAGGAACTTTGTCAAGCCATTTCTTACGCTCGGAGTACTTCCGTTCTGACTCATTGGTCTTCCATCTGTGGTGAGTTGCACTAAACTTCCGTTTAACAGAATCGACTTAAAAGCGTCAGCATTAATGTAAGCCCAGCGGATGCTTTCATGCTCGCGTTTGCCATCAAAGCCCACCAATCGTATCGTATAGGGTCGCTTCGATAGAAAGACGTGCGTTGGATTCTCAAGATCTGAGCTGTCCCCGTCGTCAAAGAACCATCGCCAGCGTATGATCGAGCCATGACTAAGGTTGGTAAAGGTAACCGAAAGAGGCGCGAGCCCATAAATAGGGGTCGCTTGAAAAGCAATAGTTGGATATTCGATAACATGTATCGTATGCCGACAGACGACTTGATGGCTACCTGTTGAGTCCACGACGGTTCCACGTACCGTGTACGCACCCGGCGCTTTGTACGCATGAGAGGTCTTCAAGCCAACTGCTTGCGTGCCATCTCCGAAGTCCCAACTGACTGACGACTCATCCGGAAACTCAACTGAGGCTTCGAAGGTGCACAGGCTGTCAACATATTGGATGGAATCAGATGCTAGTAGATCATACGAAGCTGCGATTGTGTCTGTGACGAGGTTAATGCGACGCACCATCCCGTACTCATCCCCAAGGATAAACAGGCTGTCACCCTCAGGCTGAACAATACGCGCGTAGCTGTCGACGCTAAAAGGCAGCTTTGTTGCGCCGCAGACGCGTTGATGTCCTACTTCAAAGGTCAGTACGGAATTAACACCATTAACCACTACAGCATAGTGATTGTCATTTGTAAAAGTACCGCAGGTATTAGAAAGTCCTGTACTGCTGATCGGAAAAGAAGTGGAGTCGCTGAATCGTAAGAAAGTGTAACCCAAACCATGGGCTTCAATGGCATAGCGCTCGTTTGAAGAGAACGCGAATCGGTAGCTCGAAGCCGTCTTCGCACTAGGACTTTCATTAACCGAATAGAGCACTGTAGTCTTCCCGCCGGAATCTAATGCGTAAACTCTGTCGTAAGCACTGCTGCCTGACTGTGTGTTTATATTGAGGTAAAACGTATTGGCATATACCCGCCCTGAACTCTTTCCCAGCACAAAATCATGAATATTCCAACCTTCGAATATCTTGGCAGAAACAGTTGATGTCGGAAGGTTTGATGCGCGGTACATTCCACCGGTTGAGGAGCTATAGGTCCAGCCATGTCTGCTATATCCAGTGTAGCCGTATTGACCTATGTAGAGTTCTCTAAGAACTTCTGAATACGACAGGACAGAACTCGAGGCGTAGAAGATCACAGTCTTCAAGTCAAACTTCTCTTTAATCTTAAAGTCTTCTAGAGTGTACACAAAGGCATCTGAGCTGTCCTTCGCATCTGCAGGTCTGCCGGCAAGAATACAGTACTTCCCATCGGACGTAAGAAAAGCGCCCTCTAGAGTTGTAAACGTTGAATCGTTCAGTAGACGAGATCCAAGCAACAAACCACTCTTCGTTTCATACTGCTGCAGATAAAACAGCGTTTTGGTTCCTACTACTTTTGACGACAAGATGTGAAACTGCGCGCCGTCGCTCGAGGCAGCCAAACCTAGGACCTTGCCAGGAGAGTCGGGCAATTCTTGATATCCGTTCATTTGCTTCCATTGGGACAGCAAAGGATGGCATACACATAAAAACAACAGGATAAAAAAAGGACGAACTAAGCGCATGGTGTCTCCGACGAAAGAGTAAGACCAGATCTGTGTTAAACTAAGAAATTGGTGTTTAATAGGTGGGATTATAAGGGCTTGCGTTCGATGTATTGTATTTCTAATACAGAGCCGATGTACTCTCTCCCCAAAAAACTCAATTCCAGAATTTGCCCGAGTACCCATACTCGATGCTCCACCATCTCTACCAACATTGGGGCTCTATGTGGGTTGTCTGCTCGTTCTGACCCACAACATCCGTCGCGGCACGATCAAGCACCTGTGTGGCAGAAGCTCGAAACAGTGATTGTGATGTCTTGCGAGTACAGTAGCTTATTGCGCGGAGCCGGCAGGAACTCAAAACGGACTCTCTAAGCCAACTTTCGCGAAAATGCTTGGCCACAGGGCGCGGATACTCCAATACGATATCTATTAGGATAGGGTGGGGTACAATGGCCCGTAAAGACCTGCGGGCACGAGGTGGTTTTGCAACGCGCTAACCTCGTTTTCATTTCTGGGTCAATTTTCTATTCTGGAAAAACGCTCCATAGATCGCATAGCAACAAGAGTGTTGGTGTCTGTAAAAGTGATACTGCGTTCCTGCTCACTTTTGCAGAAGCACACTCATGCAAACAGCATTGAACAAGACTCGATTTTGACCAAAAGTGTAATCAATGTGTATGCAACCAAAAACTAAAAACCCCTAACTCTTTACGAGATAGGGGTTTAACACCTTGCGGTGGTGCAGAAGGTGGGAGTCGAACCCACACGAATTTTAAGTTCACAGGATTTTGAGTCCAGCGCGTCTGCCAGTTCCGCCACTCCTGCATGTCGAGATGCCAAGGGCGCATCAGCGGGTTGCAAAGATAGCAAGGGGAAGCGGAAGCTCAAAATTTCTTGTCGTTTGTGCGCTCTGAACCTTGTCCTAAACAGCGCGACTTTTTTTGCTATGCTAGGTGCTTCGCACCTAGCTGGTCAGCTTGATTGAGGTCCTCTTGTTTCGCTTGCTATTGATTCAAGAGTTCCTCGGCATAGTTCCATGAACCTTGATCGTTCACTAGTTGAGTTGCACACCCAGCGGAGTTGGTGCAGTGGCGTAGCCACTGCCGTCCTTATTGAGAACCTTCAACCGAAACTCCGAGGAGCCAGTTCCAAGACGGGTGTACGGAATCTCAATACGGAAACCACCTGATCGGAAACGTTCTTCAGGAGCTGCTGGGTCGTTTATGCCGACAGTAGCTTTTACGAGATGACCATTGACGTCGGCGAATATGGTAGATGCCGGACAATTCTCCTGCATGTTGTAAGCCCATCCCGTCACGATAAATCGATCATGCGAAGTATTCGCGGCAACGTTCAAATGCTCAACACGAAACTGCGCGGCTGGTAACTCACGTAACTTCGACAAAAACTCCTCCGAAGGATAACGCTTGCCCTCACGACGCTTGTACAAGTACATACCGTTGATCTGATCGTCGAAAAGTGGTTCCCACATTTCGAGGTCTTCCTTCAAGCTGGTCCGGTTCGACATGATATACTTCACCCCAATCTTCGCCAATTGCTCAGAACGCGGACTCACACACAAAGTGTAAGCATCCTCATTGTCAATGATAAACTTGATATCATTCGGGTTCTTTGAGTCTGGATTGAATGGCAAACAGTGGACGTGCGCGAAACGATTGTAGACACTCTTTTTTGCCAATGTAGGATCGAAGACCTTCATCATTTCAAGGTCAGGGATGAACTTTGTTCCGCTGATGACATTTACACCAGTGGCAATGAGGTAGTTCGCAAGGATATTTGACCCATATGCTATCCATTTTGCATCGGGATCGTTCTTCCTGATCTCAGTAACAACGCGCATGAGGTCTTTGTCAAATAGCGAAGGCATACCCTTCGCAATTGGGTTGATCATGAAGTTTGACCAAAGCACAAGTGCGACGATGATAGTTGAGAACAAGAAACGAGCATGAGAAAGTATGAGCATAGAAAGTACTGAGACCGCAAAGCTGACACCAAAGATCTGCTTTGTTGTCAGGAAGTTCTTGTTCTCTTCATTGAAGTAGTTTCCAAACCAATACATGAGACCAAAGCTCAATACCATAATTGCTAGTGAGCCAACATTGAAGAGGTTCGATTGCAAGCCTGAGCTAAGTGAAGCGCTCTTTGTCGCGCGTGCTTGTTTCTTCTTCTTCTTTGACTTTGCATCGGTTGACTCGGTGGTATCGCTAGAGTCGGAACTGTGCGCACGTGCTGATCGGTCACCCGACAAGTAGTGAATGACCAAAAGGATACTTCCGATACCAATCCCAATAAAGGCTCTATTCTCACGAACGCGGTTCAAAGCTGTGATCTTCGCGATAAACTCGGGATATCCAACAAGGACCCAGGTGCTAATGAAGAGGATGTACACAAGGAGAACAATGTCGAATGCATCTACGCGCTTGCCCTTGATCTTGTCTATAATCATTGCAATGAAGACCACAGGAAAAAGCAGAATGAAGTTACTTGCTTCACAAGGGTTGTACCAGATCGGCGGGAGGTGAGACTCACTATAAAGGAAGTCAAAGAATCCACCCAAATACTTGTTGAGAGATATCACTCCACCTGTCGAAATTCTATTGCCAGGGTACTCGGTTGCAGCCATAATAGCAATCGAGTCTTTGCATGCGCTAAGGAAGTGAGCCATCATTCCACCAATCATGGCGAACATGATTACAACGCAAGCGACACGAAGCCAAAGCTTGTCATGAAAAATCTCCTTGCTGTAGTTCTTCCATGCGACACCGCCTAGAACAGCTAAGATGAGATAACCAAGGCTGACTTGATAAGGTGGGTAGAGTGTAAGAAAGAAGCTGAGTGAGAATATTGTCAATATCAAGGCATTGACCACGATCGCCAAAGTATTGCGTGAAAGTAAAACGTATAACCCGCTTACACAGATCATAAAAGCAGCAACCATAAGATCAGTGCCAGGGGTTGAGAACCACCATTGAACATAACTTGAGAACAGTATCCAGACTGAGCCTGCAAGCGACATCCAGAAGTTATTCCGGCTAAGTACTTTCAACAACAAAAATCCACTTATCAGTAAGCCAAATGTCTTCCAATACCAGAAGAAAGAGTATCCTCGCTCGAAAGAGAAAAGAAAGTACCCCCAGAGGTGAGGCTTGACATAGGTCGTCACATCTCGAACAGGAATGCCCATGAGTAACGCGGATTCGCCGTAACCAACACCAGGGTTGATTCTTCCAAAATCATTCGCTGCAACAGCCCTAATGCATGGAACACCCAAACACCATTCGTCGAATCTTATCCATTTCGCTTTGCCAATGATTGGCTGATACGAAGCGATTTTTGTGGAGTCAGGTATGTACTGCTCCCACTTCTCTATTGACGTACCGCTTAGGTTGAAGGAAACAAAGAGAGCGTACGTCATCAAAGAGCCTAATACAAAGATCACAGTCTTGTAATCCCATACGATGAGGCGCTCGTCACTTACTCGATCTAAGAATTCTGATGTTTTCTGACGCAAGTTTGTGGGTACGACGGCATTGAGTATCCGCATTCCCCAATCATCTAAAGCCTTTGTGAAGTTCATTTGTTAGAATGTTGATAGAATGAGTGGATTGATTACTTTTTTCCTATGGCTACGAGATTGGGGTCAAGCACTCGGACTCGTACTATACCGTTGATGATTGCTCCCAGAAAGTAACCCAGGTGCAGTACTTTGCGTAGAATAGTTCTGATCAAGCCTACGATACCAGTAGGGAACTTATAGCCTAGAATGATTGAATTCTTGAATCCGGCATTGCTTAGCACTTGGCGCAAACTAAACTCTGTGAAATCCCACTGGTGTGTAAAATCTGAGAAATAGATGTTCTCACCAAAAGGACTACTTGCATTGCACGTTTGGATAATAACAGATCCACCAGGAGACAAAGCAAAGTGTATAGATCGGAGCATAGGTACTACAAGTTCCCGCGGAATATGCTCCAGCACATCAAGCATAATAATGCACCCGTACTTGTTGTGCTTGTCGCTTAGATAAGCTTCAACATCTGCTGCGTGTTCGCAACTATTTGCACCATAAACGCGCTGTATATGCTCAACAACTTCAGGTGATATGTCTATTGAGCTTACTTCCGTAAAGCCAGCGGATCGAAGTATCCCGATCATCTCTCCATACCCTGGTCCAATCTCAAGGACTTGAGCGTTTTTGTCACATCTTACAAGTGGCAGAATATTGGAAAGATGATACGCCTTTTTGATCTTTGAAGCGGCTTCAATATCAGGACCATATGCATCGTTGAGATGGTCCGTTAGATAGTTTTGGTACTCTTCTGGAGTTTGTCCCTTTTGAGGTGAGCTCATGACAATGTGTTGGATTGAAGATTTTCTGAGATCGTTCGACGTAGTGATGTTACGGTCCGAAAATAGTTGAAACTTGTAAGGAGTTCAACGGTATGCGCTTTCTGAGATCCATAAAACGCAACCGAAAAAACCGCAATAGCATTTGAAACAACACTTACTAGTGCCGCCCCCATTAGTCCGTACTTTGGAATCGCTATACTATTGAGTGCGATGTTTGCAGTCATTCCTATTAGTGTCCGAACTAAGATGATATCTGTTCGTTTCTCAATAATCAGATATTGATTACTTGCAACACCCAAGAAGACGAAGACGCTCGCCCAAATTTGCACTGATAGCACCTGCGAAGCTTCTGCATATGCCGATCCGAACAGGAATGGGATTATGAAGCCAGACAACGCCGCAATGGAGCATGAAACAAGCAAGCCTGCGAAACTCATAAGATTGAGAAACGCTCTCAGTCTGTCCTGGTACATCTTTTGGCCTGTTTGTCTGCTCTCAACCAGTATCGGCAGAACAGAAACGGAAATTAACGCTGGTAGGGCATAGGCAAACTCCGAAAAACGAAAGGCTGCCGAATAGACTCCAGCGGCTGAATCGCCCAACAACTTAGAGACAATAAGCTGATCAACTCTTAAGCAGACGACTGCAGCAAATCCTGAAAGTACCAATGCCCAGCCATCTCGAAGAAAGAGCTTAAACATGGTCTTGTTTGTCGCGAAGAGACCTAACTGGTAACCGGCTTTCCTGAAAAAGTAGACAAGACCCACAGCACCCAAGAATGCCTCTACTAATCCCGCCACTATGATTGAGCTAACTGGAGCTTTTTGAACGATCAGTACTATTTTGATGGCACTTACAGCCAGAAAAGCAGCACCTTTTCCATAAACAGCATACTTTGACTGTAGTTGAGACTGAAACCAAACTTCTAAAACATCGAAGCAAAGCATCATAGTCGCAGTCTCCATGATCAGAACGAGCACCAAACTTGAGGTGTCTCCTGGCCTAAGGTAGAGTGTCAATCCGCAGGCGGTTAGAACCATAGATAGTCCTCCTAGTACGCGCAGGACAAAGGCAGAACCCAAAACTTCGTAGGTATTGTGAGGTTGCTTAACGAGTTCTCTCACGATGAGATTGTCCAGCCCAACACCCATGATAGGCATCAATATTGCAACTAGAGCTAGTACATAGCTCAAGAGACCGTACTGCTCTGGACCTAAGTACCGTGCTATCCCGGCTCCAATGAAGAACCCTACACCATATCGCAACACACGGTCACTCACTAGTAGACTAGTGTTTGCAAGTACGGACTTTAGAACGCTTCTTCCTTGAAAAAGTCTCAACATCGTAGATTTCAAACAGTGCTATCTATTCTATATCGGCCAAAAGGGCCAAAAAACAAGACCTTTGCTCCATGTCACAGGAAATGATCCCAAAGAATGCAAGGTTCCAGTAGTCGTCCACACGAAACTATACAGAGTCTGGTGAAACTCTGAGTCAATTCTACATTGCGAGAATTGAAAACTATTCTGAGATCCGAGGCTGCTCCTTACCAAGACTGGGATAGACGAATGCGGAGCCTCAACAGAGGCAGGACTCAAAGTGTAGGACTTGTCAACTCTAGACACCCGACAAGTGCCCCTAAATCTCACATATGTGAGTAACGTGAACCTAAGAGACGCTATGCTCTCACTATTAAGCTTTCATAAATAGTCGATTAGTACGCAAGCGCAACTAGCCTTCGACTGAGTGGAATTCATATGAGCAGAAGTCGTTTGCGAGGCTGATCAAGGGTGCGCGCCTGATTCCAAGCTGCAGGCGATGACTCTGTTCACTTGAGAATGAACATACCCTGCCTTGGGTTGCAAAGACGAATACGATCACCATAATCCCTCTAGTTCTTGTAAGAATACATTCGTATGTTTAGATGATGGCAAGGTTGGATATTAGTCCTATTGTAACGCGGACAGGATATCGAAGCGAATCATGAAAAGTTCAACTCAAGATTAATGGGTGATTGAATATGATTGTAAGTACTTTGTCAATTGTTATGCCCGCCTACAACGAAGAAAAGACCATCCACTTGATACTTGACAAAGTTCGACTCCTCGAACTTCCGTTTAGCATCAAGAAGGAGCTGATAATCGTTAACGACTGTTCCCGTGATAATACTGAGAGCGCAATTCAAAGGTATATGAGTGCGCATCCAAATCTGAACATCCAGTATGTTGCTCATGAAGTTAATAAGGGAAAAGGAGCTGCGCTTCACACAGGGATCGCAAAAGCAAGTGGCCAAGTTTTGATCATCCAAGATGCAGATCTTGAGTATGATCCGGAAGAGTACAAGCTGCTCCTTAAGCCTATTGTAGATGGCGTTGCCGACGTTGTCTACGGTTCACGATTCATGGGCGGGAGACCACATCGAATACTCTTCTTCTGGCATACCATCGGTAATCGTTTTCTTACCATGTTGTCAAACATGTTGACGAATCTCAATCTCACCGATATGGAAACGTGCTACAAGATGTTTCGAACAGACATCATAAAGAGTCTTGATCTGAAAGAAAAACGTTTTGGCTTCGAACCTGAGGTAACAGCAAAGATGTCGCGTGTTAAAGACGTAAGGATTTATGAGGTTGGTATATCATACTACGGGCGGACGTTTGCAGAGGGGAAGAAGATTAATTGGAAAGATGGTGTTCGCGCTATCTATTGCATTCTGAAGTATAACCTTTTTACGAGAGCATGAGCACCTTTGAATTTCGGGAAATAGATGAAGAAGGAATGGAAACACTTGACGTGATTTCCGAAGCGGTTGGGTTCAACGAATGGATGTACTCAACCATCAAGCCATACTGTCGAGGAGCTATCCTTGAAATTGGTAGTGGTATTGGCAATATTTCTACCTTCTTCGTTCGAGATAAGGCGCAGATTACTCTCTCGGATATTCGTGATAACTACTGCGATCGACTGCGGGAAAGCTATGGCCATGGTTCAGAGGCAAAAGCAGTAGAGAAAATTGATCTGGTTAATCCGGCTTTCGATAGTGAGTACGGGCATCTTATAGGGACTTTTGATACAGTGTTTGCACTGAATGTTGTCGAGCACATCAAAGACGATCGCTTAGCACTAAAGAATTGTCACAAGCTGCTGAGAAACCAAGGGCAAGTTGTCATCCTTGTGCCTGCCTACCAAGCTCTATACAATCAGTTCGATGTTGAGTTAGGTCACTTTCGACGCTATACAAGAACTCACTTAGTGTCCGCTATACGCACTGCGGGCTTTCAACTGGTGCACTCTCAATACTTCAACTTTGCAGGTATACTTGGTTGGTATGTGTCTGGAAAGCTTCAAAAAAATAAAACAATTCCATCGGGACAGATGAAATTGTACAATGCACTTGTGCCTGTCTTCAAGCTTGTAGACTTCATCATGTTGAGAAGTGTAGGTCTATCTGTGATCGCTGTAGGCAAAAAATTAACCGCATAACGACTATGGCACTATTGCTTCCCCTAATCAGCGCTTTACTGCTGACCCTGGTACTGGCGAGTAGAAAAAAGAGTGGGCTGTATGAAGGGATCACTCAGGCATTGTTAACGATGAGTTTGGTAGTGGCAGCGAGTTCAGAGTTACTTAGTCAGTTCAATGCCTTTACTGCGCAAGCTCTCACAATAACGTGGGTCTGTATTCTTGTCTGCTGCGTTTGTTGGCTCTACTTTGAACGCGAAGGCATCACTGACGTGCTTAAAAGTACTCAGCAGGCGATCGTAACGAACAAGTTGCTGAGCTTAGGCTTGTTTGCCACTTTTGTTGCAGTATTTGTGCAAGGCGTGGTGTACCCACCAAACAACTGGGACTCGATGACATATCACCTTGGCCGAGTTGTGCACTGGGTATCAAATCAGAATATTGAGGCGTACCCGACACACATCTATCGGCAAATTTGGCAGCCACCGCTGTCTGAATTGTGGCTGGCTCAAGTATGTATGCTTGGAGGCTCTGATCTCTATGCTAACACCGTGCAACTGTTTTTCTTGATTGCATCTCTTGCATGCATAGTAAGTATGGCTAAGGAAATGGGCGTCAATCGAAATGCGATCGTGTTAAGTCTCATTTTCGTTGCAACAACTCCTGAGATCATTTTGCAAGGTTCATCGACGCAGAACGATGTTACAGCGGCCTTCTTTGTACTGTGTGTGGTACGCTACTGCTATGCCCTCTATCGACACGCATCGATAGTGAATGCAGTCTGGTTAGGTCTCAGCATAGGTTTGGCATTCTACACAAAGGGCTCGACATATGTCTTTATACTTCCACTACTGTCGGTCTTGAGCTATTTCCTTGCGAAGGCTCACCCAAGGTCTCAATGGTTGGGCGTAGTGACGAAGCTAGGAATCGTTGCAGTCATTGCGCTGGTGTTGAATCTGGGGTACTATAGCCGTAACATGGAACTAAGTGGTAGTCCTTTGGGTCGAAATGATGCACGTCTCTTTAATGAACGATATAGCCCGAGTACAGTACTAATAGGAATTACTCAGAACCTCGCGTTGCATTGTGGTATTGACCCAATTGCAAAACCAGCAATGGTATTTGTCATCGATCTTCACAAATGGCTTGGTGAGACTCTTGGCGATCCAGCCATAAACTACTCTGGAGAGAAATTCAGTATTACGCACTGGAATCATCACGAAGATAGTGCATCGAACCCTCTTCAACTGGTGGTAGTTTTTTTAGCGCTGGCTTTCTTGGTGATTCGTCGTAAAAAGATCGCAGTGGAAACAACAGTACTCTATTTACTGGTAGTAGCGGAGTTTATCGTTTTCTGTGTTGCTTTGAAGTGGCAACCATGGAACTCCAGGTTGCATACGCCTATCTTCATGATGGCTGCTCTTCCGACTTGTGCTATTCTTGTCAGCGCATTCAAAAAGAATGCAGCTCTAACTTGGGCAACATATACCATCATTGGATTGTGTGTCATTTTATCAGGCAGAGTGATTGCCCTCAATCAGACTCGTCCGTTCGTGAACAACAAATGGACAATGAAAGTGAATCCAAGCAGTGACCGCGCAAGTAAAATGTTCATAAACCAACCAGAAGTTCAGCTTGAATACTTTCACCTTAAGCGGCTCATCGACCGTCACCGGGATAGCCTTGGTCTTATTATTAACGAGGACACTTGGGAGTATCCTCTGTTTGATGACATCTATTCGTCTGGTCGTAAAGTACTGCCTCATCTTAATGTACTCAACTACTCACGCAACTCCCCGCACAACGGACTTCGTGACACTAATGCTATCTCTCTGATCATTGCACCAGGAGATTCGAATTCCGTGAAGTTTGGAGGTAGCACGTACTTAAAGGTCGAGTGGCTCAACAAGTATGCTCTGTACTCAAGGTCTCAGACTCATCCAGACAGTGTCAAAAAGTAAGTTCAAATGTGAGGAACATACTACTACGTTGGCTTGATTTGCGCTGCTGTTCTCAGGATTTGAAGTGTCTCATGTCCGGCTTTTTTCCAACTAAACTGCCGTGACCGCTCGCTCGCTCGATCGCAAAGATTACGCCGTTCAACTGCGCTTAAACTCAAGCCTTCTCTCAGTGCAGCTGCAAAATCATCTACTTTCAAACTTTTTGAGTAAATGGCGGCTTCACCAGCTATCTCTGATATAGATGCACAACCGGTGGTTACAACAGGAACGCCAGCTACCATAGCTTCAAGAACCGGAAGCCCAAATCCTTCATATAATGATGGGAAAGCAAACACGGCGCATCGTTGATACAGAGCAATAAGCTGCTCACGGTTTACTCTTAACAATCTTGTCACCCGATTTGCATTAGTTATCTCTTGCAAGGCTGCCTGGAACCGCTGTTCTCCCAGTCTGGGCTTGCCTACTATCACTAAGTCTATTTCATCCATATCAGAGCACTTTCCAAATGCCCTCACTAACAACTCTAGATTCTTATGCGGATAGGAGTTCGCAACACAGAGAATATATCTCCTTTGTTTGTTGTCGGCTTGTGGCAGGATACTATCTATCTCGTTCTGGTCGACTGTCATTCCAAATGCAGAGTCTGCCGCTTCCAATGTCACGAAAACTGACGATTCATTCGCAGATGTGAAGTGGAGAATCTCGCGCTTGGAAAACTCAGATATAGTAATGATTGATTCATTTGTTCTTGCTCCAAGCTTTACAAGAACATTCGTAACGAGGCGAGAAAGTAGAGTTAGGTCCTCTGGAAATCGCTTGTACTGCATATCATGTATTGTGACCACTGTCGGGCAGGGGCATCTCAGTGGGCCGACATACCCGGGCGACCATAGAACGTCAACTGCGTTCTCGGTGCAATACCTTGGTAATCTGAATTGCTCTACTAGTATTCTCATTGGCCGACTTGTAGCTTTCAGTGGGATATGGACAAATGAGACGCGACGGTCATTCGAGTAGCGAGTCTTCAATGACTCGGAATTCTCATCGTTCGTGAACAAGGTTAGCTTAAAATCCTCGTCTGTCTGCAGCATTCCATGAAGCACCTCGGTCAAGTAGGTTTCTGATCCACCTACTTCGCCCGGGATAAGGAAAAGTGTGTTGACACCAATGTTCATCTACGTATTCAAGTTCAAATTGGTTTAGGAAGGTTTACCCACTACGTTAACTCACTCCCAACTTTCGCATCCAAGCCATGAGAGTATATGCTCCTACAATCTTGTAGTAATTGAACTGGTGCTTTAGGATAGCGAGTTGATGACCATTGGCGTACTTGCGAGCAACTCGAAGCTCGTCACTGAATTGCTTATCGAAACCGCTTCCTGATTTTGAGGTTTCATACCAACGAAATGAGGAGAGGTAGTCATCTATAAACAATGGTTCGAATCTCTGCCATATGCGTAGCCAATACTCATAGTCCATAACATAGTGCTCGGCTTCGTCAAGGTAGCCAACTTCCGACATCACAGAGCGCCGCCAAAACACAGCAGGTTGTGATATGAAGTTTTCAGCTAGAATGCGCGATAGGGAAGCTCGACGTAGGTGAAAGTTTTTGTACGAGGTGATGGCTTTGCGAACTTCATTGTCATGAATGTCGATGATGTCGCACATTCCGAAGAGCCACTGCACTTTTGGATCTGCGAAGGCTTTGACAACTCTGTCTAAAGTTCCTGGTTTGTAAAGGTCGTCCGCGTTGAGGAAGGCTACGATGTCACCCGTTGTCATCCGCAGACCTTTGTTGATAGCCGCGGTCTGTCCTGGGTCCTTCTCTGATACCCAACGCAAACGCCCATCGTACCGCTTGATAATGTCAAGCGTGCCATCGGTGCTCACCCCGTCTACGATGATGTACTCAAGCTCGAAATCACCTTGCTGGGAAAGAACAGACTCTATAGTCCGCTCAATGAACTGGACGGCGTTCAAGCATGGTGTAATGATAGAAATTCTCGTCATAAAGGCCTATTTCTTGCACAAGCGCTTGCCTACTCTTCGTAGCTGCAATACGGAGTTTTCTGGAGTATCGGACAAAACTACCAAAGATCAAGACCCAATCTGTTGAAATAGTAGTTGTCTGGCCATTTCGATTAGAGCAAACACTTCGTCTGGCGTGCAGTGTTGAATTCGGCTTGCCTCTATGTCGGCGTGCTGGTTGAGTCCAGATCAAGATCAACCAAACCACCCACTGCTACAGCCCGCCGTCTCAAAGTCGGCTCACTAGTCACCTGTTGAAGAAGCCACAATTAGATGGTGACATTGTTTGGTGTATTCTCTGTTCTCCTTACTAGCAGTTGACAAAGCACTTCAATGAAGCAAGTTCAACAAGAAAGTGGCAGAATTTACTTTCTTCAAGGAGCTATTAAAGCTGACTGTCAACTCCGCCCTAAGGAAAGCGAAGTGAGATGACGGGGAACGAATTGCCACAATGGCACCACGATGAAATGACAGAAGATGTAAAGAGTGTACGATGAGTAGAGCCAGAAAATGCCTGCAGCTTGAATAGTGAGAAATGCAGATGAAGTGGCGCAAATTTCGTCTTCATCCTGAAGGAGCTGTCCCGCCGGGTTTCATGGTTAGCGCATGACCAGATTCGATACACAGCTATACATAATGTTTCAGTGCTTCATACCAAGAAACCTTTCATTTATAGAGACCGAAGATGAAGCACGTAGAAATAATGAAGTTCAGACTAAAGCAATTGCGTATGTTTCTGCTATGTACGTATCGTAAGAGTCAGAAGATTTGGGCATCTACTCGCGACTAAAGCACTCCAAAATGAACTTCTCACTTCATACTTTTATTCATGAAAGTTGCAACTCTGTCCATCGTTATGCCGGCGTACAACGAGGAAAAAACAATCCACTTGATACTTGACAAAATTCGACTTCTCGAGCTGCCTTTTGGTATAGAGAAAGAGTTGATTATTGTCAACGACTGTTCCCGTGACAATACTGGGAGTGCAATTCAAAAGTATATGAATGCGCATCAACAACTTAATATCCAGTATGTCGCTCATGATGTCAATAAGGGCAAAGGGGCCGCACTTCACACTGGAATTGCAAAAGCGGCTGGAGAAGTATTGATCATTCAAGATGCAGATCTTGAGTATGATCCGGAAGAGTACAAGCTGCTCCTTAAGCCTATTGTAGATGGCGTTGCCGACGTTGTCTACGGTTCACGATTCATGGGCGGGAGACCGCATCGAATACTCTTCTTCTGGCATACCATCGGTAATCGCTTTCTTACCATGTTGTCAAACATGTTGACGAATCTCAATCTCACCGATATGGAAACGTGCTACAAGATGTTTCGAACAGACATCATAAAGAGTCTTGATCTGAAAGAAAAACGTTTTGGCTTCGAACCTGAGGTAACAGCAAAGATGTCGCGTGTTAAAGACGTAAGGATTTATGAGGTTGGTATATCATACTACGGGCGGACGTTTGCAGAGGGGAAGAAGATTAATTGGAAAGATGGTGTTCGCTATCTATTGCATTCTGAAGTATAACCTTTTTACGAGAGCATGAGCACCTTTGAATTTCGGGAAATAGATGAAGAAGGAATGGAAACACTTGACGTGATTTCCGAAGCGGTTGGGTTCAACGAATGGATGTACTCAACCATCAAGCCATACTGTCGAGGAGCTATCCTTGAAATTGGTAGTGGTATTGGCAATATTTCTACCTTCTTCGTTCGAGATAAGGCGCAGATTACGCTCTCGGATTTTCGTGATAACTACTGCGATCGACTGCGGGAAAGCTATGGCCATGGTTCAGAGGCAAAAGCAGTAGAGAAAATTGATCTGGTTAATCCGGCTTTCGATAGTGAGTACGGGCATCTTATAGGGACTTTTGATACAGTGTTTGCACTGAATGTTGTCGAGCACATCAAAGACGATGGCTTAGCACTAAAGAATTGTCACAAGCTGCTGAGAAACCAAGGGCAAGTTGTCATCCTTGTGCCTGCCTACCAAGCTCTATACAATCAGTTCGATGTTGAGTTAGGTCACTTTCGACGCTATACAAGAACTCACTTAGTGTCCGCTATACGCACTGCGGGCTTTCAACTGGTGCACTCTCAATACTTCAACTTTGCAGGTATACTTGGTTGGTATGTGTCTGGAAAGCTTCAAAAGAATAAGACAATTCCATCGGGACAGATGAAATTGTACAATGCACTTGTGCCTGTCTTCAAGCTTGTAGACTTCGTCATGTTGAGAAGTGTAGGTCTATCTGTGATCGCTGTAGGCAAAAAATTAACCGCATAACGACTATGGCACTATTGCTTCCCCTAATCAGCGCTTTACTGCTGACCCTGGTACTGGCGAGTAGAAAAAAGAGTGGGCTGTATGAAGGGATCACTCAAGCATTGTTAACGATGAGTTTGGTAGTGGCAGCGAGTTCAGAGTTACTTAGTCAGTTCAATGCCTTTACTGCGCAAGCTCTCACAATAACGTGGGTCTGTATTCTTGTCTGCTGCGTTTGTTGGCTCTACTTTAAGCGCGAAGGCATCACTGACGTGCTTAAAAGTGCTCAGCGGGCAATCGTTACGAACAAGTTGCTGAGTTTAGGCTTGTTTGCCACTTTTGTTGCAGTGTTTGTGCAAGGCGTGGTGTACCCACCAAACAACTGGGACTCGATGACATATCACCTTGGCCGAGTTGTTCATTGGGTATCAAATCAGAATATTGAGGCGTACCCGACACATATCTATCGGCAAATTTGGCAGCCGCCGCTGTCTGAATTGTGGCTGGCTCAAGTATGTATGCTTGGAGGCTCTGATCTCTATGCTAACACTGTGCAGCTGTTTTTCTTGATTGCAGCTCTTGCATGCATAGTAAGTATGGCTAAGGAAATGGGGGTTAATCGAAATGCGACCGTGTTAAGTCTCATTTTCGTTGCAACAACTCCTGAGATCTTGTTGCAAGGATCATCTACGCAGAACGATGTTACAGCAGCTTTCTTTGTACTGTGTGTCGTGCGCTACTGTTACGCACTCTATCGACAGGTGTCAATAAAGAACTCGCTCTGGCTAGGGCTTAGCATTGGATTGGCTTTCTATACAAAGGGCTCGACATACGTCTTCATACTTCCGATGCTCTTGGTCTTGAGCTACATTCTGGTGAAAGCTCATGCTAAGTCTGAATGGCTGGGTATTGTGACAAAGCTGGGAGTAGTTTCTATCCTTGCGCTAGTTCTGAATCTAGGATACTATAGTCGTAATATGCAATTAAGCGGTAGTCCACTAGGTCGAAATGACGCGCGCCTTTTCAATGAACGATTTACTCCGAGTACGGTACTTATCGGCATCACTCAGAATCTCGCATTGCATTGTGGCATTGATCCTATTGCAAAGCCAGCGATGGTGTTTGTTATCGATCTTCACAAATGGCTTGGCGAAACACTTGGCGATCCAGCAACAAACTACTCTGGAGAGAAGTTCAGTATCACCCACTGGAATCATCACGAAGATAGCGCGTCGAATCCTCTTCAGCTTATGGTGGCTTTGTTGACGTTGGTCATTTGGATCATTCGTCGGAAGAAGATTGCAGTGGAAACAAGCGTACTATATCTACTAGTTGTTGGTGAGTTTCTGATTTTTTGCACTGCTTTGAAATGGCAACCATGGAACTCCCGACTTCATACACCATTGTTCATGATGGCTGCGCTTCCAACTTGCTCTATACTCATAAGTGCATTCAAAAAGAATACAGCCCTCTCATGGGCTGCGTATATCATCGTTGGTGTGAGCGTCATCTTGTCAGGTAGAGTAATTGCACTCAATCAGACCCGTCCTTTCGTAAACAATAAGTGGACCACAAAAGTGACTATAAGAAGTGATAGACCTTCGAAAATGTTCGTCAACCAGCCTGCGGCTCAACCCGAATTTATGCATCTAAAGCAATTGGTATATAAGCATCGAGATAGTTTGGGAGCCATTATCACTGAAGATACTTGGGAGTATCCTCTCTACGATGAAATATTCTCAGATGGACAAAAAGTTGTGCCACATGTTAACGTCGCAAACTATTCAAAGAATGCTCGATACAACAGGCTTGCCGACTCAAATAGAGTAGCATTGATCATTGCCCCTGGTAACCCAGACACTATGATCTTCGCTGGGACCACGTATACTAAAGTAGAATGGCTGAACGACTACGCGTTATTCGCTCGATCTGGCGTACATCCTGATAGTGCTCGACGCTAGTCTTTGAAACAGCTTTGCCTTCAAAACCCCAAGTATAAATAAGGTTTAGTTTGAGTGTCCAACTAATTGAGTCAACTACTAGCGCATTGCAATTCAACAAATTGATTCATGATGTAGACTCAGAGTTCCCCTAGTCTATATCCACCGCAAAGCGCTCGATCGATGTGCCGTAGGACTTCTTATCCTTGCTGAGCACATGGACTTTGAACTCGGTGTGACCTCGACCAGTGTAGCTGAATGGAAGCTCTATGCGGAAGGCGGATGGACGATAGCGCGCATCGCTGACATTTGGGTTGTCAAGTCCATAGGTGCCTTCGAAGATTTGTCCGTCTAAGTCAAGGTACACTCCACCTGCTAGGTCGTTGGTTTGGGAGTCGAAGGCAACTCCGTTGATGATGAAGGCATCGTGTGCCTCGTTGGAGCTGATCTTAAGACTTCCAACACGAAATCTGTTCAGATCGTCGATGCGCTCAAGCTTTGTGAGCGGGTTTGGACGTGAACTCTTACCCGCCTCGCGCATCTTGTAAATCCAGGTTCGCGAAATTGGTTTGTCGAATAGTGGCTCGATACAACTCATACTACTGCGCCAAGGAAGTAAGCCAGTGGCAATGTACTTGACTCCTATTTGTTGAAGCTGATCGGCACAGGGATTGACGAAAACTGAGTAACCATCGATGTTGTCCAGATGAAAGACTACGTCGTTCTTCGTCTTTGCACTATCCAACATCATGAATCGCATCTGTGCAAATCGATTGTAGATGTCCTTGTTCGCACCAGTGGGATCGAGTTTCTTCATAGCCTCAAGATCTGGCGAGAACTTTGAACCGCTGATAACGTCTGCTCCCGCAGCGATATAGTAATTGGCAATGATGTTCGTTCCGTAATACAACCACTTTGCAGTTGGATCTTTCTCACGAATACTCTGCACTGTGGACATAAGAGGTTTGTCCAAGATCGGACTCATCCCAAAGGCAACGGGGTTCACCATGAAGTTGCTGCCCACAACACACACAACGATCAACCATCCAAAGATGGCTTGCTGTCTGATAAAGATGAGGTGACTGAGAAATGCAAAGAACAATGCTGCGAAGATCAATTGTCCGGTACTGAAGTAGTTCTCAAGCCCCGCATTCAACACAAAGCCATAGACCAAGAGCACCACGAGTACTCCAAGACTCTGCAGACTTGCAGTACTTCCTAATTGAAGCGAGGACAATACTGATGGCGCGCTTGCACGCTCTGCTTTGGCTTTCTTCTTCTTTGATTTGGCTGGGCTGTTCGCAGGAGGCTCGGAAGCTTCGTTGAGGTCCGCGTGCTGCGCAGCAGCACCGCGTGTAAGAAAAAGAATCACGAGGACTATGCTCGCAAAACCAATCCCAATGAATGCTCTGTTCTCTTTCACACGGTTGAGAACGCTGAGCTTTGCGATGATCTCCGGATAACCAACCACCATCCATACGGTCATGAACACTAAGTAGAACACGATCATAAGCTGTATGCGATCTGGCTTCTGTCCGCGCATGTAGGCAACAATCATTGCCACGATAACAACGGGATATAACAACACGAAGTTGCTCGCCTCACACACATTCTCCCAGCTGAGTGGGAACTTCTTCTCGCTGAAGAACATGTCGAAGAAGCCACCAAAGTAGCGCGACAGACTAATCTCGCCTCCGGTACTGATACGGTTTCCAGGGTAGACGGTATTGGTCATGAGGTTGATGGTGTCTTGCGCTTGACCCATAAAGCTCGTGAAACACAGAGCTAGCAAGGCAAGAACGCCAACTACACCCAGTGATCGGAGTGCTAGGTGCTTCTTGAGATAGCTGCTGTTGTGGTGCGACATCACATAGCCAACTAAGACGAAAGCAATGAAGTAGGCGAGCGGGATCTGGTGCGGTGGATAGAAGAAGAGCAGAAAGGTCACCGCATACACTGCTAAGCCAAGTGCACTCAGTATGAGCAGCCACATCCGTTGGGCATAGGCAAGGTAGATGAAGAAGATGAAGACAAGGCTGACAGCCATGATCATCTCAGGCTCCGGCGTGCTATACCACCACTGAATGAAGCTGGAATAACACAGCCACAAACTCCCACTCACGCTCATCCAAAAGTTGTTGCGTGTTAGCAGCATGAGTAAGAGAAAGACCGCACAGAACATTCCATAGACTTTGTAGTTCCACGCAAAGGAGTAGGCTGTTTCAACGGGGAAGATGAAGTAACTGAGAAGATGCGGACGTAAGATGCTTGGAAAGGTTTTGACTGGTAAGGACATCAACAAAGCCGCACGCCCTGCACCAATCGCTGGGTTGTCTGAACGAAAGTCATGTTGCGTCTGCGACAAAATCATTGGCGTATGCATACCC
Organism: Chlorobiota bacterium; assembly: GCA_044228285.1. Classification (GTDB taxonomy): domain Bacteria; phylum Bacteroidota; class Ignavibacteria; order Kapaibacteriales; family NICIL-2; genus JBBATK01. The sequence continues at coordinate 44,436 of JBGAVD010000001.1, forward strand.
CACTCGTCAAAGCGAATGAAACGAGCATCTCCAATGTGCGTTTGCTTGGTTGTGTCGCCCTGTATGAAGGTATTCCAATGCTTCATCGAAGAGCCGGAGGTTTTCATACTCACGTTTACCACGAACAGCAGCAAGCAGAGGGAAAGGAGCGAGATGACACGCCAATCAAAACGAATGAGATGCTCCTCACTGAAAGGTGCACCTATGCGATTGAGAGTGGTGATGATCTTCTGTGAAGTTGGATTGTTCCGAAGCTCGTCGAATACAGACATAGTAACTCATGAATGATAAATGATCAGATCTGCCTCTTCACGAGGCACTCCCTATGCGGTTCCCCGTCTTTTGTTGCTGCTGCAGACTCTGCAAGCAACCTACTGCATTCGTGTACACACGCAATGCACGTTTACCGTCGCCGACATGAACGCTCTACTGCGCTCACTTTTGCTCTGCACCAGCGCGCGTTCCCAGTTGCGGTGCTCGGGCAATGACGCTGAGCATGGTAGCAGACGACATCATGTTCAGCACGATATTCCATGGGATGCTTAACACGGTCATGGCCATCCATCCCAACTTCATGAGTGTCCAATACAGCGACGGCTTCTGCTGTGCCTTCACCCAAATGCGTTGAATGTGCAGATCTCGCCAGAGCGAAGCTGCTGTTGTTACTGGATGCAAGAGCGCGTTGCGTTGATAGCATCGTAACACCGAGTAGTTCATGCTCTGCAACTGATTGCGCAGATAGTCTGCACGAAAATGCCAGAAGTGTCGCGGTATATCAAGTGCAGACCAACGTGAACCAAAGACGGCTCGCTCAATACTGCCATAGTTTGGCACCTGAATGTACAAGTATCCACCACTTTGCAGCACGTGATCAGCAATGTGTTGGAGCACCAAAGCAGGCTGCGGAAGATGCTCTAACACATGGAACAAACTTACGAGCTGAAACTTCTTTTCAGGCTTAAAATCGAGGATCTCGCACTGTAGAAAGTGCTTGTCTTTATCGCTCAGTGCCGTAAAGAAGTCGAAAGAATCAATACCGAGGGCACGCTTGCAACCAGCCTTGTGCACGAAGGCAACTCGGTCGCCAGTGCCGCAGCCGATATCGCAGTAGGATTGCAACTCGCCAGGGGCAAGAGCTGCCACACGACGAAGTAATTCAAAATCATAACGAGATTGATCCTCGCGATACCAACGCTCTGAACGCTGCAACAAGCTAAGTTTTGGAGATGCATCGGCGGCTTCGGTGTTCTGACTGAGGTAGGTATCGGGATAGAGGAGCTGAAGATTCTCTTGAGGCTGTGGGTTGGTGAGTGCTAAACCGCAGCTGGTGCATTCCGCAATCGCAAAGTGCTCGTCGACGATTTCGTAGAGATCGCCGATACCTGCATAACGCTGTCGTAGCGCTGCACCGCAACTAGGACAGACCTCAAAACGTTTGGATTGCAGCGACAAAGACATGGTGTTCTTCACAGAACAATAAGAGAGTTTAGTGTGTTTATCGGACGAAACTACTTGAATATAAGCCCTCACCGCAAAGGAATCATTACACGTTTCTTAGTTCAGTAAACAGGATAATCCCCAGTTTCAAAAACCCTTCTCAGCGAAAATCCGCGTCATCCGCGTCATCCGCGTCCCCCGCGTCCAAACCCATACCTGCATATGCCATCCTAAACACTCTCAACTTCATTAGATCGATAGGCCAGAGTATAGATTCTGCTGAAAAGTCTGGCAATGGGCTTGGGCCAGAAGAGGGCGAAGATCGTTGCGTCCTCACGTTGTCGTTGCTGCGTATGTAAGCCACGAGTGGTGGCAGAGCCAGCATAAATGCGGTGCAAGACCAAGCGCTTGCGTTGATACACGAAGCGACCAGGTTCCTCGGCAAGCCTTCGCCAAGCATCCCAATCCAGGTTTACCGAATAATCAGACGAGAACTGAAAATTATGGAGTTGGCTTTTGTGGAACATCACGGTTGGACACGATATGGGCGAGCCAAAGGCAAGCAGCCAGTGTTTTGTCCATCGGCGGCGCAGCGAACTACCAAAACCAAAAAAGCAAAAGAGGATAATGCGCTTCACAACGAGGATGGCGTTGGTTGTGCGAATACTGCGAGAGTTTTGCGTGCACAGCAGTTCTGCATAATCGCTGAACACAAGACTGCATGCGGGATTGGCCGCGGCAGAGTCTAGACAGTCGCGCACATAGTGTGGGTCATACACATCATCTTGGTGAGCTAAGGTGACATACGGAGTTGATGCACACTGATAGGCAAAGTTCCAGTCGGCCGATATACTACTTGCATTCTCTGCTGTGCTCTGCTTGGCATCGTCCTGAGCCAAGCCGGAGTCCTGTGCTACTGCCTGCGCTGTATCATTCACCTCAAGCCGCAGATCGAAGCGTTCGCAGAGTGAGCGGATATGATCATTGGGAGTTGAGGTTGCGACGATGATGTGCGTGGGAACGCTTTGGTTGCGAAGTGACACAAGACACTCCTCAAGCCAAGGCGATGCGCCGTATGCAGGGATAACAAAACTATGAAGTGCTGTGTTCTGCACGCTGCTTAGGCCTTGGGTTCTTCGGCCATGCCAATGTGGTTTTCCATGAGAGCAATCTTCTGCGCTAGGTTCTTGTTGATAGAACGCAGACGTGATACTTCAACCGAGAGGTGCAGGAGGTATATCAGTATGGCAAAGATTGCGCCCATGAACACCAATGATGGTGGGTAGAACACACCAAGGGCAGAGGAGATGACGTTGAGACCATTGCGCCACACCGAGAAGAACAAGAGGATGACGGTGCAGGCAACCCACACGAAAGCGTACTCTTCACGAAGACGACCACGGACGATGAGTCGGCCAATGTAGGAGAGGAAAGCCAAGCTCACCAGGATCGTTGCGATCTGAATTTTAAAAGGGATGATGTTTTCCATTTAAGACCTCTTGATTTTTTGTCGGATGGACGCAAAGAAAATCGCAAAACTCACTTTTGCCATATAGAAAATACTCGCTAGCGGGGAAATCGAGGATTGTCCACCCTGCCGCTCCAACATATGCACCGCCACTTCCTTCATCCGCAAACCATTACGTGCAAACATGACCACTGCTTCGGGTTCGGGATACTGATCAGGATAGTAGCTGGTAATCAAAGCGAGGGCAGCACGATTGTATGCACGAAAGCCTGAGGTGTTGTCGGTAATACGCACACCACAAATAAGCCGATTTAGCCACATGAAGTACCGAATACCAATGCGTCGCACAAACTCAGATTGGTAGCCTTCGTTCGTAAGAAAACGAGAACCAATAACAACGTCCGCCTCATCACGATCCATCAGTTCCATTAACTTAGGAATCTCAGTGGCAGGGTGTTGTCCATCGCCATCTACCTGTATCGCCACATCATAGCCATTGCGCCACGCATAGTGGAAACCAGTTTGCACAGCAGCGCCTATTCCCAAATTGACCGGCAGGTTGAGGAGGATACAGTCAAGAGTGCCACAGACTTCGGCTGTCTTGTCGCGAGAACAATCGTTCACGACAACAGGGTCAACACGCAAGGAGTGCGTTTTCTCCAGCGCACGCAAAGCACTTACCACCCCTGCAATAGAGGCTTCTTCATTGTACGCGGGGATGACGGCAGCAATTTTCTTCATGCATGAGAAGCAGGGTGTCTGTGCCTGCAATATCGGACGTTTTGCCAGAAAATACAGGTAAGAGGGCAGAGTTGGGCTAAAAAGATGGTGAGAGGCTGCCTATTCATTCCTCATTCCCCAAAACTCTCCTATGTTTACTCTCAACATGAACACGGGATTAATCCAAGACATGCGGCGTAGGGGGAGGGAGCGAGGAGACTTCTTGGGCAGCTTGTTGTCTGCATGTAGCGTGCTGATTTGTCTTCTCTGCACTATCTCACCACTCTCAGCTCAATGGCAGCAAGTGCAAGGTGTACAAGGTGCACAGCTTCAATGGATGAGCTCGGATCGAGATACTATCTATGCTGGATTTGCGAATGCTGTGGTGAGACGCACAGCAGACTATGGACAACACTGGGAGCAAGTTCAATGGTCCATCGCTGAGCGGAGAATCCGAGACTGTCTGTTCTTCAACGGCTACATCTTTGCCGCCACAGAGCGAGGTTTACTGCGCTCTGCAGATGCGGGTGTGCACTGGGATAGTTTATCAGCTTCAAGCGCAAGCTCTGCCATGATGGGCAAGCTCTTTGTGCAACAAGGAGCGCTCTATGCCACAAGTTCTGATTGGAGTTTTTCGCGCTTTCCACGTCTCATTCGCTCCGACGATGCAGGACAAAGCTGGACGGAACTCACAAGCGAGAACAGTAGCTTCGATATTCAACGCTTCTTTGCTCATTCCAGCGCATGGTTCATAGGCACTCCTTTTAATGGATTGTCGCGCTCAACAGACCAAGGAAAAACATGGAAGCGAAGTGGAACAGAGTTCTTTCAACACCAGAACTTCATAGCAATTGGTTGCTCTCCGGATTCTACTACCTTCTATGTCGTCTGTTCCGACTCTGGTGTGTACTGCTCTATTGATTCAGGTCGTACCTGGTCATCAATGAACCGCGGCCGAGCACAATCCCAGTGCTCTGCTTTCTGCTTTGGCTCGCAGTATATGCTGCTCAGTTCTGTAGATGCTATGTATCGATGTGCATACTCATCGCAACAGTGGGAGACAATTGATAGCTCGCTACACACTCGAGAACGACTTCGCTATCGCAGCTCGTTGAGCTGCTTTGGTGATTCCGTATTGCTCAGCACGCAGCGTGGTCTCTGGTGTTCGAGTGTACACGCTCAAACATGGCGTAGCTGCGCTGATACCTTCTACGATGCAAACATTCAACAGCTCTATGTGGATGATTCACTGATGTTGGTTGGAACGATTTACCACGAGCTTCTGAGATCGACAGACAAAGGCAGTTCTTGGTCGATTGTTGGCACCATTGACAATGCTCACTTGTCTTGTGTTCGTATGGGCACTATGCTCGTGGCGCATTGGGCTGACTCAGTTCATCGCTCTCTCGACAACGGTTTGCACTGGACTGCACTGCGTGTTATTGACACGATTGAGTCTGCTCTGAACCTTCATCTGCTTCAACAGGATAGCACGAACACGCTTTTGCTTGTTACATCGAAGCGCGTCTTGCACAGTCTTGATAGTGGCTCGCATTGGGATACATACCCAGAGCTCAGCTCAGCTATAGGACCAATCCTCGCCTCTGACGCACGTAAAGAGAGCGCAACGATCTATGCAAATTCACTCTACTGCACACGCGACGCAGGGAAGAGTTGGATCAGTGCGGAGCTTACGCATCATACAAAGCTGGTTGGTGTGTATGCTTTGCAATCAGGCTTTATCATGGCTTATACTTTTGCTATGCAGTTGATGTCGGAATCAGGACTTAGCGTCTACGACTTCTCCCAAGGACTGAACCCCACAGCAACACATGCACAACTCTGGCGAGCTGACACGACGGCTCTCTTGTTGAGCGATCACAAACTCTACTATCGACACAATAGCGACCGTGAGTGGCATCAACGTGCACAAGCACTGCCTCCAAGCATCAGCATCAGCTCTGTATCATGCGACAATACGAACTTCTACTTGGCCTCGAATAACTTTGGTCTCTGGTCATGTAAGCGCTCAGCACTGGCTTCAACAAGTACAGCGGTTCGAGAGATGGACGAACGCAGTTCACTGAGTTGTGAACCACAACCATGCTCATCACTGCTTCGCCTGCACTTTCAGGTAGATGTTGAGACGAGACTCACCATGCGGCTAACAAATCTCCTTGGGCAAGAATTGATGGTGCGAGAACTTGGCAGAGTGTCAGCCGGCTTGAACAACTACGATGTCAATCTTGAAGAACTGCCAGAAGGATTGTACACGCTGAGCCTGCAATCCTTGACGGGTGTTTGGTCCTGCGCGATTGTGATCGCGCGTTGAGTGTAGTGCTATGTTACTGAGCGAGTGTCTGCCTTCGACAGTGTAGCCAGAGCAGCAAGAGTCTGATCTGGTCTTAGGCTTTGCGCGTGGAAGTCTTAGAAGTCTTCAAACTCTTCGAACTCGTACTCAACTTTTTTGCGCCTGACTTCGTTGCCTTCGTCTCCTTGCTCTGCTTCGCGCTCAGGTTTGTGGTAACCTTCTTCGTCTTACTCGGCTTCTTCGAAGCCTTCGCTTCGGCGTTATAGGAGAGTGCGATATCGATCCAGGAGCGAAGTTGTTTCGCAGTTGCGAGAGCACGAGGCTCTACTTGAATAAAGCCGCTCATTGGCCGCTTCGTGAAGATCATAGTTCGCACACCTTCTTTGGCGACGCATTCATCATGCAGTGCAGGATTGACTCTGCACATGAGCTCGTCTTTGATGATGCCAACGCACATCTTGCCGTTCACCATGAAGGTCAAGCCACCCATCATCTTCTTCTCTTCGAGAACTGCTTGATCGGCGAGTTGGACTCGTACACGTTGCGCGAGTTCTTCGTCGTATGCCATGACTGTTCCTCTCCTTTGTGTGTTAGCATGAGATTATCTTCAACGCAGTCCTTCGGACTGCTCTGGCTTCCATGAGTGCAGCTGCTTGCTCGGTTGAAAAGCAGATTCGTACAAGAGTCGAAGCGAATAAACAGGAGTCAGCAGCCGCTAGCTAATCTACTCAGCCCGTCATACGCTGAAGAGCTCAGCAGCATTGTTGAACAATGAAGGCAGACGCGGCTTTATCGACAGTATTGATTCAGTGGACGCTCTGCATCTTTCACGCCCATGGCAAGGGCTTGAGTCCAGTCGGCACAAGCACCGGCGCGGTCTTGAAGATTGAGCTTTGAGTAGCCTCGACCGAAGTATGCCGATCCATTCTCGGGGTTAATGCGTAAGGACTCGCTGAAGTCTTGAATAGCCTCAGCGTACAAATGCATACCATTCTTCACCACGCCTCGGTTTTGATAACCATCAGAGTAATAAGGGTTGAGCTGCAGAGCCATGTTGATATCTGCGAGAGCTTCCGGGTAGCGTTTGAGACGTTGCTCAACTGCGCATCGATTTGAATAGGCATCAGGGCTAGAGGGTTCGAGTTCAATAGCTCGCGTGAAATCTCTAAGCGCGCTATCATTTTCATTGAGCATGAAGTACATTCCACCACGATTGATATAGGCGCGAGAATATTTGTCTTGAATGGCAATAGCCTTTGAGAAGTTCGTCACCGCTCCACGGTAGTCGCCTTCAAGTCGTTTAGCCAAGCCAATGTTGTTATAACTCATGGAGCTTTCAGGAGTGCGGACAGCGGCTTCGGTGAAAAAGGTAGCGCCGTCTTTGTAGTAGCCAAGTTCCGACATACTAATAACAGCAAAGCCAAGACTCAATGCGCCAAACAAGCCAGTCATTAGAGCTGCACGCTTGCCTTCAAAAGAATCGCCAAGCAATTGTGCGAGGATGATGATGAGTCCAATGCTGGCAATAAACGAACGGTGATACAAGTACTCAAACATGAATCGCGCATCGTCCTTGCGGTAAATCATGACCGGCGTGATGAAGATGAAGAACCAAAACAAACCAAGCAGCACCCGTGGGTCTGTCCATCTCTTTTGCCAAGTGATGACACCTGCAACGAGAACCAACGAGATAAGACCAACAATCGTATCGCCACTGTTAAACAGTGGGATGAGTTTGAAGTTGACAGGGAAGAGGAACTTGCCAAAGGTTTCAGGGATGGTTTGGATGTTTGCGATGAACGAGCCAATGCCTATAAGGTTGCCTGCCGACTGTACGGTGTCGAGCTGCGAGTGCAGATACAACCAAATCAACGTCACAGGCACCCATCCGGCAACGAACTTGATCAATGACGACCAAGGAAACTGTTTACGGAACTCAAAGAAATAGTACGCAACGCACAGCACAGGAATAGCGGCTGCTGTTTCTTTCGACAAGAAAGCCATGAACAAACAAAGGGTATGCAAGACGAGCGAGATAGCATCACCCTTGCGATAGCTTCGAATGAAGAAGATCAGCGAGAGTACGGTAAAGATCGTAAGAAAGGTATCGCCTCGTGAAGGAATCCATGCTACGGTTGATACGAACAAGGGATGCACTGAGTACATCAAGGTAATCAGGAAAGCAGCTAGTCGCTTATACTCGAGCGTTATAAAGAGCCAATAGATACTCAAACAACCCAGGATGAAAACCAAGAGGTTGGTGAGGTGATAATGAAAAGGTTGAGCAGCGCCGTTATGCGCGTCGATCATGAAGGTCATGGTTTGCAGCGGACGATAGAAGCTCCCGGTTTTTTCCAAGAAAGCATCTGTGGTGAAAGCCATCTTCAGGTTATCGAAATTGCTGAGAAGGAAAATCTTGCCTTTGATGATGGTCGTGTCGTCCAAGCCGATGTAATCAAATCCCGTCACCCTTGCGTAGACCGCAACGATAGCGATGATAATTACGATAGGCGACCATATGAGCCAGGCAGGACCAGCTGCAGCTTTCTTCGATTGTTTAGAGCTCTTGGGAGTAGCGTTAGCGTTCTCCGCGCCATCGCCATTCATATTCTTCTGCTTCTTTTTTGCGTTCTTAGCCATATCTGCGTACAATTCAATGAAAAGAGTTTCTCCGGCAAAGCTGGAGCCGCGGGGCCCGAAGGGCAACGCATGATAAAAAGTCGGAATTGCAATATACAGGCTGTTTCGCTCTTTGTCATGCGTGTTGTTACGGAATCCGCGTCTGCTCGCAGATCTTAGCAATCGCCGAGTTTTTAGGGTGAAGGTCGGCTTCTGGGGAGCTATGTCCAATTCCGTCAGACACCAAACTTTTCAACTTCCACCAGCTTTCCACAAGCTCTGTGCACAACTATAATCCCTCTCTCAGCGCCTTTTAGAGCTCAAAATCCCCTAAATTCGCCCTCCTTTTGGCACCGAATCATGAGTCTTGAAGAAGAAATACAACGTCGTCGTACGCTCGCGATTATCTCGCACCCTGATGCGGGTAAAACTACTTTGACAGAGAAGCTCCTATTGTATTCGGGAGCTATTCGCAAAGCGGGGGCGGTGACGGGTGGAAAGCATACCGCAACAACATCCGATTGGATGTCGATCGAGAAGGAGCGTGGCATTTCCGTTTCCTCCAGCGCCATGCGTGTGGAGTATGATGGCCACCTTTTGAATATTCTTGATACACCGGGTCACCAGGACTTTAGTGAAGACACCTACCGCACGCTCATGGCGGTGGATTGTGCGATCATGCTTGTTGATGCTGCCAAGGGTGTGGAGGAGCAAACCATAAAACTGTTTAAGGTTTGTCGGGATCGTGGTATTCCCATCATCACCTTCGTGAACAAGATGGATCGTCCAGCGCTCAGCCCCTTCGAGATCATGGACAACGTCGAAAAAGTTTTGGGCATTGTCCCCGTGCCGCTCACCTTTCCCATTGGTGATGGACCGGAGTTCCGCGGTGTATACGAGCGCGCAACGCAACAGCTCCATTCCTTTGAACGCACAGTTGGTAATGCCTTCCGCGCACCGGTGAGCATTGCGAATCTTCAGGATGCGAGTGTGAAGGAGAAGCTAGGTGAGAGTTATCATAAGCAATTGGTTGATGATCTAGATTTGGTGGAGCACGTGCTGCCGCAATTCGATCGAGATGCTTTTTTGAAGGAAGAAATTACACCAGTGTTTTTTGGTTCAGCGATTACGAATTTTGGTGTTGAGAATTTCTTACGACATCTCATTGAGCTTGCGCCAACGCCGCAGGGAATCACGACATCTGCGGGAAGAGTAGAGCCTACGAGTCCCATTTTTAGTGGCTTCATGTATAAGATGCAAGCCAATATGAACAAGTCGCACCGCGATCGTATTTCCTTCTTTCGCATTATCAGCGGAAAGTTTGAGCGGGGCATGAGCGTGAAGCATCCGAGATCTGGTAAAGAAGTAAAGCTCAATTATCCTTTTCAAATTTTTGGTCAGGATCGCGACATCATCGATGAAGCCTGGCCTGGCGATGTGATTGGACTTTCCAATCCTGGCACCTTTCGCGTTGGCGATACGCTCACAACTGGCGAAGAGTTCAGCATCCCACAATTCCCGCGCTTTGCACCGGAAATTTTTGCGCGTGTTCAACCAAAGACAGGCTCTTTCTCGAAGGGTTTTCGAAAGGGCATTGAGCAACTAGGTGAAGAAGGCGTCATTCAAATTTTCTCTGATTCGCATCGCAGTCCAACCCCGCTCGTCGCCGCTGTCGGTGAACTGCAGTTGCAAGTGTTTCAGTCGCGCATGGAAAGCGAATACAATGAGCTCATCACTCTCGACCGTTTGCCCTTTAGCCGCTCACGCTGGATTGGTTCTTCAGTCATGCCAGGATCAGCAGTGACTCTGGCCTATGACGACCATAATCGTCCGGTTGCGTTGTTCAAGTCTGACTGGGAACTGAGCTACCACGAACAACGTACCGAAGGATTGATACTGCTCAACACACCGCCAAAAGGCTAAGAGATTTTTGTTGTCATGCTGCGCATACGCGCAGCACAAGACTCGCTCCGGGCACAAGGTGTTTCAACTGTCGTATTCCGCTCAGATTGACGCTGCATTGAGTGTCGTCAGGACGCCGTACGAACCGCTCGCTCAGAGTCTTGATACTTGATCAACGCTACTAATACTCGCGTGTACAATGCTGTCACACCAGACATCACACTAGAATCGTATTCACCAAGCATCCTTTCGCTTTTACTCGGTAGCTTTCATGGCACAGACAATTCAACCCTTACAGGTGCTTCGCAGTGTTTTTGGTTACACCGACTTTCGCTTGGAGCAGGAGCGAGTTATTGACAATGTGTTGAAGGGGCGCGACACCTTTGTACTGATGCCAACAGGGGGAGGGAAGTCGCTATGTTTCCAGATTCCTGCACTTTGCTTGCCTGGTTTGACCGTGGTGATATCGCCGCTCATTGCCCTGATGAAAGACCAAGTAGACTCGTTGCGCCTGAACGGTGTTGCTGCCGAGTTCTTGAATTCGTCGATGGGTATAGAGGAGCAGCGACGTGTGGTGCGACTGGTTGAATCAGGTCAACTCAAACTCTTATACATAGCTCCTGAACGTTTGTTTGCGGATGGGTTTATTGAGTGGCTCACGCGACATAAGGTGTCGTTGTTTGCAGTTGATGAAGCGCACTGTATCTCATCCTGGGGACACGACTTCCGGCCTGAGTATATGCAGTTGAGTGTATTGAAGGAAGAGTTCCCGCAGGTTCCGCTCATTGCTTTAACCGCCACGGCGGATACGCAGACACGTGCTGATATTGTAAACAAGCTCAGCATTGATTCATCAAATGTGTTTGTGTCGTCCTTCAATCGTGCGAACATTCGCTATTTCATAGAAGCAAAGCGCAACAGTTACCAGCGTATACAGCGCATACTGAATGCGCGTAAGAACGAGAGTGGGATCATCTACACACTATCTCGTGCTTCTGCAGACCGCTTGGCTGAACAGCTTCAGGCTGATGGCTATTCTGCTTTAGCTTATCATGCAGGTTTAGATAACGAGACACGTCGTAAGCATCAAGAGTTATTTGTACGTGACGACGTAAAGATCATCTGTGCAACCATTGCCTTTGGTATGGGTATTGACAAGTCGAACGTACGCTTTGTCATTCACCAAGACTTGCCGAAGAATATTGAGAGTTATTATCAAGAGACGGGGCGAGCGGGGCGTGATGGAGTGCAGAGTGATGTGTTTCTCTTGTATAGCGCTGGAGATGTGATGCGCATGCGCAGCTTTTGCGATATACCCGGAAACCCAGAACAGACAGCCATCTTGTATGCCAAGCTGCAACGTATGTCGGATTACTGTGAAGTGAGGAGTTGTCGGCGTCAGTGGCTGCTCCGTTACTTCGGCGAGAAGTACACAGCTCCTTGCAATTCCTGTGACTTCTGTTTAAGCTCTCATCAAAGTTATGACGCCACGATCGAGGCGCAGAAAGTCTTCTCCGCCATTCTCCGCACCGGCGAGCGCTTCGGTATCGGCTACATTATCGATCTGTTGCGTGGTACAGAGAAGGTTAAGCTTGAGCACAGAAACCTCAAGACCTTTGGCGTGGGCAAAGAGCATAGCGTATCAGAGTGGCGCACGATCATTCGTGAGCTCATGGCTCAGGAGTACATCGTGCAAGTGGGAATGCAATATCCTACCTTGCAATTAGGCGAGAGTGCACGCGATGTGTTGTACAACAATGCAGTAGTCAAGTTGGCGGTTCAGGAGGAGTTGAGTGTTGACGATAGCTTCGTACCGGCACGTCCGCGAAAGAACGCAAAGACAGATGCGAAGCACGATCCTAAACTCTTTGAGGAGTTGCGTGTCATGAGAAGAACACTTGCAGACGCGGCTGGCGTACCAGCGTTTATTGTGATGTCTGATGCAACCCTCATCGATCTTGCAGCCCAGCAGCCACGGGAGCTCCCAGATTTACATCATGTGAGTGGAATGGGCGACGTGAAGATACGTCGCTATGGCGAAGAAGTCCTTCGCGTCATCCATCGCTTCCACGAAGAGCATGGAGTAACAAGTAGCGCAAGCGCTCCGAAGAAGGCAACCAAGAAGTCAGCAGATGCTGAAGATGCACTGCCACCTGCTCGGCCCTTACCAAAGCATCATGATACCAAAGAGTTTAGTTATGTGATGTGGAGAGAGGGCAAGACCGTTGAGCAAATCGCAGAGCTCCGTCGTCTCGGAGCTTCTACCATTGAAGGACACTTGCTACACTACCTAGAAAAAGGTTCCATCAAACTCAGTGAGCTCGTCTCAGAACAAGACGCAGCCTGGGTTCGAAGTACACTACGAGCAATGGACTACAAAGATGGCACTCCGCTCAAAGCTGTCTTCTCTGCCCTCGAAGGAAAGCTGAGCTATGGTGTGATACGTTATGTTATTGCGACGGATGCGAAGTATAGAAAGAGTTGAGAGTGAGGTCTCAACGCACGTGTGAGTGAGGGTCTCAGCGCACGTGTGTGTGAGGGTCTCAGCGCAGCTGAGGCTCTCACTGTCTCCAGCAGATCGACTCTGCACCCAGGGTTTTCGCCCCGTGTCACACAGGGCTTTGCCGCGCGTCACCCCGGGCTTCGTCGCGCGTTACCCAGGGCTCAGCTTCGCGTCGCCCTGGGCTGTGAGGAATCGCCCCGTTGGGGCTCGACGTTCTGGCGTGAGGGTCTACGGTTTCGCGTGAGGGTTTACAGCTTTGCGGAAGGGTCTCAACGTAGCTGGGGCTTTCATATCTCTAGCAGATCCATCCCTTGAGAGTCACAGATACGAGAATTGCAACCACCGCGCTATATTGTCGCCTTTCGTGCAGTGCGCTGCGCGTTCAGTCTGTCTCACTTTCCAATATCATGTGCTATGAAGAGTACAACACGTGTCCTCTGCCTTTTCGCAGTTCTCCTCTATGTTGGTTGTTCAACGGCACAGCCACCCAAAGCAGCGGCAACAGAAGCGCCTTCTGTAAGCAGCAATGATCCCGCGATACCACGTTGCAAGTCCTTGTATGAGCAGAACTGTCAGAGCTGTCACAAGCTTGAGGATCCAAAGTCTCATTCTACTGAACGATGGAACAAAGTCATGCCGATTATGGCGTCGAAGGCAAAGATTGATATGCCTACTGCTGATTCAATCATGAAGTATATCATGGCAGCACGAACCGTGGGTATTACTCCTACGCCAATGAAGTAGGTTGTTGGTGAGTCGTTTGAATGTAGGTGTGAAGTTCTCAGGTTTAGCGTGAGGGTCTCAGGTTTAGAGTGAGGGTCTCAGCGCAGCTGAGGCTCTCACTGTCTCAAGCAGATCCTACCTTCACCCAGGGCTCAGCTTCGCGTCGCCCTGGGCTGTGAGGAATCGCCCCGCTGGGGCTCGACGTTCAAGCGTGAGGGTCTCAGCGCAGCTGAAGCTCTCACTGTCTCAAGCAGATCCTATCTTCACCCAGGGCTCAGCTTCGCGTCGCCCTGGGCTGTGAGGAATCGCCCCGCTGGGGCTCGACGTTCAAGCGTGAGGGTCAACAGTTTCGCGTGAGGTTCTCAGCGCAGCTGAGGCTCTCACTGTCTCAAGCAGATCCTATCTTCACCCAGGGCTCTGCTTCGCGTCGCCCTTGGCTGAGAGGCCTCGCCCCACAGGGGTTCGACGTTTTGGCGTTTGGTTTTCAGCGCAACTATGACTCTTACTAATACACGCTAGTCGTCAGGCTTTACTAGCAAGCCTGCTTGTTTTTCTACTTACACTAGAGGTTAATAATGACGGAAGCAATTGCGGAGGCTTTGCGACAGCAGTATAGAGCGGCGTTAGCCATGCTCTCTGATTGTATTGAGCGCTGTCCTGAGGAAGCTTGGGATCGTAGTTCTGATACGAATCGATTTTGGCATCTGAGCTGTCATACCTTGTTCTTTACATCGTTCTATTTATCGAGTAACGATGAGCCAGTGCTTTGGCCGAAGTTTCGTCCGAAGCATCAAGTTCTTAGCGCTGGTCCTTGGGCTCCCGACTTTGATCGCGAGAGTTTGATACCCTATAGTAGAGAGGAGATGCGAGAGTGTTTGCAGTGGACGCTAGAACGAGTAGAGCAGGCTTTCCTCGACGCGAGCACGGAACTTCCATCGCTGTTTCCATGGATTCCTTTTTCGCGATTTGAACTCTATCTCTATAATCTGAGACATTTGCAGAACCATACAGGACAACTCTCCGAGCGTATTCGTCAGTTGACTGATGAGGGTGTGGCGTGGGTTGGGAAGAAGTGATGGAGGTGTGCGTGAGGGTCTCAGCGCAGCTGAGATCGTATGCTTAAACCGCCAGACGCTTCTGACTAAGTTGTAGTTGTAATCCTTCAGAGATTCATCAACAACTTAGGAGAAGCATCATGGCTGAGATCGTATGTTTAAACCGCCAGACGCTTCTGACTAAGTTGTAGTTGTAATCCTTCAGAGATTCATCAACAACTTAGGAGAAGCATCATGGCAGAGATCGTTTGTTTAAACCGCCAGACGCTTCTGACTAAGTTGTAGTTGTAATCCTTCAGAGATTCATCAACAACTTAGGAGAAGCATCATGGCAGAGCAAAATGCAACGTTGCCTTTTTCAGGGCAATAGATATTTGTCGGTATCGATGTGCACTACAATTCGTGGAATGTGAGTGTATTCACTGAACAGTCAAAGTTAAAGCCTTTTGTCCAGCAACCCGATGTCGATCAGTTAGCAACGCATCTCAAGAAGAAGTATCCAGGTGCGAAGTTCAAGCTAGCCTACGAAGCTGGGTTTAGTGGCTCTCACTGACTTGAGCAGATCCACTCTTCAAGCCACACTGAGACCCTCAGCTTTGCTGAGAGCCTCAGATCCATCATCTCTCCTAGTTCTTCACAAAAGTGCTTAACGCATACTCGCAGCTTGACGAGCGCAGGATAACTGCATAGCTGCCAGCACTGAGGCTGCTGAGATTGAGTTGAATACTATTTACTCCTGCCGACTGGCTACCGAAGTCATCAATGAAGACTCGCTCTCCGCTTTCCAGACGGTACAACTCTACCATGACGCGCGACTCGCGATGCAGACGGAAACGGATGGTTGCTTTGTCTTGGCTTGGGTTGGGCATGACGTCGAGAGACAACACAACATCGCCTTCAATCTTTGGGCTGAGTGATTGTAGTGTTGAACTCTTTGGAGCTTGGATGTCTTCACTCTGGCTTGTTTCTGTTGACTTCTGTTGATCTTCCTTCTTTGGCACGAGTACGTTTTCTGTGCGCGAGTTGCCGACAACGGGACGACACATCTCAAGGATTCTGTTGAGCTCTGGCAATGCCGCAAAGCGCTCAGCATCGCGTTGGTCTGATTTGCTGCGAACAACTAAGTTCCCACCTGTCATCTTCCCTGATGATTCAAAGAGTGCGTATCCTGGGTGTATGATGAACAGTTGATTGTCGCCCGGGCTGTGAAGTGAAACGAAACCATTCGCGCCGACTCTTGCTGTTTGTCCGGAAGGATAGTAATACGCCATTGCTCCTTCTAACTCTTCACCAGTGCTACTGATCACTCGACTCACTTCATACACGCGCGCCTGCTGAGTTGCTGTGTTGCTTGATGCTGCAGCAATCTGAGTACTCGATACTGTATTCGAAGGCGTTATCACAAAAGTACTGCCTTTGATATCCGACGTGAAGATCGTATCGATTGTTCCACCGCTCGATTGAGCTGAAGGAGTGGTACTGTTACCCGCAACAAGGGCGGAACTCAACAAGGCAAACGCAAAGAGTAGTGCAATGCTTCGATTGTGATGGAAGCTATTCATAAAACACTCCGTGGAAAATGAAGATGGAAAACTCTAACCAGTGAATTCTGTTGAATGATATGCCCGGAAGAAGCTCGCCTAACATTTGCTAAGGCTAAACCTAGTACCAATATACAGGAGCAGGATATTCCTGGGCAACGAGTCTGAACTGAAAATAGTGTGCCATCGAGAGCTCTATAAATGTTAATGGGAATAGACCAGAAAATCAAGGGCAGTGAAGCCAAGCATGGCTTCTTGCGTAATTTGGTTTGCTAATGAACGGCGTCGGACATTAGAAACAATAGCCGATTCAGCTAAAGAAGCATCAAATTGATGTATTTAGCGCGTTTTACATTTGCTTCCGGTTACAAGTAGTCGCGCAGTATACCCTTTATTAAAGCACTGATCAGATCTCATGCTTCCTCTCACCATTGCCATTATCGCTCAGAACGAAGAGCAGAATCTGCGTAAGCTCTTGCCCTTGATTCAAGGGCTGGCGAAGGAGATTATTGTGGTGGACGGACAATCTATTGACACTACCGTGGAGCTCTGCCGAGCAGCCGGAGCCAAGGTGTTTATTGAAGAGTGGAAGGGACACGTAGCGCAAAAGCAGTCGGCGCTCAGTAAATGCAGTGAGGCGTGGATACTGTTCTTGGATTGCGATGAGCTGCCGGATGCTGAGTTGTTGAAGAGTGTGCGCAACACCGTTGGACATAACATCCCAGGCGCGTTCTGCGTTCAAAGAAAAACGGTCTACCTGGGTCGTGTGATGCAACACGCCTGGCAGCCTGATGTACATCTTCGCCTAGTACACCGAAGTCTAGAGCCGCGCATTGTGAGTGTGAACGGACACGATGCACTGCAAAGCAGTGCGACTACGAGCAGCAAGCTTCAAGGATGGCTCATGCATTACTCCTATCGCGATATCGCTCACCACTATGAAAAAACCCTACTCTATGCTCGCATGGGTGCAGATGAGTATGCACGTCAAGGCAGAACGTTTCATCTTCTTCAGCTGCTCGTGAATCCCGCCATCGCCTTTCTAAAAATGGCGATCCTTCGTCATGGCTTGCTCGACGGCATTCCTGGTCTACTCGCGTGTTGCAGTACTTGGCTGCATGTGTTTCTTAAGTATGCCATGCTCTGGGAACGACAACGCAGCACAAAAAAGAGCAGCATCTAAAAGAATAAGAACGCCATCGACAAAGCGTTGAAAGCGCACTCTCAACTATGGAAGCACAACGCTTCGCGTTTGTGAGCTATGCGCAGAAAAGTATCCCAAGGCACCACCGCTAATGTTTGATGGTGGATTCACAGGCGTCTGAGAACCAGCTCCCTGCTGCATCTGCGCCAGCGCGATGAAGTACTTGTACACTGCAGAGTCTATGCATTGCATCTCAAGTTGCATGCGATATCCCGCCTTGAGCTCATGCTGAATACCAATAGGACGACGGTTGCGTAAGCCATCGGCAAAGGCATCATCACCAACGATGATGTCCTTTGCTAAAGTGTCGTTGTAGGTTACGAGAAAACGATAGTAGTTCTTCACCCCTGCTGGATCCACAAGAACAGGAATCATGAAGTAGTTCTTAAAGCCGAAGAAAATAGCCGAGTCTACTTCGATGCTGTCAAAAGGAACGCGCTTAGGCATGAGAGATGTCGAGCTGAAGTGATGTCCGTCAATCTGCACATCCAGTGTATAACGCTTGCCGGCAGCAGCACGAAGTCGCTGCGATTGATATACCCCATCTGCGATTTCTCTTAGGGTATCTACAATTCCTCCATCCTCCATGATCGTAACACGAGCCGCTTTCCCGGGTTCGAAACTGTTGTCGTCGTTGAGTTTCCTAGTTTTCGTCAGCCGTACAACCGCCAGCGCTGAATCCGAGTAGACATCGCCCTCAATCACATAATGTTGCTCAGCGTCATTGACAGTAATATCGATAACCTTCTCGCAACTTGTCAATGCACTACTAAGAGCAAGTGCAAGGAGCAAGAGGAATGTAGGTATTGAGGCTATTGAAGCAGCCTGCGTTTGCGTTGCGATACCCTCATGCGCCTCAGATGCCTTTGATGGTATGTGTGATACTAGCGACTGGGCTTTAGACTTGATATGTATATACTGAGATCTAATTGTTTTCATATGACGAAGCATTCTTGAATTCTGAGTGTAATGGTTTAGAAACGGAAGCTGTAACTGATAGAAGGAACCCAGCGAAAGAGTGAGGTCTGTACCGCCTCTGTCTTGTTCTTGTCTGTGGTGCTCGTGCGGAAATCAATGGTGTATGCATTCTCGCGACCATAGGCATTGTACAGCGAGAAATTGATCTCGCTTTGTTTACTCAGGATCCAATTAGCACCTAGGTCAAGACGATGATAGTCGGGCATGCGATAGCCATTGCGTTCTGTATAGAAGTAGAGCACAGTGTTGTTCACCATGTACTTTGCAGCAGGCAGAGTGACGGCGTTACCGCTGTTGTAGACGAAGTTCGCTGAGAAGTTCCAGCTGTCTGAGTAGGCGTACATCACAACAAGCGAGACATCATGGGTGCGATCATACTTGAAAGGATACCAAGCGTCCTTGTTCACACCGGGGATCTGTCGTTCAGATCGCGCTAAAGTATACGAGAGCCAACCAGTCCAGTCGCCGCTCTTCTTCTTAATCATGAACTCGGCTCCGTAAGCACGACCTTCTCCAACCAGAATCTCCGTTTCAGGAGTCTGCGTTGCATTGATCTCCGCGTTGTCCTTGTAGTCAATCTGCTTGTGCAGTGTCTTGAAATAGCCTTCAACACTGAGTTCGTAGTAGTCAGCATTGTCGCCCGAGCTCAACGAGAAGTTGTGGAAGTATCCCACGCTCCACTGATTGCTGGTTTGCGGATCGATGTTGTTGTTACTTGAGATCCATCGGTCTGTTGGCGACGAAGTCGTCGATGTAGAAAGCAAGTGCAGTCCTTGTGCATTGCGTACATACGAAGCTTTGATGGAGTTGTCTTCATCGAGAATGTAGCTGATGTTAATGCGAGGTTCCAAGTACACAAAGTTCTTGAGAATGCCATTAGCAGTTTGGACAGTATCGATAACAGTTCGATTGGAATCAAGTACGTACTGATCGGTACCGCCGAGAATACTGAAAGCGCTTACACGCAGGCCATACTCTGCTTTCCATTCGTCACTAAGAGTAACGCGGTGCGAGGCAAAGAGTCCACTCTCAAGCGAAGCCTGTGTAGCATACTCCGTAGGATTGATGCCAGACTCGCTGCCTGAAACAGTAATTACACCCGGAACAATACTGTGATGAATGGTGTTGACACCGAAGTTCAACGTGTTCTCAGGATTGAAGAAGTATTCAAAATCATGCTTGAAGTTCCAATCACGAATACGACTATAGATTTCAAAACCACTGCCGCCCAAACTAATGTTGATGTTGTAATCGTAGTTCGAGTACACAAGCGAACTGTTTGAAATCATCTTCTCGCTCCACTCGTGATTGTAGCGCAGCGTTCCGGTTCCGTTACCCCAGTCAATGCCAAAGTTCTCATTGAAGCCGAGCACGTCACGACCAAAGTATCCTGATAAAAACAAACGATCGGAAGCACCTAAGCGCACATTGACTTTTGCATTGAGATCGTAGAAGTATAGCGAGCTATTGCGAATTGACTCATCGCTCGAGAGTTTCAAGAAGACGTCAGCATAGGTTCTGCGTGCAGCAAGGAGGAAGGATGATTGGTCTTCTTGTATCGGACCCTCCACAAGCACTTTCGACGAGATCAAACCGATCGATGCATTCACATGATAGCTCTTCTTGTTGCCTTCGTTCATTTGCAAGTCGAGCACAGATGAAACACGTCCACCATAGTTAGCTGGCATGCCAGATTTGTACAAAGTGATATCACGAATAGCATCTGAGTTGAAGGTTGAGAAGAAACCCAGCAAGTGCGAAGCATTGTACACAGGCGCTTCATCTAACAGAATAAGGTTTTGATCGGTAGCACCACCACGCACAGAAATACCAGAGTTACCTTCGCCCGCAGCCTTTACACCTGGCAGCAACTGTATTGTTTTCATTACATCGCGTTCGCCAAGCAACACAGGAACATTCTTCACACTTTGTACATCAACGCGCTCAATGCCGATGGATGTACTCGTCACGTTTTCGTTTTTTCGTTCAGCAGTTACAGTGACATCCGCAGTACTGCGAGCACTTGGTTGCATTTGCAAACTCTGTTGCAAGTTCTTCGTCAAACGAATCTTCTTTGTTTGCGTGGTATAACCCATATACAAATAGCTGACATTGTACTCTCCCTCGGGCAGCGTGAGCGAGTAAAAACCACTCTTGTTCGTATACGCACCGCGCTTTGGAAGCTCCTGCACGCGCACAGTAACGCGAGTAAGGACCTCGCCACTAGTGGCATCGGTTATCGTTCCCGAAAGAGTGTATTGGGCGGAGTTTGATTGAGAGAAGGAGGGAGTGCTGCAGAGTAGCATCAAACCAAATATCAAAAGCACATAGTATTGTCGAGCCAAAACATTGCCTACTGTCGTCGTCATGATCACCTGAAATTGTAAGTACAGTTCTTTTATGCCATTCTTTACCAACGCGCAAGCTCCGCTTGCGCCTTTACCCGTCAAAAAAACAGTGCTGCAAGCACCGTGCCGCACAAGGCTTGTGGGACGAATAGAGCTGGAAGATGTTGGGAGTACGAGTGAGATGGGGTTTGGTTGCAGGGGGTGGGAGGGGGAGGAACAGAAGGACTATCATTGCAGAGAGTGTTGCTTAGAGTATCTGGCGGGTCCGGTGAGTCTGAAATGACCACCACGGTAAAAAAACGGCCTCGTATGCGGCCAGCAACTTTGCTCTCCCGCTGCAGTCATTGTTTGCAGGCTTGGCAATGTTACAACCAGGTCACAAGCTCACGCACATGAATACACAATAACAAATTAGTGGTGCCCACCTACGGAATAGCAGCGCCTCCAGCATCAGGCAAGTCCGGCGAGTCTGAAATGTCCACAAAGTCGAGTGTGTCTATTGCGTCAATAAAGTCCACCGTGGCAAAGCAACACGGAAAGCGCCACTTGCTCCAACGCCTGCTTTACCACGGTGGACTTTATTGACGCAATAGACACACTCGACTCAGTGGTCACGGTAGATTCAATGCTGCAGTTGATTCAAAAAGAAAAACCGAAGTAGCAGGCCACTTCGCCAGCTTGGTCGCATGGTAAAAAGAGCGCTTTTTGATGCTAGCCAGTAGCAGCTGAGATCGTGATAAGGTTCGCTTAAACTCTCGCTCCTCGTTTTAGGTACAAGAACACTCACTGTTGAAGATGCACTTACTTCTTCGGCTTTGCTTCATCGTCAGCTGAAGGACCTTGTTTGGTTTCGTTCTGCCTCCGTTTCTGTGTTGCATCTTTCAACTGCTCCTCTCGTCTCACAGTTCTGAACTTGTACATTCGCTCACGCAAACCCCCTTTCTCGACAAACTGCTCCGTTTGTTTCTGAACGAGTTTGTTCAGCAGTTTCGTTGCAACCAGAATGAGTACAATTGCGACGTTTGCTGCATACTCGCTCACAAACTCATCTTTTCCTTTGAGTGTACCATCCATTCTTCGTGAGCCTACATTTCCACATGCGAACTCTTCGAGTATCCATTTGCCAATCTGGTCTACTGTTTTAAATCTCTTTGTGACAATTATCTTTCGCCTTGCATCACCGCTATGCCATTGCTCAAGCCGACGGTGTCGAAGAAAGTCTTCATAGTCCAGTAAGAGCTCACCTAGACTAGCCACAGCAACCTTAGTAAGTTTAATCTCAAATGACTTTGACGTTCCTGAAGCTAAACTCGCCTCAGCAATATTCTGTGTGCCGGATCGCGCTGCCTGCACCATTTGATCGTGTGTCCTGCTGCGCTTCTCGATGTAACGATCACAAAAGCGTACTGTGAGATCATAACAGAGCCGTGCAATTTCAAAGCAGAGAAGGTTGCGGAAACCGCCGTGTGGGGGAATCAGGTCATCGTATGCTGTCATGTGAAAAAGAGGGTGGTGAACAAAGAGTGCACATTAGTTCTTCAGCTGATATCTCACCACTCCCACTTTTTAACTCCACCCCTCCAACTCATCTCAATGTGCAAAACTCCCCACCCACCTTCATGTCCACCCCCCCCCCAAAAAAAAAAGCCCATCAAAGATGGGCTCTTAAAAACAGTCTACAACAAACACCTACCGCGTCAACTTCCTATAGGTAATACGGTGTGGCCGATCGGCGCTGGTGCCCATGCGCTTGTGAAAGTCTTCTGAGTATTCAGAATAGTTGCCGTCGAAGAAGCGGACTTGGGAGTCGCCTTCAAAGGCGAGGATGTGGGTGGCAATGCGGTCTAGGAACCAACGATCGTGGGAGATAACCACTGCACAACCTGCGAAATTTTCTAGTGCTTCTTCAAGGGCTCGCAGGGTGTTCACATCTAAGTCATTGGTTGGCTCATCAAGCAGCAACACGTTAGCGCTTTCCTTTAGCATCTTTGCTAAGTGAACGCGATTGCGTTCACCACCAGAGAGCATAGTCACCTTCTTCTGCTGATCACTACCACTGAAATTGAAACTGCCGACGTAGGCGCGCGAGTTCATTTCGCGATTGCCGATTTGAATGAGGTCGTTGCCATCGCTGATTTCTTCCCAGACGCTTTTCTCTGGATCGAGCGGACGATTCTGATCAATGTACCCGAGTTTTACCGTGTCACCAACTTTGAAGCTACCGCTGTCTGGCTGCATCTCGCCGGTGATCATCTTGAACATGGTGGTTTTACCGGCACCGTTTGGTCCAATCACACCAATGATTCCACCAGGAGGCAGGGAAAAATTCACGTGTTCATAGAGCAAGCGATCGCCGAAGGCTTTGGAGATGTCTTGGGCTTCGATAACTACATCACCAAGACGTGGTCCTGGTGGAATCGAAATTTCGATATCCTCGTTACGCTTGGTCTGTTGTTCTTCCAGCATCTTCTCGTAGCTGGTGATACGAGCTTTGCTCTTCGCATGACGTCCCTTCGGATTCATACGCACCCACTCCAACTCGCGCTTCAGAACTTTTTGTCGCGCACTCTCTGACTTCTCTTCCTGCGCCAAGCGCTTCGACTTCAAATCCAACCAAGTTGAATAATTGCCTTCAAATGGGATTCCTTCGCCGCGGTCCAATTCGAGAATCCAGCCTGCTACATTATCCAAGAAGTAACGATCGTGGGTTACGGCGATTACTGTTCCTGGATACTGAGCCAAATGCTGCTCTAGCCATGCGATAGATTCTGCGTCCAAGTGGTTTGTAGGCTCGTCAAGGAGCAACACGTCTGGACGTTGAAGGAGAAGGCGTACAAGTGCCACACGACGCTTCTCGCCACCAGAAAGGGTATCAACTGTGGACTCGCCTGGTGGACAACGTAATGCGTCCATTGCCATCTCAAGCTTGGAATCCAGATCCCATGCATCAAGTGCGTCAATGCGATCCTGCAGCTTTGCTTGCTTCTCCATGAGCGCTTCGAAGTCTGCGTCAGGCTCAGCGAAGGCGGCCGACACCGCTTCGTAATCACGAAGCAAGTTGACGGTTTCCTGAGCTCCTTCTTCTACGATTTGGCGAACGGTCTTCGTTGGGTCTAAAGCTGGCTCTTGAGGCAAATAGCCAAAGGTGATGCCGTCGTTCTTGGTGATTTTTCCAATGTAATCGTCGTCGATTCCGGCGATGATGCGCAAAAGCGTAGATTTTCCAGCGCCGTTCAAACCAAGAACGCCAATCTTCGCGCCATAATAGAACGAAAGGTATATGTCTTTGAGTACCTGCTTGTTGGGCTTGTGGACTTTGCCCACCCCAACCATCGAAAAGATAATTTTATTGTCGGCCATGTGTTGCTCGTGTGAGTGAAGCCACAAAAATACGACCTGGGCGACTTGTGTGAGCTGGCGCCTCTAACAAAACAGGGCAGCCAACGGCAGCCCTGTAGAAAAAGAACTCTGATAATATCTGCTTCGTCGAGAAGCTTGAGCTCGCCAGCGCTGCATCCACAATCTGCATCCCGACTTGTGTGAGCTGGCGTCTCTTATAAATAGGGCTGCCAACGGCAGCCCTGTAGAGAAAGAACTCTGATTGTACCTGTTTGCTCTAAACCCTTTGGCTCACCAGCGCTGCATCCACAATCTGCCTCGGCGACTTGTGTGAGCTGGCACGTCTAACAAAACAGGGCTGTCAACGGCAGCCCTGTAGAAAATGAACTCTGATAATATCTGCTTCGTCGAGAAGCTTTAGTTCGCCAGCGATGCATCCATAATCTGCATCGGCAACTTGTGTGAGCTGAGCCCCTAAACAAAAACAGGGCTGCCAACGGCAGCCCTGTAGAAAAAGAACTCTGATTATAACGGTTTTACCGCTGCCTTAGCTAGCTCTCAACGCATCCACAATCTTCAAGCGAGAAGCTCCCCACGCTGGCAAAAATCCACCTACTATTCCCATGACGAGGGTGAAGATAATTGCAGAAAGAACAATGGTTGGGTTTAATGCGAAACTGAAGGTGATGTCGCTGAAGGTACTAAAGTTGATGGTCGACATCGAGAAGAACTGCATGAAGGATGCAACGAAGATCCCAATGCCTCCACCTACGAGAGAGAGCAAGAGTGACTCAAACAAAAAGGAAAGAAGAACTGACGAACGTCGAAAGCCCAGCGCTCTCAAGGTGCCAATCTCCGTGGTACGGTTAGCAACAGAGGAGTACATGGTGATCATTGCACCAATCATCGCACCGACACTCGAGATGATGGTGATAACCAAACCTAGAATACGCAGGAATAAGGCTAGCGCTTCTGATTGCTTTTGGAAGTAGTCTTGTTCAACGAAGAGCTCCATTTGGTTCAAGCGTGGATCGGTTGCCATGCTTGCCTTCATGCTTTCTAAGTCATCGCGCGAGGTAAAGCGAAATGTCAGGCTGGAATATGCGGTACGGTTATTTGCTTGCAAGAGCTGTTCGCAGTCTGCCCACAACTCAGAGTCGAAGGCACTTCCGCCACAATCCATGACGCCAACGATCACCCATGCATCGCCGCTGAACTTGATTTTGTCTCCGATGTTTGCACCATTAAAGCGCTTTGGGACGGCAGACCCAACCACAAGCTCGCGAGCGCCAACTTGGAACATGCGCCCTTGCTTGATGGTTATTCCTTTGCGCAACTCAGCAGCCTTCACACCAACGCCACGCACAGAAATGTTGCTCATACCGCCACCAATCTTTTCGAGATTGATAACTGTTGCAACTTCAGCGGTGAGCAATGGCTTGCCATCTGCACTCTTGGCAATGCCCGGAAGCGCTTCGAAGTTGCGCGCAGTTTCGCGTTCAATGATAGAGGAGATCTCAGCTGATGCGCCTTTGCGCACCATGATAGCGTTCTCTTTTGAGCCGGTTGAAACGAGTGCCTTCTCAACACCATAGGCCATCATAAGCACAAAGGTGAAAGCAAACACAACGAGTGCAACAAGGCTTACGGTAATGCTCGCTGATAGACGGCGTGCGTAGAAATTCTTGAGTATGTAGAAAAATGGAATGTTCATATGTGCAGTGCTCCTATCCTATAAAGCGCAAACCATCCACAATTTTCATTGCGCGGGTTCGCTGAATTGGTTGAATAGCAGCGAGCGCTCCAACGATGATCGCCGAAACAAACGAGATCACGTAGGTGCTGGTTGCTACATAAAATACTGGGAAGAACTGCTTGGGAACAAGCTGTCCGACGCCATACACTAGACCATTGAGAATGAAGAGTCCGACAACAGCGCCAATCAGCGACATCACCACGGCTTCACCTGCAATGAACATCGAAAGCTGTGGTCCAGAGAATCCAAGGGTCTTCAACATCGCGAATTCTCTTGTGCGCTCTCTGGCGCTCATAATCATGGTGTTGCCAAGAACGAAGAGGATGATGATGACGATGATGTAGGACATCACGCGAATCGCAGTGAAGATGGCGCTATAGGCAGAGATAAAGCTCTGATTAAAAGCACGCTCTGTTTCACTCTTGGTTTCAGCAGGTGAATTCTTGAACTGCATATCGATCGACTCAGAAACGGCAGCAGCATTGCTGCCTGACTTGAGTTTGGTAACAACCCAGCCAACAGTGTTCGCACGCTCTGGCGATTCTTGCAGAATGCGCTCGTTGAGGTAGTTCCAGGAAAAGAACATCTGCGTTCCATCGGTGTTCTTATCGCGTTTTTTGTAGATAGCCCGAATGACAAACTCCCAACGACCTGGGTAAATGTCGCCATCGATAACCATTGGATCGCCAACTTTGAGATCGAATTGCTTTGCAATATCTTCTCCAACGATGCAGGCGTTACGCTCCTTCTTGAAGGTCTCTAACTCATCATTAGTGATCACGTACTCGGGGTACACAACAAACACATTCTCAGGCTCAACAGCCATACGAGGGAAGAAGTTCTGAGGGTCCTTGTACTGGCCGCCAAACCAACTGAAGCTACAAATCGACTCAATGCCCTCAGTCTTCGAAACTTTATCACGATAACTCAATGGCATTGGGAAAATGAACGAAACTGCGTTGCGAGTGACCAAACGGTCAACCGCCGCCGCCTCCAAGCCTGCATCCCAACTGGTCAGGACAGTGCTGAGTAAGCCGAATGCCGAGACGGCAATGGCGATACCCAACATGGTCAGACTATTCCGCAGGGGATGTCGGAGCAGGTTTTTGAGAATAATCTTAATTATTTCCATGTCGCTCCACCTCCTCGAGCAAATCACCTTTCTCTAAGTGTCGAACGATGGTTGCATGTGATGCCGCCGACGGATCGTGCGTCACCATAACGATAGTCTTCTTGAACTCTTTGTTCAAGCGCTCAAGCAAAGTCATAATCTCTTGCGCTGAGTGCTTATCCAAATCTCCCGTTGGCTCATCCGCTACGATCAAGCTTGGGTCTGTTGCAATTGCACGTGCAATAGCCACACGTTGTTGTTGTCCACCAGAGAGTTGATTTGGCGTGTGATCCATGCGGTCAGCGAGTCCTACAATGGTCAATGCCGTCTCAACCTGACGCTTGCGTTCAGCCTTCGAAAGCTTTGTTAACAGCAATGGCAGCTCAACGTTTTCGAAGGCGCTGAGAACGGGAATGAGATTGTAAAATTGGAAGATGAAGCCGACCGTGTTGGCGCGCCAGCGAGCCAAGTCGGTTTCATTCATTGTTGAGATGTCGTTACCAAATACAGACACCGAGCCAGTGGATGGACGATCAATACCAGCAATGAGGTTAAGAAGAGTTGTCTTGCCGGATCCAGATGGACCCATCAAGGCCATGAATTCTCCTTCGTCAATGCTAATATTCACTGTGTTCAACACAGGAATCGAGAGTTTGTCGCGCTCGTAAGCTTTCGACACATCGCGGAGATTTATTGCTATTGCCATGAGAGAGTTTGATATAAGTAGTACGGAATTTCTTGCTGTATGCTCATAACTAGCTGCAGGACAGAAGGCGATTTGCTTGTATGCAGACGCAACTCTGCACTATCCTGCGAGAGAGTATTGAATCAACCTATTGCTTTTTTTTTGCGTGCTCCCGCATAGCACGTCTTCTCTGCTTTTATCACTGAATGCAGGCTCAACTCGGACTCACGAGCTCACATAGGCTCAGGAGTACTCTGAATACGCTTCTGCTGAAAAGAGTGCAGCATTGCACGCCGTGCAGAAGCATGTGTTCTACGCAGCTGATACCAATACCTATTCTTTGCCGACCCTTCTATCGCGCCGTTGCATTACTTCTTTAACTGCACCTTTGTGCCATCCTTCACCGTCTCGGCTGGACTAAGGATAACCTTATCGCCAGCTTTCAATCCTTCAAGTACTTCCATCACGCCGTTGTTGTCTTTGCCTAAGCGTACAGCAACTTCTTTGGCGCGATCCTCAGCAAAGAGAAACACGTATTGCTTGCCATCACGTGTGCGAGCTGCTTTGCTTGGGATCAACAGTTTCGGTGCTTCATTCTGAGCAGCTTCCGAGGTTTGAGGTTTCAAGAAGAAGACCTTCGCGCCCATTTCAGGAAGCACTCTGGTGTCACGCTCTGCAAAGCGAATCTTCACTTGTACCGTCGCCTTTGCACGGTCTGCCGTTGGAATAATCTTGCTAATGAAGGCCCGATAATGCTTGTCTGGATAGGCATCAAGAACGACCTCGCATGGTTGATTCTGCTCGATACGTTCAATGTTCGATTCAGACACATCGGCCTCTACTTCAAGCGAATTCATGTCGGCAACGGTAACAACTGCACCACGTGAACCTGCAGCAGCGCCAAGTGCTGTGATGACTTCTCCTACGTTCGCATTCTTCGTGAGAATGGTGCCATCGAAAGGTGCGCGGAGAATGGTATTCTCAACTTGCACTTCTGCATTGCGAATGTTGGCTTCAGCCATTTTAATGCTTGCACTACGAGCAGCTTGATTTGCTTCTGCACGGCGCATGCGCGCCGATGCGACATCAAAATCAAACTGAGAAATTGATCCAGTACTCAGCAATGATTTCTTGCGGTTGAAGTCCAAGGTTGCATCATCCATCTCTGCCTGCGCACCTTGTTTGTCTGCCTTTGCCAAATCGAGCGATGCGCGAAGCTGACTGAGTGTTGCTTCGGCTTCCGCACTTTCAATGCGACCAAGAACTTGTCCGCGACGTACTTCATCACCTTCAATGACTTTCAGTTCCACAAGGCGTCCGGCAATCTTCGACGAAACCGCTGCCTTCACTTGCGCAACTACATATCCGCTTGCCGTTAGCACGGAGTTGCTTTGTGATGCCGTTACCATATTTGCACTGGCTATTTCTACCTCTTCAGCAGCTGCTAAGGAGTCTTTAAAAAAGGTCCAGCCAGCACCCAGGAGTAGAATGATCCCAACGAATATGAGAATAGCCTTCCAAGGAAACGATGACTTCGTTTGCTGTTGAGCGGGACTGCGTTGAATGCGTAAAGCTGAGAGATCTGCGTTGCGAACTTCCGACATAAAATTCCTGCGTGGAGTAGATTGAGAAAGACAAAACTACGAAATCGTCAAGAGGGATATACGACGCTCTGGAGGGGATGTTGCGCAAACTAAACAATATTGAGGCATTTCAGAGTAGATGAACTCAAAATCTCTTTTGACGACATTCCTCTCGCTCATCGTCCATTTTCGATTCTAGCAGCTAGGATTCTTGGCGTCGATTCTCCTGGTTGCTAGCATGCAAGTGATTCATCTTTAACGCGGCTGCGCAAGCGCAGCACGCCTTAAGTCCGCAGCAGAGCACGACCTGAAGCGATCCGGCCGATTGAACCCTCTGCTATGAAACAGTCCCTCAATGATCTGCTTCTGCTTCGAAATCAACAAATCGTAATAGTCTTCAACTGCGAGATTGGTCTGGATCGGCAAAACGAAAATGTGTGTAGCGGCCGGTGTTGTACTGCCAACATGTGCAGACAGAACAGCCTGAAAAAGTTGTTCACAGGCTCAGAAAAATTGCTTGGGCGACAACCAGTTCCAGGCTGAAACGTCGCTATCACCATCGATTCCTCGACTTAAAACACACAGCAAGCTGCGGTGATCCTCTGCGCGGCTGCTTATATGAAGTAAGCTGAGCCGAGCACTCCTTCGAGAGCACCTGAGGGATGTGGGCAGAACGTATTGATGTGCCGCAGGGATGCATCAAAAAACGAACGATCTGTCGTGCTTTGTGGACTCGGTTTTGAGATTGTGAGATCGAGGCTTGGTCGCGGATGAGACACGATGATTTACGGTGTCTTCTGCACCCAGACGCTGTCCGATCACCAAAATGCTCTTTCAGAAACTTCTTCGAGACATTTTTTTTTGTACTCTGTCCGGTACAAAGAGCACATGTTCTCAGGCATGGTTGTGCCCTAGACTCGCGTCTTGCGTACGAGTTAACATTTGGTCTAAGCAGAGTTGCAATTCCTCTGCAAAGATCTGAGCAGCACTGAATTGTTCAGAATAGTGCTGAATTGTGTCAGATCCGGGCATTTAGCTTTCAATCCTCGTGACGCATACATAAGGAACATAGGTTTGTGTGCTACTCTTGCTTGCATTTGAGTGTGTGAAACTCTGAAGGAGTATGCGGACACTTCATCTTCTTGGTCATAATTCATAGAGTGTCGTGCCAAAAGCATGAAAATCGAAGAGCCTTCGAGAAATATATTTTTTGCTTTGCGTTGTGCAATTTTTATTTTCGCGCGCACCAACACCGTGAGCATGCCGCAAACATAGAATTCATGCGCTCTTGAGAGAACCTTAAGAAGTACACGGTACACCGACACAGATCATCAAATTTTACAACGGGAGTAATATGTTTTGGACACCTGAGCTTGCACAGTTTCTAGAAGATGCACCTTGGCCAGCAACCAAAGAAGAGTTGCTAGATTATGCTAATCGCACGGGCGCACCTCAGCAAGTGCTGGATAACTTGACAGAGTTGGACGACAACGAAGAACAGTACGAGAACATCGAGGATTTGTGGCCTGAGTATGAGAACGAAACGGACTCGTTGTTCTATGACGACGAGGATGAAGAGGATATCTACTAGAAGGTGCAGGACCCCAGTGAAGCCCGTAGAAGCGCAGTGCAGCTCGTTGTACCTCGCGGATACTAGGGTGCCATGTTTACGAATGCACCCGTATGGTATTCTTGAGCTCCTCTTGGTTTCATGGAGCTCTGACAATTGTTGAGGACCGGATCACTGTGATCCGGTTTTTTTTTAAGCAGATGTTCTTGTCACACCATCACGTCGACACATGTTCGAACAGAAAAGCGCATCTGTCATTTCACCCGCGGCATTCTTGCGGCGTATGCTCCGCTTCTCAGCACTGAGTGCAGCCATGATCCTATCTGCTTTGCTCATTGGCGTTGTTGGATATCGCATGACCGAACACTTGGACTGGATCGATGCGCTCCTCAATGCTTCCATGATTCTCTCGGGCATGGGACCCGCCAATACCATGCTTAGTGTGGAAGGGAAACTCTTTGCTTCTGCCTATGCTCTTTTTAGTGGGATTGTGTTCGTTAGCTGCGCGGGACTCTTCTTTGCGCCGATGTTCCACAGAATCATTCACTCGCTGCATGCCGATCTGGATGCCGATAGTGATTCGCGAAGCTAGCCTGCTTCGAGCTGAGAAATAGCAATTCTGGATGTCGGCTATACATCATCATTCAAGAGCTCATGGCGCGTCACAAGTGCTTAAAGGGGATCTCGTGTGCCGAATACGCTGAGCGACGCCGTGAGACTGTTCTTGTAGTATTGAAGGCGAGCTCAGTGCGCTTAAGCAATGTTCATACACTGGCCTTCCTGGTTGGACGACGAACTGGCTGCATTGCAAAGGGAAAAGGCGAATGAGGGAAGGGCTGCGAGATCTCAACGGACATTGCAAATCGTGTCGCAGAGAACGGATGAGTGACTGAACCGAGAACAGAATCACAGACTCCGCTCTAGTCTTGCTGGGCAGAGGGCTTAACAAAACTGCTAATGTACCAGCGTGTGCCTACGCGAACGCAATGAACAACATAGTTGTATTGATAGTCCATCTCAATATTGAGCACACTCTTCGTCTCGCTGCTTTCCGCAGAGCTGATTTTTGTTATGGACGATCCGGCCAATACTCGTTGCAGTCTGGCTACCTCATCGCGGAGTTCATACTGCTCTATGGCAACGTACGTTCTACCGCTTGAATGCGCCATGAGGGCAAGGGCGGCATCGACGTCGTTGCTGTCAAGACAGCGAGTAAACTGTCGCACAACGGTTTGTGGATCCTGCTGCGCAGCGCCACCACTTTGTGGAGATGAGGCACAGTTACTAAAGACAAAGCAAAGTGCACAGCTCATAGCAAAGCCCACGACGATACGCGAGGTGGTGTATGTCCATCGAGCAAGGTTCTGAGCAAGAGACTGCTGAACACCCAGCAATACTGGTGTTGTTCTGTTATTAACTGCCTGAGCCTTCGTTGTTGTTTCTCTCATGATGTTGTATACGCTTCTGCAAAGCTACGCTGTGTAATCTGGACCGCACTGAGCAGACAAGCGGAAGCAGTACGAAAGGGATGCGTTGAGTTAAAGCTATGTCCGCATTGTGCAAGCACATGCAGCTTTGAACCAGGCGCAGGGTACTTCGTGAATAATTCCTGTGCCTCTGATGGACGCGTGACCATATCCTGTGATCCAACCACGCCCGTTAAGGGAATATGACACTGCGCTATCGCACGAGTCAATGAGTATTCTTGCTGATGTTTCTCCAGATCTTCAAGAAAAGAGATGTTTATTGCATAGGCTGGACCGGACTCACTTTGAGCTACTTCTAATACTCCTCGTTCGCGCCACACTGCCTTCTGGCGTGGTGTAGTTCTGTCAAAATTCTTTATAGGCGACCACAAACTAGCCGCTCTAATATCTGTATCGCGTTCACACAGCAAAAGTGCAATACCAGCGCCTCGCGAATGTCCAAGCAGAAATATTCTTCCATCCCACTGTAGCTCTGAGAATCCCAGTGCATTCTGCTTCCACGCTTTCAGAACTGCTTGTGCATCCTGCAACTCTTGTGCAATGGTGTTTGCCGCGAAGTCCTCTATCGAAAAACTCAATGTCTTGTCAGTCGTGCTTCCGCAATAGCCATTCAAAGAAAAATTGAAATTGAGTACGTACGCTGGAAAGGCGCTTAGCTCCGCGCATAGATAGGGAAAGAAACCCCAGTCCTTGTGCGCACGAAAGCCATGCAAAACAACAATCAGCGGCAAAGCCTGGCTTGTTTCGATGAAACGCAAGTCGCCAATGATAGAGCGTTGCCTTTCGCGTTCAAGGCAAAAGCTTCGGTGAATGAGGTTCTGATCCTTCTCTTGCTGTGTCGGCATAGCTACAAAGTTACAGCAAGCGTAGTGCTTTGACGATTGCAAGATGTACGAAGTGTACAGAGGACTCTTATTGTGAAAGAAAGTTCAGATATCGTACTCTCGAGAAAGACCTCAACTATGAAGAGCTCACACGACCAAAATGAGGTCTGGTTAACACCTCGACCTCGATTCTTAGCAAGCTAACACCATACTTAGAGCGCAACGCACGTGAAACGGAGATGATTCAGAAGAAGCGACTGTTGATGACGAGAAGCAGGGATAGACCACGCCCTTTGTCGCTCATGGTTGTGCCCATGTGAAAGCAGCTGCGCGTCTGCCTCGGGTCAGATGTACGTTTTTGTGCAAAATCTTAACGGAGCAGAAAGACTGTTTGATACTCCCAGTGATCTGCTACCTGAACAGACAGAAGTAGCGGTTGTGAAGGCATATCGGGAAGTGCGATGTCAAGATTCTGAATTCCGGACCAGAGATACTCCGATCGACTTTGCATGACTTCGCGGCCGAGCATATCGGTCAATCGAATCTGTATGGCAGATGCTTCCTTGAGCTGTAGACGGAGTGTGGTTCGTTGGGAGGCTGGATTAGGCTGAATCTCGATGCTGTTCTGGACAGTCTCGCCATTCTCAACGGCGTCGATGGTTTCTGCGGTGTTGAAGATGAAGGCAGAGGGACGAGGGTAATCATGCTGGATACTTAAACGCGTACGTGTAGTGTCGCCACTTGTATACATAGGACCACCATCATTCAAGTTTAGATCGAACATTGGGTAGTTTGAGGTGGAGAGCAGAATGCCAAGACGGTGACCAGGCAAAAAGGTTTGCGCAATATTTTGAAAGTGCACAGAAACTTTTTGGTCGTCATTGAGGGGCATGAGTTCCTCGGTCGACACAGAATTGCGCAAGCGTAGACGTTGTATTCCTTGGGTCAGAATAATCCAGCGGCCATCTGGATAGACATCGCAGAGACGCGCTGAAAGGTCTGCGTCCTTTGTGCTGCTGCTTAGATACAAATCAAGTTTTGACTCGCCACTAATAGACAATGGGGAACTGAGAACATCTGTTTGGTAGTGCCATTGGTCTGGTCCGCTGAGCAATGCCTGGATGTCCTGCGGTCCAGTGAGAATGGTCTTGTCGGCAGGATTAAAGCGTGACCCACCAATTGTTGGTACAGGGTGTCGTGCATCGCCCCCGAGGGTATCAGGCGGTGTGAGCTTCTTGTCGAGAGGAGGAAATGTCGATAAGGCATGCGCTTCGTGTATATACAAGGTATCCAAGCGTGCGTTTGGTAATGGCCATGTCGTTGCATTCTTCCAACGATTCTCTCCCATTTGATAGTAGCGAACAGTTGGCTGTAGTTCCCATCCGTTACTTAGTCCGCGTAAGTAGTGATCAAAGAACTGCATACCTAGTTCCGAAGGCAGGCCCTCAACATCTGGAAAGCTCAGCACGCCTTGTTCAGCTTGACCAACTTGCGAATGCTCAAATGGACCAAAGAGAAGTTTGTGCTTGCTGCGCACTGCGGGATCAGAATCGCGCTGTAGGTCGGCGAATGCGCGAAGTACATCGTCTGGAAAATGATCGAACCATCCACTACAGAGAAACATTGGAACGGCGTATTTGGACGCATCGTCACTTTGACTTTGCACGAGCTTCCAAGTATTGTCGAGTGTCGGATGGCTGAGAACCGTTGGAATGCTTGCGAAACCTAGACGTTCGAGCGACTCCGTATGTTCACGACGAAACACTCCGCCGTAATAATAGTCTTCATACTTGGTTGCAAAGTCTTTAATGAAAGGTGCTGCACAGACCAAATGAGGCGGATGTTGTGCGGCTGTTTGAAACTGCACGAAACCTAATGCCGAGCCTCCCCAAGTGCCAATCTTTCCATTTGACCATGGCTGAGCTGCAATCCACTCCACGA
The DNA here is from genome assembly GCA_044228285.1 of Chlorobiota bacterium. Lineage (GTDB taxonomy): Bacteria > Bacteroidota > Ignavibacteria > Kapaibacteriales > NICIL-2 > JBBATK01. Next base: position 79,541 of record JBGAVD010000001.1, read on the forward strand.
TGTCATATCCATCAAGACCTCGATCATAAGGAGTTATAGCCATTGCCTTGTTTGCATAGAAGCCACGCCAATCGACAATCACGTAGTTATAGTGTACTGAATCGTAGGGAACCGAGGCACCTGAGTTGTTCAGAACTGAAGCAAGTGAAAAACGATAGAAGAGCTTGTTGTACGGCGTTTGAATAAGAATAACCGGCTTTGGGGTGGTGCTATCGTTCGCATAGAGGTCTGCGACAAGCATATTCTTCGGCGCTGCCGCACGCGTAGGGATGGAAATCTCTCGCCAGATGGGAGCTGCGCTTGTGGCGACGCTTATTACCGACAGGAGAAGAAGAAACAATTGCTTCATAGATGCTTAGGTTGGTTTTCGAAAAGAAAAAAGGACTCTCGGCCATGCCGCCGCAACGCATTGTTGCAGTTGCCCGAGCAGAGAGCTTCATCCAATAGTGCCGAACACAACACGATAACTGTTACGTATGCTGGATGCTGACTGAGACTTGTATTCTACAGGATTGGTTTAATGTGTGCTTTCTGCGAATACGCTTCGAATTGCTCTCAATCGGCTATTTCTTACAACTGCAGCCGACGATACTGCGCCATCCGCTGTAATCTGACTTACCGACTGTACAACGTAGTTGTTGGTTGATGTTGATCATGAACCCGCACTGAAGGTACCTGGTCCACCTGTAACGGCTGCTCCAAAAGCACCAAGTTGAGTTCTGGTTTCTATCCAACGTGAAGGGTGGCAGCATGTTGTCGTGCACACCTACCCACACTCGAGGAGCTGCCGCAGCCGGGCGCAAAGCGCCAGGCAAGGTTGATGAAAAAGACTCCTGAGATCATCAACCAAGATTTACTTAGGCGTTGATGGTTGCGAAGCTCTCAACAATCCAATCTCAATATTCGCCATCATAGCCGCCGAAACTTCGTCGCCATTCTTCTTAACCTGCTCTGCGTAAAACTTAGCCTTAGTGTAGTCTTTGCGATCCAACAAAACCATAAGGAGATTGTTGATGCCTTGGCTGTCGTGAGGATTGAGCTCGAAGTGTCGGATAAGATGCTGCTGACCAGCATCGAAATCTTTGCGTTCTATTGCGCAACGAGCTAAGCGGAAGTGCAGCTCTGACCAGTTAGGACTATTCTGAAGCTCACGCTTCAGTAATGGCTCTGCCGCTGCGATGTTGCCTGCATCCCAAAATGTGTTTGCCATGTAGTAGTTGATGTACTTCTCAGAGCTATCCAAACCATAGGCTTTGCGGATGAGCGCTTCGCCTTCAGCCCGACGTGGATTGACTTTATCAAGAACATATCGTGCACCAAGCATCATGTTACAATAGGCTGATTCAGGAGCCGTTGCCACAGCGCTTTCCCAGAAGACAATCCGATTGCTGAACAGTTCAGTACGTTGATACGAAAACACTAGCAAGAGCACGGCAAGAACTGCTGTGCCTATCAGCACCTTGAATTCGTTGAAGCGACGTACAATATCGGTCTGTGCTAACACAATCAATATTCCAATCAAGGGCAAATACAAGCGGTGCTCGTAGGCTTCGCGGTTAAGCGACTTTGGAACCAGCAGCACAGGGAGCAAAAAGATAGCGAACCAGATCAGTCCAATGCTGATCATGCGCCAATTGCGCTCACGTGTGAAGTACACTGCAGCAGCAAGTAGAAGCAAAGCAGCGACGCCAAACCAGATTGTTGTTTGTTCTTGGTAAGGAACCACTGCCAGGTTAAAGGGCAAGAGGATTTTGCCAAAATATTGGAGTACTAAGGGTAGACGCTCAATAAACGACAGGAGGAAGTTTCCAAGGCTAAGGTCCTGGTTCTTTACGGTAGCATTTGAGCGGAAGAAGAGCCAGATGAGACCAACAACGAGCCATGAGGAAGCCAGTATCCATAGGTTGCGGTCTTTTAATGATGCATCGTGATGTCTAAGCAGCAAGAACAACACGAGTGGTGCTGCCAACAATGCAGTTTCCTTTGTAAACATTGCAGCAAGAAGAAAGAGCATCTGCAAGGGGAGTAGCCACCATTTACTGTTCTGATTGAAAGCAGTGGAAGTCAGCATGAAAGCAAAGACAAAGACCGCGAGCATGGTATCGTTGCGACCGGGTATCCACGCCACTGCCTGAACCAGAGCTGGGTGCAGACAAAACACCAAGCTTATGATGAACGAAATGTTGTCACTCATGCGCATTTGCCTCAAGACAAAGAAGAGCAAGAGTACACTCAGCAGATGAAGAATAATGTTGGTCCAGTGGTATCGACTGATAGAGTCGTTCGAGTTCTCAACATGTAAGGTGCTCTGCATTTTGCCCTCGCCGTGTCGGTCAAAGACGAAGGAGGAGAGGAGGAGAGGACGATAATAGGTGTCGTTCACATCATTAAAAACCCCTCGCTGGAACGAGCGTGCATAAGCCGTGTCCTGACGATTGTACTGCTCAAAGTCCCGTATGAAAATTGAATCGTCCAGTTCTGTATAACCATAAGATGCCGTGTGGCTATAGAGAACCAGCGAAGCGATGGCAAGGATGGCGGCATAGGCCCACCAAGGGAGAATAGACTTGGCTGAACTTCGGGAACGATTTGGGGTCTTATTCGACATAATACTGCGTTGTCAGTGAAGGAGACTCAAAATATACCATTGCACAGCCCTGGCAAAAAGTAGCTCAAGGTTTGCGTCGACTCTTTCGCAGCATTTGAGGCGATTTTAGTGCTTTCCAGAGCCGAGTTGTGCAAGGACTGAACACCACAGAGTCTGCGTGCACAATCCACATGACCACAATATTACCAAAACGTAAAGTCTATAATGTGTTGGCAATGTCAGCCTTCCTGTAATTTTGTATGTCTTAGAGACAAATCCACACAATGATCACTATTCACCCATATATGTCATGATGAAAACAATCCTTAGTCTCGGTCTTTGTTTCTTCGCTTTGATAGCTGCCGTTGCACCAGCTCAGGCCCAACAACAGCTCAACGGAGCGGGCGCAACTTTTCCGTACGTACTGTACTCGAAGTGGTTCGAGGTGTATAAGAACAAGACAGGCATTCAATTCAACTATCAGTCTATTGGCTCTGGTGGAGGAATCAAGCAGATTACAGAAGGAACTGTCGATTTTGGCGCAACGGATGGTCCGATGAAGGACGAACAAATCGCTGATGCAAAGAAGAAAAATGGCAGCGACATTCTTCACATACCAATGACTATGGGAGCAGTGGTTATCACCTACAACTTGCCAGGCGTGAATACCCAATTGAAGTTGAGCCCAGCAGTGATTCCAGATATCTTCCAGCGTGTTATCACAAAATGGAACGACCCACGCATTGCAAAGACAAACCCAGGTGTTAATCTTCCTGACATGCCAATCACCGTTGTACACCGTAGCGACGGAAGCGGCACCACCGCGATTTTCACAGACTACATGTGCAAGGTTTCAAGCTTCTGGAAAACAAAGTCGGGCAAAGGTACTTCCGTAACATGGCCAGAGGGAACTCTCGGTTCTAAAGGTAACGAAGGTGTTGCTGGTCAAGTAAAACAGAGCGCTGGAGCAATTGGTTATGTCGAGTTGGCTTATGCTATTCAAAACAAAATCCAATACGCTCAAGTTCAAAACAAAGCTGGCAAGTTCATTAACCCAACCATCGAATCTGTGACAGAAGCTGCTGACGGAGCACTCAAGGATATTCCAGAAGATCTCCGCGCATCGATCACTGATCCAGATAAAGGTGGTTATCCAATCGCTGGTATGACATGGTTGCTCGTGTATAGTCAACAAAAAGATGCAGCTAAAGGCAAAGCTCTTATCGACTTCATGAACTGGGCGATAAAAGAAGGTCAAGTGTATTGCAAAGACCTTAACTATGCACCCCTTCCAAAGAAGGTGGTTGATATGTGTGTGAAGCAGATTAAGAAGATTAAGGCGTAGTGACAGAATGGCGTGAGGGTCCCAGGTTTAGCGTGAGGGTCTCAGCGAAGCTGAGGCTCTCAGGTATAGCGTGAGGGTCTCAGCGGAGCTGAGGCTCTCACTGACTCTAGCAGATCCACTCTTCATTAAACGATGTGAGCCTCACGCATTCCAATACTGCCGATCCAAGTTCCGATACTGAATAGCCTCAGAAATGTGGGCAGCTTGAATGTTGTCGGCCAATGCCAAGTCGGCAATGGTTCGTGCGACTTTGAGAATGCGATCATAGGCTCGGGCGGAGAGTCCGAGTTTCGACATGGCAGTTTTAAGCAGGGCTTGACTATCCTCTTGCAACACACAGAACTTCTCCAGTTCTTTCGTTCCCATGTCCGCGTTTTTATAGACTCCCGGTATACCTGAGTAACGTCGAGTCTGCACTTCGCGTGCGCGTATGACGCGTTGGCGAATGACTCGCGATGACTCACCAATACGCGCTGTACTAAGCTCATGGTACTTCACGCCAGAGACTTCGATATGGATGTCGATACGATCAAGAAGTGGACCACTGATCTTAGCCATGTACCGTTGTATTTGCTGTGGGTTACAGCTGCATTGTTGACTAGGGTTGCCATAGTTCCCGCACGGACATGGGTTCATACTGCACACTAACATGAAGTTGCAGGGAAACTCCACACTCATCTTCGTTCGTGAAATCGCAATGCGTTTTTCTTCTAATGGCTGACGCAGCACTTCTAAGACGTTACGAGCGAACTCAGGGAGTTCGTCGAGAAACAAAATGCCGTGGTTCGCCATTGAGATCTCACCAGCGCGTACGACACCCATACCGCCGCCAACCAAGGCCGCATCACTGATTGTGTGGTGAGGTGCACGGTAGGGACGTTGAGTAACTAAAGCGTGTCCTGCAGGCAGTAAGCCAACCACAGAGTGGATCTTGGTTGTCTCCAATGCCTCGTCGAGCGTGAGTGGCGGAAGTATACCCGGAATGCGTTTGGCTAGCATGGTTTTGCCGGAGCCAGGAGGTCCCACCATGATGAGATTATGTCCGCCCGCAGCGGCTATCTCCAAAGCTCGCTTCACACTTTCCTGACCCTTCACATCCGAGATATCTAAGCGAGTACTCTGTGCCTCCTGATGAAATAGTTCATCAAGATCAACACGAGTTGGTACGATCTCCTCATCGCCACAGAGAAAGTCAACCGCTTGTTTTAGCGTGCTCACTGCATAGACATCAATGTTGTGCACCAGAGCAGCTTCTTCAGCATTGGCAAGAGGAACGAGCAGACGTTTATACTTCTGCTTTGCTGCTTCGACAGCGATCGACAACATTCCATGGGCTGGCCGCAATGAACCGTCTAAAGCTAACTCGCCAAGAATAACCGTCCGCTCCAAAGCTTCCTCGGGAATAGTACCGAAGGCTGCAAGCACGCCGATAGCTATTGGCAGATCAAAGGCGCTCCCTTCCTTGCGTACATCCGCTGGAGCCAAATTGACGGTGATCTTCTTCTGAGGAAAGGAGAGACGAGAGTTTTTCACGGCAGCCATGACTCTCTCTCGAGACTCGCGTACCGCGGAATCGGGCAAACCGACCGTAACAAAGCCAGGAATCTGGTTTTCTAAATGCGTTTCTACTTCTACCATGAAGGCATCAATGCCAAACACAGAAGCCGAACTCAAACGTGAGTACATTGGGTGACGAGTAATGGTGGCGAGGGCGCAGATCCGCGCGCAAAATAGACTTTGAGAGCGCTCAAGTACCAACAAAAAAAGATATTTAGTTTCAAAGCCGGATGTCCAGGGTCCAAGTGCACATGTGCAAAGAAAACTCATTCCAAACAGGTCCATATCTGTCTTTTACGGCTTTTCAACACTAGAAATCCTGAGCACGCGGCTCACTTTCCCTCCCAGTGCCCTACAGCGCTCTATTTCGTATTTTTGCTGTTCGCATTTGATCACCAAACACGGGCAGACATGTCATCGTACCCATTCCACGAAATCGAGAAGAAGTGGCAGCACATCTGGGAGGAACAACACACCTATCGCACTGGTGAGGACCCATCGAAGCCGAAGTACTATGTGCTCGACATGTTCCCTTACCCAAGTGGTGATGGCTTGCACGTGGGTCACCCTGAGGGTTATACGGCAACGGATATCATTGCGCGATACAAGCGAATGATGGGACATAACGTTCTGCACCCTATGGGCTGGGATGCTTTCGGTCTGCCAACCGAACGCCACTCAATGACAACTGGTGTTCACCCAATAACGGCAACGGCAAAGAACGTTCAGAATTTTACGCGCCAACTCAAGATGCTGGGCTTCAGCTACGATTGGTCGCGCCAAGTGAACACAACCTATCCAGAGTATTACAAGTGGACGCAGTGGATGTTTATCCTGCTCTACAACTCATGGTTCGACGATAGTCAACAGCGCTCACGCAACATCGATGAACTGCCAATTCCAGCAGATGTTCAGGATGTTGAAGCATACAAAGACGAACATCGTCTTGCCTACATCGCCATGATTCCTGTGAATTGGTGTGAAGCTTTAGGCACTGTACTCGCAAACGAAGAAGTGGATGAGTGGAAGGAGAAGGGATATAGTGTGGAGCGTCGTCCGATGCGTCAATGGATGCTACGCATCACAAAGTACGCTCAGCGCTTGCTCGATGATTTGGACTTGGTTGATTGGGTTAGCAGCACCAAGGAAATGCAGCGCAACTGGATTGGTAAAAGTGAAGGCGCTCAAGTACGCTTTCCCATCTTAGGTACAGAAGATGTCGTGACTGTGTTTACAACACGCCCAGATACCATTTTCGGCGCAACCTATTTGGTCTTAGCGCCCGAGCATCCCTTTGTCAATGATATTGTCACCGAAGAGCATCGCGATGCGGTTCTCAAGTATCAGTTCGAAGCTGCAGCCAAGAGCGATCTGGAACGTACCGAGCTGAATAAGACCAAGTCTGGCGTCTTTACTGGTGGCTACGCCCTCAACCCAGCAAACGGAGAATCTATTCCTGTCTGGATAGCAGACTACGTACTTGCGCACTATGGCACTGGTGCGATTATGGCTGTGCCCGGACATGATGCTCGTGACCATGAGTTCGCTCGCTGCTACTCGCTGCCAATCGTGCAGGTTGTTGTGGATGCAAAGAAAGGTGTGAACGGACACGACATCCAAGCCGAGCCCTTCACTGCTGAAGGTGTTGGTATCAATTCGAAGAACGATGAAGTCTCGCTCAATGGCGAAGGCACCGCCATCGCAAAACGTCTCATCATTGACTGGCTAGAAGAGAAAGCAATTGGTAAACGCAGTATCAACTTCAGACTACGCGACTGGCTCTTCTCTCGTCAGCGCTATTGGGGCGAGCCTGTTCCTATCATCTTTTTTGAAGATGGTAGCAAGCGTGCGTTGGACATGGACGAATTACCTCTGGTTCTCCCAGATGTTGAAGATTTCAAACCGGCAGGTACTGGTGAGTCTGCACTGGCAACAGTTGAGAGCTGGGTGAATTTCGTTGATAAGAAAACGGGCAAGAAAGCACGTTACGAAACCAACACCATGCCACAATGGGCAGGCTCATGCTGGTACTACTTGCGCTATATCGATCCACACAATGCCGATGTGTTCTGCGATCCTGAAAAAGAAAAATACTGGATGCAGTCTAAGGGTGTAGATCTTTATGTAGGCGGTTCAGAGCATGCTGTGTTACACTTGCTCTACGCGCGATTCTGGCATAAGGTTCTGTATGACTACGGTTATGTCAGCACTCGTGAGCCCTTCGCAAAGCTCTTCCATCAAGGATTGATCTTGGGTGAAGACGGACGAAAGATGTCGAAGTCTTTGGGAAATGTTATCAATCCCGATGACGTGGTGCAAGACTATGGTGCTGACGCACTGCGTTTGTTTGAGATGTTCTTAGGTCCGCTTGAAGACTCCAAACCTTGGTCAACCAAAGGTATTGAAGGTGTGCACCGCTTCCTCAATAGAGTGTGGCGCTTAGTCATGACCGAACAGCGTCAGCTTTCTGCAGATGTTGTTGATATCCCAATGACTGAAGAGCAGCGTCGTGTGTTGCATCAGACGATTAAGAAAGTCTCAGAAGACATCGACAACCTCAGCTTCAACACGGCCATCGCTCAAATGATGACCTTCGTGAATGAGTTTACTCCGCTCGATAAAAAACCGCGCGAAGCAATGCACAACTTTGTTCTGTGCTTAGCACCATTTGCTCCGCACATTGCTGAAGAACTCTGGGCTGCCTTAGGAAACAGCGGCTCGGTGGCACATGCAGAGTTCCCTCAATACGATGAGAGCGCACTGCAGATGTCGAGAGTTGAAATTATCATTCAAGTAAACTCGAAGATCCGCGCGAAGGCTGTTGTCGATATCAACGCCAGCGAAGACGAGCTCACACAACAAGCTCTTGCGGACGAGAGTGTGCAGAAGAGTCTTGAAGGAAAAAGCATCAAGAAAACTATCGTCGTCAAAGGCAAGCTCGTCAACTTCATTGCTGCCTGACGTCATCTGCACTATCATCTTTCGCCATCTCATTTGTATAATAATACTCGAGGCGCAGCAAAGCTGCGCCACGGGCCTTCTGCTGCATCCAAACCTCTTCGGTGCTTCCGTAGCTTGTGCTTGGTTATAGAGGATGTGTGAAGTCAGTGGGAGTGGGGCTGTGGATTCATTGGGAGTGGGGCTGCAGGGTCAGAGTGAGTAGTTCTTCAGTGTCAGTGAGAGTGGATCTTCAAAGTCAGTGAGAGCCTCAGCTTCGCTGAGACCCTCACGTTTAGCGTTGAAGTGCTCAGGATTGGCGCTCCATTATTCGGAGAAGCATTTGTTGGAGCACGATGAGAGAGTCATCGGAGCTTGATTTGAGACGTCGATCCGCGTCGCGCAGAGCAAAGAAACTGCGTTCGATATCCGTCGATGAGTAGCGATTGAGCACACCGAGATACTCAGTGATAAAAAAACTATTGATGCCAGTTTGCTTTGAGATTTCAAAGGGATTCGAGGCTGTGCGCGACACATCAATGAGTTTCCAGAGTTGCAGAAAGTAGCGCGTGAGAGTTGTGACAATGAGGATTTCTGCACGTTCAGCCATCATAATGTGATGGAGGATATCGAGCGCCTTTGGCATAGCTCGTTCGCCGACTGCCTTCTGAAGTTCAAAGACATTATATTCTCGAGAGTCGCCAACAAGAGCGAGGATATCATCTAGGACAATTTTCTTTTTATCGCCAACATAGGTCACGATTTTATCAATCTCGTTTGCCAAGTCGCGCAGTGAGTTGCCGGCGCGTGCTAGGATAAATTCAGCGGCATCAGGTTGGATCTCTCTACCAATCCCGGCAAAGCGTTTGGTCATCCATGTTATAATCATGCGGTCGTACATGCGGGGAAACTCAATCCATGCGGCATGTTCGATCAGCAGCTTATAGGGGAATTTCAGCTTTGAGAACTTCGCTTGTGCTCTATCTGCCTGTTTTGACTTTGAGCCTAGAGCTGAAAGACCTTTCAATTCCTCATTCGATGAAGCCGAAGGGGAATTCAACAGAATAAGGACGGTACTCGGTGATGGGTTACGGAGGTACGCTGCAAGCGGAGACTTCTCTGCGGCCTTTGAGCGACGTCCACCCACTGCTTTGTCGAAGTGCTTAACCACCAACAATCGTCGGTCACCCATCATGGGGAATGCGCCAGCCATAGAGACAATTTGATCGGCTGTTACATCCTCACCATCAACAATATCTACATTGAACTCGCTCAGCCCTTGCTTCATGAGGGACGCAAAGATCATCGAGTAAGCTTCTTCCAACAAAAACTCCTCCTCACCAAAGAAAAAGATCAGCGGTGGAAACTCTTTGCTACGGAGAAGCGTAGATATGGATTCGATCATCATAGGCAATTGGCAGCCGTAGAGAGCCGAGGCTAGCGCGGGGCAGTGTTGTGAATACCTGAGTAGAAATCGCGTGACATTGGTAGCGGCGACGACCAATTGCAATATAATGGACAGCAGAGGCCATGATAGCCTAGGGCTTATCCACAGTAGAGCAGAATTGGCCTTTTTCGCTCAGAACAAGTGTTAAGGATTGTCAAAGGCTCTAGAGCTTAGAAGCGCACACTCCTCTACATGCCCATATCTGCGTATTTTTGCTGATTCTGGCTTGTGTTCCAACTGAGCCGCAGTCTAATGTTGTTCGAGATTCCAGAAGTAATGGGTCTTTTGCATCCTTAGCGTGCAGCGTGCAGTCTTATTGCACAGCACTGTAATACCGTACTACAGAAATTTCTATTCTACATTTTTCATCTTTAAGGATTTTTCATGCGTCGTTCATGGCTTGTAGCCCTGCTCTGTTTTGGGATGACTTCCATCCTAGCAGTTGCGCAGAATTATAAACCGATACAATTCACAGAGTTCGATCTGGACAACGGCTTGCACGTGATATTGCATCAGGATAATTCTACTCCAACAGTTGCCACCATTGTTCACTATCGTACAGGTAGTCGATACGAAGATCCAAAGCGTACAGGCTTTGCGCACTTCTTCGAGCACTTGATGTTTGAAGGAACTGACTCAATTGCACGCGGTCAGATTGGTAGCATGGTTTCTGGTGTTGGTGGTGAAGTAAACGCATTTACTTCCTTCGACAAGACAGTGTATCACTTCAAAGTGCCATCAAACGCACTTCAACTTGCGATGTGGATCGATGCGCAGCGCATGCGTGATCTGAAAGTGGATACCATTGGTGTGGAAACACAGCGTGGTGTTGTGAAAGAAGAACGAAAGAATAGTTACGAGAATCGTCCTTACGGTACGTGGCAAGAGAAGATGTTTATGAAACTCTTCGGAGGCAGTGTCTACGGTTGGACGCCTATTGGATCATCACAACACATAGACGTGGCTTCCATCTCTGAGTTTCGTGAGTTCTATGACAAGTACTACGTTCCAAACAACGCAGTGCTTTGTATCTCTGGCGATTTCGATCCAAAAGAAGTTCGTGAGTACATCGATTCATACTTTGCTACACGCAAACGCGGAGCAGATGTGAAGCGTGAGGAAGTTGTCTTGCCTGCATTGGGAGCAGAAGTACGAGAAACGGTAAATGATAACAAGGCTCAACTTCCTGCCGTCTTTGTTGGATACCGTGGTGTAGCAGAAGGCGACCCAGATAGTTATGCAGTCTCCATGTTGACTGACATCCTTGCCAACGGAGAGAGTTCACGTATGTACCGCAAGCTTGTTGATGAAGAGCAAGTAGCTGTTGAGGCAGCAACGTTTCCTTTTACCCTAGAAAAGGCTGGCGCATTGATTTTGTTGGGTGTGTCTGCTCCTGGACAAGATATCTCGAAGGTTGAGCAGGGAATGTATGCAGAGATCGACAGTGTCATTAAGAATGGTGTCACCGAATCTGAGTTCAAGAAAGCAAAGAACATTGCTGAGGCAAAGTTCATTCAAGCGAAGAAGGGAAATCTGGAGAATGCAATGGCACTTGCAGATGCCTATGCAACCTTTGGAAATACGAACTATGTCAACACCGAGATTGAGCGTTTCAATAAGGTGACGCGCGCAGACGTGCAACGTGTTGCAAAGAAGTATTTCGACACAAAGAATCGCGTTGTTCTCACTTTCGTACCTGCAGCTGATAAGAAGCAGAAGTAAGAAATCCGTTCAGGCATTCTTGCTTAATAGTGCTACTCAGTTTGCAACCCTAAACCATTAACTATCGAATATTACTTGTATGAAGAAATTTTATCTACTCCTGACGATACTCAGCTTGTGTGTATCAGTTCAGGCTCAAAAGAAGAACAGCGATAAGGGTGACAAAAACAAAGCACCTCAGAACTCTGCTGCCGCGGCAGAAACAAAAACAATGCGATCAATTGACTTTAAAGTCAAGCCTAAGGTAGCCGAACTGCGCGATGTGGAATTCCCTCGCTATAGTGAAACAACCTTGAAAAATGGTTTGAAGGTGTTTGTGATTGAAGACCACAAGCAGCCAACTATTGCGTTCCGTTTGCAGGTAGGAGCAGGCGACGCAATGGACGGAACAAAGAATGGTTTGTCATACCTCATGACCAACCTTATTTACAAGGGCACACAGAAGCGCAGTGCAGCTGAGGTGTCAAACCAGATCGACAGTGTTGGAGCTAGCTTAAGCAGCTCATCTCAGGGCGAGTTGATGACTATTAGTATCGATGGACTCAAGCGTCACTCATCTCTTCTCCTGAGTATTTTCGCCGATGTTGTTCAGAATCCTCTTTTCCCCAAAGAAGAATTGGATAAGATGATGCCACAGGTAATGGCAGCTTTGAAACAAGAGCGCTCAAACCCAGCATCACTGAGCGGTGCTCTTTCCCGAATTGTCTTGTACGGTAAGGATCACCCAAGTGCACAGCGGAGAACAGAGGAGTCGTTGAAGGCGATTAGCCTTGAAGACATTCGCAATTTCCACGAACGCTATGTTCGTCCAAACAACAGAGCAACACTTGCTGTTGTTGGCGATGTGAGCTTGAATGAAATCGTTCCTCTCCTCGAGAAGGCATTTGCGAACTGGAAGCCAACAACTATGGCCATCAGTCAAACACCAGCACCGAAGCCAATGCCACGTGGTATCTACTTTGTTCAACGTCCTGGTTCTGTTCAGACTTCGCTTATGTGTTGCTCCCTCATACCTGGTCGCAAAGATGAATCGTATGAGCCACTTCAACTAGCGTCGTCTTTGCTAGGTTCAGGCTTTGCGGGACGTTTGTTCAAGACGCTCCGTGAAACCTATTCCTTTACGTACACCCCGTTTGCCGCAGTTACCCAAGGAAAGTACTTCAATCGCTTTATAGCAGGCGCAGACGTACGTAATGCAGTTACCGACTCCGCGCTGATGGTTCTGCAATCTGAAATCGGTAAAGTAGCCGATGACGCAGCTTCAGATGAGGAGTTCAACGTTATTCGTACCTACGAAGTTGGTAACTACTTGATGGCTTTTGAGAACTCAGAATATGTGGCATCTCTGTTGCAAAACGCTGAGTACCTGGGGCTGAGCCCAGAATACGTAAAGAGCTATTCAAAGCGTTTGAATGCATACACTCCTTTCGATGCTCAAAAGGCTGCAAAGAAGTTCATTCGCCCAGATCAACTCTATACCATAGTTGTCGGTTCACCTGATATCGCTCCTGTACTTGCAAAGTATGGTCGCGTGTACAATTACAATCTGGATCTTCAGCCCGTTGGCGACAATGTTGAGAAGGTCAATATGAGCCCAGATGAGTTGATGAAAAAAGTTCAACAGGGAATCGGTGGTCTGGATAAAATGAATGCTATCAAGACTCTTCACGTGAAAGCGACCTCGATCATGAGCATGGGTGGAAAGAATGTTGATGGCTCAGGCGAACGCAAGATGAAGGCACCAAACAAGAAGTACACCGGTTTGAAAACTCCGTTCGGCAATCAAGAGTATTTCGTCAACGGCACGAAGGGCTGGATCTCGATGGCTGGTCAGCCTGCCGATGAGATGGATGAAAAGACTTTGAAGAGTGCAATCACTGAGGCGGGTCCCTTCTACTATGCACACTTGACCGAGCTTGGGTATACATGCAGCATCACTGGAAAAATCAATGGTCAGATCGTAGTTAAAGCCACATCTCCAGCAGGTACAATGGTAGAATTCTACTACGACGCTCAAAGTTACTTGCTTAGCCGTGTGGATCAAACTCAAGAAACTGGACAAGGTCCTATGACCATTACGGAGCGCTATGAGAACTATACTGATATCAGTGGCGTAAAGCTTCCTCTTACCGAGAAGATGGAGATTCCAAACGGGATTAGTATTGTCAGCAAGGTTAGCTATGAAGCAAATGTTCCATTTGCTGATACAGACTTTGAACCGCAAACGATAGCACCTATGGATATCAACGCGAATCCTAAGAGGTAACTCAATACGATTCATCTGATTCTGTCTGCGAGTCTATTGCATCCATGAGTCGCTGAAGTTCCTACATACTTCGCGTGCACACATCAAGATTCGCTTCCCATCAGTATTCCTAAGAAACCGTCAACTCCTTGCTGAGTGCGACGGTTTTCTTTTTTGTAGTCTGCCCATCATGTATGGTTTGATTCTGTTACAATTCAGTTGCTTGTAGAAACGCGATTGATCGCGTCTTAGGTGAAGAATACACCCCTGATACTCGCTTGGGAAGTGGGAGAGAGGCTTGGGGGTGAAACTCCCCCAAGCCTACTCGGCGTGAACGACAAGCGATGACTCACGCAGAGCCGCAGAGTCGTACTGTACTGACGAGCCGCTGAGCAAACGCGAAAGCTCAGCGGCTCATCTCTCTCTGCGTCTCTGCGTGAACGACAGGTGCCAACTCACGCAGAGCCGCAGAGTCGTGCTGTACTGACGAGCCGCAGAGCAAACGCGAAAGCTCAGCGGCTCATCCTCCTCTGCGTCTCTGCGTGAACGGCAGGTGCCGACTCACGCAGAGCCGCAGAGTCGTGCTTTACTGACGAGCCGCAGAGCAAACGCGAAAGCTCAGCGTCTCATCCTCCTCTGCGTCTCTGCGTGAACGGCAGGTGCCGACTCACGCAGAGCCGCAGAGTCGTGCTTTACTGACGAGCCGCAGAGCAAACGCGAAAGCTCAGCGGCTCATCTTCCTCTGCGTCTCTGCGTGAACGACACGCGCCGACTCATACAGAGCTGCAGAGCAAACGCGAAAGCTCAGCGTCTCTTCCTCCTCTGCGTCTCTGCTTGTGCCGTGAAGTTAGAGAAGAGTTATAGATCTCTAACATGCTGGAGTCGAGATGATACAACAGCAAAGCTTAGTGCTGTGAGGTATCGACAATGCTGTTCAGGCGGGGTTGTCAAACCACTCCTCTCCGTTGGTTTGCTAGAGTACGCTTCCAACAGCAGCAGCTTAGTCAATGACAAGAGAGCAGCCAGCACGGTTGGTTGTATTCTTGAATTGCAAGTAGTACACACCTGGTGTTAGTGCTTGGGTATTGATGGAACAGCCGCCTTCGTTCCAGCGGACATGAAGAACATGTTGACGTCCCATCATATCAGTAACACTTACTTCCGTGTTTGAGAGTGTCAAAGCCGCTGCGCACTGAACGCTAATGTAGTCGCGCGCTGGTTGAGGCCAAACGCTGAGTATTTGTTGGCCATTGTCAGGAACATCGTTGACAAGTTTGGCAATAGTCAAAGTGTCTGGATCTGACCATTCGCCCATAGCGGTCTTACAAACAGATCGAACTCTCCAAATAGTCGTTTGCTCGCGAGGGAGTACCATATCGACTGTGGTTCCCAAAACAATAGAATCACGAATCTGCTCGCCACCGAGTCGATACTGAAAGATGTAAGAGCTTGCTGCCTCGTCCGTCTTCCAAGCAAAATGTACAACATCAGAGCTGATCTCTGCATTGTGAAAGAGGCTGAGGAGTTCAACGGTCTTGACGAATCTGGTTGTGAAACTTGAAACCGGACTTGTCTCTACACCGGTAGAAATTGTCCAATAGAACGAACTTGAGCTGGACGGTATGGCTACGATGACACTTGTGTCAAACTGAACAACTTTCTGAGCGATGCGAATGGTCATCTCTGGATCTGTTGCAACTTCAACAAAGTACGTGCTGATGCCAGGTATATCATTCCAGCGGAGAACGATGCTGGCGTTTGGACATTTAAGAACCTCTTTGTTCGCAGGAAAAACAGCAGTGGGCTGTGAGCCAAGCACTGAGCTGGCTTGCAGTGGAATACTTCCTAATACTGTACAAAGGGCTGTGAGTACAAGGACAAAAGGCGCTATCATGCGCCGTGAGGGAAGCAGCGTTTTCATAGATCGGCTCCGTTAAGTGAAGGAGGACGGAGCAAATATAGATCTATTTAGGACAAATTAGTCCATAATTAACATCTTGCGGAAAATATTTCTATCGCTACGTAACTGGATCATCAGCGCACCTTTGGCTAACAGCGAACTAGAAAGTTGGTATTCAGCAACACCATCCAAATTTGCATGAAACACCAATTCTCCGGCAAGATTGTACACATTCAGCTGCTGCAACACTTCCGATTCCGGTGCACGAACTAGCAAGAGGCTGCCATCCGCAGTTGAACGAAGCCAGGAAGACTCAGTAGAACGGAGGTCTTCATAAACAGCGTTTGGTGCAAGATCTACAAAGAAACTCCCGCTATTGGACCATTCACCCACACCGTCTCCACAGAGGGGACGCATTTTCCAAGTATAGCTCTTGTTCCCCAGTACCGTGACTGAAGCTGAGGTGTCTTTGTAAGAAACAGTATCGCGAAGCGTGAAGGCTTCAGACTCCACAAGCAACTCATAACGGTCACCACTCGAATTAGCATTCCAAACCAGTTTCACAGTGTAGTCTTTGACGGTATCTGCTTTTGGAGACACAATGCTTCCTGCCTTTGGAATACGAAGGTTGAGACGCCAGATTGCTGTGGTGTCAAAATCGGTTCGTATACGCCAATAGACGCTGGTGTCAGCTCGTGGTAAATGGATAATGCGAGTCGTGTCATGAAAAACCACGTCGTTCACAATCAAGTTCTGAAAGCTTGAATCTCCGCTTACTTCAACATAGTAGCTGTCAAAAAACGAAACACCAGGGGTCCATCGAAGCTCAATACTTGTTGGAATACAGGTCATCGTACTGTCATTACGAGGTGCCACACTATGAGGTATGGAATCCTTAAGAGGAACTTGCTGCTTCTTATGAGTCTGTTGTGCTGGGCTATCAAAAGAGGCAACAACAAGAAGGCAAAGCGCAAGCGCTGAGAAAAGTACATTCTTCATCAGGTTCATAGTCAAGTGAGTGCACAAAGCGTGATGTGATGAGGCAAATTTAGTCACCACAGCCATTCAAAACATGAGTATTGTATGAACACGCAGAAGCGAGAAAATACTCGCAAAGAAAACTGTCAAAGAGTACTCAAATTGAGAACTCAGGTTAGAGTTTCCTACGATAGGGTAGGGAGCGAAAAAGTCCCGATTTCTAGAAAATGTAGCCGAAAATGGCGTCAATGATAAGAATCGAGGCGGCGGAAATCGTAAAAGCACGAACAGTACTATGTCCCACACCCTCAGCGCCCCCGGTAGCTTGCATTCCAACATGACAACCAATAAGTGATGTTACGCCACCAAAAACAAAGGATTTCAAGAGGCTGATGAGAACTTCATTAACCCTGAAGTAGGCTTGGATGGAATTGAAGAAAACGTCGGCAGAAAAGCCAAACTTCAAACTCGTTAGAGCATATGCACCTGCTAGAGCAACACAATTGGAGAATACAGCTAGAATCGGCATCATGGTGACAGCGGCAATAACCCGAGGCATCGCTAAGTAGCGCGTTTTATCGATGGCCATCATCTCTAGCGCATCTATTTGCTCAGACACAGCCATTGTGCCTAGCTGTGCCGCAATGGCCCCTCCAACACGACCTGCAATGACGAGTGCTGTCAACACAGGAGTGAGCTCTGTAAAAACGACGGTGGCAATAGAACCACCGATAAAGGGTCGCGCAATGTTGATGAGATTGAACTTCGCAAAAAGATTAGTAGCCTGTAACGCAGCAATGGCGCCAGTGAAGGAACCAATAAGCACGACGAGTGGGAGTGAATCTGAACCAACAATCCCCATTTGCTCAATGACGAGTTTTCGATCGCGTATTGACTGGGGGATGTACCTCACAATCCTTCCCAAAAGCATACTGAGAGTACCCAGCTCTTGAAGGAAGTTGAGAATAGCGCGTCCAACACGCAGGAAAAGTTGTGTCATGTACGATTTTGTTGCATGTATAGCTCAGGTGATAGCGCAAAATATCTCTTCCTGGACAATTCGCGCGCACGCGATCTGCAAAAGGCCACCTATGTTTGTTGTGCGCACGTGTATCTTCAGTCGCAACATCAGCTGAAAATTCTGTTGTCAATCGAGACTTTTCCATATTCTACTTGACTATATTCTACTTGAAGGGCAATAAGGTCGAGCAAGCTGTTTGGAGAACGCTCTGAGCACTTCTACTAGGAGAGCGTCATCTGCACACGCAACATTTTTGGACTCCGATGTCAAACGACGATGCGGCATAGCCAAAATCCATACACTAGAGTCACATAATCACATGAGCCAACGAGCATATATTTCTCAGCTACAAGAGCGAGCTGCTTCTCACAAAGCTCGAGTACTGCTGCCGGATTCTCACGATCCTCGGACCATAGCCGCCGCACGCATGCTGCTCGATCAAAAGATAGCACAGCCAATACTGATAGGTGATTCAAAAGAGCTCGCTTCTATTGCGCAAAGCGTCGGACTGAAGATGAATGGCATTGAGTGCATCGATCGCTCGAGTACGAGCGATGCAACATTGGTTGAGCTCTACTACGTCAAACGACAACACAAAGGCATTAGTCGTGCAGATGCTGAACAAGCTCTTAATGATCCGCTCATTCTTGCTGGTTTGCTTCTCGACACAGCTGAGGCTGACTGCTGCGTAGCAGGTTCCACTTCGAGCACAGCTGCTGTGCTCCGCGCAGCCCTACTCACTATTCCTCTCGCACAAGGTGTGCATACGCTCAGTAGTTTCTTCTTGATGGTTCTCGAAAACCGGGCAATCGTCTATGCAGACTGTGCAGTTGTGCCCGAACCTACTGCCGAGCAGCTGGTGGATATTGCCTACAGCGCGGCATTGAACTATCGTTTGCTGATGTCTGAACCCGCCAGAGTTGCCTTCCTGTCATTCTCAACCAAAGGAAGTGCCGAACATCCAAGTGTGCTCAAAGTCCGAAAAGCGAGCGAGCTCTTTCAACAGCGCTATCCTGCGATCGTAGCTGAGGGTGAAATTCAAGCTGATGTGGCACTTGTTCCTTCTGTTGCACAACGTAAGGCAGCAGATAGCGCGATTCAAGGTGATGCCAATGTGCTGGTGTTTCCCTCTCTTGATGCGGGGAATATTGCCTACAAGCTTAGTGAACGACTGGCTGGCGCTGTTGCGTTAGGGCCCATCATCCAAGGACTTTCTAAACCCTATTGCGATTTGTCGCGAGGCTGTTCGGCGGAAGACATCGTCAACACTGCCTGTATCTCCATTCTCATGCAGCAACACTAGTTCTTGAGCTCACATCGCTCGCAAGCGCAGACTGGAGACTTTCAGGATGGTTGATGGCGTATGTGCATACAAAAAGGGAGAGCTCCTCAGTGAGTGAAAGCCTTGTTTCGCTCAAGAGTAAACCTGTCAGTTAGCGTAGCTCTCGCCTCTAACAACAAAGGGACTCAACCTTTCAGTGAATCCCTTTGCACGGAGAATTTTATTGTTGGTCTGCCTTCAAACCTTCAGTTGCTAGTGCTGAACTATGAGTGGAGCAACACTGCATTGAGAACCGGAACGCAACACAACGAAGTACATACCTGCATTAAGATGTGATACATCAATGCCAACTTCGCTATTGCTTCCAGGTTTGAGCGTGCGATCAGCAATGATCATAAGCTCGCGTCCCAGATTATCAAACAATGCACAATGAGCATTGCTCGATTGTAGTGCTTCGATACTCATCACAACCTCTGCATGACCACTCGTTGTTGAAGGGTACACACGCAAAAGAGGTCGCACAAGCTCATCATCTGCTACACTGGTTGATGTAACAAAACCGGCGAGCGAAATACTCACGGAAGGTTGAAAGACATCGTTGCTCTCGATAATGAGGCTGGCGGCTTTCTTTGTAGCTACCTGTGGCTTGTATTGAACGGTAATATTCATGCGCTCTCCTTGGGCCAGGTTGAGAGAAGAACCGCTCGGAATGACTGGATCTGTACTCACCAAGCTAAAACCCTTTGCAATAGATTGAACGGCAACTCGGTTCACCTTTAATCCCGCTGAATTGACTGGCTCAATGCTCACCGTTTTCTGAATGGAGTCGCCCATGGCTACTGGACCGAGATCGACAGATTCAACGTTGTCCAGGACCTTGATGTGAGGCATTTCGCCGACTAAGAATTGATGATGTACGCCATTGCCGCAATCTCCTGGGAAAGCCTGGATGATGGTTCCTTTACTGGAAAGGCTTAACGATGCCGGTCCAAGTTGTGCATTTGTCGCCCACCATGCCAAACCAATGCTTGAAGGGTTGACCCATTCGAAGGTATAGCAACCATTACTGAGTTTCAGAGAATCGATGTAGAGAGTTTGGTCTTCTAACGATGATGATTCGCGAGAAGCAACAGTGCTGCCACTGGCATCTTTAATCGTCCAATAATATCCTTGATTCTGCGCTTGTCTATTCGTTTTGAACTTTACTTCAATATCTGATTCATAGGTTGGAGGAACAGAATAGGTAGAGGAGAGCGAATTGAAAAGTGGGTATTCATCGTTGACGTCGTTGGTTTTAACAATGCGACAATCAAACTGGCGAGTGCTTGCAGCAAAGGACGCTTTCCAATCTGGAGCTGGTAACGTGATATCCGCTGTGCCCATCATATCGACCTTTCCTTTCCACGTAAATGTCAATGGTACTTCACCACGGACACCATATTCAAAGCTAACGCTAGTAAGAGCAGCTTTCCCGTTGTTGCGAATGCGCACAACTGGGTTTCCGCAGATAGGATTCATGCGGTTGTAGCGCGTTTTGGCTGTTGCAACATTTGGCGCTAGGATCTCTTCTAAAGAGGCATCATTGGTGAAGTTAGGTTGCTTAGCATACATGACTTGCGCTGCAACATTGTATCCTCCGTCACAGAGGGTGTCGACAACGAATGGCTGCATCTTGTAATCAACTCGAGTTGAATCGCCTTTCGTTACAAAACTGCTGATATCCCAATCCCAAGTAGGAACGATGTCTCCCGGACACCAACCGGCACGTGGATAAACCCAGGTGCCATCTTGAGGATACAAAGGATTTGCACCACAGTCGCTTCTCCACAAATGCTGTGTGAAACGCTCTGTGCCATTGATATTAACGTGGTGCGTCTTATCGATAAACTCCGCTACTGCTTGATTGCCATATCCACCATGGCCGGTTGTAGTAATCTTCAACTTTGAAAACTGCGCACTATCAGGTGCCTTGAACTTCAAGTTCAACAAGTGGTCATCAATTGGTCTCTTCGGATTACCATAGGTGAAATAACCTCGAACAAGATAGTCAAGGCCAAACACTTGATACGGTGGAACACCTTCAATAGCCTCGAGCCAGACGGTGAAGGCAGCACTAGAGGTCCATCCATCATAGCTCACACTAAAGGTGGTGCTATCCTTCATCAAGAATGCATAGTCAGTAACATCCCACCACCAGGTGTAATTGGTTGAACTTGGTTGACTACCCCAATAAGGAGTGATGAAGCGCGCAATCTCAATGCGATCAAACAGTGGGTTGCCTTTATCATCAGTCTTTCCCGTTGGAACTTTGATGAAGTAGGTGTTCGTGTAATCCCACTCGCCTTTACCTTTTGAACAAGGACACTCTAACTTGACTTTCATGATGATGCGTGCCCACGATTTCGTAGGAATAGAAACTTTTGCATCCATTGTTGTAGGCTGTCCGGGAAAAGTCACCTTCGTGAGCAATGGAACTAGTGTCGTGTCGCCCTGTGCAGCACGCAAACTCATGCAGCTCACCAAGATGCCCAAAACAACGAAGAGGAACGAAAAACGCTTCATGTATTCTCCAAAAATGGAACGAGGAACTGTGGAATGTATCGATGTTGATAGGAAAGAAAACTACGACAAAAAATGCTAATAGGAAGGGCACCTGAGTGCGAGAATGTGTGACTTGGAAGACTTTTTATCAACGCGTCGGCGCTGTGCGCCTTGCTTCTTCAATCCCTGATCTGCGAGCCAATTTCCATGGTACAAACAACGACTTTCTGTTCACTTACCAAGAAGCTCGCATGGTGCATCAACCTGGTTTGACTGCTGAATCACGCGAATCGTAGCTCCGTGGCAGGCGACAACCCGCCCCCGGCGTTTGGTATGCTCTGTTACCTAAGGAGGTTATGGTTGAGGCAGCTTAGCGTACTTGCTCAACTCGACGAATCTGAGGAACGCGATGGATGAGAACTCGTTCGATGCCGGCTCTCAGCGTCATGATCGACATCGGACATTGGGCGCAAGCACCAAGAAAACGTATTTCTGCGGTACGAGTAGACTCTTCAAAACGCACGAATTCAATGTCGCCGCCATCTACTTGTAATGGCCCGCGACACTCCTCTAAAGCGTTGCGTATTTGTTCGTCGAGTTCTGTCATTCGCTCTGGCTTAAGTCTGCTGCTTGTTGCTACCAGCTACCACATATTCGTCTATCGATGAGAACAGTAAATCAAACACATATCGTTTACTCGTGGTCTGCACGTGTACTGCTATCTAGACTCTAAACGACCTTGTTACAGGGTTATTTGAATGCGTGGAGTATCTGCTCTTCGTGCATTGACAATGCGTGTTTGGCGCACAACTGCAGCTGCTATGTCTTTTATCGTGTCTGCAATACCAAAGTCTGCATCGGGATTAAGTACTGCTGGCAAGCCTTCATCGCCACCGGAACGCAAATTGAGATTGATAGGAATAGAGCCCAGCAGTGGCACGCCAGCCTCGTTCGCAACCTTTGCTCCGCCACCCTCACCAAAAATGTAGTACTTTTTATCTGGAGCGTCTGGGGGAATGAAGTAACTCATGTTCTCGACCACACCTAGAACTTCTACTTGTACTTTGTTAAACATCGAGATGCTACGTCGCACATCCGCAAGTGCAATTTCTTGAGGCGTAGTTACTATCACCGCACCTGTCAATGGAATCTGCTGAGTAAGAGTTAACTGTATATCGCCGGTGCCAGGCGGTAAGTCGAAGACCAAGAAGTCTAAGGGAGCCCAGTCGATTTGATCGACCAGGGTTTTGAAGTAGCCTGCGAGCATTGGACCGCGAAGAATTGCTGCTTGATCGCGTTGCATCACGAAGCCGATCGATGCGATCTGGATTCCGTACTGTACATTGGGTTGTCCGAGGATAGTACCGTCCTCACGCTTTTCTGCGCGCATGCTCGCGTCTTTCAGACCAAACATGGTGGGTGCACTTGGACCATAAATGTCCGCATCGAGTAAACCAACGCGAGCGCCGCCCAATGACAACGCACAGGCGAGATTTGCTGCTACGGTCGATTTGCCAACGCCACCTTTGCCAGATGCCACAGCTATTAGATTCTTCACTTGTGGTAGCACTTGTGAGTTTCCAGGCCGTTGTACCTCTTTTTCGATTGCAGAAACAGTGCACTCTAAACTTGGATCAACCGAGCGCACGGCAGCTTTGATCGAGGTATCGAGCTTCTGCGCCATCCAATACACTGGTTGTACAAGTTCAACAAAACACTCTACCGTGGATCCCTTGATTTGCAAGTCAACTATGCTCTTTAGTTCGCCTAAACTGCGATCCAAATCAGGATCACGAACGTTTTCAATTGCGGTGCGTACTTGTTCGATGAGACTCATATTCGCTTCAGTGTGTAAAGGAGTGAAAGTGCAATACAGCCTACAAAACTAGTGAAAGTGGGGGCTCCAACCGCTCTCTATTTGGACTTCATGCGGATGTTCAACGACATCTCTGTCGGGCTGGGACCGCAGGTTGCTAAGCATCGGCAAATCTCAACAGATGCTTCTCCATTCCATCAATCTCTGCCTTTAACGGATATCAGGACAAACTTTGGGCAATACGGTGTGCTGCACTCTGAATTTGCGTTTTTCGAGCGCCTTCCAACTCTTTGCGTGTTGCAACTGAACAGTGCAACACGACATAAAAAAAGCGCACCGCGAAGCGGTGCGCTTAACAAAAAGTGACTTGAACGATCAATCAGAACTTAGTGGCGAACAATGACCGGTTTGGTTTGTGAAACGCCATTGATTGATACGGTAAGATAGTAGCTACCTGTAGGCAAGTTGCTAGTGTTGAACGTGAAAGCGTGAACACCTGCATCTACTGTGCTAGTAAAGACAGTTGCGACCTTCTCGCCCAAAATGTTGCTGATGCTTGCAGTCACAGTGCCAGGAGCAGTTGTGGTGTAGCCTAACTCAACTTCATTGTTTGCTGGGTTTGGTGTTGGTGCTGAGACTTGAACGCTACTGTTGGTGTAGGTAGCTTCATCTTCAACAGAAGATACAACTACTATACCATAGTAAACATTGCTCCACAGGTTGTAGATGCGTTGCATGTACTCGGCCTGCTGCTTTTTGTAGAGACCAGAAGCTTCGCTTGTACCAGTCCATTTCGATTTGTCTACTGCTCTTGAAGATATGAGTGGTACAGCAGACAACGAAGGAACAGTGCGAGGCATGTGCGTGCCGATATCGTAAACCTTATCGTTGGTGACATTAATACGATCATTCCAATCGCTTGAGCTCAATTGACGGGTTGTAATGAATATATCAGTGTTGAACACAGAGTCGACAGTTGCTTCACTGATTTCTCCCGTTGTTTGATCTTGATCCATCACGGTTTGAGCAGGTGACAAGATACTTGGAGCCATATCGGTGTTATAGTCGATCCACTTCACTACTAGGCTATTGCCATCAGCAGTGCGAGCAACTTCAATCTCGTTACCAAGTGGATTAAGTATGCGGTATGCTTTCAGGGTCGAGTATCCGTTAGCTGAGTTAACCGAGTCGTTGGAAACAAAAACCGTTGGCACATCAGCGAGCGAAGCGACTGGACGCATCGTCCATGAGCCATTAACGTTTTCAGCTTCTACGATATCAATTGCTTGGAGGGCGTCCGCATCATCGAACAAAGCTACGCGCAAGAAATAAGAGTAGCGGTTCTCATCGGTCACGATGAACGCGTCTTGCTGATAGGCTTGGATTGGTTGTGCTGTTTTCATCGAGCGGGATGTAGCATAGTCAGCATACAATGTTGCTGGCATTTTCGCGAAGTCTGACCATGTCTTGCCAAGATCTGTTGACTTCGAAACGCCGATGACACGTGAGGTCTCATCATCTGTGAAGATGGAGTTGACTGCTGCATAGCAAGCGCCTGAAGCATCAGCATCGCAGTACATTGGACCATTGAATGATCTTCTTGTGTCTGGCGCTGCTCTAAACTGTGAGTTGTTCCACGTTGTTGGAATGCTTGACTGCGCGTCTTCTGTAGAAGCTGCATAAACAAAGGCACCATACTGACCGTATTGAGCTGACTCATCTGGTGGATCCAGTACACCTGCGTGCACAAAACCTTCAACAGAAGAATTCCAGAAGCTCACCAATCCACCTGCACCGAAGTTGTAGCCTGCACCATTGCCGCGCTCTGGTCCATTCAATGGGAATGGATCAGCAGCTGCAGAGCTGGTTTTGAGGTAAAATGTTGGTGAGGTATAACGGTATTGACTAGACTGTGGGTACTGACGCACCATAGCCATAAAATTCAAACCGTCTGTGGTTGTTGCATTGTTAGGGTTCATCACTGCCAGTTGAGGCATACCGCTGTAATCAACAGTCGATGTGGTGATGAGCTTGAATGAAGAGGAGAATGACTTGAAAGATGTTGCAGATTGGAACAACTTCAAGTTTACACCGATGTTGTTTTGAGCATCAGATGTTTGCTCGTTGTAAATCAGATACAAGAGCTTGGTCGACTTGTCATAGACCATAGGAACGGTAGCTGGCATAAAATAGCCGAATACCGGATTGAAGAAGTTCAAAGCTCCAAGAGCGGTGAAGGCTTGTGTGTTGTTGCCCTTTTCTGGAGCAGTCATTGGCTGCTTCTGCTCAGGAAGCAGGGGAGTGAGACGTTGTCCCAAATCAGGCGTCTTGTAGTTGAGCCCAAAACGGAGAACGTTCTGATGATTCTGAGCGACTGCTGCGACTGACAGCAAGCACAGAAACGAAGAGAGGAGCGTTTTTTTCATAAAGCACCTAGAGTGAATAAAATGTTGAATTGATTGCATGTGATGTCCGACATTGACAACTGAAATCCAGCACTCTAGAAAGCGTAAACGGACAAGAATGCTGTGAAAATCTGTCTGAAGTGCTCTACCCGCCAGGAGCTCTCCCTAAAACAGGAGCTCTCCCTAAAATATACCCTTGCCCCATCCTTTGTTTCAGAGCTACTTTCAGCGATCGCGCCAATAGGAAGTTGCGAACAACTTCACCACAAGCTCCTCCTGAGTTAGACCCATGAATTCATAGAGAGGTGAAAGGTGGATTTGGTTACAATCGGCAAATGCCGACGAGCCAAGACCCAATGAGACTGACACGCAAAATACTACCCAAAGCCCTTCCGATGATAACTTTTAGCGTCAAAAGACCCTTGAAAAGTTAGTGTCGGATTCTGATCACCTGAGTTTCTTGGACTGCTGCCCGACGAACCCGCAACAGGTAGTGTCCTTCCTCCAAAGACTGTACACTGAGCTGCGTATCTAGCGAATAGGCAGCGCTCGAACCAGGTGTTTGAGCGGCAGTAGTCGAAAGTACTTTAGCCTCGCGCAACTGCCCCAACATATCAAACAACTCGATTTCAATGCTTTCGTTACCGTTTTTAACGATCATTGGGATGTTAATCTCCGATCCAGCCGGGTTTGGATAGGCAGGAAAAATGTAGAGTCCAACCGTTCCAATTTGTAAGGTCGTTGATCGGATAGGTACGTTACAGCGGGTATTTCCATTGAAGTTGTTTGCTGTGCCCACGGATTCAAGGAAGAGTATTCTCCGACAATAGTCACCCAAGATCATAGTGTCGCGCTGTAAGGCAATCTCGGAAGGACGATAGCACACCAACAATCCGCGTTCCTCTCCTGGTGGAATGCGCAAACGCAATTGTGCCTGAGGCACCGAGAACTCCTGATTTCTTAGAAGATGTGCTTTCGAGATATCCAAGGTGTCTACTCCCACATTCCGAATGACCAGTGAATCACATGTCATGAGATCCGCGTTCGTAGTGTCGATGATCATCTTGCCCCCAAGTCTGCCCACAATGAACATGGGATTTGGATCCACACTAACGGTCATTGTATCGGATTGCCACACACAGCCAAAACTGTCGCGAACCATCACCGAATATGTTCCTGCTTGGAGTACGCGGATTGCACGTCCTTGTTCTCCGGTGGACCAGGTATAGGAACTAAAGCCTTCTTGCGCAATGAGCAACAATGAATCACCTTCACAGAACTTGGGCACGCCGTTACTACTTATCGTGGGCTTGATCTTCAGACCACCACTTATACGTATGGAGTCTGTGCTCTTGCAGCCTGTGGGTGATACGAGTTGTACTGTGTAGCTTCCAGCCTGACGAACAACAATGCTGTCACTGCTTTCTCCGGTCGACCAGAGTATAGATGTAAAGTTTCCTTGTACGCGCAAGACGATACTGTCCTGATAACAGAGGTGATTGTTTGCTCGAGATGAGCTAAGATTGGAAGTCGGCTTTGCTTGAACGCTTACTTTGACTGATGCGGTCGTGAGCGGGCAACTAGCCGGTTTGGATACGCGCAACCAGTACTCGCCACTGCTTCGTACGGTAAGATACTGAGCCACGACTCCGTTCGACCACACATACTGGTTGTATCCGTCCGGTCCTTTGAGGATAACAGAATCACCCTCGCAAAACACTGTATCGCCAAGAACTTCAATGGGTGGCGCTTCAGCAGGCTTTAGGGTTCGGTAGATGCCATCGCCGACAACAAATCCAGTCGTGTCATCAAGAAAAAAGAGGTCGTCAAAGTGACTTCCTTCTATCAAGCCACAGTTATAGTTTGTCCAGGTCTGACCTCGGTCGGAACTCCGCATGACATGTCGGTTGAATCCTGCAGCCCATGCCACTGAGTCGCTCAGCATGAAGGTTCCAAACATAGGAGCGCCAGTTGACCTAGTGGTCCAGCTTGCACCTAAATCTGTAGAAAATCGAATATCTCCAATCTCAGTGCCGCCACCTGAACATTCGTCACCAGCGGTAGCGACACAGAAACTCGTGTTCACAAGCTTCAAGTTCTCTTGCCAATAGGCTGGACCTGTGATCGAAAATCGCTGCCAGGTATATCCGCCGTCAAGGGATCTCCAAAGTAGTCCGCTACTCGATGCATAACAGGTGCCTGTGTTACTGAGCATCTTTACATGCGACAATCCAGAGTTAGGATAATCAGCCGTGCTAGCCTTCCAAGTTGCACCACCATCGTTCGTTCGAAAGAAGAGTTGCCGATCGTTTGCGCAACCACCGCCAACGACACAGCCATTCCATTCGTCGATAAAGTTGCAGCCCCAAATACCGGCTCGAACTGGGTTTCCTGCAAAATCACGAATAACCGGAGTAATTTCGGTCCAGGTAATTCCTCCGTCGATTGACTTATAAACACCACCTCTGTTTGCATCCACTTGTTGCGTTCCTGAGCAATAGCCTACTTTCTCATTCACGAAAATGATGCTCTCCAGTTGAGGAGCATTCGGAATGATTGCACCTTTCCAAGTCTGACCGCCATCGGTAGTGCGCAAGACATAACTCTGCCCATTTTGCGGAGCACTGCGACCGCAGACCCAGCCAAGCTTTGGGTTTGATGCAAGAAAGTGGATGCCTAAGTAGTATCCGCTGTCGAAAGGAAAGTCGAGTCGCACCTGACGCCAATTCCAGCTCTTCCACTGGGCATTCGAGTTCATGCTTGTGACAACCACGAGAAGAAGGAGCGCAATGAAGCGGAGACTGGTGCTTAACAAGCGACCGGTCTGTTGAGATCGACTTTGATGAGTCCTATCCGCACTTACTGCCACGCATCCTGATGATTCAGTTTGACAATGGCTCTGAAGAGCCTTGATTTGAATGTGTAGAGTTGGGATCATTGCTGCTTGTTTTTCTTGAATGCTTGTGCTTGACCGCTATCGTGACTGTACGGCATGAGGCCATGGGCATGTCGACCTCAGTACCGCTACCAGGCCTTTGTTCTTTTTGCGCTGGCCAGTGTGAGCACGTGTCGCACTATATCGATGCTCTGCAATTTTCGCTATACTTCTATTCTGACTTTGGCATGAGTCACGAGAGTGCATAGCCTGAATTCAATGAGGTGTAGAATGTTGGCAAAATACACTTGAGCGATTGTCGATCAGGATCAATTTGCGCTTACTTTAAACACATTAACACAGCGCGAGCTGCATCGATACCACTTTGAGCAGCTCCTTCCAACGTAGCCGGCAAACCAGTGTTTGTCCAATCGCCAGCCAGAAACTGATTTGGAATGCTTGTTTTCGTTGAAGGTCGCCGTGCTTCCGCCTCTGGACTACAGACAAGGGTCGCAAAGCGTTCCTTGATGACTTTTGAATGCAGTAGAGTGGCTTGCTTGGCTTCAGCAAAGACCGAGCGAAGCTCGTCCAGACATAACTCCACAATACTCTCAGCGCTACGCTCAGCCAAATGTCCAGCGGCACTTACCGTCAATGTGAGATGTCCGGGGTAGCGCTTTCGCTGTTCATCGGAAGCGGTACAGAGTCGACGACGATTGAAGACCCACTGTGTTGTTGTTCCCAGGAGAGCACAGAAGTCGTCGGGAACGAAGTCTCGGTCAAACCACAGATACACCGACACAATAGGCGAGTAGTGCAGAGGAATACTGATGCCCAGTTTCTCCAGTGCTCGAGGTGGCGTTGCCAGAATAAGGGCATCCCCACGGAATTCTCGCTCGTCGTGTGTTCCCACGCCAACAAAGGCATGGTTGCTATACACAAGTTCACTCACTTCGGTGCGAAGATGAAGTTGGCCTCCCAGTGAGTGAAGTTTATCTGCAAAAGGGGAAAGGAGTTCGCCAAGCCCGCTTTGAGCGATCATGAGGGAGCCATTGTTTCCACCAGCAAGAATACTGCGACGGAGAACCTCGACGAGCAAAGCTGCGCTTACCTGCACGGGAATAGCATTGAGTGTTGCCACGATGAGCGGTTCCCAAAAGCGCTGAATCATGTCGGCACCTTGACGATAGCGCTGCAAAAACTCCATTGCCGTTTCGTCTGCAGTTGCTCGAGCGCCAAGCTGAATGGCGGTCATGATGTGTAGAGCGCGAAGCTTCGAAGAAAATCTGACGCCATCGAGTCTGAGCAAGGCTTCAGCCGCACCGAGTTGTCCGCTGAAGTACCGAGCAGCAAAGCGTGCAGCTGGCGAGTTGGGACTGCGAAACTGAACATCAAGTTTTGTTTGTGTGTGAAGCAGCTGCTCGGTTTCAAGCAGGCGTACAACGCGTAGCGTGTGAGAATAACAGCCCATCAGCAGATGTTGACCATTGTCGATGAGTTCAGATGTCTCTTCGTCTATGAAGGAGCGGGCTCGTCCGCCAATGTACGGACGTGATTCCAACACAATAGGTTCCACTCCGTTTTGCGCCAGATGTAGAGCAGCACTGATGCCGGCAATGCCGGCTCCTACGATGATACAGCGCTTGTGTAGAGTACTCTCCATCCTTGAATTTATGCACAATATTATCACCGTGTTTGGTAGATTTACGCTCAATCTGAAGCGTGTGTGCTAATCATGCTGCGGTGAAATGCTTCAGAAACTTCTCTCGGCTTACACCACCAGTAGAGAAGCATTGTATGAGTCTTGATGCAGGGGAGTTTTTCATCAAGATATCGCGCCTCCTTCGCGTTGGAGTTCACCCACGGCGTGTTCATTTATTCGGAGATTTCTATGGCTGTGCTGATGACCGGTGCAACTGGTTTTATTGGAACGCGTGTTGCGCTTATGCTCTGCGAGAGAGGTGAGAAAGTACATGTGCTTTGTCGTCCTACCGCCGACGTACGACCTCTGCAGCATCCCTCAATCAGTATTTTCCGTGGTGATGTGATGGACAAGCAATCGGTGCTCGCTGCCATGGATGGCTGCGATCGAGCGTTTCACTTAGCTGCCTATGCGCGCAACTGGGCCAAAGACTCCTCTACCTTCAGCCGTATCAATGTTGGTGGCTTAACGAACATCGCGGAGAGTGCCAAGGAACTTGGTGTGAAGCGCGTGGTGTTTACCTCCACCAATCTTACCATGAGCCCGAGCTCAGGCACGCTTGTTACAGAGTCAACACCTCGAAGCAAAGAGCTTTTTACGGACTATGAAGAATCGAAAGTCTTGGCGGAGAAAGCAGCGCGAGACTTTGTCGCAAAGGGTCAAGAGATCATTATCGTAAATCCTAGTCGTGTGTTTGGCCCTGGATTACTTAGCGAAGGCAATTCCACGACTATCATGATTCAGATGTACTTGCTTGGCAAATTTAGAACCATCCTAGGTAGCGGTAACGCACTGGGGAATTGGGCATTTGTTGAGGATGTGGCTCGGGGACACCTCTTAGCAATGGAGAATGGAACACCTGGTGAACGCTACTTATTGGGAGGCGAGAATGCCTCCTTCAATCAGTTCTTTGAGTCACTCAGCGAAGTTTCAGGTACAAAGAAAATGCTCTTCAAAGTTCCACCTGCAATTGCGTTCGCGCTAGCAGAGATTGAGACCTTTCGCGGACGTCATACCTCACACCATCCCTTGATTAGTCCAGGTTGGGTAAAGATCTTTCTTCACGACTGGGAACATTCAACAGAGAAAGCTCAGAAGGAACTTGGGTACACGGTCACTCCGCTCAAGCAAGCTCTAGCGACAACGGTCGAGTGGATTCGTCAACAGGGAGCGAAAAGCTAAGTATGAAAATTCTCGCAGAACTACTAGACCCACGTCCATTTTGGAAAGAGGGTTATGCTAAGCCAACAACATTGCTACTCGCAGCCTCAGTCCTGCCGACACTGCACTTCTATGTTGGCTCCATTGCCTTTGCTCAAAACAGTTTGCATATGGAGCGCAGCGCTGCTGTGCTCTACATGTTTGCTGCCGCAGCTCTGTTTTTCGGGTTGATTCCAATTGCCATCGTGAAAGTCTTTAAGGAGACGCTTGTAGAGCATGGCTTGTGTTTAGGCGATTGGCGTAGTGGATTGAAGTTCAGTGCATGGGCATTTCCCATCATCCTTGTGGCCTTTCTTCTTCCTGGCGCATACACGCCAGAATTGAGAGAATTCTATCCCTTCGACAAAGCAGCAGGCGAGAGTTTTGGAGCATTTGTTAATCTGGAGTTATCTCGTTTGGTGCTCTTCTATAGTGCATGGGAGATACTCTTCCGCGGTGTGCTGCTCTTTGGTCTGCGCAAATATGTTGGAGACTGGTTTGCAATTCTGATTCAGGTTATCCCTTCGTGCCTTTGGCACTTGGGAATGCCGTCATCCGAGATATTCTCGTCGATCGCTGCTGGCGTCGGTTTTGGAATGCTAGCACTACGCACTCGCTCTATGCTCTGGCCTTTGCTGGTGCACTTTCTCATTGGCACAGGTACGGACGCACTTATCATTCTCTTGAATTAGAATCGCTGAGCTTGTTCGTGGAGCAAACGCAGACCTGCATTTGCGTAGAGCGACCAATGCAGATCAACGATAGCTTGTAACTGTACTACGTTTCAAAACCATTCATTCATAGCCCTGAGGTTGAGGTACCATTGACGTCGAAAGCTCCACACACTTCTGCAACGATTCGCCAGTTCTTTATTCCTGTTTCTGCGCTCGACCTGTTTTGTCAGCTCTATGTTGGCTTCTTTCTTCTCATGACCCTGCTCTTTGCCAGCAGAGTACCTGATTGGTCAACCCACAGCTTCAAGTATGTGATAGCGCTGATTTTGTATACAGCAGCGACACGGCTATCCGACAAAGTGCAGCATAATTTCTTACGTGTGCTTTTGCGCACCGTGTGCATTACCATGTTGTGCAATTTTCTCTTCGAGTCATCGCATAGTTTGCAGCACATCTTCGTCCCAGGCTGGATGGACGCACAAGTCATTGCCTTTGAAACGCAATTCACAGGCATTGAGTCCACACTCTACTTTCAGCAACACATGAGTACTCTACTTACAGAGATCATGATGTTTGCCTACGTTATCTACGTTCCCTTGTTACCATTCATATCGCTCTTTGCGTTTTGGGGCAGAGATCGTCAGGCTTCGTACGACTACCTTTTCAATCTAGCGTATGCATACTTCGTATGCTACACTGGATTCATGCTCTATCCAGTAGCGAGTCCTCTCTATCACCAAAAAGAACTCTACACTATACCCTTTGATGGTTATGCCTTTACGTGGTTTGGTGAGTGGATGCGACACAATGTGCACTATGCAGGAGGAAGTCTTCCAAGTCCGCACTGCGCAGCCGCTACAGTTATGTTGGTGATGATGTGGCGTTACAACCGTAGAGTGTTCTGGCCCTTGTTACCAGTGGTATTGGTCTTGTACGTCTCAACTGTGTATGGACGCTATCACTATATCTCGGATGGTATTGTTGGGATCATTGCTGGAGTCGCAGTTCTGATGACTGCTCCTGCACTATCTCGCGCATTGCAGAAGTTAGCAAAGCGCATCTATCCAACATTTGCCACACAAGCTGCTGCAGACATGTAAGTTTCCTTTGCTGGTGTATACTCACTCGGTGAGACGAAATGGCATGAGTAACTTCTTCGTCATAGCATGCGAGACCTTCCGAACTACGTTGAGCTTTAGGCGTGTATGCGCCTAGCGTTGTACCGATTGCACCTTACTTGCAAAGAGGTCAAACTCCGCTGCGTCTTCAATTTCCACTGTAACAAAGTCCCCGACCTGCAATGTTTGGTCTGTACGAATAAACACTTCGTTATCTACTTCCGGCGCATCATACTGAGTGCGACCTTGATACTCCCCATTAATAACTGCATCGATGAGTACGCGTTGAGTGCTGCCAACTAGAGCAAGGTTGCGCTCTAAGGAAATCGACTTTTGAATATCCATAACGCGGGTACGTCTTGCATCTTTAACCTCGGCAGGAATTGGGTCGCCAAGAATATGTGCATAGGTATCATCTTCTTGCGAGTAGCTAAACACGCCAAGACGATCGAAGCGAGTTCGCTCTACGAAGCTGCAGAGTTCATCAACATCAGCTTCTGTTTCATTAGGATAACCAATGATAAAGGTGGTACGAAGGGCAATGCCTGGCACAGCTGAGCGAATCTCTGCGAGAATTTCTTCTGTTGATCTCTCAGTCATTCCACGTCGCATAGACTTCAAAACATTGGTAGAGATGTGTTGAAGCGGCATGTCGAGATACTTGCAAATGTTGTCGCGCTCTGCAATGACTGGTAGTATATCCATTGGAAACTTCGCTGGGTAAGCATACATCAATCGAATCCATTCTGCACCTTCCACATCGCTCATACGTTTGAGGAGGTCAGCAAGGCTTCGTTTGTTGTAGAGATCCATTCCGTAGTAGGTGAGGTCTTGTGCTACCACAACAAACTCTTTCACACCTTGCTTCGTAAGACTCTGCATCTCTGCAATGATCTGTTCTTCTGGTTTAGAGCGGTGTTTGCCGCGCATGAGAGGAATCGCGCAGAAGGAGCAAGGGTGGTCGCAACCTTCACTGATTTTCAGGTACGCAAAGTGAGACGGTGTTGAAAGGATGCGTTCGCCTAAGAGCGAGTATTTCAGATTCGGCGAGAGAGCTTGAAGAATACTTGCATATGCTTCCGTACCGAAGAAGTGATCCACTTCAGGTATCTCTGCTTGAAGTTCAGTGCCGTAGCGTTCGCTCAAACAACCTGCTACGATAAGCTTCTTCACAGAGCCATTGCGCTTGAGTTCGGCAGCCTCGAGTATCGTGTTTACGCTCTCTTCTTTTGCAGCATCGATGAAGCCACAGGTGTTGATGACCACCGCATCAGCACCTTCGGCGCTTTCAGCCAGGCGCATAGAGTTCGCGCTCAGGTGTCCAGCGAGGAGTTCTGAGTCGACGGTGTTTTTACTACAGCCGAGAGTGACAATATGTACCGATGGCAGCAATGACTGCGGTGTTGAAGTTGGCATGGAGAGAATCTGCTTCAGGTGATGGTTCGTACAAAACTACGAAGGGATGCACTCTGGACGGCGCATGAGCTGTGCAGCCGCAGGCTGCGCGTGTAAGAAAAAGTCTCTTGAGATGCTGTGCGAGAATCTGGAGTAGAAGAGCGATTAATCTTCGGTTGGGTCTGGACTTTCCTCGTAGTCGAGGGCCAGGACGGCGCGTTTGCCGCAGGAACACAACACTTCGATAGATCGAATATCATTGTGTTCATCGCGATGGACGAGGAAAGTCATGGCTGTGCCGCAATCGTCGGGTTGAAGGGCATCGTCTTTCATGACTTCGACTGTGGACGACTTTTCGACCACCATTTCAGCAGAGAGAACACTCCCACTTGACTTTGCTTGTTGGTGTCCGCTGATTCCACGCAAACTCATAAAATCCGCAAAAGCAGTCACCAAGCGCTTTTCCTCGTGTTCTCGTGAGAAAGCGGCGACATCATAGTCTATTTGTGTGGGCTTGTTGATCATGGTTCACGCAAAGTTGAAAGACAAGAACATTGGTACATGCAGCTTTGTGCCTGCATCATCCACTGTGGGTAGACTACACACCTTGAAGAGCTGGTGCGGCGAAGTGGTTCATTGCGGTTTGCAGTGCATTCGCGCTTTGAACAAGTTCAGCATCGAGCATTGGTGTGGCGTTGTGCTTGTGTTGATGATCGTTCAGACTCAAGTTGCGCAGTGAGCTGAGGAAATGTTCGGTATCGCGTCGGGCGACAGAGATCATGTCCGTTGCTGAATTAATGATTGCCTCAGTAGTGTCATGTTCACTGTGTTGAGTGAGGATATCATCGATCTTCGACAAGTATGGATTTCCACGCTGGTAGCTTTTTAAGGCTACTTGTGCGACCTCAGTAGCAGAGCTACAGGAATGCTGTAGAGCAAAGTGTGCGGTTTGAATAGAGCGAAGTTTTTCGTCGATGGCGTTGAATTTATCCAGCAATCCTTGGAAGAGCTCAGTAAACTCTGGTGAAAAACTCGTTTCCTGCGAGGCAGTTCGGGCTTCCGCGTGAATCTCTTGAGCCTTATCGAGAGCTTGACGCTGTTCATCCATGGCCGTGATCAAGTGATCCATGCCGGTCATGACCATCATCGTTTTCAGACGGATTTCGCGTTCATTTTCCAGATTTCGCTCTTCAGTAGTCATAGGGGCATCCTCAATAGTCTTAGGAGAGCAACACGTTGAAGCTCACTATAAGCCTGTTATCGGCCATTCTTGAGGGAAATTGACCAAAAGTTTCCCAGAATAGACCTGAGGACCCTACGTGTGCAGCGCTTGTCTGGTGTTTGTGAGAGTATAGCTGAACGCAGTCAAAAAGAGGCTAAATTGGAAGCGAGAGGAATCTGCCCGGTCTCCAGCTTTTTTTGCTGCAAGTGAAACAGATTCTGCACCTTGCTATTATTGTCTAATGAAGCACATATTTCCCGTCAGACAGCAAACTCCATGACGCAGGATTACAGCACATATACGGAAGCCGAACTCTACGCGATGCTCTTTGGAGCAAAGGCAGAGAAAGACGCGGCATTCCAGGAGATTTACGATCGGACCTCGACGCGAATCTTCATGTATTGTCGCAAGATTCTGGGTTCTGCTCACACAGCAGACGATGCCTTTCAGGAAACCTACGCCTTGTTTTTGAAATCGGCGAGTCCGGAAAAAGAGATGACCAATCTCCCGGCCTTCTTGATTCGCATTGCAAGAAATGTGTGTTTGCGCATGCGCCAGCGTGTGCAGCATCACTCGGAAGTGATGTTCAATGAGCACTTTTATGCGGCTCCGACAGAGACCAGCTCAATGGAGCAAGCGGAATTGTCAAAGTTGCTCACTATGGCCCTTGACGTATTGCCAGATGATCAGCGAGAAGCCTTGATTCTACAAGCCTACGAGGATATGTCGTATCAAGAAATCGCTGACCTCATGAATGTTCCAATGACCACCGTACGTAATTGGATAGTGCGGGCGAAGCGAAAGCTGCGCGAGGCTTTGGAGCAGTATTGGCTTGATTATAGAAAATAAACACTGGATAACAGGCATACTTATGACTGATAACTTTTCACCGGCAGATCTGATCTACCTTTACCTTGACGGTGAGGCAGATTCAGCACAGCAGACTGTCATGTTTGCTGCACTGGCTTCAGACCCGGATCTGCAACAGGAGTTCAGCGAGGCTTTGTCGATGCGTCGTGCCTTCGAGCATGAGCGTGCGAGTGCCAAACCACCAATGTACCTTTCCACACGAGTGATGCAGGATGCAGGTGTTTTGCAGAAAGCAGTTGGAGCAAGTGCAATTGGCGGAGGTCTTTGGCTGTGGTTGCGCAAAGCAGCTATGCCTGTAGGCTCACTGGTTATTGGCAGTGTTGTTACCTTCTTTGCAATGAATTGGTTAACCTCGCAACGTGAAGCTCAATCGGCCCTTAACGCAACAACATCAAAGAACACCAGCACAGTAAACAGCTCCGCAGTGAATGCAAACAACAGTGCAGATCAAGTCTCTTCTCAGAGTGGTTTTGGTTCAGAGCTTGCACTGCGTGCAAGCTCGGTACAAGCTCAACGTGTGAGCACCCTAAATTCTGTGCGTGAGGGACGTTCATTGCCATCATCGTCAGCAAGTGAAGGACGTCGAGCAGCGCACCTGCCTACACCTTCACGAGTTGCTGCTATCGATGAACAGCTTCGTCAATCTACAGAGAATGCAATGGGTGAAGATTTCGATGGTGGGAACTTCATTGCACAGCAAGTGTCGGTCTTGCCTGCTTCAGCTTATGAGAGTACTTCATACTCACGGCGCTTGGCTATGGTCAACGTTCCTGTCATGCCATTCAACGCTGGTAAAACAAGCGACTTTAGTCTGCAGTTTAATAGAGTTGCAACAGCTAGTGCATACGGTGCTATTCCTGGCTCAACAAACCCTGGTGCCTTCAACGATCCTTCGCTGAGCATCTATTACAATACAGATGAGAACGAAGCCTTTGGTCTTGGCTTGAGCAATGCACGCTACAATGTTTCAGATAACACAAAGAGTGGTATTTCTCTTCAGAATCCTCGCGTCACTGTGTGGACCGTAGAGTATCAACGCAGAAGTGCTGGTGAGCTGCTCCTTGGTGCACCAGGTTACATTAGCCTCGCTTTGGGCGGCAGTTGGAATACAGGCGCAGTCATGGGCTTAAGCGGCGTGAGCTTTGGATTGAGCTTCCCCGTTTCAGTCATTCGCATCAACACTGGTATTGCTGGCGATATTCTCTGGTATCAATCACAAAGTGGTTTGAGCACGAATGGTAAAGTGTCGGCTGTTATTGGTATTGGATATAATTGGTAGAATTAGGTCCGTCGAGTTTCACCTGTAGTCACATTCACATCAAGTGTATTCTTTGCCTGAGACGCGATGAATCGCGTCTCTACAAGGGCATCATGTATCGCGCGCGCCGAAGGCGCAGATTGATTGTCGGGATTTTGTAGAGACGCGATTCATTGCGTCTACACACACGGCGGACACCAGCATGACGCATATCAATGCGATGAACCCCGCCTGACACGCTTCAATCCTGAACTTCAACGCCACGCAATCTCCAGTCACATTAGGTGTATTCTTTGCCTGAGACGCGATGAATCGCGTCTCTACAAGATGCCGTTTTTGCACAAGCGCCGAAGGCGCGAAACAATCGATGGGATGGAGTAGAGACGCGATTCATCGCGTCTACACACACGACGGACACCAGCATGATGCATATCAATGCGATGAACCCCGCCTGACACATCATACTGAATGTCTACGCAACGCACTATCACATTGATAACAGGTGTATTCTTTGCCTGAGGTGTAGGTGTATTCTTTGCCTGAGACGCGATGAATCGCGTCTCTACTGTGCATGTTAGCAAGGGAGTAGGAAGGAGAGTTATGTGCAGCACAAAGCGTAGCAATGCGACCAAGGTTACACCAGAATACACAACCAGTAGAGACGCGATGCATCGCGTCTCCACACCTGACGAACACCAACCCGACGAACACCATCCTGACGAACACCAACCCATCGGACAGAAGACAATTGGACACCAACACGAAGGACATCAACACGTCCAACACTTGAACAACCAACCTCATCACACGTTCGTCCTGCACGCCTGAGCAACGCATTATCACATTCATAACAGGTGTATTCTTTGCCTGAGACGCGATGAATCGCGTCTCTACAAGGGCATCGTGAATCGCGCGCGCCGAAGGCGCAGATTGATTGTCGGGATTTTGTAGAGACGCGATTCATCGCGTCTACACACACGGCGGACACCAGCATGACGGATACCAAAACGACGGACACCAGCATGACGCATACCAAAGCGATGAACACCAGCGTAAACGCAAAGAGCCCTATTCGTAGAATAGGGCTCTTTGCCAGTGTTGCGCAGAACTGTGTTCTCGCTTGTTACATATTAGTTCAAGTGTGCAATGCGCATTGCTTCTGGGAAGAGGCTGATTGCTTTGAGAAGTTGCTTGTCAGACTTTACAAAGCAGCACATGAAACCGTTGGTGCCCCAGATGCCGTAGGCGACGCGGCCTTTGAGTTCGGTGAGAACGAAGTCTTCATCTTGTTCAAACAGTTTGTCGTCCCACTGAATTCCTTTTGACTTTGCTAAGGCCTTCACACCATCGAGCATTGTATTGTCTACTTTGAAATCGCGGACAAATTGTTGCATTGTAGGATACTTTGTACGAATGCTTGGTCCGTGTTCCTTCATGTAGGTGCTGACGACATACTCTTGGAAAACGTTCTTAGCACGTAGTTCGCGACTAAACTTATTGACAGTGTCGGACTTTACGATGTAATCAGGAGTGATGCCCCCACCGCCCAAGACCTTACGGCCACCAAGAGTTTTGAATACCGGACGTGACGTGTCTTTGGTATCTACGTTGTGCGAAATGTTGTCGCCCTCTTCACCCTCTTCACGACCCACACCTTGATAATACTTGGTTTTGTCTTTGTAGTTCCGTTGAATGGTACGTCCTGACGGAGTGTAATAGCGAGAGATAGTGAGGCGGAATGCCGAGCCATCGCCGAGATCAAATTGTTTTTGAACCAGACCTTTACCGAAGGATGTTTCGCCAACGATCAAACCGCGATCAAGGTCCTGTACAGCACCTGATACGATTTCGCTTGCTGATGCAGAGCCGCCGTTGATGAGAACGATAAGAGGGAGCTTCTCGAATTCATCGCCGCTTGCTGAGTATTTGACTTCTTCGAACTCAGGGCGACGACACTTTGTGTACACTATTTTGTGTCCGCCTTCTAAGAACTGATCAGCAATAGTGGTCGCTTGCTCCATATACCCACCAGGGTTGCCTCGCAAGTCAAGAACTAACTTCTTCATTCCTTCGCCGCGCAGCTTGCGTGCAGCTTCGAACACTTCAGAAGCTGTAGTAGCAGAAAAGCGATTGACTGAGATGAAACCAACATCTCCGCCTTCGATCATGAAAGAAGCAGATACGGAGTAGAGTGGGATTTTGTCGCGTGTAATGGCAAACTCAAGATTCTTCGACTCTCCTTCGCGCTTGATGCTCACTGTGACCAGTGTACCCTTCGGTCCACGAAGTTTCTTCGGAACATCTTCCCTGGTAAGGCCAATAGCGCTTTGACCGTCGATCTTGACGATTTTATCTCCAGCCATGATTCCCAACGCTTCGCTCGGTCCGCCGTTGATAGCAGTAACGATGGTGATGGTGTCGTGCACTACGTCGAACTCAACACCAATACCATCAAAGCTTCCTTTGAAATCCTCATCAACTTTTTGCATCTCCTTCGCAGAGATGTAAACAGAGTGCGGATCGAGTTCACCAAGCATACCTTTAATGGCTGCTTCTGTGAGCTTTTGAGTGTCAACATCATCAACATAGTTCTTTGATGCCATGTTGAGTACCTGGTTGAACTTGGCAACCTGATCGTAGATGTTGTCGCCACCGATGAGGCGAGGACCAACCAAAGTGCCTACTGCCACGCCGCCCAACACCAAAGCTGAGATGAGGAGGAGGGAGAAAATGCTGAGTTTTTTCATACAACGAGAGAAGGAAAAAGTATATGGTAGTGCTTAGACGCCAGATGTGATAGACTATTATGGAGAATGATGGAGAAAGAAGCAAAGAACTCGTTAGGTGCCTGCAGAGAACAGGCACTGAACTGAGTTTTTGTGTCTTTCCTGCCAACTAGACCATTAGAACTGCCCCAAAGGTGGGCAAATCCGATAGTAACTAGATCGACACTTCGGCGACAAAGATAAATAGCAGCCAGACTGTGGAACTGCTCTTTGATGTTAGCAAAATGCTAATTCTTTGGTTTGTCTGCGTTGACTGGAGCAGAGGGTTGCGACTGCTGATCCTGCATAGCTGCGCCAGCTGCTTTGGGATTTCGGACGTAGACTCGGTACACGAAGCTAGGGGTAGTGGCGTTGCTTTCAACATTGAACTCAATCATACTGAGCGAGTCCTTGAGGGCTGACGTGTTAATGCGAACCAATACATCCGCCAGCTCCATTGGCTTCACGGGGTTGCTCATTACGGTTGCTGAAGCGCAACCGCAACTTGGCTTGATAGCGCTCAGTCGTAATGGAGCGTTACCACGATTGAGCAGCTTTATCTTGGTTTGCAGCCATTTTGTTGAATCGATGGTCAGTTCTAAGACTGGAGGCACAAAGGCGATTTGGGCTCGCCCATTCATACCGGCTGAACTATCGACCGAGCTCACACTTTCGCTCTGCCCGGGCGAAGTTTGTCCGGGATTCACGAGCACACTCGGCATCACATTAGGCGAGCCTGTGCTGCTCTGCTGAGCGCTGCAAAGTGAACTGAGCGAGATGAGTATTCCGAAAAGGACGACGTAGACGTTTCGCATGGTTGAAGAGCTGTAAGGTTGATCATTGCTCACGTTCACATTGACACTTCTTGTTCTTCGACGCGATGTAACCAGAGTAGAAGGTCAATGCACGGACTCGACACGATTGGTGACGAAAAAACTAGAGACTACAAAACTAGAGAATCACTAGTCAGAAAGCACCTCGGCAAGTGTGCAACTCCA
This sequence comes from Chlorobiota bacterium, assembly GCA_044228285.1. GTDB lineage: Bacteria > Bacteroidota > Ignavibacteria > Kapaibacteriales > NICIL-2 > JBBATK01. Next base: position 121,401 of record JBGAVD010000001.1, read on the forward strand.
GTTCGTTGATCCAACGGCAAGAGCAGTGCAAAGCTCTTCGTCGAAAACAGTGGTGCATTAGTGAACTAGCTTTGAGACTCGTTATCTGCCAGAAACGATGACGACTGAGTGTAGCCTTAACGCGATTGTGAAAGGAGCGTCCTGTTCTTCCTTCGTACCTATGTGGGAGCTGAGCAGTGCCCGCACATGAGGGTTTTTTCTGGGGTGTGGCGCAGTACACAGGTGTATCAGCCTGTCTTTTAACCCTAGTTGGCTCGACAAACACATCGGTTCTGCTTGTGAGCTCTTAGAGATGCTTTTTATCAAGGCTGCCTTTCAGGCAGCCTTAGCTTCGAGACAAGAGATATCTGGTTTGGATGTGCTGAAGAGTTGGAAGCCGAAGGAGCTCGCCTGCACGCAGTGCAGCTGAGTAAGAAAAATCTCTTGACGGCGCAATCCTAGCCATGGAGCTGAGTATGGACCGTAGGGGCACAAGGCCGTTTGTGCGCAATCACTGAGAAGCGAAACTCCAGTCGCAGTGCGGCATGAGAGCTAGTGCTTCTTAAGCTTCTCTTTGAACACCTTTTGGAACTTCTCAACTTTTGGTTTAATAACGAAGCTACAATAGGGCTGTGAGCCATTCTCATTGAAGTAGTTCTGATGATAGTCCTCAGCAGGGTAAAAAGTGCTGATGGGTGCGATTTCCGTGACGACTGGGTCAGGCCAGACCTTCTGCTCATTCAGTTCCTTCTTGTACTTCTCTGCGGTAGCTTTTTGAGCATCGGAGTGGAAGAAAACAACAGAGCGGTATTGAGTGCCCACGTCGTTGCCCTGCTTGTTCAGAGTAGTTGGGTCATGGCTTTGCCAGAAGACCTGCAGAAGCTCGTCGTACGTGATTACTGAAGGATCGAAGACAATCTGGCAGACTTCAGCGTGGCCAGTTGTGCCGGTGCAGACCTCTTTGTAAGAGGGATTGGAAACAGAGCCTCCGCAGTATCCGGAGCGAACCTGTTGCACTCCATCCAGTTGTTGAAAGAGTGCTTCGACGCACCAGAAGCAACCTGCGCCGAAGGTAGCTGTATCAGAAGATGATTGCATAGAACCCGTTGGTTGTTGATGAAGAGCTGGAACACGCTGCTCGGTCTGCTCTGCTCGAGCGCAAGAAAAGAGGCTCAAGAGGAGCACGAGGGCAGGAGTGTAAGGGAGAATGTTCATAGTTCAATGTACGAAGAGATCAAGAGAGAACCGCAGGCTTATCGTGAAGCTGGGGTAGGAGACGACTATGCAGGCGAGTTCGTGGATGGAATCTGTGGAAGGGGTTGAACAGGCTGTCTAGGAAGCGAAGATGCTCACGTGTTCGGGCTGTGCACTTGAAAGGAGAGAAAGCACGCTCTAGCAGCATTCAAGAAGAGGGTATGACTCATTTGCATTATGACTTTTATTCAGGCTCGCGGAGATGGCTTCTATATCCACCTGACAGATGACAGTTCCTTCGTATCTTTGCGTCTGCGTCTGTACTTTCCACGATAATTCGACGACCTTCCCCATGTACACACCAGCAGTACTAGCACTTGAGAACGGAATGATTTTTCACGGTTATGCGTTTGGAGATCCAAAGGCAGAGGCCAGGGGTGAGATAGTTTTCAATACTGCGATGGCCGGGTATCAGGAAGTGCTTAGTGACCCTAGTTACAAAGGGCAAATCGTCACGTTTACCTACCCTCACATAGGCAACTATGGCGTTAACGAGCAAGACATGGAATCCGCTATCGTTCAAGCTGAAGGTTTGGTTGTAGTTGAATATTCAAAGCACTATTCAAATTGGCGAGCGACCCAGTCATTGGGCGACTACTTAGCTCGATTAGGAAAAATCGGCATCGAAGGTATCGATACGCGCCAACTGGTTCGTGTTCTGCGTTCAGAGGGTGCGATGCGTAGTATTGTGAGTACCTCGACCGAGAGTACAGAACAGTTGGTAGAACGAGTTCGAGCATTGCCATCCATGGAAGGTTTGGATTTGTGTCCGCTTGTAAGCACCAAAGCAGTCTATACCTATGAACCAAATCGCAGCGAGGGAGATCTTTTAAGCGATTCCTTGCCGATTAACAAGAAATTCAAAGTTGCTGCCCTTGATTTCGGTATCAAGAACAATATCTTACGTCGACTCGAGTATTACGGCTGTCAAGTTCAGGTTTTCCCAGCCCAAACATCCGCTACAGAGCTCTTAGCATCGGGAGCGGACGGGTACTTTCTATCGAACGGCCCGGGCGACCCAGCGGCAGTGCATTATGGAATTGAGACAGCAAAGGCCTTAATTGATTCAAAAAAGCCTGTTTTTGGCATTTGTTTAGGACATCAAATCCTTGGTTTAGCTTTTGGAGCCAAGACCTACAAGCTCAAGTTCGGGCACCGTGGCGCTAATCATCCCGTAAAGAATCTACAGACCGGAAAAATCGAGATTAGCTCTCAAAATCACGGTTTTGCGGTTGATATTCAGACCTTGCCGGCGGAACTTGAGGCAACCCATATCAACTTAAACGACAATACCTTAAGCGGTTTCCGGCACAAAGAACTCCCAGTTTTTTGCGTGCAATACCATCCCGAGAGTTCTCCAGGACCTCATGATTCCGACTATCTTTTCCAGGATTTCTGCTCAGCAATGCAGAACTCGGCTATCTAGTCGCCACCCATCATTTCATTTTTTCGCTTGCCAGAATCCTTCTTTGCGCTATTTTAGCGGGCTAATATCCCGGGCAGGTACCTAAGTGGCTAACGGGGGCAGACTGTAAATCTGCTGTCATCGACTTCGGCGGTTCGAATCCGTCCCTGCCCACAGCATATTCGCCATGCACTGCTGCGGACTTGTTGTGAATGCAAAAGACCGAGCAACAGTGTTTGTGCGATACGATCTATGAAAACGGAATTACGACGGAAGCTGATCAGTAGGTCAACCGACGCTATTGAGCAGTGTATGTGAATTTTGTGTTGAGCGAAAGCATGGTTGATGAAACATCAACAGCTCAGTGAAGTTCCAACGTGGCAGAGCTCTTATAGGCTGAGTAACTGAGTATTTGATTATCTGAGTACCGAGAGATAGCAGAGAAATAGTGACTACAGAGTTGAGTGTCTGTGGAATGTTTGTGTATGCGGGAGTAACTCAGTGGTAGAGTCACAGCCTTCCAAGCTGTTGGTCGCGAGTTCGAGCCTCGTCTCCCGCTCAACATCTACCTTGCAAGCTTTGGTAATGTTTTTCGTACGTAGTGCTTATTGAGCAAGGGCTCGGAAGCAACGATGAAAAGAGAAAGTTTGGAGATTGGGATGAACGGAATTCAGTCTTGCTTTACCAGAATCGTAAGCGATTCATTGGATAAGCAGAATTGGAATCCAGACCGACACAAGCCGCGGGCTTCGTAGCAATTCGGCGATGGACACAGGTTCATCGGGTTGTTTGAAAGAAGAAAAAAGTGACTGTGCGACAAGAGTAGTTTCGGGCAGTTGATTCGGTTGATTCGTTGAAGCTGTCTGGCGAGAAGGTTCGTAGGTGTTTGAGTCCACTGTTTGAGCTTGAACACGACGAAAGCGAATGCAGGCACTTTTTGAAAGTAGTTCGGTCTTTGACTTTGCTCGCTGTTTTTTTAGCGGGTGTAAGAGCGAGGTACGAACGAGGTTGTGACGTTAGAGGTCTTGGTTGCAAAGCGCATTTTCTCAGTTACTCATGTTTTTCGTGAGTGCTGCTAAAATGAAGGATGCGAAAGGCACTAGCTTATAGCTTTGAAATAAGTTTGAGAAAAGCAATCATGAATAGGTGTCGGGAAACATCCCTTTGCGGGAGTAGCTCAGTGGTAGAGCATCAGTTTCCCAAACTGAGGGTCGCGGGTTCAAACCCCGTTTCCCGCTCAATACGGTTGCTGACGTAGCTCAGATGGTAGAGCACTTCCTTGGTAAGGAAGAGGTCGGCAGTTCAATCCTGCTCGTCAGCTCGAGGATAGGGGTGTAGCTCAACTGGTAGAGTAGCGGTCTCCAAAACCGTTGGTTGCGGGTTCGATTCCTGCCGCCCCTGCTCAAAAACATATGAAAGGTTTGATATGATTATCGATGACATAAAACTGTTTTTCAACGACGTCTCGAAAGAGATGAAGAAAGTTACGTGGCCAACACGCGAGCAGCTTCGTGAGTCGACCATCGTTGTGGCAGTGACTTGTGTGTTGATTTCGGTCTTTGTATTCGTGGTGGATATCATCATGAGTTCGGGTATGAATTTCATCTACAGCAAGTTTTAACCATGGGAACTGTCGTACCAGCTCAAACACCAAAATGGTATGCATTGCGTACCTACACCGGGCATGAAGCCAAGGTGAAGACGGCGTTGGAGCAAGAGATCAAGCGCTACCCTCATCTAGAGGGCAAGATCATTAATGTGATTATCCCTGAGGAAACAGTTTTTGAAGTGCGAAACGGCAAGCGTCGTCAGCGAGTAAAGAACTTTCTTCCGGGCTACATTATGATTGAAGTTGCCTTAGATAAGAAAGTGCATGATATAATCACCAGTTTGCAAGGGGTAGTTGGTTTTCTTGCAGCGAATGCAAAGTCAGAGCCTCAGGCACTGCAGCCGGATGAAGTGGCCCGTATTCTTGGTCGTGTGGAAGAGCGTAAAGACGTTGCCACGATTGAGCATGCCTTTCAGATTGGCGATCCGATTAAGGTTATTGAAGGTCCATTCTCGAACTTTAGTGGTTCAGTGAAGGAAGTCAATAATGAAAAGCAAAAGTTGAAAGTGGAAGTTGGTATTCTTGGACGTCGTACACCTGTAGAACTGGATTTCGATCAGGTTGAAATAGAGCGTCCGCAATAAGAGCAACCCCACACCCGTTAGCGGTTTTCTGAGATAGAGTCCTTCAACTGAGCATGAAGCTCTGGATTTCTTTCACAGTCAGCACCGCGACAGCACAGTACATTTTCTTATTTATTGAAGTGAGTTCGCAATGGCAAAAAAGATAATGGGACAGTTCAAATTGCAGTTAAAGGCTGGGGAAGCTACTATGGCTCCACCAGTTGGTCCTGCATTTGGTCAACGTGGTTTGAACGGTTCTGAATTCGTCAAGCAATTCAATGCGCGTACCGCAAAGCAGCAGGGTATGATCGTTCCTGCGCAGATTACTTTCTTTTCAGATAAGAGCTTCACCTTTGTTGTGAAGTCACCTCCGGCAGCAGTTTTGTTGGCGAAGGCAGTAGGTATCGAAAAGGGATCTGGCCAACCAAACCGTAACAAGGTTGGTACGGTGAAGCGTGCGCAATTGGAAGAAATCGCCAAGATCAAAATGGGCGATTTGAATTGCGACTCCATGGAAAGCGCTGTTTCCATGATTGCAGGTTCCGCTCGTAGTATGGGCTTGCAAGTAGAAGGACTCTAAGATCGAATGACTCGCTAACGCAACTGTTGTCTTTCAACGGTTGCGTTTGCCGTATTTGACACCATGCTGAAAATGTCGGTTGCCTGTTGGCAATTGGCTGATTCAAACAAGTTCTTGTTGGCCTGTGATGAGGATCACTGAACACAAGATCAATTCACCGCAGCAAAGTGCTGAGTGGTGAAGGGCCAGTAGGTAGTGAAACACTGCATATTGGATCCATTCTTTTCATTAACGTGTGAGACGAAGGGTGATTCGAGACTGCTTGCAGATCTTTACACGCCAACGTCGTTTGAAGCACAGGAGGACATATGTCTGAAACTCACGGAAAACGCTATCGCGCAGCCGCAAAGAAAATTGATGCGCGAAAAGAATACGACTTCAAGTCAGCTATTGCCGCTATTAAAGAAACGGCAAAAGCAAAGTTCGACGAGTCGTTTGAAGTATCTCTCCGCCTCGGTGTAGACCCACGTAAAGCAGATCAATTGGTACGTGGCACTGTATCACTTCCACACGGAACCGGTAAAACCGTTCGTGTATTGGTGGTCGCAAAGGCTCCAAAGGACAAAGAAGCTTTGGATGCTGGTGCAGATCATGCAGGATTCACCGAATACCTCGAAAAACTTCAGTCCGGTTGGGCTGACATCGATGTGATTATTGCAACACCAGATGTGATGGGTGACCTTGGTAAGCTTGGTCGTGTGCTTGGACCTCGTGGTCTTATGCCAAATCCAAAGTCTGGTACCGTAACATTCGATGTAGCGAAAGCGGTTAAAGAGGTGAAGGCTGGAAAGATTGAATACCGTGTTGACAAAGCTGGAAATGTTCAAGCGGCTGTTGGAAAGTGTTCCTTCAATGAAACACAACTCGCAGAAAACGTCATGAGCTTTTTCCAAAGCATTGTGCGCGCGAAGCCTGCAACAGCAAAAGGCAAATACATCCGTAGTATGTATTTCGCATCAACAATGGGCCCTAGCGTGAAGGTTGCAGAATCTTCACTGGGTATGAAGACCGAAGGCTAAGATGTGCGATGGAGTATGTTCGCATGCACCGCCGACATCAAGTGCTTTTTTCTTCACAAGGTCAACAGGTAGTACTTAATTCACATTGGCTATTACGCAATCCTGTAAGGACATCGCTTCTCAAGTTGGGCGCAAGCTTAATTTGATGTCTGAGCAGAATTAATCAAAGGGTTTATATGGTATCCAAAGAGCAGAAACAAGCGGTAGTGACTGAATTGGGCGAAAAGATGCGCAATGCTTCTGCATTGTACTTCGTTGACTTCGCACACATGACTGTCGACCAAGATTGGGCTCTTCGCAAGGAATTCAAAGCAAAGGGTATTGAGTATCGTGTTGCAAAAAACACCTTCCTCCTCCGTGCTTTGAAAGAATCTGGCAGCGCTGACATTACAGCTAAACAGCTGTTTGGTCAAACCGCAGTCATTTTCGCTAGCGAGAATGATCCAATCTCTCCAGCTAAAATTCTTCGTGATTTCTCTGCAAAGTCAGAGAAGCCACGTTTGAAAGTAGCTGTGGTTGAGAGTGTAGTGTACGATGGTTCGCAGCTCAAAGTCATTGCTGACTTCCCAACTCGCGAAGAAATTATCGCGGGTATCCTTGGTAGCATCAACGCTCCTATCTCAGGAATCGTTGGCTCTATCAACGCCGTCATGCGTGACCTTTCCTCGGTTATCGAGGAAGTGGCTCGCAAAAAGGCAGCCTAAGTTCTTTATGACCTTCGGGTATCAGCGCTGAGATATCAGCATGGTCCTGGAGTGAGAACGAAAGGTGGATGCAGGTGCATCGTGTAGCGTAGGTAACATTAGAATATTAACATTTTATTATTGGAGTATCTCATGGCAGCAAATATCGATGAATTGGTAGAAAAGATCAGTGCACTTACACTTGGCGAAGCTTCTGAACTCAAGAAGGCTTTGGAAGATAAGTTCGGTGTAACGGCAGCAGCCCCAATGATGATGGGCGCAGCTCCTGCAGCAGCAGCTGCAGCAGTTGAAGAAAAGACCGAATTTGATGTTGAACTCACCGACGGTGGTGCACAAAAGCTCAACGTTATTAAGGTTGTTCGCGAAATCACCGGTCTTGGCTTGAAGGAAGCTAAGGACACCGTTGAAGGCGCTCCAAAAATCATCAAGGAAGGCGCAACCAAGGAAGATGCTGAAGCACTGAAGAAGAAGCTTGAAGAAGCAGGCGCTAAGGTAACCTTGAAATAAGGTTTGCCGCAGGAGCAGCATTGCAGTGAACGAGCTTCTCTGCACCAATGGACTTCAGGTGTTGGTTTTCTATCGCCTGATGTCGTCAATAATTGATGGTTAGTAACGCATGTATCATGCCTACTACCCAACGCAACTCTGAGCATTGAGATCCTTCGCATTTGAAGGATCTCAATAGCTCTGGTTGAACGCAGCACCCACGTGGTGCATGATCTTTTTCATAGAACTTGTACGCTTTGTACATCTGGGATTTTCCGACTGCGTTTGTGTTTGCTTGGGAGATCCTTTTTTTTTGCCCTTACTTGACGAACTCGTCGCACTCTTCGCTGTAGGCTTCGAAAGCTGTAAACGTTAGAGTGGCACTTGCTTCGACGCTCTTATGAAGTCTATACGATCATGAGTCTTTTTCTTACACGCGAGCGCTGCGCGCTCACTTGTACAACGAAAGACCCATGAATCTCCGAAGTCTTGGGCTTCATTCAAGCCAAGCTTGAATGATTCGAAGACTACGACAAAAACTGAAAACGAATATTTATTCAATCACTCACATCGAGGTATTTACTAATGGCTAAAACGCATAGAAAAGGCGAAGCGATTGTATCGCACGACGATGGTGGCATCGTTCATCTGCGCAATCGTATCACCTTTGCCAAGGTACCGGATGAAGGATCGTACGTGGACTTGCTCGGCGTACAGATTCAATCCTATAACGACTTTCTTCAGGAAGATGCTGCTTCGCAGGATCGCCTGAGCAAAGGTTTGCAGGGAGCTTTTCTCACCAACTTCCCAATTCTCGATCAGTCGGAATTGTTTCAGTTGGAGTTCATCGAGTACATCGTTGAAAAGCCAAAGTATACGGAAGAGGAATGTCGGGAACGCGAACTCACCTTCGCTAAGACCCTCAAAGCCAAACTTCGTCTCTCTTCAAAAGCCGATAAGAGCTCTGAAGATTACATCGAAGCAGTAGAGCAAGAGGTATACCTAGGAAACGTTCCTGCGATGACTCCACGCGGTACCTTCATCATCAATGGTGCAGAGCGCGTTATCGTATCGCAATTGCACCGTTCACCTGGCGTGTTCTTCGATGAAGCAGTCCACCCGAACGGTACCAAGATCTATTCAGCACGTATCATTCCGTTCAAGGGATCGTGGGTTGAGTTTACAACCGACATCCACGACGTGATGTATGCCTATATCGATCGCAAGAAGAAATTCCCAGTCACCACGCTTTTACGTGCACTTGGTTTCTCGACCGATGAAGAAATCCTGAACCTCTTTGATTTGACGATCAAGATTCCAAAGAAGAAAATCACTCAAGAGTTGATTGGACGTAAGATCGCTGCGGATATCATCGACATGAACACGGGTGAAATTGTTGCTACCCGTGAGCAGATTATCGATGAACCGCTCTTTGCAGTTCTCAAAGCTTCTGGTGTTGAAGAGATTGAACTCTACAAGTACACACAAGCAAGCGATGAACCTATCATCTCGAAGACCATTGCGAAGGATACCTCACGCAATCGCGAAGATGCTCTCGAGGCTATCTATCGTCAGATGCGTTCGAGTGAGCCACCGGATATGGACACAGCATACGGTCTGATCCACAAGCTCTTCTTTGATGAGAAGCGTTACGACTTGGGTGTTGTTGGACGCTATCGTATCAATGACAAGCTCAAGCTTACACAAGCAAACCAAACCACGACATTGACCAAAGAGGATATCGTTGAGATTATCCGCTACTTGATCGATCTACGCGATATGAAGCGTCCAGTGGATGATATTGACCACTTGGGAAATCGTCGTGTTCGTACAGTTGGTGAGCAAATGACCACACAGTTCAATACGGGTCTCACCCGTATGGCTCGTACCATTAAAGAGCGTTTGTCTATTCACGACGGCGAGAGCATCACTCCTGCTGAGCTTGTGAATGCACGTACGATCACCTCCGTTGTGAATCAGTTCTTTGGTACCAACCAGCTATCACAGTTCATGGATCAAACCAATCCATTGAGCGAGATCACGCACAAGCGTCGTACCTCTGCTCTTGGACCTGGCGGTTTGACTCGTGAGCGCGCAGGCTTCGAGGTTCGTGACGTTCACTATACACACTATGGTCGCCTCTGTCCGATTGAAACCCCTGAAGGTCCAAACATCGGTCTTATTTCCTCGCTCGCTATGCACGCGCGCATTAACTCTTTCGGCTTCATCGAAACTCCATACCGCAAGGTTGTTAAGGGTAAGGTGACCAACGAAGTTGAGTTCTTGCCAGCAGAGCGAGAGGATGGGAAGATTATTGCACCAGCTTCAACCAAGCTTGATAAGGCAGGACACTTCGTTGAAGAACGAGTTCGTGCCCGTCAGAGTGGCGACTACGTTATGGTCGAGCCGCATGAAATCGATTACATGGACATGACAGCAGATCAAATTACTTCACCTGCTGCGTCCTTGATTCCATTCCTTGAGCATGATGACGCGAACCGTGCATTGATGGGTTCAAACATGCAACGTCAGGGCGTGCCTTTGCTACGTCCTGAGGCTCCTGTTGTAGGTACTGGCATGGAAGCTCGCGTTGCGCGCGACTCACGTGCCTTACTTCTTGCAGAAGATGATGGAGTTGTGGATTACGTATGCGCAGATTTCGTGCGTGTTCGTTATGATGATGAGCGCACAGAAGATGAGCGACTGACATCATTTGGTGGCGACAATGTCATCACCTATCCATTGCTCAAGTACTTCCGTACAAACCAAGATACTTGTATCAACCACAAGCCTATCGTGAAGCGCGGACAACGTGTTGTTCGTGGCATGCCACTGGCAGACGGAGCTTCAACCGAAATGGGTGAGTTGGCATTGGGTCGTAACGTACTCGTTGCGTTCATGCCTTGGCGCGGATACAACTTTGAGGATGCTATCATTATCTCTGAGCGATTGGTTGCTCGTGATGTCTTTACCTCAATCCACATTGAAGAGTACACACTTCAAGTACGTGATACCAAGCGTGGTGAGGAAGAGTTTACACGTGAAATTCCAAACGTTAGCGATGACGCAACAAAGGATCTTGACGAAGGTGGTATTGTAAACATCGGAACCAAGATCAAAGAAGGCGACATTCTGATTGGTAAGATCACTCCAAAGGGTGAATCAGATCCAACACCAGAAGAAAAGCTCTTGCGCGCAATCTTTGGAGACAAAGCAGGCGATGTAAAGGATGTGTCGCTCAAGGCACCTCCAGGCTTAAACGGTGTTGTCATCAACACCAAAGTCTTCGCTCGCCGAATGGTAACCACAGATACTGAGTTCCGCGCAGAAGAAAAGAAGCGTCAAGAAGCAATCAACCGTCGTGAAGCGAACCAGCTTCGTGATCTGGATGGTGACTTCGTAGAACGTCTGGGTCGTATTCTCGACGGACAAACCAGCATGGGTGTTCGTACTACAGATGACAAGCGTATCTATTCCAGCGGCTCGAAGATTACCGCAGCGAACCTTCGCGAGAAGTTCGATAAGGGTGATTTGGTACCTGAGCTTTTGACTACCGACAACCCATGGGTTGCGGACAAGAAGGCAATGGCAATGACCACTACACTTGTCGACAACTACCTCAAGCGTCGTAATGAGCTACAGGGTCAGGCACGCGTCGATCGCAACAAGATTGCTCAGGGTGATGAACTTCAGCCAGGCATTTTGCAAATGGCTAAGGTCTACATCGCAAAGAAGCGCAAGCTTCAAGTGGGTGATAAGATGGCAGGTCGTCACGGTAATAAGGGTATTGTTTCGAAGATTGTGAATGTTGAAGACATGCCATTCTTGCCGGATGGAACACCAGTCGACATCATTCTCAACCCACTTGGTGTACCTTCTCGTATGAATCTTGGTCAGCTCTATGAAACAGCGTTGGGCTGGGCTGCCAAGAAATTAGGAGTACACTTTGCGACGCCAATTTTCGATGGTGCGTCATGGGCAGAAGTGAAAGAATTCCTGGATAAAGCTGGCTTGCCAAACACCGGAAAGACTGTCTTGTATGATGGTCGTACCGGAGATGCCTTCCACCACGAAGTAACAGTGGGCGTGATTTACATGCTGAAACTGTCTCACTTGGTTGAAGACAAGATCCACGCTCGTTCCATTGGGCCATACTCACTTATCACTCAACAACCGTTGGGTGGAAAAGCGCAGTTCGGTGGTCAGCGTTTGGGAGAGATGGAAGTTTGGGCGTTGGAAGCCTACGGAGCTGCTTCCACCTTGCAGGAGATGATCACGGTGAAATCGGACGACGTACAGGGTCGGGCGAAGATGTATGAAAGCATCGTCAAGGGCGAGAATATGCCGAACCCGAATATCCCTGAGTCCTTCAACGTTTTGGTACGCGAGCTTCAGGGCTTGTGTCTGGACGTTAAGATCGACTAAACAATCCGATCATTACTGATCATCGCTCTTCATGGAGCAGCGGAGGCGAAGCCTCAGTTAGACAGGTACACAAACAGAAATTCAAACAGACTCCCATACAGGAGATAAAAAATTATGATGCAATCTTTAAGCATACCGCGTCGTGGATTTCGTCAGATTCAGGTTCGAATCTCATCACCAGATGATATTCTGAATCGTTCACATGGCGAAGTCACGAAGCCGGAAACGATTAACTATCGTTCGTTCCGACCAGAGAAGGACGGTCTCTTCTGCGAGAAGATATTTGGTCCAATCCGTGACTGGGAATGCGCCTGCGGAAAGTATAAGAGAATTCGTTACAAAGGAATTGTCTGCGATCGTTGTGGTGTTGAAGTAACTCAAAAGTCTGTGCGCCGTGAGCGCATGGGTCACATCATGCTCGCTGTGCCAGTAGTACACATTTGGTTCTTGCGTTCTCTGCCATCAAAGATTGGTGGCGTTATTGGTATTCCAACCAAGGATGCTGAGCGTATCGTGTATTACGAGTCATACGTGGTTATCCAACCAGGTAGCACAGGTTTGCAGTACAAGGACTTGTTGACCGAGGAACAGTATCTAGAAGTACTCGCTGCTTTGCCAAAAGCTGAGCGCGATATGGATGATGATGATCCTAGCAAGTTCATTGCTCTCATCGGTGGAGAAGCAGTGAAGGAATTGCTTCGTCGCATTGATGCAGACGAAGAGTATCCTCGCCTAAAGCAACTTCTTGCTGATGAAACATCACAACAACGTAAAGCAGACTTGCTCAAGCGTTTGCGCATTCTCGATATGTTCCGTGTACCGCCAGATGGTCGTACACCAAACAAAGCAGAGTGGATGGTACTGGATGTTATCCCAGTCATCCCACCAGATCTTCGTCCGTTGGTGCCTCTCGAAGGTGGACGTTTCGCTACGTCGGATTTGAACGACCTTTATCGTCGCGTTATCATCCGTAACAATCGCTTGAAGCGCTTGATCGATATCAAGGCTCCTGAAGTGATTTTGCGTAATGAGAAGCGCATGTTGCAGGAGGCTGTGGACGCGTTGTTCGACAACTCACGTCGCGCCGTTCGTTCCGAATCACAACGTGCACTCAAGTCATTGTCCGATACCTTGAAGGGTAAAACCGGTCGCTTCCGTCAGAACTTGCTCGGTAAGCGCGTTGACTACTCTGGTCGTTCGGTAATCGTTGTAGGACCTGAGTTGCGTATCTCTGACTGCGGTCTTCCAAAAGACATGGCTGTTGAGCTCTTTAAGCCATTCATTATTCGCAAGCTCATTGAGCGCGGACACGTGAAGACGGTAAAGAGTGCGAAGAAGATGGTAGAGCGCAAGACAAATGAAGTATGGGATATTCTCGAGAAGGTGATCGACGGTCACCCAATCCTTCTGAACCGTGCTCCAACACTTCACCGTCTTGGTATTCAAGCATTCCAGCCTCGTCTCATTGAAGGAAAGGCTATCCAACTTCACCCATTGGTAACAACAGCGTTCAACGCTGACTTTGACGGTGACCAAATGGCTGTTCACGTACCATTGAGTCACGAAGCGCAACTAGAAGCATTGTTGTTGATGCTTGCACCACACAACATTGTGCATACGCAGAATGGTGAACCGGTAGCAGTACCATCACAAGACATGGTTCTTGGTACCTACTACCTCACAAAGATCAAACCAGGTGCGCAAGGCGAAGGCAAAGTCTTCTCTTCAGCGGCTGAAGTCTTGATTGCGCACAACAGCGGTAAGCTTGATTTGCACGCTAAGATTAAGGTGCGTGTCAAGTCAGAGATGATTGAAACCTCAACTGGTCGTATCATCTTTAACCGTATTGTTCCAGAAGCCATTGGATTCTTGAATGAGTTGTTGGCGAAAAAGCGTTTGAAACAGATCATTGGACACTGCTTCCGCACGGTAGGTTTGGCAAAGACGGTAGAGTTCCTTGATAACCTCAAGGACCTTGGTTTTAGCTACGCTATGCGCGGTGGATTGTCGGTATCCATCCATGACCTTGTTGTTCCTCCGATTAAAGATGAGATCGTAGCAAAGGCTCAAAAGCAAGTAGATCAGATCCGTTCCTACTACATGAACGGTATTATCTCGAACGGTGAGCGTTACAACAAGATCATCGATACCTGGTCAACCGCAACGAACCAAGTTGCTGATCGCTTGTACAGCGAATTGCAAAAAGCCAAAGATGGATTCAACGTATTCTGGATGATGCTTGACTCCCAAGCGCGGGGTTCGAAAGAGCAGATTCGTCAGGTTGCTGGTATGCGTGGATTGATGGCGAAGCCACAGAAGTCCATTACTGGTTCAGCAGGTGAGTTGATTGAAACACCTATTATCTCAAACTTCCGCGAAGGTTTGTCGATTCTTGAGTACTTCATTTCTACCCACGGTGCTCGTAAGGGTTTGGCGGATACAGCTATGAAGACGGCGGATGCGGGATACCTCACACGTCGTTTGCATGATGTTGCACAAGATATGATTGTTACCATGCCAGACTGCGGCACCATTCGTGGTGTTCCAACGCGTGCGTTGAAGGATGGCGAGGAAATCAAGGAGACATTGGCAGAGCGTATTCTCGGTCGTGTTGCTTTGAGTGATGTTATCGATCCTGAAAACACAAAGAACGTCATTGTTCGTAAGGGCGATTTGATCGACGAAGCGAAAGCCGCAGCGATCGAAACGGCTTCCATTGAAGAAGTCACCATTCGTTCAGTGCTTGCCTGCGAAGCGCGACACGGTGTGTGTGCAAAGTGCTACGGACGTAACCTCGCATCGGGTCAGATTGTCGACACCGGTGAAGCCGTAGGTACTATCGCATCACAGTCCATCGGTGAGCCAGGTACACAGCTTACGCTTCGTACCTTCCACACAGGGGGTACCGCTTCCTTGGTTGCATCACAATCAACAGTTCAGTCAAAGGCAGACGGTTTAATCACCTTTGAGAACATTCGTACGGTGCGCTTCATTGATGATGATGATAATGATGTTGAAGTAGTAGTAAGTCGTTCCGGTGTGATCAACATCATCGAGAAGGATTCAACACGTGTTATCACTCGCTATGATGTTACCTACGGTGCTGTACTGAAGGTTCATGATGGCAAGGCTGTTCACAAGGGAGAATTGCTCTACGAATGGGATCCATACAACGCAGTAATTATTACTGAGCGCGCTGGTCGTGTTCGTTACAAGGATCTCGTGCTGAACGTTACCTATCGTGAGGAGAATGACGAGCAGACAGGTCACATCGCGAAGATGGTTATCGATTCACGTGATAAAACCAAGTTCCCAGCTATCGAAGTGGTTGCTGATGACGGTACCGTTATGGCTACCTATAGCATTCCATCGCGTGCACAAATTATTGTGGACGAGAACGAGTTGCTTGGCGTTGGTGGTAAGCTCGTGAAGATGCCGAGAGATTTAGGTCGTACCCGCGATATCACGGGAGGTTTGCCACGTGTTACAGAATTGTTCGAAGCACGTTCACCGCAAAACCCTGCTGTTATTGCTGAGATCGACGGTATCATTTCAAAAGATCCAAAACCAAAGCGCGGAGCGATCACGATTTATGTGACATCACTCGACGGCCAAACCCGCAAAGAATACTCAGCTCCTTCTGGACGCTATATTCTTGTTCAAGACGCGGACTTGGTTCGTGCTGGTGAGCGCTTAACAGAAGGTGCTATTAATCCGCACGACATTCTGGCAATCAAGGGTACGGCAGCTGTTCAAAGCTACCTCACCAATGAAATCCAGGAAGTGTATCGTATGCAGGGTGTGAAGATCAACGATAAGCACATTGAGATTATCGTTCGTCAAATGCTCCAAAAGGTACGCGTTACGGATGGTGGCGATTCTCGCTATCTCGAGAATGATCAGATCGATCGTATCCTCTTCAACGATGAAAACGAACACCTAAAGAGCTGCGTAGTTGTAGTTGACAAGGGTGATTCAAAACTCAAGACTGGCGAAGTCATTACACGCAAGCGTTTGAAGGAAGTCAATGACGAGTTGGCGAAGAAAGAGAAGAAGCAAATAAAGGCTCGCAAGGCTGAACCAGCTATCGCTGAACCTCTCTTGCTTGGTATTACCCAAGCATCCTTGACCACCGAGTCATGGCTCTCAGCTGCTTCCTTCCAGGAAACAACTCGCGTTCTTTCCGATGCTTCAGCATCAGCGAAGATTGATCACATGCACGGATTGAAAGAGAATATTATCCTCGGACAACTCATCCCAGCAGGTACTGGTTTGCGCCGCTACCAAGACATGATGGTGAAGAGTTCTGTTGGAAATATTTTCGGAATTGATGCGATTCTCCCTGAAATAACCAGCGACGAACCCGCACCAATCATTCCACTCAAACGCGCTCCAAAGAAAGCAACAGTCTAGTACTTGCTTTTACACACACAATCTCAACGAAGCCGTCTTCAGTTTTGAAGACGGCTTTTTTTTTGAGCGTGTTTCGATAAAAGGTCTCCGTGTTTCTTCAAGGATAGATCTGCTGGAGACAGAGAAAGCCTCAGCTGATTGAGACCCTCACGTTGAAGCTTGGCCCCTCAGATCAAATTGTAGCCCCTCACATAAACTCTAGCCCCGCACGTACACCTGAGACACTCGCTGTATCTCATGCAGAATGCTATTGTACTCGATCAGCGCTAGCAAGGGAATCGTTTCTCGTTGGTCAGTAGTGAATGTACACAGTGTCAATGACAGATAAGGTATTCACTGATTAGGGTATAAACTGCCACTGTATCAATCAGAAGTAGCTGGAAGGAATTTCAGAAGTCTAAGAGAGTTCGAAGTCTTCTACTTGCGGCAATGCAGCTTCTAATCTAAGTACTCAGCATCAGTCATCCATGTCAAATGTCGCTCTATTCTTACCGTAAAATTTTGAGCTGGTCTTAACAGTGATGATCTTGATATTGAACTCAGCATTCTCTATATTAATATAGAATCGTGCTTTTAGATTGCGGCGTGCTTTGGATGAGAGCTTAATATGAATAAAAAGGGCTGCATAGTGAGCGCGTTTGTGCTCGAGAGCAATACAGCTCTTTACTATTGGATGGTGATTTGAAATCTGCTGTCTCGCGTTGTTATATCATCTGCTACATGTTGTTTCGTAAAGTAGACTGAGCATGGGTTGTCAGTACTTCGACTTTTCTTTTGTTCTCTTACAATTATATAGGTCCTGAGCTGTTAGCGCTTCGCAGGAAAGTTACACGGATCTGCAGTACCTCGTAAAGTAGAGCGACTGCAGGAAAGGAGGGAAGTATGAAAGAGTATCTGTTGACCATACGTCATCGGAAGTTGGAAGGACAAGGAATACATCATTCGTCTGCAACAGAGTACGCCCAGCGCTGCTCCAATTATTATGAGCAGTTGAGAAAAGATGGCGTGTTAGTTCGAGAGATTGCGCTGGATATTGCTGGAATAATCCTTTCAAAAGTTGAGACTGGCTGGCATTTGTCTGAGCCTGGTTCTGAAAGCCAAGTCACTATTTGTGCATACATCGTTCAAGCCGAGAGTCTTCCAGACGCAGTCTCCATAGCGCGCCGGAATCCGGAAGTAGAAACACAAATGGATGTCAGTGTAGAAGTCAGAGAAATTTTACTCAGCGCGAATACTGATGAGTCAAGTGCCGACACAATACAACAAGTGTCTGATGTTCTGCATCGCGCTACCTTCACGGCGTTTCCAAATTCATCACAGTAGCTTGGTGTTGCTTGGTTCTTTTTTTTGGGGGCACAATGCAAGCACCTTGCTCTGCACTACTCTGCGTAGAATCAAGTGTTGGCCTGCTCCTTCCTTCCCGCCTGTGTTGAACTATACAATCTCGGCGGTGAACGCTTTCTATACAACAGTTGCTTTGTCGTAGACAGTCTGGAAGTGTTCGAGCTTCGCATTGAATATGCCCTGAAGACTGCATAAGCTTATGCACGTAGAGGGACAACACACTCAGTTAACTCTAGCCCTTCATCAATTCAAGTCCAGTTTTCTCCTTGGGTCTGGTTGGACTGCAACAGCGTTGGACATAGTTCACGCTAGCCACAAAAAGAGCCTGTTTCAAAGTCTGAAGGCACTTTTCGCGCTGTTCATTGTAATTTGCTGGTCAACTCAATCAGACAGATACTATGCTTCAGGTACTTCAGCATCTCAAATCGGGCGAACTCAGTATTGACGAAATTCCGGCACCAGGGTGCAGGCAGGGTGGTGTACTTGTTCGCACCATGGCATCGCTCATTAGCGCTGGTACAGAGCGCAGTAGTGTGAGTAGTGCGCAAAGCTCTTTGTTGGAGCGTGCCCGCAAACAACCAGACCAGGTGAAACAGGTTTTCGAGATGGTGAAGAAGGATGGTTTGATGACCACTGTCAACAAGGTTCTCAATCGTCTGGACTCCTTTAAAACCCTTGGATACAGTGCCGCAGGTATCGTTGTTGAATCACGCTGTGATGAGTTTGCTGTAGGCGATCGAGTGGCATGTGCTGGTGCGCAGTTCGCGCACCACGCCGAATACATCTCCGTTCCGAAGAATCTTGTTGCGCGCATACCCGAATCCGTGTCATTTGATGACGCTGCCTACACAACCGTTGGTGCTATCGCCCTTCAAGGTGTACGTCAGGCTGATGTGCGCTTAGGTGAAACTGTGGTTGTGATTGGATTGGGATTGTTAGGACAAATCACGGTGCAACTTTTGAAGGCCAGTGGATGTCAGGTCATCGGTTTAGACATTAACGAGTCTCTGTTCGAGCGCGCAAAGAGCTTTGGTTGTGATGCTACTCTGCCAAGCTCTGCAGACTCACTTCCAACGATTCAGGCACTGAGTGGTGGAATTGGTGTTGATGCTGTCATTATCACCGCTAGCACCTTGTCTAATGAACCTGTGCAGCTCTCCATGAAGATGCTGCGTAAAAAAGGCAAGCTGGTCATTGTTGGAGTTACTGGTATGGACATCCAACGATCACCGTTCTACGAGAAAGAAATTGATATTCGAATTTCGTGTAGTTACGGTCCTGGACGCTATGACGTTTTGTATGAAGAAGGTGGCGTTGATTATCCGGCAGGATATGTACGGTGGACCGAGAACCGCAACATGCAAGCCTTCCTCGATGGTCTGGCACGCAAACATCTCAACATGCAAGCGCTCACGACGCATCACTTCAACATACGCGATGCTCAGAAAGCCTACGATCTTGTTACTGGTAAGAACACTGAACCTTCGCTCGGAATTGTGTTGCAATACCCAGAGCGCGACAAGGGAACGGAACGTAGTGTGCAGCGTGCTACTTCGGCGAAGGATAGTGTCAATGTTGGACTCGTCGGTGCCGGTAGCTTTGCGCAATCCATGCTCTTGCCTCCGCTGCAAGCCAACGGCGCGAAAATGATTGCCGTCTCAACATCAACACCAGCTAACGCACACTCCGTTGCAAAGCGCTATGGCTTTAGTGTCGCATCCACTAATGGCTCTGAACTCATTGATCATCCAGATGTAAATCTCGTCGTCTGCGCTTCACCTCATAGCTCGCACGCAAGCTACGTGACTCGTGCTCTCAAAGCTGGAAAGGCGATCTTTGTTGAGAAGCCACTCTGTATCAATGTTGAAGAGTTGGTGCAGATTGATGAAGCGCTGAAGGGAAGTAGTGGACGTGTGATGGTTGGTTTCAATCGACGTTTCTCCGCGCCTTTTGTGGCAATGAAAAAGTTCTTTGCTGAACGCAAAGATCCATTGCAAATGCTCTATCGCGTGAATGCTGGCTTCATTCCTAAAACACACTGGATTCAAGCACCTGAACAAGGTGGACGTATCATTGGCGAAGTCTGTCACTTTATTGACTGTATGGTCTATCTTAGCGGTGCTCTCCCGCAAACCGTTTACGCAGCATCAGTAGTATCGGCGAATTCTCAAGGGGTCAATCACGACAACGTCAGTATCACCATACACTTCAGTGACGGCTCGCTCGGAACCGTAATTTATACTGCCACTGGTGATGGAGCTCTGCCTAAGGAATACTGCGAAGCACATTGTGAACAGCGCAGTGCTATCATGAATAACTTCAAAAGCCTGGAACTCTACAGCGCAAAGAAAAAACGTGAGATGAGTTTCAATGGAACGAAGGGGCACGACGAAGAAGTGAAGGCAACTGTACTTGCTGTGCGAAATGGAACAGAAATGCCAATCTCGTACGAACAGATTCGCGCGATCACAGCAGCAACGCTCGCTGCGGAAGAATCGCTATCCACACAATCTGCAATGCGCGTTATACTCTAGGCTTTTACGCTTTATCATTGGCATTGAACTCAGTTGATAGATAGGTTGAGACTGCGTTATTGCAAGACGCTCAGCTCTGATCTTTAGACGGCATGTTTCGTCGTGAGAGCATCAGATCGATGATGCATGCGAAGAATGGAATGAGGGCAATGCGCAGCATGGTTTGATAGCGTGGCAGACAAAAGAACAGCACGGTACTCAGGGTGCTGCTGAATATGAATAAGCTGATCTCGCTGCCCAGGCGGAGGCGAAGCCTACGCCGTAGTAAAAAGCCTCCTAAGCCACCCAAGCCGATCAGTATGCTTGGAATCCAATACGCCGCATACCAAGAACGTTGATCACTCATTTCAACGGTAAACAGTTGAAGCACTTTCAATGCACTTAGCTGAAGTTCTCTAGCTGGCTGCGCCTCTATGGTTGCCATCGCCTCCGCCTTGTACAAAGAGTCAATTCGCAGTTCGATTGTATTAGTAAAAGGAAGCTGTTGCAGCGCTGAGTCAATGCGCTGATCAGACCATGTGCCGAGCGCATAGGGGTTGTGTCCGCGATAGAGATTGAGTCCGCTGCTCGTTGTAAGAGGAACGAAGGTCTGAAGTTGTTGAGCGTTCCGCCACGTCCACGGTACGAGCACTAAACATACTCCAAGTGCGATGCAGGTCAATCTGGGAACATCACGTCGTACCGCATAGACCAGTCCGATACCAAGCAAGAACAACAGCGCTTCTGCGCGAATGCTCACATACAAAGCGGCGCATGCTGTGAGGAAGATGTAGTCTCTGACGCGCCCGCGAAACCACAGAGACGACGAGCACAAAACAACAACGCAGAAGTGCACAAAGCATACCGATGCAGCAAGGCTTGCACTGAGAACGAACTCTGGAAGTAACGCGAGTATCCAAGCGCTCATCAGCGCTACGCGCTCATTACTTCGAGACTGTAGCCAACGATACAGCAACACGATGCTTGCCAGTGCGAATAGAGTCTGCACGAGCATCAAAGCTACACTGCGAGTTGCCGGAGCGAAGGTCCAACGGTGAGCGACAATGAAGAAGGTGTAGCCCGGCATCATGTAGGCTGAGGGCTGAGGTTGAGCGTTGTCGGAGTAGTGAAAGCTCAGTTCAGATTGCTTTTGCGACACAAAAGCATAACCTTTTCCATCAAGTAGGTATTGAGCAATAACACCGTACTCGGCATCCTTGATCTGATCGTGATCAACCATCACCAGCCAGAATCCAACGCGCATGACAGCAGCGAGAATGAGAATGAGGCGTAGATGAGGTTGATGCAAGAAAGACATACGATGTGGCAAAGTGGAACGATAAGCTGAACTTAGTTTTCTTTCATTTCCTTCAAGCTAATCGTCTTGGTCCACAGTTGCTTTCCGCTGGAATCGTAGACACTAAAGCTGATCGCTCGCTTTTCTTTGGTTCCACTGAGTTCCATCATTGCAAAGTTTCTTTGACCAACAAAAGTGCCTGGAATACGATATGCATTCGGCTCCTTTTCAGCTCGAGGATTCGGACCAGAGGTCAATGGCGATGCAGTCAGGTCGTAGATCGGGTATTGTCCCGTTTCTTTGAGCATTGAGAACTCCGTGTGATGTCGGTCGCCGCTCAAGAAGATGACGCCGCTGATTTTCTCTGCATGAATCGCATCAAGTAGTTTCTTGCGCTCTTCTGCGTAGCAGGCATAGTTCTCAAACAGTGCTTCAGAGTTTAGGACTTGTCCGCCGATGCAAATCACCTTGAAACTCGCTGTAGACGAAACCAAGCCATCGATCAACCACTCCAACTGCTCCTTCCCAAGAATAAATCGCTCGCCTGTTTTACGTCTGTCGGGTGTGCGCCACCAACGATTATCGAGGAAGAAAACATCCACATCTCCCCAAGAGCAGACAGAATTTATACCTCCACTTTGATTGTTGATGCCATAGCGCTGGTTCGCCCAAAAGGTCTTGAAGGCATCGTAGCTCTGCTCCTTGTTCCAAAACGATCGGTCGTAGTCATTTGGACCATAATCGTGATCATCCCAGATAGCGTAGTTCGCCGAGTTCGCAAGCAGCGGCTGCATCTCTGGCAACGAGCGTGTGTGAGTGTATCGTTTGAGGATGCCTGTGCGCGTGTTCCAGTCAGCTTCGCGCAAGTAGACATTGTCGCCAAGCCACAGTGTCATATCAGGTTTCATTGCAGCCATCGCAGTGAAAATCTGGTACTCCGCACCATAGGGGTTGCCTGGTCGATCATAGACCGTTTCATTCACGTAAGCACAGGAGCCAAAGAGTATTCGAAGTGGCGGAGGATCGCTGCGCCATTGCCATAGCGGTGGAGTGCGAAAACTTGTAGGGTAGGGTCGCTTTACTAGCTGGTTGTTAACATAGACCTCATACATGTACCGCTTGCCTGCTTCAACACTGTCTGCCACGCAGTGCGCTGTGAAGGCTGACTGTGCAGTTGTTTGTACGACGTTTGTGCGAAAGCGGTGTGAGGCGTCGGCACTGTCATAATACACAAAATAGACCGTCGCCTCTGCCTTGGTTTGCACCCAAAGCATAGCCTCTCGCATATCTGAATAGCCCACCATCGGGCCCGACTGTAATAGATCCTGAGCGAAAAGAGCGGTGTTGCTGCACAGCAAACACGCAAGAACAAGCAAAGCTTTCATGGCCTACCAATGGGAGATTGAGGTGATTGGATGAGAGCGGTCCGCCGCCAAATTACGCCGCAAGCATCGCCTGACCTGAAATTTGCTGTGTAAACTATCCACAACCCCAGTCAGAACCTGGTAGGGCTCTATAGATCCCCGTAGTCACGCTCTAGGCTGTGCCGTCGTCCGTGCTCATTTTTTTGACTTTTGAGAAAAATAATGCAATTTGATTGACAGGGGAACCACGACATCAACCAAAGCAGGACTATATGGATAAGATGACCTTTATTCCTTCGGTTATCGTTATCACGATCACCGTTGTCGTGCTGGCTAGCATCATTCGAGCCATGCTAAACCGCTCACGAACTGTTCGTCAGTTGCGCGAAGCGGAGTGGTCGCGCGAACACAAGAAAATGAAGCATGCGGTTGTGGCCACGTTGCCAAAACCTGTGCAACAGTACTTAGAGCATGTTATCAAGGAAGGTACTGAGCAAATCCGCTTTGCGCGCATACATCAGCAAGGTGAGTGGCGGGCTCTCTCGCAGCCTGAGTGGGGCAAGCTTAATGCTACAGCATATTATACAGGTACCATTCCAGGCATTGTGTGGCATGCGAAGATTCGTTCGTCGATGTTCATGTGGACCGACGCGCAACTTCTCTACAACGCAGGTCGTGGCAGCGGGAATGTGAAGTACATGGGAATGGTAACACTCTTCGATCCTCAGGGTCCAGAAGTAGCCACAGCGCTTCTCTCACGCATCCTCATGGAAGCCGTATGGTTCCCAACCTCTTTAATCCCAAGCGGCCAAATGCGTTGGGAAGCAGTGGATGCTACTTCAGCAAAGGCAACCCTACAAGATCACGGCGTTTCCATTTCTGCAACCTTCTTTTTCAATGAGCGTAATGAGGTAGAGCGGATCGTTACTCGCGACAAGTACCGTGACGCCGAAACAGCCTTTGAACGTGAGCAGTGCACCATGTACTGTTCTGAGTACAAAGAGTATCAAGGAATTAAAATCCCGACGAATGTCCGCATTGAATGGAACCTTGACGAAGAAGACTTCGAATACGCTCGCATTACTGTTGACTCAGCAGTGTTTGAATAGTTCAACAGTATCATCAAGATATTTTTCTTACTCGCGCGCCTTCGGCGCACGGGCCACTAACTGATCCAAAGCTCGCACATGGCAGAAGCATCCAACGATTCCCCAGCCGCAGCGCCGCAAGCGCCTACGCGCCCAACTCCACCTCCACCTGTTACTAAATCACACTCTATTCGTTTGCGAAGCGGGTCCCTCAAGTACAAGAGTACGAGTGGAACGATGAAGCTGGAGTCGGACGATGGGAAGCACCGTGCGGATGTGTTTTATGTCTCGTACACTTTGCAAGACAAATCAGCCACTGCAGCGAAGCGTCCCATTACCTTTGCCTTCAATGGTGGTCCAGGTAGCAGTTCGGTATGGCTGCACATGGGTGCTCTTGGACCTCGCTGCGTCGTTATGGATGACATCGGCAATCCACTTCCAGCTCCGCATCAGTTGAAGGATAATGTGCATACCTGGTTGCGTTGGACAGATCTGGTGTTTATTGATCCGGTGGGGACAGGATATAGTCGTACAGCTGCCGACGTCAAGCGAGAAGAGTTTCACGGCGTCAGCGAAGACGTGGATTCCGTAGCGGAGTTTATTCGTCGCTGGACCTCTGAAAACGCTCGATGGCTCTCACCGAAATTTCTTGCAGGTGAAAGCTACGGCACAACACGCGCCGCGGCTCTGTCGAACTACTTGCAACAGAAGCACGGCATGAGCATAAGCGGAGTGTTGCTCATTTCTGCAGTGCTTTCTTTTCAGACCATAGCACATGAAAACTCCACCGTCAACGACTTGCCCTATGTGAGTTTCTTGCCAGCAATTGCGGCAACATCGTGGTATCACAAGAAATTGAGCGCACGCTATCAGAAGAATTTTGATGCCCTCATGAAAGACGCTCGCGCCTACGCGGGTTCAGAGTACATGTTGGCATTAGCTCGCGGTCACAGTTTGCGTCCAGCAGAACGTAAAGCAGTAGCCGACCAACTCGCAGAGCTCACAGGCTTGAGCACGACCTATATTCTTTCCTGCAATCTGCGCATCCACCCAATTCGCTACATGAAAGAGATCCTTCGTGATGAGCGCAAAGTGGTGGGACGCCTGGATTCACGATTCATCGGACGTGATGCCGATGCAGCAGGAGAGGTTCCAACTGAAGATCCTAGCTACTCAAACATTCTTGGTGTGTACACTGCGGGTATCTATGATTACATCCGTCGCGAACTCGGCTACGAGACACCAATGAGCTACGAAGTGCTCACACCAAAAGTTCATCCGTGGAAGTGGGGCGATGCAGACAGAGGCTACACCAACGTTGCCGATGAACTCGCCGCTGCGATGCGATCCAACGCGCATCTAAAGGTCTTCGTCGCCAACGGCTACTTCGACCTAGCCACTCCCTTCTATGGCACTGAACTAACCTTCAATCACCTTGAAGTAGAAACAGAAGAGTTGAAGAGAGTGACAATGACCTACTACATGGCCGGACACATGATGTACGTGCACAAAGAATCGCTAGCTCAGTTTACACGCGACGTTGAACTGTTTTATAAACAGTGCTTGTAAACCAAAAGAGTGTGAGGGTCTCAGGCTCAAGTGCGTGAGGGTCTCAGGTTCAATAGCGTGAGGGTCTCAGGTTCAATAGCGTGAGGGTCTCAGCGCAGCTGAGGCTCTCACTGTGATAAGCAGATCCGGCTCTCACTGTGATAAGCAGATCCCGCTCTTCACGAGACACTGAGAGCCTCAGCTGCGCTGAGACCCTCAGGTTCGATGTGTAAGACCCTCAGGTTCGATGTGTAAGACCCTCAGGTTAAGAGTTCATTCAGCAAGGCATAGCGCACATGATCTTCCCAGCGATCGCAGATGCGCAAGTATTTCTCGGAGTAGCCTTCACGCTTAAAACCCAAGCGCTCTATGAGTGCTATGGAGCGCACATTGTGGGGCATGATATTAGCTTCGATGCGATGAAGATGTAGGTCTCTAAACGCAAAGGCGCAAACACGCTCTAGTGCTTCTTGCATGATACCTTGCCCTTGCATGCGCTCATCAATTTTGTAGCCAAGGAAGGCACAGTGAAAAGCGCCGCGGACAATATTGCTCAAGCCTGCATCAGCAATGACTCGTTGGGGATCCGATGAGAGTGCGATGAAAAAACGATAGCTCTTTTGGTCACGCTGATCTTGCCACTCTATCTGAAGTCTATACTGCTGAGCTTCTTCCACGAACCATTCATCTGTTCGCAAAGGGACCCATGGTGTGAAGAAGGTCTTGTTGCGTAGCTCATAGTCTAACAACTGCGCAGCAGTCACTTCCGATGGTTGATACAAGACCAAGCGCTGGCTTTTAAGCATATCGAGGCGATGAAGCGTGAACGACAAATATACCGCAGTCATGCACGTTTCTTCTCGAAGAGCTGCCACCAATCTTGCGAGAGTTATCGAGGATTCGAGTTATACACAACCGGAGTGTCTGGGTTTTGAGCAGGGGAGCTTTCCGATGCCGCACCAAAGAGATGTTGCGAAACAAACAAGATGGCGAAAATCACAAAGGCCATCAACACGAGGGAGGGAGCAAAGCGGTTCATGAGGTTCTCCTCGTAGGGTGTAACAAGCTTCACTAGATAGATGCACTTGTCTGGCATTCGGTTACAATGCACGAGAATTCTTTTGAAGTCGCGTGCTGGCGAAGCCTGCCGCGGTTGACCCAAAGTCCATCTGAGAGGGACCCTATGCGCCCTAGAAGCTGGATCAGATGAGCAAAAAAAGCCCTACTTTTGTAGTCAAACTCTGAACACGAAAACCTCGAACGAAGAATAGATATGAGCGCATTTCAACACTTGATTGACCGACACCAAGCCACGCTAGAAGCGGCTCAGAAAGCCCTTCATAGTCGTGAATACTGGGCACACTGGCCTGAAGCGCCAAGTGGCAAAATCTATGGCGAAACAGCGAACGCAGATGGTGAATTGGCCTATCAGCGTCAATTGCACAAACCTTTCGATCGTTTGCTGCAACATGGTGCGCTTCTGCATCATGGTGAAGAAGAATCGCCCTATGGATTTCCGCTCGGTATCACCTATCCTGTGACCACAGCCGACCACTTAGTAGAACGAGCTCATGCAGCTCAACAACAGTGGTCTGCCCTCCATCCAATAGAGCGTGCAGCTATCTTGGTAGAGTGTTTAGAGCAAGCTTCGAAGCACTTTTTTGAGATTGCGTATGCAACGCAGCACACCACCGGACAAGGTTTTGTGATGTCGTTCCAAGCTTCTGGACCTCACTCATTCGATCGCGCACTGGAATCGGTAGCAACCGGACTCTTCGCCCTCCAAAGTTTCGAAGAAACAAAGCAATGGGTGAAGCCTATGGGTAAGATGCAAGTAACGCTTCAAAAGAGTTTTCACGTGCGTCCCAAGGGTGTTAACGTGACCATTGGATGCTCCACCTTCCCGGTCTGGAACAGCTTACCAGGCATGTTTGCTTCGCTGATCAGCGGTGCTGCTACTATTGCCAAGGCGCATACCAAAGTTGTGTATCCTATTGCCATCGTCGTTGCTTCCATGCAGCAGAGCTTGAAAGAGCTTGGCTTGGATCCGCACATCATACAGCTTGCGTGTGCAGCTGCAGAGCACCGCATTACGCACGATCTTATTGAACACCCACTAGTGGGAACCGTTGATTACACTGGGTCGTCACAGTTTGGAAACGAAGTCGAGGCGATCTGTCACAAGCATCACAAAGTCTGCTTCACCGAGAAGGCTGGAGTCAATTGCGTGATTGTGGAGAGTACCGACAACCTCGATGCAGTACTTGATAACCTGGCTTTTAGCGTCAGTCTCTACAGTGGCCAAATGTGCACAGCACCCCAGAACATTTACGTCCCTGCCAGCGGAGTCCGAGTTGGAGACGAGAGTATTTCGGTCGATGAGTTTGGTGCTCGCTTAGCCGACAAAATTCACGGCATTGCACACAACGAGAAAATGGGAGCTTCTACGTTAGGAGCCTTGCAGAATCCACAAACGAAGAATCGTGTGGAGGCCGCAATGGCACTGGGTTTGAAGGTGTTGCTTGCGTCGCAGGCGATTGCGCAGCCTGGTCACGATGCAGCACGAAGCCTAAGCCCACTGCTACTACAAGCAAGTGCAGCTGATACTGAGATTACCTCGCAAGAGTGGTTCGGTCCTATTGCTTTTGTCATCAGTGCCGATAGCTTTGAGCATGCGGTGAGCTTAGTTTCAGAATCTGTACAACAGCATGGCGCGCTTACCGTTAGTTGCTACAGTACGGACGAAGCGAAGATTGCGCATGCTGAGAACGTTGTTCATGCAGCTGGGTCATCGATAGCATTCAATTTCGTAGGACCTATCTGGATCAATCAGTCGTCAGCCTATAGTGACTTCCACGGAGCAGGAGCGAACCCGGCAGGTAACGCCTCATTCGCAGATCTCAGCTTTGTTACTTCTCGATACAACGTTTTAGGAACACGTCGCTGTACAGTATAATGCAGAATACACCACGTTTTAGTCCACATATTGCCGTCAGCGTTCGTGACTACGACAACGCCCTTGAGTTCTACTCCAAAGTGTTGGGTTTGAGCTTGACCAAGCGTCAGGATCACGAATCGGAATTTGATGCTGGGGGAGTAACGCTCCACATTGAAAACAATGCTGCTGAGCAGCATACTTGGCTTGAATTTCGGGTTGAAGACGTTGAAGTCTTAAAATCCAAGCTAGAACTTGCGGGTTGCATCCTGCAAAGAACGCATCTGCAAAAGAGTTATCTTGTAGTCGATCCCTATGGAATGCGCTTTCACATCTGGGAAGATCATGAATCATCGGACGCAGGAGCGGCTGCCTGAATTGGCTTGAGACGTCGCAGACTGTGTACGAATGTTGAACTATAGAAAAAAGAACCGTGTCCTGGTTTAACCGTAAATCAAAGAATATTCAGCTCACCCAACCTCGGGAAATGCCCGATGGTTTGTGGACCAAGTGCGAAGAGTGTGGCGAGATTATTTACAAAAAGCAGCTTGAAGAATTCGCATTTACTTGTCCGAAGTGCGACAACCATTTCCGCGTTGGCTCTAAACAATACACGAAAATTTTGTTTGATGAGGACTCCTTTGTGGAGACTGATGAGACAGTTCGCAGTGCAGACCCTTTATCTTTTGTAGATACGAAGCCCTATGCAGCTCGCCTTCAAGAAGCCTATCGTCGCGGCGGTCATGGTGATGCCCTCACCGTTGGCTACGGCACAGTATTCGGGCAGATGATTTCGTTCGGCTGCATGAACTTTAATTTTATTGGCGGCTCTATGGGCTCCGTAGTTGGCGAGAAATTCGCTCGTGCTGCTCGCCGCGCTATCACGCTTCATGCACCACTTGTGGTTATTAGCGCGAGTGGTGGTGCTCGTATGCAGGAAGCGGCTTTCTCGCTCATGCAAATGGCCAAAACTAGTTCTGCTCTCACAGAAGTCGCAGAGGCTGGTCTCCCATACATTTCAATCATCACTGATCCAACAACGGGTGGAACAAGTGCCTCGTATGCAATGCTAGGCGACATCATCATTGCAGAACCCAAAGCCCTCATCGGATTTGCAGGACCACGAGTGATTGAGCAAACAATTCGTAAGAAACTGCCAGAAGGCTTTCAACGCTCGGAGTTTGTGCAAGCACACGGCTTCGCAGATTTGATCGTGCACCGGCGTGAACTCAAGCAAACTCTTTCACGAGTTCTGATGCTTCTCAGCTAAACAAATCAACAAAGGCCGTTTTTCTATTGAAGGACGGCCTTTCATGTTTGAAGTCCTGACTCGTCGCAGCCCCATTGTCTGCATGAGCTTCAGAGTTCTTTTTATCATGGCGGCGCGCTTCGCGCGCAACGCCAGTACCCTTAGCCGTACACATGAAAGCCAGAGTGAGTATAAAGCCACAGGTCCTGCGTAAAGGTGCGACAATTGGAATTGTATCGCCAGCCTCTGCCATGCGCGACAGCACAAAACTCGATCGAGGTATTCGTTATCTCGAGCAGCTTGGCTTTCGTGTGAAACTTGCTGCGCACGTGGGAGCTTCTGATGCCTACTTGGCGGGAAGTGATGCGGATCGATGTGCCGATCTTGAGCAGATGTTCTGTGACTCAAACGTAGATGCGATTTTTTGTACGCGTGGTGGCTACGGCTCTATGCGGTTTTTGTCGGCACTGAACTATCGACTCATCGCTAAACACCCAAAAATCTTTGTAGGCTTTTCGGACCTGACAGCGCTGAACGTTGCACTGTTCAACAAGTGTGGACTCATCAGCTTCAGTGGAGCTATGGTGGGCGTTGACTTGCCTGACTTTGATGCAGAGAGCGAGGAGCAATTTTGGCGGATGCTGCAGTCGAAGAAGTCGGGCAGTGTAGTGAAGCAGTCGCTCGAACTCGAGTGTTTGTCAAAGGGTAAAGCCAGCGGACGCTTGGTGTGCGGCAACTTGAGTGTGCTTGCGGCTTTGAGTGGTACTGGATTTGAACCAGATTATAAAGACAGTATTCTTCTCTGTGAAGACATTGGGGAAGAGAGTTACAAAGTGGATCGTTTGCTTTGTCAGCTTGAATTGAGCGGAGCGCTCAAGGCTGCTTCAGGACTAGCCTTCGGACAATTCACACAAGACGCACAACGCATTTCGAGCACCGCCACACGTCCAATACGAGATGTGCTCAACGAGTTTGCACAGCGCTCCCAGCGCTGCGCACTGGCGAATGTTATGTATGGACACACCGCAAAGAAACTCACCCTACCCTACGGCGCAGTCTGTAGTCTTGATGCGTCGCGCCTGCGCCTGCGTATCGATGAAGCCGTACTAAGCTGAGATCGAGGTACCAGACTTCGTCGCCCTCCCGTATGCAGTACATCTAATTGAATTCGCTTTGTAGTGCCGCAGCACACAAACCTTATACTGTCGATTAAACGACAGCCATTGACTGAGCGTCATGTTGGCGGCAACAAGTGTAGGACAGAGGGGCTGAAGAAAGAAGAGTTGGCAGGCGATCGTACACGCGCCGCACGCCATTGGAAATGCAACTGAATTCAAGAGATTAAAAAGAACAACCGAATCCTCAGTCTACTTCGCAGCTTTCTCGGTTTTATCGGCATTTGCGGCTACTTTATCACGAACTGCGCGAATCTTATCCTGCGAAGGACCATTTGGGAAGAAGCGCGTATAGAGAGTGCAGATAGAAAGCGCTTCATCGTAGCGTTTCAGTTGGAGCAGTACTTCTGCTTTTGCCACCATGGACGGCTCGCAGAATTCAGTATCCGAATAATCATCAATGACTGAATCGTAGTAGGTCAGGCATGCACGTGGAGACATGAGCACACGGTACTGTTCAGCGACTCGATAATCATGCTCTGCTAGTTTGGAGCGAAGAATTTTCACCACGCTATCAGCTACGGTTGAGTCCTGTTTGTAGCGCTCGCGATACTCCGTTAAGGCGACAATTGCCTCGCGGGTATATTTCTGGTCGCGATCATAGGGAGGCGATTGTTCAACGTAGCACATTGCAGCCTTGTACATACTGATCTTCGCGTACTCGCTCTGAGGGTACATTCGGCGAAGATAGTTGTAGTTATAGGCCGCCATGATGTACTCTTTGCGCTTGAAGTTGATTTCCGCAAGGTAGTATTGAGCATCATCAACCATCGTGCTTGTTGGGAACTGCAGACGTACGATGTCCAAGAGGCGTTGCGCTTCGAACAAGTCGTTGTCGTTGAATTCCTTCAAGCCACGGGCGAAGATGTCTTCCGGAGACTTATTCGTCGCATCATAACTCGTCGAACACGCACTAAAGAAGCTCGCGCTGAGAGTTAAGCTAAGAACTATACTGAGTATTCCGGGTATTCTGAGGGTCTTTTTCATCAGTCTGCAATATACGGCTGCCACGGGAATGACTTAGCAGACGAATCAGAGGCTGTCTTTAGTGCGCAGGAGACCGTAGTAGGGGGCAGCTGCTGGGTCATTGCTCGGTGCGGCTGATTGACGTGTGGGTGTGCATACTTTCTGCAAGGAGTGCAGGAGCTGTAGTAGCTATCTTTGCTTTTAGAAGGATGTGAATTCGACAAAAATTGCAGGTATTCGTCTCTGAGTTGGTTTTTCACCCTCAGGAGGCTCCACGCCAGTTTTGCATGAAAGAGTCTGCGTTCTGGATACTGTAATCAGTACATTATCTCAGACGTATCACAGCCACACCAAATCCCAACATTCTGAAACAGCAGCGTATATGTCTTTAAAACTCGTCAAAACGACGAACGATTTGTTTTCATCTGAAGAAGCGGCACCTACTATGTCTATGCAGGATATTCTTGCAGGACTCAACCCTTCACAGGGCGAAGCCGTTGCCACTATTGATGGTCCACTGCTCATAGTTGCAGGTGCAGGCAGTGGCAAAACCCGCGTTCTCACCTTCCGAGTTGCGCACCTCATTCAAAGCGGCGTAAAGCCGTGGAATATTCTTGCTCTGACCTTTACGAACAAAGCAGCGGGCGAGATGAAAGAGCGTATCAAGCATATCTGTGGCGAGAAGGCAGCACGTCAAGTTTGGGCTGGTACCTTTCACTCGATCTTTGCTCGCTTATTGCGCAGCTATGCCGAGGTACTTGGCTATTCGAATAGCTTCTCGATCTACGACACCGACGACTCCATGAGTGTTATTCGTGCGCAGATGAATGTGCTCAACATTTCGTCGCAGATGATTACCCCTGCTGCAGTGCGATCGGCTATCTCGGCCGCGAAGAATCAGATGACGGGATGGCAAGAGTATAGCAATACTGCTGGCGAGTTTCGTGAGCGACAAATTGCAAAGGTGTACGAAGCCTATGAGCGACAATTACATAAGAACAATGCAATGGACTTTGACGATCTGTTGCTCAACATGATTCGTTTGTTGAGGCAGAGCGACGAAATGTTGCAGACGATTCAGTCTCGCTTCACTCACATCTTGGTTGACGAGTACCAAGACACCAATCGAGCACAATATGTCGCGGTTCAGTTGTTAGCTGGAGCCTTACGCAATCTTTGCGTTGTGGGCGATGATGCCCAGAGCATTTATCGTTGGCGCGGTGCAGACATCCGCAATATTCTCGACTTTCAGAAGGATTATCCAGAAGCGAAGATTGTGCGTTTGGAACAGAACTATCGCTCAACCAAGCATATCCTTGCATCCGCAGACGCGGTTATCAAAAACAACCGAAAGCAGATACCAAAGACCTTGTGGACAGATAACGAAGAGGGAAGTGTCATTTCGATATTTTCCAATCGTGATGACCGAGAAGAGGCAGAGCGTATCATGCAGATTATTGATATGGATGCGCGCACACATGGCACAAAGTACAGTGACATCGCCATCCTCTATCGTACCAATGCTCAGTCGCAAGCTATTGAAGATGCACTGCGTCGCAGCAGCGTTCCCTATACCATGGTGAGCGGCATTTCCTTCTACAAGCGCAAGGAAGTGAAAGACGCTGCGGCGTACTTACGACTCCTCATGAATCCCAACGATGCTGAGTCTTTGCTTCGAGTGATTAACGAACCAGCTCGTGGTCTAGGAGATACCAGTCTCCAGCGCTTGCGTGATTACTCGGCTAGTGAAAACATCACTCTCTATCAAGCCTTTCAACGTGCTGAGCAGATTGAATCTCTCATGAAGAGAGCAGTTAAGGCAGCACATGACTTTGTATCAATCATTGAACACTTCCGTTCACAAGTCAACAACTTGGCACCTGATGATCTGGCGCGACAATACATTGAAGCCACAGGTCTGATGCGACACTATCAGCAACAGAAGACCGACGAAGCGGAAGATCGATTGAACAACATCATTCGATTGTTGACCGATATTAGCGACTACACTCTTCGCGAAGAAGAGCCGTCGCTTGAAGCATATTTACAGCAACTCGCACTTGTGAGTGATGTTGATGAGGCAGATACCTCACAGAATCGCGTAGCGGTTATGACCCTACATGCAGCGAAGGGATTGGAGTACCCAGCGGTGATTATCAGTGGTGTTGAAGAGGGCTTGTTGCCACTCGTAAAAGACAACTCACATCCTGATGAGCGTGAAGAGGAACGTCGATTGTTTTATGTTGGCATTACCCGTGCCTGCAAACGACTCTACATCACCTATGCAGAGCGTCGTCTCAAGTTTGGCAACGTTGAATACTCACGTCCTTCTACATTCCTTCAAGAACTCCCAGCAGAGAGTATCAACTGGCAGGGTAGACGTGAGAATTCTCAAGAACGCAACCGCTTTGATGAAGCCCCACAAAGCTCAAGCAGGCCAAGCTTTAGTTCCGCTCCAACGTTTCGTCCCAAAACACCTCCCCCAACGAAACGCTTCGACGATATTCCGCAACAAGAGAACTACTCTCAAATCGAACCATCCTATAACGATGTACCACTGAAGCGCGGAATGATGGTGCGTCATAAACTCTTCGGCGAAGGCAAAGTTGAAGTCGTCATAGGCGAAGGCCAAAACCAAAAAGTCTCCGTCGTCTTCCCCAACATTGGACGCAAAAACCTCATGGTCAAATTCGCCAAGCTTGAAGTGATCAGCTAGTAGAGACGCGATTTATCGCGTCTTGGGTAATGAATACGCCTTGCATGGTATTGTATCTACACGTTTAAAAAACGAATACACACAGTATTGACGACACCCTTCGCGACGTAAGTGATTCCATCTGCAACGCCTATGTGACGTTGTTGTGGGATGGTATTCATCGTGCTGTTAACTGGTGTGTTGGTATCCGCATGCTGGTATCCGTCGCGTGTGGAGACGCGATGAATCGCGTCTCTACCTGGATCCTACATTCGTACCGTGCCTTCGGCGCTTACAGTAGTGTGTATCGTGTAGAGACGCGATTTATCGCGTCTCAGGCAAAGAATACACAAACACCGGCAAAGAATAAACACGGTGTGTAACAGAGGTTTTCAGCGCTTTCGTCCCCATCGTGCTGGCGTTCGTCATGTTGGTATCCGTCATGTTGGTGTTCGTCGCGTTGGTGTCCGTCGCGTTGGTGTCCGTCGCGTGTGGAGACGCGATTCATCGCGTCTCTACTGGTTGTGTATTCTGGTTTTGTTACGATGCGTCATATCGTTTGTACATCCGCGGACCGCAACCACCTTGCCATTCTAACAATGACATGCACAGTAGAGACGCGATGCATCGCGTCTCCGGCAAAGAATACATAAACAATGGTGAAGAATACATAAACACCGGTGAAGAATACATAAACACTGGCAAGAATATACACGTTGTGTAATCCAGGTTTTCATCGCTTTACCTTCCATCGTGTTGGTGTTCGTCATGTTGGTATTCGTCGAGTGTGGAGACGCGATGAATCGCGTCTCTACCTGGATCCTACATTCGTACCGCGCCTTCGGCGCTTACAGTAGTGTGTATCGTGTAGAGACGCGATTTATCGCGTCTCAGGCAAAGAATACATAAACAATAACTGAGTATACACAAACAAAAACATAGAATCCACAAACAATAACCAAGCATACGCGTTGCACAATCGCAAACAATCGCCGTATTCAAACGATGTTGATGCAGAGTCATGTTTGCAGGTCCGGCGCACATCCCAACAATTGAAGTCCACCAATACCCTGTGCAGCACCCACAAACACAAAGACCTGCCAGCGGCAGGTCTTTATAGAAGAGTCTATGCAGAAAACTTCTAGTGTGTTTTTACGAAGCTGCGAGATACATAACCTTGAGCGTTCTGAATGCGTACGATGTACACACCTGCGGGCAGTTCTGCGACCGACAATCCAGCAACAGCTTCACCACCGAGTTGTGCGCTGCTGATACGTTGGCTTTGAAGGTTATACAGTTCTAGTACCGATTGATTGCGTAGAGCTTCAGGGATTCGAACGCGAATGCGATCAACACTTGGGTTTGGTTCAATGTCCATACTAAGTTGATCGGGATCAAAGGTTACATCCGTGATCAAGCCGTTCATGCCAATGCGTAGTGGCTTGTTGATAGGAGGATTCACGACGGTTGTTCGAGGTAGTGATTTCATTGGCCAACGTACGACGATGGAGTCTACCACTGTGTTCTGTGCTATGCCGTAGTTCAGGTGCAGAGGGGTTGCCATGCCCCAGCGGCCAACGCCCGACTGTATATCGCGCATCTGAGCAACACCACCGGTATAAACCCATACACGGGCACCAATGCAAGCCTTGTTGCAGCCAGAAGGAGCATCGAGTTTAACAGTGACGTGATTATTCTTGTCAGCAGCATCATTACGGAACAGCCAAATGCGATCTGACTTTGAGTTCGCTGTCCGTGGCGAATACTGAATAGCAAAGTCATCGTCTCCGTCCATGTCGAAATCGAATGGACGCTGTGAGTGCGATTCTTTCAATGTGGAGCGCAATCCCAGCTTTAAGGCAATCTCGGTGAAGCTGTGATCTTGATTCTGATGCTCCATGTAGCAGCGATCATTTGTTGGGTCATAACCTGTAGTGCTGAGCAGGAAATCTTGCAAGCCGTCGTTATCCATGTCGAACCAACTGCCTGCTTGATCACCAAGGTGTCCGTAGTTACTGATCCACACAATTGATCCAGCTGGAAGCTCGTAGCTACCATAAGGATTTGACCAGGTGGTGTCGTTCTTGAGAGTGTCACGACGTGCGATGGTGCCTGTAATCAAAGGACGATCGAAGGACTTGAGATTCCAGTGCAGTTTGTAGTTGCCGGCTGCGCCGTCATTCTCTGTAAGAGGGGAATGTCCTTCTTGCGGATTGAGTCCACCGTGAACCAGCATCTGAGCTAAATCAATGTCGCCGTCGTTGTCGTAATCACAAGGAACTGCTTCCCACTGACAAAGCTCGCGTGGAAACCACGAGGTTGAACTGCCATTCTGAACGAGATCAATGTTCCCGTGCATGTTGTTCTTGGAGGTGTATCCTACTTCTTCGGCAACGTTGGTAAAGGTGCCATCGCCTTCATTCTTCCACAGCGTACCTTCTGTACGACAATAGGGCGAAGTCAAAATATCTGGCAAGCCATCATTGTTCCAATCTGTTACACTTGCACCATAGGTTGGCTCGTAGACGCCGCCAATGCCTGCGTCATCGGTGACGTTTGTGAAGGTGCCATCGCCGTTGCCTTTGAGCAAATACCCAGGAAGCCAGATATCTGATTGATGGTTCGCTGAGAAAGTGCCGATGTAAATATCCAGTTTGCCATCCAGATCATAGTCCAAAAAGCAAAAGCTTGTTGCAGGGAAACGTCCTGGAGGAGTAGTACTTGGATCACCGAGATCTTGGATACCATTGTTCTTGACCAGATTGAAGTGCCCGGTTCCATCATTAAGCAAGATCTCTAAACGATCGCCGTAATCTTTGGTGGTGGAATAGTAATAAAACACGCCACTCACGAGGTCTGGGAAGCCATCGTTATTCAGATCTGCAATACCCCAGCAATCGGTTTCGCGACCCTTTATTTCAGGATCACGATTCTCGTACATGTTGGTTGATTCCGTCACATCAACGAAAATGCGTGCCTTTGGATTTGTTGAATCTGGGTTTTGCTTGTTCAACCACATGCGGCTTCGACCAGCACGATCATAGGTCACGAAGGTGAGGAAGAGATCTGGATAGCCATCGGCATTGAAGTCAGAAGAGCTGATCTGCCAACTTCGTGCAGAGTCGAGCTTGACTTGCGAGGTGACATCCTTGAACCAGGTGGCATCTTGAGCGCAAAGTGCTGTTGAGAGGGCAACGATGCAGACGAAAAAGGTAGAAAGTTTCTTCATAGACTCAATGCTGTTGATGAGGTTTCTTCAATATACGAACGCCAGATGTCGCTCAAAGCAGACCATCTGGCGTTCTCTTTCACAATGTACTTTTTAACCTTTCTTTTCAAACTTATGCTGCTGAACATCGAGTCCCATCATCTGCTTCATGGTCTTTTCCATACCATCCACTGAACCGTCAAAGAAAATCACATTGCCTTTGCCAAACTCTGCAACATGCTTCACTGTTTCGGTCCACATTTGGAATAAGATCATCGATGAATCCAAGCCAGCTTCTTGTAATTCCTTTGCCGAATCACGAATACCACGAGCAGCTGATTCGCGGAACAGAGTAACACCTTCTCCACGCATCTGCATTGCCATACGCTCTGCTTCAGCGCTAATCTTGATAGCATTACCTTCAGCTTCTGCTTGCTTGGTACGAGTGATTAACAAGGCCTGACCTTCGTTTTCAGCAGCTGCCTTGAGGTTCTGCGATGCAACAACCTTAGCCATCGACTCAATGATTGCCTTGTCGAAGGTGATATCATTGATCTGCAAATCAATCAGATGATATCCCCACTCTTCAAGCGAAGCATCGAGGTGATGCTTTACTTCTGCCACGATTTCGTTACGCAGAGCAAGAATCTCAACTTGACGTTTTGTTGCAACGAAAGAACGCACGGTACCTTCAACGGTACGAATAAGCGCTTGCATGAAATTGCGATCATCAATGAACTTAAATGTCACGTTCTTGATAACAACTTCATCTGCGCTTAGGACCGCGTACAGAATCATGGCTTTGAAGTACACATTCGCCTGGTCGCCAGTAATAGCTTGAAACTCTAAGTCTGCAGAGCGATTTTGGATGGAAACGCGTCGCATGATGGTTTCAAGAAAAGGAATCTTGAAGTTCAAACCTGGCATCATAACCCGACGATACTTGCCAAACATGGTCACCACCGCTACATAGCCCTGAGCTACAGTAACTAAACCAGAAAAAATGGTGAGCAGGATGAGCACAATAAGAACGAGCGTAAAACTACCGAACATGGGGGCCCCCTGTAATAAAAATGAGTGTGCTTGCTGAAGATTGGCGTTCAATCATCAACGATAGAGTTAGTCTTTCAACGGTCGCGAACGAAACACGTACACGTACTTTGTAGATAGCTTTTTTGTCATTCCGAGATAAGCGCACAGTCAGGTATTTCTATGTGAGTCAGTCCTGCTATACGGATCCTCCACTATGTTGCCGCCGTGAACTCTGCTGTCCCTGATCAGCGTGTCCCTATTGCTGAGTTCAGCAGAATTCCTGCTACGAAACTACAACGCGTAGCGCATTCCCGATCTTCTCAAAACGACAGATTCTTTGTCCGCTGCGGGCATGCGAAGCATGTACGCATTGCCAAAAAACTCTCAAAACGCAAATCCTCTGGGCTGACGAACAACTGCGTTCGTAGAAGCTGACGTCCCGAACACGCAGATCATCGACGCTCCAGCCAATAGAGTGGGGATCGCGAATTAATGAATAACAAACTTTGCAATACTCTGTTTGGAGCCGCACTGACAACGTAAAAAGTACACTCCAGGAGGAAGTGTAAGCGGTAGATGCTGCTCGAAGAGTTCGGAGATTTTATCTTTTTGTACGTGCTGAATCAGCTTGCCTTGTTCACTACTGATCTCAATGTGTACTGGCCCCACGCAGTCCGCCGTCCACCGAAGATGCAGTGCTGTATTCTCTGAAAGTGGTTGAGGATAGAGCTCTAATGCGCGGTTGGCGACTTCGTTTACCTCGTTGATCTCCGACGGTAAGTCGTAAATGGTAGCGCATTCCCAAACACCGCGACCAAATGTGGCGCAGTACATTTTCTGAACGGATTCATTGAATTCAAGATCGCTGATGATAACGTTCGGCAGTGAGGAAGAATAGCTGATCCAGTGTTTTGTACTGTCGTTAATCACGTAGATACCAACGTCTGTACCAATCATGACCATGTGTCGCTGTCCATTTGGTACCTGCTTGATAACATTCACTGGCAGGTTTGGCAAATCATAACTGATGTTTACCCAGCTTTGTCCGCCATCCGTGGTACGGTAGACTTTCGAGCCTTTCTCGAGTCCTGCACAGCTTAGCCAGGCTAGGTTCGGATTGTCATCGGAGATCTCAATGCTTGTGAAGTACAAGGAATCTGGTAGCCCGCTCGTCACGTTTGTCCATTGCTTTCCACCATCGGTGGAGCGCATACAGAGTGAAGGCATGTTGGATTCGATATGAAGGCGACGACAGACCATAAGAACATCGGGATTAGATGCACTTACTGCTAGCGCGCTTGCTTCCTGTTGACGATTGTATTTTGGGTCGACAGGGAAATCGCTGACTTTTGTCCAGGTGCTACCTTTGTCGCTACTGCGATAGACATTAGAAAAGACTATATAGAGTACACTTTTATCCGTAGGGTCAGCAACCAGCGGCGTTGTCCATTCAGCTGCCTCATTGCTTTTGTTTATGTCTAGATACTCAAAGTCAACACCGTTTTTTGCTCTGAAGAAGTAACCACTTTGGGAACTTCCAATAACAATTGAGTCACCTTGAGGGTCAATCCAATTGTCCATACCATCTCCACTAATTACGCCACGCCACTCTTTGCCGTTAAAGTATGCAGTTGAATTGTCCTGCGCTCCAGCAATTACACGCTCGTCCAACTGCTTTGAGGATGACAAGCGATAGAAGGAACTGATGGCCATGTTCTTTGTGACGGGCGTCCACACCGTTTTGAAGGGTTCACCTAATCTTAAAGAGTCCCAGCGCGCCAGTACAACTTTTTTGGTTCGAACGACTCCGCCATCGTTGCAGAGATAGTAGTGGCCAGTAAGTGGACGGTAGGACATTAAATGATGATCTGCATGTGCGCTCTCACCGAAATATCCAATCCAATAGGTCGCGGGATAAAAGCTAAGGCCTCCATCTTTTGTACCCCACACGTTGATCCCACCGATATAAACTTCATCGCTATTCGTTGCATGCACTTGCAGACTGAGGTCATAGGATCCTTGTCCACCAGCAGATTTACCTTCCTGCCACTCTAGTACATTCAATGAGTCAAAGCGCTTGGTCCAACTACTGCCTGCGTTTGTGGAACGATACACTCCATGCAGACCATAGAAGCGATCTGTACAGGCCGCATAAATCACGCGTGGATCAGAAGGGGAGATAGCGATCTTGATGCGTTCAACGCTATCTCGTGGTGGAATGCCGGTGTTGAGACGGGTCCAACTATATCCGAAGTCGGTTGACTTCATAATTGATGCTTGGCCAATACCGGATCGCATCAAGTGTCCACTTGTGGCATACACTACATTGGGGTTTGTCGGGTCTAGTTGTAGGTCCCATGCTAGTGAACTATCGCGTTGCAGCCACTTTGCACCCGCATCTGAACTATAGTAGAATCCGGTTGTACCGGCGGCAATCACTATGTCGCCGTTAGTTGGGTGGACAATGATTTTGCAAATGAGCGAGGCTTCGCCTTGTGTAAGACTGCGGCCCAGGCCAGTTGCAGCCCATGAGTTTCCGCCATCCGTGCTCTTATAGATTCCGATACCGAAGTAGGTATTGCGCTTCCGACCATACTCAAGCATCCCAAACTGTATGTACTCATAATCACCGAGTGCGATATAGATCGTGTTCGGGTTGTTTGGGTCGATAGCTATATCGGAAATACGTATGATTGGTAGTTGGTCTGTTAACGGTTTCCAATGTGCCCCATCATCCGTGGTTTTCCAAAGGCCACCTTGTGCCACACCAACATAGTAGGTTGATGAGTCGGTGGGATGAAAAGCAATACAATTAACGCGGCCCATACCGTTCTGCATGGTAGGGTCATCGGGTTGCGGACGTTGGTCGGGACCAATCGATAGCCATTTGTCGTTGGTAAAGAGAGAGCGCGCAACGCGTTTTTGCTCCGCTGCCTGCAGTAATGCCAAATGGTATTCATCAGGATTGGTCAGGTGACCATAGCCACCCGTATGCATGAGCTGTTGATGTTCCCAACGTTTGTAATACTTCCAACCCTTTATAGTATCGAGTCGATGAGATTGACGAAAGTCCTCAAAGCGACGCACCTGTTCAACAAATGCCTCTGGCTTTGCAGTAGATGCTGGTACTAATTGAGCGTTTAGGGGCTGCTGTGCTGCCAGAATCAGAGCATACACGAAAAAGAGAGCGATAGAGACTGGACTAGAGGAGCTCGTTGACTGTTTCATAGTTGAGGTCTGGTGAATCAAAAGCAAGGAAAGGACAAGCTACGAAGCGGCTGGTTCATACACTCTACACTTTGGGCGGACGGTGTCGCTTCAGGGTACGATGCAGGTACACAACTATCAAGCTGTTTGCAGCAATAACGATCACTTTCACAAAGCTCGGTTTATGGATGAAGTGATACACTTCCAGCGGAATGAGTGAGGCGGTTGCCCAGACCATTAGGAGTTCGGCCCAGCGTTGCTGTTTCCAAACGCCTATCCCCTCAGCTAAAAGAACCAGTGCATAGCCCAGTGCAAAGAGTCCGGCTGTTCCCATACTCGGAGCTTGCAAAAACAGGTCAAAACGGTTCAGTAGCCACCTGAGTATACTGTTGTGCATCAAGAGGAGCTCTTCCTCTGCCCAAAGAATTAGCGCGCTAACAATATCTGAGCGCCGATCCAAGAACAAGAGTGAGGCAGCAATACAGAGCAGCACTATACCTTTCGCAATCTTGTAGAGTGCGATCAGGTGTAGCGTTTTCTTTTCATTCAATTGCTTCATGCGGGGTCTACAACGAAGCAGACCTGAAATTCATTGGCTCAGGGAGTCTAGAGGTCTGTGCGCCAACCCTTGGTATCCAAATACTTGGTGTCGAAGTTGCCTTCAATGAAGTCTTTGTTATCCATCATCGCGCGATGGAATGGGATTGTTGTGTGTATGCCCTCAATCGTCAATTCGTCCAAAGCACGACGCATCTTCGCGATCGCTTCTAAGCGCGTATCGGCGAAGGTGATGAGCTTGGCGATCATGGAATCGTAGTAGGGAGGGATAGTATAGCCTTGGTACACATGTGAGTCAATGCGCACACCGTGTCCACCCGGAAAATGCAATGATGTGATCACGCCCGGAGATGGACGCCAATCATGGAATGGGTCTTCAGCATTGATGCGACACTCAATGGCATGATACTTCGGCTCAGAAATTTTGAGCGAGAGTTTTTCGC
This sequence comes from Chlorobiota bacterium, assembly GCA_044228285.1. Lineage (GTDB taxonomy): Bacteria > Bacteroidota > Ignavibacteria > Kapaibacteriales > NICIL-2 > JBBATK01. The sequence continues at coordinate 164,460 of JBGAVD010000001.1, forward strand.
CGGCAGCAACACGGATTTGCTCTTTAATCAAATCAACATCCAGCGATTGTTCTGTTACTGGATGCTCCACTTGAATACGGGTATTCATTTCCATGAAGTAGAAATTGCGGTGCTTGTCAACAAGGAACTCAACTGTTCCCGCCCCCGCATAGTTAACCGCCCGAGCGCCACGCATTGCAGCCTCACCCATAGCCTTACGGAGCTCAGGTGTTACGATAGGCGATGGTGCTTCCTCAATCAGTTTTTGGTGTCTACGCTGAATTGAACACTCACGTTCGTTCAAGTGAATGACGTTTCCAAAGTTGTCGCCGAAGACCTGGATTTCAACGTGTCGCGGCTCTTCAACGAATTTTTCAATGTACACATCCGGATTGCCGAACGATGCTTCTGCTTCATTGCGTGCGGTAACGAAGGCGCGCTCGAGTTCTGACTTCGTCTCTACATAGCGCATTCCTTTACCACCACCGCCAGCAACAGCTTTGAGCATCACAGGATAGCCAACTTGCTCAGCGGCTTCGTACGCCTCATCCATTGAAGCAACGATACCAGCACTGCCGGGCACCACTGGTACGCCTGCAGCAATCATGGTGTCCTTCGCAATCGACTTGTTTCCCATCCTGATGATTTGATCAGGCGTAGGGCCGATGAAGGTTATACCGCAGTCGGTACAGATTTCCGCAAAAGTATCGTTCTCAGCCAAGAAGCCATAGCCCGGATGAATAGCATCAGCGTTGGTTACTTGGGCTGCAGCAATGATGTGAGGAATCTTGAGATAGGATAGGCGGCCTGGAGCAGGGCCTATACATACTGCCTCGTCTGCAAAGCGAACGTGGAGTGAGCTGCGATCTGCCTCCGAGTACACAGCAACCGTCTTGATACCCATTTCGCGACAAGCGCGTATGATTCGCAATGCAATTTCGCCGCGGTTGGCGATGAGAATTTTTTTCATTCGTGGTGCAATGAGTGAAACATCAGTCGAGGACAAGGGAGCGCGCGGACTTAGTCCGGATTAACCTCGAACAAAGGCTGATTGTACTCTACCGGGTTCTGATTGTCGACAAGAATCTTAACAATTGTCCCTGTAACGTCACTCTCAATTTCATTCATGAGCTTCATAGCTTCAACAATACACAGCGTTTGACCAACACTCACATGGTCACCGACCTTGACAAATGCATCCGCATCTGGCGCAGGTGCGCGGTAAAAGGTGCCCACGATTGGCGAAAGCACTTTGTGATGGGCTGAAGCCGCAGGAGCTGCCTTCGCAGGGGTCGCATCACCAACCGGCGCTGCTGGCGCAGCCGCCGGCGCTGGAGCCTGCTGAGCGTGCATTGGAGCTTGCTGTACATACGAGATCATTTGACCAGACCCAGGCACCGTGCGACTGAGTTTGATTGATAGACCTTCTTCTTCGATTTCAAGTCCGCTTAGAGATGAATCGTCAAATGTCTTTAGTAGTTTCTTTAAGTAGATCAAGTCCATAGCACAGGCTCCAAAAGTGTCAGAATTATTACACAAGTTACGCGAAGAAGGGGGAATTCCCAACAAAAAAGATTTGTCGAAAAAGAAGAAAAAGTGACCGCTTTTTAGCACTTTTTGATAAAATCAGCTCAACTTTGGCCGGAAATCAGTCAAAATTCAAAAAAGTGCTTTTGAAGGTATAGGTGCCATGCTAGAGGCTGGTCGGAAAGCCATGTGCACAGAGTTTTCAGGCTGCCGGTGACAATGTTTGAAGACCAAATCAATGGAGTACTGAGCAGATCTCGCCCACAATGAAGTTGCTGCAAAACGAGGCTCTAGCAACCCATGAACTAAGCTGTGTAGTACTCAGCTTAGTGTCTGAAACACCATACCAGCTTCGGAACTTACTCTTTTACGCGCTCGATATATGCTCCGCTTCGGGTATCGATACGGATGAGTTCACCATCGTTCACGAAGGTCGGAACGTTAATGGTTGCACCTGTCTCAATCGTTGCAGGTTTCAACACATTGTTTGCCGAATCACCCTTAAAACCAGGCTCTGTATAGGTTATACGGAGGGTTACGTGTGCAGGGAGTTCGACGGAAAGCGGGGTGCTTTCTTCAAAAGAAACTTGTACTTCTTGACTTTCCTTCATCAGCTTCGCAGCATCGCCAACGATCTTGGCATCTACTGTGATTTGCTCATAGGTCTCATTTTCCATGAATACAAAGAACTCGCCATCGCGATACAGAAACTGGAAAGGGCGCTGCTCAACACGGACGATATCGATGCTCTCGCCAGAACGAAAGCGGTTTTCTAACAGCTTGCCGGAGCGGATAACGCGAAGCTTAGCCTGATAGAAAGCACGAAGATTACCGGGCGTGCGGTGTTCGGATTCCAGAACCTGACACAGTTCATTGTTGAACTTGATAAATATTCCTGGTTTGAGATCGGAAGTCGTTGCCATGAGACGAAAGGTAAAGTGAGACTATCACCATAAAAAAACGCGATTCCAAAGGAATCGCGCGAAGTAAAGGAGAGGTCCCGGACGGACTCGAACCGCCGTAGGAGCTTTTGCAGAGCTCTGCATAGCCACTTTGCTACGGGACCAATTTTCTTTGACGTCAAAAATCAAGAACACAAAGATAGGTTCGGATTTTGGACTGTACAACCTGATAGCTGTTTTTGATGATGCAGAACCAAAGGTCCGCAATACATAGACTATTTGTTATTCGGGCTTGATATCATCCGCATCAAATCCCGGAATACTGCTGTTAGGAGCGTGGCTGAATTGAGGTGCATCCTAAACTCACTTGGCTGTCTACACTTTATCGGCAGATCCACAGAACAATAAAGCCTAGTGAAGAAGAAATCTGTCCCGACTAAGCTCCTGTAGCTTCCTAGCCAAAGCGGGCGAAGCACGCTTTGGCGAAGGCATAAAGAAAAATAAATCTTGAGTGTGATTGAAACCGCACAGGCACATACCGTTGGCGCATCTCAACTACAAAGAGCTACTCTTGCGCTAGGAGCGAGATTACATCTCGGCCGCAGCTTTGTCGGTGTAGAGACATGCTACAAAGCGACCGTCCTTCATTGCTTGCATTGGTGGCAGACCTTCAGCGCAGCTTGGTTGTGCAATAGGACAACGAGTGCGGAAAGGACACCCACTCGGCTTGTTTAGCGGCGTTGGGATATCGCCCTTGAGAATAATACGCGACTTACCTTTACGATCAGGATTTGGCTCTGGCACAGCCGACAACAGCGCGCGGCTATATGGATGATTTGGGTCAAAATAGAGCTGATCATTCGTGGCGATCTCCATCATGTTGCCTAAATACATCACCGCAATACGTTGGGAGATGTGATAGACAACAGACAAGTCGTGCGCAATAAACAAATAACTCATTTTAAACTCTTCGCGCAGGTCTTCCATGAGGTTAATAACCTGTGCCTGTACCGAAACGTCGAGAGCAGATACTGGCTCATCACAAATGATAAGCTCAGGGTTCGTAGCCAAGGCACGCGCGATACCGATACGTTGACGCTGTCCGCCCGAGAATTCATGAGGAAAGCGAGCAGCGTACTCTGGCTGCAAGCCTACTTTTTCAAGAAGCCAGTGCACACGATCATCGATCTCTTTCTTCGACATATCTGAGCGGTGTATCTCTAAAGGCTCGGCGACGATCTGCTTAACGCTCATACGGGCGTTGAGCGAAGAAAAAGGATCCTGGAAGATCATCTGAATCTGGCTGCGGAATGGTCGCATTGCGCTCGTGCTCAGATTCAACAGATTTGTTTTAGCGCCAGTCTTTGCATCAAAGAGGTTCACTTCACCGGAAAGGTGTACATCTGGAGAGACGTGGCGCAATACATTGATGATTGCGCGGCCTACTGTTGTTTTCCCGCAGCCAGACTCTCCAACCAAACCAACGGTTTCGCCACGTTTTATGGTGAAGGAAATGCCATCAACGGCTTTTACATCTGCCACTTTACGCTGAATAATTCCAGCATAAACAGGGAAGTACACTTTTAGATCTTTGACCTCGAGGAGGATGTCGTTCGCGGCACTAGTATTTGCAGTATTGTTCATCTCATTCTTATTCATGGCTCCGTGCTCCTTCCATTTGCGATGGCACGAGATGACAACGCACAAAGTGGTCCGGACTGATTTCAACGAGCGGCGGTTCAACTGTTTCGCAGCGTTCTTCCTTCACTGTGCATCGAGTACAGAACTTACAGCCGGCCGGGAGATTCATGATGCTTGGAACGTTGCCTGGGATGGCATGAAGTCGTTCGTGGCGTACGTGTTCATCTTCCGGACGTGGGATGGAACCCATCAAGCCTCGGGTGTAGGGATGCAAAGGTGTTGCAAAGAGCTCAGATACATTTGCGATTTCTTGAATTTTTCCGCCGTACATCACAATCACCCGTTGACAGGTTTCCGCAACCACTGCAAGATCGTGTGTGATGAGGAGAATAGCGGCTTCTTTACGACGTTCCTTCAGTTCAAGCATCAAGTCAATAATCTGTGCCTGAATCGTAACATCAAGGGCAGTTGTCGGCTCGTCGGCTATCAGGAGCGCTGGATTGCACGCAAGAGCGATCGCAATCATCACGCGTTGACGCATTCCTCCAGAGAACTGGTGCGGGTAGTCGTTAACACGCTTCTCAGGATCTGGAATGCCTACAAGTTTGAGCATTTCGATAGCTCGAACATTGGCTGCCTTTTCGTCGAGACCTTCGTGTGCCATGAGCACTTCCGAAATCTGCATGCCTACGCGGAAGACAGGATTGAGCGAAGTCATTGGCTCTTGGAAGATCATGGCGATTTGTTTGCCACGAATCTTGTACATGTCTTCATAGCTGAGCTTCACAATATCAGTGCCCTGATACATGATAGAGCCATCTATGATCCGACCTGGAGGGTCGGGAATGAGTTTCATGATCGACAAGGCAGTGACCGACTTGCCAGAACCTGATTCACCCACAATACCTAAGACTTCACCCTTATAAATGTCGAAGCTCACGCCGTCAACAGCCTTTGCCCAGGTACCTTCTATGTTAAAGTATGTCTTGAGATTCTTTATCTCGAATAATTTTTCGTGCGTCATGAACAGTAGAGTTGTTCTTGAAACGCAAACCGCTTAGCGCAGTCTGCTGAATGTTTTTGGATCAAAAGCTTCGCGGACTGCTTCGCCAATGAAGACCACTAAAAGCAAGGTTGTAAACATGGCTCCAAGGGGAACCAAAACCATCCACCAATAGCCGCTGGTGATTTCACGCAAACCAACACCTACCATCTCACCCCAACTTGGAGTGGGAGGCGCAAGCCCGAAACCAAGAAACTCGAGGCTCACCAGGGCGCCGATTCCACCGACGATAGCAAAGGGTAAAAACGTGATGATGGGAACTAGAGTGTTTGGTAGGATGTGCTTGACAAGGATGCGCCATGTGGGAACGCCGATGGAAACAGCGGCGGACACATAATCCCGTGTTTTTTCTCGATAGTACTGCGCTCTCATCTGCGCTGCGATACTGATCCAGGCAAATGCGGAGAGAATACAAACGAGTAAGAAAAAGCTAGGGCGGAAAATGGATACCAGAATAATAATCAAAAAGAGAAAAGGCAAGGACTGCCAGATTTCAATAAAACGCTGCATGATAAGGTCGAACTTGCCACCAAAGTACCCCATGAAGGCTCCGATAGGAATTCCAATGAGATACTCGATCAGTGCTACGAGCAACGCGAAAGACATGGATGTTTGAAATCCGTAGGTCATTCGAGCTAACACATCGCGGCCGCGATCATCTGTTCCCATCGGACGTGGCAGTGATGAGCCCTTGGTTGCAAATGGAGCACAAAATGGCTCGTTGCCACTTACGGAAATGTCTTCTATGGGACTAAAGGGATAGATCGGCATAATCACCGTATTCGCCCCACCTTCTGCCTCATACTGCTTCTGTAGATCGCGATAGATACACTCAGCTTTATTGCCCACTTGGCCAAGGGTCTCACCACTAATGAATGGAGGTCCAGCTATTGCACCAATGCCGGGAATGTCGAAGAAATCGCGCACGGCAGGGAAGTAGCTTGTTCCATTGTAGCTAACGTACAAGGCTTTGTTGTTGATCATCAGCGGTAAAGCAAACGATAACAGGTACAAGGTTGTGAGAATGATGAGCGACCAGTATCCACGACGTATAGTCTGGAATTTTTTCCATCGGCGCTGGTTAATAGACAAAATCTTCTGTCCAGCAGGCGCTGCAGTTGTGTTTTTTGACATAGCTACGAATGTTGAATTCGGCGAACCGAATGATGGTCGATTCGCTTATTGATAGCGAATTCGGGGATCGACGAGCGATACCGCAAGATCCGACAAAATTGAACCCAAAAGTGTAATGGAAACGGAGATCACCGTAAAGCAAAAGACTATGGGATAATCTCGTGATACTACTGCTTCAAACGAAAGTTTACCTATACCATCAATGTTAAACACCGATTCAATCAAGTACGAACCGGTAATGAACAAGACGATGACATAGCCAATTCCAGCTGCAATAGGAATGATTGAGTTCCGCATAGCATGGAGCCAGATAACGCGCTGCTCGCGAATTCCTTTGGCGAAAGCTGTGCGGACGTAATCCTGCGAGAGGTTCTCCAGCAGGGAGTTTTTCATAAGCATGGTTAAGGTTGCAAAGCCACCTAAAGAGTAGGCTACTAAGGGCAACACAAAGTGACTTGCTCTGTCGATGATCTTGTCGATCAACGAAAAATCATCATACAGTTTGTCTTGAAAGCCACCCAATGGAAAAATGGGCAGGAAGTTGCTTGTACTTAGTAACACAACAAGCACCGCACCCAAAGCCCAGCCTGGAACTGAGTAGGCGACAAAGACGATAGATGATGAGGCAAAATCGAAGGTGCTATTGTGCTTCAATGCCTTTTGAATGCCCAGGTATACGCAGATGATATACGAAAGAATAAAGCTGATGATACCAAATTGAATTGAGATTGGCATCCGGTCTTTGATGAGCTCAAGTACAGGTTTGCGATAGGTGTATGACTTGCCAAAGTTGCCAGTAAGAATACCGCTGAACTCTTCTCGAAACACTCGGTACTTTACTTGACCACTATCATTCACGCTTTGCCCAACTTGCCAACCCTGTATCTCTACACTTTCGTTATCGGCATCATAGATTTTCCAATTGTCTGTACTCCCTTTCACTACTAAGCTCTTGCCGTCGCCTACCAGACGACGGGTGCCTGGAACAACGTTATAGGTCTCTGCTTCACGCTTCCATACTCCCAGCCAAATCATATAACGAATATGAATGGGTTTATCGAAGCCATAAAAACGCTTCAGTTCATCAAGTGCTTCTGTTGGCATACTCTGCCCTTGCATGTTCGATGCACTACCGCCCTCTGTACTGCCGCGTTTCAAAGCCATCAATTGTTGCTCGAGCGGTCCGCCGGGAGCAAGCTGAACGATGGTGAACACCACTAGTGTACAACCGATGAAGGTTGGAATGGTGAGGAGTATGCGTCGTATGAAGTATGAGAACATAAACAGTCGTTAGTATGTGTTGTGAGCCAGAATTCGATTGACAATTAGTTCTTCAGTGACTTCCAGTAGCGATTCTCTTGGATTTCCTTTGGTCCGTCGATATCTGCTTTTTTGGCTTTTGCGGCTTCGATCGCAGCTGCCTTCTCTGGATCGTACCACCATGTCATTGCTATGGTGCGATAGATATAGGAGAGTTGCGTATAACGAGGTGCAACGAATTCAGGCATGCCGAACTTGTCCCAGTACGCAAAGCGAATACCGCGAGGATTCCACTGTTGAACATTGTAATGAATTGAAGCAGCAATACTGTCTATTTCTCTGATAATCTTGATTTGTTCCTTGATGTCGAAGCTTTGATCATAGAGATCTAAGAGCTGATCAACGCGAGCATTCTTGATTCCTTGAATGTTGTTGTTGTCGGTTTTATCAGCAAGCGTCGACTTCATAGACGTTTCAGGGTTTGGTGTGAGCAAACCGCCATAACCGAAGTAGAATACTTCAAAATTGCGAGCATCGATGTTCTTGATTGTTGTTGGCCAATCTTCAAACTTGATTTGCATGTCAATACCAGCTTTGCGAAGCTCTTGTTGGGTAGGGGTTACAAAGCGCTCTGCTGTCTTCGTGATGGCGAGTTCAATACTCAGAGTTTTACCATTCTTTGTGCGAATTCCCTGAGCATTGCGTTGCGACCAACCTGCTTCATCCAAAAGCTTGCCTGCGAGATCTGGATTGTACTCCATCTTCTCGTTGTTTGGGCATTCGTAAACACTATTCGGATACTCTGAATCGTAGGGCTCATACTCGTTATAGAGGAGCTTCTCAATAATCTGCTTGCGAGGAACCAAGTGAGCAAAGGCTTTGCGAACTCTGATGTCGCTCCATGGCTCACGTCGCATGTTGAAAGCGTAGCCAGAAGTTCCCATAGGCGCATCATTGAACAAACGGTAGCGCTTTACCCAACCATGCTTGATAGCGTCGTACTCTGTGTCCTTGATCCACTTCTCCGTTGTCGCCATGTTAAAACGGAAGATATCGCCTTCACCATTCTTGAATTTCTCATACTGAAGGGTTGGGTTGTCACGCACAACCTCATAGACCAAGCGATCGAAGTTGCCTGAGTAACGTCCCATTGGGTTCTCTTTATCCCAGTAATCGTCGCGACGTGTAAGGATGTACTGAACACCGTCTTTGATATCGGATTCCAAGAGGATATATGGTCCCGAGCCTACAGGCATCTTCTGATTATACTTCTCTAAGTACTCACGTCCGGTCAACTTGCCAATCTCATTTGCCGATTGAATCAGCATGCCAGCGAAGTACAACATGTTGCGGAAGTTGAGTGACTTCGCCTTAACGCTAACAATGTACTTGGACAATGCCACCGGAGCTTCGAATTTGGAATAGACAACCAAGTTCGATGGCTCTAAAAGAGTCTCATCCATCATAAGGTTATAACTCGCAAGTACGTCTGCAGAGGTAACAGGAGAGCCGTCGGAAAAGCGGGCGTTGGGATTGATACGGAAGCTAAAGGTCATTTTGTCTTCGCTGATTTTCCAGTGCGAAGCAAGGGCAGGAACAAAAGCACGGGTTACAGGGTGTTCTCCAAGCAGCGACTCGTACACAATGGCTTTTACGTCTTGATTGTAGACAGAGGTTGAATTCTGTCCCTCCGGACGAAAGGTAGCAGGGAACTGATCGGAAACAATGCGGAATTCGCCGCCTTTAACAGCACGCGGATCACCGAAATACTTCATTTCTTCTTCTTTTGGCACATAAGTCTGAAAGCCCATTTTCTCAGCAACTGCTTCGAAACCATTGCCCCCTAAGGTGTCTGGTACTGATGGATCAGCGCCAGGAGGAGCATCTACTTTATGCCACAAAGCGAAGTTCTTTGAGTTGCTCGGCGGCATTTTGTACTCGCGTTTACGATTGCAGCCTACGGTGAAGAGTACTGCGGCAAGAACAATGAGAAGAGTTGTGCTGTTACGCATTGAAACAATCCTTGAAAGATGTGGAAAGTCTAGAGTGTGATGGCTGCGATAGTAAACCGCAGAATCCCCTAACGGAGCGTAAAAATAGCACTGCTGGTGTTCTGCACATAATAAAAAAACAATGGCGGGACTAGCTTCAGATTGGCGTTCCTCTCTGTGATATTTTTGTAGCTACTCGGATTCTTCATCGCAGCTTTCAACTTCGAACTTCTCATGATTCACTACGATCCTACCCTTATCTCGCACCGCGACTTTCACCAGATTCTCCTGAGTGGCGTTGCACCTCGTCCGATAGCTTTTGTGAGTTCAATGAACAGCGATGGACAAGTCAACCTCGCGCCCTTTAGCTTCTTCAACGCTTTTGCCTCAAAGCCACCGGTGGTGGCTATCGGACCGGCTATTGCTGCGGCGACGGGACGTGAGAAGGACACGCTTTTGAATATCTTACAAACAGGCGAATGCACGATCTCTACCGTGAGCTATTCTTTTGTACAGCAAATGAACCTGGCCTCAACGGATTATGAACCTGGGGTCGATGAGTTCGTGAAGTCAGGCTTAACGAAAGCTTCGAGCGATCTTGTCAAAGCTCCTTATGTAGCTGAGTCCTTCTTCTCTATGGAATGTTCGCTTATTCAGAACATTGAATTGTTTCGTGAACAAGGGGGAAACGGGAACATCATGTTGCTCAAAGTACTGCGTGTGCATGTGAAAGAAAAGGCGATGACGGATGGGAAGATTGATCCTCGGAAAATGGACCTGGTGGCGCGGATGGGTTATAAGTGGTATGCCCGTGTCCAGGCTGAGGACTGTTTTGAAGCGGGTCAGCCAAGACTTCGCGGCATTGGTATGGACAACCTGCCCTCCTTCATTCAACAAAGTCGCCTGCTTAGTGGCAATGACCTGGCTCAGCTGGCAATGGTGGAGAAGGTGCCCGAGATCGATCCCCAGTTTTCACTGGAAACGGTACTCAATACTCTCGGCTCAATAGAAAATGCCAAGCAAAACGCAGAGCTAACCGCACTTTCGAATTCGATTCGCGCCGCTGCTCCGAAACTCGGTGATGAGGACCGGCATCGATTGGCTGCCATCTGTTGTCAGCAAGGGCATAGTGATTGGGCTTGGCAGTGTTTGCTGCGTCCAGAGTAGTCAAATTCTACGAGAATACGTACATTGTAGCCCAATTCGTTGCTGAACGAGATTCTCTTGCAACCTCAGAGCCGTAGCAACGTAGTGTAGGGGAAATCAATTTGGGAGCTGCTATGCAATCTCGTATATGGGTCGGCGTAATCCTCATCCTTGTGGGTGCTGGATTCTTACTTGAAAATACTGTTGGTTTTCCCTTTGGGGACATTTTTAGCATCTGGTGGCCCATCGTTTTTGTTATTGGCGGTGTAATCCAAATCGTCAACCGCCCTAATAAGCTCATGGGAGGACTGGTACTTATCGGTCTTGGCGGCTTGTTGATTGCTAATCATCTCACTGATACCGACTTCTGGTCCACAGCTCTTCCTCTGGCCCTCATCCTCTTCGGCATTGGTTTTCTGTTGCGAGATCGTGAAGCAAAGTCCGAAGCTCAGGTTCGAAAGTCCTTCACCATCAATATGGGCTCGAAGAATCCAACGGATCTTACTGATGAGCTCATAGACATTAGCGCAATCTTCAGCGGCAGTTCTCATCGTGTTCACTCGAATAAGTTTCGTGGGGGCCGCATTAATTGTCTGTTCGGCGGTGTAGAACTGGACCTACGAACGGCGGAAATGGCAAGTACGGAGGCATCGCTCGATATTGATTGTACCTTTGGTGGTGTAGAGATCAAGGTTCCACAATCCTGGAAAGTTGTGGTACATGGAACGCCTATCTTCGGAGGTATAGAAAACGATACCATCGTTCATCCTTCAGTTGCAGAAAACGTGCACACCCTTACGGTGCGCGCATCTGTCGCCTTCGGCGGCATGGAAATCAAGAATTGATCATCATTCTCGCGGCGCTGCGCGCCACTTCTGCGATATCGGTCTAGGATAGTACTGTAATCCCTACTAACGATCGCTCGTGTCGTTGAGTCGAAGTCCTATACTCTAAAGCTCTTCCTGTGTTCGTCACGAGAAGAGCTTTCTTGCTTTGATGTTGATCTGTCGTCTGATAGATGTTCTATGCTGAACTCCGTGTAGTGTACCTGACTGTATCTGTGCCTGATTTCCAAGAACAAACATGTACCTCGTGGTCGAAATGATGTACAAGACACCTACACATCAGGCTGTAGTTTGCACCCTCACTATGAAACAATGCCATGCAGAACATCGCTTCTTCTGAACCACCAACCATCATCGAAGAATATCGTGTTGATGGAATGAGCTGTAAAGGTTGTGTTGCCTCGGTTCTAGTTGCACTTAAGAATGTACCAGGTGTGTATTCCGTTAGTGTCAATCTGGAAAATGCAATAGCAGAGGTTGAATATGATCCCACCATACAAGCAAGCAAGGAGCAAATGAAGACCGCAGTCGAGAAACTCGGCTATCGTTTTCTTCCTCTGTCTGCCGCTTAGAAGAGAGTTCTTATGGATTTTCTGGTTACACAACGCTACTCTGTTAGTGGGATGCATTGTGCCGCTTGCGCACACAGTGTTGAGTCTTTGCTCAGCTCACAAGCGGGCGTAGCCAAAGCAGAAGTGCATTTTGCGACCGCAAGCGCTCGTGTTGAGTTCAATACAGCCGAAGCTAACACGCAGCTTTTTCATGAGCTCTTACAGCCCTTTGGCTTTGATCTCTTGCCAGCTCAACGTGAATGGGAATCAGAGCGCATCGAAGTTGAACGCAGCTATCGAGCAAGTCTCTACCGTCGCACACTCGTTGCTTGGCTTTGTGCCTTACCAATCATGGTGCTCTCCATGATGATGTCGAGCTCCACGATCACCAATCTTCTTCAACTTTTTCTGTGTTTGCTTAGCCTGGGCTATGCCGGACGTGACTTCTTTGTTCACGCCTACCAAAGTGCTCGCATTGCGAAGACCTCGATGGATACTCTGATTTCGCTGAGTACCGGACTTGCCTTTAGCTGGAGTGTCCTTGTGCTCGTTGCGCACGACTGGCTCATGCAACAAGGCTTACACGCACATCTGAGTTTTGAATCAGCTTCAATGGTCATCGCTTTTGTCCTGCTCGGTAAGCTCCTCGAGGAGAGTGCTAAGGATCAATCACGATCAGCAGTTGACGCCCTGAAAGCACTACAACCTCAGAGAGCACACGTAGTGCGTGAGGGTGTTCGTCTCGATCTTGCTATTGAGGAGCTGCGCATGCATGACCAGGTCATGGTTAGCGCTGGAGAGTCAATCGCGGTTGACGGAATCGTTATCGATGGACAAAGCAGTTGCGATGAAAGTATGCTGAGCGGAGAGAGCAGGGCTGTAGTAAAAACAATTGGCTCTCGTGTCTTTGCAGGCACAACTAATCTGCACTCGGTTCTGCTGATTGATGCTCGAAGTGTCGGCGATAATACTATGCTCGCACATATTCGAGAGTCGGTGCTACAAGCTCAAGAAACCAAAGTGGCGGCACAACGCTTAGTCGACTTCGTTTCCGCACGCTTCGTTCCTGCGGTGATGCTCCTCTCAGTCATTAGCTTCGGCTCTTGGCTCGTCTTTGGTGGTACACAACAGTTCGGACAAGCCCTTCAATCAATGATCGCAGTGCTGGTGGTAGCTTGTCCGTGTGCACTTGGACTAGCTGCTCCCATTGCCGTCGTTGTCGGTATTGGCCGTGCTGCTCGACTCGGAATCCTCGTGCGATCTGCAGAAACTTTAGAGACGAGCTACTTGGTTCACGATATTGTCTTCGATAAAACAGGTACTCTTAGTCAAACCCACCTAGACGCTGATACCATAGTATGGCTGCGCGAGAATATTGAACAGCAACGGGTCTTATCTATCATTTACTCAATCGAGTCCCACTCACAGCACCCTGTTGCCCTTGCGATTCAACATGGACTTGAGAACCGTGTCAAGACGGTGCACGTTGAGCGTTGTCAGGAAGTGCCATCCAAAGGAATGATCGGATACTCGTCCGAACATCGCTACCTCATAGGTTCTGCCTTCTTTGTTGGCAGTATGTTGGAGCAAGCAGATGCCCTGGCTTTTCAACAATACAGCGGAGTATTTGTAGCGGACCACTTGGGATTGATTTGCGTGCTGCCAATGGTGGAGGGCGTTGAAGAAGCAACGCGGAAACTGCTAGGAGATTTACAACGTGATGGTTATACACTTCACTTGTTATCTGGTGATCAAACCACGATCGTGCAAGCTCTCGCTTCCAGCTGTTCACTCACGAACTGGCGAGCTGAATGCACCCCAGAGTCAAAGGAACAGTACATTCAAGAACTACAGAAGAAGGGTAGACGTGTTGCAATGATTGGTGACGGAATCAATGATGCTCCATCGCTTGCACGGGCAGATCTTAGTATTGCCATGGGTGGAGGGAGTGATACAGCATTGCAGGCCTCAGATGTTGTCTTTATGAGATCGCAGCTGCGACTGTTGCCTACGCTCTTGAGACTCTCTGTTAGAACCAGACAGGTCATCCGACAGAATCTTGTCTGGGCCTTCGCTTATAATGTTCTCCTCATACCTCTTGCTGCAGGCGCGCTTCAACCATTTCTCGGATGGCAACTAGACCCCATGTATGCTGGCGCAGCAATGGCTTTGAGCTCAATATCTGTCGTGGCGAACAGTCTTCGCTTAAAGAGCATGAGTCTTGAGTTGTAGGACAGATCTCAACCCTGTGATATGAACGTTCCGTTCGCGCTCGCTTCTATGCGTGGCATGAGATCTGATTGAATCCACTGGTCAATTTCCAAACGCACAGACTCATAGATTGCTAATCGCTCGCCGTCTGTACCTTCCCCTAGGTAGGGGTCGGTGAAAGGGCGTAGTTCAATAACAGGTCCTTCGTCTTTCTGCTTCAGGAATTGAGCTGCATAGTCGCAAAGGCAGACCACCAAGTCAGCGCCGCTTAAGAGATCATCATTGAGCTGCTTGGCATATTGTCCGTTGCAAGAGTAGCCCGACATTTCCAGCACTCGAACAGCAAGTACTGATACTCCCGCCGCTGCACGTACACCGGCGGATTGCACCCGTATTGAGGGAGCTCGTTGACGCAGAATAGCTTCGGCCATCTGGCTCCGACATGAGTTTCCTGTACACACAAAGAGAAGGGAGCGAATAGGCGCAAGCTGCTTTACTGTTTGATGTTGAGAGAGTGTCATCTTTCAAATATGCACGGCATAGCTCTGTTATGATAGAGGAATTTTCTCCGCATCGGCTTCGCGCGTTGTAGTTTGGATCTCTGATGAAACATAGGTAAATGAATGATGATGACCATCATAGAACCGCAAAGCCATTCGGAGTGGGAGAACTATTACGATCTTCGATTTCGGATCCTGAGGAGAGCCTGGGCGCAGCCCAGAGGCTCTGAGCGCGATGATTCTGACGGTGATTCTATCAACCGTATGATCGTCGATGAGCAAGGGCATGCGTGCGCTGTTGGTCGTCTGCATTTTAACAGCGCAGAAGAAGCGCAAGTACGCTATATGGCTGTAGAAACGGATAAACAAGGAAGTGGAATCGGTCGTTTAATGATGCAAGAGCTTGAGGAGCAAGCGAAGATTGGCGGCGCGATACGTGTGTTGCTTGAAGCGCGTGAGGGTGCTGTTGAGTTTTATAAACGCCTCGGCTATACAGTAGTTCAGCCCTCCTATTTGCTTTTCGGCGAGATACAGCATTACACAATGGTCAAAGAGCTGTACGCGAAGCTGTGACCTTGATGGTGTGACCTTTTACGAAAAGCGAGGGCTCTTCGTTTGTGTTCGGATGCGTTGACGAGTACAAAGTCGACAATGGACGCGTTGCGCCATCGTCCACACTGAATGTCATTTGTACACGAAGTGATCATCGCGATGAATTCTTGTTTTCCATTTACTTTAACCCAACAAAGCACGTGAGTACTACTGAGAATTTTGAAACAGGTGTGCCGCCGGCGCGCAGCACGAATTGGAAATGGGTGCTTGGCTTCCTCGGCGTCTTGGCTCTAACAGGTGGCGTGCTTACGCTTACCTACGGCAATCGACCGAAGAAGCATGAGCCTATGGCAAAACGCACGAGCCCTGCCGTGCGTAGCGTCTACGCGCTCATCCTCTCACCGCTCGATTCCCTTCAAGCCAAGAACCTGAGTGATTCTTTGCGGGCAGAGGTCAGTGGACCCGATTCGTCGGATATCAACATGATTGTTGCAAGTTCCGCTATCTACAAACGCTTTGTGTCGGCAGCAGAGTTTTGTCGCGTCCTCGAAGAATCATTTCGAAACTCGCGTAGTATCGACATCACCAAGCAAGCAGTGTTGATTTCGCAACTCACGGGTATTCTGGTGAAAGACACAATGCGAACGAAGTTGTGTCTGTTTGGACAACTGGCATCAACGGACTTTGCAGAAGTCAGTAAGCAAATGAGCACATCTGCTCGCATCATCGTGCAGCGCAACACGATATTTGGTCCTGTTGAAATCCATAGCTATATCAATGCACAACAGAACGACGTGGTGCCTCGCTTTCTTGAGTACTTCACGAAGCAAGGGATTCCAGTTGTGTTGCACAATCGTCCTGTACAGAGCACTGTCACTACCGTACCACCACACTCGTAAGAGCGCTTCTTGTTGTCGGGTCGAAGTAGGAAGCACTACTACAACTAGTGCACAACTATGAAGGGCATGAGCATACTCTTTGCATCTCCGATGATGCGAATCATATACTCACCCGAAGGTAACTCATGAACTGACAAGGTATGCTCGTACGAGCGTTCAGCTAGCTGAACCTTTTGAACGCAAGATGCCATCATATTGAAAACCTGAATCTCGCGTATGGCAAAGTCTGAGTTCTCAATACGGAGATGCTGATCCGCAGGCATTGGCTGTAGCGCGATCGAAGAGTGCGACTCTTCTATTGGTACATCAACGACTGAGGGGTGATGCATGAGCTGAACTAAGCTATCTGGCGTTGATGCCATTCCGAAAACGAAACGGATGTGGTGCTTTTGCCCTGGCTTGAACGGATCGCGAAAGTGGGCGCCGATGAGCATAGACATATCATCGGGTCCTTTCAATTGTATCGTCGTTCCACTGTGTAGTGCCTCATACATCTTTTCTGGCGGGAAGTTTCCACTCGTAAAATCGACGTTAAGTCCAGCGGCTTGTACTGTTGTGTTTGAGTCGCGACAGATAGCAAGTGCGCCTGTCACCACCTTTGTATTTGCCCTGTACTCAAGCTCTGCCGCTGAGTTCTGATTGCTCAATTCTGCTTCGCTAAAGCGACGTACAAAGCAGCTGTCGCCGGCAGCGGTGAGATCCCAATCAAGAAAGTAGCCTAACGCAAAGTTGTTGAGCGTGTTGAAGCTCGAATTCTCGACGACCACGTCGCAGAGCACCAGAGATGCGGGTAGAAAAGAGAAGCTGCTCTGGACAGTAATGCCCAGTCGCAGATCGCTTTGCATTTCTGCATCACCAAAGCTGAGAACGTAAGGCATACCGCTAGTGCGGCGAACAAAAGCAAAGGCATTTTCCAATGATCCATCGCTACCCAGACCGCTTCGACCTTTACTCTCATCACTGCTACAGATGATGCCACCACGATACAGAAGACTACCAAAGCGACGGCTACTATAGCCACTTCCTTTTCGTTGAGCTGTTGTGTATTGATTGCTACCAATCCAGCCGAAGTCGCCGATAGAGAGCACAGCTTGTCCATCCGTGATATCAACAAAATCTTTGGTCGCATAAAACTCAACCAAAGCGAAGTCCCGATACTCTTTGCTGCTTTCTGAGATGGCAGAAATATCCAAACGAAGAAATGCTCGCGTGCTGTTACTATGACTAATCAGCACGCGAAAAGCCCTAAGTGTAGTATCCGCATTGCGAGCCATTGCTGTAAGATTCTGAGTACTATCCAGAACCTGGACGCTATTTGATCCTGTAGGGTCTACACTCCTTAAGCGGAACTGCAAATCTGTTGCAGTTCCTAGGTAATTGTGAAGATCGAAGACAACCAGAACCGTATCGTCTTTCATACCAGTTTCGATCTTTTCACCGCGCGTATTCTTCAGTGTTGTTTGTGTTACGCGTATCGCTGCTGAGCTCATAGGATCAGTCGTTAGAGCCTTCTTTGCGTCTACTTGTGGTACTGCAAAGTCGCGCAAGGTGGGGTTCTGATCAGACACCGATGTACCGTTGACGCGTACGTGCTCGCATAGCTGCTCTGCACTGAGTTGTGGGAACTTGTGTCGTACAAGAGCTGCAACTCCACTCACGATTGGTGCAGCCGACGAGGTGCCACTGAAAGGTTGTGCAGCCTGATCAGTGTAGGCATCATTCTGTGTGTTTGCAGCTGTATAAATGCTAGCACCTGGTGCGAAGATGTGGCAATGTGAGCCATAGGTTGATCCGTCTGTTATTTGCCCCTGCACATTGGTTTCTCCCACTCCCAATACTCCGCGGTATGCAGCAGGATAGAAGGGCGAGGTATAACTATTGTATTCGTCCTTGTTGCCACAAGAAGCGATAACGCAAGTGCCGCGGCTCAGTGCGTAGTCAATGATGCTCTGTTCTAATGGGTTGAAGCCTTGGTCGTAATTGCCCCAAGAGCAGTTAATGACCTGTGCTCCGCGAAGTGTTGCGTAGAGTATGCTCTCATAACCTGCATCGATATGATGCTTGCCATTTGCACTGATGCTGGCTTTGATGGGAATGAACCGACACTTGCCTGCAACGCCGCTGTAGCCCAGCGAGTTGTCTTGCGTTGCCGCGCAAATGGAAGCAACGCAGGTTCCGTGATCATACAGAGAATTGTACGTGTCATCTCCGGCAGTTTTCTCAACTGTTGCAAAAAAGTTGAGTCCGGCGTAATCATCCACATAGCCATTGTTATCATCATCAAGTGCATTGTTCGGAATCTCGCCTTTGTTGATAGCAATCGAGTTCCGTAAGTCCTCATGCGTTCTGCGTGCACCATCGTCAATGATGGCAATGACTATGTTACTGTCACCGCGTGTAACATCCCATGCCTCGAAAGCTCCTATGGCCTGCAGGTAGCCCTGTTGTGAGAGCTTTGGGTCGTTTGGACTAAACTGCGGATCGTTATGGTAGACGGGGGTGCAAAGCTCAATGTTAGGACAAGCCGCTCTCGCAGCTTTGCAAAACTCTTGCACCAGCATGCTTGTGTCGAATTCAACAACAAAGGTTCGAAGAAGTTGTTGCTCAAGCTCAGCGATGCGTTTGCGATCTGTTGAACCTTGCGGCGCTGGAGATAGCTGAGCCGTCGAAGACTGTTGCATCGCCTGTGTTTGCAGACTCAAGCATTGCTGCGGTAGAATCAAGGCTCGTTGTATATGGCCGTTTGCGGGAAGTCGTACCTGTGCAAGGTTGTAGCTCAGTGGTGTAGCGGCGTCCAGCCGAATCCAAGCGCGACCAGCAACAGGTTCCCGCAGTTCTTTTGCTGAAACTGATAGTCCAAGAAAAAGAAGCGCGATGAAAAGACGAGATAGTATGGGCATTGCAGAGTGCATAGTGGTGGTCTTTGCTAACAATAATGCAGAATAGCGTGTTCGGTTTCACAGCCGCAGCAAGCGGGTGTCATGCCATCCTACTATTTTGTAATCTTGAAATTTAGCATGAAAAGCGCAGCCTTCGCGGAGTTAATTTTCGAGTGTTCAGACTTCATTCAGGGCACTAACATGTTCCACGCGCAAGCCGCGAGGTTCTCAGCATTGTGGCGTTTTTTACGGTCAACGAGCCTTTGCAGAGAACTTCTTCTTCAGCGCCTGCTGCCTGCGGCAGCGCTCTCCTCAGGAGTCTTGACTTTTTACTAGGTGTACACTTCAGCAGACTATTACTATGACGAAGAGCCGCGTTGCCATTGTGTTTACGGGAGGCACAATTGCCTCGAAGATTGACCAGGATTTTGGTGGTATCGTGCCGCAACTTTCTGTTTCGGAGATTCTGGATGCAGTGCCGGGCATTCGCGAAGCGTACGATATACAGGCTTTTGAGTATGGAAAGTACCCAGGTCCTCAGATTAGTCCTCAACGTATGCTAGAAATCTCTCGTATTGTTCAAGGTTTCTTGGATGATGAACGTGTTCAGGGTGTAGTTGTAACCCATGGTACGGACACCTTGGAAGAAACCGCCTACTTTTTAGACTGTACGATTCGCAGCGACAAACCGGTGGTGGTAGTTGGCGCTATGCGCAATTCCAGTGAACCAGATTGGGATGGTCCTCGCAATCTGCGCGACGCTATTGAGCTAGCCGCGTCAGTTCATGCTCGCGGCGTTGGGGTGGTGGTCTGTCTGGCAGGGGTCATCAATGCCGCTTCAGAAGTTGCGAAAACCGATACCGAGGAAATCAATACCTTCCGAAGCTTTGACTTTGGTCCACTGGGCCGAATCTCAAACAACGAAGTCATGATTTACCGCAAAGCAGTGCATCGCGAGTACTTTCCTGTTCAGAAGATCCCAGATTTCGTTCCGCTGTTCAAATGCTATAGCGGGATGGATGGTCGACTTTTAGAGGAGGCTTATCGTATGGGAGCTCAAGGCCTGGTTATAGAAGCGATGGGCGTGGGAAATGTCCCACCTGAAGTCTACTATGCCTTAAAATCTCTCCATGAACGTGGCTTGTGCATTGTTCTCGTGTCACGTTGTCCGGTAGGGCGAACCGAACACGTCTACGCGTACGAGGGCGCAGGCAAGCAGCTCTATGATGCGGGAATCATCTTCGCGGATTTCCTTAATGGCCAGAAAGCGCGCATAAAACTACTTTGTGCTCTTGGGTCTGGGCAAGGTCGCAACGAGATACGCAGAGCTTTTGAGTGGTGTGCCTGAATTCTAATCGATACCCCCTCTGCATTCTCGTCGATCCCCTTTATTGAAGAGGAGTTTGCCTTAGACTCTTCTTAATACGTTTCTCTCGAATTCTATATAGAGTCTAGGGGAAGCAGCGTCCAACCACAGAAGCTCGAATTGAATCGCTGTGATCGACTTGCGGCAGACTTCTTGAAATGTCTGCGCCAGTTTGCTGTCGATCCACAGCGCAAAGTGACACTTTTTCGCGAGCAAGCATCGATTCAAGTCTAGTTCTGATACTCGGTACTTGATCATTTTCGATGCAGCGCATCCTGGATGCCGCGAAACGACCTCCGTAAAAGCCCCGTGCTTCAATCAAATCTCATCGTTCGATCCTAAGTGTAGCGCTGACAGTACCGGTAACGAAGAAAAACAGGCATCTTCTCGAAGAAAAACACCCCTATTGACGTTGAAAAACTCAATTGTCTTGGTTACGCAATCCTGCTACTAGCTCGCAAACAGCATAAAACCCTAGCATAGAGCAGTTCTTAAGCTGTCATTGTGTGCTGTCCAAGTAGCTTTGAGGCTTTGCGCGGAGCGCAAGCATGCGCTAAATACTCAATAAGAAGGCAAATTTGGGCGCGTGAAATCGCTGATATTCATACGATTCGATCAGAATAGTAGAGCTTAGGGTGTATGAAGAGGCCCTTTTCATGCGCACGCAACAGGCACACACAGCAGGCTTAGAGCGTCCATCTGAGGGCACAAGCGGTGTGGTGAGAGCTTAACCAAGCTCATTTAGACTTGAATTGGGCTCAATAAAAGCTATCGAGCTGTAGTTGTGGGGAGAAAATGAGGACTTAAGACAGTGATAATCGGTCTGTGCGGCCTCCTCAGACTCTAAAAGTGTGCATAAAGAGTCGCCAATACATGATACAAAGCTCCATAACGGCCGCGGCAGCAGCACCTACAGACCTAAAATGATGTGATTTCACTTCATTTGTGTGGCGATTACCATCTTAACATTCGCATAATATGTCGATCGCCCCTCATTTTGGCATCGGAAAGCAGTCGATTTGATGCGTACGGAGGCGAAGAGTCGAGAGAAATACGTCCTTTTCTTGGAGCTGAGATCCGAGTTGGGAGCATGCTGCTGGCAAAAAGAGGAGGGTTGAGAGTCAAAAAGTTGTTCGAGGAGCAAAAAGTGAGAGAGGGATGAGGGAGGAAAACGCGCCAACTTTTTCAGGAGCTCGGAGCAAGAATTTGCACTTTCTCAGACAAAAAGGAGAAAAAATGCAGAAAATAGAAAAATTATTTTTTGCTTGTACAATTGCGAATTGCGAAAAGTCGCGTCGGCATGAAGCACCATCGAAATCGCGCTAAGCTCAGCTAGAGATAGCGAAGTAAGAGACCCTGCAGGCTAGTGTTTATGCGGTCTTCAAAGCAGCTGGAGAGGCAAACTCAAATCATGACTTAGCATTGTTTCAAGAGCATCGTTCCAAATCTCCATGAAAGAGCCGAACAATACGAAGCAAGCCTTTTTCACCCTGAACTACCTCTTGCTCTGAAAATATTTCTACAAATAAGTTTTGCTTTGTTCAGATTCTCCCTTATGTTTGTAGCCCCCTCGTGCGCTACGGCAAACGGCGGGGAGAAAACCTAAAAAGGTTCTTTGAAAACAGGAAGCAGCAGATAAGTCAATTATTACAATAGCCAAGAAATCAAAATCTTTTTATGGAGAGTTTGATCCTGGCTCAGGACGAACGCTGGCGGCGTGCCTAACACATGCAAGTCAAGGGGCTACTGTAGCAATACGGATAGTCACTGGCGCACGGGTGAGTAACGCGTAGATAACCTGCCCATAACTCAGGCATAACATTTCTAACGAATTGCTAACACCTGATGAGGAGGAAGCTCCAAACTTAGGTTATGGATGGGTCTGCGTCTGATTAGCTAGTTGGTAAGGTAACGGCTTACCAAGGCGACGATCAGTAGCTGGTCTGAGAGGACGAACAGCCACACTGGAACTGAGACACGGTCCAGACTCCTACGGGAGGCAGCAGTGAGGAATATTGGTCAATGGTTTAACAACTGAACCAGCGACGCCGCGTGTGGGATGAAGGGGCTCTGCCTCGTAAACCACTGTCGGATGGGACGAAAAGCGAGCTCCGCTCGCCCGGACGGTACCATCAAAGGAAGGGTCGGCTAACTACGTGCCAGCAGCCGCGGTAATACGTAGGACCCGAGCGTTGTCCGGATTTACTGGGTGTAAAGGGTGCGTAGGCGGACAGGTGCGTCAGAGGTGAAATTTCCCGGCTTAACTGGGAAGGTGCCTTTGATACGGCTTGTCTTGAGTGCGAAAGAGGATGATGGAATTCCTGGTGTAGCGGTGAAATGCTTAGATATCAGGAGGAACACCAGTGGCGAAGGCGGTCATCTGGTTCGCAACTGACGCTGAGGCACGAAAGCGTGGGGATCAAACAGGATTAGATACCCTGGTAGTCCACGCCTTAAACGATGTATGCTTGATATCGGAGAAATTCGGTGTCGTAGGTAACCTGGTAAGCATACCACCTGGGAAGTACGATCGCAAGGTTGAAACTCAAAGGAATTGACGGGGGCCCGCACAAGCGGTGGATCATGTGGTTTAATTCGATGCAACGCGAAAAACCTTACCTGGGCTTGAAGTACAAGTAGTAAGGAGATGAAAGTCAAATGACTCGTAAAATCGAGATCTTGTAGAGGTGCTGCATGGCTGTCGTCAGCTCGTGCTGTGAGGTGTTGGGTTAAGTCCCGCAACGAGCGCAACCCCTATCCTTAGTTGCTACCATTTAGTTGAGCACTTTAAGGAGACTGCCTACGCAAGTAGAGAGGAAGGTGGGGATGACGTCAAGTCATCATGGCCCTTACGTCCAGGGCTACACACGTGATACAATGGTTACTACAGAGAGCGAATGAGCAATCAGGAGATAATCTCTAAATGTAATCTCAGTTCAGATCGAAGTCTGAAACTCGACTTCGTGAAGTTGGAATCGCTAGTAATCGCGGATCAGAACGCCGCGGTGAATACGTTCCCGGGCCTTGTACACACCGCCCGTCAAGCCATGGGAATTAGGCGCACCCAAAGACGTTTATACGTTTAAGGTGAAACTAGTGACTGGGGCTAAGTCGTAACAAGGTAGCCGTATCGGAAGGTGCGGCTGGATCACCTCCTTTCTAGAGAATATTATATTCGATAGTGCTGCTTCCTGTTTTAGAAGAACGTCATTATTTAGGATCTGTAGCTCAGTTGGTTAGAGCACACGCCTGATAAGCGTGAGGTCGGTGGTTCAACTCCACTCGGATCCACGTACTTACTCGTGTTGGGCCCTTAGCTCAATTGGGAGAGCGCCAGATTTGCATTCTGGAGGTTAGCGGTTCGATCCCGCTAGGGTCCACGATTAATAGACGTGCTACAAAAGCTGTTTTTTGTTCTTTGATAATTGAAACGTGTTTTTATTTTGGTGATATCACTACGTGATATCAAGTGTTCCTGTAAATAAATCAGGTAAATGGTAAAGTGCACATGGTGGATGCCTAGGCACAGAGAGGTGATGAAGGACGCGAATACCAGCGAAATTCCTCGGGGAGTCGGACTTAGACTTTGATCCGGGGGTCTCCGAATGGGGCAACCCAGCGGGCCTAAACAGCCCGCTTTATAACAATACCAAGGGAAGTGAAACATCTCAGTACCTTGAGGAATAAAAATCAATTGAGATTCCCTTAGTAGCGGCGAGCGAACGGGGATCAGCCCAAACCACTGAGTTTTTCTCGGTGGGGTTGTAGGACCTCAACATACGAACGCAACAATAGTAGAACAGTCTGGGAAGGCTGACCAAAGAAGGTGATAGTCCTGTAGACGAAATTGTTGTGCTAGTTAGAGGTATCCTGAGTAGCGCGGGACACGAGAAATCCTGCGTGAATCCGGGGGGACCACCCTCCAAGGCTAAATACTACTCTGTGACCGATAGTGAACCAGTACCGTGAGGGAAAGGTGAAAAGAACCCTTAAGAAGGGAGTGAAATAGAATCTGAAACCATGTGCATACAAACGGTAGAAGTCCCAATTCGTTGGGATGACTGCGTGCCTTTTGCTTAATGAGCCAACGAGTTACTCGTATCATGCAAGGATAAGAATCTAAAGATTCGCATTCGTAGCGAAAGCAAGTCTGAATAGGGCGATTAGTATGATGCGGTAGACGCGAAACCGTGTGATCTATCCATGGTCAGGATGAAGTATCGGTAACACGATATGGAGGTCCGAACGGGTGTGGGTTGAAAACTACTCCGATGAACTGTGGATAGGGGTGAAAGGCCAATCAAACTCGGTGATAGCTCGTACTCCCCGAAATGTTTTTAGGAACAGCCTTGAGTGATGTATCCCGGAGGTAGGGCGCTGATTGGGTTAGGGCTGTCACAACGGTACCGACCCCAGATAAACTGCAAATGCCGGTGATATTAACTCAGGAGTGAGGCAGCGAGGGATAAGCTTCGTTGCCGAGAGGGAAAGAACCCAGACCTTCAGCTAAGGTCCCCAAGTAAATACTAATAGAGAAAGGATGTTCTGTTGCATAGACAGCCAGGATGTTAGCTTAGAAGCAGCTATTCATTTAAAGAGTGCGTAATAGCTCACTGGTCGAGCGACAGAGCGCCGACAATTATCGGGACTAAAGTATTTCACCGAAGCTAAGGACTTCATTTATTTGGAGTGGTAGGGGAGCATTGTATTGACAGCGAAGGTGTTTCGCGAGGAATGCTGGAGTTAATACAAGAGCAAATGTTGGCATAAGTAGCGATAACGGAAGTGAGAATCTTCCGCGCCGAAAGTCTAAGGTTTCCTGAGATCCGTTCGTCGACTCAGGGTTAGTCGGATCCTAAGGTGAGACCAAACGGTGTAGCCGATGGTAAGCAGGCGACTATTAATATTCCTGCACCACTATACAATAAAGTGACGCAGATCCAACCGAAGGGGAGCTCATGGTAATCTTCCCATAGGCCAAGTCTGCCAAGAAAAGCGAGTATAGTGACCGTACCGTAAACCGACACAGGTAGACGAGATGAATATTCTAAGGCGCTCGAGTGAGCCGTGGTTAAGGAACTCGGCAAATTAACCCCGTAACTTCGGGATAAGGGGAGCCCTGCGCAAGCAGGGCCGCAGAGAAATGATCCAAGCGACTGTTTAACAAAAACACATCACTCTGCCAACACGTAAAGTGGATGTATAGGGTGTGACACCTGCCCGGTGCCGGAAGGTTAAGAGGAGAGGTCAGCGTAAGCGAAGCTTTGAATCGAAGCCCCGGTAAACGGCGGCCGTAACTATAACGGTCCTAAGGTAGCGAAATTCCTTGTCGGGTAAGTTCCGACCTGCACGAATGGTGTAACGATTTGGATACTGTCTCAACCACGGGCTCGGCGAAATTGTGGTACCGGTGAAGACGCCGGTTACCCGCATATGGACGGAAAGACCCTATGCACCTTTACTCTAGCTTATTATTGGGTCTGTCTGTAACATGCGTAGGATAGGTGGGAGACTGCGAAGAGGGGCTTGCGGGCCTCTTGGAGTCAACGGTGAAATACCACCCTTGTTGCAGTTGGATTCTAACGAGGAGGAGTGGATCCTCTCGGACAGTGATAGGTGGGGAGTTTGACTGGGGCGGTCGCCTCCTAAAATGTAACGGAGGCTTACAAAGGTTCCCTCAGCACGGTTGGTAATCGTGCGAAGAGTGCAAAAGCAAAAGGGAGCTTGACTGTGAGACTGACAGGTCGAACAGGTGCGAAAGCAGGTTTTAGTGATCCGGCGATTCCGCGTGGAAGGGTCGTCGCTCAAAGGATAAAAGGTACGCTAGGGATAACAGGCTGATCTTGCCCAAGAGTCCACATCGACGGCAAGGTTTGGCACCTCGATGTCGGTTCATCGCATCCTGGGGCTGGAGAAGGTCCCAAGGGTTCGGCTGTTCGCCGATTAAAGCGGTACGTGAACTGGGTTCAGAACGTCGTGAGACAGTTCGGTCCCTATCCTATGCGGGCGGTAGATACTTGAGGGGACTCGTTGTTAGTACGAGAGGACCGCAATGACCGGACCGACGGTGCATCTGTTGTCACGCCAGTGGCATTGCAGAGTAGCCATGTCCGGGAAGGATAAGCGCTGAAAGCATCTCAAGCGCGAAACCCACCCCAAGATTAGGTATCTCATGATCTTGCATCAGTAAGGACCCAAGGAGATGACTTGGTTGATAGGCACTACGTGGAAGCATGGCAACATGTGTAGCGGAGGTGTACTAATAGTCCGAGGGTTTATCTATATTTATTTATATGAGCACTTCACAGACGTTGATATCACCAAAATAAGAACACGATTCAATTATACGGACCTCGGTCCTGAATCTAAGACCCATTATCTTGGTGACAAGAGCGCGGGGGCAACACCTCTTCCCATTCCGAACAGAGCAGTTAAGCCCCGTTGCGCCGATGGTACTGCTAGGGCAACCTTGTGGGAGAGTAGGTAGTCGCCAAGTTTATTTGCAAAAAGCCTTCAGAGCTTAACTCTGAAGGCTTTTTTGCGTTCTACGCATAGCCTCGTTTCTTAGTCGAAAATCCTCCTCTGTTCTTTCGAACGAGCATGCGCCCAGTTTACTTGGTCTATGTGAGAAATGTCTCCGATCTGTTTTATGTGTTGTAAACGAACGATCCCAATCGTAGTTTGTTCTATCGAGCGCTCGGTAGCTTGATTCGGTTGCTTGATGTCGCTGAACCTAGATATCGTGATGAAAGTCCACTGGTGCACGTCATTTGCAATGTCCTTCTAACAATACTGCATCGTTGACTATCAACTACCGATCTCTCTTCTACCACAACTTCAACTAAGTCTCCTTCGCCATGTCTACAGAAACTATTACCTCTTCAAACCCTCAAACTCACACCTTCACTGTTGTCCGTGAATATGATGCGGATCTCGAACTCGTGTGGAAAGCCCATACCAGTCCGGAAATGCTCGATCAATGGTGGGGTCCTAAACCTTGGAGAGCGAAAACTTCATCGCTGGAACTGCGTCCCGGCGGACACTGGGTCTACTGCATGGTCGGTCCGCAAGACGAACATCACTGGGCAACCATGGAGTATATCACTATTGACCCACTGAAAAGTTTCGAGGCTGTCGACTCTTTCACCGACGAACACGGTACTGTTAACCCAGAGCTGCCAATCTCCAAAGGAAGAATGTCCTTTACGAATGATGGTCGCTACACCCGCGTTGAATGGACAAGCGTTTACCAAAGCGCAGAAGACCTGCAGACGATCCTCAGCATGGGAATGGAGCAAGGTATCCGCATTTGTATTGATCAACTGGTAGCTCTGCTCGCCACGCTACAACAGCACTAAGATGAACAGCCGTGAATAGGCGAACAAGGGTTCAATAAACTCGTGCTGAGTGAAGAGTGCTAAATCCCACGGGTCTGAAGACTGCGGTAGTCTGTCTCGTATGAAGTAGACTCGAGGCAATGTCTGTGAGGTTTAGGTACAGCTCAATACCACGAGAAACAAGCATTGGCTCGACCAATTGTTCGTCTGCTCTCATTAGTATTACTTTCCGAGTATCACCTTTCGATGATTCATACCCCAATCATGCAGAACCTGTATGACTGGCTGTAAACTATCGGCATAAGGTGTAAGCGCGTAGCTGATCGAGATCGGGCGCCCCTCCTCAACCTTGCGAGTGATCAACTTGTGCTCCTCCAAATCCTTTAACTCCTTCGCCAACACTTTTGAGCTAATCTTCATCAAGCTCCTCTCAATCTCACCAAACCGATGATGACCGTTCATGATCGATAGAAGTATCATCATCTTCCACTTTCCACTTATCACATCCAAGGCATCGCGAATCGGTAGCATACGCTTGTCGCATTCAGCCAACTCAACATTCTGTTGCATCATCTCTGCTATCCTGTAGGTAAGTGCTTTCTTCCGGGTAAGTAGCCCCAAATGCTACGCTAATGTCTGTAGCTGAGCGTCAACATACAAGTTAATGTTGTAACATTAAACTGGAATTTCTCTCAATACTCACTTACACTAACTGTATGACATCGAATGCTCCTCTTGCACATAGCTCTAAAGGGCTCAACATCGGACTCTGGATCGCGCAAGTAGTCCTTGCAGCTATGTACCTCATGGCTGGCGTGATGAAGTCCACGACTCCTATCGAACAGTTACATGCCACAATGCCCTGGACAAATCTGCTTCCGGAACTCATGATTCGCTTTATCGGCATTTCAGAATTCGTTGGAGCACTAGGCTTGCTGCTGCCTGCTTTGCTGCGCATCAAACCAACACTGACTCCACTCGCAGCGCTAGGTTTGACCATCATCCAAGGTCTTGCTTTTGCGCTTCACTTCAGTCAGGGCGAGATGAACGTCCTAGGTGTTAATATTGTCTTCGCAGCCTTGTCAACGTTCATCTGGTGGGGCCGATCAAAACGCGCAATCATTTATCCAAAGAGCTAATCAACAAGAGCGATAAAACGTATGAATCGCAGAAACTTTCTTTCTGGCATCGCTGCCTTCAGCACTATGAACACTCTACGAGACTTCCATAGCTACACGGAAACACTGCCTACTCAAAATGCAGTGCTACCAGTCCTTTTCACCTCGCATGGTAATCCAATGGATATACCGATGAGTCGTGAGCAACGCCCCTTCTGGGCTACGCTTCTTGAGCTAGGGAAGAAGCTTCGTTCGAACTATGACATACGTGCAACAGTTGTGGTCAGTGCTCACTGGTGTACCAAGGGCACACTTGTGAACGTTTCACCACAACAAGAACAGATTTTCGATTATTACAATTTCCCTAAGGAATACTATGAAGTCTACTATAAAGCCAAGGGAGCTCCAGACGTTGCACATGAACTGAAAGGGCTTGTGCCTAGCTTACAGGAAACAACCGAGTGGGGACTTGATCACGGCGCATGGCCCATGCTCATGCACCTCTTCCCCAAAGCTGATATGCCTGTTTTTCAGCTTAGCCTTGACTACTATGCCAAGCCAAGCTATCACTACGAGCTTGCAAAGCAACTCCAAAGTCTGCGCTCGAAAGGAGTGCTGATCATTGGTAGTGGCTCGTTGATTCATAACCTGCGTTTGGCTAGTCAGAAGTTCATGAAGAATGACATGACTCCCTATGGCTGGGAAGCTGAGTACGATCTTTGGATTAAGAAGCAGATCGATTCGCGAAACATCGCGAATATTCTGAACTACGAACACAGTCATAAACTTGGGACTCTCGCTGCACCCACACCCGACCATTTCGTGCCTGTTCTGTACAGCCTGGGCTTGATGAATGCTAAGGATGATATTCGCTACTTCTACGAAGGTGGACCCACCATTCCAGCCTTCAGCGAACGGAGCTTTATCATCGGTGCGAATGGACTCTAATCTCCAGATCGAAGGGTATCCAAACACTTGCTTCTTTGAGCACAGCCAACCTTGCGAACGCTGCTAGTTGGCTTGGAGCAGCGTCCTCAAAGGCAAACCTGGCCTACCCTGGTCTTCGCTTCTTCAGATGTTTATCTCACATACTACGCTGCGTAATCGCGCTTGAGATTTTTGAGTATGCAGCAGCTTCGCTGCTGCTTTAGCCCTCAACGACGATGATAGCTTTGGTAATGAAGATTGCGTGCTCTTTGAGCAGCATATGACAAGACAGCCCTTGCGAACATTACTAGCTAGCTCTGGTGTCATCAAGCGGTATGAGACCTAAGTACTGTGGTCCTTGGTCTAGACATGCAGCCCTTAACGTATCGTATGATGGGAGGAAAGCGCGTTGTGTTGAAGTTCAAGAGATCTACTTTTCCTTTCCTTCGCATACAAGAAATAGGACTCGTATTTTTACGTCTAGTGATTTTCAAGTGGGTCAACCAACGTTGCAGATAGAGGACCATGAAGTCGTCATCAACATTCCTAATTCTTCTTACAGTCGTCAGCTTCGTATCGACAAATCTAGTAGCACAGGACTATCTTGATGCCGAGCGCAAGTATATGGTGCTTGGTGGTACATCATCTGATAAAGACTACGGAACCACAAAACGCAAAGCGATCAAGATCGGATCTCGTGTAGCTATTGGACCCTTTCTCAATAGTTTGGTCCCAGAGAACGGGTCGAAGATCAAGGTTCGTGGTCTGCAAGACCTGAGCGACAAAAGCCCGGGTTTGCTGAAGCTGCGTCTAGGCTTTGAACAATCGAGCGACAGTATCACGCTTTTCTTCTTAGTGAGTGCCTATGAGGCACCCATGGCTCCGATGGGATTTCGGTGCAAGACATTGAGCGACCTCAATCAAGCAAAGAGCCCTATCTCGAACGAGCCTTCTGCTAGGCTTCGAAGCTGCAGCCAATCCGTGTTTGCAGCGAATGACTCGATGCTTCGTCTGAGTTTTGGAGCACTGCCAAAGCCAGAACAGCTCCCTCAGCTTCACGCAAACATCGACTCAGTTCGTTTGCAGCTGAAAGCTCGTGTGTCACAACAATGTTGGGATGCTTTATCTGCTAGTTCTGAACTGAGTATATCTCTTCTTGTAAACTGCAACGCCTTAGCCGGTAACTACCGTGTTATGACAAAGATGGAGTCTGCACAACAGGCGTGCACGCAAGAGATTGAGGGCATTCTCAATGCACTCGATATTGAGTGGAGTGCCGCAACCCAAAGCAACAGATCCGTTGATTGTTATCAAGTGTTGTACCTGCACTTTCATCGAGATGGAAGGCTTGATCTTCGCAGTTCTCAAAACTGAGAATTCGTGTTTCATCTGAGAAGACGCGAAGCATCATCACTAACAAACTGTACGTTCATTGATCTGAAGATGAGCCACAACAGGGACCCTCACCCTGGCGTTCAA
The DNA here is from genome assembly GCA_044228285.1 of Chlorobiota bacterium. Lineage (GTDB taxonomy): Bacteria > Bacteroidota > Ignavibacteria > Kapaibacteriales > NICIL-2 > JBBATK01. The sequence goes on from JBGAVD010000001.1 coordinate 195,767, forward strand.
GGACCCCGAATGCCGCTGCAGCCCGCAAGCACTCAGGCTTTGTGAGTGCCAACAAAAAATAAAGTTGCATTCTTCCTGAAACCAAATACCACCTTTCGTTGTCTATGCAAATGAGGGCAGTATCAATGCTCTCTAACGGCAATGAGAGCAGACTCTCTCTCCTTAGAAATAGAAAAGCGTCACGGATCTACCACTGTTCACCTTGGAGGATTACGCTATGAGACATCTAGGTATTGAGGATTTTAGTTCGCCTATCGACGACCTCGAGAAGAAACAATATGCCATCCTAAGTGCTTTGCAACAGCGACGAGAGGAGTTCGCTCATACTCGACTCTTTCCCAGCTTTGCGGAGCTCATGGACCTTGCACACACACTGCATCAGCTCGTTGAGAATCGCAACGACCTTGCAGCAAAGCTCCCACGAAGACTGAAAGATGTTGATTGGGATAAGAAAGAGCTTGTGTTTGAGCTTAATAACAACGACACACCAGATCTTGAACGCATGTTTGAACTTTGTGCCTGGGCTTTGCCACACATCGTCGACACACTTGATGAAGGAAAAGCAGTCTATGACTTTGTGGAAGAGAACGTCGAAGTAGAAGGTGTAGGAATTATGCCTATCTATACGGGCGAAGGATACTTCTTCGTACCCGAGCACCGTGCTCACATCCTGCACATTCTGCGATATGAACTGTCGATGCTGCACAGTGAAGGACATAACTTCCAAGCAATGAAGACCAGAGAGTTACATCAACTTCAAGAGTCTCGACTGCACTTAGATCCTCAACAACTCAAGCTCAGCATTATTAGCGAGCATCAAGAGCTGCCAAACCCTGCGACCTTTGTCGTGGAAACAGACTTGGATTTCCCATACACAGAAACAATCTTGCCCGTTGTAAAACGGAAGCTTCTCAATCAACTCATCTCCTAAGCACGCCCCCGCAGTGCATTCACAAGAAAGCCTGTTGATTCAACAGGCTTTCTTTTTATGAGTGATACAGATGACTATATCTATCAAGATTGAGCCCAGCAGCCGAACCTGACTTCCTGAGCCCAACGGTGTTTTACCTCCTGCAAAACATCGACTCAGCGCTCAAACCTTGTGAACGACTGCCGAAGCCTTCAAGAACAAGTTGTGTTGCATAGCGTCATGCGTAAGCGATTCTCCCTAGTGCCTTCTGCCATTGGCGCTCCATTGAACGAGGAAGTGAGATTGACGGACCAGACAATAAATGACGTGTACTGGTGTCTTGAGAGTACAGTACACAAGCCTTCAACACAGCTGCACATCAGTAACATTTGTTCCAGAATAGGTCACTGAGGAGCGCTATGTTTGAGGAACAATCGACAGTCCACAAAGCATCGATCATGTCCTCGATGCTCTCAACAAGAGGCACTTATGATTCAGTCATTCCTCGTCAAGTACCGTCTGGTTCTCCTTGGCGTCCTTCTCGGTTCGGTTGCCGGATACGCATGGTACCTCCAGGTAGGTTGTCCAGACGGCAGCTGTCCTATAACCTCGCACCCGCTGAGATCAACTGCCTACGGTGCTCTGGTCGGAGCGCTCTTTGCGCACTCCTTTATGAAGAAGGATCCTGAGCCCCAAACAGTGCTGATCGATAAAGAATCTCGTTCTGCTCAAAAGGAACAAGAATGAGTGGCATCATGACTTCAATCTTGCAACGCGTGACTATGCCCTGGACCTTTCAACGACTACTCTATGTAGCCTTAGGCTCTTGGATGGTTGTCCAATCAATTGCTGATGGACAATGGAGTTGGAGCATCTTTGGTGCATACTTCGCATCCATGGGTATTTTTTCCTTTGGCTGCGCAGCTGGCTGTGGTGTACCTATGCGTCACGATCAAGTTGCCTCTTTGGAGGAGCCAGAATTTCATGTTATCCAACAAAGCGAGAATACAAAAGCAATACCAACACACAACTAGTACATCATGGAATCAACAAGCGAAAGAACAAAAGAGCAAGAGAGCGCGAAGAGTCTGAGCGACTACTTAGAAGCCGATACACCAACCCTTGTAGACTTTTCTGCTGAGTGGTGTGGACCTTGTCAGGCAATGAAGCCGATTTTACAAGAGCTAAAGAACACAATGGGTTCAAGTGCTGTAATTTTGCAGATCGATGTGGACCGCAATCCAAAGCTTGCGGCTCAGTATCGCATACAATCCGTCCCCACACTCATGGTATTTAAATCAGGTGAAGTGATGTGGCGTACGTCTGGAGTAGTGCAAGCAAGTGCATTACAAGCAATTCTCGAAAAACACTCTGTAAGCGCATGAAGTTACTTCAACTCCTTGTCATCAGTCTCAGTCTTGTCATAGCCTCCTGCGGAAATGGCGATTCGAAAAATCAGTTGAACGTTCAAGAGTTTGCTGCAAAGCTCAAGGAGCTACCGTCCGCGCCTATTCTTGATGTGAGGACTCCTGGTGAGTTCGCAGCTGGACACCTTCAAGGCGCTGTGAACGTCGACTGGAATGGCTCGTCTTTTGATACACAGACTGCTGCCTATGATAAATCAAAACCTGTCTTTGTCTATTGCTTGAGCGGAGCGCGAAGCGCGTCTGCAGCAAAACACCTGCGCCAACAGGGCTTTTCTCAGGTTATCGAAATGGTCGGCGGAATGATGAAGTGGCGCGCTGCAAACTTGCCTGAAACAACATCAACCAAAGCAAAGAAGCCCGGAATGACGAAGGCGGATTTTCAAGCACTGGTGCTTAGTGATGCAAAGCACTATGTACTAGTGGACTTCTATGCAGACTGGTGTGCGCCTTGCAAGAAAATGAAACCATATCTCGATGAAATCGCTAGAGACATGAGCTCAACAGTGAAGGTTCTTAGAATCAACGCCGACGAACATTCTCAACTTTGCAAGGATCTTGGAGTTGATGCTTTACCAGTACTGATGGTCTATCAGAACAATGCGATCACCTGGAAGAACGTTGGATTTGTCGAAAAGAATGATGTGTTAAAGCATCTGCACAACTAAGTCGAGTTCGCTCATCGCTATCCTTCAATGGTATGAAGGGTGTAACGGAGAATTTCAAGCGCAGTACTACAGATGGTAGTTCTGCGCTTTTGTTTTTTTTCAGAGCGCGGGACTATTGAAGAGGATCTATCCGTTCATTAGCTGTGATGACTAGCTGGAAAACGATTGATGTAGTTGGTACTGTAATGTTGTTGCGGCTATGTGTGATAGTCGCTCAGGGCGAGTGGAAGACCTGATGTGTTTACAAGCCGGTTAGGCTATGGATCTTTTCAACCCTAGCGCTATGTCGGCCGCCCTCAAAAGTGCCATGGATAAAGGCGCGAATGATGTCTTTCGCTTCAAACAGCGACACCAAGCGTTGTCCCAAGCACAGTACGTTCGCATCATTGTGAGCTCGGGCGAGTTGAGCCATTTCGCCACTAAGACAATTCGCAGCGCGTATACCTTGTATTTTGTTCGCAGTGATCGACACTCCGATGCCTGATCCACAAATAAGTATACCTAGGTCGGCAGTATGTGATGCTACGCGTCGAGCTACTGCAACTGCGTAGTCCGGATAGTCGGCGCGCTCTGCGCTAAAGGTGCCGCAATCTTCAACTGTTAGATCTAGCTCACGTAGAAAGACAATAAGCTGTTCTTTATACTCAAAGCCAGCATGGTCCGATCCAATCGCAATATTCATCTATGATCTCTCCGAAAGTTTAGCGTCCATACTATACATACCTCCACCTGCTATAAAAAACACAATGGAACTCGACAGATACCACACGGCGAGCTCTTTTCGAGCCCAAGGGTCAAGATAGTGGGTTCCAAAAATGGCGACACACATGGTAGCAATGGAGAAAATGGAAGCAACGCGAGTAAAGAGCCCAAGTATCAACAATGCTCCTCCTCCAAACTCTGCTGCAATTGCCAGCCATGCAAAGGGCTCTGGAAGCTGCAGCTTTACTGTTACATGCTCTATGAAAGGCGCTTGATTGACAAAGAGTTTCAATCCTCCATGATACATCAGCATGATGCCTAGCCAGATGCGCATGAGAGCCAGGGCTAGATGCGTGTTGCCTGTTTTTAAAACATTTTGTAGGAGTGCCATGTTCAAGGTCTAAAGTACAGAAGTGTGCCACAACGCTTCCAAGGGAGTGCCTGTGTTGAACACAGGCAGTGGTACCTAGCGAGTCGTAACTGGCTTGAAAAATCTTAGGCGCTGTCACGCTGTGCAAGTATCTCCACTTGCACAAGATTTTGCTCGCGGAATACCTGTCGAGCAAACTCTACTATCTCTTCACAACCTATAGCATTATATCGATCCATCAGAGTGTTAACACGCTCTGCATCGTTCCAAAACAATACTTGCTGAGCTACTGTATCTGCAACGCCGCCGCTGCTTTGCAGTTCGTAGGCTATGGAAGTTTGGATCTTGTTTCGAGCCTTCGAGAGTTCTTGTTGCTGAATACCGTCGCGACAGAGCCGATCTATTTCAAGCAACAAGTTCTCACGTATCACGGCTGCATTGTTCTGCTCATTGCCGCTAAAGCCATACACGGTCAACAACGAGGAGTACTCGCGCTTATCTGCAAAACAGCCTACGTCTGCCGCTATCTGCTTGTCATGAAGCATGGCACGATACAAACGGCTGGATTGTCCATCACTCAAAATGTTACTCAGCAAATCCGCAGCGAGTGTGTTCTCATTGAGAAAACCGTCGAAGTGATAGGACAGAAAAACGGCATCAAAGGGAACAGCTTGTGTGTCGCTGATTGATGCATGACGACGTTGTTCAGGATGAAACACGGTACGCTCTATAGCTGTTGATGTTGAAGACGGAATATCTCCAAAGTATTGTTGCGCCAGAGCGAAACCGTCTTGAGCACTGATATCGCCACTTAAAACGAGCACAGCGTTGTGCGGACGATAGAATCGCTCGTACCAAGCCGCCGCATCACCATAGCTCGTTGATTGTACGTGCTCGTGGGAGCCAATTACCTCCCAATGGTACATGCAATCTTCGCGGTAGCCAATACGAGACTGAAGTTCGCGCCAGTTACCATAGGGACGATTCTTCACAACCTGCAAAATCTCTTCACTGACGACGCTGATCTGGGTATCGAGAGCAGACTGCGGAATAACAAAGCTTCGCATGCGTTGCGACTCAAGCCATGCACCAGTTTCTGCCTGATTGGAAGGCAGGGAAACGTGATAAAGGGTGTGATCATAGGTTGTATAGGCGTTGCTCTCACCGCCAGCTTGGGTGATATAGAGATCAAACTTCGTGTTATCATCACTCTGAATGTTGTCGAACATGAGGTGCTCAAACAAGTGTGCCATTCCAGTGTGCGAAGGGCTCTCATCTTTTGAACCTACTTTGTACGCAACGGTAACGTTGAGCACAGGAGCTTTGTGATTGGTAGCAACAACAACATTCAAACCGTTTGAAAGTGTTTGAGATTCTAAAGCTATCATATTGTCTTGTGTGTGGACGCTAAAATGAAATCGAAACTGCTATGCGGGCGGCATCGCTTACCATCGGTCTGTTGCCACCAAAAGGGAAATGTTGCTTCGAACGACGTAGTTCATACCATGCGAAAGATAAGGCACTTCGAAGAATCAATGCGGCGTAAGGGACAGATTTCGGCGACTTTATTTCTATACTCCGCAGAATGGTGCCACTGAGAATGCCCTGACTGATTCCCTCGAGAAGGACGCTGCCAAACCATGGAAAGAAGGAAGAGCTGTGAAACATCATGGTTCGCTCAACATCTGCCTGTAAGGCAATGGCACTGCTTAGACTCCAGCGCAGGCTAAAACCGCTATGTGAACCGAAATGAGAAGATCGTAGTCCCTCAATAGTACGCTGGTCTATGGTATCAACTCCACCAGCCAGGCGTGCAGGTTCAAAACTGTTGAAGGACCAAAGTGGACCGCCTGTGTGAAGCAGAGAAAAGCTAGGGGTGCTGGTATCCTGCATGAAGCTATATCCTGAGCTGAGGTGTAAGCCAAAGCGCCAACCACTTAAGCGCGTCATGGTTGTGTCTTCTGCACCCAAGTATGTGGGTGAGTATAGCTGAACATAGAGCCGGTCGTTATCTGCACGCTGAACCAAAGGGCTCGATTTGATTTTTGTGCCACTTAAGCGACCATAAGCGATGCCGATTTGCCCCATAAGCTGCACAGGATTGCGAAAGTCTGTGCTAATCATCGAAGCTCGACCAAATGATAACTCAATGCAAGGCTGGTCGAAACCAAAGTTGACCCCAGCGCTAATGCTGATTGACCCACCGCCCACATGCACTCCTCCAATAGAAGTGCTGTCAGCAGCCGTTGAATCGCTTTGCGCATTCACCCTAAGGTTGCAGAGCACTGTGGCTAGAGAGAAAACAAGGATCGTCCATTTGTAGTGCATCGTTTCTTCCTTCTCGTTATGAGCTTTTCGTTGGTTTTCTGCGAGAGCAGTGTACTGTTTTGCGAGAAATGCGAACTCTAAGCCGCCTCTTCAGGATTCTTTTTCTCAATCTCGAAGTTTCGCAAACCAGGAGCGACTTTTGCCGTGATTGCCACCACAAGCATAGTCATACTTCCTCCAAAAATGATGGATGGAATCAAACCGAGCAACTTTGCCGCGACCCCACTCTCAAATGAACCGATCTCATTGCTAGAGCCAATGAAAATCCCGTTGACTGAGCTTACGCGACCGCGCATGTCATCTGGTGTCATCAGCTGGGCGATAGAGCCTCGGATAACCATGCTAACATTGTCGAAGGCGCCACTGAGTAAGAGGAAGAGGTAGGAGAGCCAGAAATACTCGCTGAATGCAAAAGCAATCATGCACACCCCATATCCTGCAACACACCACAACAGCTTTTGCCCAGTACGCCGATGCGGCGGATTGAATGCAACAATAATACCCATCAATATAGAGCCTACTGCCGTAGCAGAACGAAGGAGCCCAAGTCCCTCAGGACCGGTATGCAGAACATCCTTGGCAATTGCAGGCAACATCGCCGTTGCTCCCCCAAAGAGCACGGCAAACATATCTAAGGCCATTGCTCCCACAAGTACCTGCTTCGCGAAAACAAAACGTAAGCCGGCAGTGAGCTTTTCCTTCATGCTCTCGCCACTCTTTGTTTGTGGAGGGACGGGCTTGGATGGCACGGTTGAGATCACACTAAAGGCAACTACAATCAATAAGGCAACGACGGCATACGTGGCATTTGCTCCAAAGAAACCGTAGACGAGTCCACCAATCGCGGGGCCGACAATTGCTCCCGCATTGAAGTTATTGGCATTCCAAGTTGCAGCATTCGAATAGAGTTCGCGTGGTACCCATTGAGCCCAAAACGCATTCATCGTGGGAGCCATAAAAGCCCTTGCTACTCCAACGATCGCTGCAATGATATAGAATGGCGTGACACCGTAGTGCATCAAGACATCCTGTGGCTGCATACTGTAAATGAGGAGGCTGAGCGAGGCGAAGAGAAAAATGAGGACCGAATATTGCCAAACTCGCTTGCGATTATAGTGGTCTGCTACATAGCCGGTAAAGAGCGACAAACTGACGTAGGGAATAGCCTCCGCCAAGCCACTGAGACCAAGTGCAAGTGTATCATGCGTAATCGCATAGACCTGCCAACCAATTGCAACATATTGAATCTGAATAGCTAAGGTGATACACAAACGAGTGAGCAGAATTCTCCGAAACTCAGGAATTCGCAGCGCCCCGTAAGCGTCGGTTGATTGTGCCATGTAAACGTGTGAGTGAAGCCGTGCTGCAAAACTAGTCAATCTCAAAGCACGGTCATTGCAAGCGATTATTGTTCTCGTACTGGTGGCGCTTTTAGGCAGGACCCCAAGCACTCTTTTTCGCTAAGCTCTTGAATGTGAGCGGGCTTAGAATAATGCTCCCTGCCGCTTCAAGCGTTGCGATGGAACATTGAAGGGGGGGGGGCTCTCATTGCTTCTTACACATAGTCGGATATGAAGGAACGACTTAGTCAAGTGCAGTGTAACTTCTTGAATGTTAATGAGATAGATCGATATGTGGTCTCGAATGCTGGCGTTGGCAGCGAAGCTGCCCGCCATGAAGAAGAGTCGTCAGCAGAGCGACGTACTTGTACTCTGGATGTGTATGTTCAAGAGATTTTTCATCATGCTCGCCATGCTTCGCATGGCCTCGAAAGCTCCTCGGGATGCTTACGAAGAGATCCGAGAACTCGTCCGATGAGCTCCATCTCGCTTGCTTGTTTGAGTGCTGATTCTGAGTAGAAACAAAAAAAGTGCAGGGAACAAACCCTGCACTTTCTCTGGAAAAATCAAGCGAAAGATGGCGGTCGAATTAATCAGTTGCCTTCCCGTGACACTGCTTGTACTTCTTTCCGCTGCCGCAAGGACAAGGGTCATTGCGACCGATTTTTGGTTCGTCGCGATAGGCAGTTTGAACCGTTGAGCGAGGTCTGCGTTGAGGCTCTTCAGATTCCGAAGATGCGCCGCCACCGATATAGCCTTCAGCCGCCGATGGGTGCGAATAGGTCGTGGCAACATCGGCCATAGATGATGCGACGGGTACGCCGAGCTCGTCGGTTTGTTGACGTTGAGAGCGACGTACAGACGGACGTGGAGTTGCGCGTTGCGCTCTATCCTCAACCGCTGGGAAATACTTGAAGGCCATGGTTACAGCTTCTTTACTGATCTCATGAATCAACTCTTCGAAGATTCCATAGGCTTCGGATTTGTATTCAAGTAGGGGGTCTTTTTGGCCGTAGGCGCGCAAGTGAATACCTTCTTTGAGCTCGTCCATAACGCGCAGGTGCTCACGCCATTTGTCGTCGATAGACTGCAAAATGGCATAGCGTTCGAGCTGAGCCATGAACTCTGAACCGAGTCCTTGCTCCTTGCGATTGTAGTATTCCTCGGCAGCTTCGACGGTTGCTTGAACTACGTGGTCCTTGCCATGTGAGCGCAGTTCATCATCGCTCATGCTAAGTTCGCTCAACAAGTTTGTGCGAACATTATTGCGATAAAGGTTCATATCGTCGTCAGCTTTTGCCTGGTCATACCAGGTATCTGCTAAGTCGCGTACGTAATTGAAGATCTCTGACTTCATCCGTTCACCGCGAAGAGCGTGGCGACGACGATCATAGACAACTTCGCGCTGCTGGTTCATGACATTATCATAGTCAAGCAGACGCTTACGGATACCGAAGTTGTTCTCTTCAACCTTCTTTTGTGCTCGTTCTACCGATTTGGTAACCATTCCAGCTTGGATTGGCTCGCCTTCCTCCATTTTGACCTTAAAGGTCTGCATGAACGAGGTGATGCGCTCGCCTCCGAAGAGACGCATGAGGTCGTCTTCCAGCGAAATGAAGAACTGTGAAGATCCTGGATCGCCTTGACGTCCGGCACGACCACGCAGCTGTCGGTCGATACGACGTGCTTCGTGTCGCTCGGTACCAATGATGCACAATCCGCCACCATCTTTAACCACAGATTCCAGCTTGATATCGGTACCACGACCAGCCATATTGGTTGCAATGGTTACCGCGCCTTTCTTACCAGCTTCCGACACAATTTCTGCTTCGCGTTCGTGGTGCTTCGCATTGAGGACGTTGTGGGCAACGTTGGCTCTGCGCAACATTTTCGAGAGAATTTCGGATACATCCACGCTGGCGGTACCAACGAGGACGGCGCGACCGTCTTTGAGCTGGCGTTGAATTTCTTCAACGACCGCGTTATACTTCTCGCGCTTGGTACGGAAAATCAAGTCATCTAAATCCTTACGAATGATGTTCGCATTCGTAGGAATCACGACCACATCTAGTTTGTAGATCTGGTAGAACTCACCAGACTCTGTCTCGGCAGTTCCAGTCATCCCAGCAAGCTTGCGGTATAGGCGGAAGTAATTCTGCAGAGTTACGGTTGCGTAGGTCTGCGTGTCGCGCTCGACCTCAACGCCTTCTTTAGCCTCGATAGCCTGGTGCAAACCGTCAGAATAGCGTCGACCTTCCAGGATGCGACCCGTGAACTCGTCAACAATCTTGACTTTATTGTCTTGCACGACGTACTCATCATCTACTTCGTAGAGTGAGTATGCGCGAAGGAGCTGAGTGACGATGTGAATACGGTCGCTGCGATCAGCATAGGTCATCATCGCAGCATCTTTTTGAAGTTGCTTTGCCTCATCGCTCAACTCAGTATTGCCTTCAATGGCGCTCATTTCCGAAGTGATATCCGGAATGAGGAACATGTTAGGATCTTCGTTTGAGGTAGCGAGCAACTCACGACCTTTGTCATGAATATCGATGGTGTGATTCTTCTCATCGATTGTATAGAACATTTCGTCGTCGATCTCATGCATGCGAGAGCTTTGATCCTTCATGAACTCAAGCTCGGTATCGCGCATGAGTCTCATAGTATCAGGTTCTTGGAGCAGCTTTTGGAGTCTCTTGTGCTTAGGAAAGGCGCGATAGGCGCGGAGAAATGCCACTCCTGCTTTTGCGCGGTCTTCCTTGTTGTTATTCTTGAGCAGCATGTCTGCCTCGCTCACCAAGCTGTTCACCAACTTGTTCTGAGCATCCACCAAGCGTCGCACACGCGGATTCATTTCAACAAACTTGGCGTCGGAAGAGTGACCGACAGGACCGGAAATGATCAACGGTGTACGAGCTTCATCGATAAGAACGGAATCCACCTCGTCGACAATGGCGAAGTAGTGTGGACGTTGCACCATGTCTTGTGCATCGTTCACCATGTTGTCACGCAAGTAATCGAAGCCGAACTCGTTATTGGTTCCGTAGGTGATGTCTGAGTTGTACTGCTGAACACGCTCCTGAGGATCCATGTTCGACTGAATACAGCCAATGCTAACTCCTAAGAAGTCGAATACGGGCTTCATCCACTCAGAATCACGTCGTGCCAAGTAGTCGTTTACAGTTACCAGATGCACGCCATAGCCTGTTAGGGCATTGAGATACATTGGTGCTACCGCAACGAGTGTTTTACCTTCACCTGTCGCCATCTCGGCAATCTTGCCTGAGTGCAGGACAATTCCACCCATGAGCTGAACATCATAGGGAACCATAGCCCAGGTTTGGAGGTGTCCGGAAACATGGTAGGTGTGCTTGCGTTCTGTGAGACGACGCGCGACTTCTTTCACAAGGGCAAATGCCTCAGGAAGAATGTCGTTGAGTATTCCAGCTACCTCAGCATGCTCCGCTTTTTCGCTCTGTTCAAGGAGTGAGTAGGTCTCAAGACGCTCATCATGACTGATATCGCCACTGACCAGTTTCTCGCGTAATTCTTCGCGATCGGACTCGTACTCTTTTTTGTGTTCAGCAATGCTGGCACGCAAAGCGTCGCTTTTTGACCGCAATTCTTCATCGCTTAGGCCAGACAAGCCAGCGTAGACTTCGTTAATCTGTTCTACAAGCGGTAACATTGCTTTGACGTCGCGGTCGTGCTTCGTACCAAAGATTTTTTTGAGGACACCAAACATGGATGTGGCGAATAAGGTCAATAAAGTGAATGCGAAGCTTGACGGATCAGTTGTGAACCTATTTGCTTCGAGAGGAAGCAGGCAAGATAGCCAGAAGGGGAGTGATGGACAAGGCGCAGTTGCGTTTTTCTGCGAATTTCAAAGGATTTGATGGGTTTAAAGCTCTTTATCGGGTGCTAAATCAGCCTCAAAAAAAACTAGGGCTGCTCCCTCGTGCACGTGTATACGCAAATGATTTCCAACAGCGCGGTTTCGAGCACCTTCGCGCACTCCCAATTCCAAGACTTCGTCGTGAAGTTCCCACTGCAAGCCGCGTGTACTCAACCGAGCCAGAGGTTGCGGAATGATTGAAATGAGTTCTTGTTTCTGTGTCTGCAGTTCAAAGATGTCAAGAACCGGAATGGCAAGTCTACCAGCATCATACACATGTAACTTATGTGTCCAAGCGTAGCGGATCAATACACTCCAATTGTTTAATGTGTGCTCGAGCTCGCCTCCATGCATCCCTAAAACCAACAGCGAGCCGAGACCGCGTTCATGGGTGTATACTAAAATCTTCTCAAAGTCATTTGAATCTTGATCAGGAACCCACACAAACTCGGAATGCTCAAATTCTTTGTTATGCTCTCGCAAAACGAATGAGTCCATATCGCCTACGATAACCTGTGGCTGAACTCCGCGTTCATGAAGCTGCCACGCAGCACCATCGGCAGCAATGATGTGTTTGTTGTGGTGCGCAAAGAACTCTGCGGGAGGAAGTTCGCCGTTGAGGCAGACAATGGCATCGTAAGTACAGCGCATGGAGTAGATATTGGTATCAGATGCCCTTGCTGGACAAAATCACTGATGCAAAAATACAGACCTCGTGGCTGGCTGAGATGCCTCTCTTTATGGAAAACTCTTGGCTAGGGACTCTGCCTCTGGTCGGCATCCCAGCCTAAAGCTCTACAGCAACCCCATCTGCTGATAGGGGCGCTAATGTATCACAAGAAGGCCAAAACACTCTTTAGCTTAAGCTGCGCATAAGCTGTGAAACGCTTCGACTAGCCGTGCAATGGAGAAAATGCAAACAATTGCGCAACTGCAACTTGAGAGTTGTTACAAAAACGCTTTCGAATCTTTGGGTGAATTCCATGCTTCTCGTGCAAGAGTGGTAAAAACATATTCTACGACAGTGACTCGGTCTCGTTCAAGCACTGGCTTACGAGCATTTACGGATGCAATGCGGACATTTGAAACTCGCTCATGCTAATCTGCTCATTGTTCGACTAGCTTGTTTGCCCACCAGACCATGCAAGTTCGCACTCCTGATGAAATTGACCTCATTGATATTATTGATCATTACATAGATGTCATCTATATTGCTTCATTCAAGTAGATCTTAGGGCTGAGTATGAATCTCCAACAACTAGAGTATGTGATTGCGGTGGATACGTATCGACACTTTGCTACGGCTGCAGAACGTTGTTTTGTAACGCAGCCTACACTGAGCATGATGATTCACAAGCTGGAAGAGGAGCTGGAGCTGCAGATTTTTGATCGGTCGAGACAGCCGGTGGTGCCAACGGAAGGTGGAGAGGCTATTGTGGCGCAGGCGAGGGTTATTTCGCGAGAACTGAGGCGCTTGAAAGAAGTTGCTCATGAGCAACGCGGCGAGCTCAGTGGTGAGATCAAACTGGGGATTATTCCAACAGTTGCTCCGTACTTGTTGCCCATGTTTCTAAGAGAATTTCTCCTTGCCCACCCGCGATTACGGATGAAGATATCGGAGCTGACGACTGCTCAGATTGTTGAGAGGCTTGAGCGACACCAAATTGATGCGGCTATTCTTGCAACGCCATTGCATCATGCACGCATACGAGAGATTCCTTTGTACTACGAGGAGTTAGTCGTCTACGCTTCATCAGACGAAAAGCTTATGAAGAAGAAAATGGTTGTGCCTGCTGATATTGATATTCAGCATGTGTGGTTATTGGAGGAAGGTCATTGTCTACGTTCACAAGTGTTGAATTTGTGCGAGCTGCGCAGCAGAGAGCAGGACATTGATAATCTGGAGTATGAAGTCAATACTATTGAGAGTCTTGTGCGAATGGTAGATATGAATACAGGCGTTGCTGTGTTGCCGCAGTTAGCCCTGCGAGAGTTTTCGAAAGCCAAGCTTCGCTCGGTACGACGCTTTAAGTCACCAGTTCCTGCACGTGAGATCAGCATTGTAAGCTACCAGCATTTCGTGAAGCAACGGATCGTTGATGCACTGTCGGACGCCATTCGTGCTGCAGTCCCTGTGGAAATGAGAACGAAGGCGCGAAAAAGTCTGGCTGAGGTCATGCCCTGATCGATTCTCTGCAGTCGGTTATTAAAGCGCCTGAATGGGCTGAAATGACACCTTCTATGGTTGAAAGGCTGAGACTCTGTTAGCGAATCTGTAGCTCTCGTCGCTAAGTGCAAGAGCCCTGATGCACTTTATTCGTTTCATGGAGTCTTGATGAGCTAAGTTGTGGTACTGTAGAAGGAGCAGTCCAGTTTTGTTACTGAGCTTCTGCATTCTGTTTCAACCAATATGGGAGCTCTATGCAGCCCGACGGTTCCGCTCAGACGAACACCTTGTTGTCCGAGCATGAAACAGTGTATCAGCACCACAGCAAGGCGTTAGAATCTCAATTCAGCGCCCATTATCAGTGCAGCGAGCAAGGGCTCGCTCCATCGTCCTCCGCACAGCTCAGTCCTACTAGTAATGGAAGCTCCTCGTACATTTCATTGCTCCGCTCCGCACCTCGATCAAGAATCTCTACCTCCTCCAATACAAGGCTCTTTTATCAAACACTGTGCTCAATACCAAGGGGTACTCAGTGCTTTTTCGATATGTCAGAGCTGCATCCGAGGCTTGCGATCGATGGATCAAAGATCACATTGCTATATCCAATGCTTGAAAAGTTTCGATCAATCACTTTGTTCCACTGCCTGAGCTTAGCCACACAAGGACGTCGTACTCGGCCATTCACTGCTACTACTTGGCTCAGACACAGAACGTCAGTGTGCTTCAGTCACTCTCAGCATGACTTTGTGTAACTGCATGCGAGCTGCTTCGTACGAAGATTGCTCTTTACTAACCGACTATATACTTTCTCACTTTTTATAAGAAGCATCATGACAACTACAACAACAGCAGCAGGTACAAAAGAGTCGCCTTGGGTTTTAAAGACTCCACCATTGACTGGTGAGTTTGAAGCTTACCGTGATGAAGAGAAAAAGATGCTTGTCTGTACGGTTGGTCAAACCGTATTGCACTACGACCTGCGCATCATTGATGATTTGCATGCCATGCTCAAGCAGCATGGTGACTGGATGGATCTTGGTAGTGCAGATGAGCAAAAGGAAGCGAAGGATGGTACGGTGGAAGCCTGGGCACGTTCCGAAGCTAATCCAATAGGCGGCTGGTATGGCTTGAAAAGTGGCTTCCGGGGTCGTGTTGGAATGTACTTGCCACCACTTATGGAGCATTTACAGCTGGCAGAGGTGGAGCACAATCCACGGAATAATAGAATGCGTGCATTGGCTTCTTAGAGCTTCTGTACGCATGGTCATGTACTGAGCTGACGACAGACGACTGGCGTCAGTACAGGGATATGCTTAGTGCTGACTATCGCTACCTTGATAACGAGCCTCAATGTATATCGTGCGACAACATCTTGTATTGAGACTGTCTCGTATTTTTCCGAATGAGGGAAGAACAAAAACATAACAGACCATATTCTGTTGTGAAAACAACAGATGTTTCTAGCGCTGACCATGACCAGCTTTTCCAACAAATCCATGAAGCTGTAAGTAGTTCAGATCACGATACCGTTATTCGATTGTCGATTGCGTTGGAGGAGAGTCCAGCGGGCAAGCCGAAACCCAACGAGAGAGCTGGTGCGTTTCGCGTTCGAGCTCTGGCACATGCTAGACGCGGCGAGAGGCTTGAGTCTGCGAAATGCATAGCACTGGCTCAAGAGATCGCCGAACAAGAAGGTTTAGACTTTGAACTCGCCAGAGTGTATTCTGCAAAAGCAACCATGAAAGCTGCCGATGGTGATCTAGCCGGCTCTTTAGAGTTGCACCTGAAAAGCTACGAGCTCAAACGTAAGCTCAATCAACCCGCCTCATTTTCACATACCCTTCATGAAATCGGCTCGCTCTACGCCAGCATGCAGAAGCCGGAGAAGGCAGTCGAAGCCTTACAAGAGTGCATTGCTATTCGAACAACACTTCGTGATGAGTGGGGAGTTGCGACTGCTTTACACAGCATTGGACTTGCATACTACTATAGTGAGATGCATGAGAAAGCCCTAGAATTCACTCTACAAGCCCTTGCACTGAAGGAAAAGTTTCCAGAGCGCGAGAATAGTATCGCGATGACTAGGCACAGCTTGGCAACGATATACTATTATCTCAAAGAGTACGAGCAAGCAAAGCACCACTTGCATCAAGCGATTCTTGTGAAAGAGCAACACAGCGATCTACGATCTCTCTTGCTCTCGTACACCCTTGATGCATGCATAGAGCGTGAGCTTGGACAGTTGGAGAGTGCATTGGCACTGGGCTTCAAAGCACTGGAGTTCTGTCAGAGAACGGAATCCACCGGCGGTATGCTTGATGTGATGATCACTATTGCCGACTGCTACGAAGCTCTTGGCGACTATAAAGCCGCGTTGGATTACTATCGCCAAAGTCAAAAACTCAAGGATGAAGACACTGTCAAAGCTAATGGTAGACGTTTTGAAGAGATATCCGCAGAGCTTCAACTTGCTCAAGCACGCCACAAGGTTGAAGTTGAGCAATTGAGATCTGCACAATTACATCAACGAGTACAGGCGGCAAATCGTGAGCTAACTGCGCTTGCACTGCATGTTGCACAAAGAAATGAAATGTTGACAAAGCTGCGGAAGCAGATTGTAGATACTCGAGCATCTTCAAAGGTCGACGATACTGAAATACTGAACTCGGTAGAACGACAGCTCCAGTCTGCATTGCGCAACGACAACGCATGGCAAAGCTTTGATGAACAGTTCGATTCCATACATGGCGATTTTGTGCGAGAGCTCTTGGATCGACACCCAAGTCTCAGTCCTCTTGAGCTGCGCTTGAGCGCACTGCTGCTCTTACATTTGAGCTCCAAAGAGATAGCGATGACCATGAGCATTAGTACCAAATCTGTCGAAGTGTATCGTACTCGATTGCGCAAGAAAATGAGATTGTCGCCAGAAGTGAATCTTGTTACCTATTTGATCACGCTAAAGAAAAAGGAAGTCTAGCTAAGCCAGACTTCCTCCTCATTAGTTTTAAAGAGTGTGAACGGTAGACGCGTGATCTATCAGCACTGAGCGCGCGCTAGCGTGCAACAACGAAGCTCTGTCGTTGAACCATTTGGTTGCTCTCGTTAAAAAGCACGACATAATAGGTGCCCGATTGTAGCTCCGAGACAGAGATGGGAATAGTGACATCTCCAGCGAGAGAAGATATGAGACGTGAATCCACCTCTACACCAAGAGCAGAGTAGGTGCGAAGTGTCCATACAGCATCGTTGTTCTTGTGAGTAGAAATGTTGACCACGTTGCCGGCAGGATTAGGAGAGACGCCAATTGATGCTTCGATGAGACCTTCCTCAACAGCAGATGTACTCTCTTCAGCGAGACTCGAGATGTTGAGAAAAGGCGCAGTTGTCATCGTGCTATCGCTACCATAAACGAAGTTAAAGAGGTAGTTGGGCGCGTCGCGACGGAATGCTGTATAGCGATAGCCGTCAGTGCGAAGTCCTTGAATGATTCCAAAGGCATCGGTGATTGCTTTTGGTGCGGGTTGCCCTGCTAGATAGACGCTGTCTTCACGAGTAGACCAACGCTTGGAGATCAGTATCTCGTATTTGCGACTCGCCTTGCCACCTTTGATTGGTACTATAGCCGTACCCCAACTAACAATACTGTCGCGAAACGTCCAATTGTTGACCACCGTCATTGGTGCATTCTTCAATCCAAAAGCTGCAACGCTTAGTGAGGCCAGGGCTCTCACGCTATACTGTGATGTCCATGCACTGCGATAGGTTGCTGGATACTTCAATACCATACGTGGCGAGTTGAGCACCATAGTTTGCTTTGGAATGATTAATGAGTCGCCTGATCCGCCGCTCAAAGCGCTTATATCAAAGCCTTCGCGTTCTGACTTATCCATCGCAACCTCGTAAAAGCCTGCCTTGCTCTGTTGATAGTACGAGTCAGAATTAAAGCCACGACTAGGTGTGATATACGTAAATGCGTTGAGGGTCGTGAGCGCGTTAGGAAATGATGCATGCTCACTCTTGTAGTACGAGAGGTCTGCCACAGATTGCTCGGTGGATTCAATCTGTATAGCGCTCGCAATATCAATGTCAACCCCACCTCGTATTAAATCAAACTCTTGGATGAGGTACTGATAGACTCCGCTACTTGTAGCACGGACTTTGTGATTGGAACTGTCCATGACCATTGGAACCTGCGCGATAGCGAAGCCAGATAAGACCACGAAGCTGAGAAAGCAGGAAAGAAGAAAATGGAAGAAGGTAGAAAAGTGACGCATACTTAGCCTCAATTGTGAATAGAAGTAGTTGTGCGACGAAACTATTCAATCGGCTCCTTGAGATGAGCCCGTGTAGTGCTTTTGTAGTGCATCAAGAGGGGGCGATTCTCTTCAGAGAAATAGTGAGGATCGAGTCGCCATTTGTCTCGTAATGTTCGAAATTCTGGATTTGTCGACGTTTTATCGCATTCTCAGAGGGTGTGCGTATCTCAAGATTCCTGAAGGGTGTAGTGTTTTTGTAGTGGTGGATTGTTATGGTGCAACTTGCACTATTCAGCTTGAGGAGGAAGTGAACGGTGAGGAAATTGTTCGATCATCACAGCCGGATCGCTCAAAAACGCGACAAGAACGCAGAAATCACCGTTTTAGTGGGATTTGCTTGCTTGAGGGCACTTTTTTTTTCATCCGTGGATCGTGATTGGCACTCCAAGGCGTGCTAAGGAAGTGCTTTGTTGATGACTAGGCAAAAAAAATCCTGATTACAAGAATGCAACCAGGATACATAGGAGCGGAGAGGGCGGGATTCGAACCCGCGGTAGGGGTTTAACCCCTACGACGGTTTAGCAAACCGTTGATTTCAGCCACTCATCCACCTCTCCGGGACTAGCTGAAATAATGAGCAGCGAAAATACAGGAATTCTGAATGCTGACGAAAAGTTTTTCGTAAACAGCGATCAGGAAATTTTTACCCGTGGGTCTAACCAAGCGTAGACCAAGTCACTTAGGAAGTTGACAAGTACAAAGACAACGGCTGAAAAAAGGACCGCGCCTTGAATCATTGGGTAATCCAATTTGTCGACCGCATCCAACGAGACTTTACCCAAACCCGGCCAGTTGAACATGTACTCGATGAAGTAGGCGCCGGCTAAAAGACCTGCGAACCAACTGCCAATGGTGGTGACGACTGGGTTCAATGCATTGCGCAATGTGTGTTTAATAATCACACGACGTTCACTTAAGCCCTTTGCCTTTGCTGTTCTGACGAAATCTTGTCCCATAACATCCAGCATGCTCGACCTCGTAACCCTCGCGATAATGGCAAGTGGTCTGATTCCTAGCGTAATTGCAGGCAAGGTGAGAAACACCGAAAAGCCTGGAGCATAACCAGAGATGGGGAACCAATCCAGCCAAACACCAAACACCATCATGAAGAGTGCGGCCATCACGATGGAGGGCAGAGAAATTCCGAATTGTGCTACACCCATAATCAAGGTGTCGAGCCAGGTGTTGTTTTTGATGGCTGAGAGGGAACCCAGGATAATGCCAAGTATCGTCGCCAAAACCATCGACACACCAGCAAGCATCGCTGTAGCTGCCATGCGTTCCATGATGACGCTGATGATGGGTCGATTGGACGAAATGGAACGTCCTAAATCACCATGCACCAATCGCTCCATATACAAGCCATACTGTACGTACAATGGTTTGTTGAAACCGAATTGCTCGCGCAAGGCTTGACGCGTTGCCTCATCAGCCCGCTGTCCTAACATCACCCGCGCTGGATCGCCATCAATCGAGCGCACCAGGAAGAAGGAGACCGTTACCACACCCAGAAGAGTGAGTAGGGTATTGACAAATTTTCGGACGATGAATGCGAACATGTACGAATCCAATGGAAGGAGATAGTGGGAAAATACGCAAAAAGCGAACGAAAGTGCGATGAGACTGTGTCTCTCGAAATTTTTGGCAAGGTCCTTGCCATAAGCACTTTGCCCCTCCTCAGGAGGCATATTCAGGAAGAACAACTCAATTAGGATTTTCTATGAAAAACGGGAAGCTCGTCTATGCTGTGCTTAGTGCAATAGTCATGGCTATTGGCTTAGACTCATGCACGTACACACCTGTCGATCCAATCGTACCGGTTATAACAAACATCGATACGAATATCAAAGCAAACCAGGTGACCTTTACAGTCGATGTGCCTAACACAGACCTTGTGGTTATGCAACGTAAGAGTGTGCTGCTTGATGCGCAAGTGGTGATGCATAAGGACACAACATCGGCAGACTCAGCAGTTCGTAACTACGTGCTGAAGGATTCGTCCATTCTCTGGAGCATTGTCAGTGGCAATGGCACAATCAGCGCCGCAGGCATGTACACTGCTCCATCTGTGATGACTGGCACCTCGGAAACAGTGATCGTGTCAGCGCGACCAAATGTTGACCCACGTCTTGCAACGACCATCCACATCACCGTACGCAAACCCAACTACCAGCCAGTGGCTTACTCAACGTATTGGGTGCGCGATCACTATCCAATCGATAGTCTGACAGGTATGCGAGACGAAAGCAAGAAGTACAGCGACTCCACGGTAGTGCAATCAACCGCCTCCGTTGGTGGACGCCAAGCAACTGTCTTAGTGTGCTACCGTAATGGTCTTGCCGTTGACTCTAGCTATGTTATCAATAGTAACAACACAGTCTACCAGTATCTTCCTCTCAACGACAAGCTGTCAATCACTGCTCTCCAATCTCAATGGATCAAAGTTATCGATCCAAATGAGCAAACATGGATTGCGTATGATACCTCCTTCACAAATCAAAGCACAAGTTTCAACGGACAAGCCGCAGTCCTCAACGGCTCAATTCGCATTGTAAACAATTTGGAGTCTGCCGATAGCATCACGCTCAATGGCAACACCTACGATGTACAGAAAGTAACAAGCGTTTGCACGGTGAACCTCATCCTCACTGTAAACGGTATTACGGTACCTTTGCAATACACTCGAAGATCAACACAATGGGTAAGCGATAACTACGGAACAGTGCGCTCTATCGACGAGATGGTGCAAGCGCTGAACCAAAGCTGCAATTGTTGCATTCGTACACAAACAGAGAGTGTCGCTCGAAGCTCAAGTCTTCGATAACATTGAATAGTTCAACAACCCACATTCCGCGAAGCACTCTTCGCTCACGATATTCACAAACGGTCTTCTGCTCTCCTGCAGAAGACCGTTTGTGTTCCACGCGAGTATCGAGTTCAGCTTGAGCCTTTCATAAAGCACATTCTAGCAGAACACGTATCTTTGATTTTCTCACCTGCAACTCTAGTCCACACTCATGGTCGAACTCATCGGATACATCGCAGCCTTCTTCACAACATTCGCGATGCTTCCGCAAGCCCTGCACGTCTTTCGCACCAATGAAGTGGAGCAACTCTCTTTGCGAACCTTCTCCATGGCAACCATCGGTGCACTCATCTGGATTGTGTATGGTTTTCAAATTGACAACACTGTTATCATCCTCGCTAATGTGATAGGTTTCTGCTTGGTTGGCTACATCTGCTGGAAAAAGCTCCGCGCAAGTACTACAGATGCGGCGAAGTTTTAGTCAGGCCTCTTACTCGATTGATTCTTTCCCTTTCATCTTCATGCTCGCTGCTTCGCAGCTCGACCGCACTTCTCGAAGACCTCTCTTTCTGTGCCGCATTTCAGCGCATAAGAATCATTAGACTATCTGACGGGCTGCGTAGACCGGACCAGAACGAAGGGCGATAAATTGCTGTATTTCGATGATTGAAGGCTAGAAGCAGCCGCAGTTCATCTAATCGAGTACATGGCTACAGGCAGAGAACAAATTTCCCTTGCAGATTGGCTCTACTACTGGTAGATTCACCCACGGCTTCCACCCACTCAACTTCTGGAGAGTGTATGTTCAGAGTTTTTGCTCTGCTTCTTATCTGTTTGTGCTCATCTGCCCTCTCTGCACAGTCATGGCAGAAGTGTACCTTGCCATCAGGGTTTAATGTGGCCGGCACTTCGCCAACATATCTCGACGTCTTCTTCCAACCCTCTAACCCGCAGAATGGCTGGGTTTGTGGCTATGGTGGACGTGTACTACGAACCACCGATGGAGGAAATAACTGGCAAGGAGCATTGGTGCCATTTAATGGTCGCTCTGGTGGACACCTCGAGAGTGTGCATTTCCCAACATCACAAGTAGGCTATTGCTCGGGACCCTGTGGAGTTTTCAAAAGTGTGAATGGCGGAGCTTCTTGGGTAGATCTGACACAAAACCTTCCTGACAGTACAATTATCTGGGGACTCTACTTTCTGAATGCTGATCATGGGGTCATGGTTGGCGGTGGTTGCTCCAGCTTTCAAGGATTCTATCTGACAACGAATGGCGGCGCAACTTGGTCACGCTACAGTCTAAACGTTGCTTCCTCTGGCTTAACTGATGTCATTCTTTACCCTAGCGGACTTGGTATTGCCGTGGGAAGCGGCAGCCTGTATAAGAGCTTGGATAGTGGACGCACTTGGACACAGTGGCAATCAAGATTTCAAGCCATCTGGGACGAAGAACTCACCATCAGCGGCAGTAGTATTTGTGTGCCCTATGCCGGAAGTGATTGCGCAGGTGGTGGTCCAAGCGGTGGTGTACGATTCTCAAGTGACAGCGGGCAAAGCTGGGTGAGCTTTAACATCACAACACCGTTCTATGGAGCCTACCTTGTTAATCCAGCAACGGCTTGGGCATGTGGCAGTGCGCGAAATGTGTGGCGTACCACGAATTCCGGAGCAAACTGGGAGATTAAAAACTGCGGAGTCGATGGCGATCTCGATGATGTTTGGTTTATTGACGACACCACTGGGTTTGTTGTCGGTAATGCCGTCTACCGCTATTCTGGCCAAACTCGAACCTTAAGCAAGAATAGTATTGACTTTGGAACGATGTGCTTCCCAGGAACGAAATACGATACTCTCTGGGTTCGCAATAGATCGTTTAACGGAGCCTCTGCCGCCTGGAGTCTATCAGGGAGCGATGTACAGCACTTTAGCGTGCTGCAACCAAACACCAACTTCGGTATTGCATCCTGTGATTCCACGATGATCGTTGTTCGCTTTCAGCCTCGAACAGCTGGATCGAAGAATATAGGACTAACCGTCACTTTCAGTGACGGATCAACATTAACCGCATCAGTGAGCGCTTCTTCAGGTGGAGTGAGCACTGTTCCTGCTGATACCCTGGTGACCATGGCTTCAGTACAGTGTGGCACGCCAATACGCATGAGCGTTGGCTTCAACAACAGTGGATCTCAAACTGATCAGATTATACAACTCAATAAGCTTAGCGGCACTGCCTTCACACCTGAGGTGAACCCTCCAATCATCATTCCTCCAGGTGGAGGTGTGGTTGGCTTTAACGTCATGCTTCCAGACACTGGTTGGCAGACTGGTCGATATCAGTTTCGTGTTGGACCGTGTATACACGACACGATCATAACGCTCAGAGCCTATGGTGTGTCGGCTATTGTGAACACTCCAGCTCAACTCAGTTTTATCTCTGAGTGCCTTGCAACACAGTATGACTCAGTAGCTGTTACGAACACTGGAAATGCTGATTTGATTATCAGCAATAACTACATAGCAAGTGGCTCATCGGAGTTTAGCATCGTTGGATGGACCACTGGCGAGCTGCTTCCGGTGACGATCAAGAAGAATCAAACAAAGTATTTACGCATCCGCTTTAGTCCGAAGAACAGTGGTGTAACAGGTGCGGTCTTGCGCTTTAGCACCAATGACTTTACCACTACCCGTGGCAATAAAACTCTGGTGGATGTTATCCTCAATGGTAAGTCGAGCGGAGTGAGCGAGTCTATTAGTGCTCAACAACTGGATTTTGGGCAGGTATGCCCAGGACAGTATCCAGTCAAAACCCTTCGACTAAGCAACACCGGTAGCGCCGATTTCACGGTTCAGCTCTCATCTCCTCTTAGCGCTGCATTTCAATTGAATGCATCGAAGACTCTGCCAGCAGTGTTGAAGCCCGGTGATACGCTGAACTTTGTTGTGCAGTTTCTGAGCGACACAGAAGGGAAGTACATCGACTCGCTTGTGTTGGGTTTTCAGCCCTGCGACAGTGCTCGCTTAGTCATTCCTATCAGCGCAGAGCGAGTAGCTACCAAGCTGAGCATTACACCTTTGTCGATTGATACTCTGGTTCGGACAAGCACCCCATCCGTTCTCGTTTTTGATGTGACAAATACTGGTAGCGGAGATGCGGTTATTGATGCAATTGCATTAACACCGGCGCGCACGGATTGGACTATCATCTCGCAGCCTGGCTTGCCGCTTCGATTGTCTCCTGGGCAGAAAACACAGATTCGAGTTGAGTTAAAACCTCAAGGAGAGACAGAGTATCAGGGAACGCTGACGGTTAGTGCATCAGCGATATGTTCAACCTCAGTGAACGCATCCATTCACGCGATTGCTTCTGAAACGCTGACGTCGATCTCGAAAACGCGAATGTTCTTCCCAGTACAGCGTTGCGCACCAGTTGCCGTCTTCGATACCCTCACGATCGCAAATGCGGGTGCTTCGGCAGATACTCTCTTCGTTGCGGAGATTCGACCAAGTGGCACGATGGTGTTTCAGATTGTATCAGCACCACCGTTGCCGGCACTCATCAATAAGAACGCTCCTGTACAGATCATTGTGCGTAGTCTGCAAAGCGGTCAAGGTGTCGATTCTGCCAGTCTTGTTCTGCGTTTCGCAAACTCATTCCAAGCAACAGAGGTCTTTCTGCCATTGCGTGCTGAACAACTGAGTACAGCCACGACTGCTGCAGATACACTTATAGATTTTGGTGTGCATGAGCCTTGCGATGGATTGCAACGTGCTACTCTGCGTTTTAGCAATGCTGGAAACCTTGATGATGAATTGCGATTTTCCTTTGCTTCTCATGATCCAACATTGAAGCTTGCGACACCATCTCTGCGCATAGCTGCTAATGCAAATGGAACTGTAGATCTGCTGTTCGACCCTTCATTGCAGTTCGAGCGAATCGTGAGAGATACAGTTATTGTCCAGAGTATCGTCTGCGCCAAAACCATGCGCATTGCTGTCAGTGCAGTGATTCATGACCCTCGATTGACTGTTAGTCCTTCAAGTCTGAGTTTTGGTCAGCTTTGGAAACACGACAAACAAACACGCTGGTTGAGTATTGTCAATCACAGCACGGCCATGCGTCGAGTTGTATCGATTCGTAGCACAAATGATGCACATGCTCAACTTTCCTTCCCTGGACAACAACCACCTTTTACGCTGCAGGTAGGCGATTCCATTGGCGTGCAAGTTGACTTCACGGCAGATAGTGCTGGATCATGGAGCTCTGAACTGATCGTGGTAGAGCAAAGCTCGTGTGCCGATACTACGCTCATTGCTTGGTCAGCCCTTGTTCCTCGAGAAATGTATAGGGCTCATCTTTCGGTTGATCGTAACATCTTAGTGCGAGTTGGAGAATACATAGACTTTCATGTCTATCTCAGCACCAACGATACAGCCCGCGAAGCCTTGTACCGAGCCGAGCCGAGCTCATTAGAGTTTGGTCTCGAGTACAACGATGAAACAATGAATGTGATACAGATACAGGCGCTGAATAGCACCTTATCAGCAGCGCTTCCCTTTACAAAAACACCAGGCAAAGTGTCCTTTAGCATTCCCTCGAATGTGGTGCGCCAACTTGGGGCTAGTGATACGCTTCTAAGAGTTCGTGCCCAAGGTATGAAGAACATCCCAAGTCAAACGCGCATCCATCCTGTTGAGCCGAAGGCTACGGTTAGTGCTGGAAAGGAAGTAGAGATAACAACCGAAGATGGTGACTTTGCAGTTCAGGGTTGCATGTTATGGGTGAGCATTGCCTATCGCGAAGTCCTGAGCGCACAGCTCGCAACGCAGCCAGCAGATGACCACTTGACTGTTTTGGTTCGAAGTAGCGCCAGCTCGGAATTTGATGTAGAGCTGCACTCATTGATCGGGCAAGTCGTGCACCAAGAGCATTGTGCCGTCTCGCTTTACAACGGTGAGCTTCGTATCGATACAAAGAGCATTGCCAGCGGTGAGTATGTTCTTCGTATTCGTAACGCGGCTAATCAAGAGCAAACCATGCTGGTCATCATTCAGCACTAGAGTGTCCAATAGTGTGCCTCTGAAGAAACCATGATCTACGGCATCGAACACCAACATGGTAGAGCCCCTTTCGTATTGCATCTTAGGTACCCAGCGTCGCGGCTTCGGGATATCCATTCTTGCTGAAGCTTAGGAACTAAAAGCGAAGGACTATCGTCAGTGCACGCACAGTCTCGTACTTTTGTACGATTCGAACACGTTCCCATGAAGAGTTTTATAGCCATTGATGGTGGTGGTTCTACCACGCGTTGCGCCATCGCAGATGAAACATCTATAGTTTGTACACTCGACGCTGCAACAGCAAAACCACTTGTTGTTGGAGTGCAACAGTCTGCGCGCATCCTCTTCGATACAATTCTACAGATTTGTGCCGTTTCTGATATTCCTTTTGCTCGCTTGCGCGGTGTAGCTATCGGTATGTCTGGCGTCTGGGAAGCAACAGAAGTCAAAGAACTAACAGACCAACTCTATGCCATCGCGAACGCTCAGATGTACGCGTTGCCACGTTTGGTTATAACAAGCGATGTTGATATTGCCCATCGAGGTGCTTTTGCCGATAAACCTGGAATTCTCGTTATCGCAGGTACGGGATCTATTGCGGTGTGTCGGGATCCAGAAGGACAATTACACCGTGTTGGAGGATATGGTCCAATGATTGGTGACGAGGGCAGCGGATCATGGATAGGACAGCGCGCATTGTCACATGTACTGCGTTGTTGCGACGGACGTTCACGTCCCGGACACCTTTTCAGCTACGTTGCTGAGTACTTACACCTAAACCTGCCTGATCAGGCGCGCGACTTGGCAATGCTCATGCATCATCAGCATCTGCAAAGCGCAGACCTCGCACCATTGGTATTTCGGGCTGCTGTCGAACGCGATCGAGATGCTATTGAGATTCTGCATGAGGCATCCATTGCACTGGTTGAGCTTGCCGATGCGCTTGCGCGCAATGTTGGTCTACGGAATGCGCCCGTTTGTTTTCGTGGTGGTATAGCAGAGCAAGCATCTATGCAACGCAGGCTTTTGCGTCGAATGGACGAAGTCATTGGCTTGCGCTGGGTCGACTGCACTGGTACCGCCCTAGACGGAGCGATGGAAATGGCTCGAGCACTTGACGTGAAGAAAGTGAAAGCAGCGTAGTGCATGCTAGCGCAAACAAAAAACACTCAGCCTAGCACATGATCGAAGCTGGCTAGTGAACTTCCATAAGCGGGTTCAACATGCGATCTCGCTCATCACCCTTATAGTAGATATGTTCGAGAAACAGTCCTGAGGGTGAAGCCGTAAAGCGCCGTGTTTCATCGGATTCCACGCGAAGAAAGCGGTCAACATCTTTCTCATTGAAGTTTCGTCTTCCAACTTCCACCAGCGTGCCGACGATTTGGCGAACCATGTTCCAGAGAAAGTGAGAGGCGGTCAATCGAATCAGGATTAGGTCGCCAACCTTCTCGAGTCGCACTTCCTCCATAAGAACCTTAGTCGACTTCTCATTCGGATCATCGCGAGTGAACGAGCGAAAATCATTCATGCCCTCAAAGAGCTCTGCACTTCGCTGCATGGATGCGAGGTCTAAGCTGTCTTTTACCCACCACACAAAGCGCTTAGCAAAGGCGGAACGTCTTGTTGAAATTTGATAGAGATACGAACGCGCTACCGCGTCGTGTCTGGCATGAAAGCGAGCGTCAGCTTTCTGCACGTCTAACACATTTACATCTGCTGGCAGCTCATCATTTAATTTCATGCGCATCACATGAGGAGCAAGCTTGGTTTGAACATCCAAGTGTGCTACCTGAGCTAGTGCATG
Organism: Chlorobiota bacterium; assembly: GCA_044228285.1. Taxonomy (GTDB): domain Bacteria; phylum Bacteroidota; class Ignavibacteria; order Kapaibacteriales; family NICIL-2; genus JBBATK01. The sequence continues at coordinate 223,561 of JBGAVD010000001.1, forward strand.
TACTCCCGCATCGGTTCTACCTGAACCCATCAGTTCAAAGTCATCGCGATCAAACACCGTACGTGCAGCTCCGATGAGTTCGCCTTGAACGGTTCGTGCATTTTTCTGTACTTGCCAGCCACTGTAGCGAGTACCTTCATATTCGAGTGTCAGTTTAAAACGTGCCATAGAGTTCGAGGTGCTTTGTCGTGCAGCAGCTGAGTTATGAGAACGAAGACGTTGGAGCTACTGTAGCGCAAAGCTTCGATGCTGCTGGGTGTTTTGGAAATTGCTGAAGCTGCGCAACATGGTGTTGCGAAGCAACGCCATGATGCGCGAGAATCAAAAGGTCACTTGACGTTGAAATAGCGTGCTTCTTGGTGGTGACACACGATTGCACTTGTTGACTGTTCAGGGACAAGTTGAAACTCCTCTGTGAGACTGATGTCGATGCGCTCAGGTCGTAGTAGTTCGAAGAGTTTTACCTGGTCTTCTAAGTGCGGACAAGCAGGGTAGCCAAAGCTATAGCGTGATCCCTGATAGCCTTGAGAAAAGAGCGCTCGAAGATCGGCGGCGTCTTTATTGCCAATTCCCAATTCTGCGCGCACAATCTTGTGCCAGTACTCTGCCAGTGCTTCAGCACATTCAACACTTAATCCGTGGAAGTAGAGATAGTCGCGAAACTCACCTTTAGAAAATAGTTCGTGTGCGTAGCTGCTGGCTTTAGCGCCAACAGTGACGATTTGGAAACTCACGACATCATATTCTTCACTTTCTAGAGGACGAAAGAAATCAGATAAACAAAGATGTCGCCCATCGAGTTGTCGAGGGAAGTGGAAGCGCTGCCACTCTTCTACATCTTGATCGCGGATTGATTCTGGTTGAACATGCTGCCAAGTGCTATGCAAGTTTTCGTCGAGTTTGGATTTGTACACCACCAAGTCATTGCCATCTGCCTTGCAAGGAAAGTATCCATACACAAGAGCTGGTTTAAGCAGTGCTTCACGTTTGCACTGCAGCTTCAATGCATTGAGAGCCGGATAGGCTTCAGACTTCATGATTGCGGCATATTCCTCTTCCGTGCGCTTGCCTCGCTTGAACTGCCATTGTCCACGAAGCAGTGCTACTTCATTGATATACTCAAATACTTTATCGATCGAAACTTCATCAACAATCTTCGATCCAAAGAACGGAGGCTTGGGAACCGCTTCATTTCGACGAACATCCGAGCTGATTTCCAGAATACGTTGGTGTGATCCGTCATCGTGAACGCGAACCTCATGGTGGATCTCTTGTACGGGAGCTTCCAACCGTTCGAGACGGTCGGCAACTTCAAGAGCCATGTTCGCTGGACGCTGGGCAGCCTCATATACATCGCGGGCGGCTCGCTCTTCAGTTGAAAGTAGATCGCCGTCCGACATTTTCGCCTCCATTCCAAGTAGAGACTCTTCAGCTAGTCGATGTCGTGTTGCACTGGTTCCACCAACAACAAGTTCTTGCATAAAGTGCAAGCCGTCGAAAGCGTCCTGGGCGTAAGCCAAGGTTGAGCTATAGATTTGGCGCAGGTCTTTTTCTACAAAGCGACGATTTAGTGCCGCGCCACCAAGCACAACAGGTACTGTTAAGCCTCGCGCCTGCATCTGTTCGAGATTCTCTTTCATGATCGCCGTCGACTTCACCAGCAAACCACTCATGCCCAAGGCATCGGCTCGGTGTTCTTCAACTGCGTGAAGCATTGTTTCTAACGGTACTTTTATCCCAAGGTTGATAACGCGATATCCGTTGTTAGAGAGGATGATATCGACCAGGTTCTTTCCAATATCGTGCACATCGCCCTTGACAGTTGCAAGGACCATGGTGCCTTTGCCCGAGGCGTCTTCGACCTTTTCCATAAAGGGCTCGAGGATGGCAACAGCACTCTTCATGGTTTCCGCCGACTGCAGAACGAAGGGCAATTGCATTTGTCCAGAACCAAAGAGCTCGCCCACAACTTTCATTCCGTCCAGAAGAAAGTTGTTGATGATGTCGAGTGCTGAATAGGTCGCCAGAGCCTTCGCGAGGTCGGCTTCTAGACCTAAGCGATCGCCGTTAATAATACGCTGTTTTAAAGTCTCTTCAATGGTCAACTGCTCCGTCTGCTGAACAGCAGTTGCCTGCTGGGCATCGGCATAGTATGCCATGAGTTCATGCAGAGGGTCATATACACAACGACGTTCCATTCCGTTCTTCCGAATGATATGCGGTGATTGAATCACAAAAGCAAAGCATGCAATTTACAACAAGCTGGCTCAGAGTGCTGGGCTTGATACAGAACTCTGAGCTCACAATTCTGTAGAGACTAACCAGCTGCGCTTCTATTTGGCGCTCTTTGGCAGCTCGTCGGCACTGAACGCTGAGGGCAGCAGATCTTGAACTGTGCATACCATGTGGTGTCCGCTACGCGACATCATCAGCACCAGTGCGTCTGGACAATAATCGAACAACAGCTGACGGCAGGCACCACATGGACTGATGGCTGTATCGGTGTCTGCGCTAACTGCCAAGGCTACAATATTGGTTTTACCTTGCGAAAAAGCTGAGACGAGAGCCGAGCGTTCGGCACAGATGGTGAGGCCATAGCTGCTGGATTCAACATTCACCCCAGGCACGATACTACCGTCTGCACAGAGGACAGCAGCACCTACAGCAAAGTGCGAGTAGGGAGCTTTGGCGTGCTTTCTGACCTTCATCGCTTCCGTGCAGAGCTTTTTTATGATTGGACTTTGCAGGGCACGTAGACCAGCGTCGGCTGTTCCTGCTCTCTTCTTTGTGCTCAGCACATCAGTGCTGTAGTCGAGGTTAAGAGCTTGTTTGAAAGCCAGAACCTGCTTCTGAGCGGCGCTAGGGAGGTTTTTTGGTGCGGTTGACGCATTGCGTTTTAACCCTTGAATGCTAGAGGAGGTTTTTGGACGCGTTGTGTTTTTTTTCATTACAGGGCGTGCTTTTCTGGCCAAAATATGAGTTGAGCTTGGTTTGTGTGTGTCCTGCCCCAAGCGAAGTGTGTACGAAACTACGTTGAAAAGAGCCTGAAAGGCTGTTTATGTATGGTGGAGGAGGTGGTTCGTACACGAAGAGTAGGTGCTCTGTCGTTTGTTGTAAACGGAGTCCCAAGCCTAGTATCTTCATTCGAAAGCCCTGAGAAGGATCAGTATTGCGTTACTTGGAGATTCCGATTGGTCCATGCCTGAAACCTTCTGGACAAAGGGGGTTTATTCTTGGTGGACGGCTGTTGAACCCGTTATATATTTGTTGAGAACGACAAAACCACAACCCTAAGCCCATGAAACACGTTGCGAGAATTGCTCTCGGTATTATGTTTTTTGTCTCTTTTGCCCTTCAGGTGCAAGCAGAGAAGTCATCATCCTATGTTGCAGGAACCTTCATTCTGAAGTTCCGTGCGCAGTCGGACCAGTACCAAAGCTGGGTCGCATCGGGTCGTGCGACAGAGATTCCGGAGTTGACCGCTCTGGTTGGACATCATCAGTCTAAAGGGTACTTGAGCGATGGTACTCTGCGCTTGCTTGCCAAGCGTTATCATCAGCAGATGACGACTTTTTCCGTCGACAATCCTATCAGCTCCTTGCAACAAGTGGCTGTCGTCCAAGCCAATGATTGTTTGAACCTCTCACTTCTCGTTCAAAAAATCAATAAACTTGACTTTGTTGAATATGCCGAGTTAATGCCTGAGCGACACGTGTTTTCGACGCCGAACGACACCTTGTTTTCAGACATCGGACAGTACTTTGTAAGAACAACACGAGCGGTCGACGCGTGGGACTTGATTCCTACTGACGCCAGCGTGATGATTGCTATTGTTGATACCGGTGTTGATTATACTCATGAAGACTTAAAAGACGTCGTCTACACAAATGAAGGCGAAACAGGCAAGGACGCACAAGGCAAAGACAAGAAGTCTAATGGCATCGACGATGACAACAATGGCTTTGTCGATGATTGGCACGGATGGGATTTTGCTGGGGCTTTTTCTGGTTCACCGCAAGACAACGATCCCATACCAGGTTATAGTCATGGAACACACTGTGCTGGAATTGCCGGTGCTAGCGTAAACAATAAAAAGGGTATAGCCGGTACCTGCAATCGTGCTCGAATCTTGCCGGTAAAAATTGGGACAAACAATTCTGAACTGATTAATTCTTACGAAGGCATTGCATACGCAGCTGGAATGGGTGCTCCTGTCATTAGCTGCAGTTGGGGTGGCTTCAATTCGTCTCGTGCTGAACAGGAGGTCGTTAGTGCCGCGACAGCATTGGGTTCGCTTGTTGTGGTTGCTGCTGGCAACAATGGTCTAGATATAGAGTTTTTCCCAGCCGCCTATAAGAATGTCTTAGCAGTTGCTTCTGTTGGTGGTAACGATTCACGATCAACCTTCTCTAATTATGGTTCACACATTGGTGTGAGCGCTCCTGGCTCACGGATATTGTCTACTATTCCTGGAAATTTCTATGACTACATGGATGGTACATCCATGGCAGCACCTTGCGTTGCCGGTGTAGCAGGCTTAGTTCACATGAAGTATCCAAGCTACAGCCCACTGCAGAAATCCGCTATCATTCGTGCCACAGCAGACAATATCGATAACAAGCTGGGTAACCGTGATCAGAACTGGATGTACAAACTTGGTGGTAGAGTCAATGCGTTCAAAGCGCTCACTGTCACTACTTCGCGTTTGGCTGAGATGCTAACTGCAGTCGTAACTGATGTTGATGGTGACGGATTGTTCGCCATCGGCGACACATTGAACATGGATGTTCAGATACAGAACTTGCTTGCTCCGCTTGGTAATGCACGCCTTAAAGTGGTACCGAACTCCAATTCTCCATGGGTGAAGATTAAGGATAGTATTCAAGTAGTAGGTGCAATGACGCAGAATCAAATCGCGTCAGTTGCGAAAAAGTTCAGCTGTGTTATTCCGCCAAGCACACCAGAAAACTCGGTTTTGATGTTTGATGTCACCATATACGATGATACCACTGTGGTTGGTCGTAGCTCTTTCAGCACCGTTGTTGTACCAACCTATCGCACACTCCGAAATAACAACATCACCCTTACAGTAAATAGTCGCGGAAACTTCGGTTTCAATGATTACTCTTCGAACTTCCAAGGTGAGGGCATGAAGTACAAAGGTTCAACGAGCTTCATGTTTGAGTCTGGATTGATGATTGCCCGAAACGCTAACCGTGTCTTTAACGTTGTTCGTGGTGATCCTTCGTCAAACCAAGATAGTGGGCTCGTGCGGAGTGGCTCCGCTACTCTCACAGTTCCTGGAATCTTAGCGAACACCCAATGTACAGCCTCATTCAAAACTCGAACTACTGGCTCAGGGGCAGATTTGCCGATTTCAATTGTGCAGAATGTTCTGCAGAACACCGGGAATGGAAAAGACGACTTTGTTATTAGTACGTATGACTTGCAGAACACCGGGGAAAGCGCTATTCAACAATTGTATTGCGGGATCTATAGTGACTGGGACATAGACCAGTCAGGAAGACAGAATCTAGCGGTGTATGACTCTACCTTGGGCTTTTACTATGTTCAGGCTATGGGCCGTAGTGGTCTGCCTTGGGTAGGTATGCAGTTGTTGAGCGAGCAGCCGCTCAATATCTATATGATGGATAATGATGGCGTTACGAACGACAACATTGGAGTCTATGATAACTACACCGCAGGCGAAAAGTTTGCGACCATGAGTAGTGGGGTAGCCCGTACCCGCTCGAACATCACCGACGTCTCTGCAGTCATTGGCGCAGGTCCCTTCAATATTCCTGCTGGTGGCACCGTTCAGGTTGCCTTCAGTATTCTGGCAGGGCAAAACCTCGAAGACCTGAAAAACGCCGCAAAAGCCGCAAAAAGCAGCTTTTCGACCGGTGTTGAAGCTGAGATTGGGCACCAGTCCAGTACAAAACTCCAGGTTGTACCAAATCCTATGAATTCATCTGGGGCAAAGATTCGCTATACCTTGGCTGAGGAATCAGTTGTGAGTTGTGAGTTGATTGACCTTTTGGGCAACACCGTGCAAATTCTTGCAAAAAATGAGTTTCAATTTGCAGGAACGCATATATTTGCACTGAATTCGATGGGCACTGGAGATAACGGAACGGCAATTGGAAGGGGAACGTATTTCGTCCGCCTCACAACCCAACATGGAATGTTCGTCGAACCTTGTATTGTTTTACCTTAATTTTTTGGAGTCTTCATGTCACGTTTTGAGAGCTTAGTCAACCTCGTACAAAGTTTTGAGGGAGACTTTTCAAAGTTTTACGATAAGGGTAACAAAGCAGCTGGTACCCGTGTGCGTAAACACATGCAGGAACTGCGTAAGGTATGCGCGGACATTCGTACTGAAGTTCAGAATATGAAGAGTACGGAAACGGAAGCAAAGTAAGCCTTCCTGTAAGAAGTTTGAAGCCTGACCTGAAAAGAGTCAGGCTTTTTTGTATCTGCTCCCTCTTTTCTTTAACCGGGCCTTCGGCCCGCTGTATCCTTCAATGAACGAAGCAAGTCACTCTTTTCTTGCGGACTACTCGCAAAGATCCCAGCTTTTGTTCCCCACACGCTATTTTTGAAGGATGGAACGGCAATGGTATAACTTTTTCGCCAAATCTTCGCCTCAGGCTTCTGCTCTGCTGTCGTTGGTTGCCTGTATCATTCTCGCCGCAAGCGGTATTATGTTAGGATTGACGCAAGACTCGCTTGCGGTTCGAACCAACGGTATCGTGGCAGCCATTGATATCGTGAACTCCCTCGTTCTTGTAGCTGCGATCAATCGAAGCATACGCTCGCCAGACTACATCTTCAATTATGGATATGGTAAGTACGAGAGCTTAGCGCTCCTTCTGAGTGCGACCTTGCTACTGATCACCTTTGGTTTTACGGTCCGACAGTCCTGGGTTGACTACCGTCATGGAGTTGTCACACAGAATTACTTGGCACTGTCTATCTATACTGGGCTCTCGCTCCTCTTCGTGCATTCTATTGCACGTATGCAATCTCGAAGAGCAAAGCGCTACAATATGCCCATGCTGAATTATGATGCAGATGTATGGAGAACTGATACACTCACGGAACTGTCTGTACTCTCAGGTTTGATCTTAGGATGGGTCTTCTTCCATTTTCATCATACTGCTTACGCTCGCTTTGCAGATGCCCTCAGTGCTTTGGTCGTTCTTGCCCTGGCTTTACGCATTCCACTGCGACATGGCCGCGATGCGATCAACCAGTTGCTTGACAGAACATTGCCCGACGAGGTTCAATTTGATATTCTGGCAGTTGTCTCCGAGAATATTTCATCGTTTTGCGAGTTCAAAAACGTACATACTCGACAATCAGGAAAGGACATGTTCGTTGAGATTGATGTGGTTATGCCCTTCGACTACACTTTCGATCAGGCTTATCCGGTAGAGAAGACCATGCAGGAGTCAATTCAAAAGAAATACAAAAACGCCATAACGCGCATATATGCTATTCCTTGTCCTAGAGACTGCATTCGCGACGGTAAGTGTTATTGTCCTGTAAAAATGAAACGCGACCAAGATCAGGCAGCAGCAGCACAGTTGCCAGCTTCTGAATAATATCTGGATGCTCCATGCAACAACGCCAATCCGAAATGACCGATACTTCAAAACGTGATGATGAGTTTGATCTCAGCCTGCGGCCATCGCGATTTGATGACTTCAGCGGACAATCCAAAATCGTTGAGAATCTCAAGATTTACATTAGTGCAGCACTCAAGCGAGGCGAGGCGTTGGATCATGTTCTGCTCACAGGTCCTCCAGGCTTGGGGAAGACTACGCTGAGTTACATCATAGCCAAAGAGCTTGGGTCGGAGATCAAAACAACCTCGGGACCGGTACTCGAAAAACCAGGCGACCTTGCTGGCTTGCTTACCAATATGAACGAGGGAGATATTCTCTTTATCGATGAGATTCATCGTCTTTCCCCAATCGTTGAAGAGTACCTTTACTCAGCGATGGAGGACTTTCGTCTGGATATCATGATTGATAGTGGTCCAGCCGCACGTTCTGTTCAGCTCACCGTACCACGCTTCACTCTCATTGGTGCTACCACACGTGCAGGCTCTTTAACTGCGCCGTTGCGCTCCCGTTTTGGTGTTACGAGTCGCTTGGACTACTATCAACCATCAGAACTCTTTCACATCGTAATGCGCTCAGCGGAAATCCTTGGTGCTGAGATCGAAGATGAAGGTGCAATCGAGATTTCACGTCGTTCACGTGGTACCCCACGTATCGCCAATCGTCTCCTTCGACGCACGCGCGACTTTGCAGATGTCAAAGGCAATGGTGTGATCACAAGAGAAATCTCTACCATGGCTCTGGCAGCTTTGGAAGTGGATGAGTATGGCTTCGACGAAATGGATAAGCGTATCCTCCTTTCGATCATCGAGAAGTTTAGTGGAGGACCTGTAGGGCTGAGTACTCTTGCAGTATCAGTAGGCGAAGAAACGGGAACGATCGAAGAAGTGTACGAACCCTACCTAATCCAGCAAGGATTTATGCAGCGCACGCCACGCGGACGCGAAGCTACGGATCTGGCGTATCAACACTTTGGTTTGAGTCGTAAAATGCGCAGCCCCAATCTTTTCCAAGAATAGCAAGCTCATTGAACTCACACTCTTTGGAGTTTTCCGCATAGACATCACGGACTCGATTCCTTCTTCACCATCTCGCTTTCTATGAACCGCTGTATCTTCTTTGACCGTGACGGTATCGTGAACACGCGATTGATTGACGAGTATGTACGCAGGGTGGAAGACTTCGTCTTTCTTGATGGATTCTTCGAGCTCTACCACTTGGTCGTTCAGAACAAGTGGAAGAGAATTGTCGTCACGAATCAACAAGGTGTTGGCAAAGGCCTGATGTCGCTGACTGACCTTGACCTCATCCACTCGCACATGCAGCAAGATCTCCAGCAACGTTATGGAGCGGGTTTTGATGCGGTCTATTATTGTACCGAGCTTGCGGAGAGTAAGAGTACCCGACGTAAACCAGAGCCGGGCATGATCCTGGAAGCTGCAGAGCGCTTCAGCATAGATTTACCAAACTCTTGGATGATTGGGGACTCTATCTCGGATGTGCAAGCTGGACGTCGCGCTGGCACTCATACTATGCTCGTGGGTGAATACTCGAGCTGTGCTGATGCGGATATTATTGTTCCAGACCTTCAAGGAGCATGTGCCTACTTTGTAGAGCAGAACATTCTCGGTGCAGACTAACGCTTCTAAGCTTGACAAGTATCCTTTAGCGCTCTAGACTTCTGATGACTTGTTCGTCTTCGCATTCCGACTCAACATGCGCAGGGTAGAGTACCCTACTAATGCAATGATTCCTGCCATGACGATCCAGAGCCAGAGTGGATTCTGGAAGAGAGGACCGCTTTCTGTCTTCGCTTCAGAGCTGCGATCTCTTTCATCGCCCAACTTGAGCTCCGAGCAGCTCTTCGGTATACGATCTGCAAAGGCTTCCAGATCATATTGTGGTGCATTCGCTGAAGTGCTCCCATACACGAGCGCGAGGCTTGCAATGTTCATTGGCGGAAATCTGGCGATGAGCTCGGATTGAACGCAACGTGCTCGACAGTTTCCAAAATGCAATGCCTGATTGTCGTTGTTGTCGACTTCTACCTGCCAATACTGTCCTTTCTCGGTTGTAAAGCGAAAGGTATGTTCATCGCGAGAATACAAGGTTCCACTATAGACAAGAGTACGCTGAATCACACCGCCGCGCCTGCTTGCAATGGTATCGCCTATACGATAGATTCGAAGCGGCCGGAGATAATCTATCGCATCGTTGACAAGGAGTTGAATGCTGCTGAGTGCAACCGAAGTGTTGAATGCAAGATCTATTGTACTCAGTCTTCGTCGCGGATCTATTGTGTGTCCTTGCTTTGCGATGTGAACGTCATTGTATGCACCAGGGTCATGTACCTCATGCCAACACACAACGCTGTTGGGAGCCTTTGCTGTTGGACTTAAGAGAGTTAGTCGAAGCAGGCGAAATCGGGTGCTCGGGAAATGTACCGTTGAATAGCAATACGAATAGTAGTCGTTGTCTATGGCAACGATCTGTGCTGAGTCTACTATCGTGTTCCAAGTCTGCCTGTCATCCGAGCCTTCTACCCGAACGCGATAGTCAAAACTCTGTTCGTCAAAGTCTAGACGGATGGCATTGAGGTCTTGGGCATTGTCGTTAGCGACCTTAAAGCTCAAACCAGTTGGAATCTTCGACAGATCCACAATGTCTAAATCACGTTCCTCGGTACGGTTTTGCGCAACGCTCGTTCGCAGGAGATAGGGGATCTCGACCGAGTCACGCTGTGTGCTGAAGGCGATAATGCGCAGGTCGTGAAGCTGTGTTTGACAGCGTGCTACAATGTCCTGAGACAAGCGAATGCTATGCCACGAAGCTTTCGGTTTCGAAAGTTCTCGCTCATAACGATACGATTGAATCTCGACGGCAGCGTGCATGCGCACAGCGCATGCCGCGATGATAAAAAGACATCCTACGATCAGCCATCGAGAACTAGAGTTCTGTGCTCGACTGCGCGTCAGCTTTTTCATTGTGCTCAGATGTAGTAGTTGCGTCCTCGGCATCCTCAAAAATCCTGCTTTTGTATTTGTTATAGAGAAATGAAATAACAAGGAGAAGCAATCCTAATGCAATAAACGCTACAGTCTTCGCCATAGCCCCAAGCTCATTGAGATCGTACACAAAGAGCTTGATGAGAGTGACGAAGAATAACGCGATAGCAATGAGACGCTGCACTTTGTCTTTACGTTGAATACCAACACCAATCAATACTAAAGAATAACTACCCCAAAGTATGCTCATGGCACTCCGATCCGCATTTGAAAAATGCCAGAGGTTTAACCAATGTAAGAGCTCATTGCTGAGGACGGCGATTGCCGTGATGTGAGCGAGAATAACTGCAAGTCGCCTATAGTGTACTTCCATCGGTCTTGAGAGTCGTAGAAAGAACCATAACAAACCTGCAGTCAAAACAAAACTCAAGTATCGATAGCTTAGTTGACCGTTGAAGATAGCGGTGTCTCCGCCTCCGTTCTCGGCAGCGGAGATGTATGTTGATGTTAAGGCTGAACAAAGCGACAATCCACCAACGAGCATCGCAAGAAGTGCTAGAACTGAGAGAGCAACGAGGAAACTCCGCACGCGTATGGTGAATGTAGAGCGCTCCGCCACTGCAAGGAGCGCTATGACAAATGCAAGCGAATAGTTGATGAGTTGTAAAGACCAAATGTGTAGCAACGCCACATTCGACACTATTGATACTTGCATGACGCTATCCCACCATTGCTGGTAATAGCCATCAATCTGCACATAGAAAGTGCCATATACGACAATCGCGAGAAATGTAGATGCTGCAGCAATCGTGAAGGATCGTCGTTGCACTGCTTGCACATCGAGATCGATCTTACCGCTGCGAATGCACTGTATAAGCCAAGCGGTGAGTGCAGCTATCACCAGAATCATGCTGAGAAAAGCACCATTGACGAAAGGAGGAATCTGGCTGAGGATTATTGATTCACTGTTATAGCTATAGCTACTTCGAAAGAGCTGAGATTGAATCTGCCAGTCCTTGATGACGCTGATGACAGCGATGAACATGATGAGAACCGCAATGCTCTCTGCATGTCGAGCCTTTTGTCGTGTACCAATACTATACACCGCTAAGCCCTCAACGGCCCAGGCTACGCTAATCCAAGAGCCATGAAGCTGAACGGGTATGGCGATCGTGATAAAGAAGAGCACGAAGGAGCCAATGGTTGCTATCAGACTCGAACTTGCATTCTGTGCACGATAGACTCTAAACAAGACCGCAAAATGGACGAGTGCATTTGCGAGAGTAAAGAGTCCTTGATACGCACGCAGCGGCTCGAAGAGCGAAAGCAAATGCATGCCAACAGCATACGCAGTAAGAGTGTTGAAGGCATAGAGGAGCAAGGATGCATGACGATACTGGGATGTCCCTTGCTGTCGATACAATCCCATAATCGCGGCATACAGCTCAGCAAAGAACACAGTAGCAAAAACACAGGCTGCGGAGAAGTGATCGAAGACTGCAGCAGTGTTGTCGTACCAACTGAGGTACATTAACCACGTCAATATCACCGCAAGCGCAGTAACCGCAGGCCAGAATCGTTTCCAGGCAACAAAGAGAATGCCTGCGTTGATGATGGTCATGTAGCTGAAGAGAATTTCCACGCGACCGGATCCATCGCTCAGCAGTATCGGAACCGCGTACGCTCCAACTAAACCGATGATGGCTATTACTTGTCGTTGGTATTGCATTGCTGCCACCACCGTGTACAAAGTAAACAGAACCATCAGGCCAAAAGCGAGAGCCTGAGGCATCAGGGCATAAAACGAGTACGCAGCAAAGGTGATGAAATAGAGGATTGCCATAGCGCCACTCAGAAGCACAGCACTAAAGGCTTCGTAGCGTTCTTTCAGACGACCTGCCATAACGAAGAAGCCTGCTCCAAGGAGGTACCCAAGGATGATTCGCGTTAGGGGAGAGATGAGCTCATGGTCAATGGCGTACTTCGCGCCTATACCCACTCCAAGAACCGTGATGATGATACCGATTTTGTTGATGAGGTTCTCGCCAACAAACTTTTCTAGGTTCAAACCCGCGCCAGGTGCTTTGAACACCTTGCTTGCGGTCTGTTTTGTAGTTGGTTGACCCGGCATATCTGTCAACTTGGGCGGAGAAGAAGGACTTTGAGCGGCTCCTCCAGCGCTGCGTGCAACCGGAGCTGCAGCTTCGTGTTGCTTCCTGTGTGCGAACTCAGCACTCGACTTCACGAGTGAATCGAAGGCCGAAATAGCGGGTTGAGAGCTGGCTGGCGGTGCAGGCAGAGCGGCTTGGTTTGTGTCCGACGATGTTTTGTCAGGTTGCGTAGGAGTCGAATCAAGAGAAGAATGCTCTTGGCTAGCCAGAGGAGCATTGTTGGACGTCGAACTCTGAATAAGTGCCATCACCTGTGTTCGAAGCAGACGTAGTTCCTCTCCTTCGGCGGCATGGCGTTGCTCCATAGCAGATAGTTGTGCTATGAACCTGCCCAACTCGTTTGAATCAACTGTTGCCATCCATGCGCCTCCAAATATGAAGTTCTGCGCAAAATACAGATTTGAGCTCATAAGATTTCAGGCTATCTGCACGGGAGGTCGTCATGAGCTTCGGGCAGGGCGCATCCTTCGACTACCTGTGCATATCTCAGCCACGCTACAAGCGCCCCGCAGGCTATTTTCGCAGCATGGCAAAGGACAAAGAAACGCCGCTCATGCGGCAATACAATCAGATAAAGGCTAAACACCCTGATACGGTGCTCCTGTTTCGTCTTGGGGACTTTTTTGAGACCTTTGGTGATGACGCAGTGACGACTGCCAAGGTCTGCGGCATCACGCTCACGAAACGTAATAACGGTGCTGGTGCCGACATGCCGTTAGCAGGCTTCCCGCACCACCAACTCGATGCCTATTTGCCAAAAATTGTGCGCGCAGGATATCGCGTTGCTGTCTGCGAACAGATGGAAGATCCAAAACTCGCTCGCGGCATTGTGAAGCGAGATGTTGTTGAGGTCGTGACGCCAGGAGTTGCGATGTACGACAAACTTCTTGACTCACGCCGGAACACGTACATCGCTTCGATTTGCCTCCAACACCAGAAGACTGGACCAGCTCGCGCAGCATTGTCTTATGCCGATGCATCAACTGCCGAGTTTCAGTGCTGCGAACTCGCAGTTGAAGAACTTCCTGCTCTGCTTGAGAGCTTAGCTCCAGCAGAAGTCTTGGTGATGAAGTCACAACTTCAAGAATTGTCTCCCCTGATCGACAAGCTCCCGCACAAGCCATCGATTAGCCGAGTGGAGGACTGGATGTTTGAAGAGCACTTTGGTCGTGAAACTTTAGTACGACAGCTCCGCACGCAGAATCTCAAAGGCTTTGGTGTGGATCATTTAGATCTGGCAGTGACCGCCGCGGGTGCTTTGCTGCACTACATCTCTGAAACACAACAAGGTCGCATTGCACATTTTAGTTCACTACGAGTCTATGATGCAGGCGAGTATATGTCGCTCGATGCAGCCACTCGCCGCAATCTTGAGATTACCTCTTCAATGCATGAGCAAGATGCATCCCTAGTGGCTGTGCTGGATGATAGTCTCAGCGCGATGGGTGGTCGATTGTTACGCGCATGGCTCATGCGACCGTTGCGCTCAGCAGAGCGCATTAGCAATCGACTGAGTGTGGTGCAAGACTTCGTCGAGCACACTGAGTTATTGTCGTCACTTCGTGCTGCTCTCAAGCCCATCTCGGACCTTGAACGTTTGATTTCGAAAGTCTGTACGCAACGCGCAACAACACGCGATGTTCAAGCCATACGTGCTTCACTGAATATGATTCCGCAGATCAAGAAATTGGTGCAGGCAGACAGCTCTAAGGGCTTCCAATCTCTCGTGGCGTCGCTTGAAACGCTCAGTGATCTGGTTGCAAAGATCTCTGCAGCTCTGCTCGACGAGCCTTCGCTCACCTTCGGTAGTGGTGCGATTTTTCGTCAGGGCTATCATGCTGAGCTCGATGAGATTCGCGAAGCAATGTACTCTGGAAAGAATTGGATTCATGCCTATCAGGAAGAACTCCGTGAAAGCAGTGGTATTAGTAGTCTGAAAGTGAGTTTTAATAACGTGTTTGGATACTACATCGAGATATCAAACACTCATAAGAACCGTGTTCCCGCAAGCTTTGATCGCAAGCAGACCTTGGCCAATGCAGAGCGCTACATTACTCCTGAACTCAAAGAGATTGAAACGAAGATCCTGCACGCGGAAGAGAAAATCGGAAGCTTGGAGCAGAAGCTCTTTTCTGATTTGAGAGCAATGGTTGCTGAGTCTGCTGTGGCCATACAAGCTAATGCCCACATTATCGCCACACTTGATTGTCTGCAGTCCTTTGCCACTGTTGCTATCCGCAATGAGTATTGCAAGCCCGAGTTGGCAGACGATGGGGTGTTGGATATTGTTGATGGACGACATCCAGTAGTTGAGAAACTTCTGCCACCGGGCACTCCGTATGTAGCGAATTCAACACGACTAGATACGACTGATCAACAGGTGCATATCATCACCGGACCAAACATGGCGGGGAAGTCCTGCTATCTTCGACAAGTTGGACTTATTGTGCTGCTTACGCACATTGGAAGCTATGTGCCTGCTCGTAGCGCGAAAGTAGCGCTCTGTGATCGGGTCTTTACCAGAGTTGGTGCGCATGATAACATTGCCTCGGGCGAGAGTACCTTTCTTGTTGAAATGCAAGAAGCGGCGAACATCCTGAACAATGCCACGAAGAATAGTTTGATACTACTCGACGAAGTGGGCCGCGGAACGGCAACCTTCGACGGCATCAGCATTGCTTGGTCTATTGTGGAATATCTTCATGATCGTTGCGGTGCAAAAACTCTTTTTGCTACGCATTATCACGAACTCAACGATCTGGCTGAACTCTTTCCACGCATACATAACTACAATGTTGAAGTGCAAGAGGTGGGGAATTCAGTGATCTTTAGTCGACGAGTTTTACCTGGCTCAACCGATCACTCCTTTGGAATTCACGTGGCTCAGATGGCCGGTTTGCCCAAAGAGGTGACCAACAGAGCGCGACAAATCATGTCAACTCTGGAAAACAACAATCAGAATCTCTTAGATGGAAGTTCGGCTCACTCCTTGCGACGTGTGCGTTCAACCTCAACTAGCGCCATAACTCGCGAAGAGCACGAGCATCAAATGACTTTGTTTGAACTACGCGACGACAGTTTGCGCTCTGAACTGAGCGAAGTGGATGTGAATTCGATGACGCCGGTTCAGGCTTTGCAGCAGTTGTCAGAACTCGTCGAAAAAGCAAAAAAATAGGCTAAGAATCTGCGTTGAGGCCTTCGGAGAGAATTTTTTCCCTCGCTTTCAGCTCCAATTGCGAAATTCGCAGGTCAAATCCACTGAATACGACACCAACGACCATCGAGGAACTATGAATTTTCCTGATAATCTGAAATACACTGCTGATCACGAATGGATCCGCGTAGAAGGTACTACTGGCTGGATCGGCGTCACGGATCACGCTCAAGGCGAACTTGGCGATGTTGTGTACATTGATATTGCCGACGGCTTAGACAGCATCACCAAAGGCGAGAGCTTTGGAACCATTGAAGCAGTGAAGACCGTTGCAGATTTATTCGCACCCTGTAATGCTAAGGTTCTCGAAGTGAATCGTGCTCTGAATGATTCCCCAGAGAAGGTAAACCAAGAACCCTATACAGAAGGCTGGATCATTAAAGTTGAACTCACGAATCCATCAGAGCTCGACGAGCTTATGGATGTGAATGCATACAAGGCAACAATCGGACACTAAGCTTCGCCCTGTGTTCGTCGTAACCAATGAACATTGACAGCGCCGCTCGACTTTGTGGTTGATGCGACGCTTGTCAACGCGACTGTTGGTCGCGCGATTTCCATTCATTTTTTCTACTTGCAGGCCTAAGGGACGGAGTTATTCGTCCCTTTCGTCTATCTACTCACTTCTTCATGGCATTCACGCGTTCAAAGACAGTTGTCTGGCTCATCGCCTCGCAGTTGGCTTCGCTACTCTCTCTCATGCTGTGGCTTAGCCTCTACTCTCTAATCTCGCGATCGGGCGTGGGCTTGGACACAGCCGGTCCGCTGTTTATCCTCTACCCAGCTTTCCCCATGGCTCTCAGCATCTTCGCTTGGATTGCCTTTTTTTTGCGTCGCTATAGGGCAGCGATAATCAGCTCTCTCGTACCAGCAATTGTTGCAACTTTGCTGATGTCATATTACTTTGTTATTGGACTTGCTCAACACACTCACTGAACCATGATCGACTTTCTACATACCTTCCACGCACACAACCGCTTCCTCATGCTCGCCTTTGCGCTCGCTTGCTGCATCAAGTTGTTGATGAACATTTTTGGCAAGAAGGATTTTTCGAAGGGCGATGCCACCCTTCTTCGTTTCTACGCCATCGTGTTCACTATTCAGTTTGCGGTTGGTCTGGTGCTCTTCGTGAACATGGGCTCTATGAGTGGATGGGATATGTCGCTGATGCGTCTGCAATTCGAACACGCCACCATCATGATCATTGCCTTAGGTTTAAGTCATGCTACTGCTGGTGTTAAACGCAAAGATCCTGCAGTTCGATCCAGTCGTGCTTTGATCTTCGTGCTACTCTCTATGCTCCTCATCCTCGTTGGTGTAGGGCGTCTTAAAGGATTTGGATACTGGATGGCTCTCTAGTCACAGACTACTCTAACTATTGGGTTGGGTGTTTCCTGTCGCTGCTTTTGAGACTCTGAGTCTCGCTTTACTAGACTCTACCTTCTTCATGCGACTTCTTCTTCATGGTCCATGCTGCTTCGCAGCATATGGCCCTGTACTCGCGCAGGCGAGCTGACCCGCATTTCCTTTTTCTGTCAACTGCGTCCAATAGCTTCTGTCCAGATCGCTGAAGAAGAGAGCTGTCCTTCGATTGTTAACGATCAATACTCTGTTTCATTCGAGTAGCTACGCAGTGTAGCTTGAGTGCGATCAGTTGCCTTAATCAGGTGCAACAACCGACAATGTCCTTTGCTTAACTCTTCCGTGAGAACGTTGCCAATCGCATACAAATGAGATCTTGGAGATTACGTGCGAGAGCCTCTGGAGCGGTAAAGTTGTTGATCATGATGGCAAAGCAAAGCGTCTCACCATCTCGCGAGCTTACATAGCCAGCAAGGGTGCACACGTTGTTAAGAGAGCCGGTTTTCGCCTTGACACGTTTTTCTGCAAGTGTTCCAACAGTTCTGTTGCGCATAGTACCCGACTCTCCGGGCACAGCGAGCGATGCCTCGAACTCTTGTCGTATCTCACTTTTATGTACCGCCCACAAGAGTTGGGCTAATTGTTGGGGCGAGCATAAGTTAAGCCGCGACAAACCGCTTCCGTCTTCCATCTGAAAATCGTCGTGCTGTATTCCCAATCGTGTGATGTACTTTTTCACCGACTCAATGCCGGCATCAAAACTTCCTACACCACTGCTTTCTTTGCCAAGGGTTTTCAGCAAGCTCTCCGCACAAAGATTGTGAGAGTGAGTGTTCACAACGGCGACGATGTCCTGTAAGCGTGGAGAAACATGCTCACAAAGCGCTTGCATGCCAGCGTACGAGATGCGTTCGTTCCAATTCTCGATATCTAAAAGCAGACCTCGAACTTTTATCTGGTGATGTTCAAAGGCTTGTTTGAGAATATGCAGGACGAACAGTGAAGGGTTGTCGATCGCCACTCGCAAACTATACGGTGAACTGTTTGAAGCCTTGCCCTCCAAGGCAATGTGTCCGCGCAGCTCAATGGTATTGGTATTCGCGATACGTACAGGAACGATCTCTGTACCTTCATTAGCATTGCCGGTAGTCAGGTTGTTGATGATGCGTACATAACGATAGTCTTGTGCAATAACAATCCTTGGTTGCTCACCTACCATAGAGCCAGGAAACACTTGCACTTCTACACTGTTGTCGCTCGCTGAGAGTGCGCTAATCTGGGCGGAGTAGGGATATGCCATATCGTCCCAACTCCATCCACTTGCGTAATGTTCTTTGTCAAAATAGGAATCGTCGCCAATGATGTTTCCATTGATCGACTTGATGCCGAGCGAGTCGAACTTTGTCATCCAAGTGTCGAAAATTGCCACCACATCAGTCTTGAAAAACTCACTCCAGGTTGGATCGCCAGAACCTCGAAGAATAACATTCCCTTGAAACTCTCCGCCTGGACTGATCTTGCCATCCAGATACAGTCGTGTGGAATAACGGAACTCTTTACCTAAATAATCTAATGCTGCTGATGTGGTGAACAGCTTGAGTGTACTTGCTGGTATGAAGTTTTTTGCATCATTCTCTTTGTAGAGCGTCTCGCCGTTATCTGCCGACAAAACCGAAACTCCAATCATCGCGTTTGAAAAGTCACGCGACTTCAAGAGACCATCTATATCGTTCTGCAATTCTTTCACCGCAGAGCGCATGTTCTTACGCTCAGTTCGCATCGTATCTGAATGTGCCGGTGCTGTGAGACTAGGTTGTGCCGCGATAGGTTGCATACAACAAAGCCACGCTAGTGCAAGTACGCACTGTGCAAACAATCGGAGGCGCAGAGCAGGTTTTCGCGAATGGTTGACTACGCATGAGAAGCCTATGAACTGGATCGCTGTAGAGAGCATAGTGCGTACATGTGCGAGTGATGTCAAGCGTGTTGAGAATGTACCAAAAGTGATCACCGCGCTGAGGCTGCAGAGCTGACACCCAGCTCGACCGAGAGAGCTTATAAGGCGTACTCTCTTCTCCTGGCTCTGTCCAACATTCAGTATTGACTGCTGTGGTATTGTCATGTTCAGTCTAAACAATGTTCGTAGCAAGTTCTATGCAGTGGCAGAATCTCGTTTCGTAGATTCAAGTACACGTTTCCATACACTCGAAGCGAGATCCGTTACTGTGGCTGAACTGTGTTGTGCTGCAATCTGGAGCGACATCTCGCACTGTTCAGGATCCGCACCTGCATTCAGTGCACCGCGAAGGTGCGAGAAGAGTTGTCGTTCCCACCCTGTAGCTGCCAGAATAGCAACATTGATCAACTCGCGGCTCACGAGATCAAGCTGAGGTCGTGACAATACTTTGCCGTAGCCCTCAATAATCATCCACTGGTCGAGATGCGATGACAGCAAGGAAACTCGTTCTCTCATCGGCGTGTATACAGTCGTGTAGATACGCTGACAGGTCTGAGAGCCGCGCTTGACGAAGTTCTGCAAGTCGTAGACTTCACTGTCGTCGGCATACCAACTGATACCTCGCTGAGACAGAATCTGTTTCATGGTTTGCAATGCCTCAAGGCTGGCAGGAAAGCCAGAGAAGAGGTAAATCTGAAGCAAACACTCGTACATCTGGCTCAGATCATGTTCTTGATTACAGTAGGTCTCTATACACGAAGCAAGAGCCGGCTGATTGTTTAGAGCTGCAGATACGGCTGCTTCGCATAGGGCAGCTCGAACCGGGTGAAGGTTCGCAGATGGTGAGTTCACAGGTGCTGTCGTTTCAGTGCCCGTGATGCTTGTTTGACCTTGCTCTGATGCCGAGGTGCGCAGCTGCGCGAAGCGCTCTGCGAAGGAAGACAGTGCTCTGCCGCGATGTGAAATGCTGTTCTTCGTTGCAGAGCTTAGCTCTGCAAAGCTCTGTTCATAGCCACTGGGAACAAACACAGGATCATAACCAAATCCTGCATTCCCACGTTGCTGTGTTGCTATGTGTCCAACGCATGCACCCTCGGCAAACTCCGTACGTAACTCATCGACATAGCAAATGACAGTTCGAAACGTTGCCTGGCGTTCATTCTCAGGGATCCCTTTCATACGTTCCAATAAGAGCAATACGTTGTCGCTATAGCTTGCATTCTCTCCTGCAAAGCGGGCAGTATGGACTCCTGGAGCGCCATGCAGTGCGTCAGCTTCGAGTCCAGTATCATCAGCTATACATGCGATGCCGCTAAGCTCGTAGAAAGCGCGTGCCTTCAAATAGGCGTTCTCTTCAAGTGTGCTTCCTGTTTCCTCTACTTCAAGCTGTTGATCACCCAGGTCTGAGAGAGTGAGGAGCTCGATGTCTGGGTCGATGGTCGCAAGGATAGCACGAAGCTCTTCGACTTTATGAAGGTTGTTAGATGCCAGGAGCAGTCTCATTGCTGAATACCAGACGAGAAATGGAACAAACAGATGCCCGCAGCTACCGCTGCGTTAAGAGATTCCGCACTGCCTATGGCAGGAATGCGAAAACTATGATGAAGCAAGCGTGCAACTTCCGGTGAGATACCAGCTGCTTCAGCGCCCACAACTAAGCACAATGGACTTCGTATACTGCACTCACTCATGTGCACGGATGCATGGGCGGCAGCTCCGTAGAGAGTGTGAGACTGTTGGAGAGCGATAAGTCCTTCGCTCAATTCCATCGACACCACAGGTACATGAAAAATAGAGCCCATGGTTGATCGAATGAGTTTGGGATTGTAACGGTCCACCGACTTCAAGCCCAGCAGTACGGCAGAGAAGCCAAAGAAGTGCGCCGTACGAATGATGGTGCCCACGTTACCAGGATCCTGGATGCCATCCAATGCAACAATGTTGCCACTGAACTGAGTAGATGGTTGTGCATATTCGACAACGGCAAGAATTCCTTGTGGAGTTTTGGCATCACTTAGGAGTTCAAACGCTTTCGGTCCACAAGTGTACACTACCACAGAGCGTCGTTCACAGCGTTTGAGCAACTCACTGAAGTCTTGCTGCCTGTCTTCCTGCACAACAACAAACTGCGCTCGATAGGGCGAATGAAGGAGTTCAGAAACGACAAGGGCGCCTTCGGCTATAAATAAATTTTCTTCATCGCGATGCTTGCGCTGGTGTAATGAGCGCACGAGTTTACGATGTTTGTCGGACAACACGCTGTGTGGTTCCATGAACGCTTCGAATGAGGCGAAGGATTGGTGAGCAGAGAGCTTCGTGTTTAGATTGAAGGGCAAAATTACAAAGCGCAACGACATGATACCTGCAGAGCTATTGAGGAAGAAGAGAGACGGGCTCGAGCTACGCGCTCAGGAGATCCAGGACTTTATTGAGCAACTCACTGTCGGTGTTGTGAATGAAGCCCAGGCTGCCGCCTTTTTGATGGCTGCTTGCACTCGCGGTTTGAGTGCCGCTGAGACAGCTGCTTTGAGTCTGGCAATGCGGGATAGCGGTGAATGCTATGACTTTCATGACATTGGCAGACCTATTGTTGACAAACACTCGACAGGAGGTGTGGGTGATAAGCTCTCTCTTCTCTTGGTTCCGTTGGCATGCAGCTGCGGTGTGCTGGTTCCCATGATGAGTGGTCGGGGCTTAGGACATACTGGAGGAACCGTAGACAAGTTGGAGTCGATACCGGGTCTCAGGATGGACTTCAGTACAGCGGAACTACACGAACTCCTTCGTTCTCAGCATGCTTTCATGATCAAAGCCTCTGCAAATGTCGCTCCTGCTGATGCGATTCTCTACGCTTTGCGTGACGTGACCGGAACTATTGAATCGACCAGCCTTATTACCGCATCGATACTGTCCAAGAAACTTGTTGAGGGCTTGGATGGTCTAGTATTGGATATGAAAGTTGGGCAAGGCGCATTCATGCAAAACAGAAAGCAGGCTGACGAGCTTGCCTCCAGTATGATGCTTGTGGCACACGAAGCGGGACTGCCATTGAGCATTCTCTTTACGAACATGGATCATCCTCTAGGTCATAGTGTGGGCAATTGGCTTGAGATGGAGGAGAGCGAGGCATGCTTGCAGGACTACCACTCAACACCAAGCGACCTGCGAAGCCTTACAGAACTTCTTTGTTCTCGCATGCTCACCATCGCTCAACCTGATCTGGATAACGAACAAGCACTTGTCCTGGTACGGGATCGTTGGCAGAACGGTGAGGCTCATCGCGCGTTTCACTCAATGCTAAAAGCACAGGGAGGTGATTGGGCTGCTGCTGTAGAAATGTACCGTACTGTTCACACCTTGGCTGTGAAAGCACCTCGAGGCGGGATTCTCCATGGCTGGTCAACACGCGAAATGGGTCTTGCGGGTATTGAACTCGGTGCAGGACGAAAGCGTCAGGATGACAGCATCGACTACGCCGCGGGTTTTCGTCTTTTGAAGAAAGCTGGAGATGAAGTCAGCTACGGTGAAGAATTGCTCCTCATCCAAGCTCAAAGCATGGATCGACTTCAGTACGTACATGACCTTCTCATAGCCGGACTGGATATCAACCCCTCAGACTACACAGAAAAGCCGCTCCTTCTGGATGAGTGGTCAGCTTCCTAGGCAAAACAGAAACTGTACTCTATTCTGAGATCCCATTGCTGCTGACGAAAGGTAAAGACAAGCTACCATGTACGCTTTGCTCTTTGCTTTGTCTTGCTGCTCACAACGAATCGCGCCTCTCCCGTCAAGTGTCGTTTGCGCAGCTTAGGTTTTTCTATTGCGATTATCTCAGGCTGAGTAGACCTGTACCCTTAGCGACTTCGAGACTAAGAACTCTCTCAGATTGCGGTATTTCTCTCGCAAAATCTCAGAAATTTCACGAAAGAGCGCGCCATCTACCACTTGCTTATGTCGTCTTGGCACGGTTTTTAACTCTTTTTATGAGTTACTATACAATGCAATATCCCAAGGAACGCGATGCAAGCTGGAACGATTCCTCGTTACAAATGGATACTCGCTGCAGGCGACTACATCTGCATTCTCAGCAGCTTTCTGTTGAGCATGATTGTCTTGCCTGGAAAGGCTTCAGACTTGAATGTTGCTAACCTCAGCAGTTTTGGTCTTTTTGCGCTCGTCTGGGTCTTTGCAATGGAGATCTACAATCTCTATCAGCACTCTGTAGTGATGAACCGCTCTGAGCAAACAGTGTTGTTGATCAAGTCGACAGTTGTGGCCTTTATGGTTGCGGTGTTGACGGACTACATGTTTCGTCCCGACAACTGGCTGGGATCACGAACAGTCAATGCCTTTGTCTACCCAAGTGGAATCATCTTCCTCTCGTTCTGGCGTATGGTGATCTTCCGACGCCTCTGGCGTCGCACCTCATTTGGTTCGCGCTACATTCAACGTACGGCAATCATAGGAGCTTCACAGAGAGGAATGAACATTGCTAGTCGTATCCATCTTCGCAAGGATGCTGATGTGGAGCTCGTTGGTTTCATCGACGACAACACAGAACACCTAAAGATTGACCAGGCTCCTGCCTATCGAATACTTGGTACAAAGCGAGAGCTGCGAGCCATTGCCATGCAACACAACATTCATCGCTTTGTCATCGCAAGCGATGAGCTTGCCTCAGGTGAACTCCTTGATATCGCTGACGAGTGTACGAGTCTGGGAGCTCAGGTTGATGTTGCTTCGGCGTCGAGCGGTATTCTTAATCAGCGCGGACAAGCAATTCCAGATCTGGAGTTTCCGGTTATTCACTTCCGTGGCTCGTACAATAACCTTGGTGCTCGCATACTAAAGCGAATATTCGACATTGTGTTCGCTGGGTTGGGGATCATCATCTTGTCTCCACTTTTCGCTCTGCTCGCAGTTCTCGTGAAGCTTAGCTCACGTGGGCCAGTGTTTTATCGTTCGCGCCGCGTGGGACGTAATGGAGTCATTTTTGATTTCTACAAGTTTCGCTCTATGCGGCCAGCCGCAGAAAGCCATGACCCAACGGTTATGAAGCAGCAGTATGAATCGTACATAAAGGATAATAAGGCGGTAGGGAAGATTGTCAACGATGACCGAGTGACGCGCATTGGTAAGCTGATGCGCAAAACGTCGTTGGATGAGCTCCCGCAACTGTGGAACGTCGTACTCGGCGATATGAGCTTAGTTGGACCTCGTCCATGTCTACCACACGAGTACCAACTCTACGATGAATGGCACAAGAAACGAGTCAGTGTGCTGCCAGGCTGTACCGGACTCTGGCAAGTATCCGATCGAAAGAAAACGTCGTTCAATGATATGGTCATGCTCGATTACTTCTACCTCGAAAACATGTCGCTCTGGTTCGACATCCAAATCATCCTTAAGACTATTCCTGTCATGATCTTCGGTCGCGGAGATTTCTAATCATGATCTCCAAGGCAAGTTGATTCAATGTCCTCTGCCCAAACTTGCATTCAATGTCGCGATGAGCTTCAGCTTTGCTTCTGGCAATAGAGATCCTCACATCACATGATCACAAACAAAAAAGGCGCACCAACGGTGCGCCTTTTTTGCATTGAACTGAAGAACTCGTTGATCTTATTCGATAATGAGTTTTTCCTTGAAGGTCTTGTTACCTTGGCTAACCGTTACGAGATATACACCACGTGGTGCATCGCTGAGGTCAACTGCGGTTGAGAAACTGTTCTGTGTATTGTTAACCGAACGATCAAAGAACTTGTTGCCAATCAAATCTGTAATGGTCATACGGAATTCAATCGCATCCAAACCAGCAAGGCTGATGTTAACAGAACCGTTGGTTGGGTTTGGAGCAAGGTTCAAGGTTGCAGGGTTAAGCTCTACACGGTTGATGCGCTCGCCAGCAATGATAGAGTTGTTGGTAACCTTTGCGCATTCTGCCTTCAGCTTTGATACCATCTCTGCGTTGACATCTGCATAGGAGTTAAGAACAACTTCAGCTGTACGAAGTACACCATCACGACGATACTGAACTGCTACACGATCGCCAGGGAGGTGCGAAGAAATGGTCTTCTTCAACTCAACAAAACTTGGGATTGAGTTGCCATCAACGCTTTCAATGATATCGCCAGACATAAGTTCAGCGCGAACGGCACCGGTGTTTGGAATGGTACCAGTCAGTGTTGCACTTCCAGTCGAATTCACATACACGCCAAGAATAGCATTGTTATAGAACTCTTTTTCTAAGCGCTCACATGGTGAACTATACGTGTTCGTTGATTGTGGAAGTGTTGAAGCTTGTTGTGAAGCAGCTTGGAATTCAGCAGCTGATGCAACCACAACCTTCAAGTCTTGCTCTTCGCCGTCACGATTGATGCGAACTAAAATGACATCGCCAGGACCTTTACCGCGCATTGCATGGTAAACGTCGCACATTGAGTGAACATTTTCACCTTCAACTTGCATCAATACGTCGCCGCTCTGCAAACCAGCAAATTCAGCCTTCGATGCTGGTGCAACACGCTCGATAACCAGTGAAAAGTCTGATCGTACGGCAAGCTGCATACCAATATATCCACCTTCTTTAGCTGGTGCAGCAGTTGCTGCAGGAGCTGTGTAGCTTTGGTGTCCGGACTGAACTACAGCGGTTTGAGCGCTGATTGATGCACTATAGGCAAATGCTAAAACGAGAGCGTACAAAGAAACGCGTCGCAGAAATGTCATGCTATCTCCTTTGGAGGTTAGTTGATTGAGTGATTAACTGTATGCAAGATAGAAGATTTGTAAAAACTACAATGGTTAATCTGTGTTGTGAGCTGTTAATAAGTAGTTATACCGACGAAATTTTCCACTTTTTGGACCAAAAACGACTACCCTGAGGGCAAAAAAGCCAGTCAACCAGCTGCCGATCTTCTGATACTCATTCCTAGTCCTACGAGTACTCGGCTCCAACTCAGCCACCAATACCCATGCAGGGCTTTTGAACTACTGTACTTGACGTAGCTCTCAGAGCTGAAGTGTAGCACAAAAGGTGAAAGTTTTGTGAATATCGACCTCTTTTTGCGAGAGATGAGTCGCCGTGCGCTCGAACGAAGATGAACCGGCCGAACTATATCCTTGGATCGTCCTCTCTGTACTGCTCAAAGAGACTGGCTTTAGGTTCCGACGAAAAAGTGAATCTTGCTGGTGATATCAAAAGGAAGAGCTTCTAAAGTCGACTCGAGCTAAACGCTTTTGCTTCTTTTGTGTATGAGTTGGCACCTCATGACAAATGTTCGCTTCCTTGGGCAGGTCTCCTCGCTACTATTCGGTGGAGCTCACCCTGAGAAGGTCAGTTTGACAAGCTGCAAGGGATTCGTTTGGAAAGAGTGAATAGGAAAGGGTGCTTCTTTTGCACATTGGGATGCTTGAAGTGCAGAGAGGAACAGAGCTTGACATCAAATACCCACCGAAAGGCAGGCGCAGGATTTTCCCTTCCTTGTACTGCAGGTACTTCGTAGTATTTTTGCGCTTCTACACACCACATCACACATACGATTCAGCTCATGACTGCACTTTTCCAAACGCAATTTTCTGATTGCACCCTTGCCCGTCGTGGTAAGGTGCGTGATGTCTACGACCTTGGCAATGAACTCTTGATCGTTGCCACCGACCGCATCAGTGCTTTCGATGTCATCATGAGCGAAGCGATTCCAGGCAAGGGAAAGATTCTCACAAAGCTCTCAACATTTTGGTTCGAACAAACGAAGCACCTTATTGAGAATCATGTTATCAGCACGGATGTAGCGCAGTATCCTGCGTTGGTGCAGAAGTATGCGGAGCAGTTGGAAGGACGCTCCATGCTGGTGCGCAAAACCACACCTCTGCCCATTGAATGTGTAGTACGCGGTTATCTAGCCGGCTCAGGTTGGGTCGAGTATCAGCAGAATCGTCAAGTCTGTGGAGTTCCACTCCCAGAGGGATTGATTGAATCTTCGAAGCTGCCTGAACCGATCTTCACTCCAGCGACGAAAGCAGAGGAAGGTCACGACGAGAATATTAGCTACGAACAAGCTGTTCAAATCGTTGGTGAGAACACAGCCGCATTTGTACGCGACGCGTCGATTAAACTCTACCGTTTTGCCACTGAATACGCCGCCTCACGTGGAATCATTCTGGCAGATACCAAGTTTGAGTTTGGCATGATGGATGACGGACGCATCATACTCATCGATGAAGCGCTCACTCCTGATTCCTCACGCTATTGGCTTGCCGAACACTACGAAGCTGGTAAAGCACAAATGAATTTTGACAAACAAGTGCTCCGTGACTGGCTTTTAACACAAGACTGGAACAAACAAGCTCCAGCTCCGACACTACCTCAGTACATTATTGAAACGACTCTTGCGAAGTACCAGGAAGCAGCTCAAAGACTCATGGACTGAGTCGAACTCTCTCGCGATATACACTGCAGCACATGGCAACACTTACCATTGACGATCATGACTATAGCGAGGGGCTCGAGAAGAAAAGTGTAGACACTTTCGACTTCCCGACCATTCTCGCTATGCTAAGTCTCATTGCTATCGGTCTGATTTCTATCTATAGCGCAACCTATGAGCCTCAGATGAGTAGCTTCTTCATCAAGCAGCTCATTTTTGCTGGTGTAGGCACTGGATTGATGCTTAGCTGCATTTTCTTTCCGCCTCACTGGATTCGCAACGCGGCACCTCTGGCCTATGCCTTTTCCTTATTGCTGCTCATTCTTGTTTTGATACCAGGCATAGGATTACGTATCAATGGACAAATCTGTTGGTTACGTATAGGCGGAATTCAGTTTCAACCTTCTGAGTTTGCCAAGCTCAGTACCTTGATGATGATTGGTCGATTCATGGAGAACAAGGGGGTCACCTTAACATCACTACGCGATGTGGGCTGGCTCAGCTTGATTGTCTTCTTACCGACGATTCTCATCTTAGCTGAAAAAGACACAGGAACTGCGTCTGTCTTCATCGCCATGATGATGGGAACGATGCTCTGGTGTGGTGGTGATCTCTTTTTGCTTTTCATTGCAGCTGCCCTTCCAATCATTGGAGTAACTAGCATGTTTTGTGCGCTGCATGATGTGAAGTCTCCACTGTACGTCATTTTAGGCATAGCGACGATGGGAGCTTTAGCATTCCGACGTTCCATTGTTCTAAGTGCGGCAGCAATCGTCGTCTTTGTTGGTTTAGGTTTTGCTTCGGGTCCGATTTACCATAAGCTCCCGGAACACCAGCAGAGTCGTATAAAAACCTTCTTTGATCCCGAGAAATATCCTCGCGACGAGGGCTATCACGTTTTGCAATCGATGATGGCTGTCGGTAGCGGTGGATTGACGGGGAAGGGATACATGAAAGGGACCTTGACTCAGTTGCGTTATATCCCTGAGCAATGGACTGATTTTATCTATGATGTACCCGGCGAAGAGTTCGGATTCATTGGGTCGGTCACTGTCTTGGGTCTCCTCGTCTTTCTCATCTTTCGTTTGGTACGTCTGGCTCGTAACGCGCGATCTGCCTTCGAGAGCGCCTTTAGTTTTGGTTTCGCAGCTATCATTCTTTATCATACAATGGTGAACATCGGCATGGCCATAGGTCTTTTCCCAGTGATGGGAATTCCTTTGCCTTACCTTTCCAGTGGTGGTACGGCGTTGATGGCGAACATGACAGCGATCGGCATCGTAATCAGTTTTCACCGTGCCAGGTTGAAATCACTCGCAGACCGATGAATATTGCCATTAGTTGTGGAGATGTCAATGGAATTGGACTCGAAGTGTTCTTCAAGTCCCTTCCTCAGCTTCGTGCCCATGAGTCACTGAGCGATCTACAGTTGCAACTCATCATCCATGAAGAGACCTTAGAGACTTGTCTCAACAGCCTTTCCTTGCCTTTTTCCTTAGACGCTCATGTACTTACTGTGCATGAAACGCAGGTTCAGGTCATTCCCTGCGAGCATCGTGCGACTGTTCGTCCCGGACATGAAGAGTTAAGCGCTGCCTTCCTTGCCGCGGAGTCTCTGGAGTGTGCAGCAGCGCTGGTTTGCAATAAAGACGTCAATGCTGTTTTGACTCTGCCTGTATCCAAAACCACTTTGCATGCTGCGGGCTTTCACTATCCAGGACAAACTGAGTTCTTCTCTGCGCGCTCGACAGCACATAGTGGTCAGGCTGAGCAAACACATGCTGCACTCATGATGCTCGTCCATCAGCAGCTTCGGGTTGCTCTTGCGACGGTGCACGTGTCGCTGCAATCTGTGTCAGCGCTCATAACGGTTGCTCTAATCTGTGAACGAGTGCGCACGCTCAATGCTGCTCTTCGACGTGACTTTGGCTGTGCTCAACCGCGAATTGCGGTTCTGAGTTTGAACCCGCATGCCGGAGAGAATGGTCATATGGGACACGAGGAATTGACCACGATTCAACCTGCTGTCGAGCTATTGCGCGCTGAGGGTATTGTTTGTGAAGGACCTTTTGCTTCAGATGGTTTCTTTGCTCATGGTGCATATCGTGGATATGATGGAGTCCTTGCAATGTATCATGATCAAGGTCTCATCCCCTTAAAACTCTTAGCTGGAGGAGCTGGTGTGAATGTTAGTGCTAATCTGGATATCGTGCGTGTTTCTCCCGATCACGGAACTGCATACGCGCTGGCAGCTAAAAATTTGGCTGATGCCCAGAGCACAGTACAGTCCTTGTGTACAGCGGCTGAGATCGTACACAACCGACGTCGCTTTGCTACTCAACACCAAAACGGATAGTAACTGAGCAGTCAATGCGCCGGTAGATGGAAACTTTAGGTTGTTGTAGAATCAGCGAGCCAGTGACATCCAACACTCTCAGTGCGAGCCGATGCCGCTTCACCGATGCTTAGTCCTACATCAATGAGGTTGAGTACCTCATACATCTCCACGCTAAAACCACTCAGACGAATTTCATCTTCAAGCTCCTTGCGCATTCTGCGCAAGATGCGGCTGCAGTTTTGCAAGCCTTCTAGGCTGCGTTGTATTCCTGCATGTTCCCATACCAGTGTTTGGACGGTTTTTCGGAGCTCGTTGGCACGCTCGACAGTATTTGTTGCCAGAGGAAGTTGTATGCATTCACACGGACTTGCTTGAACACTTTGTTCTAGTACTCGTCGTGCATCAAGTGCTGCTTGTTCGGCAAAGACCAAGCCTTCAAGGAGTGAATTTGATGCCAATCGGTTTGCGCCGTGCACGCCTGTACATGCAGCTTCACCGCAAGAATACAACTGAGGAAGACTTGTACGCGCGTAAAGATCCGTTTTCAGTCCGCCACAGAAATAATGTGCAGCTGGTACCACGGGAAGCAGTTCGCGATCGAGTGATAGTCCTTCGTCGCAGCAGCGCTGATAGATATTCGGAAAGTGTGCGGCGAACTGTTCAAGGTCAAGATGACGGAGATCGAGATATACACACTCAGTTCCTCGCTCACGCATTTCGCTCGTTATCGCTCGGCTCACTACGTCTCGCGGAGCCAATGATGCCATAGGGTGGTATTTGTGCATGAAGGTTGTTCCATCCGCATGACAGAGTTGCGCGCCAAAGCCACGCACAGCTTCGGAGATTAAAAAGGTTTGTCCTTCCCCTGAATACAAGCTCGTAGGGTGAAACTGCACAAACTCCATGTCTCTCAATTCCACACCAGCTCGTCGAGCCAAAGCGTAGCCGTCACCGGTAGCGATGCGCGGGTTTGTGTTATGAAGGTACACTTGTGAGCCACCACCGCTAGCCAGCATTGTAATCGAGGCGTTGATCTGCACGAAGTCCTGTGTATCGATGTCAAATACACAGGCACCCCTGCATCTTCCATCGCTTTGCATGATATCAACAACAAAATGATGTTCTAGAACTTCAATCGACGGATGGGAGCGCAGGTGTTGAACTAATGATCCTTCTACTTCACGACCAGTAGCATCTTTTGCATGCAAAACACGCGAGTGACTATGTCCGCCTTCACGATGCAAATCATAATCGCCACGGTCGTTGCGGTCAAATCGAACGGACATATGTTCTAGCTGTGCAATACATGATGGAGCATGTTCCGCAACTAAGCGCACCGCGGCTTCATTGCAGAGACCGTCTCCCGCTCGAAGAGTGTCTTGCACATGGTTCTCGATCGAATCCTCATCGTTCGTTACTGCTGCAATTCCTCCTTGAGCGTACATCGTATTCGATTCACCGATAACCGACTTTGTTACGACCGTAACACGAGCAAAAGCTGCACAGTGGATTGCGTAGAACAAGCCGGCAATTCCACTTCCGATAACAAGGATGTCGGTGGGATGTGTTCTCATGCGAAGCGTAGCATGCGTTCAATAGGCAAGAGCGCTCGCTGCATGATATCAGGCGCAAGAGTAATCTCATACTCAGCAGCACGATCGGTGCCGATTGCTTGAAGAGCTGCGAGTGTGTTCTCGAGCGTGATCTTTTTCATGTGCGGACACTTAATGCACGGTGTGATAAAATTCTTCTTAGGATACATGGTTTTTAGTGTTGCACCCAGATCGCATTCTGAGGCAAGAATGAACGAAGTCGCTGCACTAGCACCTACGTGTTGGATGATATCGTTCGTACTTCCAACCACACCGCGATTGTTCGCTAAGCCTGCATCAACACTCCGTTCTGGCACTTCCCAGTGCAGCAGTACCTCTGCTTGAGGGTTTTCGGCGCAGACTTTTGACAAGAGACTCTCTGCGAACTGTTCATGCACTTCACAGCTTCCGTTCCAAAGAATCAAACGTTTTTTGCTTTGCTGACTGATTTGTCGTTGCAGGTTAGCACCCATATACACATCAGGTAAGAAAATCATTTCATCCTGATCGAAGCTCTCAACAATGCGCAAAGCATTGCGAGAGGTGCAACAGATATCACTTTCTGCTTTCACGTCGGCATAGGTGTTGACATAGGAGATCACGGGTCTTCCAGGATAGCGCACTCGAAGTGCGCGGACATCTTCCGGTCGTATAGAGGCAGCCAAGGAACATCCGGCTTCAGCATCTGGGAGGTAGACTCCTTTTACAGCATTGACAATCTTCGCTGTCTCCGCCATAAAGCGCACTCCGCAGAAAATAATGTTCTGGTGCTGTACTCGAGTTGCTTCCAGACTCAATCCTAAGGAGTCGCCGATAAAGTCTGCCATGCCACCCTCAGTCTCTAAAACTTGAAGCTCAGGACTCATGTAGTAGTGTGCTAACACAACTGCGTTCTTTTCTCGTTTCAAACGATTGATCTGTTCATACAAGCTTTGTATTTCCAGAGCGCGGTCAATGTCTAGGGTTGAGTTCATGGATGAACAATCTCTTCGCTTCGTTTCACAATAGGTTCGGTTGGTGTGCCTTGACGCACCATGCAAGATCTGCGTGTACAATCTATGGCACCAGCCCTTTTAGAAGCCCACACAACCTAATCTAGTAGGGGAGGAGCTCAACATTCGCTGAAAATAATCAGAGTAAAAAGTCTGATTACAAAGCTACGCTTTGTCAAGAAACTAACGAGGCGACCAGAAGTTGTTTCTTTGATTCTCTGCTAAACAGGTCGAGTTGCGCAGCAACGAGCATGAAGAAGAACACACCATGACGACGATGATTTGAGCACAACAGTACTGCTTTTCAGCTGTTTCCGGGCTTTGGGTACTGAGTCCATGCCGTGTAGGCTGCGGTGATTTGCTATTTTTGTGATCATTTCAAAACAATTCGAAGCAGGCTCTATGAAAACGATTCTTGTGATTGGTGCAGGTACAATGGGAAACGGTATTGCGCATTTACATGCACAATATGGTTTTGATGTGGTCTTAGTGGATGTTAATGATGCCGCTTTGCAACGAGGATTAGGCACTATTGATGCGAATCTTGGTCGTCAAGTGAAGAAAGGAACACTTACAGAAGAGCAAAAAGCTGAGATTTTGGCTAGAATTCGTACGAGTACGGATCTCGCTGCGAGTGCTGCCACAGCCGATCTTATCATTGAGGCAGCAAGCGAGAATTTTGAGATAAAGAAGAGTTTGTTCCAAATCATCGATAAGGCAGCTCGTCCAGACACGATTCTTGCCACAAACACGTCGTCTATTTCCATTACCCAGATTGCTGCGGTGAGTTCACGTCCGGACAAAGTGATCGGTATGCACTTTTTTAATCCGGTGCCTGTGATGAAACTCTGCGAGATTGTGCGCGGTCAAGCAACGAGCGACGAAAGTTATGCGCTCGTACGCGATATCGCATTGAAGTGCGAGAAGGTGCCTGTTGAAGTGCAAGACTACCCGGGCTTCATTTCCAATCGCATCTTAATGCCGATGATTAATGAAGCCGTGTACTGCGTGATGGAACGCGTGGCATCTGTTGAAGATATTGATACGGTGATGAAGCTAGGAATGGCGCATCCTATGGGACCATTGACTCTGGCAGATTTTATCGGTCTTGATGTATGCTTAGCAATTATGGAAGTCTTGCATGATGGCTTGGGTGACAGCAAATACCGTCCTTGTCCACTTCTCCGCCGAATGGTAGCAGCAGGACAACTTGGTAGAAAGTCTGGTCGTGGATTTTACCAATACTAGACGGACAGACTAACAATCATGTGGGTAGTGACTTTGAGAGAAAAAATATTCTTATTCATTTACTAGTGAACTTATGACGACGAGCGACTTTAGTGAACCGACTGGGGCGGAGCTGGTAGCCTGGAACCTGAGTGATTTGTATCCAGAGATTAACGCTGGGGCATTTGCAAACGATTTGCAGCGAGTAGAGCACGACGCTGCCAGCTTTGCTGCGCGCTGGCACGGCAAAATTGGTGCGTGTTCAGAAGATGAACTCCTCACCATGATCAATGAGTTGCAAGCGATTAGTGAGACCATTGGACGCTTGATGTCGCGCGTGCGTTTGGAATGGACAACCAACCAACAAAGCCAGGAGCTCGCAGCTATCTATCAATCAGTTTCGGAAAAGGTGACTCAGATACATAACAAAGTCATTTTTGTGAGTGTTGAGTTGCGTGCCATCAGCGATGAGCATTTTGAATTCTTACGCGGTTCATCAGTCTTGGCGCATTATCGTCACTGGTTAGAATTCAACCGCCAATTCCGTGAGCACACCCTCAGCGAAGCTGAAGAGATTCTGGACTCTGAAAAGGATATGACAGGCTTGAGCGCATGGGTGCGTTTTTATGATCAAATGCAATCTGCACGCGAGTTTGAATTGGATGGACGTGTCGTTACGCAGCAAGAGCTCATGATGCTCATGTCAAATCCAGATCGTAGCATTCGAAAGGCTGCGTCGGAAGCGCTCTCTGCAGGCTTGCAGGAAGCGGTTGAACTTAATGCCTTTGTCTTCAATACGGTACTTGCTGACCGCATGATTGACGATCGTATTCGGAACTATCCAAGCTGGGTAAGCTCGCGCAATAAGGCGAACAAGATCAGCGATGAGTCTGTTAATGTGCTAGTGCAAAGCGTTGTTCAGCGTTACGATATTTGCGAGCGCTTTTTTACCTTAAAGAAGAAGCTAATCGGCTTACCTGATTTTTATGAGTACGACCGCAATGCTCCAGCAACAGCAGATTCACTGCGCGTGAATTGGAATGAAGCCAGAGCGCTTGTCAGTAAAGCCTACCATGATTTTCATCCCAAGATCGGTTCGATTGTAGATGAGTTCTTTGAGAAGAATTGGATAGATGCTGCATTGCGTCCAGGCAAACGAAACGGCGCTTATGCTGCCTCAACGGTGCCAAGTGTGCACCCGTACATCTTCATGAATTACACGGGTACACAGCGTGATGTGAAGACCCTTGCTCATGAGCTTGGACATGGTGTGCATCAGTATCTGTCGCGCGCACAGGGACTTTTCAATTCAGGTACTCCGCTCACCATCGCTGAAACAGCCTCTGTCTTCGGCGAAATGCTCGTGTTCGATTCACTCATGAACGAAGCAAAGAATGATGAGCAAAAGCTTACGCTCTTGATGGAGAAGCTGAATGATATCGTGAACACAGTATTCCGTCAAGTTGCACTTAACCGCTTTGAAGATGCGATTCATACCGCCCGTCGCGTTGAGGGAGAGTTAAGCATTAAACGTCTGAATGAACTCTGGCTGCAAACGCAGTTGCCAAGCTACGGTTCTGCTGTACAATTCACTGAAGGCTACAGCACCTGGTGGAGCTACATCGCGCACTTCATTCATACTCCGGGCTATGTGTATGCGTACGCCTTTGGTGAGCTTCTTGTATTAGCCTTGTATGAGATCTACAAGGAAGATGATGAGAGCTTTAAGCAGCGTTATATTGATTTGTTGTCGGCAGGTGGCAGTGATACTCCAGATAATCTCCTCAAACCATTTGGTATCGACTTGGCTGATCCACAGTTCTGGTCACGTGGTCTGGATTTCATCGACGGACTCTTACGCCAGGCTGAAGATATCGTCAATCACCGCGCATCCTAGTAGATTCACTTCTTCGTCTATCGAATACAATGGGTATCAACCATCCGGTTGATACCCATTGTTCGTTCTTAGCGAAGCTGAGAGGAGATTGCTTCTTCTGCAGCTGGTAGAGGCACGCTGCGTTTCTCTGATGTCTATCGTTGTCTTTCACCCGTTTCGACGAAGCTAGAGACGTCGATTGATCTCGAACGAAAGTGTTCGCGTAAAACCCTGCTGTGAAGGGAGCTCGGCAAAGATGTCGCGACCTTGAAGTTCGAGCGTAATTCCATTCGAGATAACCCAGCGAAGGCTAGCACTAAGGATGAGACCTGATCGAGTATCATTCAGTGTTGGATTGACCTCTGCCATGAGCGTAGCATTGGGTCCCAGAGATTGCTCTACGCCCGTCCATATATTCGCACCTTTCGCTTCAAAGGCTAGATTCACTGAATAACCAACACCGCCATGAAAGGCGAGAGTGCCAGCAGCCCAGGAGAACTGCTTGGATAGACTAGCGAAGATCCCGGGAGCTGCGGTTTCAAACTCCTTGTTCAGTACTACGCCCCGACCTTGGGTCTGCAAGCCTAAGAGTATTGCTGGCATTCGCAAGGTTTCATCAATGATTCGATAGCGCAAATGCATAGAGGGGATGCCCTGCCAGGTAACCGCTCCACTGCCTAGAATGTTCACCCCACTGTAGCCAATTCCAATATTGAAGTTGTCGATGGGTGCAAATGAGGCATCGCAGAGTAAGCCGCCGCCAGCGAAGACCACGGTATTCAGTCCAAGCGAATTTTTCAAGAGTACACCTGCTGTCGGCATATCAATAATAACTCGGGATTCGAAGGGTGCTTTGCTTCCTGCTGAACCCTGAGCTTGGACGGACGATGTGCCAGCAAACACACAGAGCAAAACGATGCTTTGTGTGAGGAGACGACGAAAAAGGGTCGTTATAGTGAGGATTTCAGACATATGACTTCCAAGATTTGACATTTGTGCTCCAAGCATATGCACCAAATTTCGCATTTTTGTGTTCTCAGGCTAGCGGTTTTTTCATCACCCTGCCGTTGTATCAATTCGCAGACATCTCCAACACTCGGGAATCTTCACATGTTTAATCTTGAGCTTTCAGAAACGCATCAGGCAATTCGTGATATGGCGCGCCAATTCGCGCAAGACGAGATTGCACCTTCAACCATTGAGCGTGATATCAACGCTGAGTTTCCAAAAGACATCGTTGCAAAACTCGGAGAGCTTGGCTTTCTTGGAATGATGGTGCCAACGGAGTGGGGTGGTGCTGGTTTGGATGCTTTAAGCTATGTGTTGGCTATGGAAGAGATATCCAAGGTAGACGCAAGTGTTGGTGTTGTGATGTCGGTCAACAACTCTTTGGTATGCTGGGGTCTGACTGAATACGGTAGCGATTTCCAAAAGGAAAAGTACCTAAAACCTTTGGCTCAAGGTCAAGTGATTGGCGCATATTGTTTGAGCGAACCTGAAGCAGGCTCAGACGCTACCTCGCAACACACGATGGCAGTGCAAGATGGTGACGATTGGATAATCAATGGCACCAAGAACTGGATCACCAATGGAACCAGCGCAAGCACGTACATCGTGTTTGCACAGACCGATCGCGAGAAGCGTCACAAGGGAATTACCTGCTTCATCGTTGAGAGGGGCATGGAAGGTTTTGAGCCAGGAAAGAAAGAAGATAAGATGGGTATTCGCTCGAGCGATACGTGTTCACTCGGCTTCACGAACGTACGTGTACCAAAAGAGAATATTCTTGGTGAAGTAGGAATGGGCTTTAAGATTGCCATGGAGTCGTTAAATGGCGGCCGTATTGGAATAGCTTCGCAGGCTTTAGGTATTGCAGCAGGTGCGTTTGAGGCAGCTCTGAAGTATTCTACACAGCGTACCGCTTTTGGTAAGCCAATTAGCGAGCTACAAGCAATTCAGTTTAAGTTGGCTGAGATGTCGACCAAAGTTGAAGCTGCCCGCCTTCTGATCCATCGTGCTGCGTGGATGAAGGATCAACACATGAACTACATCAAGGCAGCAGCTACAGCAAAGCTCTATGCCTCAAAGATCGCTGTCGAAGTGGCTCTGGAAGCAATCCAAACGCACGGCGGCTATGGATATGTTCGTGAATACTTGGTTGAGCGCTATTTGCGCGATGCAAAGATCACCGAGATCTACGAAGGAACAAGCGAGATTCAGCATATCGTCATCGCTCGTGAGCTGCTCAAGGAACTTGCCTAGTCCTTGCTGCAACTATCAGTAAGAGTGACGATCTTCATGTGATTTTTTTATTCGTGCCTGCGCTTCGCGCAGAGCACGGATAGTTTGGTGTTTGCATGCACATCTGTGTGCAGCTGCAACCAAGCTGTGGAACTTTTATCTTAGAACTCCTATACCTATTTAGCCTACTACTCCATGGATTACAAGAGCGCTGGTGTCGACATTGAAGAAGGTGATAATCTTGTTCGCAGCATAAAGCCAATGGTTCGTTCTACGTTTAACGCGAATGTGTTGGCGGACATCGGTCTCTTCGGCGCGCTGTATGACGCGAAGTTTCCAGACTATGATCACCCAGTGCTGGTGAGTAGTACGGATGGTGTAGGAACGAAGCTGAAGATAGCGTTTGCAATGGAGAAGCATGACTCGGTTGGACAGGATCTGGTAAACCATTGCGTGAATGACATTCTCGCCTGTGGTGCTTCACCACTCTTCTTCCTTGATTATTTCGCAACAGGCAAACTCGATGCAAGAGTAGGAGAGTCAGTCATTAGCGGACTTGTCACTGCTTGTCGTGAAAATGGCTGCGCACTCATAGGCGGCGAGACCGCTGAAATGCCGTCTATGTACAATGCTGGTGAGTATGACATGGCGGGTACCATTGTTGGCGTGGTAGAGAAGTCGAAAGTGCTCGACGGAAAGCGTATTCGCCAAGGTGATGTACTAGTTGGTTTGGAGTCAACAGGTTTGCATACCAACGGATTCTCACTTGCGCGCAAAGTATTGTTTCCAAAGTTCAATGTTCAACAACATATCGACGATCTTGGGATGAGTTTGGGTGAAGCACTCCTGGCAGTCCATAGATCGTATCTGAATGTCGTGAAGCCTTTGCTAAGCGGTGACAAAGTTCTTGCTCTATCGCACATTACTGGTGGTGGCATTGTTGGCAATACCTCGCGTGTGTTGCCTGAGGGTCTTGCTCTTGATATCAACTGGACATCATGGCAATTGCCAGCTCTCTTCCAGTTCATTCAGAAGACAGGTGTCATTACAGATGAAGAAATGCGTCACGTTTTCAATCTAGGAATTGGTTTGATTATCGTGTGTCGTGAAGATGATGCTGACGAAATCACACGAGCAACCAATATTTATGGCTCTCGCGTTATAGGTCGAGTGAAGACAGCCTAAGTTGCCATAAAGAGGACTTCACCAGATCCCCACGAAAAAGCTTGTCCTAAGATCTGTTCTGCTTAGACTGATTCCTCGGCAAGGCGATTGCGCCTTGCCATAGTTTTGTGCAGCCAGTACAACAACGCAAATCCAATGATGAAGAAGGTCATGAGAGCTAAGGACGCATTGCGCATATCACCGCTTAGGTCAGAGATTTTTCCATAGACGATCATTCCAAGGACAATTCCCACCTTCTCGCAAACATCATAAAAGCTGAAGTAGGAGGCGTGGTCTTGTGTTTGTGGAAGGAACTTTGAGTACGTACTTCGTGAGAGTGATTGGATGCCACCGAGCACTAAGCCAACGACAAGAGAGACAATACTAAACTGCAGAGGCGTTTGGATAAGGGCAGCGGAAATGCAGACGCCGATCCAGATCACAATAGCGATCATAAGGGCATTGAGATTGCCCAAGCGTGAGGATAGCCACGAGAAGCCGTAGGATCCACCAACCGCAACAAGTTGTAGGGTGAGCAAGATCGCAATCATATCTCCCGACTTCATTCCAATGACTTGTGTACCAAAGAAGGTGCTGACAAGGATGACTGTTTGCACTCCCATGGAATACACAAAGAAGGCGGCAAGAAAAGTCTTTACGTGCCACTGACTTTGCAGTTGTATCCAAACCTGCTGGATTTCGCGGAAGCCTTGAAGGAGAATCGAACCTTGTACTTGCTTGGCTGCTCGATCGCGTAGCCATGCAAAGGTTACTTGCGACCAACCGAACCACCAGACGGCCACCATGATGAACGAAACAGGCGCTATGTTTAAGAACACTTGAGCTTCGCTGAGTCCATCCGTGTGAAAGCCAAAAAGAGTGGGTTTGGACAACATCAGAATGTTGATCACGAGAAGTAGTGAAGAGCCAATGTAACCCATAGAGAAACCTCGTGCGCTTACGGCATCTTGTTCATTGGCTTCGGCTATCTCGGGAAGAAAGGCGTTGTAGAAGACAAGTGATGCACTAAAACCTATGCTTGCGAGAATGACAGAGAGAAAGCCAAGAACAAGGTGCTCACGCTGAAAGTACGCAAGACTTGCACAGCTTAACGAACCCAGTGCACAAAAGAAACGGAGAAAGCGTGTTTTACGGCCAGAGTAATCTGCGACTCCTGAGAGAAGAGGAGTGAGTATTGAGACTACGATGTACGACAGCGCAACTGCATAACTATAGAGCGAAGCGTTATAGAAGCTGTAACCAAAGAGCTCGATGTAGTCGCTCTCACCCGTCTTGCAGATCATACTGTAAAAGATCGGAAAGATCGCTGTGTTGATAACCAAGGGGTAGGCGGAGTTTGCCCAGTCGTAGAAATACCATCCCACGCGTTCTTTGCGAGCAGCATCCATGTCTCTTGCGAAGTGAAGCAGCGCCCGAAGGGCGATGGTGTTTTAAAAATTCCAGAAGGCCATCACAACAGGGACGAGGGGCACAGAAGGTGCTGCCGAATTACCAGTTGTTATGCCTATATACGCTGCTCCCGCATCTATGGTGTAGCCATTACCTAGATAACGAAGAGTAGTGACTATTGGAACATAGCCTAGAGAGGCGAAGGTGTAACTTTCACCACATATCTTCCAACGCGCGCCTATACGATAGTCGCCACTCAGTGTAGCCAACGTAGCATTAGCATCAAAGCCATTCGGCTCGATCAAACTTACGTGGTGTTTGTAGGCATAGCCAAGTGCAGCAGAAACTCGTGCATCGTCGTTGCCATAGGTGCCAACGATATAGGGGGCATGCACGCGAACGTTAGATTCGACACCATCCGTTGATGAAAGATCATAACGGCTGCGTACAAACTGATATCCAACAGCGAGACTAAAATTGCGAGTAATGGGTAATCCAGCTTTGAGGCCAATTGAATAAACGAAGGTTGACTTTCCATCAAGCGGGATTGGAATAACGCCACCGCCTTGAAGCATGATATTGTCAGTTATTCCATAATAACCAATCACACCTAAGAGATCAACGCTGCCCACAGCGTAGCTGCCAGCTTTCATTGTTTGAGCAGTGGGTGAGAGAACTTCGCGATATGCAGTTGGGTCTTTCACGTGTGCCATTGAGTGACCATACAACTGCAAGATGTGCGGAGAATCATCGGCATCGCTCACAACCACAACTTCGGAAGAGGTACGGCCGTCGGTGAAGGGACGGAAACTCAAACTGAGGTTCATCCCTTCATTGTGTTTGAGAATGGGCAAGGTATTTGGAACGAACATGGAGAACTGGGTCGTGTCTGGTCCGATAAGAAACATCTTCTTGATTACAATCTGATTGTCGCCATGATTGTAGATAGCATCGGTCAACTTCACGACAACTGAGTCCTCGGTTTGTACTTCACCGAAATCGACCAAGGTTGGTTTTACTTCAACATTTTGTTCGATCCCAATACCCGAAACGCGTGAACTTGTATAGCCAGCCGATGTCTTAACACTCACCCGAGCATTGCGCATTCCTCTTGCGGTTGGTGTGAATGCTAACTCGATGTCGTGCGTTTCGCCAGGTTCAAGACTGTACGGAGGAGCGGCTGAGCAGACGCTAAAATCCTTTGGATGGTCACCGATGACCTCTACCGACTCAACTTGCAATCGTGTTGAACTCAGGTTCTTAATGAATGCTGGGAAGCTCTTGTCTTTACGCTTGCCCACGATTGTCGGGTTCATGCGTACTTCATTGACAAAGCTCGAGGGATTGATAAAGGTGAAGGAGCCTTCGCTGACATCAGTCTGAATGCCAGGGCTGTCAGGACCACTTTGCGCAGCTTTTTGCGTAATGCGTACACGGCATCGCGGGTGCGGTTCACGAGGTGTTTTCATCATGAGAAGGTTGCCAGGCACATTCTCTTGCATAACCTTCCAACTGAGACCATCGTCAAGACTGAGTTCAACACGACAGAAATTGTTCGGCGGACTGCCCTCCCACTCAACGGGAACATAGGTGTCGACAGGGAGCAAGTCGCCTTTTAGTGGGCGGAGAATCTTCAAGCATTTTTTTTCGGCTGCATAGCCTGGATAGCCACCGCTCATGGTAACTGAGCTAGAACCGCACTGTGCTGTATAAATCATCATGCGGCACCACACATATCCCGAGTCTTTTGGTGCGTAGACTATTGGAATATCGACTGTTTTGAATGCGGGGATCTTTAAAGGAAACTTCTGATTGGTACTGAAGTAGGGCATACCCAAGAAGGCAACGGAATCTACAGTGATGTCGAAGTTCAGGGCTTGTACTGCAATGGGCGCATTGCTCGTACTGCGTGGTGCTACCGCGCCGAAAATGAGGTGTCCGGTATGTTCGATCCGTGCACGCTTCTGATCCTGAACACTGTACTCAAACTCTACGCGTCTGGCGGATGTTGGGACGCTGAGCACAACTTTGTGTTTTGCTGATGCAACGTCAAGTGAAGTCCAACTCACATCAATGAAGTTGTCGCCTGATGCAATACCAGCAACGGTTACCGCAGCATCTTTAACGGCTGAACTATCCAACAGATGGCCAAAACAATATCCACCTGTAGACTCAGCGAGTTGTTTGAGGTAGCTGTCGTCGAATGAACCAATACCTAGACAAAAAACTCGACAGTTCAGGGCGCGAGCTCTAGAGCCTATTGCCTCAACATCGACCGTATCGCTGCCGTCTGCGATCAAGACAATCGCATTGTTTGCGCTCTTTGGTGCAATGAGGGAAAGCGCGCCAGTTTTCGCTTCGCTGAGAGCCATGGCATAGCTGGTGGCACGGCCGGTAAAGACTTTCTTCATCGACGAGAGAAAAAGTGCACGATCACTCGTGTAGTCGCACGCAATGTGTGAGAGATTATCGAAAAAGCAGAGACCAATATCTGTGTGATTCAGATCAATATTCTTCGCCATGCTCTCAACCGCATAATGACTGAGACGCCGGATGCTTGGAAAATCCTCTGAACTCTGAGAGATATCCATGCACATCATTAGGGTTGCAGCGCGCTGTGCGGCTTCGGGTGGTGCAGCTGAGGGTGTCGCAGAACAGAAGTTGCCATTATCTCGAATCTCAACTTGCAGATAAGGCAATTCCCGTGCACCCTCGTTATCCGCCACGAGGTAGATACGAGCACTCATTTTTGGGAAGTGCGTAGAGTCCACACTGATGAAGCTAAGGTGCTGAGCGAAAAGGCTATTGCCCCCGAGAAAAGCAAGAACAAGTGTGAATTGGCGAAGAGTCATGGAGACAGAGGAAAAGCGTAGCAAAAAGTTGACGAACACGAAAATAATCACGGTTGATGCAGTAGCAAAGGTCGATGCAAGGTCTTTCGCGTTGTAGATTGCAGCTGCAGCAGCAGCAAATCAGTAAAAATCTTCCAAAAATTGCGTTTTCATGCGAAGACTCTCGTTCTTTTTCCTGAGCCTGTGCACTTTCTATTCTTCGTGCACGACCCTCGATCCAATAATGGCAACCCGCTTGCGAGTTATGGAATCTGCCATGCACGGTATCGACCCGCGTTTTCGGGCAGCAGCCGTTGGGATGATTGACCGAGGAGCCGATTCAGCATTTATCGTCCAATGTCTTCACCATCCTAACACAAACTTCCTCGAAAACATGCTGAAGGTTAACGTGAGTGGATTTATCAAGAAGGCTGACTACTCTCATAACTACAATGCCGCCTCACTTAAGTCAACACGTGAGTTTTACGCTCAGAACCAAGAACTTCTGAAGAGAGCGCAAGATAGTACTGGAGTACCGGCTTCGGTCATTACTTCTATACTCTGGGTCGAAACTAAATTTGGGAAGATCACCGGAACGCACAATGTCGTGAGCGTCTATGCCTCTTTGGCAGCAGCGGGAGAAGCAGCAAACATCGACTCAAACAAGGCAAGCTATCGTTCAACGGTGTTCAGTCAGGACTCTCTTGTACATCTCGATTCTATGGTGGAGAGTCGTGCACACCGCAAAGCACGGTGGGCTATTGATCAACTCATGGCTTTGCGCGATATGCAGACACGTTTGCCCCTCTCTATCTTTGAGCTCAAAGGCTCTTGGGCTGGTGCCTTCGGTTGGTCGCAGTTCATCCCGTCGTCCTACCTAAGCTGGGCCATTGATGGCAACAATGATGGGAAAGTCAATCTTTTCGACAAAGAAGATGCAGCATTCTCGGTCGGAAACTACCTGAAGGTTAATGGCTGGACGAAAGAGAGAACGAAGCAAGAAGGAGCTGTTTTCCATTATAACAACTCAAAAGA
Source organism: Chlorobiota bacterium (assembly GCA_044228285.1). Taxonomy (GTDB): domain Bacteria; phylum Bacteroidota; class Ignavibacteria; order Kapaibacteriales; family NICIL-2; genus JBBATK01. The sequence goes on from JBGAVD010000001.1 coordinate 268,027, forward strand.
CTACGTCAACTGCGTACTGAAATTAGCTGAGCTGATTGAGGCTGGTCAGTCGGAATGAGAGAGTTTGGTGTGATGTGAAGTTCTAGACCTCGCATCGTTTTCTCTTGTTCAACGAGGGCTACGCCCTCCTTCGCTTCTCAACTGTTATAGTTTGTGAGTAGCCATTCTCAGTACCACGACGACGAACTGTTATTGAACATGTACTCGAGCAGACATGCAACGGTCTCCTCGCAACCTTGTGTGGCATTCCCAACTGTACGTTAACGAAACGAGAAGTCGCATCCATCGGACGAGGTGGATCGTTGGCTTGGTGTGGGCTCAGCGCTCTAGGCGACAAACACATTGGCTCAGAAAAATAAAGCGTGCTGCACGAGGTAAAATGCAATGCCACCTGTCATCGACACAAAAGCGATAGGAGCAATGCGACGTAAGTACCAGAGGAAGGTGATGTCTTCTTGTCCCATCATAGCAACGCCAGCTGCAGAGCCTATAATGATGATGCTCCCGCCGGTTGCAGTACTTAAAGCGAGCACATTCCAAAATACATGGTCAGTTGGCATTTGACTCAGAGGATACATGCCTTGTGCAGCGGCTACAAGGGGAATGTTGTCGATGAACGCCGAGAGAAATCCCAGAGCAATTGCAACACTTCGAGGATCCGGTAAGTGCAGTGCAAACCAAGTAGCTAGGTTATTGAGTGAGCCAAGCTTCTGCAGAGCTGCTATCGAGAGCAGGATGCCTAGGAAAAAGAGAATGCTTGGTGTGTCGATTCGCTGCAGAGCCTCGGCGACGCTGAGTTTCTGCTTTAACTCTTGGGTTCTGGATCTATGCAGCACACTGGTCAGAATCCACATAAACGCCAGCATCAACAGCATGATAGCAAAGGGTGGCAAGTGGGTTAGCGTTTTCAGAATTGGTACACAGGCGAAGGAACTAAGCCCGGCAACCAGCATGCTTTTAGCGTGAGGTAAGGTGTTAAGCTGCGCAGAATCCTGTGAAGCCAGGGTACGCTTAGCAAAACTCCTTGCAATCCACCATGTAGGGATCAGAGCACAAACAAGGCTTGGCAGGAACAAATGCACGATCATGGACTGAGCACTAAGGTTGTTGCCTATCCAGAGCATTGTTGTGGTCACATCACCTGTTGGGGACCACGCCCCACCTGCATTTGCTGTCAAGATTACCAGAGCTGCAACCGACCAGCGGTCTTCGCGAGTTGGCAGTAAAGGAGCACAGAGACTGGCCATGACAATCGAGGTCGTGAGATTGTCGATCAGTGCAGAGAGCACGAAGCTCAAGGCACTCACTATCCACACGAGAGTAGAGAGCTTGCGAGGGCGCAACGATGATCGAAGGAGTGCAAAGCCGTCGTGGCTGTCAATGAGCTCAACGATCGTCATTGCGCCCAGCAGAAAGAAAAGAATGCCTGCGATCTCTGCCATGCTTTCCATCAAGGAATCATGTGCAAGTGCAGTTGCGGGATCGACAAAGATAAGTAACCAACATAGTACGCCTCCGAGAAGAGCCGGCGCAGCTTTGTTGATTCCCAAAGAATGTTCGAACACAATGGCAAGGTAGCTTAGTCCAAAGATGAGAATGCAGAAGAGTTCCATTGCTTATGTGTTTCGTGGTCGTGTCAGTGATTTCAAGCCACTCAGGAATTTTCGTCGCTGTCAACGAGATCTGCCAGTTCGCTCTCATCAACTGAATCATTGATGTCGCTAAGATCTTCCTGGACGTCATCAGCACTGCCGTCCGTCACACCAGCTGCTTTGCGACGTGACGCCAGGCGCTTGGTTTTGATTTTCTTCAAACTACGCTTTGCGCTGTCAATTGCCTTGTGAACTGCGTCGTGAGCTTCATCGGATACTCCATGTACGGCAACATCATTTCCGGGAATGTTAACATTTAGCCCACAGCTGAATGACTTTGTATGATCTTCACGCTCCACACTCAAGTGAAACTCCATACGAGTGATTTTTGCGTCCAACTTCAGCACACCCTGCGCTTTTTCGTTGATAAAGGTATTGAGTGCTGCACTGGGCTTAAAATTCGTGCATTCGATGATAATATTCATTGTGAGTACCTCAAAGTGAATAAAAACAGCAGCTGTAGGGCGGTTGCATTCGGAAGAGCTTGTTGTTCAAAATAGCCATGACGAAGGACCAGAAAGCTGTGAAAAATGAGCCTGTGGACAACATAGTCGCAAGACTGCTAGCGAAACCTGTTCCGCCCCCTTCTCTGGAAGTTTTCGTCGCTTCTACTCTAAAAATGTAGCGACGACTTTCTGCAATGTCGTACAGTTAGACGAATTCTTGTACGTCAACCTTAACATTTTTCTTCCGATCTTTATACTTGCTTCGTGCAACTTTCAAAAAGAAGGATCGTAGTCTTTCATTCAGAGTGTTCGAAAGCGCCGACCAGCTTTTTCTTTGTCCTGTCACTCCTAACTTTTCTGGGGCTTCTATGACGTCACGCGTAAGCTATGTCTGTTTCACTGCAGCTGCACTAGTCTTCATCACTGCAGTTCGTTCACCATTGTTTGCTCAGGCGCATGGTCATGACCACTCTCATTCTCCCACAGAAGTGAAAGCACCGGCAGTACCGGGAGCGGATCAGTCGATTGCTCCCGCTCAGCTGCAGGCTGAATCTATGGTACAGAGCCAAGAAGAGCAGAGAAAGCTTGAGAACACCTTGTCGAAGTATTACCAAGCTATTGGTGGCTCAGAGAAGTTTAGTGCTGTGCAGTCCTGTAAAATTACCGGACGCTACGTCAGTGCTGATGGTGGTTGGAAGAAACGCTACACGGTGTTCGTGAAAGGGTCGAAAGTTCGGGTGGAGATGGATATCCAAGCCGGAATGAAAATGGTGCAGTCGTATGATGGACTCAGTGGATGGTCGATCATGCCATGGAGTGGGTCCTTGGAACCACAACCGATGAACGCAGAGAATTCGAGAGCCTTGGCTGTACGAAATGATCTGTTTCGAAATGACCTCATTGTCTTCAAAGAAACAGGGAGCAAGCTCAGCCTTCATGGATCGGAAGAGATCGATGGTTCAGATTGCATTAAGATTGTTGCGTTACGTCCAGATGGCGTGAGTAAGGAGTACTTCCTTGATGCAGATTCCTATCTCATCGTTAAGGTTATTACGAAGTACCGAATGAACGATGAAGATGTTGAAAGTGAAAATTATTACTCGAACTATCGATTGCTCAATGGAATGCTCTTGCCCTTTGCGGCAGAAGATGCCGGAGGTGGTGGAATGTATTTCGAGACCTATGAAGTGAATCCGGCTATAGATGATGCCGTATTCAGTATGCCGAAAAAGGGTTAAACATGGTTGAGCGTCCTCTAGAAAACGAACATTCACGCTATTTCGCAAAGTACATTTCGCTAGCTGAAGATGGTGATGCACTGCATTTGCTCAGTGTGAATCGCGCCGCAGTGAGTCGACTCTTCGCATCTCTCACTGAGGAACAGCAGCAGTATCGATACGCACCTGATAAGTGGACTCCCAAAGACGTTCTCTGTCATATTATCGATACTGAGCGCGGCATGTGCTACAGAGCACTCTGCATTTCTCGCGGCGATACGCAGAATCTGCCTTACATGGATGAAGATCTGTTCGCAACGAATGGTCGAGCAAATGATCGCACAATGAATTCACTCGTTGCAGAGTATCATGCAGTCCGTGAGTCAACCCTAATGTTGTTCTCTGAGGCAATTCCACATGATCGCTTGTCAGTGGTGGGAATGGTTAACTCAAACCCTATGTCTGCCCGTGCTCTAGCGTGGATTATTGCCGGACACGAAATTCACCACGTCATGATTCTCCGTGATCGCTATGCAATTGCTTATGAATCAAGCATCATGAAATAAGATTCCTCTGCAATCCTTGCGCTTTTGCCGAGTATTAGCTCGAGCGGAGGAATGAAGGGAAGTAGTGCTTACGCTAGTGCTTTGTAATGAGCCAGGAAATTGGTCAACAAGTTTTTCAGTACTCTCATCTCACATACGATATATGATACGAGCCAATTCTGTATGTACCGTGCTATTGTGCACAGCTCTCGTGTTCAACGCTGCGTTGCACGCTCAACCGCTGTTGACACCAAATACCTTTGGTAATCTCAAGGCACGATCGATTGGCCCTGCTACCTCTTCAGGACGCGTGACTGCCATCGAAGCTTGCTACACCCATACAGAAGGAAATACAGTCGATAAGAGATTGTGTATCTATGTAGGTGCAGCAGCTGGTGGCGTGTTTAAGTCAAAGGATAACGGCACTACCTTCAAAGCAGTTTTCGATAAGGAAAAACAACACTCCATCGGAGCAATGGCACTTGATCCAAAGCACCATGACTCTGTACTCTGGGTCGGAACTGGCGAAAGCAATTGTCGCAACTCCGTGAGCATTGGGGGCGGACTCTATAAAACCACCGATGGTGGCGCTAAGTGGAAGCTGCTTGGCTTTGAAAAAGTTGAACGCATCGCCAAGATTGCCCTCAATCAACACAACCCTGAGATAGCCTTTGTAGCTGGACTCGGTGCTCTTTGGAGTAGCTCCCCAGACCGCGGCTTGTATCGTACAAAAGACGGTGGAAAGAGCTTTGAACGGGTGCTGTATGTTGATGAGAACACTGGCTGCGCCGATGTCGCGATAGATCCTGAGAACTCTAATATTGTCTATGCCACGATGTGGCAGTTTCGTCGTAAAGCATATAGTTTTAACTCTGGCGGCCCGGGAAGCGGACTGTATAAGTCGGTTGACGGAGGAACGACCTGGACGAAGTTGACCAAAGACATTCCTACGGGCGATCTCGGCCGTATCATCGTCACCGTGGCACCTTCAAAGCCAAACGTCGTCTATGCAATGATTGAATGCAAGGAAAGTGGACTGTATCGCAGTGATGATCGTGGTGAGTCCTGGAAGAAAATGTCGAACGCCCAAAGTGTGACCGCCCGCCCATTCTACTTTTCCTGTCTCTACGTTGACCCCTTCAATGAAAATCGCGTGTACCGTCCTTCGTTTCAATTGGGTATGAGTGACGACGGAGGAAAAACCTTCAATGGTTTCCAATATGGTGGAGGTGCACACCCAGACTTACACGCTCTTTGGATCGATCCAATCAATCCTCAACACTTTTTGCTTGGAACAGATGGCGGCGTCTATCGCAGCTATGACCGCGGTTCTTCTTGGACAAAATTCCGCAATTTGTCGCTCGCTCAGTTCTACCACATATCCTACGACTTCGAAGAGCCCTATAATGTGTTCGGTGGATTGCAAGACAACGGATCATGGATGGCACCGCACCGCATTCAAGGTGGTGGTATTCAGAACCGTGACTGGGAACCAACTGGTTGGGGCGATGGTTTCTGGGTGATTCGTGATAGATTTAACAAAGACATTATCTACTTTGAATCGCAAGGCGGTAATGCAGTGCGTCGACATATGGCAACGAATGAGTCGAAGCCTATCAAACCTTATGAACTTCCAGGTGAGAGTAAACTGCGATTCAACTGGTGTACTCCATTGACGCAGAGTCCTACCAATCCGAAGACCATCTATATGGCTTCGCAATTCCTACACCGCTCTCGCAACCAAGGTGATACATGGGAACGTATCTCGCCAGACCTTACTACAAACGACTCGTCAAAAATCAATACCGAAGCAAGCGGAGGGGTGACAGCTGATAATACCAGCGCTGAGCACCACTGCACAATCGTGAGCGTCGCTGAATCCCCACTTGATGAAAACATCATCTGGGTTGGTACGGATGATGGTAACCTACAGTTGACAAATGATGGTGGTAAAAAGTGGCTCAATACCGTCTCAGCCATCGATTCAACCTTGCCACCTGGAACGTGGGTGAGTTGCGTAGAACCGGGACACTTTGAAAAGGGTACATGCTATGTAAGCTTCGATAATCACACTCGAGGCGATATGCAGAGCTATCTCTATCGCACAACTGATTTCGGTAAGAGCTGGAAGAAACTCAACAACGATTCACTTCGTGGTTTTGCTCATGTTATTCGCGAAGACTTGGTCAACAAACAACTGTTGTTCTGTGGAACAGAGTACGGTCTCTATATCTCGATTGATGGAGGTAGCTCATGGGCCCAATTCAAAGGTGATCTACCTTGTACCCCAGTTCGGGATTTGCAGATACATCCTCGCGAGCGCGATCTCATCATTGCAACCCATGGTTTAGGTGTGTTTATTCTAGACGATATCACTCCTCTGCGTTCGCTGAGTACCGAGACGATGAAAAACGAACTTAGCATCTTGCCTAATCGTCCTTGTGTGCTTCGCAATGAAAGCGGCTTCCAGGAATTTGGCGGATCAGATGAATTCTATGGTCCAAGTCCTGATGGTACCGCCCAGATTACCTACTACTTGAAATCACGCCACCTTGTGGGTGATATGAAAATCGAAATCTTGAACGCGAAGAATGAGGTTATTACTACTCTTCCAGCTGGGAAGCGCAAAGGAATCAACCGCGTAGGCTGGGGCATGAGCATGAAGCCGCCAAAAGTTGCAACATCGCAGAATACCGGAGGGGGCGACTTCGGTCCAGCAGTTCTGGCTGGAGATTACACTGTTCGCATTACGAAGAATGATAAGGTCTTCACTGGCAAGGTCAGCATCCAAAATGACCCACGATCTATCTATAATGCTGAGGCACGCAAAGCGAACTTCGAGAGTATGCTGAAGCTCTATACTATGATTGAACGCGTAGCCTACGATGCAGAACAAATCACAAGTGTTCGTGATAGTCTTAAGTCAAGGGTTCCTGCTGTGAAAGACCCGGAAGCGAAAACGAGCATACGTGAGTTTGTTAGTCGTTTAGATAGTTTGCATAAAACGGTTGTCGCAAAGAAGAGCACACTCTTCGCTGACACAGAGCCCCAGCTGCGCGAGAAGCTTGCAAACATTTACGGCGATATTGCACAATCCACCGGACGTCCAAGTGATGAGCAAGTGAAGCGTGTCGCAACGATCGAAGAAATGATCAACAGTCTTGAGAAGACCCTGGGCGGAATGTTAAAAACAGATCTTCCTAGAGTCAATGGTGTACTGACAGCAGCACAACTCAGCACAGTTGCCCCGGTTGCTCGTGAGGTATTTATGAAGGCAGAAGACTAGTCATAAATCTTAGTGCTCTGTTGTTAATCGAAGCAAAAACAGCATACTATCTGTGACTTTGTATCGATACATTCAATACTCGTGATCTGAAGGTTTAGGAGATTTTTCATACGTGCGGCGCGAAGCGCCACACGTATGAAAACGTCTTCCGAGATCTTGTGTTTACGAACGTAGCTTCAACACCGCAACGTTCTCAACATGAAAGGTGTGCGGGAACATGTCTAAGGCTTGCATAGACTGAACTTCATACAGCTCCTGTAACAGCGCGCAGTCGCGTGCTTGAGTTGCAGGGTTGCAGGAGACATAGACAATGTGCGGAATCTTCAAACTCAGTAAGTGTTCGAGAAGCATTTGATGGACTCCGGCGCGTGGCGGGTCCAAAATCACTACATCTGGACGCTCAAGAGAATGCAAGAATGCAATGGTCTCCTTCTTGTGTAGGTCCGCCGCGTAGAACTCAACGTTCTGTATGGCATTGAGTTCGGCGTTATGCTTCGCATCTTCGATGCTCTGAGCGCTTAGTTCAATCCCAATGACCTTCCGAACACGCTTTGCAGCTGGTAACGAAATAGAACCTGTACCACAATACAAATCCCACACGAGCATAAACTCCTGTAGATTCGCTGCTTCAAACGTTGTGTGGAGAAAATTTGGGAGTTGATAGGAATTCGTTTGAAAGAATGAAAATGGTGAAATGCGAAACTCAACACCATGACTCCACTCGCTAATAAATCCACTACCACTGAGCACACGGGCTGTACCTTGGGCAACAGGAGAGAGTGAGTCCTTCACAGCATGCAAAACGGTTGCATTCGCATCCAGACCTTGAGCGAAGTCTGAAGACAACCAATCAACGTACGCAAGCTCCGCGTCGTTTTGCGGAGTACTTGTGATCAGAATGACCATGAGCTGTTTGCGGTGTAAGGTGCGACGCAAAACAAGATGGCGCAGGAAGCCTGACTGCAATTTGTTACTGTAGGGAACTAAACCAAGCTCGAGAGCCTTTGCGCGAATTGTGTTGAGGATGAGATTGCAGTCAGAATGTTGGAGATGACATTCCTTTACATCGATGACCGCGTCATAGCGACCAGGAGCGTGTAAGCCCAATGCAAAGTCACGCTCAATGGTCTCGCCCGATGCAAGTTCAGCCGCACTCATCCAACGTCGTGCACTGAAAGAAAACTCCATCTTGTTTCGATAGTTGAAGTTCTCCGGAGATGCAATGATAGGCCTAAGCTCCCCATAAGGAACCTTCGCCAAACGCTCAAAGCAGTCGACTGTGTGTTGCTGCTTCCAGCGGACCTGTTCGTCATAATCGCAGTGTTGCCAGCTACAACCTCCACAGTCTGCAGTATGCGCACATCGAGGCTGTACGCGAGACGCAGACGGCGCTAGAATCTCGTCGATCGACGCATGAAAGTACTTCTTCTTCTTCTTGCGCAAAGTGATACGCACGCGATCGCCTGGCAAGCCTTCATCGACAAAAATGACCAGCCCGTCGACACGTGCTATGGACAAACCTTCAAAGCCAAGCGCTTCAACCTCAACCTCTATGCTATCACCTACCTTCATGTTCCAATTCCATCTTGTTGTGCAAACTGTATGTCATAGAGTCGCTTGTAATGTCCTTTGCGATCTATAAGTTCCTGGTGTGTTCCTTGCTCAACAATACTGCCTTTGTCAAAAACGAGGATAGTGTCGCAATTGATGATCGTGGACAATCGGTGAGCAATGATAACAGCAGTACGGTCTTTGAGTACTTCGTTCATTGCTGCTTGTACAATCTTCTCCGATTCAGAGTCGAGTGCTGACGTTGCCTCATCAAACACTACTACATCTGGGTTCATCGCAATTGCACGAGCAATTGCTATGCGCTGTCGTTGACCACCTGAAAGAAGCACTCCGCGATCACCTACAAGAGTGTTGTATCCTTGGGGCAAACTGCGAATGAACTCGTCGGCATGAGCAACCTGAGCTGCTTGTTGAATGCGTTCGAGGGTTGCAGACTCAGTGCCAAAGGCAATGTTGCTGGCAATTGTATCATTGAAGAGCACTGCATCTTGTGAAACGATGCCAAAGCGAGATCGATAGCTGCTCAAACGAAAACTGCGAATGTCCTTACCATCGAAGAGGATGGTACCATTTTCTGGGTCGTAGAATCGAACCAGCAAATCGATGAGGGTGGATTTTCCACTGCCGCTGGATCCAACCAGGGCGACTTTCTTACCAATCGGGATGTGAAAACTCACATCCCTTAGCACCGGGCTGTTGGGAGTGTAGCGAAAGTTGATGTTCTGAAACTCAATACCTGAGGTAAAGCTGGCGCAATTCTCGTTGCCGTCAACCAAACTAGGTTGGAGATCAATCAAGGCAAAAACACGTTCTGCCGCAACGAGGCCGCGTTGAATTTGTCCAGGAACCGAAACCAAAGCAACGGTTGGCGCCATGACTGCGAAGAGAGCGAAAAGAAAGGTCATAAGGTCAGAGCCGCGCATACGATTCGCGAACACTTCGTGTCCGCCGATGTACAACACCACTGCCAAAGCGCTAATAGCAAAAATCTCATTCAGCACTGGTATTGCTTCATTAATACGAGAAAGTTTGACAGAAGATCGAACGTAGGCAGACGCATGGGTAAAGAAACCCTCTGTGATCTTGTCTTCAGCACGGAAGGCTTTCACAACACGGACTGCAGACACCGCTTCTTGCAGAGTACCTATGTAGCCAGCTGTGGAATCTGCCATACGCGTCGCGTAACGACGCAAATACTTGCGTGCGGTGCGAATGATGAGTAGAGTGACGAGACTCGTACTCATAGCAATGAGTGTAAGCTTGACCGACATGGACAAGAGCAGCGTGAGCAGCAGAATGATCTCAACAGGATTGCGAAGGACGAGCATGAAGAAGGGTACAATACTTCCATGCATAGTGTTGATCTCATTTGTCACTAAGGCTATGAGCTCACCCGTTTTGTTTTGATTGAAGAAGGCCATTGGCTGCTTCATGAGTCGAGTGAAGACCAGTGTTCGCATATCGCGAGCAATGAGTTCAGACAGACGGGCGTAGCTGATGCCTGACAAGTACTTCACCAAGTTCTTGATGACAAACAGAACAATAATGAAAACGCTCAGGTTGAGGAGTCGACCACTCGGTGTATCTGCTGCGAGCACAGCGTCAACCGATTGAAAGAACCGTTCTTTGATCGCTTGTAAGCCGCTAACTGTTTCAAGAGGAACAATAGGTGCCGCACTTTCGCCAAAAAGCTGGCTCATGACCGGTTTGATGATTGCCATACTGAGAGCTCCGAACATACCCAGGAGTATCCCGCTCACGAGAAGCGTGATGAAGAGTGCGGCGTAAGGCCGAACAAAAGAGAATACGCGGAGGAAAGTCTTCAATAAGTAGTAGGGAGCATTGGGGCACAAGACAAACAACCATAGCGCACACTCAGTCTACGTGATGTGCAGCACAGAATAGAAAGGCAAAAATAGTCTTTGTGTGGCATATGGAGCGGTGATGAGACTATTCCGCTGATCATCTGCGTAGAGAACTGCGTCTGGCTTCCAGCATTGCTGGTTGGAGCCCAAGTTCACCTACACGATAGCGTAGGCGTTTAACTCTTTCGAGAACACCAGCTGCAATCTTGATTGGAGCTTCGCTCGACGCATTGCAATGATATTGAACCAGGACATTCCGCAACATGCGAATGTGCAAGCCTGTGTGAAGAGCCAGGGATTGATGATTGAGCAGCTCGGCGCTTTCAATGAACTCGCGAAGTTTTAGTGCATCCTCGCGAAACAGAGAGAAGTTAGCGGCATAGATATCGTCGGAAAGACCAGATAATGCGCGTCGAAGAAATGGTGATCGGATATAGAAGCCACGGGAAACTTGGGTGGATTGTCCGAAAATGCCATCCAGCAACACATAGATATACTTCTTCTGGAGCCACCCTGCGCGTAAATCGTCTGTTTGAAGTGAGTTTGAAAGCTGCGACGACAATTCAACGCGCCGTGCGCTGAGTATCTGACCAGCTCGTTGATTCATGACATGTTCCTCAACAAAGCGAGGATGCAGAATCATGCTACTATCGCAGAAAATCAGATAGTCCGTGGAGCAGGAGCGAAGCGCTGCGTGAACGATGAGCTGTTCGCGGCTTGAGTTCAGGTTTTGGTCTGCAGACCAGATTACGCGAGCTGGTACATTGAGCAGTGGGAGTCGGGTTTGTACGGTACGAATGACGTCGGACGAGGCATTGTCTGCCAAGACGAGTAGCTCGAAGTCTCGAAGAGTTTGCTGCTCAACACTGACCAGACTCAGATCGGCAAAATGTAAGTCGTTCTGCAGCACAAGGATGAGTGTAGCACGGGCCATGATAATCTCCGATGAATGGTCTGCTGGAAATGGGCTCATATTTCTACTCTGTCGTCTTCACGTATGGTAGACATCGACGAGTAGAGATGATTGAATGAGACAGAGTTCAGACGTACAAATACAATTTTTCGTCTCTTTCAAATTACAACTTGGTATAAATGCACCGCCCCATGTATTTTGCCCCCCATCGGTTCACCTTCCACTCTTACCGATATCACAACTCATTACGAGGGGACCTCACATGAAGCTCACAAACTACCTTCGGGTGCTGCTTTTCGTTGCAATCAGTGTGCCTTTTGCGCATGCTCAAGAGGAAGACGTCTTGCGTCCGCATGGCCGTCCACTCAGTGCTGAAGAGCTCTCGAAGTATTCTTGGACGAATCACCCTGAGAAAATTCCTCTCACTGTTGGGATTTATGGCGGTGTCAGCTCCAACGCATTTAGTCAGTCGGTGACCTACGGCAGCCCGGCTGTCAAAGATCCATTGGAAACAGCACTTTCGAGTGGTACTGGTCTTTCTCCCCATTTTGGCTTGCTGTTCGACTACGCGATTTCGCCTAATGCTGCGGTACAACTGCGTGCTGAATATGATATGAAGAGCTTTTCTAATACGGTAGCTGGTGGCATCGACGTAACAGACCCTAACGGTTTCATCATTCAAAACATTGGAGCAAGCACGGCGAAGTATGAAGCTTCTGTAAGCTATTTGAATATCATCCCTACTCTGCGCTACAATATCGATGAACGCATTTTTGTGAGCTTTGGACTTTGCTATCAAATGCAGATGGGAGATTTCTCCCGTACTGACAACATTTCAAAGACCAACCCTCTCGACTCATTCTGGTATAACATGAATTTTGCCGGTGTTCCAGGTCAATTCCAGAGCGTTGAAAAGACCGTTAACTATGCTACAAGCTTGGGCTGGGATGGTTCTGCGAATCCAGTTCACCAGAGTTATAACACTGGTCGAATTGGTATTGTGCCTGGGCTAGGATTTCTCCTGCCGCTGGGCCGTACACTTGCTTTGGCTGCAGAGTTACGGTATCAATACATGTTGACGAAGCTGTATGATGATTTTGATGCACTTGACATCACGCGTGTGCCAACGAATGTAACAGCAACTACGGTTACTTATTCTAATCCAATGCTGCACAGTTTGCAGGTCTCGGTGGGTTTGTGGTTTAAGCTCTAAGAACTCGAAGGAATACATATGAAAAATACCCTTCTTACGATTTGCCTGCTTGTTTGTGTGCACATAAACATTGTGGCCCAGATCAGCGTTAGTCCAAACAAAGACGTAGTGCTTAGTCCCTTTCAGCACAATACTTCGAAAGACGAGTTTGCACCAGCTCTTGCACAAGATGGTAGACTCATGATGTTCACACAAGAGAGCGGCAAATCTCAGCGCATTCTTCTTACAGAGCGCACAAAAGATGGCTGGGGCTCAGCTTCAGAGCTTGGTTCAGAAGTGAATAGTGGATCTCAAGTTGGCTCAGCTTCTCTGACCAGTGATGGTCAGTACGTTGTTTTTGCCGCCTACAAACATGAGCTCAGTGGATTCGGAAGAACAGATATCTATTCTGCACGCAAAGTAAACGGGAAATGGACTGATGTTCGCAATCTTGGATCGCAGATCAACTCAGACGCCTTTGATTCTCAGCCTGCACTCTCGGCAGACGGAAGCACACTGTACTTTGTGAGCGACCGTGATGGAGGTTTAGGTGGGACCGACATTTATGTTTCACATCGTCGTGGGAAAGAATGGTCGAAGGCAGAGCTCGTGGGTGGTTTAGTGAATACGAAGTATGACGAAGCTTGTCCTTCCATTGCTGCAGACAATAGCACCTTGTACCTATCATCCAACCGCTCAGGCGGAAGTGGTGGATTTGACATCTATACTGCTCGTTTTAAGAGCGGGAGCTTTGGCATACCAGTGAACATTGGAGCACCAATCAACTCGAGCTCGGATGAGTACTACTATACCTCGATTCCAAACTCTACAACCGCATATTTCTCTTCAGATAGACCCGGAGGTCAGGGTGGATTTGATATCTACAAAGCCGATCCCAATCCTGAGATGCCGGATGCTGTTTTGACAATGCATGGAATTGTTAGCGACATCAACTCTGGCAAGCCACTGGGTGCAGATTTGGTTGTCACGGACCTCAAGACACGACAAAAAGTCGCCGTGTTGCGATCTGATGATCAAAGTGGAGAATATTTCGTGACCCTTAATGCTGGCCGCAGCTATTCAATTACAGCAACACGCAACGACTATGTATTCTACTCTGAGCGATTTGACGTGTCGGCAAGCGAGAAGGGAAGAACCGTTGATAATAACATCAAGTTGACACCACTTGCCAATGATGCAGAAACTCGTCTTCTGGTCTTTTTCAATACCGATAAAGCCGACCTTAATGATGAATCTATGCCGGAATTGGATAGAGCTGCAGAGTTTCTTCAGTCAAATCAAGATATCAAAGTGCGTATCGAAGGACACACTGATGACGTTGGGGAAGACAACTACAATATGCAGCTGTCGCAGCGCCGTGCAGATGCAGTGAAATCATATTTAGTTACGCAGGGCGTAGAGCAAAAGCGGATTCTGACTGCTGGGTATGGAAAAACCAGACCCAAAGTAAAGAATACCACAGATGAAGCACGTTCACAGAATCGCCGTGTGGAAATGAAGATTATGAAGTAGCTATTGGTCTCGTCTGCATCAAAAGCTAGCGGCTAAGGGCAGCTGTTCCTTTCGGACGATAGTTGTCTGACAAACGCCGTTTGGCAGAGTGCACCACGGTTTCGGACAAAGAAGAACGTAGCAGTGAAGGAAGTCTGGGGGGACAAATTCATCACAGGTACTGCTCAGATTTTACGACAAACACATGACAATCAAGGGATCAAAAGTTCTTGTCCTCGGCGGATGGGGACTTGTCGGTTCGGCTATAGTCCACAAACTTCTCAAGCATTCACCCCGCAGCATCATTGTTACATCGCTCCGTGAAGACGAGGCGAAAAGCGCTGTTGAACGATTCCGCAAGGAGTATCCTCATCTGCCCGCTGATACCTTTGTGCCTTGGTGGGGAAATATCTTCACGCGAAGCGAATGGAAAGACACGCAGAGGGAGCTCATCCTTGCTGATCCTACTTTGCGCGTTGAGTTTATTCGTGACATTGTTGATGATTTAGGTGATGCAGTTTTGCAGCGCCAAGCCCTCTATTCGCTTATCCAAGAGCACAAACCGGATGCGGTTATTGACTGCATCAATACCGCTACTTCGATCGCGTATCAAGACATTTACACCTCTTCGCGCTCCATTCTCTCTGACTTAGAGCACAATACCCTTAGCCACGAAAGCGTTGAGCGCTTGCTTGCTTCATTGTACATTCCTCAGCTCGTTCGGCACATCCAAATTGTTCAACGCTCGTTGTCGGACGCAGGGTGTTCCATCTACCTCAAAGTTGGTACAAGTGGAACTGGTGGTATGGGTTTGAATATTCCCTACACCCACTCCGAAGAGAAGCCATCGCGAGTGTTACTCTCGAAATCTGCCATTGCAGGTGCTCAATCAATGTTGCTCTTCTTGATGGCTCGCACACCAGGTGGAGCAATCATAAAAGAGGTGAAGCCGAGTGCGGCCATCGCATGGAAGTCTATCGAGTATGGCGATGTACGGAGAAAGGGAAAGGCCATTGCAAAAATAGATATGCCAGCTAGTGACGCCCGTGTTCTTGGTAGCTCTTTCGTTTTTGCAGACCAGAGTGGAGTGCAGCAAACAGGAAGCACCTTGCAGTCGGTGTTTATCGACACAGGCGAGAATGGAATATTCTCTCGTGCAGAGTTTGAAGCTGTGAGTTCGATTGGACAAATGGAGCTTGTGACGCCGGAGGAAATTGCACACGTTGTTGTTGCCGAGCTCATGGGGTCGAACAGCGGTCGAGATATTATTCAGGGTTTGGATGCAACGGTCATGGGACCAACCTATCGAGGTGGTGCGCTGCGTCAGCGAGCTTTAGATCAGCTCCGAAAGCTCGAAGAGCAGCACCAGGTATCGAGCATAGGCTTTGAAATGCTTGGTCCGCCACGCCTCACAAAGCTTCTTTATGAAGCCCATATCTTTTCGCACGTTGCGCCAGCTCCCAAAGATATTTGTTCAATGAGTGCAGCTGAGTTAAGTGCTAAAGCACAGACGGTGATTGAGAACAATGCCGAAGTGCGCCAGACTATTCTTTCCGTGGGATTGCCAATTCTTATGTCGGACGGCAAGCAGTACCTCAGAGGCGAAACGGTATTGATCCCACTACAGAAGAATCAAACAGAGCTGGCAATCAATGATGCATCGTTGGAGAAGTGGTGTCATGACGGTTGGATAGACCTTCGTGAGGCGAACATGCTTCAGTGGCAGCAACGTTTTGAGAAAATCTCGAATTCTCTTGATGCCTTAGATCCATTGGAAAGTGGCTCTCGCTTTGAGTTTGATTTGCGATACTGGGACGGTTTCAATACTATTGACGAAGGAAAACTCGCTGCCTACATTCTTCATCATGAAGAGCGTGGAGGCCGCATCAAACGGTGATCAGCAAGGGTTCAATGAGAGTTGCGGTGTGTGCCTCCGGTCGAGGCACGAATGCAGAGGCCTTGATTCGATATGAGCAAGAGCAGACAGGATGTCCATACACCATAGCTCTTGTTATCAGTTCACGTCCGAATGCCGGCGTACTAGCAGTTGCTGAGCGTTATGGGGTTGCCAGCGAAGTACAGTCCGCCTCCGCTTTCGACGAGTTAGCAAATGCGGAAGAGTTGGATGAAATGCTAAAGCGTCACGGTATTGAGTTTGTGGTTTTGGCTGGTTATATGAGAAAAGTGCCAGTGAAGATCATTCAACGTTATCCGTCACGAATTCTCAACATTCATCCAGCGCTTTTACCCAAGTTTGGGGGAGCAGGTATGTTTGGTTCTCGGGTTTTTGAGGCAATATTGGCATCTGCAGAGACTGAGTCTGGGGTCAGCGTTCATTATGTGAACGAAGAGTATGATAAAGGTGCAATAGTCGATCAAAGACGATTTGTACTCGACGAAGGTGAGAACCTTCAATCATTGGCAGAGAAAACACAGCGGGCAGAGCATCAGCTCTACCCTGAAGTACTCAGAAGAGTTGTTGAGAGCCAATTGAACTCTGGTCAAACGCAGAAAAAAGGCAACAAAGAAGAAATTCTTTGATTATTTGACGAGAATTTCTCAACTTTACACTTGGGCTTAACCCATATTCCGCGTGCGGATGTGGAGGGCTTCTTATACTCAGATGTTCGGGGGAGCTCCATGCTGGCTTTGCATGGTGTCGGGCGCTGAGTATGCCGGTCAACATCAAGGGGTTTATTGGGGTGAAACAAGGTCAGGCACTATCGTATTATTGACTAAGAGCAAACGATCGACTACTATCAAGATTTTGTACCACTAACTACCTATTGGGGGATCTCATGAGATTCAAGTTGCTACTTCTTTCATTGGTGCTTTGCATAGCGGTCCAGGCTATTGCAGGTGGCAGTGGAAAGGGGAATGATCCACTACGTAAGAGTAACCTGTACAAGCAGGGCGCTCCAGGTTCATATCCTCGGAACTTTAATGCTGAGCCATCGAATCCGACGAAGACATCGATGGATCCAGCTGTTTCCACCGGCTACTACATCGTCGACAGTGATGATGCAGCCGATTCATATTGGAAGCCATATGGCTTTCTTTCGCCAAACAATGAGGTTGATTTGACCTATCAACCAGAAACGTGGCGTAAAGTGGTAACTGGTGGTCATCAGTTCCCACCTAGCTATTGGGTGAACAACCCAGAAGGTCAACCTTTCTTCCAGAATCCTGCTACCTATACAGCACAATTTGCGTTTGGTACAGACTCGGTTGACAATGCATTTGCGGGTCCAATTCCTATTGGCTTCCCATTTTACTTCAACGGCATTCGCTATGACAGTTTCTACGTGTCAACCAATGGTCTCATTGGCTTGAGCAATCGTCGTTACTTCTACGGTGATGACGGAAGTCGCGTTCAACGTGAAGTTCAAACAGGCGTTTTCTCGTACTACGATCCTGAGGCAGAAGATACCCGTGGACCAGCTGGCGCTAGTGGTGCTACCGATCCAACTCCAGATGACTATGGTTTCCGTTGCGTTGCTCTTGGTAAAGCAGCAAATACCGCAACCATCGTAGAAGGTACTGGCAATGCAAATGACGGTATTCGTAATCCAGTAAATGCTCCTGGTGGTAATGGAATTACTGGAGTATCGAGTTTTGTTAATGGCGCTCCTATGATTATGCCGTTCTGGGGTAACACTCAGATGTCAGTTTACAATTCAGCAATCAATTTGACCGACGACTTTGCTTCTGTTCGTTACAAACGCTCTGTAAGTGGTGATAAGCTGATCATTTGGTATCAGCACATCCTTCCACGCGGTACATGGACTGCATATGTAAACGGCGGTACCTGGGGTACAACCACGTACAATGCGAACATCCGTCCAGGCTCAACTAACTACATTGAAGCAAGTATCGCTGTCGTTTTGAATCGTCTTGATTCATCAGTTTGTACATACTACACAGACTTTCAAGGTGTGGCATTTATCAGCAATCGTCCTTTCACAGCGTCAAACATGTTCCGTATGAACACGACGAACGCTATCAGAGGTATTGCTCGTCACTACAACTACAATTCATTGACCCAAACGGGAAGTGCAACACCAACTCGTTATACACAGTACACCATTTATTACACACAATCTCCTGGTTCGAATCCAAAGGTATTTGCTTCTGGAACATCTACACAGGATGATCAAACACCAAGCGTGAGCTTAGTCGTGTGCTACAAGCAATGGAAAAACACCGTACGTGCGGTAACAACAGAGTATCGTGTTCGTCCTCGTGACCCAAATGCTGCTCTTGATTACACCGTTGTTGTTCCTTCAGCAAGTGTAAACAACTTTGAATTGTTGGCAGGCGATGCTCGCCTTGGTGGTATTACACCGGTAGCTATTTTCCAGAATCTTTCCAATGACATTCAAGGTCCAAACGGCGTAAACTACCAATCACAGAACGTTAAGTTCCGTACACGTTTCCGCATTATCAACCTTGCATCAAACAAGACAGTATATAATCGTTTGGTACGCGTTAATTCCTTCTTCAGTGACAACACCAACTATACTATTGGTGGATATCGCTTGGGAACATTTAACACTGCAACACCTCCTGTCTTTACAGCAACCACACCAGCTCCATCTGCGAACGGTGTGCCTCCTTATGCTTACGTACAAGTGCAGTTCCCTCCATTCGAGCCAAACGAGTTTATCGATGATCAAATCGGCCGTTTCCGCGCTGTGATTATTGCTGAGCCTGTCGACTCAACGGATCAGGGCTACAGAGATGCATGGCCATTTGACGATACAACATCGTTCACGTTGTTTGTTATGCGTCGTCTTTCTTCATTCAACGAAGACATTCGTGAGTATCACGTTATTGACGGAACTCCAATGCCTTCAGTATTGAAGTGGGTAAATATCGGTGGTGAAGTTTCTGACGGTGACTTGTCAACCAATAATCCTCCTCCACCAAGAGGTACATTTACTGCTGCGAACAAGACGAACTTCAGCCTTGGTACTCCAGTAGTACTTCTCAATCGTCTCATTGACGGTTCGGAGCCTCCAACAGCACCAGGTGGTGACGAGTTGCGCTCCTTCCCAATCGATTTGCGTGGCCGCTTGAAGGCAGTTCTTTCATTGGCTTACCACAGAACAGAAAAGAATTCAGACTATCCACGTGGATGGGCAGATAACAACCTTATTGGACCAGAACCACGTATTACGTACAATGGTATTCTTACCAACACAGCTCCTGGCGGAACACAATCACCAGGTCTTGACCAACTTCTCGTTGAAATGGGCAAGCCAAGTGCAGATCAAGTGAACAACATTGTAGTAAGCCCAGTTCCTGGTGGTGCTGCATTTACTTGGAATAGTCACTTGCGTTGCTGTAATCAATCAGCAATCACCGACAATCCAATGTTCTCCATTTTTGGTGGTGGTGGATATCGTCGTGGTTATGATGAAGCAGTAAAGGATACAGCGTTGACACAAGCTCAAGGTTTGCGCGCCGATCCATTTGATGACGGTAAGGATTTTGAATGGAAGAAAGCATACTTGCCAATTCCTGACACAGTCATTAACGCTCCAAATGATGGTGCTCGTAACTTCCGTTTCCGTCTGCGCGTTGCTGCATACCGTCACGGCTGGAACCCAGGTCCAACAGACGATAACGATAACTACTTCGTAAAGAATGTTCGTATTCTTTTCCCATCGGAAGTAACAGATATCGAAGCGTTGTCAGTTCGTACCACATGGCCATTCGTTGAGACACCTGCTAGCCAGGCTACTCAGATTCCGTTGACTGTTCGTATTGCTAACAATACCGGACGTGATGCTCAGGCGTTCACCATTCGCGTAACCATTATTGGTGACGATGATAAGAACAATCCTGACAACAATTTCAACAACATGCAGAACATCAATTCAACCTACGTGTACTATCGTAGCGTAACTATTCCATTCATGATTGGAAACAAGGACATCTTGGTTCCATTCCCAACATGGAATGCTCGCCAGTCACAACGTACCGGTGTGAATAGTGCTGACTACTTCGTTTCAGCAAAGGTTGATTATCCAGGCGGCGACTTAGAGCCACTGAACGATTCAACCTACTCTGTAACAAACATGAGTTTCTCTCCAGCGTTCTCATACTACCCATCATCAGAGCAAAATCAAGTACCTCAATACACCCAACAGTTGATGGGTCAGGCGCTTGTTGGTAAAGGTCTGAATGTATTGGGTTATGTTGCGGCTGGTTGGAGCGCTGCATCAGCATTTGGTGATCCAGGTGGATCAGGTTCAGGTCAATTTGCAGTTCGTTTCAACTTGACAACCCAGGATACATTGTTTGGATTCCAAGCATACTTTGCATCATTGAACGCGGACGAGAACAACATTCGCTTCAGCCTCTATGATGATGCTTCGTCTATCCCAGGTAACCAACCACGCAACGGAACAACTTTGAAGGCTCTCCGTGGTTTGGATGCATTTGCAATGGAAGACAAGTTTGATACGATTTCAACCTATCTCTATGAGATTCCTATCGTCTTGCAACCAAACGAGTACTGGATTTCTGTTGCTCAATTGAGTACAGTAGGTATTGAGCTTGGTGCTACTGGTGCACGTTCCGGTTTCCAACTTGGTAACTATAACGATAGCCCAATTGCAGGTCAAACAAACTATAACCTTTACCTCGACAAGCGTTTCCGTAAGTACACACGTAATGGTACCTTGTTGAACGATAACCGTTTTGCTTTCGAAAACTCGTATCGTAGCGGTCAGTGGCAACAATTTGCTTCAACCCTCGGTAACGTTGGTTATAACCACTTGACCTATCAAGGTACAGTTGGTGTTGGTAACACGTACACCCGTGGTACCTGGATCCCAATGCTTCGTCCATACATCGGTATTCGTGCCTTTGGTGATCGTAAGTATGTTAAGCCTGATACCGTTCCAGTTCCAGTTGAGTTGACAACTTTTGAAGGTGCTAAGCGCAGCTCATCTGTTGACCTCTGGTGGGAAACGGCTTCAGAACAAAACAACTCAGGTTTCTACGTTGAGCGTCGTTCTAACAACGATAACAACTGGTCAGACCTTGGTTTCGTACGCACTCAAGCTGGTGCAGCAGGCAACTCAACAAGCATGTTGAAGTATAACTTCAGCGATGCAACAGTTGCTGGCGGACATAGCTACTCATATCGTCTACGTCAAGTTGACCTTGATGGTTCAACCAATTACTCGAACACATTGCAGTTTGCTTTCGATGGCACTGTTAATGGTGTGACAAGCTTTGGTCCAAACCCAATGGACGAGACCGTAAAAACAACATCGTTGAAGTTCGAAGTAAGCGAAGCTTCACACGTAACCATCGATATCGTTGACCTCCTTGGCAACTCAGTGAAGTCCTTGCTCAACAGCGATGTTGCAGCTGGCTCATCAAGTGTTGAGTGGGATGGTACCGATGCAAATGGCAAGCTCGTAGCTAATGGCTCATACATTTATCGCTTCATCGCTGGTAACAACCCAGTTGAAACGAGAATCTTGAAAGTTATTCGCTAAGAGAATCTGTTGTTTTTGTAGATTAAAGCTCCCCGTCACATCTGACGGGGAGCTTTCTTTTTATAGTCACTTTTGTTGAAGGTAGAAGAATGGCAGACACGATATTCTCTAAGATTATTCGCAAAGAGATTCCAGCGACGATAGTGTTCGAAGATGAATCAGTGCTGGCTTTTCGAGATATTAGTCCTCAAGCACCTGTACACATTATCATCATCCCCAAAAAGGAAATCGCCACATTAAATGATATTGAGTCGGCCGATACTCAAGTCCTAGGACTTCTCATCGCCCGTGCTGCCCAAATTGCGAAGATGGAAGGAATCGATGAAAGCGGTTACCGTCTGGTAATGAACTGTAATGCGGATGGCGGACAAAGCGTGTTCCACATCCATTGTCACTTACTAGGTGGTCGTGCCCTCGCGTGGCCTCCAGGTTAAACGAAAGTACTTGAGGGAGAGAGTTACTGCCCCTTATGTGTTTCAGCGAACTCCAGCGACTTGTAGCGTCTAGAACTACGCTCCGCTTGCCTGCGCCGACATACCGCATTATCCCGTGCCGGTATTTCACATCCAAACACACACAGACGGCACTTGATGCGCCGATTAATCGTACTTGAAAAGCATCGTACTTGAAAAGCAAACCATGACTATGAATACGAGCGGCAGTGCAACTGCACATGATCTATTGGAGCTAGCGAGAGCAGTCATTCTTGCAGAATCGGCAGCCCTTGCGCGAAGCGCAAGCAGCCTAGAGAAGAGTTTCCTTGAAGCTCTCGACAAACTCGATACAGCCAAGGATATTTTCGTTTGCGGAGTCGGAAAATCTGGTCTCATCGCTCAGAAGATTGCTGCCACACTGTCGAGCGTCGGACATCCAGCACATTTTTTGCATCCAGTGGAAGCAATGCACGGTGATCTCGGTAAAGTTGGAATCGACTCTGTCGTGATCCTTCTCTCAAAAAGCGGAGGAAGTGCCGAACTCGTTAGTCTGTTCCCAACTTTGAAGAAGCGAAAGATCTTTACGATCGGGATTATTGGTCGAAGAGACTCCTATCTAGGTCGCGCAGTCGATGTGTTTCTGGATGCAAGTGTCGAGCAGGAAGCTTGCGGCTTCGATATTGTGCCAACTACAAGCACGACGGTAGCTCTGTCCATTGGCGATGCTTTAGCTATTAGCTTGATGAAGAAGCGCAACTTTCAGCCTACAGATTTCGCTGCACATCATCCCTTTGGTCAGTTAGGACGTAACCTACGTTTGAGTGTGGCTGAAGTGATGCACGGTGGTATTGAGGGTCTACCGCTCTGCACCACAGATACGCCCTTTCGTCACGCCCTCATTGAGTCGAGCGCAAAAGCTCTGGGTTGTGTCTGTGTCGTCGATGCAGAGATGCACCTTATGGGGCTCATTACGGACGGAGATGTCCGTCGAGCACTACAATCCCACGAAGATATTCGTGAACTTAGGGCAGCAGATGTGATGACTCGTAGTCCGCTCTGTGCAACGAGTTCGATGACCTTGCAGGAGGCATTACAGATAATGGAGCAGGGCGAGCGACAAATCTCTGTGCTACCAGTCAGCGATGAGGCAGGACGTTGTATTGGAATCTTGCGTCTGCACGATATTCTTCAAGTGAATAACTAAGCAGTGGCAGAGGCGATAGCATTCACGCTCTATGTGCCTCCAAACCTTTTAGACCCTTACTTTATCTGAACTGGGGTAATCTCCGTCTTCCGCGCCGCTTGTCTGATTCTTTCCAAGCGCTTCTTTTTCTCAGCAAGCTCCAAACGTTGCTTGGCTGTAAGTGCAGGCTTCACTGCTGCCGAATTCGCAGTTGAACTCGGAACTCCCGTGGTTTGAGCTTTCGTGCTCGTCGTACCTGTACTTGGACGCTGTGATGCTGTGGATGTGGACGTAGAAGCTGCAGGCGATTGTTCTGCGCTAGAATTAGTGCGAGGAGGAGTTGAAGTGCTTGGTATTGGCTTTACTCCCGTAGCATTTGGTGTGCTCGGCTGAGCTTTCTGCAACCATGGTTTTGTCCCACTTCCTGTTCCAGGAACTTGAGTAGGTTTTGATGCGCCTGGAGTGCTCGTGGTCGCGTTGCCAGCTTTGGGACGAACAACTGGTGGTTTCACAAGAGGAGGGGCTTTTCGTGTGGTGTCACGCTGTGACTTCCACGGTGAAGCACTGGTAACAAACTCAGACTTTGTAATACGTATGGATCGAACAGTTTCACCAAGCTTGCCCAATGGCGGGAGGTCTTGCCCGTTACGCTTCAAACGAATGCCGCCGGCATTTCCAACGCTGAGTAAGAAACGTTCAGCAGCAACCCAACGTTTCGATTGTTGAGGGAGCAAGGTCAATTGTTCGGTAGACTTCCCGTCGGTTGTGATGTTGAGCCAGACGGTATCGGATGTGACAGCCTCCAAAGAAACAGAATCGATAGAAGAGATGCCAAAGTAGTTGAGGAGTCCACCACCAGTTGAGTTTCCGGAACTGTCTTTGTCGCTGATGACTACAGAAGGTGCCAAGGGAGATTTTGTTGCAGGTACTGTCTGTGATGGTGCATATAAATAGTACAGACCAGCAATGCCGCATATACCCAACACTGAGTACATCACCATAATCCAACGTCGACGATTCTTACTCTCACCTATGGAAATAGGTGCCTTCATTGAGCGCGCAGCGTTGATTGCACTCAAATGCAAAGAGCTAGGAACCTGGGCGGCAGGCGAAGCGAGACTCTTGTTCATGAGCTCTTCAATTTCTTCGCTTGGTATACCCACAGACTGTGCATAGCGCTTGATGAAGGAGCGCATGTAGACCTTTGGAAGTTCTTCCAATCGGCCTTCATCCAGAGCCTGGATGATATGTATGCGAATGTTCGTCAACTTGCTCAGCTCAGTAATGCTGAGATTGCGAGACTCGCGTGCTTGCTTTAAGCGTGAACTAATTGGATGAACGGCGTCCATTGCGGAACCAACAGTGCAGCGATTTTGTGGAATGCCGAGTAATTTATTACAATTTTGCAGAGTAACAATACACTTCCTTATTGAGGATGATCGATGGCTACACTTGGCCAGTTTCTGACGAGCGCACTCTACGTAACCTTCTGTACAGCAAGCATCGGCTTCGGTGCTTTGTACTTCCGAAAGGTGGTGGATGACCTCGAGCTCAAGAAGGTTTTACTAGGGGAGGAGTTGTACCTTTTGTATGATCCCAAAGCCTTCCTGGGAATCGGCATCTTCGCCTTCTTTTTCTGTATCTTTGTTTTCCTTCTCAGCCTAAAACAAGACCTGACGCATGAAGAGAGGAATATGTCTGCACCTGGACTCATTCTCATGGTTGTACCCATGGTTCTGGTGGTAAACATGATTCAGCTTTACCTGCGAGCACGGTGGCAACGACTCTCCGTTCGCACTGGTGGTCTGCTTATTCGAAGAATGTTCTCTGAGAAGATGGTGCAAATCCGCTTTTCACAGCGTCCTCTCAAGGTGATCGTGGAACGAGAGTCTCTCTGGTTTCGTTTGCTTTTTGCGGATAGAGAAGGAAACAGTATTGGCCGCTGTTCGGTCAGCGCTAAAGGACTTGAAAAAATGCTCGAGACCATTGGTCGGGTACCAGAATGGACTATTCAGTCACCTACCATTGATCTCGAGGGAACAACGAAGAACGATTCCGTGAATTACGATTGAGGTAGGGTATGAAAGAAATGATACGCATAGCTTCCGGACAAGGTTTCTGGGGTGATTTACTCAGTGCACCACTCGCACAAGTCCGCAATGGAAATGTAGACTACTTGATGCTGGACTATTTGGCCGAAGTCACGATGTCCATTGTACAAAAGCAGAAACTCAAAAACCCGAAGCTGGGCTATGCTAAGGACCTCATCACTACGGTTGAGGAGGTTCTGCCCTATCTTATGAAGCATAACATTCGCATGATCAGCAATGGCGGAGGTGTCAACCCTGAAGCAGCGCGCGACGCGGTGTTTGAAGTGGCACGAAAGCTCGGCGTTACAGGTCTGCGTGTTGGTATTGTAACCGGTGATAACATCCTTCCTCGTCTTGATGAGCTTATCGATGCTGGTCATGCTATGAAGAATATGGACGATGGTACTCCTATCGTGCAGGTCAAGGAAAAGCTCCTCAGTGCTAACGTGTACCTCGGTGCTGCTCCGGTCGTCGAAGCGTTACGACAAGGTGCACATATTGTCATCACGGGTCGTGTTACTGATACCGGTCTAACTCTCGCTCCAATGATCCATGAGTTCGGTTGGAGCATGGATGACTGGGATAAACTCTCAGCTGGAACTGTTGCCGGACACATCAACGAATGTGGTGCTCAAGCCAGCGGCGGTAATTTCCTTGGCGATTGGCAGTCATTGCCCGACATGGCTAACATTGGTTTCCCAATTATCGAGGCATATCCAGATGGAAGCTTCGTTGTTACTAAACACGAGGGCACAGGCGGCGCAGTCACTCGCGAAACAGTAAGTGAACAGTTACTCTACGAGATTGCAGATCCAACACAGTATATCACACCGGATTGTGTGGCAGACTTCAGCTCTATACAGTTGCGTGACGAAGGAAATAACCGCGTTCGCGTGTTCGGAATCAAAGGCAAGCCAGCTACCCCTTTTTATAAAGTCAGCGCCAGCTATGACGACGGATACGTTGCCTTCAGCTCCTTGACCTATTGTGCTCCAGATGCCTATGTGCGTGCTCAAGCAGGTGATAGAGTTCTTCGCCAACGTCTTGAGAATCTAGGTCTACAATTCGACGAGATACGCACGGAGTTCATTGGTATGAATGCTTGCCACGGTCCTCTTGCTCCCGCCATCGAACCGAACGAAGTGATGATGCGCATTGGCGTACGCTCTAAAGACTACAAGACTGTTGAACGTTTCGGAAAAGAGATTGCTCCACTTATTCTCACTGGACCTCCAGGTGTGACTGGCTTCGCTGGTGGACGCCCAAAGCCTAGTGACGTGGTTGCGTACTTTCCAGCTCTGATCGACAAAAAGGTTGTCGATTACCACGTGGCTGTCGATGAAATCTAATGTTGCCAAAAAGGCATAAAGTAGTACTGTTCATCCTGGTGATTTTTTATCAGGCTCTCAGCGCTTACGCGCTGAATCGGCAGCTCCTCAATGCTCCTCAAACAATGTTTGTCAGCGACGGTGCTGAGTCTCTTGCCAATCCGATGGCGCAGAGTAGAAGCATGTCGATCTTCAGTACGAACGAAGCCGATGAAGCAGCACGCTTTCTTGACACAGACTGTTCACTGCCAGCACCAGACATACGTCTACTGCAACCTTGCCCCGAGTTGATTCGAACAGAATCTATAGCTGGTCATTTCGCGCCTGCTCTAGCCATACAAGAGCTGTCACTTGCGCTCTCACTCAACATTGGTCCACGTTACACTACGCAATCGACGGCGAGTTCGCTCGCGATGGCAAAGTCCTTTCTTGAGAGTAATGAAGCCCTCAGTGCTAGTGAACTGAGAGAGCTACGCGCTCTTGAAGCCGACCGTATTCCTTGGAGTGACTTTTTGTATGCCGGACATCTTCGCTATACCATTGATGGGGCTCAGCCATACCGCAATAGTCATGTGAATTACTTGGCACTCAGTGCAACGGGTGGAGTTTATCTCGGAGTCATGATTGGCCTACACCTGTACCAAGCAAATACCTTTTGGAGTCAGCGATCACCACTGCTCACTGTTCGAGAAGATGGCAATTATGCTCGCGGTGTAGATAAGATTGGACACGTCTTCGGCGCAACGCTTATGTCCTATTACTCCACTGAAGTCCTGCAAGGAAGTGGGGTTTGTGTTGAGTCGGCCCATATATGGGGCACCCTCATGGGACTGATGTACCAGACCTATGTGGAGATTGAGGATGGATACGGCAAGAACTGGGGCTTCAGTCCAAGCGATATGTACATGAACATTGCAGGAGCAAGTTTCTTTCTGCTTCAATATTACGTGCCTTCACTACAGAATGTCACTGAGAAGTGGATTTATACGCCAGCAACATGGATTCAGGAACAAGCGCGCAAGAATGGTGAGACCTTTATCGACGACTACTCATCGAGTACCTTTTTCTTTTCGTTTAAGATGCATAACATCTTTCCAGAGAACATTGCGCGCTCTTGGCCTCGATGGCTGAATCTAGCGGTGGGATATGCGGCGAGAGGACTTGATACACCGCAAGAAGACACTAAACTAATCCTAGCTCTCGACTACGATTTACCAGAATTGTTGCCAGATTTTCGACAAAGCATTGGCGGTTGGTTGGGTGACTTCTGCAATTGGATGGGACAATCGCTCAACTATGTGAAGTTTCCATCGCCAGCTATTGAGATCGGAGAGCACGGACACACTCGATTCAATCTCCTCTATCCCTTTAAGCTATCGATTGGCAATATCAAGTTTTAGATTCATCGCACACGTTTATCCATCTCGATCTTCGCACCACACTGCACTCTCCAGCATCACATAACGACGTAGTCTTTCAATCGCTCAACGATGAGCTAGGCGTGTGGCATAGTCCCAACCGCGTCTCTGCTAACGATCAAATCACGATTAGCATCATCGTTCCCGCACTCCGCGAAGAGAAGATTCTTGCGCACACCCTTTCGATCTATACTCCTGAGTTGCGCAAGCGCTTCGGTATGGAGCTAATTGTGAGTGACGGAGGAAGTAGCGATGCTACATTGAGTATTGCGAGCACTTTGGCTGATAGCGTTGTACAGCACCACTCTGCCCGCCGGCAAACCATTGCTGAAGGACGCAATGCAGGAGCTTTGGTGGCTCGTGGCAAGGTGTTAGCCTTCATTAACGCCGACACCATCCCTGCCGAGCCAAGCGTGTTTTTTCAGTTCATTGCGAAGTGGTCTCAAAGCGAAGGCAAGTTCCGTGACCGAGCGGCACTGGCGTGTCCTGTGGAAGTGAATCCAAGCGAACGAAAATGGAGCGACATGCTCTTTCACACCTTTTTCAACAACTATCTAAAACTCATTTCCATGCTGAGCATTGGTGTGGGCAGAGGGGAGTGTCAGATTGTTCGCCGTGATGTTTTTACTGAGTTAGGCGGATATAATAGTTCTCTTGCTGCAGGTGAGGACTTCGATTTCTTTTCGCGTATAGCTCGCAAACACCCCATAGCCATTGCTAACGAGCTCTTGGTCTATGAATCGCCACGACGCTATCGTCGCTTTGGTTACATGCGCATTCTCTGGTCTTGG
Organism: Chlorobiota bacterium; assembly: GCA_044228285.1. Lineage (GTDB taxonomy): Bacteria > Bacteroidota > Ignavibacteria > Kapaibacteriales > NICIL-2 > JBBATK01. The sequence goes on from JBGAVD010000001.1 coordinate 296,988, forward strand.
TTTATGAACTGGGTAGGCGCTGTCTTCTTTTCAAAGTCGGTTTCAAAAGAATGGGAAGTTGTTCGATAAACGTACCGTTTCAGTTCCCCTATGTTTCGCTGTCATGACACCTTCTAAGGAAGTGACAGTTTGCCAGCTCGAAGATCAAGTCGAGCTGCGCAGCAGCGAGGATGAAGAAAAGAGACTCTAAGAGGGGAGACGTTGGTCCTGGCAGTTCGTTAGCCGTCGTAGCGACTTACTGTCTTCACGCCGCGGATCTTCTTTAAGCGTTCAAGAATGGCGTTGAGGTGGTTGATGTTACGCACATACAAGGTGACGATTCCTTCGAACTCCGCACCAAAGGCATCGATGTTCACACTGCGAATATTTGTACTCTCGTAGTGGACAATAGCGTTCGTGATATCATTCAACATTCCAGCGCGATCATCACCTGTGATGCGGGCAGCGACGATGAAGTTTCCGTCTTGCATTGAGGACCAACTCATGTCGACAAAGCGATTGCCGACTTTCTTTTCCAAATCAAGAACGTTGTGACAGTTCTTGCGGTGAACTTTTATACCGCTTCCCACCGTTACGAGGCCAACGATCTCATCGCCAGGCACAGGATTGCAGCATCGCGCGTAGTGGTAAAGGATGTTACGTGAGTCGTTGCCGTCAGCAAGAGTTACACCTTGAACTTTTTCACGGGCGACAGTGACGAAATCTTTCTCGGGAAGGATGGTAGGGATGTCTGGACTAGGTGCTGTCGCGGGATTCATTCGTTTCTGAATCTCGGGCAAGACATCATCAAGGTTCAGAGTGCCCAGTCCAAGTTGGTAGAAAAACTCCGAGAGGTTGTCATACTTCATTCCGTGAAGAATGCGTTCGAGAGTATCGTTGTTCAAGTGCAGGTCTACTTTCTTGCACTTGCGATCCCAGATCTCACGTCCTTCACGTTGCTTTATGCGCTTCTCTTCGTTAAGGAATTTACGTATCTGCGACTTTGCTTTGTGGGTGACACAGAGTCGCTCCCAGTCTAAGGTTGGACGCTGATTTTTTGATGTAAGAATCTCCACTTGTTCGCCCGTTTTCAAAACGTAGTCGAGTGGGACGATGCGACCATTTACCTTTGCACCAATGCAGTGGTTACCAACTTCAGAGTGGATCTCGAAGGCATAGTCGATAGGAGTTGCCCCTTGCGGTAAAATGCGCAGGTCATTCTTTGGTGTGTAGATGTAAATCTCGTCTTGATAGAGATTGAGTTTGAAAGACTCCAAGAGTTGCTCTGGTGCTTCGTCGCCGGCATTCTCGAAAATATCTCGAACCCACTGAGCCCAGTCTTCGAGCTCTTTGTCACTCCACCATGATGCCACACGTCCATCACCCTGGTTCTCCTTGTATTGAAAGTGAGCAGCGATACCTTTCTCAGCGATCTCGTGCATTTCACGAGTGCGAATTTGAACTTCAACCCGACGTCCTTCAGGACCGATCACCGTGGTATGAAGAGAGCGGTAGGAGTTTTTCTTTGGACGTGAAATGAAGTTCTTGAATCGCTCCGGAATTGGTTCGTAGATATCAGCAACAATTCCATATGTAGTGAAGCAATCCTTATTCTCGTTGGATTCAATAATGATGCGAACTGCAAGTAGGTCGTACAGTTGTTCGGCTGTCTTGTGCTGCCGATGCATCTTATTGAAGACCGAGTACAGGTGCTTTGGGCGTCCGCTTACTTCATACTTAAAATCTTCTGCATCTAAGCGCTTACGGAGTGGTTCAATAAACTTCTTGATGTACTCTTCGCGACCTTCACGCGTGAGGCTAACTGCGTTCAAGACTTGTTCATACTCTTGAGGATGCAACGCACGGAAAGCGAGATCTTCAAGCTCCCACTTAATGTTCGCCATACCGAAACGGTGAGCGAAGGGAGCATAAATTTCTATGGTTTCAGTTGCCATGCGACGTCGACGTTCCTCAGACAAGAAATCGATCGTTCGCATGTTGTGAAGACGGTCGGCGAACTTGATGAGGATTACACGAACGTCTTTTACTAACGATAACAAGAGCTTCCGGTAATTCTCTGCCTGCTTGATTTCGGCACTCTTAAAAATGCCTGAGATTTTTGTCACCCCATCCACTATTTCTGCAACGGCAGAACCGAACTCAGCGCGGATATCATCCAGACTATAGCTTGTGTCTTCCACAACATCATGAAGGAGCGCCGCAGCAACGCTTATATCATCAAGCGGAATCTCTTTGATGACGATGCGTGCTACTTCAAGCGGGTGGGTATAATAGGGTTCCCCAGAGGCACGAAGGTCATTTTTGTGTGCATCAAAGCAGAGGCGAAATGCCTTCGCTATCATTGCTTCATCGCACTGGCTAAGATTCTGTTTTGACTCCCGTAAAAGAAGCTGTAGGTCGGCCTCCGGATTCACTCCGATACTGGCTGGTTCATCAGATGATGATCGTTTTCCAGAGAATAGTTCGCGCAGTTTCACGGTGATTGTGTCCCGGACAATCAGCTATTGAAAGTCCCATTTTAGTGGTTTTTACCCGCAGTTTGCAGGGGTCTAAGCCGCAAAATCACAAAAAGAGAGGGATAAATCAAGTCTCATTTGTACCTAGCCGATAAAGTACAAGGCGGTGGCGGCACATAATAACTTCTGAGGAGTCGAAGCGATGAGCCAAGTAGAGTCACACGAAGAACTTAGACGCGGCGAAGCACGAGCATCTCTCTCGTCGCAAACACAAGCGCCACATAGTTATTTCGACGAATTAGCGGAAATGGGTTCGTTGCAAGAGTTTCTCAATACCTACATGAAGGATGAGTTTCACGATAATCGACGTTTCCGCAAGCAGATGTTGTGTTTAATGCTCGACCATAGTGTTGGGCCAGATCCCGACCTGGAACACGAGCTTATTGGCGATCTACACAATGCACTTCACCACTTCATTGTAAAAGCCGAATCATGCAATCGCACCCAACATTGAGCAACCAGTTAGTTGGACTCTTCGACCAGGTAAACCGACAGGCCGATGAGTATGTTGAGCTCTTCAATGCCTTGCGTCGAAAGATTCGCGAGATGGACGAGCTGCGTCATGATATGGACAAGCAGTTGTCCAACTTTCGCGTTGAATCAAATGAGGCTACGCAAACGGCTCGTCAGGCAATCGAGATTGCCTTGGAAGAGTTGCATAGTCGTGTCAACTTTGTTCACGAAGTGCATGCAGATCTGGAGAGTATTCGAAGGCTGAAGACAGCTCTCGTTGACCTGCGTATGACCTTCCAGAAGAAGAATATGGAACTCGATGAGGTCGTCCACTCGGTGCAGAACTTTGTGCGCAACGAGGTAGAGACGTCATTTGTCACTCAAGACAAGAACATTGATCGTAAACTGAAAGCCATCCTTACTGAGCTGAGCAGTTTTGATACACGACTCGTGAACATTCAGGACTTGCATCGCCGCGAATTCATGCAGATCAGCGAAGAAGTTGCCAAAGTGAAAAGTAGAATTGCCGATACAAAGTACTTAGTAGATGATGCGACAAAAGCAATTGAAGAGATCGTTGCAAGCTCTACGGAAACAGTTAGCGAGAAGACAAAAAAGTTAAGCGATGAGCTAGGTGCTAAAGTACACAGCACTGTTCAAAACCTTGTCAATGAAGGTGCTTTTAAAGATCGCGTCGATCATCTTCGCGTAGAAGTGCACGCTATGGATAGAAAACTCCGACGTGACCAACAGAGCACAGCAATGCGTTCCCTGATTGGAATTGGAGTCGCGGGCTTAGCACTCTTGCTCGCCATTGTCTCATTCTTTGTCCAGTAACTCAGTGCAGAGCAGCTTTGTTAAACCAAACGTAAACATAGGCTCGCTTGTCCATTGCATTGTTGTGATATCCTTCCACATACGCCTGCACCAAACGATAGTCTTCATCATAGAATGACAACATGAGCGGTGCATCATTCATGGCTATCTGCTCAGCCTTACGGAACAACAGATTGCGTTCATCACGCGCAGGCGTTGAGCGAGCTTTGTCAAAGAGCGCATCAAACTCAGGATTCTGATAGCGCATTCCATTCTGTGGAGAAGCAATATCAAAGGACTCAGGAACATGCTTGCCATAGAATAACGAAAGAAAGCTCTCGGGATCCGGATAGTCAGCAACCCAACCTAGTCTATAAAACGCAGCCTTGCCATGATCAACAGCATCCAAGTGCTGAGCGAACTCAACCATCTTGAGTTTACAATCTATGCCCAGGTTCTCGATCAACATGGTCTGTACGGCTTCAGCTACGAGAGTATTGCGACCACCACCGGCATTCAGCTGCAATGTTACAGTAGGGAAGCCCTTGCCATCGGGATAACCAGCTGCAGCCATGAGCTCTCTTGCCTTTGGCAGATTGAAGTCGTATCCAACCACGCTATCGCTTGCATAGCCAGGCATCGTGGGTGGCACCAAACCATGGATGGCGGGAGCACCAGCCTGCCCTTTGAGAACAAAGGCAATAATGCGTGAACGGTCGATTGCGTAGTTGAAGGCTTGGCGCACACGTTTGTCCTTAAAGACGTCGCTCTTCGTGAGCATGCCATAGTACTGTGAACTCAACGCCATCTTTCGCAGAAGTTTGTATTTCGCAAAGGCTGGACGAAGGTTTTTATTCTCGTCGATAATCGTTGGAAAGAACTCAGTAGGGATGCGATACGATTCATCCAAGTTTCCTTCGCGAAACTCGAGGAGTTGGATTTTATCGTCCTTCATGAAAGTGGTGTGCACCGCATCAAGATAGGGCAACTGATTCCCAAACTCATCCTTCTTCCAATACTTTGGATTTCTCACCAAATCGCACTCGATGTCTTGTGTCCAATGATGAAACTTGAAAGGACCACTGCCCACGGGATGGCGGAAGAAATCTTTGTCATAAAACTCAACCGCCTCGTGCGGAACGATGCCGCAGGAGTTGAGAGCAACCATGTATTCGAAGGGACCAAAGGCTTCGTTCAGATGTATCTGGAACGTAAAGCGGTCCGACGCGACGAAGCCGCGTACGCTCGGAACTGATGGTTTCTGTCCTGTCTGAACATCGCGTGTTGCCATGTAGTACTCATCTGAGCCGACTACCTTTCCGCGAAAGAACTCAGAGCTAAGAGTTTTGGTTCTCGCATCGCAGATACGATTGAATGAGTACGCTACATCATACGCATCAAGCTCTCTCCCGATGCCTCCAGGAAAACATGGGTCATCATGGAATCGTACTCCATGGCGAATGTGGTAGGTGTAGGTTTTTCCGTCTTCTGAAATCTCCCAGCGCTCTGCTAGCTCACTCGTAAGATTGAGGTCCTCATCGAAGTACAAAAGGAGGTCGTAGATCTGTTCACAGAGGTGAGAGGAAGTGACGTCGTTGACACCAACGGGATCCATTGAGCGCAATTCACCATTCTCATTTACCCGAAAAGTCCCGCCGCGATAGCGACCGCCCTGTACCTCCTGAAGTTGCTCAGGTTTTATACTCTGGCGCACTTTGCAAGCACTTAGAGTACACAGTGCGATGGCTGAAGCTACAATCGCAGTGAAGACAATATGTTGTTGCCAGCGAATCTCTCGCACTCGCATCCGTCGTTTCATAGGATTTTTCTCCATGGCGTCGCAGCGCTGTCGCGCCGCTAGCCACTCCTCAGTGTATCAAGATCGAAGTCGAATAAGGTCGATGTTAGTTCTGGGTTGTGTTCGAACGTTGCAGTGACTCGTGAAGGATCTCCGAAATGTCCTTCACCTGTACATGGTCAATCTGCTCCGCTGCTTTTACGCCGTCGGTGATCATGGTTGTGCAGAAAGGACAATTCACGGCAACAGTTTTTGCGCCTGTTGCGAGAAGCTCGTTGGTACGGTTAATGTTTACACGTTCTCCAACAACTTCCTCCATGAACATCCTGCCACCACCAGCGCCACAGCAGAATCCGCGGTCGGCACTACGTTCCACTTCAACAATTTTCAAACCAGGGATGTTTTCGATCAAAGCGCGAGGAGCTTCAAACTCTGAATTGTAACGTCCGAGATAACAAGAATCGTGATAGGCAATGAGCTCTGGTGAAACACCGGAAGCGCTCTTGTCCAAGACGAGTCGACCATCTGCAATGAGCTTTGCAATGAACTGTGTGTGGTGATGTACCTGGTACTCTCCTCCGTATTGCGGGTAGTCGTTGTGTAGGGTGTTAAAGCAGTGTGGACATGTTGTAACGATTTGCTGAACGCCATAGTTGTTCATCGTCTCAATGTTCATCTTGGTCATCGCATCTGCCAAGTACTCGTTACCACTGCGACGAGCGGGGTCGCCAGTACAACGCTCTTCATTACCAAGAATGCGGAACTTGACATTGGCTATCTGCATGAGTGATGCGAAAGAGCGGCTAATCTTCTTCGCACGCTCGTCATAGCTGCCTGCACAACCAACCCAGAACAGGACTTCCATCTCTGGATCCTCTGCAGCGGTTTTGATGTCCATGCCCTCGGTCCATGCAGCTCTATCATCGGCCGACATCCCGCCCCAAGGCACGCCATTGTTCTCAATGTTCGAGAAGATATCAGGAAGGAGCGCTGACTCCTCGTTAAAGCTTGATTCCATCATGACCATGGAGCGTCGCATGCCAACAATGGCTGGGACGTGTTCGATGTTCACCGGACACTCCTGCATGCATGCTCCACACGTAGTGCAAGCCCAGAGTGCATCCTGCGACACATAGTCACCAATGAGTTTCTTATTCCAAACGTCACGCTCAGCTTCGCTGAGGGTGTTCTCGAAGATCTCACGTTCGAGTTCATCGAACTCAGCAACATTCTTGCCTTTGACGATGCGCTGCGCTGCTTGCTGACGATCTAGACGCGATGTGTTATCAGCCACATCTTGAAGTTTCATGAGCAGCGGGCCTTTGTCCATCGTTCGATGATTAATCTGTACCATGATTTCGCGCGGATCCAGCACCTTGCCTGTTTGATTAGCAGGACAAACGCTGGTACAGCGTCCGCAGTGCGTACAAGTGTAGCCGTCAAAGAGTGTTTTCCATGAAAAGTCTTCAATATCACTCACCCCAAACTTCACAATCTCTGATTCCACCTCGAATTCAATTTTCTCAAGAGTATTAGGATACTGCAATGGAGAGAAGAACACGTTCGGTACGGATGTAAGCACGTGTAAGTGTTTTGAGTAGGGAAGGTAATTGGTGAAAGCCAAGATCAGAACAATGTGTATCCACCAAGCTGTGTGGTATGTGCATTCCAATGCTGAGGTACTCAGCCCAGCAAAAAAGGTATGCGCAACGAATGAAGAGACTGGTCGCAGGGCCCAATGACTATCTGTTCCCAACGCAACATGTGCAGAATTCTGAATGAGCAGAGCGCTAACGATGCTAAAGATGCAAAGCAAGATCATTGCTGCTTCTACTCGTTCGTGTTCGACTTGCAAACGTTGTACTTTGCTGACGTAGCGGCGCCACAACGACATCACCACCCCGAGAATAATAAACAAGCAGAAGAAATCTACGAGCAGGGAGAAGAGGGAGTAGATGGGACCGAGGAAGCTGATTCCCAGACTTGGGTGCAAACCCTCCAACACAGCCTCAGCTGCAGCACTTAATAGGATCATGAAGCCCCAGAAAATGGCCGCGTGAATCGGACCCGCCTTTTTGTCGCGCAGGATCTTCGTCTGGAAGATTGCTACCTTGATTGTGTGCATCAAGCGATCATAGGGACGATCCCAGCGTACATCGGCCTTTGCGAAAGACAAATACCGGAGCAGTCGCCAAACGGAGCGAGCCATGATGCCGCCTGCGGCAACGAATACGATGAGAAAAAGGTAGTTTGATGTTTGCATAGGTAGATACTCCCCGACTCAATAAAGCCTTTTTTGGTGCTGCGCACTCGATGCGCTGGAAACTCAGTCTTGCAAAAATACCCTTCCGTCTGCAATTCCAGAGCTGTTCAAAGAATTCCCTTGAGAGCTTGGGGAATAGCTGGCGGTTTGGAAGTGTAGGCGAGAGGCTATGGATATTGCTGAAGGCTGGGGTAGCGCCCGAAAGGGCGTACTGAGTATGAAAAATTCCCTGAAGAGCTCATGCTGCATCGTAGTTTTGCGGACTGTCACCACTATACTACTTCGTCCGCCATGACCGTTCCTCTGCTCGATCTCAAGCTCCAGTACAATACCTTAAAGGAAGAATTTGAATCTACGTTGACTCGAATTGCAGCCTCGCAAATGCTCATTTTGGGACAAGAAACCACGAAACTGGAGAAGGATCTTGCGGAATACTGCGATTGTCGCTATGCCATTGGCGTATCCAGTGGAACCGACGCGCTGCTTATGGCTCTCATGGCTCTGGATATCCAGCCCGGTGACGAGGTTATCCTGCCCACCTACTCCTTCTTTGCCACCGCCGGAACTGTTGCACGCTTGCACGCGGTTCCTGTGTTTGTCGACTCGGATCCTTACAGCTGCAATATCAACCCGGAAGCATTAGCAAGGGCTATAAGCGCGAAGACCAAAGCTATCATGCCAGTACACTTGTATGGTCAGAGCGCGGATATGGATGCGATACTTTCCATTGCTCAGGCACACAAGATTCCTGTTATTGAAGACGCTGCTCAAGCTTTGGGAACGCAGTACAAGAACGGTCGTAAAGTTGGTTCAATGGGATTGATGGGATGTTACTCGTTCTATCCTACAAAGAACCTTGGTGCGTTTGGCGATGCGGGTCTCATTGGCACGAATGACGAAGAGCTGTATGTGAAGTTGAAGCAAATGCGCAATCACGGAATGGAGCCTCGATACTATCATAAGTTCATAGGCGGAAATTTCCGTATCGATGAACTGCAGTCTGCCGTCCTCAACGTAAAGTTTCCGCACCTAGAAGAATGGCACGCAGCGCGCAGACGGAACGCTGATCTCTACACAAAGACCTTTATTGAGATGGGCTTAGCACAAGCCGAAGGTGCTATTGATTTCAATGAGAACTCAAAGGTGCGTTTGCCCATGGCAGCTTACCGTGATTCAGGTGTGACGAATTATCACATCTACAATCAATATGTCATTCATGTTGAGAAGCGTGATGAACTCCGACAATTCCTGAGTTCAAAGAATGTGGGCTCTGAGATTTATTATCCAGTTCCATTCCACCGTCAAGAGTGCTTTGCTTCGATGAACTGTGTGGACAGTGATTTCCCGGTTGCGAATCGTTTGGCGGCAGAAACACTGGCACTCCCAATATTCCCAGAGTTGAAGCCAGAACAAATCGTCTACGTGGTCGAGATGATTGCTGAGTTCATGAAGAGCTAAAATTCAGTGGCTTGATATCAGAACTCGTCTTGAACCAGGATGTTGACGAGTAGCGCGCTCTTACTGCACTTGACTTCATAAGACTGTTGCAGAGGATGCTCCGTGACGACACTTAGCTTTCGTCTTTGTAGTAAATCTTGTAGAATTTTCTACCGTCACGCTCTACTCCTTTTTCGATCATCTCTTGATTGCCGTGGATATAGATGTGAAAGTTCTTGTCAAGTTTCAGAACACTCTTAAAGATGCGCTGTTGCTTCTTCACGGCTGGTGCTGAAATGTCGAAGCTTTCGGGAGCATTTTGCCCGCGCTCGAGCGCTTTGTTGGTACTAAATTCATTGAAGGAGGATTCGCGTTCCTCATCACGAAACACCGCTTTCGCGAATTCCTTTGGTTCACAGCGCGCATTCTTCTGAAAGTACTCAACCGAGCGGTTGAGAAGAGCGATAGTCTCAGCTTTCGTGATGTCTTGCTCTTCACCGAGTTGTTTGGTAATAAAGTCTTTGGCTACCGTCATGAACTGTCGTGTTTGGTGGTAGCCATCTGCAAGAGCCTCCAAGCCGAGAAAATCTTCTTTCCAGAATCGCGCTTCGTCGCTCTTTCGGGCTTTGTCAACAAGCAGTGTGCGATAGCCGTCTTCTTCTTCCGTATTGAAAATCAGGCAGGCTTTGTCTAGGCTGTCCAAGCTGAATCCTTCATCAATAGCCAGGTGGACGCCCTTGGCATCGCTATTCAATTTGAGGAAGGGCGCGATGCTTTCAGACTTGAAGATGCCGACAGCGTCGAAGACTTCATCGACAAGTACTAAATCGCTGAAGTAGGCCATCGTGAAATAGCCTTCTTTGATATTCGGATGGGTTGAGTGTTGATGGAGCTGCTCAGCTATCACGCGAGAATGTCCGAGTAAGCGACTTGGTTCGTTGAAGATGTCGCGGATCAAGGAATGGAGAGTGTGAGCCGTTAAACCATCATCATGATGGAAGTGGAAGAACTCTTCGGTTTTGATCGGCGAAAGAAAGTACTGCAAGAGTAAGTCTGATTGCTCAGGACTCAGTGATACGTTAGAGTGCGAGAACACGCAGGCTTTTTCACTATCGGCTGGTGGCACGAAATGTACCAAACATTGCTTGAGTTCAACGGCGCTGAAATCTGATGCGATCATATTCGTCAGGTGATGAATCAGGGAAGAAGAGCAGCAGGTTGTGAAATGCTGCCGACAAAAGATGAGCAAAATAGCGGCTGTACTCCTTCTTTACATCAACCAAGTTTACACACTCATTGTTTGAACTATCTATGAGCCCAGAATATCTTCTCCCAACCAGAGCTGCATTCCAATCATACAAGTCATTAGGCGAGCGCGCACTCTCGCAAACTTCAGAAGAGGCATTGAGCTTGAGTGTCACTAGTGAATCGAACTCCATTGCTGTCATCATTCAGCATTTGCATGGCAATATGCTTTCTCGTTGGACTGATATGCTCTCCACAGATGGTGAGAAAGAGTGGCGTGATCGCGACGCCGAGTTTGAGCCTGTGCGTCGATCGCGCGCCGAACTTATGGACCTTTGGAATAAGGGCTGGGAGTGTCTTTTTAGCAGCTTTGATGCACTACAAGAAGAAGATTTACCGCGCATCATTCTGATACGTTCTGAGAAACACACTGTTGTTGAGGCGATTCAACGTCAACTTGGACACACAGCCTATCACGTTGGTCAGATCGTTTACCTTGCGAAAATGTTCTCGATGGGTACGTGGCAAACTCTCAGTGTTGCCAAAGGAGCGTCGAAGCAATTCAATGAAGAGATGCGTCGAAGGAATGAAGGAGCTTAGTCTGCAGACTGCGCCTTAGTCATGTAAGCCCTCAATCAAACAGCCAACAGCGGTTGTCTTTTCCTTGGGAGCTTTGCGATGGTTCAGCATTGCCTCGATGCTTTCTTGAAGTTCGTGACTGCTAACAATACTCCGCATTCGTCCAGGCGCGACAAACCAATTGTCGATACGGCCCCTATAGCATTGCACTCCGTTGGAGTCCAATACAAAGGCCTCCGGAGTCACCCGAGCCGACAGATCTTTCGTGAGTACCTGCTTTCGGTCAATTGCGCTCTCCAGAGTGCAGTGATACTTTTCTAGGAACGCCATGACATCTTTAGCAGAGGTCGCAGTATCAGGAAACACCAGGACAAAACGGATCCCTTTGGAAGCATACTGCTGCTGCAGTTTTTTCAGGAGCGGCGTGTATTTCTGACAGATTGGACAGCTCTCGGAGAAGAAGATGAGCACATAGCCGCGAGCCCCCAAACTCTTTAGCGTTCTTTGAGTGCCGCTCAGCGTTTCAAACTCTTTATCAAGAGCAGCCTGCGCAAGCAGGCTGCTTGACAAAAAGACGCCAATGACGATAAAAATCGCGAAAGCTCGAAGACCATGCTCAACGCGGGTTGACATCACTTTGCAACACTGAAGGGCAAGGTTATCGTTTTAGTACCAAGTTGAATTCTGCAGAGGTACAGAGCGGAAGAAAGATTGCCTACAGGGATTGACACCTGGTGCTCGCCTTCTGCGAAAAGACGATCTTTTTCTGCAAGTACGACTACACGACCATTAAGGTCGACGACGTCGATGCTCAAACGCTCAGCTGTGAAGAGTTGAAAATCCAGTCGCGCAGTGCTTGCCACAGGGTTTGGGCTAATACCGCGGACATCAATACTGCTTCTTTCTGGTGTCGACTCGTAGGATACGGAAGTAGTTTGCACAATGTCTTCATCGCCAGCTTTATATGGCAGATAAAACAGATAGCACAAGTACATTTCTTCTGTGGTTTTGAAGCCCCAACCCATTTGCTTTGGCGGAGAATTTGGGTTAAAGGGATTGTCGGCTGTGTTGTCATAGCTTGCTTCATAATACACCTTCGAACCCTTAGGGATTTTCTTCAAATTCTGGTATGAGTACTCGCCCTGCCAATTGAAATCCCATGCAGGGATGCTGATCATTGGGATGGTGTCTTTCTTTGTCGTAACAGCATAGAGCTTCGAGCTTATGCCGAGCTTATGCATGTGCGGAAACACTGCAAGTGCTGAGATATCAGCAGACACGTTGTAGGTGCCTTTGAACGTGCTGATTTTATTAGCAGGCATGATGAAACCGTTATATCCATTTGGAAGATGATCTGGAAGGATAGATCCTTCACGAATGAAACGCGTAACGCTTTCGTTCTTGAAGAACACATTGATCACAGTTTGATCTTCTTCGTCGGTAGGGGAAGGAGCATAATGCATTTGAACAATCAGATCACTGTTCTTATGCATTTTCAAACCAATGCCATTTGGAAAAAACATCGTTGCGGCACCAGGAGCCCAGCCTGGATATGTTGAAACTGGATTATTAAAACCAGCGCCGCCAAACTCTTCGTATCCTTCAAGAGCATCATTGGCGTCGAGCTTGCGTGCCTGACCGCTAGTATCGTTCCACATAAGGACATGGTGAACAACCTTGCGATTGTCTGGTCGCACTTCAATGGCAGCGATGACTTTGTCTTCAATCAGACCAGTGGGAATAACGAAGTTTCTATAGACGTCCTGGTTGTCCCCATGGATCTGCCATTTGATAGGTAGACGCAAAACGAGGTCAGGGGTGCCAAGTTGAGAACCTTTTGGAAAGCTTGGGAGTGCCGGCATTTTGCTGACATCGCCTTCTGGACTGCCAGCATCTACCCAATCACTTAGCGTCTTCTTCTCGTCGTCGCTCAAGCGACGTTCATTCACAAAGTGACCATAGTTCGCTTGTGCTTTCCAAGGAGGCATATAACCGCTGAGAACTCGGTCTTTGATCGTTGAAGCACGACGCTTCGTTTCGCTGTAGTTCGTTAGCGCAAATGGAGCGATTTCACCGTCACGGTGACAAGAAATACAGTGCTTAAACATTATGGGCGCAACATGCTCCGAATACGTCGGGCTTTGTGCGAAAGATATACTCGCAACGAGAAGGAGGGTCCAAAAGGACAACACGCAAGTTTTCATGTCAATACTCAAAGTGAATAGGCTCAAAGATACTTCGGCCAAGCGAGATAGCGACAAAGAGTAAGACATAAGTACCAGTGATTCGGGAGTTTGCGAGAGATTTGTCTTATTATTTTTCTATACTGTGCAGTAGCATCCGAAAAAGGCCTATTCTGGCACGTCTACGGGACTCTACGCTAGAGCTCTAGTTGCTAGATTGCGCAATCAGAGCTTTTCACTATATCATTTTTCAGGTCTCATGTTTGATAACCCGGAGTTTCAAGAGATTTTCGAAAAACATGCACGCCTACTACGTGTTAGCGAGGGAACCGTGCTCATGGAGCCTGGCGATCGGATCACGGTCGTACCGCTTGTAGTGACAGGCTGCATTCGCGTTCTGCGTCAAAATGAGGATGGTGATGAGACTTTCCTCTATCACATTATGCCGGGAGAAAGCTGTGCGCTTTCACTTAGCTGCTGCTCAACGACACGACGTAGTGCCATCAGAGCAGTGGCAGAGCAGGATACATCGTTCTATGCTGTTGAATTGCGTTATGTTGAGGAATGGCAGAAGTACTCGGATTGGAGAGAGTTTGTTGCGCAGACCTACCAATCTCGTTTTGACCGGCTTTTACAGGTTATTGACGACATCGCATTTCATAACATGGACCAGCGTCTCTGGTCTTATCTACAGGCTCGGTCGCGCGCTCAGGGGAGTTCAACCTTACATATCACCCACGATGACATTGCCCAAGAGCTCAACATGCAGCGAGAGGCTGCAACCCGTTTGCTACGTAAGCTCAAGGAGATGGGCTACATTGAAACAGGTCGAAATGAGATTCGCCTCTTAAAAAATATTGAAGGGTAACATTTGTTCCTGTAGGGAGCAACCATAGCGCATAGTTTTGTGATGAACGAAACAACGGAGTACTATTATGATTAAGAACATCTCAACACCCGACCGGATTCTGCGCCTAGTTGTAGCAGCGGTTATTCTTGGACTGTACCTGGCAGGAGCTGTTAGCGGCACCTTGGGTATGATTCTCCTCTTAGTTGCAGCCATCTTCACCATCACAAGTGTGGTGAACTATTGTCCGATGTACCAAATCCTGGGAATGAATCGCTGGGTTAAGAAATCCTAAGCGATTGAAAAGGTCGAAAGACCAATACTCTAGATTCAATTGTATATAGATCTACGCGTCTACTCGCCAACACTTTTGTTGTTGACATGATCATCGTGCCCTGTTTCATCGGCGAGAAAGAAGCAGAGAGGAGAAATGAATCGAACAGGATCGAGTACCAAGACACAAACAACAACATATTCACTAATTAATACGTTCTATGCAATCATCATCAAAAGAACATCTGATCATCGACGTTCGCACTCCTGAAGAGTTCCAGGACGGCCATGCAGAAGGAGCTATCAACATCCCATTCTCATTGCTTCCTTTGAAAATCGATGAGTTGAAGAATAGCTCAGTAGACATAACACTATGCTGCGCTTCAGGTGCACGTAGCCGCGCTGCGGCTCGCCTGCTCCACAGCAATGGTATTGAGTGTCACGATGCAGGACCATGGCACACCATTTCAGCACAAGGTCAGGGTGCGTTGTCATGATACAATTTCTCAAATCGCTTTTTCGATCTGCACCAGAGCCAGACTACGCTACACTCGTTCGTGAAGGAGCCATGATCGTTGATGTGCGTACTGCGCGTGAGTATTCATCCGGACACATCAAAGGATCGGTAAATGTTCCCGTGGATGCTATTAGTGCCTCACACAAATCGCTGTCGAACAAAAACAAAGTGGTCATTACCTGCTGCGCATCTGGTATGCGCAGTGCTGCCGCCGCAAAGATGTTGCGTTCACACGGATTTGAGCAGGTACATAATGGCGGACCGTGGCACACGCTGCAACGCAAAATCATGAATCCCTAGTCAGAACTTGAATTCCATAGATCTTCAAAACGTCAACACCGGACGTTTCAGTAGTAAGTAACTCTTTCACCACTTAACAAAACATATAAATGGATCCGCATCAATATAATGTAAGCATTCAATGGACAAGTGATCGTCGCGGCACAATGTGCTCACCAGAGATTGAAGAGCATGCTGCCAACAAGCCAAACTGCGTTGAGGTTGCGACTCCACCACAGTTTCCAAGCGGTATCGCTGGTATCTGGTCACCTGAGCACTTATATACAGCTGCAGTCAGCTCATGTTTGATGACAACATTCTTGTCAATCGCTGAAAACTCTAAACTTGAATTCAACTCCTTCCGCTGCGATTCAAGTGGAACACTTGACAAAGTTGAGGGTAAATTCCAGATGACTGCGGTTGAACTGCGTCCTACACTCAGCATCAAGCATGAGAAGGATATTGAGCGAGCGCAGCGAATCTTAGAGAAATCAGAGGCTGCTTGCTTGATCTCCAATTCAATCACAGCGAAAGTGTCCATGATGCCAAGTATTGTTGTTCAATAGGCAAGCTACCTGAGTACGTACTCGTAGCCGAGAGCTCGTACTGATGGTCTGTAAAGTTGGGGTAAGTAGACGAAAAGCCGTCCACGGAGCAATCTGTGAACGGCTTCGTCGTCTGCAGCAGTTCCGCTGAAGCAGTATCTTCGTGGACGCCAAGTGCAGTCCTTGTAGACGACGATGAGTCGAAAAGGTTGAACTCGGCGCAGCGGACTCTTCTTTAACCACACACTAGGAATGATATGAAACAAGTGTTGCTCGGCTCATCAGGACTTCGAGTATCTGAGCTCTGTCTTGGAACGATGACCTTTGGCACCGAATGGGCAATGGGTGCAGACCACGAGACAAGTAAAGGCGTCTTTGAGTGCTTTGCTCATGCAGGTGGAACATTTATAGATACGGCAAACCGTTATCACTCAGGAGTATCAGAAGAGTGGACAGGAGAGTTCATTCACTCCGATCGCGATCACTTTGTACTTGCTACAAAGTACACTCTGAGCGATCGAGCACACGATGTCCAATTCTCTGGAAATCACCGCAAGAACATGATGCGTTCTGTACAAGCCTCGCTCAAGAGATTGAATACCGAGTTTATCGATGTTCTATGGTTGCATGCGTGGGACTTCAGCACTCCGGTAGAAGAAGTGATGCGCGGCTTAGACGACCTGATTTCACGCGGCTTGGTGCACTACATTGGTATAAGCGATACGCCAGCATGGGTTGTCTCACAAGCCAATACCCTCGCTCACTTTCGCGGTTGGAACTCCTTCGTTGCGCTTCAGATAGAATACTCTCTCCTTCAACGCACTCCAGATCGTGACCTTCTTCCAATGGCTAAAGCCATGGGCATGACGGTGACCCCTTGGGGAGCACTGGGCGGTGGCGCACTCACAGGAAAGTACCTGAAGGGTGAAAAAGGTCGAGTAGCTGAAAACTCTCTACGCCGCAATGAGCGTTCCCAGCTCATTGCTGAGACAGTTGTGGCTGCAGCAGCAGAACTCAACTGTTCAGCTGCTGCGGTTGCCTTGGCATGGACACGGCAGAGAGGGCAATCAGTTATTCCTATTGTCGGTGCGCGCACCGACTCACAGCTCCAAGACTCATTGAGCTGCTTGGACGTTGTTCTGCCAACTAGTGTTCTGCAAAAACTTGACGAGGTGAGTGCGGTTGAACTTGGGTTCCCTCATGACTTCCTGAGCGGCGAAGCAGTCAATGGCGCTATGGGTGGCACGCTGTCGATGATCGAGGGTTTGCGTAAGTAGAACCTAGTCCGAATTGCTTCGTTCAATGAGTTGTTCAAGAGTTCTTTTTATCAAGCACATGCTTCGCATGTGCTTGATTTGTATACACAGCATACCACCTTTGAGTGCATTGTCCGGGTACAAGAGTAGTCATGGCTTGCGCTTAACCACGAGTCATGACCTTAGATTGGCGAAAAGTGCCATAGCTGTTGGTTGTACTGAGCTGATAGACATAACAACTGTCTGTTAGCGCGAATGAGCTATCGTTCGTGTTCAATTCAACTTCGTGCGTTCCGGGTTCGCGATAGCCATCCAGCAGTATTGCGATCTTTCGTCCTTGCATGTCAAAGAGCTCAATAAGCACGTGAGCGGGATTGACGAGAACGAATGGGATGCTAGTAGTGGAATGAAATGGATTAGGGCTGTTTTGAAGCAGGCGGAATTGCCCTCCACATTCAGGTTCGAGCTGCGATACACCACTTATTGGTACAGCTATACCAACGCGAAGCGTTGCATCATAACCTCCCGTCTGCGCATTCGGAGTGATGTTGACGAGTTGATACTTGGTGCTATCGCTAAACACGCTGTCAGCTGCATTATTTGCAACCGAAGTGTTTTTACCACGAGAAGCATAGAGAGCCGTGGAATACACCTCAGTGTTGAGAGCATCAGGGAAACAGAGTTGTGAGCTTGCACTGAGTATAGAACTGAGAAACATCTCGAAATGAATGTGGGTGATGCGCCCGTTGTACCAACCTGGATAGATGGTTGTGAACGTGACTTGTCCCAATGCATCACTCATCTGTATTCCACGACAAAAGGTTTGTCCTTCCGTGTTTGCTCCAGGCTGATTGAATCCTGAATAGACTCCGTCTTTGTCGCAATGCCAGACGTCGACGCGCACATTTGGTATTGGTTTGCAGTTGTCGTTGACGTTCACTATTGTCAAAGTGACACTAAGCGCTACGCCCGCTTTGTCTTCATGTATGGCTCGGCGGAACTTCGAACTATCCTGACTCAGATCGAGTGGATAGGGTCCCCGCGTTTCGGAAGGGATAAGTACGCAATCCGAAATCGCAACTGTCTCTTGTCTTTTTGTCTTTGCATGAAGCTGAGACTCGGGGGCGGATGATAAGAGAGAACCGAATCCAATGGCTGTGAGACTACGGAGAAATTCCTTGCGTTGCATAGTGTATCCTTTTGTATCAAGTATGGATTGATGGATTTTCGTGAAGGTCAAGACGTTATTGTATTGGCTGCCGCATGAGCCAGTGTTCGTTCCTCGTGCTTTCCCTGGCACATGCCCTTGTTCGTTGAAAAGAAAACAAGGACCCTTGATCCGTTACAGAGTACAAACATAAATTCAGACTATGTCAACAAAGTGTACTGAAATACAACAAAAAACATACATTTCCAGTCTATCTCTCAATAACGCTTCACAAGCGCTAGTCCCTTATTTCTACTGTATTTTTGTTAAAGATCAATGTCCGACGGGAAAACTCCATGAGTACAAAAAACCGCACAAAAAAGAAGAGTACTGCACGAACTGCCGCTAAAAGTGTTGTAAGAAAGACCTCGTCCCATCGGGCTACGACCCAAACGGAACAGACGAATGTTAGAAATAATCTAAAGTCTGTGAATGCGCTCAAATCTCCATCACAGAGAAAACTTCCCAAAGTTCACGCGGATATCTATGAGTTGCAGGCTGATCAGTTGCGTTGGACCTGTGACCATAAGATCTTCAAGTTTAAAAGTACTGCGGAGCTGGAGCCTCTTAATGGAATCGTCGGACAACATCGCGCGATAGAAGCTATACGTTTAGGTGCCGAAATTGCCTCGCGTGGTTTCAACATCTTTGTAATGAGTCTGCTTGGCACCGGCAGATTAACAACCATTCAATCGGTCTTACAGCGTGTTGTGAAAGCGCATCAGACCTTTGTGGACTATGCCTACGTCCACAACTTCAAGAATCCCGACATGCCGCGCCTGCTCAAGTTCGAAGCAGGTGGAGGCCGAGTTTTTGCCAAGACCATGGAAGACAACATTGCCTTGTTGCGTCGTCAGATTCCACAACTCTTCGATGATCATGGCTTTCGCCGCAGTCGGAATGAGCTCGTGAAACGATTTCGCCAAGACGAAGGACTCTTGCTACAGAATTTTGACGAGCACTTGCGTAAGCATGGATTCACTCTCGGTCAGATACAAGGCGAAGATGGAACGGTCGCTCAAGAGATTTTTGTTCTGGTTCATGATAAACCGGTGATGATCGATGAGCTTGACGCACTTGTAGAGAAAGGTGAAATCAGCGAGCGTCGCGCACAAGATCGTAGAGATCATTTCATGCAGTATCGTGATGAACTGGCAGACTTAGCGCGCAAACAAATGCAAGTGGCTCAGAGCTTTCGCTCTGCCCTTTTAGAACATGATCGCAAGCATGCTGCATATAGTGTTAAAGCCGTGTTCCAGAGTCAACGAGAACAGTATGAGGATCCGAAAATTCATGAGTACCTCAGTGAGTGTGAACACGACTTGCTCGAGAATATCGAAATCTTTTCTCCCGCACATTCGGATGAAGGACAGGATAGTGTGTTGTCGACCGGACAAAACATCAGCGATAAACTCTTGCAGTATTCTGTGAACGTAATTGTTGACAATAGTGAAACAAAGAGTCCGCCAATCATTATTGAGTCGTACCCTACCTACGTCAATCTCTTCGGGACTATTGAAAAGAAGATAGACAAGAATGGTTACGTCAAAACAGACTTTACACAAATCAAACCCGGAGCACTGCTTCGTGCTGATGGTGGCTATTTGATTGTCAATGCCAGTGACTTGCTTAGCGATGCAACCGTGTGGCACAATCTTAAACGGGTGCTGCTGTATGGCCGAATGGAGATTCAAGCTCAAGACAGCTCAGCGGTGATGAATACCGCACTCAAACCTGAGCTCATTGAAAGCAATGTAAAAGTCATCATGCTTGGTAACTACGAGACCTATACGGCCTTGTATGAAATGGATGAAGACTTTAAAAAGATGTTTAAGATTCCGGCAGAGTTTGATTACGAGACTGATCGTGCCGACAAAATGCTCCACAATTATGCTCGCTTTATCGCAAAGATTTGCGCAGAGGAGAAGTTGCCACATGCGAATCCTCAAGGTGTAGCAAGTATCGTGGAGTGGGCTGTTGCTCAGACTGAAGACAAAAACAAGATCACGATCAATTTCTCTGAAGTAGCCGACCTCATTCGCGAGGCTGCCTACTTTGCCAAGCAAGAAAAGAAGCGTGTGCTTGGGAGAAGTAGTGTGGAGAAGGCGGTGAAGATGCGACACCACCGAACAGAACTTCAAGATCACAAGATTCAGAGTCAGATACTGCAGGGGACTGTGCTAATAGATACTTCAGGTTCACGCGTTGGGCAAATCAATGGTCTTACGGTCTATAGCACTGGCCTCATTTCCTTTGGAAAGCCAGCACGTATCAGCGTGAGCACGAGTGCAGGTTCTGCAGGTATCGTCAACATTGAAAGAGAATCTGAGTTTAGTGGAAACATCCACACGAAGGGTGTTTACATTATCAGCGGCTTGCTTCGCGAGTTGTTTGCGCAGCGTCGGCCCCTTGCACTCACCGCCACTGTGGCATTTGAGCAGAATTATGGTGGTGTAGATGGCGACAGTGCAAGCGCTGCAGAAATCTATGCACTGCTCTCCTCGTTGGCACAACAACCTATTAGTCAGAGTATCGCTTGTACAGGGAGTATTAACCAGAAGGGCGACATCCAGCCTGTTGGTGGCGTAAATGAAAAGATCAAGGGCTTCTTCGAGATTTGCGCTAAGCGTGGGTTGAGCGGCAATCAGGGCGTGATTATTCCGTATCAGAATGTTGCCGACCTCATGCTGGACGAGACCGTAATCGAAGCCGTACGAGCTTCTAAGTTCCATATCTATCCCATTAGCCGTTTTGAAGAAGCAATTCCTATACTGATGGGTGTAGAGGCTGGTAGTTTACGAAGTGACTATAGCTATGCAGAAGGAACGCTCTTTCATGCTGTAGATAAGCGTCTCGAAGAACTGTATCAGGTTGCATTGCGCTGGGAGTTGCGCTGATGAGTTGGGAGCGCATGCGCAAGGTGAAAGACCTTGAGACCTTCTTTGAACAATGCACTGAGTCAGAGAGAGTTGTTGTTCATACACTTATGCAGCTTATTCAGGAATGCGCTGAGTTCCAGATAAAGATCTCGTACGGCGTGCCGTACTTTTATCGCAAACGTCGTGTGCTCTTTCTGTGGCCAGCATCCGCAGCTTTTGGTCCGAAGCAGGGAGTACTACTTGGCTTCTGCCAAGGTTCTATGATGCTTGATACTTTTGGTCTTCTTGAACGTGGTTCGCGTAAACAGCTAGCATGCATTACACTGTTGGGTCTGGATGAATTGCCAACGGCAGAGTTGCGTGACTACATAGTTCAGGCAATCATGATCGATGACCAATTCTGAGCTCTTTGTATCGCCGTTCCTTACAATGGCTGTGTTCGATGAACTACTAGCTACGGTATGAAGCTATGTAATGTTGTGCCAATCAAAGATTCAGAAAAAGCTATGACACTGTACTTGCTCGAAGGTCCAAGGACAAAGAATTACTCTCGTTCTCGAGCGTAGGTGTTTTTCGCTAGATAGCTGCTTTTAACATGCTGCGCCTGATCGCCGATATGTTATGTAGGGCTGCGAGCCGTAGCTTTGTAGGCGCAACGTGATTTACTTTTCATCAAATGTTTTGACCATAACCATGAAACATCCTGTTCTAATAGCTCCCTCTCTGCTCTCAGCCGACTTCGCACAGCTAGCCGCTGAAGTGCAACGTTGCGAGCAGCTCGGTGCTGATGTTTTGCATGTGGATGTTATGGACGGACATTTTGTTCCTAACATTACCATCGGTCCACTGGTCGTGAAAGCTCTTCGTGCACACACCTCCATGCCCTTTGATTGTCACCTCATGATCAGCAATCCTGATCTCTATATTTCGCACTTTGCAGCAGCTGGTGCGAATTGGATATCGGTGCATGTAGAAGCTTGTCCTCATCTTCACCGAACATTGCAGCTGATCAAAGACTGTGGATGTCGAGCTGGCGTGGTGTTGAATCCGGCAACTCCACTGGAGCACGCGTATGCAGCAGCCGAGCACTGTGATTTCATTTTACTGATGTCCGTGAATCCTGGCTTTGGCGGACAACAATTCATTTCGTCGTTCTTGCACCGAGCTCGCAGCTTACGAAACTGGTTGGATGATAATGGCTTTGCTCATGTGGAGATAGAAGTTGACGGAGGGGTGAGTCCGACAAATGCTGCAGCTATCGTTGCAGCAGGCGCGAACATTCTTGTCAGCGGCAACGCTCTCTTTAGCGGTGATATGTCTATGAATATGCGTGCACTGCGTCTAGCCGTTAGTGAGCAAGCATAGAGCGCCCTCTTCCTCGATTGCTGAGAATTGCATCGTTACTCCTTCACAACGCGCGTTTCCGAAGTGCGGAACCCGTATTACTACGTATTTGAACTCGCAGTGTTTTGCATGCAGCTTTGCTTGTTGCTGCGAGACACACATCTACGCATCAACCTTTATCTGAAAGCACTGTATGGCTCGTGAAATACCGCTACCCGCACAACCTGAATCAGTACTCGACCAATTCTCTGCCTTTGTTGAGATCGTGCGAATACTCAGAACGGATTGTCCCTGGGATCGTGAGCAAACACATGAGTCCATCTCACACCTCTTAATTGAGGAAGCCTACGAAACTCTGGATGCCATTCGCGAACAGAATGATGCCGAGTTTTCGAAAGAGTTGGGCGACTTGTTACTGCACGTGGTGATGCACTCCGTACTAGCGGAAGAGCGTGGGGCATTTCATTTGCGTGATGTCATTGCAGGAGTCTCGGCGAAGCTTGTGCACCGCCATCCCCATGTGTTTGGCGATGCCGGAGCAGAAAGCACGACGCAAGTGCTACAGAATTGGGAGTCGCAAAAGATGAAGGAAGGTCGTACGTCCATCCTTGAAGGCGTACCGAAGACCTTGCCAGCATTGCTTCGAGCGCAGCGCACGCAAGAGAAAGCAGCGAATGTTGGCTTTGATTGGGATGATCGCAAAGATGTGTGGGCGAAAGTGGAAGAGGAGTTGACGGAGTTTAAAACTGAGCTTCTCAACAACAATCGCAAAGCCACAGAAGAAGAATTCGGTGATCTGCTGTTTGCCATAGTAAACGCTGGTCGCTTTGAAAACCTTGTTGCCGAAGAGGCTTTACAAGGCACGACGAATAAGTTTAGTCGACGCTTTCAGTATATCGAGAAGAAGGCAAAAGAGCAGGGGCGTGCGTTGAAAGACATGACTCTTGCCGAAATGGACATCTGGTGGAATGAGGCAAAGGAAGCCAAGATCTAGTTGAACCTAAGCAGAATGTATTGCGCTATGCGCCGTGTGACAGCACTTTGTACACTTAGCCTGATCGTGTTCTTGCTCGCTCAGAGCTTGGCCTATGCCACACCAAACTTCGATACTGGCCGTGATGGACATCGCTATACCTCTCATCGCACAAAGAAATCTCGAGTTGCTCATGCTCAACGCTCGCGCCAAGGGCGCTCGCTGAGGTCCAAGAGTCAGAGTCTCCCTTCTGATCCCGCTACACTTCACTCATTTGCAGCTCAAATGCTCAAGAAGCATCGCTCTGAAGTCAGTGCGACAAAGCAGATGAGTAGCGCCACGCCTCAACTCGAGTCCATTTCTGCAGCATCTTCGGCTGAAGCGAAGCCTGCTGAGCAATCGAAGATAGAACGCGACATGGAGCGCGCCTCAAGTTCATCTGCAAGTGGAAGCGGTAGAAGCGTGTGCATTGCCATTACAGGCGTTGACTCACGTATTGGCGTTGCACAGCGTCATGCTGATGCAAACCATGTTCTGCGAGTGTGGCTTGACAATGGTCGCATTGACATCTTCTCTGTACCTCGAGGCACGCAAGTAGATGCTGGTTTCAAAAGCGCTGGGTTGAACTATTTGGCAAACCTGCGCTCGAACAAAGGCCGTGATGCCTACCTTCGAAAGCTTGCTGATATCGCTGGTGTGCCGCGTATCGACTATTGGGTAGAGATGGGATTCTCGCAAGCAATAGGATTGATAGAGATGCTTGGCTTTAAGGATAAAGCGGCTTCAACGTTACACGTTCTTCGTACACGCAAAGCATATGCGGTTGGTGACTATCAACGCTGTTACAACCAGGGACAGTTCATTCGTCAAATGATTCTCAATAATTTCAACAAGTCAACTGGCTTCTTGGGTTCTATTGCGTTGCGTGGCGCTCTCGGCTTAGTAGAAACGAATTTGACCTTAGACGCATCGAAAATGATCATTGAAGAACTTGAGAAGCAACATTTTCCTGCCTCTCCTTCTTCCGTCAGCGTGCACTTGCGGCCGAAGTTCAATGCCCGACTCAAAGAGCTCAATCTTGCAAATACGGAAGCTATTACGAAGCTCAATAGCGAACTCAACTCTCGCCTGAGTAAAAACGGATACCTTGGAAAAGGCAAAGCTCCGGCGTTCGACCCACAGAAATATGAAAAGAGTCTGCTCTCTAGAATACTAAGAGCCGAGAGAACGGTAGACCGTAGTCCGAAAGCGGCGATAGCGAGTCTGGCGCAAGTGTACAAGCAACGCTCCTGGATACAGATAAAATCCGATACGAAGCGAGCTGACTACATGCGTCGAATCTGCGATGTCTTGGCACGCGCCTATGACAATACTGGTTTTGCTATCGAGGCGGATAACATTCGCTACTTTGCAGAACAGCAAGTAAAGGGATCGCAAGACATGTTAGGTACGCGAGATAAGTAGCTTTCCTACTCGCGACTCGCTTCCCTAGACACCACTATTGAGCATCCAGAGTTCTGCCGAAGTGCGCTCAATGTGTTGTGCAAGAATTGCTAGAGTGTTGACATTCAAGTTTCGCTCGATCTGAACACTAGTATCGTCCAATCGATGAGCTGGTTGTGCTCGTTATTGCGGACATTTCTTATCAAGATTCCAGTGCCAATGCAAGGGCAAGCACTCTGTTCGAAGCAGGGAGTCTGCATTCGATTTTCTGCTGTTATATGACGCTTATTGTGCCTCTAATAAAGAAGGTGCATAGATTGGATCCAATCTCCATTCTGAAACTGTTGAATCTCGCGTTCTTACAGCGTATCCAGTGCTCCGCTTTCTATGAAATAGCATTGCAGATACCGATGCACCATCTCCGCTCCTCCATTTCGCAATGGTCGACTTCGTTGTTTTTCTTCGACATTTACCTAACTATACAGGCTTCGTCGCAGGAAGAGCGTAATACTGTTCGAACAAGGTTCGAGTGTTGCACTCACGGACTACGCACCATTTTAGCAACTCTACCTTCAACAACATAGCAATGAGCAAGGCAGAACACGATTCAATGTCGTCTGTGCTTGCTGAGACAACGCGGGATTGACCTCAGTGCTGAAGCACCTGAATCCGGGTCGTCGATCATCAACGACCATGGGAGAGCTGTAAGATCGAACTCAGTTGCGAAGCTCTGATCTAGTCCGTTTATCACGATGCTCTCATGAGCCAAAGAGCGATCGACATTGCGCATACGCCCGCAACAACGCTACCACCTACATAGAGCAAGGCAAGAGCAAGGTGTCCGTCGCGCAACAGTATAAAAGTCTCAGCTGAAAATGTCGAAAAGGTGGTAAATCCACCGCAGAGACCCGTTGCTAGAAACAAGCGCATATCCCCGCCGATGAGTTCCCGGGTGCTCAGGGCATAGATGATTCCAATAGCGAATGAGCCAAGCACATTAATACCGAAGGTTGCAAGAGGGAAGGTGGAGCTGGCGGAGTTGTTGACAAGGTTTGAGAGTAGATAGCGTAGGACGCTTCCAATGCCACCACCCAGGCCTACCCAAAGAAGGGCTAGCATGTTACTTTGCTGGTTTCTTTTTGAACATCTCGAGCATGCGATCGGTAACCACAAAACCGCCCACAACGTTAAGTGTACCCAAGACCACGGCGACAAAACCCAGAATCATTCCTGCTGTATTTGAAGGGTCTGTGTGGCCCATCACGATCAATGCACCGATAATGACGACTCCGTGAATGGCATTAGCGCCAGACATCAAAGGAGTGTGCAAGACCGCGGGGACTTTTGAAATGACCTCGATGCCCACAAAAATGGAGAGCACTACGATGTAGATCATCTCGATATGCATTCCAACAAATGATAGGATTTCAGACATAGCAGCGATCCATTGGTTTCGCAAAATTGAGTGCAAAGCGAAGCTTTGCTGTGAAGCTGCAATTTAGGGTATAGAAGGGGAAGACAAAACTTTCATGGACATCCAACTCAACAATACTATCTGTCTAAGCCCTGAGCTCCGTAGTTTTGTCGCTCCTGAAAATCACTTTGGCCTGAACACACATAACCATGGACGCAAAACACCAGCAGTCGCTGCAGCGTGCAACCTTCGCCGGAATTCTCGTCAGTATGGGAATCGTCTTCGGTGACATCGGCACTTCGCCTCTTTATACCTTTGCTGCAATTGTGGGGAAGAGGATCATTAGTGAAGATTTGGCACTTGGTGCTTTATCGGCGGTGTTCTGGACCTTGACCTTTCAAACAACCATCAAGTACGTCCTTATTACACTACGGGCTGACAACCACGGTGAGGGTGGTATTTTCTCGCTGTATGCCTTGGTTCGGAAAATGAAAGGTCCTTTGGTGATACCGGCCATCATCGGCGGCGCTTTCCTGCTAGCTGATGGAATCATCACTCCGCCGATCTCTGTTGCTTCAGCCATAGAAGGTTTGAAGATTTTCAACCCTAACCTGAATACGGAACCCATCGTTATTGCCATTATTGTGCTGCTCTTCGCCATGCAACAGTTTGGAACTGAAAGGGTTGGACAGCTCTTTGGTCCGGTAATGTTGCTCTGGTTTAGTTTCATCGGAGCAATGGGCGTCCACGCGATTGGATCCAATACCCACATCCTAGCAGCGCTAAATCCGTACTATGCTATACATATGATAACAAGCCTTCCCGAGGGTTTCTTCATCCTAGGCGGCGTCTTTTTGTGTACCACGGGTGCTGAAGCCCTATATTCAGATTTAGGGCATTGTGGACGGGGAAACATACGTGTCTCTTGGATGTACGTTAAGGTTTGTCTTATTCTCTGTTATGCGGGTCAAACAGCGTGGCTCTTGGATCATGTCGGACAACCTTTGGGTGATACAGGAGTATTCTTCTCTATCATCCCGCCGTCATTACTGGTGTTTTCTATCATCCTTGCAACTGTTGCTACTATCATTGCAAGTCAAGCACTTATCAGTGGTTCTTATACGCTGATTAATGAGGCAATGCAGCTCAGTTTGTGGTTTAAAACCAAGGTCGTTTTCCCAACAAACATTCGTGGCCAAATCTATATTCCGCGTCTTAACTGGACCTTGATGGCTGGCTGTATAGTGGTGGTCCTTTACTTCAAAGAAGCCAAACATATGGAGGCGGCCTACGGCTTGGCTATTACGCTCACCATGTTGATGACCACCATTCTGATTGCGATGTACTTACTGCGCGAGAAGACATCCAAGTTACTTGTTGGTTTAGCTCTCGTCGTTTTCTTAGGCATTGAAATCTCATTCCTTGCTGCTAATTCAATCAAGTTCATGGATGGCGGTTGGTTCAGTATAGCTGTTGGTTTGGTGCTATCCCTTGTGATGTTTGTTATTTATCGTTCAAAGCAAATCAGAAGTCGTTTGACCGAGATGGTGCCTTTGGACGTGTTTGTACCAGTGCTTGAAAATCTGAGTCATGATGAGAGCATTCCAAAGTTTGCGACCCACTTGGTTTACCTTACTGCATCGCCAAATCCGAATGAAGTGGAGCAATTGGCAATCGACTCTATAGTTCGACGTGCACCAAAACGGGCTGACATTTATTGGTTTGTGAACGTGAACACCACTGATGAGCCATATCATACCAGCTACAATATCCAGATTATGGATTCCGTGCAGACAGAAGCGCGAAATGTTGACGTGATCTTCGTGCGCTTTAACCTTGGATTCCGCGTTGAGCCCCGTTTGAATACGATGTTTCGAGCGGTAATCAAAGACATGGTAAAACGTGGGGAGATCGACATAGCAAGTCGCTATCGTTCGCTCGGTCGTTTGAACCAAACAGGGGACTTCAGATTCGTATTGTTCAAGAGGTTCCTCTCTAACGATAACGAACTGCCACCAGGTGAAAAGCTGATTCTGGACGCCTACTTTGTCATCAATAGTTTGGCTGTCTCAAATCAAGAATACTACGGTTTGGATACCAGTAATGTTCTTGTAGAAAACGTCCCATTGGTGGTTTCACCACCTCCGAACTATAACATTGTTCGCGATGAAAACCCACTACTACCGCCACCTCCGCAGAACTAGTGGGCTTGCCAACTAAACACTCAGAACAGCCACAAGTGGTGCTCTAGTGAATTGTGTAACTACTTGAATATTATGCACATGTCGCAGCCAATAGGCGTTTTTGATTCTGGGGTAGGAGGATTGAGCGTGCTCAAGCATTTGGTGCATAGCATGCCATCTGAGCACTATGTATATTTGGGTGATACTGCTCGCGTGCCGTACGGAAACAAGTCGGTAGAGACCGTTCAATTGTACTCAAAACAGTGTACCGAGTTTCTACTCCGTCAGAATGTCAAGTTGATCATTGTGGCCTGTAACACAGCCTCTTCGGTTGCGATGGATGTGGTTCGAGCGACGTCATCGGTGCCTGTGATTGGTGTGATTGAACCTTGTGCAGTTGCGGTCCTTTCGACCACGAAGAATGGGGTGATTGGAGTAATAGGGACTCGAGCAACCGTTGGTTCACAATCCTATCATCGAGCAATCATTGGCGTAGCAGGTGACCGACAGTTGACGGTGCTGTCGCAGGCATGTCCGCTGTTTGTTCCACTTGCAGAAGAAGGCTGGACAGCGCATCCTGCTAGCCGTGCTATTGCCAAAGAGTACATGCGTTCCTTTCGAGAAGCCGGCGCTGATACCGTGGTTCTAGGATGTACGCACTATCCACTGCTTGTCGACATCATTCAAGAAGCTGTTCCGCAAGCAACACTGATCGACCCCGGTAGCTATGCAGCTCTTGAGGCACAAAAGCTTCTCAGTAGATCATCACAACTTGAAGCGGCTAAAGAAGAGCCGAGTACCGACATCGATTTTTATGTCACCGATATTCCCTCAACTTTTGCGCAAGTTGCCAAGCAGTTTCTTGGTTTTGATGTTAGCTCGCCTCGGCTGGCACACGTAGAGTAGAGTGAGCTTAGCGTCGCAGCGTGTCCAACAACTTGATTTTCAAGTTCGTGCTGACAGCAATGTCATTCAGTAGCTGTGTTTCCTGTTGCTCTGCGGCGCGCATGGCGCGCGCAGCATGAAGATGATAAGGATCTGTTAAATCCTGTGTTTCGCATTGTACCCTTAAACGTATCTCAGCTTTAGGTCGTCTTATCTCAGTATTGACTTCGGACTTGTTTGGCAGGAAATGCACAGCAGAAGTCGTTCGAAGAATTCACTGCTCGTATCATGTTTTTAAGGATCACTATGAAATCAACGCAATACTTTGTTGGCGCTTTGCTGAGCCTGTTCGTATTCAGCACAAGTGCACCTAGCCTGTTCGCCGCGTGCGAAGAGAGCCACGAGAGCTACTTGGAGGCGAAAAAGGGCGACCATTGCAGCTCAGCCAACAATATGAAAATCAAGCCCTTAAAGGAAAAATTGGTTGCGTGGGCAAAGGTTGAAGTTGTACCCTCACTTCGCGAGTGGAAGAATCAGTTTGATGCGGGAATGAGCCCTGCCGATTTGCAACGTCTAAACGAGCTGCGAACACAAGCTTCAGAATTGCGACGTGAGCGAATGACACTTATGCCCAAGATGAGAGAGGCACGTCATTCCTTCAATCAAGAAGGAGCAGCTTCAGAGGATGCCCAACTTTTGGCATTGCGTGAGCAGTCAAAGAAGATGCGACAAAAAGAGAGTGAAGTCTTTGCAGAGGCACAAAAGTTTGCAGAAAAGTATGAGGCGAGCCTGAAAACTCTTTCGGAGCAAGCCAAACCTAAGTTGAAACAGTGGCTCTCTGCTGTTCTTCAACAAGCTGAAGATTTTGCCAAGCAGAATGAGAGTAATCTGAGACCCTATCGACAAGAGTTGATGGGTATGTTGCCAATTCTCATGCATGCTGATCGCGGATTCGCAAAGCGTCGTGTGACGAGTTATTTTCTTCTGTGGGACGGAGCTGAAATCCCTGAGCTTAGTGAAAGTCTGGACCTCGCAAAGCAGAGTCCACAGAACAACATCGCCATGAACGCTAGTTTCTCTCTCAATCAGAATACGCCAAATCCGGTAATCTCCAATACCACCAACATCAGTTTCTCGCTTCAACAGGCGGACTATGTGCGCATTGTGCTCCTTGATGAAACGGGCTCACAAGTGGCCGTGATTTGTGAGCAGCAATATCCTGCAGGACCCAATGTTGTGCAGTTCGGGCTTGGTTCACTTGCCAATGGAGCTTACACCTATCGTCTTAGCTGCAGCCAAGGAACGTTGACGAATACCATGACTGTATTGCGCTAAACTGAAAGTAGCGTTCTTTATGGACAGTGAAGGTGAACGCCCAGTGTTTAAACAAAAATGGATAGTCGTACATAGCACGACTATCCATTTTTCGTTGAAGGCTGAAAGTTGCTGAGTTGTAGAGCTCCTAGAGTGATCCAACAGCCTCGAGGAGCTTGGTACTTTGGATAGACACAACGCCGGGTTCGCCACACACCACGCCTGCGGCGAGGTTTGCAAGCGTGGCTGCTTCGCGAATGTTGGCACCTGCAGCAAGTGCGGCGGACATAGTTGCAATCGCGGTATCGCCAGCCCCCGAAACGTCGGCTATGTGACGTGCATAGGTCGGCACATGTGAAATAGTCCCGTCCTTTTCGAAGAGCATCATACCCTGAGCTCCAAGTGTGAGTAGCACATTATCGCAGTGGAGGCGTTCAAGAATCTCGGAGCCTGCCCGCAAGATCGATTCATTGCTTTTGAGTTCATAGCCCAGTGCTTCTTGTGCTTCTTTGCGGTTTGGTTTGAACACTGATGAATTCTGGAAGGCAAAGAAGTTATCGAACTTCGGATCTACAAAGACCGCAATGCCGCGCTCATGAGCAAAAGCAAGTACAAGGCGTATAAGTGCAGGAGTGATGAGTCCCTTGTTGTAGTCCTCAAAAATGATAGCATCCAAGTCGCTTTGTTGAGCCAAAAGGGTAGCGATCGACGCTGCCCGATCGTCAGAGATAGCCGAGCGTTGTTCACGATCCAAGCGAGCTATGTGTTGATTGTTGCCGATAATACGTGTCTTTACCGTTGTCACGCGGTCAGAATCAGATAGCAGAGCGCTTGTGTTCAGACCATTCTCGCGAGCGATCTCAAGGAAGAGCTTGCCGGAATTGTCGTCACCAATAATGCCACAGAGAATCGGTTCAACTCCCAGAGAGACTAAGTTGTTTGCGACATTCGCTGCGCCTCCCAAATGAAAGGTCTCGCCTTCTACATCGATGACCGGAACAGGGGCTTCAGGTGAAATGCGGCTGACATTTCCAATGAAATATCGGTCGAGCATTACGTCGCCAACAACAGCAATGCGTCGTCCTTTCATTGCCAGGACAATCTCGGAAGAACGCTGTGAACTCAGTGTAGTCATAGTGCGTGGTTTAGGTCTGGTGGATTTTGTCTTACAAGCTGCCTGCGCAGCTTACTCTATGTACGAGATTGAAGGTGCTGTGAATGTTGCTGTTGAGAATTGAATGCTAGACTGCCACATCTGCCTTAATGTGCGGATGAGCTTGATAGTTTAGCAGCTCAAAGTCTGTGAACTGGAACTCATCAATACTCTTCACCGCCGCATTGATGCGCATCTGTGGTAAAGGAAAGGGTTCTCGTTCTAATTGTAGCCGCGCCTGCTCAAGATGGTTAGAATAGAGATGCGCATCACCAAAGGTGTGGATGAAATCTCCAACTTGAAGATCGCACACTTGCGCAATCATCATCGTAAGTAAAGCGTATGAGGCTATGTTAAAGGGCACTCCAAGGAATACATCGGCACTACGCTGATAGAGTTGACAAGAGAGTTTGCCCTCAGCAACATAGAACTGAAACAAGGCATGGCAAGGATGCAGGTGCATGAGTGGCAGATCGGCTACGTTCCAAGCGCTAACAACCAGACGACGTGAGTCAGGGTTGCTTTTGATCTGCGCTATGACATCGGCAATTTGGTCTATTGTGGTCGAGGAATGTCCTTCCCAACTACGCCACTGTTTTCCATATACTGGACCCAAATTTCCCTCTTTGTCTGCCCATTCATCCCAGATTTTAACGCCATTCTCATTGAGATAACGAATGTTGGTATCACCCTTTAAAAACCAGAGCAACTCGTAGATGATCGACTTCAGGTGGAGCTTTTTGGTACTTACTAGAGGGAATCCTTCTGCAAGGTTAAATCGGCACTGATAGCCAAAAACCGATAAGGTGCCCGTACCTGTCCGGTCGTTCTTCCGAACACCCGACCGTAGAATGTGTCGGAGCAGATCGTGATATTGTTGCATGAAGAGTGAATGTGCGTAGAAAGTCGTGCAATTTAACTCGCACCAGGGCAAAACGACCATCTTCTCATCGCTCAATTGTCCCAGCTCGGTCGCCACGGGCTATGAAAATGCATCAAATCGATCGTCTCTGAACGGTCCTTGCACAGTTTTCACTGTTCTAACAGGTGTGAGACTAAACAGATTGTCGTGGCTATAGGAGGGTCACCAAGGTACATAACCAGGGACTCTTTCTGGGCTAAGCACAAAACAATACTGATGTTTATGCATGGTTCTGATCACTCTGAGTGGTTCTTCAGGCCATAGATCTGCAGCTATGCATAGAAGAAAATGTTGAACAGAGAATATAAAAGACAAAACACTCTTTTATTGTATCTTTGCAAGTGCGTAGCAAGGCATAGTTACGATAGAGCTCAGCGGTAGGGCAGAGATAACACATTGATTCCAAGGACACAGATATGGGTGGCTTCGAAGAAAATGATCTCGTTTTCCTGTATGCGAATGAGGGTATTGTTGTTAGTGACTCAAAGGGACGAATTGTTCGGATCAATCCCTCGTGTGCGCAGTTGTTTGGGTACAACCAAGATGAGCTCATGGGTAGTTCAATTGAAAAACTGGTACCACCACGTCTTGTAGAGCAACACCGGAGTGATCGAGAGAAGTTTCACAATCATCCGCATGTGCGTGCATTTGGGCAGCGAAGTGGACTGGTCGGCTTGCACAAAGATGGACACGAAATTCCATTAGAGATAAGCTTAAGTCCGTTTGAAGTACTTGGTGAGCACTTTGTTATCTCCTTTGTTGTTGACAACACCTATCGCATCCAGGCTGAGCAGCAGTTGCGACAGTATGCGGAACAATTGGAACGAGATGTTCACAATCGAACTCTTATTCTACAAGAAGCAGTAGACCAGCTTGAGCACACCAAAGCAGAACTGAGTCAGGCTTTGGCAAAGGAGAAAGAGTTAAACCATCTGAAGACTCGCTTCGTGAGCATTGCTTCACATGAGTTTCGTACGCCTCTTGCTACAATATTATCATCAATTAGCCTGATCAAGAAGTACGCAGATCTTGGGGAACTTGAGAAGCGCGATAAGCACATTGAACGTGTCAAATCAAGCATTGCCAGCTTAAATGATGTATTAGATGAGTTTCTTTCGCTGTCAAAGCTAGAAGAGGGTGTAGTTGAGAATAACCCTGTAGCCTGTGACTTGCAGGACTTATTAGACCGGTTGTTAGAGGAGTTTCGTAGTACAAGTGAGCATGAAATTGAGCTCGTGTTTACAGGTGATAGAGAAGTAGTAGTAGATACCAAACACTTAAAGACTGTACTTTCTAATCTCATTATTAATGCACTGAAGTATTCGCCGCCTGAAAAGTCCGTAACTGTTAGAGTGAGTGTTGGAGCGACTGATATCGGCATTCAGATACAGGATCAGGGAATTGGAATTCCAGAAGCAGATGTGCCACATGTGTTTGAGCGTTTCTTTCGAGCAAAGAACGTCATGCACATCAAAGGATCTGGTTTGGGTTTGAATATAGTTAGTCGCTTTGTTGAGGTGATGGGCGGCACAATGTCGCTTCTCAGCAAAGAAAATGAAGGCACATTGGTCACGTTACATTTACCTCGATGAACACCATTCTCGTAATCGAAGACAACACAGAAATGCGCGAGAATATCTGTGAGATTCTCGAACTCGCTGCGTATACGGTCTACAGCGCTGAGAACGGCAAACAAGGCGTGGAACTAGCCTTGGCGCAGGTTCCCGACCTCATTGTTTGCGATATCATGATGCCAGTACTTGATGGTTACGGAGTGCTTCACTTGTTGTCGAAAAATGCTCGAACAGCATCGGTTCCTTTCATCTTTCTCTCGGCTAAAGCCGAGCGCAGCGATGTTCGTCGTGGCATGGAGCTTGGAGCTGATGACTACTTGTCAAAGCCTTTCGATGACTCAGAGTTGCTAGCTGCAGTGGAGAGTAGGCTGCGCAAGCATGAGCGCACTTCGAAGCCATATGAAAGGTCCGTTGAAGGCATTGATGCTATGGTGCAAGATGCCGCTCCAGATCTTGAATCGCTCCCCACTGCTCATGAGGCACGGCACTATAAGAAGAACGAAACTATTTACAAAGAAGGTGCTCAGCCACATGGTGTGTTCTTTCTTCAACGAGGGAAGGTGAAGACCTACCGTACTCACGAACTCGGCAAGGAGTTGATTACTGCGTTGTATTCTGATGGACAGTTCTTTGGCTATTTGCCTCTCATGGAAGAGCGTGCTTATGCAGACGAAGCGCAAACATTAGATGAGAGTGAAATCTGCTTTATTCCGAAAGAAGAGTTTTTCTCGCTGTTGCTGCGCAACGCGGCTGTTTCTCGCACCTTCATTCGTATGCTCGCTGATGAACTGGAACAGAAGGAGGAACAGCTTCTCCGTTTAGCGTACAACAGTGTACGTAAGCGAGTAGCAGAGGCACTGCTTAGCCTAGAGCAACACTATGCAAAGGATGGCTCAGAGCACTTTCAGATGAATATCTCTCGCGAGAATCTGGCAAACCTTGCAGGTACTGCTACAGAGACAACGATTCGCACTCTCAGTGACTTTCGAAGCGAGAAGCTTATTGAGATACATGGTGGGAGTATCACCATCCTCAATCGACAGAAACTGTCGCAAATGCGTAACTGACATCGAAGCGCCTTTGTCAATTTCCGGATTCGATAAGAGCCATCGACACAACAATACTTGTGTACGCTCGATTTGTACTCTGTTGATACTGAGGTATCTCAGACTCTGTACTGACTTGCGTCATACACCTCCCTCAAGCTGAGAGCTAGTTTCGAACAGCGAACAGATCAGAGATAAACTGATACTGGACGTTTGTGAAGATGAGTGGTATAGAGGCGGAGGCGTTATGACATTACAGATAAGCGACACCTCGACGGTGCAAGCACTACAAGAGGCTTTTAGTGCGCTGTTTCCGTACTTGCGTTTAGAAGTGTACGAAGTTCATGGCTTACAACAACCCATTGCCGTCAACTCGCGACGTGCCGCAGTAACCACCCTTGCGGAATTGTACAGACAACCACTGCATGCTGAGCTCGTCATTCATCCTACTATGTCTGTTGTTGAATTTGAGAAACTCTTTCGACAGTCCTTTGGCCTTCATGTTGAAGTCTTTCGTCGCTCTGGGCGCGTCTGGCTTAAAACTATGATGACAGACGAGTGGAGCTTAGAGTTTCAGAATGAGCAAGGAAGAGTCTTGTCGCAGCCCTAAAAAGAGCTAGGCTCGATTCTCAGGCAGAATACGTAGTCTTCATTAGCATGGTGACCAAAACGATATGGCAGTTCAGAGCAGAACAACTGCAAGCGACGTACATTGACAGTTGCGCGCAGATTGATGGCATGGAACACATCATGGTTAAGCCAATCTACATTCCAATACATTAGATGCCTTTTGCTAAGGAGAGTGTCGTTGTCGCTAAAGACTGTTCTCCGCACTGAATCGTTGCTGCAGCCAAGCCTAGTAGTTTATGCACGTGATGGCATCTGTATCACTCGAAGAAAACAGAAGCAGACTCATGAGTTCATCCATACATGCTTGGCTGTTATCATGTACTCGATTCGCTATTGGCACAATAAGGCTGCTTACGAAGAGTGGCTACAGGACGCTCTGTTCGACGCGGTCTACTTTCCGAATGACCTTGAGGTACTTTGTACTTGAGGAAACTTCCTACTTGTTAAGTAACCTTCGTGTGTACAAAGGTTGCTGACTTGGTGTTTAAGGTCTACTAACAATGAACGGACTCGTCAGCACACCAGAGCTACTACGAACACACAAGATGAATTGTCCTTCACCTAGGTCTTCTATCGGAATACAAAATGAAAAAGGACAAGAGTTGATATGAAGTTGTGTGGCGGGTTTGACGCTACGTCCAAGGAGGTCAACAATTGAATACTCACAAAATTCACCCACACGACTTGATATGGTCGCTGAAAGCGTTTCATCCGCGGGGATAGGTTGAACTTTGACCGATGCTTCTGTTGGCGCTTCCAAAGAGCGGTCAATGCTGACTGGTGTCGAACCAAGGTCCCATATTTTTGCGGTGCAATCATAGCTACCGCTAACAACTCTCTGTCCATCAGGACTAAACGCGGCGCTCATAACTTCGCCTGTATGCCCACGGAGAACGGCTGTTACCGAACCACTCATGGAGTCCCAAATCTTGATCGTGCTGTCTGAGGATACAGTAAGCACACGACTACCTGTTGGATCGAATGAAGCTGATTTAAGGGCGCCGCCAGGCACTGATCTTGACCCGAAAACAGCTACACAAAGTTAAGCTTGTTTTGACGCCACCAATTACTTTCAAACTCCATCGGACTGATGCAGCCTAAAGCTGAATGCGGTCGATGGTGATTGTAATATAACTCAATGTATCGGCCAACCAGTATTCGCGCTTCCTCGTCATGACGTGGTATGTAAGAAAACAGAATCTCGTCTTTCAATGTGCCATTAAAACTCTCGGTTATGGCGTTGTCGTAGCACGTGCCCGTTTCGCCCATACTGCGATTGATTCCGGCCTTCTCACACAGTTTTACAACCGAGTTGGCCTTGTATTGAGAACCGCGATCGGTGTGGAAGACGACTCCCTTGCAGAGGCGCCGACGTTTGATTGCCATAGTCAGTGCTCGTAGAACTAAGCGTTGAGTCATCCGACTTTCAAGGCTCCAGCCTACGACCTTACGACTAAATATGTCAAGAACGACGCATAGATAAACCCAGCCGTTTTTGACTCGCAAATACGTGATATCGCTGGTCCATAGCTGATTCGGTTGCTCTGCACTGAAGTCTCGCTTAACTAAGTCAGGTGCTACGTTTTTATCGCCCTTACTGAACGTTGTTCGCTTGATCGCTCGTTTTAAACGGCAGCTTAGTCCGTTCTCTCTCATCAGTTTTGCTATGTGTTTGCGACTGTGCCGGTGTCCGTCTTTACACAGCATTGCTTGAATCCTGGGACTGCCGTAGCGATAGGTGTCACCTTGATACTCGCGAATCTTCTCAACTATCTGGTTTTGGCCTTCCTTACGCTGTTCATCCTTTTCACGTCGGTTGCACCATGTATAGAAGCCTCTTGAACTCGCACGAAGCACACTACACATCAAACGTACTGGGTACAACTGTCTGTGGTTGTCAATGAACTGGTACTTGCTTATTTCTCCCGCGCGAAGAAGGCCGTCGCTTTTTTTAAAATTTCGACCTCTTGCTCTTTGATTTTCAGAGCTCGCTGCAATTGAGCAACTTTTGCCTCAAGCTCTCGCTGATTGCCACGACCTGGAAAAGCTTCCGTTGCGTGCTCGTGAAAAGCATCGCGCCAGCTTCGCAGTTGCGTTACATGCACTCCTAGGTCGTTAGCTATCTGGGACATTGGCAGCTTCCCTTCGTCTACCATGCGAACTGCCGATTCTTTGAACTCTGGACTGAAGGTCCTGCGTTCCCGTCTTGCACTCTTCTCACTCATAAAGATACTCCGTAGTGTAGTTGAACAAATCTACGGCGCCGGTATCTTAACTTAGTGTAGCTCGAAACGGGTCAACCTCACGATTCTTTGAACTCTGGACTGAAGGTCCTGCGTTCCCGTCTTGCACTCTTCTCACTCATAAAGATACTCCGTAGTGTAGTTGAACAAATCTACGGCGCCGGTATCTTAACTTAGTGTAGCTCGAAACGGGTCAACCTCATGGTGCATCCCACAGCATCAGGATAGTTTTGCGACGTCAATTCATATGTTTCACACTGGGTTAAAACAATGACACTGCTCGCTCCAAAATCTCCAAAGAGCCTGATTCCCTCTGTGTTATCAGACTTCTTTGACAACGATACCTTTCTGAGTCCTAAGTGGCTAAGCTGGATGCCTGAGGACAACGTGCCAGCCGTCAACATCAAAGAAACAGATACAGAGTTCACTGTTGATGTAGCAGCACCTGGATTTGAGAAGAAGGATTT
Source organism: Chlorobiota bacterium (assembly GCA_044228285.1). Lineage (GTDB taxonomy): Bacteria > Bacteroidota > Ignavibacteria > Kapaibacteriales > NICIL-2 > JBBATK01. The sequence goes on from JBGAVD010000001.1 coordinate 335,672, forward strand.
CAAGATCTCGATAGATCATGATCTGTTGAGTATTAGTGCTGCCAAGGAGCAGGAGGACAAAGAAGAGAAAGAGAACTATCGCAGACGTGAATTCTCGTTTCAATCATTTTCGCGCTCATTCCGTCTGCCGAAACATGTTGTTGCCGACAACATTCAAGCTGTGTACGACAAAGGAATGTTGCAGCTGCATGTTCCAAAAAGTGAGCCTGGACCAGCGCCTGCAGTTAAAGAGATAACTGTAGCATAACTGAACGTGCCCGATTGCAGATGCTTCGGGCACAGTTCTTTTTTGGAGTAAGCGAACAATGGAAAGTGAAAAGCCGAGCTGTCATGGAGGCAGGTGGATTCTTGTTGGAAAGAAAGCCAGCACATGACCAATAACTGATTGCTGAAGACCACGTTCAGTCTCACTTCATTGACAAGTCATAGACAGCGTACATTCGATTGAATTCTAAGGAAAGACCTCATGTTACTGCATCTTCGTAATACACCTTTCGTCAAGCATTTTGATGCTATCCGAATGTCGGATGTTGAGAGTGTTGGTGGAAAGAACGCCTCACTTGGGGAAATGTCCAGCCAACTCAGCGCAATGGGCATTCGCGTTCCTATTGGATTCTGCTTAACTACTGCAGCATATCGTCACTTTCTTCACGCAAATCACCTGCAAGAGTGTATTGCAACTCAGCTTCAAACCTTAGATCAGTTTAGTTTGAAGAATCTTGCGGAAGTTGGTTCTGCAATACGGAGCCGTATACTCGCAGCAACAATGCCCGAGGATCTGGTATCTGAGGTAGCACAACATCTGCTAGAATCAAATCTCTTAAATACTGCTGTTGCCGTTCGCAGCAGTGGAACAGCGGAAGACCTGCCTGGGGCAAGTTTCGCAGGACAGCATGATTCGTTTTTAAACATCACAGGTGTAACGCAGGTCATGTATGCTGTGCAACGCTGCTATGCTTCGCTCTACAACGACCGAGCAATAAAGTACCGTGCCGATCACGGATTCGACCAACTTGGCGTCGGGATCTCCGCCGGCATCCAGCAGATGGTTCGTTCTGATCTCGCGAGCGCAGGTGTAGCCTTTAGTTGTGATCCCGATACGGGCTTCAAACGTTTCATCTATCTAACAAGTTCATGGGGACTTTGCGAGAACATTGTGCAAGGAGCTGTAAGCCCCGACGAGTACTATTTCTGGAAAGCCTCGATAGAAGCAGAACGTCCTTCACTTATCTACCGACGTCTCGGAACCAAAGAGCGAACGATGGTCTATGAAAAGAATCTCAGTGCAGCGAGTACTGTTCGAAATACCGACACCTCGGCTGAGAAACAACACCAATGGAGTTTGAATCGAGACGATGCAGAGGTCCTCGCTCGTTGGTGCCTAGCAATTGAAAAGCACTACCAATGCCCTATGGATATCGAATGGGCTAAAGATGGTCTGAGTTCAGAACTGTTCATCGTCCAGGCACGTCCACTCGTCCTTCCAGAGAAGTCAACATTGCTCTCAACGAAAGAGTACTCCTTAGAGGAGCGATCAACGGTTCTATGTTCCGGACAAGCAGTTGGGCGTAGCATTGTTAGTGGACGCGTCTGCGTGGTGCAATCGTTAAGTGATGCCGTGAAGGTAGAAGAGGGTGATGTAATTGTTGCCGACAACACCAATCCTGATTGGAATGCTTTGCTGCGCAAAGCTGTCAGCATCGTGACAAATAGGGGTGGTCGCACCAGCCATGCCTCAATAGTAGCCAGAGAACTCGGAATACCTGCTGTCGTAGGGACAAAAGATGCAACAGCTAAGCTTCACGATGGTGCAGTTGTAACAGTGAGTTGCGCCGAAGGAGAAACGGGCATCGTGTATGATGGCAAACTGAAGTGGACAATCAAGGAGAAGTCTTTGCACCAGCATGGTATCAGTTCAACGGATGCGATGCTGATCCTTGCAGATCCCGACAAAGCAATGCGGCTCTCACTCTTGCCAAATGCAGGTGTTGGACTCATGCGCTTGGAGTTTGTTATTGCCAAGAGTATTTGCGTTCACCCAATGGCCTTGGTGCACTATGACCTGTTACCTGATGCCCAAGACAAACAAGTCATCGATTCTTTGACGAGCGCATACTCTCGACGAGAAGAGTACTTTGTTGAGAAGCTATCTGAAGCTATTGCAATGGTGGCAGCTTCCTTCAATCCCAAAGACGTTATCGTTCGCTTCAGTGACTTTAAAAGCAACGAATATGCCGATTTGATCGGCGGTAAGTTTTTCGAGTTACACGAAGAGAATCCAATGTTAGGTTTTCGTGGAGCATCCAGATACTATCACGATCGTTACAGAGATGCATTTGCCCTTGAATGCGCAGCCATCAAGCGAGTGCGTGAAGAACTCGGACTCCGCAACGTCAAGGTGATGATTCCGTTCTGTCGCTCCATTGATGAAGCCAAGAAGGTACTTGCTACTATGCAGGAGTTTGGTCTGACGCGGGGCAAAGATGGACTAGAAGTATATGTTATGGCTGAAATACCAAGCAACGTCATACTCGCCGAGCAGTTTGCTGCGCTCTTCGACGGATTCTCCATTGGCTCGAATGACCTGACCCAACTTTGTTTAGGTGTTGATCGGGACTCGGCACTCTTAGCTCCACTGTTTGACGAGAGCAACGATGCTGTGCTTGCAATGCTAGAGCTGGTGATCCAACGGGCAAAGAAATGCGGAAGGAAAATTGGATTGTGTGGCCAGGCACCGAGCGACAACGCAGAGTTTGCGCGATTCCTCGTGAAACGCGGCATAGATTCTATCTCATTCAGTCCTGATGCCTTAGTTCAGGGTATTGCGAACATCCAAGCTGCAGAGCATGAGCTTGAGTACCCTTAGATGCATGAACATATTGAACCGAACTATAGCTTCGAACCACTTATTTCAAAGGAAAAATCATGAAAGGGATGTTTGAAAACAAAGTCGCCATTGTTACTGGTGGTGCTTTCGGGATTGGTAGAGCGACCGCTCTAGCATTCGCGATGAATGGCGCTAAAGTATGTGTCGCAGACTACATAGAGGATATGCACACCGTCAATGCGATACGGTCTGAAGGCGGTGAAGCAATCTTTGTGCGCTGTGATGTGTCGCTGGAAGACGATGTCCGCACCATGGTCGAGCAGACAGTAAAAGAGTACGGCCGCCTTGATTATGCCTTTAATAACGCTGGAATTGAAGGTCATACAGCGCTAACCCAAGATTGTACAATGGACAACTGGGAACGTACCACGTCCGTTAATCTTCGAGGTGTTTGGCTCTGCATGAAATATGAGATACCACAAATGCTGAAGCAGCAGAAGGGCGCCATTGTGAACTGTGCATCGATTGCCGGACTAGTTGGCTTTCCAGCCCTACCTGCTTATGTGGCGTCAAAGCATGGCGTTGTAGGCTTAACAAAAGCCGCTGCCATCGAAAACGCGAAAACAGGAATTCGAGTGAATGCTGTGTGTCCGGGTGTTATCCATACCCCAATGATTGACCGCACCACTGGTAAAGACAAAGCAGTAGAGAAGATGTATGAAGACATGGAGCCAGTAGGCCGTATGGGTCAGCCAGAAGAAGTTGCAGATGTGGTCACCTGGCTTTGTTCTGACGCTTCGTCATTTGTTATTGGCGACGCAATTGCTGTGGATGGAGGCTGGATTGCCCAATAATTCTCGCTGTTTTTCGTGCCTAAACGTTAAGACAGTAAACTTTTCTGCTCGAATTGTTGACAAAGTTCTGTGTACCACTCTGAAGATCTGCGGATCGAAAGGAAATATATGAAGCATTTGTTCCTCAGTACTTTCGTTGCTGTGTTCAGTTTTATGGGTTTGGCACTTCGTGCCCAGGACGACGCGGCAACATTCGACAAGCTCGTGCAGGATGATAGTGATGTTGTCAGCGTTATTGCGCTCTACGACACCGAGATTCGAAGCGCACTATTCGTCGGAGCGGGAAGCCCTGAACTCGTCACTCGAGTGGGAGATCTGCAGAAGAGCTCTCATGAGTCTTTCAAAAAAGCGATTAGCGCGTATACCAAAGAAGAGCAATCAAAGATTTGGAACCTTACTCGGTTTCCAAGTCTGGTCAGTCAACTTCAGCAAAGCTCATCGCGCGAGAGCGCAGCTCTTGACAGACTTCTCCAGGATTATCCCGAAGATGTGCGCGTTGACGCGCGTGAGATAGCAACGAAACATCCAGAGGTGTTGGGTAGTGTTGATCTCATTCGCCGTGACTTCGAACAGCGTTCGGCGCAGATCTTAGCTGCGTATTCTGAGCCTACTCGTCAAGCCTTCGGACTCTTAATGAAGAACCCTGAGGCGATGAGCACCTTGAATGACAATATGCGTATGTGTGTTGTTCTCGGTGATTTGTACAAACGCAATCCTGATTTGGTACGTTCACGTTTCCAAGACATGAACATTGCGCTCGTTAATCGCAAGGCGAAGGATTTGGAAGAGTGGAAGGCGAAGATGGAGAATGATCCAGATGCGCAGTCTGAATTGAAACAGAGTGCTCGCGACTTTGCAGAATCGCAGGGATATGCTCCACAAGAGTATTCTGAAACACAACCCGTTGTGGTTGAACGCTACGTCAATGTATCGTATCCCTATTGGAGTGGATATCCCTGGTGGTATGAAACTCCATGCTGGACACCATATCCATATTGGTATCACTGGGGCTTCTATTATTCAAGTGGTCGGACTATGTGGTATGGAACGCCCTCTTGGTACTTTCTGTCATGGCACTTTCGCCATCGTCCAAACTTCGGTATGTATCCACATATCACAAACTGTTACTTCGACTATTTCAACTATGGCCCACGAAGATATTATGCCCGTTGCAGCTACGTGACGCACAACTGGTACAGAACAAACCGTACGCGTTTAGCGGATGACTTTCGAGATGATCGTAGTCGTCGCATAGAGCGCATCCGTGATCTTAGTACCGGAGGTATAGGTACTCAGCGCAGCGGAACCGGCTCCTCTGGCTCAGGATCTACAGGAACCGGTACTGGCGGTCGTCGTACAACAACTGACCGACCAACTTCAACCTATCCTAATCCGGATCCAGATGTTAGACGTGAACGTACTCCAGTTCGTCCAAATCCTAATCCAACAACAAATCCGGCACCCGAGCCTACGCGCAGACAGCCTTCTGTTCCTGTGCAGCCCTCACCGGTACCCGAAACGAAAGAACGTCCAAACACCATGCCGCGCAATCCTGTTCCAAGTCCTGCGCCTCGCGAGGTTCCAAGATCGGTACCACGTGTGGAGCAACCACGCTCAAACCCCCAGCCTTCAGCTGGAAGTGGCACGGTTCGATCGAATGACAATGTGCGTCCCGTCGTCACTCCGAAGCCAAGCCAGGCTCCATCGAAGAGTGAGCGACCCTCCTCGCATCCCTGAAGACTGAGGTCGACAAGATTCGCGAAGAGGCTTTGTTGTTGTGCGGAAGTCTGTTTCAGACATAAAACAGAATGTATGGGGTTCTCAGGAATGATGTTCTTGAGAACCCTTCATTTTTGTGGATGCTTCGTCCGTAAATTTGAGTAGTACATCCTTCATTGATGCCTTGTGCACGAACTATGTTGAGCACCACAGAAACAGATTCTCAGACAAGTCCTGAAGTCCAAAACACACAGTCCACACCTGATCTTCGTGCGCATGACAACAGGCCAGCCTTCAAGACCATTGCCCTGCTGACAAGTGGGGGAGATGCACCTGGACTCAACGCTTGCATTCGTGCCGTTGTACGCACTGCAAACTTTCACGGCATCACAGTCATCGGTATTCATGATGGTTATGACGGGATGATCGATGGCGACTTTCAAGAACTGAGTTCTGCTAGCGTGAGCGGTATTATCCAACGCGGTGGTACTGTGTTGAAATCTTCTCGTAGTGATCGCTTCATGAGTGTGGAGGGACGTCAACAGGCATTTGATCAACTCAAAGCACACGGAGTTGAAGGGGTCATACTAATTGGCGGCGATGGATCCTTTGCCGGCGCTCGCGCATTCACTGCCGAGCACAGTATTCCTTTTGTTGCGATTCCAAAGACAATAGATAACGATATCCACGGCACAGATTTTACCATTGGATATGATACAGCGATCAATACTGCCATGGAGGCTATTGATAAAATCCGCGACACTGCTGAGTCGCATAATAAGATCTTCTTCGTTGAAGTAATGGGACGTGATGCTGGCTTCATCGCATACCGTACTGGTTTAGCGGTTGGTGCTGAGGCCATCTATATCCCAGAAACGAAAACCAATCTGCAGCATCTGTATAGTGTTTTAGATCGCGGATGGAGTCGCAAGAAGAGCTCCATTATCGTCGTCGTCGCTGAAGGAGATGAAGAAGGTGGCGCTGTAAAAATCTCTGAAAAAGTAGACGCACGCTACCCCCAGTTTGCAGTTCGAGTTTGTATTCTTGGTCACATACAGCGTGGAGGCTCACCGACCTGCTCAGATCGAGTGCTTGCCTCGCGCTTAGGGGTAGCGGCCGTAAATGCTCTGCTTGAGGGCCAAAGCAACATCATGGTTGGCGAGATCAATCATGAAATCGTCTACACCTCTCTCCTGGATGCTCGCAAACGTTGCTTACAGATTAGTCCATCAATGATGGAACTCATGAACGTCCTTTCTTCTTAAGAACAACTGTCCGCTCCTCTTTCTTGCTACAAGAGTCTGACAGCTCTCTGACAACTCTCAGCGCTAAAGCTGACGCTGCTCAGTGTATAGATAGCCGCAACTCTCGAACTTGCGATAAGTCGTTGAGCGACTGTTGGAATGAATTCTGTCGGGTATGAACCTCCAGCGCTCATTCTCCAGCATTCAAGGTGAAGAATTCTGCAACATTCTCACAGGCTCAGCGTTAGTATACCATACACAACTTCGTTACTCGATGCCGCGGTTATAGCTGCGCTTCAATGGACATCGTACTCTACATCCTGTACCTGATTCTAGGACTTGTCGCGCTCGTTCTCATTGTCATTCTGTTCGTACCAGTGCAGCTTATTGTGGATTCCACACGCTCTAGCTACATGCTTCGGATGCCATTTGTGGCTCATCTAAAACTGCGCATCGTTAACGTTGAGCCCGTAGTATCACTTTGGGTGCTGGGTTATACGAAGGAGTTGAATCTCATTGACGAAGTCCGTAAGCAGATTCGACAGGCTGCAGCAAAAAGAGAGAGGCGCATTCGTGATGAGCGAGAAAAGGATACAGTAATAGACACCAATCAGAAACCGAGTGGCAAGACGCAAAGTCACACAACGACTAACAATGTATCGGCAGGGAGGCAGTCTGCGAGAAGGAGAAGATCGATTCCATGGCGTCGTCTTCGCGCTTGTCTGAACAGCTTTCAAGTGCGTAAAGCCTCGATAGTTGTAGACACCGGTATTGATGAGTGGAATGCATGGCTCTTTCCCGTTGCCTATGCACTCGCACAGCTTTCTCCACTTCGAATACAGCCAAATTTTTTAGGTCACAATTCTGTACGTGTGTATGTACAGAATACGGTAGGACGTTTACTATGGGCATTTACATTTCCCACATTCTTTATTCACCATTCTAGGAGAGTAGTATGAAAACAGTTGATGACATGATGGGCAACATCACAGAGTTCCTAAAGCAGGAAGCAAAAACCGAGACGATTATGGGACAACAGTTCCAGTTAGGCGAGTACACCTGCATTCCAGTCATGTCGGTTGGGCTTGGCTTTGGCGGCGGTGGCGGCGAAGGCAAAAGTGATGCTAAGTCGGTTGGCGGTGAAGGTGTAGGTGCCGGCGGCGGTGCTGGACTCGGTATGGGTCCTGTTGGCTTCCTTGTTACCCGTGGCGAAAACATCCAGTTTATCTCTGCTCGCGGTAGCCGTGGTTTGAATGCTGCTTTTGAGAAACTGCCAGACATGATCAATCGTGTATTTGACAAGAAAAACGCTGAGAAAACCACGGAGGCCGCGATATAACTTGCCTTCATTTGATGCGGGCTTGTATGATCTCTGAATCAGTCAACGATGTCATACAATGAAGACAATAGGGCTTTGCATCTCTGCAGTAGGGCGCAGCTATGGAGCTATATGTGCAAATGTCTGCCGGGCAGTAGAGGATGAGGCTGAGATCAGATCAATCGATTGCCAGCGGGCAGCGAAGCTGCACGGTTGGAGAAAAATCACCTAAGGTTCAAAAATGCACGCCGTCCTTTCATGAAGGGTCGGCGTGTTGCTTTATAGCCAGCGGAGATGCTGAAAAAAGAGCTTTCGCTCTAGTGGCTTTACAGAGTCGAGACTGAGCGGCAGAAAATCAACAAAGAGCAATAATTGTTTTCCCACCCCAATTGCTGCAAAGCCTTTAATGTGCTAATTTTCGCGCTCCAATCGCTGATCTCTATGACCCAAAAAACACCTTGCTCGCATTCTTTCAAAACAAGTTTTCTAGCACTCCTTTTGTCCGTGCTGAGTTTCAGCTCAGCATTGCGCGCACAAGCACAAAACGTTGACAGCGCTGTACAGCAGGCTTGGGATCTTCTGCAAAAGGGAGACGCAACTGCAGCCGAAAGAGCCTTTCGCGAATTGAAGCAAAGCTCGGGCTCGAACGAGCGCGTACACTTGGGATTAAGTTACTTATACACCTGGCAACATCGCTACCGCGAAGCATGGGATGAGTATGAGCTTGCGATGAAAGCCTCATCAAATCCTCATGCCTTGTTTTATTCTGCCATGGCAGGTGTGATGGCGCAGAGTAATTCTACCGTGAGTGAGTTTCGTTTAACTAAACAGTATGAGAGTTTGATAAAGAACCCAGATTCAATGGGTGTGTTGGCGGCCATGGCGCATTCTCGATTGGGAGATCATGCTCGATTTACAAATGACATCGAAGGATCAGAAGAACATTATAAGCAGTTGAATAGCATTGGAGAATGGGCAGTTATAGGTCCTTTTGAGAATATCTCAGGCAGCGGATTTAACAAAGTATATGAGCCTGAGAAAGCCATCAACATGAATGCTCTGTATCCTGGTCGCTTTGGCTCGACTGCAAAGTGGTTTGTGCCTCAGCATTTGCGACCAGACCGTTGGTTTGATATTGAACGACACTTCACAACCAGTGCAGGTGTTTTTTATGCCTATTGTTCTGTGTTTTCGGAAAAGAAGCAAGCCGTTTCATTGCGAATCGGAACCTCAGGTGCATTTAAAGTGCTCCTCAATGACGAGCTAATGTTACAATCTGAAGACGAGTACAATAATGATGTTGATACCTACATCTGTCAAACAGAATTGCAGAGCGGTTGGAACAAAGTACTGGTCAAACTCTGCGTCTGGGAGATTGATCGCAATAATTTTCTGCTTCGAATTGTAGATCAAGCTGGACGTCCGATACCTGGCCTCCGCAGTTCAACGGAGATACAGAAGTATCCTTCTCGGCCAGGAGCCATGTGCAAAGTGATGCCAAACTCCTTTGAGCAGTATTTCGAGCAAAGACTGCAAGCTCATCCAGATCGCTTAGAGAATTATTTATTGTTAGCTGATTGCCATTTGCGCAACGATAAGGGCGAACAAGCAGAGATGACCTTGCGCGAGGCACTCAAGCGCTCACCTCAATCTGTGGTCTTATTAGACCGCATGATGGAGGCCTATACGAGAAATGACAAAAGGGATTTGGTTATCGCCACTCTTGAGAAGCTCTGGTCTATAGACAGCACTGACATCAATGCACTAGAGTTTAAGTTTCGAGAGGCAATAAACAATAAGGCATACGAAGAAGCAGAACGCTTGATGAGTATCTATCAGAGGGTATGTCCAAACGAAGAAAAGGTAATCGCCTCTCAAATATTACTGTATAGTTCTACAGGTAAAGAAGCAGAAGCGATCGCTTTGCTGAAGAGTTCCTACGCTAAATATCCAAAGAGCTATGCATTTGCCAGTGGAATGGCTGCGATTAGGAAACAAGATCATCATGATGTTGCTGGCGCAATCGAAGTGTGGCAGAAGTATTCCGAAGATATTGCTTCATATGATGCTCTCACGGCTCTCTCTGAGCTATATGCAGAGTCCAACCAGTTTTCGCAGTGGCAGAAAACACGTGCAGCCCTCGCGGATCTTAGTAATGACGCACCAGGCTATCACTACAACACGGCACGATCGTACTTCCGAATTGAAGATTATGCAAGCGCGAGAACCCATGTGTTAACCTCGCTGGAGGCTTGTCCAAACGCTGCTGACTATCATGAGCTACTCGGCGACATCTACATGCAAACAGAGTTGAAGGCGAATGCTCTTGAAGAATACAAGAAAGCACTGGTTTGTTATCCTGGATATTTAAAACTGCGCGAGAAGATCCGTACACTTGAAAACAAAAAGCAGGTGTTCCAACCTATTGCGAAATACGCCATCGATTCGCTGGTGAAGACTTCGCCTCAGGCATCAGACTATCCTGACGACGAGAGCATCATCATCCTCGATGACCGAAAGTATGTTCTCTATCCAGAAGGAACTGCGGAGGGACAGTTTGAGTTGTTGATTAGAATACTCAAGCAAGAAGGTATCGATCGCTGGAAAGAGCTGAACCTGGGAAGTAGTGCTACCATTGAGAAAGCAGTCAGCATGAAAGCATCTGGTTCGGAGATTCGAGCTGATATCAGTAAAGGTGAGATGGTGTTCAAAGGTTTGCAAGAGGGTGACTTCATTTACGTACGCTATCGAGATTACGAACGTAGTTCAGATCGTTTTTTTCAACATTTCAGCGATCGACGTTTCTTTAATGGAATGTTTCCTACTCGCATCTCGAGAATGTCGTTGATTACGCCGAAGGATTATAAAATTCAATATCGCAGTGTGAACGAGAAGATAGAACCGACGATTAGCTCTTGCGATGACGGTACGCTCTACATATGGAAGCTTGAGAATCAAGCTGGAATTAAGAACGAAGTGTCGATGCCTGGTTCCGATGTGGTTGCAAAGTATGTGGAGATAACAAGTATCGATTCTTGGCAGTTTATAGCTAACTGGTACTGCGATGTGACGAACCTGAAGGCTAAAGCTACCTACGAGATTAAGGAGAAGATGCAGGAGCTGGTGCCGGCTAGTAGCAAGCTTAGCGACGAGGAGATTGTGAGTCGTGTGTACCAGTTCATCACCGATAGCATACGCTATAGCTATGTGCCTTTCCGTCAATCCGGTGGAACACCGCAGCGTGCTCGCGACGTGTTGATTACCAAGATTGGGGATTGTAAAGACGTAGCAACCTTGGGTATCTCTATGCTTTCGGTTGCCGGAATCAAAGCAGATTATTGTCTGGTGAAAACCAACTCCGCACTCATGATCGACGAGTTACCGAGTCAAGAGTTTGACCATGTGATTGCACGCGTACACTTAAAAAGTGGAATGCGTTACCTGGACTTCACAGCGAGTAATTTTCCTATTGGCAGTTTGCCAGCCGCAGACGTTGATGCATTCTCATTGCTTATACAACGTGATGTCCGCGAGGCTCAGCGTATCTCTCGCACTTCGCTTCGTCCCGGAGTGTATCACAGCGTGTCGAGCGCTACATTAAGTGAGAACGGAGATCTTGTGTTGACACGCGACGGGAACTATCAATCGGGTCTGAGTGCTTTGCTGCGATATGCCTTTCGTAACAAAGGGCAAAAGGACTGCGAGAAACTGGTACTCGAGGAGCTGTCGAAGAGCTTTCCTAATGCGAAGTTGAAAGCGCTCAGCTTCACGAATCTCGACAGTTTGAGTAATGAAGTGCTTGTGCACCAAGTTTTTGAGGCACCAAAGTTTGTAAGCGAAGTTGGAACCTTTAAAATGTTCCGTATGCCATGGTTTCGTCATTTGAATTTGGAGGAGGAGTTCTCTTATGATACTCGAGAGTATCCAATCGAAATCGCTGCAAGCACCGACAGCAGTGTAGAAGAGTTCCGTTTGACCTTGCCTCCAAACATGCAGCCTGTCGAGCTACCAAAGAATCTGTCAATGAGTTCTGCTCTGGGCGACTACTCGGTGAGCTATGCTCTGCAGAATGGAACACTCACTGCAAAGCGCGTGTTTGTGTACAAGGCAATCAAAGTTATGCCGAGCGATTATGTAGCTGTTCGCGACTTTGTCAACCGCATCGCAAAAGAAGATGACAAACAGATACTGTTGGGCGAGAACACTGCCGCAACGAAAGGTCGCGGAACGCAGAAAAAGTTGAAGTAAAGATTTCGAGTTGCTCCTCGCCAGGCATACGTTCCGAAATACTGCTCCAACATTGTTTCCATGCACAAAGCGTGCGCGGACCATTCGCTGCGCTCTAGCCTTTTGTCGTGTTCAACCAGAACTGTTCACCGAGCCTCAGCCTTGCCAAGCAGTGACTAGCATGTGCTAGCTTAGCAACTTGACTCAGAGCTTGAGATGTTGTACTTTAATGCAGTACAATGAGACCTTCTTCACAAATGCTGAAAGTACAATGAGTTCATCTCAGAGAATACCCGTTCACAACTTCTTTCGCAATCCTGAGAGAGTAGGGTATACTTTATCTCCAGATGGAGAGAACCTCGCTTTTCTTGCTCCAGTTAACGGACGTCTCAACGTGCATGTACAGAACATTGCTACCTCTGAATTACAGTGTCTCAGTGATCAAAGCGTACGTAACATTGCTGGCCTCACCTGGGCGAACAACACAAGCATTCTCTATATCAGGGATGTGGGTGGCGATGAGAACTGGCAACTGTTTGTTGCAAGCATCGACGGACAACGCACTGAGTGTTTGACCCCTTTTCCTGGAGTTCAGTGTCGCATTGTTGATCTGCTCAAAGACAATGATCAAGAGATTCTCATTTCACTGAACCAACGTGATCGATCATGCTTCGACGTCTATCGATGCAACATTCAAAGTGCAGAACTCAGTTTGGTTGCACAGAACCCTGGTAGCATAACCGCGTGGTTGACAGATCACGTTGGTAAACTTAGGGTAGCAGTTAGCTCAGATGGAGTGAACCATCGTATCCTGTATCGTGATAGCGAAGGGGAAGAATTCCAAGTGCTTCTTGAAACGGATTTTCGTGTGAGCGTTTCACCCATCTGCTTTAGTTATGATAACTCAAAGCTGATCATGCTCTCCAATGAAGGACGAAACACAGAAGCGATCGTGCTGTATGATCCGCTGACGCGCAGCTACGGCGATGTTCTCTTCGAGCACCCGGACTACGATATCAGCCGACTGGCCCGATCTGATAAACGCAAGCGTGTGTTGGGTGCGCATTATTGGGCTGCGCGTAAAGAAACCTTGTTCGCGGACGACGAATTTCGACAAATGATAGAGCTGATCGAACGAAAACTCCCTGGTCAGAACATCGATGTCGTCGATGTCTCCCGTGACGAAACGGTATATGTCATCGAGGCAAGCGACCCTCGCAATCCAGCTTCGTACTATATCTATTCAGCAAGCGATCAAAGCTTGAAGCATATTGCGGATGCTCGACCATGGTTGAAGTGCGAGGATCTTTGCATCGTTGAACCGGTGCGGTATCAGTCGCGCGATGGACTTAGCATTCATGGTTTTTTGACCCTGCCGAACAATACTGAGGCATCACAACTTCCGGTGGTTATGTTCATCCACGGTGGTCCGTGGGCTCGCGATGTCTGGGATTTCAATCCAACGGTGCAGTTCTATGCAAGCCGTGGTTATGCGGTAATGCAGCTTAACTTTCGGGGCTCAACCGGGTATGGTCGTGCGTTCTGGGAAGCATCATTCAAGCAGTGGGGACGTTCCATGCAGAACGATATCAGCGATGCAGTGGCTTGGCTCATAGCGAGTGGAGTTGCCGACCCAAAGCGCGTAGCTATTGCCGGTGGTAGTTATGGCGGCTACGCTGTACTCGCTGGTCTGGCCTTCACACCTGATCTCTACTGTTGCGGTATTGATATCGTAGGTGTGTCGAACCTCTTTACCTTCCGTCAAACAATTCCCGAGTATTGGAAGCAAGCCAATGATATGCTTGATGAGATGATCGGCAGCACAACTACGGAAGCAGACATGCTTCGAGAAGTGTCACCATACTTCCATGCGCAGAACATTCGGGTCCCCTTGCTCGTATTCCAAGGTGCCAAAGATCCGCGGGTGAACATTGCTGAGTCCGATCAGATCGTTGAAGCGTTAAAGGCTAATGGTGTTGAGGTGGAGTATATCGTGAAAGCAGAAGAAGGGCACGGCTTCATGAATGAAGAAAACCGTCTTGAGATGATGGAGATCATCGAGAAGTTCCTTGAAAAACACCTTAGCTAACAGAGCTTGTACACTTCTGTCAGCGGTTTTTGCGTCTTCTCTCTCGTAGCTGCTGCTAAGCAGGTTCAAATTGATTGATCAACGGTGATTCATGTTCAGAGTTCAGGCTGCGCCTGCCCTCGCACCCGTCGAGTGAGCATGCCAAGTTCTTTTGATGTAAGGGGTAGCGCTGTCAGTGTGTTTTGGGCCGGTAGCCCACACTGCTTTATCAATCCGTAACACTGCTTGTCTGGCTGTGGCACTGATGTAGATTTGAAGACGCACGATCTTATGGCAAAGACCCCTCGATACATTAATCGCGATATTTCCTGGCTGGCGTTCAACGACCGAGTTTTACAGGAAGCGCAAGACGCAAGTGTACCACTTCTTGAACGACTGAAGTTTCTGGGGATATTCTCCAATAACCTCGACGAATTCTACAGGGTCCGCATTGCTACACTGAAGCGAATCATGAAGTTAGGCTCGAGAGCGAAGTCTACATTGCATGTGAAGCCCGTGGAGTTGCTCGACGATATTCAGCGCATTGTACTCCAACAGAATCGCATTTTTGAAGCAACGTATAAGAGTATTCGACAGGAGCTGCGTCAGCATCACGTAGATATCGTGAATGAACGGAAGCTGAGTCCTACGCAACAGAACTTCGTTCGAGAGTATTTCCGCGAAAAAGTACGTCCGATCCTCGTTCCCATAATGCTCAATCAGATCACGACCTTTCCACCTATGAAAGACTCGGCGATCTACCTGGCAGTGAAACTCTCACAAGAGAACAAACCGCGATCTACCGTCTACTCTATCGTTGAAGTGCCGTCGAACTTAGTCGGTCGGTTTTTGTTGCTCCCTTCTGCAAGGAATCGCAAGGCGATCATTCTCCTTGAAGACATTATTCGCTGCAGCTTACACGAGCTATACCCAACCTTGGACTTTGACAATGGGGAAGCGTATATCGTGAAGCTAACGCGGGATCAAGAATTAGATCTTGATTCAGACATCTCCCAAAGCCTCATGGAGAAACTGGAGAAGGGGATCAAGAACAGACAGAAGGGAATACCCGTACGTTTTGTGTATGATAAGGACATCGCCCCTGATCTCTTAGAGTTCTTCCGCACAGGAATGCGACTGCATAAGTATGATAACTTGATACCTGGTGGCCGCTATCACAACTTCAAAGATTTCATTGCCTTTCCAAATTTGGGCATGAAAGCTCTGGTGAACACACCACTAAAACCACAGCTCCATCCTCATTTCGCGGAGTCGCGCAGTGCCTTTGATGCAATTGCAGCTCGCGACATCATGCTGCACTATCCCTACCAGAGCTTCTCGCACTTAGTAGATCTGCTTCGTGAAGCAGCAGCAGATCCTGATGTGCGAAGTATTCGAATGACCTTGTACAGAGCCGCGCGGCGTTCACAGGTGATGAATGTGCTTATCAATGCTGCACGCAATGGTAAGTCCATCACTCTCGTTGTTGAACTGCAAGCGCGATTCGATGAAGAGGCGAATATTCACTGGGCGAAGGAACTGGCAGACGAGGGAATTCACGTTATCTACGGTGTCCCGCAATTGAAAGTACATTCGAAGGTGTTGCTGATCGAACGCATAGAGAACGGCAAGAAACAGTTGTACGCAAACATCTCGACAGGCAACTACAATGAAGGAACTGCCACCGTCTATTGCGACGATGCACTCTTTACCGTAGACAAGCGAATCACCCATGAAGTACGATCGCTTTTCGAGTTCTTCGAAAAGAACTATGTAGTGAAAAACTACAAACACCTCATTCTGTCACCAAATCGAACGAGGACAAAGCTCCTGAAGTTCATCGACGCCGAAATCAAGAATGCAAAAGCCGGAAAGCAGTCGGGCATCACACTGAAGTTGAATAGTCTGACAGATGAAGGAATAATTGACGCACTCTACAAAGCGAGCGCGGCTGGTGTTGAGGTCAAGATCATCGTCAGAGGAATGTGTAGTCTTGTTGCCGGCGTAGAAGGTTTGAGCGAGAATATTGAAGTGATGAGCATCGTGGATCGCTTCTTGGAGCATTCACGAGTCTACGTGTTTCAGAATGCTGGAAAACCAATGTATTTCATCTCGTCTGCTGACATGATGGGTCGTAATTTAGACTCACGTGTTGAAGTCACGTGTCCCATCTACGACCCGCTGCTTCAACGCGAACTTCAAGTCATGCTGGATATACAACTAGCTGATACCGTGAAGGCACGCTCATTACAATACTCGCAGGCAAATACCATGAAGAAGGACAGAAAAACTGAGGGCACTTCCTCTAAAGCTGCGATACGTTCTCAGACGAAGATATATAATTTATTGAGCCAAGGCCTTGCCGCGTTCCGTCGTTCGTCCGATGAACAGTCCACTCTCATCGAAGCTGTTGCCGAGCAGGTTGTAGCAAAGAGAGGTCTGTGATGAACGTCCAGCGCTTCGCCGCAATAGATATTGGATCGAATTCTGTTCGACTGCTCATTGAGCAGGTTGTCCATCACGACGACGAACTTCATTTCAACAAGAACACGCTCGTGCGCTTACCGGTTCGACTCGGAGAAGAGAGCTTTGACGAGAGACGAATCAGTCCAGGCACAATGGATCGTCTTGCTGAGGCTATGATTGCATTTCGCTCAATAATGAAGGTGCACGATGTTTTGCATTTCAAAGCCTGTGCGACAGCTGCAATGAGGGAAGCTGAGAACGCCAAAGAAGTTGTAGAGTACGTTCGAAAGAAGGCAGGCATTGATATCGAAGTGATTAGCGGAACTCAAGAAGCCAAGACAATCAACGAGAGTCAGAAAGCATATGCACTGCAATTGGCAAAGAACTGTCTGTTTGTAGATGTGGGTGGTGGAAGTACGGAGACTGTTGTGTTTATTGACGGGCACTCCACAGCCGAGCAGTCTTTTCAGATTGGCACTCTGCGTCTTTTAAAAGACAAAGTCAAGAAGACTGAATGGAAGTCCATGAAAGAGTGGCTCAAGAAGAAAACATCTCTTCACTCAAAACTCTGTCTTGTCGGCTCAGGAGGAAATATCAACCGTCTGTTCAAGATGTCGGAACAAGCACCAGGGACGGCGATGAGTATTCACACCCTCCGGCACCTGGTTGAAGAACTACAGAAACTCACGGTCGATGAGCGTATTGAACACTATGGTTTGTCGGCTGATCGGGCAGATGTCATCGTGCCCGCGGGCGGCATTTTCTTGAGCATCATGCTCTGGATGGGCGCTGACAAAGTATACGTGCCTAAGATAGGCTTGTCAGATGGCTTGGTGAAACAAGTCTACGCTGAGTACTGCGCAACTCTGCACTAAGGAAAGTGAACACTTTTGTTGGCTTTACGACCCTCCGAATCTGCTTTCAATGTTTAAAATCAGTTCTCTGACTTCCTATAGTAGAGTAGCATACAATTATCAGCGTGGGCAGTTTTTCCATTATTTCTATGGCTATTTCGCTGGTTTTGAGACTGTATCTTCTCCATCCCCACCTTGGCCGCACTGGTCAAAAACTCCAATGTTTCGCCATGGTAACAATGGCAACAAAGAGCTAACATAGGCGTAACGCTGAGCTAATGTGGCCTGGATAGTTTCGCATCTCTTCAAGATGATTGGAACACATTCATGCGATTAACGCTTCTCTCCCTTATTCTTCTCACCTTCGTGCTTACATGCACAGAGGTTTCTGCACAGTATGGCACAATTCAAGGTGTCGTGCGTGACTCAAAAACTGGCGAAGCCTTGCGGCGAGCAACAGTTTTTGTCACCGTTCAGGGCAAAATGAATGGCGGATTCTCTGATGCAAAAGGACAGTACTTGCTCAAGAGCATCCCTGAAGGTGAATACGAGTTGCACTGTCGCTTCATTGGTTATCAAGAAAAGCGTATTAGTGGCGTAAAGGTTATGCCTTCAAAGGCCACAACCATCGATATTACTCTTGCCCCTTTGACAACCACTACAAAAGATGTTGTCGTGCAAGCGCGTGCAGCACGCGAAAGCGAAGCTGCAGTGCTTACTCAGCGAAAGAATGCATCTGAAGTGCAAGACGGCGTCAGCGCGACAGAAATCAAGCAGCAAAGCGATAAAGATGCGGCCCAAGTTCTCAAACGAGTTTCTGGGGTTACCATTGTTGGTGACAAGTATGTGTATGTACGTGGTATCAACGAGCGCTACAATTCAACTACCTTGAATGGTACGTCATTGGCTTCAAGCGAGAACGACAAGAAAGCTTTCAGTTTCGACATGTTTCCTAGCGAGTTTCTGCAGTCTGCAAGCGTCGTAAAAACATTCTCGGCAGACTTACCAGGCAACTTCGCAGGTGGTTTGGTACAATTGCAGACGGTCGATTTTCCCGAAGGATACAGCTTACGTTTCAATGCTTCAGGGTCAGCGAGCGATAACCTGAGCTTACGCACAAACGGCTTTGCACAAAACACTGGCGGACCACTTGACTGGCTTGGCTTCGACGACGGAACACGCGCAATGCCTTCGTCATTGCCTGCTACACGTGCTGAAATGAATACCCTTCTAGCACAAGCACGTGCTTTCTATGCAGGCGATAAATCAGAACAAAACACGGCGGCTGCTAAGCGCTGGCAAGATCTGGCAGGAGACTTCAACAATAGCTTGTGGCAGAGACAAGAGCGTACTCCACTCCCAGTTGGATCCTTCGGCCTTGCGTATAGCAACGTGAAGCAAGTTGGCGAAACACAACTCGGTCTGATCTCCTCGCTTAACTATGGAAATGGACTGAGCAGAAATCAGCTGCAACGTCAAGGAATCTCTTCAACCGGTGAAAACCTCTTCAACTATGCTGGAACTAATTGGTCGAAGAACACTAGTATCAGCGCCCTCCTCAACCTTGCTGCAAAACTCAACGAGCACTCGACTATTAGTATTCGCAACGTGTATAACCACATGGCTGATGAAGACTTGGTTGAGTTGCAAGGAGTGAACGTAGCGCAGACGCGAGATCTACGTCTTCAGAGCAATGACTACAACGAGCGCGGTCTCTTTAGTACACAGCTTATCGGTGAGCACAGTATTGGTGAAGAGCAATCACTTCTCGTTGATTGGCGCGCTGGCTACTCCTTATCGAACAAGAGTCAGCCAGATTTCCGTCGGCTTCGTTTTTCGCGCTCAGCAGGTACAGAAGAAAACTTCGTTGTAGACATACCATATCCTGGATCACAATCCGGTGACGGTACTTCTGCAGGCCACTTTATGTCATCGTTGAATGATCATGTATGGACTGCCGGAGCAAATGCTAAACTCTCGTTGTCACCAGTGTCGCTTAAGGTTGGTGCTATGATGGAACGTCGCGATCGTCAATTCGATACACGCTCCTTCACCTACATCCAATCCAAAATCTTCTCAAAGGGCGAAGTCGTAGCGGATAGCGTTTTGATGCAAGACGCATCCGGCATCTTCCAGGATTCAAACTTTGGTGCAGATGGAATTGCCATCTCCGAGGATTCAAAGTCTTCAGACTCTTATACTGCCAACGAGAACTTACAAGCTGCTTATGGACTCATCGATGTGCCATTTCAATTAGGAAGTGAAAATCTACGACTCATAGCAGGAGTACGTATTGAGGACAATCGCACGCAACTTCGGAGTGTGTATAGCTACAAGTCTGGAACAACTGAGCCTGATAGCCTCGTCAATACAGACTTGCATACAACCGATGTACTTCCTGCATTGAACTTCGTGTGGAAAGTTCAAGAGTCCATGAATCTTCGCATGGCAGCATCGCAGACCCTTACACGTCCTTCGCTGCGCGAATACGCGCCTTTCGCGTACTACGACTTCCAAAACCTTGCTCTCATTCAAGGTAATCCAAAATTGACGAGAGCTCAAATACAGAACGCAGATCTGCGTTGGGAGTTTTTCCCACGCGCAGCTGAAGTGTTGTCGGCAGGTTTGTTCTACAAGCGCTTTATCCATGCAATCGAAGAAACAATTGTTCCTGCAGCGAGCGAGATTCAGAGAACCTATTCCAATGCTGACGCACCAGCTATTAACTATGGTTTTGAGCTTGAGTGCAGAAAGTCATTGTCAATACTCAGCTCAGCACTTGATCATTTCTTGATCAATCTCAACTATACGTGGATTCACTCAGAAATTGAAATCAAGCAAGGCTTGGTAACCGATACACGTCCTTTGTGGGGACAATCTCCTTACAGTTTCAACGCAAGTCTCTTCTACGTGCATCCTGACAACGGATTGAGTGCTTCCTTGGCATACAATGTTTCGGGAAAACGTATTGTTCAAGTAGCACAAATAGGATCATTCAGCTTTAGCGATCCGCATGTGTATGAAATGCCATGTCCGCAGTTGGACTTCTCTTGTTCCTACCAACTCTCAGACGCGCTGCACTGCAAATTGGCTGTGCGTGATCTGTTGAATCAAGCGTTGGTTTGGAATCAAGGCGGACAGACTGTGTCATCCATTCAGCGCGGACGTACTGTTGGATTGAGCATGTCGTACACATTGAAATAGAGTTTATACAAGCAATAGAACACTTTGTTGACGGTTGGTCACAAAACATTTTTCACTTATTGAGGGAACCCCATGCAAAGAATTTTTCTCTTTGCTCTTCTCATGTGTAGTTGCCTAAGCACAGCTTTTGCACTACCAAGCACCATTACCTTACTCAAGCCGGCAGGTGGCGAAGTGTTTCGCGCCGGCACATCACAAGATTTCCGTTGGGATACCACTGGTACCAATGGGGCTTGGTTCGTTTTTCAATTTGGCACTAGTCCAAGCGGGCCTTGGGAGAATCTCCCTCTTCCAAACGGAGTAAATCACGTCCTTGACTCAACCACCATTCCAAGTGGAAACTTTGGTGGTCGTGGCGCCTATACCTTTGGTTTCCGTGTTCCGCCAGTGGCAACAACCACAGGCTATATTCGCATGGTTCTCATGAACCGTGATGGTTCTCTCAATACCGCCGTCACGAGTCAGAATAGCGTGCCTTTCACCGTGACGCAAGCAACACCAATTAATGTTGATTCAACATTGACGGGAAACATCACCAACACGGTAACGTTGAGTCCCACAAAAATCTACGGTCTATCAGGTTTTCTCTGGGTACAAAACGGCGGAGTCTTGAAAATTCTCCCAGGTACCATCGTTGTAGGCGATGCTCCTGGTGTTAACTCTGCGATCATCATCAATCGTGGCGGAAAGATCATCGCAGATGGTACGAAGGAAAAGCCAATCGTCTTCACAAGCCGCGCACCAGCAGGTCAACGTGATCGCGGTGACTGGGGTGGAATTCTTTTGTGTGGACGTGCAACCACCAATCATCCAGGTGGCGAAGCGGTGATGGAAGGTTTTCCGAGTGATGCGGTAAACGCACGCTTTGGTGGCGGTGCTAGCCCTGATGACAATGACAACAGCGGAATTCTACGCTATGTGCGGATTGAGTTCGGTGGCATCGCGTTGTTTCCAAATCAAGAGATCAATGGTTTGACGCTAGCAGCTGTAGGCCGTGGAACCACAATTGATAATGTTCAGGTTTCTTACGCTGGCGATGATTCCTTTGAGTGGTTCGGCGGAAACGTTGATTCAAAGCACTTGATTGCTTACAATGGAATTGATGATGATTTCGATACCGACAATGGATTCAGCGGTCGCAACCAATTTTGTCTTGGCAAGCGCTTTCATCAAATCGCTGACCAATCAAGCTCACAGGCATTTGAAAGTGATAACGATGCCGGTGGAACCACAAATCTCCCTCTTACGAAGTGTATCTTCTCTAATTGCACACTCATTGGTGCGCTTCAGGATACAGCATGGACTGCAGGAAGTGCAAACAATCAGTATAATCGACTCTTCGCTTCTGGCGCAATGATCCGTCGCAACTCACGTTGCTGCATTCTGAACTCCGTTTTCGTAGGATGGACGAACACCCATGAGATTGGCAATCCCAACGGCGGACTTACAGCAGACGCAGCTTCACGTGACAGTTTGCAGTTGCGCGCGAATACGTACATCGGTATTAAAGCAGGCTTCCCAGGATTTCGCAATTCAGTACCAGCAGGTAGCACTGGTTTCAGTGCGTCATGGTTAGCTGATCCAGCAAATCAAAATGAAGCGATCAATCGCATTGGCGCGATTGAATATTATGCCGACATGTATAATCCTTTCGCTGAAGGAAGCAATGAGTTCAATCCAGTACCAACCATTAGCGCACCATATACGAATAGCGCAACCTTTGCAAAGCGTGGAACAGTAGCAATCGATGACCCATTCTTTGAAAAGGTGAGTTATCGCGGTGCATTCTCGCCTGACTTGAACAAGCGTTGGGACCTTGGCTGGGCTGAGTACGATCCCGTTCACCGCGAATACAAGGCTCAACCAGGTTTGAAGTTGACATACCCAGCAGGTGGCGAAAAGTTTGTTGCTGGTCAAGTGATCAAACTCAAGTGGGATACAGTCAACACTTTTGGCTTGAGATACAAAGTACAATTCGCAACATCTGTAAGCGGACCTTGGACAGATCAGGCAGGTCTCGCTAGTGTTGTTGACAGTGCTACAACTCGCGGAACTGTTTCTTGGACGGTACCAAACAATGTAACGAAGACAGCTTT
This sequence comes from Chlorobiota bacterium, assembly GCA_044228285.1. Classification (GTDB taxonomy): domain Bacteria; phylum Bacteroidota; class Ignavibacteria; order Kapaibacteriales; family NICIL-2; genus JBBATK01. Next base: position 358,549 of record JBGAVD010000001.1, read on the forward strand.
TGTTCGCTTGTATTGCTTGCAAGACAATAGCTTGATTTCAGCTAACGATTTTGGATTCGAAATCGTTGAGCCAGCTCCACCAACAGTGAAGCTCTTGAAGCCAGCTGGTGGTGAGATCTTCCGCGCTGGAACTTCTCAAACACTTGCATGGGATACCACTGGTACAAACGGTTCATGGTTCAAATTCCAATTCGCAACCTCGACCACAGGTCCATGGACAGATATCTCCCTTCCAGGTACCGCGAAGTTTGTTGTCGACTCAACAAAGATCCCCTCCGGAATGGTTGGAGGTCGTGGATCATATAACTTCGGTTTCCGCGTACCAGCTATTGCAACAACATCTGGTTACATTCGCATGATCCTCATGAACAAAGTTGATTCATCGTTGGATATGCAAAACATTAGTATGAACAGCACACCGTTTACAATCACACAAGCTACACCAGTTCCTATCGACTCAACCTTAAGTGGAAGTCTGACTGGTACTGTGACCTTGAGTCCAAAGAAGATCTACGGTCTCTCTGGCTTCTTTAGCGTTCAGAACGGTGCTGTATTGAAGATTCTTCCTGGTACCATCATCGTTGGCGACTTACCAGGTGTGAATTCAGCAATCATCATCAATCGCGGTGGCAAAATCATTGCAGACGGAACAGCAGAGAAGCCAATCGTCTTTACCAGTCGCGCAGCAGCAGGTCAACGTGATCGCGGTGATTGGGGTGGCTTGATCATTTGCGGTCGTGCAGCTACCAACCACCCAGGTGGTGAAGCGGTGGTTGAAGGTTTCCCTAATGATCCAATCAACGCTCGCTTCGGTGGCGGTGCAAGTCCAGATGATAACGACAACAGTGGTATCCTTCGTTACGTGCGTATCGAGTTCGGTGGCATTGCGCTCTTCCCAAATCAAGAGATCAATGGCTTGACCTTGTGCGCAGTTGGTAAAGCCACAACAATTGACAATGTACAAGTATCCTACTCAGGTGATGATTCCTACGAGTGGTTTGGTGGTACTGTCGATAGTAAGCACCTTATTGCTTACAATGGAATCGACGACGATTTCGATACAGATAATGGATTTAGAGGTCGCAACCAGTTCATTCTTGGTAAGCGCTTCCATCAAGTTGCTGACCAAAGCTCATCACAGGCTTTTGAAAGCGATAACGATGCAAGTGGTTCATCAAATCTTCCTGTGACGCGTCCGGTGTTCTCAAACGTTACTGCAATTGGTCCGGTGCAAGACACGGCATGGATTGCTGGTTCTGAGAATACGCAATACAATCGCTTGTTCGCAGCCGCGATGATGATTCGTCGCAACTCTCGCGCTTCCATTCTCAATTCTGTGTTTGTAGGCTGGCCAGCTTCGTTGGAGTTCGGTGGTCCAAACGCTGGTGCAACAGCTGATGCTGCCTCTAACGATAGCTTGCAGATTCGCAACAATACCTTCATTGGTATCAAAGCAGGTAATCCAGGTTGGCGTGGTACTGTGCCAGCTGGTAGCACATCATTCAACGCTTCATGGCTCAGCAGCGTGGCGAATGCAAATGCGTTCATCAACCAAAGTGGTCCAATCGCTGCGTACAACGGTCTCTATGACGCCTTCGTTGAAGCATCAAACGCATTCACACCAGTACCGACAGCAACTGCTCCATACCTAACAGGTGCTTCCTTCGATCAACGCGGCAGTGTTGCTATTGGCGATGCATTCTTCGAAAAGCTGAACTATCGTGGCGCGTTTGCTCCAGAGCTTGCCAATCGTTGGGATTTGCCATGGGCAGAATACGATCCTCAGAACAAGGATTACAAGGCAGAAGACACCGTATCTGCAGTCGAAGACTACAGTGACGTTTCGATCAACGCTTATCCTCAACCTGCAGACGCAGTGATGCACTTCCAGTATCGACTGGGAGTGAGTTCAATGGTATCTCTTGAGATCGTCAATACTCTTGGCGTCGCAATGCGCAGCATTGCGAATGATCGAGAACTCAGCGCTGGTGTCTATGAGTGCAGCGTAAATACCGCCGATCTGGCAACAGGGAAGTACTTCATCAGACTCCGTACGGGCGGAAGCTTTCAACTCATACCATTTGTTGTGGCGCACTAGTAACGTGTGTTATGTGGCAAAATGCAGAGTGATTTGCCAACTGCATGACCATGAGATAGAGCCCTAACAAGCACATACTACCAAGTACACGTAGGGGAACACAGAACACTGTGTTCCCCTATTTTATTAGAATGTGACCATCGACTAGTGCGAGTGATATCGGCACTTTGGATGCGCGGTCCATTGTCGTATCAGGAGTATCAAAGTATCCGTGCTTCAGCATCTGAATACTGAGTACAAGAACATTCTGACAAGAGTCCGCTCATCCACTCAAATCATGCACCGATAATGTAGTGCTTACACTGAGCTAATGTGTGTTATCGAGTTTTGCGGCACACACAGTCCTACACAGTATGAGCACTCCAACCAACGCAACGCCCGCACCGTCTCTTCTGCGCCGAACTGCGCTGAGGCTGCTCGGATATGATTCCGCACTGAAAATCTACCACGATGTGAAAGAGAGAATGCGTGAACAGATGTCGTTTTCAGCTGCCGTCCTGGATCGCATGCGAGTACGAGTTGAGACCAATCGGCATGAGAGCATTCGCATTCCTCGTGAGGGTGCGTGCATCATCTGCAGCAATCATCCGCATGGTATGATCGACGGAGTGCTACTTCTCGACGTCATGCTTGCCATTCGACCAGATGTTCGCATTCTCGCTACCGAGCGACTTTCCCAGATTGAAGAATTGCAGCCTTATCTGCTCAAGGTTTCCTTTGATTCTTCAAAGAAAGCCTTCAATAGTCAAACACTACGCTCAACGCTGAAGTGGTTGCAGAGCGGAGGAGCTCTTATTGTGTTTCCAGCTGGAGAAGTGTCTCACTTTAGCTTGTACTCTGGTCGTATCAGCGACGGACCATGGTCCGAGCAAATTGGAAGAATAGCTTTGAAGACCAATGCGGCTGTTGTACCAGCGTACATCCATGGTCGCAACTCCTATCTTTTCCAAGCGGCAGGTTTGTTGTATTCGCGTTTACGGACGGCATTACTTATCCATGAATTTGTGCGATTAGGTTCGCAAACCATCAAGGTCAGTTTCGGCTCAGTACTTGTCCGCCGACAGTACGAGCAGCATCCCGCGCATTATTCTATCTCCGATTTCTTGCGTTCACGAAGTTTGTTGTTGCGTTTTAAGTCGACCGAGAAGCGCGGTTCAACAGACCTCCGCATCACTGCCGGTGCGGGTATTGAAGATCCTGTTGATACATCAATATTGGTGAAGGAGATAGCACATCTGCCTCCTGAACAACTGCTTTACTGCAGAAATGAATTCCAAGTATATCGTGCTCAAGCTCCGCAGATTCCCTCGATGATGCGTGAGTTGGGACGCTTGCGCGAGCTCAGTTTTCGTCTGGCAGGGGAGGGAACAATGCAATCCCTCGACCTCGATTCTTTCGATAGTCTCTACGATCACATCCTCCTTTGGAACAGCGAACGTTCGGAGTTAGTGGGAGCGTATCGGGTAGGTCGTTGCGACGAGATACTACGTCGCTTTGGCAAGCGCGGACTCTACTTGAACACTCTATTCGATCTCGGACCAGAGTTTCTCCGACGAACCGCACCCGCACTTGAGCTCGGTAGGTCCTTTGTGCGTCCAGAGTACCAAAAGAACTCAGGCGCTTTGCACTTATTATGGAAGGGCATTGGGGCATTCCTGGCTCAGAATCCTCAGTACAGAAACTTGATCGGACCTGTGAGTATTAGCAACGACTACTCAAAGTACTCGCAGCGCTTGCTTTTGAACTCGCTCGTTACGCATCACTTTCATGCAGGTTTGGCAAAGAGCGTGAAGGCGCGTCATCCACTTCCAAAGTCCATGTACTCAAACTGGGACGCGCTTCTTCACAAGGGAACCATACTCGAGATTGAGGAAATGCTGCCACTTATTGAGAACCTAGAGTGGGATGCGAAGTCGGTGCCGGTGCTCCTTCGACACTATCTGCGACTTGGCGGACGCATCGTTTCGTTTCACCGCGATCACAGTTTTTCGTCGTGCCTCGATGCCCTCGTAGTCGTTGACGTCCGTGCCATCGAGCCGCGTGTGCTCAGTAAGTACCTCGGCACCGAAGGAGCTCAGAAGTACGCCGATCATCATGGCTTGATTGAGTCATAAGCTTCATAGTAAACGCTCATGCTGTCAGAGTTGCTTCCCCGATAACTCATTGACGGCAACCTTGACGATAGTCAGGATAAAGTGGGCTCATCTGCCCATTGTCGCGCAGCTCAGCAGCCGAGCATTCGTGCTCTAGTACTGCGGATGATTTTTTGTTATGCTTCACTGCTTCGCAGTGCCGCCGGCTCTCTATGTCGAGCCAATGAGATTTAAGCGTTCACAATCAGAGCGTATCCTGCACCGCGGATGGACTTATTTCTGGTATTCACTGCCAGAGTAATAACAGATGAAGAAGTCTGAAAATTTCTGCAAATGCGGCTGGAACGCAGCATAGAGGCGCTGAGCAGGCTCGTTTGCGAGCGAATGTTAGAGCGAAAGGGGTGTTAATAAGTCCTGAGGGATTCCATTGTCCAGAACTGAATTCCTCAGCATTTTTGCACAGCACATCAAGTGCTTTATCGTTGCATCTTCACAACGCAGCATTGTGAAAGCTCGGTTACTACAGCAACGAAAAAGCGAGTATTTATGCGGGTTAGAGCCGAGTGTAGAGTCTAGATGTGGTCGTTTCTTGAGACCCAAAATTCCCTGCACATGACCAAAGACATTAGTTTTCCACGGGGAAAAATTTCTTTTTGTCACGCTTCCTACTCCATGAATATTGCATCTCGACCAACAACTCATCATCTGTCATCCGACCCACATCTTGTGGTGTTGCAATGAATTTCATGGCGAGGATCTTAGAATTTCTGCTTAGAAACTCTGGGAGTCTCGTTCATCGGCAGAAGTCTTTGCTGTGATTGAACTTCGTTGAGCGGTAGCAGTCAACAGAGGAATACCAAGGATCAACATCCGGTATCTGTGAGCTGGTAGTGTCGGAAATGGGGCAGAGTATGGCATTGGGCTTTTTGCTCAACCCGAGCACAAGTCTCATGTCAAGAAAAAGCGGCTTTAGGAGCAGCACATCAGCAGCGACAGAAGCGGCAACAACAGCAGCAGCAATGTCAGGGCAGGCAGCAAGAGAGAGGTAGCTGAAAAGGAAGCGCAAGCTGAATTGACAGCAGAATTGAAAGCTGAACGGTAGGCTGAAGAGGAAGCGGAAGCAGTAGAGGAAGCAGGGAGTCGAGTTAGGTTCACTTCGTCGGTTCGATCAAAACCTTTGTGACTTTCATTGTGAAGTACTTGTATTTCACAGGATTCAACGTCTCCGTACCTTTCGAACAGCCTCCTTCGAACGCTGCCAGAGAGTTGCAACAGGAATGCGCTTTAACGAGTCATCATTCGATGCTTCGACAAAGCGAGTGTAAGTGGGAATGGATTCCCGGGATTCCAACCTTCTCACGTGTAGCGTCGGTCCGGAAAACAGAAATAACAGAACAACAACAATTACTCGCTAGAGTGGAGGTTTGCATCCATGAAGGTATCGCGTCGATTTACCAAAAACAATCAAAGTGCGTACGACCAATTTGAATACACGAAACGTTCGTCCATTCTGAGGAACACAGACGGTTCTGTTGTGTTTCAGATGGATGATATTGAAGTGCCAGTAAGTTGGTCACAGGTAGCGACTGATATTCTAGCGCAGAAGTACTTCCGTCGTGCGGGAGTTCCGCAGGTCGACGAACATGGAGCACCCATTGTTGACGAAAATGGTAAGCAGGTGTATGGTCGCGAGAGTTCGCTCAAGCAAGTAGTGCATCGTCTTGCAGGTTGCTGGCGTTCATGGGCTGAGACCAATGGATATTTTGAGACAGCAGAAGATGCTCAGAATTTCTATGATGAGATCTCCTATATGCTTCTCAAGCAGATGGTAGCTCCGAATTCTCCGCAGTGGTTCAATACCGGACTCAACTACGCCTATGGTATCAAAGGAAATGCACAAGGGCATTTCTTTGTTGACCCTAAGACTCAAAAAGTAACACGTTCTACTGACGCTTATACTCGACCACAGCCTCACGCCTGTTTCATTCAGGGAGTGGAAGATGATCTCGTAAACGAAGGTGGGATCTTTGACCTGGCTACGCGCGAAGCGCGGATTTTTAAATATGGATCTGGTACAGGATCGAACTTCTCTCAGCTTCGCGGTAGAGGTGAGAAGCTTTCAGGTGGCGGTGTTTCATCTGGTCTCATGAGTTTCCTCAAGATTTTTGATCGCGCCGCGGGCGCTATCAAGTCGGGCGGAACTACTCGTCGTGCTGCAAAGATGGTTATCATCAATGTTGACCATCCAGATATTGAGGAGTTTATTGAGTGGAAAGCAAAGGAAGAAGATAAAGTTGCGGCTCTGGTTGCAGGTTCGAAGATCAATGCTACCTTTTTGCAGGCGATCATGGACGAGGCTCTAGCCAATGGAGCTGACCGTAAAGTCAATACCAAACTCAACACACTTATTAAGCATGCGCTTCATCGTGGCGTGCCTCTCAATTATATCCAGCGCACGTTGGCTTTGGTGCAACAAGGCTTCACAAAGCTGAACATCGATATGTATAACACCCACTATGAGGGTGAGGCGTATGTAACAGTAGCTGGACAAAACTCGAACAACTCGGTACGAGTTACCAATGAGTTCATGCGTGCTGTTGAGAACGATGATGTATGGAATCTCACCTGGCGCACACATTCGGATGTTGCGCGTACAGTCCGTGCTCGTGATCTCTGGGAGAAAATCAACTTCAGTGCGTGGAAGAGTGCAGATCCAGGTTTGCAGTTTGATACTACTATTAATGAGTGGCATACCTGTCCGGCAGATGGCCGTATCAACGGATCGAATCCATGTAGCGAATACATGTTCTTGGATGACACCGCTTGTAACCTTGCATCCATCAACCTCAGCCACTTCATTGACGAGCATGGTGTTTTCAAAATTGAAGACTTCCGTCATACAGCACGTTTGTGGACCTTCGTTCTCGAAATTTCTGTGCTCATGGCGCAGTTCCCTTCGAAGAAGATTGCACAACTCAGCTATGACTTCCGCACTTTGGGATTGGGTTATGCGAATCTTGGGACCATCCTGATGACCTCAGGTATTCCGTACGACTCGCCACAGGCCTTGTCGTACGCTGCATCCATCACCGCTCTCATGACAGCCGAAGCCTATGCTGCTTCAGCCGAAATGGCGCGCGATCTGGGACCATTCCCTAAGTATGAAAAGAACAAAGAAGCAATGCTTCGCGTTATTCGCAACCACCGTCGTGCGGCGTATGATGCAGCATTGGATGAGTACGAAGGATTGAGCATCACGCCTCTGGGCATTGACGAGTCAATGTGCGCTGATCTCAACTTGTTGGAAGCAGCACGCAAGAGCTGGGACAAGGCGCTTACTCTTGGTGAAGAGTTTGGCTATCGCAATGCTCAAGTAACCGTGATTGCGCCAACTGGTACTATCGGCTTGGTCATGGATTGCGATACGACTGGCATCGAGCCAGATTTCGCGATTGTCAAGTTCAAGAAGCTTGCAGGCGGTGGCTACTTTAAAATTGTCAATCAGTCTGTACACGCAGCGCTCAGCCAGCTTGGCTATACAGAAAAACAAATTGATGAAATCGAGAAGTACTGTAAAGGTCATGGTACACTTGTTGGTTGTCCAACGATTAGTCGAGCAAGCCTCAAAGAAAAAGGCTTCTCGGATGAGAAGATCGATACCGTTGAGATGATGCTTGATAGTGTTTTTGATATCAAGTTTGCGTTCAACAAGTGGACACTTGGAGAGGACTTCTGCAAGAGCGAGCTCAAGTTGAGCGAAGCGCAGTTGAATGATCCTACCTTCGATATGTTGAGCGTTTTGGGTTATACCAAGCAAGACATTGAGATCGCGAACGATTATGTATGTGGTACCATGATGATTGAAGGTGCGCCACATATCAAGGATGCACATTTGTCAATCTTTGACTGTGCAAACCGTTGTGGTCGTAAAGGCGAGCGCTACATTCCGTACATGGCACACGTTCGTATGATGGCTGCTGCGCAGCCCTTCATTTCAGGTGCGATCTCGAAGACGATCAACATGCCTAATGAAGCGAGCATCGATGATATCAACATCGTTCATTTCGAGTCATGGCGTTTATGCTTGAAGGCTATAGCACTTTATCGCGATGGATCTAAACTCTCACAACCATTGAACAGCTCAAGTGACGAGGATCTGGATGAAATTATCATGTTGGGCGATGAAGACAGTTTAGATGAAACCAAGGGTCCGAAGGAAGTTCAAGAACTCATCATCGAACGCGTCTATCATCGTGCAGAGCGCCATCGCTTACCAAAGCGTCGTGCGGGCATTATTCGTGAAGCGTATGTGGGTGGCCACAAAGTCTTCGTGCGTACAGGAGAATTCGAAGATGGCAGCCTGGGTGAAATCTTCATCGACATGTACAAAGAAGGCGCGTCCTTCAAAGGCTTGCTCAATTGCTTTGCAGTGCTAGCATCCAAAGCACTCCAATACGGCATGCCATTAGAAGAGCTTGTAGACTCGTTTACCTTTACACGATTTGACCCATCGGGTCCAGTCCAAGGACACGAAGTGATCAAGAATGCGACCTCAATTCTGGACTACGTATTCCGCTCTATTGGATATGATTATCTGAATCGTACAGACTTCGTGCATGTGAAAGCAGTTGACGAAGTGCATCCAGCTAAGCCAATTTCCAGCACGATCTCAACAAGTCCTCGTGCCCAAGCAACGAACCGTGTTAGTGCAGAGCGCAGCCCAACCTCCGAAATGCAGGAGAGTGTGGTAGCTCGTGAGAAGACCGGTCTCGAGGCGAAGACGGCGGTTGGAGGAAATGCGAAGGTCAAGGAAGCACGTGCTAAGGGATACACAGGTGAGCAATGCGGTTACTGCAACTCTATGCGCGTAAAGCGCAATGGTTCCTGTACCGTTTGCGAGGATTGTGGAACAACGAGTGGATGCTCCTAAGTCAATCCAAACGAGCTAAAGAGCTGGTCAACTTGCCAGGATGCACCTGACCATGCTCAACAATTTGACGGAAAACAATGATTGCGCAGCCTGGCTTTCCAGCGCTGCGCATTTTTTTTGTCGGTGGACCAAAGAAGTACACCTTTTTTCGAAGAACGACGTCTATCTGGAGTGGCTGTTCATAAAACAGTACCAGCATGGTTAACTTTTGTTCACTATTAGTCTCTGTTCTGGAGCGTATATGAACGAATGTTCACGCTGGCACCAGCGCTAGATTTCAGCGCCAGCCGCGATTCGAAAAAGTCCTTGTGCAATTTTTCTAGGGGCGATATATTGCCTGACGAGAAAAATGAATTTCTTCTACCACCCCCAACTATTATAGGAGTACCTATGAAAAAATTTCTTGCTGTAATGTCGCTCGTAGCGCTTTTTGTGGCCTTCTCGGCACCAACACAAGCCTGCGACACCGAAGGTAAATGCAAGGGTAAAGCAAACGCAGCATGCTGCGCTAGTAAAGCTTCAACCCGTAAGTCATGTTGCGCATCAAAAGCGTCCTGTGCAAAGACAGAAACTTCTACTGAAGCAGCTGTAGTAAGCACACCGGCTAAGACCGAAACAACGACAAAGACCGCAGCAGCTCCAAAAGCTTCCGCGACACCAAAAGCAAATCCAAATAAATAAAATTTAATCGAAAGGCGCTATGATCATACATCGTAGCGCCTCTATATTACACCCATCACGCGTGAAGTTTCTCCTAATCCACGCGACTCTACGGTATCACATCAAGCGGGAAAACGTTCACACGTACGATACCAATTGTAATCTATACCTAAGGGTAGTGACACTTTGTGTTGCTGGGGAGCCGTATTCTTGAGAGTAGTTTAAAAAAAGTAGTTCACTTGTAGTTTATAAGGGAAGCAGCTATGTCAAAGGGTGGAGCAGGAAAAGTATATTTCGTGTTGTACTTGGCGGTGATTCTTGAGCTTCTGATCATCATCGTGGAACGCGATGAAGCTGAAGAGCATTTGATCCAGAAGCAAAGAGAATCGATGAAAATCGTCGAAAGTATCCTTTCCCAGCTTCAGTCAGGAGCAGGTTCTGAAGGTATTAATACTCGTCCTCAGGATGAGATTACTCTTCAAGACCCATCCGCTGCTAAAGGTCCGGACGGAACAAAGATCAAGCAAGATCGTTTGTATCAGGTTCTTGTAGGCGTTACTGATGTATCAGACGCTGACAAGTTGGAAGGTCTTGAACCTTCAGAAAAGGAAGAGAAGATTCGTAGTCTCATTCGTCTTGCAAACGTGCAAGATCTAGAGTACCAGATTTTCTATCACCCAGACGCAAACGCCGAGCAAGCGCCAATGTTTCCAAACGAGGATTCCTTGGGTCGTTATGCCGTTGATTTTTCGAAGTACACTCAAGGTCAAGAAGTTCGCGCTGGCCAAGGCGCAGACGAGCGCTGGCAGCTACAGGCTCTGAAACGCATTGAGTTGCAAGTTGAGAAGACGAAAGAGTATAAGCATCCAGACTACGAATTCACCAAGCAAGTTGGCGATGTTGCTTCTTTTGCACCAGCGGCAGCACGTGACTCTGCTTTTACCTACGATCAAAACCTTTCCGATCAAGAAGCTGCCTATGTAGGCAATAAGTACAAGAAACGTGTTTTCATTGTACGCTTCCAACCTCAGAACAAAGCAGGCTGGTATAAGCTTCGCTTCGCATCAAAGACAAACCGAATCCTAGGAGTTCGCTCTACAGATGGAGCAACTGAGATCTCACCAGAGACCAAGGTCAACATCGGAACAGTTCAGTTGAAGGTAAAAGATTTGCTCAAGGTAAAGAAAACCCTCCAAGAATCATTGGATGGTGTTGCCTTGCCTTCTGCTGATGACTTGGCAGCAAGCAAGATTACCTATGACGAGTTTTCGAAGGGTATCGAAGAAGCCACAAAGAAGATTTATGATGAATCACCAGGTTCGGATACGAAGGCTGTTGAGAAAATTCGTCGAATTGGACTGTATAATTACATTGCAGTCTTGCTCACGCCAGGCGGCTCTTCCTTCCTGAAGCAGAATCGCGCATCCATCGAGTTCAACGTCCACGTTGTACAACCACCAAAGCGTCCAGACCTGGACCCAAGCGTGTATGTTGATGCGTCCACCAATACCTTTGATAAACTTTCGAAGACAGAAATTCCATTCACAGCCGGACCTTATCAACCAGGCAAAATGCCAGTTGTGAAGTCGAACCCACCACTTACATGGCAAGTTGTCGATGCAGGTGCTGGTCAAGTCGCTACAACTGCTGCTGGTTCAGCTGAGATGCGGAAGTTTAAGATGGTTTGCAATCAACCGATCGCGGCAGGCAACTACGAGATTACCGTTGGTTATGCTAATCAATCTGGTAAGATGAAGGAAGAGACAACTGTCCTCAATGTATTCCAATCCAAATTGGATAACGAAGAAGACATTCGTTCAAATGTTGAAGGTTGTTACTTCGGCCAAGAACTTGAATTGCTTCCTGTGCCTGCGGATGGAAAGAAGATTCCAGCTGGACAATACTTGATTCGTGCGCAAATCACTGGTTCCGATCAGGATCACCGTGGTCTGCAATGGCGTCAGGATATTCCATCCTCTGCGAAGAACGTTACCGTTGACGTACTCTGGGAAGACCCACAAACCAAAGAGCAAGTCTCCTTGTTCCGTGCACCAATGCAGGGTACACCAAAGCAGCGTGCTCCTAAGGTTATTACCTCAGACGTGAAGTTCCAACCAATTACCGATCCTCGTGATCCTACAGTAATTGTACAGAACATTCGCATCAATCCGCCAATTGTGGACGTGAATGGCTTGAAGGCAGCTCCTGGCGATCTCTTTGATATCAAGGCTATGCTCCAAAAGCAAGAAGTTCCTGGATACAAGGTTACACTTGGTCAGGTTAAATCTGCTGGTGGTGGCTATGAAATCGAGTTGCGCCTGGAAGGACCTCCTTTGAAGCGCGGCAAGATTGAGGGAAGTGCCCAGATTCTGGTTACCGCGAAAGCGAAAAACAGAACAAATGGCGAAAGTTCTTCAGATGGTAAGGGCTTGATCAACGTTCCAATTACCTACTAGTAGGTACTGGTTCATATCAAGGTCTATGAGTTAACTAAAGGTTCGTCTACGTACAACGCAAAACCAAAAAACGATAAGCGATGAGAAATACCACATTATTAGCTGTAGCTGCCGCGTTCGTCCTGTTGTGTTCAGCCAGCGCATTCGGTCAGTCAGAAGCGCAACTGAAATCAATACTCGGCAAGATCAAGAATTATCGCTATGGCAATATTTCTGTGTTCAAGCTAGATGATGAGTCGATGAAGAGTGTTTCGGAGTTGCTTAATCCTACTCCCGTGATGTCGGAAACAGCATCAAAGTGCGTTCCCGCAAAGCAAGCTCAAATCGATGATAAAGTGACGGAACTTGGTTGCGCGGTAACACTTGAAGATCTTCTTTCTGATCCAGAAATCAAGAAGGTTCTGCGTGGGGAGTGTATGGACTATGCGAAGTACGCAGTACTTCGTAAGCAAGCTGAGTGTAATAACTTTAAGCGAGCATATGTGGTCACCACGCGATACACAGAGAATCAGCCCTTCAAGATCATTGCGATGATCACCTCAAATTCTGAGAACAAGAAGCTGACTACCGTGCTTGGTGTTCCTCGCGACATTATCACCTACACGCAACTCCGTCAACAAGCTGCTCCAGCAAGTTCATCCGCAAAGACTTTGTATCAATATCTCGACAACTTCGTTGTTCAGCAACACTCCACAGAAGGTGTGAACCTGACAACCGAAGCACAAGGTATCGGTGATGAAGTGTTTATTAAGGCTATTCATGGATTGTCGAAGATTGTAGATGAGCAAGACGTAGAAATGTACAAGCGCATTTCTGACGGACAAGCCATGAACTATACCAAGCCAAATGAACTTGTGGTAAGTCCTGACCTTATCAGCTTCCGCAACTACAGTCCTCGTGAAGGCATGAGCCTAGGTTCAGACTCAATCTACAATCGTATGCTTCCAACCTATGGCGTTGAATTGCGCTATGGCATTGATGCGGTAAACATCCCATCCTTCTTTAGCGATCGCGTTTCTTTGAATGCAATCTGGGGATGGAACAAGCTTGGTATCATTCTTCCAACAAACGGTTGGTCATCACTTGGCAAGCAATTAGGTATGACCCAACGTTTAACCCACGCAGGCTTTGGTTTGGACGCTTCGTTTGACTTTCCAATCGATGTAACGAATTCTGGTACCGGCGTTTTCAATCTCGCAGGTTCCTATGTCTTTAGTGATGCGGTGAAGTCGAATCACCCATACGAAGTACACAGTTTCACAACGGAACAGACGACCGACACACTGCGTAAAACCGCTCCGGATACTGTGACAGCAAAGCGCAGCATTTTCTCTCGATTGACAAACGACTTCTTGATTCGTGTAAACGCTCAATTGCACTATACCTTCGCAGTAAGCGTTGACAGTGGCAACTTCTTCCGCTTCCGTATTGGCGGCGCGATGTACTCAAGAGAAACCTGGTCGAACGAAGTTGGTTCAGCTCAAATCGACACACTTCTCAATGGCAAGCCAAAAGGCGATACCTCGTTTACCTTCGATACCTATCGTAAAACAGAGACAAAGACCATTGGTGGAGTATCTGTTCGTATTGACTATATGTCCATGTACGTTACTACTCCATACGGATTTGGTCTTCAGTACTTTGACGAGGCAATCTCTGGTAACGCTTGGATGTTGATCCCAATCAACCCAAGTTTTGGACTTCGCTTTGAAGGAAACTTCTCAACGCCAATTCTTCGTGACCCGTATATCTGGGAAAACCGTACAACCTTTATTCCTACGGCTCGGATCATCTATAATTTTTAATGGACGGTGATGCTGGTTGCTTTCGCCTTCTGTCCTTGAGTTTCTCGAAAATCACTTGTTCTCCATGAAAAAAATATACCACATCATCGCAATTGCGTTCATGTTTCTGCTCGGTGCCAGTGCAGTCTTTGCTCAGGCCACAGAGCGTGACTCTATCAATGATGCGCTAACGAAGATCGATCCGAACATTGTGAAGTATTTTCCACGCTGGAAAATCTGTGAACCAAATCTTCAACTTCAGGTACATCAGACCTTTCTTTTGAATGGTCGTACCAAGGATCGCTTGGACATGCAAGAGATCATTGTCACTGCCGCTCCAAAGAGTGACCCAGAAGAGTCATACACATTGCTGCTCGTTGAGTGCGGAGAAGAAGCCTTTGCTGCTTCAGAAGTTGATGCATACATGAAGAAGTTGGCTGCTATCATTACGGATCCAAAGCGTAGCTATTGCTATCGTGAGATTCCGGCAGAAGCGCCAATGAGTGAAAAGGCGAGAGTACAGATCACTGACTTTTTCCTTCCAACACACGTATCACACTCAATATCATTGTCAGCTTTCGAGCAATCATTGAAAGTTGGCAACTCAGGATTCTGGCTTCGTAACCAAGTTGGAAATGATGCAATCGGATTCCCATTCTGGACCGCTGGTATGTCGCGCATCGTGCTCCAACGTCCACTCTACGAAAACGACGATCCTGAAACCAAAAAGCCTATTCCATACTTGATCAACTTGCGTATTGGTGGTGACTATCGCTTGCGCACAACTGGTCTGGAACGCGGTATACTAAGTTTTATTCCACAGCGTAAGTTGAACGCTTCCAATGGAGCAGGAGTAATGTCGATCGACATTAGCGCTCCGTTCCACCCACAGTTTGGTCTGAGTGTGAATTACGAGCCACCTTTTTCCTCGGTTCCTGATTCAACACAAGCTGAAAAGCAGACTTGGGCGAGCTTCACTCCAAAGGATATCAGCGTGCAGAAGCAACTCAGCGATGCAGGTTTGGATCCTTTGCATGTAGTTCCAGTGTTGCGTTCAACTGGACAAGTTGCACTGTTCTACAACTGGTGGTTGGACCCAAAAGTTCCTGAGAACTTCTTCCGTTTGGATCTAGGTTTGAACTATGTTGAAGTACAAGAGTGGGGATATGCACCTTTTGGCCGTCCTCAAGACAGTGTATACACTTTGACTACAAAGGGTAAGCGCCCGGTAACTGGTTTGCAGACCTATCACCCAACGAGCTTCAGCGATTGGTTGTATGTTCGTTTAGAGTATCGTAGCCAGTCTACTTTCCCATTTGGTTTGAGCGCTCAATATGCTAACAACAATTTGTTAGTTCGTGCTTACGTTCCTCTAATTGGCGAGTGGCTGTACCTGGAAGGAAAGTATGCAACAACGATGCACAGCGAAGAGAACATGCGTCCTTGGGAATCAAAGAACTTCTTCTTAGTCTCCCCAGTTCTTCGTCTGAATATTCGATAGTTGAATTTGAAAAGAATAAAAGCCCCTTCAGGAGAGTATTCTGAAGGGGTTTTTTGGTAGAACACCAATACATCGTCCCCCGCGATGTTCCGTTTTGTCACCGATATCTGGAACCACAAGCCAAGAGAGATCCTAATTATTTTTATGTCCTTCTCTGTCAATTGTCGTCAACTCATCATTACCAGCCTTTGCTTTCTCGCACTGCTCTGTAGCGTGTCTGTCTCTGCATTACCACAAGCGAGTGCCGCGTCCCTGTCGCTGTCGAGTTCCTCTCTGAGTTCTTATGCAGTTCTGGACACAACCGAAGATCGTTTGCGCCATCAAGTTGAAGAGGCAAAGATTCGATCCAAGCAAGCATATTCACTGACCATACAGAATGTTGATATAAAGCGCTTCCCTGAGGTGAGTCTGATTGTGGAAGCAATGAACGATCAAAACGAACCGCTGGATACTATCGAGGCGAAGAGTCTGACCGTTGTTGAGAACGGCATTGAACACCAAGTCATTTCCGTCAAGAAGATCTCGGTGAAAGAGCGTGTTCCTGTAGATTTCGTGTTCGTCCTCGACATCACTGGTGGAATGGATTCTCACATCAAAGCTATTCGCGAGAACATCAAAAGCTTTGCAACACGACTTGTGAGTCGGGGTATTGATTATCGATTAGGTCTGGTATTGTTCTCTGATGTGATTGAGAACTTCCACCAACCAACTTCAGACGTCTATGAGTTCTTATCGTGGTTCAATGGACTGCGTTGTGTGGGTGGAGGCTTTGAGCCAGAGAACGCCCTTGAGGGATTGAACTCGGCATCGAAGCTAGACTTTCGTCCATCAGCGAACAAGGTCTTTGTCCTCATCAGTGATGCACCCTATCATGAATCAACCGACAAGAGCAAGGAAGCTATCACGGCTTTCACGACGGAAACGATCGTGCCTTTCTTGAAGGAACGTTCTATCCGCACCTTCTGTATTGTGCCAACAATGTTACGTCAGTACTACAAGATCGCTGAAGGCACTCGCGGCTCGGTCTTTGATCTCTATTCAAACTTTGGAAAGATTCTGGATCTCTATTCCACGCAGCTCACTAATCTCTTTGCAATTACTTATCGCTCAGATACACCTGCAATCCCTGATTCAATCAACGTTGCTATTCTGAATGATCGGAAGATTGAATTGTTGCGGAAGACGATTCCAGTGGCTGAGATTGGGCGTAAGCTCATTATTGAGGATCTGCTCTTTCCCTCTGGAAGCGCTATGCTCCCTGACTCCGTCTCTGCACTCAATCTGCTCACAGAGTTTTTGAGAAATCAGCCGAAGGTGATTGTTCGCATTGAAGGACATACCGATAATAAGGGCAATCCAATCTCTAACAAGAAGCTCTCGTACCATCGTGCGGAGAGTGTACGAAGCTACCTGGTGAGCCGAAAGGGAATTGATGGCAAACGAGTTCAGGTTGTTGGCTTCGGTGACTTACGTCCAATTGCTGATAATAGTACGGAGTTCGGTCGTCGACTCAACCGTCGCACGGAAGTGGTGATCGTTTCGAAGTAGCAGTTTGATGCTCGTCTGAAGCGCGCACGCTTGGACGAGTCCCAGACTTGCCCTGATCACACATCACTTGCTCTGCTTGCTTCCAACAGGAAATCCCACAATGCCTTTCTATTCTCTACTCGTTCGCGGTCGCGTTCAAGGCGTTGGCTTCCGAGCATACTGCGCGCGCGAAGCGCAGCGCATGAAGATAAACGGCTTTGTACGAAATCTCAAAGATGGTCGGGTTGAAGTTGTTTGCGAAGTTGATGAGTCTCAACTGGCAGACTTCCAGCAACTGATACAACAAGGACCTCGCTATAGTAAGGTTGAAGAACTACTTATCAGTGAGTGCGCAGCCACAGAACTTGAGCAGGGCTTCCAGATCCTGCGTGATCTCTAAAGCGATGATTCCACCGCGCGGCTGAGCGTTTCAGTCTACGTCGACGTTCGCATGGACGAACAAGCGACACAAGCAATGCAACAACAAAATCTCTCTCCATTCATTACACAAGTAAAACACCAATGAATCTCGACTCAAACTCAGTGATTGCTATCAGCGGCGCGTCGTCTGGCATTGGAGCTGCTCTGGCACTTCGATTCGCCGATATAGGCTGCGCCTTGGTGATATGTGCACGACGTTTGGATCGTTTAGAAGATATCGCTGCGAAAGCACGAGAGCGAGGCGCGAGAGTTCTCGCCTTGACTCTTGATATGAGTATTGAGGAGCAGGCTCGACAATTCATTCGTGCCGGACTCGAGCACTTTGGACGCATTGATGTACTTGTGAATAACGCTGGACGCGGCAATTGTGCCTCGGTCGAAGACACCACAGCAGAACGTTTACAGAGCATCTTCGCACTGAATACCTTTTCCCTCTGGTACACAAGTGCAGAAGTACTGCCCGGCATGAAAGCACGTGGGAGCGGACGCATAGTCAATATCTCGAGCGTGGCAGGCAAAGTCGGATACCCATATAACAGTGCCTACGTCGCAGCCAAACACGCAGTAGTAGGCTTTACGGCCTCACTACGAGCTGAACTGGCGGGAAGTGGCGTCACGGCATCGCTAGTATGTCCGGCAGGTGTCAGCACCGAGTGGCAAGAGGCGAGCGAGGATGCTTCTATTGGACAACTCTTCGGCGATGGCATTGCTAAGTCTCGACGTATAGCTGCAGACCGAGGTCTGGAAAGAGCTCCTTTGACTCCTATGATTCCCGCCGAACAAGCTGCAGAGCGCATCGTTCAGTCCATTCTACAAGATGAAACCAACGACGTTTATACCCACGAGGGCAGTCAAGAACTCACAATGCTGTGTGCAGAAACACGTCATGGCTACGATACTCGCATGTTGCCCTTATTTTTGGGTATGCAAGCTGCCTATGCTCAACGTGGAGAATAAGGGATTTGTCTGAACGACAACGAAAGAACCACTATCTCACTCCCTTCCTCGGAGTACTCTTCCTTCTTCTTCTTAGTGGAAGTAGCAGAGTCGTAGCCAGACAACAGATTAGTCAACAGAGTAGCCCTCAGCTAACTATTCAATCATTGTCTCTCCTGCACTCTACGCTGACACTGAAAGATACTAAGCTGCAGAGACCAAGCGTCGCTCCTATCCCAGAAACATCAATCAGCCAGCACCCTCCCAATCCTACCAAGCCAAAGATCGCATTGGTCTTGAGTGGTGGTGGTGCCCGAGGTGCAGCACAAGTGGGTGTACTTGCTGAGCTGGAAGCTGCAGGGATACGACCAGACATTGTCATCGGAACGAGTATTGGTGCAATTGTCGGTGGACTCTGGTGCTCCGGCTACACCGCGGTCGAACTCGACTCGATCGTGCGAGCCATTGACTGGGAAAAGCAGTACATCGTTGGTGATGAGCGCGACCGCAATGGCTTGTTCTTGGATCAGAAGTATGAGCAAGATCGCGCGTTGTTGACGCTGAGATTTAAAGATTTTAGCTTCGTTGTTCCGCAATCAGTAACCAGCGTGATGCGATTCACAGCGCCCTTTCAACGTCTGTTTTGGAACGCACCCTATCAAGGCAACGGCAACTTCGATTCGCTCATGATTCCATTTCGCGCGGTCGCTACGGACCTCGTGAGTGCACAAGCAGTTGCAATCGACCGAGGGAATCTTGTCGAAGCTATTCGTGCAAGTGCAACACTCCCATTGCGCTATTCACCTGTGCGTATCGATTCGATGGTGTTAGTTGATGGAGGATTGCTGGCGAACATTCCGACGGAGATTGCCCAACGCTATCATCCAGACATCATCATCGTGGTCAATACCACATCGCCCTTACTCCCAACCAACGCGCTCGATAAACCATGGAATGTGGCAGATCAGGTCGTGTCGGTCATGGAGAAACAGTTCAACAGCCGAGCCTCGCTCAATGCCACAGTGACTATTGAGCCTGCTATAGGCACGCACCTGAATACAGACTTTCAGCATTTAGATAGTTTGGTCGAACTGGGACGACAAGAAGCACATAGGCTGATTCCGTCGATACTGCAGCATATACGCGAGAAAGGTGATTCGCTGCGACGACTCCAACGCGATACTGGTAATGTAGCCATAGAGATGCCAGAACATTCTTTATCAACGATTCGCTCTGTGCAGGTTTCCAATGCGGACACAAGTTTGGTTCGATTACTCCAGCGCTTGGTAGGGCAGAGATTTCATTTGGCAAAGTGTCGTGAAAGCGTTCTACGTGCCTGTCGCGCAACCAACAATACCTTTGCTGATTGTCGAGGCCTTCGCTTCGACGAAGCCAACGGAACACTGCACATCGACATCGATCCAGGAATTGTACGATTGCTAGCAATTAGCGGGAACCACTCGGTGACCGAGCTTTTTGTCGCACGAGAATTGAACATACGCATTGGCGACCAACCAGATGCAGAAGATATTATCAGTGGACTTGAAAAGATCATTAACACCGATTTGTTTAGCGAGGTAGGAATCGACATTCGGCGTCTTTCAGAAGGGAATAGTGGTATTGCCGTGCGTGTGAATGTGGTGGAGCGGGGTTCACAAGTCTTGCGCATCGGCGCACGCGTGGACAATGAACGCAATTCCCAAATCAGCGCAGACTTTGTGCAGGAGAATGTGTTGTCGACCGGTATCCGCTTCGGACTACGTGTTGGAGGTGGTAATCGAAACAACATAGCGGATGGCCGCATCGAGATTCCACGCATTCTGGATAGTTATTGGACCTTCAGCACCCGAGGATATTGGACTTCTCGCAATGTGTATCTCTACACCTTGACGCACTCCTCGCGCTCTCGCTTTGAAGCAATACAGTCTGGAGATATGTTGGAGCAACATGCCGGACTACGCGCTCTCTTCGGACGTCAAGTAGAGACGTCGGGCAAAGTTGGTCTGGAGTTTCGCTATGAGGCGCAACGCAACTTTCAATTGGGAGACAACGTCACTTCTCGCGACTTCCACCCCATGGCCTCGTTGGCAATTAGCACGGTATTCGACAAACAAGATCGAGCTGATTTTCCAACACGTGGTCGTGTGGTGTCCATACGCCTTGAACGCACCGTACTCGAAGACCCAACAATCCCGCAGTTCACAAAGGCAGAGATCAAGCTGAAGAATACCTTAACCTTCGGTCGACATAGTATATCCCCCTCAGCCGAGTTTGCCTTCGCTGATGCCTTGCTCCCAGTACCGGAGTTCTATCACATGGGTGGACAAGACTCGTTCTTTGGTATGCGCGAGAATGAAATGCGTGGTCGTCAACTCGTTCTCGGACAACTGGAGTACCGCTACCGTCTTCCATTTTCCTTACTCTTCGATAGCTACTTCTCGATGCGATACGATATTGGAAGTGTATGGCCAACGATGCAAGCAGTGCGTCTTGTAGACCTTCGGCACGGCGTTGGTACAACACTATCATTCGATACACCATTAGGTCCAGCAAGATTGGCAGTAGGACGCAGTTTTGTATTACTCAAGAATCCGAATACGGTTGCCCTTGGACCCTATTTAGTGTATTTCAGTATTGGAATGCGCATTCAATAAAGCCAGTGTACACGCAGTGAGAGCATTGCTTCGATCGTAGGTGCAATACTCTACATTGGATCTGTAGTCCAGCTTGGCTTTTGAAGCAGTCAATGTTAAGAGCGTATCTCATAGTACATTCGATGAGTGCGAGAATGTGATGAAGATACTCGATGCCACCAACAGCAAACATGCTGTAGTCGCGTGATTAGAGCGAAGACAGCCTAGTACCAACAATGGTCAGTCTGCACAGCAGGATGATCTTAGAAGCACCGTAGGTGCTGGACAACAAACTCGATGAAATCACTACTTCTAGTACGACACGCAAAAACAGAAGAACGAAGCGCAACTGGTCGCGATTTCGACCGCGCACTTGTCAAGCGTGGTCGTGACAACGCGCAACAGCTCGCTTTCGAACTGTTGGCGCAGAACTATCAACCAGATATCTGTCTGTCGAGCAGTGCAAAGCGCGCACGTGAAACAACAGAAATTGTCTGTTCAGCTCTTCAAGTTCCTGACTACTCACTTGTGTACCGCGACGATCTCTACCTCGCCGATGAAAGCGTCCTGCTCAGTCACATCACAGCACTCGATGCGCGTGTTCATCATTTAATGTTGGTCGCTCACAACCCCGGAATATCCGGTCTGGCACACTATATCCAGCGCAGTCTCATCAGCCCACTCCCAACTTGCGGAGCGGTATTAGTGCGCATTGCCATTGATCACTGGACCGATCTGAGCGAAAACTGCGGCATCGTTGAGCGCAGTATTATGCCACATTGATGGAAGTGGCAGTGTGACATTTTGGCCTACAGTACGACACTATTTCAAACAAAAATCAGTATTTTCTGACATATTGTCAGGTCACGAGCCCTAAAAAGCCCCCAAAAGCACATTGGCACGGCATTGCTAATATACTCCCATGTGTGCTTGTAAGAACGTTCCAGGCGCACATCAACAACAACCAATAATCACCATATTCAGGGAGTAGTTATGAGACTAGTAAAAATGAATCCAGCTTTTGGATTCGACACAGCAATGCGTCGTATGAACCACATGTTGAGCGAGCTCGACAAAGGCGGCACACGCATGGATCGTTCGGCTTTTTTTGCAAACCCAGTGCTCACACCACGCGTTGACATTGCAGAAGATGCTACACACTTCCACATCACCATGGAATTGGCTGGCGTGAACAAGGAAGATGTGAAAGTAGAATTCAACGAAGGTCGCGTGCTCAGCATTAGCGGCGAACGCAAGCAAGAAGAAGCAAAGGAAAGCAAGAACTATCATCGCGTTGAACGTCGCTACGGCAGCTTCACACGTTCCTTCACCTTGCCTGAGAATGTGAACGAAGACATGATCGACGCACGCTTTGAAAACGGCTTACTCATGCTCGCCATTCCAAAGAAGGAAGAGCAGAAGCCAACAGTAAAGAGTATCGAAGTCAAGTAAGCAAGGGCATAACGGTTGTCAAGGACGACAACTGAGTCGCACAAGGATGGTTGATGCAGCAGGGTACGTGCAGAAGCGTACCCTGCCCATCATAACAACGAGAGCGGAAGACATGAAAAGAGCAGACAGCAAGTGAATAGTCAAGCCTCTTCATCTTCATCGCCTGCGTGCTTCGCACGCGCTCTCCTCGAGATCTGAATTTCTATGACAACAATGCTCGCGAGATCTTTTTAGAAAGCCATTGTTGCCATACAAGTTCAGAAAGTGACGGACGGTTTAGAGTGCAGAGCCAAAGGAGTCTTACAGCTCTGTGCCAGCAACTACTCAGCGCAAATGCAGACTTCGGTAGAACATGGTGGAGAACAAAGACAAGTATAGTCTCTCCAATGTGCATAGCGAGTTAGCATCTGCAAGAGTGGAAGAACGTAGTGAGAGAAGAAAACAGATCTATTATTCATTTATCAAAGGACAGAACCATGAGTAAAGTTATAGGAATCGACCTTGGTACCACGAACTCGTGTGTATCCGTAATGGAAGGTTCAGCCCCAGTGGTGATTGCCAATGTTGAAGGCATGCGCACCACACCATCAATCGTCGGCTTTACCAAGTCGGGCGAGCGTTTAGTCGGACAATCCGCTAAGCGTCAAGCCATCACCAACCCAAAGAACACGATCTATTCGATCAAGCGTTTTATGGGACGTCGGATGGACGAAGTCAACGAAGAAACAAAGTTGGTACCCTATGCTATCAAGCCAGGTGACGGAAATTCAGCGCGCGTTGATATTGACGGACGCCTCTATTCACCTCCGGAAATCTCTGCAATGATTTTGCAGAAGATGAAGCAAACAGCGGAAGAGTATCTGGGAACAAAGATTACGGAAGCGGTCATTACGGTTCCTGCTTACTTCAATGATGCTCAGCGTCAAGCAACCAAAGATGCAGGTGAGATTGCAGGCTTAACGGTACGTCGTATCGTGAACGAGCCAACTGCAGCAGCTTTGGCGTATGGATTAGACAAGAAAGGTCGGAACATGACTGTGGCTGTGTACGACCTTGGTGGTGGTACCTTCGATGTGTCGGTTCTTGAACTTGGCGACGGTGTATTTGAAGTGAAGTCAACCAATGGTGACACACACCTTGGTGGTGACAACTTCGACTTGCGTCTCATTGATTACTTAGCCGATGAATTCAAGAAGACCGAAGGCATCGATCTCCGCAATGACCCAATGGCGCTTCAACGCTTACGCGAAGCAGCGGAAAAGACAAAGTGTGAACTTTCACAGATGCTGCAGACAGATGTAAATCTGCCATTCATCACCGCAACCGCAGAAGGTCCAAAGCACTTGAATCTTACGATCACTCGTGCCAAGTTCGAACAACTCTGTGCCGATCTCTTTGAACGCACCTTGCGTCCATGTGAGCAGGCAATGAAAGATGCAAAGCTCACACCTTCACAAATCGATGAAGTGATTCTGGTTGGAGGTTCTACTCGTATTCCTAAGATTCAGGAACTCGTAAAGAACTTCTTTGGCAAAGAGCCAAGCAAGGGCGTAAACCCTGATGAAGTAGTAGCCGTTGGCGCAGCGATTCAAGGAGCTGTCCTCACTGGTGAAGTGACCGATGTTCTCTTGCTCGACGTTACACCACTCACACTAGGAATTGAAACTCTTGGTGGTGTGTTGACGCCGATGATTCAATCGAATACCACGATCCCTACAAAGAAGAGCGAAGTGTTCTCAACTGCAAGCGATAACCAGCCTACTGTTGAAGTCCACATTCTTCAAGGTGAGCGTCAAATGGCCCGCGACAATCGCTCCCTCGGACGCTTCCACCTCGATGGAATTCCGCCAGCACCACGTGGCGTTCCACAAGTAGAAGTGACATTTGACATCGACGCGAATGGAATTTTGAACGTGTCGGCAAAGGATCGCGCAAGTGGAAAGGAACAAAGTATCCGCATCACATCATCATCCGGCTTGTCGAGCGAGGAAGTTGAAAAGATGAAACGCGATGCTCAAGAGCATGCAGCTGAAGACAAGAAGCTGAAAGAAGAAGTGGAAACCCGTAATCAAGCCGATCAACTGGTGTTCCAAACGGACAAGCAGCTCAAGGAATTCGAAGGCAAGCTCAGCGAAGACCATAAGTCGAAGATTACAGCTGCGAAAGATCGTCTGCAAGACGCCATTACCAACAACCCAACCGACGTCAAGCCAGCAATGGATGCGCTGAATCAGGCATGGAATGAAGCAAGCACTGCTATGTACCAACAAGAGGGCGCAGCCCAAGGCGACGCTCAAGCTGGTCCAGAACCAGGCGCTCAACAAGCTTCCTCCCAAGGTGAAGCAAAGTCTGACGCAAAGAACGTAGAAGACGCTGAGTTTACAGTAGTCGACGAGAAGTAAGGGCGAGGTTTTGTAGTCGAGAAAATGCATGGGTCATATAGCAAAAGCTGTATGACCCATGTTTGTCAGTGGGCAGGTGTGAATGCAAGAGCCAGTATCAATGAACAAGCCACGCGCGTCCATCATGTCCGCCGTGGCAAAGCAGAATGAGCAAGGCTTATAAACCAAAGCTAAAAAACACCCTCAGCCCTGAGGAAAGGGCGCGCCTGCGCGCAACCTATAGAGAGGAGGACACGAGCAGACCTCCTCAATGAGCTAGCGAGCAGCACTCATGAAAAGCTGGCAGCGCAGATATCCATGCCAACACCTACTTTTGTGCTTGAATACAAGCTAGCAGTGAAAACACTACGACTCCACTTCTGCGATTTCTGGCCGGGCTTCCAGCCGCAATCCAACTACTTTGTACGACTTCTGAGGGAGTCGTACAACATCGTGTTTGATGAGCACGATCCTGAGCTTGTGTTGTGTTCGGTGTTTGGCAACAGTCACTACAAGTACTTTTGTCGTAAGCTCTGCTTTCTTGGTGAGAACCTCGACCCCAATTATGAGCTCTTCGACTACGCGATAAGTTTTCGTCCGCGCTCCGATCGCAACTATCGTTTGCCACTCTATGCTACCTTCAATGATGTTGAGCAGGCGGCAGCTGAGCGTATGGTTGATCCTGAGTTTGCGTCGCGGCGCTTCTGCAACTTTTTATACTCCAATCCCGGTCCGCGCGAGCGCATAGCTTTCTTCGAACTGTTGAATGCAGCGAAGCAGGTAGATTCTGGTGGACGTGTGCGGAATACGCTGGGACGTCGTGTTGACGACAAAATGCTCTTCCTTCGTAGCTACCGTTTCTCGATAGCCTTTGAAAACGGGGCTCGCAGCGGTTATATAACGGAGAAGATCTTTCAACCTTTGCTCGCTGGCAGTATACCAATTTATTGGGGTGCTGATGATGTGGGACTAGAGCTGAATCCTGCAGCCTACATTGATGCGAGAAACTACCCGTCGCTTGAAGTGTTGCGCGATGCCGTGCTCACCATCGATGCAGATATGCCAGCAATGCAGCGGATGATTGCCGAACCAATCTTTGCGCAGGGTCTTGTGCCTGAATTCCTCAAGCCCGCATCAGTACTGGCTTTTCTTGAATCTGTTATTGCCGATAGCTCTACTCCTGTCGCACAGCGCTCTTTGCTATTTCGTTTGCCAGTGCCTGCCCAACGTCTCATTCAGCAATTGCACTCCGCGAGCTATTATAGCTCACTGCAGTGGCGACGCCTGCGCAACTTTAGTCCGGAGAAGATTCGCTTTCGTCGTACAAGCTACAGTATCAACAACACCGGTGATGGATCAACAACGGGTAAGGAGTAGCTCTGAGTGCGGGAGAGAACCGATCGTATGGTTAGAAAAATAAAGGGCTGAGAAGAAATCTTCTCAGCCCTTTCTGCTACACAATTGCTATCAACTGATATGATGCTCGAGATTAGCTTTGATCAGCGCTTGCAGCCTGCGGCTGCGCTCTCCTCGAGATCTGTAACAGCGTTGAATACTACTTCTTAGCTGCAGCAATCAAGTTCAGTGCGCTACCAGCATTGAACCATGCGATCTGTTGATCGTTCATAGTGTGCTTCAAGCTGATGGTATCTGAGCCGCCATCACTGTGAGTGAAGACTGCGTTGATATTCTCGCCTGTTTTCAATGTTGTGATATCGATGCTCACGCGATCATCTTCACGAATGAGTTCATAGTCTGAAGGATTTGCAAAGGTCAGCGGCAACATGCCCTGCTTCTTCAAGTTCGTTTCGTGAATACGAGCAAAGGACTTCACGATGATAGCTTTGCCACCGAGGAAGCGAGGTTCCATTGCGGCGTGTTCGCGTGATGAACCTTCGCCATAATTTTCTTCACCAACTACAACCCATGACTTGCCGCGCGCTTTGTAATCGCGCGCCACAGCAGGGACTTCAGCATACTCATTAGTGAAGGTGTTTTTGATGCTATTCGCACTATCGTTGACATAGTTGATTGCACCGATGAGCATGTTGTTCGAAATGTTGTCGAGGTGTCCGCGGAAGCGTAGCCATGGGCCAGCCATGGAGATGTGATCTGTTGTACACTTGCCTTTGACCTTAATGAGCAGCGGCATGTCTTGGTACTCTGCAGCCTGAGGCGCTTTGAACGCTGCCAGCGCTTGCAAGCGCTTTGAGTCATCAGCGATATGGACCTGCACAGCGCTACCATCAGCCGCTGGAGCTACATAGCAACTTGGATCGGGAAGGAATCCCTTATCTGGGAGTTCCATTCCTACAGGCGCTGTTAGCTGCACACCGTTGATAGGTTGCTTCGTAAAGTCAACGCGTAAGTCGCCGCTGAGAGCAAAGCCAATGACGGTTTCTGGCGAAGCAACGAAGGCGTGTGTTTCTGGGTTGCCATCGTTCCGTGAAGTAAAGTTGCGATTGAATGATGTGATGATCGAGTTGCGATCACCCTTTTGAACATCATGGCGCTTCCATTGTCCGATACACGGACCACAAGCATTTGCCAACACTGTTCCACCAACAGCTTCAAGTTTTGCCAAGATGCCATCGCGCTCAATCGTTGCACGAACTTGTTCTGAGCCTGGAGTGATGGTGAATTCGCTCTTTACCTTCAAGCCTTGCGCAGAAGCGCTTGCTGCGATTTCTGCGACGCGACTCATGTCTTCATAGCTTGAGTTCGTACAGGATCCAATCAAACCTACACGTAGCTCGTGAGGATAGTTGTTTGTCTCAACTGCTTTTACGAACTCAGAAAGCGGCAGTGCTTTATCGGGCGTGAATGGTCCATTCACATGAGGCTCAAGAGTGTTGAGGTCGATATGAATGACTTGATCATAATACGCTTCTGGATTGTCGGCGATCTCAGCATCAGAGCGCAAGTGTTCTGCTACCGATGCTGCCAGATCTGCAATATCAGCGCGATCGGTGCTGCGAAGATAGCGGAGCATGGAATCGTCGAGAGGGAAGATAGAGGTAGTTGCACCAATCTCTGCACCCATGTTGCAAATCGTACCCTTGCCTGTGGCGCTGAAGGAAGCGCATCCATCGCCGAAGTATTCAACGATAGCGCCTGTACCACCTTTAACGGTGAGGATACCAGCAAGCTTGAGGATAACATCTTTCGCTGAAGTCCAACCACTCATTTTACCACTGAGTTTCACACCGATGAGTTTTGGCATTTTCAGTTCCCATGGTAGACCAGCCATAACGTCGACCGCATCTGCACCACCAACACCGATTGCGATCATTCCCAAGCCACCAGCATTGGGTGTGTGGGAGTCTGTACCAATCATCATTCCACCAGGAAAGGCGTAGTTCTCAAGCACCACTTGGTGGATGATACCAGCACCTGGTTTCCAGAAGCCAATACCATACTTGTTTGATACAGATCCCAGGAAGTTAAAGACCTCTTCATTCTCGACCAGAGAAGTTGCTAAGTCATTCTTTGCACCATTCTCAGCGCGAATAAGGTGGTCGCAATGCACTGTTGAGGGTACTGCAACCTTTGGAATACCAGCACTCATGAACTGTAGCAACGCCATTTGGGCTGTAGCATCCTGCATGGCAACGCGATCAGGATTGAAGTCTACATAGGAAGTGCCGCGTACTTGTGCGTTTGCAGGCATTTCAGCCATGTGAGCGTAGAGAATTTTCTCGGCGAGCGTGAGTGGACGTCCAACTACCGCACGAGCAGCAGCCACACGTTCAGCGTATTGCGCATAGGTTCGACGAATCAGATCGAGATCAAAAGCCATTATACATCCTTGAGAGATTGAGAAAGAAATGTCGGATTGAGGTGCGACACCACACAGATACCATCAGCCAATGGGACAATGCCATTGGAGCTGTAAAGAAGTATCGGCAAAAAGTAGTGTGCATAGAGAAGAGATGCACAAAATTACGCAATAGGAGGGAAACTGAGCGCGTGAGGGTCTCGCTGTCTCTCGCGTGAGGGTCTCAGCGAAGCTGAGGCTCTCACTGACTCTCGAGGGGCTCCGCTTGAGACCCTCAGATCTGATTGAGGCTCTCACTGTCTCTCGAGGGGCTCTGCTTGAGACACTGAGAGCCTCAGCTTCGCTGAGACCCTCAGATCTGATTGAGGCTCTCACTGTCTGTCGAGGGACTCTGCTTGAGACACTGAGAGCCTCAGCTTCGCTGAGACCCTCAGATCTGCTCACTGTCTCTCGAGGGGATCTGCTTGAGACACTGAGAGCCTCAGCTTTGCTAGGACCCTCAGATCTTAAAATTACTTCTTCACCGTAACACTAGTATAGCTCGATGAATAAGGACTAGGGAACACATTAACGATATACGTATGCGAATATGGCGCAATGACGGGCCATTTGAGGCGCAGAGTAGTGTCTTGGTTTTTGCAGATTGCCGAGATATCATGTCGGCAAAGCAAGTGCACATCAGCAACAGAGTCGTTTCTCCATACGAAATTCACTCGGTCTACTTCCCAGCAGGCGTTAGGCACGGTTGCAGCCAGTTCGAGTGCAAAACCAATTTCACCAGTTTGGTATGCAGTATCGGCTTTGAAGGCAATGGGATAGTCGTAGAGATAGCCATTGTTCACTGGATTATTGCAAGCAGAAAAGGCGCTTGAGAGGACAAGGAGACTACAACAAAGGAGAACAAAAGACTTCATAGTGACATGATCTGGTGAAACGAGATGATGCAATATGGGGTGTGAGCAAGTGTCAGACAAGCCCCGAGGCGAAAATGAGGGATTCTACGGACGAGTCAAAATGGCGCTCTGAGCCCTATTTCCGAGTCTAAAATTCCTTCTTCTTGAAGCTCCAACTCGTGTCTGAACTCAAGGATTTCACACGCAAGAAAGCCTCTCATTCAGCGTTCTCTTAGCTACGTGACTCACTCAGTTCGGCAAGCAGAGCCTCGATTTGCTCCGCTTTGGTTTCTGTCTTGACCCTGATCTGTCGATCCACGCGCAGCACAATGCGTGCAAAGGGCAGGGGAAGCTTGAACTGGTCCCAGCTTTTTTTGAAGCAGTACAAAGAAGAGATCTGTGCGTGGCAGACGAAGAGTGGAACCTCCGCCCTTTGGGCGCAAATCACAGCTCCGGCTTTGAAGACTTTGGCGGGACCGCGAGGTCCATCAGGAGTAATCAGCACCATCTGGCGAGAAGCATGTTCCACCATGGATGCCAGGAGTTCTTTGGATCCTTTGGAGGATGAGCCTCGTAGCACAGTGTAGTTCCAGTCGTGAAGTAGTCGAGCAAGGATATCTCCATCTTTACTCAGGCTCGTCACCGCACAACTCTGTTGTGAGGCGTAGGCTTTCCAGAATGGCAGCATTTCCTCATGCCAGAAGGCCAGGACTCCAGCTTGAGGGGGTGGGAGTTGGGAGCTATCAAGACGCCAAGTGGCGGCCAGACAACGAAGTAGAAGTGATGCCAGGAACTCCTTCATCATGCACTCCTCGTTGAAGAAGCGAAGCGCTGAAGAATAAACTGAGCAGCGCGTTGCGCTGCGCCTTGAGAGCCTAGTAAGTGTCGGAGCTCCAGACATTGCATTTGTAGTTCTTGAGCAGCATCCTGTTGCGATAACAAGCGTTCAAGTTCAGTACTAATCGATGCAGCTTGTGCATCCGACTGAACGAACTCGCGTACAAGCATTTTCTGAGCGAGGATGTTCGTGAGTGAGATGTAGGGAAGGCGTACGAGACGTCGTGCGATGTGATAGGACAGTGTCGAAGTCTTATACATCATACAATGTGGCAGCCCACACAGCGATGCTTCAAGTGTAGAGGTACCAGTTTTAATCAGTCCCACGCGAGCATTGCGCATGACCTGTCGTGAGTCCGTCTCATACACAAACAGATCCGCATCATCCACCAATTCCTCATACAGTTCCAGCGGGATTTTAGGATTGCGGGCAAGCACACGTGAGTACTCTGGAAAGCGGTCTTGCAGTCGACGTGCCACGTCGCGAAAGAGCGGGAGGTGGCGGTGAATCTCCTGTTGACGGCTACCTGGCAGGAAAGCGATAGCCGGCGCACGGTCTGCGAGCAGCGGAGGAGTAGAGGCGAAGGCAGGGTCATCGAGAAGGGGGTGTCCGACGAATTCCGCCTCAATCCCAAATCCACCAAAGAACTCCACTTCAAAGGGAAAGACCACCATGAGTGCATCAACAACGCGGGCAAAGTTTTTCGCTCGTTGAGCGCCCCAAGCCCAAAACTGCGGGGCGATATACCAAGCAACCGGGATATGAGCGCGTCGCGCTTCGGCGGCAAGTCGCGTATTGAAACCCGGATAATCCACAGCAAGAAAAAGGTCCGCTTTCATCTCGCGCATCGTCTGCGCCGCCAGGCGCAGAGTCCGTTTAAAGAAGCCATATTGTTTAGCCACTTCCACAAAGCCCACTACGCTCATAGATTCCAGTGGCACAATACTCTGCAAGCCTTCGGCTTGCATGGCAGAGCCTCCGATCCCAGCAAAGCTCACATCAGGCTTCGCGGCGCGAAGGGCAGACATGAGGCGAGCGGCATGGATGTCACCACTGGCTTCGCCAGCAACAATAAAGACCTTCATGGTTAGCAGTAGGAAAGCGAACAGCAGAGAACGCGCAAGAGTTACCCGTTTAAGGTCTCTTACTACAGACTCGCAAATTGCCTCGAAATTTTCACCAATGAAAGCCAATTCGCGAAAATTCGTTCCTCATTTTCCCGACTCTTCGTAATTTGCCGCGCATCCGTAGCTCAGCTGGTTAGAGCAGCTGACTCTTAATCAGCGGGTCCACGGTTCGAGTCCGTGCGGATGTACAAAAAAAGCCCCAAATTTGGGCGAAATCGAAGCCTCGTAAGTCTATGATTTACGGGGCTTTGTTGTATTCGGACCCTTCGCTACTTCTGTTTTTCGTCACGTGCTTGTTTGGGCTTATGTAGGTGTGTTTAGGGCTATAAAAGGCTATCATTAACAAAAGAATCAGTGCAATTTCAGTGCAATTTTTGGATGTGAAATCAAGCACTCCATGAAACAAGTAACGAAAGTGCTCGGCCGTGGAAAAGTGTTGCTGCACGTCTGGCGTACAGTTTCCGTACAGTTCGTGAAACTCATTTGCCTCCAGATTCGATTTGTAGGGATTGGTAGACTAGAGGTGGTCGCCAAACACACATTAGCTGAAAACAGAGGTTGTTTGATTCGTAAATGGGGTTGGAGATGATGCTGGATGGAATACACTTTGTACAACAGAACAAAAGCCCTTGTACACAAACAAAGATGCGTGTACTGTTCAACTGTGGTGTCTCAATCTAACAATTAGAGCTCGGCACGCTTCTGCGACTTGTGTTGTCCACACTCAATTAGTCCAGTTCTATGGCAACAGGTCTAGGCCAAGCTCCTTGAGAAACGCGTTGTGCTTCGCCTTTGCGGCCTGAATCTCCGCTTCGATCTTCACGAGCTCATCGTGCGTAGCACCGAGGTCAATCTCATCTTCCGCTATTGCCGTGCTGATATAGCGTGAGATATTTAGGTTGTAACCTTCTTCTTCAATACGCTGCATGGAGACGCGCTTTGAGTAGCGTTCCTCTTCACTTCGATTTTGATAGGTGTCGACAATCTTTGCGATGTGCTCAGGACTGAGCTGGTTCTGACGTTTACCTTTTTCAAAGTGCTCGGAGGCGTTGATGAATAGGACGTCGTCTGATTTCTTGCACTTTTTGAGTACAAGTATGCAGACCGGTATGCCTGTGGAATAGAACAAATTTGCCGGAAGGCCAATAACAGTATCTATGTGGCCGCTCTTGAGGAGTTTTGTTCTGATTCGTTCTTCTGCACCACCACGGAATAGTACGCCGTGAGGGAGAATGATAGCCATTACGCCTTCGTCTTTTAAGAAGTGGAAGCCGTGTAGGAGAAATGCGAAGTCTGCTGCTGACTTTGGTGCTACGCCATGATTCTTGAAGCGAACATCATCTGCCATGCTTTCGTTTGGATCCCAACGATAACTGAATGGAGGATTAGCAACAATTGCGTCAAATGAAGGCTTCTTGGCAGGATTAAGCTCGCGCATCTTATCCCAATCGTTGAGCAAGGTATCGCCGTGGTAGATTTCAAACTCACTATCCTTGACGCCATGCAAAAGCATGTTCATGCGTGCTAGGTTATAGGTTGTAATGTTCTTCTCTTGACCATAGATCTTTCCAATGGTACCGCCCGACTTCTTCATGCGCTTACGCACATTGAGTAACAATGAGCCCGAACCGCAGGCGAAGTCTAGTACATTTTCTAAGCGCTTTCTCGTACCAGTTTTAGGCTCTTGACTGTCTAGTGTGACTATAGCCGACAGTATGTCGGAAATCTGTTGCGGCGTATAGAACTCACCAGCTTTCTTGCCAGAGCCCGCCGCAAACTGGCCTATGAGGTACTCATAAGCATCGCCTAAAGCGTCAACATCAGTTGAGAATTCCGCTAGTCCTTTCGCTATCTCGTTTATAATCGCACAGAGCATAGTGTTGCGCTCAGTGTAGTTCTTTCCCAGCTTGGCAGAGTTAAGGTCAATCTCGGAGAACAAACCTTGAAAGGTACTTTCAAAAGACTCTGTTTCGATGTACTTGAAGCCGTCTTGCAGTGTGTGTAGCAGTTTACTGTCCTGTGTTCGTGCTAAGCTGGCTATGCTGTTCCAAAGGTGTTGAGGTTGAATCACATAATGTACTTTACGACGCATTTGCAGCTCGAACATGGCTTTGTCCTTGGGGTTCTCGTCATACCATTTCATAAGGGGAGCACGTCGAGCGTCCGCACCTACTGAAGGATACTCAGCACCCAACATTTTTTTAGCAGCCGCTTCGTAGTTGTCGGAGAGATAACGTAGGAAGAGAAATGAAAGCATGTAGTCGCGGAAGTCGTCCGCGTTCATGGCACCGCGGAGTTGATCAGCAATTTTCCAGAGAGTCGCACCAAGTATCTTTTGATTATTGTCGGACATTATACAATCGCTTTACATGATAGTGTTGAATATTCACCTACAAATTCAAGGCTTTTGCGCATTCACAATTTGCTTTGAATTAACATTGTACGTGTTGATTAAGTAGACAGCAAGCAACTACAATTCGATTATGAGGTACTCTAAATAAAAGCAGCGGCTAAATGACTATCATGTATTAGTTGTTGCATTGAAGGAAACAATCGTTGCAATAAACCTTGTTTGAAGGTTCTTAGCAACTTCAGTTTTTGTGTTTCCAGCGTTATTTGACCTGTGGCCGCACACATGAGGGCGGAAATATAGACCTGCTCGGCGATTGATGGAACCATTAGTTTGATTTTTGCAAAGTCGGCATAGTATAGGCGAAGACGGTCAGCAGTTAGACCACGTGAATGCGCAGTTAAAAGCTGAAGCATTTGCGGCAGCTTAAACAAAAGTGCAAAAAAGTCCGGGTCGACGCCTTCCAAAGGCCGCAAAACGATGTATGCCGGGCTAACAAGGCAGTCCTCTGAGGCGACACCCAAAGCACCTTGCCACATTCGCATCATGTTGTAAACGATATCGTTCTTTAACGCAAGCTTATTGCCAGATGCAGTTTCAATATCATAAAAATTCCTATCAATCGTACTTCTAGGCACCATTCCGTCATGCGTAGTAACGGAATAAATGGGAAGTCCTTCCTCTCCCTTAGTTACGCGATTTTCGAACAACGACCCAGCAGTCTTTAGAGTCCATTGGCTACTCTGCTGAAACTGCTTAAATCTCATACGAGGTAGCATTTTGTTTTGCTCGGGGAAAAGTTGCTGCAACAGCTGTAGCCTGTGATCCTTGAGAGCCTCCACTTTTTGGACATGCGCAGCAATTAAATTATCGATGGAGCTCAGGCAGTCCGCTATTTTTTGCTGTTCATCAGGCTTAGGTACTAGCACATTCATTTTAGAAAAGATGGAGATCCAATGTCTTTCATGAGCTCCAACTTCGTGCGGTAACAACTGCATTAACTCAAACATGAATTTGACCGTATTTCCATTCTTGGCACTTAGAATCTTCATTGCTGACGACTTCGCTTTGAATGGAAAATCAACGTACTGTGTGGCCGTAGTAAAGTCATCGAAAATGATAACAGGCAGTCCGTCTCGAAACACACCATAACTTTCGTCAGTATAACCCAAAATAAATGTCTTTCCCGCTGTCAAAACGGGTGTCCCGTGGTCCTGACTGTATTTTGAGCTACTCACTAAATATGGTGTTGGCTGCTCATAATCCAAGCACTCATATAATGTAGCTTCGGACCAAGGTTCCCTTTTTTGAAATTCGTTGAACCGTAGTATCGGGGTGTGTAAGTGTTTTTCGTCGTAGCCCGAGATTGCACCGTTTGATTTGTTTTTCATAAGCATAGCAAACTTATCTCACCCAGCATTATAGGAAAGAGATGCATTGAAATCAGTTCATTAAATCTCAGTTTAAAATACCCGCTAAGCAAATAACAATCAACATAAAGATAATTAACAAGGCTGGGTGAGAATCGCTCGTTGCAGAAGTGGAGAGATATAGATGTATCGTTTAGAGCTGAAATTAGCAGTCTGTATTTGTTTGAACAACTATCCATCCCCGCTATATCATCTAAATATTCTATTTCAGAACCGAAAGCCAAAAATTCCTCCGTCTTCAGAAGCATCTGTTATTACTATCGGTAGTACATAATCTCTAAGGTCAAAACCCTCGATGTTCTCTTTGAAGGCATCATCCTCATTCATGGTGACGATATACTGGAATCCCAATTCCTGCGCTGCGGCTGCTCCGACTTTCAAGGCACTTATGACCTGTCGGCCATCAACACCATCAAATAGATGACTGTCGTGCACTAGAAAACCGGGGCCTAATCCACGCTTGGCGCATAACCTCATTAGCATCATGTCGAAGCAAAATATTTGCATGCTCTTTATGCCTTTACTTCTTTCCCCCTGCATAGGAAACTTAAATACAGGACCGTTGGCTGTTTCTTCAACTGTCATGCTTCCAGCCGATTCATACAGTTGTTTCGAAGTAACCTCAAATGCCAGTATTGCTTCTGACAGTTGTTCCTTTTGTTCGGCAAAATCACGTCTTAATCTAAGAGTCAACCGGTTCCTTTCGATTTCCAACTCGTTTTTAGTACCTTCGAGTTTCTCTGCCGCCTCAAAACGTTGACGTAGAATCTCCACGTCTGCCTCTTTCCTTGAAGCAGCGGCTTGAAGTTTGTAGAATTGGTCAAGTGCGCCGTGTGTTTTGAGTACCTTGAGAATTTCGGATCGACGAGCGTCTAAAATATTCTTCTCATGTTCGCGACGAATTACCCGGAGCTTAGCAGCATCTAACTCTTCGGCTAAATAATCGCGGCGATTTCGTACTATAGACTCATGAAAACTCCTCACTTCATCGAATCGTTTAAGTGTCAATTCTGGCAAAATCACACCTGCCTCCATGTATAGGCTTTGCAAATCATCGAGTTTTGGTGCTTCCTCGATTGCCATTGCTTCTTCTAAGTCTCGAATAGTTGCAGCATCAATTACATTGTCATCTGAGATAGTATTGATACGACTAGTGATCGTGTTGGCTTCCGCTTCCAATTGAGCGTATTCCGGTAGAACTCGAAAGTCAGATAAATGCTTCCTCATTTCGTTTAGCTTAGCCTCAGCGACTGTCACTTGAGTGCGCAATTCAGCGGCTCGGCCAATAATGTCGCCGAACATTCCAGCACCCGCAGCCTTTTTAAGCTCATCCAGCGTTTTTTCACGATCTCTCACAATTTGCCAATCACTTGCAATTTTCCAATCAAGGCCTAACAAGAAAAGTAAGGCGATTTGATAGTCTCCCGTTTGCTGCATGTTTGCTTGTTTTTCTGGCGTTACGAAAGCTACACTAAGCTGCCTGCGCACGAAGTAAGCAAACAAGGAACGAAATGAAGGTACACGGCCACTTACTACAGCTAAATCTTGCAAGCTGAACATTTTATTGCCGAGCAATTGCAACCACTCAGAATTGGAAAGTTCACAATTGTCCTCTAAGATGCTTGCCTGTTTCACATGAACTTTTGACTTTTTGTGAGCGGTACGTTCTACCGTAGTCACTTCTCCACCTAAGTCGAAATCCATCCCAAAACTGACATTCAAGAGTGCGTCGGTACGGAACAGCGATTCCTTACCTACGTCTGCTGCCGTAAGAAAATGAATTACTTCTACTAAACTGGTCTTTCCTGCTCTGTTGCGAGTTTGCCTTTCGTTGGAACCCGGCTCTTTTTTAGCAAGAAGCACGTTTAATCCTGGACCAAACTCAATGTTTTTAAACGAGGAAAGACTACTGAATATTCGTCGTATCATACCTTTGTTCTTGATATAACGCCGTTTACAAGCTGAACTGCACCGAGTAGAAATAAGAGGTCAAGTGCTAATACAAAGTATTCATAGCGAAGAATGGCAGTTGTATACTTGGATGGTGATTCTCTAGACACCTGATCCCACAACGAAGAAACAGTTGTTGCTTGATCCAAGCAGCCCAGAATCTTCGCACCA
Source organism: Chlorobiota bacterium (assembly GCA_044228285.1). Taxonomy (GTDB): domain Bacteria; phylum Bacteroidota; class Ignavibacteria; order Kapaibacteriales; family NICIL-2; genus JBBATK01. The sequence goes on from JBGAVD010000001.1 coordinate 395,978, forward strand.
ACTGTCAGAAGAGCGCGTTCTTGTGCTATATGTTTGGTAGGTAAAATCATGCTCCTAATACTCGCGGCGCTTCATAAATATCGCAACGCTCAAAATAGTATGCAATAACCGTAAATACAGCCATTTCATGCTCGGGCGTTCCTCTAAAACGCCCTCCAGCCCAAGCAAGAAGTTCTTCGAAAATAACATTAGGAGTATATAACAAACTAAGTCGCCGGTACTCACTTCGAAATGCCTCGGCAATCCTCTCTCCAAGAGTCTCGTCATGCCATTGTGCAAAGTAGTTTTCGACAATTGGAGCCTTGCTCATTCCATTCTTTATTAATGTTGCGATACTCTCACTTAAGCCATTCGCTTCGATTTTACCGTGAGGTACATCGCAGACTGCGACAGGTGGAGGTGATTGTTTTTGTGCAAGTACTTCCAATACAGGTCTTAGGTCCGCAAATCCAAGAGTAGCCTTCGTTTCGTCTGAAGGAGCAGCTCCTAGCCATGACGTTAGATCGTCGCTTGTCAGTTGGCGGAAAACAAGCCTAAACTCCTCCAAACCCCAAGGTTCAAGAGTTATACCGTTATTTGCTCTCTCAAAATCCAACAGAACACTAAGACAATGAGTGGGAAGACCCTCCGTCGCGTTGTGTGCGAAAACCCATCTGTCAAAATCTTTCTGCCAATATTGCTTCGCTCCTTCAAAGTCTTCCTTAATTTTATTGAGGGCTTCTTTTTCTGACATCTCATTCGGGGCGTAAACTTGAAATAGTCGACGTTCGGATTTGAGGTATCCGTCATTCTTACGATCCCCAGCTTGTCCCCACGGTCGAGTCGCTATAAAATCGTTTTTGTACGCCAACCCCATCAGTTTCTCAAAAAAGGTCTGAAAACTGTTACCTTTTGCCGCTCTAAAGAGAATTTCGAATCTGCATTCGTAATACGCTTGAGTGAGATTCATTGTGATTCCCAAATCTTGTTATTCATAAGCATTCAGCCCTGAGATCTCACGGCCTTGCGCGCGTTTTGAAAGTAGCGGTAGAAGATCCTTCATCAGAGCATATTCCGCTTCAGCGCGTTCTTTCCATGTTAGATCTAACACCATAATAAGGTCGCTAAGTTGATCTCCGTCGAGAATCATGCGTGTGAGCATGGCATCAACATATGCCTTCAGCGATTCTGGTGTTAACTTGTGTCTCGTAGCGATTTCAGCCAGCTCTTTAGCTTCCTTGTCTGCTTTGAAACGAATATATCCACTACGGATTTCCTTTTCACTTTTGCCCTCACCTTCCTTGAGCGTATAGATGTACTCAGCTAAGTCGTCTCGATCATTCATGAACTTCGCGTCTGAGCTCATCAGGCCAATGAGTGCTTCGTGGCTCATCTTGGTCTTGCTAGGTTCCGTTGCGGAGAACTTTGCCATAAGTCCCATGATGTAGTCGTAATCTACAACTGCTGAGGCAAAGAGCACAAATTCAAAGTCGAGTTGCTCCGCAATATTAGCACTGCCGTCAGCACTGTCCCTCAAGTTTACTAGTGTTTTAAGCTTCTTTGCTGTTTCCAGGTACTCGGTCTTGAAGGCGCGCAAATGATCATGTGGCAAGATTACTTCGATCGCAGCTTTGTTCTCTTCCGTCAGATCCGTGTACTGGTCAAGCTGCGTTTGCAGACGCTGTACTTCTTTGAAATGGTTGATGAATGCGGCTCTGGCTTCATTGCCCTTGAGATTGACTACTTCATGCGGCTCACACTCCAAGCCTTGAGACTTCATAAACTGTTCTAAGTTCTGCACTGCAGTTTGTAGCTTCTTGATTACAACGCTAGCTTCATCTACAAGCCAAATCTCTCGGGCTTGTTCTGGTGTTTTCTCTCCTGAGAACAATGCAATCGCAGCATCGACCGCGTCTTGCTGCTGGCGGAAGTCTAGGATGTTCCCGTATGGCTTGGTGCCATTCAGAACGCGGTTGGTACGAGAGAAAGCCTGAATCAATCCATGATGCTTGAGATTCTTATCTACATAGAGTGTGTTCAGGTACTTTGAGTCGAACCCCGTTAACAACATGTCAACAACGATGGTGATGTCGATTTTCTTTGAGGCAGCATAATCGGAGTTCGGCCATTGCTGATCTTTGATGCGCTTCTGAACATCCTGGTAGTACAGATCAAACTCTGAGATGCGATGGTTGGTATCGTATTGCGCGTTGTAGTCAGCAAAAAGGTTCTTGAGAGCTGCCTTCTTTCCTTCAGGGTCTATTTTGTTGTCGGCTTGTTCCTGCGGTAGATCTTCCTGTATTTGGCGCACATCTGGATCGCCTTCTGCAGGAGGCGAAAACACACACGCTACATTCAGCGGCTTGTAGTCCGGATTCAATGCAGCCTTTTCTGACTGTATCTGCTTGAAGAGCGCATAGTATTCTGCTGCGTCGTTGATTGACGATGTTGCGAACAGCGCGTTGAAACGGCGGCCAGCTGTGGCAGCATCATGCTTTGATAGTATCGCTTCTACAACAGCACGTTTTGCGAAACCTTCCCCTGGCTTTGGGAGCCTTCCTTGACCTTCCGGTTTGAAATAGTCAATGTGAAAACGCAGTACATTGCCGTCCTCAATAGCATTTGTAATGGTGTAGGCATGCAAGCACTTTTGAAAGACGTCTTCGGTTGTACGCATTGAAGCTTCTTGTCCTTCAATTTTCTGCATGACCGCGTTCTCTTCAAAGATAGGCGTACCAGTGAAGCCAAAAAGCTGCGCCTTTGGGAAGAACTCCCGAATGGCGACGTTATAGTCTCCGAACTGAGACCTGTGACACTCATCAAAAATGAACACAATGCGCTTGTCCCGCAGAGGTTCAAGGAGCTCGCGGTATGTCTGCTTTGAGTTCTGTTTGCGCTGCGTATTACGCTTACTTGATTCATCTAGGGCAATTCCGAGCTTTTGAATCGTGGTAACAAGGACTTTGTTGGCGTAATCTTCAGAGAGCAAACGCTGTACGAGAGACTCCGTATGTGTGTTCTGCTCAACGCAGTTCTCTTGGAACTTGTTGAATTCCTCGCGAGTTTGCTTGTCAAGATCCTTGCGATCGACAACGAATAAGCACTTTTCAATGTCTGGATTATCTTTCAACAAAGTTGAGGTTTTGAACGAGGTCAAGGTCTTACCACTGCCAGTTGTATGCCAGACGTAGCCGTTACCAGAATTAGCATGGATGCACTCCACTATATGCTTCACAGCATAGATCTGATAGGGACGCATCATTAGTAGCTTCTGTTCTGAGGCGACAAGAACCATGTAGCGGCTTATTGTCTGAGCTAGTGAGCACTTGGCTAGGAAAGCACTGGCGAAGTCGTCTAAGTGTACGACCTTCTTGTTGTCCTCAGTGGCTAACTCATAGATCGGCAGGTAGCGCTCTTCAGCATTGAAAGAGAAGTGCCTAGCATTGTTATTGGCGAAGTAGCGTGTCTTCGTGCGATTGCTAACAATGAATAGTTGCAAAAAGCAGAGCAAGGACTTTGCGTATCCATTGCCAGAATCATTCTTGTATTGAACAATCTGCTCCATTGCCCGTTGCGGGCTAATGTCGAGTGCCTTGAGCTCAACTTGAACAACTGGCACGCCATTGATGAGTAGCAAGACGTCATAACGGTGATGGCTACTTGTGGTATTCATGCGTAGTTGGTTCACCACCTCAAAATGGTTTTTACACCAGTCTTTGATATTGACCAGGGTGTAGTTAAGTGGAGTACCGTCCTCGCGTATGAAAGTGTTGCGCTCGCGCAGGGTCTTCGACGCAGTAAATACATCAGAGGTGACAATTTCGTCAAGCAAGCGAGCAAACTCTGGATCTGTGAGCCGAACTTGGTTCAATGATTCAAACTTCTCGCGAAAGTTCTGCTCTAGAGCTGAACGGTCATGGATGTCACGCCGGTATTCGTATTTAAGTTCCTGGAGCTTTGCTATGAAGCCGTATTCAATGTCTCCTTCGCTGGAATGCCTTGGTTTAGATTCTGTATCGTAGGTATGTTTTGAGTGTGACATGCAGTTCAGGATTCTATATCACTGGAAAAACCATGTATTCAAATGTCTTGTAAAGGGGCAAGTTGAATGTTATGAATCCGCGTTCGTTGAGTTGCACGGATACATTGGGTCGTAACGCGGCCTTGCGTCCCCCTCTCCACAAGTGAGCACTTCTATTGTTTACGAAAAACAGTAAACGCCGAACCTGTTTCAAATGTTTGCTCATTGCACTGACAACTCGCGATGCAAGCAACACTTTTCCGCTTTCACACAGCAGAGTTCGTCCCAGAAAAGTTCGAATGAGTAGAATAAAAATACGGTAGGAATGCAATAGTGAAAGGCTTTTATTTAGCGCAGCAGCGCGCTAAAGATGCTTTGGATAAGCAGTTTTAGAGCTTAATGTGCTAATAAAAATTGTTACCAGGCAAAGCTATACATGAGTGGCAGGCAAGCGCCAGCCAATGAATTGAACTGCCAGTGAGCTAGAGGGTGTCTACGATGGCAGCCAAGGTCGAGATCTTGTGCTCGTGGTAATGTGCCAGCGTTGTATTGATGTTTCGATGTCTCATTAAGTCCTTCACATGCGCTAGGTCAACACCTTTTGAGATTAAGTTTGTCGCAAAGGTCTTGCGAATTGAATGGATACCGTGGCTCTCTATGCCAAGCTGAATGCACATGCGCTGAAAAGACCGACGAAGGACTCGCGCATGGTCACGGTGCCAGAAAAACAGTAGGGGAGACTTCGGGTTGAGCTCATTGACTCGGTCTATGATTGCACGCAGGGCGTTGGAAATCGGAATGCTGTCAAATTCACTCTTGTTAATCTTGTTGCTCATCTCAATGCGATCAGAAAGTATATTTGACTTGCGAATCTCAAGGGTCTCAGTAAGGCGTGCACCGGTGATGCTCAAGAACAAGAAAAGAAGATAGTACTTTTCACTCTTTGCCTTGTACGCTTCGAGGATCGCATCAATTTCCGCGTCAGTGTAAGTACGAATTGGCTTATGAGTCTTGACAATGAGTCGTTTGAACGAGACACGATCACAGTACTTGCGCTCTGTGCACCAAGCGCAGAACACTCGAAAGCTTCGAAGGATGACGTTACGCCCGGCAGGCGTTTGTGTGGTGGTGTTGTAGTATTGCTGAGCGAGTGCCTCAAGATTATCTGAATCAATCTTTATATTTACCTCACCACAGATCTTTCGGTATGCATAGCGGTACGAGCGCTGAGTAGTCGCGTGTTTGTGCAAAAGGTGATCACGCTCGAAAGTTTCCCATGCATCCTTCAGTTTCGGAACGGCTCTCTTAGGACTGAAGTCTTGATTTAGAAACTGTTGATGCAGGTTCTCTAGATACTCCTGTGCAATGATGCGACCTTGCGGTGTGTCATCAACACCAGTTGGGTATTGTTCACCGTGGTATGTGATGTAGAGCTTCTTGGTTCCCTTGCGAACAAAGATTGAACCTGGTGTGATTTTCTTTCTACGTGCCATGTCTCAAGCAAAGCATTACTGAATTGTTCATGTTCATCAGTATGTGCACAGTTGTGTTTTCGTAGTCGTGACTGCGCTCAATAACTGACGTCGCACTGTTTCCTACTCAGTGCTTGTACCTAGTGCATAGCTCCGCCAATGGTCGTCAAGACCTCATTTTTTATCTGACCATTGGAACTACAATTTTTGTGTCTTGTGATCTCGCCAGAGCATAGCTCCGCCATTGGTCGTCAAGACCACATTTTTTTAAATGTTAGCTAGGGAACTACTTAGTCGCTATCTGTATCGTCGTTGTTCTCAAATTTCCTATTCAGATCGCTCAATCGTTGCTTGAGATCCTCAACTTTTCGTAGAGCACGTGCGAGCTCGAGGCTGAGCGTGTTAAAATCCTCAATAGTTGGTCCGTCCTCGACAATGCGATCTTCAATCTTCTCGGCTAAGGTTTCAGAGATCACCGCTGCCTTTCCTGTAATCAGCCATTCGATATCGCAGCCGACTTCACGCAGCAAGCTCTGCATCTTAGAACCTGGCATGTACTCGCCAGCCAAGACTCTGATGAAGTAGGTTTCCTGCCTGTCAATAGCCCGACACAATCCCGACACGCTGCCAAAAGTTTCCTTAGCGAACTGCCTAAGTCGCTTAGCTACCTCTCTGTAATGATCCTTGCTGTCATGTAAAGGAGTAGAAACTGGCATGTGTAAAACCCTGTAAAAAATGTAGAACAACATTGAAACATTGATGAACGTCTCAAGAAACATGCAAAACAGCATATTTTTTCTTGACTCGAGTCATGCGATGGATTTATATTCGCATCCAGAATTATGTAAATATACATGAATTGCTGCCATTGTTTCAAACTTTTTTTTATAGTACTATGGAAAAAGACACAGTGAATGCGACAGAGTTCAATCGCAAAATCCTTGCGCGACACCCTTATCGGGGCATTCTAAAGAAAATTGCTGATGAGCTGGGTGTGACGCGGGTGATCATCACACGCAGGATCGACATGAACGACCCAGAGATCATGGAGTTAGTGCTTCGCAAGATGCTAGAGATCAATCGTAAGGCCCAGGTGCAGCAGCGCGAATGGACAGCGCTGGCGCGCCAGGTCGTTCAGGTTGCAAATGGCGCAACAGATCTTACAGCAAACGACGGTGATAGCACCGCAGGTCTTACGGTGGGTGAATCTACCGTGCCGCCAACAAGCGTGAATGTTACGCGCGCTTTATGATGAATCGCGCAATTAGCAACTGTCGTGACTTGCGATTGCCTGAACAAACAATCAGCCAGCAGACACAAGAATTGAATAATCGCAAGAAGAGAATAAACACAAGTACTCCAGCAATGAAGATCGCAAGCAACGACGTTGAAATTGGCTTCTCATCTGATGCTGCAACTGTCTGGGCTACCCGCATGAGTGGGAACAAGAGAGTGTTCGCAAGACTCAAGAAACGCGCAGAGAGTTTGCAGGAGTTCATCAGCGCACACTGCGCGCCAGCTCGTGTATGGTTCACAGAAACGGAAAAATCAGATGGAAGCCAACTCTAACACTCAAGCTGAAAGCGGTGCAGATTCTGTTCAGCTCGCTGCCTGCCAAGAACCACCCTCGGCGAAAGTGAGATGTCGTAAAGAGAAGCGTCCGCGCAATCCTGAAGCATACTTTCTCTCGGCAGAGGAAGTTGGCTACATGATTGGCATACAAGAAGTAGATGCACGGGCTCTGATGCAGTCTGGCGCAATTCGCGCCTACAAAATCAAGAGTAGGCTCAAAACAACTCGCCCTGACGTTGATGACTTTCTGCAAAAGCTTCGTGTCGAAGGAAAGGGCTTAGCCAATGTCGTCGTAGTGCATGTCCCTGTTCTGAAGAGCGTGGCAGGCAAGAATCGAGAAACTGACAAACTCGATGTTACTGAAGCAAGCAGTCAGAGAAAAGTCACTAGAAAAAGTAGCGAGCAACCTCGTCTAAGCGGTCCACCGATACTCAAGCAACGCAGCAAGCAAAAGCAAGTACGTGATGCTACATCAACACAGCCCGCGCCTGTCAGTAGCAATCAAGAGCAGATGTAGTCAATGGGAAACCTGAGACCAAGCAAACAAGAAGCAGGCAGGAAGCAAATGTAAGAGCAAGCAGTCATAACCAATATTCTAACCCAACAACAGATGGAAAACATCATACTGCCAACTGACCTGTTCGCGCGCATGCAAGACCTCGATCTTGGCGTGCATGAGCAGCTAGTCTACCTGGCACTGATCCTGAACAGACCAGTGAACATGACGGGTGTGTATGTTCTGCGCCGCCGAGAACTACTTAGCCACTTACTACCTACGATTGAGTCACAGACGGTCATTCTCCAAGCCATAGAAACGTTAAAAATCGGTGGCTTGATCTACTACCAAGACGACATTCTTTTCATTCCTCTGATCCCAGAAACCAGTAAGCTTAGTAGGCATAATTACCGAGCTCGAATGAATGCTTATGTCGAAAAACTTCGTCGCACACGTACGAGCAACAGTGCACTTTCCGCTTACGAAAATTGGTATCAAACCAATGTTCTAGAGGACGAAAAAAATGATGAAAAAACGACAGAGGCTGATTATGAAAATGACGAGAGAAAGACTAAAAAGCCTAAGAAATTGGATAAAAACAGGAAGAAAACGATAAAAAGTAGCTCAAAATTGAAAAGTACTGAACTCAAAACATCTCCAAAATCAGGTACTGGGGTACCCTCAAAAAGGCATAGGCCCTCCCCTAAAAATGGGGTACCCCTATCTATATCTATATCTTCATCTATATCTTCATCTATCTCTTCAGGTAAAGCACGTCAAGGGGGTGCGGGGGAATTTTTTGACGAGGGAAATTTTCAAATCTTCGACGCGGCTTCGCACGAGCCTGCCAGCAGCGTCTCATCCATGCTCGGCTCAGAAGGGGATGACGAACATGGCTAAGCGTCCCAGCTACACATGGCTCATCGAGCACCTGGCAACGTTCAAGCCTGAGCAACTCCAGGACTGGATTGCCGCCATCAGCTACGTGCCAAGAGCGCACGTGCCGATCGAAATCTGCGACGCCGACTTTGCGTACCACTGGTACCGGTATGTCGCCAGACTCGAAGACCAAAAACGCAAACGCCTGGATGACGCGACCACGCGTCTGGTCTTCGAAATGTTCGCTAGCGAAGCAACGACGGAAGCCAGAGTCGAGATACTACGCCAGGCTCACAGGGACGACCATTTGAAACTCTTGCCTCTCTGCGGCAAGAACGAGAGAATACTCGCACAACGAACAACGCGCGTCAAGCGCGCTGGAATTGCAGGGGCTGACGGTGTGCACGCTGTCGCCATTACCGTTTACAAGCGCCGTCAGGCTGAAGAATTCGTCCTAGACGAACCTCAAGTCGAATCAACGGAGAACAAGCATGCCTGAGCCACGTATCGCATCACGTCCCAAATCCAGAATCACAGAAGGGAGGATGAACTTGGCAGAGCTGGGCAAGTGGTACGACGCACTGATTCCAAAACTGCGAGTAGCACGCGGTGTGAGAAACGCAACGGATGAGTTTCGCACCGTCGTTCTTGACTCGCTCCAGCGTTTTGGTTTTACCAGAAGTCATGCGTTGCTCGCAGAGCGATGGCTCGAGATGGGAAGGTGGAACGAGTATCGAGCCACGGGAATTGTCACGCTCATCGATTTCATTCCAACGCAGGAGCAACTGCGAACAATAGGCGACGTTGACGAACTCGTCATGCGAGCAGCGCGCAAAATCATCGCAGATCTAGCGCGAACAGAATACATCCACAGGGCAAGAGTGGCCGCAATGATCGATGAAGTGAGAATTGATGCGGTTTCCAAAGCCAAAATTGAGTTTGAGCGGCACAATGAACTGAAATGGCAGATGCTTGCTGATCACAAAACGCAGAAAAACGTGTCAAATCTTGCAAAAAATAAACGTTTGAAGTGGCGATTTCATCCAAGGTTTGGAAAGTTGATTGTGTTACATTCGCGAAAAAAAGATGTTTAACTATAAACAACACAGGAGCAATTGGTATGGATTATTGTTAGAATCGCTTTTACCTGCATTCAAGGCAGCAAATGAGTTCAAATCATCAAGGGAATGAACGAAATGACAGGAAATGAGCTTGTAAAAATGATGCGGCGAGCAGGAATTACATCACCGGAACTGGCAAAACACCTTGGGTGGAGCACGCCCTGGCGTGTATATGCCGCCAGACGCGCAGGAAGCGACAGCATCGTGGTGATAATCGATCGGGTACTGGAGAGGCTTATGTCGAAACACCATTACGATCGTGCCTTGGAGGATATCCGAGGTATCAGAAACGCACAGAATGTAGCACTAGTTGAGATCGAGGCGGGGATTTCACTATCGCAACAAGCACGGAGAGATCTTGTGGCAATTGCTGGCCAGGCTGGGGCTAGAATTCATGTGTATCGTGATGGCAAAAGATCGAAGGGACGTCCGGCTACGACAACGGACACACCCAATCACGGTGAGTTACCAAACTCAGGTCTTCTTGATGAGGACAATTCGTAACAGCAATATTCGCAAAGGACATTTTATGACAAACAGTGAGATTAAAGAAGCGGTTGACTCAATGAGCGAACAGGATTTCTACGCAATCGCTTACCAGTGCTGTCGGCGAATACAAATCCTCATAAGTGATGCAGCTGAGACCTGCATAAGGGAAGAGCTTACAGTTGCAAGGTTCTGCAAGCTCGTCAGCGAGGTCCCTAGTCTAAAAGGAAAAGTAACATTGCAACAAGTTGTGCTGGTCGTCAGAGTATGCGATGAAGTGCTTGACGGGCGGATAGATTTTATGATTCGAACAACACCAGAATCGGATCTTAAAGTAAGCCGTAAACCCAGCAGAGTCTATCAAAAACCAAACAAGAAAGGTGGCCACAATGGCATTGAGCGATGAAGAGAAAATGGAAATATTGTCTGATGTGCTGCCAGAGATGGAGCGCTTTCGAATGAAGGTTGCAACGTACAAGGCTTCACTGGACACCCAGGATACCGCCGACTATATAAAAGTTCGTGCTTGGAAGGCTGTACAAAGGGCTAGTTTTGATTTACGTGAGTCTCTGGCACATGTGACACGCGTTTCACGGACGTCTAGTAGAGACTCTATCGAGATGTAGCGTTTCCTTTGAATATGCCAAAGTACATTCGGCGCTGCGACTCATGAGCTCGCAGCGCCGTTTTTTGTTTGCACAATTGCAAAACTTTCCTTGAACTTCTGAGAATAGCTCACCACGGGTTGACTTCTAACAAATCTGAATTTATTAACACGATTCGGACGCAGAAACTCGCGACGGAAAGCTTAGGACAATAGATGCTTCTTGTTACCGGTTCGACAAATGCAAAGTAGGATAGGTGGTGTCTTGCCACAACAGGTACACTCAACAACCCTTTTGAGGTATCTATCTTGTGCGTCAATTCAAACAAAGTGACGTCAGAGAATTTTCAAGCTGGTGAGGCAGAATGCGCCGACGCCTGAAAATTGAGCACACTATCCCTGAAAGCAAGACACATTTGATTGTTGGATCAAAGTAGCGTTGACGAAGTCATTGCAGATGTACAAGTCTCGTACGGTTTGCCGCTGTGCTATCACGCAACATACCATTCTTGGCATCAGCGTGCTGTGTGTGCACCGAACAATTAACATTCATGAACTCGCTACTACTCAAAAAACACTCAAGGTAATCTTTTCATTGGATATTGAATATCCGCTTCATATGTTAATATCGAATTGGGTTAGAGCAGTCTGAAGGCTGATTCTAGAGCGTGCCATAACGTGCTGAAGTTGGATGAGTATCGAGATGTAAGATCATTTTACTACAGAGCGACTACACGAAAACTACACGATGGAAAAATATTGTAGGATTGCGTGGCTGGATGCTATAAGTTGCACCAGCAGGTACAGAAGTATTCTGCTAGTGCATTCTCAGACTGGCGGGTCTGATTGAACTATTGGGTTCCACACAGCTCAAGCCACTGAAATGCAGCGGTGCGTTTCAGTGGCCGTTTAATTGATGCACTGGCCCTGTAGACGCCTTCGCTGTTCAAGAGTATCAGTTATCAGTAAGAAATCGCTAATTCAAGAAGAATGTGAGTGCGTAGCTCTGCACGGTGTTTCGACTCCAGCAGTCAACAAGGCTGAATCGAAAAAGGTAATTATAGTCTCTGATACAGTACAGGCAACACTATCCTAAGAGTATCTAGTGAAGTTTGCCGACTGCTATAACTCTTCTGCCTTGTTTGAGTACACGTGAGGTAGCGAACTTACGATTCGACAGCAACAGCAAACGCTACTTGGTTGCACATTGTAACAAGACAAAAATGTTTGGCAGTCTGGTTGCCTATTCCAGCTAATCAATGCAACTGTGTGCGATTTTTCACAGTTGAACTCGACCTGCATCTATATATGCCAGATTAAGTGCATAAAAACATTTCAAATTTAAAGCCGATGTTCGAAATGAAAAGACACACTTCTGATAGCAAGGAGCACGCTAACAACAGAGTACCATTTGGGGTTGCCCTGGTACTACTAGTTTTGTTTGGCTACTCAACAGCATACTCTATTGTTCCACCAGCTAAGTACTGGTACAGTTTCGGACTACCAAGCGCGCCGAGGGAGTCCATAATTCTGAATCGTTTAGATACTAGCCGTTTTAAGCATCAAGCATTAGTCTGCCGGTATCTGGGTAAAAAGAATGTAACCTTCGGTTTTCGGTACCTTGGCGATTCGTTGAGCGCATTTGACTGGCCAATTGTGATGGCAGACATAGCAGTGGCTGACGTGAACAGCGATGGAATCGTGGACTACTGCCACAACTTCGGTGAAACGATTTTGCCAGGCACTCAGATTGATTCTCTACCAAGTTCAGACATTCGCATATTTCCACTTCTATATACTTCGTCTAGTCCAACATATGTCGGTGACTTTAATGCAGACTCTACAGTGGATCTGCTCCGTGCTTCGACAACAGAGCCAACCAATACTACTCCACTTGGACAACTAAGAAGCTTTAACAAAACGCTTGACACAGTCATGCGGCTTCCTATTCGTAGAACGGATGACTCCAAGAATAGTTATGAGAAGTTAATTGATATATACGTTGCTCCAGATAGATCGGTGCGAGCCACAATTTTGAAGTACTTTAGGAGCCAAGGCACATATTCTGAGCAGAAAGTGGTTCTGTGTAAAGTCAACATTAGATCTTTAACCGATCCCACAGTAACTGCTTTTGATTTTAAAGATGAGGTACTGTTACAGAACACTGGTGATATATCCACCGTAGGTGCGGCGTCCAAGTCTTTCCACTCAGTCGATAATAGCGTGAATCTTGTCAGTTTCGGTTGGCCTGAATCCAATGTGTACGATGTTTCCAACGGAAATTTTAGGCAGATTGCCGAAGGGTCCCTAGCAGAACACTACGAGTATTTGCCTGAATTGAATAAGTATGTTTGGACATCGTATGTCAAGGACGCTTCAATAACACCACCTCTGCTTGCAGCAGTTGTCTGTGTTGGAGTGCCTGGCTCTCAAGTTGATTCAGTTATGCAAGTGCCAATCTGCAATTACGATGCTTCCTATGGGGGAAAATCAAACTTTATGAGAATGCACTTTGTAATGCTTGATTCATCAATAAGATCCTTGACCGCAGTTGTCATCTATTCAGATTCTAACATTGCTAGTCGCGGTCCAGCAATTGTTTGTTATCGAAATCAGAATGATGTTTCCGTTCTTGAAGAGAATACAGTAACACAGAGTACTGAAATGCAACTGAAGCAAGCAGAGATTCTGCCGACGGATGGAATGCTGCGACTAGAGTTTGTAAACCCGGTTCAAACTACAGCAGATGTGTTGTTGTATGACAGGCTAGGCAAGTATGTCGGGCAATGCGGGAGTATTAGCATAAGATCGAGTAGTAGGAGTTACGATTTGCCTCATAAACTGTCACAATTAACTCAAGGTATATATGAAGTTGTAGTGGTTACGCAGTCAGGTCTACGTTTAACAGGTAGTGTAACATACTTTCGCTAATTAGCATGAAAAATTTCGCGTCACATGTCACTGTACGAGCTGTTCTCTTAACTGTATGTATACTATTTGTGAGTGACCGTTGTTTTGCACAAGCGACAGATGATCCATTTCGAAACTATACAGACCTAAATGGCATCACTCTTCAAGGCTTTAGCCATTTTGATTGGCGTGATAGTTTGGATCTGTTATTCGAGCCAATTCATATAGATTACTCGGATACAACTGTGTTCGATAATACCAATAATATTTGGCTCGGGTTCCAATGGGGATCGTATGGACGAGGCCAGAAGCGACTTCGTGAGAATGTCGTTCAACTCCATGGATCAGAGGGGACGTGGTCACTTGGGAGCACGGGCAACATCTTCACTGATACAACTTTCACTCATAATGATCACGCAGAGGCATTGTTAGCCAGAAAAGTACGTGATGAAGCAAGCAGCGTTGCTCTGATTCTCGAGAATATGTACATGACAAGGTATTGGTTTCTAAAAGCGCCAAGTATGCAGTGGGCAACATCAGGCACATATTGGGGTAACCGAGGATTGCCATATATCCAGAATCAGATTGATACTACCGGGTCATGTTTTACATTCGAACATCGGCAGCTTGGAACTTCACAACAGGACACTTCTGCTTTTGGTTACATGGACAAACAATACTCTGCCGATTCCGTTTCCAGCGGGTTTGCGGTTGTTTTAAGTAAGCCTGCGTTCAATAGAGTGCAATTACGTTCATCGACGATTTTCACACCGACAGATATAATCGCATCGGATACTTCGGGGATGAACGCCGATCAAAAAAGAAAAATCGCAAAAGATAGATTCGAGGCTGCGGCAAATGGTTCAAAAAATTATCTTCTGTGTACTCTGCGGCGACTGGATGTTAATGATACTGTGCGTGATACTAGTATAGTCTGCACAGTGAAGATACCTTATTGGTATCGTACGTTGGTACATACCCCAGTAACGCACACCGAAGTACGTCGCGACGTGATACGCTTTGACAGTGTTTTTGCGTTGCTCTCAACAACTGACACTGTCTCGGATACACGTGGGTGCATGTTTAGACAGCTCCACACCCCTACTGAACTAAATCAAGTCGATAGTCTTCTGATTATTCGTCGTAGAGACATTCCATTGTTCGTTCCAGGTGATTCAAAGTCGTATCTGACTGTGGGTGCGTATTATAAAACATCAAGGAAGGACGAGGCCAATCCTCGCATAGAATCGCCGAATTTACCACATTCAATTTATCGCGATCCAGATCCGGCGCATGATTTCATTGATAGCATTGATCTGATAGTGGAGTATTATGGTCAACTTGATATAGGAGTTAGAAATGTTACAATCGAGTGCCCAGTCGCACGCGCAATGCACCTAGGTAGATACGATACTCTCATATGTGCTCTAGCATCACGAGATCTCCGGAGGCTCGATACTATTAACAAATTACTTCACTCAAGAGTGAAGCTAAAATCGTGGTACCTTTTAGATGAACCTGATGTGGAGGTTTGGCACACACAACGCTACATTGCAAAGTTGCTTGGCTCGCGTGTTACGACTGAAGGTTACACGGGACTTGCCTATCTGGCACACGTTCCACAACAGACTTACTGGTCAGGGTTCGGCTTCAATATGCAAGCTAGAAACGTCGCACCATATGTAAGAAAGAGTTTATGGGTTTCGGACAGTACTTGGGGTTCTCCAAGTGAACTACAGTTAGGAATCAATGGTGGCTGGGAAGGAGGCAGCTTCTTCTCACCTGATATGCTTGAATGTAAAGAGTGCAAATATGGTGATACAAACGTTTCTGGCTACGGCTTTCCCGGGCGTGAGTCTCCTAGTAGCGTTAGCTTCCATGGCCTTAGTCATAACACAGCTTATGCGATGTGCGGCCTTGAAGAACCAGTGGCAAACTACTATAACATGGCTGATGCGTTACTTGCAAAGAAGCGCATCATCGCCCACAACTGGATCGAAGTACGCTGGACTTATGGAGCAAAGTACGCGCTTCCAGATTCAAGTAACGTGTTACAATATTATCACAGTTCTAACAGATTAAGGCCCCATACTGGTGAAGAGATACGCAGAATGATTTGGATGCCTCTATGTTTTGGGGTAAAAGGAGTCATGTATGACGGTGAGTTTCAAGATAAGATACTGACACTAGGTGAGCTGCGGGTTTCAAATACTATTCAAGATCAAAGAGATAGCGGTGTTTGTGTGATCAAGAAAAGGCAGGATGTTGAAACAGGTTTGTGGTATGCAGGTGTTTCACCGCATAGTTTGTCAGACGATTCTACAGGGCAAGAGTTTATTCTCGCGGACTCAAATGGTAGTGACTATTTTCAGTTCGTACCTTCAGCAAAACGTTTCGGGCTTACGGAGTATGTTAGAAGTGATGACAGCTCTATCAACAGTGTTAGTTTCAAACAAGGTGTTGACACAAACAGAATATACATTGGGTACAGATCCATGCGCTATGTTATGATGAAGGAGCATGATAGGATTAGCTTGTTAGACTCAATACTGTCCAAATTGTATCCTGTATGTATGATGTCTAAGGGGGTGAATTATCATCGCGCTGCTCGTGGCGGAGACACTTCACTTTTTACTAAGTACATTGACATGAATTGGGGCGGTATTCAACTAGCACCTATTGATAGTCTGTTTGAACCTGTAGTATGGGACAGTTCTCATTCTTTTGTAGATGTTTCAGTCATGGAGCATGACGATTATAGCGCTGATTCAATATTCTACGTTGTTTGCGTTAATCGAGACGCCAATCCATTAGTACGGGTTGCACACACAGGTATAGATAGTCTGGACTATAATTTCTTCTCAACATTCGAGTTTGATTCACTGACCCAAGTCAGTGCGCTTCAGAAACACGATCAAATAGGCGCGAAGCAAATCAGATTGCCTTTTTGCTACAAGGGTGAGGTCGAACTACAAGGTAAGTTTTTACATATTGTAGAGTTAGCCCCAGAGAATCCTACTAATGGCATCGATACTGTGATCAGCACGACTAATAGCATTGATCTGACGTTTTTGCCAGGTGAAGGCAAGATTCTGCGAGTTGAAGTACTCTCGCCCGTTGATGCTGACGTTTCTTCAGGAAGTATTGATTTTGCGAATCAAAGAAAGATCATAGCGATGCCGTTGCTCGTTAGACGAGACACTATCAATAATCGCGGAGTATATGACTCTACGCGGGTAGTATACCACATAGTGTACTCTCGCCAAGACACGCTGTACTATGACCCTTTGCTCATGAGATATGTTACGCAAGACCGTGTCTATTATCAGCGAAGTAAGATAGTTGACCGGCTCACACAGCAAGATGTGAACCCGCTAAATCCGTACTTAGCTGAGTTGTGGGATACCACGATGTGTATTTCTAATGACATCTATGACACATATAATGCCTGTATGTCAGATTCGTTGCTCGTAACACCGAGTTGTAAGTACCCTTCTTTGGTAGTTCGCTATGATGCCAACGACAACAAGGAGTACGTTTATGTCGTATACACATGCTTCGAACCATATCCAACACATCCTAAACCATTAGCAGTTGTTGAATCTCAATTTGGTTCAACCGATACGATACCTGAACCTATCAATATGGTTGTTGATAGACCTGACTATGGTACGCTTGAGCAGTATGGGCATGCTTCTATCAATGCGTCATCGACGCATAACTACTATGCTTGGTCTACTTACAATAAAGGCATTAGGATTGCATCACGAACCACAAGTGCTAACGAAGCGCTACGCTGTAGAACGTCAAGTGCATGGAGATTTGGTGAAGTATCCTGGTGGGGTTCCAAGAATGGAAGTGCGGAAGGTGCTGAGTGCGCCCATCCCTCGTTAAATACCTACTCTAGATTGTCAGGAGAAGACGAGTGTGCACTTGTCTGGGAGGAATCGAGAATAAGCTACGGAATGCCATCAGACGATCACAACTGGCATATATACTATACTCAGCTTAGACACAATGGTCTTGGCCTTCTAGACTATGGACTGCCAACGTACAAAACAGACTGTACAAGCATTCTAGATACCTGTACGTTCGATATAGGAAGCTACGCAAAAAAAGTGCGAGTGAGCAGATACTCAAAAGTGAATGATGGTTACCAAGTACATAAGATGCCCTCTGTTGTTCGAGATTTGCAAGAGACGAACACTGGTACTAAGTGGGATAATGTAGTGTGGTCTGGTCAAAACGGCACGGCTAGTGGGGGACTGTGTACGTCCACGACAGGAATACTATCAGAGGCTGTTTGGTCAATAAATGATTCGCTAAAGGCTGCCGTTAACAATCGACTCTATAGTTGTTTGTTTGAGTTTAGCAATCCCTCCATGACTTGGGCATCGAGTTACACCCATGATAGTGATATAGTCATCAATTTTGACGCAGACTATCCGCCTCTTGGCGACTGGACCATTGGACATATCGCAAAGAGTTACTGGCACATGGCAACACCATGCTATTTGTTAGGTGGTGGACATCACCCGCACTTGTCAGCAAGCCCAATCGTATTTGATAATGTACAGTGGATGCAAGTAAGAAGACTTGCAAGTCAAGGATTAGCGAGCGAGAATTCTCCGTTGTACACTTCAGTCAAGAGGCTCTTCAAGACTGGTATTGATGACTTTATTGGCGTGTTCAAGCTTGTTGGCTATGAAGGTGCTAGCGGTGGCTTTTCTGTTTGTGACTATACTGAAGAATCCGAGAATGGGACAATGAGTCCTCTCTTTTATGGCATGCGAGAGCGTGTTCCATCAGACACGATCTTTAGCAATTGGTTCGTAGTTAACAACAAGAAGCTACTGCGCTTTATGATGAAAGGAAACTATGACGGTATAGCGCATATGTATGTTGAGAACCAAAGGACGGGTCTTAGCGAATATGTTGACTTGTCAAAAGTAGTTCCTGATACCATACAGGGTGTTCAAGTCGGGGCATATAGCGTAGTAAATGGGGGCGCGGATACCTATCGAGTACTGTTGGTAAAAGGTCAATCAGATGCAGTTTATCGCGAGGACCAGTACATAGATTTCTCTCGATTCGGCTATTCTAAAACAGCAAGTGACGAAAGTGTTGAGTACGCAGTTGATCTCGCCACAGTTTCTGGAATGAATGCTGATTGCGGGTTAAGGGTGTATCCGAATCCCGCTGAGGATGAGGCATTTTTCGAGGTTGGCAGGGTTGCAAACGGTCACGCAATCAAGTTTCAAACTCTTCAAGTTCGGGTATCAGACGTTACTGGTAGCGTTGTGCAAACCTTTGAAATCAAAGCAGGAGAGACGTTGAGAGTATCTGTGGTCGACTTGAGTCCTGGAGTATACTCGGTAAACTTATACAATAAGGATGCAGGATTTTCGCTTGCTGCTACGACACGAGTTGTGGTGCTAAGATGACCGGCAAAAGTTGTTGATCTTGTTAGAGAGTTGTTTCACCGACTTCAATCTTGAACTATCATTTTGTCAGTTGCGTTCCGGAATCTCGGGTTTCGCCATTGGTTTTCAGCCGAGCAGCCTTCATTCTATGTTCTGCAGTTGTCAGCTCAATTCGTTCCTTCGATCGTACATCGAATTGTCATTGTGACACTAAGTGAACTAAGGCGCTCACCGTTGTATCCTTGCTTATCAAGTATCGAGGACGCAAGACAGATAATCTAGGAACGGGGGCAAGAAATAGTTCTAGATCGAATTGATCATCATCGTTTGCAAACCAAGCTTGATTCTTTGTCGCATCATGATTTTGGTGAATAGTGATGAGAGTTGTTGTTTCTTAAGTAACTCACTGGACCCATTATTGGCCCGTCTCTGTGTTTTGTCGATTGCACCGCACCGTTTGTCACATTGATGACTGTATCTACTGTGTTAGATAGGCGCGAGAAACCGCGATACTCTTTGCCTGTTTTGTTTGACTGAGCCACGAAGATAAATGAGACATGTGAGTGGTCATCAATCAGATTCTCAATATCATCTTCGGTCACATCATCCCATCTCTGAATGCTGTCGACTCCAACAAATTGAACCTCTGTATTTGCTTCCAAGTAGCTTCGTAGATCTCGAATTGACATCGTGTCACTGAGTATGATTTGGCTATTTGAAGGAATGCCAAGACGCTTTGCCCGCGACCCGATCCGACCTGATGATATACGTTCTTCTCTCAGAATTAGCAAAACCTTTCCGTTTTGTGACAAATCATGAGCAAAGAGGAGTAAGAATGAACTCTTCCCTTGTCCAGGCAAGCCCCAGATGAGCATATTAAAGCGCTGACAAAGATTCTTGAAGAGTCCCTTCGTCTTTGTCAACTTCAGTGATTTTGCCTTGACTTTGGCCGCCTCTGCTATTGTGTAGAGCGGAAGAGGGCTCATCGTCTCATCATCATTCTCCCAAGACTCCAACTCATCACCCGTTGGAGCTTCTTCTTGCACAGCGTTCTCACTGGGAGCGGTATCATCACTCAGCCTAGGATCACTGTAAGGAACATATCCACGCTCTGCCAATAGTTTTTCTAACTTTGACTCTTCAATGTTGTGGTACTCTGGCGCTATGTGAGAGTACGCACCAGTGTATGTCATCTCAATCAGATAAGTTGTCGCAGCACTCGTGACATCCACTTCAACAATGCTGAGCAGAATACGATTTGAGCTAAAAACGTCTCCTCTAGAGTACTTCGTGATCGGTGTTGCGCTTGAGGTGTCAGCCTGAAGCTGCCAGCGATCGAGACTGACAGCCTTATAGCCATTCTCAAACAACACATCGTATTGATAGGTGTAGATCTCTTGTCCTCCTGAGTTGCCTTTGAGTAGTGGCACCACGGTCTGAACAGTTCCGCGTGCTCCTGGAGCTGCGTTGGCGTAGATGATGTTGGTAGTGGCTCTGACCGCTTCGCCTACATTGAATGCTGTGTCTTCTTGCTGCATCCAGCGAGCGTCCTCTGGCTGGAGTAGGTTCAAAAGCGCGTTCCACAGATCATAACTTTCTTTGAGGTCTTTTGACCCGCCCGAGCGGAACTTAGCGCCATAGTGGAACCCGTTGTATCGTTGGTAGTTCCCGCTAATGTTGCGCTCGAGATTCCAATTCTCAATGAAGCTCTTGTTTGCCTTAGCCCAGGACTCAGTTTCCTCTCTGGTCTTTCCTGAGATAAACACGAAATGCTCAAACCTATCAGCCGTGCGCTCGATGCGAAGCGGAACCTGATTGGGTAGCGTCCAGCCTTCAAGTTTCTTAGCGCTTTTGGTGTACCACGAGTGCTCTCTCTTTTGAGAGTTACCTGTTTCCTCGATAGCGCTCACTAGGCCACTAGAGCCTGTTTGCTCTAAACGCGCTAGAGCATCTGGATCAAGAATATCAATCTCACCTTTGACGGCTGCTCTGAGTGTCTTAAACTTTGTAGCCAGGATGTTCTTGAGCCAGCGCTCGATGGTTATGTTTCGCTTCTCAGGTTCTGGGTTATCTGTCTCGGCAAAGAGGAAGTTCACGCGGCTGCGGCTCTTTGTGTTGGCACGCACTACGCGGCCGATACCTTGCATGACGTTGATGAAGGTGAGCGGGGCAGTAATGATGATGATCGTTCTTGGCGCGTTACCAATCTGATCGTCGAGGTTGACACCTGTACCGCCGCTAGTGATTGTGCCGATAAGCACGCGGCGCTCACCAGATTGAAACTGGGCGACGTTCTCTAATCGGCGGAAGGACTCGTAAGGTCCTTGAGCGCTCACCAGGACTCCTACAGCTTTCTCACCATAGTGCTTTGCTAGGCGGTTCTTGAGTATGCGCACACTCCCTAGTTTATCCTCACCGTCCTCGCGTTCTTCTTCATCCACGAATGAAGTGAAGATTACCACATTTCGACCTTCTTCAAGTTCCTTGCGAGTTAGCTCAACGGCGGCGTCAAGCTTGTATCCTTCCATTGCCTCCGTGTGACGCAGGAGTTCTTTGAGCTTGTCTACTTTGCTACGTCCTTTGTCGTCAAGTGAGGTGCACTCTTGCGTGATAGCGGCTAGTTCTTGCTTCACCGAATCCGGAACGGTAACTGTTACCATGTTCACGTCGAGATTGGTGTACTGAATCTCTCGGCGTATCATGCAGCCTTCACGCGTGATAAAGCTGAAGAGGTTGGAGACATTGATATTGGCAAAGTCTCGTTGCTTGTCGGAGCGGTCAATTTTCCAGCGGCCACGTCGCACGAGCTCGCCACGTTCGTTGCGTTTCTCAGCATCGTAGTAGATCCCGACCATGCGCATGATATTGCGAAACTGGAGCTCGTCTTTGAAGAGACCCGCGCGCTGCAGGTATAGCATGTCATAAGGCCGATCGCAGGGCGTTGCTGTTGCAAAGAGTACGCGTTTGGTGTTTCGTGTGATGAACGAGGCATAATATGCCCGTCCAACACCTTTCTCTTCCTGGTCAGCAAGGTTCTTGATCTTGTGCGCTTCGTCAAAGATCACGAGACTCGTCTCGTCGATGACTTCTCGAATTGTATTCTTGATTGACTCATTGCGTGCATCCTCGGCTTTGATGAAGTTCACAAAGGCATTTTCAATTCTCGGCGTTGCGCCATCATACCTCACGAGCTCAGCATACTCGCGCTGCAAATCAAAACTATCCTCGTACTTGGCTTTTGACACTCTGTCGTACCACATCTGGCGCGCTGTCTCTGTGTCAGGGGCTTCCATACCGATGCGTTCTAAGAAGGCATCGCGGCCTTCCTTCTTTTTCATCGCATCACGGCCAAGCGCTGCAATGCGTGCCCAGAAGGTCTCATTGAATTTTCGATGTCCTTTGGCAATGTTGTAGGCTTTCTCGGCTTCCTCTGAACCCTTGAACAGTGAAAGTGCGGTGTAGGTGAACATGTTGATGCCAGGTTTCAGCTTGAAGCCCTTGGCATCTCCCATAACGACCTGTGGAAGGTCGAGTGTGTTCAAATTTTGGCTTTGGGGTAGTTTGTCGTACAAACCCGAATATCTGGCAGGGCGCTCAGGACGCTCCGTTGCTGACATTTTGCTAGCCTGTTTGTACTCTGGCGCGCTCATACCGATCTTGATGGCATCTTCCATGAAGCTAGTCTTTATCACGCGGTCATCGATGGTAAAGATCACTACAGGTTTACCTTCCTTGCGCCAGAAGTGCGTTGCAGTGGTGAGCATCTGAATGGTTTTGCCTGCTCCCGTTCCGTCGGCAAGTAAGAAGCCTCCACGAGACTCCAGGGCATTTATAGCTAGGTTCACTCCAAAGCTCTGATGTGGAAGCAGCATGCTGGCCAGTGGTTCTGGTGCGCGCTTAGGGATGCTTGATTCCTGCGGCACAAGATGCGCTTGAGCGGTCACGATTTCAGGTTTGACAAAGCCAGTGTCCACGTTTGTCGTTGGACGCCGAGGCAAACGGACTTCTCCAGCATCAGGAAGTTCCTGGTAGCCTGAATCAGACGTCTTAACGCGCTTGTTGCGCGTGATTTTCTGCTCCACTCGTCCAGGGATTGTAACAAGCGCAATATTAATGGTGAGCTTTTGCTGCTCCATCTGACGGTTATAGTCGGCGGCTTCTATGACAGAGATTGAGCCATCGCGCTCTAAGATAAACTCTTCGTTTGCCAAGGCTTCACGTCCTGAGCCAGTGACCGATCCAGCAGGGATAAGCGCGACGAGCAGCCCGTCAGGTTTAAGGCAATTGTAATAGGCATGACGAATGTGCGCCCATTCCACGCCGCGCATGAAGGGCGGGTTCATCACACACATCGGCTAGATTGCCTTTGCCTGCACTGGGCTCAAGTATAGTCATGCCTGGCCAGATATAGCTGGCGTCACTTAGCATGCCAGCCACATCTGGCGGAGTGGGGAAGTAATCAAGGTTCTTTACTACATCAAAGCTCTCACGCTCGAGCTTTGCAATGCGCCAAGAGATCATTTCTGGACTTGGAGTACCGCTTTGCCGGTCAAATGCCAACACCGCGAGCTCACGCGAAGATTCAAGCACTTGTGCGCTGGTACTTTTTTGCTCCAATCGACGTTTTACAGCTTTAGCTTCTTTGAGCTGCGCGTTCATCTCATCTAGACGTTCTTTGCTCACACCAGTTTTCTTGGCCGCAATGATCTCTGAATCGAGCTTATCAATCTCGGCATCCACACGCGGCAATTCCACCAAGCAGTACTTCTGGTAGAAGAACTGCTCGTACTTGGCAGTCCATTCAGTGTCGGTAAGCCTCTCGGCAGGACGATGTGCTACTGGCGAGTTGTCCGCGCTAGTGAGCTCAGTTGAAGTCTGGTCGGGCTGTGATTCGATCTCAACTGTATCAACTTTGTCAGCTGTATCAATCGTGAGGTCTGCCGAGTTATCACTTTCCTCGATTTCTGGATCAATGTCGGAGCTGTCTTGCCTGCATGCTGCGAGTTTGGCTGCCTTCATTTCAATGAAACTGCCTATGCCAAGGAGAGTCGCAACACGTGAGAGTTCAGCGTCTAGAGGTGCTTCAAACTCTGGCCGTATCAGCTGGCGGCAGAGCGACATTGCATAGAGCTCAATGATAGACTCGAGTTTGCGCCGCAGCAAGCCCCGACGCGTAGTAGCAGTATTCTCGATCTCAACGGTGCTGGTATTGTTTGTGGTCGTCATTATTTACGCAGAGCCTCACGAAGTAATGACTCGATGCTGTTCATCGCCGATTCTGCCTTGTCGAGATCTTCGTCCGAGCTGTCCTGCTCATCACTACTCGGCTCATCAGCTTTATCAGTGACTTCTGTTATAATAGGATACTCAAAGTTGTCCATGTTTGGAATGCTCCTTGTCTCTTCGGGCTGGGTAGGCATTTCGGTGACAGCATCCTGTTCACCTGATTGGCCGCAGAAGTTCTTCGCAAAGGCAAGCTTGTGTGTGGTTATGAAAGATCCCCAGTACGACAGTCCTGTACCTTTCTCTTTGTAGTAGCGAAAGCCATTCTTCTTGAGCTCAGCTGTGGCAGCGGCTGACGGTGGGGTATTGAAGATGATGCGAATAGTGTCTTTGCCTGAAAGCCGCACAATTTCTACGCGGCAGTCAGTAGTCACCGAGATACTCACTGGTTCAGATTTAGGTTTGGAAGCGCTTGCGATTTTCTCAATCGTTTGATTCTTGTCGATGCTGTATGTGAACACAGTGGAGCCAAACGGAACGACTTGGTAGATCAGATATTCAGCGTCGCGGTAGCCTCTTGCCCATGCATCGTTTGCAATCCACTTGATCGAGCGGCTCACAGGGTAAATGACCTTGACATCTGCTTCAAAGTCGATGTCCTCATACGACAAATCACGAGGCGCAATGACGATTAATGGCTCCTTGTTCTTAAGCGCCCGTTCGATTGCCTTCGCGCTTCCCCCTGCGATTACGTAGTTGTGTATTGGTGAAGTGTCAACAAGGCTGCCACCAGGACTGACCGATACAGCCTGGCCACGCTCTTCCTTACATTCAAGTTCAAGTAAACCGTTTTGCGCGCGAAGGCGAGCAACTTCTGCCTCGAGCTCAATTGCGCGAGCTTCGTGAGATGCGCTTAGAGCGCGCTCTTTGGCCAAAAGCTCAAGACAGTGTGGTTCACTGCTTGATTTAACAACTCCGCCTCGGCTAGAGGCGGAGTGTTTCGCGCTCTCGCGAACATGCTCCGGCTGAGCACGTTTCTCTTTCGGCACATGACGAGAGATGTGATCCCAATCCACTTCAGCTTCATAACCTTTGAACAAGACCCATGCGCCTGTGCTACATACCTTCTGGATGTAGCCAGATGAGCCAAGAGAGCGAACCAGATCGCCAATCTTATAGGTATGCCCTTCATAGGTAGCCTGACGGTAACTGTTCTGAAATTTCTTGGGGACTGCCATTACTCATCCTTCGTCTTGATACAAAAGGTCAAAGTATGATACCGTGTTTACAAACTGCCGCTAGCGCTGGTTGAACTAGGACAGCGACGCCTTCGCTTTACTCGTGCGGCACTTGCCACGAGTCGCAGCACGCGCTCGCTTGAGGCGTGTTTGCGCCTTCTTTACAGCGCGCTCAGCTGCACTCACGCGCTTGCGCGCAGTCTTTGAGTGAGGCGAGCAAGGCTTCTTGCGCGCCTTTGATTTGCGCTTGGCTTCCAGTGCCTGACGCTTTTGCGCAAGCTTATGCAAACGCGCAGCCTTGCGAGCTGCAGCTTCCGCTGCGCGCTTCAGGACTTTTGATGTGCGAGGTCTGGTGGTTTTTCGTGCCATGACCTTTCTCCTTGTGGTGGTGATAGGATGAATGTTTACTGTTTACTGTTAACTGTTGAATACTGCTGTTGCTAGAAACACTGGTGGAGTTAGCGAATGATCTTGGGTTCTGTGCCCAAAACAGCTTCCTGCTCAGTGCGCAGGTTTACTATGCGGTTGTCGCGCGGCAAGGCAACGATGTCTCCGATTGCGGCAAAGTCAGCGGGTGCTACAGCTTGCACGGTTTGCCCCCACTTGTCCAGAAGTATGAGTGTCTCACTCTCGAGTCCATATTGTCCAACGACCGCTTTGACCTGCGCTATCGGACAATGCTCGTTGTCATACTTTGCCTTTTGATCGACAAAGCACATGCAGACAGTACATGCTCTGGTTTTGCTAAGCAGCTCGCATGCGTTGCACACGGCCACGCGCTGCGTGCTCGTATCAGTGTGACTCATGAGCAGTTTTGCATTGGCGTATTTGGCTGCTCCAGCGATCAAGTGTTTTGCCTGGTCAAACATGGCGGTGATGTTAAGTTCTAGAATCCGTCCCAAGTGCTGTCTTACTTCGACAGAGCAATCCAAGCCACGACGCCTGCCAGAGCCACACTACCAGCCAGAAGCCACATAGAGCTGTCAGAGCTTGAGTTTGGCGCTGGGCTCGTCGGACTAATGATAGGTGTATCTACATCTGTTTCAACTGTAGTACCCCCAGGGTTGATGCCAGTATTGCGCGCCCAGTCTGGTGTTGCTACTTGGGTGTAGAGATCGGTGATGTCATTGCCTGTACTGGAGGCACCAGCAACAGCGCCTGCAAAGAAGTCTGATGAGTCTGCGATTCCTGTTGGCACGTTGTACGTGATATCGTGACAATCACGGATGCATTCAAGATTTCCAGGCCACTTGCGATTGCAATAGGCAATGCAAGTGTCGAGGTCTGCCTGACTTTGCCGCGAGAATATTCCTGTGGCCACTTCACTGGCAATCGTTCCGAAACTTGCAGTTTGTGAAAATGGAGATGTTGCTAGTGCGGTTGTTAAGTGTACTGACATTGTTGTTTCCTAGTGAAAGTGGTGATTGTGCCTTGGCTCCGAGAACAAGAGCGTACTAGTGCTGCTCAAAAAAGTGCAAGTACTCGCGAGAGACTAAAAGCCAGTGTTGCTGCGAAGTGTCCCTCGCTGGTGATGCCAGCGCTGATCCCAACACCAAGCGCGTAGTTTCTGCTTGTCTGCCCGCGTTCTAGTAGCATTGTTGTATCCCGTGTTCTCAGAACAGTCCGAACACTTCGCGCTATGCAATCACAGGTGTCGGTGATTCTAACGGGTAGATTGATAGTCTGACCGGCAAGCGAGAGGGGCAGTGTTGCAATTGAATCAAGAACGAGTAGCTCATGTATCTCGAGGCTCTCGAGCTGCGCTCGGACAACTTCGCGCTCGATGAGAATTGTCCTGGTGAGAGTATCGTGAAGCGTATCAATGCTACTTGCTCCCTTCATGTACACTGGTTGCAGCTTGACGCGAAAAACGACAACACTGTCAGCCTTGACACGAATAGTGTCACGCACGAAGTTGACTTTTGGCGCACTACTTGTACCGCAATCTCGCAGCATGCTGATAAGCGCAAGGGCAGCAACAAGCAGCCACACGAGTGCCATGAAGGAGTTCTTTAGCGTGTTTAGAGTATAGGTCATTTGAATGTCTATGATTTTTCTATTTCAATGCTAGCCATGTACCAACTGCCAATAGAGCCAGCAGCGAAGCACTCAATGCGGAGTTTCCTGCCTGCAGAGGCGACTCTGTGCTAGAAACATCATGCACTTCTTCTGTGTGGATATACACAGTGCCTCGAAGCTGCATTTGACGATGAGTTCTGAGTGCAGTGTTGCCCACAACAACTATTCCATTGTCTGGACATCCATAGCACTTCAATGCGTTGCCGCTGTTACCTTCAACTGTGTAAATGCCACTACTAGTCACACCCACAACAATTCCAGTATGAGCTGAGTCATCGCCGCGCCGAGGATAAGTGAACACCGACCCAGGTGCAGGATTTGAATCCACTCGCATGTTCTTCATCTTGGCTGCTTGCTCATAGAGATTCCAAGCTGAGAGGGTCCAGCGAAATGGATTGCTGATTCCTAGCTCAGAGTAGCTGTCTGCTAGAATTGCAGACACTGTTGCAGCACACCAAGGGTTGCCAGTTACCTTGTCGTAGTTGTTTTCAAAGAGATAACGAAAGCATGCAGATTGGTTGTTTTGCTCGGTGCAGTTATGCGAGCGCCAAAGTTTGGCGTAGTCCAGAGCAACGCGAACAATCTGTGAGGCAGTCGTCACGGGCGCGTTACCAGTTGGTCAGAAGTTGAACACTGAAACCACTTTGCTCCTTGTCGTCACGGATGAACTCGAAGCGGACTTCAAAGTTCCTCAGTACATCTTCGATGTAGCGAGAGCAATGCTCCTGATCGCTCTCAGCTTGCTTTGCTTGTTTCTTGTCACGCACCAAGTAGCTGATGACGTGCATCCAAGCGCGCACACCATCTTCATCCTGAGCCACTACTGGCAGCAAGGCGCAGTTGAACTCTTTAAGTGCGGCTCGTATGCTTGAAGTTGCAGCTTGCTCGTCATCCTGCTTACGTTCTGGCATGATGTCGTTTGTGAGGTCTTCTAAACTTGGCAGCTTAGCTGCCCAGTTTCTGAGCTCTGCGCCTTCAACGAGCTTAACGCCTGGTATGAGGCCGCGTGATACACTTTCTTGCTGTTGCATGTTCTTTTCCTGTCGTAATTCAACCACTACTGATTTCTATTCTGGACACAACTATCGTGAGAAGCCATTTCGATTTCGCATAACAGCTCTCCACTCTGCGAAGTCATTCTCAAGCTTGCCGATCTTGTCCGTGAGTTTCTGAATCTCGTCACGCTGCAAATCGTGATTCTCTTTTTGGTCTTTCTGTGACCTCACGAGCACGGACACATCACTCTTGAGCGTGTATAGTACTTTTACCCCCGCGCCAACCACTCCAAAACAGATGGTAAATGCAATGCCTAGTGCCCAGGTAACAGCTGCAAGTGCCGCTTGTGTTGCCGCTGCGTTCTGCAAGGCAGTTTGTACTGATTGATCCATGTTGCGAGTTCGTCAGTTTCTCTATCAGATTCTTTAATACTTCCTTTGTACTTCACTATCACATGCCAAAGTCCTCGAAGTCAAGACCCGCGCTATCGTTCCAATCGGCAACCACATCACTTTCGCTGACCTCCTGATTCCAGTATCCTACTTCATCGATGAGTCCAGGAAAGTAGCCGAACTGAAAGAATGATATTGGTGATAGGCAACCGATGTTGATTAGTTCTCCTGCACCTACGGCGCTGATTCTGGGCCCGAGAGTGGCAGTGCTAAGTAGCGCGCCATCCACGTAGAGCTTCGAGCCAGCTGCCGCGTAGGTGACAAAGATTCGGTGCCAAGAACCTGTCAAATCAACAGTCCCCGGACTATCGTGCTCTCCGACTCCGTTGTGCACGAGCGACAAGATTCCTTGTACTGAAATACTATAGGCTATGCGCCATCCATAGGCACCAAAACCTCCTTCATGGCAAATGAGACCGCGCTCACTTCCATCAGGGTTCATACGCACCCACAGGGCTACCGAGTAAGCCTCAGATGAGAAATCACTGAAGTCACCCGGAATAGTGATTTTGCCTGATGCAGCTAGATCTCGGCAGTTTCCAAGAATTCCCAGATTGCTGACGCTTGCTCCATCGGCAGTAGCAACATGCCCATTGCCTGTAGCGTCCGCAATTGAGCTGCCACTAGCTTCATTCATCTTGAGATACATCACCAAGCCCGCGCCGAGCGAGTTAGAGCTAGGCGGCGGCCCGCTTACTTGTCGCCCTGATATGAAGCCCGCTCTGAACATTAGGCTATGAGGTCTCCAAGCAATTCCCAAAGATTTTCCGAGCGTTGAATGAGACTCACACCAACGGACTTCGCGGCAATGGAGAGATTACCATTTCTTGAATAGATCGTTGCATCGCCACTCGCAATGAAGGTAACTTTGCCAACTCCAACTTGGATGACATCGAGCTGCGCGCCCACGGGAAAGAGTACTTCATCATGCGCAGGAACTATCGCCGTTATTGGTGAGGCATTATCAAATGTCACCAGGCGGTACATGTCACGAAGCGTGAAGGTGTAGCTCGTACCTGTTTGCGTGTTGATGGGCCGTGCCGTAGTTGCCGGAAATGGGATCTGCTGCTGCATAGTGCTTGTAGTGAACTTGAGCTATTGCCAACTCGGAATGCGTATGACTGCTAGAAAGCTGCTTGGTGAGCGTGCTCTGGCGGCAACGCGATCACCGTTTCGGCTGCCAAGAGTGTTTGTGTTTCCTTCGACAGTTTGCGTAATGTTGCTACTAGAGCTCACGACTATTCCTGTATGTCCGTTTGATGCGCGTCCGATGAGCTCTGGGTCCGTGCGGCCGTCTGCTCGACTGATGAAGATGTCACCAGGCCTGAGTAAATCACCATTAAACTCTGCGCTATGCGCAATGACTTGAAGTCCGCTACCTAGGCTACTAGCCCAGGCTAGCTGCCTATAGCAACTGGCTGTGCGAAGCAGGGGATTGCTCATTCGCAAACTCACCGCAACCTTACTTGCCATTTTCCATACATAGACCATGCACCAGTATATCCCGCTCGTGCCTGTGACTTCCCGTTGCCAGGGATCTATCACTGGTGAGTGATTGGCGCGCCCGCGAGTCTCTCGAACAAATGTGTACGAGAGAGCAGTGTCGACTAGAAGCCTTGCTGGTGACTTTTTCTTAGAACGGTCTGCCCAGGATGAAGGCGGATCCGAGAATAAGGGCGGAGAAGACGCGAGAATCAGCGTCAACATTACCGCGAAAAACTTTCCATGTATCATAGTCGCGTCCATTGTGAATCCAAGCATAGAATGAACAGATAGCCCAAAAGAGTGTCACGTACACAATGCGTGTTCCGATTGCAGCAACGTCAGTGAGTTGCCAGCCAATCAGTGCGCCAAACGCGCAAAGCACAATGAGGCAGAGTGCAAATGACATGATGCTTTGTTGATTGATTTTCATTTGAGTACAAAGAGCTGTTAGAGTGTCGTTAGTTATGCTGGTGGCAGCAGCGCCTTCATCCCTTGTTGCACGATCAGGGGTACAACAGTCCAGTTCACGCTCGATATATCCGATAGCACGTCTGTTGGAATTGCGCCTTCGTTGTACTCGGAGCAGATTCCACGTTGCCAAGCGTAGTTCTTCTGCGGAAGCGAGAGCATGTACTTCTTGACCTGAGCGCGGGCAGTGCCAGCCACTTGCGGGTTAGTCCAATTGAGCTTATTGCCATAAGCAACCAGCCACTCGGGTACATCACTTGCGATGAGTTGTTGCGTTGTTTCAGTTTGCATAGTCTCTGATTTCTGTTTGTGTCTTAGTACGTGCTCTGTGCTTCAGTTTGTTCCATCTCTTGAACTTCAGCCTCTTGCTCCTCTGGCATGAGAATGCGCCGTGGGGGACTCATCTCAGTCGGCCGAGGAGGAATGTAGGTGCTTTGCATGTCACGCGTTGGTTGCTCGATTGCGCCATGTGGCGCTGGTGTTGGCAAGCCAGAGTAGGCATTTGCATTTGCTCTTGGTGCAGATTGTTTTGAAGCGTTGTCCGATAAACTTGGCTGCGGACTAACGCCTTTGTCCGCGAGCAGTAAAGGCAAGGCTTGCATGGCTACTTGCAACAGATCGTTCACCACTGGACCGTTACTTGATTCTGCTTGGCGCTGGAACCTTTGTAGCCCGATCAAAATCGCGTACGTGTCGGCTTTTATCTTCTGCTGGTGCAGCTTCATCTGAACTTCGAGCACGTCTTGCTGGAGCTGGAAGATCTGGCGGTCTTTCTCAGAGATGATTTTATACAAACGCTCGACTTGTCCATTTGCGGAGTCAAGCTGGCTGCGCATGAGTTTGTTTTGCTCATCTGATTGCGTTGTGATAAGTGAAGTGATGCGCTCTCCTTCACTTTCGCGTTCGTCACGCAGCGCGTCAAAAGAATCTTGCAGGGTTTGTATGCGTTCCTCAGCGGCTTCATACTTGGCGCGCCACGCGGGTGCCTCGCCATGATGCTGGCTGGTCATCGCATCACTGAGACTAGTGGTAGAGCCTACTGGTTGTTCAACCTGTGAGCTGTACGCCGAACTAGGAACAACAACTGCTGGAGTTGTCTGCATACGCGCTATTGGCGTAAACTCACCGAAGTACTGGAGAGTTGCATCAGGCATTACCTCGTAGACCCAGTACATCTTGCCGAGCTTGAGTAGTGGTTGAATAGCGCGCACCGCTAGGTCATCAGTGGTGCTGATCCCCATGTTCTTGAGCAACTGTCCAGAGATGTTGACCGTGCCCTTTTCTTCGAACACAGGTTCAGAACGGTGCTGACTCTCAATCAGTTTTGGCCTGCCGATCAGGTAGGTTGCGTCAGTTCGAAATTTCTTCTTCATATGTGCTTATGTTATGTCTAGCTCCAGCCGGAATATGTTGTTGTCGGGGTGCTAGAGGCACCACCATCTTGAATGCCTATGCTAGCGTCGAGTGCTGCATAGTCTTGAGAGTTGTAGAAACTCAAGACATTGGTCGTGTAGTTCTCACCGTCACTAAATGCTCGCTTGCGCGATGGATTGTAGCTGCCTTGGTTGTAAGCGTGTACTGCCTTGCGCCATGAACCGCCATAGCGTCTGTATTGATACAAGAGATAGCGCTGTGCTAGCTCAATGGCGTGCTTTGCATCGTAAATGCGCTCTGGCGTGCACTTCACTCGCATGAACTTAG
Source organism: Chlorobiota bacterium (assembly GCA_044228285.1). GTDB lineage: Bacteria > Bacteroidota > Ignavibacteria > Kapaibacteriales > NICIL-2 > JBBATK01. The sequence continues at coordinate 428,583 of JBGAVD010000001.1, forward strand.
TCTCAATCTCGCACTGCGTGCCTTTGAGTATCTGCATGAGACCTCGAGCACTGCTCTTGCTGTTTTTGGCTTCAGTGTCCAGCGGCCGGTTCTCCTTCAGATTGACCGCAAAGGAAACGCGGGCTAAGTCAAGTGGCATTGCCACAGACAACTTGAGCGCCACTTCTCTATGCAGTTTCCACGCAGCTTCACGTGAGAGCTTCATTACCTGGTGTACCCTAGTAGTTCAACTTCCACGATGAGCGGATAGGGCTGCTTCACATGTGCTGAGTCAACTTCAACAAGCTGCGCGCATGAACCGCGAACGACGATGTAACCAACTGCATCATCAGGCACTTTGCCAATTGAGATCGGAAAACGAGGCTCAAACACATAAGGAAGCATAACGCCGATCGAGAGATCACCAGCATGCTGCACTGAGTAATTTGAATCTTGAAAGCCATTCATGATAGTATGGTTGCCAAGCGTCTTAATCGAGAGATTAAAGAAGTTTGGCTGCCACCCACCAATCTCGCCTAGACGAAATCGTGATTGCACATACGCGTCATTTGGTGAGACTAGTGACTCTTCAATTGCTGCAAGCGTATCTGCGTCTTGAACTGGTGAGCCAGTGAGGGTAGAGTCAATGGCTCGCACGCTCACTTTTGTCACAAAGCACTCATCAAAACTTGAGAGCTCACGTTCATTGCGCACACAACGTAGGCGGTTGAAGGTCATTCCAGCTTCGCCAATCTCTAGTAGACAGTTGTAGAGCGCGGTTTCACTTGAGCCAACATCGGATGCAGCCGTTAAGTCATAGGTTCCTATGTCTTCTTGACATGTGGAGACAAAGATGAGCGCGCATGGCTTGAAGTGTCGCCACATGCTCACCATACTTTCAACATCTGTCTGTATTTGCGGGTTCATCTCTTGCATGATTAAGGTAATTCCTCATACATGAGTGTGAGCACAACCGTTATAGGAACAGCTTGTTTCGCTCCCGTACCCGCAGCGTTGTGCTGCGTTTGCATCTTGAGCACCGTTCCTTTGCCAAGCAGAATCGGAGGCATCTTCTCAGAGGCGAGAAACGCGCCCAGACTCAAGGCATCGATGGAGTTGTTTGCATCACTGCCTTGTTGCTTAACTAGATCCTTATCCTGAGTCTTGATGGTGACTTGATAGTCATCCAGTGAAGTCATTAGCGGAATGATGCTGCCATCGTTATCACGGATCTGTACGGTGCCTTTGAGCACACGGATGTTGCGGTCAAGCTGAAACTCTTTCTGCGTTGACTGCCCACCTGATGTTGTGATCGTGTTTGAAATCTTGATAAACATTGTCTTTGCGCTCTGTTAGTGATAGAGGTTGCCATAGCGATTGCCGAGGTGATCAGTTGCAAGCTGACCACCTGGCAATGGCCTGGGGTGCGAGATTGAAGCTTACCTTAGCTTAGACTACGCTAGCCATCTTCGCATCTTGATAAGCAAGAAGCACGCGAGTGTAAAACGCGCGACCTTCTGCCGTGATGATGGAAGTTGAAAGTCCACCTGCACCTGAGTTCAGGTGGGGATTGCCTGCCGCGCTTGCAGCTGTCGTGAGTGAATACTCATCTGCCTTGACGAGGTTCACACCACCGTCATCACCAGGCATGAGTGTCACTGGCTCTGGTAGAGCAGTGAATGGGTTTGCCTTGTGGAAGTAGGTGAGCGCGTCACCTGCCGCGTCATACACAACATTGTATGGCAGGCAGTGAATGAGTGGAATGCGGTACAGTGGAGTGTCGCCCTTGAACACCTCAACGTTTGTGAGGTTCAGCCATGCGAACCATTGTTCCTTGACAGACTGACCGACCTCGCCAGCTACGAACTTGACAACTGGTTGCACGCAGATCGCGTTGATCTGAATTGGCAAAGAGCTTGGCAGCTCAAGATTCTGCAATGACTGGGGGAGCTTCTGACCTTTGTTTTTGCTGAAGAGCTTGGTGGAAGCAAAGGCAGTGCCGACAGGGTGAATGGCTGTATCGTAGCCGATACGCTGGCGAGCGACAATAGCGCCCGCGACCAGTGACTCTACACCGCTTGCAGCAAGAGCAGTTTGCGCTTGTTGCACTTTCTGGAGTGTATCCATTGTGATTAGAGGAGTAAGTGAGAAGAAGTCTTATTCTTCTCATTCGTTGCAGCAAATGACTTACTCTCATACTGATAAATCCGCTATGTCAGTTTAAGGTGGTTAAGCCTTAACCTTGAGCTAGTACAAGCTTTGAGCGGCAAATGGGCTTGCGGAGTTCTGGCTAACGAATGGACTTTGATTCGAAAGAAGTCGCCCGCCAGGTGAGACAACGTTCTGCGAATGAGCTGACAAGACTTCGCCAACGTTGTCGCGAAGCGGACTTTGCGCCAATCGCCTGACTTCATCTGGGTTATAGGCAAAGAGATTGCCTGCTGGTCTAACGACATTTCCCATTCTGTCTTGAAGTGGTACACCGCCTGACGATGCAGTGTTTACCGTTCCTTCGTTTGCGCCCAGAACCCAGAAGCTCTTACCCGTTAGGTCATTGAAGAGCGGCTCGGCGTACTGCATGAGATGCGCCGTTGTGCAGGCAATTGCGCCGTGACTGGCACCTGGCCAGTTCATGAGCTTCCCAATCAATAGCGGAATACCCCCGCCAACAAGCAGAGCTGGAATGCCGCTCATACCAAAGAGACTTGGAACGATGCGGTAGAAAACAGCGGCCAGTGCCGCCAGACCATCTTGCAAGAGTGCTTCTTGAGTGAAGCCTTTCTTCAGATTGCCTTTGATGTCGAATTTCATGAGTGAAACTCCCTCGTTATGTGATGAATACTATTGTGGTGAATACTGTTGTTGTGAACGTTGTTGTCAATCTGGTTGTGATTGTGGTGTTCGTTTTTTCATGACGCGACCTTAACGCCGTCGTGGACTCGACAGTGCGCTAGTAGCAAGCGCAGTGACAGTCGCAACACCAAGAACAATCAGAATGAGACCGGTGATACCCATTCCTGAACCGTTGCATGGTGCGGGTGAATCCGCAACGAAGACCGTCGATTCTGGAATGCCAGAGTCACTCGCGTTTGACAGTGCTCCAAGACCATTCATGCCACCAGTAGCGGTATTGTCACAATCAATCTCGAGCGCATCGTCATTACAAGTCTTCGTCGTTCGAGTGACAGGAATAGCCTTGTCAGATTGTGATTCCTGCTGCGGTGACAAGTACCAAGTTTCCTGCACATCTGTTTCTTGGCAGTCTGTTGGACAGTCTGGGCATGGCGCGCCCGTAGGTGTTTGAGTTTGAGTGCCAAGCAGCGGAGAGTTTGCGCCACCAACGCTGACTAATGGATCTCTGAGGCCAGCGAATCCTGCGAATCCTTGTTGTCTCAGCTTCGGTTGTGGGCTTGTGGTGATAATCATGATGTATCCTCGTTTTGTAGTTGTCATTTAGAAAGATGTGCGCCGTGAGGCGATTGCAGTCGATCTTCACTTGTAAGTTTGGGTCTTGACACACAGTCTTCTGGCGCGTGATCTGAACGGGCACATCTTGCGGGGTGCGCTTTGTAGCCGTCAAGTACCAGTTCTCATTGACATCGTTAGTGACACAGTTGCAACACTTCTTCCTGGTAGTAGTGGAGTTTGTGCCGCCTGTAGCTGAACCGCCTGTGGCTCCACCAACGCCGCTCAATGGTCTTGCCTTTCCACTGGTGGCGGCATACCAGATGGAGGTTGTGTCGTCACGAAACGAGCCATTGAATAGTGAGCCGTCAGCAAGTACAACGTCACCGCTAACATCAGCGTACACGACCTCGCCGCTACTTGAAAGTCCGACACGCCGCACAGGCGCTCCAGAAAGACCAGTGCTTTGCCGCTCAGGGCGCGCACCAGCTTGATAAACTATTCTCATGGTATTAACTCCATCCTACGTAATGATACATTGTTTTGCTCTGTCGTGCCACTGATCGTGCCGGAGTCTGTGCTTGCGTGATGCTAGTACTTTCTTCAATGACTGACGCCTTCACAGGGCGTACGTGAACCAATCTGCCATGCCTTACAAGCATAAAGCGCGGTGATGTTTCTCCTGGCTTCGCCTCGCTTGGCTCTTCCTGGGAAGTTTGCGAGCCAGTAGTAGTAGTAAGTGGTAAGGGGATCTCTGAGTTCTGAGCATTACTGGTACCTACTGGTTCCAGACTCGCACCTGGCGAAGTTTCTGGAATCGGTGTTTTCACCACGGGAACTGGCGAGATACCAGAATCCTCCGTGCTATTCGTTCGAACTGGCGAAGATGACCTACCACGAGTGCGAGAAGCAATGTTCAGTCTTGTATCTCTTGACGACTCATCATGCACATTCGGCGCAAAGAGACTACGGTTATTACTGTCTGTGTCTTGCGAATTGTGAATGTTGATGATGATCGGCGGCGCAGCTGCGTTTGAGTTTGCGTTTAAGTTTGAGTTCGTACTACTTCTGCGCTGCCTGGCGGCTGGTGCTGAGGTTGACCTGCCAAAGTCATCACTTTGATTTGCGTTGTCTGGAACTTCCTGCCGGGTGCTTGATAGTACGGGCATATTGCCACCTTGAGTTTGTTGACGCCTGCCGTTAGAACCTTGCTCGGCTCGTGCAGGAGTATTTTGAGCACAGTCAGAGCTCTGCGCAGGCCACGCAGGTATGAACATTGGCGGTGACTGAATCACGATAGGCGCAGCAGGTGCAGGTGCTTGCACGATGATTGGCGTTGAGCACGGACTGCTTTGAGTTTGTTGCGCTGGCAGCAGACCTGGTTGCTGGTTGCCTAGTGGTAAGAAACCTTGGCAGGGCAACGCTTGTGGCCAGAATGGCGCATTCTGCACCTGTGACTTACTTTTACATCGCACGCTTAGAGGCATTATGCAAACCCTCCATAGTGTGAGACCATGTTTCTTTCGCCCGCCACCACTGCAACACCTACATCACTTGCGATGTTCTGAGCCATTGTCATGCGCTTCTCAAGCGGAATTGCAACTGGCATCACAAGGCGCTTGCCCTCGATTGCCAGAGCGTTTGCTTTGCTCTTTAAGCCTTTGAGCAGGAGCGCGTCAAAGGTGTCTACTCCAGTAGCGCGGCCGTTCAACAGATTTGCAAAGCCGCGTAGAATCTCTGGGCTAGTGACATCACGCGTATTCTTCATCACCGATTCGACAACGCCGTCCGCTCCTGTGATTGCACCGATGGTCGTAGCATCCGTAAGTGACGAGTACAGGTGCAACATGTGAGTCACGCCTGTTGTTGATCCGGCATCTATGATGGCATTAGAGATTGTCTTGGTTGTAACGTTCGAGAAGAACTTATGCATCACATCTGCATTAAGCGCGTTCGTCACCGTGCCAACAAGAGGTGTGTACTGCTTAGCAGATTTGATGATCGTCTGCACGAGGTCACCCTGCTCAAGATTTGCAATGAGTTTGCGAAGTTCAGGTCCTGGGTCAATTCCGAGTACTGCTGCCGCGTTGTGGTAGTTGCCGGACTGAATGTTCGACACCAGCTTGATGCCGTCGTTCAAGTAGCCGCGTAGTGAGGCGGGGGTGATAATCTGCGCTGCTCTGACAAGCGAGTCAACACTAATTGGATCGCCGTTGAATGCGGAGTCCACCAGACTCACAAGAAGAGAGCTAATCTCTGGCGGAATTCCTACCATTGCTAATGCGCTCGATGCTGCCGAGATGATGAGCTTTGCAAATGGCTTGACAATTGATCCAAACGTTATTGGGCTACCGGATAGTAGCACTACGACTGTCGCCTCGAACTTATTTCCAATTCGTTCCAGAGCTTCAAGGAGTGTTTGTCCGTCATTGAAGTTCTCTTTGAGTCCCACGCGTGCAATAGATGAAGCATTAAGCTCTTGAAGGTCTTGAATGTCCTTCCACGATGTGCGCCCTTCAAACTCGGCGTTAATACCGGCCAGTGTCAGCGCGTCCACTTCTCCGTGTCCGTCACCAAAGAGGCGAGGGATCTGAAAGATGATGGGGTTTGAGCCTGGCAAGCCTTTGTCGCGAAGCGCAGTCCAAGTCTGGCTGCTCTCCTGTGCCACTAAGATAGTGTTGCCGTTTTCATCACTGAACACGCCGTACATCGAGTGACCACTGGCAGCAGGCACGCCGATGGCAGAACCAAATATCTCGTAGTCTTCTACAAGGCCAATCTCACTTCCCTCAAAGCGGTGATCACCTTTGAAGCGGGCACCAGCGATGTCGGCCGCAACGCGCACATCACGCATCGCAGAAAAGTGCGATACGACCGAGCTTGCGTTATGTCCCTGTGGCTTGTTCATTGCTTACTTTGAGGATTACTTCAAGGCTTACTTCAAGGCTCACTTCACTGCGTAAATTCTTGATCGTAACACTGGCGTTTTTTCATTGGCAAAGCCTTGGCTTTGCATAACGGCATCTACTGGCACAACGAGATTCTCATCACGTATCAAAACCAAGTTGTAGACATGGGTGAAAGGGTTCGCTGGAGCGTTCTCAGGCCTCCACGCAATTACCTTAAACCATACCTCACATCCCATTGCAAGCGCCAGCGAAGCAAAGAGCGTTGCCAGGTCATCACAATCACCTTCGAAGTCTGTGGTGATCGTGTGTCGAGGGCTTCTCACGTACTCATCGTGACCATCGCTCGTATACTTCACATTGCTCACGATCCAGTTGAATGCAGCTAAGAGTCGCGAGCGATCGGTTTTCTCTTTCAAGAAGCCTCGCGCGAGCTTTCGTATTTGCGCGTCGCTTGCATCTCGCCTTGCGTACTGGCTCATGAGCTGAACAGTAAGTCTTACACCTTCATCACCAGAGGGAAGCGCGCCAAAGTCCCAAAGCTTTTGACCGCTTGCCGTTGTCGCTTTTAGCTCGCCTTTAAGCATTGGCGGTTTTGCCTTTGTAAGTGAGAAGGTAGAAGGCAAGACTTGCACCGGCTCCAGCTGCAATGGCAGCCGGGTTATTTTTAGAAACCGAAGCAACACCGGCTCCGACAATAATGCCAACGCCGATGCTGGGTCCATACTCAGCGAGCATCGTGCTAGCTTTTGACGCGACACCTTGTTTGCAGATCTCGGTAACAAAACCCTCTGGAAGTGACTTGGCTGCTTCGCCCCACTTGTCTGGTGGAAGCGTTTTAATCAGTGTGCCAATTTGATCAATGGCGATCGAGCCAGCATCAATGGCTCCCATTCTGTCGTCAAGTCCAAGTAATCGCATTTGCTCCATGACTATCCCTGCCTTTGGTATCGTACTAACCGTTCTGTTTGTGCCTTACACGTAGAGCTAGAGTGTCGCTTAACTCAAATAGTTGCTGGTGACTTCGTCAGCACGAGACTTTACAAGGCGCGCTTGTTCAAGTTGCTCTTGGCTAAGAACTTCTCCAGCCCGGCAGCGCTCAAGTAAGCTCTCAAGAAAGCCACGCTCTGTGCCAATGCCCGAGACATTCGGGTACAGGCTAACTGAATCGATTGCCTCACAGACAATTTCTTCGTCCGATTGCTCCGAGGCGATTGCCGTGTCATTTGCCTCTTCTTTTTCGTTCACAGCATTTTGTTCTTCATTTGTCATGAGAGTTCCTTTGATAGTGTTTTAGCCTTTTGCTTTGAATACTGAGCTTGCTTCCCAAACGATGTAGGCAGTGAAACCCAAGCCTGCAGTTATTGCCACCCATTTGAGAACCGTCCCAACCTGGCACCAATCCACACCAAGGAGCATGCAATCGGCCTGCGCACTATCTTTTTGTGCTTGAGTCGCTATGGCTTTGGCGTTTCCTAGGTATGACTTGGCTGCCTGGCTGGAATTGGTTCGATTTGCCTCGCTTGGTTCCATGACTGCCGGATGCACGATGGATGTCCAGGTGCGTGAGAGCCAGTAGAACACAACGCGTATGTAGTCTTCGCTGTAATTGCTCTTGAGAGTATTTGCCAGAGTCTTGATGACCTTCTCTGGGTCTTGGGTATAGAAGGGAATTGTTGGAGTCTTCCCAGTGCCGGTAGAGACTACCTGGACGTAGTAACGCAGGATTTTATCGAAGTCCAGTTGCTGATAGCCTTGGTCTTCCGTAAACCATTGGTGATTGACAGGATTCTCGTTGATGACGGCGCGGTTGGCTAAAAAGGAACAAATACACGCAGCGCGCAGGATTTCGTCAAACCCAGACTTGCTGCATCTAGCGACAGCCGCTGAGACATCTGTGTTTGTCACCGTCTCAAATGCGTGAGGATTGTACGCCGATTCCGTCAGATCTCCGCTCCATTGCGTAATGATCTCTCCAAGACCTTGCAGCGCTGCGGCATCAAGCTCACTCACGACAGGCGTGTCAGCTGTAGCTGTAATGCTGCTAGCGTTAGACTCAACAAACGAGTCGATTGGTAAGAGGCTCTGCGAGCAATCCAATAGAAGCTGATCGCGCAGCGTGCCTCGGGAACCCTGTCCTAGTCTTGTCGTGTAAACTATCATCTTGAAAGAAGTGAGGCGCGCTGGGAAGATTCACGAGTGGTGACGTGAATCTTCCCAAGCCGTACCCGGCAAGTGCGCACCTGTATCACTGTTGTCATTGTGCAACGAATGAGCGGTGCGAAAGTAGGGGAGTGGGAGTGCGGATTCCGAGGATGAAATATAACGACAGAAACAGGGCTTTGCCTACGAAGCTGCTTTCTTCGCCTCTGCTGCTTCTTGAGCGAGTTTTAATTCATCATGGAGCAGAGCGATGTCTGTAGCCATTTTTTCAAGCAGTTTGGCTATTTGAGCCTCATAGCGGTGCCTGACACGGTTGAGCTTGCGCCGATGTACGGCCAGCGGAGTTCGGCGCTGCTCTTGCATGCGCTCTTTGTTGTTAGGGTAGTAGTGGCGGTTGTATTCTTTCCGCTCAAGTGGTGTGTAGTTGTCCTTCTTGACTGGCATGATGGTGCATGGAATACGTGAACAAGATCGTTCTGACTCGTGCCTGCTTTAGACTAGAGGAAATAAAGGCAGTCAGAACCTTGAACCAATGTACCGCAACACCACTACTGGGTACTGGTTGGATGCAATGATCGGTAAAAGTTTCGAAATTTCCAATGTTTCTCAGAAGTTTCTTGAGTTGAGATCTTTTGCTTGACTCACTGTTCGAATAGATCGACTGAATCAAGAGTAGGGTATCATTTTTTTGCTGAATGTTCGCAAAGCCGAATTGAATTTGAGCGTGCCAATCGAGACGCCATTTACATTCTTTAGTAGGATTAACAAGCCCAGCGATTCCGGCTTTATCTAAAACTTTGCAATCGTAAGCTGTTCAGAATCACTACCAATGTAACACCGACATCTGCAAGTATTGCCATGATGAGAGAGCCATGACCAGCTAGAGCGAGTCCTACGAACAGTATTTTTATGCCGACTGCAAGAGCCGTGTTCACTTTGATTTTTCGAACAACGCAGCGGCCTAGCCTTATTAGATAAGGTATCAGCTGAAGATTGTCATTCATCAAAGCGATGTCTGATGCTTCGATAGCAGCTTGGCTACCTACAGAGGCCATAGAGATTCCTACACTACTCATTGCTAGACTTGGCGCATCATTGATACCATCGCCGATCATTGCCACAGCTCCTCTTTCTTTCATCAAAGACTCTACGTACATAGCTTTCTCGAGCGGTAACAAGTTTGCATGAAAACGGGCGATATTTAGCTGAGCTGCAACGAATGCAGCCGCGTTTTCTGAATCTCCGGTAAGCATTACAGTCTGAACACCGAGTCGCTCGAGTTCAGCTAGAGCGCCTTTGGCATCGCTTTTTATTTGATCGCTCAGTCCAAGGATCCCCGATACTTTGCCATTGTAACAAACGACGACACACGTTTTCCCTTGCTTGCTAAGCTGGTCTACCTGGCTCACTACTAAGGGTGATACATCCAAGGCTTCTTGAATGAAAGGGAGCTTACCAAGTAGTATCTCCTTGCTCTGGCATACCAAACACGTGGCGAATGCTCCTTTTCCTGGATTTTCTTTGTAGTTGGTTACGTGATGCGGAGCAACATTAATCTCAAGTGAGGCGGCAACAATAGCCTGCGCGAGTGGATGAGTCGAGAATAACTCGGTTCCCGATGAACAACTAAGCAGTTCTTCTTTTGTCGTAGTACCAAGTGGAATGATGTCCGTAAGGACGGGTTTTCCAATAGTAAGAGTCCTGGTTTTGTCAATGGCAATAGTTGTCACGTTTGATAACTCCTCCAAGAATCTACCACCTTTTACTAGTGCACCTTTGCTAGTCGCATTTCCGATAGCGGTAAATACAGCTACCGGAGTAGATATTACCAGGGCACAGGGGCAAGCGATGACAAGCAAAGTCAGAGATTGGAGGAGCCAGATTTCCTTATCCAGATGCAATAGTACTACCGGTACGAGCCAAAGCAGAAGTGCCAACACTAGTATTGATGGAGTGTATAATCGTGAGAACTTCTGAATAAAGACCTGTATTTGACTCTTGTTGGATGAGGCTTCAAATGTCAATTGCACAATTCGCGCAAGAGTTGAATCGCTTGCTCTCTTCGTTGTTTCAAATTCAAAGAAGTTGTTGCCGTTTATAGATCCAGCATAAACACTATCTCCTTCGCGCTTGTCTTTAGGGATTGGTTCGCCTGTAATTGCAGATTCATCGACTGTCGTTGTACCTGAAGTGATGATACCATCGATTGGTATGCAGTCACCTGGGCGCACCTGGACTATGCTGCCAATATCTATGTCGCCAACATCTGTGTTGCCAGACTCGCCCTTCACCGATGCAGTTTTTGGTTGAGTTTGTACAAGTGTATTCAACGCAGACTTTGCATTATCTACTCCAATATCTTCAAGTCGCTCACCTAGGACATAGAGAGCGATGACAACAGAAGCTTCCGGGTAGTCACCCAAGTAGAAGGCGCCAATAACTGCCAGCAGCATCAACAGATTGATGCTGCCCAAACGCAATTGCAACAGGGCTTTGAACCCTTTACTAATCACCGAGTGGCCTACACTGATGATGAGAATCAAGTAAGCAAATGGTGCTAATGGGCTCGGTATGCTTATTCCACACAGCGAAACCGTCTCTAACACTAAAACGGTTGCGACAATTGCCAGAAGAAATCGGAATGTTCTATCCTTAAGGGGTAAGTTGAGATGCCTAGTGTTCATGTGACTCGCCAGAGTTTGTAAGTTTAGCTAACAGAAAAAAAGCACCGTTTGTGACGATGCGAGCATCAGACGGCAATGAAACGAGTGGAGTGATTTCAGTATATCCAACATCTGTCGTGCCTTTGCGTACAGGAATGCGGAGAAACGCCTGATTCGCATTGGCATGCCCCGCGTAATCATTGTGTGTTGCCGAATGACCTGACGCAGTTACTGTTTTGCCGTTGGTATCATGTTCGGCCTGCATATCATTTTCGTGCGTGTCAGCTAGTATGAAAATGAAGTCTTGTCCTTGACTGTTAACTATGGAAGCACTTGGCACTGCATCGAGAAGAGCGCTTTGCAAACTAATCACAGCGCTGACATTGGTTCCCTCAATGAGGTTGTCTTTCTTTCCTTCAACCCGTGCGTGCACAGTGATTGCCTTGGACTGAGGTTCAAAAGTATTCGAGATGCTATAAATACGTGCATCGTATTCTGGTCCCTGATTGTTCGTGGGAGTAAAGTGGATCAGCTGACCGGTGCTAATTTTAGCAATGTCTTTCTCGTATACATAAAGATCCAAATGCAGTTGGCTGTTGTCAACAATTTCGACAATGGGATTAGATGGTGAGACATGAGTACCGATATTCACGAGCACCGAACTAACCGCACCCGCAAGAGCGGCACGAAGCTCCATTACATCACGAATGGACTCTGCCTTAAGTGAGGATGTATTTGCGCCAAGTTGGTCGAGTTGTTGCTTCAAGCTTGCCTGTCTAATCGAAAGCGTTTTCCACTCCATTTCTGCTTGTTGCAGGTTCTTTGTAGCGGTCGCCGAAGCTTGGCTTAAGTTCTTTTGCCGTGTGAGCTCGCTCAAAGCCAATTCACATTGAGCTCTAACTGTCAGAAATGCTTCCTGCATACTTACGTATTCAGCGTTGTAAAGCGTTGCGATAACTTGGCCAGCTTTCACAGTTTGACCTGCTTGTACCGCAATAGTCTTAATAATGCCGCCAATAGGAGAGCTAATACTTGCGCGATTCTGATTTGGAACTTTGAGGATTCCGTTTGCTCGAAGTACAGCAGTGAGTTGCTTTTTCTCCAAGCGTCCCAATGTGAGCCCAATTGACTTGGTTTGTTCAGCTGACAGAGTAGTCGAGCTCTGAGCCTCTGCCTCGTGATGTTCTGTCTCTTTGGAATCTTTAGGTGCGGAGTTCTTTGAGCAGCCAACAATAAGGGAGAATGCTGCGAGTATTAATACTTGTCTATAAATTGAATTCATGTCGTTTGTTCTTATTTATTGTAAAGATCAAGGATTTGATAGTACGATTCTCCGAGCTCCATGATAACCTGAAGAAAGCTCTGTCGTATACTGCTCGCGCTCTGAATCGCATGTGCATATTCGACATAGTTAATTTCACCTTCGCTGAATTTAGCACTTGCAATTCCGGACAATTTGTATGCTTGCAGTAAGCCTTCTTCCTGGTAGTAGGAATACTGCTTACGCAGTTGATAGTAACGCTGCATGGTTGCACTGAGCAAACCAGTGAGTGATAGTTCTTTTGACTGTGTTTCTGCTAGCAGTGCCTCTTGTGTTAGTCTGGTTGCAGACGCACGCGCTGACGAATTGAAAAAAGTGAGTGGAAGCGCCATACCGACGCTAAAACCACCAAAGCGCGTAGTTGCGTCAAATACGCGCTCGACACCATTAATAGTCTGAGAGCCAATGAACGTTTGACTCGTGTAGCCCACTTTGAGTTCAGGCAAATCTTGCGCAGCTTCAACATCTGCTTGTTTTTCGGCTAGAGTCGCTTGGCTTGCAAGAAGACGGACTGCTGGATGCAAATGTAGCCTTGTAGAATCTGCTAAGACATTGTCTATCTGTAAATATGCAGTGTCGGGAAGGATTACAAAGTCACCTGGATAGTTGATCGAGCTGCGAAGTAATTGGTAGTTCGCCGTCAATTCCGCTTCGCAGCGCGCCACTTGTTGATTATGTGTATTAATCTCCAGCACAGCGCTTATATGTTCAAGCGAACTAACTGCACCTTCTTGAACACGTCGAGCACTTACATCAACAAATCGCTCGTACAATGTGTCCTGTGAACTTAATTCCGATTTGAGCTGGCTTAGGTATTGAATTCTATTGCAAAGAAGTCTAACGACAGATCGTACTTCCTGTATAGTAAGTGCTTGTGAGAATTTCTTATTGTCAAGCGCTGCGCGAAGCCTCGCTGACTGGGCGGCATAGAGTGTGGGAAACGGAATGCCCTGCTGAATAGAGAAGGCATTGTCGCGAGCAATGCTGTTGAATTGGCCGGACTGGTAGTTGAGCTCTGTCTTTGGAAGTACATATGCTGTTGATTGTTCTAATTCTGCCGCTCTTACGTCGAGTTGTTGAGCTCGAATGTGTTCACTATTCTTGAGGCAGTAGTCGACAGCATCATCTACAGTCAGGGTTCTAGGCTGCGCCTCGGCGCATATTGGAGTAAGAGCAGATGAAACGATGACCGCCAGAACAACTAACGATTGAGTGATTCCTGACTTAGTTCGAGAGAAAAGAACGTAGAGTAATGGCAAGACAAATAAGGTGAGCAGCGTTGCGGAGAACAAGCCTCCGATCACAACAGTTGCAAGCGGCTTCTGAACTTCTGCGCCAGCGCTATGTGATAACGCCATCGGCAGAAAGCCTAATGAAGCAACAGTGGCAGTCATTAGAACTGGACGAAGACGTTGTGCAGAACCTTTGAGAATTGCTTCGTAAGTATTCAACCCTTCTTGTTTGGCACTCTGAAATGTACTGACGAGAACAATTCCATTGAGTACCGATACTCCAAACAGTGCTATGAAGCCAATCCCTGCAGATATACTAAACGGCATATCTCTCAAATACAATGCAAGCACACCACCGATAGCACTCATAGGTATTGCCGTGTAGATGATCGCTGCCAGCCGAATCGACGAAAAAGTGAAATACAGGAGAAGGAAAATGAGAACGAGGGCAATTGGTACGGCAATCATTAGTCTTTGCGTGGCGGCTTGTAAATTTTCGAAGGTTCCGCCGTAACGATAGAAGTACCCTTCTGGGAGGTGCACACTGCTGGTTAGTTTTTGTTGAATGTCGTCAACCACTGAGGCCACATCACGGTCTTGCACGTTGAATCCAATAACGATTCTCCTTTTGCCATCCTCTCGGCTTATCTGTGCTGGGCCAATTTCTGTCTGAATCGACGCAACCTGAGAGAGCGGAATCTGGCGCCCTCCTTCAACTGGTACGTACACATTGCCTATATCTTCAAGCGAACTACGATGAGCACTGTCCAGGCGAATCACGAGGTCAAACCGTCGTTCATTCTCATAAACAACTCCAGCTTTACCTCCGGCAAAAGCAGTGCTGACAATGTGGTTTAACTCCTCAATGTTTAGCCCATAGTTGGCTAACTGCTGTCGATTGTAGCGTACAACTATCTGAGGCAAGCCTTCAATCTGCTCAACCATTGGTTCAGTAGCTCCATGCACTGTGCGAATCTCAGAAGCTACCCGTCCAGCATACAGAAGCAGCGTGTCCAAGTTTTCACCAAAAATCTTTACGGCAACATCCTGTCGTACACCTGTCATGAGCTCATTGAAACGCATTTGTATCGGTTGATTTTTCTCGAAGAAAACACCTGGTATCGATCGTAACTTCAATACCATCTCGTCGGCTAGATCCTCGTAACTAATGTCGCGCTTCCACTGTGACTTTGTTTTAAGAATAATCATCAGATCAGTGGCCTCTGGTGGCATTGGGTCAGTCGGTACCTCTGCGCTTCCTGTTTTGCCAACAACCATTTTCACTTCGTCAAATTCTTTTGCAAGACGCGAAGCCTGCATGCTAGTTTCTATGCTCTGCGACAGAGAAGTCCCCTGCGGGAGTATGCAGTGAAATGCAAAGTCACCTTCGGCTAATGTGGGTATAAATTCAGATCCAAGTCTGGAGAAGAGAAGGCAGGAAGCAAAGAAGATTACTAGTGAGATAATGACAACTGGCCGCTTATGCTTGACTACGACTTTCAGTATAACTGTGTACATCAGTTCCAATTTTTTGAATGCACGAATTGGAAGTGACTCACGAAGTGATAGACCTTTTCGAAGCAAGACAGAAGTCGCCATTGGAATGTAGGTGAGCGAGAGTAGCAACGCACCTAGTACTGCAAAGGCAACGGTTTGAGCCATTGGTCTGAACATCTTGCCTTCAATTCCAACTAGCGTCAGAATGGGCAGGTAAACTATGAGAATAATCACTTGACCAAAAACTGCCGAGTTCATCAACGAGCTAGCACTATCGTAAACGGCAGTATCTATTTCCTTTGGTCCGATAGACATTTGCCCCATCGTTGTGACTCGAGAATACAACTGGTGAAACACTGCCTCAACTATGATGACTGCTCCGTCCACAATAAGACCAAAGTCTAATGCCCCCAGGCTCATGAGATTAGCTGAGATCCCGAAAAGGTTCATCATGCCAAGTGCGAAGAGCATGGCGAGCGGAATGGCAGAGGCGACTATGAGTCCAGCACGGGCGTTACCCAAAAACGTGATTAGAACAAAGATCACAATTGCGGCACCCTCAAGCAGATTTGTTTCAACAGTTGACATTGCCCGCCCAACCAGGTTAGTACGATCAAGATATGGCTCAATAACCACATCGCTTGGAAGCGATGCGGCGATAGTCTTCATGCGTTCTTTGACCCTGGCGACAACATCAGCGCTATTGGCTCCTTTGAGCATCATAACTACACCTCCAACTGCGTCCTTTTCGCCGTTGTAGGTCATTGCACCGTATCGTACCGCTGAACCAAACCGCACTTCTGCAACATCCTTTACAAGAATAGGGACTCCATTTTGGCCGACTTTCACGACAATCTCTCCAATACTCTCTAGCGTGTTGACGAGTCCGACCCCTCGAATGAAGTAGGAGTTGGGTTTCTTGTCGATGTATGCTCCACCAGTGTTCTCGTTATTGCGTTCCAGTGAAGCGAAGATTTCCGAAACACTAACATCCATTGCTGCAAGTCTAGATGGATTGAAAGCGACCTCATACTGTTTTAGTTGTCCACCAAAGCTATTGACTTCTGCAATTCCGACTGTTCCATACAGCTGCCGAGCTACAATCCAATCCTGTATCGTGCGAAGGTCCATAGCGCTATACTTGCTTTCGCTTCCAGGTTTAGTATGGATGATGTACTGGTAAACTTCTCCTAATCCTGTGCTTGCTGGCGCAAGTTCAGGTTTCCCAGCGCCTTTTGGAATATGCTCTTCCGCGTCTTTGAGACGCTCGTTGATGAGTTGTCTGGCAAAGTACACATCTGTTTGATCAGTAAAGACGACAGTAATAACCGAAAGGCCAAAACGAGAGATGCTTCTTGACTCAACCAGACCTGGCAAATTCGCGATACTCTGCTCAATTGGATAGGTGACTAGTTGTTCCACTTCCTGACTGGCAAGTGTTGGGCATAGAGTTATAATCTGTACTTGATTGTTTGTAATATCAGGCACTGCATCGATAGAGAGCCTTGTGGCTGACCATACACCCCATATCACTAAGAGGAGAGTCATGAGCGCCACAATGCCCTTACGATCAATGCTGAAAGCAATGATCCTGTTAAGCATTTTTTTGTTTGATGGTTAGGTAATGTAATTCACCATCCACGTTAGCAGACGGCTTCGACCTACGTAGAAAAATGGTTGGTCAGGCACGAAAAACGAGGGATCGTGACCTTAGGCTACGCGTGGTGGTTGCCAGATCGGGCTTAGAATTGTATGGCAGCAACTGCCATCGTTGCGGAAAGTGAATGTGCTCTCAACAGTTGAGCAAGCAGGAGTTATCGAGGTGCACGGCGCGAGAGCTAAAACAATGCCACAGCACGTGCACATGCAAAGTGGTGAACAATTATCATCAGTGTGTGTGTGTGAATCATTGTTCTCCACAGTACGGATGTCACGAGATGTGGAGCTATGTTGATCGCAACAATGTATATCTGTACATGGGTCAGACGTTAGGAATAACCAGTAGAAACAAAGTATGCAGGTCAGTAGTCGCACACGCAAAGATACATACGTTCGGATTGCTGCGGTACATCGAAGAATCGCCGACTGACTTCAAGGCGATCTTTTTACATGCTCAAACCAATCTAAGTACGCATTCTCTGTCTCGTGGACTTTGCCAATAGGGAATTCGGTCGCTTAAGAAGCTTTTCGTTTCAGTGCAATTTCAGTGCAATGGCTGAAAAAAAGCTGCGATTTTCACAAAAATAAGCATGTTGTCGTGTACTCTTAATCAGCGGGTCCACGGTTCGAGTCCGTGCGGATGTACCACATACCCCAGGTGCTGGGGAGAAGCTTCAAGCCTCACAAGTCTATGATTTGTGAGGCTTTGTTGTTTGTGGGAGCTTGCAGCGAGTGTCATGCACATCAACTTCTCATCGAATTGTCTGGGTCTATATATGGGTGTTAAGGGCTATAAAAGCTAGCACTAACATTTGAAAGGGTGCAATTTGGGTGCAATGAGTTTGACGAATACTACGTAGGTTTCAAACTTCAAGATGGGAAGTGTAACTGATGAGCGGTTAATGTGCCAGGCATCGAGCGCTGTTGACGACCCGTGATTCTGATGCTCCGGAGGTTGCGCTGACGCAAACAACGCCCAACCAACGGTTGAAGAATCGACTCACAACAAAAAAGTAGGTTGTCACGACGAATAACTATACTTCAGTCATTCCATTGTTTCGATAGAATAGCAAACTCTAAGAGCTTTGTTGTAACAACAGTTTTGTTGGCGGCAAGCGAATAATAATATCAACCCAGCTGGTTAACCACATCATGAGTCAAAGACGTTTGGTTTACACTTTAGTATCAGTTGTTTCGATGATCTTGAGTGCTACATCACTACACATTCTCGTCTTGGACGAGTCAGGTTACGTACTGTCTCCTTTGACTATCACACTTGCAGGCTGGTGGCATATATTTATTTATGGCCATGTGTTGAGCTGGCTATTCTAACAAGCCTGCCAATTGACTTCTCGGTTCTTCTTGCGATGTACATTGTAGATTTTGTAATATTTGTGAGAGTGATAGCATGGTTGGCTTTCAAAGTTATAGAAATGCGTAGATCATCTAAGACGCGATTGCTCAGGTGATTCTCCGTTGCTGGACTTGAATGTGAGTTTTGCTAAGACACACACATTTTGTGCTGAAGGAGGAAGTACCTTTTGGTCATGTGTTTTCAACTGTAATTGGCTCTCACTAGAATCTATTGATTCCTGAATGGTTGTGTTGATCGTCATCGACATCAAGCCTGCCAATACTATTCTCAATCAGCAGTGTTACTGGGCGCGCTGGCAAACTGGCGCCGTTTCGCCGGATAAGAGTTTGTGATTTCAGAAGAATCTCGCATTTTCGCTATGTACGTAAGTGTTCCGCTCGGTCTGGCGTTGACAACATACCAATTCACCTCAGAGTTTTTAAAACTGGACTTCGCATTTGAGTAAAGTGCCAACAAGATCGAAGATGCTGAGATGCAGTGCCGTTGCTCGCACGATAGCCCCCAAGCGCACACATTTTATCATGTGCGTTGCGCTCCATATTATCTTGGTACTTTTCACGGCAGGATGTGATCAAAAAAGAATCTCCTTCTTGGCTGACAGAGATTTCAGCACGGGCCATTGGTTACTTGTCAAGAGTAATTATGTTGACGAAACAATTGATGTTATCGATGATAAGTATCTTCTTCAAAGTATGTTGTCGGAGATCACTGTTCTGTCTGATTATAAAGACGCGGAAACCACCTGTGACGGTAGGCTCATGTTATTCAAAGACGGCCAACTTCTAGCTTACCAGAATTTTGAAAGCAATTTTTCTATATTCGAATCATTGTACATTCAGTCTGCATATCGTCATGCGACCTTTTCTGCTCGAGAAGTGACGGATAGTATAGCTTTCAGGAAAGTTCACGATAGTGTTATGGCAATACCGAATTGCTATTGTGTTGCGCAAATCACACCCTTTGATGTGAGTAAGAATGTAATAAGGTACTATCAATGGTAATGTTTCAATAATCTGCGTAGCGCGGCACTATAATCCCGCGTCATATAGCATGTCTTTTGCACTCTGAGCATTGCTGCCAATCTGCGCCGCAAACAGCAGATTTGGACGCACTTCTGGTGTCAACGCTGAGATTGCCGGTCAGATAGGCGGTGCAGCTGGATAGCTAGCTACTGCGATCTTTGACTGAGTCCCAACATTGGCATCGCTGTGAGCACTCGAGACAAACTCAATTTGAAATGAAATGTTGTATCCTTTCGGTCGCATTGGCAATTGCTGTACTGTACTTACGCCTATCCGTGTATCCAATGTACTTTGCTGACTTTATGTTGCTAGGGCACTTTGTACCTGAAGAAGAGTATCAAGAAGGAAGTTACGAGATCGTGGATACACTGCGTCCTAATGTTCCTCGACGGCATATAGTTGTCGAATTCGCAGATAACCCCTTTGGCTTGAGCAATATGGACACGATATTTTTTGGGCTCGATCAATTCAGGTTCAAGGTAGCATATTCTCCGACGATCGAACTCAAAGTCCCAAGATCGCTTGACTCTTTTGCCCAAATTCACGTAGAAATTTCTACCAGACGCCGAAGGTATCGATACAACAACTTCAAGGGTGAATCGGTTCGCGTACAAAATCCTCTTCGCTTGAGATTTAAGCTTGGACACGGCGCGGCGACACTTGAACAACTGTTCGTGCAATAAACGAAGAAGCTGTGCCAGTAAATGACAAGCTTCGAAGAAGTAGATAGTATCCCTGTAAAGGGCAAAGCCGTGCGTGCATTCTGTAAGGGGAGTCTACTCGCCTGGTACATCTAGCGACGAAGCGAAGCAGTTTAGCCAGAAACGTTTCGTTCTTCTTGGAAACTTCGCAAACAATACAATCAACGTAATGTGCATTGAACGATGACTGATAAGAGAATAGCTAATGGGATACTAAAGGTTTTGGCGGCATCATCTGTTATTTGGATCCTCGTCTTGTTGAAAAGCTACGTAGATGTTGGTTTCGATGTGCTCCCATCATTGGAGAATGAGCTCCTCAATATGATACTGATGCCAGGAGTGTTTTTTGCGGTTGCTCTAAAGTATGGTGCCGTCACACCGCAGTCGCGCCTTGCAGTTGGGGTGATTTCGTGTCTGTTATGGGCTGTTGTTCTTCTGACTCTGTACGCTTGTCGGCGATGGGAAATCAGTAAATCAAGAAACAGAGCGAATAGTTCTCATGAAGTTGGACCAAAACTGTGATCGCCACCGAAAAACGTCTATCCACATTTAGCACAGCAACTTTGTAACGTAGCCGAGTAAGTTGAAACCGTAAGCTCAACCAACCCAGCGTAGCCTGATATGAGCATGTTATATCAGGAGGAATTCGCTTGATCGTGATGAACAAGGGCGAGTGTGGACACACCGGCCCATCTGACGCGCCTTCGCCGGACAACAGTATCAGTTTTCAGAAAGAACTCGCATGTTCGTGATGAACGTGAGTGCGTCGCTCGGCCCGGCGTTTCCATATTGAGGCAAGGAGTGCGTATTTTCCGCGGCGTAGTTCGGACCGGCGTTTTCACATATTACAGGAGCGATCGTGAAGATCGTATTAACGATTGCCGTAGCATTATTACTGGTACAAGTAGATCAAGCGCAGGTGCCAAATCCGGTGTTGAATTCGAAAGTTCAAACGTCGACCCTAAAGGAGTGGTGGAGGGTTGATGGCAAAGGATATGGAATTAAAGGCTCTACATGGCTGGAGAATTTTTACCACGGGCATGGCGTACTGGTTATCAGTACGCCCAGTGGTGTTCAGAGCTGGCAGCTGAGGTTCCCGGGTGATACTACGAATGTATTCACTTGGCAAGGAGGAGATGCAAATATTATGACAGGAGATCTCAACGGAGACGGGCTACTTGACTACATTGACGGAAATGGAAGGGTATACCTTGGCAATCCTAACGGTAATCCTCCAAACATGAGTGACGTGTACACTGGAAAGCCTGCGCTTGTATCAGATTTTAACAATGACGGTATTGAGGATGTGTTCACGATTAATCCATCGGGACGATACTATCGTAGCATCGGTAGCTTTTCGCTAGGAGATACCAACATTTCGGCAATGAAGCACTCGACCCTGGAAAGGAATGCCTCTTTTGACACAAGTTGGACTCTACATGGGATAGGAATGGCGGGAAATTCCTTGCGAATCATATGTAGCAGCAGTAGACAAACAAACCCGATTGATGGATATAAGTTGTTTGCAGTTTCTTTTGATGCAGCAACGCTCATGCCGACTCTTGTTGAACTTGACTCAGTGTTGCAGGCATCAAGTATTACAACATACCTCACAACTAGTACTGCAGTAACTTGCTCGTTCAACAAGAATCTCGTCCTATACAATACTGAGAGTATTGGAGGAAGTCTATGGTCTTTAAATTTAGTAGCATACGATGTTGGTACATCTAGAATAAGCAAAGTAAGTGCAATTAGATGCGACAGCGTTATAGGTCTAAACAGCTTGTGCCTTCAGCCGCGTGAATCAAAGTACGTGTTAGTTACACGCATGAATCACTTTCCAATACTAGAGTATATGTTGTTCCCAGCTTCAGAAACAATCGGCAAACCGCTGTTGAGTTTCGTGCACTATTCAGGTGATGTCAGACTAATAGGGTCAAGGGGAACAGACTCAACCGACATACTCTGTATTGCCGGGCATTTTTATAATGGTACAGACGATGAAGATCATTTGGTGTTTCTATCCCTTCAAGACTCAACAACATCGAAAGTAGAGTCCGATGAGAATGCCGCGAGTCTACTTATCCAATCCCCCAATCCTTGCATTCGAGGTTCGCAGGTTAGCTTAAAAGCACACGTCCCTGCTGGAATCGCTTTTTCATTGAGAATTGTTGACACGAAAGGAAATTACAAGTTCTTAGTAGATCCAATGATTAGCGACAGGGAAGACTACGATTATGAAGTTGGAAGCCAGTTAGCTCTGATGCCAATCGGAACGTATTGGTATATCCTCTCGGTCAACGGTAGGAATGTCATTGAATCTATTGTTTTGGAGTAACAGTGGGCGCGCCAGCCGAGATGATGCACCGTGGCTGGATCTGAGTGTCGGTTTTCAGAAGGAATTCGTAAGTTTTCGTTGAACGAGAGTGTCTAAACCTGTCCAGCGTTCCCAACACAACTTCTAGGTAAAAATCATCCAAAGACTTTCAGTGCTATCTCAGTGCAATGGCTAAACGCGTCAGCCCTGATCACGCAGCTTTGCTGGACGAGAGTATCTGTTTTCAGAGAGAATTCGCATGTTCGTTATGCACGTGAGCGCGTCGCTCTGTCCGGCGTTTCCACGCTCTGCGCCTAACTTCTTGGCTGCGTGCAGTATACCGGCACCTAAGGTCTGTGCTTGTTCTGGGTGTGAAGCACGTGCAATTATCTGAGCCACATACAGCCTCGCATCCTCACTGCCTCTTCAGCTCTCTGTAGAAGCTTCTCTGGTGTCCGCTCGCTCACAAGCGCCGACAAAGTCTTCCTTCTTCTGGCTCATCACCGCCTCCACATACGTCATCTGACTTCCACCAAGTATTGCTACAAAGTCCTCCACTGGTGTCTCTACTCCAGTTAGCTTATTGGTCAGACATAGCCTATGCCCCGTATAATCCATAAACATCTTGTCGCCGTTCTTGTGGACCACACGCATGCTTGGGTGAACGCGCTTCTTCCATGTCGCAAAACGATGACAAAAGGCCGAAAGCCCTAAACTATCCGGATTATCTAGCTTATACTAATCCCACGCCTGCCTGCGCGTTGCTCCTTCCTTGCGAAGACCTGTCAGCATAGTGGGGAACAGATCATAAAGCGTTGTTAGTACCTTGTCTAGGTCTTTAAGTATATCAACTACAAACAGTGTGGTGAGCTCACTGTCGCTCAGGTTTTTTACGGCCTTATAACTGAGACCGTCTCATCATACTCTCACAGATACTTGCGCAATGTGTCAGGGGCAACACCAGTCTGTTCTGAGATCATTCTCAAGCTTCGACCATGCGAATACATCCGAAGAATGTGTCGTATTTTACTCATGCTAATTGGTTGGTTAGCCACTCTGTTTCCTAGTTGTCCGTGATTGAAATCCTCTCGGAGAACTTAGGCCAGAATGGGTCCTTTATCGCATGTTTTGCAAAGGCTTGCCACGTGGGTCAGTATGAGCCGGAATAGGTGGGGCACTTTGACGCGGAATGGTGGGTCAGTTTGAGCTGGAATTACTGGATCAATTTATGTGGATTTTCCAATATTTACATATTGAAGGTTTCCAAGTGATAAGTATCTCAAGTATTTTATGCAAGATAATAGTGTTTTCAGTTTTATGTGTGCTTGCCACTGCGCAAGGGAAAGTTGAAACATTTGCGTACATGTATTGTGGTTCGGATACTGCGATGTTCTATGGGTACACTTTACACTATTTAAGGTATTTATATGGTGACGAATGGGTTCCTCAAATTGCTTTTACGGCCAAGAACCGCGTCTGTCACGAGACAAGAGCAGACTCCTGTATACCCCTGCAATGCGGAGAGATATATGAGTTGAGTTTACAGAATACTGAGCAACCTCGAGATTTCGTGCCAAATCATTTTGTTTCCGATACAAGTGCGAATACTTTCTGGTTCTTTTTAATTAGTCCAGATGAGTGTACGGGCAGATTTGAAACTTACAATTATGAGTTTCCTTTGGTGCTGGGTCTAAGACGTGGTTGCGTCGCTTTTGGATTGCTTGAACAGAGACTCTACCCATTCTATATTATCCAAAATGTTTGCGGTGATTGTGTGATAAGACCGCATAAACGAATGCCTGATCTCATTCCCTTACGACGAGCAGAGAGGAAACGGAGCAATAAAGTACGAAGATGAGGTATTCGTAATCCACACCCTAGTTGACCAGGCAGAGATTCAACTGGTTTCCATTAACCAACTTGTTGGAGTTTAGAGTCAGAATATGCAGAACTTGAACTGTCCAAACAGAAGCTTACCTGCGAAATCCGTCGTAGTTTATCCAACTAATCCGCCGCGGATTGATCCACTGTCAGCATGGCAAGTCAACTACTTACCTATACTTTTAGTCAATGCATCACAAGAAGTTACAGCGGAGACCGAGGTTTTTGCTCGGCGCGGAACTGCGGTACTTCCTCTCGTGGAAATGCTAGATCACCGGAAGCGGATTATCCACTTTAGCATCTTGAAAGTGCGAAATATCGCAGTAATTTTACTGCAACTCTTATTGTTAGTCATTGCGATGTATGATAATGCTTACGCTGATGCGTCAGCGTGGGCATTGTCATCAGTTCCGAGCATCTCGTTTCGAACTGGATTGATGAATGAGCCGCTTATTGCTATTACTGATCAGCGATCGCTAATGGCTGTAAGGTCAACTGCAAACTACATTTCTGTATTTGATACGAAGAGCGGTGAGTTAAAGACAGTTCTTTTCTTGTCAGATAGTTTGAATTCTCCGTTGTCTATTTCATGGTCAAGTGACGGCAAATGCTTAGTTGCACTGTACTCCGTAGCTGGAAGCTCTAATAGCAATGCAAACTATTTAGCCACGTACTATGTAGACGATTTAACTCTTACTAAACTCTTTCTAGTTCCAAGTTCTTCTAGAGTTAGGTGTATGTCTGGCACTCGGGCTTTACTATTCCAGGTGGATCACAGTGCGTTGCCCCGACGAAACGATTGCGATTCACTGTTTGTTGTAAACTATCCGAGTGGGGAATTGCTCAGAAGAATAGTTGATAATGACACATCTTACATTGATCTGGCCGCATACAGGAATGGCATACTAGCTACTCTTAGCACTTCAGGTCGATTATGCATTCGAGACAGTGCAGATGGTAGTTTAATATCGAGCTCTTATATCGGCAGCGATGATAACAGGATAACAAGTATGGAGATATCGCTAGATGCCCAGCATATTGTATTGAGGCGATTTGCAAATCAGAGTGGCGAGAATGGGTTGTTTGTGTATAATGTCAAAGACAGGTCTACTATTGCTATTCCAACACCTCTCTCTAATACACTGACAGCGTGTATTTCAGATGACGGAAGTACACTCGCTCTTTCAGAACGCAGGGATGAGGTGTCACTATACAGCGTTGAGACGCATACCATTGTTGGCAAAGTAAAGTATCCCGGAGCTGGATTGCTTGATGTTGCTGTATTTCGTTCATTGAAGAAAGGTCTTGTTGTTCAGAATCGAGATGGAGTGATATCCGCAACCGGTGACCAATATACAAGTCCATTTCAGTATTTGACTTTACCATATCATTTAATAGTTAGAATGC
Source organism: Chlorobiota bacterium (assembly GCA_044228285.1). Taxonomy (GTDB): domain Bacteria; phylum Bacteroidota; class Ignavibacteria; order Kapaibacteriales; family NICIL-2; genus JBBATK01. The sequence continues at coordinate 454,111 of JBGAVD010000001.1, forward strand.
AGCAAGTTGCCGCATATAATTATAGTATAGTCCAGTATAGCAGAGAAATTGCCTTTATCGATAACGAAAAGCACAGTATCATGTCGGTCAAGCAAACTGACATCAGCCCACAGTTTGCAGTATGTCAAAATTATATAGTCTATCAACCAAGTTCGAAGCGGTTGGTCGCATTGAGCAAGCAAGACCCTAGATTGGAGTTCACAAGTATGAATCTTGATGAGCCCATAGTAGCTTTCGATACCAAGGGTGATAGTGATTCACTGGTTTGCGTTGGAGAGTCAGGGAATGTTTATCAATTGAGCATCGCGTCAGCGTTTTTTGACAAGAGAGGTACTGTAGATTCTAACGTCGCGGGTTGCAAGTATCTTATAGGAGCAAACACTTTGTTACTCTTGAGGTATGTTGAGAATGATTCCGTGGTTGAAGTTGGTACAGGCAGGCTCTATGAATACAGTACATTATTAGATTTAGGAGCACCTAAAGGATTATCCAAAGTGTTCTGCCAATTGCGAACGCATGCTTCTAGCCAGAAGTATCTTATACCTCAGTTGGCTGTTAATCGAACTACAGGGGCGGCGTGTGGTTTGAATCCAGACCGTCATTTTATAGCATACGATTCTGAGAGCCAAGAAGTAATCGTAGATGAGTATATCTCCAATGTAACATCGTCGATTGACTACTATACTAACAATCTAGTTGTTATCGCAGATTATGATTTGAGTCTACCGTTGAGATGGCTGGATTTAAGTCGCAAGCGATTTGTTGCATTTAAGAGTATTAAGTATGGAGGAATAAGTAGCATACCACGGGTTGGAATAGTTAGCATAGCTACTGCTCCTAATACGGTAATTGTTGGAACAAACGAACGACAGTTCATACATCAATCCTTGGATGGAGTAGTTAGTAGTGAAGCTGCCTCAAATGATGAAGATAGGGTCACTCTGTCGTTGTCAGTGCGAGCTAACATAGTGCGTATCGAGTCGCAGGATGAACGATTGTCGTCAACAATAGAATTCTACGATATTCTTGGTTCGCGACTACGTTCTGATCAAATAAATGCGTTTGAACATGTGCTTCCCGATGCGCACGGTCTGGTCCTTGTGAAGTTGCAAGTCAATGGTCAAGTGTATCATGATAAACTATTCCTGTGGAGTCCCAATTGAACATTCATGTTCTATCTTTGCCGGTATTATTATTTGCTTAGCTCACGAGTTACGTGTGAGCATTGGAAGTGAGATGTCCTAATGGTGGAGCGGATATAGTTGCGGGTTAAGCGCGTGTAGTAAGATGGCAGGATGTGGATTCTTGGAATGTGTGGTCGTACATTTGTTTGAAGCAGAGATAAGTCGCTTCGAGTTGATTGGGGAGGTAGCAGGTAGTGGTTCGAAATCCGTCATAGTTTATCCAACTAATCCGCCGCGGATTGATCCACTGTCAGCGTGGCAAGTTATCTACTTACCGATACTTTTAGTCAAAGCATCACAAGTAGTTACAGCGGAGACCGACGTTTTTGCTCGGCGCGGAACTGTGGTACTTCCTCTCGCGGAAATGCTGGATCACTGGAAGCGGATTGTCCATATATGGGACCTGACAGGTGATGCGACCACGGCTGCCATGGTACCCAGGGTACAACATTGGGCCAACAAATTGAGCCCTAACAAACAGCAGCTGCGGATCTGGACCCAGGCATTGAGGAAGATCATATTGTGGAATTGCTAGCCAAGCTGAAGCAACTCCAATAGACAATGCTACATGTACTCAGGAAGTCTATGATTTGGGAGGCATTGATGTTTGTGGGTGTCTGTGGGTAAATAGTCCGCTTGCCGTGGTCTGGCATTCCCACGACATTCAGCCATTTCTTCCATGCTGAGTAGCGTTGCGTATCCCCGCTCTAACAACTGCATCTGGAGTGACTTATAGTGTCCAAGAGGGAGAAACCAGCACACTATGTGGTGGATTATAAAACGGCGGGTTAGTGAGTTAGGGAGTCCGTATATTCCAACCACGTTAAGAGGGCAGTTGCCAGAAAGCAGATTGGCGAAGTGTTCCAACGCTCGAATGAACATCAAAGAGCAAAAGAAGAATATCTGAAAACACTTCGCTTAGAATCTTCTGTCTTCACGTTCGACCTCATTCGTCACGATGTATTGTGGAACCTTGCAAGTAGATAGGCTTATGAAGATGTCGCTCACGGATGTGAACTTGTACGAGTTCAGTTATTCTGGACACGATAATAAAGCAGTGTTTGTCTTTGGAAGTATGTATGACGGTAGCGTCATAGGCGTTCTGGAGTGTCTCGGAGTAACTTCATGTACGTTCTCGACAATAGAGAGTCGCGATGATTTCGAAGATCCGGAATACTGCTTTTGTTCGTTTATTGGAGAAATGAGATTAACTGAGACGCCAGATAAAACATATCAGTTGCATCTGGAGGGTCATAATGATATCAACCTGACGTTCAGTTCCTACAACTGGCGGGAGTTTGAAAAGGGTAGTGACAATGAAACTGTCAGGCGCAATATAATATCATCGGTCGCCGCGACGGCGCTTGAGCGTGTCCGTGCTGTACTGAAAAGAGAAGAGGCTTAAAGCTGTATCGATTCTGGTTTTTACTTTCGATACTTCAGTTTGTAAAGCTGATGCCATCCTTCGTTGAGTCAGCCAACAAACATGAGCTCTGAGGCCTTGCTGGAGCATTAAGGCTCAATGGTGGCTAAGTGCGCGCTTCCGCTGCTTAATCGGGCGCACCGTCCATCTCACACTCCTTCACCAGACATGAGTAAGAGTTTTCAGAATGTATTCGCATATTCGTGATGAACATGAGTGCGTCGCTCGGTCCGGCGTTTCCAATATGGGACAATTCAAATACTTAACATCACTGATTGTAGTACTGGTTTGTTCTGGTTGCTGTAGTCCCAAACGTTATGTAATCGACGAGAGTGGAGCTTACGAGTACTTTGGACGAATTCAAATTGAGAATCGTCGTTTGGATACATTGATTCCTGTCGGTAAAAGTAAGCTAGTGGTCGACGCGTCTATGTGGATTGGTGACAAGGATGAGATGCCATCTATAGTGTTTAACGTTATTGTCTACGATCATAACAGTAAGATTACTACTCGGAAGATATGTCCTGGTTCGAAGCAATGTGAGTTGATAGTCGACTCAGGGTTAGTAGATATCTTAGTATTTCTAACGGCAAAGAAGGCTGAAAAATTGATTAAGGTAGTACTTGAGCCAGGCGAAACAGTCGAAGTGCGAGCCGTTGTAGGATATTATAGCATTGATTGAGGGAAGCGGCCGGTACCTGCCGGTAAAAACTGGCCAGCATAGTTCAAGAGTAGTATAATATTCTTCTCACCCACCGGTATGCTGATCTAAACATGACATTGATCCCTTTTGAGATACTCTAAGTTAGGAACGGGCGTCGTCAGCTTTCTCAACTACGCAACAGAGTATCAATATGATTGAGAAAGGTTCAAGACGTGCAGGCAGCGTCATCAGTCTTGTGTTCTAAGCGTCGGCTTTTGATACGCTTGATAGCTCATACTCGGCAATGCCCTATATCGCAATTACTCTAGGAGTGCATATAGCTCATTTGCGAGCTGGCGCGTTGCGTTTCACGAGCACAAAGCGAGAGCTTTTCCAGGTCAATGCTAATAGTGAAAGCTCTTGGCAAGAGACGTTTAACTACGGTGGATTATGCACTGCGTCTTATAGCTTCGAGGTGGAGTCGTGCTAAGAAATACAACTCTTCCTCTTTTGCAGATGTGGAAGTGATAAGCTAGTGTTTGATGAGCCGTCACTATGTTTCGTTGCTGAGATTGAGTGGGCGCGCCGTTCCATTTGACGAGCTTTCTCCGGTCAAGTGTATCAGTTCTACGAAAGAACTCGCAAGCTCGCAATCAACATATGCGCGTCGCTCGACCCGCCCTTCACAAGTTGTAACTTTATTCCTTCATGACGTTTCTGTATAGAGCAACCGGTCTAACTAAAAAATGGGCCGCGATGAATAATATGGCAGACGAAGAATGAGCTAATTGCTAGCTGCCAAGAGCAGCGAAATCTGCTATCGACTCACGTTCAATATGAATGCAATGAGCGCCCTAACGAATAATTTCATAAATGACATCACTTACTCAAAGGTGTAGAGATGAAGAAATCTATGTTTGTCCTGTCTGTCGTTAGTGCATTGTTTGTTTCTTGCGCCAGCGAAAAACTTCCCATGACGCGCAGTTCACGCGGGATTGAATTCAACATTGAGCAGGGGCTTACACCGCCTGAAACTCTCCTTCCTACAGTGAGCTACCAGGAGCTTCTCGGAGATCTCAGTGCACCATCTCTAGCTTACGGAGTTCAAACGCTATCCTCGCCACTCATCGCGTGGAAGCCAACTCAAGAACGATATGTATCCATGCAGAGACATGCTTTTTTTAATGGAGTGTACACTGCATACATGCAACACAGGCCACTCGTGTTATCGCCAGATATCATCTGGTTGCTCATATGTCAGGGTTTTGCACATCATGTTAACAATAACGCCGAGGCACTTCGAACGTCTTTTGTGAACTTCGAGGGTAAGAAGACGCTGAAAGTATATGATCCACAAGGTCTCATCGTGTTTGAAGACCCAACAAGTCCATGGGATCTCTTCTTTCCTGAGTTCACCAAACAGATTGCTCAGAACACACGCGACAATATCGTCGAAACCCTGACGAGCGATTTCTCAACGTCCACCCCTACCACAAAGGCTGCCTCGGAGATCACGATTATGTACTCGATGAAAAACTACTTCAGGTACGAGATTATCCGCGTAGGATGTGGCATTCCGCAGATTAGCCTTGAGGGAACTCCTGAAGATTGGGAGAAACTCCTTCGTAAGACGCTGGCACTTCGGAAGTACAAACTCGATTGGTGGGTCAACGAGCTCGAGCCGATTCTCGAGCAGTTTGTTGAGACATCGAAGGGACATGTAAAGCCTAGCTTTTGGCGCAAGATGTTCAAATACCATGAGGGGAGTATGTACAAGACTCCGGCTTCAATAGATGGTTGGATCTGCGCGTTTTTTCCCTATAGCATTGAAGGAGAGAGATTGTCGCTCGACGAGTTACCAGCGCATGCCGATGATCTTCCAGAAGAAATACTTGCTGTTGACCTGTACTATATACGGGAAGAAACGGAGTCGGATACCATCAATGTCCAGCTTTGCGCAGGTTTTGATGGACTAACGCAAGATCCGCAGAGCTTCGCGCTCAAGCCACACATCGGATGGTTTGTTAAACACAAGCCGAAAGAGAAGGATTCTGACTAGTACATGCGAGTTCTGATTCCGAGTCGATCGCACGAGACTGAGCAGCCAAAAAAAACTACCCGCAGTAACGACCTCAGATGATAGACACAAGGTGAGCATAAACTAGGAGCAAGCAATCAAACAGCTTGAAGGCTCTCTAACTCTTCTTCAACAATAGTTGCGGAGCGAGATCTGCGCGTAGTAATCATAAGGTAGAAAGACATGAAGCATGGTTCTCGATGTCAATCTCATATGAAAAAGCTGCCTGACTTGCAGGCCTGAGTCTATTGCCGTGTCTATCAAGTATCAAGCTACTTGGCAGAGTATAAAGTACGGAGTTTATCTGTGTCAATTCTGCTGAAATAATTCTCAAGCAGCAAATGCGCAGTGATCGAATGTGTTGAAGACGGGATTCCCTATTGTTATGAATGCTAAAAGCTTTGTGCTATGGAAGACATGATCTAGTTTCACAATCGAGCACAGTTCGGATTTGAATAGTAGTTGAACTTGATCAGACCTTCCGTAGATAATGGATGGAGATGTAGAGGATCGCAATTCTGACCTTTCAATCATAGTAACCGTCTGCGTTCAAGATACTTGATCGAGCTGCAAAAGATGACAATCTGTTTCTGCTCGCAACTCAAACCTTACTCCTTTGTGGACGCTGCTTTTCTTATCGTGTCAATGGCTAGGTTTGTGACAGTCATGTTGTCTGATCCCTTTTCTATTAAACCGGTAGTTGGCATATCTGTAATTGTTTTCACAAGAGTGGAGACCAATTGAGCCTTTTGCTCAGTTCCTTCAACAGCCTGGTAGAATGAGTCGAAACTAGCCGCAACCCTGGCCCTGTGGGAATTCTGCTCAAAAGAGTTCAGACTTATTCGAAACATTCTAACAAAAAACGCTGCTAACGCACCGATGAATGTAAACTGCAACGCATGTGGTGCAATCATTAGAAGCTGTGATGTTAAGTCAACGTTTGGTTCAAAGAAATTAACCTGTGTAATCATTCCGTAAAGTGTGGCAAGAGACGCAATTGCTAAAACTCCGGACGTGACTGATTGCCACATTGCTATTGATTTGGCTCCGCCAAATATATCCGCTGCGGTGCGAAGAGTCACGCTTGTGGCCGCTTCGCGAGAAAGAGCTTCAATCTTCTCTATGGCTTTCAAAGATGTCTCGGATACTGAACCGAGAATACTTTGTGACTTGTTCGAATTAGCTAGTGCGCGATCCGCCTGCTCACGAGCTTCAGATCCCGCAGTCTTAACAGTTTCTAGAATCCCCTCGATATTGTTGCTATAGAATGAAGCGGCAGCAGTTTTCGCAAAGAGCGGCTTAAAGTCGACAGCCTTTTCGGACCATCGAGTAACAATATCCTGACACTTGATCAAGAACCCAGCACTGTCAATCTGCGAAAGTGCCAGAAGGTCATTTCTCAATTCGGCGGCTAACTGACTCACTAATGACAGATCGGAATGGGCAAAAAAAGAAGGATACTTATATACTGTATCAGCAATGTAAATCAGCTCTCTGCAAATCTGGATTACGTGGTACCCTTTTCCTCCCTCTTGGAAGTGAAAGGCAAACTCAGCTGGCCTGAGCACGGCGTCATCTTGGCACCCTACTTTCAACGCCTGTAGAGTCAAATCGAGAGTATTTAACATCTCCCGATTGAGAATATTATAGAACATACGTCCTCTGGATAACTTTGATAGTAACACAATATAACAACAGAATATATGGAGTTTAATCTACCAAGACCAGGTCAGTTAGTACACACCCTAACAAAGTACCTTGATTAGCGCTTAAACGTAGGTTTTTTCGGCTGTAGGGATTGCAAGAATGCCCCCCCCGACTGCTAACGGAATCGCTATTAGCATCCAACTTAAAACTGGGTTTCAACGTTGTTGAATAGAGAGTGATCGACGCAGAAGCGTCAGCTAGCGAAGACGACTGCGTTAATGGGTCCAGGATATCGGTTCATTCTGATCCGCCATACAGCGGAAAATTGAACCACCAACTCCTGTTGAGACTGCCATTTCTATCAAGACTGGCAGACATATGCTTTGTGGAAACCAATCTGACATATGTTTCAAGATGGGATGTCAAACATTGACAACTAAGGAACAGCTTGTCTAACGCGCCTCTAAAATGAGCAGAAGCAAGGCAACTTCGGGTACATTCTCGTAACCGGAGAAGTAGAATGATCTCACCACAGACTGGCGTTGCTCGTCGCATGTTACACGAGTACCTGAGAGAATAAAACTATGTGTTGTCTTAGCTATGAGGCTTTACAAGATCTGTGCGACAGTTAGCTGGCTATACTGCTTGTAATTTATAGTCTAGAAGGCTCTACACAGATTACTAACAACGAATACATGTGTTTTTCTCACATTGTTGACTGGCTATGACAACGATGAAGCATGGCGGAAACAGACATGGAATCAACACAAAATAGTTTAACAAGGTGGTCTAGGACTTGTGATAGGGCGCTACAGCCCACCTAGCGCACACTCTCCAGCTAAGACAACCTGATGTCCGCAAGTACTCACATACTCATCACGAACCTGAATGCGCCACAAAACTCTACGTTACCCACAGCATTCATTCTGCCACAACGTCGCTTCAAGCCTAATCATTTCATCCGACTCTCTGTGCAGCAAAGCTCAAGAATAGTACATTTGTCAAAAGATCACCAGAACCCGCTCATGAGATTAACACTCCTAGCTCTCGCACTATTGCTATACATCGTATCTGGCCCGTGTTTCGCGGGTACCAATCAGTACCCCTTTCAAAAAGTCGCAGCTTCTGAGGGACAGAAATACATGCCCGCTCAGTTTGTCTGCAACTATGCCTACTCTTGGACTGATGTCAATGGCCGGAACTTGCTGGTGTTCGGAGAGCACTTGTATGTCATCGACAAGCGTGAGAACCAGGATCCGCTGTCTACTTGCCTGATCGTTGGATTTCACATCTTAGTCGATCGATCGAACAAAGTGTATTGGAAGATGAATGATGGTGTACGAGTTTGCCCATTTGACGCAAGCGCATTTGTAGACTCAAATTCTGTTGCTCTCAGCGATATTGACGGAGATGGAGAAGCTGAGGTTACGTTTTTGTACAAGCTGTCTTGCACAAGTGATGTGAGCCCTGATGAGTTTAAACAGCTGACCTATGTCAAAGCTAAGAAGTGTGCCATACGAGGCAGCAATGTAGTGGACTACGGCAGGGGAACAAAAGCTGGCGGCGCGAAGCGCATCGATGCTGCATTCACTCAGGTACATACATCGCTGAGAACCTATGCCTCCAAGTTGTGGGATAGCAACATCGCCAGATGGAAAGTTGCTCCGCATTCCGACTAATTCGACCACGAAGTGGGCGAATGAAAGAAAGGTGCTTGCGTACATACCACATCTAATGTAATAAGAAAGTACTCGCAATATTGAGACTGACGTTGCCTCCTCGCTCGACCAAGAGTGTGTGCATAGGTCGTTCGCAGCCAAAGTTGTTGCCTGTGATGGAAAGCATGAAGCCGCCGTGCACTTTCTGTAGATGGACTGTGGTTGCGCGAAGGCATAAGGTGGGAGCAAGGTAGAATTCGGGTCTCAGCAGGACATTGACTACAGTACGCGCTGCTGATATAAAAGATATCTCTGATTTAACGCTGCTTTTCAGTAGAGCATTCGATACCTCGTCGGTATATTACCATCACGTAGTTAAAGTGCTCACAGCAGGCTGGAATACAAGAATATGTTGCTGCTTATTCGAATCCTCGTTTTACTCTCCTTCATCTCTGTGTGCAAGGCACAGAATGAGGCGTTGGAGTGGAGGTACGGTGCGGGAGGAGGACTTGACTTCCGATACCAGCCACCAAAAGCCCTGCCGCTGTCCAAGGAGAACGCATTTGAGGCTAATGCTTGTATTTGTGACCCTGTTAGTGGTAAGACAATTCTCTATAGCAATGGAGTCGAACTCTATAATGGCAATGATGAGGTCATCTACTCAAATCTAAAGTCGGGTTTATCCAGCACGCAGGGTGTTATGATTATACCCAAACCTGGTAAGCCGAGAGTCTACTACGTGTTTACAGTCAATGATCTAACCGGGATGATTCCTCGCCCTGTGGGAATGTGGTATCTACAAGTAGACATGAATGCACGAAATGGTCGAGGTGCGGTTGTTGGAACTGACACGATGTTAGTTGCTTCCTGCGCTGAGTGTCTAACAGGCTGCTTCGATTGCACACGACAAGAGTGGAATATTGTGACCTACTCTTGGATCAACGCAAGCTTCTATACAATTAAGGTCAATAATAGAGGCGTCTCCCGCACACCGATTGTCACAACAATTGGATATGCCTTGCAGAATCCAAACTTCAGAACAAACTACTCTCCGTGTGCGGCTCGATTGTCTCCTGATCGACGACACCTATGCCTTAGTTCGGATGAAAAAGGATATGCAGAAGTCTTCGATTTTAACGAGATAAGTGGCACGGTCAGCAATGGACAACTCCTTATTCTGGACCCCAGTCGCAACTCCTACTCACCATACAGTGCTGAGTTTAGTGCATCAGGCAAGTACCTCTATGTCACGAACGGTTATCTCCAAAAGAACTCTAAGAATGGTACGCTTGTGCGCTTCAATATGAACGCCGCAAACAGAGCTAGTTCATTGGAAGTGGTGTATAATCCAACAAAGAGTTCTTCTAAAGACGTTGACATCTCCGGAATCTGCAGAGGTGTAGATGGTCGTATCTATGTAGTGTCGAACATTTATACCAAAGGTCAAAGTCAGAGCACTTTGATGTATGTCACGTTTCCAGACTCGTCCTTGTCTAAATGCGCTTTTGTTCCAGATATGGGGACAAATTATTCAGCCTTGACTTACGGTCTGCCGAATATTCCGAGTGCACTGCTCGATAGTAAAACCTTCGGCTGCCCATCGCAGTTCTTGGACTTCGATGTTGATAGTGTTTGTGAAGGTGAGCGCCTTGCTGTGCGAGACTATTCTCTTGATATGGGAGATTCCACCGCCGTCTGGAAGTGGACAATGCCAGGTGCTGCTCCAAACATCTCTAGTGACAAGAGCGGGCCAACCGCTCTTTATCAAAGTCCTGGACTATATCAGATCACACTGCTGATAAAGACGAAAGGCGGGTCTGATAGTCTCACTAAGAATGTTCTTGTTTACCCTCGACCACGTTTGCTGAGCCATGATACGATTCTTTGTCCGGGGCAAAAAGTCGTATTGCGAGCAACGGGAGGTTCTTCATACGTATGGAGAAACAGGTCGATTCCAGGAGTCTTGTCTATAGCTGACTCAGTGGTCGTTCAACCGGACGTCACATCATGGTACACTGTCTCTGCAGACACTCCTACGGGCTGCCTGCTTGAAGATACAGTGCGGGTTGCTGTCTTCACCGTGGCAATACAAACACGTGACACCTCCGTCTGTTCTGGAAGTCCTGCTACCTTGATAGCTTCAGGTGGTACACAGTATGAATGGCAAGATTCTTTGGGTGCAGTTGTTGGGCGCACAGATAGCTTGCGAGTTCTTCCTGAGCATACCACCCAGTACAAAGTAAGAGTAAGACAAGGCTTATGTGTTGATTCGGCTATTGTTCGTGTGAATGTAAAGGACAAACCAGAGGTCAGTGTGCAGAGCGACGTAACGGTTTGTCAGGGAGATTCAGTCCATCTGAGAATAGCTAAGCCTCAAAGTGCTGTGCTTTATAGATGGTGGAGACAGGGGAGTCCAATTCTCACTCAAGGTGCTGGAGTTGATCTCATTGCAGACTCTTCAACCGTGTTTTATGTCGAAGGTGTGAATGCTCTTGGTTGTAAGGACACATCAAGTGCGCGCGTAACTGTTTGGGAGACTGCCAAAGTCACAGCGCTTGCGAGTGCAGACAAGATTTGTGCAGGAGATACAACAACCTTAACTGTTGAGACAGTTGTTTCTGGAGTAAACTATACTTGGTATGAAGTCACTACTAATGCAGTTGTTGGTACATCTTCATCTGTGACCGTTGCACCTTCGCGGTCAACGGATTATAGAGTAGTGGGTAGACTTGGTGATTGCTATCGTGAGGATACTACAGCGATTCAGGTTTCACCTACACCAACGGTGAGAGTAAAAGATCTCACCGTATGTGAAGGGCAACCCGCTGTTGCAATTGCAACTCGTTCAAGTGACGCGACGATCTCATGGTTTGACACGAAGTCAGCTCTTATAGGTCAAGGTGATACGATAGTCATTCAGCCAAAAAGCAGTGCTCAGTATTATGCCAGAGGAATAAACAGCAGTGGATGTTCGGTACTAGTCTCTTTCAATATTACGGTCAACAGACCCCCTGATCTTGACGTAGCAATCAACACAGTGGATTCCACTTCCCCTGGTGACTCATTGAAGTTGTTGATTCGCCTGAAGTCCAGTGAGCCCGTTAGAACTCCCTTTTATGTCACACTCAGATATCCGAACGAAGCCTTCTCGATTTCAGGAGAGGTTGACAAGGAAGGATACAGGTACGCAACCATCCCCATAGTCGGTCTTGACTCCAACATCGAGCGTGTTGTTACGGTGACAGGATTAGCCCTTCAAAGCGGCCGGACGAGTTTTACAATAGAAGTTAGTTCCTTGCTGGCGCTGGATACAAGCTGTGCTACGGTGAAAGTAACCGCAGATACAGTCCGACTAACGCCCGTGTGTGCAAGCTCTCTGTACCGTCTCAAAGCCAATGACTTGAATCTCATGGTATCACCGAATCCCGTGTATGGTGAGAATATTACCGTCACTTCCAACAAAGAAGTTCAGAGGATTGAGATCTGGGATGAGGTTGGACGACAGCTTGGCAGCTGTGATGTACGCACTTCAACGAAGATAGGCAGCGGCGCTGCCATGACTCATGTGTACTCTATACAAGCACCGGCTAGCGGCTTATACTTTCTTCGAGTTTTCGTTGACAATTCATGCCGAAGTGTGTTGCTTATAGTGGCTCGTTAGGCATATAGATGCGCCGTTCAGATGAGGCAGCTTCGCCAGATAAGAGGACACGATTGAAGAGAGAGATTGTGAATTCGTGATGAACATGAGCATTTCGCTCCGTCCGGCGTATCCATCAAGCAAGTTTACCGCGGTCGCTCATGGATACATCACATTACTCAACACTATTCTAGCACCAACACCGCAGCAATATGGGATTCGGTCTACTCCACAGCTCGGCGGAACTGACGGGCGGAAATGTGCTACAGCGATAGTACTTACAATGCTATGCGGTAGTACTATAGCAAGCAGAAACACGAGACCGCCCATCACGAAAACGCAAGAATACCTTCAATTTCTCCGTTAGAGCATATGGCTGCGCTTGTGTACCCGAAGACTCAAAGCCCTTAGTTCACCCAGCACAATTGATTGCCTTCGTCGACATAATGCACGGCACTCATCTCGGTCGCTGTACGCTTCGCTATATCGAAGATGTAGATGTGACCAGAGTATACAGCAGCTATGAATTTGCTATCTGGCGACCAGGTGGGCATGGAGAAATTTAGACTACCAACATAGAGTTGTGTTGGATTTGATCCATCGATACCCATAGTCCACACCTTGCCATCGCGTATAAATGCTATCGTCTTCCCATCCGGACTCACCGAAGGTTCGTACACGTTCGTGAGATCTGGGTCAATTCGTTTGATTGAGCTGAAGTCTGGCGACACTTTGTAGATGCCGTTGTTCATTGATGTCCAACCTTGAACGATTACTGAACCATCCGGTGCCCAACTTGGCGAGATCATTGGCTGTCTCGCACTGTAATCTCCAATCGTAGCTATCAAAGCTCCACTAACTGCATCTATCACATATGATTGAGGATTGTGAACGTTGCCGCCGTCATAGACTACATAGCGTTGATTGTACGACATGCGTGGCTTGTTCATGTATTCTTTGTGCTCTGGTCCTGAATAGCCTTCGCTAACAATCAACGCTTCTCTGTTCGCACCAGTCTGATCTGAGTAGATGATACGAGTATTCGGATATGACTCAACAACTATAATTCTGCCAGATGTAGTTACTTCCGGATGTCTCGCATTTGAGAAGAGCTCGGTTCCTACCTGGTCACTCAATCGCAAACGGTACACACGCTCGGCGCTAGAATAGTAGATGGTTCCTTTCAAATTGCTTGTCTCTGTAGTCACAGGAGCGGGATCGGTGCAGCTTGCAATCAATATTGAGCACAGCAGCATTGTCAGCTTTAGTAGAGTATTCTTCATAGGTCGACAGATTGTTGGTTGTTGAAAAGACACTCGGAAAAATACCTTGTAGGCGTACCGACGCTCGCGGTGAAATACGACGATTCCTTACAAGACCTGCAGATCAGTCGAATTGGGTGCTTTGTGCATAGGAGAATACCACCTTTGCAAATCGTAACACTGATAGTCTAACAATCGGCACGGACTGAGTTCAGAGGTAGACTCGTCTCGCCAGTGCAGTCACGCCGGGATGGCTCAGAAAGAAAACGAATACTGAGGGCAAACGCGTCGAAAACGCGTGCAACGCTCGCTCGGTGCTTGTTGATTGTTGCGAGTAGACACTGGACGTATGTCTATCAGATGTGTCGACTAGGTGGGCTCAGTGCTGTTGCCCTTGGCGGTCGAGACAATGAGCGTGCAGGTGCTGGCTCGACAATCCTTCGGACAAAAGACCTTCCTGTTGATTCATTCTATCGACAGACCGTGTCGCATGGATATATTGCCAGAACGAAGCGGGGATGAATCCAAGTATTCTAGTGCACGCTGAATCTATACTTCCACACTATGTCGCTATTGACTGAATATCTGCAAGCGCTCTTTCCAGAGGAAAAGCAAAGTCTGCATACACTTCAGCTGAGTCAACGCGAAAAAGAGGTGCTGAAGATATTGTCGGACTACGATGAGAGTTCGCATGAGCACCAGCGAACTGCGCACGGGATTTCTTCAGGCAACTGGGACAAAGTTCAGTCGATTTTGATACGAAAGCTCTATGATGCCTTGGTGCCAGAAGGCGCTGAGAAGTTGATACACCATCTTGCCAGTCGATACACGCTCACGAAGCACGTTATGAAAGAACTGCAGTACCAACACAGAGTGTTGGTGCCCAGCTTCAGTGCCAATCGGAAGGCGACTTACTATAGAATCCTTCTTGATACATTCCTTAGTATGTCGGTTTATGCAACCAATGAACGCTTGTTGATCAAGCTTCTAAGGTACTATCTTTCAGCATTACCGAAAGCGCAGCGTGCATCGCAAACGAGTCTGTACACGTCACTGATACGAAGTGCGCGAATCTCGATTTTGGCCAGTCAGATGCACCTACAAAAGGGGAGGGAGGACAAGAAGCTCGAGAAAGAGTTGCTGCGTGAATACGAGAATTCGTGTCTTTGTACTTCAAAAGTTGCACAGGTTTTCGCTGACCTTGCCTTGTATGACTACTATGCTGCGATCGAGTCGCCTGCGCAACTCCATCACATTAGCAGAGCGAAGAGTGTGTCTGACTCAATGGATGATATAAACAAACTGAAACGACAACAGATACACACAAAACTTGCCACTTCATTGTATCAGCAATCCAGTGATTTTGAAGGGGCGTACCGCGAGTATGAGTCGCTCTTTGTGCGCTTTCCAGAAGCACTGAATAACATCTATCCTGTCGCTAAGTACATCCAAGTTTGTCTCATTTTGTCGCGCATGCAGGAAGCAAAAAGTATGCTTGATCGCACCTTCAAGAAGCTCTTGAACCATGAGAAGCACGTGGTGGCAGCTATTGCAGCCCTGAACTATGCGAAGTTCTACACCATGACGCATGACTACGACAATGCTCTCGTAACAATCCAGAAGGGGATGGGTTTACTCAAGCGACAGCTCTATGTTCAATACGAAATAGAGCTGAGAAATTTGCAAACTGCAGTTCTCGTGCTCCGCGGTGATTCTGAGTCTGCGCTCACAGCGATCGATCGAAACCTACGTTACCTACGAGACAAAGGCTTTAAGTCGTCAAACTCAGATCTAGGTGAGTTCTATACGGTGCTAAGAATGTTCCTCCTCCAACCTGAGAAAGTGCATTCAGACCAGCCGACGCAGCGTATTCTGGAAAAGTGGAGTCAAGGCATCTATAACATTTATGGTGCGTTGCTGAAGTTTATCGTCACGGGCAAGGCACACAAGAGATCATCGTAAATGGTACACCGTGAACACACCGATGCCAGCTCGGATACTACGCCTTCACCAGACTAGGCTATCAGCTCTACGAAAGAGCTGGTGCGGTTGTTCGGAGCAAAGGTGTGTTCTCCAGTTCGGAGTTGCAATGGAGAGAGCTTTTGTTAGTAACACCCCATAACTCAGCCGAAGCTAAGGTGCCCCAAAAAGCTATTGTGTAGTAAGCCAGGGTGCAACCCTGGGTTGACGAAAAATCATCTGCTCATCAGACTGGAGCACTTTTAACGATTCGCGTTTGATCAAAGATTGCGCGCATTGGGCTTTCGTCTTTCTCTAGCGGAGAGACTGATGGACGACATGAATCTCCCTGGCAGAGTGTGCATCATTATTACTTATAGGCGAGTGGCTGGTGAAGGCATGCGTAGGTCAGTATGAACGCTGACGCGACCGAATGTTCTGCAGAGCTATGTCCAATGCAACACATGACGTATTCTCGAGTTCATTGCGTTGTACATATGTTCAAGACAGATCGTAACTAAAGTCGTTAAACGTTTCTCCAGATCTTAGTCCACCGGTAGCGGTGAACAGTGCTTGACCTTCCACATTGTCGGTCGCTGTGCCCAACCAAAGCTCCACAACAGAATCTCGTTTGAGTAGCTCACACATCGTTTTCATGAGCAGGCGTCCAGCTCCCTTGCGACGATGTTCGTGACGGACTTCTATGTCATACAGATATGCGAGAAAGTCTGGACTGTACAAAGAAGGGAAGCGGTAAGCGAGTGCGTAGGCGATGACTTCTTTCTCCACGCTTAGGGCTAAAAGATAGGTTCTGTCATCGCTTAGCAAGGTTTGTAGATGACTTGCCGACGGCTTCTGCGCATCTGTGGTTAGTAGTGTTTCAACGATAGCGTTGAGAACATCTGTATTCTTGGCTGTGACTCTCTGTACTTTCATATTGCACTTTCATATTGCACTTTTATAGAAAACCATGGTGTTACGTCTTTTGGTAAGGCTCGCGACGCATGAGCGCATGTATTGAGATTAATGATCACAATCATATATTGTCTGTTGTTACCCCCAAGGGCGACCTAGACCTAGAACCTTCCTCCCACACCTATGGCAAAGCCCAGTTCACAACTTATCTCAACAAGCACTATCGGAGCCCAAGCTTGGCGATTGCTGGTTGAGTACAAAGCACTACACATTGCCAATGCTCTGCTACTAATTGCAGCCCTCGCCATCGACACCTCAGCGTGGTTTCGAATACCACCCTTCTTCGTTTTCCTCGTGCCTTATAGCTGCTTTGCGCTGGGTTGGTGGCTGGGAAAACGCGGACAATAAATTCCCCCTAACCTCAGTATCAAGCTATATCCCTCTATCGTAGGACATCGTCCAAGCAAGCGTACGTAGCACTTCGTTGTAGTATTATCAAGCACTTAGTGCTGCTCGGACACGCTTCCGAAATGCTCATCTAATGGGGGGGTGACTAGCCGCTACTAATCCGTTCTCCCTGGTTTGATTGATTAAGCCAGACACATAAGCACCAAAGTTGCGGTGAAGTGTCGCACGCATGTTTCTGGTGTTGAGAGAGGACCAGTTCCCGTCGCCGAATAGTCGTTCAACACATATGATTACGATTTAGAATTTCCAGCAGATGCTCATGACCATGCTGCTACTTCGTAGCAGCTTTACCCGTCGAACTCTTCTTTCTGAAAGTCAGAGCTAGCCGCACAATAGTTTGTGCTTCATGAAGTACTAGGCTGTAGTTGGCTGGATAAGATCCCAGAGATTTCCATAGAGATCCTCGAAAACGGCAACGCGTCCAAAATCTTCATCGGATGGACCGCGAATTATGTTGACCTTGTGAGTGCTAAGTCGTTGAAAATAGGTGTCGAAATCATCAACGTGCAGGAAGAAGAAGACTCGTCCGCCTGTTTGATTGCCAATGCGACTTTGCTGTTCCTCATTAACTGCTTTTGCCAGTAGGAGAGAGCAGGCAGAGCCTGGTGGACGCACAATAACCCAACGCTTCGTTTCCGAACGTTGGGTGTCTTCAACAAGATCAAAACCCAGGACTTCAGTATAGTATTTGATGGCGCGATCATAGTCGTCTATAAGCACTGCGATTTGAAAGAGATGAAAGGTCATTTGTTCTCGTTGATACTGGTTACTGTCGTTTGTTAGTACTGAGGTTATTGCTAGTCTGACCCGCCGAGTGCGCGGTCCTTAGGCTCGCTCTGAGCTCTATTATTTACAAGGGCTTAGAGATTTGTACCTTTCAGTTCATGAGCAATCTAGCAATACGGATCTAAACCTGATGTAGAGAGGTTGGTGCGGCGATTCGGAGCGGAGGTTAACAGATCCATGAATTAAAAGACATCATAGTCCGAGATTTCCTTCGAAATGCTTACTTTTGCATACGATCAAAGTCCATAGTTGCGCAACAGCTTAGAGCAGTTGCCCGCTGTGGCTAGTTGATTGCAAGCATTTGCAAGTAGTGGTCTTATCGCAGCTCTGCACTGAGCTGTGATTCGAGAATGCTGAGCAGCCAAAAGCGGTGCTTGTTGATCGATCGTAGCTGAGACTCTAGCTTGAGGGAGCAAGAGCGTCACGTACTGACATTGATTGAGCAGACTCTGCAAGTGTGCGGACGCCGAAGGCGGCGCACGTTGATAACAAAACTCATGAACGAGATACCAACATACCATCCAAAGCACACGATTCGAATTGTGACAGCGGCTTCGTTGTTTGACGGGCATGATGCGGCCATTAACATCATGCGTCGTATCATTCAATCAAGCGGTGCGGAGGTGATTCACTTAGGACACAATCGCTCGGTGCGTGAGGTGGTGGACTGTGCTATTCAAGAGGATGTGCAGGCTATTGCCATGACGAGCTATCAGGGCGGTCACGTTGAGTATTTCAAATACATGTATGATCTTTTGGCGGAGGCTGGTGCTTCGCACATCAAGATTTTTGCAGGCGGTGGAGGTACCATTTTACCTACGGAGATAGCCGAGCTGCATGCCTATGGCATTGCTCGAGTGTACTCGCCGGATGATGGACGTGAAATGGGATTGCAGGGCATGATCAACGATCTGCTTTCGCAGAGTGATTTTGAGTGTCCAACCACACGTCGCGCCCAACTCGTCGACGAAGTGCGTGCTCGCGAACCTTTAGCTCTAGCTCAGGCTATCAGCATGATTGAGCGTGGCGAGAGCAGCGCGGAGTTCTGGCAGGAGCAGCTTGCCAGCTCAGCGCATAGCGGCTGCGTTCTTGGTATCACGGGAACCGGTGGAGCAGGGAAGTCGTCGTTAACCGATGAGTTAGTACGACGTTTTCTCGAGGACTTCAGCGACAAAACCATAGCAATTATCTCGGTTGATCCAAGTAAGCGTAAAACTGGTGGTGCGTTGTTGGGCGATCGTATTCGCATGAATGCTGTGAGCAATAGTCGCGTGTACATGCGCTCCTTTGCTACCCGAGAAGCCAATGTGGCTCTGAACAAGAACGTGCGAGCAGCGCTGGATGTTTTGCGAGTAGCCAACTTTGATCTGATTATAGTGGAAACCGCTGGTATCGGACAGAGCGATTCGCAGATTACCGAGGTTGCTGATTTGTCGATGTATGTCATGACACCTGAGTATGGTGCTGCGACACAGCTTGAGAAGATCGATATGATCGACTACGCCGATATCATCGCTTTGAACAAGTTCGACAAGCGTGGAGCGATGGATGCTTTGCGCGACGTGAAGAAACAAGTGCAGCGTTCACGCGGGCTGTGGGAGACCAAGATTGATGAAATGCCCGTATTTGGCAGCATTGCTTCGCAGTTCAACGATCCAGGAACGAACGCACTGTACAGGGCTATACTTCAGCTTTTGAACAAGGCGCGAAATATTGGGTGGGAATCGGCAATTGCACATAGCGACGAGATGAGTGAGAAGCGATATGTAATTCCGCCAGAGCGTACAAGGTATTTGTCCGAGATTGTGGATGAGAATCGGCGCTACGATAGCTTGACCCAGAAAGAAATGGAAACTGCCCGCAAACTCTATCAGTTGAAGGGTAGTATTGAAGTATTAGAAAGTGTGAAGAGTCGGGCAGATGCCTAAGGCTCAGCTTGAACTTTTCTTGTGCTGTCAACGGTGAGAGCATTGCATGGCAACACGTAGAAATATCCAAGCAGTTCTGAGTCTGCGACTCGTTCTTTTGGTCGTCTTGGTACTAGCGCAAAGCTGTGCGAATTCCGTACGTTTTAGTTCTTTGAAACAGCAGCAGTGGAGAGCGGAGGACAAAGCAGAAGAGTTTGTCTTTCCCTCGATGCAGGAGCTTAGCGAGCAACAGCGTTGTCTGCTTTCACAGGCGCGTTCGTTGATTGGTACGCCCTATTGCTTTGGCGGGAGCGGATCAGAGTGTTACGACTGTTCAGGTTTTGTCTCAGAAGTCTATCGCCGTTGCGGAATAACAGTAGCACGCACATCGAAGGATATGTCGTTAGCAACCCTACGAAGGCGCACAGGAGTTTCCGATGCCAAAGTAGGTGATCTGGTTTTCTTCAGCACAGATGGGCGGGGTGGTGTATCGCACGTTGGGATGTATTCTGGGGGCGGAACAATGATTCACGCGTCAACAAGTTTAGGTGTGCGAGTGGAGCAACTGAGTAGCGAGTATTATGCCTCACGCTTGCTTTTTATAGGTAGCGTTTTGGCAGATCGTTAAGTAAACGAGGGCAATGTTACTCTGTGAAATCAATGTGAATTAATGTTCACATTGAACAGTAGAGTCAAAATAGAGCTCGATTTATTTTTTCTGTGAACGCCACCCCTTTATCTTGACGGAAGTGACCCTAAACCTGGGAGCCTAATTATGATCGTGTTTTCAGCGCAGCTGCTATGATCATGATTTGAAAGAAGATAACAGTGGAGTTGGTTGCAAATCTTGAGTTGTTCTTGTTTGCATCTCAAAGAATAGACTTATGTGTGACATAATGTCGCACAAAAGCGAATTCATAAATGCAACTTGAGCTCACTGGATCTCAGCCCTTCAAGCTTGCATTGAGAGGCTTGAAACAGGAGCGGAGATCGGAGTACTGAGCAATTGTCGTTTGACCCTGGATGCACTGTTTTCTGGGGCTACAAAGGCAGTCGCTAGAACGTGTAGGGCTCAGAATTTCGCTAGAAACGCATCTATGGAGAAAAAGTACTATTGTCAAGAATCAGATGAGCAGTTCAAAGAGTTATTGCATAGTTACCATTCCAGCAGAGTTCAGCTGAAGTTAGCGGGGCGGACGCTAAGTAGTTACCATGCACGATGCTTAGAAGGATCAAGTGGGCAGTAACATTGAGGTAATACTGCACGAACTATTGATAACATACCTATTCAGAGAACGAAAATTATTAAGCATCACTTTCACCTTATAAGGAGTTTTTATATGAATGTATTTACCAAGCATCTGCGAGAACGTATGCTTGCAGTTGTTTTTTTATTGGCACTGGCTATGGGGCTGGGCACAACATCGGCAGAGGCGCAATTGTGCACCTCGTCATGTTTCCCAACCTTCTATTACGGTTGCATGTCGATTGACGAGTTTACCGTGAATGGTGACTATTACTCCAATTACTCATGTGGATCATCCGACGTTGGAACCACCAGTGACAATACTGGAAAGAGTTTTGATGTTATGCCTGGTTCGACAGTCAACTGGGATATGGTTGCGGGAGATTACTATGGTAGCTACTATGATGGTTACTATTTGATCTTTGTTGATTGGAACAATAACAACAACTGGACAAAAGTTTCCCCAGATTACTGGGACAACTACATGTACTACGGAACGAGTGGCAGTTTTGACGTTCCAGCCAATGTTTCGGCTGGTCCAAAGCGTATGCGCGTCATGTTCCACTACTACTACTACTATGACTATTACTTCAGCTCAGCGGACCAAGTAAACCCATGTTTGCAACAAAGCGGTTCACTTCCAGGTTACGGTGACTGTAAGGACTTCACTCTGAACGTTGGATATGCGAACGATTGCGCATTAAACTATGTAAGCACCTCGACAGCGCCTCCATTTGCACCAGGTGCAAACAACATCATTGCGAACATCACCAACAACGGTTTGACTGCAATGACCAGCGCGGTCTTGAACTATACGATTACACCTTCAACCGGTTCGGTAATTACAGGTAGCACAACATTCTCTGGTAATTTGACCAGCGGTTCTTCAACCAACGTTGTGATCGCCTCAGGTTACAATTTCCCAGCAGTAGGAAGTGCAACTGTTAGTGTGACAGTTACAACTGTTAACGGTGTAACTGATGGTAATACAGCGAACAACAGTGCATCAGGACTTTTTGGAGCAGGATTAAATGGAACCTATACGGTAGGTGGGTCTGGTCCAGATTTTACCAGTCTCAGCCAAGCAGCCGCTCAGCTCACAGCAGGTGGAACCATTGGTGCCGTAACTCTGAATCTTCGTCCAGGAACCTATACTGAGAATATCTACCTTGCGAACATTCCTGGTAATACTTCTACGAAGCCAATTGTTATTCAGTCAGAAAATGGCAACAAGAACTCAGTAATCTTGCAGTTCTCAAATGTCCCTACAGCAGCGATTGCAGGAACAACATCTATTGGTGGTCTTCCAAATGTGCGCTTGAACAATGCGGACTATGTAACCTTCCGCAACTTTACCATTACTGCCCTTAACTCTGCTGCCAACTACGGCAATGCAATCGAGTTGATTGGCGCATCCGGTGGAGCTTCTGGTTGTGACAATGTCACTTTTGACAACATGGTGTTCAACGGTGCAGCAACTGCTGGTTCATCACTTGGCGACGTGTTCTTCTTGTCAGTTAACAACGGATACCATCCAAACCTAAAGGTAACCAATTGCAGTTTTGATCAATCGGGCATTCCTTTCTATCACACCTATTCCGGTTCGACCTATCCAGGTGGTGATGTGATCAGCAACAACACGTTTACTAACTTCGGCTACTATGCAATGCGTCTTGAAGGTACAACTGGCGCTACTGTTAACAGTAATGTTTGGTCTTCAACGAAGTCGACCGTTGCTGTGGGTGTCATTTTTGTAAACCACAACGGTGCATTCAACTTCCGCAAGAATCGTATCAACATCAATGCGAACACGAGCTTTAGCGGTGTAACCTCAGGTTCACGTAGCAACTCAAGCCAGGCAGTGTTTGCGAATAACTTTATTCGTGTTGTAAGTACGACTGCAGCGAACGGTATCAACTGTTCGTCAACAAGCAATGCAGGAATTTTCCACAATACCGTCTATGCTTCCACAACAGGTGCTGCATTTAGCTCAGCTTCGATCACAACGGTATCGAACACCAATAACATCTACATCAATGCTGGTACCGGTGTTGCAATGATCGCCGTTACAAACTTGAGCTCCAACTACAACAATTTCTTTGCTGCAGGTGTGAATCAAGCACGTTGGAATGGTACCAACTATAGCTTTGCGGCATTCAAGACTGCATCTGCTCAAGATGCTAACAGTGCAAACGTAAATGTTCCTTTCGTGGATCAGGCAAACAACGACCTCTCATTGGTTTCTGTGAACACAACGTTGTATGGCATTGGTTCAACTTCGAACGGTACCTTTAATAGTGGTATCAAGGGAACAGTTGGCGACGATATCTTCGGAACCAGCCGTTTGACGCGTTCAGAAGTTTTCATGGGCGCTCACCAAATCGTTCCGGTTATCAGTTTCAATCCAGCACCTCCAGCAAGTTTGATGGGTTGTGCAAACCAGACCTTGACTATTAGCGGTAATGCAACAGTTACTGCTGGCGCTCAATTGTCATTCGTTTGGCAACGCAATGGTGCTCCACTCCTTGATGGAGTGAATGGTGTTTCGGGATCGACAACTGGCACGTTGACAATTACAAACGCTCAGCCTTCTCTGAATGGTGGAGACTATGTATTACGTGTAAGTGCTACCGGTGGTGCAGATCCACTTGTATCCAATGTTATCTCAGTAGTGGTCAACGCACCAATCGTGATCAACGAACAACCAACTGCTCGTATCATTTGTCAAGGAAGTGAAACTTCCATGGCTGTTATTGCAAGCGGTACTATTCTTGGTTATCAATGGCAAAAAGACGGTGTGAACATTACTGGCGCAACCAGCCCAATCTTGGTAATCAGCAATGCTAGCTTCCAAATGAGCGGTAAGTATCGCGTTGTGATGTCTGGTACTTGTGGTACTACCACTCTTGCCACAGAAGATGCAGCAGTCATTGTAGCTTCGAACACCTTGATTGGTCAGCACCCACAAGTTATGGGTGCAGCGATTGGCTCAACTGGCTACCTGACCATTGACGTGAATGCAACAACTCAGCCAAACGGTTACAGCCCAACATTCCAATGGTATCAAGGCGCAACCATGTTGAAGGATAATAGTCGTATTAGTGGTGCAACAACCAACCAATTGACGATCCGCAACATGCAAACCGCAGACATTACCCAAGACTACTACTGCGTGGCTACTGGCATTTGCGGTTCACAGAGCTCCAACCCAGGTGGCTTCTATGTATCACAAATCAGCATCCAAAACCAACCACAAAGTCAAGAAGTTTGTAGCGCATCAGATGCAAGTTTGATGGTATCAGCAAGCTCAAACATTCCAAATGTTCAGTACAGCTACCAATGGAAGCTTAACGGAGTGAACATTTCAAACTCCGCGAAGTACCAAGGCGCAACAACAAGCGTGTTGACGATCAAGGGCGCAACAGTTGCAGAAGCAGGTGACTATACATGCTTAGTAACAGCTAACCCAACCGGTGCGAACTTGTTGTCACAAGCTGGAAAGATTACGGTTATCAGCGCTCCAGTTATCTCAGCACAACCAGCAAGCGCAACAGCTTGTGTGGGTGAAAAGGTAACAATGTCTGTTGTAGCAACAGGTGGAACCGTTGGCTATCAATGGAAGGCATCAGGAGTGAATATTCCAGGCGCAACCGATTCCAGCGTAGAAGTGATCACCGATGCATCCATGAATGGCAAGCTAGTTTCTTGTGTTATCACCAACAACTGTGGTACGACAATATCTAGCGAAGCAACATTGACAGTAAACGATAAGCCAGTCATCACCACACAACCAAGCAATTCGGCTGTGGTGGCAAATGGTTCAGCAACACTGACAGTAGTAGCTACTGGTGCAACCGGTTATCAATGGAAGTTTAAGTCGGCAGCTATCCCAGGTGCAAACTCTGCAACCTTGGTATTGACAAGCTTCACCCAAAGCATGGCAGGCGATTACGTTTGTGACGTAACCAATAGCTGTGGCACCGTAAGCTCAAACGCTGCAGTCTTGTCCGTTTCAAGTCGTGAAGAAGATGCTCTTGCAGCAGGCTTTAACTTGAGTGGTGTAGAACCAACACCAACAACCGGCGAAGCAGTTCTTCGCTTCACAATGCCAACAAGTGCAGCAGCACGTATCGTGATGCACGACAGCTATGGTCGTCAAGTAGCAGTATTGTTTGATGGCATTGCTAACGAGAACTTGAACAACGTTCGCGTCGATGCAAGCCAAATGGTTAGCGGTGTGTATACCTACACCCTAAGCAGCGGACAATACAGCATCACCCGTAAGATGGTCGTTTCGAAGTAATCCTTCGTCACATACCAGCCCTAAAGCAAAAGGGCAGAAGAGAGATCTTCTGCCCTTTTTGCGTAAGGTGGAGTTTTGGATTGATGCGTCTGGTAGGGATAGTCATGTGAGGGCCTGACTTTCGTGTGTCTACTTTGCCTTAGACGCGATGAATCGCGTCACTACATAATTGCCCGCTATTGATTGCGCCTTTGGCGCAAACGCCAATGTGTGGTTTAGTAGAGACGCAATTTATCGCGTCTTCGCTAACGAATGGTTACGAACTCCATCGAACCAGTGTAGCAACTCAGTATGCCGTGCATGTGTGTTTCAATGTACTCTAATGTAATCTTTGCCTGAGACGCGATGAATCGCGTCTCTACTGGCTGATGACTTTTTGTTCGCGCCTTCGGCGCTGGTCGATACATGGTGCCATGTAAAGAAGCAACTCATCGCGTCTCGGTGTAAGAATACATCTGGAGCATTTGTGTTTCGTACTGAATGTGCTTTGACTTTCTTTGCCTGAGAAGCGATGAATCGCGTCTCAGGCAAAGAAAACACCTGGTTCATTTGTGTGCTGTGTTGCGTGTGCTTTGCCATTCTTTGCTTGAGACGCGATGAATCGCGTCTCTACTGGCTGACGACTTTTCGTTAGCGCCTTCGACGCTGGTCGATACATGGTGCCATGTAAAGAAGCAACTCATCGCGTCTCGGTGTAAGAGTACATCTGGATCACTTGTGTTTCGTACTGAATGTGCGTTGACTTTCTTTGCCTGAGACGCGATGAATCGCGTCTCTACCGGTTGATGACTTTCTGTTCGCGTCTTCGGCGCAGATTGGTGTGCGGCACTGTGTAGAGCCGCGCTTCATCGCGTCTCGGTGCGAGAAAACTCCTGGATCATTTGTGTGTTGTGTTGCATGTGCTTTGCCATTCTTTGCCTGAGACGCGATGAATCGCGTCTCTACTGGCTGATGACTTTTTGTTCGCGCCTTCGGCGCAGATTGGTGTGCGGCACTGTGTAGAGCCGCGATTCATCGCGTCTCGGTGCAAGAAAACACCTGGATCATTTGTGTGTTGTGTTGCATGTGCTTTGCCATTCTTTGCTTGAGACGTGATGAATCGCGTCTCTACTGGCTGACGACTTTTTGTTCGCGTCTTCGGCGCAGATTGGTGTGCGGCACTGTGTAGAGCCGCGATTCATCGCGTCTCGGTGCGAGAAAACACCTGGATCATTTGTGTGTTGTGTCGCATGTGCTTTGCCATTCTTTGTCTGAGACGCTATTCATCACGTCTCGGTGCAAGAAAACTCCTGGATCATTTGTGTGTTGTGTTGCATGTGCTTTGCCATTCTTTGCCTGAGACGCGATGAATCGCGTCTCTACTGGCTGATGACTTTTTGTTCGCGTCTTCGGCGCAGATTGGAGTGCGGTACTGTGTAGAGCCGCGCTTCATCGCGTCTCGGTGCAAGAAAACACCTAGATCATTTGTGTATTGTGTTGCATGTGCTTTGCTATTCTTTGCCTGAGACGTGATGAATCGCGTCTCTACTGGCATTCGTGTTCGCGTTCGCACCTTCGGCGCAGCGGATCATGTTCATTCAGGTAGCGACGCGATTTATCGTGTCTACTGTAACGAATGGTAATGGATACTCACTATTTATTGGATAAACATCTCGGTTGTACTCTTTGCCAGAGATGCGATTCGTGGCGTCTCGGTGTAAGAACTTACCTGCACCATTTGTGTATCATGTTGAATGTGATTGTGATACTCTTTGTCTGAGGTGCAATGCGTCGCGTCTGCACGCTCGAGGCGCAACGTTCATATGCAACGTCATCAACAACATTCACAACTCTTAAGACCTTCTTTGCGTAAGCAAACAAAAATGAGAAGACGAAGGACCGTAGTTACGAACCTGAGCTTGTATTAAAGATGAAGGTTTCGTGAGAGAGCAGTGGTGCAGTGATGTTGTGATTTTCAACCACTATAGAATCCCAGCAGCCCATACGAGACCGTTACTGTTCTGCCTGGGGATAAGACTTTGTGAAAGACACGTGCATTGACCTGTTTTGTATGAGTCTTACACAGGTAGACCAATGAAACAGCACTTGTGGAAAAATCTCTTTTTCAGCTTTGAGCGAGCATTTTCTGAAAAAGTTCATTGTTCAAGAGGAGAAATAATGGTCGAAAAAAAGTGACAAAAAAGTCATTGTTCATAAAACCATTGAGGTCTATCGCAAAAGGTAGCGTATCAGGGCACAAGTGTACTACTGCACCCCAGAAAAATGAGAACAAAATGTATGCAAAACGTCGAGACCATGAAAACAATTTCATGAGCTTGTAGGAATTCTACAATCAGTGTCTCTCTATCTTGTACACATGAAAGTAGTGCGCGAGTTCCACACCAACTTTTGTTGGTACGCAAGCGAAACGAGAATGGCTTCCGTGTTTTAGTGCAGGGCATTCGTAATGGTATTGCGTTGCGGTGAACGGAGTACATAAGCATGAACACTATCGTTTTTCTTAGGTGCTTAGGTCTACAAGCTAGAGTCCATGCGGCGAGCAAGCTTTTGGTCTCTTTTGTGCAGATGTTTTGATGATTATGTTTCTTTAAGTAACGATTCAGATTCGGATCAACGTTGATGTTTAGCGAATTCATCTTGATTGCTGAGCTTTTGTCTACATAGAATCGTAATCTGACACGCAGTTGAAGAGATCCATCGAGTACTACTTGCGAATTGTTGAAGGGTACAGCCGAGCAAGCTGATGATACGAGAGCAAGAGTTCTCGGATCGTTGTATCACGAGCGGAAGGTCAAGAAGGGACAATGAAAGATTGAGCAATGCAACATTGTAGATCGGAGCTTCAACACTTCGGTCGTCACAATGAAACAGGGAATGTGAAGGGGAGATAAGTTGGTTGCATGAACGACGGGATCAAGATGAAAAGGCATGTCTCAGCGGTTGTCGTCGTAGAATGTAGGTAGGTGGGCGTTTTGTGCTGGACATACACGTTGGTGTCAGCAAGCGACTCAGAATACTAATCTTCAATGTTTAGGTCTTTGTGAACATTGACACAAGATCTAAGACATCAAAGTGAATTCATAGCGAGTACATTTTCGGTAGAATCAAGACATTAAATAGCTTTACTCATTTCAATTATTCACATTTCAAGAGGTCATAATGAATCTTCGTTTCTCAACTTTGCAGGCTCGTCTTGCAACTTTGTTCACCTGTGTGCTGCTCTTTTTAGCATCATACCAAACTGCACATGCGCAGATTGCAGCATCATGCGTACCCGGCGGGTATGTATATGCTGTTAACGGCGTTGAAATGTATTTGAGTCCTATTGTTATCAATAGTACTACATATACTTTTACTCAGTCTGGTCCATACAGCGCAGGTGCTGGTGCAACAAACACGAACGCAACCATCACGGGTCTTCCAGGTGGTACCGTTACGATCAACACATTGCCATACTTGACCTATTATTATGGTTCTGGCTCCTGTGTACAATGCTACGGTGGATACTGGATGTGTTCCGTTGATTGGAACAACAACGGTACATGGGAAACTGGTGAGACCATGATTACAAATACCACGTCAATTACTGGTGGTGGAGCATCATTCGTTATCCCATCAACTGTTACTGCTGGTCCAAAGCGTATGAGAATTTGTGCTTGTTACAGCACGAACGCTTATCTATCCAGTCCTTGCGATACATACACATATTATCGTGACTTCAAGGATTTTACCTTGAATGTTGGATACAACAACGATTGTGCTCTGAACACTGTTAGCACATCAACAGCGCCTCCGTTCGCACCTGGTACCAACAACATCGTCGCAAACATTACGAACAACGGTTTGAACACCGTTACTAGTGTTGTTGTGAACTATACAATAACGCCTTCAACTGGAGCTCCTATTACGGGTCAAGCAACCTATACTGGTTCGCTTGCAAACGGTGCATCGACCAACGTCGTAATCGCTTCAAACTACAACTTCCCTGCAGTAGGTAGCGCTAGCGTTTCAGCTTCTATTGCTACAGTAAACGGCGTTTCAGACGGAAACTCAGCGAACAACAATGGTTCGGCTTTGTTAGGCGCAGGTCTTAATGGTACATATACAGTCGGTGGTTCTAGCCCAGACTTCACAAGCATCAGCCAAGCTGCAAGCCAACTAACCGCTGGCGGTACTATTGGTGCAGTAACCCTGAACATTCGTCCAGGTACCTACACAGAAAATGTGTACTTGGCGAACATTCCAGGAAACTCCACAACGAAGCCAATTGTTTTCCAATCTGAAAACGGAAACAAGAACTCTGTTGTTCTTCAGTACACGAATGCAGCAGCGGCAGCAATTACTGGTACTACATCTATCGGTGGTACTCCAACCTTGCGCTTGAATAATGCTGACTATGTGACCTTCCGCAATTTTACCATCGCCGCTTTGAGCACAACAGCAAACTATGGCAACGCCATTGAGTTGATTGGCGCTACTGGCGGAACATCAGGTTGCGACAAAGTGACATTTGATAACATGGTGTTTAACGGTGTAGCAAGCTCAACAACCTCACTTGGTGATGTGTTCTTCTTGTCAGTAAACAATGGTTACCATCCAAATCTTACAGTAACCAACTGTACTTTCAATCAGTCAGCTATTCCATTTTACCACACCTTTGCTGGTACAACCTATCCTGCTGGCGATGTCATTACGAACAATACCTTCAATAACTACGGCTACTATGCTATGCGTCTTGAAGGTACTGATGGTGCTACCGTTAATGGTAACACATGGACCACAAGTGCTGCAACAGCTGCTGTTGGAGTCATTTTTGTAAACCACAACGGTGGTTTTAACTTCCGTAAAAACCGCGTGAACATGACTGTGAATACAACATTCACTGGCGTGACGTCGGGTAGCCGTAGCAATGCGAGCCAAGCAGTCTTCGCCAACAATTTTGTTCGTGCAGTAAGTACTACAGCGGCTAACGGTATTAGTTGTTCTTCAACAAGCAACGTTGGAGTCTTCCATAACACTGTGTATGCTTCAACAACAGGTGCTGCATTTACTTCAGCTGCTATCACAACAGTTTCAACAACCAATAACATTTTCATCAACGCTAACGTAAGTGGTGTTGCGATGATTGCAGTTACTGGTCTCAGCTCCAACTACAATGATATCTGGGCTGCAGGTGTAAACCAAGCTCGTTGGAATGGAACCAACTACCCATTTGCTACCTTTAAATCAGTATCTGGTCTCGATGCAAACAGCGCTAACATCAATGTACCGTTTGTAGATGTTGCTAACAACAACCTGTCATTGCTGACAGTCAATACTGCACTTTACGGTATTGGTTCAACTTCAAATGGTACCTTCAATTCAGGTATTAAGGGAACCGTTGGCGATGACATCTTTGGCACAAGTCGTTTAACCCGCTCGGAAATCTTCATGGGCGCGCATCAACTTGTTCCACTTATCTCGTTCAACCCAGCACCACCAGCAAATCTTACTGGTTGTGCAGATCAAACATTGATCATCAGCGCAAATGCGGTTGTTACAGCTGGTGCTCAGTTGTCTTTCTCATGGCAGCGTAACGGTGCTCCGCTCTTGGACGGCGTGAACGGTGTGAGCGGCGCAAGCACAAATACTCTTACCATCACAAATGCTCAACCATCTCTTAATGGTGGTGATTATGTATTGCGCGTAACTGCTACCGGTGGTGCAGATCCTCTTGTATCTGATATCATCTCAGTTGTTGTAAACGCTCCAATCGTTATCAATCAACAACCAAGCCCACGCATCATTTGCCAAGGCAATGAGACCTCACTTGCAGTTGTTGCAAGCGGTACTATTCTTGGCTACCAATGGCAAAAAGACGGTGTGAACATCACTGGTGCAACAAGCCCAATCTTGGTTATCGCTAACGCTGGTTTCCAAATGAGTGGTAAGTATCGTGTTGTAATGACTGGTACATGTGGAACAACAACCGTGAATTCTGAAGATGCTGCAATTGTCGTCGCTTCTAACACGTTGATTGGTACGCACCCAGAAACAAACGGCGCAGCAATTGGATCAACTGGCTACTTGACCGTTGAGGTTAACGCGACTGCACAACCTAATGGCTATACTCCAACATTCCAATGGTACCAAGGTACCAACATGTTGCAAGACAATGGCCGCATCAGTGGTGCTACCACAAGTCAGATGACCATTCGCAACATGCAAACAGCAGATATCACTCAAGACTACTACTGTGTAGTTACTGGTATCTGTGGCTCACAAAGCTCAACCAAGGGCGGCTTCTACGTATCACAAATCAGCATCCAAAATCAACCACAAAGCCAAGAAGTTTGTAGCGCATCCGATGCAAGCCTCATGGTAACAGCAAGCTCGAACATTCCAAATGTTCAGTATAGCTACCAATGGAAACTTAACGGAGTGAACATTGCAAACTCTGCGAAGTACCAAGGTACCACAACAAGCGTGTTGACAATTAAGGGTGCGACAACAACTGAAGCAGGTGACTATACCTGTTTGGTCACAGCGAAGCCAACGGGTGCAAACTTGTTGTCACAAGCTGGAACCATCACCGTAATCAGCGCTCCAGTTATCTCAACACAACCAGCAAGCGCAACAGCTTGTGCAGGTGAGAAGGTAACAATGTCTGTAGCAGCAAGCGGTGGAACCGTTAGCTATCAATGGAAAGCATCAGGCGTGAACATTCCAGGCGCAACCGATTCTAGCGTAGAAGTGATCACCGATGCATCAATGAATGGCAAGCTAGTTTCTTGTGTTATCACCAACAATTGTGGTACCACAACCTCGAGCGAAGCAACATTGACAGTGAACGACAAGCCAAGCATCACCACACAACCAAGTGATGCAGTAGTAGTTGCAAATGGTTCTGTAACCTTGACGGTAACAGCAAGCGGTGCAACCGGCTATCAGTGGAAGTTCAAGTCTGCAGCAATCCCAGGTGCAAACTCAGCAAGTCTGGTATTGAACAGCTTCACCCAAAACATGGCAGGTGAGTACGTTTGTGACGTTACCAACAGCTGTGGAACAGTAAGCTCAAATGCAGCAGTCTTGACCTTGTCAAGTCGTGAAGAAGATGCTCTTGCAGCAGGCTTCAACTTGAGTAGTGTAGAACCAACACCAACGACCAGCGAAGCAGTTCTTCGCTTCACCATGCCAACAAGTGCAGCAGCACGTATTGTGATGCACGATAGCTATGGTCGTCAAGTAGCAGTATTGTTTGATGGAATTGCAAACGAGAACACAAATGTTGTTCCCGTCGATGCAAGCCAAATGGTTAGTGGTGTTTATACCTACACCCTGAGCAGCGGACAATACAGCATCACCCGTAAGATGGTCGTTTCGAAGTAATCCTTCGTCACATACCAGTCCCAATGCAAAAGGGCAGAAGAGAAATCTTCTGCCCTTTTTGCGTAATGGATGTACAAGATCAAGATGCGACCTTTCCTTAGCAAGACCGATACTAC
Organism: Chlorobiota bacterium; assembly: GCA_044228285.1. Taxonomy (GTDB): domain Bacteria; phylum Bacteroidota; class Ignavibacteria; order Kapaibacteriales; family NICIL-2; genus JBBATK01. Next base: position 486,713 of record JBGAVD010000001.1, read on the forward strand.
TATTCAGTTTCGTGAATTCAAACGAGATGAGTCTGATATGAGGACTTGAAGAGGATATCCACTTGTTTGTGTCGTTCGAAGCCTCACTATCATGCCCCTCTCATACCCCTCTCATACTAGAGAGCGAGCAGAGCGCTCTCGCCATCAGAAGCTAACAGCGAGTTAGCTCTCAAGAGCGCAGATTGTTTTCCTCCCATCTCCGCGTAGTCTCAGTGCGTGTTCGAGAAGCCTGTCTGAGGAACACTCACGACCGTATCTCTTCCTCAGCTCAGAACCGACATCAGAGCCTCAGCTTCAGAAGCTATCTGACTCGTTTCCTAATCAAAGATTGGAAGAGGAGCAAGGTTAGTGCTCTCACGCAGAGGGCATTTCGCAGCTCTTCCAATTGCTTTCAGGGCCTGAGTAGTATACTTTAGGATTTCAGGCAGCTCTGGTAGTACAGAATTGAGCTTTTCATGTGGAAGACCAATGTCACATGATATAGCCGCTGTCACGGCGTTCCATTTGCCCTGCCCTTCCGACCTCTAAGTACCTTTTCTTCAAAGGAACTAGCATTGATTCGAGAGATGCGAATGAATTCTAGACGCCAAATGTTAACAAAACCTGAGTCAAATGGCCAAATCATGAAGAAAAAGGCATAATAGGCAGTAGTTGACTCTCAACTAAGAAAAAAAATATTCAGAAGTAGTTCATAAAACTATATTTGTAGGTAACGAAAGATAGATCCTAACACGAGTGCTCATGCTTTGGCAATATGGCATGCATTGGGGACAGGCTAGATTGCTGTAAAACAACTGCGAAATTTTGATAAAAACGATGGTTGATGCAGTTTTCTGCTAAGATCGACGCCAAGACCATCTTGTAAAAGCAAGACCGAGATAATTAGAAAAATTCATGATGTTGACATGATCTAGAATAGTATGGTGAAACAAATGTCATTATCATGTTTTTGTGCGAGTTAACACATAGTCATACACAACTCATATTTCTCAGCGGCAGAGAGTGCGCCAGATGTGAAAGCATGCAGTAAGCGAGGGAGCATCCAAGTTTCAACATGTTTGGAGCAAGATCTTGGGACTGTTGAGAGCGAATAAGAAGAAAACTAGACTCGCAATCGAGGTGTGCATATGAGGTGAAGTTAAGTCGTTTGGGCTTGGTTCTGTGACGATGAGCTTTCGATGCTGATCACGACGCAAGAATGATTCGTTCTTGATCTCAACATCGCCTTATGAGTTCATATGAAGTCGATGAGTTCATATGAAGTCGATGAGTTCTGAAAATGTTATAACAACGGCAGTTTGATAGGGAAGTAGAGGGACAGGTAACGAGGCTAGTGCAAACAACGAGCATCAGTAGCTAAAGCGGGAGAGCTTGACCGCTAATACAAGAGAATTCGTACGTTCATATTCAATCATTCATTATTCAAGAGGTTACAATGAGTCTTCGTTCCTCCGTGTTGCAAGGTCGACTTGCAGCGTTGTTTTTTGCTCTGACGCTGTTCTTTGCGTCAGTGCCAACAGTGCAGGCGCAGATTGCTGCTGCATGTGTTCCTGGCGGTTACACCTACGCCTCTAATGGTGTAGAAATGTACCTGAATCCAATCGTCATCAACGGTACAACATACACCTTTACCCAGTCGGGTCCGTATACGGCTGGTGCAGGTGCCACTAATACTAACGCAACTATTTCCGGTCTTCCAGGTGGAACAGTGACTATCAACACTATTCCGCTACTCACCTATTACTACGGTTCTGGAACCTGTGTTCAGTGTTATAGTGGATACTGGATGTGCTCAGTCGACTGGAATAACAACGGTACATTTGAGTCAACCGAGCGCATGATTGCAAACACGACAACTCTTAATAGTGGAGCCAGAACTTTTGTTATTCCAACAACGGTTACGGCTGGACCAAAACGTATGCGCATCTGCGCAAGCTACAGCACGAACTCATATTTGTCGACTGAATGCAATACATCAGTCTACTACCGTGACTTCAAAGACTTTACGCTCAATGTTGGCTACAACAACGACATTTCGATGAACTTCGTGAGCACGACTACGGCTCCTCCTTTTGCTCCTGGCACGAACAACATTGTTGCGAACATTACAAACAACGGCTTGAACGCTGTTACGAACGCGGTTATCGACTATACAATTACTCCTTCAACCGGTTCACCTATCACCGGTCAAGCTACCTACACGGGTTCTCTTGCAAATGGTGCATCAACCAATGTTGTGATTGCAGCGAACTACGATTTCCCAGCTGTAGGCAGTGCTAGCGTATCTGCTTCTGTTTCAACCGTGAACGGGGTATCCGACGGAAACTCAGCAAACAACAATGCATCTGCATTGCTAGGTGCAGGCTTGAATGGAACCTACACAGTCGGCGGATCAAGCCCAGACTTTACCAGCATTTCCCAAGCTTGTGATCAATTAACATCCGGTGGAACCATTGGTTCGGTAACCTTGAACATTCGTCCAGGAACATACACAGAAAACGTACTGCTTTCTAATATTCCAGGAAACTCAATAACGAAACCAATTGTTATCCAATCTGAGAATGGTAACAAGAACTCTGTCGTTCTTCAGTTCAGCAATGTTGCTGCTGCAGCCGCAGCTGGTACTACTTCTATCGGTGGGACACCTACACTTCGTTTGCGTAACGCCGATTTCGTTACCATCAGAAACTTCACGATCGCAGCATTGAACACAGCTACAGGATATGGCAACGCGATTGAGCTTGTCGGTGCTACTGGTGGAACTTCAGGTTGCGACAATGTCACGTTTGACAACATGGTGTTTAATGGCGTAGCAAGCTCAACAACGTCACTCGGTGATGTGTTCTTCTTGTCAGTAAACAACGGTTATCATACTAATCTGAACGTTACCAACTGCGCATTCAACCAATCTGCAATACCATTCTATCATACCTTCGCTGGTACAACCTATCCTTCCGGTATGAACATCTCCAACAACACCTTCTCAAACTTTGGCTACTATGCTATGCGTTTGGAAGGTACAAGTGGAGCAACCGTGAATTCCAATTCCTGGACTTCATCGAACGCAACTGTTGCTGTTGGAGTGATTTTCGTAAACCACAACGGCCTGTTCAACTTCCGCAAAAATCGTATCAATATTACCTCGAATACGACTTTCTCTGCAGTTACTTCAGGCTCACGTAACAATGCTAGCCAAGCTGTCTTGGCAAACAACTTTGTTCGCATCTCTGGTAGCTCTTCATCGAATGGTATAAGCTGTAGCTCAACGAGCAATGTTGGCGTGTTTCATAATACCGTGTATGCTATGAGTGCAGGAGCTGCATTCAATGCTTCATCGGTCACAACCGTTGCTACAACAAACAACATCTTCATTAACCAAGGAAGCGGAGTTGCTTTTGCTGGTGTAAGTGGTTTGTTGTCCAACTACAATGACATCTACGCAGTTGGCCTTAGCCAAGCTCGCTGGAACAGTGTTAACTATGACTTCGCTGGTTACAAGTCAGCTTCAGCACAAGACGCTAATAGCTCAAACATCGACGTTCCTTTTGTTGACGCAGCTAACAATAACTTGTCGTTGATTAACGTAAACACCGCTCTTTACGGCATCGGTTCGACTTCCAATGGTACCTTCAACTCAGGTATTAAGGGAACCGTTGGTGATGACATCTTTGGTACAAGTCGTTTGACACGCTCTGAGATCTTCATGGGCGCTCATCAACTTGTTCCACTCATCACTTTCAACCCTGCACCTCCTGCAGTGCTTACTGGCTGTTCAGACCAGACATTAACAATCAGCGCAAACGCTGTCGTAACAGCTGGCGCTCAATTGACCTATAGCTGGCAACGCAATGGTGCTCCACTTCTCGACGGTGTGAATGGTGTTAGTGGTTCAAGTACGAACACACTTACCATTGCAAATGCGCAGCCATCTCTCAACGGTGGTGATTATGTATTGCGTGTGACAGCAACCGGTGGAGCTGATCCACTCGTGTCTGACATTATCTCAGTTCAAGTAAACGCACCAATCGTTATCAATCAACAACCAAGCCCACGTATCATTTGCCAAGGCAATGAAACATCTCTTGCAGTAGTTGCAAGTGGTACCATTCTTGGTTACCAATGGCAAAAAGACGGTGTGAACATCACTGGTGCTACAAGCCCAATCTTGGTTATCAGCAATGCAGGTTTCCAAATGAGTGGTAAGTACCGCGTTGTCATGACCGGTACGTGCGGTACAACTACAGTAAGCTCAGCTGATGCTGCAGTCGTGGTTGCATCTAATACTCTTATTGGCACACACCCTGAAACAACAGGCGCTGCGGTTGGTTCAACAGGCTACTTGAGTGTTGAAGTTAACGCTACCGCTCAACCTAACGGCTATACTCCAAGCTTCCAATGGTACCAAGGTACCACGATGTTGCAAGACAATGGTCGCATCAGTGGAGCTACCACAAGCCAAATGACTGTCCGCAACATGCAGACCTCAGATATCACCTCTGACTACTATTGTGTAGTTACCGGTATCTGTGGCTCACAAAGCTCAACCAAGGGTGGTTTCTACGTATCACAAATCAGCATCCAAAATCAACCACAAAGCCAAGAAGTTTGTAGCGCATCCGATGCAAGCCTCATGGTAACAGCAAGCTCGAACATTCCAAATGTTCAGTACAGCTACCAATGGAAACTTAACGGAGTGAACATTGCAAACTCTGCGAAGTACCAAGGTACCACAACAAGCGTGTTGACAATTAAGGGTGCAACAACAACTGAAGCAGGTGACTATACTTGTTTGGTCACAGCGAAGCCAACGGGTGCAAACTTGTTGTCACAAGCTGGAACCATCACCGTAATCAGCGCTCCAGTTATCTCAACACAACCAGCAAGCGCAACGGCTTGTGCAGGTGAGAAGGTAACAATGTCTGTAGCAGCAAGCGGTGGAACCGTTAGCTATCAATGGAAAGCATCAGGCGTGAACATTCCAGGCGCAACCGATTCTAGCGTAGAAGTGATCACCGATGCATCCATGAATGGCAAGCTGGTTTCTTGTGTTATCACGAACAACTGTGGTACAACAACTTCAAGCGAAGCAACATTGACAGTGAACGACAAGCCAAGCATCACCACACAACCAAGTGATGCAGTAGTAGTTGCAAATGGTTCTGTAACCTTGACAGTAACCGCAACTGGTGCAACTGGCTATCAGTGGAAGTTCAAGTCTGCAGCAATCCCAGGTGCAAACTCAGCAAGTCTGGTATTGAACAGCTTTACCCAAAACATGGCAGGTGAGTACGTTTGTGACGTTACCAACAGCTGTGGAACAGTAAGCTCAAATGCAGCAGTCTTGACCTTGTCAAGTCGTGAAGAAGATGCTCTTGCAGCAGGCTTCAACTTGAGTGGTGTAGAACCAACACCAACGACCAGCGAAGCAGTTCTTCGCTTCACCATGCCAACAAGTGCAGCAGCACGTATTGTGATGCACGATAGCTATGGTCGTCAAGTAGCAGTATTGTTTGATGGTATTGCAAACGAGAACACAAACGTTGTTCCCGTCGATGCAAGCCAAATGGTTAGTGGTGTTTATACCTACACCCTGAGCAGCGGACAATACAGCATCACCCGTAAGATGGTCGTTTCGAAGTAATCCTTCGTCACATACCAGTCCTAAAGCAAAAGGGCAGAAGAGAAATCTTCTGCCCTTTTTGCGTAGGTATTTCGGACAATCTGGATCACTACCTGAGGACTTTGATTCAGTCTCGATCGTTATAACACATTCCCAGCACGAAGATCAACGCCGTCCCATCTAAAGCTGGCCTCAGGTTCCGATCGTTCCTGCAGCTACTTGAAAAGGATCCGAGCTTCGTCGCCCGATGCAGAACGAGCATAGGCAGATGAACAAGTCCTTGTGATAGGAAACCCGAATAGGCGGACACAGAAAGCCGAATGTCAACTAAGATTTGAACCCCTCAGCTCGACATTCAAAGCTAGAATGTCCATAAAAGATCAAGTTGATAATGTGTAAGACGTGAAGTAAAGTTCACGAACAGGTGCAGAATCTGGCTCGTTTCGGACTGAAAACGGTGCTAGATGTCTGAAATGAGCCCGCTGAGCTCTATCATCAAGGCAAATCACTTCCCACAAATGCAAGACCCAAGGGAGCTGCGTGCCTAAAAAGTGACGAAAAATGATCAAAATGAGCACTTTTCAGCTATTGTGACACAACGAAGACATGAAAGGCGTTGTTTACCGAGAAGCTCTGGAGCAAAAAAAAAATATAATGAACAATATCTGTACGTATTGTCATTTATTCATTTTCTTATAACTTCGAGCACGAGGGGATATGGTGAGTCGCTTGGCTTTCATCTGGCAGGGTAGAAAATAGCATCGCAATCACAAGATTTCATTTTTCTATTACAAACTTTAGGGAGTTTCTATGCGCGCTTGTTCTTACACTACAAGGTTTCGCAACCTTCTAGCTGCAATGACAATGGCCTTAGTTGTTTTCGCTTTCACACATGAAGCGAAGGGACAGCTGGCAAATCTTAGCTGCGGTCAAACGTGGTACTATTCAAGTTATGGTATATCATCATTCACTTTGAACGGAAACACTGTTTCATCTGGAGTGAATTGGACCTCGATTGCGGCAACCGTTGGTACACCGAATACAAACATGTCGCAGACATTTAGCGTCATACCTGGACAAAGCTGTACCTTTTCAATCGTTTCTCAGTTAACCTACTACAATCAATTCGGATTGTACATTGACTGGAACAACGACGGTACCTTTGCCACTTCAGAGTACATAACAAACTTGGTTGGATACTACTCAGGTTCATACTCAGGTTCATTCGTTGTTCCAAGCAATGTGGTACCTGGTCCAAAACGTATGCGTGTAAACTGGGACTACTACTATGCATACGCTTACTATGGATATTGGGGACCATGTCAATCATACGCAAACGGTTTCACTCAATACTATGGTGATACTGAAGACTACGTGCTAAATGTTGGTTATGCGAACGATGCTGCGATCACTGGTGTTTCTACTTCAACGCCACCACCATTTGCAGCAGGTTTGAACAACATCACGTGCACAGTAATGAACAACGGCGTGAATACCATTTCTTCATTCACTGTTAACTATACAATCACTCCATCAACTGGTTCGGTAATTACTGGAACTGCTACTTCAAATACAAGCTTGGCAAACGGTTCTTCAACAACTGTTGTTCTTGCTAGTGGTTATGATTTCCCTGCAGTTGGTAGCGCATCAGTGAGTGCATCAATTGGTACAGTGAACTCTACTACAGATGGCAACTCGGCAAACAATAACGGTTCCGCATTGTTGGGAGCGGGATTGAATGGTACGTATACCGTTGGTGGTTCAAGTCCAGACTTTGTTAGTCCAGCGCAAGCTGCTGCGCAGCTCACAGCTGGTGGAACAATAGGACCTGTTACGTTTAACATCCGTCCAGGCACCTATACGGAGAACGTCTATCTCGCGAACATTCCTGGAAGCTCTGTTACAAAGCCAATTATTATCCAGTCGGAAGATGGAAACCGTAACTCAGTGATACTGCAGTATTCAAATACGACGGCTGCGGCAATGGCGGGTACAACTTCCATTGGTTCAACTCCTGCTCTTCGTTTGAACAACGCGGATAACATTACTATCCGGAACTTTACCATTACAGCTTTGAATTCCGCAGCTGGTATGGGAATGGGTATTGAATTGATCGGAGCTACTGGTGGAGCTTCAGGTTGCGATAATCTCAAGTTCGACAACATGGTATTCAACGGAGTTAATAGCGCGAATACATCTCTAGGCGATGCGTTTCTCGTTTCCGTCAACAGTGGTGCACACTCAGGTCTCAGCATCACAAATTGCCTCTTCAATCAATCGTCAATTCCGCTGTATCATGTGTATAGCAGTTCCAATCCTACACCAGGTGTTGTGATAAGCAATAATACCTTCTCAAACTTCGGCTACTACGCTATGCGTTTGGAGGGCACGAGTGGTGCTACCGTCAATTCGAATGTTTGGTCTAGCTCCAGCTCAAGCTTGGGTGCTGGTGTCATCTTCGTGAACCACAACGGTGCATTCAACTTCCGCAAGAACCGTATTAGTATGACCGCTGCAGCTGCAACGATTAGTGGAGTTACATCTGGTAGCCGCTCATCAGCTGGCCAAGGTGTGTTTGCAAACAACTTCATTCGTATGTCGGGTGCAACCGCTCACGGCATTAACTGTACGGGAACAACCAACGCGGGTATCTTCCACAATACCGTACTTAACCTTAGCGCTGGAGCTGCCTACAATGCAACCTCAGGTTCAACGATTTCAGTGGTAAACAACATTCTTCTGAATCGCGGTTCTGGTCGTGCCCTTATTGGTGCAACAGGTACCACATCAAACTACAACGACCTCTTTGCCAGCAGTGGAAACACTGCAACGTGGAATGGAGTTGGATATGGCACTTTCTCTTCATACCTGAGTGGCTCCGGACAAGATGCAAACAGCGCGAATGTTGATGTTCCGCTTGTCGACGAGTCGAACAATGATTTATCCCTCAGCATGGTCAATCCAGCGTTGTATGGTATTGGATCCACTTCAAATGGTACTTTTAATGCAGGTATCAAAGGCACTGTTGGTGATGACATTTTTGGAACCAATCGTACCACCCGCTCAGAGATCTTCATGGGCGCACACCAACTCGTACCCGTCATCAGCTTTAACCCAGCTCCTCCAGCATTCTTGACCGGATGTGCAAATCAAACTATGACCATTAGCGCTAACGCTGTTGTAACGGCTGGCGCGCAGTTGACCTATTCCTGGCAACGCAATGGTGCACCATTGCTCGATGGCGTCAACGGTGTAAGCGGATCAAACAGCAACACTTTGACTATTACTGATGCTCAACCTTCACTTAATGGTGGAGACTATGTATTGCGCGTTACTGCTACCGGTGGAGCTGATCCTTTGGTATCTGGCATCATCTCTGTTCAAGTCAATGCACCAATCGTTATCAATCAACAGCCTAGCGCCCGCATCATTTGTCAGGGCAGCGAAACAGCTTTGAACGTTGTTGCGAGCGGTACAATCCTTGGATATCAATGGCAAAAAGATGGTGTTAACATCACCGGTGCAACAAGCCCAATCTTCGTCATCAGCAATGCTGGCTTCCAAATGAGCGGCAAGTACCGTGTAATGATGACTGGTACCTGCGGTACAACTACTCTGTACTCCGCAGATGCGCCAGTTATCGTTGCTTCGAATACCTTGATTGGACGCAATCCAGAAGTTACAGGTGCAGCAGTTGGCTCTACAGGCTACCTCAGCATTGATGTAAACGCTACAGCTCAACCAAATGGCTACAGCCCAAGCTTCCAATGGTACCAAGGCGCAACCATGGTGAAGGATAACGGCCGTGTGAGTGGTGCAACCACAAGCCAACTGACCATCCGTAACATGCAGATATCAGATATTACTCAAGATTACTATTGTGTAGCTACTGGTATTTGTGGTTCACAAGCGTCTACTCCAGGCGGCTTCTACGTATCACAAATCAGCATCCAAAATCAACCACAAAGCCAAGAAGTTTGTAGCGCTTCCGATGCAAGCCTCATGGTAACAGCAAGCTCGAACATTCCAAATGTTCAGTACAGCTACCAATGGAAACTTAACGGAGTGAACATTGGAAACACCGCTAAGTATCAAGGTACAACAACAAGTGTCTTGACCATTAAGGGCGCGTCGACAACTGAAGCAGGTGACTATACCTGTTTGGTCACAGCGAAGCCAACGGGTGCAAACTTGTTGTCACAAGTTGGAACCATCACCGTAATCAGCGCTCCAGTTATCTCAACACAACCAGCAAGCGCAACAGCTTGTGCAGGTGAGAAGGTAACAATGTCTGTAGCAGCAAGCGGTGGAACCGTTAGCTATCAATGGAAAGCATCAGGCGTGAACATTCCAGGTGCAACCGATTCTAGCGTAGAAGTGATCACCGATGCATCAATGAATGGCAAGCTGGTTTCTTGTGTTATCACCAACAATTGTGGTACCACAACCTCGAGCGAAGCAACATTGACAGTGAACGACAAGCCAAGCATCACCACACAACCAAGTGATGCAGTAGTAGTTGCAAATGGTTCTGTAACCTTGACGGTAACAGCAAGCGGTGCAACCGGCTATCAGTGGAAGTTCAAGTCTGCAGCAATCCCAGGTGCAAACTCAGCAAGTCTGGTATTGAACAGCTTTACCCAAAACATGGCAGGTGAGTACGTTTGTGACGTTACCAACAGCTGTGGAACAGTAAGCTCAAATGCAGCAGTCTTGACCTTGTCAAGTCGTGAAGAAGATGCTCTTGCAGCAGGCTTCAACTTGAGTGGTGTAGAACCAACACCAACGAACAGCGAAGCAGTTCTTCGCTTCACCATGCCAACAAGTGCAGCTGCAGGTATTGTGATGCACGATAGCTATGGTCGTCAAGTAGCAGTATTGTTTGATGGTATTGCAAACGAGAACACAAATGTTGTTCCCGTCGATGCAAGCCAAATGGTTAGTGGTGTTTATACCTACACCCTGAGCAGCGGACAATACAGCATCACCCGTAAGATGGTCGTTTCGAAGTAATCCTTCGTCACATACCAGTCCTAAAGCAAAAGGGCAGAAGAGCGATCTTCTGCCCTTTTTGCTTCGCTGCCAATGCAGCTCGAGAATCTTGGAGAATTCCAGCACCTCCTGCTAGCTCTGTGCGGGCCTATTCGTTCGTAAAGGTAGGAGACGGTGCCTTTGATCTGTACGAGCCTGTGGAGGCTCTATTTGGCATATGTCGCAAAGACCTATACCAGTCTACGGATGTTCTAGCATCCTATTGCTATGGGCTAGAATCTGAAGTTGACATCGAGAAGTCTAGCAACGCAAGAGGCAGCTACGTGGTGTAAGTGCACTGAAGCCGGTAGGATGAGTAGACTAGGCAGAATAGGCAGAATAGGCAGAATAGTTCAAGGATTCATGATGTATCAGTAGGAGCTCTCGCTCAGAGTTTTCGTTGATTTGCCGATACTATAAGGAAGTGTTTATCGTTCTAGTGACTCTGGATCGTTTTTCAAAAATCTGTGTCTGAAGTTGAGGAACAGATTTGAACTCTATCTGCCTGAAACGAAGCTAAAGCTATGCCGTCAATATTGTTGATGGTGGTCGGTGGCGGCTTCAATCGCTGACCCGTAGTTGTGCATGCGGTCGACCGGAAATCAAGAACAAATTCTAGCTTCATGGTCATAGAATGCTCTGTTCGTAAAAATGCGTATTGCCTTGAAAAATAGAGGAATAGCTGAAGAAAATGTAGGGCCAAAACCACCATTTCAACGAGCTATAGAGACATTTGCCTGAATGGCGGGTTATTGCTGGATACTAGGTCCAAAAAGACACGTTCTTCTTGTCCCACCGCGGCAGCTGGACTGTGTACAACTCAGTTGCCGTCAAGAGTTTTTCTTGGTTGATTCGATAATCCTCTTCCAAGGAATTGTAGAGTGCAAGTGCGGTTGTTTGGTCACGCAGAACACGGACGACGAAGTAGTAGAGCTGCGACTTTTCTTTGACTTTGATTTGAAGTTATTGATACAGAAACAGAGTGTACCTAAACAAGAGGCCGGTTCAAACTCCATAGCCAGAGCAAGAAATGAAGAGCTTTTTGACGTTGGAAGGGCTTTGCTTGCAAGGTCTCATCTTTGCTTGAGTTAGACCAAAGTTAGACGAAGTTAGGAACTGGCTACGCGAAGCGTAGCCTTACCAAAGAAATACTATTTGAGATTGGCTGCATTCCGTGTAAATTCAAGCATCTGGCAGCGAGTCATAGACCATTGAAAGACCAAGTGTACTGTCGGTCACATCAGAACATGAACAAGAAGAGTATGACTAACCATAGACATAGCGGGCGAAAGCGCTTCATAATAGCGCTGGTCATTGCTATGGTATGTCTACTTGCTAACGGTACTCTGCTCCGTGCACAGATGGCGAACTTGACATGTGATCAGAGTTGGTACTACACGAGCTATGGCATTACCTCTTTTGTCTTCAACGGAACAACCGTAACATCTGGAGTTGATTGGCCTGGCGTGGCGGCTACCGTTGGTACAGCCAACACCAACATGTCGCAGACTTTCAATGCGGTACCTGGTCAGACCTGTACTTTTTCTATCAACTCACAGCTCAGCTACTACAATCAGTTTGGACTCTACGTTGACTGGAACAATAACGGCAGTTTTGACACCTCAGAATACATCTGCAATCTTGTTGGTTACAATGCCAGTTCCTATACCGGAAGCTTTTCTGTGCCAAGTAACGTTAGTTCTGGTCCAAAACGCATGCGCGTGAATTGGGACTACTTCTACGCCTATGGCTATTACGGAACCTGGGGCGCTTGCCAGTCATACAGCAGCGGCTATACACAGTATTACGGTGATTGCGAAGATTATGTACTGAACGTTGGCTACCAGAATGACGGAGCTATCTCGAACATCAGCACCACAACAGCACCACCTTTTGCGGCAGGACTCAATTCAATAACCGCAGTCTTTACAAACAATGGTGTCAATACCATCAGCTCTGCTACTGTAAACTATACCATTGTTCCGTCCAGCGGACCAGTCATCAATGGTACAGCAAACTTGAGTAGCACATTGGCTGTCGGTGCATCGACGACCTTGCTTTTACATAGTGCTTATGCTTTTCCAACGGTGGGTACCTTAAGTGTAAGTGCAAGTGTTGCACAAGTCAACGGCGGGTCAGACGGGTTTGCACCGAATAACACAACCGAGGCCATGCTTGGTGCTGGTTTGAATGGTGCGTATACTATTGGTGGATCGAGCCCTGACTTTGCTTCTCTTTCTCAAGCAGGAACTCAGCTGAGTGTAGGCGGCACCATAGGCCCCGTCACTTTTAATATTCGACCCGGTACCTATACTGAGTCTGTGTATATCGCGAATATTCCAGGTAACACAGTAACGAAACCCATCATTTTCCAGTCTGAGAACGGCAATAAGACCTCTGTTGTCTTGCAGTACTCAGCTACAGCTTCGGCTGCTATAGCTGGAACAACATCTATAGGTAGTACCCCGACACTTCGTCTCAACAATGCAGACCACATCAGCTTTAGGTATTTCACCATTGCTGCTTTGAATACCGCTCCGGGACTGGGAATGGGAATAGAGTTGGTTGGTCTTGCGAATAACAACTCAGGCTGCGACAATCTCAAGTTTGAGAACATGGTCTTCAACGGTGTAGCGAGTAGCTCCGCAACGCTTGGCGATGTATTTTTCTTGGCAGCCAATAATGGCTATCATCCCTCACTTGTCATTTCAAACTGCAGCTTCACGCAGTCATCAATTCCGTTCTATCACGTATACTCTGGCTCGAGTATGCCCTCAGGAATTCGCATTGTCTACAATAGCTTCACGAACTTTGGCTACTATGGAATGCGCCTTGAAGGTTGCGAAGCGGCACTTGTGAACGGCAATCATTGGAGTAGTTCAAGTTCTGCACTTGGCGCTGGTGTTGTGTTTGCACAGCATAACGGCTCATTTAACTTCAGAAAGAACAAGATCAATTTGAGCTCAGCAACCGGCATTGCCGCTTTGAGTTCTGCAGCACGTAATGGCGGTGTACAAGCTGTTTTTGCAAATAACTTTGTGCGAGTCGGTGGTACTCAAGCACACGGTATTTCGTGTACATCTACGAACAATGTAGCAGTGTATCATAACACGGTTTACAATACAGGAAGCGGAGCTGCCTTCCACGCAACCTCGGCCAGCGGGGTAGTTGCCCTCAACAACATCTTCATGAATGCAAGTAGTGGACCTGCCATCATGGGTGTTATTGGTATCAACACGAACTACAATAACCTGTACAGTGCTAACGGAAACGTGGCCGTTTGGAATGGGAATCCCTACGCAAGTATGAGTGCCTATCGTACTGCATCGAATCAAGATCAGAACAGTTCGAACGTCAATGTCAGCTTTGTTGATGCTTCAAACAACGAGCTTTATCTGAACCTAGTGAATACCGCGCTCTATGGAATAGGGTCGAGCTCTAACGGTACCTTGAATTCGGGAATCAAAGGCACAGTGTATGACGATATTAATGGAACAAGTCGCACGAGTCGATCAGAGATCTACATGGGCGCACATCAGCTGGTGCCAGTAATCACGATGAGTACAGCTCCGCCTGCAAGCCTAACGGCATGTGCTGGACAAACCATTAGCCTCAGTGCCTCTGCGACAGCGAGCTTCGGCTCACAGATTTCATATCAATGGCTGCGAAACGGCACTCCGCTTCTTGACGGAGTAAATGGAGTGAGTGGAGCAAACACGAGTACTCTCAGTGTAGTCAATGCGCAGGCAAGTTTGTCTGCAGGAGATTATGTTCTACGCTTGAGCGCAAGTGGAGGAGCTGACCCTGTTCTTTCAAATATTGTTAGCGTCACAATCAATTCTCGTATTAGCATCGATCAACAGCCAGTTGCGAGAATGGTGTGTTTGGGAGGAGAGGCCAGCTTAAACGTGGTCGCTACTGGGACTGTACTTAGCTACCAGTGGCAGAAGGATGGCGTGAACATCGTGGGCGCGACGAGCCCTATTCTTGCACTGAGTAACGCATCATTTGCCATGAGTGGTGTGTACCGTGTTGTACTCACTGGAACATGTGGTACGCCTCTTGTCATGTCGGCTGATGCCGCTGTCCTGGTTGCATCCAATACCCTCATCGGACGTCATCCTGAAACCAATGGTGCTGCGGTTGGTTCTACCGGATATCTCAGCATTGAGGTGAATGCAGCAACCCAACTGAATGGATACAATCCGAGTTTTCAGTGGTATCAGGGAACAGCTTTGATTAAAGATAATGGACGCATTAGTGGTGCGACCACGAGTCAGCTGACGATTCGGAATATGCAGCCTGCGGACATAACACAAGACTATCATTGTGTTGTCTCTGGTATCTGTGGTTCACAGAGCTCTACGAACGGCGGTTTCTACGTTTCGCTTATCTCCATTCAAAGCCAGCCTCAAGACCAGGAAGTCTGTAGCTCAAATGAAGCTGTTCTTATGGTCATTGTCAATTCTAATATTCCAAACGTGAGCTACGCCTACCAATGGAAACGAAATGGTAAGAACCTTTCCAACGGAGTGGTCTATAAAGGTGCAAATGCCAATGTTCTGACAGTACGTAGTGCATCGATCGAGGAAGATGGTGAATACACCTGTTTGATTACGGCGACTCCAACAAGCGTTACCATTCTCTCGCAGGTAGCCACCTTACGTGTAAACAGTCCACCCCAGATCAGCGCACAGCCGGAAAACAAATCTGTCTGTCCAGGCGAAAAACTGATTATCTCCGTAAACGCAAGTGGAGGAACCATTGCCTACCAATGGAAGCAGTCCGGCCTTGTCATTTCTGGTGCAACGAATCCACAGGTTGAGTTTGTTGCGGACCCTAGTTTGAATGGTCAAACATTTGCTTGCGTCTTGACGAATAACTGTGGAACGACGACGAGTTCTGAGGCATTGTTGACGGTGAACGACAAACCTATCATTACTGTACAGCCTTCTGCTGCTGCAGTTCTGGCAGGAAATACTGTGAAGCTGTCGGTGAGTGCTACTGGTGCGACCGCCTATCAGTGGAAGTTCCGCTCAAATCCAATTGATGGTGCTACTAACTCAGTCTATACGGTAGAAGAATTCAATTCATCCAAGGTAGGTGGGTACAATTGTGAGGTCTCGAACAGTTGCGGAACTGTGGCTTCTAACGATGCGTTTCTCAATTTCGCAAGTGTTGAAGAAGCAGCTCTCGATGCCGGCTTCAGGCTGCTTAGCGTTGAACCCACACCAACAGCGTCACAGGCAACGATTCGCTTTTCAATGCCACTGAACGCAGATGCTCGAGTGACTTTGTCGGATGTGTATGGACGTGAGCTTGCAACTCTTTTCGACGCAGTGGCTGAGCAGGGAATCAACAGTATCTCCTTCGATGCAACTCAGCTGCCAAGCGGCGTCTACAGCTATACTCTGAGTTGTGGTCGATACGCTCTCACTCGTACCATGCTTGTAGTGAGATAGCACGCGCTATTCAGCCTACGGCCTATCGGCTTTGCAGTATGCCTTCTCCATGTAGCCTTCTGAACTTCCCATCGGTGAATGCCTGCGATTCGTGCTATCAAGCATGCAATGCCCAAGCTTTCAACAGTACGCGAAGATCCTTGACTCCCGAGCTGTGAGCGCCGCCAGGCGCTCCTGAGTAAGAAAAATCCCAAGCAGAATTCTCTATAGCTCATTGCTACGACTTCCATCTATACCTATGGAGGAGTAAATCGTTAGTGTCGTGGTTTGAAACTCGAGTGTGATCTTCATCCAAGTGCTCATGCTGTGTATGAGCTGCCGTAAATCCTCTTCAAAAAAGTAGAGGAAAGTGGCTATGAACGGCATCTATTGCATAGACTTCAGGCGATTCAAATATTGTTGTGCAGTGCTATTTGCTGGGTCAATGAGAAGAGCTTGCCGACAATACCACGCAGCCTCTGCGCTTCGTTGTTTCATGGCTAGACTCGGCACAACATTGAGTAACTGAGTTGTCGCCACCGAAGCAATTCCTTTCTCGAGATGATGCTCGTGATGCTTGCGAGCGGCGAGAGCAAACTCACGTACATTGAGGCGATTTGTGTCGATTTCCATTAAACTTGAATCGCGCGCAATGCGGAGGCACATTCCGTACGGTTGCACAACGAGTGATTGAGCAAAGCCCATCTCTCCCTGGAATACTTCCTGTGTGGCGAATACTGGACGTTGGTCGAGGTTCTTGAGCACAAAGGAATTGAGCATTGCAACAAACTTCGATTGAATGGCGCGTACTTTCGTTTGGTCTTGCTGAAAGGCTTCGCCGTCTTGCTCGAAGTCGCGAAGGTCAGTCATGTAGTTGTCGATCTCAGCGTGCGAGGTTTGAATTGCCCATGGATACCAACGTTCAAGTTGCCCTGGATACCATGTGCGACGTAGCAACTCCTTCTCTACCATGACGACATCTGGACGATATCCTTCAACCTGTTGCATGTACCAGAAAGCAGAGCAGAAGTAATCCCACTGTTGCGAGATGAGTACTGCATTGTTGGGCAAAGGGTCTATCATCATTTTTACATACTCACGAACAAGTACATTCTCATGCTGATCGCACTTCTTCCAATTCATCGAGAGAAGGATGATTGGTACGAGAAGGGAGCTCAGGGCTAAGGCTGGACGACGTTGAAACAACAAGTACAACCCTATTCCGCTCAGCAGAATGATACTCATGTAAGCGGAGAGGAAATAGGTGTCGATATCGTGAATGCTGTAGTTAATCGAATATCCAACTCCACAAACAATAAGCGCGATGAAAAACAATGCGAGAGGTCGGAGGCTTGAACGAAGAAAGAGAAATGCTACGCCGACCGTAGCGATCAACATTCCGATGTATGCTGTATTACTGCCAAGTAAAGAGCGGAACACAGCAAACTGCTTAGCGGCAACTCCTTCTTCGTCTGAAAACATCCAAACAGAATACTGCTTGCCAAGCACATGGTAGGAAAACTGCTCCCATCCACGATGGACCGCACCCCAGTTGAACCAAGGCGAATTCATACTGTTGAGAGCGAGTGTGCCATAGATCAGAGAACAACTTGCGGTGATGACAAGCATGAAGAGAAACTCTTTACGTCGTGCGGCGCTGAAGCTCCAGCCGTGCAGAGGACGATAAAAGTGTAGTACGACTACGGGCACGCAGATGAGAATTGTGGTGAGGTGGTTAGTGAAACTGAGTCCAAGAAGGAGAGCTGTTATCGCTAGGTCCGAAGCTCGTTGGGTTGTCACCGCACGCATGCTCATCCACAGGGTAGCACTGATACAGGTCAGATGCAGAGAGTACACTTCAATGCTCAGAGCTTGAAGCCATACGGTCTGCGCGAAAGCGTAACTGAGGGCTGTGGCAGCAGCGATAATGTCTATCAAGCCAAAACCGCCTTTTGAAGAGGCGTCTGGCTCTGTGACCTGAGTGTCTACCGACGTATCCACGCTTTCCATTTTTTGACGAGCACTAGTAGTGTTTTTCGCCGCTTGCTTTGCTGCGCCCTTTGATTTCTTTCGAGATTGTGCACTGACCAAATCGCTTGCTAGCGTAGTCTTAGGAGCGCGGCTGATGATGCCGAGTACTTCACGACACAACAGAAAAACAAAACCAACCGAGAGGGCAGTACAGAAAGCAGCGAAGAGGTTCATCTTCGCAATGACGGTCATGGGCAGGGGAATGTGCGACCACACATAGCCAAGTATGACGAAGAGTGGATATCCAGTAGGGTGAGCCACACCAAGAGTATAACATGCGCCTGCTAGTTCTCCAGCGTCAGTGAAGCTCACTGAGGGCGTCATGCACAGATAGTAGACGACAAATGATAGAAGTGATACAGCGCTAAACCAGATCGGAGTTTTCATTGGGGACATGATTCGTAATGACCCCACAAAATAACATCGGACCTTCGCCTGTGCTACATTTGAACGATGCTAAGCCTGATGATGACCAGTTTATAGCTCAATGGATTGGCGATCTCTCAAGTAGGAGAAGCAAGACCAGCAGCCTATTTTTAAAGACTCTCGCTCTGCTTATCGTCCTGCTTTTCTGAGCTGCTCTGTGCATCGACTCCTTCACTGAGCTTTGGCTCCGCATCAGCGGTCACCGGATGATCGGAAGACAAAGCGAGTTGTCCGCAGGCTGCATCAATATCCAAACCACTACTGCTGCGCACCATCACATGCACATCCTGGTCTTGCAGGCTCTTGAGGAAAGCCGCGAAGCGCTTTGGACTACAGCTCTTCAGTTCGGCGGCAAAGCCCTGAGGCTGGGTGAAATCTATACTATGGAAAGGAATAACATTCACCTTCGTTGGTACTCTCCGGCTCAGGCGTGCAAGACGCTTCGCATCCAGATCCGAGTCGTTCAAACCTTCAAACAGAATGTACTCAAAGGTGATTGGAATCTTGGTTGCGCGATAGTAGTACTCCAGAGCATTGCCTAGTTCTTCGAGTGAGTACTTCTGGGCAATAGGCATGAGTTTTTGTCGTAAGCCATTCGTCGTTGCATGCAACGACAAAGCTAACTTGATAGAACGCTTTTCATCTGCCATGCGGAGAATTCCTGGGACGAGGCCAGCGGTCGACAAAGTTATACGCTTTGCGACGAGGAGTTTAGCATCCGGATGCGTGATGATCTCCACTGCCTTCATCACGTTGTCGTAATTCAGCAGGGGTTCTCCCATGCCCATGAATACAATGTTTGTGATGTCCTGTCCAGCCTCGCGCTGCGCCACCATAAGCTGATCCACGATCTCAGCACATTCAAGGTTGCGCTGTAAATGAAGTGTCGCGGTGGCACAAAACACACAGCCCAGCGGACATCCGGCTTGGGTTGAGATGCAGAGAGTACGACGTTTAGGCGCGCCTTCATCGCTTTGTACTTCGCTCGGAATGAGTACCGACTCGATCTTCGCGCCATCACGTAGACGAAACAAGAACTTGACAGTACCGTCAGTGGAGACTTGCTTTTGTTCGAGCTCAACGCTTTCAAAAATCAGTTGCTCATTCAATTCCTCGCGCAGAGCCGTTGGAATTGCAGAGACGCTTGCCAGTGTATCTGCGCGCTGAGCATATACCGCCTGAAAGATTTGAGTCGCACGAAAAGCAGGTATTCCGATCGCTTTCAGTTTACTCTGGAGTTCTGCCAGAGTGAAATTCTTAAGGAAGCTCTTTTCGCCAAGATGTGATGGGTGCAGTGCGCGCATTTAATGTTTGTCAGTTGTGTGCTCTTTCGTAACATCGCAGAGGTAGACGCTGCGTAGGGGAGCAAATCTACCACATTCGGTCGAGGCCTTGAAACCACAACACCTTCGGCCAGGTGTTTTGACCCACATTGTTGACTATAAGAGCACTATGACAGCACCTTCATCCGCCAGCGCAGAAACCCTTGCTACGAAGTCGTGGAAGCGCCTGAAGAAAAATCGCGGTGCCGTGCTCGGTCTCTGGTTTATCGTGATTCTGATCGTGATCGCGGCTTTTGCTCCATGGATTTCGCCAATGGATCCTAACACACAAGTGCTCGAGTATCCTTCAAAACCAAGCATGTTTCATGGAAATGTCTTGCTGAAAAAGAACCCCGTTCATCCCGATGAACCATACCTAATTGCGGTAGATTCATATCGAGTAAGTGGCGACTCGGTTTTGTTTGTGGATCCGATGAAACGACACTTCAGCTTGCACCAAAACGCCTTCTTTGGCGCTAACGAGTCGGAATGGCACCAACAGCCTTTGTATATTCTTGGAACGGATAAGTACGGTCGCGATATTCTCTCGCGCATCTTCCACGGCGCTCGTATCGCCCTGCTCGTCGCCATCATTAGCGAGAGTATCTCCATCGCCATTGGCATCTTGCTCGGTGCATTGGCAGGCTACTTCCGCGGTTGGGTAGACGATGTCATTATGTGGTTCACAAACGTCATGTGGAGCTTTCCAACCGTTCTTTTGGTGATCGCTTTCAGTGTAATTCTTGGTAACGGAGTTTGGCAAACCTTTGTAGCTATTGGTCTTAGTGGATGGGTTGATTTAACGCGTGTAGTGCGCGGACAGTTCTTCTCCTTACGAGAAACGGAGTTCATTGAGGCTACACGGGCGTTTGGATTTGGCACCTTTCGAACCATCTTTCGTCACCTCTTGCCGAATACCCTGGGTCCCGTGACCGTTATTGCCACAGCAGGTTTTGCAACTGCCATCACTCTTGAAGCGAGCTTGAGTTTCATCGGACTTGGTGTGCAGCCTCCAACCGCTTCCTGGGGTAAAATGATCCAGGATGGCATTGGTTTCTTGTTCGTTGGACAAAGCCTCGAGCTTGTATTGTACCCTTGTATTGCCTTGGGACTGACCGTATACGCCTTTAATCTGTTCGGTGACGGCCTTCGTGATGCCGTGGATCCCAAAACGTCGCAGAGATGATGTGCTGCCCTTCGCGCTTATACTCACAATTATGAGCACCTTTTTGCGTCTCTAAGCTCGAGTTATCCAGAAAGCACAGTGATACAGCACAGATAAATCTTGGAGTTTTTTGCAGAATGTCGCTCAAGTGATTTTCTTACGCAGGCCGCGCGAAGCGCGGCGCAGCTCCAGCGATTTCAAACCTTCAGCATATCCAAGCCATTGCAATTTCTGGCATTAGCTTTTAGCTTCAGTCCAATAGAGATGGCTTGACTGCGCGTCGCTCTCTAGCTAGGATTCTGTCTGTTGAATTTGTTCGAGGCTCCTCCATAGGATTCCTGTTCATGTTCCAGACTATGGCATCGCAGAGCACGCGTTTTCGAGTAGGCTCTGCAATTCTCGATCGGGAGAATGGTCGGTACAGGAGCGTTTGAGCTAGCACGGATGGCTGAGACAGCAGTACCCGCGAGGAGTTGAGAGGTTGGGCTTTGTCACTGGTGCTGAAGGAGGGGCGATGACCGACAGACTGCGCAATGTCGTCGTCATTTGCTAGCTTTGCGGTCTTCATTTCACAGCGCAGCACCTAAAAAACAACAATGGAAGAGAAACAAAAACCCTTGCGCACGGCTGCAAGTAAAGTAAAAGACATCTACAATGCTTATCGAAAGAACGATGAGAAGGCAGATGTTGTGGCTGGCGATGAGGTGGTTCACGCAACAACCTCGCAAGACATCAATCAGGTTCATGTGCCACACGAAAACGTTTCCGAAAGCACAGAACAGGGTAGTGGACAACAAAATACTGATTTGGAAGAGATAGTTATTCAGAATGAGGCATTGCGCGACAACGTCCTGCGCCTTGAGAAAGAGCGTGATGACATGCGCGATCAGGTTTTGCGTAAGGTAGCTGAGTTTGAGAATTTTCGTAAACGCACAGAGCGTGAAAAGGAACAGTTGGCGCTCTATGTGAGTGAGAAACTTTTTAGTCGTCTGGTAGACGTTCTCGATGATCTGCATGCTGCATTGGAAGCCGGTCGTAAAAGCGACGATTATGCATCAATGCTGAGCGGTCTTGAACTGATCTACAACAAAACTCACCGCATCTATGAAGAACATGGCGTGAAACCGCTTAATGCAGAGCAAAACATGCCATTCAACGTTGATGTGCACGAAGCTCTCATGCATATTCCGCATCCTGACGTAAGCGAAGGCATGGTGGTACAACAGATTCAGCGTGGTTATATGCTGAACGACAAAGTACTTCGTCATGCAAAAGTGGTGACCTCGGCAGGTAATGGCGATAACTAGAGAGAGTCTGTGTTCCCGGTGAAACAGGATTCCTCAGAGTTGGACACCAAGTATTTTTTGTCATCGATGATGACGCAGCATTGATGATGCAACATTGTGCAACAGACATTAATTCGAATCTTTCCTCTAGAAATTCATTGAAGTATGAGCAAGCGTGATTATTACGAAGTGTTGGGTTTGAGCAAAGGGGCTTCGAACGACGAGATAAAGTCGGCGTATCGAAAGATGGCCATGAAGTACCATCCAGACCGGAACCAAGGTGATAAAGAAGCAGAAGAGATGTTTAAAGAAGCATCTGAAGCCTATGAGGTGCTGAGCGATGCTACGAAACGTCAGCGCTATGATCAAATGGGACACCAGGGTCTACGTGGTGGTCAGGATTTCCACCAATACTCTAACATTAACGACATATTCTCACAGTTTGGCGATATCTTCGGCGGAGGCGGTGCTGGGGGGTCGATCTTTGAAGAGTTTTTCGGCGGTGGCGGCTCTCGCCGGGGTGGCTCTCGCACTCGAAGTGTTGGACAACCTGGTTCTGACCTCAAGATTCGTCTGCCATTGACTCTCGAGGAAATCGCCACAGGTGTGGAGAAGACTTTAAAAATCAAACGTCAGCGTGAGTGTGATACCTGCAAAGGAAGCGGAGCCAAAGCTGGTTCGGGTATGACGACCTGCCCAAGCTGTCAGGGTCAAGGAGAAGTTCGCCAAGTGTCGCGTTCAATGTTTGGACAATTCGTCAACATCAGCGCCTGTAACACATGCGGCGGCTCAGGTCAGGTGATTAAAGACCATTGCGATAGCTGTAAGGGTGAGGGAAGAGTTGCTGGCGAGACAACCATCAAAGTAAATGTGCCAGCTGGAGTCAGTGAAGGAAACTACATTCCTATCCAGGGCAAAGGTAATGCCGGTCGTCGTGGTGGTAGCGCCGGCGACGTAATTGTGGTCATCCAAGAAATCAAACACCAGCACTTTACTCGTGAAGATGATGACGTGATCTATGAACTCACCATCTCCTTCCCTGATGCTGCACTTGGCGGTGAAGTAACGGTCCCAACCCTCACAGGCACAGCAGTACTTACGATTCAACCAGGAACGCAGCCAGGCACAGTTCTGAAAATGCGCGATCGTGGCATTCAACACTTGAATAGTCACGGAAAGGGCGATCAACTCGTGCAGATAAATGTCTTTGTTCCAGCGAAGCTCAGTTCCCATGAGAAGGACTTGCTGAAAGAGCTTTCGAAAAGCGAGAACATCGCACCCAAGAAGTCAAAGAAAGCGTCAAAAGATGCGTCATTTTTTGGCAAAGTCAAAGACGCATTCTCCTAGGCAAACTCGAAACTGCGACCCATTGACCCCAAACATTTCAACACGATCTTAGTTCTGATTCGCCTGCAATTGCGAAATCAAGCCTTCGAAATCTGCATCGCTCAGCTCGTAGCGATTGTTGCAATATTGACACACTAGCTCGCGCTGACCAGCATCTCTCATACCCTTAACCTCTTGCATTCCAAGCGTTAAGAGTATTGACTTAAAGCGATCCAGAGAGCAACGGCAGAAGAAATCGACTGGAGTGTTGTTGATGATCTCACTTTCTGAGGGCATAAATTGTCGGAGAATTTCATCCGGGTTATAGCCTTGTTTTGCCAGTTCCGCCACAGAGCCAAAGCGTAGGATGTTTGCGTGAACTTTCTCAATATCAGCTTCAGAAGCGTCAGGCATTGCTTGAATAATGATGCCGGCAGAATGCAGTACCTCGCCATCATCTGTCATGTCCACATCAAGGCGAACTGCCGAAGGGATCTGTTCGCTTTGTGTGAGGTAGTATGCTAAGTCGGCAGTGACATTTGCTTTTTGAAGAGCAACCACCCCAGACACCGGTTCAAACTTACCGTAGAGAACTCTGGTGATTCGCAGCAAGCCAATGCCCATTGGGGTATCAGTATTTTCTGGACTCGAGTTCGTATCGATATAACCTCGGACCTCACCCACTTGCAGGGCTTCGGCAAAGATGCGTTTGTAGAGTCCGTTGCCCATGAGCTCGAGGACAATACGTTCTTCCCCCTTCAGGAAAGATGCCAAAAGGGAGGCTGCAGCAAGGCTCCGTGATAGCAGAAGGGTTGCCAAGGGGTCGGTGTTGTGGCGACGTTTCGCTTCACGAGCAACATTTGTATTGACGATGGCTGCGGCACGAAAACTGCCGTCTGTAGTAATAGCGCGAGCAGAGCGATCGCGATGTAGAAACTTCTTTTTGAGTTCGTTTGTATCCATTAGCAAGAGCTTGGGGCTCAACAGTTCTATTTTTGAATTCTATGAAGGCAGATTGACGAAGCATCGACAAGAAACGTGCTCGCGATTGCCTAGATTCTTGAATTTACGGATGATCATGCGATTGACACAGAAACACAGTGATCGGAAAAGCGCTACGGAGCCTATTCCGGCTGGTATCCGACATAGAAAAGTGTTCGTGTTTGTTGTGGTTGGATTGATCACAGCTCTGTCAATTGTTGCAAGCCTAAACGCTCTACACGCAACGTTCAACGTAGATCCAATCCAATCAACTGGAAGTGTTGTCATTGATGCACAAGACACTCCAGAGCAAGCCCTTCGTGGTTCTACAGCGCCAGCACAGATACGGGATAGGCAGAGACTTCTTGAGGTGCATTATCATGGCATGGATGGAAAGAGGCACCGAGGACAGATCGTTGCTGACTGTACACTGGTGGACGAACTCAGAGCGATTTTTCACGAGATAGATAGTGCTGCATTTCCACTTCAATCAGTGATACCTATAGTCCACTTCAACTGGGACGACGATGCTTCCATTGCAAAGAACAATACCAGCGCGTTTAACTATCGATGTGTTAGCGGTACAAAGCGTCTGTCGAAACATGCTAGCGGAATGGCAATCGACGTCAATCCCTATCTCAATCCCTGGGTAGGGCACGGAGGAAGTTCGCAGAGACCTTACGACCCGGCTGTTGCTGGGACAATAACAGAGAATTGCATTGTGGTCAGAGCATTTCGAAAACGCGGATGGACCTGGGGCGGGCATTGGAAGGGTGCAAAAGACTACCAACATTTTGACAAAAGATGAAACGCCTTGTCAGGAAACGAGCGAGCCTTGAGTGGGCCGAGACCGGCGTGACGCTTCCACCTCAAAAGATTTTTTTCCTGAGATCTGTCGTGGCTTTTTGGTAACACAGAGTATTCTCCATTCCAGTTCAAGGAGCGGAATGGTTGTAGGACGGCAATTGAAGAGATTGACTAACATTATTATTTTCAAAGACTACCGCAGAGCTCTCGGATATTGGTGTGTGCAGTTTGCCAGAAAGAGGTTTGTTATATCATATGTTGACCAACCCAGCTTCCAGGCAAGTGCTGAAAAGAATGTGAATTATTTTTGAAACGCAATGCAATCATAGTTGTTATTCAGACGTCTCTACCTCAGTGCTAAGCCGGAGATTATCTCTGGTTGTGAAGAGCATACTGATGGCTGAGTACCTGGATGCAGGTCGGTTTTTTAGAAGACCGATAGCCAACGCAAGGATGCGAAGAAGAGGCTTCGAGAGAGACTATTTTTTCTTTAGAAGTAAACCTTAAAAGATTCAGTCTGGTCAGAGAGTACAGAGCAGAAGTGATAGGGGACGGGGATTAAAGAGCTAACACCAAAGCGAAGAATTCCGATACGAGCCATATCATGGAGCTTTGATTAACCACACGAAGGTTGAGTCAGAGGGGCACCCCCTTCCCGTCTACAACGACGCTCACCTTTTACCACCACAAGAAAAGCCACGGACACGAAAGTGTTTGTGGCTTTCTTGTATCAGGACTCGACTTCGTCGAGAGGCCAGAATCGTTGTTGCAGACCCCATAGCATCCAGGCAATCAAACTACCTTCCACAGCGCCTGCTGCTACATCTAGTGGATAGTGTACACCAACGTAGACTCGTGAAAAAGCTACTGTGATGGCGCAGGCGTACCAAAGAGCGCGTCGTTTCCCATACAGGAGACTCAGAATCAAAGCTGCGCCAAAGTTGTTGGTTGCGTGAGAGGAGGGAAATGACTTTCCGCCAGCAGCAGGTGCAATAACACGAGCTGTACTGAGTGTAGTGGAGGGTCGTTCGCGTCCCACCATCTCCTTCAAAACCCGACTATTGAACGAGTCGGTTATCGCCACACAAGAAAGCAACAACAGTGTGCAGATCCGACCTCGTTGCCCGCCTTTCCAGAAGAGCAACAATAATCCAATGACGTACACAGGCATCCACCAGCGAACATTGGTGATGATTGGCATGATGCTATCAAAGACTGGGTTAGCCAATGAGCTATTCACGAAAGAATAGAGAGAAACATCGATAGAGAGCAGCCAGTCGAGCATAGCCTTGGGTGGAGAACGATGATCGCGTTCATCTAGTCTGTAATTTCCAGGAAAATAGGACATAGGCTTCCGGTACGCAACTGGGCAGCCTTGAGTGTTGTGCTTAACGGAATATTGTCGCATGCGAGAGATACTACAAACAACGCAGTGGAAATCTGAGTCACGTCTTGTTGCTGGAGTGATGAGTGGGACATCTATGGATGGTATTGATGTCAGTATCGCTCGGTTCACAGCATCAGCGGAAGCCGAAGGCTGCCGGATGGAGCAAGAGGCGTCTGCTTCACTTGAATACTCAGCTGAGCAGCGACGCTTCTTGCTTTCGTTACTTGATCGTGCGCTGCCTTTGTCGGTATACAGTGATCTTCCCGTTCTTTTTAGTCGCTGGTATGCCGAAGCAATCAGAAGAGCCTGCGATCAGTTAGGTATTCAAAGTTCTGATTTGGATGCGATAGGTGTGCACGGTCAGACACTCTGGCATGCACCAGAACTTCATCACCTTTCAAGCGGTGGAGAGCATCGATTGCAAGGCGAGCCACTTGCATCTACTCTTCAGCTCTGTTCATTGTCGACATTGGCTCAGGACTGTGAGTGTGTGGTTGTTGGTGACTTTCGTCCGGCGGATATAGCCATGGGAGGGCAGGGAGCACCTCTCGTTCCCATCTTTGATCTCAGTTTTTTGCAGGATCCTCATGAGAACAGAGTTGCTTTAAACATTGGAGGCATGGCAAATCTCACTGTGTTAGCTGCTCAGCAGACTGAGGAGCATCTCGTTGCTTTCGATAGTGGACCCGGGAATGTTTGGATAGATGCAGCGATGCAACAGTTGTATGGAAGGGCATTTGACGAAGGAGGGGAGTGTGCTCGTGGAGGGAACCTACACGCGCCATTGCTCGAGCGATTGCAGAACATTGAGTACGTTCATAGACCGCCGCCAAAGTCTACAGGTCGAGAGTACTTTTCGCGTGAACAGTTGCGAGAGATAATGTCGGAATATACTCATGAAGTTCAAGCTGCAGATCTCGTACACACGCTCAGTGAGTTCACCATTTGGAGCATTGCCCAGAGCGTGTTGACCTATGCTCCCCAAACCAAGCGCCTAATAGTCTCGGGTGGCGGATCGCAGAACACCTTTCTGATGGAGGGTCTGAGTAGGGCTCTACCAGGCTGCGCAGTCGTTTCATCAGATTCCCTCGGAATTCCTTCAAAAAGCAAGGAATCGCTTTGTTTTGCCTATTTAGCTTGGCGAAGCCTGGCAGGACTCCATTCAAATATCCCCTCGGTTAGCGGTGCTAAAAAGAAGGTCCGATTGGGCCAAATAGCATTGCCATAGGGAGGTAACGAAGAGCTTCGTGGTAGATCCACCCTCAAAAAAACTTTCGCCAAAAATTATGTCAGGTCAGTTTTTCCCCTTACATTTGCAGTCCGCTAAAAAATTATTCAACAAACGACAGGCTTAGTGTGAAAACGTCTGGTGACTTTACAAAGTCGGCTCGCAAAGAGGACATCGAACCCAAGTGGTGGGTTATCGATGCTGATGGACAGACCCTTGGTCGCATCGCATCACAAGTAGCTGCATTGCTTCGCGGCAAACATAAACCATCCTTTACCTCGCATGTAGACTGTGGTGACTACGTTATCGTGTTGAATGCGGAAAAGGTAACGATGAAAGGAAAGCGCGAAAGCCAAAAGCAATATTTCCACCACACTGGATATCCAGGTGGAGAAATTTATCGCAGCTTTAAGGAGCTTCAAAAAACGAAGCCAGAAGAAATTATCGAATTGGCTGTGAAGGGAATGTTGCCAAAGAATTCCCTTGGCAAGAAAACTGGTATGAAGCTTAAAGTATTTCGTGGTGCTGAGCACAATCATGCTGCTCAGAAGCCAGAAGTCTATCAACTGAAGTATTAAGATTGAGATTATGAACAAAGCATTTCAAGGTACAGGCCGCCGTAAGACCGCTGTTGCACGTATTCGTCTTGTTCCCGGATCGGGAAAAGTTCTTGTGAACCGTAGAAGTCTCGAAGAGTACTTTCCGGTTGACACGACCCGTCAAGAAGCACTTCGCCCTATTGCTGAGACAAAGTCAGAAGGAAAGTTCGACATCTTTGTCAACGTTCATGGTGGTGGCAAATCTGGTCAAGCCGGTGCTGTAAGCCTTGGTATTGCCCGCGCTCTTTTAGAATTTGATTCAACGCTTCGCCCTACACTTCGTCAGGCTACCTTACTTACTCGCGACCCACGTATGGTTGAGCGTAAGAAGTACGGTCAGAAGAAGGCTCGTAAGCGCTTCCAGTTCTCCAAGCGTTAAGACTCTGTGGGTCGGATGCCAACAGCTTCCGACCCCTCTTTTTTATTTTCCATGCTCCCTATGCCTGTTGTGTGTTCTTCTTCGGAAGGATTTTCAGGAGTACCAGAAGGAGCAGATGTTTAACACACTCCAAAATATACTATGCCTTCAGTTTCCGTCGAGCAACTGCTCGAAGCAGGTGCCCACTTTGGTCACTTGACCCGCCGTTGGAATCCCAAGATGCGCAACTTTATCTTTACGCATCGCAATGGTATCCACCTTATCGATCTTCGTAAAACACAGGCCTTGGTTGACATCGCCCGCGAAGCTATTCTTGAAATTGCTTCACAGGGCAAGATTGTCTTGTTTGTAGGCACAAAGCCACAGGCAAAAGTTCCTGTTGAAAATGCTTCAAAGCAGTGCGGAACCAACTACGTTGTTGAGCGCTGGCTTGGAGGAATGTTAACGAACTTCCCAACAATTCGTAAGAGTATCAAGCAGTTGGCTAGTATCGATAAGAGAGAAGCTGATGGTACATTTGAGAAGATCACGAAAAAAGAGCGTTTGCTTTTGGGTCGCGAGCGCGACCGTCTGCGCCAAGTGTTCGGTGGTATTGAATCCATGACACGTCTTCCAGGTGCGTTGTTTATTGTAGACATCAAGAAAGAGCACCTTGCGATCAAGGAAGCGAAGATTCTTGGTATTCCAGTTATTGGAATTGTTGATACAAACTCCGATCCTGAGGAAGTGGATTTCCCAATTCCAGCAAATGATGATTCAGTTAGCACAATTGAATTGATTTGCCGCATTATGGGTGATGCAATCATCGAGGGACGTGAAGCAGCGAAGGCGCGCGCGGCAGAAATCGGTTCCCAAACTGAAGGTAGCAGCGAAGCTGAAGGTGGAGATGACAAGCAACCACGTCGTCGTATGCGTGAGCGTACCAAGAGAAGCGAAGCTGGTAGCGAAGCTCCTCAAGCCTAATGTTCCTGCCTCAGCCTCGCGCTGAGAGAAGGAGTGCAGTGTGGGCAAGAGTATGAATCGGTTGAGAGGACTGAGAACGTGGACTTCGTTGTAGGTAGCGACATTTGGCGTTGCTTCAACATCCGAGTCTGAAACTTCAGCTGTGTTCCTATTTACCCTAGCTTCGGATCTATAACACAATTTTGACTTTTGAGCTGTACGCGAGTGCATTCCGTCGTCAAGCTGTACAAGGACGTGTCGAGTTGAGCGCAGTACTCGCTAGATAGAAGTACACCACAACTAAACATCAAAGATTAACTAGAAAAACGATTATGATTACGCCCCAAATGGTAAAAGAGCTCCGCGAAAAGACCGGAGCCGGAATGGCAGATTGTAAGAAGGCTTTGGATGAAACCCAAGGCGATATGCAAATGGCAGTTGATTACTTACGCAAGAAGGGTGCTGCTTCGGTATCCAAGCGTTCCGATCGTTCTGCGAATGAAGGTTTGGTTCTTGCATTAACTAGTGAAGATGGCAAGACCGCTTCTTTGGTTGAAGTGAATTGCGAAACAGATTTCGTTGGTCGCAATGAAGAGTTCGTTGGCTTTGCACACGCAATTTCGAACGCTGTATTGTCCAGCGGTGCTACCGATGGAGATGTTCTTTGGAACACCAACCTTGGTACAAAGACCCTTGGCAATTTGCGCGATGAAATTTTAGCGAAGTTCAGCGAGCGTATTGAGATGCGCCGTGCTGAATACTATACTTCGACTGGTGCACTTATTGCTTACAACCACGCTGGAAACAAACTGGCAGTTGTTTTGGAAATGAGCCAAGGTCCTTCCGATGAACGTACTGCAGGTTTGATGCGTGATATCTCTATGCAGATTGCTGCTATGAATCCTCTCTATGTTGACCGCACTCAAGTGAAGAACGACGCTCTTGATAAAGAGATCGAGATTTACAAAGAGCAAGCGATGAACGAAGGGAAGAGCGCAGAAATCGCTGAGCGTATTTCTAAGGGTCGTGTTGAGAAGTATTATCAAGAAAACTGTCTGGTAGAGCAATCCTTCGTAAAGGATGCTGGGAAGACTGTTGCAGATGTTGTCAAGGATATTAGTCCGGAAGCACGGGTTGTTGCCTTCCATCGCTTTTTCCTTGGTGAGTAAGTATTGGATGAATTGAAGACCTCTTTAAGAGGTCTTTTTTTTAACCCACCGAGAAGAACAAGAGGCAGAACTCCGGTATTTTTGTGCGAATCGTAGTGGCATCGAGAAAGGATTGTTATGCAGACACCGCGTTACAAACGTATACTTCTAAAACTCAGCGGTGAGTCGCTGATGGGGGAACGACAGTTCGGTATCGATCCTCAAGTGTTACAGCATTTTGCCCGCGAAGTGAGATCTGTGCATGATATGGGAGTTGAAGTAGGCTTGGTAATCGGTGGAGGAAATATCTTCCGCGGTGTGCAGGCTGCTGAGAACGGGATCGACAAGGTTTCGGGCGATCACATGGGAATGCTAGCCACTCTTATTAATGCCATTGGATTGCAAAACGCGCTGGAGGCTCAAGAAGTTCCTACTCGTCTGCAAAGTGCAATTCAAGTAGCGCAAATAGCCGAACAGTTCATTCGTCGTCGCGCACTCAGACACTTGGAAAAAGGACGTGTCGTGCTCTTTGGAGCTGGTACAGGCAATCCTTACTTTACAACCGATACAGCTGCTGCGCTCCGCGCTATTGAGATCGAAGCTGAATGCATCATCAAGGGAACCCGCGTTGATGGGATTTATGACTCAGATCCTGAAAAGAACCCCAATGCAAAACGCTTTTCGAGTTTGAGCTATAAACAAGTGATAGAGCGACAACTGGGTGTAATGGATATGACAGCCATTACGCTTTGCCAAGAGAACAATCTGCCAATTCTGGTCTTCGATATGAACACCCCAGGCAATTTGAAAAAACTCATTGAAGGTGAAGACATCGCCACTGTTGTGAGCGATCAAAGTAGTTCAAGTATGTAGAATTCAAGAGGAATGATATGCCAGTCCAAGATTTTGTCCAGACCGCAAAACAACTCATGTCGAAGGCTGTGGAACACCACCATCAAGCTCTCGGCAAAGTGCGCACAGGCCGCGCATCAGCATCAATCTTTGATGCAGTTCGCGTTGATTATTATGGTACTCCAACACCTATCGCTCAAGTAGCAAGCGTTTCCGTACCAGAACCTCGTCTCATTATCGTGCAACCATGGGAACGCAATGTTCTTGGTGCTATCGAGAAAGCTATCCTTGCTGCTAATCTGGGTTTGAACCCTCAGAGCGATGGTACCGTTATCCGTATTCCAATTCCACCAATGACCGAAGAACGACGCAAAGAAATTGCGAAGTCCTGCTGGAAAATGGCGGAAGACTGCAAAGTCAATATCCGCGCTGCTCGACGCGACCAAATGGAATTACTGAAGAAAGCTGAAAAGGCTGAAGGGTATTCTGAGGACGACCGTAAACGTGGCGAAGATGAAATTCAAAAGTTGACGGATAAGTTCGTCAAAGATGTCGACACCATGACCCAAGCCAAAGAACATGAAGTCATGAGTGAATAGTTGCGGTACATTCTTCAACCAGGCATGCAAGGCATGCCTGGTTGAATGTCCGCTCTGCAACACACAGAATTCTACCTCGGTCAGCTCCCTCCGCCTCACTGACCACGTCTTGTTAGTACCTCCGCTTTCCCGCTCTCAAAACTACTGTCCATGACGATGTAGCGCTCACGCGTGCAGACCAATCTGTCGCGGACAAAGACTCTGTAATACACTCTTGTTGGGCAACTGTCCCAGTCCTGTCATTGGCATGTTTCTACTGCTCTCATGACTTCTGCAGCTCGCTAAACCAACATCATGATGGGTCTTGCACAGAACATCGATGCCTCATAGAGACTATAACTGAAGTCTGCTCTCATGGACCGCTGAACGTTCAAACCAACGACATCTCTTCGCTTTTTTGCAGTAGTATTTTCTTCATTGAGTCCGCTCAGACTCTCCTTTATTTGGAACGTTCCTATGGACTCTGAGCCGACAATCAACGTTGTGCGTGAACTATGGAAGTACACGCGCCCTCATAGACCCATGCTTTGCGTCGTGGTCATTCTGAGTTTTATCTACACGGCAACGGACTTGCTCTATCCAATGGTGTATAGGGACGTAGTGAACGACATTGCCGGGTTGTTCGTTCCGCGCACCGAGGATCGACCGGTGGAAGATCGTTCTTGGATTACTGAATTGATAGATGGACTCGTTGAGCACGATGGACTGCTGAACGATGAGCAGAGTCTCGTGGCTGAATGGGCTGACGAGTTCCTTCTTGAAGAAGCCTCCAATTCGTACGCAAATGCAGAAGAAGTCCAATTGCGATTGGCCGAATCATCAAGTTCTCGTGGCGAAGAGTTGTCTATGAGTGAAGAGGACTTACACTTCCAGCGTGATCTGTATCCAAGCGAAGCTGCACAGGTCATGTTCAACATGATTACTGCTGTACTCGCACTCTTCTTGATTGGTATGATTGGCTACGCACTTTGGATGGTAGGCGAGAATCTATCAGAGCGAATTGCAAGTGCAATAGAGCAAACGTTTCTGCTCGACACCTTTGAGCATGTGCTGCATCTACCCATCAGTTTCTTCAACACAAAGTCCAGTGGGGTTCTGACCAAGCAGATCGACGAGGCTGATCATATCTCGCCGATCATCACCAATCTTAGCAAGCATGTCTTACCTAACATGGTCAAGCTCTTTGGTACTTTTTTCGTGATGTTGGCATTGAACAGTGGGTTAACAATGATTGTGCTGATCACAATCCCACCGTACATCTGCTTAGTTCGATACTCAACGAAGCAGATGCAAAAAGGATTTAGTACCTACTATGAGCTCTGGGAGTTGATGTCAGGACGCTTACAGAGCGCCATGCAGTCAATCAAAACCTTGAAGCTGTCAGGCGCTGAGTATCGAGAGATTCGCGCTCTGCGTGAACTCTCGGACAAAGCTTACACCGAGTATCTTCTTCGGGCACGAACGGCTAATCATGTTGTCTTCTGGGATGCGTTTATCTCTCACTTCGGCTCAACCCTCGTCTTAATCATTGGCGGATACCTTGCCTTGAAGCGCCAGCTCACACCAGGCGATGTCGTTATGTTCGTTGTGTACGTAGAAGAACTCTATAGTCCAATCGACGAGCTCTCAGCTGTCTGGATGGAACTTCAAGAGAACATTGCTTCATTCACCCGCACCTTTCGTCTGCTAAAGAGTGGCGTAGAAGAGAAACGAGGGAGAGAACTGAAAGTAGATGCAGGGCGGGTGGACTTTCAAGATGTGCATTTTGGCTACACAGCAAAACGAAAGATCCTGAAAGGACTGAGTTTTAGTGCCAAGCCTGGACAGATCACTGCTATCGTGGGTAGTTCCGGAGCCGGAAAAACGACGAGCATGGACTTGCTCTTGAAGCTGTATGAGGTGTCGGCCGGGAGCATACGCATCGACGGACAAAACATTCGCGATCTTGATCCTGCATCTGTGCGCGCAAACATTGGCTTAGTTGCTACCGATGGAGTGCTCTTCAAAATGAGCTTACGTGAGAACATCGTCTACGCTGCAGACTCAGTCGATGAAGCACTGATCTTGCGTGCCGTTACACTAGCAGGCTTGAGTGCCTTAATAGATCGACTACCCGAAGGTTTAGATACCGAAGTGGGCGAAGGTGGCGTTGGACTCTCGGTCGGTGAACGTCAACGAGTACAAATCGCCAGACTTATCATCGCAAATCCACGCATCATTATCCTCGATGAAGCAACAGCAAACGTTGACTTCGCAACTGAAGCACTCATACGTTCCACCATCCAGCATTTTCGTTCCACACACACCATCATCATCATCGCCCATCGCTTTAGTATGGTGCACGACGCAGACAAAGTCTATGTCATGGAAGCCGGTCGTATTGTAGAAGAGGGAAGTCCAAAGCAACTCATTGCTCGCAGCGGCTGGTTCGCAAAATTCGCAGCGAGTGCTCGAGATACAACACTTCAATATGAGAAGCTCATTCAACGCTGAGTCTGGACTCCACCACAAGATGGAGCCTCAACAGGGCGATGCCCCACAGCCCTGGGAGCAGCTCAGCGCAGCCTTGGGTAGAAGAGCAAGAGGGAAGGCGCGAAGGAGCAAACGAAGATAGATCAACCGCCCTAAGATCGAGCCCCAGCGGGGCGATTCCGCACAGCCCAGGGAGCAGTGCAGCGGAGCCCTGGGTACGATCGAAGGAAGCAGGTTCAATATCCACCTCAAGATCGAGCCCCAACGGGGCGATTCCTCACAGCCCAGGGAGCAGCGCAGCGGAGCCCTGGGTACAATCGAACGTCAAACAATGATAAATATATTAAATCTCTCAACCTTCGGCCCCTTGGCCCTCGATGTAGGGTTGTATAATGATCATCTTCTTTCTCCTCCCCAAGGCTCCGCTTCGCTTCTCCCTGGGCTGTGGGGAATCGGCCCTTCGGGCCTCGATGTTGCGGTGTATGATGATCGATTACTTCGCTATCCCAGGGCACCGCTTCGCTACTCCCTGGGCTGTGGGGAATCGGCCCTGCGGTCCTCGATGTTGAGGTGTGTGATGATCGACTTCATTTTCTCCCAAGGGCTCCGCTTCGCTTCTCTCTGGGCTTTGAGCTTACCGCTTTGCGGCTTCGTGGCTGTGAGAAATCTGTTTGAAGATGTAGATCAGCTTCGAGGTGTGATGCTTCAGTGGTAGGAATGAAAAAAGCCTGTTGATCGTAGATCCGCAGGCTTTAGATTTTGTGTCAATGGAGAGTAGCAATCTTAGTAGCGATTTCCGCCACCGCCACGGAAGTCTCCACGGGGCTTGAACTCACGGCGAGGACGTTCTTCTTGAGGACGTGCTTCGTTAACCGTGATATTGCGACCCATGAATGACATGCCGTTGCATGCTTCTACCGCAGCGCGACCTTCATCGTCGTTCGTCATCTCGACAAAACCAAAGCCGCGGCTGCGACCGGTCTGACGATCCATGATGACTTGTGTGGAACTGACTTCGCCGTGCGCTCCGAAGAGTTGCTCGAGGTCGTTCTCACGAGTTTGGTAACTGAGGTTACCGATATAGAGTTTCATCCGAATAAACCTGTAAGTGGAACAAAAAAATCCGCAGGCGCTATGCCAGTGCTTGCTTTACTACCGCCGAAAAAACATTCGGATGATTCATGGCAAGGTCAGCTAGTACTTTGCGGTTAATAGAAATATTCTTCTTATGCAATGCATTGATCAATCGTGAATAGGTCGTATCGTTCAAACGGGCTGCGGCATTGATACGAACAATCCAGAGACGACGGAATATTCTCTTTTTTGCTCGACGATCGCGATACGCATAACTAAGACCTTTTTCAATATGCGTTTTGGCAACGGTCCAAACTTTCGAACGTGCACCCCAATAACCTCTCGCCAGTCGTATAAACTTGCGACGTCTGCGGTGCGCTGCTGCTTTATTATTTGCTCTAGGCATTCTAACTCCAAAAAATATGAGTTGGTAAAATGAGGCATAAGGAGAGTAGCGCTCTGACCCTTATAACCATACAGTAAATTTTCAAAACAATGAAGGAGGGGAGAACCGATCCTTCCAAACTTCCGAACGAAAAATTCGGATACCGAACTTAACCAATAACCAATTGACGGCGAATGAGTTTCAGGTTAGCTGAATCGACTAAGCAATCTTGGCGAAGTTGACGCTTGCGTTTGCGGGTCTTCGAGGTCAAGATGTGCGCGCGATATGCTTTCTGACGCTTGATAGCACCAGATCCTGTGATTTTGTAGCGCTTTTTAGCGCTTCCCAACGATTTCATCTTAGGCATAGTGAACCTTTAACGTTATAAATTAATCTTTGCAATGTTCTTCGCTCTCAGGTGCAAGGCACGAAAACCTGTGCTCTGAGAGACATTTGTAACTGTAAACACAGCTGAGCTAGTGTTCGGTGTTGCTTTCTGGTTCTGGACTTGTACTAGCCACGGTGTTTTCCTTCGGCGGGGCATCTTCGGACTTCTCCGTCTTCGCACCTGGCTTAGCCGCCGGTAGAACCTTCTTCAACTTGTCTTTATCAGGAGCTAAAGTCACTGCCATCGTGCGACCTTCAGCTCTCAGTGGCTGATCGACCTTCGACACATCATCCAACTGTTCGATAAACTTCTTCAACAGGATTTCACCAAACTCCATGTGCTGCATTTCGCGACCGCGAAACATCACCGAAGCTTTGACCTTGTCTCCACGCATGAGGAAGTCTCTGGCGTGACGGGTCTTGAAATCGAAATCGTGTGTATCTGTCTGCGCCTTGAAGCGAATCTCCTTCAATTGCGCAGTATGCATTTTCTTTTTTTGCTCCTTGTCACGCTTGTGCTGTTCGTACAAGTGCTTTCCGAAGTCGATGATCTTGCAAACAGGAGGGTTCGCCTGAGGTGCAATCTCCACCAAATCCTTGTTTTCCTTGGCAGCCATGTCGCGCGCGTCGCGAATACTAAAGACACCAAGCATACCACCTTCGCTATCAACAACGCGTACGGTTTGAGCTTTTATATCTTCGTTGGTGCGAATGCCGCTTTTACTCTCGCGATCGCGGCTGTCTCGGCGGTTACGGTCGAACGGACTAAAGAAGGGGCTGCTATTCTTCAACTACTACCTGAAAAAACTGAAACAAGAATGATGGTTAACCATGCTATTTGTACCCGCAAGGCTTCTTGCGGATTTGACAAAGATAGGAAAGAGAGCGCACATAGTGCGCAATATGTTTTTTTAGTATTGCAGCCTTTTTTTGCTGCTTACGCAGCTCTGTTTCTCTAGCCTCAATTTCGGCCGTTTTAGTTGCGCTTCACAAAGACGGGGTAGAATTCCCGTGAGCCATCTCCATACTCCACAACAACATAGTACATTCCCATCGCCACAATCTTCCCGTCGTCTGTACGGCCATCCCATCGATCACAATACACGCGCTCGGCTTTTCGCATCTCAGAATTTGCCAAAACTCGCAGAATGTGCTCGTTTTGGTCAAAAATGCGCACTGTGGCACTAGCCGTTACAGGAGGGACACTGAAAATTTCGCAGACTTCAACCGTTGGGTCGAAAGGGTTTGGGGCGATTTT
Source organism: Chlorobiota bacterium (assembly GCA_044228285.1). Taxonomy (GTDB): domain Bacteria; phylum Bacteroidota; class Ignavibacteria; order Kapaibacteriales; family NICIL-2; genus JBBATK01. Next base: position 524,859 of record JBGAVD010000001.1, read on the forward strand.
ACGCACAACTTTGGATCGGACATTCACCAGGGTTGTATCTGTGCGAAGGCAACTATTTGCGCAACAGATTCGAAGAACGACGGTGTCTGGACTGTACAGATCCGGATGATAGATGAATTCGTTGCTGAGGCGTCCAAAACGCTCAAGCAGGCGGAAGTTCTTTCCACCATCACTGGATTCGAGAATTGAAACGCTGTCGCAGACGCTTGTATCGGCTGGTACCAACCACAATATGCCGCGCTCGGTACAGATAATGGAAGGTTCAGGGTAGATACGCGTGATGAGCTCATGAGGTCCAACGCGAACTCGAACGGTATCTGAGTACACGGGCTTGCGTGCAGCTGACAATCCTTCTGCTCGCAAGAGAATGGTGCTATCTTGGTCTGCTATACAGCCAAAGTAGCCTGGACAGGGGAAAAGGGCGTCAGCAGAAAAGTAGCTGTCGGTGCTGTTCTTGTATTGTGCTGCCATCAACTGCCAGGTTTTACCTGAATCCACCGAGTTGTATAATTCAATACTATCCAAGCACGAAACATTGGCGCGTACGCGACCATACTCTAATGCTCGATATCGCGTGGCGACGGTGGTCGAGTCGAATTGTATGAACGCACGTGTGAAACTGACTAGTGCGCTTGAGTCAATAATTGCTGAGCGCTTCGTACTCTGAACAATGAAGCGTCCCGTCAAACCTTCAAAACTTGAGTCGGCAATAAAGCTAAAGTTGACGGTATCTGCCAGATTGACACGTGCGGAGTCAAGGATGCGAGGACTATTGACAGGAAATCCATTGCGATACTGCTGAAAACTCACACGAACTGCCGGTTGGCCACTAAAGACGTTGTACCACTGAAGCTTGACGGTATCACCTTGGCAGTATTCTTGTAATGTCGTGGAGCTGCGTGCTGGATTGAGAATAAATATTGAGTTCTGAGCAGGGAGGCCGAATAGATAGCACCGAACATTGGTTGTTAGCAATACATCATTGTATCCATCCCCGTCTACATCTGCAACCGCAACATGATTGATATTCTCGTTTGGAAATCTGGTATGAAACAAGGTGTCAAACGGCGCATTTCTTGTAAAGCGTGGATCACTGTAGTTGCGCATGTGCAACACATAGAGATCTGAACCATCAGCCATGAAGATTTCAGATCTGCCGTCACCAGTGTTGTCGATATCGCTGACACACGCAACCCAACCCGTCATTGTGTGCGTGAGCACCGTATCAAAAGGGAACAAGTAGGCATTACGTGGAGCAGGTTTCTGAATAGGAAGCCCACTGCGATAACGCAAAATCATAAGTCGCGAGGCTGGGTATGCAAACTCATGAGTGCTTTGCGTAACAACAATCTCGTTACCAGGATTGTTTGGATAGTAGGGCAACAAAAGATTTGTATCACGGCCGTCAACATCACCAACCGCAACTGCCCAAGAGTGGTTGGCTTTTCCAGAGAATGAAGGACTAGTAATGTCTGCTGGAATAGTGACAGGATCACCAATTGTTGTATACAGATGTAAACGTGCGGTGCCTATACTTGAGTCGCGTCCCAAATACTCTTCGGCAACTAAAACATACGGCTGGGCACTCGAACCGCTTCCTGCATCTCGAAGCTCAACGTGGAAGTTTTCTACACGTGGCCTGGTTGAGCTTTGGCCGATGCGAGTGAGTGGATCTAGATCAACTGGTACGATACCTTCTGACATGCCAGAAGCCGACAGTTGAGTACTCATTAGATATGGACGGTTTGCATAGGTGCTTAAACTTGGTCGAAAGGGATCCGCGATGGTCCAGTCCAGTGAGCTGGGATAGCACGACAACAAGCAATCATATGTTGTGGGACCCAACTTTCGCAGAGAGTTTTGTCCGATGTTGACAACCGGACCAACCGTGAAGCGGGAACTGCTAGTATCACTTACCGTTGGTAAGTTCAGATTGTTAAAGGTGCCTGAAAGGAACGATGTCATTCCTCGAAAAAAGGGAACCTGTGGCGGAATGCTTGATAGCGTTGGCGCACTCATGTTAACAACAGCATGTACCATAATCTGATCAGCACCATACGGCAAAGCGCAAACTGGCTTCACTGAGGCGAAGAGATTTGGTGCAAATGGCCGAACATCAATGGTCAGGTTCTTAAGAATTGCTATGCTATCAGCTGTTGAATCATATGCTGCGATGTAGCCCAGAGCAAGTGAGTCAGTAGTATCACGCCGTTCAATGGTTTCTAAGCCCAACATTGAAGGAAAGCGTCGGTAGAGCTCAATCGGCAATGCTGATGAGTCCATGATGACAGAAACGGATCGTACAAATGGAGGCAGACGAGTAAGACCCTTGGTTCTACCGGTAGCATCAATAGTCACAAGCTGGCCTGCAATGACCGCACAAATCTCAAGAGGTGCAAAGGGATTTGTAGGAACTAATTCAGAGTTATCGATCAGGTTGCCGATAAGTGGTTGTACGTCGCCAGCAATAGCATTCGTTGACCACTTCAGACTGAAGGAATCGAGGTTCTGGGGCTTGGATGTACTAAATTGGGATTGCGTTCCTTCACTGTTTCCTCGTGGAAACAGCCAACGCGAAGCGGAAGTTGTCTTTGGCAACTGTGCCAGAGTACTTTCGGTAGCCATGAATTGGCCCAGAAAGATGGCAAGTGCAAGAACTACATGTCGTATGCGGGATTTTGTCATCCGTGACCCTGTTCGCCGTAGCGATTCGTGAATTCCCTAATAGTGCAAATATACCAAAGTCATGCACCGGACTCTATCTAATTCATTGTCAGTAGACATGTATGAAGATCTCAACGAAGATTACTAGTATTCATGTGCTTGTCGGTACGCAAACTCATATGATTTCAAAGACTCTCTTGGTACGATTCTTTTTTCTGCTGCTCCTGTTCATGGCTTCTTCACCGGTTTTTGCTTGGACCGTTGACTCACTGCGCAAAGCCGCAGAGGGTGGAAGTATGGAAGCCTCCGCTCAACTATCAACAGCGTATCGCTTGGGTGTGGGCACTGCGCGCGATCCTCAGTCTGCCTATGTGTGGGCGCAGAAAGCTGCCGTCTCAGGACTGGGCTATGCCCTCTATTGTCAAGCCGAGTGTTTACGCGAAGGATTGGGCACTCCGCCCTCGCCAGCCGCGGCAAACGAGCTCTATAAAAAAGCGGTCCCTCTGATGCGTGCCGAGCTCCCAACACAGAATGCCGAGCACTCCTATGCATTGTCTATGTGTTTCGCCAATGGTTTGGCGCTTCCCATTCGCGAAGACTCGGCAGCATGGTACTTACGAAAGGCTGCAGAATCGCACTTTGCTCCCGCTGAACACCTGTACTATCGAATTCCATTATACCAGGCACAAAACGAGCGCGATACACTGGAAGCGTTGTCTTTCCTGCGCTCAGCTGCCGACCAGTTGTATGAGCCAGCAATGACGGAGCTTGCCGCGCAACTGGCACAACGACCAAGTACGGAGGATTTGGCGTATCTCTATGCCCGACGTGCCGCTGCCATGGGTTCAGCAACAGGTGCCTACCAGTGTGGGGCCTTTAGCTACGCAGGCGTGGGCGTGAAGCGCGATACCTTGCAATCCGAGAAGTGGTTCCTTCAAGCTGCAGCGGCTGGATTTCCTAAAGCCCATGCAGAGCTAGGCTATCGATATGCTCACGCAATTGGTATGAGCCTCGATGCACAGAAAGCACGTCGATTCTATCTTCAAGCACTTGCCCTACAAACAGATGACCGCCCTGGATTCAGCAGCTTCATTCATTCACAACTAGATTCACTGCCATGCTCTGAGGCTGAGATGCAACAGAGTTTGCAAGAGCTTGCTTCGTCGATTCGAGAGATTCTCGGACGAAGCGGGCGCCCGGCAACCTATACTCGAAGCGCACTCTGCTCTCACACTCGTCGGGTGTGGAAGCGTTTGAACGCCTTTGCGCAGGACACTTCAGCTGAACAAGAATTTCTCGCATGTGCTCGCAACGGTCGAATGAGGCGTGTGCAGATGCTCGGTGACTCGTTGATGAGTAGATATGATGGCACCTGGAGTTTATCGGACGATACACAACAGCTCGAATTAAACGCCGATTCACTTCGTGTCTTGATGAAGCTGGAAGTGATGTCTCCAGGAATGCTCGTCGTTCGCGAAGATTCTCGATTGGTCTTGTACGAACGGGTCTCCAATAGTCAACTTCAACGCATTCCCTCATTCAAAGGCACAAACACCTTCGGGGAAATGCAGCTGGTCTTCCGTAAAGCAGATATCACTGATCAAGGAGCTGTTCGTCTTCGTTTACAAGCACGCAATGTTCCGGCAGATGGTGCCACCTTGAGCATCGATAGTGTTCATATTGTTGGTAGCTCCTTTGGACTCAACGATAGAAAGCAGAGTTTCAACTTTAGCGGACCCGATTTTGTGTACGAAGACGGTGAGCTAACACTGGTCTTAGATCTAAGATCTGAACTGCGATCAACGCTTACCGAGGGTCACTGCCAGCTCGAAGTCTCTGCTGTCTATGCTATCGATGAAGCGCATCGCCAGTTCACCATGCGCACCGGAGACATCAACTTACCGCGTCAGATGAAAGAGTAAGGATTGATTGTTGTGTCAACAGTTTAAACTCTTTTGCATGCTTGAGCCTGCGGCTCAAGCATATACTTTGTTAGCTCGGAGGAACAGGCGAGCTGGTCATACGATTAGAGTAAGGGAGGTTGGTGTGACACCTTCCGGTCAGGTCTTAGCGCTCTTAGTGGTCTGGTAGGCAGTGTACAAAGTGCACAAAAACTACAACCTGATGCCGAGTGGAGATGATATCATGTGCGAGTTAATCTCCTTGCTGCTCCATCGCTTCACGAATCAGCTGTTCTGCTTCAGAGACATAACTCGTGGGGACGAAGACTTTTGCTATGGCAAGAGCGCCAACATCGAAGGCTCGCATAGTGTCGACTTGCGACAGTACCTGAGCAGGTATATCATTCGCCTGAAGCATGCCTTCAATAAGAAGGGCATCAGTATGAGTATTTGTGGTATATACGAGCGCCCATGCCATTAGCGTTGCTCCAAACAATAGTTGCGAATACACTCGTACAAACGATAGATATCACTGAAAGAACAATACAGAGGCGCCGGGGCCATTCGTATAACGTCGGGATTGCGCCAGTCAGCTATGACGCCATTGGCAGCAAGATAGTCAAAGAGTTGTCGGCCGTTACGCGTAGCAATCGTAGAAACCTGAGCTCCACGTTCTGCATCATTGCGAGGACTTATGACACGCAAAGCATCAGCAGGGAACTCCTGAGCCAGAGTATCAATTACTCTAATCAAGTACGAAGAGAGAGCTCTGCCTTTTGCACTTAGCTCTTCCATGTGTATCTGGTCAAACACGTCGAGCGCTGCTCGATGGATAGCCATGGAAAAAACGGGCGCGTTACTCAGTTGCCAACTTTCAGCACTAGGCACCGGTGAGAACCATTGTGGCATCGTAAATCTAGTGCTTTCATCGTTGCCCCACCATCCGGCCAGGCGCAGACGTGTTGCATCTTCACAATGTCTGCTATGAACGAACACGCCTCCAACCCCACCAGGACCAGAGTTGAGATATTTATAGGAGCACCAAGCGGCGTAGTCGACGTTCCATTCGTGGAGTCGGAGTGGGACATTTCCAATGGCATGAGCCAAATCCCAACCCACAAGCGCTCCAACATCTTGCGCAGCTTTTGTCCATCGCGCCATGTCGAAGAATTGTCCTGTGTAATAATGAACTGCGCTACAATGCATAAGAGCCAGAGAAGACCCAAGTTCTGCTATAGTTCTGAGTACATCTTCAGTGCGCAACAGGTCTTCACCTTCTCTGGGCCGCAACTCAACAATATCGACGGCAGGATCGCCATGGTGTAATCGCACCTGACTCTCCACTGCATAGCGATCGGAAGGAAACTCGTTAGCGAGGATCAGAATACGACGTCGCTCTGCTGTTGGCTGATAAAACGAAGCCAACATCAAGTGAACGTTTACACTTAGAGAGTTCATACAGACAACTTCTTGCTCTCGCGCTCCGACTAAGCGGGCGAGAGAAGCACGAAACTGATGATGATATCCAAACCACGGTTCCTTGGCGCGGAAATGTCCTTCCACACCATGCTCTGCCCAGTCTTGAAACTCCTGTTGAACCCTGTTTTGTGCCGCTTTGGGCAACAAACCCAAAGAATTGCCGCATAAGTAGACAGCGCTCTGACCTTTGTGTTGAGGACCGGCAAATAGCGATCGAAAAGGCGCAAATGCGTCATTGCGATCAGATTCTTGTGCGAATTCGAATAGAGTACTACTCATGCTGAGAGAAAAACGATGATGGATACAGAGATTTGCTGATTGGCTTGGATATTGCTCTTCAGTTCCTACAAACTTACAGCGCATGTTCTGGAAATGCTCTAAAAGCGCAATCAGCCTCAAAACTCGGTAAATCTTCGCTTTCGGGTTGTGGCGCTAAGTGCTAATTTCCGAGGCCTGAAAAAACCAGATACAATCACGCGAAACTACTGTGAAACCGTACATTTTGTGAGGATTGTTGGTTTTGCTTCGTGCGATTGCACTAAGGATTTCAGCCTGTAATGACACACTCTGTTCGTGTGGCACTTTAGTGATTTGCACGTAGAACTACCTACTTTTTGAGACGATAGAGATATGAAGATGACGACAATGACGATGAGCCTAAGACTTTCGAACATCACAATGCGTGTTGCTTTTTCTCTGGCGCTCCTCCTTCTAGCTTCTTGTGGTGGAATGCGGATGTCGCGCGAGTACATCGCTGCGAAAGATGCCGTTAACCGAGCCGATTGGCCGGTTGCCAAGGAATTACTCGAGCGCGAAGTTGGACGTAACAAGGGCAACTCAGAGGCTTGGTATATGTTGGGCTGGACGCGTCAACACCTTGGAGACATCAAGGGCATGAACGAAGCATACACCATAGCTGAGCGCGGCGCTTCTGACGAGTTCAAAGTAGCCATCTCGCGTGCACGCTTCTCTGCTTGGGCGGAGATGTTTAACACTTCTGTCGAGATCTATAATCGATATGCGGAGAATGGTGATAGTTCAAAGATTGACAAAGGTATCGAGACCATGAAAATGGCGGTGGATCTCAAGCCAGATTTGCCAGAAAACTATTCAGTACTTGGCTTATTGTACGACGCAAAACGTGATAGCAGTAACTCTATAGCATCATATGAGAAGTATTCCAGTCTTCAACAAGCAGCAGTTCAGTTTGCTCGTACGAATGGTATTGCCATTGGTATGACACGGAGTGCAGCTTTAGATAAGGTTGGAAGCGCAGCTATGTCGCAAACCATGCTTAGCGGCACTGACTCACTTGCCATTGATGTAGTTCGCGCACGTGATACCCTCTATCTCTACTCAATCCAGAAAGATAAAGGAAACTATGTGGTTGAGGGCTGGCGCGTCAATCCACCTGCAGGCTGGACCGATCTCGAAAAGGAGCGCTATGCGCCATTGAACATACGTCCTTTTGCACAGCTCGGCTCCATCTATTACAATCGCCGTGATTTCGACAAGGCGCTAACAAACATTGATATCATCTCGGTCCTCAAACCTACCGATGAGCAAACTCAGAATCTCCGAGTACAGATCTATGGCGATCAAGGTAAGGCGGATCAAGCTTTAATCAGTTTGAGTGAGCTCGTTCGTCAAGATCCAAAGAACAAATCCTATCTCTGCAACTATGCACTAGCTCTCTTGAAAATGGAGCGCTATGATGAAGCCGTTAGCAACTATGAGAAAGCACTGGTGCTTGATCCCGACTACGATGTAGCACTTATCAATTGTGCTGCTGCTCTGAAGAACCGCGCCGCGATGTTTCAGAAAGAGGAACGCGAGCGCAAGGAGAAAGATTCTAAGTACAAAGAGAACGAGCAGCGGTACTTTCCACTGCTAAACAAGTCGGCAGAGTACTTCGATCGCTACCGTCGTCTCAGCTCACATCGTGATGATATCTCCTGCATGGAGCACTTGGTGAACATCTATGAAACCGTTGGTGATAAGCCAAAACTCAAAGTTGTTGTGGCAGAGCTAGAGGGCATGGAGTTCTCAAATGCCAATAATCCTCGCTACTGGGAGATTCTTGGTGGGGTGTATAGTCGCTCCCGTCAACCAGATCGCGCTGATCGCGCTTTCAAGAAAGCCGACGAAGCCAAAGCACGTTTGAAGTAATCTTGTCAACCTTCTCTGTCGGTGCTCCTGAGGCAAAGGGCAAAGAGGTTCTCCACACTCTGTGCTCAACATTTTCTGCGCTCAATAAAAATTGTAATTTGCCGTCACCAGTACTATACTCGGTGCATGCGCCGGGTGTAAGCACCCGGCTTTTTTTTTGTGAATCTCAAAGGACATTTCATGGCGAACCCAGAAGCGCAACCAAACGCTCAACAAATCAATATCGAACTCGGCGAAAAAGAAGCAGAAGGCATCTATTCGAACCTTGCGATTATTTCACACTCACCCGCAGAGTTCGTCATCGACTTCACGCGCATTCTCCCTGGCGTTCCCAAGGCTCGCGTACTCTCTCGGATCGTGATGACTCCTCAACACGCGAAACTCTTACTTGGTGCTCTTAACGACAACATCATGCGCTATGAGCAGCAATACGGTGAAATCAGCGTGAATGATGGGAACTTGATGCCTCCTATGGGCGAAGGTCAGAAGTTTCACTAGTCATACACGCAACAGAATCTTAGTCAATCATTTACTGCTTAGGTCTTCAGACTGTGCATACTTCTGTGACCTCGCTCGTGCGGTGTGATTCTATGGCTGAGTATATCGTGAACACGCACACGAGGTTCTTTCACTGACGATTTCTGGCAAACACACAACTGAAGTGCTCCACAGGCGATGATGGTTCAGTTGAGCTCGATTGGTTGTGGGTTTCGATTCGTCATCGTATTGCGCATATCCTTCGTATAGCACTTTGTCTTGGTTGAGAATTGACACAGAGCACGCGCAAAGTTCCATGAGCTCAGACGTGCGGAGTGCTTGAAGTTTGAAAGAAGCTGTGCGTAGAGTGATCGGACATGAGTGCAGACGCAGAATATCTCTGCATTCGATGTGGCGCAAGACGATGACTCGATACATTGAAGTACCGGATTTGTAACAACTGAAATTTTATACATTAGACGTAGAACTACGAATATTCAGACATGATTCACTCCACACAGATTACAGACCAGCTAGTACCGTACGTTATAGAGCAAACCAGCCGTGGCGAGCGTTCGTACGACATATACTCACGTCTGCTGAAAGAACGCATCATTTTCATTGGAACACCCATCGACGATTATGTAGCGTCGCTGAGTATCGCCCAGCTCTTGTTTCTCGCGAGCGAGGATCCAACAAAAGATATCTTCATGTACATCAACTCACCTGGTGGTAGTGTGACTGCCGGTTTGGCGATCTACGACACCATGCAGTTCATCAAGCCAGATATCTCAACCTATTGCGTTGGTATGGCTGCATCGATGGCGCAGGTTCTACTCTGTGCTGGAACGAAAGGGAAGCGCTTTGCTTTGCCTCACTCCCGTATCATGCTGCACCAGCCCTTAGGTGGAACACAGGGCCAAGCAACCGATATTGAGATTTACACCAAAGAGATGCTTCGCATTCGCGATACTCTTTATTCGATCATTCAACGCCATAGCGGACAGAGCTATGAACGTATCAAAGCAGACGCGGATCGTGACAATTACATGTCGCCTCAAGAAGCTCTCGAATACGGCTTGATCGATTCAATTCTCGAGAATTCCAAAGACTAAGTGCTTTTCAGGTGTCCTTACTACGATGTTGCAAACCTGTCATGCTAGTGTTCATTATGTGTGAGAACAGCTAGTCAGCCTCGTGAGAAGTCAAACGATGACTAGCATACTCTCTATTCGTCTAGTTGTCTGTTAGACTCTGACAAAACTTCACAGTGTTTTGCTCAGGCACGCACGAAGATTTACAAGCAGTGCATCGTTTACGCTTTACATCTGATCGTCTGGGAGATTCTGGAAGGAATGTCTTTGAGTTCTTTGCACAGAGCATTGGTTTTGGAGCGAAGCAACGGGCGCGAAGCGCGCGTGTATGAAAAAGGCTCCTGAGAATTTTCCATTGAAGATGTTCCCCAAGAAGTGCGCTTTGGTGTGAAGAGATGTGGGTATACAAGTTTGATTCTAAAGCAGGACTGCCTTTGGTAGTCTATGAGCGCATAAGTGATTCAAGTGTTAATAGTTGGTGATTAAAGATAAGTGAGCACACTACGTGCTAGCTACCTAAGCGAAGCTGCACGTTCCATCAAGTTGAGATTATGAAAAAAGAACAGCGTGAAGAAGAGATGCAATGTACTTTTTGTGGACGTAAGCCGCATGAAGTCACGACGATCATCACCTCCCCAAATGGTGCTAACATCTGCGACCTCTGCTTAGTAAACTCGTTGATTCTCATGCAGCAGAATCAGAAGAAGACGGAGCCTATGGAGACTCGTCCGCTGAATTATAATCTGCCAAAGCCTATTGAGATCAAAGGGAAGTTGGATGAGTATGTGATTGGTCAGGATGAAGCAAAGCGTTCTCTTTCCGTTGCTGTGTATAATCACTATAAGCGTATTCTCTCTCACGGCATGGTTGGAATGTATGAGGACGTAGAGATCGAAAAGAGTAATATCCTTATGCTGGGGCCAACAGGTACGGGTAAGACCCTCCTTGCGCAAACCTTAGCTCGAGTACTCGATGTTCCATTTGCGATCGCCGATGCAACTACAGTTACCGAATCTGGTTACGTAGGTGATGATGTTGAAAGTATCATTGTGAACCTTGTTCAGAATGCTGACTTTGATGTAAGTAAGGCAGAGATTGGTATTATCTATATCGATGAGATTGATAAAATCACTCGCAAGTCAGATAGCGCGAGTATCACTCGTGATGTGAGTGGAGAAGGTGTGCAGCAAGGCCTGCTGAAACTCTTAGAAGGCACCGTGGCAGGCGTGCCTCCACGCGGAGGAAGAAAGCATCCGGAACAACCTCTCTTACAAGTGAACACAAAGAACATTCTCTTCATTTGTGGTGGTGCCTTTGACGGATTAGAGAAGATCATTGCACGCAGAATGAAGGCCGCAACCATTGGTTTCCATAGTGCCACCGAAACCAACATCGAAGAGAACTATGAGTTGTTCCAGTATGCAGAGCCAGATGACTTCATCAAGTTCGGCTTCATTCCAGAGTTTATGGGACGTTTGCCCGTCTTCGCTCCATTGCGGCCTCTCGACGATGAAGCCATGTTGAGTATTCTTACCGAACCAAAGAATGCGATCACGAAGCAATATGAAAAACTCTTCTACATGGAAGGTGTGGAGTTAGAGTTCGAGAAGGCTGCGTTGCTTGAAATTGTCAGTATGGCAAAGGAACGCAAGACAGGTGCACGGGGATTGCGATCCATTATGGAGAATGCAATGCTTCCCATCATGTTCCATCTTCCAAGTCGTGAGAATCTCCGACGTGTCATAATTACCAAAGAAGCCATTCGTGGGGAAGATGAGCCTATTTACATTCCGCACAAAACGCATCGTACTATTGCCGATGCTGCCTAGGTAGAGTCAGAGACACTGAAGAGACAATTAAGTGACGCTGCAGTACGAGTAAAGGGAATAGCTTTTTTCCTTCACTTGGCAGCTTGCATGCTCCTTCATTGCAGGTATAGAGCTGTTCCAAATCTGTTCCAAATCTGTTTGAAGCCAATTGAGCATCAGCTCTTCCCGCACAGTTTTTGTGTTGCTTCACTCTCTTGATAAGCAGAATACTATAATACTCCCTTCAGTCCAACAAAAACTCAAGCGGGTTTCAACCGCAGGACTTGTCTCATGGGCATGCACTGAGCTTAGGAATCGAGCTGCCAGTCGATTGTAACGACAATGGAAGGGCTGAGACTTTCTTTGACCGGACATGTCTCTGCGGCTTTGCGAAGAATGCTCATCTGCTCCTCACTGTACTGTCCATGTAGTTGTATGCTCACAGGGAGCTCGGCAATTCTTCGTGTAGGCACAGAAGTCATAATCTTCTGTACCGAAGCTTCGCAGGCTTGCAGCTCAAATCCATTTTTACGTGCAAGGATGCCCATCGTGGTAACTATACATGAAACGAGCGAGGCTGCACACAGGTCAGTAGGCGAGAAGCTCTGTCCCTTACCCATATTATCGAGCGGTGCATCTGTGTCTAAGAGCGTTGCAGATGGACCGTGTTCTAATTGACAACGGAGTTCCGATTCGTAGCGAAGAAGTATCTGTACCATGATTGTATGTAAAGCTGTAGAAGAATGAATCCAAAGTCTGTACTGCAGTTCAGACTGATAGTGGGGCAGTAGCGAAGCGGACTGAGAAGAGCGAGGGGTTCAGTATAGCATCAGAGGCTGGTATTCGCTCGAGCTGCGTTTCAAAGTCCATCGATTCTGCGCGAACAAATTACGTCGCGGTAGAGAATTGACAGTACTGTAGAACCGTTGTCAAGCAGAAGATGATCGCATTGACTGAACGTGTTGCCGGACAGCGTCTGTCATAGTAGTTTGCGCCCTCTATATTCAGCACACATGATCGCATTCCTCCGACGTTTTTCCGCTTCCACGATAAAGATGTTCTACCTGACGCTAGCTCTGATGCTGCTCGTAGGTGGATCCATCAACTTTATTCAAAATTCTATCATCCATGGCCAGAGTAACGATGAGTGTGCGTGGAAGCAGCTGCGTTCACGCGACTCTGTTGCGCTCATTACCAATGTGAAAAAGGGTGGGGTTGCAGATCAGGCTGGGCTTATGAACGGCGATACCCTCATGATGATCAACGGTCAGCGCTTTGTATATCGCACTGTGCAAGGTCTCATTGACCCACTCAATTGGGGTGATTATGCGAGTTACACGATAAAGCGGGGATCTCAGACCCTCGTGATCCCAGTTCGAATCGTCAAGGTGTTCAACCTCTTTACCTTTTCGCTGTTCTTTACAGGTGTTCTATTTACTCTCGTTGGACTCTTGACGGTAATGTCTAAGCCGCAAGGCGAATTGCAGCAGCGCTTCATGAACTACTGCCTGTCCAACGGTTTTATCTTTACTATTGGTACTGGAATTAACATTCAGCATTATCATCTGAGTCCACTCCAGGGACTGGCAGTCGTGATTATCGTGCTTGTTATTCTTATAGCTGCCTTGCCTCAACAGATCCTCTTCTTCAGCTATTTTCCGAAGAGCACGAAAAAATCGGATGAGAAGTGGCTACGCATATCAGTGTATGCAGCAGCGTTTGTGTGTGTGTGCGTTATCAGTTTTGGTAGAGACGGAATAGTGCCTGGCGAGTGGGCTGACTCGTTAGTACTCAACTTACTCGTGGCTCTCTGTTCAATTGGAGTGTTTACCTTCTATCCAACAGGTTTGGGTCGCTTAACTCAGATTTATTTCTCTGATCCTTCAAAAGAGCACCGCAAGCCAATACGTCCCATCATCTTTGCTTTCTTCATCTCGATTAGTTCAATGCTCTACTTTGCCATTGCGGTGCAAAGTGTGCCATTTGCTGTTTTTTTACAGCCAGAGTTGACACTGCCGCTCGTGTTGTTTGTGTCAACGCCAATCTCTATTGCATACAGCATCTTCCGCTATGGCTTAATGGACCTCGGCATTATCGTTGAGCGAAGCTTGATTTTTGCAATTGCCACTGCAGTTCTTGCGGTGCTTTATTTCACAGTCGTTTCCTTATTGTCATCATTCCTTGGTGGCTACATGGCTTCCGCCTTTGGCTTGGATACCGCGCACGGAACAAACATTTGGATTACGGTGAGTGCCTTTGTTGTCCTTGGGCTAGCCTTCGATCCAGTGAAACGAAGAACAGAAGATTGGGTTGCAAAAGTGTTCTATCAGGAGCGAATCAATTATCAGAAAGCACTTCTTGAACTCAGTAGAGAGTTGCCAGGCTTAATCAATTTCGAACAGATCGTTGAGACATTGCGAACTAGATTGATGAATACCCTGCACCTTGATATGGTGTTGATTCACCTGTCACCGCAGCGATACGCAGACGTCACCCGTAGTGCTGCATACCGCGCAAGTGCAGTGCAGGATCTTAGTTCTTCGCAACAAGCTTTGTTTGATTCGTTGTGTGCTCAGCCAAAGGTACTCAGCTTGGGACACCATGAGAGCGAAGAGCTGGAAGAGACTGTGCGTAAGGAATTACTGTACACCGACAAGCTTGCGCTTGCTCTTCCCATGATGCTGAAGAATGAGGTGGTTGGGATGATTGCTGTTGGAAAGAAGATGAGTGGCAAGGGGTACAGTAGTGAGGATGTGGATCTTTTGCAGACCATTGCGAGCCAAGCGGCTGTAGCGTGTGAGAATGCCCGCCTGCACGAAACGGAAATACAGAAGCAGAAGATGGAAGATTCTCTAGCTATTGCTCGACGCATCCAGCAGAGTCTGCTTCCACAGCACTGGCCGACGGTGCAAGGACTTGATGCCTGCGGTAGCTCCGTGCCAGCAGAGATTGTTGGCGGCGATTTCTTCGACCTCATCGAGCTTAGTGCAACGAAGCTCGTGGTGGTTGTTGGTGATGTATCTGGTAAGGGAATTTCTGCTGCATTGTACATGTCTAAGATTCAAGGAATGATGCAGCTTGCAGCAAATCGTTTTGAAACGCCACGCGAAATGCTGACCTACTTGAACTCGCATGTCTATGGTTCTATGGAACGCAATTCCTTCGTAACTATGGCACTCGGAATGTTTGATATGGAGAAGAAGGAGTTGCGCCTGTGTCGTTGCGGTCATACCAAGCCTCTGATGGTGCTTGATGGAGAGGTGTCTACTATTGACGCACGAGGACTGGGTATCGGGCTCTGTGATACAGACCTCTTTTCACGACATCTCCAAGAAATTGTGATACCATTGAAAAAATCACAACGATTTGTGTTCTTCTCTGACGGTCTCAACGAAGCAGTCGACGCCTCGAACGAACAGTATGGGGACGACCGTTTACAGTCACACTTAGCAAAGAGTGCAGCACTTCATGCGAACGCACTCGTTCGCGAGCTGACAGAATCTGTTGATGCATTTCGTCGAGAAACCGTGCTGTTTGATGACCTTACCATTGTGGTTGTTGACGTCACTGAGTAAAGTGTTTGTGCATCTAGCTTCTCCATGTATACAGGCCTGTCTTTCCTTGGAATGATGAGAGCTTGATACGTCCACCCAAACTCATCGCAGCTCAGGGTTTGCCCATCTATCACGTCCGGATTAGATACATCCACATTTGTTTGCTCCCAGCTCAAAGCACTTTGCTCTGTCATATCTTGTGATTCGCTCCCTAGATAGAGAATTCCCAGGTCTGCACTCTAGTCCCATACTCTGAACTACCATCTCGGCAGCATAGAATGCGACTGCCCAGAGTTTGGCGGGCTGAACTTGCTCGAACAGGCTTTGTTTTTCGACTATTAAGGCTTAAATCTGAAAAGTGCCTTGTAGATCTGCTAAAAGTAGCTAGTTTGGACAAAGTCCAAATAAGAAATGAAGTGAAAAGTGTCAAAACGAACGAAAAACGATCTTTTTAATCTGCTACTTTCAAGCTACCTGCTGTTGAAGAGGAGAGGAAGAAATTCTCTACAACGTGTTTTATTGATGCTCAGCCTTAGCCTTGTATCCTGTGATACGGTGTTTGGACCTGCCGCAGCTAATGATTCCGTTCTTGACGGTGCTATAGAAGATTTAAGCGCTTCACAATTACGAGCACACGTTGCTGGTGATGACGAATTCGGCAAAATATTTAGTGATGTTGATGGATTAGGACCAATCTTCAATGCTGCTTCATGCGAGTCTTGTCATATAGGCGATGGTCGGGGTCATTCGGGTTTCGCCTTTCTACGATTTGGCAAAGCAAACGGTGATGTTGTCGACCATATGCTTGATGAAGGAGGTCCACAGCTTCAAGATCGATCACTACCAGGCTTTGCTCCAGAGTATCTACCGGCGAGCGCAAACGTACACTCACGTTTTCTTGCTCCTCCGGTTACTGGATTGGGCTATCTGGAAGCAGTGGAGGATAGCGTCATACTTGCGAGTGAGGATCCTAACGACAAAGATGGTGATGGAATTAGTGGTGTGGGTTCCTTTGTTGCCCTTCCTCCATTCGTTGAGCTTCGCTCAACCTCGGTGCTTCGAGACGGAAAAGTACTTGCGCGTTTTGGTCGCAAAGCAGGTGCTGTGGATTTAGTGCATCAAACCGTAAATGCCTATTTCAATGATATGGGTTTGAGTTCAGACTATCATCCCCTTGATATTGAGAATGTACAATCTGAAAAGGGCATTGGCGATCTTGTTCCAGAGCCCGAGGTATCCTCAGCGACCATAAACTCAGTCGTCTTCTACCTTCGAACCTTGAAAGTTCCGCCGAGAAGAAGAGACAAGGATGCAGCGGTTGTTCGTGGCGAGAAGATTTTTCAAAATATAGGTTGCGCGTCCTGTCATAGCCCAACGCTTGTGACCGGAGCTTCAGCCATTGCGTCTCTGTCGAAGAAGGAGATTCATCCCTATACCGACATGCTGCTTCACGATATGGGAGCAGAACTCAATGATGGCTATACCGAAGCGTCAGCAAAACCGGGAGAGTGGCGCACAGCTCCATTGTGGGGACTAGGACTTGCAGGTGTGTCGACTGGTTCGCAGGTGTTTTATCTGCATGATGGCCGTGCACGTACTCTTAGCGATGCTATCATGCTCCACGGCGGTGAAGGATCGGCTAGTAGGGCGAAGTACAAGGCACTCTCAGTCACTGAGCAACAAGATCTTGTTCAATTTCTTGAATCCCTCTAGACGCACGCAGATGAAGAAGACAACCCTAACTCGGAAAGAGTTCTTATCTGAATGTGCTAGCCTCACGGTAGGCATAGGCTTGCTTAGTGTGTTGAGTTTAGAATCGTGCTCCACTGTTCCAACTGTCGACGCTGAGTGGACAGCAGAGGGCGCTCGTGTCAAGAAGAGTGAGTTTACTGTACACCCCTCATTCAAACTTGGTCGAAAGCATCCATTTGTTGCACCCGTGTTTGTTGAAAAGGTCAGTGATCAAGTGTACACTGCTGTGCAAATGAAATGCACTCACAAAGGCTGCGAACTTGTGAGCGATGGTCCAGTATTGAGTTGTCCTTGCCATGGAGCTGAGTTTAGCCATGACGGCACTGTATTGTCGCCACCAGCAACCGAGAACTTAAAAACGTACCGAGTAAGTATTCAAGAAGAAACAATCACCATTCACTTTTATTGATCGATATGCGTAGTGTTTTCATTGCAGTTCAGATACTGTTTGTTTGTGTTCACCTTCATGCTCAAAGCAGCTCTCAGGACAGTGTAAATGTGCGTGGAGGCGTCAGTGCCCGTTACTCACGTCCAACCACACTTAGTTCACTAGGTTCCACAACGGAAGTTGGTGGGTATGCTGACGGACACATCAACTATATAAAGAAGAACGGTCTTGAAGAAGGTATGAGCATGGAGATGCGACACTTCAATCTCTTTGTTTTTTCTTCGATTAGTCCGCGCATCATGCTTCAGTCGGAGTTAGAGTTCGAGCACGGTACAGAAGAGATTAGCCTGGAGATGGCACAGTTTGACATTCGTATGGCAGATAACCTTATAGTTCGTGCGGGGATTCTCGTGGTTCCTTTAGGTGCCTTTAATCAACGCCACGATAGTCCTCTCTATGAATTCATAGATCGTCCTCTAGTCAGCACGAGAGTGCTTCCTGCAACCCTGTCGATGATGGGCTTTGGTGCACGTGGGCGATTCTGGCTGGGCAGCAGTTCTACGATTGGTTATGACGCGGTTATCGTTAATGGCTTAGGAGATAAGATACTCTCAACCTCCGAGCAAAAGACGGTTGTTCGCGCAGCACGATCGAATGCGCTTTTTGAGGAGTCAAACAATGGCGTACCAGCTGTGGTTGCTCGTGTGAATTGGATCTATCAGCGTCAGTTTGAAATTGGTTTGTCTGGCTACCACGGCATATACAACAGTTTCCGAAATGAAGGTGCGCAGGTAGATACCAAGCGCACTCTCACCATGCTTGCTGTTGACTACAGTCTTGACTTGCCCTTCTGCCATATTCAAGGTGAATCGGCTATGAACTCCGTTGAACTTCCTAGTGGTAGTGCTGCCAGCTTTGCATCGAAACAGTGGGGAAGCTATCTTGAGGCGGTGGTGCCTGTCGTGATTTTCGAGTGGATGGGCTACAAAACTGCTCAGCTCAACGCAGCGATTCGCGCTGAACTTGCAGACTACAACCAAGGAGAGTTTAGTCCAGGGCTCGACAAGGTCGATGACGAACAGGCTCTTAGCGCATCTCTGTCGCTACGTCCAACACCTAACACCTCAATTCGCTTGGTCTACCAACATCACTGGATTCGCGATGTTGTCGGCAATCCTTCCCGTATTGCGGGATTCCAGTTTGGATTGGCTAGCTACTTCTAAAGAGAGATGTCTTCTGCGTGTGTAGAGTTACTCACTCTGTGCTGATGCACCGGACTGCAGTCCAGTCTACTATCACCAATACACAAAAGCAGCTGGAGTGGATTTCTGCTATTGTTTGAACAAGCTCGTTGCTCTGGCAGGTAGGCCTTCTCGAGGTGAACGATCGCCATTTCATAAGCTAAGAGTGTGGCATTGAGCTACGTGTCTTACTTGCACAGCCACAGCCAAGACTATCCTTCTACTACGGCAGATGGAACATCTTCCGCCTGTCCAATTTGTTCAACAAGAGAGAGCTTTTCGCACAGTGCAGAGAGTGTTCGAAGTTCAGCTTCGGGAATACGCGTACTGATCTGCATCATAAGAGTGCGGAGTCCGGCGTCAATACGAGCCAGACTTTCCATGCCCTCTGGAGTTATTCTGTGGAGTACAACACGCCGATCGAGCGAATCATCCTCACGTACCACGAAGCCCATTTTGACAAGATTGTTGATCGAACGAGTGACGTCAACGCTTTTTTCAACCAATCGACGAAGGACATCACCTCTCGAGAGTCCGTGTTTTGGACTTTGACACAGTATGCGCATCACATGGTACTGCGCCGCCGTTACACCAATGGGAGCACAGGCCTCATCTACTTTTTCTTTGATAAAGTTTGAAGCAATGCTGATGTTAATGATTGCTTCTAGCGCAGGGTTCTTGAAATGATCCTGTGCAACGTGTTGTTGTAAAGCTTGTCCCATAATTTCCAACTCCTCTCTCTAGTGCTCGTTGCAAAACAACGTATTTTTGTCGTGCCTAACCTAACAAAGGATATTCACATAACAAGACCTCGAATGCGAAGACGATCATCACAGCTCGTAGTACTCCTTCTCCTCATCTGCGCAAACATCACTCTCATTTCGCAAGGAGCACCGGATTCTTCTTACGAGAGCCGAGAAAAGCACTTCCGTAACATTCGCCAACTCACCACCGATGGTGAGAATGCCGAAGCCTACTTGTCGTTTGACGGCAAGAAGCTCGTCTATCAAGCGCACATTGGCGATAGTGCTTGCGATCAAATCTACACCATGAATTTGGACGGATCACAGAAGCGATTAGTGAGCACCGGAAAGGGAAGAACAACCTGCGCTTATTATCTGCCTAATGGTGAGATTATCTATGCCAGCACCCACGCAGCCTCGGCAAGCTGTCCGCAGAAGCCAGATATGAGTAAAGGCTACGTATGGCCTTTGTACCCAGACTACGATATCTACTGTTCAAAAGTCGATGGCAGCAATCTTCGAAAACTTATAGCCAGCGATGGCTATGATGCAGAGGCAACGGTGAGTCCTAAAGGTGATCGCATCATCTTTACGTCAACACGCGACGGAGATATCGAGCTCTACAGCTGTGATCTTCGTGGCAAGAATATCAAACGTCTTACGAATCTCCTGGGCTATGACGGAGGCGCATTTTTCAGTAGTGATGGGAAGCAGATTGTGTTTCGTGCCTCGCGTCCTAAAGCAAAAGACTCCGCAGAGTATGTTGATTTGCTCCGACAAAACCTTATCCGGCCTCGTAATCTCGAAATCATGGTCATGGATGCAGATGGAAAAAACCTAAAGCAACTCACGAACAATGGCAAGGCGAACTTCGCTCCTTTCTTCCATCCTGACGGTAAAAGAGTGCTCTTTTCATCGAATATGGGCGATCCTCGGGGTAGAAATTTCGATCTCTGGATGATTAACACCGACGGTACAGGCTTGGAACGGGTCACGTATTACGATCAATTTGATGGTTTTCCGATGTTTACAAAGGACGGAAAACAATTGATATTCTGCTCAAATCGTCATAACGCCAAGGCGGGCGACACAAACGTGTTTATTTGCGACTGGGTTGAATAGCATTCTCTGAACCAGTGTCAGGCGAACCTGAGTAGATTCCAAGACAGAGGCCGAGAGCTTATCGCTTACTTTTCAGTATTTTTGGTCGACACAAGGAGATACGGCAATTCCTTGTGCCTTGCACCTAACACAACTTGAATTTCAGGAGACATCCATGTACGGAAATGTCAGCGTCGTTGACGCCCCTTCAAAGAACGATCGTTTTGCAGAGGACCCAGTCCTTCTTGCAGAGTTCCAGGCGAAGATCGATCGCGGAGAAAAGATTGAGCCGGGTGATTGGATGCCACGGGAGTACCGCCGCCAACTCATTCGAATGATTGAACAACATGCGCACTCAGAGATTATTGGCGCGCTTCCAGAAGGGACATGGATTACCCGTGCTCCTGGTTTCCGTCGTCGTATGGCTCTCATTGCGAAAGTTCAAGATGAGATTGGCCACGGCCACCTTCTCTACAGTGCGGCTGAAACATTGGGCAAGACTCGTGAAGCAATGTTGAATGACTTGCTCAGCGGAAAGTCAAAGTACTGCAACATCTTTAACTACCCAGCAGAAACATGGGCTGATACTGCCGTCATTGCATGGCTCGTTGATGCCGCAGCGATTATCAATCAAGTAATCAATGCGAAAGGCTCGTATGGTCCTTATTGCAGAGCACTCGATCGCATCTGTACCGAAGAGTCTTTCCACTTGAAGTACGGCTATGATTCAGTAGTGACCTTGGCAACAGGTACGAGTATCCAACGAGAAATGGTGCAAGCAGCCATGAATCGCTGGTGGCGTCCATTGATGCACTTCTTTGGACCTCCTGATGTAATGTCGGAACACACCAGTACACTCATGCGCTGGAAAGTAAAAATGGCTTCAAACGATGAAATGCGTCAACAGTTTTTTGAAAGCTATGTTCCAAAAATCTGGGAGTTAGGTTTGACCGTACCTGATCCAGAACTTCGCAAAGATGAAACAACTGGTCAGTGGGTCTACGGCGATCCTGATTGGGATGAGTTCTTCAGAGTCATTAATGGTGACGGACCTTGCAATGCAGAACGACTCTCCGTTCGCCGCTGGGTTGAAGAAAGCGGTGCCTGGGTGCGTAAAGCCTTGCTTAAACCAGATGCGAAGTACGTACTACCGCTATCGTAGTCGGCTTGAGACTTTTTATCAACGCAAAAAGGATGTGCTTCGCACATCCTTTTTGCGTTAGAGTTGAGTCCAAAGCCAGACAACTCTGATGAACTTTACGCACCTGTACCGTGTTCACAAGAACTCGCCGACTTAGATGCAATCATGACTCTGCGCCTGAGCGAGGTCTCCACAACGATGCCCAAGCTGTCAAGGATGTGTTGATGCTAAACTCAAGCAGAGAAAGCTGAGTGGAATTCGCAGCGTGTATTGTTTGCGTCGTGTTTGCCTTGTGTTCGCGTTTCTAGCGAACAATGTGTAAGATCTTCCGTTGTTGAGTTTGAGCAGAATACGATTCGACGATATATGATCCCACGGCGAGATCGCTACACAGCCAGTACACACGTTGCACCGAGTCGTCGGCTTGCAGCTCTGTGCTTCTAAGAACCTCGCCGCGCAGGTTTATCAATCGCAGTCGTGTAGCTGAATGAGCGCGTAAGCGTATCTCAACTTTCTCGTTTCCAGGATTGGGAACTACCTGCAAGCCATGATCTTCCGCTTCGTCTTTACGTTCGGTTAGAGACACAACAACAATGCGTTTTCGTCCAACACGAGAGCAAGCAGACGACGTGTCCGAGCTCCACTCTAGCGTTGCAGAAGTGTCAGCCGATAGCCAGCGCACCTGCACTAATCGAGTGTCTAAGGTGTCAATAGTTGCAACTATCTCTCCTGAAGAACTGCAGCGCCATTGAGACTCACCGGCAGCTACCTTCTCTATTTTGAACGATGTGTTGCTTCCAAGAGCAACTGTATCTGGTCCATCGATCAGTATCTCAGATTGTTGAAGAGGTATAGAACTGACTGTCCATTGAGGTGCAGAGCTAAAAACAAAGGCACGCTGGCTTGTGTCGCTACTTGGGTTTGCTCGAGCGCTTGCCCCCATTCCCTCATCAAGAGCCCAACTAGCAACGAGATTTGGATGGGATTGAATGTGTGTGTTCATAGTCCGCAAGATTTCTTCTTGCGAGCGGACACGATTCCATACACGAAACTCGGAGACCCGACCTTTGAAACCATTGGCTGCATTCATTTGCTGGCCTAGTCGCAGTTCGCTAAGAGCGCGTGCAGAATCTGCTCGCAACTCATAGGCTACCCGTTGACCGTTGAGGTAGATGGCTTGATACTTTTGTGCATCACTTACGAGTGCAATGTGTGTCCACTTATTGAAGTACTGTGCATAGCTAGCAAAGACCCTACCTTTCGACAGTGAACCGCAATCCCAGTAAAGGTTTTTATCGCCCCAGGGTCCGGTACACTGACAACGATTGTTCGCATCATCTTTCGAACCGAAAGCGAAGAGTGTGGCATTTCGCAGATCAAGGGAGTCGACATAGTGCCACCACTCTATGCACATCTCTCCCTCGGGAGCACTGATGGCCTTGCTGAGAGCAACAGTTTTCGTGTCGAAGGTTGGAGCGCTCTGGGAACAGAGAGTGTCGCAAATGAAACTCCATGCTGATGACCACTCAGATATTTTCTGTGCATTGACACTTCTCGCACGCCAGTAATAGCGGACACGCGGAAGCAGAGCTAGACCTTGAGTGCTGAGTTCAGTGGAATTCGGTACGCTATAGACTGGACCTTGAAAGTCTGGGGTGGCTGACAATTGAACCTCATAGACACTCGCACTCGAAACAGATGACCATCGCAAGGAGGGGAATGGAAAAGTGCTTGTAGATGAGTCGGCAGGTGATAGCAACACTGGGCTCAGGAGCACAGAGCTGCTGCTACAGTTGATGGGCGCATCAGATGCTGAGCGCATTCCTGATCTTACAAGTACCGCCGCCGCTTGTTGCAAACCGTTGTCTCCGAGTATAGAATCCTGCAGGGGTTCATCGAATTTGTAGTAGACCATAAGATTCGGTGAAGCCGGGGGAATGTTTCTATTCATGTTGGCAAAAATCTCTTCTTGACTC
Source organism: Chlorobiota bacterium (assembly GCA_044228285.1). GTDB lineage: Bacteria > Bacteroidota > Ignavibacteria > Kapaibacteriales > NICIL-2 > JBBATK01. The sequence continues at coordinate 548,347 of JBGAVD010000001.1, forward strand.
CGCACTCGATTCCAAAGACGAAACTCGTCGATGCGACCAAGGAAGTTGAGTCCGAGATTGAGACCAACGAGGTTCTTTGGACTATCTGCTACTGTCGATGAGGCAACAAGTTGTCCATCAAGATAAATGGCTTTGAAGGTGGAACCATCTGAGACCACGCACACATGTGTCCACTTGTCTAAATAAGGTTTGTAGTTCAGACTGATGCGACCACTCGTATTGATATTGCCATAATCCCAATACATATTACCGTCTAAGTACGGAGCGTGAATGAGGAAGCGATTCGTTACTTGGTCAGCGCCCACTCTGAGTGCCGTTTGGAGACTGGCTAGGTCGGCCGACTTCACATAGTTCCAAAACTCAACACTAACAGGACCACCTGCGCGCCAGTCCAGGGAAGCTGCTGTGAGCCTGTCACTCGTCTTTGTGAAATTCAAACCATTGCCTGCACAACTAGTGCCGAGCGTAAAGCTATTCGCCGATGACCAGGCGGTGCTATACTCAAGGTTGAATGCTCGAACTCGCCATGTGTAGTTCTGACGAAAATTCAAGCTCAGACTCATTGGTTGTTTAGTATCAAGAATGAAGTTGTAGAGTGGTACACTGAGGTCGGTACCTAAGAAGATTTGAACTTGATACCATAGTGCTCCCTGAGGACTCGACCAAACGAATCGTGAAGGGTTGGGAACATTCTTTGACTGATGCTCAGGAACAAGTGCCTTTATTGTACTGAGTGAGTCGAATGATAAGCGCCTGCTCGGCCGCACTGTTACTTTGTTTGAGTTAATAGACTTTTGTGATTTCCGGATAGCAATAATCGTGTAGGTATAGGGTTGATCATTGACCACACTTTCATCAACATAGCTCAGAATTGTTGGTGCAAGTGTGGCAACATTGGCAAAAGCGCCGCCGCCAGTCGATCGTTGGAGCACGTAGGACTCAATACCAGCGGTAGAGGAAGCTCCCCACCAAAGAAGGACTGCTTTGTTGACTGCTTGAGCTTTCAGACCGATGGGAGGTGCTATACCACCTGCATGGTTGAAGCTGCGTCCAAGAGAATCGTTCGGCGCATACCGATCCTTTGCGCTTATGATTTTAGCAGTCATGATGAACTGTCCAGGAGGCAGCTCAGGAACTGTCTTAAATGCTATCGTGGAAATCTCACCAGCTTTGATGGTTGGTACGTCGATTGTTTGAGCGAAGACCTCATCGCCACTATCTCTCCAGTACAATGAATACTTCACGCTTGCAGAAGCATCGGAGTTCCCGTTGTTTCGAAATGCTACTCGAGGAACAAATGGCGCGCTTATCGTTGTATCTGAAGAAGGGCTTACGAACTCGAGTGCTTGCATGTCGACGTCGGTGACAATGCTAAACACCTTGTCACTCTGATCGCGCGTTGACGAGTTCTTCATGTCGACTACTCTCACCAAGGCTTTCGACGTGAGGTATGCCGGAACTTTCCATGTATACGACAAGGTGGAGGCCGAATAATAGGTTTGGATACTGTGCCAATGAAGGCCTTCATCCGTACTCAGTTCAATGATGAGTTTGTCAATTCCAGATTGCGTCCATGTAACGGCAACCATACTATCGGCTTTGAGTTGCTCTCCGCCATTCGGATAGCGCAGTTGAACATTGGTGTTCCCCGGATTTCCAACTTGAAAGGGTCTGACAAGGTTGTTGTTCGATAGATCACCATCAGAATTCAGAGTGATGCTAACGTTCGCGAGATAGCTCCCTACGGGTAGAGCGCAGCTATCGAAACTCATGAGGCTCGTGCTACCTAGTCCAAGCGAGCTCAAGCTTCTTGTGCTGCTGAAGATGATAATGCTGCCAGACAGGTTCGTTACTTGAAAGTTTATACTGATGTTCTGTGCGGCAGAGAAACCGAGATTAGTAACGAGAGCCTGTGGTGCAAAACGCTTTTGGACTGGAATGGTAGCACCGTTTGCTGGATTGATGATAGCGCTCAGTGCGCAGTCGACCATGAACTGCTGATCTGCATTGCGCATGCAGTTGCCAAGTACTCGTTGCGCTGAGCTACGGAGAAGCGTAGCAACGCGCGGATGAAAGCGAAGCTCCGTGCCATAGCTGGTCAAGTGACAGTAACTCATGATCGAGCCACTGCGAGGTAGAGGCTTAGAGTAGCATCCACCTTCGGCATTGACACATGAATCTACAGGAGGAGCCCAGGAACAATTATGCGTGTGGGGCGATCCGAAGTTGTGGCCGATTTCATGAGCCATGACATCAACATCCCAAGCATAGGAGTTTACAGGGAAGTTCGTTCCGCCCGCTATGCCACCAACCGAATAGGCATAGGAACCACATAGTACACCAACCCAGGCGAGACCACCGTTGTACGACGTAACCAGATAGGTCGTCGTGCGCTTTACGCTCTGCATGTTTGTATTCCAATACGATGCAAGTTGGTTGAGCATGGAACCAAGATCGCCTGTGTAGGGACAACTCTCGGTCCAAATACGCAAGTACGGTACTTGGATTCTCACATTGACATCTCTTTGGTAGACTGCACTAACAGCCCCGAGCGTGATGAGCAGGTAGTTAGCTGCCTGCGACAGATTACTTCCTTGTTGGGCAAAGTATTTCGTATCGCAGTCCACAGCAACGCGAGCAATCAAAGTTTGCGCGTTCTGGATTTGTTGCTCTTTCGAAATCTTGTTTTGATCAAGGCTGGCAAAAAACTCGTCGACACGCTTTTGGTAGTCGGGAAGTTCCTCTGCGCTACACTGTGGTCGAGGTGGAGTTGGTACATCTTGTTGATTGTAGATGATGGTGACCGGCTTTGCAGATAGAATATTGTCTGGAGCTATTAGCAAACGCTGTACACCTTCTGCTTGTGAAATCTCTACATAGCCCATCACATAGGTGCGGAAAAAGCAGAGATAGACAAAGGTGTTTGGCTGATCTGCTATAGATCCACTTACAATAAGGTGCTTCTCAAGCTGATGGATTTTATCGCCGTTTATGGTACCCTCGCAGAATACAGCATCTCCGCTAAAGACATCAATCTTCTTGCACTGAAGTACTACGCTTTTCGTTGAGCTCAGGGGAAAATCAGGAATATCGATCTCATTGAGCGAATGAAAGTCTGTAGCATCAAAAAGTGATGAGTTGACCTGCACGGTGCTTGCAGATGGAGGAAGTGGGCGTGCACTCTGCGTAGGGGCATCGCTTCGCAAGAGCAGCGGGAGCGTGTTAGCTGCTGCCTGCAGGTGCGTTGGACTCAGCGTGACGAAAAAAGCAAAGACAATAATGCTTCTTGTGAAGAGATGAAGCTCATGTGTCCGAGCTCCGCAACCCTTCGTTGAGCTGTACATTGTGTAAAACAGTTTGAGAGCTGATGAGCACCATTGGATGCTGGCTGAGAGTTGAATCGGCATAGCGTAGGAGAGAGTACTTGGTGTGGCGCAAACTACTGAACTGGTCGAAAGTAGAGTTCGGAATAATACATAGGTCGTGATGAACAGTGGCGCTTGATACGTTGACAGCTGAGAAGGAGTTTCGATGGGCTGCGAAGTCGGACGAGACACACCTGAAAACCTATTCCAGATGTGTAAAGTCTATCTTGGCACTTTTGTATACCAGCAAACGCGAAGCGTTTGCATAAACAAAAAACTCCATCTGAGGAGATGGAGTCTGGAAGAAAGCAAGAGAGATGTAAAAGTTTGGAGCTCTTACAATACGCCGGCCTTAAGCTTAAAGGTCATAGTTACTTTTCCAACCATTGTGCTAATGGTACCAGGACCAGAAGCGAGGGTGTAGCTTGAGCTAACAACGAACTTTGGTCGATCAGCAAGTTTGTCAAGAACGTCGTTGAGACTTGCGTTGTTTACGTCGATTGACTTCTCTGTATTGAGGAAATCAGCAGCGTACACATTTGAGAACTCACCAATGGTGTAAACATTGTCATCACCATAGATTGGGTCAAAGCGCAGGGTGTAGCTGATCTTACTGAACAAGGCGTTGCTAGCTGCAGGATTGCCTGTGTAGTCTGTAAGAATCATCGAGATAGTTGACAAATCAACACCTTTCAAACGAGATTTGTTGTCGTTGAATGTTGAGTTTGTTGACACATCAACCACGTTCGTCTGAACATTTGGAAGTGTTGTCGCATTGGCATTGATATCAAACTTGATTGGCATATCAACGGTGATTTCCGATGCTTTAGCCAACTCATCGCAGCTTTGGAAGCCAAAAGCTGAGCAGCATACCAGAGCTGCAAACAAGAGGATCTTTTTCATGGTCTGTTTATATATAAGTGGAACAAGAGTCAGAGTAAGGAGTGCCTCGTTGGCACTGCAGCTGCAACTTATTCAAAAATTAATGCTTTAGCAATGATTTTAACCATTTTCTTCCCTGAGCTCCATCATTTTTTCATAACAATTTGAGTGGCGGGGGCTGAGAGCACAGCATAGATGTCTACCGGGCTGTGCAAAAACACCTGAATATCTACAACAAGTCACATCAGGTCTGCATGAACTGTCAATTGGCGACTTCTGCAAGAAGGAAGCTGGTAGCCATCATGCCCTTGCCTTTCACTTCCATCTCACCTCGATCTTCAAAAACAAAGCTACTGGTTCTCGATTGAAGTTGACGCTGGAAGTCGACAGAGCAATGAACGAGGCCGGGTTTGCCATGACTTTCCATGCGTGCAGCTGTGTTTATCGTGTCAGAATATACATCGTACACAAATCTGTTCTCTCCCACAATGCCAGCGAAGGCGGGGCCGCAATGCAGACCGACACGAAACTGGAAGCTTGAGCCTTCTGGAATGATTGCCTTAATATTGTCCGGTAGTTCTTTCTGTTGCACAATCTCGAGCGCTGCACGAGCCATACGCTCTGCGTGATCATCGCAGGGGATTGGTGCCCCGGAAACCGCCATATACCCGTCGCCTATAGTTTTGATTTTTTCGCAACCATGCTTCGCCATGATGTGATCGAAGGTAGCGAAAACGTAGTTCAGCAAGACGATAACGTTGTGCGCTGTCATCCTTGCTGCCATAGGGGTGAAGCCAACAATATCACTGAAGAAGACCGATATGTTCTCAAAGTGATCTGCAACTTCTTCGCCGCGTGTTAATCTCTCTGCTATCGAGGCAGGCAGCACACGATGAAGGACTTGCTCAGTAGCTTGTACCCGCGCGCGTTCGGTTGCCAGCTTGAACTCGGAGTCGTGGCGTTCAGCGGCTTCGCGAGCTTCAATACTGTGCACCTCTTCCAGTATACGATGATGCACTTTATAGGCTTCAAGGGCTTCTTTGTAGCGGCCAGTGTTTTCAAAGAGTGTACTGAGACTATCGTAGGTATTAGCTACCTCCGACTTCGACCCCATGGCTTCGTGCATCGCCAACGCTTCACGAATAAGGCGCTCAGCGAGTTCAGGATCGAAGGCGAAAAAACTTGGCTGGGCATGAAGAAAGCCGATGTTCGATGTCCACATTGCAATTCCGTGCTTGTTACCCATCTGCTCGTGCAGTTCCAAAGCCTTCTGCATTGAGCTAAGGGATTCCTCTTGCAAGCCCATTTGGTAATAAACCGTACCAAGGTTGCCAAGTTGTCGAGCCAAGAAGTTCAAGTTGCCAGCATCTTTAAGCAGTTCGGCTGATTTCTCGAGAAGTTGCTTTGCTAATGAGAGATTGCCTTTCTTTTGGTGACAGAGTGCAATGCTTCCATAGCTGTTGGCAGCAGCAAGTACGAGACCTTGCTGCTCATACATTCGTACGCAGCGTTCGAAGTGCTCTGCAGCTCGGTCGTAGTCCTCTAACTTGTAATGGATGTTCCCCAAGTTTCCACAGTCCGAAGCAATGCCATTCGCGAAGGAGTGTTTCTCGTTGAGCTCAAGCGATTTCGTAAACCATGAAAGCGCTGTAGGGAAGTCCGATTGATTGTAAAACGTAACACCTAAGCCACTATAGGCTGCTGCCATGCGAAGCTCATCCTGAATCGATTCTGCCAGCTTGATTGCTTTGAGATAGTGATCTTTGGCATCTTCATACTGACCTTGAAGGACAGCAGAATACCCTAATAGCTGATAGGAGTAGGAGATGTCCTTTGTAGTCGAAGTACTAGAACTGCCCTGACTGAGCACTTGAAGACTTTGTATATGCTTCTTGAGAAGGGCTTCTCCTTCACCGTACGATCCACGATCTAAGAGATCGCGGGCCACATTTACGACTTGTTCGTCTTGAGTTTGGTTCATTCTCTCTCTGGTGTCTATTCTCAGCCCAAACGGGATCTTGATGTGTTCCTGATTCCAAATCCTATGGTGTGTCTGCAGTCATCCTGCCAATGGGGCGCATTGTTCAGCTTCCTCTGATGCGCTTTGAAGTACGAAATTACTTCGGGTGGGGAATTTACACTCTACAAAACGACCGACGGCAGAGCCATCGGTCGTTGTAGCTAAAAGTGTCGGGAATCACGCTAGGATACCAACTCCGCCATACCCTGCATAGCGCTCCACTGCTCAGCGTTGAGCGAAGGTAGCTGTAGAGAAAGTGATTCTATGACTTCGTCTACGTAGGTCTCTCTTCGAGCTCCAATGAGTGCACAAGACACGCCATCTGTTGCACGCGCGGCGCTGAAAGCAAGTTGCGAAATGCTGAGTGATGCGTACTCATTGCCGAGCATTTCTACGGCTTTGGATTGAATGCGCAATAGGCGCGGGTGCGACATCACAGCATAGTGATGAGTAATGAGTGTAAAGACCTGTCGAGTTTTGGTTTTAAAGTCAGCTATCCAACTATCCATTCCTGGGGTAGGGTGGTGATGGATAGCTTCAATGGCTTCGTTCATCCGCGGTTTGAGATACTGAACCTCAACTTCATGCCAGTGCTCAATACTGTCGAAACTCATCCAATGCTCTATCAAATGCGCAGCAGGGGTGAGAAAGTCAGCAAGCGTTTCTCTGCTATGCTCCTCAAAGGGAAGAGTAGGGAGGATGTCATTGAGCATGATATTCTCGTGAGCAATCAAATCACCTAATGCCGCAGCAATGTCGCTCTCCGTCGGCGCAGGAGTACCCGCAAATGCATGCTCGGCCAAGCGAATGAGTGAGTTCTGTGTGATGGCATTCAGAACACGATTAACCATGACTTCAATCGAGTTGTTCTTCGCACACTCAAGCACACTTTGGCTGTTTGCGCAATTGTTGTACTCTGTTACAGCTCCTGTCTCTAAGAGATTCAGTGGCATCTGGATCACCTGAAAGTGATGCAGATCTGAAGCGATTTCTTTTGCAATTTCAATACACTTTTCGAGAGATACGAAATCGTAATCCCTTGCTGCATGTCCGAAACAGTTCGAAGATATCCCGTATGCCTGAATACGCCCAGACGCAACTTGCTTCTCGCAATACTCGAACGCAGTATGAATCCGATCATAGAATTCAGTTCGTGCGTCCTCGAGTTCACGACCTTCACGATCTGCATGGATTAAAAAGTACTCCGGATTGTGCAGCAGAAAAACATCCAGATAACTCGTTCGCATATGTTTCAACGAACGCTGGAGCTGGTCCTCCAGGAATTCTGGATGAAGACAATGCCATAGTCCCTCGCCAAACTTTACGACCTGAGGATAGGCATGTCCCAGGTGCTCATTCTTATGCGCCCGATGATAATTCATCCCCTGGATATATCCTGCCTTCGTGACGAGAACGAGTTCCGACCGATCAATTCCATGATGCTGGGCGAGTTGCTCTACAACTGTACCAACGAGTTCTTCAGCTGAGCCATCACCATAATTGGCTGAGGTATCAACGCAGTTGATTCCGGAACGCAGAGCTTTCAGTAACGCTCGTTCGTGTTCCGGATTGTGGGTATTGACTCGATAACATCCAAAACCTGCGTGCGACACGCAATGCCCCGTTGACCAGGTCCGAAACGACAAGTGCGGAAATCGCTGTGAATAGTCTTCTGTCGTACTCATGCATACTCCCCTTAGTAGAATTGGTAGGACATTCTCTCGATCGACACAAAGATCGGTGCCAGACATCAATCTGCTTCCTCAAACTTATGGCTAAGGTTGCGGATACTAAAGTGTGTACAGAAAAAAAGAGAAGAGGGTATTATAATTGAGATACAGGAGGCTGATTCTTGAGATCTTCGAGGCTCTTTCGCTCAATTCTTCGCAGCTTAAACGATGCCTTGTTTGCTTTCGCAGTCAATGCTTCGTTGCCTTGATTGAATGCTGACCGTGCAGGGTTAATGTGTAAACTCGAAAGCGCCAGCTTGCATTCTGAACACGTGGAATGTAGGTACAAGCGAGCTCAATAAGGAGCAGCTGAAGCGATCAAAGAGGATAAACGTTGTAGGAGATGTGCAGTGACTATTTTTCTGTATGCGGTGCATGCTTCGCATGCACCGCGGTACAAAAAGAGTATAACAGGAGTGTCGCACGGGAGTTGGTGAGGACGCCTTTGATCCTTACCAGCCCAGGAGCCATGCGAACATGAGAGGCGCAACGATCGTTGCATCGCTTTCTACGATAAACTTGGGGGTTCCAATGTCGAGCTTGCCCCAGGTGATCTTCTCGTTTGGTACAGCGCCAGAGTAGGAGCCATAGCTTGTTGTTGAATCGCTGATCTGGCAGAAGTACGCCCAGAAAGGAACTTCGTGCATACCCATATCTTGATACAACATTGGGACCACACAAATCGGGAAGTCGCCAGCTATTCCACCACCGATTTGGTAAAATCCAATTCCCTTGCCTGCAGAGTTATCAGTGTACCACTTGGCTAGCCAAGCCATATACTCAATGCCAGACTTCATTGTTGAAGCTTTGATCTCGTTCTTTATGACATAGGAAGCAAAGATGTTGCCCATGGTTGAATCTTCCCAACCTGGAACGACTATTGGTAGGTTCTTCTCCGCGGCAGCAAGCATCCAAGAATCCTTTGGGTCGATTTCATAGTATTGTTCAAGAACGCCGCTAAGCAACATCTTGTACATGTACTCGTGCGGGAAGTAGCGCTCACCAGCATCGTCTGCTTGCTTCCAAAGTTGGTGGATGTGCTTTTGCAGACGACGAAAAGCTTCTTCTTCTGGGATGCAGGTATCGGTTACACGATTGTAGTGATTCTCTAACAAATCCCATTCATCTTGAGGAGACAGGTCGCGATAGTGTGGAACGCGCTTGTAGTGAGAGTGCGCCACGAGATTCATGATATCTTCTTCAAGGTTCGCACCAGTGCAAGAGATGATCTGGACCTTGTCCTGGCGAATCATTTCAGCCAGCGACTTTCCAAGCTCGGCTGTACTCATTGCGCCAGCCAGTGTGATCATCATTTTACCACCCGCATCCATGTGGGCTTCATAGCCCTTGACAGCATCCATCATTGCGGCAGCGTTAAAGTGCAAATAGTGATGCTCCATGAACTGAGAAATAGGACCGCGTTGTTTCATAAGGCGAAGAAAAAATGGTTAAAATGTTTGTTGAGCCGAGGCACAAACTATCACTCCGCAGGCAATGACGAAAGCCTCAGGATTGCTTATCAACGAAAAAGCCCTGGCCGACAGGCCAGGGCTTAGTAAAAAGTCTCTTGAGAGCGTATTTGAGTGCCAAGATGAACTAGAACACACCGCCGGTCACATTGTACAAAGGCTGTTGAATCCAATCGAAGCCCATTGTTTTCATGCCTTCAATACCTTTCATAGGTGCATTGAGCTTCTCGAAAAGCATGTCATAGTCAACCATGATTCGAAGGAGATCGTGGTAACCAACACGAGGTTCCCAATTCAGCTGACGCTTCGCCTTTGATATGTCCGCCTGCAGCCAGTCTACTTCCGTTGGACGGAAGTATTTGGGAAGAATCTGGACAACCACATCGCCGGTCTTCAGTGTATCCGCAAACTGTGAATCAAAGCTCTTAATACGAGCGCACTCATTCTCATCTGTGCCTTGCCATTCCAACTCAACACCTGCATAGTTGAAGGTATCGTTGACGAACTGTCGGACGGTGTGTGTATCGCCTGTTCCTACTGTATAATCATCAGGTGTATCTTGCTGCAGCATCAGCCACATCATTTGTACATATTCAGCTGCGAAACCCCAGTCACGCTTTGCATCCAAGTTTCCAAGATAGAGCGTCTTCTGCTTGCCACTCAGGATGTGTGCCAGAGCGCGGGTGATTTTGCGAGTAACGAAGGTTTCTCCACGACGTGGGGATTCGTGATTGAACAAGATGCCATTACATGCATACATGTTGTAGGCATCTCTATAGTTTTTCACGAGCCAGTAGGAGTAGAGCTTTGCAATAGCGTAGGGACTCTGTGGCTCAAATGCGGTCAGTTCACTTTGCGGTGCAGGAGCGGAACCAAAAAGTTCTGAGGTTGAAGCCTGGTAGAACTTTGATTTTGCGCCGCTACGACGAATTGCTTCGAGAATACGAATTGTACCAAGACCTGTGGCGTTGCCGGTGTACTCGGGCATATCGAAGGATACCCGCACATGACTTTGCGCACCTAAGTGATACACTTCTTCAGGCTTGATGTTATACACGATTTCTGTGAGCAAACCAGGATCGGTCAAATCACCGTAGTGCAAATGCAGTCTGGTGTCCTTCGCATTCGGATCCTGATAAATATGGTCGATGCGGTTGGTATTGAATACGCTGGAACGACGTATAATTCCGTGTACCGTATAGCCCTTATGGAGCAAGTACTCGGTTAGATAGGATCCATCCTGTCCGGTAATGCCGGTTATCAATGCTGTCTTCATCCCTGAATGCGCTTTCGTAGTGTATCTGATGCAACTTACTAACTGAACAGTGTCAATGCATGAAAATCCATGCCAAAATAGAGCGGAAGTGCAGTTTTTGGTGAATTACGGTATGGCGAAGGTTCTCAGCTCCGTCAGCTAACGATGCTTTCGATGAATCGATGTCCTATCAGACTGTTCTCGAGGTATCAGCAGGCTCATCGATATGACTTGATCCTGACATTACTCCGTAGCTCAAGAGTTCGCAGCTCTAAGCTCGTCGCAGTGTGGGTGCGAGTGTTGGCTAAAGATTAGAAAGAGCTTCAGCTTACTTAGTGTGCTTGATCCCAATTGTCACCAACACCCGTTTCAACAAGCACAGGAACATCACCAAGTGGTAGTGCTTGTTCCATTGTTGTCTTCACGAGTTCGCGTAAACTCTCCAGTTCGTTCGGTACTACTTCAAAGACCAACTCATCATGTACTTGGAGCATCATAAGCGACTGGAACTTCTGTTCTTTCATTGCTGCGTGCAAGCGGATCATTGCGATTTTGATCATGTCGGCTGCAGAGCCCTGAATAGGTGTATTGATTGCGGTTCGCTCGGCTGCAGCTTTGATCGTTTGATTGCGACTTGTAACGTCGGGCAAATAGCGTCGACGACCACAGAGCGTTTCAACGTAGCCTTTGCTCTCGCAATCGTGTATGGTCTGCTCCATATAATTTTTGATGCGATCGTATTGTCGGAAGTAGGTGTCGATAATCTCCTTGCCTTCCGTTCGAGAGATGCCCAGCTGACGAGCTAAGCCAAAAGCACCTTGCCCATACATGATTCCGAAGTTGACCGTTTTTGCTTTGCGTCGCATTGCCGAGTCTACATTCTCTAAGCTCACCCCGAAGAGCTTAGCAGCAGTGGCTGTATGGATATCAAGACCATTTTGAAAAGCGTGGGTCAGAGTCTCATCGCCGCAGATATGGGCCATGATGCGCAATTCAATCTGTGAGTAGTCTGCCGAGAGAATGACAGAGCCCTTCTTCTGTGCAACAAAGGCAGCACGAATGGAACGTCCCAGTTCTGTTTTTATAGGAATGTTCTGAAGATTCGGTTCTGTAGAAGCTAAACGTCCTGTCGCTGCAATGTGCTGTGCATAGGTAGTGTGTACACGTCCTGTACGTTTGTTCACCATACGAGGCAGCGATTCGATATAGGTCGATTGTAGCTTTTGCAGCTGGCGGTATTCAAGCATCAACTCAGCAATGGGATAGCTGAGAGCGAGCTCGGTGAGTACCTGCACATCGGTACTATAGCCAGTTTTGTTTTTCTTGATGACGGGAATCTGCATCTTTTCGAATAAGACTTCGCCGAGTTGTTTTGGAGAGTCGGGGTTGAAGGAGACGCCTGCTTCCGACATAATCTTCTCACGCAGGATGGCGGTCTCTGTGCGCACCATAGAACTGAGGCCAGCTAGTTTTTCTGTGTCGACAGCAATGCCGTTGAATTCCATATCGCGCAACACACTAATCAGTGGGAACTCAATATCTCGAGCTACACGATTGAGTTTCTCATCGGCAACAAGACTCTTCTCAAGTGTTGTGCAAAGACGATAGGTCACGTCGGCATCTTCTGCTGCGTATTCTGAGACGCGTTCTACGTCTACATCCCGCATCGAAAGTTGTGTCGCTTTCTTCGCACCAATGAGCTCGGTAATGGAAATGGGATTGTAGTTCAGCAGCTTTTGAGCCAGTGAATCCATGCCGTGCGCAGAATCTGGATTGAGCACATAACTAGCAATCATCGAGTCGAAGGATATGGGAGCGACCTCAACACCGTGACGCTTGAGAATGAGTGCATCGAACTTGATGTTTTGACCCACCTTTGAATAATCCGCACCTTCGAGTATCGCCTTCAAACTATTCAACACAAAACGCGTTTCAAGTAGTCCATTATGTATCGTCTGGTCACCAACCGATTGATCTCCGACATGTGCTTCTTCGCTCATCATAGGAATCGAGGCATTGCGGCTGATATCCATATCACTAGGTGATGCTGGACTCATCGCAACGTAGTACGCTTTACCTTCTTGAGCGCAGGCGGACAGTCCTACAATCTCACAGCTCATGGCATCGAGAGACGTTGTCTCGAGATCGATCGCAATCTCTTTTGCAGAGCTCAGATCTTGAATCATCGCAAGGAGAGCAGACTCGTCACGAACCAGAATGTATTCATGAGGAATCTCAGCAAGGGTTTTACGACTAACAACTTCATCTTGAGAACTCGTATCGTCATCTGCTTTTGAAGCAGTGGAGGAAGGTGTGTACCTAGATGGTAGTGCAGCACTCGTCGTCGCTCCGCTGCCTGTACTGTCTGATCCACTAGCTGAGCCCGAATCAGCTTGTAAACGCTGCATCCACTTCGTCTTTAGTGTCTTGAATCCCATCAGGTCAAAGAACTCACCAAGCTTTGAAGGATCAGGATTCTGCAGAATGCACTCTTCATATCCATGCTCGATTGGAACGGCACGATCGATGGTAACCAGCACTTTCGAAAGAGCGGCGATTTCACGACAGTCCTCAAACTTCTTTCGAACGGAGTCACGTGTGATCTCTTCAAGGTGGGCGTAGATGTTCTCAAGAGTTCCAAATTGTTGCACAAGAGGTATCGCAGTTTTCTCACCAACACCTTTCACACCTGGAACGTTGTCGCTAGTGTCGCCGATGATGGCAAGGACGTCGATGACTTGAGCAGGGGAGACTCCGAACTTTTCCCGACACTCCTCTTCGCCATGCACTTCATAATCAGCGCCTGTAGCAGGCTTTAACAAACGGACTTTTGAATCCACCAGTTGGTAGTAGTCTTTATCTGAAGTCACGCAGAACACATCGACATCTTTGCGCTCCCCTTCGAGAGCGAGTGTACCAATGATATCGTCTGCCTCAAATCCAGCCTGTTCAATTCGCTTAATGCCCATCAGATCCACCAATTCTTTGATGCGCGGAATCTGAGGAATGAGGTCTTCTGGCATGGCCTGCCGATTTGCCTTGTATTGATCGTAAAGGATATGTCGGTGCGTTGGTTCTTTGGTATCAAACACACAGGCTATGTACTCAGGTTTCTCGCGTTCGATGAGCGAGGTAAGAATGTTTGCAAATCCGAACACTGCTCCACTTGGTTCACCATTGGTGGCAGTGAGTGGGCGGCCACGCTGAAGTGCGTAGAATGCGCGGAAAATCAATGAAAAGGAATCGACGAGCAGAAGCTTAGCCATAAAGTCTATCGTAGGTTGTATGCCGTTTGGATGCGTTGTTCCAAGCAAAATACAAGGGGAAGCTGATTGAGCGGAAACAATGCTGGGAGATTTCTGCCTATTGACGCGACATATTCTGTCGCACAACCTACTTCAGCCAGCACCAAAACCCTTCATTCTGCCTGTCTTTGTTGCATTTTTGCAGAACTGCTAGCACATTCGTTATCGGCTGAATGTGCTTCGCATTCCTCGCAAAACCTTGCTTGGTTGAATCGCTTTTCTGAATACCTGTTCCCTTATGAAAACCACCTTTACTGCTGAACAAGAAGCGGCTCTGTCGCTCGAGCATCACTGCATTGTAAGTGCAGCGGCAGGTTCTGGGAAAACGCGAGTCCTCGTGGAGCGATATGTGCGCATGCTGATGCAGGGCGTTGACCCACGATCCATCGTCGCTATTACGTTTACACGCAAGGCTGCCGCCGAGATGTTGAGTCGCGTCTCAAAACGTATTGAGGAGATTCTCGATGACCAAAGCTGTCCAGAGGGTATACGCGAACAATTGCTGCGAGCACAATCAAGGTTAGGTTCAGCACGCATTAGCACAATCCACTCTTTCTGTTCATCCTTACTGCGCGAGTATCCCATCGAGGCAGGAGTATCTCCCGACTTTCGTGAGCTTGGAAGTGGTGAAGCAGAGCGCTTGAGATCAGCTGCCATTCAGCGTGTCTTGGAGCAGCGCTTGGAGTCGGCCGAACACTCATTAGCCTGCCGCGCACTGATTGCTGCCTTAGGTCAGCGAACGCTCACACAGATCCTGGATCAACTTGCTAGGAATCAGGAGCAGGTCTTAGAGTTGCAAGACTTTTATCAGCGCGAAAGCGATGAACAGATTGTTGAACGCTCACAGCAGCTTGTCATCTCTGCATTGCAGCAAAGTGTACATGAGTTTATTGGATGTGTGCACGAGCTGTTGAGTCTGATGGATGCAAGCACACGGACAAAGAATGAAGAGTTGCTTACAACCTTTGACCTTCTGGAAAAAACCTTGGCGACCTTCGAGAGTAGTATGCCCGCGCTCATGCAGGCATATGAGGCAACTATGAAGAGCATCCTTGGTGCAAAGGGCGGCGTGGTTGCGAGTGTGAAAAAGAGTTTTGAGAAGTTGTCGGAGACAACTCAAGACCAGCTGAAGGCTCGTAACAAAAGTCTTAAAGAGCTTCGCGATCTTGTTGACGCCTCAGCGTACGATGCACAAAGTGTGGCACTGGCAAGGCAAGTGCATGAGTTGAGCATTGACGTATTGCAGGAGATGCAAGAAGAAAAAGACGAGCAAGGGATTCTGGATTTCGACGATTTGCAACTGCGTTGTCGGCAACTATTGAGAGACGATACCGTGTGTCGGCAAGTACGGCAGAACATTCCCTATCTGATGATGGACGAGTTTCAGGATACGAACGCCCTCCAGTATGAGCTCGCGTCTCTTCTTGTACGAAGCTTGAAACACTCCGACATTACCGAAGCCAAACCGAACATCTTCATCGTTGGGGATGCCAAACAATCAATCTACGGATTCCGACGTGCAGATGTGCGTGTGTTTGATGAGGCAAAGACCGACATCCTGAACGCCAACCAAAGACGCCTGGTGATGGTGTCGTCAGTATCTGATGCAGTTCTCGTGCAGGACAAAGGTCCTTCCGACGATGGCAGTTCTGTGAATCAGTCGGACACATCATTCAGTGGCGACGTGCATCTGTCCACCTCATTCAGAATGGCTCCGGCACTGGTTGCTTTTGTGAACCGCATCTGCTGCAAAGTGATGTCTGAACGTAGCTCGGCATACGACGTCGAGTACGAAGACATGATATGTGGTCGATCCATACAAAGTTGTAGCCCAAGCCATATCGAAATTCTTATTGGTCAGAAGCAAACAACGAGCTCCGAAGCAACAGATCAAGGCGTGGTGCGAGAAGCTGCACTTGTAGCGGAACGTCTGCATGCACTTCTCCACTCAACAGACGGTATTGAGGTTTGGGATGATCATACAAAAAGTAGACGCAGGCTAGAACTCCGCGATATTGCGATTCTAGCGCGTAGTGGTACGAAAATTCCTTTGCTGATGCATGAGTTGCTCAAGCGCAACCTCCCCTGTATTCGGCATAGTGGAAGGGGATTCTACGATACGGTTGAGGTGCAGGATGTTCTATCGATTTTGCACCTGGTCAACAACCCTAGTGATGATGCGGCGTTGGCAGCAGTGCTGCGCTCGCCATACTTCGGGCTTGATGACTCGCAGCTACTCTGGCTTTGCAATCGCAAGCATCCAGAGGCGAGTTTGTGGGAGCATCTGCGCGGACTTGACCAAAGCAGTTGCAAGGATGTGAGAAATGCATCACTGGTTCTTCGTGCACGTGCTATCATCGCAGAGCTTCTACCACAAGTGTCGTATAGTTCTGCTACCCAGATTCTCCGCTTGTTTCTTCGAGAGTGTGCCTGGCATGCTGCTATCCAATATTCGGAGCGCGCAGATCAAAGTATCGCGAACGTGGAGAAGTGTATCGATGTTATCCGACGACATGAACTCAGTGGCTTTCGCCATATACACGATGTCGTTGAGGAGCTCGAACGACTAGCAGCGGCAGATGATGCAGAGGCAGAAGCAGCAGTTATCGGTGACCAAAATGCTATCAATGTTATGACCATTCATGCTTCAAAAGGCTTGGAGTTTCCATTGGTAGCTATCTATGACATGTCGTTTCGAGGCAATCACTCAAACCAACTCTGCATGAACGAACACTTTGGTTTGAGCTTTAAAGTGCCTGATCAGCTGGGTCGCAAACGGTCGTCTCATATTCGCGATGTATCACTCGAACATGAGAAGCAGAAAGATCTCGCTGAAGAGAAACGCTTGCTTTATGTAGGTCTGACCCGCGCCCGCGACCACCTGTTGCTCAGTATGGAAGTAGATTCCATCAAAGAAGGACAGCTCTTTTCAGATTTGAAAGGCGGAGGATTTCTGCCACTACTTCAGAAGGGTTTACAGCATTCCTTTTCTCTGTCGCAGAATACAACGATGACGCTGGCTTTGGGATACCAGCGACTAGATAACAGCGTTCTTCACCAATCGGAAGTGGAGCAGAACATTGTTGTTAGTGTGAGGAGTGAACGTGTTGAACCGGACCGAGCTCAGATTCAACCTTCCAATATAGTTTCGAGGCCACTCTTGTTAGACGCATTGCAAACAACACAGTCCGATGAGAGTTTTTCTGCTTCTCACGCCATGACTTATGCCACCGATGCACAGGAGTACTTTCGGATTTATCAGCTCGGGCTAGCGGCTCAAGACGAACAACATTTTCAATCAAAGCGCATGCGTTCTGAAGATGATGACGATCGCATAAGTGGATCTCGAAGTGGTATCATTATACACGCGGCGCTGGCGCGCCTTCAGGAGTGGCTGGATCCAAAGTCAGGCATTCAGCAGTCTGCACTGCAGAGCTGTCTTGATGAGATCTTCTATGCCGAGCAACTCAGTGCGCATGAAGTGCTCCGTGAACGCGTACAAGCAGACATCCAGCGATTGTGCTCTATGCCAATAGTACAGGAGAATGCAGCAGCGCTAGCTGCTGCATGGCAAGAGTATAGTTTGAGTATGCCACTGGGCGACGATTTCTTAAGCGGAACGCTTGACCTGTTACTAGTCAATAGCAATGGAGAATGCGAAGTGTGGGATTGGAAGACAAATCGTCTTGAACGACAAAACGAAGACGACTGGTTTGATCACTATCGTCTACAACTACACGTGTATTGTCTACTCCTTTCCTACCAGTTTCCCGAACAGAAGCAGTTCATAGCTCGGCTCTTGTTTAGTCGTGGCGGTACACAGCGTGTACTCGAACTCAACCGCGAACAGTTGATGCTTTTCGAGAAGGATCTACTACGTATGATTGGAGAGATGAAGCGAAGTCAGCCACACGAGTGGCATTCACGCATACACTAGAAGGCATGTCCTAAAGAGATCTGTGCAGTAATCGACTTGTAAAAATTACGAGTCCATATCCATCGATACTCGGAGCTTGCAAGGGTTGGATTATAGAGATCAATGCCAAAGTCCAGACGTATTGGACCTGCAGGGGTAGCAAAGCGAATACCTGAACCAACAGCAACTGCCCAATTCGTTGGATTAAGAACGTCCGAGTACGAGGCTTTTCCGTATGCAGAAGGAGTCAAGCGATTGAAGGCATTTCCCGCGTCAACGAAGAAAGTGATTCCCAGTCTTTTGATTTTATCCGCGAGGAACTCACCGATGTCCGGATAGTTTGGAAAGGTATATCGTAGCTCGGCGCTGAATTCTACAACCGTTGCCCAGCCTACATAGTTTGCAAGATCTCCTACGTTCGAGGGCAATTGTGCATCATCGGATGCCGGGTTTCCAAGTTGTCGGCTACCAAACGAACGAATACTCGAAGCACCTCCAGCAAAGAAGCCTCGATCAGATGGAACAATGTATGGGTTTGAACGACGACCAGTGCTGTCTGCCGCTTCAAAGCCACGCCAAATCACGTGTCCACCACGAACCTTAAATGCGCTCGTCCAATTTGATCCTACTGTGCCATATAAGTAATAGTATCCAAGAAATCTTGTGAAATTGGTGAGATTGTTGAGACCCTCTGCCGTAATCGTCGTTTCCACGAGTATGTTGCCCGTGTGACCATATGAAGGGTAAAAGAGATCATTCCGCTTGTCTGTGAAGTAGTTTCCTGCGATAGCCATGAGGGTTAAGGGAAACTTGTTACCATTTTCAGCATAACTATTCAACTTATTGTAAGGATCCAAACGCTCAGTAAGGTCTTTGCGAAGTCTTGCCGTATCGACAAGAGGATTACTCAGGAGAACCTGTTTATAGGCTGCATCAAATGCACCGTTATAACCCTTTGGACTTTGAGCTTCGAGAATGAAATCTAATTGAACGCGCTCGGTGTTTTCTGCCATCTGCATGAGGAAACTCATACGCCCAGTAACACTCTTTACGCTTAAAGGATCAACGATATACCGATTTGAGTAGTTGAGCGAGAGATTCAAGTCAACGCGCTTTCGCCAGACGGGGAATACACCGGGCTGAGCATAGCTTCCTGCAAGCTCAACTTCCTGGTCTGTATTGCTACTATTATCTTTTGAAAGCCAGGGAAACGGATTTCTCAAAGTATAGCGACCGTTTATTGCGATGGCATTAGCATCATGAAGCAGATTGCGATGTAAATAGTTCGCCTCAATACCAAGGTTAGTGAAAGCGTCAGGGAACGTGTTATTTAAAAACAGATTGGCACCGATTTCCCAAACCCGCTTATAAGTACAGAAGACTGTAGTAAGAATACTATCGCCTACAGCGGTTGTGTCAATTGACACGCGCTCAAAGGGTCCCAGAGAACTTATGGTTGCTTGCGATCTTCTAAGAGCACTCAAATTGTACAAGTCACCTGGACGAAACTCTAGTTGTTGCTCCTTCAGGCTTGTAACAACAAAAGGCATTCCCATAGTGCTATCAATGTACTTGGTAGAGCCAAAGTAGTAGCGTTTAAGAGGCTGGAGGAAAATCGTGACGCTATCGCGCTTGCGGACGGTGTCGATCATGGCAAGTGGTGTCTGCTCTCTCAATGCGCGACTCTCCATTGCACTCCCATCCGCTGTGTCACCAGGATTCTCTAACAGGCGACGCTTCTTCTCTTCAGCCTCTTTCTGCAGTACAGCGCTATCTGCAAGAACAGGTAAACGCGCAAAAGCATAGCCGCTGTTATGTAGATAGTTTAGCATTTGTGCAGTCAGTGCACTAATCATGGGCTCGTTGAAGATGAGCGTTCGTGCGTCATGGGCGAGTTGTTGTACGCCCTGACGAGTCTCGACTGGAATAGTATCAATTCCTGCAACGACGATGGTATCTAAACGATAGAGTCGACGAGGCGAGATAATGAAACGAAGGGTATTGTCTCGTTGATCGTGACTAACCTGAAACACAAAACGGATCTGTGAGTCGTGGTATCCGATCTGTTCGAAGTAGTCGCGAAGACGGTAAACATCGAGCGTTGCGATAGTGTTATCGAAATACCGTAACTCCGTCATCGAAGCTCGGGTATAGAACTCCTTCAAAGTCGTCACCACGCCGGATGGTACTTCGTCATATGCCATGGACTCATAGGTTAGGCTTCTAAGGACGCGGCTGGTAATTGAGAAGTCGCAGGCTCGAGAGTTAATGATAGACAGTAGTTCTGTCTGCGAAGGTAATGAGCCAGTGCTTGAGTCTGGTCTCACATCGAAAACAATGTCGTGAATTGCATAGCGACTCGGCGCTTTTGCACGTTTCACTCGCTCACCGCTTATAACTGGTGTTGTTTGAGCTCTAAGGTATGTGAAGCTACTGCATGCCACGAAAAGGCACGTTAGAACAAGGTGAAAGGCTGTAGTAGCTGTAGGTCGACAACGTAGCATCCTGCAATTTACGCCTCAAGAGGCGTTGTTGGGGGATTAGATCCGAAAAGCCGAAATCAAAAGATGGTATTAGACGAGAAGACAGTAGATCAGGCTTAAAAGCAAGAAAAACTGCAAGGCTTTGTGGACTTTGGGATGACGCCACTGTATGAGATTCTCTGCATAGACAACATACAAGGTCGAAATCACTACCACTACAGCTAACATTGCACCTGCACTAAGAGCCATTGACTTATAGTAGGCACGTCCAAAGCTGGAAAACCAGGGACTTCCAAAGAGGATGACGATGTGCACAATGTAGATTACGAGCGACTGCTTTCCAAAGAGCTCAATGAGCTTTCGGTGGCGTTGCATGAAGCCCCGTGCTTGGGCGATAGCAACGATACTGAGAAGGACTACCGCACTTCGAAGCAAGACTGTTGATGGCATGGATTGGAGCACATCCAACTGAGGCATGTGGATGATTGTGGTATCTACATACAACAGAAGCGTACCGAGTACGAGTAGGCTCAGGCCAACCCACAAGCTCATGCGCGTCAAGAATGCTTGCTGCTGATCACGAGGTACAGCGCGCATTCTACTTCCAAGAGCGGCACCGAAGAACATGTAAGAGGCGAAGGGAAAGAGTGGAAAGTAGCTTCCATGAGCGTAGCTAAGAAATCCTCCAAACGCCTCTGGCACTATTGAGTACCAGCTGACATTGTTAACCCATGGAGCTGCAAAACAGAGAATAAAACTCAAGACAGCCGTTGTCCAACCGAATTGTCGATCACTACGTGTTGCCAAGGCAGTCGCCGTGATCATCGTCAATGCAACAGCATTGAGCTGCAAGATATTCACCTGGAAGAACCACATCCAGCCCTGACTATGCACAAATTGTAAGTGGAAAATGTTCGAAGCCGGAAATGCCAACAAGTAGCCAAAAAAGGCCAGAACCATCGACCATCGAACTCGTTTCCAAGCTTGACTAAACTGCATCATTCCGTTGGATTGTCGCTTCAGCGTTAGTGCAAAGAGCATTCCCGAAACGGTGAGGAATATAGGAGCAGTGAAGCCGCGAATGTGATACCAAATGACCCAAGGAAAGTGCAAGAGATCCATCTCAGATGGACGTACAACCGCATCCAGAGTATGACCCTGCATCATCATGATCATTGCTGCCAGCTTGACGGCGTCGAGCAAGGTGAGACGAAAGGTTGAGGCTGACTTGGTATGGGCGGTGGATGAGCTATCGTTTGCAGACATAGCTCAAACTACAGCAGGAATGGCGCTTAACAAAATTTGCTCAGTTTCAGAATACAGTGTCTCAGGATTCGAGCATCGCAGCAGAACTTCGCTGTCCTAAGAGACTGCGATCAGCACTCATACTTGCCACAACATCTATATCGGTATCTGGTGGAAGCTCGGTATAGCTGATAACGTTTACAATTGGATAGGTCGCATGTATCATCCGATACACATAAGGTCGTATTGGAGCCGAACAGATGATGACCGGAGAGTATCCGGCTAGAGTGATTTCATCGATGCCTTCGGCCAAACTCTCTTGAATGGTGCGAACTACATCTGGTGCAAGACCCAAGGTTGCACTTGAGGTAGCATTTGGATTGCTCTGCAGGGTATTCGTGAGCAGGTTTTCCATTCCCTGGTCTACGTTGATGACGTGCACCACACCATTGTTGTCGTGGTACAGACGTTTTATTGTTTCCGAGAGATTGTGTCGAACATACTCCGTCAGTACGTCGACATTCTTAGTCACCTTTGCATACTCCAAAAGCGCTTCAGATATGATTGGCAAATCGCGTACTGGGACACCTTCACGCAGCAAGTTCTGCAAGACCTTTTGCAGCATTCCGATTGGTAAGTTCTCAGGTGTCATTTCGTCTACGAGGGCAGCATACTCCTTCTTCATGTTCTCCATGAGCTGCTTGACATCTTGACGCGTGAGCAGCTTGTCGGCATTGCGTTTTAACAACTCGGTCAAGTGTGTTGCCAAGACGGTTGGTGACTCCACAACAGTGAATCCTGCGATCTCTGCATTCTCACGTTCCGATTGTGCGATCCAAGTAGCAGGTAGTCCAAATACCGGTTCTGTCACGTTGATTCCATTGACTTCGCCATCTGCCGTTCCAGGGTTCATAGCCAAGAGCATTCCTGGATAGAGTCGATTACGGGCGATGATGTTGCCACGAAGTTTCACCACATACTCTTCGGCATCGAGATTCAAGTTGTCACGCACACGGACTGGTGGCAAGACAATACCAAGCTCTCCAGCAAGTTGCTTACGAATGTTGGTAATGCGTTTGAATACGTCGCCACCTTGACTTTCGTCAACCAATTGAATGAGACCGTAGCCAAGTTCGACCTCAACTGGGTCAATCTTCAACAGATCTTCAACTGGAACTTCTTCCTTCTCTTTTTTCGCATCTTCGGTTTGCAGCAATTCAGTTTGTGCCTTCTCTTCCTTTTCACGTTTCTCGGTTTGCAGACGGAAATACGCTAACGTTCCACTTGACAAAGCAAGCATGGCAAAAGGTAGGAATGGGAAGCCAGGGAGGACACCTAGCATGGTCATCACACCTGCAACGATGAAGAGCGGACGTGCCTTCGAGGTAAACTGGGTGGACAACTCATTCTCGAGTTTGTCGCCACTGCTTGTACGTGTAATCAACAAACCAGCAGCCACAGAAATCAACAGCGCTGGAATTTGGGAAACCAAACCGTCACCAACTGTCAGAACCGTATAGGTTTTGATAGCGGTAGCCATATCCATTCCGCGCTGAAGCACACCGATAGCAAAGCCACCGAGAATGTTAATAGCAGTAATGATCAATGCAGCTACTGCATCTCCCTTCACAAACTTCGACGCTCCGTCCATTGCTCCATGGAACTCTGCCTCGTGTTGCAATCTCTCACGTCGACTCCGCGCTTCCTTCTCATCAATGAATCCAGAGTTCAAGTCGGCATCGATACTCATCTGCTTTCCAGGCAACGCATCCAAGGTGAAACGCGCTGCTACTTCAGCGATACGGGTAGAACCCTTGATAATAACGACGAAGTTGATAACCAACAGAATGATGAAGACAATGATTCCAACAATGAAGTTGCCTGCAACAACAAAGGTTCCAAAGGCGTGAATAAGGTTTCCTGCCACACCTTCGCCTAAGATGAGACGTGTTGTTGCAATGTTTAAGCCCAAGCGGAATAGTGTTGTTAGCAAGAGTACGGTTGGAAACGAACTCATCTCCAGGGCATGGTTGAGATAGACCGAGACCATGAGCACTAAAACGGAAACCGTAAGACTTAAGCCAAGGAAGATATCGAGGAGAAAGGGGTTGAGTGGGAGGACCAACAGACCCAAAACAGCGAGAATTCCCACGGCGAGGAACACATCTTTGTGTTCGCCAATGCGATTCATAGCAGACACAATGCTGCTTACGCCACCCTTTTCGGTAGATGAATTTTCGGCTGTAGCCATGTGGAGTTTCTAAACAACAGTACCACCAGACTAGTGCAAACTTTGTGCCAAGGGAGGTTTTCGTTAGAAACTTAGCCGACAACCCTTGCCAGCTAGCATGCCCTTGACGTGATTGTTGATGTGACCTTCAAAGGACTTTGTATACGCGTCCGCTGCGCGGGCGCGTATGAAAAAGCCACCTGAGCAGCCGTCTGAAGTGCTACATCCATCGTCCAAATCGCTTCGTGTACCAATTCTTGGCGATTTGCGTTAGAATAGCATAGCTCAACAGAATAGCTGCTACATAGCCGAAGTAGGAAAGAGGTAGCGCTTGCAAAGACAAGGCCGGTGCAAAACTTGAAAAAGGCAAGTAGACAGTGATACACATGATCAAACCGCTGAGAATTAACACAGGGCCAGAGGCATGGCTCTGTACGAATGGGATTTTTCGAGTGCGAATCATGTGGACGATGAGAGATTGCGAAAGCATTGCCTCAACAAACCAACCGCTTTGGAACAAGCTGTGTTGAGCGGGGGTGTTGGCTTGGAAGACAAAATAGAGGAGAGCAAAAGTGACGTAGTCAAATATTGAACTAATCGGTCCGATATGCAGCATGAACGTGGAAATGTCGCTCGCATCCCACTTGCGTGGAACAGCAATGTACTCATCATCCATCGTATCCCAGGGAATACTAATCTGTGAAATGTCATACAGCAGATTCTGCAAGAGAATCTGGATTGGCATCATCGGTAAGAAGGGGAGGACTGCGGAGGCACCAAGCATCGAGAACATATTGCCGAAGTTGCTGCTGGCAGCCATCTTGATATACTTTATGATGTTGCCGAATGTGATACGCCCAACCTCAACTGCGCTTCGAAGAACGAGTAGGTCTTTGTCGAGCAGAATGATGTCTGCGCTCTCTTTGGCTAAATCGACCGCAGTGTCGACCGAGATACCTACGTCCGCATCCGACAAAGCGGTTGCATCATTGATACCATCGCCTAGGTAACCAACAGTGTGTCCGCGGAGTTGTAAGAGTTTGATAATCCGACTTTTCTGCATCGGACTCAGCTTCGCCATAATATCAGTTTGTTCGAGCTCAGCAGATAGTACTTCATCGGTCATATGCTCAATCTGAGCACCGAGTAGTATGTGGTGTTGCGGGATGCCAACATCACGACAAATTTTTGCGCACACGACCTCGTTGTCACCACTGAGTACTTTAACCTGCACTCCGAGTTGTTGCAATCCAGAAATGGATTCACGTGCTGACTCTTTTGCGGGATCAAGAAAACCTATGAAGCCTGCTACAATAAGTTTAGACTCGTCAGCCACTCCATAGTTGAGTTCGCGGGCTTCAAACTCTCGGACAGCAATAAGGAGCACTCGCAATCCATCTTCATTGAGCTTGCGACTTAATTCGCTGATGCGCTGTCGGGTTATGTCATCGAGGATTGTGATCGTATCATGTTCTATTTGCAGTTGTCGGTCTTCACCGGGGTCAAAAGTGTGCGTACATATATCAAGCATTTCTTCAACAGCACCTTTGCACACGAGTAAGTGCTTGTTGTTGGGTTGGTGGAGGATGACAGACATACGACGTCGATGAAAGTCGAAAGGTATCTCATCGACTTTCGTAAACCGAGTGTCAATTCGGTGTTCAGTTAAGATTTCCTGGTGCTCCAGTACAGACCTATCCATCATATTCCGCAAACCAGTTTGGTGATATGCATTGAGATAGGCCCATTGCAGAACTTCATCGTCTTCCTCACCATACACATTCAAGGCACGTTTGAAAACGATTTTGTCCATCGTGAGGGTGCCAGTTTTATCTGTGCACAGAACGTCCATCGCACCAATATTTTGAATAGCACTAAGTCGCTTGACAATAACCCGCTTCCGCGACATACCTACGGCACCACGAGCAAGGTTGGTGCTGACAATCATTGGGAGCATTTCAGGAGTTAAACCAACCGCAACACTAATGGCAAATAGGAGTGCTTCAATCCAATTGCCTTTGGTAAGACCATTGATCAGGAATACTAAAGGCACCATGATCATCATGTATCGCATCAAAAGATAGCTAACGCTGTTTACTCCTTTATCGAAAGAGGTTTTTGTATCGCTTTGTGCAATCGACTTACTAATCGAGGCCAGATACGTGTGAGTCCCCGTAAGCACGATGACTGCAACTGCAGCGCCAGATGCCACAGTGGTGCCCATGAAACAGATATTAGGGAGGTCGATAAAGGCAATCGTTGCAGTGTCAAGTGCGGCATGAGAGTGTTTTTCGATAGGATTGGATTCACCTGTCAGCAACGATTGGCTCAGGAACAAATCCTTGGACTGGAGTAGCCGACAATCCGCAGGGATCATATCACCAGCAGCTAGATGCACAATATCGCCAGGTACAAGTTCGACAATCGGAATCTCCACCTCAGCAGTTCCAGAACGCTGCACCGTAGCGGTCGTCCGAATCATCGATCGCAAAGCCTCAGCTGCTTTTGAACTACGATACTCCTGCCAAAAACGAATCAAGGAACTCAGCAGAATCATCGTGCTCAACATCGCAATCGTTTTGAAATCCCGTGAGCCAGCATCGGGCATGATGACGTCAGTGAAGAAGGAGATGAGGAGAATGACCAGGAGTACAGCGTTAAAAGGGAAGAGAAAGGAGCGAAGCAGCTGCGTTAACCAGCTTGGAGCTTTCTGCAGGTCGATATTGTTTAAGCCAACTGCATTTCGCGCAGCTGCCACTTGTGTTGCTTCCAGACCGCTAACATTGGTGTGTAGAGTGGCACAACATGCATCGGCGGACATTGCACTGAATTCGCGCAAGCTCTTTTCAAGTTCTTGATTCTCGCCAGCGGGGTTCTTGGCGTTGTTTTTCGTTGGCATAGACCATGCTCCGGTCAATGGAAGGGGAATTCCTGATTGCAAGTTAGTTCTTACCACATTGCACGTTGAAGTTATTCTGACATAGTACTTCTTTACAATCATTGCAACCTGTTGCTTGATTTCGCGTATGTTGTTCTAGCCCATCTATTCTCAACTCCGAGTCCTTACTCTGTATAGCCAGAGAATCGACCTCACTTTGAGAAACATCGGTGATTACTGGGGACAGTAAGGGAAATCAAGGACAATTAGGTATACTCAGGGACAAGCGGCGTCCATCAGGGACGGTTAGCGATAGGTGGGAATTCTCAAATGCGACATTTAGGTACTTCATCTTTAACGTTTACAGGATTTACTATGCATCTAGAGATCAGTCAGCTGAGTAAGACCTACTCGAATGGTGTGCGGGCTTTGCGCGACATCAACCTAACCATACCGACAGGGATGTTCGGATTACTCGGACCGAATGGTGCCGGGAAGTCTAGTTTGATGCGGACAATTGCCACTTTGCAAGAGCCAGATAGCGGATCCATTCGTCTCGGTGATCTTGACATTCTTACGCAGAAGGACGAGTTGCGAAAGATCCTTGGCTATCTGCCGCAGGAATTCGGTTTGTACCCAAATCTCAGCGCTGAAGTCACGCTCGACCATTTCGCTGCCCTGAAGGGTATTTCGACTGGCTCTGAGCGCAAGAACATTGTACAATCCCTTTTACAGCAAACAAATCTCTGGGATGCTCGAAAAAAGAGCGTTGGTGGATTCTCCGGTGGTATGAAGCAACGCCTTGGAATTGCGATTGCTTTGCTAGGTAACCCACAACTTGTCATTGTCGACGAACCAACCGCAGGTTTAGACCCAACGGAGCGTCGTCGATTCCTGAATTTGTTAGGTGAGATAAGCGAGAACGTGATCGTTATTCTATCAACGCATATCGTGGAAGACGTTACAGAACTCTGTTCACAGATGGCGATGATCGCCAGAGGACAGGTGGTTGCCTATGGTGCACCGCAAGATTTTATCAATGAACTGCAGGGCAAGGTTTGGCGCCGAAGTGTGCCAAGAGAGGCGCTTGCCGACGTGCAGCAGCACTTTCACGTCATCTCGTCCAGGCTTGTTGGTGGACGTCCACTTGTTCACGTGTTTGCTGAAGAGCAGCCAGATCCAAGTTTTAGTTCTGTCGAACCGGGTTTAGAGGATGTGTACTTTCATCGCATCTCGACACTGAGTGAATCCATTAACCAATAAGGGGAGCCTATCATGCTAACGATCATCCTCTTTGAATGGAGGTATTTACTCCGTCGTCCTGCAACTTGGGTGTATTTCTTCCTCTTGTTTGCACTTGGTTTCCTGTTTATGTCTACCGATGCCGTTGAACTCGGCGGCGGAGTAGGGAAGATCTTTAAGAACTCTCCCTTCGTCATCGCACAGTCGAGCGTTATCCTCACTTTCGTTGGATCTATCATCACAACAGCACTTGCCGGTACAGCTATCCTGCGCGATTTCGAATTGAATGCACATGCCATGTTTTTTACGAAGCCAATCTCCAAAGCGCAATACCTCTTTGGAAGGTTCATCGGTTCTTGGCTTGTGATGCTTGTCGTGTACACGGCGGTGCCATTGGGTTTGATGCTCGGTTCCGCTATGCCTTGGATTGAGGCTAGCAAAATTGGCCCCTTCTCCATCATGGCCTTCGTTCAGCCTTATGTACTTTTTGTCGTTCCAAACATCTTTGTCATCTCAGCGATCTTCTTCGCAGTGGGCACCCTAACTCGTAGCATGTTTGCGGTTTTTGTTCAGGGTATTGGACTCTTTGTTGCTTACTCTATTTCAGGGACCATTGTCAAAGGACTCGAGAACACGCATATCGCATCTGCTTTGGATCTCTATGCGATTCGCTCCTTCTTTTTTGAAACGAGGTATTGGACCGTGTTTGAAAAGAACACGCAGATGGTATCGCTTGGAGA
The DNA here is from genome assembly GCA_044228285.1 of Chlorobiota bacterium. GTDB lineage: Bacteria > Bacteroidota > Ignavibacteria > Kapaibacteriales > NICIL-2 > JBBATK01. Next base: position 577,107 of record JBGAVD010000001.1, read on the forward strand.
GTACCTCCTTGTCAACCGTCTCATATGGATAAGCGTTGCGATAGGCATCCTCGGTCTATGCTATCGTTTGTTTTCTTTCAATGTACAGCCAATGGGCGATCGTAAGAAAGGCACGAGCGAAGCTGAGGTGGCGGTTGAAAGTGCCGTGTTGCTACTTCCACAGGTGCGCCAGCGTTTTGGTCGCTCATTTGATTGGTCAAGTCTTCTTATGCTCACACGCACTTATGTGCGAAGCGTCACACGAGATAAGCTCTTTCTTGCGCTCGCCGTGATTGGGATGATCAACACTTTGTTCGCGTCCTATAATGCGGATAGCTTGTTCGGAACAACAGTATATCCTACAACCTATCTCATGCTCGAAACACTGAGCACGTTCAGTTTCTTCATCTTGTTGATCTCTACGTTTTATGGCGGTGAGTTGATCTGGAGAGAACGTCGCTTTAAAGCCCATCAAATTGTCGATGCGCTCCCAGTGCCTACCTGGGCTTCGTTCACATCTAAATATCTATCGTTGGTCGTTGCCCAGATGATCGTTGTTGCAGCACTCTATTTGGCAGCCATCATCATGCAGCTTTCGAAAGGGTACACGAATATTGAAGTCATGCTCTATATACGAGAGTACTTCACCGTGACCTTCTTTCGCGTTGCTATTTTCTCAATGTATGCCTTGAGCGTGCATTCGCTGGTGAATCATAAATACATCGGACACTTCGTCACGGTACTTTTCTATGTTGGCGTGATCGCTCTTCCTGCACTCGATCTGGACCACATTCTTCTGCAGTTTCTTAGTCTAAGCGAAGGTACCTACTCAGCTATGAATGGCTTCGGTTCGTTCTTGGCGCGTCAGTATAGCCTGACTCTCTATTGGACCTTGTTCTGCTTAGCCTTGAGTTGGGCGGCGTATATTTTGTCGGTGCGAGGCAGCGAAGAGATTTTTGCTCAACGCGTGCGCGCTATGCGCGCACGCATGAATAGAAAGACACTAACGTTCGGTGTTGCCTCGGGCGCAGGAACTCTTTGTCTTGCAGGGTTCATATACTACAATACAGACATCCTCAACAAGCGATTGACAGAAGATGAGGTGCGTCATCAATCTGCCATCTACGAGCAGCGGTACAATCACTTTGAACGCAAAGCTCAACCGCACATCATTGCGTCCACTATTCATTTGAACTTGCAGCCAGAGCAGTCACGTTTCGATGCGCAAGGCGACTTCGTTCTTCTCAACACCTTCGAAGAAGTGATAGATACAGTGATGGTTACGTTTAATGACGATAAAAAGTACGATGACATGTATTTCGATCGTCGTTTTCGCGAAGTCAAGAATGATGGAGAGACTGGGGTACGCCTCTATGTATTAGAGCCGGCTCTGGCTGCTCACGACAGTTGTCGTTTTCACTTCCATATGGTCTGTGAAAACCATGGGTTCCAGAATAGCTCGATGAATACCAGTATTGTTGAGAACGGTACATTTCTCAACAATAGCATCTTTCCGCACATAGGGTACTTGAGTGACGTTGAGTTGGGTGACGAGGATGACCGTCGCAAAGAAGGCTTGGCTAAGCAAGAACGTATGCCTTCAATCGATGACCAACAAGCGCGTATGCGCAACTATATTTCTTCGAACACAGATTGGATGCGTTTCGAAGTAACTATTTCGACGGCACCAGATCAGATCGCGATTTCGCCGGGGTACTTGCAACGAGAGTGGATGGAGAATGGGCGACGTTACTTCCACTACAAAATGGATGCCCCAATTTTAGGCTTCTATTCTATGCTTTCAGCACGCTACCAAGTACACCGCGATAGTGTGAATGGAGTGCAGCTTGAAATCTACTATCACAAGGGTCACGAGGCGAACTTGGAGCGAATGACCAAGGGAATGAAGCAAGCGCTAACATACTGTGGGAGCAATTTTGCACCCTATCAGTTCCGCCAGCTGCGCATTCTCGAGTTCCCGCGCTATGCACAATTCGCGCAGTCCTTTCCGAATACCGTGCCTTATTCTGAGTCCATCGGCTTCATTGCTCGTATTAAAAGTGAAGAAGATGTTGACTACGCCTTCTATGTTACAGCACATGAGGTAGCACACCAGTGGTGGGGACACCAAGTTGTGGGAGCATCCGTTCAGGGAGCCACGATGCTTTCGGAGAGCTTTGCAGAGTACTCAGCTCTCATGGTTATGAAGCATGAGTATGGCGATGCGACTATGAAGAAGTTCCTCAAGTTTGCATTGAATTCCTATTTACGTGGTCGAAGCTCAGAACGATCAAAGGAGCTGCCGCTCTACCTCAATGAGAACCAACAGTACCTTCATTACAACAAGGGATCGCTGGTTTTATATGCAGTTGCTGACTACATAGGGGAAGACTCGCTCAATGCTGCGCTGTCTCGTTTTTGTCATCGCTATCGCTTTGGTTCAGCGCCTTATCCCACAACAAAGGACTTCATGTCTGAACTAAAGAAAGTAGTACCAGATTCCTTAAGCTACTTGATCGAAGACAACTTCGAAACCATAACGCTTTACGACAATCGCATCAAGGAAGCAAAATGTGCAAAGAGAGCTGATGGCAAGTACGATGTTGATCTTGTGGTGGAATCGAGAAAAATGCGTGCTGACTCTTTAGGACACGAGACACCGCGGCCACTCAACGATTACATTGACATCGGGTTGTTCGACGCCAATGAAGACCCACGAACAAAGCTGGGCAAGCGATTGACCTTTGCTCGCCACAAACTGAGTTCAGCGGAGAGTCGCTTTCACTTTGTGCTCAACGAGAAACCTGCAAAAGCTGGCATTGATCCCTACAATAAGCTCATTGATCGAGATGCAGAAGACAACGTCATGAAAGTTGAATCTGATTGATCTGAGGCAGATTAGGGCTTGCTAGTCCTTCATAAACCGTACATTCGAGCGCTCTTCTGAGCTACTAGTATGTTGAGCAATGGCTTGTGTTAACAACACGAGCCATTGCTCATTCATAGTCAAAAAAGTTCTCAACACTTGAAGCACTTGCGCCGCTTTGACCAGCGCCAAAGCACTGCCAAACCTTATTTTGGGCTATGAGCGGCCTTGAAGCAAGAAACCCAATTGCAATAGCAGATACCAACTTTGTGGTCATCGACGTTGAGACCACCGGGATGAGTGGTAGTGCTAATCGTGTAACTGAGATTGGCTGTCTGGTCGTACGCGATGGTGAGATACGTCAAACTTTCAGTTCTCTCGTCAATCCTCGACAATTCATTCCGTCTTTCATTGAGAATCTCACAGGCATCACGAATGCCATGGTGTACAATGCACCAGAGGAAGCTGAAGTCTTCGCGCAAGTATTGCGCATGCTTCAATTACCAAATGCAGTTTTTGTAGCTCACAATGCTGGATTCGACTGGTCCTTCGTGTCGAATGCTTTGATGCGAAGCAATTTCGATGTACCCGCACTTCCAGTGCTGTGTACGTGCAAACTTGCCAATCGTCTGCTACCGAAGAAGCAGAAGAAGAATTTAGGTGCAGTTGCGAAGCACTTTCAGATACGAATCGAAGGTCGTCACCGTGCGTTCGGAGACGCGGAGGCGACAGCGCTTGTGCTCTTGGAGTTTTTGGAGAGTCTTGAGTCTGAACACGACATCGAGGAATTGGATGAGTTGATATCCTTTCAACATCGTCGCTTAAAGAACTTTCACGCCACGCCAAAGGCGATGAAGAAAATTCAAGGCTACCTTGACGCGTTGCCAACGGCACCTGGGGTCTATTACATGCATGACGCAGATGATTTTATCATGTATGTAGGAAAAGCAAAGTCGTTGAGCGACCGTGTCCGATCATATTTTCAGATGAGTGCTCAGCATCCTGAAAAGATAGCGAAGATGGTACGCAAGGTTGAAAGGATCCATTGGGAGGAGACCGGGTCGGAACTCGGGGCTTTGCTTCTAGAGTCCAGCGAGATAAAGAAACACAAACCGCCCTTCAATACTCTAAGCAAAAAGATCCGCCGCTATCCTTTCTTGAAACTGAGTACAGGTTCTGAATTTCCGACAGTTGAGTTCTGCGACCAAATATTGAACGACGGCGCAGAGTACTATGGTCCCTTTCTCTATCGAGGAATGGTGCAAGAAGTGCTTCAGACGATTTCTCGAAATTTCAAGTTGCGCTTGTGTCAAGATGAACTTCATCCATCTCCAAATGTTCGGCCGTGCTTTTATTACCACATCAACAAATGTGCAGCGCCTTGCGCCGCAGAGCAGAGCAAGGCTGAGTATATGGAAGAGGTCGACGCTGTGCGACGCTTCTTGTCTGGCTACTCTGAAGGCGTCATTGCAATGATCGAGCATGAGATGCAAGCTTGTGCTGAGCGTTTAGAATTCGAGCAAGCCGCGATGTTACGTAACCGCGCAAAGGAATTGCGAAAGCTCTTTGATCGCAATCATCAAGGATCAACGGCGGTGAACAAGACAAATCTGATTGTTGTCGTTCCTGCTTCAGAACGAGAAAAGACAGTTGAGCTCTTCTGCCTACGTAGGGGATTCCTTGCTCATCAGCAGATTTTTGGTCGTAAAGCCTCCTTGACAAAACTCCGTGAGGTTCTCAATTCCCTGTATTTTCAAGGTGAGGAACTCGCCTTCGAGCTAAGTCTCGAAGAAGTGGACGAGCTTCGTATTATAGCTCAGTGGGTCTATCGTAAGCGCGATCAATCACTATCCATTTATGTCGAGAATCAATCGCTGGATGAGCTTCACGCGGAGCTCTGTGAGCTGATTCAGCATAGTTTTGATGAAGATTCTGGCTTTGTTGAATCGGGCTCTCAACAGATTCCTGTGTTTCATGACATACCAGCTGATACGAGTGACAATACGACCAGTGATCGGGTAGTGTTTGGGTAGAGTCTGTACATAGGCTCAGATTCTACCATCCTCGGCTTGTGATCAGAAGTGTATGCACGTGCTCATGGGGGTCATAGATCTACGTTGAAACTTGACAATGGAAGTTAATAGTCTGAAGTTTTGAGTTTCACAGATCTCGTGCGAAGTGGTATCATCTTATGTTGCATGAGACAGGGTATTCAAAACAACGGTGGCCCGATGGTGTTGAACATTGAAACTTGGTGCATCGTGAGTTCTTGCATGGAACCTGGGCTTGAGAGCTTGAGTTTTTGCTAGGTATGATGTAGTCGGAGGCTGCCTCTGGTTTCGCACTAACGATCGTTAGTAATCAAATGAAACACTGGATCAAGCCATGCAGAAGAGTAGGTGCTCAGGTCAGAGAGGCGTGTAGACGAGACAAGAGCATGGTACAATCACACATACGATACGATAGAAATGAGTTTACTACAGTCAATTATCATTGGAATTGTTCAAGGCTTGACGGAGTTCATACCCGTGAGTTCTACTGCGCACATGACAATCTGTGCTGCGCTTATGAACCTCATGGATCCGGCACATCCAGAGAAGTGGACGGCGTTCATGGCGGTGGTGCAACTTGGCACTCTTGCTGCAGTGCTCGTGTATTTTGCGGGCGATATTCGAAGCATTGCAGTGGCCTTCATTCAAGAGAATGTAATGAAACGTCGTGCACTCCAGCAGCAATCTGATGATGCGCGAATGGGCTGGTACGTTTTACTCGGAAGTGCTCCAATCATGGGATTGGGCTATGCGTTGAAAAAGATCATAGAGAGCTCGCTCACAAAGGATCTGCATCTCATTGCCATTATGCTTGTTCTAGTATCAGTTGTATTGTTCCTTGCCGAACGCTTTTCATCGCTAAAGAGAACCTTGGCTGACCTCAGTCTGCGCGATGCACTCGTCATTGGCTTCGCGCAGTGCTTCGCACTGCTTCCAGGTACATCACGGTCGGGATCGACGATCTCAGCAGGATTGTTCTTAGGGATGAGTCGTGAGGCAGCAGCGCGTTTTTCCTTTCTCCTGAGCATACCCGCGGTCGCCGCCAGTGGATTATATGAATTCATGAAAGAAGCAAAGAACCTGAGTACTTCAGATATGACCGCCGTGCTCGTTGCAACCAGTGTCGCAGCCATCAGCGGATACCTCTCGATCGCGTTCTTGCTGCGCTTCCTTCGTAGCAATACGATGATGGTGTTTATTCTTTATCGGGTGTTGCTTGCCCTCTGCATCTACTTGTGGCTGTGGTAAACCATTCGAGCACATTTGAGAGATGCAGTTTGCGCTATCGAATCTGCTGGCGAAGGAGCTATTCAATGGAGATGTAAGGTGCAGAAAGATGGCTTTGCATATGAGACGATGCAAGCACAAGGGCCGCAGACAGGTACAATATTCTTTGTTGTCTGCTCGGCGATAGTGGTTGCGAGAATGCAAGACTTTTGATTTCAGAGAGAGAATCATGATACTATCGATTATAGTCGCCATGGATAGAGAGAGGGCGATTGGACGGAACAACGAGTTGCCCTGGAGATTGTCTGATGACTTAAAGCTCTTCAAGCAGCGGACGATGGGACACCATATCATCGTGGGCAGAAAGACCTATCAAAGTATAGGACGCGCCTTGCCAGGTCGGACAATGATCGTGGTAAGTAGAGATGAGACCTTTCATGCCGAGGGATGCGTTGTGGTGTCTAGTCCTCAGGCCGCGGTCGAGTACGCTCGTATGCACGAGCAGACTGAGTGTTTTGTGTGTGGAGGAGGGGAGTTGTACCGACAGTTGATATCGATGTGCAACAAAATATACCTCAGCGAGGTTGATACTGTCGTAAGCGGAGATGCGCACTTTCCCGAGCTTGAAGCCACGAAGTGGCGTGTTGTAGAAAGAACTCCTTACGAGAAAAATGAAAAGAATGAATACGATTGGACCCTCGTCGTTCTTGAGCGTATCGTCGAAGACTAAGTCAAGCGCTCATGTCTTGTCTAAAGAACGGTAGAATGCAACCCAAACGTAGAGCAGCTACAACGTCGTGCACAAAATGATACACTTAGGTAGCTGAAGAGTCAGACTCCATGCGCTGGATTTTCTCGCTCGCACGCGACTGCTCGCGTTCGATTTCTTGAAAGACCTTTGTCATTAGTTGCTCAACCGAGTTCTTAAGCTCGCGAACTTCGTCGCTCGACGGAATGAACTCCGACATAAACTTCTCGAGTGATCGACGGTTTTGCGCTACGGTTTTGTCCACCCCGCCGAATGTCTCCTTAAACCAATCAACAAAGTTGCGTCGTGCTGGCGTTTGAGTGAGTTCTCCTAGCGACATGTTCACCATGGAATGATCCTCTCGAATGTGCATGAGCAGGGTTTCGAAGGCGAGCAAGGTAGAGATCTGATCAAAACCGTTGGAGGACAGGAGCGTGTTTTGTACCGTTTGAAATGCTTTCTTGTAGAGGGCAATCTCCTCAGGCACGCCGACGGTTGCGAAGACAAAGTAAAGTTTACTGATGTCTTCATGTGTAACATGAGTACGAGCGCGTAGTAGAGCTAGAGCACGGAGTAAATCGATAGATTTCGCCTGCGTTCTTGGCGAGATGTAGAAATCGTTGTAGTGTCCAGTAGACTGTCCCTTATGGGATTCCCTCAGTGCTCGATTGCGAAGAAACTCAAAGTGACGAACCACCAAATTCATGAAGTAGAGGTCTTCAGGTTTGATGCTGATACGATAATGCTCGTTACGGCCGGTAATCACTTCATGCATGAACAGCAGTTCTGCAAAGGGGATTTTCTCTGGAGGATGGGCTGTGCGAGCACCGTGTTGCAAGTACTTCTGAGCAATCTTGAACTGGTTGTAGGGTTCTTTGTCAGGCAGAATCAGAGCTTTGAAAATAAATCGGTCGAGCAAAGCTTCCGTGACTTCCGTGACACGCAAGTAATTGGTCGATGCGATCACCGTGTGGATGGCGGCTTCTTGGTTTTGAACACCGCGAATCAGGCGGCGTTCGTTGAGGAGCGAGAGTAGGGCGCGCAGAGTGAAGTCGTTCGCGTCAAAAATCTCGTCGATAAATCCGAACTCACACTCTACAAGCGAGCCCTTGGTGTTGTGTCGGATGATACCCGTTTTGAGGTCTTCAATATCCAGTCCACCGAAATAGGTATCCGGCTGTTGCTCCTTCGATGCCTGTACCCGGAAGATGTTTGCACCTTCAAACATGCCGAAAATCTGTTCGGCAAGCAGCGTTTTGCCAACTCCCGTGCGACTTTGCAGGAGCATATGCTCACCGGTGAGTAGAGCGCAAAAGGCTTGTTCAATGACTTCCTCGCGGTTAACAACGCGCTGGCCAATGAATTGTGCCGCATTTTTCAGTTTTAGAGCGATTTCCTCGATGGAAAGGTGCATGTTTCCCCAGACCTATAGTACAATGGCATCCAATTGTGCGGAAATATACAATCTTGCACCCAAAGCAGCCTCTCCGAAAAATCGTTTTTGCAATTCAACATTTCGTACTATTTTTGCAGTCCGATCAAATCATCGCAAGGTAAGACACACATGACAGCAATCGTAGAAATCGCAGGAAAGCAATACAATGTCAAGCAAGCTGACAAAATTGTTGTTCCTTTCTTGTCCGGCAATCCGGACGATACGGTGGAGTTCACCAACATCCTCGCTTCAACTGAAGGCGAGCAAACACGCGTTGGTACGCCTCTGCTTGAGGGTCGTGTCACAGCGAAGATTCTAGAGCACGGTCGTGGCGATAAGATTCTTGTTTTCAAGAAGCGTCGTCGCAAAGGCTATCAGAAGATGAATGGCCACCGTCAGGACTTTACAAAGATTGAAATTACAAACGTTAGCATAGCTTAAGGAGCACTCAATGGCACATAAAAAAGGGGCCGGATCTACAAAGAACGGTCGCGATTCAAATGCGCAGCGACTAGGAATTAAGAAATTTGGTGGACAGGTCGTTACGGCTGGCAATATCATTGCTCGTCAGAACGGTACCCACTGGCACCCAGGCGTCAACGTTGGTCTGGGCAAGGACTACACGATCTTTGCTCTTGTTGACGGGGTAGTGAAATTCGAGCGCAAGGATCGCAAGAGATTGAAAATCTCCGTGGTTCCTCAAACTGTCTGAGAATTCCACATGCATTCATGATGGTTTTACACCCTGTTCAGTGATCTGAAGAGGGTTTTTTTTTATGAAGCGGTCTGTGAAAACTCCTAGTGTTCAGGCATTCGTTCTGATCCCAGAGTAGTTTTCAAAACACAACAGCAAACTCACCGAAGGTTCTTCCTTCACAACATTCACTCTAACACACCCACTCTGGAGTTATTATGAAGATTACCGTGATTGGCGCCGGCAATGTTGGCGCAACAGCAGCACAGCACTTGGCCTATTATGAAATGGCAGAAGAAGTTGTCATCGTTGATATTGCTGAGGGTATTCCACAAGGTAAGGGTCTAGACATGTACGAGGCAATGCCGGTACTTGCGTCTGATACTCGTATTGTTGGTACCAATAGCTATGATGAGACAGAAGGGTCAGACTTTGTCATCATGACAGCAGGTTTAGCACGTAAACCAGGCATGAGTCGTGATGATTTGCTTTCAGCAAATGCGAAAATCGTTAGCTCCTGTGTTGAGCAAGCGTACGCGAAGTCACCAAATGCATTCTTTATCGTCGTATCAAATCCTCTGGATGTCATGACCTATTTGACGCTCAAGCGCACTGGCGCAGCGAAGAATAAGGTTATTGGTATGGCTGGCGTTCTTGATACTGCGCGCTATCGTACATTCATCTCTATGGAGCTGAACTGTTCGGTAGAAGATGTGCAGGCAATCCTCATGGGTGGCCACGGCGACTCCATGGTGCCACTTCCAAGCTACACAACGGTTGCTGGTATACCTTTGACGCAATTGCTTCCAGAAGATCGCATTAACGCTATCGTCGAGCGCGCGAAAGCTGGCGGTATCGAGATTGTAAATCACCTCAAGACTGGTTCCGCATACTATGCGCCATCTGCATCTGCTGTTCAAATGGTTGATAGCATCGCTAAGAACAAGCGCCGCATTCTTCCTTGCGCTGTTTTGCTCGAAGGAGAATATGGTCTCAATGGTGTTTGCGTCGGAGTTCCTGTAAAGCTTGGTAAGAATGGTGTCGAGCAAATTCTCGAGATCAAGTTGAGCGAAAGTGAACAAGCTTTGCTTCAGAAGTCGGCTGACGATGTTCAAGCGAACATTGCAAAACTTGCCGAAATGGGTTTCTAGTTTTCTGACGATTTCTCGAAGTCTTGGCTTCGAAACGACTATACAGCGAGCACGATTTGTCATCGTGCTCGCTTTTTTTTGCGCGATACGTACTCTCCCGAATATCACTGTTGTCCTTACCTGCATGAGCCGCAAACCATGATAGGCACTGACTTTCGAGACGCAGCCCTTGCAGTAGCTGAAAGCGTCAAGCTGATGAATGCGGAGCTTCGAACGCAGCGCATCTGTAAAATAAATGAACAGAGACTGAAACAGAAAATCATGCCCGCTGATTATTGACAATGAAACAGAAGCACATTACAAACGGATATCCTTGCCAATAGCTACTCGTGTTTCAGAAGATTAGTCGCTTTGACGACGCGCAAAAGAAGACGTTCCGGAACGTGTTCTTTATTATAACGGCAAAGCTGGTAGGCTGAGCTGGACGCAGCTCAATCTTACCTCGTCTCTTGGTCACGGTAACATATTGTCTCACATGATTGTAAGGATAGCTTATGAAAAGCTTTTTAAAAGTTTGCATGTATCTCGTTACATGCGCCCTCGGTTTTCCTCTTCTCGCAGACTCTCATTCATCACAGACCTCTTTATTTAACAAGGACACAGAGCAGCCTGTTGTGTCGTCGAGGTTGGTGTGTAATGGAGTGTATGAAGGGACGGTAAGCGACAAGCCTGATCTTAGCTCTCTTCGTTCGAATCTGGGCTCTGTAAAGTTGGATGCTGCTTCCTTTAATTATCGACTGGAAGTCGACACCATTAATCCGGGTATAACAGCCACTGTTGACTTTAAGCTGAAGCCCATCGATTATGCAAAATCAGGTCACGCCTTCGTTCGTTGTGTTGATCTTGCTGGCAATGTCACATCATTCACTGTGTCGTTTACACCTCGTCGGTTAACACTTACAGACCAGAGCTTAGGTGTTGTTTACCCAGATAGCACAGTTATACAACGGGTTCCGTTCATCAATAACTCTGGTGAAGCAATCACAGCAACAAGCATCGAGCTCAGTGATGGTAACCCTGATTTTCGTCTTGATTCCTCAACAAAACAGAATCAAGTCATTCAGAATGGTGATACCCTTTGGGTCTTGGTGCAGTTTAGAGCAACTCAGGTTAAAGACTATTCCGCACATGTAACGGTGCGCTTGGGTTGCGATACGAATAACACGCAGAGTCTCATGCTGCGCGTGAATGTTGGTACATTAACCTTTACCATTCCTGATATCAACTTTGGAGAGAAAGAGATCAATACTGATTGGTCGGTTGATGTGATGGCGGTGAATAATGGCTCGCTTGCTGCTACTCTCCAATCTCTCAGTCTAAAAAATGGAACTCAGAATTTTAGTCTGAAGAATGTGGCAAGCTTGCCTTTAAAAGTGGCGGCTGGTGCTTCGGTAAAAGTTGCAGAGGTTGAGTTTAAACCGAGAGCTGCTGGAAGTTTCAATGACAACTTTAGCTATGATCTCATAGAAGATAAAGTTGGAATTCTGTCGACACCAGCAGTGAGCGGATCAGCGATGGTTACGACTGAAGTGCGTGAAGATGTTGATCAGTTCTTCGAGGTTCAGCCGAACCCTGCACAATCGGAGCTTATCGTGCAATCTCGTACTGCAGCGGAACAGGCAATGACGGTGCAGGTCTTTGATGCAGCTGGTAGCGTCGTTGGTGTGTACACAAAGCAGGGAATAGATCGTTTGCACATCCCTGTGAGTGCAATACCTAATGGAGTATACTTCTGCAGAGTTGATTGTGGCATCGTGCAACGTGTGTTCCGCTTTATGGTTGTTCACTAAGCAACTTCGTTGCTCAGTTAGCTAGTTTTGTCGGTTGATACGTGCTCAAGGCGCATCAGGTGTTGACACCTGGTGCGCTTTTATTTTACGATTGTATCGGTGCACCAAACACAAGCCCTTGGTTGAAACTGAGCTAACTACAACTCTATTAGAACTCGCTGAGCGTTTAAAGTCCCACGCATCTTCTTCAGATGTTTGGATATGGACTCAGTATTCGCCGAAGTCGTAGAGCAGGATCTGGCATTGCAGATCTCGACACTGTTGCTCTCAATCTGAGACTCGAAGGCATCAATACTACGGACGAAGGGAATTGCGTTGTGGCGCACTTGTTGAATGAGACTCAGGTCTGGCACTGCACTCCGGACGATACTTGTTGACAAACCGGCAGCGAGCATGAGGTTCAACCAATGGGCATGATGAGACGGTGAGCGAAGCACCTCATCCTTCATCTCCAAGATCATAGCGTGTGCTCTATCAATAAACTCAGACCGAGCTCGGATCACGCCGCACTCTAACAGGGCTTGAGCAAGGTGTGCGTTCGATGAGGGTAACACTGTGTCGTGCGTTTCTGGACGTGAGTGCACTTCTAGTGCGCTTGCAATACTGCTATAGTTGAGCAGTGAGCTGTTCTTACGAGCAAAGTTCTGTAATGCTTGTTCCAAGAGTCGCTCACAAAGATCAAGTGTGTGCTCATTTCCGCTCAATTCATGCACATCTAAGCAGGCCATGGCCAAACACGCATAGTCATCTGCGAAGGCCGCGATATGATCACGTTGTTCGTACTCTGCGTAGGGGAGACAATGGAGCAGGGCGTTGTGGTTGGGATACGCTAGTCGAACAATCTCATTGAGTAGATCTTCAGCTCTTTGAGCATAGTGTACATCATCTAATGCCTTTGCAGCATCCGCAAATGCAGAAACACATAGAGCGTTCCAAGAACACAACAGTTTTGTATCCACTCCCGGTGGAATGCGTTCCATTCGCGATAGGAGGAGCTTTTTCTTCGACGCATGGAGAAGTCGCTCCAGGTCTTCGACATTGGATTTGAACTCAGATGCGAGCTGCTCAATGCTTGTTGTACGGAAAAGGACATAGCGACCATCCTCCAGACATTCCTCAGCGCTCATGGAGAACGCTCTCTCAAACACTGCCGAGTCGTCTCCAAGAAGCTCCTGGATTTCAGTCGGAGTCCAGGTGTAGTACAGTCCTTCTTCACCCTCTGAATCTGCATCTAGTGCAGCATAGTAACAGCCATTCGGTGAACGCATATCACGCTCGAGAAAATCGATGCACTCGCGAATGATGGTCTCGAAATCTGGATGAGGAGTTAGTGTGTGACATTGTGCAGCAAGTGAAATCAATTGTGCATTGTCGTAGAGCATCTTCTCAAAGTGAGGGAGTTTCCAACGAGCATCTGTACTGTAGCGTGCGAAACCGCCGCCAAGCTGATCCCAGATTCCACCTCGATACATCGCACGAAGACTTCGGTATACATGTTCTTGAATGCTGATCGCCATTGAGCGAGGTTCTGCCTCATCAGCATAGAGTTCAACGCATCGTGCAAAGTTCAATTGAAAGCGAAGAGTGCAGGGTATGGGAAACTTGGGCGCTCCTTTGTCAGCGCCATGCTGAGGGTCAAATCGCAGTTGCCACTGGCGTAGCGAAGAGACGATCTCTGAGAAATACACACGCTCGTGAGCAACAACAGGTTGAACTAAGGTCTGTTGTAGAACTTGCATGCTATCCTTCGCTGCACCTTGTACACGTTCAGGCTCCGTTTGAGCAATGTGGGCTAAGCTCGTAAGAATCTGCACCCACTGCTCTTTCGGAAAGTACGTTCCGCCATAGATTGGTCTGGCATCCGACACGCAGATGACATTCAGAGGCCATCCACCACGACCGCTCATCAATTGGACGGCGTCCATGTAGAATTGGTCGAGGTCTGGACGCTCCTCACGGTCAACTTTGATGCAGACGAAGTGTGCATTCATTAACTCTGCAACAGATTCATCCTCAAAACTCTGGTGTTCCATTACATGACACCAGTGACAAGCGGAGTATCCTATACTGACGATGACCAAACGATTCGTGCTTTGGGCGTGACGCCAAACCTCATCTGACCACTCGTGCCAGTGCACAGGATTGCTTGCATGCTGTCGGAGGTAGAGGCTTGCAGCATTTGTAAGTGTATTCGCATCAAAGTTCATTCTTGCATCCTCATGAAAGTTGTACGCCTGTGCGACGAGATATAGACTTCGTTGCTACGGTGTGAAAGTGTTCACGCTATCAGCTACGCTAAGAAACCTGATTCAGTATCTGGTGAAGCAATGATGCGCGTATTGCGGAAACCGCAGAAGGCCGCAGCGCGGTAGGAGGGGAGAATAGGCAGGAGACTTGACGCAAGCGCGCAGCGCGCGTGTATGAAAAGTCTCCTGCATTCTAAATATTACTTCTGTTGTGCAAGTAGTGCTTTCAATTGCATGATCACAGGAACCGGTGTTGGATCTACGCCATTAAGCATCGCTAGATAGTAGCTCACCCAGTCACCGAGGTAGATTGCACTGAACATCCGCCCAAGAAGAGTTTTGCCTTCTGGTCTTATTTCGTGGATACCCTTTACTTGCTTTTTCAGGATATCTTTCAAGGCATCGAAGCGAATGGAAACGCGATTGTGATCATCCGCGTCGCGAAGGAGTATGATCGAGAAATGCTTCTTCGTGTCAGATGGATAACTCCAACCATTGATCTCATTATGATTCATCTCTGGAAGCACATGGCCAAAGGCAACATTCTTAGAGTTTTCCTGAATCTGACCACGCCAGCGAAGATTCACGGCGTCCATTCTCTCTGCTGAGGAATACACAACAGGAGCAGTACCAAGAAGTTTCTTCGCTAGTGATAGAGCCATGTTCTTTGATGAAGCCTGCGCATACATTGTTGATTGTGCCTCAAGCAATTCGACAACTTCCTTCATACCACTGCTTGCTTGTTTCCGAGCGGCAGGGCTTACTGTGGGATGTTTCATGAGCGTCATGAGAAGAGGGAAGAAGCTGTAACCAAGAGCACAGCGAGGTTGAAGACCCGTGGGAATGCCGATAACTGGATATCCCTTCTTTCTTGCCTTCACCGTAATCTTTCCACCGGTGGAAATGCAGAGAATGTTGTTTGTGCGCTTTTGAGCTTGGTCGAAGGCGCTCAGCGTTTCCTCTGTGTCGCCACTGTAGGAACTGGCGATGACATTGGTTCTGTCATTGACGCTGCCAGGAAGGCCATAGGTTCTTGAAACACTGATGTTTAGGTGATCCGCGCCTTTCGTAGCAGCGCAGTAGGAACGTGCCAGGTCACCACCAATGGCAGATCCGCCAAGGCCGAGGATAACGTAGTTGTCGGACGTTGGTTTCTTAGCGAAGAATGGTGCCTCTTCGCCGATACTAATTGCGTGACGGACCTGCTCCGGAAACGTGAGCAACACGTTGTACATATTGGAGCGGTCTGCGTTAAAGAGTGTGTCGTTCGTTGCCATGGGTGATCCTTTCAATGCTGAGACATGTATCTTTGTGAGTACGGCTATCGTACTGCAATGATAACACCAACAGCGCCTTTGTGTATGAAAAATCTCGTTTGGTCTCTCCTTCTTGTTGCCTGCCTTGCATCGACGGTGAAGGCAAAAGCTGACGAGTTTCCTTTGCAAAGCAAGCTTGACGCTGATACAGTGCTGAGTGCGCACATGAAAGAGTGGACGAGAACGAATTCACTTCGACTGCGCCTGAGAAATCAAAGCGACTCAGTAGTTCTGCTTCGACTTGAAACGACGGTATTGAGCGAGGGGCATTCCCTAGCCTCTGCATCTCCACATGCTACAGAGATCGTTCGTATTGAACCGCGAGCAGATACTCTGCTTCGCGCAGAGCAACTCCTACCCGTGCTCCGGATGAACTATTCGGACAAACGATATGTAGACCGGCATTCTGGGTTGCTCACTACTACCGGCGACTTGACCATTTGTGTAAATGTATTCGACACGAGCGGACTCAAAGCTCTGTCTCCTTCGAATTGCATTCAGCGATCTGTGTTTGCCTATTTATCGAACTCATTAGTTTTTCCGGCTGAGAATGATACCGTACGCGGCACACCAATCATCTTTCGATGGACCGGTATTCAACCAAAGCCACCCCATTGTGTTTACAAGCTCAAAGTGTTTGCACGAGAGGCCGAGACCTATCTCGCGCAGGTTGTTCGAAGTGCAACGCCTTTGCTCGACACACTCATTCATGACTCGACGTATTTCCAATGGGTGTGTCCGGCTGTTAACAAGAACACCGGTATCGTTTGGCAGGTGCGAAGTACAGACGGAGACCTGATGTTTTACGGAAGTACGGATGGATACAGCTCATTAGGTCAATTTGTAATGGCCCCCGCTGTCGCGGGTGCCCAGCGTTCAAAGCCAATACCTCGTGCTGCAGGTGTAGCGTCAAAGAAGTTGGGGTCAGTCTCAAAAAAGAAGCAGCACTGAAGTCTCAGTGCCGCTTCCGAAAATCTCGGAGTATCGAGTAAGTCTGGACTCTTTCGAACTGTATCATAGCCAAACGACTTAGGCTGTTGGATCGAAGAGATGAGAGTGTTCGATAAACGTTTTGGTTAGCGCTATTGAGGATGCAACATCATTAGCGTGTACCGATTCAATGACCGTATGTGTATAGCGACAGGGGATCGAGATAGTGGCAACGGGTATACCAGCTCGACTCAGTTGCATCCCGCCCGCATCCGTACCGCCTTTGGGCAACACTTCCATTTGATGTTGGATGTTTTGCTCTTCGCACAAATTCCGCAGGAATTCAACCAAGCCAAAGTGCGAGATCGAATACGAATCCAAAATCTTGATACCGGTGCCGGCGCCGCACTGAACACAGTGATTGCGCTCGTCAACACCTGGAATATCAGCTGCAATCGTAATATCAATCGCAATCCCTATATCAGGATTCAGGCCAAAGGCAGCGGCTTTAGCGCCGCGAACGCCGACTTCCTCTTGAACGGTGGCAACCGCATAGATGTCATCTTCGCTCCCACTGAAGCTTCGAAAGGCTTCAATCATAGTGTACACACCGACTCTGTCGTCTAAGGTCTTACCACAATAGAAGTCGCCCATGGTAATGAGTTCGCGTTCAAGGGTGATACAATCACCAACGCGCACTAAAGCCTTCACACGTTCGGCATCAAGTCCAAGATCAATGAAGAGGTCTTCGAGAGGAGTGACTTTGTTTCGCTCCTCAGGAGTAGTAAAGTGAGTTGGTTTGATGCCAATCACGCCATCGAGTACTTCACGTCCGTAGACTTTCACTCGTTGAGCAACCAGTACGCGAGGATCGAATCCACCTAGGGTTTGGAAGTAGACGAAGCCTTCTTTGGAGATGAAGCGGACAACGAACGAGATCTCGTCCATGTGTGCAGCAATCATAATCTTTCGCGCATTCGGCGAGCGACCTTTACGTCGATAGAAGGCATTGCCCATGGCATCCACCCAATGCTCGTCGCTTAGGGGACCAAGATGTTCATGCACAAGTTTTCGAAACGTTGACTCACGACCAGGAATTGCTGGCGTAGCGCACAGGGTTTTCAGGAGTTCGAAGGACATGGGACGTTGGAGAGTGGAGCGTGGAAAAATCTGAGAGTTCGAAGTTATCAGACAAAACAAAAGCGCCTGCGATTCGGGGAAAGGCAGGCGCCTTGCTTTTTAATCCTTTTGTGGTTCTCGTCGGAATCTACCGATGAACCCTCAAAGGACTTTTGGTCTCACGGGTTGAGGCTCCCGTTTCGAGAAGAAGATGGCTGAACCTACTTGCCAGTTGCTGGCGGCTGAGGTGCGTGATCTTCGTAATCGTACCAAATGTACTGCCATCCACCACGTACGGATTCCATTTGTTCCGTTGACATGGTTTCAAGGCCGAGCTCTTGAAGGTTCATACCTTCCTCCTTGAAATGTAGTGAAAATCCATTTTGATTGTCTTGAAGAAACTATACGTCAGACAATCTCCTACAAACTTAGTTTTAACGAGTATATGGAACAACAACTATTTTCATAGAGTATAGTATCCAAAAGGCGCTTTACAGGGTTTAACATTTGCCTTATATTCGATACTCATATTTGCGGTTGGGGAAAGGGGATACAGTTGGGCCCGACCTATTTATCAATCTATAACAGGAGTTTCTATGTCCATGATGTCCGAATTCAAGACCTTTGTCATGCAAGGCAACGTTGTTGACCTTGCGGTGGGTGTGCTCATTGGTGCCTCATTCGGCAAGGTCGTTGACGCGTTTACCAAGGGAATGGTAGAGCCTATCATTAACATGTTTGGAGCTGGCGGTGTTGGTCTCAAGATCGGACCTCTTGACATTGGCTTGGTTATCACTGCCTTCATTAACTTCCTCATCACGGCAGGCGTCCTCTTCTTCATTTTTGTTCGTCCTATGAACAAAATCAAAGAGCGCCAGGAAAAGAGACAAGCTTGATAAGATCCACATGCACACACTCAATTGGGTTTTGTTCCCAATTGAGTGGTGTGCAGTGAGTGCTCAAGCTTTAACATTATCAAGCACTTGGATTGTGTTTTGAGCTAGGTCTCGAGTCCACATTTTTCGTGTTTCCTTGTCTACAGGGGGCAGTGAGAAGTAGATGGTAAAGAGGAGATGCTACAGTAACAGTGACAGGCGCGGTGTGAACAAGCACATGCGCCATCGTTTTGTCTAGAATTTTCGATCAGTATTTCACTCACAAGTATACATTGGAAGGTAACTATGGTTTCGATGTCGAAATGGCTCTGGAGAGCCGCACTCATTTGCATCTCAATCAGTTCGGCGAATATCGTCAAAGCAGCGGATAGTCTCGGTTGGAACACCAGTGGTGTTGTAGGAATCAATCTTACTCAAGTTGGTTTGAACAACTGGGCTGGGGGTGGTCAGAATAACATTGCAATAGGCGGTCTCTTCAGTTATGGTGCTAATCTGGTCGACTCCAACACAACCTGGTTGAGTACTTTAGACATTGGGTATGGACAAACCAAACTGGGGAAGCAAGATTTTCGAAAGAGTGATGACAAGCTCATCTTGGCATCGAAGTTTAACTACAAAGCATCGGGAGACTTGAGTTACTCTGCATTGTTGGACTTACGAACTCAGATAGCCGAGGGTGTGAGCTATAATGACAGCGGTGCGGTTACGGGCCGGATTTCGAACCTTTTTGCTCCTGCGAACATCATTGTGGGTCTTGGTATGACCTGGGTTCCCGCAGATTTTATCAGCATAACCGTAGCTCCGATATCGAACAAGTTGCTCATCGTGGCTGACGATTCTCTGAACCGCTACCGAGCATTTGGAGTAGATTCTGGTAAGAGTATAAAATCCGACCTCGGTGCACTGATCAGCATCACCTTTAAGAAAGGGCTGATGAAGAACGTGACTTTGGAATCCAAGCTCAACTCTTTTGCTCCCTATGCTAGTTTCACGCAGAATCTTGTTAACTGGAATACTCTGTTGAGCATGAAGGTGAACGATTATATCAATGCAAACTTCGCCCTAGATGTTATCTATGATCCGTTTACCGTGGTCAAGCGCGACGATGGAACGGCGGGGCCGGCGACGCAGATTAGGAATGTAATCGGCATTGGTTTTGGATACAAGTTCTAAGTCATGAACGAGACAAAAAAAACGGCCCCACCAGGGGCCGTTGCCGTTTTTAGCCAGCCGTCTTGCTCGTTGAAACTTCTCTGTTTTGTATTTGTTCTTGTCTGTGTAGCTTGTAGGAATCCTTATTAACCTTCAGGAATTATTCCATGAATGCAACCATCGCTCTTCGTAGCGCGCTTATTGTGTGTGTAGGATTGCTCTGTACATCGCCGCAAATGAGTGCAGCAACGCAGGTGAAACGCGTGAAAGCCGACGAAAGCGCTAACTCTAGGACCGAGCTTCAACGTGTTGAAGCCTCAAGAATAGCCGAAGAGCAAGCCAAAGACGATCCGTCTCGTCGAAACGAAGAATTCTGGAAACAGAGAGTCTTTCCTTTCGATAACATTCCTCAGGGTGCCACCGAGCGTGCCATTGCCATGCAAAAGCAGTTAGCCAGAGGCAAAGGAGCTAGTGCTTTGTTAGCAGCTTCGCCAACCTGGCGTTCGATTGGACCAGGCAATATTGGCGGACGAACCCGTTCAATTGTATGCGACCACAAGAAGGATGGCTGGTTGTATGCTGCGGCAGCAGGAGGTGGAGTATGGAGAAGCACAGATCATGGTGAAACATGGACTGCGCTGTTTGACTCGCAAAACAGTCTGTGCATGGGAGCACTTGCTATCGATCCAAACAATTCTGATGTCATCTACGCGGCTACTGGTGAGATCGCGCCTGCATCGCCAATGTCTGATGGCTGGGGCACAGGAGTCTACAAGTCAGTTGATGCAGGAGCTACCTGGAATCTGGTGGGCTTGACCACGGTAGGTGCGTTTTCAAAAATCTGTGTGCATCCTAAGAACTCTAATATTGTTTATGCAGGTGGAATTCGTTCAGGGGTAGGACTCTATAAGTCGACCGATGCGGGTCTGAATTGGAAACGTATGAATCGTCTTGCTATCAGTGATATTAGTCTTCATCCTACTGACCCTGATGATGTTGTTCTTGGAATACTTGGTGGTGGTGTGTATCAAAGTAAAGATGGCGGCCTCAGCGTTGAACTGAAGTCTTCAACGTTTCCTTCAACGGTTCGTCGTGTGTCTGTACAACGCGCCGATTCAAAGCCCAATCGCTGGTATTGCTTGATAGAAGGACCTTTTTCGCAAGACACCACCAAGATGGTTGGTTATGTGTACGTAACAAATGACGACGGAGCTACCTGGACAACTCGCAGAAGCGATGAGATTGGAATCTTTGGATCCAACTACCAAGGCTATTACGACAACTTCGTTGTGGTTCATCCAACGAATGCAGATATCGCCTATTTCGGAGGTATTGATTTTTATGTCACAACTGATGGTGGCGCTAATTGGTCGAACATTTCAAATTCCTACTCAGGTGGTGGAGTACACCCTGACCAGCAGGCTGGAGCGTTTAACCCCTTGAATCCAGACGAAGTCTATATGGCTAATGACGGCGGTATCTATCGTCGAGCCAGTGCTAAAGACGATTTCCTAGCCGTAAACAACGGCTATGCGGTTACAGCGTACTATGCTATGGATATTGATCACAAGGCTGACAATAAAACCTATGGTGGCTCGCAAGACAACGGAACATCTGGTAGTACAAGTGCTTCAAGTGATTGGCGTGGAGTGCTTGGGGGTGATGGTTTCTTCGTTGCCGTCAATCCTTTCAATTCGAACATCATCTATTGCGAAAATTATAATGGCTCCTTGGTCAAGGTTGACCTGAGCAATGGAAGCGCGGTTACAGATGTCAGCGGTATACCAGCGTCTGATCCAGAAGGAGCTTGGAGCTCGCCTTTGGTACTAGAGCGCGCAAATGCTGTGCTCTATCACGGACGCAAAGCGGTTTATCTAAAAGCTGCAGGGACAACGCAGTGGCAAGAGTACTCACCGAAACTTGATACCTCGACTTTTGTTTCGGCAATTGGACCTTCCAGTATCGATGATAACATTTGTTACGCAGGCTGCGAGAACGGCACTCTATGGGCGACGACGAATGCTGGAACCAAGTGGACAAACGTTGCACTCAATGGCTTGCCAAGGAGATATGTGCGCGACGTGATTGCTTCGAATGTTGATCCAAAAACTGCCTGGGTTTGTTTCTCTGGCTACGGCACCGGTCACATTTTTCAAACCACGGACGCGGGTCTACACTGGACAGACATCAGTACTATTTTCCCTGATATACCTGTGAATGCAATCTGCATTCATCCAACCAATGAGAAGGTGATCTTTGCTGGTACTGATATTGGTGTGTTTGCCACCTTTAACGGTGGTGCTTCTTGGTTTCCCTTTGGTAAAGGTCTGCCAAGAGCTCCGGTTGAAGACATGAAGATTTTTGATTCAAAGAATATTCTGCGCATTGCAACACATGGTCGATCCATGTGGGAGGTAGACATTCCGTCTGAAGATGTAGCAGAACCAGAGATAACATCACCGGCAGGTGGAGAAGTAGTCATGGCAACATCCAATATGGTTTTCTCCTGGCATGGTTTCAATGGACCGGTGAATATCGACATTACCTATGATGATCGAGTGAACTACTGGTACCACATAGCCACAAATGTTGTTGGAAATTCTATGGTGTGGGTCGTGAAGAATGTGCCTACCTCTTTTGCTCGCATCCGCGTATCTCTTGCTGCTGATGAAAAAGTCAGCATACTCTCCAGAAGCTTCAGCATTCTTGAGTTCGCTCGTGGTTCCGTGAAATCATCCCAGTCTTTCGCGCACGTAGCGTATGGCTTGAGCTACGACGGAAACAATGGTCTTTGGACGACCAGCTTCTATACAAATCAGGTGTTCAAGCTAGATGCTACGACCCTGTTGATGCAGAAGTCGTTCTCGATGCCAAAGGGCTTCGACAATAACTTCACAGACATGGCGATGGATCGTGAGAAGGGCATCTTTTATATCCACCGTCTGTCATCACAAAACGCTGGAGCATCGTCGAGAATTCTTGTTGTCGATACGAACGGTAATCACCTTCGAACCATGGTTTCACCGGCTAGTTATGGTATCGGTCTAGAGTACATCGATTCGAAATTGATTGTGGGCGAACGAGATGGACAGCAGTACATCTACTTTACCAATCCACAGAATGCGGAAGTCATTACGCAGTATGCAAATCCCTTTAGAAAAGTGTTCGGACCTCGTTGCTTGTCGACTGACGGAAAAGGAAATCTCTTCCAAGTGGGTACGGACTTTGGTGGAGGAGCAGGCTTACAGGGTGCTTTCCTTTCGAAGATGACCGTCGTTAATCCAGCGAAGGAAGTTGATCAGATGGAACTCATCAATGGTACTGGTACTGAGATTAATGCACGAGGAGTTGAGTATGATCCTCGCGATGGTAATTATTGGATTACAGATCTGTCCGGCAACATCTTCAAGATTGCCAATTTTGATACACCGTCGAATCCAATATCTGGCGTAGGCGATACCCGCGTACAGGGCTCTGGAATTATCGTGAGTCCAAACCCAGCACGAGATCGCGCCATCATTCGATTTATGTTAGAGAACACGGAAGCGGTCGTACGTCTGGAGGTCTTCAATATCGTCGGTGAGAGCGTTGCTCTACTCATCGATGGTCGTGTTAGCGCTGATGACTTTAGTGCGGCTATTATGGATTGCTCAACCCTAAGTAACGGAGTGTACACGGTTGCTCTCACGGTCGACGGAGTTCAACGTCCTTCCGAACGCTTTATCGTTTCTCGCTAAGTCCTTTTTGTTAACCTGGCAAGGGGCCGTTGGCCCCTTGCCAGCCGAAGATTCAAACCTGAGCCCCTTTCTGTGATGCACAAAGAGGGGCTTCTTTTTTTTTCGCTTCGACAACATTGCGACTGTGTTTTGCGTCCTTAGGGATCTGGTAGCAAGACACTTTGCAATTACTGCTTTTCGCGTTTTTCTCAGTCAAGTAAGAGACCTATGTTCGTTCGTTCACTTTTGTCAAACGTTGTCGTTGGAGTACTTACTTTCCTTAGTTGTGGTCTCGTGGCCTATGCGCAGACAGGAAGCGTCAAGGGCAAGGTAGTGGATGAGGTACGCAATCCGATGCCAGGAGCAATTGTGCAGATTCGGAACTTGAAGAAGGGTGCCACAACGAAGAAAGATGGAAGTTATGTCATTGAAAATATACCAGTTGGCAAGCACGAGCTTGAGGTAAGCAGCATAGGATATCGAACAGAGAAGAAGAGTATTCAAGTATCTGTAGACGCATCGACGAGCATCGATTTCAAGATGGGCTTACAAAGCGTGAGCACCAAGTCCGTAGAAGTGACGGCTTCACGCCGAAAGCAAGAGCAGAGTGACACGCGTACATCTGTGATTACAGTTGATCCACTCGAGAGCAAGTACAAGGCAGGCGCTGCTGAAGACGTGTTTCGAACTCTTCAGACCATGCCGGGTGTTGTTGCACCCAATGACTTTAGTTCGCAGCTAGTGGTGAGAGGAAGTGGTCCTGACCAGAATCTCATATTGATGGATAACATTGAGCTCTTCAATCCTTATCGTCTCTACGGTTTCATTTCCATGTTTAACCCGGAAACCGTAAGCGGAATAAGCTTACTTACTGGCGGATTCGGTGCTAAGTACTCAGATCGTTTGTCGGCCGTGCTCGATATCGTCAATCGAGACGGTAACCGAGATGCGGGCTGGATTGGCGGAAAGCTCAATATCAGCGTCACCAATGCCAATCTCGTTCTTGAAGGCGCTTTGCCTCTGTGGAATGGCTCTTGGATTGTGTCTAGTCGTCGGACGTATTATGACTTGATCGCAGGACCCATTGCAAAGAGCACTGGAGCAGTTGACGGCGATGTAGCGCTCCCGAATTTCCAAGATGTGCAGATAAAGGTAAGTGTCTTTCCGATAACGAACTCGAAGTTGACGCTAAATCTTCTGAGTAGTAGAGATAATACCGAGTTTCACAGCGGAAGCAGTCGTCAGCTAGTTGACAGCGTGAGTTTGGTTGACAATTCCTTCAATGACGTTCTCGGTTTTACCTGGCTGTGGACGCCGTCGAAGGATTATAGTATGAACACAGTAGTTTCAACCTACAAGAACACCGGAACAACAAGCTTTGGAGGTTCTGGCGGCTCGCAGTTTATAACGGGATCGAACGATCCCGTCACGCAAGAACGCTTTCAGAATCTGCAGGACTCTTTACGGGCAGCAGGGCAGGATGTACCAACACTATTCAGTGTCAGTGGGAACACCGGCTACAATTTTCGCAAAACGACCATTCGTAATGATCATAGCTGGCGAATTGACTCAAACCATACCTTCGATGCTGGGATCATTCAAGATTGGATTCATACCGGCGTCATCATCAATTTTGATTTCGACCCTCGTCTCCGAGCCTTACAAAAGAACAATCCACGGTTTCCGCCGCTTCCCGAGAATTTCGAGAATGGTGTGGATTACATACGCCCCGCGATGTACTTGCAAGACAACATCCGCGTTCTCAAGGACCTGAATGTTCAGGCCGGTATTCGTACGGATTATTTCGCAATCCTCGACAAAACCTATATCGCGCCACGACTTTCCGCATCTTACGCTATAAGTCCGTTGAGTACTCTCCGAGCAGCGTGGGGACACTACTATCAGTCGCCAGGCTATGAGAAGCTCTTTGATGCCCAGGTGTTTCTTGACCTGACAAACAACAACGTTCAGGCGCTGAAAGCAGAGAAGGCAACGCACTACGTATTGGGCTTCGAACAGATGCTCACACAAGAATGGCAGTTCAAAGCTGAAGTCTATTACAAAGATTTTTCAGATCTCATACTTCCAAAGCAGGTGCAGGGTACCGTCTGGAAGGTTGAGAGAATTCCTGGTTTGGCAGATTCGGTCTATCGAACCCGACAGGGGTGGAGCGATCCAATCGCCACCATAGGAGACTCGCTTACGAGTATTCCGGTTAACTCGGCCAGCGGACAAGCTTATGGCTTGGAGCTCATGCTTCAGAAGGTTGTCAACGTTGGTGAAAACAAGATCTACGGTTGGGCTTCATACTCCTTAGCGATGGCAACCCGACTCAGAGGCGGCATGTCTATTCCCTTTAACTATGACCGGCGCCACAATTTCAATGTTGTGGGCGGCTACAAGGCTGCCAAATGGCTTGATCTGAGTTTGAGTTTTGTGTATGGCACCGGATTCCCTTGGACCAAAGCCTTGGGTGTGAAGCCTCGGGTTGTGTTGGTCAAAGACACGATCAGCGGAGTGATGGAGCCACGTATTGATACCGACTGGCGGGGAGTAGTCTTTGATGTTGACCAAGGCTCGCTATCGAACATCAATCAATCTCGCTTGCCAGATTATCATCGACTGGATCTCCGCTTTACCACGTATGCCGATTGGTATGGGAAAGACTGGACTTTCTATCTCGATGTTATCAATGTCTACAATCACAGTAATATCGTCGGACAACGGTATCGTGTGAATCGCGAGGACTTGACGTTGACGGTCAGGGACCAGACCATGTTACCCATCATACCAACCCTCGGTTTTAGCCTGAAGTTCTAAGAGCCTTCCAATGTTCTCTCCTAAATAGCAGAGAGCAGACCAAGCCTTTGGTAGTCTATCCGCGTACGTTCGAGAATGATCGGTACTGACGGCTAGAGGCGGCGCGAAGCGCAGCCATGGTCATGAGTCATCTCGATCAGATCAGCTCCTTTGTATATTCGCTGCTCAACACTATAAACAGCAATGCCTAAGTCATTAGAAATAAACGAAGATCTTGTAATACCTGGTACAGAAATGCGCTATCGTTTCTCGCGTTCTTCTGGTCCGGGTGGGCAGCATGTAAACAAAGTGGAGACACGAGTAGAGCTCTTATTTAACGTTGGAATGAGTCAGCAGTTAACGGAGATTCAGAGAGACCGTCTTCGAAAGTTGGCGGCAGCGAAGATGGATGGGGATGATAATCTCGTATTGAGCGCGCAGGCTGATCGATCGCGAAGTGCGAACATGGCAACTGTTGAGTTGCAGTTTGTAGAGCTGATAAGGCGTTGCTTGGTTGAGCCAAAAAAGCGTAAAGCTACGCGTGCCACTGCTGGTTCGAAGGTGGCCAGGCGGCGCACAAAGCAGCGCCAATCCGAGCGAAAGACAACACGGTCAAAGATCCACTTGAGATCAGCGCTCGAGGACGAAGAGTGAGCTTTTTGCTCGAAAAAGGCGTTTCTTGAGGGAATCTGGAGGGAAAATACGTACTAGTACTTATGAGGATGCGCCTGACTGCATCTAAATTACCTTCATGATCAAGAAAACCTTCTTAGTGACCGATGAATTCACAAAATCTTTGTGGAGCTTATACTCCTTGGCAAAGGTTTGTGCAGGCACGGATGCCCAAGATATGATTTTGTCGTAATGACGAGGTCAAATGTTGTGCATTTAGTGCCTTTTTTCGTTTTTTGGAGGCTTTTCTCAGTCTTGTAGGCATTTTCCATTGGAACTTTTGATGCTCATTCAAGGTAGGACAAGCTCCTATAAAAACGCTCACTTAGCCTTCAAGGCCTTGTAAATCGCAAGAAAAAACTATAACTCTATCTAAGCTTTGTATGAATAGTCGCCACATCTTTTTTGTTTGTTCGTTCGTGATTTTGGTGCTGATGAGTACGGTTGTCCAGGCAACTCAATGGTACGTATCGCCCTCGGGGAGCAACACAAACACCGGACTTAGTACTTCCTCACCATGGAAGAATATCCAGTTTGCTAACGACACGGCATCAGTGGCAAACGGTGATACGCTAAACCTGATGAGCGGCAGCTTCGCGGAGCTTGTGAACATCACCAAGTCGATCACGCTTAGGGCTTACAATGGCAACAGCGTCACGCTGACTGCGCCAGGCAGTGCGTCGAATGCAGCTCTGGTGACTATCTCAGCACCGAATGTGAGTGTGATTGGTTTGAGTTTGGATGTCAATGCACCAAAGGCAACCGTTGGAGTATTCGCACTGAATAGAGCGAATCTGTCTCTTGTGTCGAACACCATTCTACGCAGTAGCAGTGGCGGATCGTTCAGCGTTACAAGCACCAACATTAACGAGACCTTTGCGAGTGCAGCAGTTGTTTTTGTGGGCGACAATGCGTCACCATGGGAGAGTATCAGCTTGCAATCGAATACACTAGGTTCGTCGTCAAACAGCTTTGAGCGTGGTGTTTGGATGCGAGCAACAAGCGGAACAATTGGCGGCGCTAACTCTGGGTTAGGCAATACAATCTCAGGTTCAGCATACGATATGTTATGTCAATTCGCTGGGTCTGCAAATCTTAGCATTAGCAACAATACCTTCAATGGGGCAGGACTCGTCATTGACGAACCAAACGTATTCTCAACAGTGTCAGGCTACAGCGTTAGTGTGAGCACCAATACCTTTAGTCCATCATCAAACTCTTTTGCTCAATCCCTGCTTATTCGTCACAACTATCAGAATTCGACAACGGTCAATGTTAACTCGAACTATTTCAGCGGACACAAAGTTGCGGTTGTCAGCGCTGGAAGTGCTGGCGTGAACATCGCCTCAAACGGTTTTGTTCCGGGTGATAACAATGCTACCCACATTCGTGTGAACTCCGCTTTCTCGAATTCGACGTCGAACTTCGTTCAAAACAGCGTTAGTATCACTGCGAACAGCTTCAATGCTGGCAGTTCAAACGGAGTACGTGCCATCGAGTTACTCGATGGAAATGCAGGTCAAAGTGGACAGCCAAGTCCAAGCTATTCTTCCGTCACTATTGGAACCAATAGTGGCAACAATAGCTTCTTTGCCGGCCTAGCTGGCTTCATTCGTTTAGCAAGCGGTTTCTCTCAGAATGTTGATGCATCACAGAACCTGTTTGGCGCTTTGTCAGCTTCGCCTGCGAGCACAGCAAGTTTGAGTTTGTCACAGTTGTTTGATGTTGAGAACAAGATCGACCACCGCATTGACTATTCCGCTCTCGGATTGGTCACCTACGCCTCAGCCAAGAAATTCGTCACACAGAACTCTTACCTCAGTGGTTTCACCACAACTCCAAGTATACAACGCGCCATTGATGCGGCTTCAAGCGGTGATTCTGTTTTTGTTCAGCAGGGCACATATGCGGAAGCCATTGCCTTATCAGCGGGTATCAGCCTCTGTGGTGATCAGCTATCGTCAAGCATGCCAACAACGATTCTTGACGTCAACAACAACACCGCGATCAGTTCAAGTGGGTCGGCAAACAAAAGCGTATCACGCTTTGAGCTTCGCATAAACAGCGGAGCTCAAGGTCGTTTTGGTGTCATTTCAAACAATGCAAGCAACAGCGGTGGAGTACTTTTAGATTTCTGTTCATTCCGACGTAACTCAGCTCTTGTTGGAGGCATGAGCCTTCCTGGAAGTGTTGGGATTGATGTTCCTGCGAGTATTGATGATGGAAACGACTATAGCGGGAGCATTGGAAAGTTCAGCGTATCAAACATCTTAGGATGTCCAGTTACCTATACACTGAGCGCATTAACCGAGAGTCCATGTGAGACCGACAGTTTGATTCTCTTCCTGAGCGGAAACCAAAGTACCGTGAGTTATAGTTTGTCGGTCAACGGCGTGAATCTCGCTTGTGCTCAGTCGGTCACAAACGACGGTCGTCGTCGTTTTGCAGTTCCATCAATGGGTGCAGGTGAGTATCAAATTCAAGTACGTGGAACACTTGGTAGTTGTGTTGTGACCATGAGTGGTAGTCCAACGCTCACAGCCTTCACTCCGCAGACACCAGCATTGTCATTGAATTCTTTGAATCAAGTGTTGTGTTCGGGAAATGCTGGACAGATCACCGTCATTAACTCAGAACCCTTAGCCAGCTATGCTGTGCTTGATGGCTCAACCGTAGTAGTGACGCCAAAGCCAGGCAATAACGGATCAATCGTCTTCAACTTGCCAGCATCTCTTTTCCCACCAAGTGGCACAAAGAACTTTTCCGTTCGTGCATCTTCGATTGGAAATGCGAACTGCGTAGCAGCTACCGCAAGTGGCAATCCAGATGGAGCGGCTTTCAACGTCTACCCGCTCCCAGCTGCTCCAGTTATTACGACCAACAACCCTAATGCTTGTTCCCCTGGTGGAAGCGCTTCGATCATCGTTGTAAACGCAGAGGCAGGCTACACGTACCAAGTTGTTGACGGAAACACTGCAGTGTATAGTGTCACCGCGACCACAAGCGGAGTGTTTAACATCAACAATATTCCAGTTACACCAGCTGTTCCTGGTCTTGGTTTGGGAGCGAGAACGGTTCGCGTGTACGCTATCAATCCTAGCAACAACAACTGTCGCGTACTCTCAACAAACGCTCTTACAATCACTGTAAGCCAAAAACCAACGAAGCCGCAAATGGCTACTGGAACAACAACGCAGTCGTATTGTGAAAGTGGATCGGGTATCACTGCGCAACTCTGGGTAGCGAACGGTGATGCAGGACTCGTTTATACTGTCATCGACAGCACAACTCGTCAAGTTCGGGCAACAGCCTCAGGACAATCCGGCATGTTTGCAATCAACGTTCCGGGTCTGAATGCTTCAGGATCCGTTTACAAGCTGTTCGTGATCGCGACGAATACAACATCTGGATGCGAGAGTGATGGAAGTGTGATGAACTATATCACGGTTAGTCCTATTCCACATCCTGTACTCAGTTTAACTGGGTCTTCTCAAACTGGTTCTATTGTAGTGAGTGCATGCTTAGGGTATAGCGTTGGTTATGCTCTTACATCAACTACCGACATGGGGAATGCTACCAATCAATGGTATGTGAACAACACCGTTATAAGTGGTGCAACCTCATCTAGCTACACCGTGCCAACAGGCTTGAATCTTGGCACTTATGTCTACACCTTGCGTCAAACATCACCTCTTGGCTGTGTTGGTATTTCTAACACCTTTACCTTCACAGTAGCTCAGAATCTATCCGTCACAGCAAGTGTGCAGGGTGGTGGTAGCTCGGCATCGTTCTTTACAGGAAGTTCGAGTACTGCTACACTCACAACTAGCGTAAGTCCGAGCGGAATGAATCCAAGCTATCAATGGTTGAAAGATGGCAACGCGATTAGTGGGGCGACCGCGGCAACCTATGTTGTACCAAACACAACCAGTCCAGGCACCTATCAATTCAAAGTTGTGTGTACGACGAGTTCAGGTTGTAGCACAACTTCGAACGCCATTACCGTTACCGTATGGGCTCAGCCAACACTTCACATTTTTGTGCAAGCGAACAATAGATCAGACTCAAGCTATGCTGCAGGTGTGAATCCACCGGTGTTAGCTTCTACTCTTAGTGGTAGCCAAGGTTTCACACCAAGTTGGCAGTGGTATGGTCCGAACAACAACAACTTGGCAATTAGTGGTGCGAGCTCATCGACGTACACGCCAGCGTCAAACTTGACGCCGGGCGTGTATCAATACATACTTCGTGCCACCCTTGGTGGAGTAACGGTTGGTTCTGACACTGTAACCATTACTGTATTGACGCCAGCAACCTTAGACATCTATGTTGCTGCGAACAATCGCAACGATTCCACATACTTTGTAGCATTGCCAACACCACTACTTAGCTCTACAATTGGTCAACAGAACAATATCGTGTTTAGCTACCAGTGGTATGGACCAAACGGTTCTACCGCTATTGCTGGCGCGAGCAGTGCAAGCTATGCGCCGCCTTCAAATCTTAGCGTTGGCACCTACCGATACTATGCAAAGATTAGCGGTGGCGGACAACTCGTTGGTTCTGATACCGTGGTACTTACAGTACTCGCACTACCAACCTTGAACGCGTATGTATCGCCGAATGTCAATCAAAATGATACGACGTACTTCCGCTCTGTCAATCCACCGACTCTTGCTTCAGCGCTTAGTAACAGTAATGGATATCCAGTAAGCTATCAGTGGTACGGTCCTAACAATACGAATCCTATCGGTGGTGCAACATCGCAGACTTTTGGTGTTCCTTCAGCTTTGAGTCCGGGGACATACAAGTACTTTGTACGTGCAACTCTGGGTGGGGTCATCATATCATCCGATACAATCACCATTACCATTCTACCTGATCCAGTCATCAGCGGATATGTGTCGCCAAATACCACACAGAAGGACACTAGCTACTTCAGCGGTATCACTCCCGCTACGTTGGCAAGCGTGTTAACTAACAATGCGTCGAAGACGCCATTGTACCAATGGTATAGCGTTGAAAGCTCGGCTGCAATTAGTGGTGCAACCAATAGCAGTTATACAGTTGCAGCAAACCTCAGCGTTGGTCTGCATCGTTACTATGTAAAAGCAAGTTTCCCAGGTTTGACGATTGGTTCTGACACATTGAGTGTCACCATTCTTCAGCCAGCAAGTGTTGACATTTACTTCGTGTCGAACAACCGAAACGATTCTACACAGTATCAAGGTCTGAGCGCGCCAATCATCGGCTCAACAATAACGAACTCAGGTTCTGTTGTGTTTAGCTATCAGTGGTACGGACCGAACTCATCAACTCCAATTAGCGGAGCAACTGCTTCGACCTGTGGTCCTGTTTCAAACTTGACACCTGGCAGCTACAACTACTTCCTGCGTATTAGTGGAGGTGGGGTTGTTGTCGGTTCCGACACTGTGGTCTTGACCATCGCAGCACCTCCAACAGTAAACGCCTATGTGGTTCCAGATATCGCAAAGAACGATACCACCTATTTCCAATCAGTGAATCCTCCTACGTTGTCTTCACAGCTTAATGGCAACTTGGGCTATCCTGTAAGCTATCAGTGGTATGGTCCTAACAATACCAATCCGATTAGTGGTGCAACATCCCAAACATTTGGTGTTCCTGCTGGTTTGAGCCCTGGAACGTATAAGTACTTTGTACGTGCAACATTAGGTGGACTAGTCGTTGCATCAGATACAATTACAGTGACGATACTCGCGGATCCTACAATGATCGCTTATATCGATCCTATTCAAACGCAGAAGACGGCATCCTTCTTCCAGAATGCACAAGCGCCAACTCTTGCTACACAACTCTTCGACAATAATGGAGTTGTTCCGGCATATCAATGGTATGATGCTGGTAGTGGTGCGGCGATTAGTGGTCAAACAAATTCAGTTTACGTGTTAAGCAACACATTGGCTGTAGGAACGTACACCTACATCGCACGTGCTACTTTCCCAGGCTTGACTATTCAGTCGGATACCTTGACTGTTCACGTACTCTCTGCTGCATCCGTCGATATCTATTTTGCTGCCAACAACCGTAATGACTCGACACACTTTGTTGGTCTTAACTCACCTTCAATCGCTTCTACTATCTCGAACGATGGTGGTGTTGTGTTTAGCTATCAGTGGTATGGTCCAAACAGCAGTAGTGCAATAAGTGGCGCAACAAATTCTACCTACACACCTGCTTCAGGCATGAGTGTTGGTAGCTATGACTACTACCTGGTTATCAGCGGTGGCGGTGTTAGTGTACAGTCTGACACTGTTCGCCTAACTATCGTCCCAGCACCAAGTCTTAGTGCTTACGTATCACCAAACCCTGGTCAAACTGATAGCACCTATTTCCAATCAGTGAATCCTCCAACGCTCGCGTCACAACTGAGCGGCAATATTGGCTATCCTGTTAGCTACCAGTGGTATGGTCCAAACGGCACAAACCCTATTGCAGGAGAGACCAATTCAAGTTATGGCGTTCCTACGAATTTGAGTCCGGGTACCTATACATACACCGTTCAGGCGACATTGGGCGGATTGACGGTTGGTTCTCAAACGGTCACCATTACGATACTAGCCGATCCAA
Organism: Chlorobiota bacterium; assembly: GCA_044228285.1. GTDB lineage: Bacteria > Bacteroidota > Ignavibacteria > Kapaibacteriales > NICIL-2 > JBBATK01. The sequence goes on from JBGAVD010000001.1 coordinate 610,503, forward strand.
GCATCGTTGACTATATCGTTCCTAATACTACTCAGAAAGACAGTACATACTATGCAGGCTTGAATGCGCCTGTTCTTGGAACTCTGCTTCAGAATGCATCAAGCTTGAGTCCAAGTTATCAATGGTATGCAGCTGAGAGCGGTGTAGCCATTAGTGGAGCAACCAACTCAACATTGAGCCTCTTTAATACACTGTCGGTCGGAACACACAAGTATTATACCCGTGCAATCTTCCCAGGCTTGACAATTAGTTCCGATACCGTTCAACTGACGGTGTTGTCTGCAGCGGCTGTTGACATCTTTGTTGTTCAGAATGGTCGCAATGATTCAACATATTATCAAGGACTTTCAGCACCAGAGTTGGGATCAACGATCTCAAACTCGGGTGGAGTTACTTTCACCTACCAATGGTACGGACCAAACAGCACAGCAGCGATTAGCGGTGCTACGTCAAGTACCTACACTCCTTCATCCAGCGCAAGTCCTGGTACCTATAAGTACTTCTTGCGCATTAGTGGAGGTGGAATTGTTGTTGGTTCAGACACAGTGACCTTGACGGTAGCTGCACCACCAACGGTGAACGCATACATTAGTCCAAACGTTAACAAGAATGACTCGACCTACTTCCGCTCAATGCAACCACCAACGTTATCATCGGTTGTCGGTGGTAATATTGGCTATCCAGTGAGCTATCAGTGGTATGGTCCAAACAGCACCAATCCAATTGGTGGTGCTAGCAACAGCAGCTACAATGTTCCTTCGAATCTCAGCCCTGGCACATACAAGTATTTTGTTCGAGTGACTCTCGGTGGAGTTGTAGTCGGCTCAGATACCGTGACCGTTGTTGTTCTCCCTGATCCGTCCATCGTGGCTTACATTAGCCCAGTTGTTACAAAGAAAGACACCAGTTACTTCGCAGTATCAGGTCCGGTAACACTATCACGAGTTCTGTCAAATAACAACTCAAAGACACCAAGCTATCAATGGTATTCTGTTGAGACTTCGGCGGCAGTTACTGGTGCTACAAATATCAGCTATACAGTACCTACCAATCTGAGCACGGGTACGCATAGGTACTTTGTGAAAGCCACTTTCCCAGGTCTTGTCATTACCTCAGACACAGTAAGTGTGACGATCCTGGCACCATTTAGTGCTGATATCTTCGTTGTCGCAAACGGTCGCAATGACTCAACATACTATCAAGGCGTAAACGCTCCTCAACTTGGTTCCTTGCTCAGTGGAGCAGGTAGTTTGATACTGAGCTACCAATGGTATGGACCAAACAGCGCGAGTGCAATTGGTGGTGCAACAAATAGTACATATACGCCATCATCGAATCTCACACCTGGAGTGTACAAGTACTTCCTACGAGTTACAGCGCTTGGATTAACCATAGGCTCTGACACCGTAACAATAACCGTTGCGGCTCGTCCGGTTGCCGATGCCTTTGTTGAGCCTAATGCTGCTCAGAATGACAGTACATTTTTCCGCGCTCTCACACCTCCGAGCCTTTCTGTTCAGATCAGTGGTAATCTTGGTTATCCAATCTCTTACCAATGGTATGGACCAAACAACACGAATCCTATTTCAGGTGCCACCACTGGCACATATGATGTTCCTTCGAACATGACACCAGGTACCTATAAGTACTTCGTGCGTGCAACACTTGGTGGTATTGTTGTTTCATCAGACACACTTACCATCGTTGTCTTGCCAAATCCAACAATTGCAGCCTATGTTGCTCCAAACGTTGCGAAGAAGGACTCAACTTATTTCCAAAGTGTGAGCCCGGTAACACTTGGATCAGTTTTGACAAACAATGCTTCCAAAACGCCAAGCTATCAGTGGTACACTGTAGCTTCTGGCTTGATAAGTGGAGCAACACAATCGAGCTATACACTTCCAAACGCTCCAGCGGTTGGTGTGTATAAGTACATTGTGAAAGCTACATTCCCAGGACTGACTATTAGCTCTGACACGGTTACCATTACGATACTTCCATCCGCATATGTAGATATCTACGTTGTGGCGAATAACCGTGATGACTCTACTTACTACAGAGGCCTGAACGCTCCGCTGTTAGGTTCAACCATAGGCAACTCTGGTGGTGTGACCTTTAGCTACCAATGGTACGGACCAAACAGCTCAGTTGCCATTGTTGGTGCAACCAACGCCACATACACGCCACCTAGCTCGCTTGGAGTTGGTGTACAGAAGTACTTCTTGCGTATCAGTGGTGGAGGCGTGACGATTGCTTCAGACACCGTTCGTTTGACTATTGCACCATTGCCTACAGCGAACGCCTACGTTTCACCAAACGTGAGCCTCAACGATTCAACGTACTTCCGTTCAGTGAATCCACCAGTGCTTTCGACCCTTGTTGGTGGAAATCTTGGGTATCCAGTGGCATACCAATGGTACGGTCCAAACAGCTCTACTCCTATAAGTGGAGCAACGAATGCGAGCTATGCAGTTCCAAATCTCGCTCCAGGAACCTACAAGTACTTCAGTCGCTGTACTCTTGGCGGTGTAGTCGTTGGATCCGATACCATCACCATTACCGTGCTTCCAGATCCTACGCTGGTTGCCTATGTAGCTCCAACGGTGACCAAGAAAGACTCAACCTATTATTTGGGCATGAATGCTCCAACGTTAGCTTCGGTCTTGGCAAACAATGCTTCAAGAACACCGAGCTACCAATGGTATAACGCTTTGACGGGGACAGCCATCAGTGGCGCAACGAATGCTAGCTACGCAGTTCCTTCAAATCTGGGTCTTGGCACATACAAGTACATTGTACGCGCATCGTTCCCTGGATTGACGATTAGTTCGGATACCGTAACAATCACCATTAGGTCGAATGCTTCTGTCGACATTTATGTCGTCGCAAACAATAGAAATGATTCTACCTACTTCCAAGGAGTGTCAGCTCCACAGTTGGGCTCAACTATTTCCAATAGCGGTGGAATTAGCTTTAGCTACCAATGGTATGGTCCGAACAGTGGCGTTGCTATTAGTGGTGCTACGAACGCAAGCTATACACCTTCTTCATCATTAAGCCCTGGCAGCTATGCATACTTCTTGCGCATAAGTGGCGGAGGTGTTGTTGTAGGTTCGGATACTGTAACCATTGTGGTTGCTACACCTCCAACAGTGAACGCATATGTGTCACCAAAGGTTAATCAGAACGATAGTAGCTACTTCAAGTCGATGACGCCTCCAACTTTGTCGTCTACCGTAGGTGGTAACATTGGTTATCCAGTGACGTATCAATGGTACGGACCAAACAATACCAATCCAATTAGCGGAGCAACCAGTTCAAGCTTTGGAGTTCCATCGAACCTCAGTCCAGGTGTCTACAAGTACTTCGTACGCGTGAGCCTTGGTGGTTTGGTTGTTGGATCTGATACAGTGACCATTACCATTTTGCCAGACCCAAGCGTCATAGCTTATGTATCTCCTGTAGTTACGCAGAAGGATACTACCTATTATCAAGGTCAGACACCTCCAGTACTCGCGTCACAGTTGACAAATTCATCAGCAGTTAACCCTCAGTATCAGTGGTTTAGTGTTGAGAGTGGTGTTATAAGTGGTGCAACAAATTCAACCTATGGCATTCCTGCTCAAGCACCTGCAGGCACGCATCACTTCTATGTACGAGTAACATTCCCTGGACTTAGCATCCTGTCGGATAGCTTGACCGTAACCATACTCAGCGCACCACATATTGAAGCATGGATCAGTGGTACGAACCACTCGTATAGCATCTCTGTTTGTGCGGGCCAATCGAATGTTGGTCTCACGAGTCAAGTAACAGGTGGTTCAACACCGATCACGTATCAGTGGTTCCTTGGCACGAGTGCAATTAGTGGCGCAACAAACAGCGATTACACAACTCCATCGTCACTCAGTCCTGGCAGCTACTCGTACACAGTACGTGCAACCAGTGGAGGGCTAAACTTCACTTCAAACACCGTGATGGTGGTAGTCAATGCACTGCCAAATCCTCAGATTCAGCTTCAGAGTGGCAGTACAAGCTTCTGCGCATTATCACAAACCACGGCTACATTGCGGTCTGCGTTTACCTATGCAAGCTATCAGTGGAGTGTTAACGGCAATGCAATCAGCGGCGCAACAGCACGGAATTACACTATACCATCCACATTGAACCCTGGGAACTATACATACAGTTTGAGCGTGGTTGACGCCTATGGCTGCGCGGCTAGCTGTTCAGGCTCATCAAACATGACGATTGTTGTTCGCGAGTTGCCAAATCCAACGATACAAGTGCAAAGTGGCTCAACATCATACTGTGCGAATTCTTCAATAGCAACGACACTGAGCACACAGACAGGATATACATCCTATCAATGGAGGCGCAATGGTCAAAGCGTTAGCGGAGCAACGAATGCTCTATATAGCTTGCCGTCGAGTCTAAGCGCGGGAACGCATACCTATACGGTAACTGTAGTAGACAGCAATGGTTGTACTGGTAGTTCCACAAGTGGAGTGACGGTTACTATAAGCTCGATTCCAAGTGTAACATTATCTTCCTACTCTCAAACTCAGTGTGTGGGCTACACAGGATGCTTGCCTGTATTCGTTTCAGCGAGCGGTTGCTCGGCACCACCAAGCTACCAGTGGAAGGTGAACGGTGTTGTGCAAAGTGGCGCGACAGCATCTTTGTTTTACATGCCAACCGGTTATAGTGTCGGAAGCTACTCAGTCGTTGGAGTTGTTAGCTGTGGTAGCTGTACCGTGAGCTCAAACCCAATGACGTTCACAGTTCAGGCGCTACCAAGCGTTACCTTATCTTCCTCGTCGCAAAATCTCTGTGCTGGCTATACTGTGTCAACTGCGGTTAGCGCCGTCGTCAGTTCTTGCACAGCTAATCCGACCTATCAGTGGCTGTTGAATGGCAATGCCATTCAAGGTGCAACTGCTTCGAGTTATAGTATTCCTAGTGGCTGGTCAGTTGGCACCTATGTGCTGAGTGTTCAAGTGAACTGCGGCGCATGTGCTGTTGTGTCATCAGCTCATACAGTTAGTGTCAGTCAAGCACCTAACGTGAGCGTTAGCTTGAATTCAGGCTCGCAGAACCTCTGCGTTGGATATGCGAATGGTCCACAATTTAGCTCGACTGTGAGTGGCTGTAGTTCTACAGCAAGTTATCAATGGTACCTCAATGGCAGTGCGATTTCGGCTGCGACGAGCAGTACGTATTCAGTCCCAGCTGGACTGAATGCTGGCAGCTACTCATACCAGCTAGAAGTGGTCTGCGGAGCATGTACCAAGGCGTCAAATGCTCTCACTATCGTTGTTGCTGAGCAACCAACAGTGAGTCTTTCAACAAACAGTCAATCCGTTTGTACTGGATACACCAGTTCAGCAGCTATTGCTGCAACCGTTTACGGCTGTAGTTCAACAGCGAGCTTCCAGTGGTCAGTCGATGGTGTAGCTCAAGCAGGTGCAACATCTGCGGTATTTAGCGCGCCTACAGGTCTTGGTGTTGGTACACACAATATTCAACTCGCCGTTAGTTGTGGTAATTGCACCACAAACTCTGGAGTATCGAGCTTTATTGTTGGTACACAGCCAGCAGTGACGCTAAGTACGACCTCAACGGCACTGTGCACCGGATACACGAGCGGCCCAGTGATAAGCGCGACGGTTGCAGGCTGCTCATCAACAGCCAATTATCAGTGGTACCTCAATTCGTCCGCAATCTCAGGAGCGACCTCTTCAAGCTACACGGTTCCAACAGGATTGGCAGCCGGCAGTTATGGATACTCTGTATCTGTTCAGTGCGGTTCATGTTCAGCAAGTTCCTCTACAACGTCAATAACTATTTCTGCAGCTCCAAGCGTGAGCTTGAGCCCGAGTACTCAGACTGTCTGCGTAGGTTATTCGAACTGCACACAGCTCAGTGCGAGTGTAAGTGGCTGTTCAGGAAACGCTAGCTATCAATGGAAGAAGAACGGTACAACGATCAGCGGTGCAACATCTAGCACCTACTCCGTGCCTTCTGGTTTGGAAGTAGGAAGCTATACGTTCAGCGTGATTGTTAGCTGCGGTAACTGTTCCGTTACCTCAGCAAGTTCAAGTTTTGTGGTGAACAACGCACCTTCAGTGACAGTAAGTCCAAGTTCTCAAACGGTCTGTGTTAATTATACAAGCACTGAGACTCTTGGCGCAAGCGTGAGTGGTTGCAGTGGCAATCCAAGTTATCAATGGAAGCGCAACGGCACAGCTATCAGTGGTGCAACGAACGCCACCTATACCATCCCAACTGGATACAACTGTGGATCCAATAGCTTCACAGTGGTAGTGAATTGTGGTGGTTGCAGTGCAACTTCGAATGCTTCATCTATGGTTGTTACGAACGCTCCGACTATCGTTGTGAGTCCTTCGTCGCAGACACTCTGTGGTGGCTATAGTAGCTCAACAACTATCAGCGCCTCTGTAACCGGATGCTCTGGTAATCCTCGCTACCAGTGGAAGAAGAATGGTACTTCCATCAACGGAGCAACAAATGTTACGTACACCATTCCAACTGGTTTGTCGAACGGTACGTACAATTATACGCTCACCGTAAACTGTGGCAATTGTAGCGCTTGTAGTGCAACATCTGCCGCGTCGACTGTAATCGTCAATGGACAAGTGTCTGTGAGTGTTAGCAGTAGCGCTAGTGATCTTTGTGCTGGCTATAGCTCTAGCCCAACGCTCAGCGCAAGCCTGAGTGGTTGCAGTGGTAGCGCCAGCTACCAGTGGAAGTTGAACGGCAGTGCAATTAGTGGAGCTACCGCTTCGACCTACAACGTGCCTACCGGCTTGTCGGTTGGAAGTTATGCGTACACTGTAGCAGTGGTCTGCGGAAACTGCAGCAGCACATCGGCAACAAAGACCATAAGCGTAAGTGCATCACCAAGCATCAGCATTACACCGGGATCTCAAACAGTATGCACCGGTTACAATAGCTGCAGTACATTGACTTCGAGTTTGTCTGGTTGCACAACAGCAACGTATCAGTGGTACCACAATGGTTCAGCTATTAGCGGTGCTACTGGAGCGAATTATACCGTTCCCACTTCACTCGCAGTCGGAGTACATAGCTACTATGTGATAGCGACATCCGGTGGATGTTCTGCAACGTCGAATACTGCTACTATAACCGTAAATGGTCAAGCTTCAGTGAGTTTGAGTCCAAGCAGTCAGAGTCTCTGCCTTGGCTACTCTAGCGCGACACAATTGACCGTTACTACCTCGAATTGTAGTGGCAGCGCTAGCTATCAATGGAAGCGCAATGGTAGTGTCGTGAGTGGCGCAACAGCTTCAAGCTATACACTGCCAACGGGACTTGCCGCAGGAAGCTATAGCTATACAGTGGTAGTTAGTTGCGGTGGATGTACAACAACATCTAACGCCGCGGTAGTAGTTGTGAGTAGTCCGCCAAGTGTAAGTGTTGGACCTGCTACTCAAACATTGTGTTATGGTTACTCAAGTGCTCAAAGCTTGAGTGCGACGGTAAGCGGTTGCAGTGGCACTCCTAGTTATCAGTGGCGAATGAATGGCAATGCTATCTCAGGTGCAACTTCTTCAAGCTACTCTATACCACAAGGACTTGCGGTCGGCAGCTACAGCTTCGTCGTCGATGTTAGTTTTGGTGGTTGTATCGTTAGTTCATCAACCATGACTGTTGTTGTCTCGCAGGCACAAGGATTTACTCTCTCAGTCGTTTCCGGTTCAACAGATCTTTGCACCGGCTACACAGCGGCTTGCACAAACTTCTCTGCAGGGTCTATCTTCTGCAGTGCAACAGCAACATATCAGTGGTATGTAAATGGTTCTGCAATCAGTGGTGCAACTACAACGCAGTTCGCTGTACCAGCAGGTTTGGCAGCGGGTACCTACAACTATTCAATGACTTATACATGCGGTGCGTGTACTGTTGCATCATCGAATGTACTGACATTGAACGTTGCTTCCGTGCCAGCACCTAGCATAGTTTCAAGTGTTAATAGTTACTGCTCAGGTTCAACCACTACAGCTCTGTTATCAACAGCGGGTGGCAGCTTCAGCTCATACCAATGGAATCTCAATGGCTCTGCTATCAGCGGAGCAACCGCGGCTAGCTACCAAATGCCAGTTGGTTTAAGTGCCGGGAACTATAGCTACACCGTAACCGTCAGCAATGGTTCCTGTTCAAGCACTTCCGCAGCAAAAGTTATTAGCGTAACACAGGGACTCAGTGCAAGTGTAAGCTGTTCTGGACCTAGCATTTGTGCTGGTTCAAGCGCTTCAGTTGTGTTTAGTCTCACGGGCGGCAGTAGTTCAAGCTGGACACTCGTCTACTCGAACGGAACACAACAGTTCACCGTTTCTAACATCAGTGGCTCAAGCTTTACGCTAGCTGTCTCACCAAGTTATACAACAACCTACAGCATTGTTTCTGTGAGCGCTGGCGGTTGTACAACAACGGGCGGTGGTTCCACAACAGTAACGGTTGGTCAAAGTCCATCTTCTCAGACTATTGGTTCAGTGGATGGTAGTCCAGGTTCTGCATGCTTTGGAACGAGCCAGGTCTATACTATTCCATCTGCAGTGAGTGGTAACACCTATGTGTGGTCCGTCATCTCATCTGTCAGCGGAATAAGTTCTACACAGAACTCTAATACACAGTTTACCGTAAACTATCCTGAGCAGTGTAGCAGTGGTTCCTATACGGTTACGATCAAGCTTGTTGAAACATCCTCAACAGGTTGTGCTCGAACAAACACTATCACAACGAATGTCATTGCTCCACCTAACGTACTTAGTCCGCTGGTTGGAAACAGTACTCTATGTTTAGGTCAATCTACAACGATCAGTATTCCATCACCTCAAACTGGTGTGAGCTACAGCCTATATAAGGGTTCTACCCAGATCGGCAGCACATTAGCATCGACAGGAGCAGTGTCGTGGACCCTCAGTCCAACAAGTGTTGGCAGTGTGACTTATACTGTCAAGGCTGTGAACGCGAGTGGCTGCAGTGCAACTATGAATACGGTAAGTATCAACGTGATTACAGCTCCAAGCGTTTCGATTTCGAGCGAAGAAACATCAGTATGTCCTGGTACTCAAGGCTCAGTGAGCTTCAGTTTCACAGGTCAGGGACCTTGGACCTTGACATACAAGATTGGTTCAGGATCGAATATCACCGTGAATACCTCGGCGAATCCGTACACAATTACACAAACTCTGAACGCGAGCACAGTATTCACTGTTATATCCGTTCAAAACTCGACGTGTAGTGGAACGATAAGTGGCTCGACGAGCTTGACTCTCAGTGTTGCGGAGATCCCAACACAGAGCTTCTGTATGGGCTTTGCTGGAGATGATGCGACGGTGAATGGTAACAGTAAGGTTACCTCGTGGGACAACTACGCAGGCACAGGATCGAACTTCCCGAATGGAAGTGTCAATACATCGAGCGATGGTGCACGTCCGCAGAAGTATCCAAACTATTCGGCACTGAACGGTCATGCGGGTATCTACTTCGATGGCAATGATCAGCCGGTCAGCGTAAGCGTCAACACCGGCTCTGGTATCAGCGGTGGAAGTCAGAAATCATGGTTTATGGTATACCGGCCAGCATCTTCCGCTATGTCATACAGCCGACAAGTCATTTACAAGCAAGGTGATGAGAATCACGGTTTCTGCGTGTACGTGATCAATCGCGTGATTTACTACGGTGCGTGGAACAACCAGAACTGTAGTGGTTCCTGTACAAACAAGTGGTCTGTATTCCAGAACACTGGCTTCTGCGTCACTCCAGGAAACAACTATCTCTTGCAGATGGTGTACAACGGAAACGCTTCTTCATCGAACAGACTTCGGTTCTCGATTAATGGATCGGTATACACACCTTCGTCAACGGCTGGAACGAGCATGAGCTACTCAGGTGATGCCGTCAGTATTGGTGGTAAGGTTGGTAATACCAGATTCCACGATATGGCAAGTGTAAACGACTGCACGCAGTATCCAATCAGTAGCACGAAGATTGCGGAAGTGTTATTGTACAACACCAGCGATGCAACAGTGCGTAATCAAGTGTGGTGCGTGTTGAAGAGCAAATATGGCTTCAGCGGTCTTGGCAATAATCCAATCGGTGCAATGGCTAAGGGCGGAGTTGAAGACGAGTTCGTTGCCGGTGAGGCAGTAAGTGTTCCTACGTACGAGTTGAGTGAGTCACAGCCAAACCCTGCTCGTGATTATGCAATGTTCAACTTGAGCGTTGAGAGTCAGCAACGTGTTCGCATCTGTGTTTTGAGTGAGATCGGACAGGAAATGGCCGTTGTGTACCATGGTGTACTTAGTCGTGGATCATTCAATCCAATCAACGTAGAGACTGCTCGACTTGCGAGCGGCGCTTATATCCTTCGTGTTGAAGGAGAGGACTTTGTAAGCTATCGTAGCTTCATTGTCGTTCACTAAGCGACTGACAGAGGTCTCTTGGCATGTGCTTTAGGGACATACATACTTTCTAGAACGAAGGCTTGCTGCTCCAGCAAGCCTTCGTATTTTATGGCAGGGGATGTACTGAGCGGCGAAGCCGCTCGTTGATAAGCGACACTCATGGCAGATAACACTTTACTATCGCATCGTCAGCGCATCGAGCAAGATGATTTTTTTGCTCGAATGGAGGATTATGGCTTTTTCGATACTGTAAGCGAGCATTTGCCAGATGAGTTCACGGCTGTGTACGAGATAGCACGAGTTATTGAGGATGAAGCGAATGCACTTGGACAGCAGCTCGCACCAGTATTAGCTATGTCGAGCGGTGAAGGTCCTGCTGATGAAGTTTCGAAGGACATCCTACCCAACATTGTCCCAGCAGAGGAGTATGAAGCGGATCTGCTGAGAAATGTTCACGAATTGCCTCATATCTACCCACATCAGTTTCTGCTACCAGAGAACGTTTTCTTCCAGAAGCTTGTTGAACGTTCCTTGTGGCTGCCACGACCACGACCGCCTCACAATTATCGATTTCAGTCTCAGAGCGACACCTTCAAGCCAGATCACCGGAAGCAAAAAGTGTATGTGCTTTTTGACATTTCGCGTTCAATGAACATGCGCTGGCGCATTCACCTAGCCAAAGCGATTGCGTTCATCTTTCTTCGTCGCAATATGAAGGAGCTAGGGAGCGTGTATTTGCGAACATTCGCAGAAACGGTGAATGAGCTTCAAACAGCCCATGATGTTCCAAGCTTCAATGCCCTGATCGGTGATGTCATGCACTTGAAGGCCATTGGCAAAGGGACTGTATTGCAGAAGGCTTTAACGACTGCAATTGAAGACATCAAGCGAACTCACACCTTGTCGGACGCGGAGATTCTCGTTATCACCGACGGTGCTGCGCACATAGAGTTGCAAAAGCTCCGTGATCTTCTCGGCGACTCAATTAAAGTTCATACTGTAAAGATTGGCGACGAGAAGATTGTTGCTGATGCAAAGTTTGTTGAGTTTCATTTGCGTGATGCAAACACAGAAGATGCATTGCGTTTGAAAACATTGCTGGACAGACGACACGACATTGAAGTACAGGCTGGGACAGCGAGTGGAGGCGCATTGAAAGCGCAGTTGAACCATGAAATAGCTGGTCTCAACAAGCAGATTTCGGTGCTAACCGAGCGTGTTGCGCGGTATATCAATGAGCATTATGGAAATGAGATCATTGAGCTTTCCGATGTCTACGTGAACGTACATGATATTCACCCGGAACAGTTCCTTCAGCTTAGTGATGAAAGAAGAGAAGAGCTGGAGCTTACCACTCAAGCTTTGTTAGAAGCACTTCATAATGAGCGTCTGACAGACGATATTAAGAAGGCAGCTGTACTCTATGACCACTTGGAACTGTTGCTAAAGCACGACCATGATGAGCGCAATGATCGCTTGCGAGCACAGAAGAGAGAGTTAGAGCAGATTATGCAGCGCATCATGGCGAATGATGGAGATGATGATATCGATGACATACACCTCAGTTCATTCGATACTAAGCAGCTCCGAAATATGCTTGAAAAGTCGGTCGACAAAAACCCCATGTCGATGGCAAGAATGATACGGATGTTGTTCCGTAAAGCGAAGGCTTGGATCATGCAGCGACGAGAGATTCGTCGGGCTAGAATCGTCTTCAAACGCAAGCTTAAGCGCTACTGAAAAAATATTTTCAAAAAAAACTAAAGATTCCTGTACCGCAGCCGAAAACCTCTTGTGGATGATGTAGTAATTAGGCAGGACGCCCGAGTAATTCATCAATTTACACGGAGGCTTTCATGCCAGCAGCTATTTCCAGTGGTGGGCGTATTCGCTCGAACACACCAGCAGAGAATGCTTTTTCAGCACTTTCAGATGCTAACAGAAGCATTGCAACACATCAACTTCGTCTTTCCACCGGTAAGCGTATCAATTCCGCTCAGGATGATGTTGCAGGTTACATTACCGCACGTTCATTGCAAGCTCGTAATGGTGCCATCAAGGCAGCATTGAGCTCAGTCGGTGATGCAGCTGCCGTTTCGAACATTGCAGCAGATGGTTACGATAACATCAACAGCTTGTTGACACAAATTAAGGACGCTGCTTCTACAGCTTCTTCTGGTTCTTTAGGAACAGATGAAAAAGTTGCATTGGCTAAGGCTGCCTATAAGTTGTCACAACAAATTCAAACTGTTGTCGATTCAACCACCTTTGCAGGTAAGCAACTTCTCGCTGGATCGTTCTCGTCCGAATTCGTTATCGGATCAAACGCTTCGAACGCATTGTTGACATTATCTGTAGACCTGACAACAGGTAACTCAGACTTCAACATTAAGGGTTCGGGCAACGGCTTTGATGTTAGCAACACAGCAGCCAACTTTGCTGGTGTTACAGGCCTAAACCTATCATCACTGAATTCAGTGAGCACATCGGACCTTGGTATATTCAGCAGTGCGAATATCCAAACGACCTTGACCTCATTGGCGGATGCGCTTAGTAACGTGAACAACGTTGCATCATACTTGGGTGGTGTTTCAAACCGATTGACCTCGCAAGAAACATCGTTGAGTTCACAAGCAACGAACTACAACGCAGCTATCTCGAGAATTGAAGATGCAGACGTTGCTCAGGAACAGCTCCATTTGGTTCGTGCCCAGTTCTTGCAACAAGCTTCAATGACGTCGCTTGGGCAAGCAAATCAGTCACCACAATCCTTCTTGCAATTGCTCAGATAATTCTGAGCTGCAACAAAGGTTGCAAAAGGTTTCTTGATTTGGTCGGAGGATTATCTATGCTTCACGGAAGAGGAAGAAGTGGAAACACTTCTTCCTCTCTGTGTATACAACGCTGATTCAAGAATACCAGGGACTGTACGATAACTACATCCGAAAGGCTACGGACAGCCGCCACCACAGGATTTCCGGTAAACGCCTCTCACACCAGCAAGCAGTCTCGACAACAGACAAAAGCTCGGAATTTTTGTAAAACGGAACGACAGGGAAGTACTCTATGACGATGGTTGCTGCACAACGAATTGCCGCGCGAAAAACCTACGGCGGTGGTGAAACAAAGGTTCCCGGGTATCTCGAGCAGGAAGTTCTCCTGTGGAGTCCGGAAAAAATCACGCTAAAAACGTATGAACTCTTCATTATCAGCGCAAAGCGCGGTGATGTTGTTCGAATGAATAAGGTTCTCGTTGAATTGATTGGCGCTTTGAATTTTGACAGCGGTGAGCTGGCTCATCGACTTCAACGCCTGTATGAATACTGTCAGCGATGTGTAAGCTTGAAGAAGTATGACGAAGCGGTCAGCATTATCTCGGAACTCCGAGATAGCTGGGAGAAAACCTTTAACCTTTCGTCAGTCTAAACCCATGGAGGAGCAATTATGGCAACGAGTGTAACAAATACCGCATTTCTTGTAGGAAATGGTTTTTCTCAAAATGGACAAACGTCCATGGAGATGCTGCTGAGTGCCTATCGCAACACTCGCCAACCTGAAGTAGATACGCTGCGGAAGAATCAAGACTCGATGGGGAAGAAACAAATTTTCTTCAACTCCATTCGATCGAAACTTGAAGCGCTGCAAGCACAGGCCCAAAGCTTTATGTCGGCTGATGCAAGCAGCAAATTCGTTACTCGCGCGGTGAGTGCCTCTGATACGAGCGTCGCTACTGTGTCGGCAACATCGGCTGCTGCCGTTGGCGTAAGCAATCTCAAGGTCAGTCGTATGGCTACGAACGACCAATTGCTGAGCGATCGTATGACAACAGCTACTGCGTTCACCAATGAACTGAACTCTCGCGGCTTGAACGGTGGCATCGCTACCGGGACGAAGTCCTTTACGATTAGCGGTATTACCTACTCCGTTAGTTTAGACGGTACTGAGACAAATGAAGCGGTCATGAATAAGATCGTGACAGCTGTAAATGCCGATTCGACATCGAAGGTGAGCGCTGCCGTTGTAAAAGATACTACGTCGACGGGTCGTTTGAGTTTTAACTCAAAGTCTGTTGGTGCCGATGGAGCCATCACGTACACCGATACTTCATCTCTACTGAGTGCATTCGGTTTTGTCGGCCTGAAACAATCAACGAGCACCACGCCTCTTTCGGCAGATTCTTCGAGTCTGAGTGGTACTGGTACCTTGGGACTAGCTACAGGCGTAAAGAACTTCAGTATCAATGGTACTGCATATAGTTTTAATTATGCTAATGCCGACACAAACTCAACCGTGTTAACAAGCATTGCCGACGCCATCAACACAAACAGTGCTTCTACAGTCACTGCATCGGTGGTGGACAAAGGCAGTGGAAACTTTGCGTTGAGCTTGGTGAATAACACGACTGGTGGAACCTTGCAGGTCAGTGATACAGACGGCTTCTTAGCAAACATTGGACTTGGCTCACAAGTTAAAACGGACTTGCGCACCAACTCCACGAACACCAAAGCGGGTTATAGCTCAACACAGGAGTCGAGCTTAAACTCTCTTACAACAATCAACGGTATTACCGTTACACGCTCCACGAACTCACTTAGCGACGTCCTCACGGGTGTTACCATCAATTTGGTCAAGCCACAGCTTACAACAGATAGTGCTGTCACGCTGACCACTTCGGTTGATCCAGATGCGGTCGTCTCTACACTGCAACCCTTGCTCGATAGTTTCAACGAAGCAATGCGGTACATGCAGTCGAACAACAAGAACATGGGTGGCAATGATAGCACGGTACGTTCCATGGTTTCTCGCTTACGCGGAATGTCTAGCACTGTTATGGGTGGTGACACCGGAGACACGAAGTTTTTGAGCGACGCAGGCTTGAAGATTGGAACTGATGGCTCTCTAAGCATTGGAGACAAGGATAAACTGAAAACCCTTTTGCAAACCGATCCCGCTAAGGTCTCAAAACTGTTTGTTGGACCAACTGGTCTCGGCTCACAGATCAACGACATCATATCAAGCGTTGTCGGCTCAGAAGGGTTGGCTCAAGCTAGGTCCACAGCATTAGGCACGCAAATCAAGACCATGGATGGCCGTGTAAAAGCTCTACAAAGTAAAATTGAGAAAGCTGTAGACATACAACGTTGGGACTACACAAAGCTCCAACAGTCGTTGTATACCCTGCAAGCGCAGGCTACTCGCTATTCATCGTACAACTCTGGCTCGTCATTCATCGGTTAAGCCAGTAAGTGGCAAGATCTTTGTATAAGCTGTAGCGTGTCAACCTTACTAACTCTTCCCAATAGGGAGGTGTATTATGATAGAATCAATCACCACATTGACACCGGCCCAACAGGTCGCAACAATTCATGCTCAGGAAACAGAAGTCAATAGACTGCGTATTCCTGATGCTAAAAAAGCAAGTACTGACACGAAGAATCCGGAAGACAAACGCCCAAAAGGCAAGTTGACGGAGTTCGAAAAAGTGCTACAAAAGAATCTGGCAGCATCCAATCAGTCAGTGCATATCTCGCTCGACGATGTTACGAAAAAGATCATCGTGAAAATAGTGGACAACATTACGAATGAGGTGGTGAAGCAGCTACCAAACGAGGAAATGCTCCGGGTTTCTCGAGGCTTGGCAGGTGCTGGGAACACCAAAGGAACAGTGAAAGATGCAGGAAACATTACAGATGAACGAGTCTGACAGCCAGTCTGCTGAGAATCTCCTTCGGGAGATACGACAGACCAATCAACTACTTGACAGCATGTTGAGCGGCCTAAGTAGTATGGAATCTGAGCACATAGACGAGTTCCAGCAGATGCTGGAGCAGCGTGCACAGCTCATTGACCGCTTGAAAGTGTGTTGCCAGAACTTAGAAAATGCAGGTGTTTCTGAACATGGCGACCAAATCCAGAAATTCTGGAACGGTTTTCGCATTGAAATGACAGCAGGTGACGAAAAACGTGTTGCCCTTTTGAAAAACAAAGTTGAACTTGCGGCAGAAACGCTGCGTACATCACAGAAGAAGAAAACTTTATTACAATATCAACGAGGATAGTATGATAGGAAGCATCAATACCATTGGCAATGTAGGTCGTACAGGCGCAGTCGATACGGATGAGCAACAGAAAGTCCGCCAAAGCGCTACAGCTCAGCGTTCAACACGCTCTACATCAGTCGACAAACTGGAGATTTCAGAAGAAGCCCTGAAGCTCCAAGCCGATGCGCAGCAAGGAAGCTCAGCAATCGTTAAAGGCTCTGAAAGTGAAACCGCACGGATTAAGAACAATATCTCGTCTGGTTTTTATAACAGTCCTTCTGTGCAGCGTGCTGTTGCATCAAAGATCAATCAGCAGATGTCGCCACTTGAAGGCTAAAGCAAGTCTGCTTGATTTTTGTCATCCCAAGAATGTGAAAACCGAACACAATGTTCGGTTTTTTTTTGCCCCTCCCTTAGTGGCGACCGTTTTCATCTGCATACCAGCGTCGCCCTGGATCATTCATAAAACCGCACAGATTTCCCATATCACAGCCCAGTTCCCGCCTGTGCTTACTGACCGTGAAAAGAAAGTCGGTTTGACCGACGAAACTGGACTGTAAGATCTATTTGTGGCATAACTATTGCCTTGATATGGGATGAAACTCCAGGATTTAGTGTGTTCAGATTCAAGGTTCGGACCAATGATGTCGATCATTTACATGAAAATCAAGGAAACCATCTCACAACCAGAGATGGCAATTAGGGATTACAACATGACAGGGATGTCTCATGCTTAATCATCTCATTCTCCCGCGTACACAGGGAGTAGGATTGTTACAACATCGATCGAATCGACGACCATTGCAATGGTTGTTGATTCTCTTCGTATTTCTAACATCGGCACTCTTGCAGCCAATCAGCCTACGTGCTGATGAAAATGTTGGTATTGGTACCGCAAAGCCGGATAACTCGGCTGTACTTGATGTCAGCATCGAAACACTCGCGCATCCCCGCGGTGTGTTGTTCCCACGCATGACTCAACAGCAGCGCGACTCGATTTTGCTGCCTGCGAAGGGCTTGATCATCTACAACTCGAGCACAGACCATCTTGAAGTAAACACAGGCACCTTTACGAATCCAATCTGGGCTCAATATGTTTCCTATGGATCGAGCTCAGGTGGTGACTGGTCTATCACTGGTAACGATGCGATCAACCCTGCAGTAAACTTCCTTGGAACAAAGAACCCAGTTGCTCTGATTTTCAAGACGAACAATCTTGAACGTATGCGCATCAGCGCAAACGGCTATGTTGGATTCTGGAATAATAATCCCTCACAACTTCTGACAGTTGGCGCTAACGGTGGTTTCACCGTCGATACAAACGGCTACGTGAGTACACTTTTCGGATTGCAACTACGTGGTCCTAACGCTGAACTGCGCCTGGACAATAATGCAGGAGTGAAAGGTGATGTCCTCGTATCCCAAGGAGCGAACAAAACTCCTAGCTTTACCAAGCAGCTTGACTCTCTCTCCATCGACAAGCTGAACTCAAACTCGATCACAACAAAAACTCTCACGTCGACTTTAGTTGTCACCGACAGTCTGTACGCACGTGGTGCAAACATCACTCAGCTGAAGAGCACGGACATCAATGTCAGTAACAACCTAACCGTCAACAATCGTATCAGTGCATCGACCATCATTGCGGACTCGATTTTCGTGAAGTCCATGAAAACACAGATCCCCTTGGACAGTATCCTGAGTGGTTCGAGTACAAACAAGACGTTAAACATTGCCAATGGATCGGTTCTTAGTCCAACGGGCAACGGTATCATCCGTTCAAATGCCTATGCAGGTCCTGGTTCAACCACAGATAGTGTAGACCTTCAATCAGAAGTAAGTGGCATCCTTCCAGCGAAAAATGGGGGATCTGGTGTTGACGCTTCAAAGGCTGGTGTCGGTCAGATTGCGATCGGAACTGGAAATGGCTTCGCACTCGACACTTTGCATGGTGGTACCGGTATTAAAATCACTAATGCACCAGGCTCGGTCACGATTAGCTCAACTAGTGCAATCGTCGATAATGGCAGTCGCAACAATGCCACCCTACGCTACGACTCTACAGCACAAAAGTGGGTAGAGAACCTAAAACTTAGCGCGGATACGGCTGGCAATTTGAGCGCAACGGGCGTGCTAAACTCCGCAGGCTTGAATACCAGAGGCAATATTGTCCTTGCTGACACAACAGCCCGCTTTGTAACAGGCGGTACCAGTGGTTCGGCTGGTCAGGTGCTTTCAAGTTCCGGCTCTAGTTCTTCTCCTAAGTGGACCAGCAGTCTCGACTCTTTGAACATTAACAAGCTGAGTACATCGACTGTTCGTGTGTCTGACTCTCTCCGCGTACTCGGTAACTCAAAACTAGCAGACGTGGATCTCGATTCGTTGAGCTCGCGTGTTATCTCGAACAAAGAAACTATTACGACCGACTCTTTACACGTCAACAAGTTCTCATTGAACGGAACGCTCAACCTTGACTCAGCTTACATAAAGAACCTTGGTTCTGCTGACATCACGACGCAGCGGATCAATGTGACCGACTCAGCACGTATAGCAAAACTCAATGTGAGTGGTCCAAGTACGCTAACAACGGTTCAATCGACAAACATTACGAACTCGGGCGACATTAGAACAGCTCGCTTGGATGCTAGTGATTCTATTAATACGCGCGCGCTTCGCGCCAGCGGCACGTCGTCGTTGAATGTTGTCACCTCCAACACGATCACAAACAGCACCACGATCTCCACATCCTCACTAGCAGCAAGTGATTCTGTTGTTACGAAGGACCTTCGTGCGACAAATCGCTCCGTTCTGTACGAAGTATGGGCTGATAGCATCGCTTCACGTCAAATCAACAACTCCGAGACTATCGTCACGGATTCGCTCTATGCGAAGAAGTTCAAAGTCAATGGTGTAATCAATGCCGACTCAGCCTTTATCAACAAGCTGGGCTCAAACACGGCAACGATTTACACTCTAAGCACTGACTCAATCTCAACTCGAGCTCTACGTGCGAGTGGAACGAGCAATCTGAATACTGTGACATCAAACACCATTACCAATAGTGGTGATCTCAATACAGCAACATTGACAGCAACTGATAGCGTGTTGGCTGCAAAGCTGCGCGTGACTGGAAACAGTTCCCTCAATGATGTAACTGCCGACAGTATCGCTTCACGTCAGATCCGCAACTCAGAAACGATCTGGACGGATTCGCTCTACGTCAACAAACTAAACGTTAGCGGCACTTTGAATGCTGATACTGCTTTTGTAAGCAGACTAGGCGCAAACCATTTCACAACTCAGTGGATCAACGCGACAGATTCTGCGAAGATCAATAAGCTGAATGTCCCAGGTGCTGCAACACTGAATACCGTTAGTTCATCGACTATTACGAATAGTGGAAACCTGAACACTTCAACGATGACGGCTGCCGATAGCGTACTCGCAGCTAAGCTCAGAGTGACAGGAAATACGGTTTTAAATGATGTTTGGGCTGATAGCTTAGCGTCACGCCAAATCCGCAACTCAGAAACGATCTGGACAGATTCGCTCTACGTCAACAAACTGAACGTTAGCGGCACTTTGAATGCTGATACAGCGTTTGTAAGCAGACTTGGCGCAAACCACTTCACTACGCAGTGGATCAACGCGACAGATTCTGCGAAGATCAACAAGCTTAATGTTCCAGGTGCCTCTAGTCTGAATACCGTTAGTTCATCGAGTATTACGAATAGTGGTAATCTGAATACATCAACTCTGACCGCTACCGATAGCGTACTCTCAGCTAAGCTCAGAGTGTCAGGAAATACGGTCCTAAATGACGTATGGGCTGATAGCTTAGCATCACGCCAAATCCGCAACTCAGAAACCATCTGGACCGATTCGCTCTACGTCAACAAACTGAACGTTAACGGCACTTTGAACGCTGATACAGCTTTTGTAAGCAGACTAGGTGCAAACCACTTCACGACACAGTGGATCAACGCAACAGATTCTGCAAAGATCAATAAGCTCAACGTCCCAGGTGCTTCAACTCTGAATACCGTTAGTTCATCGAGTATTACAAATAGTGGTAATCTGAATACAGCAACTCTGACCGCTAACGATAGCGTTCTCGCTTCTAAGCTCAACGTACCAGGTGCATCTACTTTGAACACTGTTAGTTCAACGAGTATCACAAACAGTGGCAATCTGAATACAGCAACGATGACCGCTACCGATAGCGTTCTCTCAGCAAAGCTCAGGGTGACAGGAAATACGGTCCTAAATGATGTATGGGCTGATAGCTTAGCATCTCGCCAAATCCGCAACTCAGAAACGATCTGGACAGATTCGCTCTACGTCAACAAACTGAACGTTAGCGGCACTTTGAATGCTGATACAGCGTTTGTAAGCAGACTTGGCGCAAACCACTTCACTACGCAGTGGATCAACGCGACAGATTCTGCGAAAATCAACAAGCTCAATGTACCAGGTGCTTCAATCTTGAACACTGTTACTTCGAACACGATCACGAATAGCGGAAACCTGAACACTGCAACGATGACTGCTACCGATAGTGTTCTCGCAGCAAAGCTCAACGTACCAGGTACATCTACTTTGAACACCGTGAGTTCAACGAGTATCACAAACAGTGGCAATCTGAATACAGCAACTCTGACCGCTACCGATAGCGTTCTTGCAGCTAAGCTCAGAGTGACAGGTAACACAGTCTTAAATGATGTTTGGGCTGACAGTCTGGCCTCACGCCAAATCCGCAACTCAGAAACCATCTGGACAGATTCGCTCTACGTCAACAAACTGAACGTTAATGGCATGTTGAACGCTGATACAGCTTTTGTAAGCAGACTTGGCGCAAACCACTTCACAACGCAGTGGATCAACGCGACCGATTCTGCGAAGATCAACAAGCTCAATGTACCAGGTGCCTCAACTCTGAATACCGTTAGTTCATCGACTATTACAAATAGTGGAAACCTGAACACTGCAACGATGACTGCTACCGATAGCGTTCTCGCAGCAAAGCTCAGAGTGACAGGAAATACGGTCCTAAATGATGTATGGGCTGATAGCTTAGCATCACGCCAAATCCGCAACTCAGAAACCATCTGGACAGATTCGCTCTACGTCAACAAACTGAACGTTAACGGTACTTTAAACGCTGATACAGCTTTTGTAAGCAGACTAGGTGCAAACCACTTCACAACGCAGTGGATCAACGCGACCGATTCAGCAAAGATCAACAAGCTCAATGTACCAGGTGCCTCAACACTGAATACCGTTAGTTCATCGACTATTACAAATAGTGGAAACCTGAACACTGCAACTCTGACCGCTACTGATAGCGTTATCGCAGCAAAGCTCAGAGTGACAGGAAACACGGTCCTAAATGATGTATGGGCTGATAGCTTAGCATCTCGCCAAATCCGCAACTCAGAAACGATCTGGACAGATTCGCTCTACGTCAACAAACTGAACGTTAACGGCACTTTGAACGCTGATACAGCTTTTGTAAGCAGACTTGGCGCAAACCACTTCACAACGCAGTGGATCAACGCGACCGATTCAGCGAAGATCAACAAGCTCAATGTACCAGGTGCCTCAACTCTGAATACCGTTAGTTCATCGACTATTACGAATAGTGGCAATCTGAACACTGCAACGATGACCGCTACTGATAGCGTGCTCGCGGCAAAGCTCAGAGTGACAGGAAATACGGTTTTAAATGATGTTTGGGCTGATAGCTTGGCCTCACGCCAAATCCGCAACTCAGAAACGATCTGGACAGATTCGCTCTACGTCAACAAGTTGAACGTTAGCGGCACGATGAATGTTGACACAGCTTTTGTGAATAGACTAGGTGCAAACCACTTCACAACGCAGTGGATCAACGCTACAGATTCTGCGAAGATCAACAAGCTCAATGTACCAGGTGCTTCAACCCTGAACACAGTTACTTCGAACACGATCACGAATAGCGGAAACCTGAACACTGCAACAATGACGGCTACCGATAGTGTTCTCGCAGCAAAGCTCAACGTACCAGGTGCATCTACTTTGAACACTGTTAGTTCAACGAGTATTACAAACAGTGGCAATCTGAATACAGCAACGATGACCGCTACTGATAGCGTTCTCGCAGCAAAGCTCAGAGTGACTGGGAACTCGGTACTGAATGATGTTTGGGCAGACAGCCTAGCATCACGCCAAATCCGCAATTCAGAGACAATCTGGACGGATTCGCTTTACGTCAATAAGCTGAACGTTAACGGCACTTTGAATGTTGATACTGCTTTTGTGAACAGACTAGGTGCAAATCACTTCACGACGCAGTGGATCAACGCGACCGATTCTGCGAAGATCAACAAGCTCAATGTACCAGGCGCTTCAACCTTGAACACAGTTACATCAAACACGATTAGCAACAGTGGTAATCTGAGTACAGCTACGATGACCGCTACTGATAGCGTGCTCGCTGCTAAGCTAAGAGTGACAGGAAACACGGTCTTAAATGACGTTTGGGCAGACAGCCTAGCATCACGTCAAATCCGCAACTCAGAAACGATCTGGACAGATTCGCTCTACGTGAACAAACTGAACGTTAACGGCACCTTGAATGTAGATACCGCATTTGTAAACAAACTAGGTGCGAACCACTTCACTACACAGTGGATCAACGCTACAGATTCTGCGAAGATCAACAAGCTCAATGTACCAGGTGCTTCAACCTTGAATACAGTTACATCAAACACGATCACGAATAGTGGCAATCTGAACACTGCAACGATGACCGCTACTGATAGCGTGCTCGCGGCAAAGCTCAGAGTGACAGGAAATACGGTTTTAAATGATGTTTGGGCTGATAGCTTGGCCTCACGCCAAATCCGTAACTCGGAAACCATCTGGACGGATTCGCTCTACGTCAACAAGTTGAACGTTAGCGGCACGATGAATGTTGACACAGCTTTTGTGAACAGACTAGGTGCAAACCACTTCACAACACAGTGGATCAACGCAACTGATTCAGCAAAGATCAACAAGCTCAATGTACCAGGTGCATCGACTTTGAATACCGTTAGTTCATCGACTATTACGAATAGTGGCAATCTGAACACTGCAACGATGACCGCTACCGATAGCGTTCTCGCAGCAAAGCTCAGAGTGACAGGAAATACGGTCCTAAATGATGTCTGGGCTGATAGCTTAGCATCACGCCAAATCCGCAACTCAGAAACCATCTGGACCGATTCGCTCTACGTCAACAAGCTGAACGTTAACGGTACTTTGAACGCTGATACAGCATTCGTGAACAAGCTTGGTGCAAACCACTTCACAACGCAGTGGATCAACGCGACAGATTCTGCGAAGATTAACAAGCTCAATGTACCAGGTGCTTCGACTTTGAACACTGTTACATCAAATACGATCACGAACAGTGGTAATCTGAGTACAGCAACTCTGACCGCTACTGATAGCGTTCTCGCTGCGAAGCTCAGAGTGACAGGAAATACGGTCCTAAATGATGTCTGGGCTGATAGCTTAGCATCACGCCAAATCCGCAACTCAGAAACGATCTGGACAGATTCGCTCTACGTCAACAAACTAAACGTTAACGGCACGTTGAACGCTGATACAGCTTTTGTAAGCAGACTTGGCGCAAACCACTTCACGACGCAGTGGATCAACGCGACCGATTCTGCGAAGATCAACAAGCTCAATGTACCAGGTGCTTCGACTTTGAACACTGTTACATCAAATACGATCACGAACAGTGGTAATCTGAGCACAGCAACTCTGACCGCTACTGATAGTGTTCTCGCTGCGAAGCTAAGAGTGACAGGAAACTCAGTCTTGAACGATGTCTGGGCAGATAGCCTAGCCTCACGTCAAATCCGCAATTCAGAAACGATCTGGACGGATTCTCTATACGTCAACAAGTTGAACGTCAGCGGCACCTTGAATGCAGATACTGCTTTTGTAAACAAGCTTGGTGCAAACCACTTTACAACCCAGTGGATCAATGCAACAGATTCTGCAAAGATCAACAAGCTCAATGTACCAGGTGCTTCGACTTTGAACACAGTTACATCAAACACGATCACGAACAGTGGTAATCTGAGTACAGCAACGATGACCGCTACTGATAGCGTTCTCGCTGCAAAGCTCAGAGTGACAGGAAACTCCGTCTTGAACGACGTCTGGGCAGATAGCCTTGCATCACGCCAAATCCGTAACTCAGAAACGATCTGGACAGATTCGCTCTACGTCAACAAGTTGAACGTTAGTGGCACATTGAATGCTGATACAGCGTTTGTAAACAAGCTCGGTGCAAACCACTTTACAACCCAGTGGATCAACGCTACAGATTCAGCGAAGATCAACAAGCTCAATGTACCAGGTGCTTCGACTTTGAACACTGTCACATCAAACACGATTACTAACAGTGGCAATCTGAGCACTGCAACAATGACCGCTACTGATAGCGTTCTTGCTGCGAAGCTTAGAGTGACAGGAAACTCAGTCTTAAATGATGTCTGGGCAGACAGCCTTGCATCACGTCAGATCCGCAATTCAGAAACGATCTGGACGGATTCTCTATACGTCAACAAGATGAACGTCAGCGGCACATTGAATGCTGACACTGCATTCGTGAACAAGCTTGGCGCAAACCACTTTACTACACAGTGGATCAACGCTACGGATTCAGCGAAGATCAACAAGCTCAATGTCCCAGGTGCTTCGACTTTGAACACTGTTACATCAAACACGATAACCAACAGTGGTAATCTGAGTACAGCAACTCTGACCGCGACGGATAGCGTATTGGCTGCAAAGCTTAGAGTGACAGGCAACTCAGTTTTGAATGACGTCTGGGCAGATAGCCTTGCATCACGTCAAATCCGCAACTCAGAAACGATCTGGACAGATTCTCTTTACGTCAACAAGTTGAATGTTAACGGCACTTTGAACGCTGATACAGCATTCGTGAACAAGCTTGGTGCAAACCACTTCACAACACAGTGGATCAACGCGACAGATTCTGCGAAGATTAACAAGCTCAATGTACCAGGTGCTTCGACTTTGAACACTGTTACATCAAACACGATCATAAATAGTGGTAATCTGAGTACAGCAACGATGACCGCTACTGATAGTGTTCTCGCTGCAAAGCTCAAAGTGACTGGTAATTCAGTCTTGAACGACGTCTGGGCGGACAGCTTGGCATCACGCCAAATCCGCAACTCAGAAACGATCTGGACAGATTCGCTCTACGTCAACAAGTTGAACGTCAGTGGCACATTGAATGCTGATACAGCATTTGTAAACAAGCTTGGTGCAAACCACTTCACAACACAGTGGATCAACGCGACAGATTCTGCGAAGATTAACAAGCTCAATGTACCAGGTGCTTCTACCTTGAACACTGTTACATCAAACACGATCATAAATAGTGGTAATCTGAGTACAGCAACTCTGACCGCTACCGACAGCGTACTCGCAGCAAAGCTCAGAGTGACAGGAAATACGGTCCTAAATGATGTATGGGCTGATAGCTTAGCATCGCGCCAGATCCGCAACTCAGAAACGATCTGGACAGATTCTCTTTACGTCAACAAGTTGAACGTTAGTGGCACATTGAATGCTGATACAGCGTTTGTAAACAAGCTCGGTGCAAACCACTTCACAACGCAGTGGATCAATGCAACAGATTCTGCAAAGATCAACAAGCTCAATGTACCAGGTGCTTCGACTTTGAACACTGTTACATCAAACACGATCACGAACAGTGGTAATCTGAGTACAGCAACGATGACCGCTACTGATAGCGTTCTCGCTGCAAAGCTCAGAGTGACAGGAAACTCCGTCTTGAACGACGTCTGGGCGGACAGCCTTGCATCACGCCAAATCCGCAACTCTGAAACGATATGGACAGATTCTCTTTACGTCAACAAGTTGAACGTCAGTGGCACTTTGAATGCTGATACAGCATTCGTGAACAAGCTCGGTGCAAACCACTTCACAACCCAGTGGATCAACGCGACCGATTCTGCGAAGATCAACAAGCTCAATGTACCAGGTGCTTCGACCTTGAACACTGTCACATCAAACACGGTTACTAACAGTGGCAATCTGAGCACTGCAACAATGACCGCTACTGATAGCGTTCTTGCTGCGAAGCTTAGAGTGGCAGGTAACTCAGTCTTAAATGATGTCTGGGCAGACAGCCTAGCCTCACGTCAAATCCGCAACTCAGAAACGATCTGGACAGATTCTCTTTACGTCAACAAGTTGAACGTTAGTGGCACATTGAATGCTGATACAGCGTTTGTAAACAAGCTCGGTGCAAACCACTTCACAACGCAGTGGATCAACGCGACAGATTCTGCGAAGATCAACAAGCTCAATGTACCAGGTGCTTCGACCTTGAACACTGTCACATCAAACACGGTTACTAACAGTGGCAATCTGAGTCCGCAACTGCAACAATGACCGCTACTGATAGCGTTCTTGCTGCGAAGCTTAGAGTGACAGGTAACTCAGTCTTGAATGATGTCTGGGCAGACAGCCTTGCATCACGCCAGATCCGCAACTCAGAAACGATCTGGACAGATTCTCTTTACGTCAACAAGTTGAACGTTAGTGGCACATTGAATGCTGATACAGCGTTTGTAAACAAGCTCGGTGCAAACCACTTCACAACGCAGTGGATCAATGCAACAGATTCTGCAAAGATCAACAAGCTCAATGTACCTTTTCGGTGCTTCGACTTTGAACACTGTTACATCAAACACGATCACGAACAGTGGTAATCTGAGTACAGCAACAATGACCGCTACTGATAGCGTTCTTGCTTAGAGTGACAGGAAAGTCTTGAACGAGTGACAGGAAACTCGGTGCAAACGTCTTGAACGACGTCTGGGATACAGCGTTTGACAAAGCCTTGAACGACGTTCAAGTGGACAGCCTGGATCACGCCAAATCCGCACCAGAAACGATATGGACAGATTCTCTATACGTCAACAGTTGAACGTCAGTGCGAGAGATAAACAATCAGTGGATCAACGTAACTCAGGAATGTACCAGGTGTTTGACCTTTGAACACTGTTACATCAAACACGATAACCAACAGTGGTAATCTGAGCACAGCAACTCTGACCGCGACGGATAGCGTATTCTTGCTGCGAAACTCAGTCTTAAATGATGTTGAACGGTAGAATCCAGATGTCTGGCACGTCAGCGGCACCTTGAATGCAGATACTTGCGGCAAAACCATACTGATACACCAGGTGCTTGAACACTGTTTTGTAAACTCAGTCTTGAAATGTCTGGGCAGATACAGCCTCACGTTTCAGAAACGATCTGGACGGATTCTCTATACGTCAACAAGTTTTGTAAACAAGCTCGGTGCAAACCACTTTACAACCCAGTGGATCAACGCTACAGATTCAGCGAAGATCAACAAGCTCAATGTACCAGGTGCTTCGACTTTGAACACTGTTACATCAAATACGATCACGAACAGTGGTAATCTGAGTACAGCAACAATGACCGCTACCGATAGCGTTCTCGCTGCGAAGCTTAGAGTGACAGGTAACACTGTGTTATCGGATGTCTGGGCAGACAGCCTTGCATCACGCCAAATTCGCAATTCAGAGACCATCTGGACCGATTCGCTTTATGTCAACAAGTTGAAGCTAACTGGTACACTCAATGTTGACACTGCCTTCGTGAACAAGCTCGGTGCAAACCACTTCACAACGCAGTGGATCAACGCTACAGATTCTGCGAAGATCAATAAGCTCAATGTACCAGGTGCTTCAACCTTGAACACAGTTACATCAAACACGATTACTAACAGTGGTAATCTGAGCACAGCAACGATGACAGCTACTGATAGTGTTCTCGCAGCGAAGCTTCGTGTGACAGGAAACTCCGTCTTGAACGACGTCTGGGCAGATAGTCTGGCATCACGCCAGATCCGTAACTCAGAAACCATCTGGACTGATTCGCTGTACGTCAACAAGTTGAAGCTAACTGGTACACTAAATGTTGACACAGCATTCGTCAACAAGCTCGGTGCGAACCACTTCACAACGCAGTGGATCAATGCTACAGATTCTGCGAAGATCAATAAGCTCAATGTACCAGGTGCATCCACGTTGAACACAGTGACATCAAACACAATTACTAACAGTGGTAATCTGAGCACAGCAACGATGACTGCTACCGATAGCGTTCTCGCAGCGAAGCTTCGTGTCACAGGAAACTCCGTCTTGAACGACGTCTGGGCTGATAGTCTGGCATCACGCCAAATCCGTAACTCAGAAACAATCTGGACAGACTCGCTCTACGTCAACAAGCTGAAGCTCAGCGGTACACTGAATGTTGACACTGCCTTCGTGAACAAGCTCGGTGCAAACCACTTCACAACGCAGTGGATCAATGCAACAGATTCAGCAAAGATCAACAAGCTGAATGTACCTGGTGCTTCGACCTTGAACACGGTCACATCAAACACGATCAGCAACAGTGGCAACTTGAGTACAGCAACGATGACGGCTACCGATAGCGTATTGTCTGCGAAGCTCAGAGTGACAGGAAACTCCGTCTTGAATGATGTCTGGGCAGATAGCTTGGCATCACGTCAGATCCGCAATTCAGAAACAATCTGGACAGACTCGCTCTATGTGAACAAGCTGAAGCTCAGCGGTACTTTGAATGTTGATACAGCATTTGTAAACAAGCTTGGTGCAAACCACTTCACGACACAGTGGATTAACGCAACAGATTCCGCGAAGATCAGCAAGCTTAATGTTCCTGGCGCTTCAACGCTGCATGCTGTGAGCTCGACTGGCATTACGAATGTTGGACACATCAGTACAACAACTCTGGCTGCAAGCGACTCAATCTTGTCAAATAAGTTGCGTGCAACTACTGGAACGATCACAACTCTAACTGCCGACTCCATTTCAACGCGCGCACTGCGAGCAAGTGGAACCAGTAGCTTAAACACCGTCACTTCGAACAGTCTTACAAACAGCGGATTGATCGAGTCTAGCACTTTGAAACTCACGGGCATCAGTACAAGTTCAGAGGATACCTTGCTCGTTGTTAACTCAGCAGGTACAGTATCGAAGCGTGCATCATCGTCAATCTCCGCGTCTACGAGTTGGACACTGGTTGGCAATGCTGGTACCGACTCAACAACGAACTATCTAGGTACGTCGGATAACAGTCCGGTTGTCATGAAAACAAACGGAACAGAACGCATGCGTGTGAGCCGAAGTGGAAATGTCGGTATCGGAACAGCAAGTCCAAACACAAAGCTGCATGTGAGTGCTGCTTCTGACCCATTGACATTGACTGGTGTTCAGAACGACAACTCCGTTGACACAGTAATTGCAATCAATTCGAGTGGTGTCGTGAAGAAGCGCTCACTTTCAAGTGCGGTCTCTGCCGGCATGATCAAGGGCTCGTATGTGCCTGGCACCTCTGGTTCAACATTCACCATCAGCCCGGGCTCTGATATTGTAAGTGGAGCAGTAGTAGTGGTGACGATGCAGGGCTCAGCAGCATCAGGTGTCATCAGTGCAATGGTGACGGCAGTCAATGCAGGTGCCGATTCGTTCACCGTCAGTACCAGTGCAACCATCAACGCAAGCTATTCAATCAACTATATCATCATCAATCCTTAATCGATGATGTAATCAAACAATACTTCGGTAGTAACACTCTCTGCGTGTTTCTTCGTGTACGAAAGCAGTCCCTTGGGACTGCTTTTTTTATACACACAAGTTTCTTTGCCTATGCGTGGGCTTCGCCCCCGCTGATGTTCAAGACTGTTTCGACGTCGCTAAAATGTCGTCTCTCGGTACCAACAATCTGGTAGTTCTCATGCCCCTTGCCAGCAATCAGGACTATGTCGCCAGCCTTGGCGTCAGCCAAGGCTTTAGCAATAGCTTCTCGACGATCATACACGATGAGCACATGTTCAGGATGCTGCATACCACGAAGAATATCCTGTGCAATATTCTCTGGACTCTCACTTCGCGGATTGTCGTTGGTGATGATCACTCTGTCAGCATACTTTTCCGCGACAGCACCCATGATCGGACGTTTCGTGCGGTCGCGATCTCCACCAGCGCCAAACACGCAGACAAGTGTTGATGTGCCGGCACTTTTCTTCAGGTTCACGAGAGCTTTCTCTAGAGCATCTGGACTATGTGCATAGTCGACAATTGCCACGACGCCATTTGAAAGGAGAAGACGTTCCATTCGTCCTGCAGCGCCACGAATGTGGGGGAGTGAGTCTTGAAGGCTATCGATGGACATGCCGAGCTCATGACAAGCACTAAGACACAGTGCGAGGTTGTCGACATTAAACGAACCAACAAGGGAAGTGTGCCAGGTTCTATCCAACATCTGAAAGCTCGACTCGGTAGAACTCAAGGCTTCATTGCTTATGCGATAAAACCTTTGGCAATGGAACACTGGAGACTGCGCTGAGCGTCCAACCCCAACAATACGTGCCTGACAATCCTTGAGCAAGGAGGAGCTAGCTTCGTCATCTGCATTGACAACGGCAAATGCGTTCTCATCTAAGCCGTCAAAGAGACGTTTCTTCGCGCGCAGATATGCTTCCATTGTGCCATGGAAATCAAGGTGATCTTGGGTCAGGTTTGTAAAGAGAGCGGCATCATAGCGTATTCCTGCCACACGGTTTAACTCTAAGGCGTGAGAACTCACCTCCATAATCACCGTATGCACCTCGCTGTGCTTCATGCGCTGAAGAAGGGCACAAAGCTCTGGTGACTCAGGTGTTGTAAACTGCGCCTCCTCCCAAACATTAGCGATGTAGTTTCCAGTGGTGCCGATAAGACCGACGCGTAGCCCGATCGACTCCAAAATCTGTTTGAGGACGAAGCTACAAGTGGTTTTGCCATTCGTGCCGCTCACAGCGATCATTCGCAGAGATTGAGAAGGGAAGTCGTAGAATGCATGGGAAAGCTGGGCAAGCGCTAGGTTCGCATTCTCTACAAGTAAATAGCAGCGATCGCTAAGGAGCTCATTGGGGAGCTTCTCGCACACGATCGTTGTCGCGCCAGCAGCGATAGCCTTGTCGATGAAGTCGTGTCCATCGAGAGTGGCACTTTTGCGTGCCACGAAGAGCGAATGCGGTCCAACCTTTCGGCTATCGTAGTGCAGATTCTCCACCCAGTCAACAGAATGATGCTGGCTGAGATAAGACAGATGTTGCAGGAGCTCGGAAAGGCGCTTCATTTGAGGACTTTGAGACAGTATTTCAACGATTTTCCAGCAAAATACGTCAATCCTCTGCCTAGAACCTACAAGCTGGCAATGCCTTCAACGTTATTCTCCGTAATTTGCGATTCATCTGGACCGAATAGGAATGAGCGAGCAGACAGAATACCGTGAAATGAGTTTCTTTGATCATCTCGATGATCTGCGCTCGCGTATTCTGAAAGGTCTACTAGGTGTTGTTGTGTGCTGTATTCTTGCCGGTTTTTTCGTCGATCAGCTCATGAATTGGGTACTGCTAGCGCCAGCGGCAAATGCGGGATTGAAGCTGCAGAATCTGCGGCCATTTGGTCAAGCATTCTTGTACTTTAAAGTCATCTTCGTTTCTGGGATCATTCTCTCTTCACCTTGGGTGCTCTGGAACCTATGGCAGTTTGTTGCACCTGGTCTGTACGAAACAGAAAGAGGCTGGGCGCGAAGAATTACGCTGTTTACCACCTTTTGCTTCCTTACAGGAGTAGCGTTTGCTTTTTTCGTCATGATTCCGAACATGCTGAAGTTTACTGCTTTGTTCGGTTCACCAATCATAGCAAACGTCATTGATGTCACGGAATACTTCGGCTTTGTAACCACAACGGTCTTGGGTGCCGGACTCATCTTTGAATTACCGATGATCACCTACGTTCTTGCACGTGTAGGCATTGTCTCGGCTGGATTAATGCGAACCTATAGACGTCACGCAATGATTCTTACGTTGATTCTTTCTGCGGTACTGACGCCAACGCCAGACCCGATTAATCAGTTCATCTTTGCACTGCCCTTGTTTGTCCTTTATGAAATCAGTATCCTTATTGCACAAGTTGCGCGTAAGAAACGTATAGAGCAGGGAGCAGCATGACCAATGCCTCATCAAAAATAGTGCAGAGCATAGGTGAGCCCATTCAGAAAGAGCTAGAGCAGTTCGACGGCTACTTCCGTAAGCAGATGAAGTCGAATGTTGCCTTGCTCGATGTCATTGTGCGTTACATATTGAAAAGTCGCGGTAAGCAGCTCCGTCCAACCTTGGTATTTCTGAGCGCAGGACTTTGCGGTTCCATATCTGAGAGGACCTTTGTTGGCGCTTCGATGGTTGAGTTATTGCATACCGCCACACTCGTGCACGATGATGTAGTTGACAGTGCAGAAGAACGTCGTGGCCTTGCAAGCATCAATGCTGTGTGGAAGAATAAAGTTGCGGTTCTGGTTGGAGACTTTCTGTTATCTCGCGGACTTCTCAGTGCCGTAGAACATAATGAGTTCGCATTCCTTGCGGTGACGAGTCGTGCGGTGCGTCGTATGAGTGAAGGAGAACTGCTTCAGATTCAAAAGTCCCGTCAACGCTCTATTGACGAGGAAACGTACTACCGCATTATCTCCGACAAAACGGCGTCTCTTATTAGTACCTGTTGTGAGATTGGAGCTATTAGCAGCACTGACGATAGCGCTACGCAGATGCGAATGCAGCAATTCGGTGAACAGCTAGGTCTGGCATTCCAGATTCGAGATGATGTATTAGACTACACGAGCAGGAGTCTGATTCTTGGAAAGCCGGTTGGGAATGATGTACGTGAAGGCAAACTCACGTTGCCACTGATCTATGCGATGCAGCAATCGCGGAATGGCGAAGTGAAGAAGGTACTTAATCTTGTGAAGAGCAAAAAGGCAAACGATAAAGAAGTCGCATACGTCCATGACTTTGTGCAAGCGAATGGTGGAAACGATTACGCCCAACGCAAAGCACAGGAGTTGGCTGATCGCTCGATATCGCTACTGTCAGATTTTGCAGATTCTCCTTATAAACAAAGTCTCCTCAGCTTTGCCAATTACGTTGTATCACGAGAGAAGTAGTCTGCAAGATCAGCACTAGCCTACACAGAGCTCCAGAAGTGTTGAACGGTGCAGAAGTGTTTTGCTTGCCTTAGCCTGAATAGCATAATTGCAAGCAAAAGAGCGCAGTTGAAGGCGTTGAACCGACCTGCTCTGAGCCTTTAGCTTTGGCGCAAAGAAGTTCTTGAACAAGGCAAGCGTCAGCTGAGTATATTGGGTTTCGGCTTCTCAGATGTTTTAGTCTTGAATAGTATCATTTTACTGAAGTACACATATGAGTTCAAATATTGACTCGATTTTAGAACAACAAGCCTCTTCTTTTTCAGAAGGTAAAAGTGCAGCAGGATTTTTACAAGTCGTCTATGCTTGGATGATGGGCGGGTTATTACTAACCGCCGTTACGGCTTTTGCTGTGCTGTCATCAGAGAGCGTACTAGACACAGTGCTATCAGTTCGCACCATCATCTTGTTTGCGCAACTCGGTCTGGTACTTTGGCTCAGCGCCCGTATCGAGTCTATGAGTGTCACGACAGCCAGAATCTTGTATTTGACCTACTCAGTTATGGTGGGTTTGACAATGAGTGCGGTGTTGGTGTACTACGCACCAGACTCAGTGCTCGCTACCTTTCTGAGCTGCTCGCTGATGTTTGGAGCAACGAGCGCATTTGGATACCTTACAAAGCGAGATCTGAGCAGTATTGGCTCTTTTTTCTTCATGGGACTTATTGGTATCGTGATTGCATCGCTAGTAAATATGTTCCTGCAAAGTAGTGCATTGAATTTTGCAATCTCAATCATTGGAATCCTCGTGTTCGTTGTGCTAACAGCATGGGATACACAAAAGTTAAAGGCGATTGCACTCAGCGTTGAAGGCAGTGATGCAACGGCACGCATCGCCATTATGGGTGCATTGAACCTCTATTTAGATTTCATCAACATGTTTTTGTTCTTATTGCGATTCTTGGGTCGTCGTCGCTAGGACGTCAGACCCTCAGCTTCGCACCCAGGCACGCTTGGCATGCGGATGTTGATGAGAAACGTAGGTGTGATAGTAGCATGGGCTCGTGCGGGAGTAGTGGGAACTCCGACCAGACATCATTTGTTCCGTCTTCTTGACAAGGAATATCCGTGGCAGTACTTCAGACTTTTGCAAGTGAAGCGCAGCGTAAGCTGGATAGTGGGGATGCTGAGAGCGCGTCCTCTCTGCTGGAAGATGGACTTCGTGTCTATCCGGACTACACTACAGCTTATGTTGTTCTCGTTCGCGCCTATGAGTGTTTAAATGATATCGAATCGGCTTTTGAAGTGATTCAGCGTGGTCTTAAACGCTTTCCTTCGCACCGTGTGTTTAAGGAGCTTGATGCAGAGTTTCGACCAAAGGCCTTGGAGACACATCCTCGAGCAGCAACTGTGCCCGCGGAAATAGATTCCAACAGCAAAATCGCTGGAGTTTCGGAGCCAGAGTTGAATTCCAATTTTAGCGCTATTGAGGTAGAGTCGCTTGGATCTGCTGAGGCTGAGAGTGTACTGAACGTGGACTCACCATCCCTCCAAGAACTCCCATCTGCTGTGGTGAAGGCTGAGCACTCGGATTCCCTCGCTTCAGGAGCTGAGCCCAACTCCGCAGTGCAGTCATCGACTCCTCCTTCCATACCAGTGAAGTTGTTGCCTGACGATCCAGATGTATTGCTTGATGATGGGCTATCCAACATCGACGATGATAATGACAATTGGACTGAGCTTCGGGAAATCGTTGAGGATGATAGCAGTCTGGAGGAGATTCCACTCAGTGAGGATGCGACTACTACCGAAGATGTTGAGCAGGATGAAGATGGCGATTCTGAAGGAGATGCTTCTCATGAATCGGTTGATACCCATTCTGTACTCAAGAGGATTAATGTTGTCGATGGTGCTGTGGTAGTCGACAAGTCATTGCTCAAACGTTTGCGCCGAAGTGCTAATGCGGCAAACCTTCGACTCTTAGACACGAGCTCTGACAAAAACTCAAAGCGCAGCTTACGAAGTTCAAATTTGCGACTCGTTCCCGGTCTGGAGTTCACACCGCTTCGCGTGCAAAGTGTGCGTAAACAGCACGTTCGCACTCATTATCTGCCAGAAGCTCCATCGTTTCCTGTTATCCGTGGCTCTGAAATGAATGTGTCACCTGCAATTGCTGCGCCTCCAATACCGAAGGAAGCAGCACGACGCAAGAAAGCAGAGGGCGAAAAGAAAGTGAAGTCTGAACCTAAGCGTACACAGCTCGAAGAGTTAGCTGCACGATTAGAGCGGGCAAGAATTCCAGTCATCACTGAAGAACCGGAACCAGGTTTGGGGCGCTCGTTATCTTCCGATGCCTCCGAGCCAATGGTTATCTCCGAAACCATGGCGGGTATCTACGAACAACAAGGGTTGTACGATCAGGCAATCAAGGCGTATCGCCAGCTCGCGCGCATTAAGCCAGAGAAGATGGAGTACTTTGAGCAGAAGATTGCACAGTTGGCTAAGAAACCCGACTAAGAACCTAGCATGCTCATCGTTCCGCGCTACATACTCCGTGCACACATTGCGCCCTTCCTCTTTGGAACATCTGTCGTGATGTTCCTTTTTCTTATGCAGTTCATTCTGAAGTATATCGATCAATTGGTCGGTAAAGGCTTAAGCACCTGGGTGATTATCCAATTGATAGGTTTGAACCTCTCATGGATGCTCGTTCTTGCCGTTCCCATGGGCGTTTTGTTTTCAACCCTCATGGCTTTTGGATCGATGTCCGCTGCTCATGAAGTAACCATCTTCAAAGCAAGTGGAGCAGGTCTACTTCGTTTGATGATTCCTGTGGTTATCTGTGGTGCTGGACTAACATACTTCATGTATTGGTTCAACGATACAGTCTTGCCCGATTCAAATCACCGTGCCAAGATCATGATGTGGGACATCGAAAGGAAGAAGCCGACTTTTGATATTGAGGCAGGGCAGTTTAGCACCCAACTCGAAGGCTACACGATTCTCTCACGTGGAATTGACTCGGTGAGTGGGACCCTGTTAGGTGTGACCATCTATGATCGGACCCAGGGCGGTCGCACGAATGTTGTTAGTTCGGACAGCGGAAGGATTCGCTTTACCTCAGATTTCAACCGAGTAGTCGTGCAGCTTGGTCAAGGAGAAATCCAACAGATATTTCAAGCGCAACCAGCGAACTACCGATACATCCACTTCGCATCACACCAGATCGTTATTCCGGCAAGTGGATTTAAGCTAGAACAATCCGGAGAGTCGATGTTTGCTCGCGGTGATAGGGAAATGTGCATCGCAGATATGCAGAAGATCGTTGATGATGCGGAAACGCAAAAAGCGAAAGCACAACATGGTGTTGACAGCCTTCTCACTCGGCATACAGCGTATCTGTTTGGGACAGAGATAGGCACAAGTACGGAAAGTGGGCTTCCAACAAGCGCGGAAGAGCGCGCGCAGGGCCGCTTGGCTATGCTCCGAAACCAGATTGAACCCTTAGCCTATCAATTGAGCGACAATGATCGACAGTCCAGAAAGTACTTGGTAGAAATTTATAAGAAGTACGCAATCCCTTGCGCTTGCTTCGTGTTCCTCTTTGTTGGCTGTCCACTGGGTATTGTTACCAAAGGAGGGAACTTTGGTATCAGCGCGGCTATCTCCTTAGCCTTCTACGTTGTTTACTGGGCTTGCCTCATAGGAGGTGAGAAGTTGGCAGACCGCCAAATGAGCTCACCACTTGCTATGTGGCTCGCTAATGTTGTGATCGGCTCAATCGGTATCCTCCTCAGCCTGAAACTCAATAATGAATCTTTCGGCTTCAAATATCTGAGCCAGCGTATCTTTCGTCGCTCTACAACGAAGAGCGCTTAACGCTCAGCAGTCGTATAGTAAATGCAAAGGTGAATCGGATCGCTTTTTTACCACGGATGCACTCTTCTCACGATTCAGCCTTTCAAGAGCGTTACTCTATATAGTCTGCAATTTCTTGAGCGCTCTTCAAGTGAACAACAATCTGATCATCCACTAAGGTGTGTACTGCAGCTTTGCATCGATCAACCTTCAGTGAGTGATGCCATGCAAAATGCCATATATCGATTGGTGAAAGACTACACTCTAGGGCGAGAAGTTGTTCAACAGTAAGCTTCTGCTTCGCAATAAAACGCTCACGTACTGCTTCAACGAAGTCCTGCGCATTGTCACCTTGAATGAGCGCAGGGACGAAGAAGTAGTTGTCGACAGACTCCAAATCACAAATTGGAAAACCACGTGAAGGATCCAGAAGTGCTGGTAGAAAGGCAAGTGAGACAACATAGGGCTCCTCGTCTGAACTCGCCCACAGGTCATTCCACACCGCCGCGTCGTTATCTAACAACCACTCGAAAAAGTCTTGCTCACGTTGTGGAAGCTTCATCAAACACTGCGCACCGAAGCGTGAAGCTATTCCCACGGCCATCTCGGTATCAAGTGACTGAAAGAGCTCTGTTGGAAACTCTATAACGCTTCCACTTTGTATGTTATCACTACACCACTGATCGATTTGTTGCTTATCCATGATTGTCTGAAATGTGTAATTCTCAAATGAATGTTACGAACTTCACTTAAACTCGAAAGTGCGCAGGACTTGCGCCCATATACCGTGCGGACAGCTACTTCGATAGTCAGCCACACCGATTTTGAGCACACATCAAAAGTGACTCAGGCATTGTTAGCATAAGATTTCTTGCCGACTGCATGGCTGAGCCTTCTGGTGGTCCGGACTGCTTGTACGAGCTACGCTCAGCCGAAAGGCTGAGCATTGCCAAGAGACTACAGGCGTATGCCATCAGCATCAAAGAGGAACACCGCTGCGGGATTAATACGAAAGCCTTGAGCTGTGCTTGGGTGCTGACGATAGCTGCTCAGGGATCGAGAGCAGTGAAGCTGTGTTCCTATACGGAAGTAGAGCAACGACTCATGTCCGACATACTCAACAACCTCAACTAGTGCTTCAAACTGAGCATTCGCTTCCTCTGCGGGAATGATGTCTTCCGATCGCAAACCAACTTTCACAGGTCTTTGAAGGTTCTTTACACCACTCCGGAACTGCTTTTCCTGCACAGGAAACTTGAGAAGGCCCAGGTTGTCAATAAAGTGCA
Source organism: Chlorobiota bacterium (assembly GCA_044228285.1). Classification (GTDB taxonomy): domain Bacteria; phylum Bacteroidota; class Ignavibacteria; order Kapaibacteriales; family NICIL-2; genus JBBATK01. The sequence continues at coordinate 649,269 of JBGAVD010000001.1, forward strand.
GACCATTCTCCATCACCAATTGACCTTGAAAAAAGTTCATTCCTGGACTTCCCAGAAAGGATGCGACGAAGTCGTTATCAGGGTTGGAGTAAAGTTCCTGTGGACGTCCCACTTGCATGAGTTCGCCATGACGGAGAACAGCGATGCGTTGCCCCATAGTCATCGCCTCAACATGATCATGCGTAACATAGACGGAGGTTGTACCCAAACGCTTTTGAAGCTGTGTGAGCTCAGCACGCATTTCTATGCGTAATCGAGCATCAAGATTTGATAGAGGCTCGTCGAAAAGGAAAACGCGTGGTTGACGAACGATGGCTCGTCCGAGAGCTACTCGTTGGCGTTGTCCACCGCTTAATTGTTTGGGAAGTCTCTCGAGCAGCACAGTAATCGATAACATCTCGGCCACTTCATGTACTCGCGCACGGATTCGCTCAGTTGACTCCTTATGTACGCGAAGAGGAAACGCGAGGTTCTCGAACACGGTCATATGTGGATAGAGCGCATAGTTCTGGAAGACCATGCCGATGTCGCGATTGCGCGCTTCCACCTCGTTCATGCGCTGTTCGTCGAAACGCAATTCTCCCTCACTAATGTCTTCTAAACCAGCAATCATGCGCAAGACCGTGCTCTTGCCGCAGCCACTGGGACCAACAAGCACAAGGAACTCCGACGGGGGGATGTCCAAACAAAGATCCCGCACCGCCACTGTTTCTGAGTCGTAGTTCTTCTGGATGTGGTCGAGACGTATTCTGGTCATGAGCTGGTATCATTGGAGTGAACTTGCGTCATCATCGATGCAACAGATCCAACCAACGAGATGAGTTTTGAATACTGCATGCGTTTCGGTCCAATCAGTCCAACAGAGTAGGTAGCTGCGCCAATGCGGTACTGCGCACTAACGAAACTAAAGTCTGTAAGCAAATCGCTCTGTGTTTCTGCACCTATCATGACCTGCACACCGGCTGCATCTGGATCCTGCTGAGTTCGCTCAAGCAAGTGCACAATCACATCTTCGTTCTCAATCAACTCAACAACGCCGCGTAATCTATCGGGTGAATCAAACTCCGGTTGATGCACAAGATTCTGCGCACCGGCTAGATGCAAACGGTCTGAACCATCGCTGAGCAGACGATCCATGGAGTCGATAAACAGACGCACCACGGGGTGTCCGCCGTGATCAACCATCATCGATGAAAAATGATCGCGTACATAACGTAAGGAACGTCCGCTGACGCGTTCGTTCATGAGCCTAGACAAACTCTCGAGTTCGGTAGACAACACCGTACTCTCAGTTTCGAGCGTAAGGGTGCGAACAACGTCAGAGTCAAATGCAACCACAACGAGAAGACGAATCGACGACAAAGCGATCAATTGGATTTGCCGAATCACCAAATCCGAAACAGTCGGGATCTGGACCACTCCTAGTAGCTGCGATAGCAAACCCAATATTCTTGAAGCATCGCGATGCACGGTTTCGGAGCTAGAGTGCAAGATGCTTTGCTTCAGAGAGTGTTGCTCAGATTCTGACAAAGCGTCTACCATCATAAGTGAATCGACGTAGGTTCTGTAGCCTTTGTCGGTTGGAATGCGTCCTGCAGACGTGTGCGGGTGTGTGACATAGCCCATGTCCTCAAGCTTTGCCATGACGTGACGAATCGTTGCCGACGACACTTTCATGTCGGCCTCTATCTGCTTCAGCAAGGTCTGCGAGCCAATAGGGCTTGCCGATAACACATAGCTTTGCACAATAGCTCTGAGGATAAACTCTTCGCGTTCACTCAACTCAGGGCGCGCAGATGTACCCAGCACGTCAATACGTGCGGGGACAATGGGACGCCGTCCGGGACGAGAGAAACTATCCATGTGTGCTCTGTATCATTGTTCTTTGGCTATGCATAGAAAGCACAGTAAACTCCCTTACAAAACCGATGCAAAGAAGTACTTCAGATATGGAAAAAACGAATAGGTGGAATTATAACCCAGACCAATACTAATGCCCAATCCACCAAGTACAACAAGCGCAATTCCATACACTGGGAGCGGGTTGACATCGAACACCACCGACGTTGCGCGCAGAATGCGCGCAATGATCCACAGCAGAACACCGAGCGCAAGTATGAGCCACAGGAGCACAGAACTGAAGTCAAGTGCGCGATAGAGAATAGTGGCAAAAGGTAAAAACAAAATCACAGGAATCGTACACCAAACAGTGATGATGTAAGTGTCACTGAGAAATATACGTCCGCGAACAAAGACCGATAGTAAGCGAAGGAAGAGAGAGACGATGAGCATGATCGTCATCGAGAGCAGACTGAAAGCGAGGATGCAGAGATCCGGACTCCATGCTAAGCGACTCAAAATGGTTTTGATCCACTCTTGAGGAAACACAATCATCAGTAAGTACTCGGCCTCTGTACTCATGCGCGCGTGATAGAGCAACGTGGTGCAGAGGATCGCAACGGTGATTGAGATGACTGCGGCTAAGGTAATAGTCTGTGAGAGTGACAAGATTCGCTGATCTCGGATGTCAGCATAGAAGTTATAGGGGTGCAACAGAGAGCGCATCACATATTCACGGAATCTTCTGGAGCGATTCGTCATGAAGATCATGATCAAAATCAATCCTACACCACCAAAAATGAAAATGCTGGGATTAGATTCGTTGTAGGTTCCAGCTTGCAAAGTCGGGTCTTTCTCTTCATTCAGCCACGCCTTATACATCGCAAATGCAGTGCGAGGGTCACGGTTCAGATTGCAGATGCCCGAGTAGCACATATCGTCACCGGCGGTATTCGTCAACATGGTCGAGTGGTTCAGTTGGAAGTCAGTCAATGACCACAACATGCTTCCACCGCACTGGGCAGCTTTCAAAGCACGATAACAGGTGAGTATATACCGAGCCTGTGCTTCCTCCGAAATTGGGTCAGCATAGCCATTGCGATTATCCGGTTGAAGTGGTTTACCAAAGCTCAAAGCATATGGTCTGTTGCCTTCTTTAGCCAAACGAGCAACTTCATTTTGAATACTCTCTTGCGATTCCCCGAAGCGATCTGCATTGTAGATCAGCAGATCTATGTTGTCGGAGATGACACTGCGTGAACGGAATCGAATGCTTTGACCGACAGGATGCGAAGAGTTTGCATGAAAGACTGCCGAGATCGCTTTGAGGTATTCGTAACTGCTTTGTTTGTCTTGCTGCAAGCCGGTAGCAACATTCCAAAAAGCTAAACAGGCATAGCGTTCATAACCTGCAATCATAAACTCTGCTATGTTCTGATAGCGCGCTCGAACTTCATCAGTACCCAATACTGAACCTGGAATCTCGTAAGCTGGCATGTCTACAATGACCAGGATTCCGTTTTGCGCGCACAGATTCATGAAGTATGGATGCGGCGCATAGAACAGCATGTGCACGCAATTCACTCCAAGGGTTTTTAGCAATTGCACGTCTCTATCAAACTGATCAGCAGAGACTGTAGCACCAAGCTCAGATACTTCTTCAACATAGTCGACAGACTTCACAAAGAAGGGAGTCTGATTCAAGCTGAGAAGTGATTGGTTTGCCATGGAACCAGGCTCAACCGTGCACATACCGATAGGTACGCTGTAGTCGTCAATCGTGCCGGCGCTGTTGCTAATGCGTAGGACCAGAGTGTAGAGCGAGGGATTTGCTGGACTCCACAGCTCCGGGTTCGATACATGCATATCGAACTTTAGGTCAACTTTCCGGCTGCCTGCAATGCGCAATTGTTGGGTTGAGCTTGCCACCAGTGCGCCATCACCTGGATGATGAAGCTCGGCATTGAGAGTACAGCTGAGTTCGGTGAGTGGCGAGTGCTGCGTACTGTCGAACATCTTATCGAGTGCGGCGGTTTGCAAAACCGTGTGCACATTCAAGTTCGCTCCATCACCTTGGAACTGTACGCGCGTACGGATATCGCCGACAGATACTTGGGGCAACCCAACGAGAAAAATCTCGCGAAGCACACCAGTAAACACTCGCTGTCCAAAGAGTTGTTGTCGCCGAGTTCGCAATGCATTGTCGGAGGCAGGGAACACCACGAGCTCTAAGGTATTGTTACCTGCCTTCAAGTAGCGTTCAGGTATTTGCGCCATGAGTGGCGTCATTCCGCCAAAAAACTTTCCGACATATTGTCCATTGATGCTCATCTCCGCTGCATCAGCCAAGCCAAGGAAATACACGTTCCAAACGTAGCGCTTGATCATAGAAGCATCAATGCTGATCTGCTTGCGATAGCTGATGCGACCATTGTAGTGCTCACTTCGAGGAAGTGTGGTCTGCGCCCACTCTGAACCATCAACCGAACGCTCCCAGGCACCTGCAAGTGAACTCACAAATCTGGTGCTCGATGGAACGAGTTGCTTCCATTGATCCTGTGTAAAGGGCTTATACTCTGCTGCGCTGCATCGAATCAAAGCAGTCAACAATAGTACAAGCACGGAAAAAGCGGTAGAGAGAACTCTCATAGCAGCTGAAATTGGTCACAAAGATTGCGGGTGCCGCAATGACTAAGAACGCAAAAATACTCTGTACTGGGCTTCTGTGAGAGTTCCTTTGGCCTTTTTTAAAAGGAAAGCAGGAATCTCTTTCCTATGGCTTCGCTTTCGCTCCGCCAGGTGCTGCTTTGCCTGAACTTCTTTGAGCAACTTATCGATGGAAAAGTGAGGAATTGAGGCTGAATTCTCAGAAGAGAGTCTAATGTCGGTCAAGAAGTGTGTGTAGTGCCTCTTTTCGGAAAGGAGCTCAAAATATAGACTATAGTGCGAGGTCGTGTGTCGGTTATCAGGATTTCAGCTACATGTACCTCCTGACCCGCTGTCCAGAACCAAAGCACTTTGCGTATCTGAAAGCAGGCCGTGTACGAACTTTGATCCTGTGGGTCGGGACCAGTATACTCTGTGTGCGCTTGAAGGGGCGATCATTAGCTGGCATGGTAGTGAGAACTTTCGATGGAGGGGGATTTGGTTTTGCCAGGACTAAGCTGGAGGGCGAAGCGACTTGTGTAAAATGTGAGTTCTGCGTAATTAGGGACGAATAACACGACGATCATGATGAAAAGCTCATACCTCTTGAATTGCATTCTCTGCTCATTGTTCCTCAGCAACCCAATTTTGGCGAATGAGGGAAGTTCGATGAGACGTTTGATGGAGGCTTCGCGGCCTTCTTTAACTGTCCCATTTCTACAGTCGATGGAGACCAGTTTTCCCAAGTCGCTTCTTAATATTGAAGCGACTGCTTTTGAGAATGTGAATCTTATTGAGGAAGAGCAGGACAACTCGCCAATGCAGAACGAGTCTTCGATTGCAGCGAACCCGCTCGACCCTCGACATCTGATTGCGTCCGCTGTTGACTATCGGGATAAGCAGTCGGCATGGGTTTATGTTTCGAACGACGGGGGATACCACTGGCGAAATGTGAACCTCGGCAAACCAGCAGGACTCAACTTCATTGCCGGAAACGACCCAAGTGTCGCCTGGGACTACCAAGGTCGCGCATACATCGTGTATGGCGGCTTTGACGCCACAAGAACGACCGGAGAGAATGCGGTACTCATGAGCAGGAGCACAGACAATGGTGCTACCTGGACGAAACATATACCGGTGATTTTGCACCGAGGGACGATGACAAAGGACTCTGCTTTCGAGGACAAGTATTACATCAGCATTGACAATGCCGGATCGTCTCCATATAAGGGCCACCTCTACATTCCTTGGAAGAGAGTCTATGATCGTGACTCTTCTACTCAAATCGTTGTGACTAAATCAACCGATCTTGGAAACAGCTGGTCAACCCCTATTCGTGTGAGCGACGTTCTCATCGGAAAGTCGCTCGATACTACATTCGGTCAGAGTTTTCCTATCATTGCTACGGGTCCTAATGGACAAGTCTATGTAGCATGGAACTACGGTCCTCTGCATTCTATCGGTTTTAATAGTTCCAACGATGGTGCCAAGACCTGGGGTCAACCTCGGCTCATTCGCTCCTATGAGTGGCTTGGTGTAGCAATGAACATGGGTTCGCAATACAACCACACACTGAAGGGTGGCACACGTGTGGAATCCTACCCCTCCTTAGTCGTTGATACAACGAACTCTCCACGCCGTGGTTGGTTGTATCTAACGTGGGCTGCAGACCGTGTACCCAATGTGTACTTCTCTCGTTCTACAGATGAAGGTCTTAGTTGGTCGACACCAAAAATCGTTCATAGCGATACTGCACGTGACCAATACTGGCAATGGATGGCTCTCGACGGTTCAACAGGAGACCTCGCGGTGATGTATCTAGATAGTCGTGATGACCCATCCAACAAGCTTTCTCGCTGTTATGTAAGTCTTTCGAGAGATGGTGGTACTACATGGATTGACCGACCAGTTGACGACGTCGGTTTCGACATTCGTCGGAATCCCTTTGGCGGAAGTAGTCTCAGCGGAGTCTTTGCCGGCGACTACAACGGATGCGCCTTCATCAATGGCCGCGTGTTTCCTTCACACGTCGACATGCGCAATACCTATCCGAACATTGGTGACAATGATGTCTATTCAGCGGTCATTAATGTAAACGCGCCGATGCCTGTTAGTAATCTTCGGGCAAGCACTTTGCCAGCAACGCCTACGCACATCGCTTTGGATTGGACTCCTCCAACACTGCGCACTTTTGGCGAGACCTTAGCGAGCGCTGATTTTGTACAGGTACTGTATCGCGACAGTGTTTTCCTCAGGCAGCTGAGCGGCGATGTTCGCACGTATCTTGATACAACATTGGCTGCGTACTCTTCGCATGTTTACAAGATTGTTGTTGTGGCAAAGCCCCTGAGCGATAGCTCAGTAGCAAGAGTTGTGACTGGATATGCTGGAGGAGCGAAAGAGCCAATGAGTGCGGATGTGGTGTCGGTCTCGAACGATACTACAAAGGGTCGTTTGAGAGTAACTCTGCCTCACTTGAGAGCCGATTCTGTGAACGCTCTAATAAACATGGCAAAGATTCGGATCTATCGAGACTCGGTACAAGTTGATGAGATTGCAGTCTCGGCAACGGATACGTCCAAGACACTCGATTTTCAAAGCACAGTTCCTGAACCTGGCTATTATGATTTTGCTGTGTCGGTTGTTGATGCACTCGGACATGAAAGTGCGCGCAGTCCAGAGCGCAGTCTTTACGTTGGTCCAGTAGGAAACAGCCTGAGCGATGTTTTTGAGAGTGCAATCATGCGACGCTATCTCAACCACGGACAATGGTCTCACACTGATGAGTTCTCGCGCTCCGCCCCTCAGTCACTCACCGAATCAGCCCGAGCGCAGTATCGTGGGCTAGCTCGCGACACCTTAACGCTCTTTCCCCTGAAGAGTACCAGCACGCAGGGTTTTGAAATACGATTTCATCATGCTGCCTTTGTCGATAAAGGAGATACAGCCTTTGTCGAAGCAGTGTTTCTGAATAAAGATTTTCAAGATTCCGTAGTGTCGATTCTCGGAGCATACAATCGTACTGTGTTTGCGCCATGGGCAGATGCTACGCAGAACGACGAAGACTGGAAAGCAGAGTTAATGCATGTGGACGTTCCGGCGAACACTCTCTTTGCATTGCGCTTCCGTTTCAAGTCTAACATTGTTACGAGTGCACCAGGATGGTGCATAGACGATCTTTCCATTAACTCCGGTCCAATTTCTGTGAACGAAGAGAATAGTATTGCGTCAACAGTCTACCCTAACCCTGCCCATGTCGGTGTGAATATCCATTGCTGGAACAATTGCAAGCTTCGTGTGAGCACACTGCTCGGTGAAGTACTTCTTGAACGTGAAGTCCTGGCAGATGACATTCAGTATCTCGATACAGAACTTTGGCCAAGTGCAAACTACATTCTGGAGTTTCAATCGGGAAGAGTACGAAGTACTCAAGTACTCAAGGTTATTCACTAGCATTGAGTTGCACATACTCATGCATTGTTGACTGGTGCTAAGGGCACACTGATAACTCGGTCGAAGGCAGACTTCCAGCACTATTAGTGTACTGCGTTCGAATTGAAAAGGCTGAGCAGCGAGCTGAGTATGACAAAGTTTTGCCTCTGAAGATAGAGAAAAAGCCAGTGGTAGGGAGAGCTAGGCGATGAGTGAGAGGTTGGGAGATTGCTGAAGATGCGCAAAAGGCTGGCTCAACGAGCCAGCCTTTTGCTTGAGAATAATAATAATCACTTGAGTGAGTTGGTCTAAGAGATTAACCAAAGGACGATTGAGACATATCACCGCTTGACCCGCCACGTCGGCTGCGACGATTGCGAATGATAACATATCCAACAAACACGACCGCGCTTCCCATCAGCACCACGAAGAAGATCATGCCGTAGGAGATAGTGGGTGGGTAGTATTCAACGCTTCCATCACCACGTACTACGTACGGTGGAGCAGAGTAGTAGAAGGCTGGATGGAAAGGAGTATGCCACCACCAGCTCATTCGACCCAATGCATAGCCCGTCATGATACCGTCGCCATAGCCACCATAGTGGTTGAAGACATAGTTTCTTGAGATCCCGTCATTGCCTGTGTAGGGCGTCGTTTCCTGTCGACGTGGAATGCCATACGAGCGTGTATACTCTTGCGCTGATCCAATCTGAGATCCACGTGCGATTCTCGATCCACGTGAGCCACCAAAAGATGGTGCAGAACTATATCCACCAGAAGGGGAAGACTGGCGGTAGCTTTGGCCTGAGGAGGGGCTTCGGCGATAGCCACCAAATGAAGAGCCTCCACGCGAGCCACTACTGCCGCGAGAGCTTCCAAATGAAGAGCCTCCGCTGCGAGAACCTCCAAAGGAGCTGCGACCACTTCCACTTCGAGCGTCAAGCTCCAAGGAGAGGAAGAAGCTAAGAACAAAAACACCTACAATAAACACTGCGCTTCTGCGCAGCCAACTGCCGGAAAAAACATTCATATTAAAACACATTTTCTGTGCTAAGTGAACCATCTTCGTTGCGAAAGGTCATTTCGGCTTTGAAATCCGTGTACTCCGGAATCTTCTTCGAGCTAAACAGGCCGCTTAAGCCGCCGCTCTCTTCTTTTTCTGGAGCTTTGATATGGACGATCAACGAAGTAATTCCGTCTAAGGGCTGATCGTTAATCGTTACCACACTGTTTTCAATCTCGCCGCTACTTTCTACGCTCAAAACCTGAAGTTGTTGCGCCTCTTCTTCAGTAAAAGAAGCCTCCATGGTCTTAACACCGTCTAAGTGGTCGACAAATATCTGCTTAGCACGAAGATTTCCGTCTGTTCCCATGTACTGCAGAATGGCATCGAAGGTGCCGTCTTCTGCCATGTTCAGGAACACTTCCTTAACACCAGCGAGCTGCTCGCCGTTATAGTAGATTGCTGTCTTCTCAATGCGTCCGTTACTTTCAATTGCGAATATGGGCATGATATGTACCTCTTCGAGCGTGAAAACGAATTAGTGTTGAACGATAAATGCGCAACGCTGCGAAGCACGAGCGCTATGCATTTCACAAACATACATACCAGCAGCGAGCTCAGCAGTTGGGATTGCAAACTGCATGGTTGTTTGATTTGTCGCACCGCTGAAAATATCACGTACGACTCGACCTTGAACATCAACAATTCGCAACTCAATTGTTTCTCCAGGACTAGTATTGAGACTGATAAACGACTGAGTTGAACTTGGATTTGGGTGCAGTTGCAAGAGGCTCTGACCCGTGATGATATCAGATTGCACATCATTAATGATCTCGCGTCCATAGCCACGAACAGCAACTGTCTTTGAACCAACTGAGCTCTGAATCGTTAAGGTAGATGAGCGCAACCCAGCTTTGGTTGGACTGAACTTAATAAAGAGCGATCCTGATTCACCTGCGTTCAACTGACCAACGGTTCCACTAAGTAAAAAGTCTGCAACGCTTGTACCTGCATCTGGAGTTAGGGTATAGGTGCTAACACTTAAAGCTGCTGTTCCACTGTTTTGTACTTGGACACTCTTGCTCTGATTCAAACCAACATCTACACTATCAAATACCAGGGTGCTTGGGACCTGTAGGACTGGCGTGCCGGAAGCATTGACGAGAGGGAACTTGAGTACTCCTACTGTCTTGCCAAGAATGTACAGAGTAACAGTGCTGCTATTTGCATAGGCTGTTCCTGCTGTTGCAGTCAACCCATCTTCGCTAATCAACGGACGGAAGGTTTTAGCGGTGTCGGTAGTGCAAACAACTTCAGACAAACTGCCAACCACGACAAACTGTGTTGATGCTGGTGGAGCATAGGCATAGACAGGGTGTAATCCGTTTGCTGGAAAGACATGTCCGCTCGGCCCCCAGTTTAATCCACCATCAATACTGACGTACACCGTTGCTGCATCGCTTACTGAGTTTGTTGGACGGCTAATAGCGTATCCAACACGGTTATTGGCGAAGGCCAATTGTGTAATAACGGCAGCACCAGATATTGAGGATTGCTGCCAGCTCGTTCCACGATTTGTCGAATAGAAAACTCTTCCGGATGAAGTGCCTATCCAGACATTATCTCCAACCCAGACCACAGAATTGCTCTGTGATACTTCGCCAGATTGTGCGCTCGTTATCGTAGCACTCTTGGTCCAGGTTTGACCACCATCGCTTGTCACACCAACATTCCAAGAGCCACCAGCAGGAGTGCCCAAAAGCACGCCATTGTTTGCGTCAGCCATGTTAATGGAGATCACCTTGGATGCAATGGAGCTTACAACGGTCGAGGTCCAACTATTTGCGCTATTCGTGGTGCGATACACACGACCCAAGCTACTTCCTACCAAGGCATTCGAAGTACTTAGTCCAAAGACGCAGCTCAAGTCATCGGTCAACGAAGAGTCGATCAAGGTTCCGTGCGTAACGGTTTTACGTCCGGAGCTCGTCTTTCCAATAGCCCAAAATGTAACTGGTGCCTTTGCCGAACCTGCAGTGTAGTTGAGTGCAGGAGTGTTTGCGTAGTCATTGTAGGTGTTTGGACTTTCGAGATTGACCTTGATGTTAATAGTCTGATAATTGGTATACGAACCTGCCGACATAACAACCTGCACTGGAATGTTATTGCTACGGAAGTAGGTTGGCGATTGTGTTGAGATTGTACAGTTTAGTTGCACTGAATCTGTCGCAGGTATTGTAGCTAGAGTAAATGTGCTTTGTGAAAGAACAATTCCTTTAGTGGTTGGCGTGAGAGTGATGGTTGCATTTGTTGCACGGCCTAAATAGTTGCGTATGGTAAACACTGCTGGAACAGGACCAATTGACTGAAGTTCATTCTTCCCATCGAACTTCATACTGCTCAGCTCCAAGCCAGGCGTTGTGCCTGTTGCGAAGTCTCTATTCTCATTGAGCGCTCTGTAGGCATTAATGCGGCCGTAGTACTGAGGACGTGATGAAGCTTGATCTGCAACAACATCGTCGCAGGTGCTTCTCAACTGATGAGCAACCATTTTTGGTGTCCAGTCTGGATGCAAAGAACGTACAAGTCCACAAAGACCGGAAACGATAGGGCAAGAGAAAGAAGTACCATCCATGTTGCCATAGGTGTTTGGACTAAGTACGCATTGAATGCCTGAGCCTGGTGCCCACACGTCTACGCGTCGGCCGTAGTTCGAGAACGACGATTTGTTGTCGCTACCATCCGTCGAACCAACGCAGAGTACGTTCTCATAATTACCTGGGTAGTGCATCGTGGTTTCCAGGTTGTGGTTGTCATTGCCAGCAGCAGCTACAACGAGTGCACCCTTTGCTGTAACCGAGTTAATGAGGTCTTGCTCTGCTTGAGAGTTTCCAAGTCCACCCCAACTACAGTTAATCACCTTGGCACCAAGGGCAGCGGCATAGCGAATGCCTTCATATCCCGAAACGATTTCTTTACCAGTCAGATCAGAGCCGCACTTGATGGGCAGGTACTTGCATTTGTATCCGATCGAGGCAATGCCTTTAGAGTTGTTAGTGACGGCAACGGCACAACCAGTCGTTGCGGTCCCGTGATTGAGCTCGCCGTCCATGTTCGCATTACGGACTTTAGGATCATTGTCTGGTTTTCGGGTTCCTTGCAGAAGCTCTTGGTAGCTTACGCTTCCGATATAGTCCCAACCGCGATAGTCATCTTTAAATCCATTACCATCATCATCAACACCGTTGGTTTTCTTGTCGCGGCCACTACCATCTGTTCCTATTTCACCTGGATTGGTCCACAGGTTTGCCGCCAGATCCTCGTGTTCGAAATCAACACCTGAATCTATATCTGCTATCACTACCGTTGTGCTCCCCGTGTTGATATCCCAAGCCTTCTGTGCCTCAATGCGTGTTAACGCATACTGTGAATTGAGCTTTGGATCATTTGGTGTGAAGTAGAGGAAACGTCTGTACACAGGGCAGGCATACTCAACATCCGGATTTGCTGCTACCATAGCACATGCATCAAATGCATCAATGTCAAGACCATAGCGTATCTCAAAAATGCGTTCAATGCCGATTGGATCAACTTCTTGGATTGCCACTTCTGAGCGCTGGAAAGGAGCGCGGATTGATTGCACACTCAATGGCGCAAGAGTTTGCTGCCACGCAAGTGATTGAAAGCTCAAGGCAGACTTATCAGGGCGCTGCATTGACTTGGTTTTCACGATGATCACGTTTGACCAATAGTGCTCAGGACTGATTTTTGGAACCACATATTCGCGCTGCTCGAGCTGTACGGGTCCTGCGGAAACAGCTGGAAGCATGAACCGAAGGGGAGTACTTGCATGAAGGGTTGTACTTGCAAGTACACAAAGCAAGACAGAGCAAACAGAAGTACCTGTTCGCTGAAACAAAGAAATCAAAGAATTCATGAGATTAGAATAGGTCATTGGGATAGCTCTAAATTACACATTTCATGCGACCAGACTTTCCTATCTTGAGAAGTCCGTTTACACTGATTAACTCCTTTTTTGTCCTGGGGATACACCGTGAGTTTTCTCTTTCTCGCCGCGATCATTATAAGCCTCCTTGCGCTCTACCTGGTTCTCAAAGGTGTCGACGTTCGTTTGGTACTCTTTAGCGCAGCTTTGTTGATAACTGGGCTGGCGGGGAACCCCTTGTCCATATTCGACTTGTTTTTCGCGCGAATGGGCGACGGACAGGTAATCGGCCCAATATGTTCTGCCATGGGCTACTCCTTTGTACTGCGATTTACTGGCTGTGACAAAGAGATGGTACGGCTTCTTTTACGTCCCCTAAGCCATTTTCGATGGTTACTCCTTCCCGGCGGTTGCGCTGTTGGTTTCTTGACCAACATGGCTATCACAAGTCAAACAGCCTCTGCAGCTGCGGTGGGTCCAATTCTACTCCCTTTAATGCTTGCGGCTGGCTATCATCCGCTCACAGCAGCAGCAACTCTTGTTCTTGGTTGTTCAGGTGGAGGTAACCTCTTCAATCCTGGTGAGCCTGATGTGGTGAATGTTCAAATCAATAGTCAAGCTCCAACGCAGATGGTTCTTCAACGTATGCTCATGCCGGAGTTGATTGGCTTTTTGAGTGCGGTGGCGATCTTTTGGTGGCAGCGACGTTCACTCACGCCGAATTCCGCCACTACAAATGTCGTGGAGCCAGAAGCTCACACACATAAGGTCAATCTGCTCAAGGCACTCATGCCTCCGCTCCCAGTGCTTATTCTGTTTCTCTTAATGCCCGGTCTCCATCTATTCCCAGCCGTTGCACGCATCTATCCGGATGGTTTGCCAGTAGTACATGCTATGTTGATTTCAACGATCATCACTGCCGTCGTTGCACGCTCTGAACTGTCCAAGCTCACCAAAGAGTTCTTCGAAGGTTTGGGCTACGGATATGTGCAAGTGATCTCGCTCATTATCACAGCGAGTTGCTTCATCGAAGCGCTACGCCAGAGTCAGGTTATGGAGGTGCTCGTAAAGAGTATTGCCGGTGGTGGGGCAGTCGCGTATGTCTCTACGGCTCTCAGCACCATGGGACTCGCCTTTGTGAGTGGAAGTGGAACTGCGCCAAGCATTTCCTTTTCGAAAGCGGTTTTACCTGGTCTGGTGCAACAAGGAATGGCTTTGCAACAGATTGTTGATCTTGGCTGCCTTGGTTCTATTGGTGCAACTTTTGGTCGAACGATGTCGCCCGTTGCAGCTATTGTACTCTTCGCCGCTACACTCTCCGGCACACAGTCGCGCGACATAGTAAAACAACTTGCCTTGCCTCTGTGCAGCGCGATCGTTGTTGCTATCATTGTTGCTCTGCTTCAAAACTGATCTCGGCAGTCTTCTTCATCAACGCGGCATTGCTTCGCAATGCAACGCCGACTCCTCGAGAACATGAAAAACACTTAGAGTGAGAGCATGTCAGAAGCGAAGTACGCTTCGTGCAACCAGCATCGTATTGTTCAGATGTTACGCTGTGTGCTTTATCGGTGTGCTTTTACTGTAGTTTCTTGTTCTTGTGCACGCAACAGTAGGAACTATGCAGTTTTAGGCGTCGATATGTCGACAGATGAGCGCTTCCAACTCTTCACTTCTACTTTCTTCAGACTGTTGTCGTTGACACCCGACATCCCATGCGCGTGCACGCATGCCTGCTTTGATAAACTTGAGTTCAACAACCACGATAATACTCACGATTGACATCAGAGTCCACGATAGCACTTTGTGAGCATGCACCACGCGCCATCCTTTGTGTTGGTAGGTGTACTGCCATGCACCCAGGAAGGTGGCGATATTCTCAGCACACCAAATCATGATACCCATTGCGACGAAGAGACGAACGGCATTGACCTTGTATCGTCGGTAGAAGTGTATATGAAACTCAGCATTTCTGAAGCTGAACAACACCGCTGCCAAGAGCAGCCAACGAAGATCGAAGAAAAAGTGTTGGCTAAAGAAATTGAAGTAGAGGAACGCAGCAAGTAGCCATGCAACTGAAGCTCGCGGCCAATGGCGGAGCTCGATGCCAAAGAGTTTCCAACTCTGACAGATAAATGAGGCTACGCTGGCATACATGAAACCACTGTACAAGGGCACTCCAAAGATCTTTGTGAACGCAGGTTCTGGATAAGACCACGAGTGCATGTACACTTTGAAGAGCTCCATGGCAAGACCCATGGCATGGAAGAGGCTAATCACGGCAACTTCGGAGCGACTTTCCCAACCACATCTGTACATGAAGAACTGTAGCGAGAGACAACACACGAGGAGGATATCGTAGCGCGCGATGGAATTGTTTGTTAGTATCTGACTCAAAGCCAGACACAGGAAAATGCTGATGGCAAAGAAGAAACTCCGTAGCAGACGCCAGACGAGATCTAGCAGACGAAAGCGTGTCATGGCGCAAAGCCATAATGAAACAAGGTCGCTTTAGTGCGCTGCGTACCTCACAAGATCAGGAACTTCTAACACGGCCCGCGCAGGCGCACGCATGCTTGCGTTGATCATTGCATCACCAACTTCTTGCATGCTGCAAGCATGCTTTGGAAACACAGCCCGAAAGGCAGGATAGAGCCAACTGATGTACTTGTAGTACTTCAGTACGTGTTGTGCTCCCGGTATCGGATGTATGTAACCAGGACGAATAGCTAAGACTTGACGGAAGGGCAGAGCCATTAGGTCATTTTCTGTCTTACCTTTGACTCTCGCCCACATGCTTCGTCCTTTCCCGGTTGAATCTGTGCCTGCTCCTGATACATAGCTAAAACTCATAGCTGGATTTAGCTCAACGAGAACGCGCGCCAAGTGCAGAGTAGTTGTGTAGGTGATCGCCGTGTACTGCTGCTCGTCCATGCCCACACTTGAAACACCTGCGCAGAAGTACATAGCATCATAGTTGCGGAGCTGTTCTTGATGCTGGTCGATGTGCATGAAATCAGATACCAAGAGCTCTTGAACTTTTGGATGACGAATGTTGCTACTGCGTCGTCCTAGGATGAGTATAGCGTCTATATCAGAAGATGCAATACACCTCAGCACAACACCTTCGCCAACCATGCCGCTAGCGCCACTTACGATAACACGAAGTCCCATGATATGTTGAGAAGATAGATGATAAAGTTAAGAAAATGCAAAGACCAGCACACCTGAAGGAGCAGAGTACAGCGCAGAGATCAAAGGAGCTCAGTGTTCTAATTTCCGACCAGTCACAGAACGAATGAAGTACTATAATAATGTACCGCGCAGCAAAACAGCTGCGACGCTAAAGTAGATGATCAGTCCGGTGACGTCCACGAGTGTCGCAACAAAGGGAGCAGACGACGCAGCTGGATCCAATCCTGCCTTCTTCAGAATCATTGGTATCATGGAACCGCTGAGCGTGCCCCACATGACGATGCCAATGAGTGAGAAGAATATTGTGGTAGCAATGAGAACATAGTGCTCGCTGTAATCGTACCAATGTAGTTGCTGCCAGAGAATGATTCGTAGGAATCCAATGCTACCGAGAATCAAGCCTAGTGTTAAACCCGACATCAGTTCTCGGCGCATAACAAACCACCAATCGCCTAGCGAGAGTTCCTTTACCGCCATAGCTCGAATAATCAAAGTTGCCGCTTGCGAGCCACTATTGCCTCCGCTGGAAATAATCAGAGGTACAAAGAGTGCAAGCACCACAGCTTTTGATATCTCAGCATCGAAATAGCCCATGGCGGTAGCGGTGAGCATTTCGCCAACAAAAAGGATAATGAGCCAGCCAGCACGTTTTTGGATGAGGGAGAAGAACGTAGTGTGGACGTAGGGGAAATCGAGACTCTCGACACCTCCGAACTTCTGAATCTCGGCGGTAGACTGTTGTTCTGCAATGTCGAGGACATCGTCGACCGTCACCACACCGAGGAGAATGTTCTGCTCACTCACGACAGGCAGCACGACGCGATCATACTCGCGGAAGGTATCGACCGCCGTTTCATGGCTATCCGTTATGACTAGGCTCACACAGAATCCGTCAAGTACACTTTCAACGCTCTGCTCTGGATTGCTGAGAACGAAACGTCGCATGGGGATATCGTCAATCAGGTGACCCTGTGCATCCACAACATAGATCACATTTGCAGCTTCCGTGTCTTTATGATGTGCTCGCAGATACACGCAGGCTTCAGCGATTGTCATTTCTTTCTTAATCGTAGCAAAGTCTGTGTTCAACAAATGCGCAATGCTCTTTTTAGGATAACCTAGATAGGCAGTGGTTTCGCGACGATGCTCCGCATCAAGAAGTTCTAACAGATGTGTCTGCTCAACTCCCTTCAGTTTTGCAAAAAAGAGGAATCGATCATCGGAGGGCATCGCATTGAGGATCTCTCGACACTGCTCGTTGCTGAGCACTTTGATGAAGCGCAACTGCATATCGGTGTTGAGATACGAAAAAGTCGCATTGCGAGAATGAGAGGGCAGAAGTTGAAAAGTCTGCACCGCCGCATCCAGTGGAAGCGTGCTCAGAACGCGAGCTGCCACAGAAGGGTGGATGTAGCTACTATCAGTCTTCAAACCAAAAATGGCGCGTAGATCTCCTTTGAGGATGTTCTCGCTGAGTTTCTTGAGGTTCATAGCAATCGTTGTTATTCGTCAGAGCAAAGGGCGAATCTAGGGAATGCTAGCTTCCGAGAGTGAGTTTTCCGAACTTTTCTGCAATCCCTTAGAATGAGCAGCTCACCAGATTAGCTGAAGCAATCCGCAGCTCATGCACGCTTTCTTTCTATTCTATCTATAGTTTCTCACGTTACAAGCTAAACGAAACTAGGATCAAGTTCTAAGCTATTCAGCACCCATCAGAGTTGAACTCAAGTGGATAGATTTGATCCGAGATGTATGCATCAAAGCAAGTTGAATGAGTATGAGGCAATGATGCTGACGGCTCAAGCAAGTTGATCGTTGTGTTTAGCTGAGAGCGAAGCTGTTGTGAACACTGCGAGTGTGAAACTCTGATATGAGCATGGCGTAGGTACGAAGAGAGTGCTGAGAGTATATTGAACGTTAAGGCTAAGACAAATCTTGATCATGATCTCGAAAAGTCGTTGACATGAGCAAGCGATGCATAGTATTTTAGCGCATTGGCTCTCACCTTCGGCAATTGTGTCACGCGTTAGAAAACTGAATGTATATCCTCGTTTCGTGGGACATCGATCCCAGCATGAAAGATTGGGCGCATGTGTTTACGGACTTCCTGTCATGTTTGGGAGACTACAAATACTTGAAAGTCTTGTCCAGTACCTACATTGTGAAGATTAACAGCATCAACGATATTGAAGTTATATCCGCATCGATGACAAGAGTCATTCGAGCAAACAGTTTAGACTCATCCTACATCATATCTCCTGAGTTCCGAAGCGAGCTCTCTGCTTTGCACCTTCCATTGAGCGTCAAAAATCAGCTCAGTTACTTCATGTCATAAGCAGAGGTAGTCGTCGACTCATGACGATCAATCCACTTGTCTCGGCAGCGAAATTGCAGGTGCCAGCAATAGCACTGAACGAAGCAGAGTTCTTCGTTCTCGATTCTCCAGATATTGGCTGAGCTGGCGCTGCCCGTTGTCTTCATAAACTGTAGCGCGTCGTCGGGCGCATGTTCAATAGTCTATATGGATTATTCAGCCATCAATGACAAGACACCTCTCATCTTTTGAGTCCTCCGCGTTGGAACAACTGCGGCCTACTGAACAACTGAGTTGCGAATACTCATAGTGTAAATCTTGATACAGTTAGCCAAGATCATGAAATGATCCCTGCCACTGCGGTACCGAAGTTTGTACGCGGTTAAGCAAAGCGTGCACGCCGCAAACGTTCTCGATGGTTCGAGTACTCGCAAGGCCCCTACTCGCAAGACCCTAAAGTTCCAGCATCGAGGGGAGTCAGCTCGAAGTCATGGCGCTTAGCTCACGTGACGCTTCTGAGCAAGGGTTCTTCGTGTTCAGAACGCTTTTGTTCCTTCGCAACACACCACACTCCACCCTTTTATATGAGAATATAGGTATGATGATACCCAATAAAGAGAACGCGCAAACGCAATGGTCTATTGACCAAGCTCACAGCGAAATCACCCTCAAAGTGCGTCACCTTATGATCGCAAATGTGCGCGGCAGCTTCAAGGTCTTTGATGCAAGTATTTACACAACTGCGAAAGACTTTTCTACGGTCGACATCGATCTCTGGATTGATGCAAACTCAATCAACACAGGCGATGACAAGCGCGACGAGCACTTAAAGAGCGCAGACTTTCTCGACGTAGCAAATCACAAGCAGATTACTTTTCGAGGGAGCTCGATGCGTGAAGAGGACTCGAGTAGTCATCGTGAACTCTGGGGCGAACTCACCATTTGCGGTCAGAGCAAGAACATCAAACTCGATGTTGATTTCGGCGGAATTGTGAAAGATCCTTGGGGACATGAGAAAGCCGGCTTCACAGTGACAGGACGAATAAAGCGAACAGACTTTGGACTTATCTGGAATACAGCTATGGAGGCTGGTGGTATTCTGGTCAGTGAGGACGTAGACATCAGTTGTGAACTCGAGTTGATAAATCAAGGTACCATGATGACAGACATGGTTCTTGATGATGCGCTAAGCACTCCTGTTGGACTCTAGATAGTTCAACTATTACTACATACCGTGTATTGGGAGGGTCAAGGTTACACATCAATACCTGACTTCTCTCAACTTGCCGAACTAGAAATGACTTTCACTACACAATATTCACCATTTACATCACTATGAAACACTTTACAACTATGATGATTGTTTGCGGCTGCGTTAGCGCAGGCCTGAATTCATCCTGTGACTCAGCTGCAAAAAAGGAAGAGGCAGCGCAAGCACAACTTCAAACTGCTACTGCAGATCTAAAAACAGCTCAAGCGAATTCATCTGCCGAAGCCCAGAAGATCGCTGATGCAGAAGAGTGGACTTCATTTAAGGAAGCCAATCAAAATGAGATTCGTGCAAACAACACACGGATTGAAGTACTGCGCTCACATCTCAAAGAACCCGGGATCAAACACGATAAGGAGTACTTGAAGAAAGTCGTGGACCTAGAAGACCGTAACCGTGCTCTCCAAAAGAGAATCGACACCTATGATGCTGCGCACAGCGATTGGGCTGCGTTCAAAAGAGAGTTTAGTCACGACATGAGCGAACTAGGGAAGTCGCTTGAAGACTTTGGAGTGGACAACAAGAAGTAAAGCGTGAGTATAGTAGCTCAGCCAATCAAACTGATAAGGACTTGAGTGTGTGAGTGACAATACAATCTCAACAACAAGACATCAACTGAACTCGGTTGGTGTCTTGTTGTGTTGTGAACGAGAAATATCTAGGTCTCAGGCTGAACGTGCAAGCCACATCTGAGTACCATAGAACGCATCGATATCCGCATCACTGTGATAAGAGGACATTAGCATCGCTCGAAGTACTGTTGTTCAAGAAGAACTGCCTCGGAGAAGTTCTACCGTCAACTGTACTGCCGGTCTAATAGGCAATCAATGACAAATGCAAAGTGTGATTGAGTGCAAGCCGCACTGCAGTATGTAGAGGCCATTTGGCCAAAACTGAGTAGCCACCTTCTGTTGACTCGCAGAGCTTCCTTCCCACACACAGTTCCCGAGTAGGTTCACTATTTTGATTGGTACGCCATCGCTCTTGCAGCGGATTTCAAACGCATCTGAAATAGGCTGTGGGCTAACATGCAGATCGAACACAGCATTCATGTCATTCTCAACAGAGTTTGCGATTTGCTTGAGCAGCCACGGTTTTGTTGACTCATCGTTCGTGAAATAGCTAAACATATGCGAACCAATCTTGATTTCGCCAGCTTCAGACAAATGCAAACCATCGCCGCCCACATCGGTTGAGCATTGGATCGCAAAGCCGTCACCACGTTGTCTCGAACCATCTGTCCAATGATAAGAACCCCAAGTAGTAAAGGGGATAGGTGCGCTAGCACCTTCAAAGGCATACTCAGCATCACCACTCATTTGTTTCTCGATGAGCATTTTGATGGCCCATCCATTATAGTAGTCGCGCGGGTGTAACAAACCCCGCCCAACAGTTGCACCAGAAGCCAAATCCACGAAGCCACTATATGCTCGAGCACTAATGTAACAGAGTTTTAGGTTAGGATAGAAGGAACGCATGGTTTGCAGGAGAGTGCGGAACTCATCTCTGAGCGTCTCAGCCGCCCGAGGAAAACTCGTATCAGAGCTTTGCGTGTTATCACTTTCAATCCATGCTACTTGAACTTGCTTGTTCGACAAGCCCGAGTCTGCCAACTGTTTCTCTGCTTGCTTCCAATAGTTATCCGTTGCAATGTTCATCTTCTGAATACCTTGTCCACCGATGCAGGTGTTAATCAGTGTCAAAGCAGGATTCTTATTACCAAAAGTATCAATCTGGTTACTAAAGCGTAAAAACTCCGTGCGAGGGTTGGAAGCGCCTACTCCTATAAACACTATCCGACCTGACTGGGATGGTGATCCATTGATATCAAGCGGTACTACCGCTGCTGCTTGCTGCAGCGCTTTGTTCTTGTGATCGCTAGGGCGGGTGTTGAGTCCGTTGTAATACAAACCACCAGTCTGTCCACGCCATTGCATGCCCTGCAAATCGCTTAAGGGAACAAGGCCTGTTGAGTCATAGGCACAGTTTCGCTGAGCAAAGGCTCCAGTCCACAGAATGCAGATGAAGAATAGTACGAATTTGACACTCATGATGATCCCTTCGCTTTTGTGAACAATACGAACAACGACGCTCTTTCTGCTTAGTACTTAGCAGACGCCAGTAGGGTTTAATGTACAAAAATATTTTTACTATGGCTCAGCTTCGCTTTCGCCCTGGGCTGTGGGGAGTGGGCTCGGTGGGCCTCGATGTGCTTGGGTTGATGGGTGCGTTAGGCTTCGTTTGGCCAGGGCTCGGCTTCGCATCGCCCTGGGCTGTGGGGAGTCGGCCCGTTGGGCCTCGATGTGCTGGAGTGGGAAGGGTGTGTTGGGTTCCGTTTACCCAGGACTCGGCTTCGCATCGTCCTGGGCTGTGGGGAGTCGGCCCGTTGGGCCTCGATGTGCTTTGGTTGATGGGTGCGTTGGGCTTCGTTTACCCAGGGCTCGGCTTCGCATCGCCCTGGGCTGTGGGGAATCGGCCCGTTGGGCCTCGATGTGCTTGGAAGTGAGCTTTTGGAGCGGACAAAAAAAAGCCCTCGTCTTTTGACAGAGGGCTTAGAGAGAACTGATGTGGGACCTGAGGGACTTGAACCCCCAGCCAACAGATTATGAGTCTGCTGCTCTAACCATTGAGCTAAGATCCCAACTCGGTGTTATTCGTTGCGGAATAGACCGAAAAAGACGCCAAAACCGAAGACGGGACCGCTTGCTGAAACTGATGAGTTGCCAGCGTTGACTGTTGTGTTACGGTTTAATGTCCAAGTATCGGAATGGAATGTGGCGTTGTAGCCCACATTTGCGCGAATCATGGTGAATGTGGTGATTGCCCACTCAACATTCAGAGTTGGTTGCACATACATTTGCGATACTTCTAAACGACTAGCAGGGTGCAGCAGAGAATCGCTTTTGAGATCTGACCAGTTGGTCGATGCAACGCCATCGTAGCGTTCGAAGACGAGATTGCCGAAGCCTGCTTGGACGCCAGGAAGAATGGTGACGCCTTTAACGACTGGTATCGCGTAATCAATGGTCACTCCGTTCATGCTTGCACTGAAATCAACGTGACGTGTAATGTTGGTACCACCAACTGTGACTGTTGTGTCGACTGTTTGTGTTCCAATAGCTGCGCTAAAGCCGAAGCGTATGTTCTTGAAAAAGAAGGTGATGAAGCCTTGACCGCCAGTTACGAACAGAGGTGAACTGAAATCCTTGACGTGAAATGGGGCTGGGATGTTCTTGTTGATGGCATCTTTGTCAAACATCAGGAAATTGCCGGTAAAACCTCCACCTACTGCAAAGTACTGGGAGCTCTTGTCTTTGTCCTTGAGTTCCTCGAAGGTGATCTCACCTAAGTTATCGTTATCTGTTTTTTGCGCACGCAATTGAGATGCGAGCATGACCAGCATGGTGAAGAACAATAACGCTTTTTTCATTCAAACTCCGGTTGATATCAAAATAGTTGGCAAAAATACGATCTAGGATGGCACGACAATAGACGAAGTCGCTAAAATGACGCAATAGTATCATCTCCTCGAGGATCTGCGCCTCCTTCA
Source organism: Chlorobiota bacterium (assembly GCA_044228285.1). GTDB lineage: Bacteria > Bacteroidota > Ignavibacteria > Kapaibacteriales > NICIL-2 > JBBATK01. Next base: position 672,464 of record JBGAVD010000001.1, read on the forward strand.
AGACGACCTTTCTTGTCGACGAGAATAGCGTCTACACGACCCATGGGTCCGCGAGGGCGGATGTTATGTCCCATTTTCTGCAAACTGTCCCTAACTCCTAACTCCATGCATCCGTCCTCCACAAAAAGGGCGTCTGGTAGCCACTGATGGTGAAAACGCGATTCTGATACGGCTTGCTGCATTGACATCTTGTAATCCAAAACATTGATAACACACTGGAACACGGAGTTCATAATGGTTCCGCCCCCAGGTGTACCAATGACCATAACGAGTTTGCCGTTTCGACTGATAATAGTAGGTGTCATCGAACTCAACATACGCTTTGACGGCGCAATGGAGTTACGAGTGCTGCCTACCAGACCATACATGTTGGGTACTCCAGCTTTGACGCTGAAGTCATCCATTTCATTGTTTAAGAGGAAACCGGCTTCGGGCACCATCAACTTTGATCCGTAAGAGGCGTTCAATGTCGTGGTAAGCGCCACAGCATTGCCCCATTTGTCCACAACTGAAAAGTGTGTTGTTTGTTCCGACTCATACTGCTCGGCTGCACCTGCTTTGATTTGGCTACTCAGTGATGCACTGTCCTTGTTAAAATCAATCATGCGCTGTTGAAGATAGCGAGCATTCAAAAGACCCTTCGCTGGAACGCGATAGGCATCAGGATCACCAAGCCACTCTGCTCTGTCTGCATACACACGACGCATGCACTCGGTCATCACATGCACTTGCTCAGCACTGTGATAGCTTGGTAGTGAACTGCTGTGCGATTCCCACATGGAGAGCAGCTGAAGCAGAGCGATGCCACCGGAAGACGGCGGTGCCATGGAGTGTACTTCGTATCCTCGATAATTTCCGCGAAGTGTTTCGCGCCAAATTGCTCGATACTCGGCAAGATCCTCGTACGAAATGATGCCACCTCTCGAACGCATGCACCGTACGAGTGCATCGGCACACTGTCCTGCATAAAAGCCAGCTCGGCCGCTATCACGAATCGCCTCGAGTGTTCTTGCAAGGGCAGGTTGTACCAATCTGTCTCCGACTTTCCACTCGTTCGGATTGAGTAGCACGCAGGTCGAATCGTTCCATCTACCTAAAGCAAACCTAAAATCGTTGAGGTCTGCTGCCTGCTTCTTCGTTAGTCGGAAACCCTTTCTCGCAAGGTCGATTGCAGGTTGCACGAGCTGCTTCCACGACATCGTGCCTAGTCTGCGGTGAGCTTCTACCATGCCGTCAACAGTGCCCGGTACGCCTGCTGCCAATGCACCTTCAAGCGAAAGTAGCTCGCGAACATTGCCTTGTGCATCAAGATACATGTCTCGACTTGCAAGCTTTGGTGCACGTTCACGGAAATCGAGACTGAGGCTCTCGCCCTGCTTCGACCGCCACAGCATAAAACCTCCACCACCAATATTGCCTGCATTGGGATACACCACCGCAAGCGTGAACTGCACAGCCACTGCAGCATCCACTGCATTGCCTCCTCGCTTCAAGATGCCAATACCCACACGCGTTGCTTCAGGATGCGCAGTCACCAGCATGGCATGACCACCAGCCTGAACCTGCTGCGTTAGTACAGACAGATACAGTATCAACACCATCGTCACCGATGTGACGAGATGTTTGTTATGATTCATCTTCAACCGCTGGCCTTCGGCCATCGCGGTGCAGCAAGAGGGGAGAGGACTGTTGAGTGCATGATCGTTGAATATATGTAGCTCAAATCCTGCTGAATGCTTTGTGGCCCTAGTGAACAGATTCAATGTGGTTGAAGTGTTAGGTTGAGTGGCATTGATTGTTACGAGCAGTTCGTTGGACGTTGCGCTTATAACATTGTTCAACAGCGTTTTGAAGGAACGAGGCTCGAGTGCGAGACTGTTCCAACATAGCTTCCTCTTTGAGGTCAGTCGATTAGTGTTTCTTTTTGTCATGGGTCGAATTGTCATGGGTCGAAGTCAACTGGCAAATGAGCTCGCGATACCTTCGTTTCAGTTGCTGGGTATTGGTCAGCTTCTGTATCGTCTAGCTCGTTGCAGAAGTACAGGCGTTGCACATGCGAAGCATGTGCCGCGTTGATGAAAAATCTCCTGAAGAGAGTGTCTGCGAATGTTGTCGCTGAAGAGCACCAACCCTACGTATATTGACAGCAAATTACCGAAGGAGCGACGATGCACGGTGGTAACTACGTTTTGATTCTCCACACACACCTTCCCTATGTGTTGCATCATGGAGATTGGCCGCATGGTTCAGACTGGGTCTGCGAAGCCGTGGCAGAGTGCTATATACCTCTATTGAATGCCTTTCACGAATTGAAGGCGGAGGGGATTTCACCGAAAGTCACGATCGATATCTCGCCTGTACTCTGTGAGCAGCTCGAGCATCCGGACTTTGCCGCACTCTTCGAAAAATACTGCGATGTGCGTATTCAAATGGCGCAAGACGATGCGCTCTATTTTCAAAGAACCGAAAACGAGCCTCAATTTCAGTACCTAGCTGCCTTCTGGAAAGAATGGTACACGGCGCGCAAGAATGATTTTCGGAAGAGCTATAAGGGCAGTATTGTGCAGGCTTTGTCTGCGTTGCAGAAATCTGGCGACATCGAAATCATGACCTGCGGTGCTACTCATGGTTACTTTGCTCTGCTCGGGAACGACAAATCCATTCGTTTGCAGTTGCGAGCCGCTGTGGCGAACTATGAGAAGCACTTTGGTTGCAAACCTCGTGGAGTGTGGTTGCCAGAGTGCGCATACCGTCCGAGCTATGCATGGAAAAGCTATCTGCCCGTTGAGCATTTGCAAACGCCACGTATTCGACCTGGTGTTGAGGAACTCGTGGCTGAAGCAGGTTTGAAGTATTTCGTGGTAGATGAAGGAACGGTGCGCGGGGCAAAGGCACTTGGGGTCATGAAAGGCGAGGATGCAGCGAGCTTTAAAAAAACGAGTGCACGAAACGCTGAACATCCTTTTGATAAAAGTCCAATGAGCCTGTACCGCGTCGCTTCCTCCGAGCACGTGCAAAAAGGAAGTGCTGTCATCTTTAGTCGTGATGAGAACATTGCCATGCAGGTGTGGAGTGGAGAGAAGGGCTATCCTGGTGATCCAATGTACCTGGACTTTCATAAGAAATTCCATCGCTCGTCACTACGCTATTGGCGGGTGACGGACAACAAAGCCGACATGATGTACAAGCTCCTCTATGTTCCACAGTGGGTCAAAGAACGTGTGAACCAACATGCCTTTCACTTCACTCAAAGCATAGAGCGCGCGGTCATGCTGAACTATAAGAACACGTCGCGCTTTACAACGCTCTGCACCCCATTCGATACCGAACTTTTTGGGCATTGGTGGTTTGAAGGACCAGCCTTTGTCAAAGCAGTACTCCGCGGTCTGCATCAATCTCCGTACGTGAATGCTGCAATGGCTTCCGAACAGATAGAGCGTGTGCAACCAAATGAAGTACTGCGTATACCCGAGAGTTCCTGGGGACGTGGTGGTCACCACGAGGTGTGGATGAATGACGAAGTGAAGTATATGTGGGAGGCAATCTATAGAGCTGAGGAGCTCATGGATCAGGTCCTTGAGAAAAGTAGCGGACAAAAACGAAGCGCTTTGCTTCAACGTTGTTTGAAGCAAGCCATGCGCGAGTTGATGTTGCTTCAAGCCAGTGATTGGGAGTTTTTAGTGAGCACGCATTCTGCCAAAGACTACGCCGAGATGCGTTTCTTCCATCATCATTCAGACTTCACTCGACTGTGCACTTTAGCACAAGAACTCACCGACGGAAAACGTGCAAATGCCAAGAGTAAGCAGCACCTTGAAGAGTGTGAAGTCCGCAACGCGGTTTTTGCGGAAATTCAACTCCAGTGGTGGTCATAAGACGGAAATTTTCCGGAAAACAGGGATGAGCTAATTCAGCTTTTATTCTCCGAAATCTCTTGTTATGAACACTTTGTCACTATAGAGCACCTGCAAATCTGAAATTGGGTCGGATCTACAGCAAAGGAAAGCTCTGGTGCAGACAGCAAGAAATCGAGCTCACGACACTTGTTTTTGAACCAAAAAGCCGTATCATGCTCTAAGTGACTGTTCATTATTGGCTTATCCTTCCTTAAAATTTGTTAAACACTTAATGAATTATTATTTCGTTGTCGTGGTGAGCTATGCGCTGTAGATTGAAGCCGTGGTCAGGACCACGTTTTTAGGGCCACGGGGAACAAATGGGAGGTGTCAGAACTACCACTTTTCAGGCAAAAAACATCCCCTAAAGCAGCATAGCATTAGCAAAGGAACAGCATATGAGAATACTTGTCATTGAAGACGAACGCAAGGTTGCCAATTTTGTAAAACGAGGGCTCGAAGAGGAGCGCTACGTTGTGGAGATTGCCAGCGATGGTGAGACGGGTTTGGCAATGGCCTTGAATAACGTGTTCGATGCAATCGTACTCGACGTGATGTTGCCTCGTAAAAATGGTCTGCAGGTTCTCTCTGAACTACGACAAGCAGGTAAAACACTGCCCGTTCTTATGCTGACCGCACGCGGATCGATGGAAGACCGAGTAATGGGTTTGGATTTGGGTGCTGATGATTACTTACCGAAGCCCTTTCACTTTGAAGAGCTTGCTGCACGTCTGCGTTCGATCATGCGACGTTCCTCAAGTGTGAAATCAACGAAACTAGAGATTGGTGATCTGACCCTTGATACTGTCTTACACGTTGCCTATCGCGGTGAAAAGGAGATTGAGCTGACCACCAAAGAATATGCACTGCTCGATTACCTGATGCGAAACAAAAATCGTATCCTCAGTCGTAGCATGATCATGCAACACGTGTGGAAGGTGAGTTTCGATCCTGAGTCGAATATCATTGACGTGTATATCAAGCGTTTACGGTCGAAGATTGAGACCGACGGTCGACATTACATTCAAAGTATCCGTGGTGTAGGCTACCGCATCAAGGAACCAACAACCTTACCTCCTGTCGATTTTCCCGACGAGCCCTAAAGCCTTCATGAGTATATTCGAGGAAGACAGCTGCATCATTGCACGCTGAGCTTGCTTGTTGTACTTCCATTCTCAGCACACGAATGCAGTTTTTAGACGAACTCCACAGTTCATCGCAGCATTCTTTGAACAATGTTCAACGATTGTTTCGCCTCTATCAAGATGCGGCATTCCCTGCGCGAAGTCCTGAGTTCTTCTGTCTGGAACTCTGCGGCGAAGCAGGCGAGCTAGCGAATTTGGAGAAAAAGCGGTGGAAAGGGAAATCGATCGATGATGCCCGCTTTCTCGACGAAGCAGCCGATGTGTTTATCGCACTCATGAACTACAGCAACGCTCGAGATCTCAATCTTGGCGATGCCGTTCGCGAGAAACTAGTGCGAATTGAAGCCAAGCGCGTTGAACTTGAACAAAAGGGCGAAGTTTACTAAATCATACACTACGCATGAAGCGTCTGAACCGTGTCAGTGCCAAGGAAAGCAACGAAGCTGATGTTCAAAGGCTGGTTCCGATGAGGAACGGCACTTTGCTTGGCCATTTATTGCACGGAAAGAATCTTGCTACTGCCATTCTTTGTAGTATCCTTATCTCGTGTAGTGGAGGGATTAATCCGGCAGACTATTCACAGCGCGCTTCCATCAACGGCAGCCTCCATTTTGTCCGCGGTGCAGGCCGTGCAAACTACCCAGTTGACTCACTCTATGATCTGAGAGTCGTTGCCTTTCGAACTCAACCCAAAGACACAAACCTCATCAACGAGATTGGGAATGGCACTGCCATCTTTACGCCAACTCTTGTTGATTCACTCTTCAGCTATCCCGCTGAAATCTCGTATAGCCTAGAAGTTCCTCAGAACCAGTTGTCGAACGGAAGTATCGAGTTCCGCTACATTGCAGTTGCTCAGCGTTATGGTCCAAACATCCTTAGTGACTGGAGAGTGATTGGCTTGTATAGTTCCGACACTCTCTACACCCCTGCCATTCTTCGTATTCAAAGTGGCGTGGATCATCAGCATGTTGACATGGATGTCGATGCACTCAAACCACCACCTCAGCCATTTAAACGATAACGCTATCATGACGAGCAACAGGATGTGTAGACTCAAAAGCAACAGAACGCTGAAATGGAAACTGAACACAATGTTCTGTCAACATGTCGTTTCGTGCTTGATTCTACTCGTTCTCCACTGTGGCGCATTGAATTCCGCTTGGGCCTCAGGCTCAGGAACGGCAATACTCAGTGGACAGGTTACAGACTCTGAAAAAGGTGAAGGCATTCCAGGTGTCACGGTTCGTTTGATGAAAACAACGCTCGGCAAAATCAGCTCGAAGAAAGGTCTTTTCAGCTTTACAGAGTTGCCCGCCGGATCATACCGCATGCAACTCAGTCTCATTGGCTACCAAAAGCAAGAACAGACGGTGAATCTCAAAGCAGGAGATTCCGTTTTCGTTCGCATTAGTCTTGTTCCTCAGATCATAAAAACAACCGAAGTCGTTGTCTCCGCCAACAAGCGCCTGCAGGCAGTTCAAGATGTTCCCCTCAGTATCGCAACCGTGGATGCATCCATCATTGCCGATCGATCAGTTTCGAAACTTGATGAAGTGCTTCGCTATGTACCAGGCGTGCGTGTTGCGCAAGGGCAGGTTGATATCCGAGGTGCTTCTGGTTTTGCCTTTGGCTTGGGCTCGCGCACTTTACTGTTGCTTGATAATTTTCCGATGCTGAGTGCCGATAATGGCGACATCTCATTCGATGCACTCCCCATGTTTTCGGTGGACCACATTGAAGTGGTGAAGGGTCCTGGGTCTGCACTCTACGGCACCAGCGCGATTGGTGGTGTCGTGAACGTCCTCACAAAAGACCCAACGCCAGAAGGTTCTGCTCGCGCTCGACTGTACTCTAACATCTACACTGCTCCCCGTTTTGATTCATGGAAATGGACGAGTGATGCACTTCTTGCCCGTGGTCTAGACTTGAGTTATAGTCGATCATTCGGATCGACTGGACTTCTTCTTGCAGGTGGTATTCGCAATGACGATGGTTACACACAGTTCAGTGACTCACGTCGTGTGAACTTCTTTGGAAAATTCACTCAGACCTTCGATGCTTACTCACAATTCATGCTCTTCACGCAGTATGCCTACGAAGACCGAGCAAATTGGATTAACTGGCGTTCCGTTGATTCGGCTACGAAAGCTCCACTCACCACCGATCTGAACATGCGCGTGCATTCCGGAAAGCTGGCTCTCGGTGCAGAGTATAAGAATGCCATCAATGAAAACACCTTTGGTGTGCTCAGAGCAAGTGCTTTCCGCACCTCATATAACAATACTGCTACGGATAGCTCGCAGCAGTTGTCGGCAACGGCAACGGCTTTTAACTCCGAAGGACAATTCACCACCTTCATCAACAAGAAGATTGCACTCACGGTTGGAATGACCCTGTGTGCGAATGATGTGGTCAGCTCTCAAACAGGGGACGACAAGATTCAAGTCATCGCCTCGGGCTACGGACAAACAGAGTTCTCGAATCTTGATGACATCACGGTGACACTTGGGGCGCGTTTGGATGTAGAAAAGACACGTCACGAAAACAAGAATGTAGAGTTCTCACCGAAGCTCGGCATAAGCTATAAAGCACCAACGGCAACGAATGTTCGCTTGAGTATTGGACGTTCCTTTCGCGCTCCAACGATTGAAGAACGCTACGCTGATATTCAGTTTGCAGGCTTTACGGTTGGACACAATCCCAACTTACGTCCCGAACATGGCTGGGCTTTCGAGGGCGGAGCAGAGCAGAGTTTTACGATTAATGATCACCTCATCCAAGCTGACATTGCCTTGTTCCAGAGTGAGCTCTACGACTTGATCGAGCCTCAGTTTGATGTGAGCGCTGCGAAGGCAGAGATTCAGTTTAAGAATGTGACGCGTGCACGCATTCAAGGGATGGAGTTAGACTTGAAGACCTGGATTGTCAACAAAGTCCTGGGTATAGAGAGCTCGATTACGACTATGCAGCCAACAGACTTGACAACTGGGAAGACGCTATTGTTCCGACATAACATTATGTGGACCTCAAGACTCTTGGTCAACTGGATGGATATTGAGTTTCAAATGGACTACCGCTTCCTCTCACGCCAAGAAGAAGTGGATGAGCGTTTAGTAAACCTTGGTCTCGTTGCGAACGGAGATATCCGTGTTCCTATACACGTGGTGGATGCACGTTTCATCTATGACTTTGCCAAGCACGACATTGCTCCCTTGAAAGCTGTGCTCAACATTCGCAATCTCTTTGACTATTACTACGTGGAGATTCCAGGAAATCTAGCTCCCATCCGCAACATTGGTTTGCAAGTTGAAATGAGTCTGTAGGCGCGAAGCGACTACGTTAAAAAGAGAGTAGCTGCGACTTCGCTTATTTCACTGTCATCGCACACAATCCTAGCCTGAATTTCCTCTTAATGCTGAATGATGATGGTAGCCGTCACCACATCAACTCCGTCGTGGGCTTGTAGCATATACGCACCATCGGTCAGCGAACTAAGATCCATGTGATACACATCAAGAACTTTTGGCTGTAGCCAGGTGCCACTATACACTTCTTTGCCTTGAAGATCAGTGACCGTAAAGCTGATATCGCCTTGATAGTCGGAGATGAGCTGAACAGCAATATTGCCAGCGCTTGGATTTGGGTAGACTTTCAAGCGCGCATCACGTCCGCGCGTTGTTTGCCCGGGCGCTACAGCTTTCGTCTGCACAACTTCTGAACTAGCGGTGCAACCATTCTCGTCGCTCACGACGATTTGATAGTCGGCTGAATCATGAATCACAATTGACTGTTGGTCTTGATAGGGAAGAACGACCTTATTGCGCATCCAGGTAATGTGCACAGCTTGGGTAGCCAAGAGTACTGAGTCTTGTTGAACGATGTATGGCTTTGCCGGCGCAGGGTTGATGCGAACCATCATAGGTTCTGTACGCGCTCTGCAGCCTGCTTCGTTACTTAGCTCACACCAATACTGCGCACTTGCCTCCGGACTACTGACCACAATGCGTTGCGAGCGTTCGCCATTCGACCAGTAGTAAGAACTGTATCCTGGACCAGCATCAAGAATCACGCTTGAGCCTGCACAAGAAGTAGCACAGCCATTGCTAAAAATCTTTGGTTGCATGTCGAAACAGGGACGCGTCTGCGCATTCAATTGGATGCTCATTGCCAAGGACAGAGGCAGACAAATTTTCATCCAAGACAAGATGCGTTTGCGAAGCTTCATAGCGCTTTTGATAGTGTGTGGTGATACATGCAATGGACTAAGCTTGTCCTTCGAGGTAGAAGAGTGAAGTGCTGGTCACTACTTGATTCCAAGCTACCCTCAGCAAGGTCTTCGTCTGTACAACTCGACATCAGAATATAGAGCTCCACTCACGGCGCTTCTATCCGTAGAGCTACGTATTTCTAGTCTGATGACGAACGAAAGGAAGACGAGGCTTTCTCTGAAATCTTAGAGCCTTTCACGAATGGTAACCTTCAAGAGATTCATCATCAACGCTTGCGTCGCTTCGCTCCGCGGCGCTAGCTCCTCGAATCCCAGATCGATGATTCCTCAATACTCTGTTCACTACGTGCCACTGTAGCGCTTCCAAGCGCAGGTCGAATCATGTATCACTATGGGTGGGAAAGTGCACCATGCATTGTCGTGTTTCATAACTTGGCAGACAGTACCGTAGCCAGGATCGAAGGTCTTTCTTTGCTCAGCGCTGAAAATATTTTTAACAGCCTTGCCATAAAATCTTCTTTGCTTCGTTAATCAGATAAATCAATGTTGCAACATCAAATGGAATCTCACATGCAAAACTCTCATTTAGTACTTCATCGGTCAGCGGATCGTGGTTATGCGGATCACGGATGGTTGCGCAGCTGGCATAGTTTCAGTTTTGCCAGTTATTACAATCCTCAGTCCATGCATTTTGGCGTGTTGCGAGTGCTAAACGATGATATTGTTCAGGGAGGTGGGGGTTTTGGAAAGCACCCGCATGACAACATGGAGATCATCACCATTCCTTTTCACGGCAAACTGGAACATGCCGATAGTATGGGGCATACTGAGGTGATAGGGGCTGGAGAAGTGCAGGTAATGAGTGCAGGCTCTGGTTTGATGCACTCAGAGTACAACCAAAGCCAAACAGAGGAAGTGAATCTTGCTCAAATATGGTTGTATCCAAACAAGCGCAATGTCGAGCCTCGGTACGACCAAAAAGCCTTCGATGCTAACGCCAGTGTTAACACATTGCAGTTGTTGGTATCACCCGATGGAGAAGCCAATTCTCTTTGGATTCATCAGAATGCTTGGGTGTATCGCGGCAAGCTTGACGCGGCAAAGACTATCAGCTATAGTCCGCGACGTGAAGGAAATGGAAGCTATGTGTTTGTTGTTGAGGGGAGTGTACAAGTCAATGGAACTGAGCTGTCTCGTCGCGATGCCATCGGTTTTGGCGCAGATGCAAGTATCGATATCATAGCTTTGTCTGACGCGCAAATACTCTTTTTCGATGTTCCTATGACTATGGCATAGTCCAATATGACGAAAGCGCTGAGTCTCTGAACTCAGCGATCGATTGTATCAACAGTTGACGGCTCGAAGATTGCCGAAGCGCTTCAAGTCGGGCGTTTCTCAATGACTTAACACACCTTTTTTCTTTAACCGATTTTCAATAACTCACTCTAGTACGAATGCAAGAACTACTCCAATCAAAAAAAGCACAAACGCAGTATCCGGTAGCAGACTTCATTAGCGGACGATTCAGTCCGCGGGTCTTTTCTACCCAAGACATTGAAGACGAGGTATTAAAAACACTCTTTGAAGCCGCTTCTTGGTCTGCATCCTCCTCAAACCTACAACCCTGGCGCTACCTTTACGCTCATCGTGGCAGCTCTGAGTTTCAGCGCATTCTTGAGTGTTTGAATCCGAGCAATCAGACCTGGGCCAAAGATGCCGCTGTATTGCTCGTGAGCCTGGCAAACACGAGAACAGCGCAAGACAAAAACAATCGCTTTGCTATGCATGATCTGGGAATGGCAAATGCCACTCTTCTGTTGCAGGCGCAAACGATGGGCATATATGGTCGCATGATGGGGGGATACCAGCAAGATGCACTCAGAGAAGCCTTCCATGTGCCTGAAACTTATGAGCTTGGTGTTGTGATCGCCATCGGCTACTTGGGTAGCATTGAAGGTCGAGACGAGCAGTTTGTGCAACGCGAGAAAGCACAACGGGCTCGCAAAATCATCGCAGAATTCGCGTTTAGTAACACCCCTTTTGAGAAGGCGGACTAATCGTCTAACACGCATTGAAAACAATGATTGCTCAGCGAGCAAGTGACTGTGGTTTCCGACAACGTGCCGCTTGTCTCTTGCTCGCTGAGTACGTTGTCAACAACTTCGCTGAGTACATTATCTACAACTGAGCGAGCTTCAATCTCAACGCCGATTGATTCCAAAGCGCTGAAAGCGCTTTGGAGACCCAACTCCTGCTAGTTCCTACCTGCTTAGAGTAGAAGCGCTACAAAATCTCCCCCTTTCACCCCCAGCTGACCACTTCAGCCTCTATACCTCAAAAAGGGGACTAAATCCTTGTCAAAAGAGCCATATAGTAGCGGAGTATCGCTTGCTCTGGAATAATCTCCCACTCAGCAATCGCCGAAAATTGACGAAAAACGCAGGTCTTCAACTATTTTTTCATTTTTGGAATAAAAAGTGGTAAAAAGTGGGAGATTTTGTGAGGATTGTTTTATTTTTGTCGGACTTCGATTCACGACAGAGAAAATCCAGCGATGCCCGGGTTCAAGGGACAAGAGTCATATTCCATTGATGCGAAGGGGAGAGTTAACATTCCTCTGAAAATGCGTCGTGTAATAGCTCCTGAATCCAACGACACTTTTGTGTTGACACGGGGAACGAACAAATGCGTTGAAGCATTTCCGCTTGAGGATTGGAAGAAGTACGAGGAGAAGTTGTCGAAGTTGAATCACAGTGATGAAAAGGATCGATTCTTCTTACGTACGATTCTTTCTTGGTGTGAGGAAGTGGTGATGGACGCGCAGCAGCGCATCAGCATCCCAAAGAAGCATTTGGATTTTGCAGGCATAACCAATCGAGTGACCATTGTTGGTGTGATGGATCGATTGGAACTCTGGAATCCTGAGGAGTTTGAAAAGTATCAGAATAGTTTTACAGAAACCTACGAACAGGTCGCCTCGGCCGTGATGAAATAACAGCGGAGGAGAGATGAGCGAGGATTCTGAAGGGACTGAAAAGTCAATTGACAAGGGTCTTGAAAACAGAAAAGAGTCTGAGTATCATGAACCGGTCATGTTTCGCGAGACACTTGAGTGGTTGGTGACCAAAGACGACGGTCTATATATCGACGGCACATTGGGTGGCGGCGGGCATGCAGCAGGAATACTGAGGAAGGTATCTAACAGCGGCCGCCTGATATGTTTCGATGCAGATGAGCAAGCCATTAGTTTTTGTCGGGGGGCATTTGCGGATGAGCTTGCGCGCGGTGAAGAATCGCGAATTCGGTTGGTTCACGGGAACTATGCAGAGGTATGTGGCAACGAGGAAGTGGTGGCAGGAAGCCAAAAAGGTATTAGCGGACTCTTGCTGGATCTTGGAGTATCATCCTATCAGTTGAATAATCCCGCTCAAGGGATTAGTCATCGATATGATGCCGCACTGGACATGCGCTTCGGGGGGAGCGGACGGACAGCTGCCGAAATCATCAATTCGGCTGAACAAGCGGAAATCCAAAAGATCTTGTGGGAATTCGGTGAAGAAAAGTTTGCTCGGAATATAACGAAGGCTATCGTTCAACGTCGACGCATTGCACCAATCACTACCACGGTAGAGTTACGAAAGCTGGTGGAGGAAACGGTTCCTCCACCTGTTTTTTTATCTAGTCTGGCCAGAGTGTTTCAAGCTCTACGCATTGCGGTCAATCATGAGCTTGAAGTGCTTGAAAAGACACTCCTCTGCGTCATTCCTATGCTCGCTCCCGGTGGGCGCATTGTCGTGATTTCTTACCATTCTCTCGAAGATCGCATCGTCAAGCACATCTTCAAGAAAGAATCCACCAGCCATCGACCAAGCTACCCTGGTGATGTGGCGATTCATGCTCGCTTAAAACTCCTCACTCCAAAACCTCAACTTCCAAGCGAGGAAGAAGTACGTCGAAACCCTCGAGCCCGCAGCGCTAAAGTGCGCGTAGTCGAACGAGTGGCATAAACCCTCACCGCCTCAGGAGATCGTACTCCCTTCACACAAGATGCTGGAGTAGTGCTCTGCGTAGCATATACTACCTGATTACTCCTTTCTTGATGCTCAGCTTTGCACCTCATTCTCATAGTGGATCAAGGTTCTTGAATTGTCTGGCTGAGGACTAATGCGAGGCTGCGATCACAACTACTAGCACAGAACACAAAAAAAGGCACACTGAATCTCAGCATGCCTTCTGCATTGCATTTGTAGACTTTTTAGGAAGCCATTGCTGTTGACTTCTTTGCGACCCCGTGGGTAGCAAAGAACGACTTAACGTGATCGCAAACGTAGATGATTTGATCATCGGTCATCTCTGGGAACATTGGCAATGACAAACATTGATTGCCGAGTTGTTCTGATACAGGGAATTGACCAAGCTTGTATCCTAAGTGTGCGAAGCACTGTTGCAAGTGCAGCGGCACTGGATAGTGAAGTCCGGTTGCCACATCATGGTCTTGCAGATACTTCTGCAATTCTTCACGACGAGGTGTTTGAATCACAAACAAGTGATACACGTGACGAGCATTTGGCTTTTCGTATGGCAGCACGATTTCGCTCAGGTCTCCCAAGAGTTCGTGGTAACGAGCAGCAACAGCGCGACGCTTATCCGTGTACTCCTGCAAGTGTGGAAGCTTCACACCTAACACAGCGCCTTGAATGGCTTCCATGCGATAGTTGTGACCATACACTTCGTGATAGTATTTCTTCTCTGAACCGTGATCACGGATCATGCGAACCTTGCGTGCGAGTTCAGGATTGTTCGTTGTCACAGCTCCACCTTCACCGTAGGCACCGAGGTTTTTACCAGGGTAGAAGCTGAATGAACACACATCACCCAGACCGCCAATAGGTTGTCCGTCGAATAGCGCATTATGTGATTGAGCAGCGTCTTCAACCAAGAAGATCTTGTGTTTATCGGCAATCACACGGAGTGCTGCCATATCGGCTGCTTGTCCATACAAGTGTACGGCAACAATTGCCTTAGTTTTCGGAGTAATAGCTGCTTCAACTTTCGATGGGTCGATGCAGTAGGTACGGGGATCGCAATCAACAAATACTGGTGTCGCACCACAGAGTGTAGCACCCCAAGCTGTTGCGATGAAGGTATTTGCGGGGACGATCACTTCGTCTCCATGGCTTACACCGAGTGCCCAGAGAGCAAGGTGATTTGCATCAGTGCCGCTGCTTACCGCAGCACAGTATTTTACCTTGTGCATGGCTGCAAAGGCTTCTTCAAATCGTTGGACTTTTGGTCCAAGCACATAAGCCGTATTATCTAAGACCTCAGTGATTTCCTTCAGGATTTGCTCACGCAGAGGTTTGAAATTGGCTTTCAGGTCGAGAAAGGGAACGCTCATACGAACTCCAGTAATTAACAGTACATCCTTGTAACAATGCCAAAGCTATGGCAAGCGCTGTGCCACATTTGTGGGGAGAGCTTTGTTTTTGCACCAAGATCCAAGAAGTCAAGCGATGAGCCCTGAACAACTCCGCGAAAAGGGCATAAATATTGTTTGCGTGTGATGCAGTACCGTTGTACTTTGCATGACCACAAAGCAGTAGCCGATCCAGACACGCATTCCGCTCTGAATGCGATCCTTAGGTTCACAGCAGCAGAACAGATCCTTTTTTGTGGTTCCTTTTTCGATCGAAACCCGGCAATCGCCTACCACCGAAGACTACGCATTACACTTCACTCGTAGATGCACCCTCTGGTGAAATGTCGTTCGAATTCAGCAGTGCTGATCCATACTATACAATTCCCGACAACAGACACATTTCTCATCACCCTCATTTTTCTTTACCGCAATGGCAAAGACAGACATGGACTCAAACGTCCCAGCAGTTATTGATATTAACGAGCTGAAAACCAAAAAAATCGCGGAGCTCACCAAAATCGCGAAAGCTCTCAACATTCCGGACTTCTCCGATCTGCGCAAGCAGGAACTCATCTTCCGTATCATTGAAGCGCAGTCAGCGTTGCAAATGAAGGAACAGCACAGTGAGGGCGTAACAGTCAGCACCGGTGTTTTGGAAGTGTTACCAGATGGTTATGGATTTCTGCGCTCAGCGGATTATAACTACTTGCCATCGCCAGACGATATCTATGTATCACCTTCTCAAATCAAGAAGTTTGGTCTGCGAACCGGCGATACAGTACGCGGCCACGTTCGACCACCAAAAGAAGGTGAACGTTTCTTCGCCCTTTTGAAGGTTGAAACGGTCAACTATGTTGAGCCAGATTTGATGCGCGATCGCACGATCTTCGACAACCTGACACCAACCTACCCAGAGCGTCAACTCAAATTGGAAACCATTCCAAGCGAGTATCCGATGCGTATCATCGATATGTTGTGTCCGATTGGTAAAGGTCAGCGTGGACTTATCGTCTCACCTCCGAAGTCTGGTAAAACCATTCTGCTCCAGAAAATTGCCAATAGTATCACACGCAATCATCCAGAAGCGAAACTCATTGTCTTGCTCATCGATGAGCGTCCCGAAGAAGTAACCGACATGCAGCGCTCCGTGAAGGCAGAAGTTATTGCTTCAACCTTCGATGAACAGCCAGAACGTCACGTGCAGGTTGCCGAAATGGTTCTCGAAAAAGCAAAGCGTCTGATCGAAGCAAAACAAGATGTTATCATTCTTCTTGATTCGATCACTCGTCTGGCTCGTGCTCATAACACGGTTATCCCACACTCTGGTAAAATTCTTTCTGGTGGTGTTGATGCGAACGCACTTCACAAGCCAAAACGCTTTTTCGGTGCAGCTCGTAACATTGAAGAAGGGGGATCGCTCACCATTATAGCTACCGCGCTTATTGATACTGGAAGCCGTATGGATGAAGTGATTTTTGAAGAGTTCAAGGGTACAGGTAATATGGAGTTGGTTTTGGATCGTCGCCTTGCTGAACGTCGTGTGTTCCCAGCGATCGATGTGAACAAATCCGGAACTCGTAAAGAGGACTTACTCATTGCTCCTGATGATTTGAATCGTATCTGGATCCTACGCAAATTCTTGAGCGACATGGGCAGCGTTGAAGCAATGGAAACGTTGCTCGATCGCATGAGCAAGACTCGTTCGAACAAAGAATTCTTGCAAACAATGAATTCCTAATGCTTGATGCAGATGGTTGAAGCTACAAGCTCAACCCTTTCTCAAAGAGATTTTCTTACACGCAAAAAGCCCCGAACTGCTTCGCAGTCCGGGGCTTTTTACGTTGTATATACCAACAGCTGATGTTGGATTATAGGATTTACCTTCAGCTATTGAAACCGCCAAAGAGGTACAAAGGTGTTAACAGCTGTGGATTCTCAGAGGCTGGGAGAAATAGAGTAGATCGCCAATAGAGCTGCAAAAGCTGTTTGAAGTTCTCAGTAATTGCACGCTCTTCTACTTGCTATCTCTCGACTGCATTTAGCTAAGTAGTCTTGCGAACAATTAAAATGCAAACGCCTACTGAACCAGAATCTTTAAAGCGTTTCGATGCTGAGCATGTTGGTGCGAGAGCGGGCGACGAGAGGACGTCCAATCGTAAAGACGATGGTGGCCCCCTTCTCGAAGTAGCCTCGACCAACCAGGAGTTTTTTAATGTGCTCGATGGTATCATCGGTTGTTGTGACTTTGTCGACCGTGAAGCCGTAGACACCCCAATACAAACCAACTCTACGCGCGGTATCGCGCAACGAGGTGATGGCGAGAATCGGTGCGCGTGGGCGACGATTCGAAATCAAGTGCGCTGTTTGTCCAGAATAACTCAGCGCTGCAATACAGTTGATGTTTTGTTCTTCCGCAATGGTTGCAGCCGCAGCCGCAATCGACTTCGTGTTCTGTTGTCCATCGATTTTCACATCGGCAGAACGCAGCAACAGTTTTCCATCATGGAGCATCTGTTTTTCAGCTTCCGTACAAATGAGACGCATATAGGATATAGCCTCAATAGGGTATGCCCCGACGGAAGTTTCAGCGCTGAGCATAACAGCATCCGTTCCATCGAGCACAGCGTTAGCAACATCGCTCGCTTCAGCTCGCGTTGGTCGTGGATTCTGAATCATCGACTCAAGCATTTGGGTTGCCGTGATCACAGGCTTCGCGTAGTTATTGCAAAGAGCAATGATACGTTTCTGTTCCATCGGTACACGCGAAGCCGGAATCTCAACTCCCAGATCACCCCGAGCCACCATGATGCCATCGCTGACGCGAACAATCTCTTCAATGTTCGTGAGTGCTTCTGGCTTCTCAATCTTGGCGATGATGGGAATATCGGCGTTTAGACTTTGCAGCACTTTGCGCACGTGCTTCACATCGGTTGCTGAGCGGACAAAAGACACAGCTATATAGTCCACCCCTTGAGCGGCGGCAAACGCAAGGTCTGCTTTGTCCTTTGCAGTAATCGATGGCAGACTGACTTTGATGTGTGGAAGGTTGAGTCCTTTGCGTGATTTGAGAAGTCCGCCGTTGATGACAACGGCTTTCACGCAAATGCCATCGGTCGACATCACTTGAGCTGCCAATAAGCCATCGTCAAAGAGGAGTGTATCGCCCTTCTTGACATCGCGAGCCAATGAAGGATACTCAAGAGGAATGTAGCCCTCTGGTGGCTTGACTTTTCGACGTTTCAACAAACCAGGATCCGCAATGATAATCTCTCGTCCATTCATGAGCATCACACCATTGCCCAGATCACCAACACGGAGTTTTGGTCCTTGAAGGTCAGCAATGATTGGAACGTGGAGACCGCACTTTTTCTCAGCTGATCGTATAACCTTAATCGATTGCGCGTGGGTGCTGTGGGTACTATGGCTCATGTTCAAACGAAAGGCTGAGGCACCTGCGAAGAGTGCTTCTACTACTTTGTCTTCCGTGCCAATAGCCGGACCCATGGTGCAGAGAATTTTCGTTTTATACGACAGATACGCTGGAGTTTTCATAATGATATACGTTGTGCTACCCACTGGGTAGCGAAGCACTGCCATTCTTCTAGAGATCGCAAGTTACGGTCTAGGGCGCTTTCCAGTTGGAAGGAAAAGCGCTTCGGTTTTTGCATGCTCCTAGAATCGCTTATTCTCGGCTACGAACTTTCCTGAATCGCCCGTGGCAAAAAGTGCTGCACACACACATCTTTGTGAATACAAAGGTTGCGACTGTGCACTTTACTTTTTAGTTTGGGCACATTGTTGTTTCGTACACTCTAATATTTAGGAGAAAAGCATGAGAAGTTTGGTCTTGGCAGTATTGTTAGTGGTTGCTTGTAGCACCAATAGCACTGCGCAGTTATCAAAGGGAGATAACGTCATCGATATGCGTATTGGAAACTCAACGCTTGGTAGCATCAATATCGGTTTCGACTATGACTGGGTTTGGAAGAAGGGTGGAGAGTTCGGCCCAGGTGCTGTCACCATCGGTGCAAACCTTGACTACTCTCACTATAGCTATTCTGTTGGCGGAATCTCTTGGGGACAAAACTATGTGCCTTTCGGACCACACATTGGCTATCACTTTGCGCCAATGATGACTGACAAGGCATGGGATCCATTCGTTAATCTCGGTTTTGCTTTCATCATGAATCGTCAAGCGAGCAGTGTAAACGAGAACCAAACAGTCAACGCTGATGGTTTTGATCTGACATTCACCGCAGGAGTAAAGTACTACTTCTCTCCAAAGTGGCATGCCCTCGCATCAATTGGTATGAACTCATCATACCTCTGCGTTGGTGTTGGCTATACGCTCTAGGTGATTGGTTGTAGATTTACGCGTGAAGTGCACGCGTAGAGCCCATCAGATAAGGAACTTTTCGACGAGGATCATTTCTTAGGCTGGAAGCCGTAAGAGTATTGCGGCTTCCAGACTGAAGAATGACTTCACGAAGGGAAGTTTCTTGAGTGCTGAAATACGAATGGCTGGAAGTCCGAACTTCATTTTGAAAACAGGGCGAAGCAAGTAATAATCCTCCCGAACAATTTCATAGCCCGCCTCCTGAGCAGCCTTAAGAAAGGCATTCGCGCTCAATCGAATCTCCTTCAAACGAGCTACCTCCTCAATGTTTCGAGGGTGATCACCTGATTGAATCATCTTCAAAAAGATTGACTTTGGTAATAAGTGTATGTAGGGGAATTTGCCCCAGAAGTTTTTGAGCAAGTGTTGGTGTCCGCCATAGGGTGAGCTATAGGGCGGAAATGTCACAAAGAGCCATCCCCCAGGTTTGAGGATGTTTCGAATATTCTTCAGGGCCAAACCTGCGTCATCCAAGTGTTCAATGACGTCGCGTAGGAGCACCAGGTCATAGGCTTTACGCCATTCTTCTTTTGGTGGACCAAAGAGGATGTCGTGCTCACTTAAGGTCAGATCCAAGTTCAGTATCTTCTTCAGCTTTTCGCCGATTTCCAGACGAAAGGTTGCAATGTCCGTCCCCAGAGCCTTTGTAGCGCCCGCTTGGATGAAGGCATGAAGCACACCTGCTTCTCCGCAACCGATCTCAGCAACACTATCCCCTGGGTGAAATGCACCGCGCTCGATGAGCTCGGGAACGAGTACGTCGCGGGAGAGTTGGTACTGATATCCCCAGTAGTACTTTTCGTGCGCTGCAAACTCGGGAGAATGTTGAATGATACTTCGTAGATCTTGTGCTGACATAAGAGGGTCTTAAAAAGCCAATGGGTCGAACTTTTAGAACGCACAAGATAACACCTTAGGTCCACAGATCCAGTCTCTAGCTCCCAGAACCGTACATTGCCGTTCAAACAGGCTAAAAATGCAACAGGGCACGAAGTGCCCTGTTGCGTTGAAGAAAAATCATCTGAAGATGAGGGAAATGCAACGTTGCACTCCCGCTACAAGAGCTACTTGCCCTTCATTTTTTGGAGTTGGCGAATGACGTGATCTGAAGCTAAGTGCATTGCCTTGTAGAGATCACTTTCGGTTTCTTTAGAGACAGCAGTGCCGCCGCCAACGTGAACGATGAACTCGACAGTATCGCCATGATCGCTTTTCTCCATTACCACATCCGTGCTGATGATGTTGTCATGGTATTGTCCGAAGGCTTCAACGTGTTTTTCGACAGCCTCAGTCAGTGCTGCTGAGGTATCAAAATGGCGAGCAGTGAGATTGATTTTCATGAGAAACTCCCTAATGAGTTGGTGAACCACGAAGCAGGGGCCTCTGTGATGAGGGTGATAGAGCGCGCCTACTTCTTTGAAAAATGAAACTGAAATCCAAGCGCTAAACTAAGGGAAGAAACGCCGATGTTGTTCGCTCGATCGTCGATTGCGGAAAGATATTTTTCCGTTCGCGCCAACTGACTCCACGGTCGTTGGCTGTTTGCGCACCAAGTATAGGCAGCTTCAATAATCAATGAGCCGTTAGAACCGGCACTAAAATGATCGAATCCAAGGACGACTCCGCAGTAGACGCGAGCCATGGGTTTAATACTGTTGTTATCGATGTAGGTGCCACCAGTTCTGGCATCCGAGAGAAGAGTGGAGTTGGACATCTCTGACCAGTACGTGCGTATGAGAGCAACACCGCCGGCAGCTCCAATGTAGTTACGGAACTGTTGGGTGTAGGGTGCGTATTCAAGACTGAGCAGGATAGGCGTTGAGTGCAATTTCACATTCTCCTGGAGTTGGCGATGCAAGGTATCACTCCCTATGCCCTGTCCAGTTGGCAAATGCATTTGACCGTCTTCACCGAAACCAATCGTCCAATACTCCACATTCAATCCCACATTCCATTCGCCTCTTTTGAATTTGAAGGCTGCTGCATAGCTGAGGGCGACATCAAACGACGAGGTCGGCATTTGCGTTGTGCGCTGGTACTCGCTAAAAAACTCATTTGCATCGATGCCAAACTGACCACCTAATCTGACATTGAGGAGTACTCCACTGGAATCTGAAGCACTGAGTTCTTGAGGGACAAAGCAAACGAGAAGAACTGTAGCAACGCAACAGGACACAAAGCCACGAAAGCGAAGTGTAAAAGAAGTTAAGCCGAAAGGCTTTCCCTTTTTGAAAGATGCGAGTCCAGTCTGGTGTACGGACATCATCAACCCATGATATTCTTACCCATGGTGGAAGCCACCACGTCGGCAGCAAACACAGCGCTGCTGTTTTTGTCGTCCAGTATTGGATTCACTTCTGCCACTTCCAGCGACGAAAGCAAACCACTTTCGGCAATCATCTCCATAGCTAGGTGAATCTCACGATAGGAGAAGCCACCAGGCACAGGTGTGCCAACGCCTTTGACCAGAGTTGGATCCACACTATCGAGGTCGAAGCTCACGTGCAGGTGATCAACATGAGTGCGCATATGCTCTAAAACACTTTGCATGACATGATACATGCCGAGCTTGTCGATGTCGGGCATTGCATGCGCAATGACCTGAAGATCCTTAATCAGTGTACGTTCGCCTGGATCTACCGAGCGGATGCCTATAAGCGCAACGTTCCGGGGATCAACTTTTGGAGCGAAACCCAGGAGATTTGTGAGCTGTTCTGAACCGAGTCCCATAGAGACCGCCAAAGGCATTCCGTGAATGTTACCTGAGGGTGAAGAGTCGGGCGTGTTCATGTCGGCATGAGCATCAATCCAGATAACACCTAGTCGTTTATTGTGTTCTCTACAATGAGCTGCAATACCTGCTATCGATCCAATACTCATCGAGTGATCGCCACCGAGAATGAGAGGGAAGGAGGAGGTATCGAGGATACGCTTTGTTTTCAGCGCTAGCTCTTCGCAGGAACGTGAGATTTCGGGAAGGTACTTCAGCCGCGGGTCTTTGATGACCTGGACCTCTTGTGTTTTAACCTGAATATCGCCTTCGTCTATGATTTGATAGCCAAGTTCGCGAAGACGACCAGGGAGGTCGGCGATACGTATTGCGCTTGGGCCCATATCGACCCCGCGACGGTCGGCGCCCAGATCCATGGGGAATCCCAGGATGGTCACCTTTGGATGAGAAGTGAGCGTACTGATAAAAAGCGCGCTGGAGCGCGTAGAAATTGAAACATGCTAGTTGATGTCTTTGCATGCAAATGTACTAAACCTCTGTTTCAAACCGCAATCAGATCGTCCACGCGGCCTATATTTGCATTGATTACGCGATCTCCTTTACCTATCCTGAGTTATATGGACGCCATTGGGACAATCTCCTCGCAATTATTAATACTCTGTTATCTCGTCGCTTCTGTGCTCTTCGTTGTGGGCCTGCGGATGCTTTCGCATCCTGACTCAGCGCGCAGAGGAAATATCTATGCAGCCATAGGAATGGGAGCTGCCATTTTTGGTACCCTCTTTCTGCATGAAAGTCATGGCGAGCACATTCATAATCATATCTGGATGATTGGCGCAATGCTCATAGGTACGGTCATTGGCTGGATTTCTGCAAAGAGAGTGGCGATGACAGCTATGCCGCAAATGGTGTCGATCTTCAATGGAATGGGTGGTGCTTGTGCTGCCGCGATCTCGTTGATTGAGTTCGGACACTCTGCATCGCGTGGTGAAGCGGTCATGCCGATGGGTGAATCGCTCACGATCGTCGCCGGTTTGATTATTGGTTCTGTCTCTTTTAGTGGTTCTGTCATTGCCTTCTTGAAGTTGCAAGGCATCATGAACAAGAATTGGAGACTTCCTGCACAGAATATTATCAATGGTTTAGTCGTGTTAGTGACGCTGAGCTTGGGTGTGTATGTGGTAACCTCTGGTTCACCCGACATGAACCTCATCCTCGCAATTTTTGGTCTGTCGATAGCATATGGCGTGCTCTTCGTTTCGCCTATTGGTGGTGCCGATATGCCAGTGGTGATTTCCCTTCTGAACTCCTTCACCGGTATGGCAGCCGCTTTCGGTGGTTTCCTCTACAACAATCAATCGATGCTTACTGGTGGTATTCTTGTCGGTGCAGCTGGTACTCTGCTTACCATTCTCATGTGTCGTGCCATGAACCGCAGTTTGCTAGCCGTTCTCTTCTCAGCCTTCGGTGAGAGCAGTGGTGCTGGTGGAACGTCAGCAACTGGTGGTAGCATTAAAGAAGCAAGCGCAACCGATGTAGCTGTGATGATGAACTATGCAACGAATGTGATCATTGTACCTGGTTATGGTTTGGCCGTTGCCCAAGGACAACACATCGTGCAAAAAATGGCGAGTATCTTGGAGGAGCGTGGTGTCAATGTGAAGTATGCTATTCACCCTGTGGCTGGACGCATGCCTGGTCACATGAACGTGCTGCTAGCTGAGTCGAATGTACCCTACTCACAATTGCTCGACATGGAAGAAATCAACCCTGATTTCCCAAATGCAGACGTGGTTATTGTGATTGGAGCAAATGATGTAGTGAATCCTGCTGCTCGCCACGATACAAGCTCGCCTATCTATGGCATGCCTATTCTTGATGCAGATAAAGCAAAGAATGTGATCGTTATGAAGCGTAGTATGAACGCAGGTTATGCGGGTATCGATAACGAACTCTTCTATTATCCGAACTGCTATATGTTCTTTGGTGACGCTAAGAAGTCGCTCGAACGCTTGGTTGACGAGCTCAATGCTCTCTAAGCTCCTGGAGAAGTTAACGTATTGCAAAGAGGTCCGCTGCTACGCTGCGGACCTCTTTGCCTGTATAGCAGAATGTATGCTCAGACTCTATTCAAAAAACCTGGGTACGGGCGTTTCTAGGTCACTGAGAAAGTGTTCGTCTCTATCCGAGGGGTAGTAGAGCACTTCGTCTTTAGCGCGCCATAAGCTCCAGATAGACCACCATCATGGGAGCAACAAAGAGTATGCTGTCAAAGCGGTCAAGCACGCCGCCATGGCCTGGAATGAGAGATGAGCTGTCTTTGATGGCGGCATCGCGTTTCAACAGAGATTCAGCGAAGTCACCAATAGGTCCTACCACACCAATGAGAGCACCTAAGAGGTAGCCGTGAGATACAGGGAACTCGGGAAGCAGAAAGTGTGTGCTGAGATGGAATGCTAGAATAGAAAATAAGAATCCTGCGATGCTTCCCTCCCAAGATTTTTTCGGTGATACCCGAGGGAAGATTTTATGTCGGCCAAAGGCGAGTCCCGCAAAGTACGCCGCGCTATCTCCACTCCACACAGTGATGAATGTACTCAAGAGCAACAAGCCTTGCCAACCACTGTGCGCGGAAAGTCCACTTACATAGAGCTGACCACTGCTTGCGTCGAAATCGCGTAGGAGTACCAGGCAACTCAGAAAGAGGGTGATATAGACAAACGACGAGAGTTGCACCGCGAGGTTTATCAGAGGGTGCGGTTTTTGTCGCCAGAGTTCTATACTCATCATCAACAGCACCGATACCAATATCAAAGGCAAGGACAGTGCATGGGTCTGATGCGCATCATAATGAATGCACAGGGGAATGGCAGCAGCTACAATGCTTCCAAGAAGTACTTGAGGTTGAGCGGCTTTAGTCGCTGCCAGAGCATAGAATTCCCGCACACCTAGGAGGCTCAAAAGGGCAACAAGGAATGCGAAGGGCCATGAGCCTTCAAGTGTAATCCAAACCATGAGCGGAATGGCGACGAGGGCAACAAGGACACGACTAGCAAGGTTAGACATACATTGACTCAGATGAGTGAGCAAAAGAACAACTCTGACATGCAAGTCGAAAAAGGCGGACCTGCGTTCCCGCAAAGATAGTCTAGCTCAAGGAATCGGGTAGTTGTCAAGTGTCGGATCGCGTAAGCTCATGTCTACAAGAAATGATGTTGTTCAGACTCCACATCAACCCATAACGCGTAGGCGATCTGAACACAAAGAGGTCCGCCTCTGTTCTGCTAGACACTGTTCTCTGCACAGCGGCTCAATTTTCCGTAAATTTGCAATCTATCTCATAGTTCGTACACAACCGTCCACTTCATGGCATCATCTTCCGAACACTTAGCGCTCTCACCTGCAGAACGCTTGTCCATGAATCTCTCTCTAGGTATTGGACTCACCCTCTTGTTTGTGAAGTGGTACGCCTACTTTGTAACGGGCTCAGTAGCCATTTTTTCGGATGCTATGGAGTCGGTTGTCCATCAGTTTGCAGTTGTCTTCGCCTGGTATTCATTGCGCGTTACCTATCGTCCGCCCGATGATGAACATCATTATGGTCACGATAAGGTGTCGTATTTCAGCGCTGGCTTTGAAGGGGCTCTCATTATTGTCGCAGCAATTGTCATCATCTACGAAGCCATTGCGAAGATCATACATCCTGGTACTCTAGAGCAAATTGGCTTTGGTGCGGGTTTGACAGCATTTGCTGGAGGTGTCAATGCCATACTTGCGCTTTATCTGATCCGCACAGGGAAGAAGAAGCGATCTATGATTGTTGAAGCCAATGGACGACATATCATGACGGATGCATGGACAAGTCTCGGTGCGGTTGCTGGTTTAATCTTGGCCTGGAAGACGCAGTGGTACTATATCGATCCTATTATCGCGCTCCTGTTTGGTTCGAACATCATCTTCGAAGGTGTGAAACTCATTCGCAATGCGGTTCATGGCTTAATGGACCGTACGAATGTGGCGTATGAGCGTGGAGCACGCGAAGCTCTATCTCAGTTTTGTGAGGTGCACAACACGAGCTTTCATCGTTTTCGATTGCGCGAAAGTGGGCAAAGGGTGTACGTTGACTTTCATATCGTCTTTCAAGATGGTACACCGATCGAAGTAGCACACCAACTTGCTACTGAAGCAGAACTCTGTGTAGTCAACTCCATCGATTATGCAGTTGAAGTTCTCAGTCACCTAGAGAGCACAAATCTGCCTGAAGGCCACCAAGATTGATAGCTCGTCTGCCACTTCTGATTGCATTCTTCCTTTCACTCTTTGCACCATCCTCGTAGCTGTTGTAGCATTCATCTACTCATGAACGCTACCGTCTTGAGTGCAAGATCTTGTCGTCACTGCTGCTTATCCTTCAGACTCTATGTATGCCTCCGCATCTTTGCTCCGAGCGCCAGCACGGAGTATGCGGAAGGTCTCTGTTGTCATATCGATGATGGTAGAACGCTCCTCGAAGCGCTCATCTTCTAACCAGGAGAATTTCTCAAAGAGGACAACCACATCAACTTGTGCACCGATGAGGTCTGCCGCATCCTCGGGCGAGATAAAATCCTCTCCATCCTCATCCTTGGCGCTAATCGAAATCAACGGTTCATCCAGTTCTCTGAGCAAGCGATTAGCAAAGGGTGCTTGTGGCACGCGAATACCAACTGTCTTTCGTTTTGGATCACAGGCAAAAGTTGGAACCAGTTTGGTTGCTGGCAGGATGAAGGTAAATGGACCGGGGATGAGACGCTTGATGATTTTGAAGGCAGAATTGCTCACGCGAGCAAAGTCTGCGATGTGCGAGAGAGAATCGCAGAGAAAAGTCATACTCTGTCCCGTTGGCATCGAACGTATCTGCCGTATACGATCAATTCCATCCTTGTTTCTCAAGGTACAACCCAGTGCCATGCCCGTATCTGTTGGATAGAGGATAACTGCACCTTCGCGCAAACGTTTGAGAACCACAGCAATACTGCGCTCTTCAGGCGTTTGAGGATGTACTGGGACGATGACGGAGCTCATTGTTGCAAAAGTATTGGTAGTAATAGAAGTCTACGAACGAGAATAGTGCAGAGTAGTTACTCTGCGTCTTTCTCTTGTACGCTCGCACTGCATCGCATCTTCTCTGTACCTACAGTGATATCACAAATTTACGGAGATGATGGGGCAATGACTGTGCCATAGTGAAAGCAGGCTCAATAGCTGGTGTTCGAGATGGAGAGGGAATGAGGTCTAATTGCTATGAATGAGCAGAAGACTAATTGAGAATAGTCGGATTGCTCTGCTTTAGGGGCGATTGAGAGGAAGAGTAAGAGTAATAGTGGTGCCCAGACCTTTGCCGGCGCTCGAAGCAGAGGCATCGCCGCCGTGAATCTCGGCAATGCGTTTTACAATGAACAGACCTAATCCAGTGCTATTCTCACCGCCTGTGGGTTGAGCCGAGAGACGTGAGAATTCGCGAAAGGCATGGGCGATATCGTCAGAACTCATTCCCAAACCCGTATCGCTGACTTCCAGTACTAAGTACTGTTCGTCGCAGGTAGAACGTAGAGATACAGATCCGCCCTCAGGTGTGTATTTGATTGCATTACTCACCAAGTTATCAAGAGCCTTGCGAAGTTGGATTTCGTCTCCGATATACTGTCGGCATTCCGACCGTATATCCACATTAATCCAAATGTTCTTTCGCTCTGCATTCGAGCTAAAGGCCCGAGCAGAAGAACGAAGAAGATTGCCAACATCGATGTGATCTGAGCGCAAGGTGAGGTCTGGCTTACTGAGCATAGCAATAGAGAGCATGTCTTCAACCAACGAACGCATCAGTTCTGATGAGCTGCGAGCAATGTCGAGGAACTCAATTTCTTCTGGACGCCCAGCGCACATTTTGTGAAGTTCCGTGAGAACTGAATCCAAATTGTTGAGTGGATTTTGCAGATCATGGACCGACATGCGAATCACTTGCTCACGCGATTGCTGTAAAGATTGTAATGACTCATTTGCGCGTTGCAATTCAGATGACCGTAAGGCTACGAGTTTCTCTAAGTGAAGATTGTGCTCTTGCACACGCGTCATGAGATCTTCGTTCGAGGTCCGCAGGTGTATCAACTCTACTACACGATTAATCATCATGCGGAGTTGCAAGAGTTCTATTGGCTTGGTGAGGTAATACGCAATGCTGGCTTCATTGATGGCGCGGATGAGCGCTGCCATATCGGTATAGCCAGTCATGAGAATACGTTCGCATTCTGGGCGGAGTGACTTAAACTCTGTGAGCAGGGCAGCACCGTTGTCACGACCTAATTTGAGATCGCAGATCACCAAGTCAAAATCATAGGCAGAGAAAAGCTTGCGCGCGCTGTCGATATTATCGCAGCCTATAATCTCGTACTCATCTTGAAAAAACAACTGAATGGCATCGAGCATCGCTTGCTCGTCATCAACAACCAGTATGCGAAGCTGGGTGGCGTCGAGCGTGCGCTCAAACTGCATTCTATCTGTTGTCGAAACAGATGCAGTAGGGAGCTCCGAAGATATGCGATGAGATGACCGGTCCATGGTTGTTTGTTTGAGCGGCGAAAGCCTGAATAGAAGCAAAGATAAAAAAACAAACGCCGGTATTTCGGCTGTCTGCGAATTTGTTTTCGCGTAATTTGAGTCAGGGGAATACTCATCTCACACTTGAATGATAGCACTACTCGTAGGTTTGGCATCCGGATTTGTCATCTCAATGCCACCCGGACCCGTTGCAGCATTTACTATTGAAACCACTTTATCGAAAGGCAAGCGTACAGGAATGAGCGTGGGACTGGGTGTGGCGTTCATAGACACACTTTTTTGTCTTGGCATTCTGTTCGCCTCCTCAGCAATTATTGGCTGGTTCCTCGATTTAGCAGCGGCTTATCCAACAGCATCCCTCGTGCTTCGCGTTCTGGTTATCATTGCAATTTTTGTATACGCAGTGTTGCAGTTTAGAGCCGGACCTGAGGTGAAAGACCACTCACGTGTGCATCTCGAACAAAAGATCCATAGCACTACACCTATCATCATTGGTGCTGCAACGGCAATGAGCAATGCCTTCAACCCGACCTTTTTACCCTCGCTGACCGCTCTTCTTGCTTCAATAAGTTCACAAGTTCCGCAGGTGCACGAGAACCTTCTCGACAAGTGGCTCTTCGCCCTAGGCTTTGGAGCTGGCACCTATGGCTGGCTTCACGTGATTATCTCTATGGTGCATCGTCATCATGCGTTGGTTTCTCCGCACACCATGATCATCATACGCAGAGTAGGTGCACTCATCTTTATCGGCTTTGCGCTGTTTTTGGCTTGGAAGATGATCGAGCAGATCTAAGTTTTCCACCTTCTGATCTGGCTGCATTCGGAGATGCCTTGACAGCTAGTTTTGTATTGCAGCTTCAGCTTTTTTATACTTCACCCTACGCCCATGCAACATTATCTCGTCCTAGATATTGAAACCTCGCCCGAGGATTGGACACAATTCGATGAGGCTCAACAAGAGTATTTGCTTCGAGGCGCTAGCAGCTCTGAAGAGCAAGAACGCAAGAAAAGCGAGATGGCTCTGGCTCCCTTGACTGGAAAAGTGGTGTGCATTGGTATCATCCACATGGTACGAGAAGATGATGGCAGTTGGCGCGAGGAGAAACGGGTCAGCTTGATTCGCAACTTCAATGATGAAGAAGAAAAGTCGAGGGAAGAGTTGGCCTCGGGAAGCACGATGATCTGTAGCTCTGAGCGCACTATGCTGAAGGATTTTTGGAAGTACTTGCGATCGTTAAACGACGGACAACGTCGTGTGCACTATGTAACCTTTAACGGTCGCGGCTTCGACTTCCCATACCTCATGCTCCGCTCCGCAATGCTTGGTATTCGTCCAAGCACGAACCTCATGGCTGGCACTCGTTGGAACTACAGGGACTCGCATACTGATCTTTTAGATGAGCTGACATTTCAGATGCCACAGATGAACGGCGCAACACGTCGTTTTAATTTGGACTTTTACACGAAGACATTCGGTATCCGTTCTCCAAAGACTGAAGGTGTAGACGGAAGTAAAGTTGGTGAGCTCTATGCGAAAAAAGAATATGCTGTCATCGCTGAATATTGTCTGCGTGATGTGCAAGCAACATGGGAACTGTATCTGGTCTGGCTTGAACTCCTGAAAATGTAGATACTAGCTTTACTTTCGCTCAAACGGTTTTTTGTTAAGCTGCGGGCCAAAGGCCCGCAGCGAATAAGAAGTCTCAAGAAGATCCGCTCACTTCAGGATGAAGACTCCAAGCTTTGAAGAATAAGTTGCCCTTACAGCCAACGGACAGAGAGCACTGAGTTCCTTTTTCGAAGACAATGCGCAGCACTACGTTTGCGTGGAGAATGATCGGTACAATCTTGACAATCATTCTGCAGAGATCTCATTGCTTCGCACTCTTGGTACTAGACTGTTTAGCGCTGTTCGTTTTTGTAGGCGTTGTTTGGAGACGATCCTTTGCTTTACTAAGCCTTGCGCGTGCTCGACGCTGCTCATAGGTGTATTCTGCTACTTCAGCCGAAACGAGAATAATGAGTGCTGAGTAGTATATCCAGATAGCAGAGGCGACAAGTACGGAGAAGGTTCCATAGAAACGTCCGAACTCAGCGATGTGATTTAGATAGTAGGTAAAACCGAATCGAGCACTTTCCCAAAGTACCATACTACTTAAACTCGCTGTAACGATGATAAACAGGGGCTGAGGTTTGTTTGGTACAAATCGCAAGAGAATGCCGAAGGAAATGAAGGCAGTTATGGCTGATATTCCCAGTGCTATAATACTGCTCAAGTGAAAGTTCTCCATCCAGGGCACCGCCTGAGTAAGACTCGAACTGAAAACTGATGCGAGCGGTGTTAACAGCGTTGATGCAAGGATGAGGACAGCGACAACAATGGTGAAGAACACATCTTTGATTCTATACCATAAGAAGAATCGAGGAGTGCTGATGCTGAAGATGGCGTTGAAGGCAGTGCGCAGAGATGAGAAGAGGGCGGAAGAGGTCCAGATCAGGATTCCAAGACCAACATAACCCGCAGTGCGACTTGTGTCTCGAACCACACGGATTTCATCGATGATTGTTCGCACAAACTCCATAGTGCCTGACGTAGCAGGTAGTGCATCTAGCAGAGTACGTTGTACGTTGCCGATCACCAAGTCTAAATCAACAATGGAGCTTGCAACGTAGATGGCAAGGAGGAGGAGTGGTAAGAGACAGAGCAAAACGTTGAAGGAAAGTCCCGCAGCCAACAAATACACATGCAGAGCATCTAGCCGATCGCTCAGGGTGACAAGATGATTCCACACACCACGAATGAGCTCAGGGTGCGCCTTCTGCGCACTGAGTCTTCGCTGAGCGCTAGTTTGGGTGTTTGTATGTGAGCTTTTAGCAAGACCAGAACTCATGAGCTACTTCGCTAGCAAGCGATCCGTATTTTGATGCAAATTATCAACAACACTCCAGCAGATGGACTATAAAAAGATCCTGATTTTGTCGGTATCCTCTGGCGCTGGCCACGTACGTGCCGCCGAAGCGCTCGTCAGCGCTTTTCATTCGACAAATTCAGCCCAAGAGATTGTGCACTTGGATACCTTACAGTACACTTCTAAGGCGGTGCGGACGCTTTACAGCAAAGCCTATTTCGAGATGGCTCGCACCGTGCCAGATGTGCTGGGTTGGATGTATGGAATGCTCGACAAGCCCTGGCGTAACGAAAAGAAAATGCGAGCTCTGGAGCGCATCAACGTAGCCTTGTTTATGAGACTCCTGCGCAAGATCCAACCCGATCTTGTGATTAGTACCCACTTTCTTCCTGCAGATATTCTGAGCTATTTGAGGCGAAAGGAGCAAGTCAGCTGTCGTTCCGTGGTTGTCATCACCGACTTCGATGCCCACGCCATGTGGCTTAATCGCGATGTAGATTTCTATTGCACTGCCTGCGAAGAAGAAAGTGTGTACTTACAGAAACTGGGTATAGCTGCAGAGAAGATGTGCACGACAGGCATTCCTATTGATCCAGTCTTTCGTGAGAAGAAGGATAAAGCGGAAATGCGACGGAACTTCGGACTAGATGAGAAGCTTCCGGTGATCTTGGTTTCTGCAGGTGGATACGGAGTTCTGGACAGCTGCGCTATACTCAAAGCCTTAGCCGATCTTCAACGTCCGGTGCAAGTTGTAGCCTTGTGCGGACATAACGACGAACTGAAAGCAGAAGTGCAGAGCTTCGCAGCAGAGCATTCCGGAACGCTTCAGATACATGCGGTCGGCTTCACAAAGAAGATGGACGAGTATATGAGTGCTGCCGATATCATCATCGGTAAACCAGGTGGATTGACCACGAGCGAGTCGCTCGCTAAGGGACTTGCCATGATCATCCTACATCCCATCCCTGGACAAGAAGAACGCAATAGCGACTACTTGCTTGAGAACGGTGTTGCTCTCAAATGCAACAACTTGCAAACACTTGCATACAAAGTTGAACTGCTCCTCGCGAACCCGCAGAGGTTGCAGCGAATGCAGGCTCAAGCTCTCTCTATTGCAAAGCCAAACGCAGCGGTAGCAGTCGTGAATGCCCTGTGCGGTGAAAAAGTACATTAGCTATTGTTTTCATCTTCTTGATCGTACAGAGCCCAAGGTTCCCGAGAGCAGGCGTGGGGGCAGAGTCGTGACATCTCTCGTGTCGACTCGATTCGTCTTACACACTGTGTGCCTGAACTACAGTTCCTCGATGCTGTTCATCGCTTGACGGAAGTGTAGCCCATACCGCTGGCTGAAGAGAAATCAACGAGACATGTTCCCAGAGCACGGTCCACCAGAGCATGGAAACGAAGCGCTTCGCAGCTTCGTTTAACCAGCTAGGTGAGAAGCGCGAGCAGCCAAGACCATTGAACACTTGTCGGGCGAGCTGATAGTACCTACCTGTTGATATGATTCCGAAACAAGGCAACACGCCTTACGAATCCGCGACTCGTGCGGTTGAGTCAGTATAGAAAGCGGAGCCGTCGAATAGGTCAAAAAGACCAATTTCTTCGTGAAAAGGCAGCTTTTACTCATGAGAGCTCTTACTTTTCAACACCAAGCATCACGAGCATCCGGTCATGGTACAGTTTGAAATTAATCCTCCAATTCAAACCAATGCAATCCGTCGTAACTTTGCAGTATGAAAACACACAGAACATACAAGCGCAAAGGTGACTTCTCCCAACGAGCTATGCAGATAGTCAACATCAGCACCGGAGAACAAGAAGACGAATACACCGAAAAGAATCCCGCCGCCGTAGAACTCGGTCGCTTGGGTGGTCTCAAAGGAGGCAAAGCAAGGGCTGAGAAACTTGCCGAAGAAGAACGAAAGGCTGTTGCGAAAAAGGCAAACTCTGTTCGGAATTCCAAGGAGTAGGCAACAAGCTAATCCCGCCTTACTAATTGAGCTGATTACGTGAAAAATAATATATACATGTGTAAAGCACTATAAGTCAATAACATACAGACGTAAAACTTCCACAATCTTACCCCTAATGACATTGCTACGCAAGCTTTTGTAAAAAAAGACTTGCGCGCATCGCCTTTGGTTCCGTAACTTTGAGAGCCTATTATTTAACATATTCTCAATACAATGGAACAAGACAAAGTCATCAAGCCCGCCAAAGGCTCTTTACGTAGTGCTTCGTATCCGAGCATCACACTGGAAAAAGCAGTCAATCTGGTAGAGAAAATCTACGACAAGCTGGGCTCCGCAGCATTTTTTAATCGTGATCAGATTGCCGAAGTGCTCGGACAAGCTCCGCCGACAATCTTTAGTCAGGTCAGCAGCTGTACGCAGTACGGACTTCTTGTGATGAAGTCAGGGGAAGGTTATAAGACGTCAGAGCTATTTCAAGCACTGCACCACCCGTTAAACGAGTCTGAGCGCCATGCAAGTGCAATTAGAGCGATTCAATCCCCGCCACTGTACAAATTACTGTTTGATGAGTTTAGAGACTTAGCAGTGCCTCCTCACGTGGGACTGTCTCACTTATTAGTGCGTAAATTCAGTATTACAGATACAGCGAGGGAGCGAGCGACATCAATCTTCTTGAAGAATTTAGAGGATCTGAAATTACTCCGCAATGATAGACGTCTCGCCTTTGAAACCTCCAGCAGCGACGACGATCGCTCAATGGTTGAGGCTTCGTATGAGATTGTTCCACCAGCAAAAGATATCGGGGGTATGCAGGATCAGGTTTATCCTCTTGCGTTACCACCGGCAAAGCAATCAGGATCTGTATCCATTTCTATCCCTCTTAAAGGACAGAGAACAGCCACATTAACCTTGCCAAGCGATTTTACAAAGGGTGAAATCGCGAGAATCGCCAAATTCGTAGACGCATTAAAGGATGATTTGGAATAAAAAAGGCATGTTTCCATGCCTTTTGCCTATTATCCTATCCATTAAGGAACAAGATAAATTCTCTGTTACTCGCCCCGTAAGGGGAATTTCATTAACCCAATCTTCGGTATTACCAGTACCGATGAAACTGAGAGGAGGCGGTTATGGATTTCTATCAATTCTTCGCGATAATGGTGTATGCTGTGACAGCATACAAAAATCGCAGGATAATATAGACAACCCGGTACGCCGGGTTGTCGCACTGTAAACATCAATTTCAGTGCTAAAATAGCGCTTTCCTTCCAAAGCAGCAACTTATTCTCGGTCATTCGATCCAATTTTTCTAAAACCTATGGTTATTGAGTTCTCTGTCGTGATTAATATTTCAAACTGTACTTTCTCTTGACTGGTCTTGTGAAATTACATATAATTGTACCGTAGTAATTGACCAAAGAAAGTACAGCAATGAACAAGCTCACAAACGAAAAACGCGCTCAAATCCTTGGTTGTCTGGTTGAAGGAATGGGAGTCAAAGCAACGGCTCGTATTGCTGACGTTTCACATGTTACGGTGTTAAAGTTTATCGGCGATCTTGGAAAGGCATGTTCTGAGTACATGGACAAGACGCTACGAAATCTCTCTTGTAAACGAATTCAGGTCGATGAAGTCTGGTCGTTTGTTTATGCCAAGCAAAAGAACGAAGCCGATACGAAACGTACTTATGACCATGCAGGTGACGTTTGGACGTGGATCGCAATCGACCCGCAAACGAAGCTGATTCCATGTTATTATGTTGGCTCACGTAATGCAGAGTGTGCAAACGAATTTATTGGTGATTTGGCTTCACGCTTGTCGCACAGAATTCAACTCACATCTGACGGACATAAGCCCTATTTGGATGCCGTAGAAGGTGCGTTTGGTGCAGATGTGGATTACGCAATGCTTATAAAAATCTACGGAGAATCGGTAGGAGGTGGTCGTTATTCGCCATCAGAGTTTGTCAGTTTAAAGAAGGAAGTCGTTCAAGGATGTCCGTCAGATAAGCACATCTCAACGAGCATCATCGAACGCCAAAACCTAACTGTACGCATGACGAACCGTCGTTTCACACGGCTAACCAATGGCTATAGCAAGAAGCTCGAAAACCATATTCACATGATCTCGATCGGATATATGGTTTACAACTTCGTTAAGATTCACGGCTCACTGAGAATGAGTCCAGCGATGGCGGCGGAAGTGACGAACCATCTATGGAGTTTACAAGAGGTGGTAAGTCTCCTGAATGGATAGGTTTGGTAGAAAAAGTAAACGCCACCTTTTGGGTGGCGTCGGTCTTGAGATACTATCTCAAGAGATGTTAAGACAAAAATAATCAGAAAGGACGAGTTGAGCAAATGGAAAAAGAGCGACTTGCCGCATATATAGACGGTTTCAATCTTTACTTCGGTTTATCGGACGCTGGCTACCAAAGGTTTAAGTGGCTCAATTTGATGCAACTTGTTCAATCTCTGGCAAAACCAAATCAGACTGTTGTAGCTGTCAAATATTTTACTACGATGGTATCAGATCGCGATAAAAACAAGCGTCAATCAACTTACATAGACGCATTAAAGTCCGTTGCAGTAACCGTACATCTTGGACGGTTTGAACATGAGCAAGTTCAATGTGGCAACTGTTCAAATCTTTGGCATAAGCGAATTGAGAAAATGACTGACGTAAACCTTGCAACACACATGCTTCATGATGCCCATTGCAATGTGTTTGACACAGCAATGCTGATTTCTGGTGACAGCGACTTAATTCAAGCGATCCGATTCGTTCACTCTCTCGAACCGGAGAAGAGTGTATTTGTAGCATTCCCTCCAGAACGCCATAACTTATCCATTGCTCAAGCTGCGCACGGTTCATTACAAATTGGTCGAAAGAAGCTTAGCGATGCCCAGTTTGCGCCCATAGTAGAAACTTCCACAGGATTCAAACTTCACAAGCCAAGAGAGTGGTATTCAGAGGATTAATTTCAAACTGTACCATGACCGAGCATCCGAATCTCACCGTTCTGGACAGATTCCGTCGTATTTTGCGAGGCTATAATGTCGTCCCTGCACTGAACATTCACGCTCAGCTGGAATCATGAACATCGGGTCCATACATGTCGAACGAGGTGTGCTTTTAGCACCTATGGAGGATGTCACCGACATGCCTTTTCGAGTGATGTGCCGTCGTTCCGGAGCAGACATCGTCTACACGGAGTTTGTATCGAGCGAGGGATTGATTCGCGATGCCAGACGATCGCTAGAGAAGCTGGAATTGGCTGAAGAGGAGCGTCCGGTAGCCATACAGATTTTTGGTGGTCACACCGAGACGATGGTAGAGGCGGCACGGAGAGCAGAGCAATCAGGTCCGAACTTCATAGATATCAACTTTGGATGTTGGGTAAAGAACGTGGTTGCTCGGAATGCTGGAGCAGGAATGCTCAAGCAGCCCGATAAGATGGCTGAAATGACCAAAGCGATTGTTGATGCGGTATCACTTCCTGTTACCGTGAAAACACGTTTGGGTTGGGATCCGAACTCAATTGTCATTCTTGAAGTAGCACAGATGTTAGAAGACGCTGGTGCTGCAGCCATAACGGTGCATTGTCGCACTCGGGATATGGGCCACAATGGGAGTGCAGATTGGTCATGGATTCCGAAAATCAAGAAGGTCGTCAAAATGCCTGTTATCCTCAATGGCGATGTTCAAACGGCAGAAGATGCCAAGCGAGCATTTGAGGAAACGGGTTGTGATGCGGTGATGATTGGGCGCGCTGCTATTGCGAACCCCTTCATCTTTCGAGAGTGTAAAAGTTTGTTAGAACACGGTGTGATTGCACCAGCTGCTTCGGTCGCTGAGCGCGTGCGCATCTGTTTGGAGCAATTGTCTGTAAGCATTGCTCGTAGCGGGAACGAACGCCGTTCCTGTTTGGAATTTCGAAAATTTTATTCCGGTTATTTGAAGGGTCTTTACATGGCTTCAAGTGTACGACGTGATCTTGTGCATACTGAGACATTCTCTGAAGTACAAGATCGTTTGCAACGCTATGTGGAGTTCTTAAACAATACTGTAGAGAACAGTGGGTTTGAGTCCAACTCAGTGCCGGAGGTTATTGAGACTGCATAAAGGATGCAGTTTGCTCTGATGAGTTCTCAGAGCATGATAGAGAGCTATACATGATACACGAAGACTTCTCATCGGATGCGTTTGATACAACGTCCGATACAAGTAGTGGCGCAGGTCCCACAAAAAAAGGTTCTGCAAAGACAGCGAAAAAGTCAAGCACCCGACCAAGCACGAAACAAACTACTTCCTCTTCTCTGAAGGCAGAAGCGAAGTCGGCTGTAAAGAAGGAAAGCAAGTCTGGTGCTTCTACCACAGCAAAAGCAGCGAAAGCATCCTCTGCCACGTCTGGCTCAGCAAAGACTGCTCAAGGCAAAGCTCTAAAAAGCAATGCGAAGTCAAGTGGCCTGACTGAAGCAGCTGCGTCGTTAAGCAAATCGAGCACTAAATCTTCTGCGGCATCTAGCTCAGCGAAGAAGTCGGGATCGAAGAGTGCTGCAACTTCTCAGCAAGAAATTTCGGAGACACAGAAATCGGCTACCAAGAAGAGCGCGAAACAAGTAGATGCACAGCCAAGCAGCGCTGAAAAGAAAACGACGGGTTCGGCAGAACGTAGTGCTGGTCGTGGTAGCGGGCGTGGCGCGGCTCGTGCCGAGGCTCCGACTGCACCAGAAGATGCGACCAGAGGCAAACAGAAACAAGGCCGTGGCTCGCAGCGTGGCCCTCAAGCATCTGCTGCAAAGAAGCCTGAGCTCGACACTCCACTGCTCGAGGAAGTCTCCGCTTTTATCTCTTCACTCAAAAGCGCGAAAACAGAGTCGCGCTCCAAAGGTCTTAGTCAAGAGAGCGCGAATACCGATGCTCGTTCGCAAGGCTCAGCTCCGCGAACTCAACCAACATCAGCATCAGATAATGCGGGAGGCGCAAACCAACGCCAAGCAGACACTAATCAACAAGGTGGCCGTTCCAGAGATGCACATGGGTCGCGCGGAACAGGATCGACACATGATACAAATCGCGGTGCTCAGTCGGGTAGACCGCAGCAGGGCAATGCTGCATCTCAGTCACAAGCTTCATCACAAGCGCAGCGCAGTGATAACGATCGCAATCGCCAACAGCAAAACGCTCAGAATACCTCTCAGTCACAACAGTCACAGGGAGCCAGAGGTCAAGCACGCCCGCAAGTTCAAAATGTGGATCAAGGTTCTGAGCAGACAAAGCGCCCAATAGAGGCAGGAACTGAAGGCGGCGAGGCAGAACAGCCGCAAATCAGCCGACGTGAGAAGCGCAGACTTGAGTGGCTTGAAAAACGTCGCCAGTGGCGCGACCAAAAGAAGAACGAGCGTATACAACGAGCAGCCGAACGCGCTAAGCAAGGTCTGGAGCCGGAAACAGAGTCTGAGATAGAAGCTGCACAAGAGGCGCAGTTTGCTAACGAGATGCAAGCGTCGATGGATGCTGCAGAACTAGATACGGCGCCAACTACGCAGAAGAGAGATGAGAGACCGAATCAACGACAAGGAGCTGACACTGGACGTCGCGGTCGCGATAATGATCGACGTTCCGTTCCAGATGCATCGCAAGCAGCTGCGCCTGATCAACAACCTGTAGATGCACGTTCAGAGAAACAAACTCATCCACAAGGCAAAGCTAAGGCTGAAGGTCCTGCCGAGCGATCAGAGCGCCAGCCAGACAATCGTCGCTCGGATTCTCGCCAACCTCGCGATGATCGCCAAGCTCGCGATGATCGCCAACCACGTGATGATCGCCAACCCCGTGACGATCGCCAACCCCGTGACGAACGTCAAGCTCGTGATGATCGTCAGCCTCGTGATGATCGTCAGCCTCGTGATGATCGCCAAGCTCGTGATGATCGTCAACGCGCGCAACCTGTTGCCGACGAAACTGCTCAAGCGGAAGGCAATGAGCAGACGCCACAACAGAAAAAGGGTAGAGGTGCAGATCAGAACAAGGCGCAGCAGGGTCGAGGCCAACGCGGCCAGGGCAATCGTCAAGGAGCAGACAAACAAGAGGGTGCTGTCGACGACGCTGCGTCAACAAAGGCTCAAGCCGAAGGCGCTGAGCAGAAACAAGCCGACGGTGAGAAAACACAGGAATCTTCGCGCGGTCGTAACGATAAACGAGGTGGTCGAGACAAGAAGTCTGGTCGCGGTCAGCGAGATGATGCTGCAAGCGCAGCTCTGCGTGCAGATGATGCGCCACCGCCCCTGGCTGAGGAACGTCGTCCACTACCACCACCGAAGCACTACTTTGTGTACAAGGATCCATCACAAAAGCCTGAACTTGGTGAGGATGTGGAGAGAATAGTTGAGAAGGTTGAAAGCTATCTACTCAACGAACTTCTGGCTCAGGATGGCGAGAGCATTCTCATTGGTGTGAGCGGAGGTGTAGACTCCATCGTGTTACTGGATATCCTGCACATACTGTCGTTCGAGCACGCATATACCCTTAGCATTGCCCACGTGAATCATGGCCTTCGAGCCGCTGATGCCAAGCGTGATGAGAAGTTTGTGAAGAGCCTTGCACAGCGATACGATGTGAACTGTCACAGCACTCAGGTAAAAGTTCAAGAGTTTGCTAAGAAGCACTCACTTTCGGAGGAGACTGCTGCGCGCGAATTGCGCTATAAGTTTTTCCGCCAGACTGCTAGTACGATACGTGCGCAGTTCTGTGCGACAGCGCATACCGCCGACGATGCTGCAGAGACGCTCTTGATGAATCTGTTCCGAGGCACAGGCCTAACTGGTTTGGCAAGCATTCCACCGCGCAGACCATTGGTGAAGAAGACCCAACTGATACGTCCACTGTTGTGCTTGTCCAAGCAAGATATCCTTGAATATGCCGGCTTGAGAGAGCTAGAATGGTACGAGGATGAAACGAATTCGCTGACGAAGTACACGCGGAATAAGGTCCGACACGACTTGCTACCAAAACTCAAAGAGGAGTACAATCCTAAGATTGTTGAATCCTTGAATCGCACCGCCACACTCTTACGACGCGCTGATGGCTTCATTGATTCACTCATTCACAGTACTTACCACTCAGTAGTGAACGAGAAGGATGATTCCTGCGTGATCGATATCTATAAACTCGAAGCTCTGCATAGCTTTTTACAAGGTGAGATCATCGAACGCGCTGTGTCAGCCCTCACATTCGGTCGCACCGTTTCCTTCGCTTCCATTGATCGCATCACAAAGCTTCTCGATGCGGAAGTGGGAGCACGAGAGAATGTGGTGAATAATGTGATTGCCTTGCGTAATCGGGATGAGATCGTTTTGATGTATGAACAACACCTGCAAGAAGTGTTCTTGTCGGTGTACAAACTCGGTAGTTACAGCATTGGAAAGTATCGCTTGGAGTTGGAGGAGTGTCACCGTAATGATGTTCGTATAGGACAAGATCGCATGGTTGAGTATTTCGATTACGATCGACTACCGTATCGCCTAACGCTACGAACCTGGCACGCTGGAGACTCTTTTCATCCCATAGGATTTGATGGTCACATGAAGGTCAGTGATATTCTCACGAACGAAAAAGTTGAGCATAGTGAACGTGCAGGACGTTTGGTTTTAGCAACTGCTACTGATATCGTTTGGCTGTGCGGCTTGCGTATGTGTGATGATTTTAAGATTTCGAACGATACACGACGTATAGTTCGGGCAACGTTTCATGTGGAGTCATGAAAGACTATCGCATAGCAGAAAAGGTGTTTCAGCAGTGTCTGAGTGCTGCTGAAGTACAATCAGCAATTGCACGTGAGGCTCAGCGAATTGCAG
Organism: Chlorobiota bacterium; assembly: GCA_044228285.1. Lineage (GTDB taxonomy): Bacteria > Bacteroidota > Ignavibacteria > Kapaibacteriales > NICIL-2 > JBBATK01. The sequence continues at coordinate 713,623 of JBGAVD010000001.1, forward strand.
AAGACTTCCGTGAGAAGGAGCCTGTTTTCATTGTGATACTCAAAGGAGCTATGTTCTTTGCTGCAGATTTGATTCGCGCAGTGAACATTCCATGTAGTGTTGAAGTCCTAAGCGCGAAGAGTTACGGCAATGAGATGCAGTCTTCTGGATCGGTGCAATTGTCAGAGATTGCTTCGCACATTGGTGGACGCCATGTGATTGTTGTTGAGGATATCGTTGATAGTGGCTTGACCTTGCAGTCAATTTTGCAACGTCTACACGAGCATGCACCAGCATCCGTCAGTATTGCGACCCTACTTTCAAAGCCGACACAACATAAGGTTGCGATTGATGTCCGCTATTGTTGTTTTGAAATCGGTCCAGAGTTTTTGATTGGCTTCGGATTGGATTTTGCTGAACGAGGTCGCGAGTTGAATGCGATTTACTCTTTGAGAGACTCATCGCCAGCACCTGAAGTCCGTTGATTTGATATGAGCAATGGCGAAGTAGCACAGTCGTTTTTTGAATTGAACGAAAGATACACGAGAATACAATGAAGGCAGTAGCATTAATCATGGCCGGAGGTAGTGGAGCGCAATTGTATCCACGGAGCACGGAAAGTCATCCCAAGCAGTTGATACACTTGCTTGGAGAGGGCACCATGATCCAAAACACCGTTGCCCGCCTGCTTCCACTCTTCGATCCAAAGAACATTTACGTCGTCACAACCGATCATCTCGCTGCTTTGGTGAAGGATCAATTGCCGCTGATTCCTGCGCAGAACATCATCATGGAACCTTTTCGTCGCAACACAGCTGCTTCCTTAGAGCTTGCAAACGTGTTGTTCTTGAAAACGTTGGATGTAGACGATGTGGTAGTTGCCTTGCCTTCTGATCACGTGGTGCATAACGTAGGTGAGTTTCACCAGAGTATTGAAACTGCCATTCGTGCAGCAGCGGAAACGAAGGGGATTGTGACCATAGGACTGGAACCATCGCGACCAGAAAGTGGCTTTGGCTACTTGCAAATCAGCGAAACGCCCGTACCTCTTAGTGGAAGTTCGAAGACCACAGTTCGTGCCGTCGGTGTCTTTGCTGAGAAACCAGATACGGATACCGCGAATCGTTTCTTGGATGCTGGAGACTTCCTTTGGAACTCCGGAATATTTGTCTATACAGTACAGACCTTCGATCAGGAGTTTCGTCGCTATCTGCCAGAGTACGCGCCCCTGTTCGAGCCGTTGAAGACCCCAATGTCGATCGACGCGTACAATGAGATTCTCCAAAACACCTATAAGCAAATCCGTCCGATTTCCATGGACTATGGCATCATGGAAAAATCACAGCGAGTGTATTGCGTGATGGCAAACTTTGAGTGGAGTGACGTTGGTACGTGGGACGAGGTCTATCGTCTAAGTAAGCGAGACTCCCGCAAGAATGTACTGGAAGGTGATGTCTTTACAGTGCGCACCAAGGGATGTCTTGTTTCTTCGTACGGCAAGGTCATTGGCCTTGTTGGTGTGGAAGACCTCGTTGTTGTCGACTCCGACAATATGCTCCTCATCTGCAAACGAGGCGATACAACAGCTGTGACCGAACTCGTCGATATGCTGCGTCGCAAACAAGTGAACAAACTCATGTAGCAAGTCTCGGACGACTCTACGTGCAGACTTCTTAGCACCTTGTCACCTTTGCACCGTGCTATGCTGCGTGCCCGATGGGCGACACCAATGACGAACACTATGTCAGCCACCTTCTACCTACGTGTGTTTCATAGTATTCAGCGCTTCGCTGAGTAATGCAAGGCGATAGGGAAAGAGCTCTGCTGTCATCACTGCGTTTCGCACGACCGGATCATTGTTCATCAGAGATCGCGCCGCTTCCTCCGTCTCTGCGAGGAAGATAACCAGACCTAGGTTGTCTTTCATTTCCACATCCGTGCGACCCACGATCAAAACCTTGCCTTGTCGACACAACTCTTGCAAGTATTGAAAATGCTCTGATACGAGCTGGATGTCGCTTTGCGTCCATGCATCCTGCGCCCAAAGTCGCGGAACCACACGTAGCACGGTCAGCCATTGAGCGAGTTCTGGTGTATTCATGAGTTGATGATTGTTGAGTTGATATTTAGCTGTTTTGCACCGAAGAGCATTCTACATCTGTTAACGATCATAGGTCGAAGAGGTTTCATTTGCGCAAGTATAGTGATACTGTCCTGAACGTTCCAATAACAGGTTGTTACATGGAAGCAAAAAAAAAGCTCGCATCGAAGATGCGAGCTTAGAGAAAGTCTCTTCAAGAGCACCGACTAGTGAACAAAAGCCATAAAGCCAATGATCATCACGATTCCAGCCATCATCACAACTGCGTAATTCTGGGCTACCCCAGTTTGCATGAGTCGCAGACGTTGGGCAATTGCTTCGATCATCTTCGCTGTGCCATTGACTATTCCATCAACAATTTTGATGTCGAAGATTTTCCAAAGGAAGCTGTTTGACAGTGCATAGATAGGGTTAACAAAGACCTTGTGATAGAACTCGTCAAGGAAATACTTGTTCCATAGGAGAGAGTATACACTTGAGAATTTAGCGGCGATCTCTGCTGGCTTCGTAGAACTAGACTTATAGAAGCGCGTAGCAATGAAAATACCAACGATGGCAATGATCAAGGAAGCAGCCATGAGAATGTACTCGATAGCGTGAACATCATGATGTTCAGGACGAGCCAAGATCTCTTGTCCTTGTGCAAACACCGGTTCTAACCAGTGCTCCAACACATTTGGTATACTGTGTCCACCAAGAGCTGCTGGTATGCCAATAAATCCACCAATCACCGATAAGATCGCAAGGACGACCAGAGGAAAGGTCATTGTTGCTGGTGATTCATGTGGGTGCGTATGATGAACATCAAAGCGCTCTTCACCGTGGAAGGTGAGATAGTAGAGTCTGAACATGTAGAAAGCTGTGCAGAGAGCCGCAATGACACCGAGGGCCCACATTTGAGGTCCACCGTGCAGATACGCGTTCCACAAAATCTCATCCTTCGAGAAGAAGCCGGCAAAGGGGAAGATACCTGCAATAGCCAAGGTTCCGAGAAGGAAGGTGAGGTGGGTTGTCTTCATATGCTTCTTCAAGCCACCCATCTTTTGAATGTCTTGTTCATGGTGCATACCATGAATAACAGAGCCCGCACCCAAGAACAACAAGGCTTTGAAGAAGGCGTGTGTCATCACGTGAAAGACTCCAGCAGTAAATGCGCCTACGCCTAAAGCAATGAACATGAAGCCGAGTTGCGATACGGTTGAGTAGGCAAGGACTTTCTTGATATCATTTTGGACAATACCAATGGTTGCTGCGAGAAAGGCTGTGGCTAAACCGACGGTCGCCACAACTGACATCGCTGTAGGCGATAAGGCAAAAATGACGTTGGTTCGAGCGATGAGGAAGATACCGGAGGTAACCATGGTTGCAGCGTGAATGAGTGCTGAAACAGGAGTGGGACCCGCCATAGCATCTGGTAACCAGACTGCAAGAGGTATCTGAGCGGACTTTCCAGTGCAACCCAAGAACAAGCTCAAGGCGATGATGGTAATGGTGCCTGTTCCCACAGTTGTTGCATTTGCAGCAAAGAAGGCGTTGACTTTATCATAGTCAAGACTTCCAGTGTAGAGATAGATCATGAATACTGCGACAAGCATTCCAAAGTCACCAATACGGTTGACGATGAACGCTTTCTTGGCTGCATCACCTGTCCATACAATGTTCGTACCTGGGAACTTCTGATCATACCAGAAACCGATCAACAGGTACGATGCCAAGCCTACGCCTTCCCAGCCCAAGAAGGTCACAAGGAAGTTGTTTGCTAGCACCAGGTTAAGCATCATGAACACGAAAAGGTTCAAGTAGGCAAAAAAGCGTGCGAAGCTCTTATCGCCGTGCATATAGCCTATCGAATATACATGAATAAGGAATCCAACGCCAGTGATCACCAGCGTGAACAAAATGGAAAGCTGGTCGGCACGATAGGCGAGATCCGCACTAAAGTTGCCAGCCTGAATCCAGGTGAAGACATGGTCGACGATGTGTCGCTCCTCAGCTGGCATGCCTAGGAGTTTGATAAACACATTAAGTGCTGCCATGAACGACAACAGAATGACTCCTGCACCAACAATGCCTACAGCTCGCTCACTACCAAGTCGCTTGCCAAACAAGCCAATGATAAGAAAGCCGATGAGCGGCAAAAGCGGGATGATATGAAGATGTTCAACCATGATAGTCCAATTCGTAGTATTTGGTATTCCCCAATATGCGAGCGGAGGCTCGCAAAGACCTTGCGTACTGTTCTAAGAGTATCCGACAGGAGCGAAAGAAGTACTGGAAAGCAATTTGGGAGACGATACCACTCAATTCATCCCTCATATGCTCACCGCTATGAATGCGAGACTTCTTTGCTCTTACTTACCAGCTGCGTGAAAAATCCACACGTCGATCATGAGCAGGATGCCAATGGCTGCAAAGACGAAGCCAACGTAGGTTGCTGCACGTCCGCCGCGATGCTCAGGTACCAAAGTGCTGCTTCCGCCAATCAAAATGCCAATCGTAACAAGTATAAGCATAACAGCCCAAGCCGGCATTGTAATCGCCTTGCTTGCAATCATGCTGGTTATCGCGTACAAGCCACCACCAATTGCACCAAACATGATAAGCTTGGAAAGCGTTGTTGGGTACTTCTGCACATGTTCATCAGCTGTGTGTTCTGAGTGCATGGGTTTCTCCATGTATATCGTTGAAAACTCGTTGTTTAGTTTTTGGACTTGCGTCCCGAAAGAGGTCCTTCACCTCTTCCATGCCGTTCCATATGTTCTACTGCCTACGCAGCTGAGCTCTTCTTTGTCTGTGTCGGTGTTCACGAATGAACTCTCAGACAAAAAACGCCTCCTTAGTCAACTTTTAGTTCTGTACTCTCTACTTCTTCAAACATTAAGCGCTCAATGGGCAACTCAATGTTATGGAAACTAATGCGCATCGTCTCATCAACAACCATCATGCAATTGCGCTCTACCTTCATCCAGTCACCGCGTCTTGCCGTAATAGGTTCAGATGCGACGAGTACAGTTGTAGGGCGCTTGCCATTTGCCGGGTCGATCACACAACCATCTATAGATGTGTTGTATCGGCTTCCAAATGCATAGTACAATGATGCTGGCTGCACATCAGGATTCGTTGTGTAGCGAACCGCTACAAGACTCGTTCCATTGGTGACGCAGAGATTCAGATAGCTGTGCTGCTTAACGCCTGCATCGACTAACAGGTCGCTCAGGTCGTCAAGTGCTTTGTTCATTGCATACACCAAGTCATCACAGCTTACATCACCATTGGGATCGTCGATGTGATTGAGGAACAAGCCAAAGACATGCTCAGAGTCGGTTGAACCTTGAATAGCATCATAAGCACTATCCTTCAAACTGCGTAAGAGCTGTCGACGGATGTCCTTAAAGCCTAAGATCATACCATTATGCATGAACATCAGCTTGCCGCTCATGAACGGGTGAGAGTTCACTTCTTCTACGGTCATCCCAGGTGATGCTGCACGAATGTGCATGAACATCATGGGAGAATAAATTTTGCGCGCCAGACTTTTCAGGTTGGCATCACTCCACGCTGGTTTGATCGAGCGAAACACACATGGTTCATTGTCGATTGCAGGGGCATACCAACCAACCCCGAAGCCGTCACCGTTGACCGCAACCGACATCTCACCAGCATTGATGCTCTGCGCTGTGATCAGCGAGTATTTAGGTTTATACAGTAAGTCATCCGCAACTATTGGAGGACCACTGTAGGCGACAAATCGACACATAAGAATGCAGTTTTAGATGACGCCCAAAATACGAAAGGGGGGTGTTCTGAACAACGAAAGGCTCGGGAAGCTTTTGCACAGAGTTGGCGCTCAAGCCTCTGCCATAACAAGCGAATTGCGCAAATTGTGATGGTTTTTTCACTATCAAGACACCATATCTACCGCCTATGAGAACCATCTATGCTTGTATCTGGCGTTCTTTTGAGGAGGACGCGAATTTTAAACAAGAAGAATTTGACGCTCGTATACCTCGTTTGATGACCTGGCTGCGGAATTTGCATCAGAGTGGAAAGCTAGTTGCCTGTGGCGGAGGTGGCTTCGAAAACCACTCGGGTGGCTTGACGCTGATCCAAGCGGATTCTATTGAAGAAGCAATGGAACTAAGCAGCGGATCTCCGATGAATGAGATTGGTACCACAGAAATCATGGTTTGGGATGTGTTCTATGCAAACTTCGTGTACGAGGATTTGCGGGAACGTCTGGACTAAACTTGCTAGTCTGTAAGACCTTGCCCATTCTCAAGAAACTGATGGCAGTGAGAGCACGTAACACATTATTGAACAAGTGATGTATAATCCCTCCTCGTTTCAAATTAGCGATACAGAACTCATCGTCGAGTTGCTGCGTCATGAGAGCTTTGGTGTCTTTATGAACTATCAGGAAACATCTGGCTTCCAGATCTCCCATTTACCCTTTGTGGTCAATGATGAGTGCACTCTTGTACAGGCTCACATGGCACGTGCGAACAAACACTGGACGATAATGGATCAAGGCGAAACTCTCTTGCTTGTCCAGGGACCCCATCACTACATTTCTTCCTTGTGGTATGACTCCGCCAATCAGGTCTCCACTTGGAACTATATCGCAATACATCTTCATGGTAAGGTCCGACTTATCCATGATCGCGATGAACTTCTCCACATTCTGCGCAAAACCAATGAGTTCTTCGATGGATCTGCCGGTGTACAAAAAATGGAAGCGATGAATAGCGAACAACGTGATGCCCTCTGCAAAGCTATCGTTGGCGTTGAACTGCAGATCACGAAGATTGAAGCCAAGGCAAAGATGAGTCAGAACCGTCTCCCTGAGGAACGCGAACAAGTTCTCCGAGCACTCTATGAGCTGAATACACCATCCTCACAAACTACTGCCGCTCTTATTCGTCGCTTCAATGATTGAAGATGGGCTGCGCAATGACAGAAAAGTTAGAGCACTTCAAACGCAACATATTCCCAGTGGCATCGTTGAGAGTCGGTCGAGATGAATGTACTCGCAACGCAGGGCGCGGGTCTACGCAAGGGCTTAACACACTGCATTCCGTTAATTAACGGGGCTTTAACAAGCTCACTGCTAAGTTCGTCTCGCACTATGAAACGCACATTTTATTCACTACCATACGCCGAGCCTATGCGTGTACTCAACCGGATTTTCATTCTCGCGGCGATTTTGTCTGCCTTCGGCAGCCAAAACGCCAGATCTCAAGCAACTTCCATCTCTCCAGCAAGCTCCAAGTCTCCAAGCAGCAAACAGGGAGCTCAGTCCGTATCTGCATCAACATCGAAAAGTGCTAGTGAAAGCTCAAGCACTAGCTCAGGTACTAATGCAGCTTCGAGTACAGACGCTAAGACGCATCAGACTCTCAATGGTGTCGGGAACATTTGTACGAATAAGACGCTCCTCAGCGCGCATCCACAGCGCAGAGCCATGCTCATGATTCCACGATGTAAAGGAAGTGCTTCCATTGACGCAATCAGTAGCGAATATGGAAGTGAAACACCGCAAAAGGAGAATGTGGTAACGACTACGGTTCTAAGTACGAATACAAACTCTGCTGAAGCGCCTAGTACGACGAAACCGCGTCGCATAGTTATCAAACGCCGTGTGCACAAGGTGGATGAGGCAGAGATGAAGGAGCTGAAGACTGCGATAGAAAAGATGGAAGCTCGTTTGCAACAAAAACAAGAAGCGATCGAAAATGGCGTGGATGCGCCAGATGCAGTTGACGTAGAAGCGATGCCGGATGCAAAGCTGAAGGAGTCCTTCAAAGTCACTATTGATGAGGATAATGCAGCATCGGATGCAAAAGCCAAAGAAGGGACGGATCTCGTCGTTATTGAACAACTCGAGTCGGATTCTGACAACGACCAAGAGTTTCACTTTAATGTGTCTGGAGCTGAAGGTGGAAAGTGTCGTTTGAAGTTTCATTGCGACTCTACACCCAATGGTACAACCTTCCAAGTGCATGTTGAGGGTATGAAGAATGCCTTACAGGGCATGCGCGAGTCGATGAAGGGTATGGACATGAAAATGCAGAAGCTGAACAAAATGCTCAGACGCTTGAATATTCAGGTTGCAGGACTCGACTCCAGTCTTCAGTTGAACATTGAAGGCAGTCACAGCGAGGATGGCGGCTCAGCTGATCTCAAGTTGTTTGTACCACGCGGACTGGAGTCACTCGAGGACTTGGATGTCGATAACCTGAATCTCCAAACTCAAGTTGAGGATTTAGACGAGCAGACAAATCAGGTGCAAACGCATGTGTATATCTTGAAGCTTCGCAAAGGTGATGTTGAACGCAATACGACCTTCCGTACCGAGCAAGCTGAGAATCAAGATTTGAAACTCGAAGAATTGAGTCTGCGTCCGAATCCTTCGAACGACGGACATTTCCGTCTGTCAATCCAAGGCGCTAAGGCTGCTCCTATTGAGTTGCGAGTGCATACAGCGGATGGACGCGAGATCTACACTGAATCAGTGAAAGACTTCAACGGTGCCTTCGAAAAGAACTTTGACTTGTCTGAGTATGGCAGCGGTGTGTATTTCGTTCGTGTCGTTCAAGATTCGAAAGCTGCTACTTTGAAGGTTGTCATCGAGAAGTAGACGATAAGAGTACAGGAAAACAAGCGCGGGAGTGTTGCATTGCAACACTCCCGCGCTTGTTTATACCTTCTCGTTTTTCTGCTTCGGAATTTGAGGTGTGTCCTTCGATAGCTTAAGGGCTCAAAACAACACGTTGATTGCAAAGCTGCGCAACACTTGTTCCAATCTTGTTCCCAGCATCAATGCTGAAGGGGTATTGAATGCCGCTCTGCGTCTGTGTTTTCAAGACTTCGCGTTGAATTTGGTCAAAGCTATAGTAGTCACGTTCCATCTCTAGGATGCTTAAGCGTGAGCGGTCGGTAAAGAGATAGTCTTTTCCAAAGAATGAACGTAGTGCAGGAAGCGCTGATTGGCATACGGCAACAGTGTTGCTGCAGTATTCAGGCGAGGCTGGTACATAGATCTTTGCAATATCTGGGTCGCTTAACCAGGTTTTATCTACATACTTCTGAATGTAGGTGATCGGGCGCATCAAAGGGTACTTGTACTTGGCTTTCCAACTGGCGATACAGGCATCATTCATTGCCAGAGACATCTGTAGATAGAGAATTGATGACTTGCCAAGAGGAAATGCTCCCGTGCGCAAGAGCTGCGTGGCAATATTGATCATGTGAGATGAGGTCGCGTGAGTGTGTTGTCCCTCATTACCCCAGTATCGCACCACTGCGCGCTCATCGAAACTGCTCGACATCACTGATGCACGCACAGCGACGGCTGTCTTGTAGAACTCTGAATTCTTCTGTGTAGAAAACTCGGGGTAGGGACCAGGATCGAGATCCCCGCTGAGATCGTTGGTTGTGAGAACGAAGGGACGATTCGCACCCCAAGCTGCCAACAGTGGATTCTTTTGTGTTGAACTCAGAACCCATGCCAGTGTATCACCGCTTGTTTGAAATGGTGTAGCATAGTTGTCTTTGTCCGCATCCTTTCCGCCATCACTTTCAGAGTAGCTGATCACTGCCTTGGCAATTGCCTTTCCAAAGGCGACAGAGCGTTTGGTCATGGCCGTGTCGTGCGTGCGCTCGAAGCGCTCGTCGTGACAGAGTTTCTCTAAGGAGTCAATGGTCTTCTTGACATCTGCGCCTGCATTTGCAAACATTGCCCGCATCACATCAGCTGCCGCCGCGTTCGCGCAGATTGTCCAATGAAATCGCTTGCCCGCCGTATCTGCTTTTGGAAGAGCACTGAGTCCGTTGAGCTGTCCCGCGAGTGATCGATACCCACTTGGCATTCCCGGTAACAATGCCTCATAAAAGGCAATACTGAGATACGCATAACTGCGAACGGTTACTGGTTCGCTAAAGCCTGGGCTTCTGGCTGCGCATGAGCTTGCACAATCAAACCACAAAGTGGCGAGAGGATCGGCATCAAATCTCTGGGAATCGTAGGCGGTTGGTGGTTCTTCTGGAACGACGATGGCTTCTCTGCATGAGCTCAAGCTTGCAACAAAGAGCAGACTAACGACCAAGTAGATCGCGAAGGAGGAGCTGTTGTTCGCGTAAAAGGAGTTTTGCATAGTGCATCAACAAGCGGAAACATGAGTTATGTATCCTTACACTCTCAGCGCAATCCATGCGATACTGAGATTGTCGACCTTTTGCTGTGAAAATGAAGTCGTCTCGCAAAGAACAACTCTTAACGACACGACCCTTCCCACCCCGATCATAGACTGAGCAGATCCGCAAGAGAAAAGCATCAGTCTCAAGCCAGTCGATCAGGTGGCAGAAGTCCTGCGATATTATGCTAAGTGCTTGAAAATGCTAGAAAAACAATAAGCATTTAGCTCTTGTCGGTGCATCTGCCCAATCTCGATTGGGAGCCTGGTTTTGATAGCTCAAGGTTCAGCTGGTTGTCTGAAACAAATGCTAACTCATCGTGCTTATTGTCAATAGTACGCATCGAGAACCTAAGGAGAGTCAGATCGGTCCGACGAGCGAAATGCTCTGTCAACTTTCGATAGCTGACTCGAGTTTCGAATAGCTTGTTTCTATTGCGCCTTATTGCGCCTTATTGCATGTTCATTCGTTAGAAGCAGAGACCAACTCTTTCTGATCACCGAAGACGGCGACGCGAAAACTCGGCGAGGGGGTGTACAGCTTTGCTTATTCTGTTGAACGGACTTTTTGTAGCTTGGAACCAGAGGGAAGACGGGAGGGAGCCAGGCTTCGTGGAGCCGTCGAGACGCGAAGCGGCGAGCATGATAAAAAGTCAGTTGAAGACGAGGCAAACTGTCGTCATAAGACGAGTACAAAGCAACACAAGGTTTGAATGCAGGAGAAAGAGGGCGTAGGGAGAACAGTGATCCTGCGCAGACCAATTCGGTCTACGTAGGCAAAAGCAAGAGGGTTAGAGATCGGGGAGTATCGAAGATTCGAGAGTACACAGAGTGTAAAGGAGCTGGCAATGCACGGCATACACAAGAGAGTAGAGGACAACGAAGCGGGACGCTACATGCGACTGTGCAGGATTCTCGTGTATGCCCTTCTCTTCCTTAGTGTCTGCCTCCAGAGTGATGTGCTGCAAGCACAAAACAAATCGCGCGTTGATCTCACCTATTGTCGAGGTACCTTCTTCGGCAAAGACAACAACATTGGTTATTTGTTAGACGTTGTAAGCGATGCACAGGGCAATGTGTATGGCACTGGTTGGTGCACGAGCATACAAACAACTCCAGGAGTGTATGCAGAAGGGAATGCAGGGCGGCGCGATGTGATGGTATTCAAAATGGATCCTACCTTGAGCACAGTTCTTTGGGCAACCTACATAGGCGGTGCCAGTGATGATGCGGGAGGCTCTATTTGGCTGAATGCGGCTGGCGAGGTTATCGTGAGTGGCTACACATTTTCAGCGAATTTTCCTGTGATTAATGACGTTGGTAAACAGTATTTGCAAAGTGAGTTTAGCAATGCCTTCGTGTTGAAGCTCAGTGCTGATGGCAAGCAGCTCATCTATTCCAGCGTACTAGGGAGAATACTGGTCCAAGAAAGAGGACTAGAAGATGCTTCGCGAGGAGCAGTCAGCTGCATTAATGCTCAAGGCGAAGTCTATACCGCTGCACAGTCAGTAGGTGGTGCGTATGCCATGACCACAAACGCGTATTCTAGATTCTTCGGCGGACAGGTAGATATAGTTGTCTCCAAAGTATCGGCAACAGGTGCAATAGTGTACGGCAGTTTTTATGGCGGACGTTTCATAGAAAGACCAACGGAGATTTGTTATGCGCAGGGGCGACTGTATGTGAGTGGTGTAACTAATTCCGACAACCTGCCCATTCGTTATGGCAAGATCGTTGATGCCAGTGACGCACTCGTGTTGATGTTTCGTGAGGACGCCAATGGTTTGCAAGCAGTGCGTTGTACCATTTTTGGCTCAGGTGCTCTGGATGTTGCAAGTACAGTGACCTTTGACAATGTTCGAAATCGTCTCCTTGTATCTGGTACCGCCTTCGGTTCAAATATGGATGTGACCACAGCTTTGCTCAGTGGACATAGCACAGGAGGCTATGTAACAAGCTTTGATCCCGAAGTACAGACCCAAGGCTTCATCACCATTCTTGGCTTTCGGGTTGTTCCTCGGGCTCTTGAATTGAACTTTGATGGGACCATATACATTGGAGGCTATGTTACGCACAATGGCGTAGCGCCTGTTACACAGAATGCTTTTCAGTCCACTCCTCAGGGAAATTTCGACGCGGTGCTTTTGGTGCTCGATCCCACAGCCTCGAGTCTTCTTTACGGCACCTACCTCTGCGGTACAGCAGAAGACTATGCATCGGTCTCGGTTTGTTTTTACCGACAAGGCTGTTTCATGCGCGTTTTCGTTGGTCTGACAACGCATTCACTGAACTTCCCAACAACAAGCGATTCCTTCCTCGATAAAAAGCTCAACGGGAACGAAGATCAACCGGTGATCGTAATGTTCAGCAGTTTAGATGATATGAAGCTCCATCAGGACATTAAGATCTGCGAACGGGAGCTCAGTATCTCGCTTGGTACAGCTTGTAGTCCAATTAGTATCGTGTGGGATTTCGGGGATGGAACTCGCGATAGTTCCCGCACGACGGTGAAGCATGTCTATAAACAGTCTGGCACCTACAGCGTCCGCGTTCGCCTGACCTATCTCGAACCCGATACCATTCTCATCGTTCGTGAGATTCCCATGACAGGTCCGCTGCCCGTCGATGCAGGTCTTGACGAGATCGTATGCAAAGGCAATACGCGAAAGCAGCTTCGTGCGAGCGGGGCGCTGAGCTATCAGTGGACACCAACCAGTTTGTACGACAATGCGAATTCGGCAAGTCCGTACGTACAACCTACGCGAACTACCACTTACTATGTGCGTGGCACCGATATCAATGGCTGTACGAGTACGGATTCTGTCACCTTGTATGTAAATGAAACCCAGACCCTGATCACACCTGATACCAGTGTCTGTGCGGGGCATCCGCTCATCATTCGAGTAACGGGAGGTATGCACATTCAGTGGGTACCAGATTCATCCTTGCGAGTGATCACCCCAAATGATGCAGAGGTACGTCCGAAGCGTACCACGACCTACTACGTATACGTAACAAACGGCGTGTGTACAGATACAGATTCTGTCGTTGTTAAGCTCAAACCATCACCACAGCTGCGTATGCCAACGCCACAAGTAGTATGTCCGGGGGAGGCCTCACTGCTCCGAGCAGTTCTCTTTCCTTTGAATGGCAGTGACACCTCGGGTGCGCGTTATCGTTGGTCGCCGGATATAGAGCTCGACAATCCAAATGCTTCTCAGACAATCATGCATGCCACACAAAATCGTTGGTACTATTTAGATGTAGAATCGGTAGCCGGCTGTGTGTTTCGTGATAGCGTTTTTGTCACCATGCGAAGGGCCAAGACACTTCGAGTGATTGCCGATACAGGAATGTGTGCGGGCTCGGAGTTGCGTTTATGGGCACAAGGTGCGGATGCCTATAGTTGGTCACCCGCAGAGGGTCTGAGCGATTCGAGTATTGCCTCGCCTCTATGCACAGTAGCTCACAGTCAAGTCTACACTCTCATCAGCAATTTTGGGCCCTGCGTTGATACGCACCGAGTAGTGGTGCAAGTGCACGACAAGCCGCAGATTCAAGTCATGGAGGATACAACGATCTGCATTGGGTCACCGGTACAACTGCGATTGCAGGGAGCTATTGGTCCCTACGCCTACGAGTGGTGGCCTACCGAAGGACTAGAGACCACGCCTATTGCACCAGAAGTTAGGGCACGTCCAACGCGCTCCATGACCTACTATCTCCAGGCTCGAAGCTCAGCCTATTGTAGCACGATCGACTCCGTGCAGGTAAAGGTTGATAAAGAATTGAGTGTGGATGCCGGTCCAGACCAGAGTCATTGCATCGGTGAGACAGCGACGATTACTCTCGCATCTGATCTCGATACGACTATTCACTATACCTTGCAACCTGCGGTTGCGGTCTTTGACGCGCAGAAGCGGAGCTTTCAATTCGATGTAAAGCAAGAAGGCGAGTACATCGTTCGCGCGCAGCGAGGTAGTTGTTCTGCAGAAGACACACTGAGCATTCGATTTAAGCAGGCTGTAGATCTGCCACAGCTTTTATTGCAGCAAAGCATCTGCGATGGACAGCGAGCACACATTCGACTAGTAGCGCAAGATCCCAACACAAAAGTGCAGTGGCGCAGAGCCTCGGATGCAGACCCACTTCTCGATGCTCCTGATTCAACAGAAGTGTGGTCAGTGCCTTTGTTTGCAGATACACAGTTCGAGCTCCATGTATCAAACTCAAGCTCTTGTGATCGTGACACCACTATCCTCGTGCGCGTGTTCCCACCGCCACAAGTTATCTCAGCGGAGCCAGTCCAGGGCTGCGTTGGTGATAGCGTAGCTGCAAACATTCGTTGTGATCAGCCAGTGCGCGTAAAGTGGGTACCGAGTGAGGGCTTGAGCAGCGACACAGTTCTGCAGCCGACTGTGTATTTGCAGGGTGACAAAGAGTATAGCGTAGAGCTTGTGAACGAGGCAGGTTGTACAAGCACGCAGCGTTTCCAGACAAAGATTGTCAATACACAGAACATCGAACTTTGGGTTGACAGTGTAGAGACCGTTGTTGGCAACAGCTTCAGCATACAAGTAAGTGCCCGCAGCACCACTGCTACTCAAATGGATCGCGACCTATTGCTGCGAGTACCAGCTTCTGCCTTTGTCAATGAGAGTGTGTTTGCCGAGCGTCTAGTAGACAGAACGCGCTACATCGAGCTTCCAACCAAGGGTCTACCAATCAACAGTTCCGGCGTAGTCTTAGCATCCGTGCCAGGAATCGCGCTGTTATACGGAATAGAAGCAGCGCCTTTAGAGTTACAGATAGACAGTCTTGACCAGCATCTACCAGGCAGCTGTACGGACTACCATCTACGATCCGCAAAACTCCTCTCGCGCAGTTGTTTAGGCGGAGCCCAAGGCATTGTCCTACGAGAAGTATTACGAGCCGCCTTAAATCCCCAACCCGTACAAGACTGGGCAGCCTTGAGCTTCAGCGCAAAGCAGGGAAGCACAGTTCAACTAAAGATGCTCGACGCCTTAGGGCGCTGCGTATATAGCAACAAACTAATCGCAGACGGCAGCGAACAACGACATCAGATTTCCATGGCTGGTCTTGGTAGTGGCATGTATCGTCTCGAGCTCATCAACGGCGATCAATTCCAAGAAATCAGCATTATTCGCATAGAATAAGCCTTTCACGAAGCAAGATCACTCATATTCTCAGATTCATCCCTATATTTGCGATCTGCATTAATCACGCGGACGTGGCGAAATGGCAGACGCGCCAGACTTAGGATCTGGTATGGAAACATGTGAGAGTTCAAGTCTCTCCGTCCGCACTATATATTATGCTAAGTCCAATAAAAGCAAAGACTTAGATTTTGTAATAAGTTCACAGCGTACGTATTGCGTACACTTTGCCTTACAAACTCAGCTTATTTACCTCGGTATGAACTTCATTCTCTCACGGCTTCGTTACGAAGCCGTTGTGCTTTGGGGCATGAAAAATTTTCACGAGCTGGAGCTCGAGTTGCATGCCTCACTCTCCAAACACAGTGATGTGCAGGCAAAGCGCGCGGTCTTAGCAGAGACAAAAAGCGCACTGAACAACGAAGGAGCAAAGATTCCTGGCGAAGGCATTCTTGCCGGATTGGGCGACGACAATGTCTCTCTTACGGTCGCAGATACCCAAACCGAACCGAACACGTATACTGAAGCCTCGTTTACGAATGGCAGGATTCGGCAGCTCGCCAGAGCGGCATCGAGCAACCTCACACAGCTGTTGCAACTCGTCGCAAAGTTGGAAGGGGAGTTGGAGAGCAATGAAGTACCACCGGACTTTACACCTCTCACCATAGTTGGTACAAAGGTTAACGCCATTGGTGTTATTCTCATGGCCATGGAATCGGGTCTATTTGACGACCGCATAACAGACGCAGATCTCGGCAAGCATT
This sequence comes from Chlorobiota bacterium, assembly GCA_044228285.1. Lineage (GTDB taxonomy): Bacteria > Bacteroidota > Ignavibacteria > Kapaibacteriales > NICIL-2 > JBBATK01. Next base: position 729,836 of record JBGAVD010000001.1, read on the forward strand.
TTCGCGCCGAGCCAGATGAATACCTGAGCGAAGCAAGCATCTCATCCATACGACAGAAGTTGGGGAGCGACGCCAAAACTAACGATGCGCATTTCACGGACTTCATTGTGAAGTGTCTGCAAAGACTCAGTGCCAAGCAGCTCCAGCGCGTCGAAGCAGAGCTCGAAAAGCTCATTGATGCTGCAAACCGAGCAAGTGCTCAGTGATTCTCGCGTTCTACAAAGTCTGCTCACTTCTAAGGCACCCCACTAGAACAAAAGATAGCCTATCCTTTCTATCCACTTTGGCCAAAGCCGTAAATCTGATTGAACATTTTCGCTCATTGTTTAACACATAGCGAAAAGCACAATGAACCAGACAACCCTAGTTGTACTTGATGAAGCAGGTCTCGAAGCAATTGTCCAACGAGTCTTGAATGCAAGCAAGCCAGTCACACCAGAACCACAACCCAAAACCGGCAAAGCTCTGCTGACCGTCGAGGAAGCATGCGCGATGCTCTCTGTGACGCGCGTAACGCTTCATACTTGGAAGAAGAGCGGTCGCTTGCCTTATCACCGCATTGGGCATCGGGTGTATTTCAAGGAGGAGGAGATTATGGGGGCGATGAAGATGTTCGGAGTTTACTGTGGCGATGGTCTAAAGAGAGTCTTTTGAAGAAACATACCTTGAGCACTCTTGTTTAATCTGTCCGTTCACCGACAATTCATATAAAATCATTTGCTAGATAACATCAGCTTTTGTGTGTCAGATTGATAAAGAGCAGTATGAAGCTGGCTCGCAAACTAACACCTTATAAATAAGAAGTTTCTCACCTTGCGGTTGCGTCAATTGTCTTTTGTCTATATTAGTGCAATGCTAAATCTACTTTTAGCAACCGTGTTTAACTAAACATGTACCGCTATGAAAAACTTCGCATACACAAGTTGGGAATCCGCAGACGTGGTAGACGATACTGTAGTATTGGGTTCTGGAAACTGCAAGCGCTGTAGTTGTAGAAAGTTCAGTCCAGATCCTGATAACGACCTTCTGTGCACATGTGGGCATCTGGTTGATGATCACAAGTAGTAAAGATATAGGTGATCCGTACTCTACGACAACTCTCTAGCGTAGCTGGTGTATTGTCGGGCGGTGTTGAAGGCTCATCTTTGTTGAAACAAGAAGTAGTATGAATTTCTAACCTGATTGCTTTTCGGCTGTGCGTTTACGGCTTAGAGTCCCTGTTTATTAGGATGATTACTTGCGTATGGTTGCGTTGGCAAGGAAGTTTGCTTTTCAGTCGTCGTTCATCTATTCTTTACCATTCTATCTCTTCGAGACTGACAAAAAAATAGCAAGCTCATAATAATCTGAAGGTCTTGGCCCACATACGATGGTGTAGTTGTTGGGACTTCGATTGTTGGCAATACCTACTCGATGTTTGAAGATCGGGAATCTGGAAGCGGGAGTGCGTCACAGCGTTATACTATCGGCAACTTCATAATATTGAGTAGATATTGAATGCGTTGTCAGTTAAATGCAAAAGCAAAATGTGATAGCATGAATGCCATTTTTACGATTCGAGATCTATGACGCCAGAAGAGAGAGCAAGGAGTAGAATTGATGATATGCTAATAGCATCCGGCTGGCTCGTTCAAACCAAAGATGCTATTAATCTGTCGGCTGCTCGTGGAGTAGCTGTCTGTGAACTATCCTTTACCACTGGTGAGCCGGATTACACGCTTTTCGTCGACTCGAAAATCCTTGGTATTGTAGAAGCAAAACCAGAAGGGCATTCCTGAGGGTCCCCCCGTTTTTAGGACAGAAAATAGGCATTCCTTATATATGGAAAAACACCTCCTTTCTGTGCTGTTTTGATTGCTAGAAACCTTTGAAAACCATACACGGAGTCAAGTGACCTAGCGAGTCAAGCCGACGCTCCAAGTGATAAAAATTGAAGTACCCTTCCAAGCCACTATAGAGAGTTTTGCCATCGTCCGCTGGGCTAAGGTACACATGCTCATGCTTGACAGAACGCCACAAACGTTCCACGAAAATATTATCCAAAGCACGTCCTTTGCCGTCCATACTGATCTTCACTTCGTGCGACTTTAGTGTACCAATCCACACATCACTTGTAAACTGACTGCCTTGATCGGTATTGCTGATCTCAGGTGGACCGTGTTCATCGATTGCTGTTCGCAATACCGATGTACACCATTGCGCATCCATCGTGGACGAGACATCCCAACCAACTACATACCGACTGAACACATCGAGTATGGCCATCAGAAACATGTACCCTCTCCTCATCGGTATATAGGTTATGTCAGTCTCCCAGACATGGTTTACATGGTTGATGTCCAACGCTTTCAACAAATACGGATAAATGTACGCGCCAGGTTGTTTTCTCGAGGTATGAGGCCCTGGAGCGATGGATTGAAGCCCCATCAAGCGCATGAGACGTTCAACGCGTTTGTAGTTGATTTGGTATCCCTTATCCATAACAAGCCATGTGTGCATCTTCGGCACACCCCAAAAAGTGTACTTGAGATGTTGCTCGTCGATCAACCTCATCAGCTCCAGATTCAAAGAACTTGTTACTACGGGCTCATAGTAAAGGCCGCTGCGATGCACATCCAGAAGCTTACACTGTTGAGCCATACTCAGCTCGTGTTGTTTATCTATCAGCTGGCGTCGCTCAACTATGTCTGCAACTTCGATGATGCTTTTTTTTAAAAAATCCAACTGCACCTGTTGCTTGCCTATGACCTCATACAGGCCTCTGATCTCTTCGGATCTATCCTCATGAGCGCTCGACTCAGAGTTATCAAAAACCATAGAGCAGCCATCTAGAAACTGCTTCTTCCATGTGCTAATCTGGACTGGAAGGATCGAATACTTCTTTGCTATCTCAGCGAGTGACTTGCGCTCGCTTAGGGTGTCCAAAACAACCTTGGTTTTGAACTCGCTCGTGAACTTTCTTCTCGTTCTCATAGGACTTGAATTTAGGTGATAAATAGCTTAACTACCTGTCCTAAATTTGGGGGGAACTTCATACTTAGCTGGTCCTTTTAAAGCGTGGAATGAAGTAGCTACTGAGAGTAAAGAGCACACTGTCATACAGAGCATTCATCACTGCAACGAACCCTGGGTAATCGAATCGCGCGTAACTCTTGTTCCGTTTTACTTGTTGTCACTTCTATTGATCAATGTTGTCGGTTTCATTTTTCACGGATGGTCTCAATCGCGTGCGCTAGACTGGGTTCTAGCATTTGAAGTCAAGCTTCAGCTGATAGTTGTTGGAAAATTCACTTCCGCTGTACCTGTCAATGTCCTCCTTTGAGATAGTCCAGACGTTCATAATGTCCCTTAGTTACTCAAATCAGGTGTACTAGCCATTAACACAAAGTTCGTGTTGGGTGTTCGAACTCGTTGCAATAACTACCAAGTTCAAGGTTCATGCAGACTAGCCGTTGGTGGACTTAGAATAATGCGCATAGGTTTCGTCATCGACATAACCAGGCTTTGCCGCATCATTGATTTATCTTGATGGGTATGATCTTCTTGTTGTGAGAACAAAGTCGCGAGTTTGATATGACCAGCTTCGCGACTTGCGAATGAAACGTTGAGAATATACCGTCTGCTATTGCAGCTTATTCCACTAGCGTCTAGGTCATTTCGCCAACAGTAAGTGACGGAATACAAAACGTTGTAAAGGCAGTAGGTGGGCAAAGCGATCTTTGCCGCAGATGCTGTTTGTTGGCGTTCAAACACTCACAATGAGTGCTGAAAAGGTCTAACTATGTTAGGTTTGACGCCGTCCATCTAGTGTAGGCTCCACGTATCATAGCGAGAATGTACTTAATTCACTCCTCGTCATCAATCAGAATAATATCGAGTGTTTTTAGATGTTGAAGCGGGTTATGAAAATATTTCTTGGTTGTGTAACACATTACATATATGTTGCTTCAAAATCCAAGGGGATAGTTCACAGTAGTTCTGTCAAGTAGATTACAAGCGTAGCGTTCAGTCGTTTCATTCGCGAAGTTTCTTTCTAAAGGAGCGTCATATGTTAGGTAGGAAGAGTATTCTAGCTCTGTTCGTAGTAATCCTCATTTTGTCGAATGACTTGATTTCAGCACCTGACACGCTTCGTTCTTCGAACGATTGCAACACTTCAAGTTATTTTGTAGATCCTGATCTCGTCGCTTTCGCCTCTCGATTTTCACTTCAGTCACCAGTAAACTTGCAAGCTGTTATCATAGCACTTACAGGTGACACTGGCTCAGTAAGGTTGCGTGTGTTTGGTGTTGAAGGTGGCATCAATGCTCCAGTTCTCGAGAATGATCTTGCCAAGCCCATTACTATTGTAAAGAAGTTAAAAGGTGTTGAAAGGTTCACCGTCACTCTACAAGAACCACTGTTCATCAATTCCTTTCAATTCTTCATTGGTCTAGACAGTATCTCGAATGGCATCAGAGTTCTGACTAGTAAAGTTGTGCAGGAGCCGATCTGTGAGTCAAATGACGGTGGTATGTACTATTCGCAAATGCTGCTCCGCAAAAGTGGAGTATGGGCATATAGTCGTTTTGGATTCGCTATCGAACCCTTAGTCGTTGCCTCTAAGGTTGAGAATCCTGTATTCATGTATGACAGTGCGTTTGTTAAGTATCAAGATTCCCTGACGCGTTGTGATCAAAGGCAGAGTTCTGTTATTCCAAACAACTACTCCATTGCGTGTGGCGATGTTAATAACGATGGTTTGATTGATGTGCTTAACGATGGACATCTGTACATCAATGACAAAGGAAACTGCATTCGAGATGTCAGTTCCAGTGCCGGGCTGCAGGGGCACCCAAAGGCAAACATGTTTATCGACCTGAACAATGATGGAAAACTTGACTTGTTGTTCATTGGCTTACAAGACTCACTATTATCAAAGGCTATAGCTTATGTTAATAAGGGAAACTGTACATTTGAAGAACATCAAATGTCTTTTCCTCTGATAGATAAGCCCTCAAGTTTCAGCATAGGAGATGTAAATGGTGATTTCTATCCTGATTTAATAGTTTCTCAAAGACTGACACCGGATTCGAGCGTGAAATCGTTGCGCCTGCTCATCAACGACCAGCATGATGGATTTAACGATAGTACTGCCATGCTAGATCCTTCGGGATTGAGATTTAGTTCAGCCTCCATTGTTACAATAGTAGATCTTGACAACGATGGGATGCCGGACTTGCATATTAGCGGTCGTGATGAATCTGGCAAATCCGATGTGAATCATTTTCTCTTCAAGCGTGACAATTCCTATCGTGAAATGCAGTGTTTGACGTCCGACGAGGCTAACACATGCTCTACTTATCTCGAGGGAAACACGGGTGCAGCCTGGGCTGATGCGGACAACGATGGAGTGATAGATTTGCTGGTACCACGGAGGATTTCTTTTGCATCTCATAAACGAAAAAGCACCGCCCGCTCAGGGATCTATAACAACACTGGAAAGCCGGACTTCCAACTCCAAGAGCGTGACGACAGTACAACAATTGCGTATGCCGAAAGACACTCCGGAGGGTGCTTTGGCGATTTCGACAACGATGGCCTCCTTGACTGCGTGCTGACAACAGATTGCGAGTGTCGCTATGCGGATGCATACCTACAGAAGGAATTGGGGAAATATTCTCTGAGTACTTTCGAACTTGGTCTCCAGGGTCTTGCTGGAAATCGAGATCTTGTATGTACCGACTTGCATAATGATGGCAAGTTAGACCTCATCGCAATTCAAGATGGAAATATGATAGTACTTAAAAATATTCAGCGCACTGATGCAAACTATGTGCTAGTTGAGCTAAAACCAGCACTTGGAAGTGTTGCCGTAGGTACTATGGTTCAAGTTCATGCCGGAGCGGATGTATACACAAGAGCTTTTATCGCCGGTAGAGGACTGCTGATGCAAGATCCGTCATTACAACACTTTGGTATTGGAAACCACGACAGGATTGATTCTATAATAGTATGGTGGCCTCATGACATACGCGAAAAATACACCGATATAACAGTAAATTCAATCGCACATCTGTCGCAAGGCCAGTCAGAAGTCTCAACTTTGAGTAAAAAGAGTGCAAGCATGGAGGCGCATCCTAATCCTTTCACAGAGCAGATTACGATTAGTTACCATTTGGAGTCGTCTACTAATGTAACCCTTGGAGTCTACCAAGTGAGTGGCCAGTTAGTCCGAATGCTAATTGATAACCAAAGAAGCAGTGCAGGCTCACATCAGATAATATGGGACGGAATGGATCAAACTGGGCAATCAGTGCCTAGCAGTACGTTTCTATTGCGGTTGAAATCAAACGAATCTGTTATCGTGACACCCATAACCCGTGTTAGATAACATTGAAGAAGGCTTAACGCTCTGTTTAATTATAAGTACAATATTATGCAGCCGGCAAAAATACTGCTATTTGCGCTCGTTCTAACTTCATGGCTGTCAGTTGCCAGCGCACAAGAGGTTAATACTTTCACAGGCGCCTTCAACTACTCAATACCCGCAATTACCGTACCTGGCCCATTCGGAAGTGATTACAAAGTCACTCTTTCTTATAATAGTGGAGTGTCTCCTCGAACAGATGCTTCTTGGGTTGGCTTTGGTTGGACTCTGGATGTTGGTTCGATAGCTCGAGACATTCGCGGCTATCCGGATGACTGGAGTCGTGTTAAAGTACGGTCTTGGAATAAAACAAAAGACATCTGGACATTTTCAGCAACTTTGAAAACGAAGCTTGAAATATCAAGTTATGATGAGAAAACGAAAAAAGCTACAAGTGGTTCTGCGGGATTGAGCACAACAACACGTTACAATAATCACTCTGGATTCTCGCAAGTCTCAGGTTTTGACTTGGGCGCTATGGGATGCGTGAATTTGTCGTATAGTTTAGATGAGCTGCGCAAGGGAAACAAAGGTTCATTTGATTATCATGTCAATCCAATCGCAGTATATAGCCTGCTTTCGCCTGCTGCGCCTGAGGAGGAAATGGTAGGACCGCCTAAACCTGTCAGTTTCTTGGAAAAGTTATGCAAGAACTCTATAGGTAGTTTGATTGGGCGAGCTGGATCAGCTCTTGGAAGCAACATAAGTTCACTTCTACCTTTACAGCCTTCGTTAACAGAGACACACCCGCCTTCCAATGTGAATCGGAAGTTTACAGAGTCATTCAATGGCTTTGACTTAGGCCTTCAGAAAATGACTCCATACTATGGCTTGATGTTGGGAAAAGAAGTGGGGGTCACGGGCTCAAGCTATTTACAAAGCACACTTGCATATGACGACCTGACAGTGTGTGGATACATGTATTCAGGAAGTGCTACATCGTCTGCTGAGAACAAGGAAGTAGTAATGGACTATTTTACCGAAAGAGAAAAGTCGTTTAGTAAGGACGATAAGTTTCTTCCTTTTCCTATTGCAAACAGCGATAACTACATCGTATCAGGACTTGGTCCTGCTGGCACTTTTAAGTTGTATCACAAAACTCCAGGTCATTTCCGACCTAATTACATTAGTAGTGCGGCTACTTTCACGAATGAGTCATTTGATCTGGCAGGTTCCGAGCAGCCAGCTATTGCAATAGGAGCAGGATTTAGTCCCAGTGTTAAGAACTACTCAGTGCAGGGTTGGCATATTGCCGATGATTTGCGTAACTATCGATATCTCAACCCAGCTCGGAACAACTCTGCCTACTTTAGGTATGTCAATGACCCAGGATCAGAAGTTAAGCATTCTGATAACTTTACTGCAGAACGTGCCTTGTTTTCGACGGGATCCTGGAGTGGTCTTGACTATCTCGGTCGATTCAGCGACAGTGATTACCATCTTGATTTGGGCCAGTTTCCAAGCGCAAAGCTAGCTGCGCTGGATGCTCCATCCACAGGGGCTTCGAACATTCAGTATTCCACATTTTCAGAGCTTGATCAAGCTCAAACGAGTGTATCTGCGAGTGGTCAACACGTAAAGTGTCGGTATTCGGTTAGTAGAGGCGATGCCCTCAATATGGTAAAGAACTCGTCAGCTGAATTGAACGAACAAATCGGAGAATTTTGTGTTACGGACGCGAATGGAACTAAGTATGTATATGGCTTGCCAGTCTTTGCGAGAGAGTCTCGAAGTTATCAAATTGGATGGTTAGATCCGGAAGTACAAAAGAACATGTCTGGTTGGGACTTGCTGAGTACTGGGTATGCTAATATCAACGTAAGTCGTGGTACGACAACAACATCAAGCGGACCAGGTGGGAGCGGGTCTGTGAAACAGCTGACACCTTACAATGTACAAGAAGAACTAGTTTCAGGAGAGGAACGCCTTACACCCTATGTTCAAAGCTATCTCTTGACAGAAATACGAACACCTGACTACATTGATCGCACAAACGATGGTACTTCGCCAGACGACTATGGAGGATATGTTCGATTTCGTTACAAGCGAGTGGCGGGCTCTTGGAACAAAATGGATGTTGATAGCGGTAAGTATTGGCATCATTCCCGTTCACCGTATTCTGGCGTCTACTACGAACGAAATTCACTTTCTGACCCAGATGACGATAGAATAGCGTTTAGTAGTAATCTCGAGGAAATGTACTACTTACAGTCAATCGAAACTAAGACTCATATAGCGTACTTCATTACTAACAAAACAAACACTGTTGTTAATATAAATGGACTTGCAAAAAAGCAAACACATAGTCCGACCTTCGTGAGTCTAAAGGGGTCTGGTCTTGAGAGAGTTGATGCTTACGAGGCCGTGAGCGATGACGCTATTGCAGCGGCAAGTAATGTGACTAGTGCGCTAGATCTACAACCTTGGAAAATGAGTACAAATGGCCAACCACCTTGCAATGGCTGTTATGGCTCGAGAGCCTATCTCAATGGGGATGGTACGTTGAAGATGAAGACAAATCACTCTGAGTATCTTGAGCGGATAGAATTGTATGCCTTTGACGGGGATGGAGTACCGCTACAAACGACAAATATGGAGTACGACTATAGTCTAATGGAGGGCGATCAAACCCAACTGTCGCCTTTCGGCATAAGTGAAGGCAACCAAGCTTCACCTATTCGAAACCTTCCTCAGGGAGTCCCCAATTCCGGCTTTATCGTAAAATATAAGAGTGTGACTCCAAGTAACACCACTTGCTATGTGTATAGAGCCGGCCGTTTGACACTTAAAAAAGTGTGGATGGAGTATGGTGCTGTTAAGAACTATGGTATAAGTCCTTATGAGTTTCGCTACGTTAATAGACCTTCTGCATCATTTGCTTCCGAAGTGAAGAGTGTTACTGACTTTGCAACTGCCTTGGCAGATAATGATCGTTATACAACTGCACAACAGAATCCATTCTATGACGAAATGAATGTCGACAACTGGGGATATTATGATGCTGAGGGGGCGAGTAGACGTACACAAGGTCGTTTATGGAAGAACCAGAATCCAGCTATATCATATGATCCAGCTGCATATCACCTAAAGTGGATAAAAACCCCTACTAATTCAGAAATACACATACAATATGAACAAAATTCATATTCATATATCCAAGATCAACCCGCACTCGCGATGATTGGTCTTCGGCCAGTTTCAGAAGCCATAACTCCGTCTGATGGAAATAGTTCAAATAAGTACTATCTCGATCTTCGCGACTACAGTATAAATTGCTCTAACCCGGCTAACTCTGAGCGCGATCGCGCAAGAGCTCTTAAGAAGTATCTTGAAGATCGGCTAATAAAGAAGCGCGAGCGTGTTTACTTTAAACTGTTGTATGCACTAAAAGGAAATGTCGCCTCCTTCTCGAATCCTAGAAAAGTATCAGAGTATATTACTGGATATTGTCATGTCAGTGATATCACTTTGAATGAATACACAACTCCTTTGCCAGGTGGTGAGTACTTCAATATATCGGTCGAGCTTAGAGAGAGTGGTGATCAAAATGATCCTACTGGTGCCCTTAATCCAGAGTTTGACGTCCCGAAAGAAGTGTGTCAAGATGTCTATAAAAACTCTAAGAGGGGAAAAGTCATTGGCGACTTCCAGCCTGATGAGAGTAATCACGGTGTTGGTCAGTTGTGGGACTTGCTCACTCACAGTACCTCTTATCAGTCAGATGCTTGTTGTCTTGCAGTGGACTACAGTCACTCCTATCTCCGACTGCCTCTACTCACGGTGATCTTGACCCGAAAACAGCTACACAAAGTTAAGCTTGTTTTGACGCCACCAATTACTTTCAAACTCCATCGGACTGATGCAGCCTAAAGCTGAATGCGGTCGATGGTGATTGTAATATAACTCAATGTATCGGCCAACCAGTATTCGCGCTTCCTCGTCATGACGTGGTATGTAAGAAAACAGAATCTCGTCTTTCAATGTGCCATTAAAACTCTCGGTTATGGCGTTGTCGTAGCACGTGCCCGTTTCGCCCATACTGCGATTGATTCCGGCCTTCTCACACAGTTTTACAACCGAGTTGGCCTTGTATTGAGAACCGCGATCGGTGTGGAAGACGACTCCCTTGCAGAGGCGCCGACGTTTGATTGCCATAGTCAGTGCTCGTAGAACTAAGCGTTGAGTCATCCGACTTTCAAGGCTCCAGCCTACGACCTTACGACTAAATATGTCAAGAACGACGCATAGATAAACCCAGCCGTTTTTGACTCGCAAATACGTGATATCGCTGGTCCATAGCTGATTCGGTTGCTCTGCACTGAAGTCTCGCTTAACTAAGTCAGGTGCTACGTTTTTATCGCCCTTACTGAACGTTGTTCGCTTGATCGCTCGTTTTAAACGGCAGCTTAGTCCGTTCTCTCTCATCAGTTTTGCTATGTGTTTGCGACTGTGCCGGTGTCCGTCTTTACACAGCATTGCTTGAATCCTGGGACTGCCGTAGCGATAGGTGTCACCTTGATACTCGCGAATCTTCTCAACTATCTGGTTTTGGCCTTCCTTACGCTGTTCATCCTTTTCACGTCGGTTGCACCATGTATAGAAGCCTCTTGAACTCGCACGAAGCACACTACACATCAAACGTACTGGGTACAACTGTCTGTGGTTGTCAATGAACTGGTACTTGCTTATTTCTCCCGCGCGAAGAAGGCCGTCGCTTTTTTTAAAATTTCGACCTCTTGCTCTTTGATTTTCAGAGCTCGCTGCAATTGAGCAACTTTTGCCTCAAGCTCTCGCTGATTGCCACGACCTGGAAAAGCTTCCGTTGCGTGCTCGTGAAAAGCATCGCGCCAGCTTCGCAGTTGCGTTACATGCACTCCTAGGTCGTTAGCTATCTGGGACATTGGCAGCTTCCCTTCGTCTACCATGCGAACTGCCGATTCTTTGAACTCTGGACTGAAGGTCCTGCGTTCCCGTCTTGCACTCTTCTCACTCATAAAGATACTCCGTAGTGTAGTTGAACAAATCTACGGCGCCGGTATCTTAACTTAGTGTAGCTCGAAACGGGTCAACCTCACGGAAAAGAAAGGTGGTGGAATTCGCGTTAAACGTCTCTTAACTTACGATCCTGGGATTGAGAACGGTGATGCCCGATTATACGGCACAAACTACGAATACAATGTCACTGATGTTTCCAGACCCGCCGAGAGTCAGTTAGTAAGTAGCGGTGTGGCAACCAATGAGCCTGCCGGAACTCGCGAAGAGAATGCGCTTGTTAACATAATGGAAAAGTATTCGCCAGACGAGATTCGGAACAAAGTCGTCGCGTCATATGATCGACAACAGTTCGAAGGTCCGCTAGGTGAATCGTTTCTTCCCGGAGCAAGCGTCGGTTACTCTAGGATTGTTACCAAGAGCATATTATCTGGACCCACTACCCCTGGTTTTACCATTTCGGAGTTTTTCACTACTAGGGATCATCCACAAGCTAGCGAGAGGTTTTCTAGAGTGTCTACTCTTGACTTTAGAAATGGTGATCCACAGCAGATGTCCTTCGTGCTGTATAGCTTTATGAAAGACTATGTTTTCAACACACAGGGATACAGCTTTGTTCTCACTGATATGAATGGGAAAGCCAAGTCTGTAGCAACGTACGGAGGTAGCTACAACAAGCCTGAAAGCTGGTTTCTAAGCAGTAGGTCTGATTTTCAATATGCCGATCCTCTGTCAAATGTAGCGATGCTTAAAAGCTACGAGTTCGTACATGACGTAAGTTCTTCGGATGCATATATGGGTTATCCGGGAAGAGAAACCGAGTTGTTCTTTGAATCGAGAGATATTGTTGATGAGAGTCACATTGCCAATGTGCAGGCAGACTTGAAATTCGGCACAACACCAAGTGTACCGCCGTTATGGGAGCTCAAACCATCACTCTTTGCGTCCTATTCACACAATGACTCTCGGTATCGATCACACGTAACTACAAAGATAACCCGCGCCCCTGCACTACTAGTTGGTGTCAGAAAGTATGCTGATGGTATAACAGACACGCTTGACTATACGAAGTTCTACTCCGAAAGTGGCGCCCCTGTTGCTACGAGAGATTACGACGAGCACAATGCGTATGTCCTGCCTCATAGAAATTCTTCTGTCTCGCATAACGGTTGGTACGATTCATATCAGATTCCTGCTGCAACAAAGTACACTGGAATGGGTAAGAAGTGTCTGCCTGGAGAGTCGATTAAGCACTTAGATTATGTGCGACCCTCCATGGCAAACAATCATAGTATCATTTCTATACCAACAGATTATGTAAGCTCGACGGCAGTTGGGAGCTACCAATCACAAGAGCTAGTTCCTCGAGGTCTTGGACCGACTATTGAACCAGCAGAGATAAACCAGTTTCTATGTAAGAAGTACGCGGCTTTTCGTCGACTTGATTTAGGTGATGTAGTGGAAGTCTCGGTAACATCTGCTGATGCTAATGGCAACGAGGTTACTACCGTTCTTGGAGTGTTTCATGTTGTAGGAAGATCGTTAACTGCAGATACTCTGGCACCAACGTCTGAGAACCCGAGTCCAGACTTCTATAACTCTCCTCTCAGCGTAGACGTTCGCGTTATCGAATCTGGTAAAACCAATCAACTGACACAAACTTGTGCACAGATTGTACAATACGGTGCTGCACAACTTGAAGGTACGGTAAGTGACATTCTTGGGAGTGTAAAGAGTAGCGTCGTTGCGGGGCTTAATGGCACCTCACATGAATGCTCGCCTTTCCTTTCTAGCAAAGTGTCGCGCACGCATGACTGTGAAACAGAGGGTGAGCGTATTGTACGCTTGATTCAAGACGCTTCAAAGAATGTGACAATATTACAATTGATAAAGTCTACTGATAATTTCTTGAATACAACACTCGTAACAGAAGAATACTTTCCAACTCCTATTTTCAATAAAATTGCACTTTCTCCACGTGGTCAGCTTGCCTTCGAGGATATATGTGGTAACAAACACGAATTGACGAAGCTTCGCTTCTGCATTGATGGTGAACAAGTTGTGTTGCTAGATAATGTCATATCTGCTACAGCTCATTCGTATGGAGAAAGGCATTCAATAGCAGACGAAGTTGATCCCTTTGGTCGGATCCCAATTCTTCCAATAGTCAATGACTATGAACTAGGAAAGCGTGGGAAGTGGCATCCTATTGCAAACTATATATACCGCAGTAGTACCACTTCGAATACCTACTCAAGTCCACATACAGATAACACCTTGCTTCACGGACAGGGGTTAGCTCGGAACTACAATAGCGGCATGGTGAATCACGTTCCTATGTTCAATTTTAAGGTCATCCCACAAAATTACGTACACACTGATGTAGATATGACTAACGGGGATCAGGCGCGTATGTGGGTTAGATCCGACAGCGTAACGCTGTATAACTCAGATGGTGCGCCGGTCGAACAAGAGAACATTCTATCTAATCGCAGTTCTCTGAGGTATCGGGACAAGTATATGTTTCCAGCGATATCAGTCAAGAACGCTTCGTATGGATCAGTAGCATTCTTTAACTACGACAATTCTAGGACAAGTAATCCAACAACAACTGTTCGTACAGGTCATACAGGACGATACTACTCAGGTTCATATAGTACTGCAGTGTTGCCGTTTATAATGTCTAAAGAGCATATTCGCTCAGGTACTATTGTAAGACTATGGGCGAGAGATCCATGGAATAGTCAAGAACTTAATACAAGTAGTATGAGGTTATCATTGTTCACGGAGGCATATCCAGATTTAGTTCAGAAAAGCGCAACTCAGCCTCGTCTGATTACCAAATCTGGTGGCTGGAATATGTACGAATTCACGCTAACTGCTCTTGAAATAGCGAACATGCCTGATATAATAGAAGGAACAAAGTGCAAGATTAAACTAGAGTATTTAAATGCAAATAATGCAGCTGCGGAAGTGCCGTACGATGATATTGTTGTGCAGCCAGCCGAAGCAGATGTTGATGTTACGATCTTCGACTATCAAAAGTCGCGCGTCTTAGCACGCCTAGATGCAAACCATCTTGCCAGCTATTGTCAATATACAGACGAAGGAAAAAATGTTCGAATAAGAACAGAAACAGTTCGCGGCGTTAAGACTGTTAGTGAGGTAGAAGCGAATGTGCCCGTTGTAGCGAAAGTAAGCGAACCATCAATACCAAATCAATTGGTTAGACCTCCGAAAAGTAATTCAATCGCCGCAGTTGAGCCAAATAGTTACTCAGTACCACGCACTATGGTCTCACGTGACGTTAATGGAAAACAAAATCTCGCTTCAATAACTTTAGCACCTGATAAAAAAGAAATTAATGTATTTGGGCACGACGACAACAGCTTTAGCCAGTTAAAGGAGTTGTTGAGCTACGTTGGCAATTTAGGAAAGGACAGCACATCCATGATTCGACTGAGTAATGCTTCTCGCTTGGATTCAGTGGTGGCAACTGTTAATAATGAGTCGCTTCAGCAGTTGTTAGAAGTCGAGAAAGTTACAAAAGAGTCAGTCGAAACTGCCATTCGTCGAACATCTTCCGCAATGCTATCGTTGGAAGAAGGCATCGCAAGCTACGAAGAATTGCAGCCGAACGCTGCAAGTTCAGATTCGAAATTAGCTTGCCAAAGCAAGGTTCATGACCTCAACGAGCAACTACATGATTTGCGCAAGTACAAAAGCGCGTTGGAGAAGATCTTGCAGAGAGCACAGTTTGCGAAGTAGAATGGAGCGAAGTTCCAATATTCAAGTAGCATCATATATGAAAAATGCACTATCTAGATCTCGTTTGTTAATAGTGGATGCGTATAAAGTGTGTCTATGTTTACTATGCGCGACATTAGGCTTTACTTCGTACCTACACAGCGAGACCTATTACAAGTTGGCAGACACTTCGGTCTCGACTGATGTATCTCGCCGTGACTCATCAAATCGTATCAATGAGTATCCTTACATAGCCATTACTAACACCGTTCAGTTTGCAGGTCTTGATCAGATCACTAATACAAATTATCGCTTGCTCACCCGTTCAAATGTAGCGGACAATAGGTGTGCAGGATTCGAACTGAAAAAATGTGTGTTGACTGCGAAGTTGTCGATGTGTAATGACATGAACGAGTATGTAGGCGGTTCCAATACAGTGTATGATATTAAAGTAAAACTGAAAATATGTTACTCGTCTAATTGTGACAACAATACTCCAATACTCTATACAGATTATTTGCATATTAAAATGGATGCAAGCAGCGGCAGTAAGGAGCTTAAACCAGAATGCGTATACGTAAAAGTGTTCGATCCGCTGATCGACGAAAATGAATATAATGCATTTAAAGATGCAGTTTCTTTTAAGGTCGAGATTGAGGATGTAGTTGTAAGTAGCGTTTTACCACTGCTGTTGCATAGCAATCTGAAGGTTGACGTATCGTATTCTGATCAATACGTAACCGATGCAACAAGTGTTAGCGGTAATGGAGCGGTACCACTTCTCGGGATAGAGCGAGTTAGAAATCATGTGACACAGTCAGGTAACCCTACGACTCTTGTATGGAGAAGTTCTGAGTCGTTATGTGTCGACGAGTATCCGGCTTACCAATTACAGATACTTCGACTTTATAACAAGAAGCCAGAGTATAAACTCCAATGGCAGTGTTCTACCACAGTTGATTGGAACAATGCACTTACGTTTGAGACTGGGTATCTTAAGCCTGACGCACAAGGCAATTATAGTGTACAAGTGACTTTAGCAGAAGGTGTTGGATATTATATCTGGAGAGTACGGCCGATAGGGAACAAATATAAGGGAGGCATTGCTGATGCTCGGAATTTCGGTGTATGGAGCGATAGCCCTGCTCCAAATCAAGTATTGGATTGGGATTATGCGTCGGCAACAATGTTGAGCATAGCTGCTGCTTCACCGAATCCAACATTCACAACGTCCTGCGCGTTCTTTTACAAACAGTATGATATTTCTCGGAACTGGCAGTTTAGTCGCAGCTTTACTGAAGACTGTAAGCGCCTTGAGACAATGCAGTATGTAACGTCTTCGGGGATGGCGCGTCAAACCCAAGTGCGCTTGAATGATGCCTCGGCAGTACTGGTGGACCAAACTGTACAAGACTTTAGCGGACGGAATGCGCTTAAGTCGCTGCCTGTACCATTGAATCCAGATCCGCTAGGTCGCGGTGGTGTATTTGGCTATGCTCCTCAAATGTTGCTTTCTCCTTCTGGTCTTTATACAGCGGCGAGTTTTGACGCTGAAAAGATCAGTAATCCTGAACCTGTTGTCCAAGGTCCTGTAAAAAGCTATTATTCAGGAACTAATGCGGGCGATGGTGCTAGAATTGCTGGCGCAGGAGGATATCCTTTTTTCGAAACGCGATTTATTACCGATGGGTCAAGTAGGCCAAGTGAGGTTGCCGCACCTGGTCCGGTTCATCGAATAGGAAGTACAGTTTCAGGAGAGTCACGGACAGTGACTTCTCTGTATGCTGCACCGTCAGAACACGAGCTCGTATGCATGTTTGGTGAAGAAGCACCAAACCCAAACTCAGTACAGAAGGTGGTAACGATTGACCAAAACAAGACAGCGACAGTTGAGTACAAGATGGGCAAGAAAGTTATCGCAACCTGTTTGCAAGTAGTTAACCCAGCTAATTCGAATCTGGACCCTATAGATGAGGATGCCGGGATAACAACGCAAATAGTGGATCCAATTGGTCCCTCTGTTATCATTGGAGAAGAGCTACGGACGCAAAAGCGAATTGCAATCGTTGTACCGACCGAGATTACTGTTAATGGGAGTTTTACACCAGGAGTATTTAGCTACAAACAGTCAGGTGACGCTGTAGGGTCGTGTATCGATCTATGTGCTACGTGTGGCTACATCTATACCTTGAGTATTAAGTCCGTAGAGTATCCCAGTGAAACTGAAGACGATAGGAATCATACTGAGTCACATGTATTAATGCCTCAAGTTAAGGATTTGCACGAAAGTGCAAATTCATGTAGCACTTCTACTGTTACGACTTTTGAGTATAAGAAGGTACTCCCGCAAGGAACGTACATTATAGAGCGTAGAATAGTACCAAATACGGTAAGTTCTATAGATGAAGTAAGAAATCTAGTCAAACTGCGGTTTGCAGAACTAAATGCCGATGTATTCATCGACCCGATTCCAGGTGGTAGCGGGACTCTTAATGACGCATTTGTTCTTTTGGAAGACGGCAATATACTTGGTTTTTACAATGCTCTAGGTAAAAGCGAAGAGTTCGTTAAGGCTCATGACGGTCAGAATATTGATTTGATATACCCGTCTAAGTGCGTTTCAATAAAAGTTCCAGTAGTTTTCCCGCCTTGTGCGCAAAGTTATACTACAGCTTGCGGAAATCCACCATCTTTCGGTGAGTATCTTCTATATAGCAGCCCAGGGAATAATCGATTTGCGGCACCATATCCAACCACAATTTCAGGCTGGTTTTCAAGAGAGTATGAACCATCTAATCAGATTGTACTTTATAGTGACCTCACTTCGCTGAACAGTATGATACTCAATATGGTTAGTGATGGGTATGATTGTGGAGCTATGTTTAAGTGTTGGTCTGACGTTATCAACAAGTTGCATTCGAGCTACAAACGTTCCGTGTACGAGCAGACTTCTGAAGGTGTGTACAAAGAGGTTGATAACGAGACAACTTTTTGGTCGCCAAATGAAGTACTAGACTCATTTCTGGACTGCGCAGGAAAGAAGTTTAGTACAATTACAGAAAATATAAGTACTTACGTGCAGAATCCACATAAGACTGTGTTGTTTCCTGCAGCTTCTGGTGATCTCAACGTTAGCTTTGATACTGGTGTACCGCAGACAGATAAATTGCGATGCCAGACATGTATAGACAACATGACTAATACTACGCCTGGTTCGATCCACGACGTCGTAGCGTTAACAGATTGGCTGAACTCTCATCAGCAAGAGCGTGCGGATGTTCTTGAGCGACTCGATAGATGTTTTCGCACTCGATCTGCTGTAGCAAGTAACGAAGAGGAGTATGGAAATGAGATATCATCCATACTATCTTGTTCTGGTGATTGTAATCAGAAGGTACTTTGTGCACAGAATGCCTTCCAAACACGCGTTAAGAAGTTTCAAGACTTTTGTGCTCAACGAGAACATCAGTTTGTAGAAATTGCAAAAAAAGCGCTGAACGATCTGCACTCTACAGAAGCTGACTACAGCGAAACCCATCCTGAGCAAGTCTGGTGTATTGTTAATCCACTAATAGAGAAGTGCAAGAGTTATGCAAACTTTACCGTGGAATGCAATAATGGAAGTCTCGTCTTTACGCCGCCTACACCTTTATGGTATGAGAATCTCAATAAGATCATTCAGTATGATCCCATTGTAAAAGTTCTGCCGAGTTCGACCGACCTCTGCGGTCAAAGCGACGGGGACAAAGTCGCTGCAATACCGTCCTCCTTGAGTCAAGCGGTTACCGCGCTCAATGCAAACCTAGAAAAAGAAAGAGGTATACTGAATATACTGCATAGTCGTTATGGTACAACTAGTAAGAAGATTAATGTGTCAAGTATCCTGCGATCGTACGGTATTGGAGCAAGTGATACCAGAGAAGTCAATATTGTTTTATGGTGGGAAGATTCATATGCACACTTTGAGCTCAAAAATGAAAATGGACAATGTAAGATATATTATTTGAGCAAAGTAAAGAAGATACAAGATGCATCTGGTACACATCCGCTTGTGAATGAATTGAATCGGACTATAGGCCGTCTATGGACGCACTTTATAACAAATTCTGAACCATTGTGGACTGACAGCTCGACGTCAACAGTTTGTCTAGGCGGCGACAAGCCCCCTGGATACCTTGATGCGCTAAGGCTTAGGGCTATGAGTAGCAATACATACCTTTCAGATGCGTGTGATATTCTAGGCGAGAATAGGTACGAATATATTAACGCTTTAAGTGATCCAATTCGCACCGATGCACTCATTAAAGTAGGTATGGGTAAGTACGTACTCTCGCTAGATACTAGCGAATATCACATCAATCCGTTACAGCATGCGTTCGATATAAATGTCAAAGTGCTTGCTCAAGATGATTCTACGTTCGTGGATTTCATTACTTTGGATACTATTATCGCTTCCTGTAAGCCTGTTCAGATCGGTGATCAAGTGTATGAAGTCCAGGACGTAATAAGTGGAGTGTATCATATAGGTGCGCGTGACTCATCTGGTTACGACTTGCCATTTAGCTTTCCTGCCTTCACGGATACGAACGGTATCAGTACTTGGAGTGGTCTCTATTCTAGTTCTTCGCATATGCCCGGAAACTTCAGTGTAAGTCGTTTCGAACAAGACTACGACGGATTCTTGTCATTCCGCCCTGATCCATTCAATGAGGTTGGAGATTCTTCGAAACACATTCGTGTTGAGAGTGTATTTCTTGGACTAGGTCCGTCCAACGTACCCCTTGGACAAGGAACAGATCCATATAGACAACAACTGGTGGCAGAGATGTCAACTTGCGGTAGTGATTGCCCAGCATTTTGTGTAAAATGGATTGCCAGGGAAGTAATCGCTAAAGAGAGCGAGAAGGAGATTAAGTCGATTCCATGCCGAATTGTTGTTGCAAATGATATTCGAAGTCGGGTTATGGCAAACGTGCAGGCTAGTATAGTGGAGCAACAAGACAACGCGATAGCAGAGCTAATTAATGGTTGTCGAGTATCAGACCAGCTCGATGCTACGTTGGCAGCAAGTTATCCGGTCAGTTACAAACACTTTACTCTTTATTACTATGACCGTTCTGGAAATATGATTGCGACGAATCCTCCAAAGGCATATTATCAGTTCCCAGCGAGTAGATCTATTAGTCGCTTGAATTATGGGACTAGGTGCGCTTATAATTCTCTTGGCATGTTGCTCAAGTCTATAGCAATAGATGAGAACAAGATTACTCGTTACTTATATAACTCGAAGAATCAACTTCGGGCGACGTTCACTCCAGGTGTAGAATATGAGCCAAAGGAGAATGGCAATGAGACAGGCGAGTATGCTTATGTAAAGTACGATTTCTTAGGGCGGCTGGTTGAAACTGGTAAAGCGAAAAGAGAGCTTTCAGTTCCGCCACCTGCAGTGGGTTCGCCTTTTGAACCAATCTATTTGTCGGACTTAAATGAGTTGTTCTATCCTCAAAGCGAAACAAGTGAGATTGCGAGCACTGTATATAGTACTGGAATGAATAAAACATATATAAATCGTGTCGTGATTAGTACTGTGAATCCAGAGGACGCTCAATGTAATCTACATAATAGGATCAGCAGCACTGCAAGACAGGGTGGTATTATATCATACTACAGTTACGATAGTCAAGGACGGATAAAGTGGGTGAAGCATGATTTAGATGGCTTCGGCTGTATTGTTGATGGTCAATCATTATCGCTAAGCAATGATGTGAAATATGACTATGATGTATTGACTGGCAACGCAACTGGAATTACATATAATGAAGGGCGTCAAGATCGTTACTATTACAAATACGATTACGATGGTGATTGTAGACTATCGGAAGCAAGTTCGTCAAGAGATACTGTTGTGTGGGAAAAAGATGCAGCGTTCAGTTACTTTCTTCACGGTCCATTAAAAAGGAGAGTGCTCGGCGCTGATCGTGTTCAAGGATTAGATTACACATACACACTTCAAGGGTGGCTCAAAGCAATAAACACCGTCACTAGTATAGAAAATGGTCCGTCAGCTGATCCTGGAAGAGATGGTGGTTTCGATCAGGCAAATCGTAGCGTGGCGATTGATGCGTATGGACTAATGCTAGACTATTTTCCAGATGACCATAATGCAGCATTCAACTCGTTCCCCAAGAATGACGGTGGTAATGGTCTACTGCTCAAGGGTTTGTATGATGGTAATATTCGTTCGATGAGTTCCATATACTTGAACAGTACCGATAAGACGCCTGGAACTTCACATCTAGCATACCCGCATCGGACTCTCGACTATTTTAATTATGACCGCATAGGAAGAGTTACCTCAAGCAGAGTGGGTCTTGACCCTGGTATGACCGACTACTGGTCGACTATAGACGACTATGCATCTACGTACAGTTACGACCCTAACGGTAACATAGTCAGTTTGACTCGGAACGACGTGAGGGCTTTCCCAAGCCCAGTTACAGTTCCAATGGACAACTTGACTTACAACTATCAGAGCAATCTCAATAACAAGTTGACAAAGATAGGCGATGCAGTCGTCAATCCAAGTGTCAATGAGGATCTAAAAGATCAAAACTCAGGAAACTACCGTTATGATGAAGCTGGACATTTAACGTGGGATGCTACTATGATGGCTGACGTGCAGCGACCTATGGCTTTGCGAGGTTACAACATCGAATACGACCGCGATGGGCGGCTTAGGACTCAGTACCAGAACTGGTTTGAATCTAGAGGAAGCTCAGTTGTGAAGTGGGAGGCTACTACCCATTATATCTATGATGTGTACGGTAACAAGATTCATGAAGTGCGTGAGGAAACAAACTATACAGAGCAGCCATTAAGTGGACTCGACCTTTCATGTTCAACCGCGCCTTACGTAACGAAAACATTTCATAGATTCTATGTGTATGACGCAGCGTCAAAACTGTTGGCGGAGTACGAGAAAAACGATTGCATGCCAGTTGGTCCTCCGGCTAATTGGCAAGGTGAAAAAGGTGACTTGGTATTGAAAGAATGGTTTCTTTACGGCCAGAAACGAGAAGGAACTGCTCTACCAGAGCCAGTAAAAGCTAAAATCACTAATCAGATTGTTTTGCCTTCTAGTGTTCATTCGAGAATTGGGCTCTTAAAAAGGTATGAGCTATCGGATTATCAGAACAATGTTCGATTGATAGTGAACGACATTAAAGAACCTGAGGATATTGCATCGTTAAATAGTACATATTATCCATTCATTATCAACGCTTCAAACTACTATCCATTTGGAATGGTGCGGCGGGAAAAGCAAGAAGCAGCTGGTGCAAATCAGTACGCATATGCTTATCAAGGTATGGAGAAGGATGATTGGTTTCGTCACGATAAGCCTTCGGCTCATTATACGACTCTGTTTCGTCAGTACGACCCGAGAGTTTGTAGATGGATGTCCCAAGATCCGCGTCCAGTAGCGTCTACTAGTGGATACGTAGGTATGGCCAACAATCCAATACTTAATACTGATCCATATGGTGATACAGTACAAGTTAGAATGAAAGAGGGAATTGCCGCCTTTTTCGAGAGTGTAGGGCATTTCTTCGGCTTAAACAGTATTTCAACATTGAACTATCACCAAGGTGGCTTTTATGATCACGCTGGCAATCAGTATACTGGAGTTCTGAATACTCAGCAATCGAGAATCCTTGGTGCACTACAGGATGCTGAAAAATCGCAAACAATGCGAAACGTGCTGACTGATATGTATAATAGTGAGCACAATGTTCTTGTCGTTTTGAGTAGTGGACCCAATAAGTATGAGGCTGATAATGAGAAGCTTGCAGCTGAAGGCAAAAGTGGATCATCAGGTACAATATATTTTAATCCTAGCTCAACTGAAAGGGTGGCAACTATCTCTGGAGGTGTTGTGTCAATAGGTTCAGCTGATCCAATGATGCTTTTCTTCCACGAGTTGTGGCATGGACGAGACGCGCAGCATGGTTATTTACATGATGGAGCTGGACCTAGCATAATTCCTACACTTCAGAACCTTGGGGTAACTCAGTGGCCAAATATTGGTGAATATCAGGCCATGTATGGAGAGAATATGGTGCGCTCTGAGCGTGGGCTGCCTTTAAGAGCGTTTTATTCGATATATAATATAGGTGGAGTCGATTACCCTGCACATTCTCAGACATTTGATCCTAAGACTAGCCTGCCAGTACTAGATTGGCAAGGTCTGAAACCTAATTACCCGAAACCTTATCCATTTAAATGATGACAAGAAAATATGTAATGCTATTTACTACTAAAGTTGTTTTTGATGGTTGCTGTAATTGAGTGTCGAAGAATAATGCATTAAAGCCTAAAATACAGATGCGTAAAAGTACACAATCTATGCATGGGCGTAGGCGTATTCTTTAGAAACCCGTGCAGTAGCGTTCTTGCTTCAAACGTCAGGAGGCACCCAGAAGATCACGAACTTGCCCGCGAATTTACGAATCGAGAAATCAGTTCTTTGGAAGGATCGAAGTTCTTTTAGCAAATCTATGTCCGTTCTGGCGTTTCAGATAAATATGACGAATTAGATATTCCTGAATCTATATCAAACTACGGATGTTCTGCCAAGATCTCATCGAGGGGTTCATGACCAACGTTATGGTTAGCGCAAGACGACTCGAGCATTGCGGAATGTTGCCATCAGCCACGTAATTCGAGAGAATTGTAATTGGCACTGCGGAATAGCAAGCGCTTGCACTTTTAGTGGCGAATCTTCTCTGATTGACTCTATGTATCCGCGGCACAGTGACCCGCTACAGTTCTGGTAAGCTTTAATGTGCTTCAGCCGGAAATCGTTACTGGACAGAGACTTAGAATGCGACTGCTTGGCGTATCTTACAGCAGATCTGTTAAGTGCGATGCCGCTGATGAGGTGTGACAATGAACGGTATATGTCCAAGCTAGTGTGCTCTGCATGATCACAAGCATAGAGTCTTCGTAAGAGTGAAGTAATGTGGCAGTTAGCTCTCTATAGTAAAGACTGTATATTGTCAAATGGCCTCAATATAGCCTCGCCGATGTTGTAGACGCATATGTGTCCGAACAAGGGACGAGAATTAGGTACAATTGGGTTGCCTCGCAAGGAACGTAAGTGAGCTGTTCGGCCCGGCAATTCCAAGTTAGTGGCGGTGTGCAGTTTTCACCGACATTCATCATTAAGTCTGCCATAGTCGGTCGTGATGCGTCAAGTAGGTGTTGAAAGCGCATTCGGCAGTTTGAGATTATTTATAGTATGAGACGTCGCGTGAATTGTTGGGTCAATGCGTGTTAGTGTCGTCCTTCAGTACGTTTATAGAACGAGGAGTGTGCTCTGTCACACATGACAACAGCAAGTCTAGCTGCAGCAAGTGCGATGGTTCATCGGTATATTGAGTTTATTACAGCTGGAAGAGAAAGCACAGCAAAGCTGGAGATATTACCCACCCTCAGGTAGACATCAATTCCGTTTTGCTAATGTGAATCGCTTCCAGCAAATCGTGTAAATCATAGGATTTCTAGCCATGTACGTTGAGAATCTAGTTCGTGTGTAGCTTGATCAGCCGTCTCGAGGAATGTATGCAGTTTATCATACTCCATCTGGTCTAACGGGGTTCGGCACCATTCGTTTTCAATATGTCAATGGCAAGTATGTACCTGCCTTAGTGTTTACTACAGGTATGACTTTATTATTTAATAAACTTTGTCCTGTTAAATGAATATAATATATCTATTGATCGCTGCCCTGATCGTGATTTGTTGTTCCTGTACTTCGTTATTGCGTACTTCCAGCACTAAGTTGACTCGCTGCGTTCATGGGTACGGATGTGTGCTTGATACAGTTGTCAGCTACTACTATGTTTACAGGACAAAACCTGAGCGCGAGTTGGCAGCATCGCATGGTGATTACGAATCCTCTGAGTTAAAGTGCTTTGTGCAAGGTTACATGGCGGTCCTACACAACAATGACGATTCAAGTCGACGTGATGAAATGTTTGTCGCTAGTAGTAGTTACGCAATAACAAGATGGGCACAGGTAGCTCCATATGCGGGCCCGAATTCGTACGTTGCTTTTAGAGCACAGCCAAAGTCTTATGATAGCGTCGTGGCAATGATCGATAGCATAAATACGATCTCTGGAGTTCGATTAAATGTAGTTGGTACCGACAGTATCGAATATAGAGTTGACAAGATCCAGTCTGAGAATGAGAGTATTTACGTTGGCTACTGGTGCTTCGGTCGTAGTCGTAAAGCTAAGCTTGATTCGATAATTGAGTGTTTCAAGCAAAGTGTGTCGGTAATCACTCACAAGTAAAATGTTATTGTAGACTGAGTGGACTTGCCCCGAAGAAGTGGGCTGAAAATGCGCTAACAGTATTTAGTCGTCCCTGAAAAAGCCCAAACTGTGGAAATCTCGCGGAAAAGGTGCACTAACGGTTGATAACGAGTTGCAAGAAAACGATAGTTTGCGTCGAAATCCTTGCAATATTAAACGATGCTTCCACGATTAAAACGCGGCATTCAGGAGAGCATATTTACTTCTTTAGAAGACCAATTGCACCCCAAAAATCCGCTTTACATCCTTGCCAATGTGATTAAATGGCGAGGATTTGAATAAACCTTCGCTCCGTTGTACTCTGAGATAGGGAGACTGGCAAGGCCATTCGCTTAATGGTTGGATTGCTGATGTTGAAGCACATCCGCAATGTCAGCGATGAAAGTGTTGTTGAGCAATGGTCTGAGAACATCTATTACCAGTACTTCTGTGGGGAGCAGAAATACAATCCATTACCGCCTTGTGAGGCAAGTGAGTTGGTCCATACTCGTCAACGCATTGGCGTCGCCGGTGTGGAGCTCATTTTCAAAGAGAGCATCCGAGTTAACGGAGATGATTCTGATGAAGGTGTGCCGTGGTTGATACAACAGTACAAGAAAAGGATATCACCTTTCCAACAGACAACAAACTCCACCGCAAGATTATCGACAAGTGCACGAAGCTAGCCGAGCAAGAAGGCGTAGTATTACGCCAGAGTTACTCACGAACTCTGAAGAAATTATCCGTCAAGCAACGCCACCGCTGCACTTCAGAACAGAAGAAGCGTGCAAGAGCTGCCGATCGTAAAGTCCGCACCATTGCAGGACGCCTGGTGCGAGAATTGGAGCTAAAGCTAGATCACGACCACCCCGCGC
Source organism: Chlorobiota bacterium (assembly GCA_044228285.1). Lineage (GTDB taxonomy): Bacteria > Bacteroidota > Ignavibacteria > Kapaibacteriales > NICIL-2 > JBBATK01. Next base: position 756,216 of record JBGAVD010000001.1, read on the forward strand.
GCGAAAAGATGAACCTGTTTAAGAAGGTACTTCGGCAAAAGCGTACTGATCAACACAAGATCTACTCGATCCATGAACCACAGACACAATGCATCAGCAAAGGAAAAGACCACAAGAAGTACGAGTTCGGAACGAAAGTATCGATCATGATGACCAAAACGACCGGTGTGATCATTGGTGCACTCAATTATCGAGAGAACCTTTACCACGGTCATACGCTAGATGAGGCATTAAAACAGCAAGAGCGCCTATGCGGGCGGAAAGTTGCAGTTGCCTATGCAGACCGAGGGTACCGCGGCAGAAAAGAAGTCAATGGAACAAAGATCTGCATACCGGACAATGGAGTGAACAAAGCATTAAGCACATATAAACGAAACAAACTGCGTAAGGACTTCTGCCGACGGGCTGCCATCGAGCCAAGTATCGGACATTTAAAAAGTGATTATCGATTGGATCGGAACTTCTATGGCGGAACCAGAGGAGATGATATCAATGTTATGCTAAGTGCCGCCGCCTACAACTTCAAACGAGCAATGCGAAAAGCAGTTGATCAACTTATTTATTCTTATGTCGAAAGATTATATAGCTTTATTCTGTCACTGCTGAAGCTCATACCGCGTATTGGCCGAGTGTGGGCTTTTTAAGGTTTGACTAGTTAACACAATCACTTACCCTAAACCAATACTGCACAAAGTCTATGACAACCGAGACCTTAGAAAGAATGAAGAGTATGAGGTTCCTTGGTATGGCTCGGGCCTTTACGACGAGCCTGGAGAGCGGCATGATGGCTGATTGGACCGCCGACGAAGTGGTTACTCACTTAGTAGATACTGAGTGGCACGAGCGTCACAACCGCAACATTGAACGGGGTTTAAAGAACGCCAAGTTTCGTTATAAAGCAGCGCTCGAAGACTTACAGTACTGCAAAGAACGCAACATCGATAAGAACCTGGTAATGCGTTTGTCAGTGTGCAGCTTCATCGACAAACATGAGAACGTCCTCATAACCGGAAGCACCGGCATCGGCAAGAGCTTGATCGCGCCTGATCTAGGACACGACGCCTGTAGACAGGGCATACGGTAATGTATCATCATGCAGCAAAGTTATTCGGCAAGCTGAAGATGTCTAAGGCTAGTGGTACATGCATCAAGGGGCTTGGTAAGATGGAACGCCAACTTCGTCTGATCTTAGATGACTTTGGCATCCAGCCCTTCGACGCACAGAACCGAGCAAGATTGATGGATATCATTGAAGACAGACAGGGAATGAAGTCAACCATTATTACCTCGCTAGTACAAGTTGCAAAGTAGCACGGTCTCATCGGAGAAGACACAGTTGCAGATGCCGGCAGGGACAGAATGATCTATCAGGCACATAGGCTGGAACTGAAGGGTGAGTCACTGTGTAAGAAAGTGAAAACGGAAGACTTACCGACGATGCTATTAGACCCCAAATACATACCTTTGTTCAACCAACGTTATACTGCCATTAAACCATAGGCTCTGCCAGACGTATGGTGGATCACTTTGCTGCGGATTAGGCGGATCAACTATAGCGGATTGCACAGCCTTGTAACTGAGATCGCTCTTGTCATACTCTCGCAGATACTTGCACAACCTGTTACGGGCAACACCAGTCTGTTATGAGATCATTCTCTAGCTTCTGCGTTGCGAACACATCCGAAGAATGCGTCGTATTTTACTCATACGTGTTGGTTGGTTAGCCATCCAGTTTACCGGTTGTCCGTGATTGAAATCCTCTCGGAGAACTTAAGTCAGAATGGGTCCTTTATCGCGTGTTTTACAAGGGCTTGCCAGGTGGGTCAGTTTGAGCCGGAATAGCTGGGTCAATTTGACGCGGAATGGCGGGGCAGTTTGAGCCGGAGCTACTGGATCATTTTAGGTGGATTTTCCAGCTTAACCACCTGTCCTAAGTTTGGGGGAACTTCAGTCATTGGCGAGAAGACGGCTGCTGACGAGATACTTGATCGCTCTATCTTCGATTTACAGAGTTTGGAGCTACAGTGTGAAGCACTTAGAAAAAGGCAAAAAGAAACAAACTATCTAGCAGTGAACTCATCTTTATTTGTTCAAACTTCTGGTAGCAAATGGGGTGGCTATTTTGATGCGCTGTAGTGTGGTTAACTTGGCCGCTGTTTTAACGCTCAGCAGGAACATGCACAGTATTTTTGGATATATTATAACGGGTAGGCTATGAAGAAAACAGTATTGCTTCTATGTTGCGTATTGATGCTACATCTTATCAGCCTGTCTTGCGCTTCCCAGTCACTTGCGTGGCATCTTAAGAATCCAGAGCGAAAGTCTTTAGGAATAAAGGCTCTATTCAAGTCAAGCAGTGATCTTATTGCCTCAAGTGGTAGTGGCGGTTTGTTTGTGTCATCGAACGGGCAAAAGTGGCGACACTTAGGTGGACTTGGAAGTGTAGCTGATTGCGTTGCTGAGCACTTCAATATGTTATTTGTTAGCTCTGGGGGCATGATTCACAGATCGACCGACTCTGGTCAAACTTGGGATTTGCATTCAAAACCCGCAGGTCGATTGTCTGGTCAAGCATACAGTATTCAACGGATAGGAAACAGGCTGTTTGCGCATTTCGGTGCATATGGTATTTGCCAGTCACTAGATAGTGGTCGAACATGGAACTCCGTGAATGGATCTTTTGATTTTGTTATCAACGGTAGTGGTGATACCGTAATGCAAGTCGAGAATTTTCTAGCTACAAATACACGACTCTATGCTGTCACGCGAGATTACTGGAGCCGCACTCATGGCACATACATTAGTAATGACTATGGGGCGAGTTGGCAGTTCGCAAGAACATATCCATCTCAGCTAATGACCTCTCTGAGTGGCTACCCAGTGTTAGCGATGGGTGGAGATGTTGGATTGTACGATCAGAGCGATGGAATTCTTGCGAAAGATGTCTTGCACACTAGTTATCGTTTCAACGCGATTGCAGTCGATGCAAATGCAATCTATGCTTATGCCGATTCTACGGATGTGCTAGTAAGATCGTTCAACAGAGGGTTAACGTGGGATACAATCCACACTGGTTTGAAGAATCCTCCGGGGAAGTACGGCGTCAAACTTCTCGCTTCTGGCCAACAGTTATGGCTCGCATTCTCGGCAGGAGTTCTTCTCGATCACGCTATCTACAGAAGCGATGATAGAGGCCAAACCTGGCAATCGTCAGATGACGGAATCTACTCTCTTTTCTTTAGTCGCGGCTCGACCTGTGCTGATGAGCTCATTTTGAGCGGCGACTCCGTATTTGCAGTCAGTACTGACGGAACAGCATGGACTCCAATAAAAGGGACGAGTAAGGGCGACTATGTCAGAGGAACGCGAGATGGACATCTTTACCGAGTTTCAAACGACTCATTATACGTCACAACGGACAAAGGAGTGAGGTGGAGCTATGTTTCGTCGTACAAGGATACTTCGTTGCCGAAGTCAGCTAGTGCACTTCAAGGCAGATCGGATGTTCTAGGGCAGGCATTAGCGCTAGACTCTACGTTGATTCTTTGTCAGTACACAGGGGTTTACGAGGTCTCAACCAGTGGCTATAAGTGTCTATATAGACGTCCGCTCGACTATTCAAAGGTATTGAATGTGCACACAACATACTTTCAAGGCTTAGCGTGGCGATACAGGGACACCTACATGGCAATTCTACCAGGCTTCAAACCTGTTGACACAGCTTGTGTGATATTGTCCTCGAACAATCTCGGCTCTTCTTGGAATCCACTTGGCTCTTGGGACCCAGCGAAGAGAATTGATGCCGCTGGTGCTACAGACTCGGCGATTTTCATTTGTACTCAGAAACAAGAGTTGTACCGATCGCTGAATGGCGGAATGAGTTTTGAAAAAGTCTTAGCTCCATGGACAAACGCAGACAACCCGAGACAAGTGTACAGGTTTGGAAACGTTATTTTCATACGGACAGAGCTCTCGCTATATGTTTCAAACGGACGCGGCGAGGTTTGGGTAAAGGCTGGTCGTGAGTTTGAATATGCAGCGTCTAAGTTCATTGAAGGCACGAAGCAACGGGTGTTTGTTGGAGTTCCAAATGCTGGTATATACTCCGCTGACTTGTCCACTGTGGACATCGAGTCAGAGTATAAAACTATTGTGTCGAGGTCCTTTATGATGTTTCCCAATCCTAGCTCTGGCAAGGTTACTATTCGGACCTTTCCTGGTACTGTGCCAACGGTGGGCGTACGTGTGTCCAACATGGTTGGCGATCAGGTATTGACGTTAAGTACAGATACTCCTGGCGAGCAAGACGAGTTTAGCTTGTCATGTGATACACTACCATCCGGTGTTTATAGAGTTTCACTGATTGACATTCATGGAAGAACAACGAGTAGTGAACAACTTGTAATCCTAAGGTGAGAACAACGCAGTTACATGATGTCTACCTCATTCGACGAATTCACAACTTCCTTGAACGTTGAACAATTGCATGGTATCTCGAGCGAGTAGTGGATTTCATGGCCCTTCCGGCAATAGAGTGGGCACCCTTGAAATTTAGCTAAATACGAGGCATGAAAGATGCCGAACTCTATACGAAGATACTGGGTCTGTCAGCTCCGTGGCATGTGGCAGATGTTGCTCTGAACATGGCGGGTAAGAGTGTGACAATAACCATTGATTTAGAACCCGATGCTGCTTTGTTGTGTCCCAAATGCAACAAGAAAGCTGCACGATACGATAGTAATCCGCACATGTGGAGACACTTAGATACTATGCAGTTTGCAACTCTAGTGAAAGCCGACGTTCCAAGGGTTGAGTGTGCTGAACATGGTGTATTGCAAGTTTCGGTTCCATAGGCTGAAGCACGGTCGAGATTAACGGCGATGTTTGAATCGCTGGTCATCAATTGGTTGCTTGAAGCATCGGCTTCTGCTGTTGCTCGCAATTTGAACCTAAGCTGGGATGAAGTTGACGGAAGACGTAGACGGGCCGTTGAACGTGGCATCGCTCGCCGTGAGGTATCTGAACTTAATAACCTTCGTATCGATGACACCTCATACAAGCGCGGCCATCGTTATCTGACGATCATAACAGATCAAGACACCGGAGAGTTTTTCTTGACGTCAAAGAAGATCGCAAGAACGAAAGTCTATCGACCTTTCTACAGAGCCTGAGCATGGAGGAGAGATCAGCTATTGGGAGCGTTTCGATGGACATGTTCCCGGCGTACATTGGAGCAGTCAGAGATTGGATCCCAGAGGCAGACACCAAGATATGCTTTGATCGACTCCATGTTGCCCAATACCTGTCAAGAGCTGTAGACCTTGTGCGTCACGCGGAGCACAATGCGCAGCTCAAGATCGGAGATGACTCTTTAAAGAGTACGCGGTGTGCTTGGCTACGCGATCCTTTAAAGATGAGAAGGGCAACGTGGTTGAGCTTAAAAGAGCTAGCTGAAATTACACTTAAGACCGCTCGCGTATGGCACATCAAAGAAACCCCAAAGCATCTTTGGAGTAATCTAACTCGCACTTGGGCGGTCAAACAATGGACGGCTTGGTACAACCGAGCGATAAGCTCGCGACTTGAGCCAATGAAAGATGCAGCGCGTACAATAAAGAACAATCTCTGGGGCATCATCAACGCGATTGTGCTCTGTAAGACAAATGCAAATGCAGAAAATATAAATTCAAAGATCCAGACAATTAAATCGAGAGCACGCGGCTTCCACTCTGCGGATCGGTTTAGACTCTCAATTCTTTTTCACTGCGGCGGGTTAGACATGTACCCAACTGGGTGCCACATATAACCCACTCGATTCCCTGAAGACTCAGTTAACTACGTAAGCCAAATGAGTCTGGTTTGCGAGCCTTTGAAATTGATAAAAGTACGGGAAAAGTTAGTGAGAATAAATAAAAACTCAAATAGTATTTGTATGTACAAGAATATGATACATCATTGTTGCGCTATTATTCAGTTGTACATGCTTATACTCTGCGTATTTAGCATAAACTGCGGCACTTTAAGATCACAGAAGTGCGAGAATAGAATGTATGCCGAAAATGCCTTTTCGGATTATCGATTCATGTTGTTCTGTAAATCTGCTTGTGGACATCTGACAGTTGAGGAATTTTGCGATAAAATTATTGAACACCGTGTATGGTGCTGTTGGGAAGATGTTGAGTACATTAGTTATTGGGAGTTTATGAAGGGTAGACCCGGACTAAGTGTTAAGCCTTTGAATCGTGTATCGTTATGCAATGAAAGATACATTGATGGTGAAATGGAAATTACTTGTGTTCAGACGGAACAAGATCCGAAGAAATGAAGCGTGCACATAATATCAAGCGTACTGAAGATTGGTGGTCGGCTCTCGCTTACAAGTTGATAAACAGGCACTCTAAAAGAGTTCTTGAAACTGTTGGTACGGCGTACTTTGTTGCTAACAAAGACACAATAGTAATGTCATTGCCCCGTTGACAGCTATACGAGCACGTCCTTTTTTAAGTGGCCCTTCGGGCAATAGAGTGTGCACCCTTGAAATTTAGCTAAATACGAGGCATGAAAGATGCCGAACTCTATACGAAGATACTGGGTCTGTCAGCTCCGTGGCATGTGGCAGATGTTGCTCTGAACATGGCGGGTAAGAGTGTGACAATAACCATTGATTTAGAGCCCGATGCTGCTTTGTTGTGTCCCAAATGCAACAAGAAAGCTGCACGATACGACAGTAATCCGCGCATGTGGAGACACTTAGATACTATGCAGTTTGCAACTCTAGTGAAAGCCGACGTTCCAAGGATTGAGTGTGCTGATCATGGTGTCTTGCAAGTTTCGGTTCCATGGGCTGAAGCACGGTCGAGATTTACGGCGATGTTTGAATCGCTGGTCATCAATTGGTTGCTTGAAGCATAGGCTTCTGCTGTTGCTCGCAATTTGAACCTAAGCTGGGATGAATTTGACGGAATACGTAGACGCGCCGTTGAACGTGGCATCGCTCGTCGTGAGGTATCTGAACTTAAGAACCTTTGTATCAATGAAACCTCATACAAGCGCGGCCATCGTTATCTGACGATCATAACAGATCATGACACCGGAGTTGTTCTTGACGTCAAAGAAGATCGCAAGATAGGAAGTCTATCGACCTTTCTACAGAGCCTGAGTATCGAGGAGAGAGCAGCTATTGAGAGCGTTTCGATGGACATGTTCCCGGCGTACATTGGAGCAGTCAGAGATTGGATCCCAGAGGTAAACACCAAGAATTTCTTTGATCGATTCTATGTTGCTCAGTACCTATCAAGGGCCGTTGATCTTGTACGTTGCGCCGAACACAAGGCACTGCTCAAAATCGGAGATGACTCTTTAAAGAAAACTCGATATGATTGGCTACGCGATCCCACGAAGATGAGCAGGGCATCGCGGTTAAGCTATAAAGAGTTAGCCGAAAGCACGCTTAAGACCGCTCGTGCATGGCACATCAAAGAATCCGCGAAGCAACTTTGGAATTGCCTAACTCTCACGTGGACTGTTAAACAATGGACGTCTTGGTACAACGGAGCGATACGCTCGCGATTTGAGCCATTGAAAGATGCGGTGCGTACAATAAAGAACAATCTCTGGGACATCATCAACGCGATTGTGCTCTGTAAGGCGAATGCAAAAGCAGAAAGCATAAATACAAAGATCCCGACTATTGAATCGAGAGCACGCGGCTTCCACTATGCGGAGCGGTTTCGACTCTCATTACTTTTTCACTGCGTCTGGTTTGACATGTACCCAACTGGATGCGGTTGTTAACCCACTCGATTCCCTGAAGACCCATAAAAGAAGGACCTCGGGTAACGGACCTTGTGAGGATAGTGACAGCTACTCTTGTAAATACTGCGGCTGCAGCTTGAGAAAGTGGCTCTAACGCAATAGCCTTAGTTCCAATTCCAGGATCGAGCTTGCCGCAAGCCTTTGGGGAGATTGAGAGGTCGTCTAATCTTAAAACTGCGGCACTCGCTTTGGGGCCTTTGGCACTCGATATGCTTCCAGGACTTAAATACACAAAATGGACGTGGCGTGGAACGAAAGTATGGCGTAGTTTAGTTTCAGAGGTAAGCGGTGGTGAACGATTGAAGAGTTGATGGGAAAAACACGTCCCGAGGTCGAGGCTAAAGCACTCATTCGCGATGTTCAGGGAACGATTGAGAGAGTGGATCCTGGTCACTCCCCACCAAATCCGCGTACCAACCCGTATATCAATTGTTATTCACAATCTGGAAATAGAGGAACAATTCGTATTACACCAAATCATGAATAATATTATTCACAAAACTGAAGTTGCTCGCGCAACATGGATCAGGGCTTCTAATGAGTTGCAATTTCAAATAATTAGTCCCTATATATTAGAAGATGGAGCGCGACAATATGAAATCTTCGCCTACCTTCCACAATATGGATCTCCAAATGGAATTCTTATCTGCCGATGGGGCATACAGACGAGCATGTTTGAAGATCCAGTCTATGCGTGGGCTATGAAGAATCATTACTTTTACAGCCAAATAAATTTGGATCTATTTCAAAATTATAACTTGAACATGATTCATGACGCTCTAGACGATTGGGGCAAATATGTTGATTAGTGAAAAACCGAGAAATTATGGACTTGACCCGAAAAAGTGGAGGTGAGAATAAGGTGATAAACCTTAGTTTTACCCACCACTTATAGGAGACTAGTTGTGCAAGAGAACGACTCAAAATGTAGCCGTTAGACCTTTGACGAGACCTTTAAGAATGAAGCCGTCAGCGTATTCCAGAGCTCAAAAAAGAGTCTCAAACAGGTTTCACTTGAACTTGGCGTACACGAGTATAACCTAAGGACACTCTGATCAAGTTGTCAACATTTAGTCGAGAAGTGGTCAATAACGTCAGCGGTACGCCGACTTATTTTGCAGCCTAACAACATCTCATTTCAGTTGCTATGCAGAAACAGCTCTCGTTAAGTGATTCAGGATTCGAAAGGCCTCACAAACCGCTTCGTCGCGAGGTGTTTTTAACCCAGATGGATCGAGCCATGCCTTGGAAAAAGCTCACTCGTATAATTGAGCCAGTCTATCCAAAAGTCGGGAACGGCCGCCATCCATATCCTTTGGAGCAGATGCTTCGTATCTACTGTCTGCAACTATGGTACAACATCAGCGATCCGTTAATGGAAGAGCAGCTGTACGATTCAAGGACAATGGCTTCGTTTGTTGGCATTGATCTAGTCAACGGCAAAGCTCCTGATGAAACTACCATTGGCAACTTCCGCCGTCTCATTGAAGAGCACAAGCTTGCAAACAGGATCTTCGACGCAATCACCAAACACCTCAAGGAAAAGGGTGTACGTATGAGTGCCGGAACGATTGTCGACGCGACGATCATTGAGGCGCCATCATCGACAAAGAACAAAGACGGAGAGCGCGATCCAGAGGAGTCATGAAGAACATCTTCGACTTCCGAAAGGTTCGCAATCGAGGGCTCGCAAAGGACACGAATCGTGTAGTCATAACCTGCGCTTTGATACATGTGTATACGTTCAGAGAGAAGTTCGCTTAGAAGCAGCGTGACCAGTATCGTTAGTAATTGACAAAATCAAAGGATAACGAACGCGCATATCCTTGCCGCGGGAGCAGAATTCCAGCCTAATCATGTGTTACAGCCAATTATTTCCGAATCACGATTGGTTGTTACACTTGATCAGACCTTCCCTAGAGTGAAGGCTGTTTTGTTAACGTAGTTTTGAATTCGAAACTCAATCGATAGAGTATTTACGCCTTCGGCATAGCTTTTAGGATTCTTCGTATTATGAGCAGAATGTTTAGCTTAACAAGCCCTTGTGTTGAGAACTACTGTTTACTAATGAGAATTACCATGAATTGGCTGCGACGGCTTGTGTACGTGTGGAATAGACCGAGAATGTATGATTGTGACGAGTATCGAGTTGAGGTAGGTAACAATGTTAACAATATACGGTACACAGATAAAGTAGATGGCAGTGTATATAGGGTGCTTTCTGTTCCCCAGTTTTATCAGAATCCTTACAATGCTGTGTCTGGGAATGCCACAGTTATGGATACGCAGAATGTATACTACGATGCAAAGTCTTCTCTAGAGCTCGGTAAAACAAGCCTATCATCTGTTATTACGAGTTATGAGAAGCGTCGAGAAATACTGCTTAATGTCGCACGTGCACTTGATCCAGAAGGTATATTGTACGACTGCTATGACGGCGACGGAAAGAAAATCTTCCCGATAGTTAGGAGAGGTCATGGATATTAAAGCGTGGCAATTGTTGTGAAGTGTGGTAGATGCGCGTTTAGTGGTCTGTAAGCAGTTTGACATGGTACAGCAATTCCGCGACGGCCTGACCGTCGTTTTTGAGCTTTGTATCTTGGCCAGTTCACATTGTTGTGACAAATGTCGTCAGGACTTCAAGTGCCAGCACCGAGAAGATATGGCAGCCATAGGGATCTTTCTGCTATGAATCTGCTGACGCATGTAGTGTGTGATCTAAGGTGATAGACCGCTGCAAGCAGAGGGGAGTGGGCATGACGGACGCAACTACGGATTCTATCAGAGTGTTTTTGTTAATACTTCGTGTCATGTGAGTACCATGAAGTCATTGATCAGCATCTATGCACTAATCGCTCTTGCAGTGTCCCAAAGTTCTATGTGGGCACAGCCTATATCGTTTCTCGGAGAATGGTATCTTAGAGAGCAGTGCCCGGCGTACGATCTCTATCCTAATGACACGAGTTTCTACAGTATGCAACTGGATACAAATGGTGTAGCGCGTATATCGTCTCGTCTATCGAAAGACTCTTGTCATTGGAGTTACGATTCGAGTACTGGAATTCTCACCTTAGATTCCAAAAGAATGTCCATAGGGAAATTTAAGATACATGAGGATTCGTTGGTCGGGTTGAAGCTTGGCGAATGTAATCTCCTTGCTATTCGAGTCCGAACTATTGAGTTCGACGAGGCGGACGAGAGTGTGAAACGATATATTGCAGCCGAAGCAGACAGAGAAAACAGACGATTGGATGTCAGTTGCAGCAGAGTAACACTTGACGTGGATATTGGCCCATTACTCCAATATGGGGCTTATCGACTGGCTGTTGGTACTATAAATCACACGAGAAAACTATCGTTCAACGGCGACTATCTTGCGCTGACGTTGACACACGCCAACTCAAGAGTGTACTATTCGTCGAACTACCTACCAATTATGCTAGGGCCTCTCTTGAGATTGTGTTCATCGAGCGACTCGAAAGGTCAGTATCCAGAGTGGACACAACTGCCATTTCTAATACACTCCTTCGCCAACTTTGACCTTAGCGTGCCAATCTTGACACCTCAGTTTCTGCTAGATGTCGCTCAGAGCACTGATCTCTACCTCTTTTCACCGGTCTGCCGAGTAATACCTGAAACTAAAGTAGGTTTTCTTGCCAACGTCTTAGGAAAAAGAACTATACTTCAAGTCAGCGCAAAGTACTGTGTGCCTTGGGTGAAAGGATGGATGCGAGAGCGAGCCAATATGTGGTGCGTTGGAGTGAGTGTCTTGTATAATCCCCATAAGTAAGATACCCGAGGTTTGTGTAGAGAACCGTGCGTTCTGCCGCAAAGTGCGCACCATCAGGACCACAAGGGAGATAAGTTCCTCACGAGTTAGCCGATTCATGATGAACGTGATTACCTCAGTTGCTCGTTTGTTTCCAGTGCTTAGTATGCAAGATTCTTGAGATGAGCAGCATAGCCACTGTGCTACGAACTTTGATTTTGCTAAGGGACAAGGTGTAATCTACATTCAGTACAGTAGCCACGCTTCGGCTCCGCTCAGCGACCGGGATTGAAAACCCAAGAATGGCAAGGCCCCTGAGCGGAGTCGAAGGGCCGTTGCGATCCCTTCGAGAGTCAACGCGACCACGCTTCGGCTCCGCTCAGCGACCGGGTGTAAGCTGCGCTAAACGAATTCGCCACGCTTCGACTTCGCTCAGCGACCGGGTGTAAGCTGCACTCAACGCATTGGCCTCGCTTCGACTTCGCTCAGCGACCGAGTTTGAGAACTCAAGAATGGCAAGGCCCCTGAGCGGAGTCGAAGGGCCGTTGCGATCCCTTCGAAAGTCACGCGACCACGCTTCGACTCCGCTCAGCGACCGAGTATAAGCTGCACTCAACGCATGCGCCGCGCTTCGACTCCGCTCAGCGACCGCACTTCGACTCCGCTCAGCGACCAAGATTGAAAACTGAAAAATTGCAAGACCTCTGAGCGCAGTCGAAGGTACGTTGCGATCTGCGAAACGACTACACTCCAGCGGCTTTCAAGGCGCGACACGCCATGTATAGGGAAGACGATGGTTATCTACAATCTGGAGTTGTGTATCCAGTTTAGCTGCAATTTGACTTTGACGAATTCCTCAACTATGCTAAGTTGATCGTCACCACCTTATGTGTTCTACATCGCAAGCAACTATCTATTGGCACGCACATGAGCTTCAGCTTGTGTTTGCAGTTTTCCTCGCAATTGTTGAAAGGACCCTGGTATGAATCTTTTGCTTAGAAGTTGGCCCGCGTTAGGCTTGCTTCCTAACATTTGTCAGAAGACGCGGCGAGTAAGGCGGCTGGCTTTAGTGGTTTGTTCAAGTCTTGTTTTGGTTTTAACCGGCGAAGTGCTTGAAGCACAGTGGGTGAACGGTATGTCGGCGAGTTATGCGTTAGGACAGCCAGCATTAGACAAATACCATCAGGGTAAGGTGGGACGAGACGTCTTTGACCATCCGACCAATGTCGCCATTGACATACAGAACAACAAGATTTACATTGCTGATCATCTGAACAATAGGGTATTGCGATTTGCATATCCGGTCACAACGAATATGCCAAGTGCCGAAATAGTTTTTGGCCAGGTTGACTTTGATTCGAAACGGCCTAACATGGGCTCGACGGCGAAGGCCAATACTCTCAGCTCTCCATATGGTGTGGCTGTTTATAACGGAGATCTTTGGGTATCGGATCAATCAAACAACCGTATTCTCCGCTACGATAATGCACACCTGATCACATCAAACGCTCCTGATGCAAACGCGGTCCTAGGACAAAGTAGCTTTGTCACCTCGTTATCCGGCTCCGATACGAGCCGAACCAGCACCTTCTATCCGCGTGGACTGGCTCTCGACTCAAATGGTAACTTGTTTGTCACGCTCTACGGTCGTCGTGGCATCAATCGATTTGATAAGGCAAAGAGCAAGGCTAACGGAGCCCCAGCTGATGGTCTTTTAGGGCGTAGTAGTTTTTCTGCTTCCTTGTCCAAAGCCTATCCTCCGTCTGCCGATCGTATTGTTGATGGATTGGGGATGGCTGTGGATAAAGAAGGACGGTTGTTTGTAGCTGACTGGGGGTACAATAGAGTTCTGTGGTTCAACAACGCAGCTCAGAAGGAAATCGGCGCTTCGGCTGATGGTGTTCTCGGGCAAAGAGACTTTGTCTCGAATGATACAGCGACCTCACAAACAGGTCTGTTTGTACCACGTGGAATCGCAATTAGTCCGCAAGGACGCCTTTTTGTTGGGGATGGGTTTAATAACCGAGTTTTAATCTATAATAAGGCAGGACATAGTGGCAATGGTGCACCAGCTGATTATGTAATCGGGCAGCCTGATTTTGTGACGAAAACATACCACTATGGCGCAGCCAATATGAAGAATCCAACTGGGTTGGCACTTACTCCAGACGGACATTTGTTTGTTACGCATTATGACTATAGCAGAGTCATGATCTACATTGGTACAGACGATTCAGGTCCAACCTCTGTATCAGAACTTCCTAGTGACTCTGAACTCTACATCTTTCCGAACCCTGCGAACGATCGTGTTCAAATCTACACTTCTGAGCCCCACCAAGATCTTCGGGTGTTTAATGCGTTTGGTTTGGAGATCCAAGTTCCTCGTCATGATAATACGCTCATCGTATCCGAGTTGTCAGCTGGCGCTTACTTCGTGCGACTAGGGGATAGAGTTGTTCCATTCTGCAAAGACTAGATTGGTGTGCTGTAGTGTAAGCGCAGCTAACGTAGACGCTCCTTCGCGGGAGCAAAGGATAGGAAGTTAGCTCAGTTTGGTAGCATGGTGAACATCATGCGTGTCAATCGCTTCGGCGTTTCCAGTAAACTACACTCGGTATTTCAGCCACGCTTCGACTCCGCTCAGCGACCGGATGTAAGCTGCACTCATCGCATGCGCCACGCTTCGACTCCGCTCAGCGACCGGGTGTAAGCTGTACTCAACGCATGCGCCACGCTTCGGCTCCGCTCAGCGACCGAGGTTGAGAACTCAAGAAAGGCAAGGACCCTGAGCGGAGTCGAAGGGCCGTTGCGATCCCTTCGAGAGTCAGCGCGACTACGCTTCGGCTCCGCTCAGCGACCGAGATTGAGAACTCAAGAAAGGCAAGGACCCTGAGCGGAGTCGAAGGGCCGTTGCGATCCACTCGAGAGTCAGCGTGACCGCGCTTCGACTCCGCTCAGCGACCAGGTGTAAGCTTCACTCAACGCATGCGCCACGCTTCGACTCCGCTCAGCGACCGAGATTGAAAACCCAAGAATGGCAAGGACCCTGAGCGGAGTCGAAGGGCTGTTGCGATCCATTCGAGAGTCAGTGCGACCGCGCTTCGGCTCCGCTCAGCGACCGCGCTTCGACTTCGCTCAGCGACCGCGCTTCGACTCCGCTCAGCGACCGAGTGTAAGCTACACTCAGTACAGTAGCCACGCTTCGGCTGCGCTCAGCGACCGCTCCTGTTTTCGAGCTGATTCGAGTTATGTCCCTCGTTGTAAGAAGTCAAGTGGTTATATATTGTTATCAATGGAATCGTTTCGAATGATGCGAAGTGTAGCAACTGTGGAGAGGAAGAGATGGGATATACGACGACAATCCGACGTATGCTTCGGAGATTAGGATTGGATCTGCATCGGGCGCAGCCGCAGGTGCAGGACTTTTTGGCCTTTTATGGGATTGATTGTGTGGTGGATGTGGGAGCGAATGTCGGACAATTCGCTGCGTCGTTGCGTGAGTATGGCTACCGACACCATATTCTCTCGATCGAACCCGCAGGCTCGGTTTTTCAGCAGCTGCAACGTAATGCCGCGCGGGATGCAGAGTGGCAGTGTCTGCAATGTGGGTTGGCTGCCCAGGATGGTGAGCTGACGCTGCGCGTGAGTGAAGAGTCGACCTTTAGTTCGATGCGAGAGCCCTTGAAGCGCGCCTTGGATTTTGATGTGCGCGCGCGTACGGTGCATGAGGAAATTGTTCCGGTGACGACGCTCGACTCTATTGTTGAGACGCATTGTCAGAAGTTCAACAAGCTCTTTCTGAAACTGGATGTTCAAGGTTTTGAATCGGAAGTCTTAGCAGGTGCTACGCAAAGTCTTCGACGATTCCAAGGTATTCAAGTTGAACTGAGTATTCAAAAATTGTACTCCGAACAGAGCACGATGCACGAAATGATTCAACGACTCGATGAGCAGGGCTTTGTCCTTGCCCTCTGCAGCCCAGTGAACTTTCAAGAAGATGGTGCTCCACGCCTACTGGAGCTTGATGGTGTCTTCCTTAACACGAAGCTCCAGTGAGCAATTCTCTTGGCAGTTCCTCTTGGCAGTTCCAGTGAGTAGCTTCTTTGAATTAAAAAAAGAGCTGACCATTGGATCAACTCTTTAGTGAATCGGCTTCTCGTGATTGCTAGATCCTAGCCGACGGCTGTGCTGAATGTATCATCGCCAAGATTCTCATCGCTTGCAGCTGCCGTTTTCCATGTCGGAATTGATGATTGACTGAAATTCGGGGGCCGAGATGTACTGCGGAGTATAGCTCAAACCTAAGGAGCTCAGATTGCGATTGAATGCTCGCATGTGATTGCGACTTCCGCGTGTGAGATTTTCGTAGACCCACTTGATATCCTGATTGTCAATGTTGTTGACAACAGGTTTGAGGTCTGAGATATCTAAATCCTCAATCGTTGCCCCGACGGTATAAGCGTCCGACACACTTTTCATTCCTTGGGCTACTAGTGCGGTATAGAGTGCTTGCAATGTGCTGTCTGCGAATACTCCTGGTACGTCTACAGCTACTGGATCAGTAATTGAGTAGCGCAGTAGTAAGCTGTGTACTGCGTCCATGTGCGTCTGTTCAGCACTTGCAATGTTTGTAAAGACGTTCGAATTCCATTTTGCATACAGTGCTTTATACACGTCGCGAGCAAGTTTCTCTTCCTCACGCATGCGTAGCATGCTGGCGCGCTCCAGTGCGCTGATTGGTTCTAGAGCAAAGGTTGATAGTTGGGCTTGCACATCGCTCGAGGAGCAATTTCCGTATTCATCGTCTGCGCTCAAAGGGTTTTGCTTTGACTGACACGCCTCTAGTCCACTTGCGACAAGCAGTGCGCTGAACGCGAGTAATAATAATCGACTTTTCATAATGATCTCTCCTATATGGTGGGTACAACTCTATACAAAACTCAAGCCTGGGCAGAGCTCAGCTCGGTACAGTTGTTACAGAGCAGAAAAGAAAGTTTGTCACATAAAACTGTACTGCATTCAGCTGTAGATCGACGAAGGTGTAGCTTCATCGCGAAAGCCAGGTTGTGTTAGGAGTTGCCTAATGAGGGGCGGGGGCTTGCAAGGATGAAAGGAGAACGTAGTCTGGACGAGTTGAGAGGGCAGGAAGGGACAGGTGTACTCAAAAAAGCAACAAAGTTTGTCCCTTTTTGGATCTCGATTCTGCAGCTGCCATTTTCATGTATTCCTGCGTCCTTTCAGCATTTATCCTCGTCATTCTCTCAAAAGGTGATATTTTTGTAGTCACCCTGAACTCACGCAGGGGCTGGAGTGTAGTTGCGAAGCAACTGCACCCAGCATAACGAAAAACATCTCTTGTTCGTCCTTAGCTGTCAGAGCAGAGTTTCAATCCGCCTATTTCTCTCATTTTCAAGCTATTACAGTGAATATTACCGTCAATACGATCGAAGGACTACGTCGCGAAATGGTTATCACCATGGGTCTCGATGAGTTGCAACCGCACTTCCAAAAGGCTTTTGAGTCCATGCAAGCAGAGGCTCAGGTGGATGGTTTCCGCAAGGGCAAGGTTCCCATGAACATTATTAAGGCTCGTTTTGGCAAGGCGATCGAGCAGGATTCGCTAGGTGATATTGCGGATGAGAGTTTTCGCTCTAATGTAGAGAAAGAAAAGATTGAAGTTGCTGGTGTGCCAATGCTACGTGATGCGAAGCGCACGGACGACCGTGGAGCGCACTTTGTGATTGAGTACGAAGTGTATCCCGAGTTTAGTCTGCGCGAGTATCACGAAGTCGAGATTGACAAACCCGTACGTCAGATCACTGATGAAGATGTACAGCAAGAGTTGCACAATGTGTTGTTGCGCACCTCGAAGTTGGAGTCGGCCGAAACCATTGCAAACACCAATCACGTGGTCAAATTGAAGTTCTCTGAGATTGATCCTGCCACCAATACTCCGTTGTTGGGTGGTAAGGAGCGCGAGATCTTTCTGGAAGGGGAGAACGTTGACCCAATTTTGAGAAACGATTGTATCAACCTCAAGCGCGGTGATAGCTTCCGTTATAGCGAACATCATGCTGCAGGCGAACATGGTGAGCATGAGCATAGCCATAACTACATGGTGAGTGTTGTCGACATTCAGCAAGTGGTCTTCCCTGAGCTGACCGCTGATTACATTTCGCAAATCACTGGTGGTGCGCTGAGCACGGAAGAAGAGTTGCGTGAAGATATTAAGAAGTCGTTGCAGAAGTATTGGGACAAAGAAGTTGCAGAATCGCTGCGCGATCAGTTGGTAGAGAAAATGATTGATCTTCATGAGTTTGATGTACCGCAGACTTTGGTTGCGATGACAGCGCAAGACATGATAGAAGAAGTCAAGAAGAAGAATCCAGATGATAAATATCTCAAGCGCGCGAAGAACGAAGAGCTCTACGAGACATTTCTTCCAAACGCTGAACAGAGCGTTCGTTGGCAACTCATTGCCGAGCAGATCATAAAGACCGAAGACTTGAAGGTTGAAGATTCTAACCTTGAAGAAATGGCTGCTTCGCTTGGTGTTGAAAAGGAAATGATCCGTGTTGCACTCGATAAGAACAAGCAGTTGCACGGACGTTTGCTCACCGATCGTCTCTTCCAATTCTTGTTCGAACGGGTACTCACTAATGAAGTGCCGTACGAAGAGATGATGATGCGCAATGGCAACTAAGTTCTGCTAAGAGCAAGGTCGTCGCTTCTGCCTTGGAGCTATGCGACATCAGCTCAACGAACTATTCAACTCACCATCTCCTACGAGCCGTGACGCTGCATTCGTTTCAGCACATTGCGATTCTCCAAACAGCTTTCTTGGGAGATGTTGCACTTGCTCTGTTTCTGGCACAGGAGATTCGATCGCTGCACCCAAAGGTGCGCATCAGTTTTGTTTGCACTCCTCAAGCGGCAGAACTCGTTGCTACCGCAGTGGCTGTTGATGATGTAGTGGTCTTCGATAAGCGTCGGAGCGATAAGGGCGTGCAAGGAATGTTGCGACGAGCCAGACAGTTACGTCGCCTCCACGTAGACGCTATCTTCGCTCTTCAACGCAGTGCTCGCACTGCGATTCTAACAAGAATGGCGCGACCGAAATACAGCGTTGGCTTTCGCCAGGCTAGTTTATCCGGACTCTATAGTCAGCGAGTGAACTGGGATCTGAGTCAGCACGAGGTTCAGCGCAACCGACAGCTCTTGAGTTGTTTTGACGACACAGCACAGTCTTCACTGCCGAACTCTGTTGAGTTGCGACTCGTTGGTATGGATGAATTGGCTTCGCAGCTTAGTCGAGATCTTAGTGATCTTCCCTCGAGTATCGTCGTGGCACCTGCCTCTGTTTGGGCAACAAAACGCTGGCCTGCGGAGAATATGAAACAGTTGGTACAGGATCTTCGACGTCGAGGTCGACCTGTCTATGTTATTGGCGCTGAGTCTGATCGTGAACTCTGCGAGTTTGTTGCAGCGGATTCGGGTGCTGTATCACTTGCAGGACACCTCAGCTTGCCACAGAGTATGAGTTTACTTCAAGCTGCTGCTGCGCTGGTCTGCAATGATTCTGCACCGACGCACCTTGCTGCCTTAACTGGCACACCAACCGTTGTGGTGTATGGTTCAACACTTCCGGAGTTCGGCTTTGCTCCACGCGGAGAGAAAGACCAGATTGTGGAGATCAAGAATCTTGCATGCAGACCCTGCGGACTGCATGGCAAGAAACAATGTCCGCGGCAGACATTAGAATGCATGACACGCATTCAGCCATCGATGGTGATGGCAGCACTGGATAGAGCATTGTCTTAAGCGTTCGCCTAATTATCAGCGCTTTCCGCAGCACTCACGAGCACCTGACATGCTCGCATCGTGGTGTACACTTTGATTTGCGTTGGCACACACCAAGCAACACAACGCAGATTTGTCAGATCCTACCATCTTCGAGTGCTTTGCACTCTCAACTTGTAAGATGGTGAAATGATTTCTTGAAAGAATTTTATGGCACGCCCCTCAACATCCGCTTTACGTCTCCGTTCAAAAACGAAGAAGCAAACCACCAATCGTTCTTCGGCAAAGTTTCAGCGCAAGGACATTGCAAAATTGCGCGGCGAACGTGATGAGGAAGGACGTTCCTCCTCGAGATCCTCTCGACCTGGCGCAAAGTCTCGCTCTGGCGCTCCCTCACGTCGCTCATCACAAAGTGTAGATCGTGGAGCTGGAAGACCACGTAGTGCTGACGCTGAACGTCGGCCAACGTCTGAGGGAAGAACAGCTTCAAGTTCAGGAAGAACGAGCTCAACGCGCGGTGGCTCGAGCTATGGTACGGCGAGTGGACGTCGCTCTCGTACAGATCGTCACTTTGATTCAGACCGTCGTACAGCCTCGCCTGGTGGCTCAAAGAGCCCTCGTGGTGCAGCAAGTAGAGGCGATGATCGCGCACGCGGAGGAGCAGATCGTCGATTCAGTGCAGATAGCCGTTTCAACGCTGAGCGCCCACGTAAAGTGAGTCGGCCAAGCGATGAAGAACCTCGCTTTCGCATAGAAACATCAAGCACTCCCGGTCGCTTTGATCGCGAGGATGCTCGCTCAGAATCTTCTTCTCGCAGAGACTCAGGCGCTGAAGGTCGTGGCCGCTTCGACGATCGATCAGGCAGCAGAGATCGCAGAGGCAGTGACGCACGTCCACGCTCTGAAGGTCGTTCAGAAGGCCGATCCGAAGGACGCTCTTTTTCACGTTCTAGCTCATCTCCATCATCATCACGTTCTGGTTCATCCAGTCCGCGTTCTGGCGCTCCATCGCGAGCAACCGGTACGCGTGGCTCAGGTGGAATGCGTGGACCTGGCGGCGCTCGAGCTGCAGGTCGTGCACGTTGGCAAGCGGAGCGTTTGGCGCAAGAGAACTTTGTAGGGGGTGCTGAAGAGCACAAGGAGGGTCGCTTCGAATCTCGTTTTGGTTCGGATGCCGACGAACGACCAGTCCGCCGTTTCGAAGCCACTTCAGATGTATCTGGTGAGAATCGTCGCGGTCGTTCAGATGACCGTTCAGACGCGCGATCAAGCTCACGATCGGATTCTCGATCAAGTTCGCGCTCTGACTCACGCTCAGATTCTCGTTCAGGCTCTCGTTCTGATTCCCGTTCGGAGCGTTCCTACGCTGGTAGAGATGATAGCAGAGAACGTCGCTTTGGTGCGACGGAAGAATCAACAGATGCTCCACGTCGCTCAAGAACCTTCGAATCGGATGCAGAGTCAGCTCCTCAATCGGTCAGCGTCGGTAGAAGCGCTCGAACACGCTATAGTGGTTCGCCAGCAGGGCGAGGCAAGGCGAGTGGACGTGATGCCGCAAGCAATTATGACCGTCGTGGTGCACGTTCCTTTAGCTCAGATAGAGAAGTAGCTCCCGAACGTCGAAGCGAAGCCGAGCGTTTTGGTTCTGACGAAAGAGCAGCAGTACGACCAGAGCGTGGAGAGCGTTTTGAGCGTGGAGAACGTGTTGAACGTCCTGTACGTGGAGAACGTCCTGAGCGTACAAATCGCGTAGAGCGTAGTGAACGTGGCGATCGTGTTGTACGGGAAGGACGAACAGCAAGTGCTGAACGTCGACCAAGTACAGATCGAAAAGATCGCGGAGAACGTGTTTCAAAGAGTAGCGGATTACCCCTGCGTGAGCGTCGTCGTGTACAGCGCGAAGCCATTTCGCATATCGGTGAACCTGTGGTTGAAGCATCAGCTCGGGTACCTCGTCGTGTGAAATCGTTGCCGGGCAAGGAGGTAGAGCAGAGCGACAGTCTGCGTCTCAACAAGTTTCTCGCAGATGCCGGAATTGCATCGCGCAGAAGTGCTGACGAACTGATTGCAGCTGGTGTGGTGAAAGTAAATGGTTTGGTTGTGACGGAGCAAGGAACGAAGGTCCATCCATCCGATCTGGTAACAGTGAAGGGTGAGCCTGTTTCGTACTTGAAGCACTTAACCTATTTGGTGCTTAATAAGCCTAAGGACTACATCACGACGACCAATGATGAAAAGGGCAGAAAGACGGTCATGGATCTCATCCCTATCAAGCAGCGATTGTATCCAGTCGGCCGATTGGATAGAAACACCACAGGTACCTTGATCATTACGAACGATGGTGATCTAGCGACGCGCCTTATGCACCCGAGTCATGAGATTGATCGCGAATATGTTGTGGGTTTGGACAAGCGACTTATGCCTGAGCACGCCAAAGCTATTGCTCACGGAGTTGAGTTGGAGGATGGGATGTCGGGACCTGCTGAGATTCTCATCAATCCAGACGATCGCACCGAACTTCGTATCGTTCTTAAGGAAGGTCGCAATCGCGAAGTACGACGTCTCTTCGAACACTTTCACTATGAAGTAAAGCGTCTGCACCGCGTGCGCTATGCAAACATCAGCGTGGTTGGTTTGTCGCGCGCCGAGTATCGCCACCTCTCTCGCGATGAAGTCCGCCACTTGCGCAAGCTCGTAGGACTCGATGTCGAGTAGTCTGTTCGTCGTTGTGTGCTTCTAGCTCCGAGTGAGCTCAATTGCGTATGACTGAGTCAGGCGCAAACCCAAGCGAAGAGTCAGGAGCGCGGAGGCGCTGTCAGTGATCTTTCAATCATACATGGCTGGCTTCGAAAGACAGATCAGAAGTATCTTCAGCCGTTGTATCTTACACGCTCGCGGCTGCGCCGCGCGCGTGTACCAGCGGTTTCCCAACCTCCCCGCACTCCCAAACCGTCTGCGATCTCATTGTGAATGTGATGAGGTTGTTGTAGCCTGATTGGTGATGTCTATGGTGGTGAACGCAGCATCGAGTACAAGCGCAAGGCTAGAGAAGCTCGTGCTCGTTTGATTGAGCTTTGAGCTGCGAGTATTGTCTTTGATTTCAGATTGTTTGATGAAAGCATCCGCACAACTGCTTGCGTATTGGCAGAGCCAAGCACCGATAGTTTGTCAGATAAGTGCAGGCGATACTGCGGTTGTACGACTTCAACGAAAAAGCAGGGTACTACGTCCATTGACCTTGCTGCATCTCGGTGCAAGAAAGGTGCAATAGCGAAGGGATGTCGTCGCCAGACTCCACCTACGATATCTAGAAGGATGTCGAACGGAGATCAAGACAATAGTTTTTCGTTTTTCCAGCATCGGTCTTCGCTTACTGAGACCTGTTGCTTGGTTCATTCATTGAGTCCATTACTATTAAGAGGAAATCATGGATCGTCGCGATTTTATCAACAGCGCTGGCATGGCTATTGGCGCTAGTGTGTTGTCGAGCTCCTTTATACAGGCGGAGAAACGCGTACCAGCTGGAACCACCCCATTAAGTTTTGAGAGTTTGCCCTATGCCTATGATGCCTTGGAACCGCATATTGATGCGAAGACCATGGAGTTGCATCATTCCAAGCACCATAAAGCCTACTACGACGGTTTGCTCAAGGCTGAAGCGGAGTTGGCAAAGTGTAGAGAGACGGGCGACTTTTCTATGATCGAATACTGGTCAAAGAAGGCGGCGTTCCATGGCGGTGGCTTCTATCTCCACAACTTGTTTTGGTCAGTGATGGCGCCTGCGGGCAACGGTGGTGGAGGTGAACCGGGTGCACTCTTGATGGCTGCGCTGAGAGAGAACTTTGGAAACTTTGAGAGCTTCAAGAAGCATTTTAGCGCTGCGGCCATAGCAGTTGAAGGCTCTGGTTGGGCTTTGCTGCACTTTAGACCAGCTGATAAAAAGCTCTTAGTGTTGCAAGCTGAGAATCAACACAAGTTGAGCGAGTGGGGCACGACTCCAATTCTTGCGCTTGATGTTTGGGAGCACGCATATTATCTGAAGTATCAAAACAAGCGAGCAGACTATGTGAATGCATGGTGGAATGTGGTTAACTGGAAACAAGTAGAACAACATTTCCTCGCTGCGGCATCGCGCTAAGCGAAGGGGATTTCGAATGACGCCACTGCTTCTCATGCTATGACTTTTCTGAACCCACTTGTCCTTTTAGGACTCATTGCTGCCGGCATTCCGCTGCTGCTGCACTTACTCAATCTGCGAAAGCTGAAGACTATTGACTTCAGTACCCTGCGCTTTGTGAAAGAACTGCAGAAGACGCAGATACGCCGACTCAAACTTCAGCAAATTCTGCTGCTTATACTGCGCACCCTCATCGTGGTCTTTGCCGTTTTGGCATTCTCACGTCCTGTAATGAAATCTGCTCTCCCAGTCTTCGGCTCCCATGTGAAAAGCTCTGTGGTAGTCGTGCTCGACAATTCACTAAGTATGGATTGTAGTGACGAAGCCGGCAACCGGATGAAACAGGCACGGACTGCAGTGCAGCAGATTTGTTCCGCACTGAAAGATGGCGACGAACTTGCTCTCATTACATCGTCCGATGTAGGAGCGGAGCAGAGAGTGTCCTTCACACGAAACACAGCATTGCTACAAGAGAAAGTGCAGAAACTCGCAAGTGCTCCGCGAAGCGCGGAGCTGTCGTCTATGCTACGCATGGCGGCATCGCTGCTCTCAGATGCTCAGAATCTGAACAAGGAAGTGTATGTACTGAGCGACATGCAGCGCAATGTATTTGACGACCAACAAGACTCCTTGCAACTCTCCATGCACGGCGCAACGGTGTTCCTGGTTCCAGTTGGGGCAGGGAAGAAGATCTCCGGACAAAACCTGGCCATTGACTCTGTAGCTGTGCTCTCGGGTATCTTTCAACGGGAGAAAGCAGTAGACGTAGAAGCTTTCGTGCGTAACACTTCGGAAACCGATGCCCATGGTGTCGTGGTAGGAATGAACTTCAACGGCAGTAGAGTAGCTCAACGCAGTATCGATGTGCCAGCTGGTCAGGTCAGGAGTATCATGCTTTCAGCTGCAGTTCAACAAAGTGGAGCTATTCGCGCATATGTTGAATTGGAAGGCGACGCCTTGGAGAGCGACAACAAACGACACTTCTCCTTCAGCATACCGCAGCCTCCAAAGGTATTGCTCATTGGCGAGCCTGAGGCTCGCTCCTATCTGCAATCCGTGTTACAATTGGAAGCTGGGCGCGACCTTTTCAGTTTAGTGTCTGCACGTTCCGAAGAAAGTTCTGGTTTGAACTTTGAGAACAGTGATGTCCTTATCATCTGTTCTGCTCTTCCTAAAAACGATGTGCAGAGGGTAGCAGAGTATGTGCAGCGCGGCGGTTCAGTTTTGCTTTTCGCCTTCGACGATCGTAAAGCTCTGTCGGATCTCAGTCAGTCATTGGGCTTGGCTCAGCTTGGTGAAGTTCGCGTGAACAAAGGACAGCATTTAGAGTTCAGCGCCACCGACAAACAACATCCCATTTTCCAGGGAGTGTTTAAGAACGCAGAGAACCAGCGTGCCATGGTGGAGTCTCCACTCATCGATCAAGCCTATCCCGCAATGGCTGGACAAGAAATTATCTCTATGCAAGGTGGTGCTTTCCTTGCTGAGACCCGCGTTGGAGAAGGTCGTGTGCTGTATTGTGCCGTACCACCAACCACCGAATGGTCGAACTTTCCTTTGACAGGAATCTTCCCAACCTTAGTCTTCCGAAGCATACCCTACTTAAGCGCTCGTGAACAAGTGGGAGCCAGCACACTATGCGGAAAAGCGTTCTCCTTTCTTCTACCCAAACGGATCAATTCTGTGGGTCGCTTTATCGTATCGGATCCTTCTGGCGT
Source organism: Chlorobiota bacterium (assembly GCA_044228285.1). Taxonomy (GTDB): domain Bacteria; phylum Bacteroidota; class Ignavibacteria; order Kapaibacteriales; family NICIL-2; genus JBBATK01. The sequence continues at coordinate 781,495 of JBGAVD010000001.1, forward strand.
TGAATCGACAAGAGAAGCAGTTCGATTGCCGAGCGGTGCAATGCTGCATTTGGGTGTGCAACAGCAAGTGGGGACGACGGTGCTTAAGAGTATGGACGGACAAGATCTCAGCTGTTTTTCTACCAATGTCGCTGCATCCGAATCGCTGCTCCAGTTCTTTAGTGCTAGTGAGTCGCAAGCGGCATGCGCCATGCGATTGGAAAAGGGAACAGCGCTTGAAACCTTAGACATACACAAGAACATTGCCGATGGTGTGGCACGAGCGCGCATGGGAACGGAGCTGTGGAAACTGTTTGTCCTCCTGGCTATTCTGGCCGCTCTCGCAGAAATGGCAGTTGCTCGTCACAGTGCTATCCTCGCCAGCAGAGCAAGCGCATAGCCATTTTTCGAGGCAGTGACAGTGTTCGGCTGAGAACAATGGCTCGGATCAACATGCAAGGACTTCGTATGCATTGACCAGACATCCTGGGGCAGTGCTGCGCAAGAACTGAGTCGCACACTGAATGCTGCGATTTCAGTCCATTCATTCCTCTGGCTTCACAACCAATTCAGCCCTAAGCCCTTTGGTCTCAGACGATTGCTGTTTGACACAGTTTTTTCCCGCAGCAGAAACGCGTTCGTTGTCAGTTTCCATTGAATTTTTCCTATTTCTAGCCGATACATAGCACGGACTCTCATTTTTATCAGGGATCGACCTATGTTCGGCACGAAAGCCGCGGTACGCTACATATTATGCCTTGTTCTTGCCTACCTCTTTGCTTTTGAGACAGTGCAAGCGCAGCTAAAATTCCGCTTTCCAATGCCGGGACAGACCTTCTATCCGGATCGCGTTTTGCGCCTGGAGTGGTCGACCGACGCCAGCCAAGCAGTGGACGTACTGTTCACACAAGACAGTGGAGTCTCCTGGCGACGCTTAGCCGCGGGCATCCAAGATTCAGCTTTCGACTGGCGCTTGCCCTTGCTCGATACAGCACCGGTGATCTTCAAAATCCAGCAATCAGAACTTCGACTTCCAGAGGAATTTCAACGCATTAGGCATGATCGCGGATGCGTGAGTGCTTGTTGGGACGCAACTGACCATTACATCATTTCTACTCTCGACAGTTCGGTGCTAGAGCTTCGCAGTCCTGATAATCTTTTGGCGATGGCAACCTTAGCACAAGGATCCCCAGCCCTAATACCAGCTCAAAGTTATGTTCAGCATCCTGACACGAGCATTAGTGCTCAAGGCAAAGAACTGATCCTCATCAACATCGCTAGCTTTGGAGAAGCTCAGCGTTTTGGTGGTGAAGTACACCGTTCAGATATACTCTGCTTAAGCACACATCCAACAAAGCCAGTGGTAGCGAGTGCTACAGCTGATGGACGCGTGTATCTGTGGTCCATTCCTGACCGCCGACTTATCCGTGTCTTCGGATCAGAAATGCACGCAGCGGTACGTACGGTTCGCTTTTCACAAGATGGTCGGCGCATACTCTATGCAGGCGATGAAGGTATTGTGTACGTGCGCGATTGTTTCGACACCAGTGCGCCTGTAATCCAATTGAGAGGTCACGGTGACGGAACACAGAGTATGGCAGTGTTGAGCGCAGATTTTTGTCCAGACGGACGCTACCTCGTCAGCGCTGGCGTCGACTACACCATACGTCAGTGGGACTTACAATACGAATACTGCAAATACATCATGTATGGTCACAGCGGACCTGTGACATCTATCAAAGTCAGTTCCGATGGCACACGGATTCTTAGTGGTTCTTTGGATAGCACCGTCCGACAATGGAGTGTAGCAGCAGCCCGCGAGTTGCATCCTGCGCTGAAGCTGGGTGATGCAGTGAGTGCAGTTGATTATACCATTGGGGCAGACACCCTTCTTGCCTGCGAACGAAACAGTGGGACCACGGTGCTCTGGAAGAACTTGCGAGAGAACGGTGTGAGCGACTCTGTGAATGGCTACATTAGTTATCCAATCAGCGTTCGGATTTGCAATACCAAGGCGCAAGTAGGTGAGCTTGGAACAATTCCTATAGTGTTTGATTCCCTCATTCATGTTCCGTTCTTTGAACGCTCCAGCTTCCGTGCTCGCATAGGGTTAACACTTCCGCGACGCATAGTTGCAATCGAAACCACGGATCCAGAATTCGAGATTCTGCACGGTGAAGAACGCGACACAGTCTATATGCCAATACTCTTCTCATCGAATGATACCATAGGTCGTATTCCCGTGAGATTCCTTTTAAGTAACGATGCAAGTGATCAAGTTCAGATTCTCGGTGGATACAATGCTCTGCAATGGTCAAACAATGTGCGTGCCTTTGTGCTTGATCACACAACCAATGGCATCGTGAGCTCTGAGAAGGAGTGTCCACAAACCGCCCGAGGCGGACTCAGCATGCTTGCTCTCAGCGATGCTCAGATCTACCCAAGCCCAGCCGATGAACATGCGAAATTGAACTTCTCAAGTTATGAAGAAGGGAGTTATCGCATTGACGTCCTTAATGAACTTGGAAGCAGTGTGTATCAGCTTCTGGATGCGAATCTGGGGCGCCTTGCTCAGACAATCGACGTTCCCACGTCGCACTTGTCGTCGGGCAACTATTACGTGCGCATCCAAGCTCCATCGAGCACCACTATACGTCCGCTTTTGGTCATTCACTAACAGCCGGCCATTTCAGCCCAGGCCGCTGTGGTAGCCTTCAAATGCTTTCTGCAGGTGAGTGTTCGTGCTCACTGACGGCTCGTCCTCATTCACTAGATTTGTGCAGTACTATCTACGTGCACGAATGCTGGAACTCCATCCTGAAGAACAACGATTACGGCAGCGTCAACAAGAGCTTCAAGAAGCACTTCACGTAGTGCTTCACGATCTTTTCGTCCTTCAACACGATAGCTTTCGAGAAATTACCGAGCTGTACGCACAGTACTTCGCCCCCTTGGAGCAGGAGATTCAACGTGCAACCTTAGCCAACGCCGAAGTGCAGCGTCGTGTAGAGTTATTTAGCGTCCGCAAAGCAAAAGGTCATCAACTTGACGAAGAGCTGATTCGTTTCGTGAATGATATGGTGCAGCGAGAGTTCTCTATCTACCACGAGAGTTTGCGAGAAAATTTTGAGCGCAGTAGTGATGAGCGCAATGCACGACGTGAGACTCCCGAGACAAGGCAAGCGCCAGAACGTCAGCAAGAGCTGCGTCGGCTCTACCGAGAGCTCGTTCGTAAACTCCACCCTGACGTCAATAAAAATCACGCGCACTTTGAACGCTTTTGGCTCCTGGTTCGCGATGCCTATGATCGCAACGATCAACAACGACTACGATTGCTTCACAACCTCCTCTGCTCGAATAGTGTGCAGATGGATTTTGATAGTGTTGAGAGTGCTTTGGACTCCTTGAATGAGCAGAACCGTCGCCTTGAAATGCGCCTAGACTACGAACAGCGTAAGCTCGCGCGACTGCGCACAGAGGAACCCTATTCTCTGCAAACCATGCTCGCCAGTGAGAGTGCGCGAAGCGCGCACGAATTGAAACTTCGAAAGCAGATCGCCAAACTGCAGCGGAGTGTGGCTGCAGCTGAGACCGTCTTGCAAGAGATGCTGGGAGCGAATTGGGATGTGAAAAGTCCAGACCAACAAGCGGAAGAAAAGATTGGCGATTTCCAAGAGGAGTTCCGCGCTAATACCTATTTCTCCATGCGAGCCTAGCATCAGCTGAGCCGTGGAAGGTACGTTGCTCGCAGAGTTGTGCTGGTAGCAACAACTAGGTATTTGCAGGATGTTGAGAAAATTTTGATCGGACTCTTTTCGAAAAGACGCAACTTTGTTCTTGGGGTGCCGTATCACTCGCAACACGCAAGAGAGTGCCTCCAAGAAGGATGATTCAATCAGCTCTCAGAATCGACGAAATGACTGAATACGTTCTTTTTTGTTTGACACAACTCTTTAGCAACTACTCTCTAACCTAGGGATACATTCATGAAGGTTCTTGATATCCAACACCTGAAGAAGCACTTTGGCAGCTATCAGGCTACGGATGATGTGTCGTTCTCTGTCGACAAAGGCACCATCTTTGGTCTACTCGGACCAAACGGTGCCGGCAAAACCACACTCATTCGAATGATCACCAACATCTTGATACCAGACTCTGGTACCATTACCTTGCTTGGTGAGTCGGTCAGTTCTGCCCAGCAAAACCTTATAGGCTACTTGCCGGAAGAACGAGGCCTGTATAAGAAACTGAAGGTCATAGAACAACTACGATACTTTGGTGAGCTGAAAGGGTTGTCGGCTCGCGAAGCTATCTCACGCGGTCGCGCCTGGCTCGAGCGCATGGACGCCAGCACCTGGGAGAACAAGAAGATCCAGGAGTTGTCCAAAGGGATGAGTCAGAAAGTTCAATTCATAGCAACCGTCCTCCATCATCCACCGCTTCTCATATTGGATGAGCCTTTTAGCGGCTTGGATCCAGTAAATGCAGAGCTCATGATCAAGGTTATACAAGAGCTACGACAAAGCGGGACCACTGTGATCCTTTCTACTCACGTGATGGAGCAAGTAGAGAAACTTTGCGATGATATTGTTTTGATCAACAAGGGGAGTATTGTTCTTTCAGGCTCTGTACGAGACGTGAAGTCACGCTATGGTCGTGACACCCTCATCCTCGAGTTTGAAGGCTCTGATAGTTTCTTGAACGAGATACACGATGTACACTTTATCAACCGCTCGAATAATCGAGCTGAAATGCGCCTCAGTGGAGGACAACAACAAGCAAACTCTATTCTTCAATCGGCTTTGCAAAAGGTACAGCTTATCCGATTTGAGGTAGTTGAACCAAGTTTACATGAGATCTTTATCAAAGAAATTGAAGGTGCACGTGAGAAAGGAGTGGTGAACCATGGCAGCTAACAAAATCGCAGTCATTATACGTCACGAGTTCTTTACTCGCATTCGTTCAAAGGCATTCTTACTTGCCACCTTGCTTGCGCCACTTGGTATGCTCGTGATGATCCTGGTACCAGTGATCTCAACCATGCTCGCTGAAGATAGTGCGAAATCTGTCGCTGTACGCGATCCTTCGCACAACATAGCTCAAGCTCTGGTGCAAGAAGATAGCACCTTGTTTTTTGCGAGCGACTTGAGTGTCGACTCTTTGAACTCTTTGGTGAAGCTCAAACGCATCGCCGCCTATCTCGTTGTACCGGCCGACATCCAGCATGATGACACAACACAACTGTTTTCTGGAGGCGGTGGTGGCTTGAAGTTCTACGGTCGTGTGGAAGATGCAGTGCGCACGGTTGTTCGCCGTGAGCGAATGGCTCAGCTACATGCAGACTCCGCTGTACTGGCCCTGCTGAATCGCAGTGTTCCTTATGATACAAAGAAGATTAGTGAGAAGGGTATTGAGAACGACCGAGGCGAAGCTCTCGCTCTGGTTGGATATGTGCTTGGATTCTTAATCTACATGATGATGTTCATCTACGGTGGTGTGGTTATGCGCGCTGTCTTGGAAGAAAAGACGAATCGTATTGTAGAGGTCATCGCCTCCTCAGCCACTCCTTTCGAAATCATGCTCGGCAAGATTATCGGGGTTGGAGCTATGGGCTTGGTACAGATTGTCTTGTGGATTGTAATGAGCTATGCCATTGGTGCTATCGCTGCTCCTGTTGTTCAAAGCTTGATGGGTGCAGACGCGCCAACAGCAGCTCAGGCTATGTCGGCAAGTGCTGGAGTACCACCAGCAGTCGGCACACCAGCAGCAGCTACTCCTGGCTTCTCCATGCCATCCATTTCTCCATGGATTATCATTGCCTTTGTGTTCTACTTCATCAGCGGTTACTTCCTCTATGCCTCACTTTTTGCCGGAGTTGCGGCGGGGGCGGATCAGGAGCAAGACATGCAATCGCTGCAGCTACCCATAACACTCCCGCTTATCATACCGATGTTGTTTATCGGGAATATCATCTCTAACCCAGATGGTACACTAGCAACGGTGCTTTCGATGATCCCTTTCTTTACACCGGTGCTGATGATTGTTCGCATAGCAGCGACGGAAGTTCCTTTGTGGCAGATCATTGTCTCAACCGTCATGCTCATTGCCACCTTTATTGGCGCTGTTTGGGCTGCCGGACGTGTCTATCGCGTTGGCATCCTTAGCTACGGCAAGAAAGCGTCATTCCGCGATATGGCGAAGTGGCTGCTGAAAGCCTAGAGTGGTTTGAAGCTGAAGGTCAGGAGATTTTTTATCATCCGTGGCTGGCTTCGCCAGCCCCGTAGCGCTAGAGAGTGCATAGCCTGAGTCATTCTCCGTCAAACAGCGGGATTTTCGAATCTCGCTGTTTTTTTTTGGTGTGGTAATTCGGCGCAGACTTTGCAGGAGCTGAGGCAGAGTAAGACTTCGTTCGAGATTTTGATCGTTGCAGCATCATTTCAGCCGCGGACGACCCAGAATTCCGCGATTTCCTTCGTATTTTGATTGATAGCAGATACAACATTTCATTAGCAACCAATTGCGCGCGCATGCATTTTGAACTAAACGACGTCTCCGTAGAATTTGACTCCATGGCAGCCCTGGATCATATTTCTTGTCGTATAGAAGATGGCGCAGCCGTGCTCCTCACCGGAGCAACAGGTGCTGGAAAAACGACCTTCTTAAAACTTCTCTATGCCGACCAATTGCCAAACCGAGGTTCGGTTCTGATCAATAGTGTTAAGAGTTCGGTCATGAAGGGAAGAGCACTGCGCGACCTTCGACAAAAGATTGGCATCATCTTCCAAGATGCAAAGCTGATTTCAGCACACACTGCGTACGAGAATGCCATAGCACCACTCATCATTGCTGGCTTTAGCAAACGTGCTTCAGACAAACGATGTTTGGAGATACTGTCTGATCTTGGCATCTCCTATCTGCGCGACAAGTATCCGCCTCAACTCTCAGGCGGGGAGCGACAGTTAGTGGCGCTCGCCCGTGCCATGATGAACAGACCAGACTGCATCATTGCCGATGAACCTTCCGCACAGTTGGACGGAAGCGTGGTGGAGCTCATTTCCCAAACCTTACTCAAAGAACATGCGCGTGGAGCAACACTACTCGTTGCAACTCATGATCCGCTGCTCATGAAACAGTTTGCGGGCATGGAACGATTGAATCTTATGGATGGACGAATCTCAACAGTGCCCTCGATTCCCATGCAACGGAGTATTTCCTAAGGAAGAGATGATGGATATCATTTTAATGGGTTATGGTCGGATGGGAATGGAGATAGAGCGTGTTGCAGTACAACGCGGACACTCCATCAGCGCTCGTTTTGATGTTGATCATCCAGCAGAGGGTGCCGAGATGAAAGGTGATGTGGTCATCGACTTCAGTACGGCCGATGCACTCTTCTATAATCTGAGCCTGGCTTTTGATAACAAGCTGCCCATTGTTGTCGGCACAACCGGCTGGAACGATAAGCTGCCAGCTGTGCGCGCTCTCGTGGAACAGACACAGTCTTCCCTTATCTACTCATCGAACTTCTCGGTAGGAATGCAGATCTTCCAGCGTGTTGTGCAGCGTGCTGCAGAGCTCGTGAATAACAGTAGTGAGTATGACCTCATGCTGCATGAGATTCATCATAAGCGCAAAGTCGACTCACCAAGTGGAAGCGCTTTGAGTCTGGCGTCATTGATCCTTGAGGCAGTCGACAGGAAAAGCACCATTCAGACCGAAACTTCTCATGGTCGAATAGATGAGTCCGCTCTGCATGTAAGTAGTACTCGCGTTGGCGAAGTAGCTGGTACGCATACGGTTCTACTTGATTCTGAAGCTGATAGTATTGAACTGACGCACCGCGCAAAAAACAGAACAGGCTTTGCGCTCGGATCTGTACTCGCTGCGGAATGGATTGTAAAGAACCCAGGATTTCATGAGTTCTCAACTGTCTTCGATTCATTGCTGCATAGCCTGCAGGCTTAAGCATGGTTTTCGATTGTATTATTCCCACCTACAACAACCTTAGCGAACTGCAGAAATGTCTGCAGGGCTTAGCCAAACAATCCCATAAGCTCTTTCGCGCAATCGTCTGCATCGATGGATCAACCGATGGTACTCGAGAGTGGTTGCAAGAGCAGCACTTTCCGTTCGAACTTGTCGTGTGTGAGCATAGCGACAAGCAAAATCATGGACGCAATGCAACACGGAACTTAGCCATAGCTCATCTGCGCTCAGAGTTCCTGTGCTTCCTGGATTCAGATCTAGTGCCTGATGTACACATGCTTCAGGAACATGCGCTTCTCCTTACTGCTCGTGATGTAGTGTCCGTTGGGAATGTGCTTTACGATACCGCTCGCACAAACACCTGGTCTGCCTACGCTCAAACCAGAGGAAAGAACAAGTACAAGCATGGCGACTCGATACCATACTTCTATCTTGCTACAGGCAACTGTGCTCACCGAGGTGCAGTGTTTGTAGAACTCGGCGGACAAGACCCTTTGATAGCTCGTTACGGTGGTGGTGATACCGAGTACGCACTCCGTCTGCATCAGCGCTTTGCATTGCCTGTGCTTTTCAACGAAGCTTCGGTTGCTCGAGGGAGTATGCTAAAGAGTCTGGACGAAGCACTGCAACAACTCGAAGATTTTGGTCGTACGAATCTGCACTACCTCCATCACAAGCACCCCGCTGAAGACCGCATCTTCTCTTTGCATCGAATGATCGGCAGGGGATTTAGTGATCGGGTATTCCAGTTGTTGCTACGAATGCCGTTGGCGGGTTTGATGCAATGGATCGCTGAACACGCACCATCATCCATTGCTAGCAAAGTGCTCAACTACTGTGTTCTCGCGCGTATGTATCGTGGCTGGTTGCAGGGCAAAAAAGAAGGCTGACGCGCCCTTGGGCGCTCAGCCTGATGAAAAATCTCTTGATGAACAAAAAGCTACTCTAGCACGTGGAGCGCTTAGTACGCTTTTGCGAATAGAACGCGTTGAGTACTCTTATTGCCGCTGAGAATACACTTGCCGTCTTCGAGTTCGTTGTTCAACGGAATGCAACGAATCGTCGCTTTGGTTTCTTCTTTGATTTTGTCCTCCGTAGCTCCAGTGCCATCCCAGTGCGCACTAATGAAACCACCCTTGGTTTCGAGTACTTCCTTGAACTCGTCGTAGCTATTGACCTTTGTGATGTTCGAATCCAAGAAGCTCTTTGCGCGAGTATAAAGTGAACGTTGGATGTCGTCCAAGGTTTGACGAATGGTCTCAACCACGTTATCCAACGACACCGTCATCTTCTCTTTGGTATCGCGACGAGCCACTTCTACGGTATTATTTTCTAGATCACGTTTGCCAATGGCAACACGTACAGGAATACCGCGCATTTCATACTCAGCGAACTTGAAGCCGCTGCGTTTGTTATCATCTGTATCGTACTTAACACTGACGCCAATAGCCTTCAGCTTTGCAACCAGATCCAAAGCAACTGCATCAACAACTTCACCGGTTGTTGGGATCGGTACGATGACCACTTGGTAGGGAGCGAGTTTTGGAGGCAGCACCAAGCCATCGTCGTCCGAGTGCGCCATAATCAAAGCACCAACCAAGCGCGTTGAAACACCCCAGGAAGTTGCCCAAACGTGTTCAAGTTGGTTCTGTGCATTTGTGAATTGCACATCGAATGCCTTGGCGAAGTTTTGTCCGAGGAAGTGTGAAGTTCCTGCTTGCAAAGCTTTGCCATCCTGCATGAGCGCTTCAATGCAATAGGTTTCCTCAGCACCTGCAAAGCGTTCGTTCGCACTTTTGACGCCGCGAATGACAGGCATAGCCATGGTTTGTTCGGCGAAGTCGGCATAGACATTCAGCATGCGTTCTGCTTCTTCGATTGCTTCTTGTCTGGATGCGTGTGCGGTGTGTCCCTCTTGCCACAAGAACTCAGCAGTGCGCAAGAAAGGACGCGTGCGCATTTCCCAGCGCACCACATTTGCCCACTGATTAATGAGCAATGGTAAATCGCGGTAGGATTGAATCCAGTCGCGATAGGTATTCCAGATGATGGTCTCAGAGGTTGGACGTATAATCAACTCTTCTTCGAGCTTGGCGCTTGGGTCTACGATAACGCCACTGCCGTCAGGAGCATTCATCAGACGATGGTGTGTTACAACAGCGCATTCTTTCGCAAAGCCGTCAACGTGAGCGGCTTCACGACTCATAAAGCTCTTTGGAATGAGCAAAGGGAAGTAGGCGTTGACGTGTCCGGTCTCCTTAAAACGGAAGTCCAGATCGTCGCGCATTTTCTCCCAAATAGCATAACCATGCGGCTTGATAACCATACAACCTCGAACAGCCGAGTGATCGGCGAGACCCGCTTTGGAGACGATATCATTGTACCAAGCGGAATAATCTGTACTGCGGGATGTAATTTCTTTGGCCATGGTTTTGGATCATTCGGAGAATAAAGGGCAAAAATACGACATTTTTCGCTGTCTTTGAGGTTTGCGTGCGCTAGAAACTGTACTGTGCTGCGACGTCCTGGCTCAGATCCATACAAGACTCGCTCGTCATCAAGCTCCGCACACTTCAGTATGTTTGTAGATCAGGAACATGAGAGAAGGAGAACGCTATGAAACCACTAATTCTACTGCATGGGGCAACCGGCTCCGGAACACAGTTTCAACCCTTGGTACACCAGCTCAAGGATTTTGTCAACTACAGTTTCAATTTTGAAGGCCATGGCGAAGCGTTGCCTACAGAACGTGAGTTTCGCATAGAGCACTTCGCAGAGAATCTCCAGTATTTCATTGAGCATCACGATTTAGCGCCAGCGCGTATAGTAGGGTATTCGATGGGAGGCTATGTAGCGCTGTGGCTTGCGGCGCATCGACCGGAGCTCATTCATTCAATCATTACCTTAGGAACAAACCTTGCATGGTCGCCAGCTCATGCTCAGCAACAAGTCCGCTTCCTGAATGCCGATGCAATGGAAGAGAAAGTGCCTGCATACGCAGCAGAGCTCAAACTCCGACATGCCGTCAGCGACTGGCGCTTGGTACTCGCCAAGACGGCGAACATGATGCTTGATCTGGGCGAGAATCCACGTCTCACTGCTGAAGTTTTTTCGCGCATTCAATGTCGGGTACGCTACGGAGTAGGCGACCGCGACAAAATGGTCAGCTTCAACGAAACACTCGAAGCCTATCGGGCCACCCCCAACGCTGAATTCTACGTACTTCCTGATACCGAACACCCTCTCGATCGCGTTTCACCGAAACGCTGGGCCGCTTTGATTCGCGACTTCTTTTCTGAAAACTAAGCTGTGGACAAATTCGTCTGACGAAATGTTGCAAGACTGACCAGTCGGTCGGTTATATTCGCACTGTGTTTCACCAACAACTATCGTCATGGACAGAAGAGCTTGGTTAGAGAAAATTGGAGCCATCATTGATGCGATGGATCATGAAGGATTTGCAAACCTCATTACAGAAAATGGAAGTTTTCGTTTTGGAAATATGCCACCAGTGATTGGACGTCCTGCAATTGCAGAAACCGTGCGCCAATTCTGGCTCATGATTGACGGTTCAGAGCATGAGATTGTAAACTTCTGGGAAGGACCAGATACTGTCGTATGGCAAGGTGCTGTATTATACACACGCAAGGATGGACGCAAAGTTCCTGTGAACTTCTGTAACGTCTTCAACATGGAAGGCAACCTGATCAAGGACTACTTGATCTACATCGACAACGGTCCACTCTTCGCAGAGTAAAAGACGGATCTACAGGAGACTTTTCTTACACGCGGCGCCCTTCGGGCGCTGCTCGTGTTTTATAGCGTTTCGAAGGCACTTGTGGCTTATTGCGAATTCTCGATCCAGTTGTTTGCATGCACTAAGTGTCTCGCGGCTATTCTAACATTCTAAGGCCTTGCAAACTTGAGAATGCCTTGTTCGGGTCGTTGTAGATCGAAAAGCAATACAAACTCACTTGACTGGGGTCTACTCCGCACTTCGCATCCGAAGTCTAGGATGAGGTCGTTTCTTTCTGGGGAACCAAGCATAGAACTAAATAAGCGTGATCTAGCTCCCTGACTCTGGTTCGTGAAATCGATGCAAAATCCAAGCGAGTGAAACAAAACTGAGGGGCTGTCGGAGCTTTGCGTTGAGCTGCGAATCAACACCCAGTTCTTGTCTTCTGCTGTGCGGGCGTGTAGTAGATAGTAAAGCGTGTCCTTGCTCACAAGCGCGGCAATCGAATCGAGAAACATGCGCGAACTGGGCGTGAATGTTTTTCTAACCAGCGATCGAGTACGGGCGGTCTCTAAAGCCCTATAGCTAAGGGGAAACTGCTGTTGATCGCATTGTACGTTGAACTCTCTCATTGAAGAATCTAGATCTGCTACATGATGTAGTATTTGTCCGCCTTCGTCTAATACTATCTCATAAGTGTTGGAGCCATTGATTGAACTTCTGGTAGACTGAGAAAGATTGAATGTAATGGTGTGGCTTGTGGTTGGCAACGGTGATTTGCCTACTGTGTCGCGTCGGCCAACCATCAAAAGCGCTTCAGGGTGCCTTCGATCGATGAGGCGTAGTCCAACATATTGTGAGTCGATAAAAAGACACTCTGCCTCGATACTGGGCCACGCTTTTGATAACGAGGTGAAGAGTGTGCGTCCTTCGGTCACCGATGTATTTTCAAGTTTGAAGACTAACTCAGTGTGTTGACCTGGCTGTAACAATGGAATGAGCCACCGCATTTGACGTCGGCTGTGAAAATTCTTAGGACACTGTATGTCCAAACTCAAGGTCGTGTCCCAAGATCGAGCCTTCTCGAGATCTGCAAGATCAACATGCACAACAACGAGTTTATCGCATCCGAACTTCGCTACATAGTGACTATGCGCACTGTTTGCATTTGCATTACAGAGTGGAGTCCAGAGCATCTGGCAGATGAGGAAGAAGACTGCGATGGGTCGAAGCAAGGTTCTCATGACAATGGTTTTTTCTAAACACCAAGAACTTACGACTAATTCCTCTTTAACATGAAAAATGTATGTAGGCTTAACTTCTCGTAAGCACAAGAAATTGAAATACGGGAATAGATCAGCTCATGGCTTTTTAAGGACGCATGTTTCTGTGTGTTATCAAACAATAACGAAGGAGCTTGTGAAACACAGGAGAACTGAGACCATTTCCAATGCATACTCACACTTTAAAAATCTGTGTGACGAGGTAGATGGTACACTCCTGTTGTATCTTCGCGAACGTTGAATTGACAAGATAGTAGAATTATGACGACTCCAGATTTCGATCAAGATAAAGCACATCGTTTTTTTGCGGTAGAGTGCAACAACGCAATGTTCCCATTATTGGCGAAGCTTGAAAGAAGCGAGGAGGAAACGGAGCGTATGATTCAGTATGCGCACGCTGCACTTTTACATTGGCAACTTTGCTCGGCACATAGAATAGTGAACACCATTCGAGGTGTGAACATGCTTGCGACGGTATACGCCTATGCGGCCAGATCAGAAGAAGCAATGCACTATGCTGAGATGAATATAGAATTGTTAGAAGCGCATCAAGATGCGGCAGCAGATTTTGATCGCTGCTATGGTGCAATGGCTATGGCTAGAGCATGTGCCTGTCATGGCTTACGCGACGAAGTAATAGAATGGCGAGCCAAATGTGAGAAAGAGCTAGAGAGTATTGAAGGTGCCGAGGATAAAAGAATCTGTCAGATGGATTATAGTGCAGGTCCTTGGTACAATGCTGATACTATCTGAACGACAGAGTTGAAGTTCAGCTTTTAACGTATGATGTTAACTCCATACGTCTCTGTAGTTAAAAGGGAGTTTGACCCATCACATTGCCCGGTGGATCGTAGTTACATACCAGAATAAAGTTCCCATTGCAATAAGCTATGCCAGCGCCAAGCTTTGTTGTGTTTGCCCACATGAGTTGGGTGTAGTGTCCCACCGCATGAAAATTAGATCCACTTATAGGATCTCCATTATACAGTCGTTTCTCGTTGTACCAATCTGCAATGCCATCAGCAACCGAATAAAAACCTATGGTTGCCATGTATAGATTCTCGCCGTGTACTTGTTTGTACGAACCATCCTGTGGACGATGTTTCATGACACAGCCATTTTTAGTCAGATAGTCAGCCCATTGTTGAGCATAAGCTGAGAGTTCGTCAGACCATTCCAATGCCGGTACACCGGCTTTTTGGCGGTACTCATTGTGAATTCGAAGAATTTCGTCCTTTGTTTTCTGATCTAACACAGGCATCGCTTTTCGCTGAGGCATAGAGCGTGAGCTTCTTCCATGCCGCTGCGCAGCAGCGGCATTACCAAGAATGATCAAAAGCAGACATAAAATCAGACTGTTTCTGGTGGAAAGCATAGGGCAAAGAGTAAGTCAAACGGTACACTATGAACGCGAAGCGCGAGAAAACATTGCACGTAGACTTGCAATTTCTGAGCGACTAAAAAAACGAGCTCCTAGAAGCAAGAGCAGAAAAAGAAGCAGTAGGGCGGTGTGTATGCCCACCTCAAACCAGGTGTTGGAAGAGCGAATCCAGAGTGAGAGACAATACACAACAAGCGTTGATCCCACCACAATGGCCACTCGTAACCACTCATACGGCACGGGATACACGCGCTGGGAGTAGTAATACATTACAGCCGCAGAGATCGCATATGCTCCAAGCGTTGCCCATGCTGCTCCCACATAACTGAGATGAGGAATGAAGATGAGGTTCAAAAGAATATTGCTGAGCGCTGCGGCGCCGGTAGCGAGTGGGAGATAGCGTGTTTGCTTGGTGATGTGTAAACCAGCAGCAAAGTTTGTGGAGAGGCCGGTGAAGAAATACGCGGAAGCGATTATAGGGACGATCGACAATCCAGGCCAGTAGGATTCTCTGATAAAGCGACCGCCGATGAATGGCATTTGCACAATGTTCTCTACAAAGAAACACAGCACCAGGAAGAGAAAGGCGCATACAAGACTGAAGTAGGTGAGGATGCGGGAAAACATGCGCTTGGCATCTGGGTCGTCGCTGTGCGACAGATAAAAGGGCTTCCATGCATACTCAAACACAGAGCTAAAGAGCATGAGTGGAATGCCTAAACGATAGTTTGCACTATACAAACCCACGGTTGCCGTATCGGTCATTGCGTTCAATATCGGACGGTCTGCCACTTGTAACATGATTGACGAGAAGCCTGATGGCACTGCCGGTAAACCAAAGCTGCTAAGCTGCGATACTAGTACTCTGTTGAAGCCGAGGCGAAGGTTCTTGATGATGTCTGGTACAAACAAGAGTACTCCAAGTGCTGCTGAGCAAACTCCGGCTATGAACACTCCGAGTGCGCCCATATTCGAATAGACGACAAAGTACAGGTTCGCTGAAACGTTGAACACGACAACGACTGCTTTGAGCACAGCAAACCTGCGAGCTTGCCGCTCCATGCGTAGTCGCGCAAAAGGGATAATCGTTAGAGCATCAAGAAGGGGAATGCATAGTGCCATCCAAAGGATCTGTTGTGATTGTTCACCACTGAGACCGCTGAACTTCATAAGCGAAGATTGAAACAGGAAGCCCAGTGTAGTGCAGCAAAGAGCAATGGCGGCAATGATGCCGAAGCTATGAGTGAACACCGCCTGGCGATCCTCTGCGTCGCGCTTGTAAAAGCGCATGAATGCCGTTTCAAAACCGAAGGAGTAGAGGACGTTGACAAAGGCAATGAGCGAGTAGAGGTTGTTCACTTGACCAAGTTCGGTCATGCTCATGAAATTGGTGTACAGGGGTGTCAGCAGAAAGGTCAGAAACCGCTGGACAATAGTACTGGTTCCGTAGATAACGGTATCAGAGGCAAGAGAACGAAGCTTGTCGCGCATGCAGGTTAAGCTAGTGGCAATGCGCGCAAATTACAACAGAGGAGCTCCTTACGCTGCTCAGCTCGCAAGATGATCGCTGAGCATAGAACTACTAGCAAGTGAAAACGGTGATTAGGAATAGGTTCATGTACTAATTTGACCCTTACTTAGATAGTTAAAGTCCTATTTACCTTGAATGCACATGCAGAGTCCAGACCATATACAATCTGATCAGGGTATGACACCTACCTCAAAATTGTGGTCACTCAGTGTTCGCCTGGCTTTCATCCTGGCTCTTGGACTCGTGATCGGACTGGTGCTTTGGCCCAGGCTCAGCTTGCCCTATGAGAATCCCTATCATATTGTGTCGTTCATGACAGACGCACAATACAACCCAAGCAACAATACCCTGCGATTTCTGCTACTGTTACTTTGTCCAACGATACTACTCCTTCTTAGCTATCGTTTTAACCTTGTCTCTATTCGATCTCAGTTGCAGGACTCAGCTGCTCGGATGCTCCATCGAGCTACGGACCTCGATGACTCAAGATCGCTTAGGGCAGAGGATACGATTGCAGATCCAAAACACTACATCAGGAGCAAGTGGGAACTGCTCATATGGATGATCGCTGCTGGTGTTTGTGCTTTAGCTATGCCAACGTACTTAGCGTGGGGACCTTTTGACAGTTACCACGAAGGTGAATCGATGGGGGTGGCAGTCTCGTATGAGCAGGGACAAGTGCCGTACAGGGATTTTAGTATGATACACGGGATCTTTCAAGATCCATTGCGTTCCGTGGTTGCCTTCGAGCTTTTTGGACGTTCCATTGGGTCGGTGCGCAGCTTTGAGTCGATGCTAAAAGTCCTCTGCTGGTCTGTACTCCTACTGTGGTGCATTCGACTCTTTCGCTATCACCGCTTGTTGAGCCTCGGCACCTTTGTCTTCCTCGGCACCCTCTGTATGAACGGTGGGATGACACTCATGCAGCGCGACATTCTCCTCTTCGTTGTTGGCATAGCAGTGATCAGTATGCACGAGGAGCTGCAAAAGGCGGAGTCTATACGGTCTTTGCGCAAGATGCTATTGTTGATGGCACTAGCTGCTTGCTTAACCTTCGCAGCTTTTGCCTATTCCATAGACAGGGCAGTGTACCTAGTAGTCACGAGCATGGTCTTTTTGCCTCTCTTTATCTACCGAATGAAGAGTGGACAACGTCTCAAAGCTCTTTCCACGGTGATTGCATCTTCACTCATTGGCTTGAGCATTACTATACTGAGTATGAAGGGCGGATTCCCTGAATTCATAGAGTTTTGCTTTGTGCAAATGCCAAAGTATAAGGACTTGCTTGATGGTTTTATCTATCCCATCTTCTCACCACGGTTCCTCATTTTCATCATCCTCTGCGCTGCTTTGGTCTTTGCGCTAGTAGCAAGCTTTGTGCGTTTGTTGTCGGCTATGACATTCAAGCAGGCGACGAGGGCGTTTCTTGAGCGATATAGTTTGCATTTCTACATGGTACTTTTAGCGCTCTTGCTCTATAGAAATGTGATAGGACGCCCAGACGTCACACATCTCGAATACAGCATTTATCCGCTTCTCATGGCGGTAGCACTGTTTGGACAAACTGTGTTCCTACGTCTGGTTCACAGGCTACAATTTCCGCAGCTCAGAGCTGCTACGCTAATGATGGTGGTCCTAACAATCTGTTGTGTGTTCGTCTGTGTTCGATATGACGTGTACTACTCGAACTTCCCTTTGAGTACGCCAGACTCCGTTTTTACACCGGAATCGCATCGAAAGACCACAGAGTGGTTGAAGGCAAACATGAAGGAGGATGAGCAGTTCATGACCTTCACCTCTGAAGAGATTTGGTTCTACTATCTCAACAAACCATGTCCGCTTCGATTTGGCATGATAACCATCGCCATGCCTGACTTTTTCTGTGATGAGGTCCTACGGGAGTGGCCAAAGAAGAGAATTCGTTATGTGTTGTACCGGAGCTGGCATTGGGCGAATCTCATTGAAGGACATCCTATCAATGAGTCGATGCCACGTCTGGATGCCTATATTCGCGCACATTATCATCCATGCAAGACCATTGGCGGTCAAGAGCTGTGGGAGTGGAATACGCCAATGTAGAGGTGCAGGTCATCGCAGTCTCAACGCGCATGATAATCGATGATCACTCCGTATCTAAGTAGTTGAAAGTGCAGAGGGTTTCATATATCGGCGTTGTCCGATGTTGAGACGCTAACTGTAACGTGTAAGCACAGATAGATAGTATCTTACTATGTCCGGTATGCAGCCTCTTTTTACACATCCAGATCTCCATCTTGCTGCGTGAGCATCTTCCCCGTAATTTGCGGAATGCACTCGTGCAACTCCTTCACTCTCGTACTTTCTAGCGAAGCTATATGAAATCCTCTCCATTTCGATTTGTACACGCCCTCTTGAGTTTTTGTGTGTTGATTGCTGTAACATTCACGGCACATGCACAGGACGACACGCTTAGCGCTCGTCTCAAGAGACATATCCAGTATCTAGCCTCGGAGCAGTTGGCTGGACGCTATCCTGGTTCGGAAGGGAACAAGATGGCTGTGGACTACATTGCAAAGACCTTTCAATCCTACGGTTTGAAGCCCGTTGGTTCGAGCTATACGCAAGACTTCAAGGTTCCCACGGGTGTAAGCCTCGTTGGTGATAACTCTGCGAGCTTTGATGTGGTGATCCCAAAACCCTATGTACCAATGGATCAGATCAAGCCGATTCGTATTGGTTGGAAGACTGGTGTCGATTATACACCCCTTGGTTTTAGTGAGTCGAAGTCGGTAAGTGGTTCCATGGTGTTCTGTGGTTTTGGTATCAGCGACAAAACGAAGAATTACGATGATTTTGCTAACGTCGATGTGAAAGGGAAGATTGCCATCATGTTGACTGGCGATCCAAATGGTCCTCTGGCTCATACCAAGGTTAAGCTCGATGCATCCGTTCGCACAAGAGCGATTAATGCTCGAGAGCACGGTGCGATTGCTGCTGTGTTCGTGCATTTACAAGGTGACTCAGCGGAAGTGCTGTTTCCGCTGCAATTCAACTCAGCAGCCAACACAGCAGGTATTGTAGTGATCCATGCAAAGCGTTCAAGTTTGGCGAAGCTCTTTCCGAAGGATCAGACCTTGTTAGACAAAGAGCAGGCGATCATCAAGACAAAACTCCCTCAGAGCTTTGAGATACCAACGACAAAGATGAATATCTCAGTGGGCTTGAATGTAGAAGAAACAACCATCTCCAATGTGGTTGCCATGGTTCCTGGCACCGGAACCTCTGATGAAGTTATGGTGGTTGGCGCTCACTTAGATCACCTTGGCTATGGCGATGAGAATTCACTGTATGCTGGGACTGATAAGAAGATCCACTATGGAGCTGATGACAATGCATCAGGTACTGCAGGGATTCTAGAGCTCGCAGACAAGATTGCTCGCAATCCACTCACACGTACTGTTGTGTTTATCGCCTTTAATGCAGAAGAACGTGGTCTACTTGGTTCTGTGCACTATACACGCAATCCTTTGGTTGCTTTGGAGAAGACCACATTCATGATGAATCTTGACATGATTGGTCGTTTGAAAGACAACAAAGTCAACATACAAGGCGTTGGCTCTTCATCGAAGTGGAAGCCATTACTTGACAGTGTTAACAAGAACTACCAATTCACGATAAGTACAACTGATGATGGATTTGGTCCAAGTGATCACTCGTCATTTTACGCGAAGGAGTGTCCTGTACTCTTCCTCTTTACCGGCCTGCACACCGACTATCATCGTCCAACAGATACCCCGGACAAGATCAACTATCCAGGCGAGGCGAAGGTTGTCAACTTTAGCGAAGCTCTACTGCGAGAAATTGGCTCATGGACAGAGAAACCGGATTTCATAAAAGTAAAAGTGCAGCAGTCTGCTTCAGCCAGCTTTAATGTGGTCTTTGGTGTCATCCCTGACTATAGCGATCACCCAAAAGGATTGCACATTACAGGCGTACGTGAAGGTGCTCCTGCTGAAAAGGGCGGCTTAAAAGCTGACGACATTATTATTAAGTTCGACGCAACACCAGTAAAAAATATCTACGACTTGACCTATGCTTTGGGTCAACACAAGCCTGGTGACATTGTGAAAGTAACGGTGCTCCGCGGACCGAAAGAAGACAAAGAAGTTGTGCTTCCTGTTACTCTCGAAGCTCGAAAGTAGGGAAGAGGGCGGAGCAGAAAGATGAATTAGAGGAGTTCTATACTTCCCACGGGGGTGATCTTACCATGTTCTGCAATTTGTGTGCGTTGTTCGCACTGCATTGCTAGGGCATGATGCGAGCGTAACCGAGTGTGATCAGGTCGCGTGACTACAGTGTCAAGGACGACAGCACAAACACAAACTTCATTGATTTACCATAGCTTTAGCTGAGTAGTGCTCGCACACGATCCGCATCTTCGGGAGTGTCGATAGCAACCAGGTCATGTGTTGTGGGGACGCAGAGATAGCGTGCTCCGTCTGCTAACAGTCGTAGTTGTTCCAGGCTCTCAGCTAGCTCTAAGGCCGCTGGTGGCAGACTGATAAAGCGTTGTAGAGCTGCCGCTCGGTAGGCATAGATTCCAATGTGCTTCCAGAATGCAAAGTGTTGAAGACGGTCCGCAGGAGCAACTCCTCGAAGATGAGGGATGACCGAGCGCGAAAAGTAAAGCGCCGTCATATCTGAGCGAAGGGCAACTTTGCAGATAGTTGGATTGTCGAGTTCTTCCAAGCTTGTTAGTGCACGTATAGGCGTTGCGACATCTGCATCAGAAGACCGAAGAGCTCTCACCAAATTATCTAAAAGCTCACTTTGTAAAAGCGGTTCATCTCCCTGAACGTTAAGGACGATATCAGAGCTCAGCTTGAGGCTGGCTGCAGCTGCTGCAACGCGATCAGTGCCTGAAGGGAGATCTGCAGACGTCATGATGCAACGAGCACCAATGCGATCACATTCTGCAGAGATACGGTCATCGTCGGTGCTTACAAAAACCTCATCGATCTCGCGCGCGCCACAGGCCGCCCTCCACACTCGCTCTAACATTGTTTGTCCGCACAAGTCTACAAGCGGCTTGGCTGGAAAGCGCGTAGAAGCATAGCGTGCAGGAATGATCGCAATGACGCTCATCGACTAGGCGAGGAATGGCATTTTTGTTACTTCAGCAGGGAAGGTCTTTCCACGAGCGGCGATATCGACCATTGTTCCTGGGGTAGCCAAGTCAACTGTGACATAACCCATCGCAATTGCTTGATTCAAGCTTGGCGCGATGTTCCCACTGGTGACCACGCCGACTTTTACACCATTGTGCATGATGTCATAGCCATGGCGTGCGATGAACTTGTCAACTTTAACCGTCAGACCAACAAGTTTGCGACTGACACCCTTGGCTTTGACTTCGTTCAGCACATCACTACCATTGAAGCTACCCTTTGCCAACTTGGTAATCCAACCTAGACCAGCTTCGAGAGGATTGGTTGTGTCATCGATATCATTGCCGTACAAACAGTAGCCTTTCTCCAATCGCAGAGTATCGCGAGCACCCAATCCTACCGCTTCGATACCAAACTCTTCGCCAGCGTTGAAGATGGCATTCCAAACATTTGTGCAGACTGAGGAATCGCCGCGGAAGTACAATTCCATACCGATTTCACCAGTGTATCCAGTTCTTGAGAGAATAGCATCCACACCCGCTATTGTGCCCATTTTAAAACCATAGTAGGGTATGTCGTCGAGCGTGGTATCCGTGAGCTTTTGCAAGGTCTTAAGAGATTGCGGACCTTGAACAGCCAAGAGGTTTATCTCAGCGCTATCATTGCGTAGCTGGAGCTTTTCAAAACCAGCGGCATTTTCTGTAGCCCAAGCCCAGTCCTTGGCTAAACATGCACCATTGACAACCATCATGTAGTGGTTCTCAGCAAGCATGTAGACGAGCAGATCATCGACGATACCACCGTCTGGACGACACATCGCCGAATACTGAGCCTTGCCTGGAACTAGCTTGGAAACGTCATTAACTGTCAATTTTTGCAAGAATGCGAGAGAATCTTCTCCTTGTACATCGAATTCACCCATGTGAGTAACATCAAACACTCCAACCGCTGTACGCACCACCTCGTGCTCGTGCATAATACCTTTGGGGTACTGAATGGGCATCTCGAAACCTGCGAATTCAACCATTTTTGCAAAACTGTTGATGTGCTGCGAGTAAAAGTTTGTGCGTTCCAAGGTAGTATGTGTCGAAAGTGATTGATGATAAACAGAGCCACAAATATAGAGCTTGACGCGTGAAGTAGAACGGTGTACAAGCTCTGGAGCGAGGAAAAAAGCGTGGTGAAAAAGGTTTGCGGTGGATGGCATCTCGACTATCTTTGTTCCAACGGCATTGAGCCTGCCGCAGGCAGGCTTTAGCAAGAAAAATAGCTGCTAAAAGGCATGGGGTACTGCGATGAAATCCCTCATCGCAGAGAATAACGAAGGAGCTGGCTGCGTGGAACAAATGATCCATCAGAAGTGGTTCGGAATCATCAGGCTGCGCACTCTCGTGCTTAGCTTCGTCATTCCTTTCGTTCTCTGCGTCCCTTTGAGAGTTTTATCAGCGGAGACAGATTTTGACGACCTCAATTACAGTAAAGGTACGTTCTTTGGTGGTTCAACAAATGACAGCTATCTGCTGCACGTAGCAGTTGACAAAGAGGGGAATGTGTATGGTACCGGCTTTGGCCGCGACATACCAGCTACAGCGGGGGCCTACCAGACTACAAATCATGGCTTGCATGATGTCGTCGTCTTTAAAATGGATCCTACTCTTACTCGCTTGATTTGGGCGACGTACATTGGTGGATCGAGCATCGACGGAGCGGGCTCTATTGCGGTCAATGATTCCGGAGAGGTGTTTCTCAGTGGCTACACCTATTCAACAGATTTCCCGGTGAGTGTTTCAAGTGATCTCAGCTACACCGCCGGATCATACCCATCCTATTTTGCTCTCAAACTCAGTTCGAATGGCTCGCAGCTGCTGTACTCTCGAATCTTAGGCCGTGCAGCACCAATAACTCAGCAGACACAATCCGCCTCTAAAGGTGCGCAGTTAGCCATCGACCCGGCTGGATTCTCTTACGTTCTGGCGTCTACAACGCAGTCAACCTACACTATCACGGCAGACGCAGTCCAACCAAGCATGGCAAGTTCTCGTGATTTGGTGATTACGAAGCTCGACCCTCAAGGAAACATTGAGTATTCAAGCTTTCTAGGTGGCAATGGAGACGATTTCGCAGGTGAGATCATTTTTGTACAGGGGATGCTGTATTGCACTGGAGCGACAAGTTCTACAGATATGCCTGGTGCAGGATCGAAGACGCCAAATGGGCAAGATGCCTTTGTCATGCGCATAAGTCCCATACCTGTCTTGACTCCTCTTGCCACCGTGTTCATTGGAGGTAGCGGAACTGAGCAGGGCATTGCACTGTGCTTTGATCAGCATGCCAGTCGCATATGCATGACAGGATTTACTGCATCTAATGACTTCGCATCGACTGCAGCATTTCTCAGTGGCGCAAAGACAGGTGGTTTTGTGGCGGCGTTTGATCGAACCTTAAACAACCAGTACTTCGCCTCGATTATTGCCCCAACAGTGACACCGACCTCGGTTATCACGCGCAGAACGAATAGTGGGATATTTATTTCTGGCTATGCTCAAGGTCAGGCTCCAGTTACCTTCAACGCGTATCAATCTACTTTGAAAGGGGCACAAGACGGAGTCCTCTTCAGCATCGATTCTGCCGGAGGCTTACTGCGCTACGGCACGTACATTGGGGGTAGCCGCCAAGATTACAGTACTGCCAAGGTGCTGCTTTTTGAAAAGGAGTGTGCGCTTCGAATCATCTTTGGTATCACAACACACTCACAAGATTTTCCAACAACACGCGATTCGTATCAACCAGACAAACTCAACGGTGAAGATGACCAGCCCGCACTTGTACTCTTCTCGCAGTTGCAAGTAGAGCCAGAAGTGAAAGTGCTCACAAAAGTGTGTAGCGGGGATGTACGCTTTAGTTTGAAAGTGCCTTGTCCGCCCAATGGTATTTATTGGAACTTTGGCGATGGAGCTGAGACGGTTGGTGATGGACCCCAAACCCATCACTACACGCACAACGGTACCTTTACTACCACTATCACGCTAATCTATCCAGAGCCTGATACCATGGTGTTGAAGCGTATTGTTGTGGTGACGGATGTACCAGACAGCGTGCGAACTCAACGTACGTATTATCCCTGCGTTAAAGACACAAACATGCACTTGTTTGCCTATAACTGTGTACGCTATGAATGGTCACCAGGAGCTGGCTTAAATGACTCAACCTTGCCGAACCCGCTGGTAAAGAAGCCGCGAAATGGAAAGTACGTTGTGCACGGCTGGGACGCCCGAGGTTGCGAATCGTTTGACACCGTGCAAGTCTATCTGCTGGATTTCAAGGCGAGGGTGGAGAAAGATACGGTTATCTGTCGAGGGGCTTCGGTGAAACTCCAAGCCTTCGGCGGGTATTCCTATCAATGGTATCCACCGAAGGGTTTAGATAGGACAAACAAGGCGCAGGTTTTAGCCGCGCCGACTGAGACGACAACATACAATGTGGTTGTTACCGATGGCAGTTGTCCGGATACTGCGCATGTTACCGTGCGTGTCGAACAGCCTCGCGTACTCCGATTCCGTGACGCTCCCGTGATTTGTCCTGGAGGCTTTGCCCAACTTCATGTGGAGGTTGAAGGAGACACCGCTGGTTTGAGCTATGAGTGGTCTCCAACTCTTGATTTGGATAACCCTCGAATTGCAAGCCCAACAGTGTACCCAACCAAGAACACAACCTATACAGTAAAAGTTAGCACAGCACTGGGATGCATTCGTCGTGATTCCGTGAAGGTGAGTCTGGCCAATCATGTGATAGCAAAAGTCCGTCCAGACACTTCAGTGTGTTTAGGCAGTGCACTCTTCCTTGATGCTTCAGGTGGATCGGTGTATCGATGGGAACCTGCAATTGATCTCGACAATCCCGCAAGTCCACGTCCTCGCTGCATACCAAGTGCAGATCGCGAGTACAAAGTGTATGTGATGAGCGGTGAGTGTATTGATTCGCAGCAAGTGAAAATTACCGTTCACAGCATTCCTCAGATTAAAGCTTCAGGCACGCAGCGTTGCTGCGCTGGCGACCGTATAGAGCTGCGAGTGGTGTCGCCAGACCCAACGATGAGCTACAGCTGGTTTCCAGCGGGTGCCTTCGAACATCCTCATGATACGCTCGTTTCTGTTCAACCTCAGAGTGACACAACATATTATGTGGAAGTACGCAGTCCGCAAGGCTGTACCATGCTCGATAGCATTCGTGTGAGAGTAGACAGCACGCTTCTCGTTCAAGCTTTCGGCGACACGAGCTTCTGCATTGGTGGTATGGCTACTCTTCGCTGCGTTGCAAATGCAACTGATGTTCGTTGGCAGCCTTCGAACGTTGTGTATGACTCGGCGCGGAAGCACTACCTTGTTCAACCGCAGCAATCTACCCGCTACATTGTTCAAGCTCAGCGGGGTAGTTGTATTGGCTGGGATACAGTAGATATACAGGTAAATGAGTTCCCGAACCTGAGTTTGCAGAGTAGCGGCAAACCATGCGTGAATGAAGGAACTGAATTGTCGGTGAGTGAAGCAGAGGATGGTGTAGAGTACCAATGGCAACCCAAAGCATTGCTCGAGCAATCGACGGGCCCCGTCGTGCGCACCAAGGCGCTGACCGACTCCTCCAGATTTCAGTGCCTCGCTCGAAAGAACGGCTGTACAACCGTCGAGTCGATAGTCGTGAAGCTACATACACCGCCCGCTGTTGTTCTGAGTGCAGATACTTCCGTGTGTTTAGGACAATATGCATTTCCACGAGTTCAAACAGCCGGTCTTCGTTCCCTACAGTGGTCACCCGCAGACGGAATGGATAACTCTCAGTCCGCAACTCCTCGAGTGCTAGCACAGACAGAGCAAGAGTACACAGCGCGTGTTGTGGATTCAAACGGATGCGTCGCGAGTGCGACGTGGAGACTATCTCTACGACCCTCTCATCACCTTCACCTTTGGTGTAATTCTATTGACGAGCAGATTGGTACCAGTTCTAGCATTGTTGTAAAGGCTCGCGCAGACCAGGAACTACAGAGTAGTTTACAGTTTATTATTTCTGCGGATGCGGAGTCATTTCTTGCTCAGAGTTTTAGCCCTTCAACTGGACTGATTCAGAAACGAAAGGCAGGCAAGCGAAACGAGTGGATAGTACGCGTTCCTAGCGCTGGTCTATCCCTGCAGGATCAAGAAGTCTTTCGCATCGACGGGTTGCTTTGTGCGGCAGGGCGTGAAGCAACTGATATTCTGATAGACAGTATTGAGGTTAATTGGACTGAATGTGCGGACTATAGCAAGAGTCCAGGTACACTAGCCCTCCAAGGCTGTGCCACCAATCTACATCGCATACAGTATCTCAACAGAGTGAATGCTCTCATCGCACCGCAACCAGTTGAAGGAGAGCTTCAAATTCTCTTCGATGCAGAACAGAGTACAGAATGTAAGATAGAAGTACTGTCCCTGCTAGGTGAAGTACTCGTTACTCAACATGTACAGACTCCAGTTGGGACAAGTACCCTTCGACTCAACATGGGTGGATTCGCTGCCGGAACCTATACTGTACGTTTGTGGACAGGGCAGAAGTCAAGGGATCTGCCGTTCGTGAAGATCTAACGAGGGAGAAAGCAATCTGAGATCGTTTTGAGACCTGAGGTTGCTTCTGTACCAAGGCTTATTGTCGGAAGCGATATCCCACGCCCTTTACCGTTTCCAGGCGATCAGAGTAGGGAGAGATTTTGTCTCTAATCTTGGATACGTGCACATCTACCGTTCGATCGATAACAAACACTGCATCACCCCAGATCCGACTAAGCAAGCTTTCGCGACTGAACACACGCCCGCGATTCGCAACAAGGAAGGCAAGAAGTTCGAATTCTTTCTTCGGCATGAACTGTTCTTTGCCGCCAATCTTTAGGGTATAATTCTGACGGTTGATTTCCATGTCATCCACCTTGAGAATCTCTGGTGCACTGATGGTTTCTGTTCGAACGCGTTCGGTGTTGCGACGAATGAGCGACTTTACTCGAGCGGCGAGTACGCGAGGAGAGATCGGTTTTTGGACGAAGTCATCGGCCCCTAATTCGAGACCCAAGATATGATCAATCTCACCACCTTTGGCGGTGAGGAACATAATGGGGGAGTGTTGTTGCTGAGATGCTCGAAGTTGTTTGCACACTTCATAGCCGTCCATACCCGGCATCATCACGTCGAGGATGATAAGATCAGGATTAATCTTTTGGGCCATTTCAACTGCTTGGGAACTTTCGCAGGTACTGCTCACCTCATATCCCTCTTTACGCAGATTGTAACAAATGAGTTCAACAATGTCTGCTTCATCATCAACAACCAGGATTTTTTTGGCTTGCATTAAGGCACGCTATGGTGAAAACAATACACGAAAATACCGCTCTTGAGCGGTCCTTGCACCTAGAGATGGTGTTATGAATTCGTAAAGACCCTAGGTATAGCTCTGTACGCAGATGCTAGGCCTTCAGAAATGCTCTATTTGGCCTCGAATTGGCTCTGTTCTGGTCAAAACACCCCTATGGCGCAGCCATTTTGTATTTTGCGAGTTCAACCATTTACATTACACATCCTCGGAGCTCTTCATGATGAAAGCGACTCTTCGCAGCAGTTTCGGCATTCTTTGCCTCATGGTAGTTTTTGCAACTCAGAGCATTTCTGCGCAACGTACCATACATCTCAGTACCGAAAGCGGATTTGATCCCTTTGGCTTTACAACAAAACTGACCACAGCTTTGCAACACAGCAGTATCGGCGCAAGATTTAAGTCGATGCCTCAAGCAGACCTAGAGAAAATCAATGCAACAAAACAAGGGGACCTAGCAGTGCAGATTGTCTCGAACGAGCTTCTCTGTTCTGGTTCAAAGACCATCATCATTTCGATCATTTTTGTCGAGCTCGGTCGCGATAAAACGAACTCCGTACAGAAAATATATATCGGTTCTTCTACGGGCTATATCACTGAGCGAAGCGTAGACACTGATGTAGAGCAATATCGCGACATCATCGTCAATGCCTTAGCAAGTCGCTAGGTTTACCGTCATCTGAAATCTCTACAGAGTGTAGGGATGCTATGAAGACATCAAGACACTGTGAACCAAGACATCCCACATATTCGAAGCTTTAGGCAGGCGAACGTTATCGTTGATCGCTGGTCATTGCGTTCGCGGTACCTGAAGGTTCCGTTGCGTGTTCGACTGACGCTGTGGTACTCACTGGTTTTGGCTATCGCACTTTTCGCATTTGGTGTCTTTACCTACTGGACCGTATCCAACAGTCTCCACGAGAACGTAGACTCCATGCTCGCAGAAGTTGCGAACTATGTGGAAGGTGCGGTGGTTCATGATTTGCGACAGAACAAGGTCCCACTTGCTTGGCCACGAAATGAGAGTGAGAGCGCTATTCTCAGTAAGGTGCCAAAGAACCTGAAGTCAATCGCTGAATCTGACTCTCTTAACAATTCACTGAGTGATTTGGACTATGATGAGCTTTGGAGTGAGCTAAACAAGAGTCTGTTCATTCGCAGTAGAAACTTCTACGTACAAGTAGCAGATACGAGCGGCAAGATCTTGTGGCGCTCGCGAAACCTTGGACGCCTTGCTTTGCCGTTGTATGAGGAGTTGACGGAAGGACTTGATACGGGGCGCATCTTCCTCAGCGCTAAAAATCCAACTCTTCGCCTGCGCGTGCAGTCAATGGTGTCGAAGAAAGCACAGATCAGCATTGGTTATAACCTGAACGAAGTGGAAGGAATCTTGCAACAGCTCAGTGATGCCTTTCGCATTGGCTTTCCGCTGTCGCTGCTTCTAGCCTTGGCAGTTGGTTACGGACTGGCACGATACTCATTGCGACAAGTGGATATTATTACTAATTCCGCAAAGAGAATCACCGCTGAGAACCTCAGCAAGCGTCTACCTCTGCCTGTAACCAATGATGAGATTGCGCGTTTGACTACAACGCTTAATGAGATGATCGCGCGTTTGGAAGGGTCGTTTACACAGGTTCGTCAGTTCACCAGCGATGTGTCGCATGAGCTTCGAACTCCTCTTGCGATTCTTATGGGTGAGCTTG
Source organism: Chlorobiota bacterium (assembly GCA_044228285.1). Taxonomy (GTDB): domain Bacteria; phylum Bacteroidota; class Ignavibacteria; order Kapaibacteriales; family NICIL-2; genus JBBATK01. The sequence continues at coordinate 810,634 of JBGAVD010000001.1, forward strand.
AGCTTGCACTGCGGCGCGACATGGACACAGAAGAGTATCAAACGATGGTGGCGAGCGCTCTCGAAGAGGTTGTGCGCCTCTCAAAAATGGTGAGTAGTCTCTTGGAAATTTCTCGTGCGGAAACTGGACAAGTTCGCTTGAATAAAGCCCTAGTGGACATCTCGAAAATGACGCGCGATATCTGTGAGGATATGGAGATACTGGCTGAAGATAAACGAGTCAACCTTGAGCAGAACATTCAGCCTTTTGTTACCATCATGGCTGACGAGTCGCGTTTGCATCAGGCTCTGCTCAACGTTATCGACAATGCAATCAAGTACACTCCACTCGGTGGAACCGTTCGTGTTTCTCTCAGCACCAAGTCATCTCAAACGAAAATTGAAATCAGCGATACAGGCGTTGGAATCAGCGAAGAAGATCTTCCTTTCGTCTTTAATCGCTTCTTCCGGGTTGATAAGGCGCGATCGAGCGATGTGGTGGGTAGTGGCCTTGGACTCTCCATCGTTCGCTGGATCGTTGACGCGCACCGGGGTTCTGTGTTAGTGAAGAGTGAGTTGGGATTAGGCACCACGTTTACGATGGTACTGCCATACGACAGTAATTAGCTATCCTAAAGAGATTGTATTCGCTTCAGTGTTTGCAGCGAATACTAGTAGTCGGATTATTGCTTATACATGCTTATCATTCAAGTATCATGAAGAGGATTTTTCTCTATGCTCGCGCCTGTGGCGCTCGACTGAGTACACAAGGAAGCATTGCTTTTCTCGTTCTCGTTTGCTGTACCCTGCTCTCCTGTGAAGAGAAGAAGCCCGAACCAGCTTTGGTGCAACCAAAGAAGGATAGTGCGAAAGAGCTTAGCGTTGAGAAGAGGATGGCAAAGTTCGATAGCATCTCGAGCAAAGTACCCAAAATGGGCGGCCGATGTGTATGTGTCTCATTATGTGGAGTGGACTCACGGCTCAACGATGGCATCAAGCATGCTGACGCAAACCACGTTATCAAGTTTTGGTTAGACAGCGGCGCTGTTGAGATCATCGATATCCCTCGCGATACACGCATGCAGTGTGGATTGGATAGCAATCTCAACATACTCTCGAATCTTAGAGCCCACCGCGGTCGCAAAGTTTACTTAGATAGCATCGCGCGAGTAACTCGCTCTCGGAAAATGGATTACTACTGTGAGCTTGGGTTTTCACAAGCCACTGGGATGTTGGAGCTCTTAGGTCATAAGGATGATGCAACACAAACCTTGCGCGCATTGCGTTCTCGTCAGGGTTTTGATGCAGGCGACTTCCAACGTTGCTATAATCAAGGGGTGTTCCTCTCCCAAGTACTCACTCGTCACTTCTCGAAAGCTACAGGATGGTTCCGCGATCCTCTCTTACGGGCTGCATTGTTGTTAGTCGACACTAACATGCCCTTGGATACGATCAAGAGCATCATCGATCAGCTCGAAGCGAAGGGTTTTCCAGAGAATAAACGGTGCTACGTGCACATCATGCCCAACTTTGGCTACCACTTGCCAACCTACGATTTTGAGAGTCCAGAACACATCAAAGAGATCAACGATAAGATTGATGCTCGTATTGCGCGAGCTGGAGTGAAAACCGGTGCACCAACTCCGCAGGACTATGAATCTCAACTGGAATCGTTGTTACAACGTGCCGCTGCCGACACGGCAAAGAGTCCACGTAGAACCATCCAAAGTCTGAGCAGAGCCTACGAACAGCGATCATGGATGCAAGTGGCCGACAAAACTCGTCGTGCTGACTATGTTCAACGTCTCTGCAAACTTCTCATTGTCGCCCACACGAAGTGTGGGCAAAAGGAAGAGGCACTTAAAGTCACTGCCTTCTACGAACAACATCGTGAACTCTTCGAATAGAGTCCTGCCTGCGTACCTGCGCGTCGGCCAATGGTCCAATACTGTAGTTATTGACTTTATAGAAATGAAGGTCAACCTTCGCAGCGAAACGAAAGCAGGTTCTTAGGAATCAGCTCAGGTATCGCTCAGCTCGTCTGTGCTGGACGAAGCGCTCATATGAAGAAAGAACATGAATGGGAGTGGTGATTGGCTGCATTGCGGCGAGGCTCAGTGATAGAGCCCAAGCGCTTGTGTCATTATGCAATGCATACCTGTCGTTTGTCTGAGTACGGCAGCGCAACAAGCAACTGACTAACGACTCGCTTGTCTGTGCTTCACTCAAGTCGCTATCCAGCGAAAGATAAGCGTTGAACCTGCATTGTACTGTTTATCTAAGATCCGCAAGAGTAAGACGTTCATGAGCCGAGTTAGAATTCCAAAGACTGTAGCGCTGACATTGCTAACACTCGGCATGATGTTCAGCTCGCAATTCTGCCACGCGCAAGCAGTGATCGACAACCTTCGTGATCGATTCGGTCTTAGTTCCGAGTTTCTCCTCAACTTCCACAGTGCGGACTTCAAACAATTGCCAAATGTTGACAATTGTTGTCCTCGATTTGAGAGCGGAAGCGGTTCGGGTATCGGAATAGGATTGCTGTACGATATGCCAATAAGCCGCAGATGGTCGCTATCATTACGTGCTGATCTTCAGCAACAAGACGCAACGCTGCTTGCCATTGAGTCTGCGGATGTCTACGATCCTACACTTCAGTCTCTGACAACGGCAGACATAGAACACCGCATTGCTTCGCATTTTACTAGTACTGGTCTCAGCGCACTACTCCAGCTCAACGCCGTTGCTGCACTTCGATTCCATAGCGGCTTTCGTGTCGCACACGTTGCTTCTGTGCACTTTGATCAAGCTGAGGAGCTGGTGTCAGGTGGCTTTGTCTTCAAAGAGAATATGCTACGCACACGGAATCAGCACAGTGGAGACTTAGAAGGGCTGCAAGAATGGCAGACTTCACTTGTTCTTGGTGCGAGTTACGAACTCGCTCTCAATTCAACCCGAACCTGGCTTCTTGCGCCACAGCTCAGTGTTCAACTCGGCCTAAACCAAGTATTGCAATCGGCAGATTGGAAAGCCAATGCCTTCCGTCTAGGTTTGGCATTGAAGTTTGCGACGCCACCAATGATTCCGCTTGACACAGTACAACGAAAGCCGACGCTCAAAGTACAGCCGGAGGCAGATCTTGCACTGCAGACAAAACAGCGAGAACAACGAAGTTCGGTCGAGACTGAGAAAGGTTTGCAAAACCCGGCAGCGACACTTTCGCAGTACAAGCTCTCGACGAAGCAGTCAGGAGTAAAGGAAGCGAGACAAGCACTAGATAGTATTGTTCTCACCGAGTATCGCTCTCAACACTTGATGCCACTCTTGAATTACATTTTCTTTGACGAAGGATCTTCCGTAGTGCCCCAGAGATATACACAGCTTAGCAACGTAGACGCTGAACGATTTCATCCATCACGCATTTCGCTCCAAGAAGGTTTGGGTGCCTACCACGAATTGTTGAATGTTATTGCGTGGAGAATGCGTCAGTATCCAGAGGCGCAGCTGAAACTGGTTGGATGCACTGCAGATGTAGGTGTTGAGAAAGGTCGAAGCGATTTGGCAAAGAGTAGAGCAGTGAGTATAAAGACCTACTTAGTCGATCAATGGTCCATAGCGTCATCGCGCATTCGTATCGAGTCGCGTACACTCCCGCTAAAACCGAGTAAGACCCTTGATTCTATTGCAGCTGGAGATGCAGAGAACAGAAGAGTCGAAATGAGCTCCTCTGATTCGCGCATACTCGAGCCAATGCAACAACATGACACTACACTTGCCTGCTCTCCAGATTCGCTTTTCGTTGACATTCAACACCAACGTGGGCCAGCACTGGATTCTCTGTTCGTTGTGATTGAGCCAGAAGAAGGTAGAAAGCAGCAGTGGTCAGTACCCAAGACCAGTTCTAACGAATATCGTTTAGCCTTAGAGCCACGTCGTATTAGTCATTCTGACTGGCTACAGTGTGCGCTGGTGAGAGGGCAAGAATCTCGGACGGTGGATAGTTGTGTTCGTATACTGCCTATCATCCATCACAGCTTGGAGCATAAGAAACGAAGCGGGGAGCGCGATAGTACCATTGATAAGATACGTTTGATCTTGTTTGATTATGACGAGGCCGGACTTTCAGCGCAGAATAAGCGTGTGTTAAGTCTGGTACAGAGCTTCATCAAGTCCGGATCAAGAGTACTTGTGGAAGGTTGGACGGATGAACTTGGCGACGAGCGATACAATCTGTTGTTATCAGAACAGAGAGCAAAACAGAGTGCTGTCTTGTTGAAGACCACTACGGCGAATGTGGTAGGTCGCGGTGAGAGCAGAGAGTTTCCAAACAATCTTCCTGAAGGACGATTTTATAATCGAACTGTAAGCGTGACTATTTACACTCCTACTGACGTTCCATGATTGCACCTTGAAATGGTGTCCAGACACAGGCGCGCTGCCCAGCAACTTTCAATGCGCTGTTTGTCCATGTGTTGCAAGTGTGAAACATCGTATAGTGTCCCGTGCCTTCATAAAAGGCATCATAATCACAGTATACTGCGTTCGTTTCAATGAGCTGCGTTCTTCCTGCAGAATCGAGAGCAAAACTCGAGCGTATATACTGAACCAAGTGTTCGTATTGTTTGGTGCTAAGATGCAGCACTTTTATCGAGTCTCCCACATGCATGTCGGGATAAAATGTGGTATGCATCGCCGAAGATCCCAGACCAAAAACAGCATTAAACGCAGTGCTGAATTTGAGTTCTGACCACGTAGGAGTGTCTAAGTAAAAACCTTTGTTTCCCCAACCTATACCAACAAACTTCATTGTACTGTCTTTGGCTCGCGTATGCTCATAGGGTAGATCTGTTGACCAGTCATAGATATCACTCTTGACCGGCACTACCAAATCGGTATGAGTTCCGTTGGTTCGAAGGAAAATATCAATATCAGAGGAAGTTGATTCCTCTGCTGCAACTGGAACTTTCGACAAGACCATAGCGCTCAACATGTACAGCAGGGCATAAGCAAGTACAATGAGCGTAAACACCCACAGCATGCGAAATGCACGATAGAGGAGGGTGTAAAGAGTGGTTGGTCCAGGCTGAGTCGTCACGTTCTGTCAAGCTAGGTACGAAATCGGGTGATGCTCCACATGCGGCATCGCTACGAATTTAGCTCGCAACGAACTCTCGAGATGTACTAGCTGCGGAATTGATTATGGACGCATATCCTGAAGTCTTGGCTGAGCCCCGACTGTGAAAGCAGCTGAGTTGGCTCAGAGCATAGAAGCACTGAGCCTGAGCCCAGCGTATGTAAGGAGTCGTGTTCTGAATAAATCCGAAATGCTCTTTGGTGACAAAGTGTCCGTCGCTTCGTTGAAACTCTTTCACAAGCTGAGTAGCTAACTCTTGTGCGCAGCTGAGTGCGCGCGAACGTAGGTTGTTGCGGTCACGAAGCTGCGGAAAGCAACGGTGTATCAACAGTCCGAGCGAGATGCCTTCTGCCATGTCATAGATCTCGCGTGAGACCAAGGCAATACGACGAGATTTAGCGAAGGGGCGAGTGCGTCCTTTCGCGTCGATAAGGGTACTGAGATAGAACTCGTAGCCCTTCTCGATCGAATCCCACACTTCGTGAAAACCTAAGCGGTAGTTGACCTTTACAAGGTTTTTTAAAACGAGACAACTATGAAAGTTGTCTACGAACAAGTCGCTTTCATTACCTGCTGCATACCACCAGGAACCGTCTTCCTGCTGCGATTCCACCACAAAGTTCAAGTTGCGAAGTGCGGTTTCAAGCATTGTCCGAGAACCAAAGCGGCTTGCCGCTTCACAAAGGACCATGGCTCGATAGGCATTCGCATTAATAACCTTTGACTGATCAATAGGCGAGTAGCTTGCAGCAGCAGAGTGAGCTGAAACAACCTGTTCATTGATGTCATTGAGAGCAAACTGTGCAATGCTCTGCGCAATGCGCTGGTAGTCTGGATTCTGCGTTAGGTCGTACAGTGCGAGATATGCCTCGAAGCAGTATGGAGTCGTGGTCATGAGCGGCGTCGAGCTCTTCCACAGACCGTTCTTACTCATCCAATCGAAAGGATAGCCCCAGCAATGTCCACTGTGAGATGCGCCTAACGATTGAGTCAAGAGTTCTTGACCAAGCTGCTTGGCTTGTCGCAGATAGCGATCATCTTGATGATCCCTTGCTAACTCACAGTACGCTAAGATGCAATGTGCATCAGCGATCGGATAACGATGTTTTGCCATGCCACGACGAAAGAGCGATGGTGCGAATATGTCGGCAAGGAATATTGGCGTAACCGCCGCAGCACCAAGGAGAGCACTCTTGTGAAACAAGCCCTTTGCCCAGATTCCATATCGGCTACTCCACAAGTTGTAAGGATCATGTGAAGCTTGACCATTGGTCTGTAGCCAGTGCTGAAACTGCGAGAGAGATTGTTGTATATCCGAATAATTGAGGACGCTGCGCATAAGCACTTAGCTTTCGTTGTTGACCAGATGAAGGTTTGGCACGGCAGACTTTCGTGCTGTTTTGGGATACACGATGCGTTCGTAGAGTGCAAGAAACTCTTGCGTGACGGCTTCAGCGCGGAAATTCTGTGCGAGACTACGGTTAGCTGCCGACATCTGATTGCGCATATGCGGACTCTTTAAGAGCCGAACAATGTGTAGAGCGAGTTGCTCTGCATCGCCGTGTGTAGAGTAGAGGCAATGCTGTCCTTCGCGCATATACGATTTACTGAATCTCGTACGTGTCGTCACAATTGGTACACCAGCTGCCAGCGCTTCTGCAATAACCATAGGCATTCCCTCTGGGAAGTGCGTTGGAAATGCGAACACATGTGTTGATGAGTAGTATGAGCTGGTTTGTTTGTTGTCGCAATGTGCATGCCGCTCCACACAGAAGTCTAAGTGTGAATCTCGAATGATGCGATCAACTTCTGCAGCATCTTCACCATCACCAACTATGTGAAATCGAGCTGTTGGCACTTCAGCAAGTACGCTTGGAATGGCATTGATAAAATCAAATACGCCCTTGCGTCGAATACATCGCGAAATGAACAATACACTAGGTTGGGCGCTTTCGTTTCGTTCAACCTCGTAGAAGTCTGGTTTGAGAATGTTCTTCACCACATACACTTTGCCGCGAGTTTCGGGGAACTCCCGTTCAAACTCGTCTTTCTCCGCATGAGAGAGAACTCCTAGAGCAGTTACATCTCGCAACAGTTGGTCGCGAAGTCGTTTGACCAGGCGTGACTCCGTAGTAAAAGCTTCAGGGAGTGATCCATGAATTTTAATGAAGAGCGGAACACCATAGCGCTTTGCCATTGCTGCAAGAGGTGCGTCACGTAGGATTGCACGAGGATCGAATGCAGAGTTGTGGTGTATGATGTCGGGCTCAGCATGAACGAGTAAACGTCGGACATGGAGGAGATCAGCGAAACGACCCCACACTTTTTGGACGAGGTTCTCATTGTCTGATTTTCGTCCATAGTCAAAAGCTACCAGTTCAAGGTGTTTGCGAAGCTCTGCCTCTAACCATGGAAGGTGAGTGGGTGGTCCGCCTTTGAGTGCGGGATTCGGTGCATTAAAAAGAATCTTCATGTACGTCGAAAGATGATCTTCTGTATGGCGGCCTGCCCTTCGGTCAGGCAACGCCGCGGTGTTTGGAGTTAGTATGTACTACTGGCGACGCTCTTCGGTCATGGTCATGAACGCCGGACGATATGGCATGGTGCCAGAAAGAAAAGACTCAACGGTTCTGCGAAGTCCATCCTCGAAGCTCACCAACGCTTCGAATCCGAGCTTCTCAACGATCTTGGTATTGTCTGCTCTCGAGTGCTTCACATCGCCAATACGATCCTCAGTGTAGATGATGCGTGTGGCGCGTCCGCACAGTTCAAAAAGCAGTGCGAGCATTTCATTGAGTGAAACCTGATTGTTCAAACCAACATTGAAGACCTCTCCACCTGCGCCGCTACTCTCAATAGCTAAGAAGTTTGCGTGCACAACGTTTTGTACGAAGGTGAAATCGCGCGATTGACGTCCATCCCCGTGAACGGTGATGGTATCACCATTCATGATTGCTTGAATGAATTTTGGGATCACGGCACTGTACTGAGAGTTTGGATCTTGGCGTGGACCAAACACATTGAAGTATCTTAAGGTCACAACGTCTAAGCCATACAGCTGGTGAAACACAGAAGCATAGTATTCAGCCGTCAGCTTTGAAACGGCATAAGGCGACTTTGGCTGCGGTATCATCGTCTCGACCTTTGGCAGAGCTGGATTTGCACCGTAGACGGAAGAAGAGGATGCTTGCACGATACGCGGAACACCGCAATCGCGAGCTGCATTGAGGATATTGAGTGTACCGTTGACGTTGACATCATTGGTCGTGATGGGATCACGCACCGAGCGTGGCACTGAAGGAAGAGCTCCAACGTGTATGATTGCGTCGCAGCCGCGCACAGCTTCATGCACAGTGTGATACGAGCGTAGATCACCTTCTATGAGGTTGATGCGGTCCGCAATGTGACTGAGGTTCTGGCGACGACCAGTTGAGAAGTTATCGAGCACGTTTACGTCATAACCGCGCTGCACTGCCTCATCCACAATATGAGAGCCGATGAATCCACCGCCTCCTGTTACGAGTACTTTCATAATGCATTCTCCAAATGTGTTGTTTGATTGTTTGTTTCTGTGTTTATGTCAGAGTGTGTGTCAATGAACGTTCCCTGCGTTGTCTCAGCCATACTTCTCTGTGCTGCTTCGCTTACGCAATGCAGTATTCCAAGTGACCAGAGTGCATTGGCGGCGTCACGTTCCGAGGAGTCGTGAGCACGAAAGACCTCAGTTATAGCCTGAGTCTGTACCAGACCGCTGTCACCGGAGCGCAGAATACGCTTGCGGAGTGAGGAGTTGCGTTCAGGTTGCAGCCAAGTGCGCAAAGGGAGTACAAAACCAGACTTTGGTGCTTTCAAAAGTTCTTGTGGGAGCCGGGGTCCCATGACGGATCTCAACACATACTTACGCTGAAAGCCCTTAAGACGAATGTCCATTCGCACGGACCACATGAGCTCTACGAGGCGATGGTCCAAGAAGGGCAAACGTGCTTCGAGAGCATGAGCCATCGTTGCTCGGTCCACCTTGGTGAGCATGTCGTCGGGTAGCGCAACTTTAGTGAGCCAATAGTTCAGCTTTGTGAAAGGGTCTGCTGTGGAGACAGCACTCAGCCGATCCTGAAGTACTTCTTCGGCGCTCACACTTACGAGAGATGAAGCGAGCGCGGAGCGCTCGGTTGAGCGAAAGCCATTTTGCTTGGCCATGATTCGATGCTCGAAGCTCTGTGAAGAGGCTCGAAGCACTTCTTCAACCCGGCGCATTTTATGTTTCATACCGCCGGGAGCAATTGATCGCAAGGCAGCGGCTCCAGCTGGCAATGCTCGTTTCGTGAGCATAGATGGTAGGTTTTGATAGTGCTGCGCAAACTTCTCACCTTGATGAATGGTATAGCCGCTGAGCACTTCATCGCCGCCATCGCCGGTTAAAATCACTGTTACGTACTTTTTCGCTTCGGCAGCAATGAGATACGATGGTAGTGCGGAAGAGTCACCAAAGGGCTCATCGTAGAGCTCCGCAATGGTTTGAAGGAGTTCCTCTGCGTTCGACATCTCAATCTCAAAGCTTCGATGATTGGTTGCACACTGCGTTGCCACGAGTTGCGCAAGGTCTCGTTCGTCGAAGGCTCTATCAGCGAAGCCTGCTGTGAATGTTTGAATTGGCTCAGTGCTGACTTCACTCATTGCGCGAACTATAGAAGCCGAATCGAGTCCGCCGCTGAGAAAGGCTCCAAAGGGTACGTCGCTTCGCATGCGCAACTTCACCGAGTCATAAAAGAGTTCTTCAAACTCCTTGAGGATATTGGCTTCATCTGCGCGCTGTTCGGCGGGAGCTATAAGTGGAACATCCCAGTATCGTTGCACATGTACATTCCCATCGCGCACGATCATCGAACATCCTGCTTCGAGTTTGAAGATGTTTGTGAAGAAACTATGTGGAGCAGGTATATAGGTGAAGCACAGATAACTGTCGAGCATCTCTGTGTTGATTGCTGCAGGTGCGCCAAAAGCAAAGAGAGATTTTATTTCTGATGCGAAGGCAAAACTGTTGTCGTGCGTAGTATAAAAGAACGGTTTCTCTCCCATACGATCGCGTGAACAGAAAAGCAAGTCTTGCGCGTGGTCGTACAGAGCGAAAGCCCACACTCCATTGAAGTGTTGCACGCAGTCAGTTGACCATTCGCGATACGATGCTAAGAGAACTTCAGTATCAGATTCGGTACGGAAAGAGTGACCTTTTGTTGTGAGATACTGACGCAGTTCTTGGTAGTTGTAGATTTCACCGTTGAAAACAATACTCAAGCGCTTGTCTGCACTGTGCATTGGCTGATGACCGGCGTCGGAAGTATCAATAATGGCAAGACGACGATGTGCGAGAGCAATGTTTGCTTGAGTCCAGCTGCCAGCAGAGTCAGGGCCACGATGAAGCAGCGCTTCCCGCATTGGCAGGAGACGTTGCTCAGAAGCTTTACGCTCTTTATCGAGATGAACAAAACCGGCAATTCCGCACATAAGACAACAACTCAGAGTTTTTGCTAAAGAAGCACAACTATTGTGCCACCTCTGATTCCGTTGAGTCGAAGGGAGGAAATGCAGGGAAGAATGTGAGAGAAGTCTGGCGCTTAGCTGCGATACTGCTTTGAAGAACGCTGGCGCAGATGCGATTGTGAAGCGCCGTGGAGCAGGTCATGCGGAGGACAGTGCATACTGCGATGCATAGCAATAGCTGAATCTCGGAGACTTGGACTCTTTTCAGACTTGCGTAAGGAAGCGCGAAGTTGAAGACTTGCGGTCATAGAGATGATGAACAGTCCTAAGCTCAAATACAAAAGCAACAAACGTGGTCGGTCATAGATTTGAGGCGTCTCAATTGCACTCATACGCTCAGTACCAATGGTGTTTTTGAGCACGTTTTGTATCCATTTAGGAACTTTGGTCCAATTCAAGTGCTTGGGGTTGTCGAACAAGTACGGATAGGTAGGGTGTTGAGCATAGATCTGATTGAACACACCAGCTTGGTGCTGAATCTCGTCCACACTTGCAATCTCTCCAACAGAATTCCGCCAAACAAAGGCGTTATCTGAAACAGCGATGACTTTCCACTTCTCGCCATCTTTATACTCAACTAGTGTGTGACCGCCTCCCTTGCCTTGCTCGTTATTGAGTAACTGTAGCTTTCTGGCGGGGATATCAAGCTGCCACAGAGAATTCATGAGCAATCGCGACATGGTGCCGCAAGGACCGAATACATAGTGTCCGCGTACTCCATAGGTACCATACTTCAGGGCAACAGTGGAGCTCATATTGAAGAAGTAACGAGACTCCAAATCGTCGTACCAATCCATGGATTTCACTTCCACACCAAACTTGTTGTTGGTGATTGAATAGATACTTCGAGCGAGAGTCAGAACGGTGTCGTCCAAAGTCCGGGCAGCACTGTTGTAGAAAGCCCCGTGGAGGAAAGCCTTCATATACTCAGCGCGCTCATGCTGTTTATACATCATGAATGACGAGCTCAGAGCCGACAAAACTGTGACAGTGCTTGCTAGGATAAAGAGCTTGAATCGTATGTTTTTACTGAGTTTCACGGCATTTGTAGTGATGACTGTCAAGATGTATAATGGGAAGTATCGACCTTAGAACTCGGCTCTTGAGAGTGCTCAGCGTCCAAAACATGTATGTAGAGCTCTCGCAGAGAGTGAATGTGGGCACCAATACTGTAGTTCTTTAAGGCATAGTCCTTTGCGCGCTGGCTCATCTGCTTGCGCTTGCGCGGATCCATCAGAAATGCCTCGAGTTTCTGTGCCAGATCTGCAGAATTTGCACACTGGAACAGTTCAGCGAGTTCGCCCTGACAACTGATCTCCTGCATGACGTCGATGTCGCTTGCCATACACGGTGTGCCAACCATCATGGCTTCCACGAGTGCCAAGCCAAAGGTGTCTTTTACAGTGGAGAACACAAAACAATCGAGCTCGCGCAGAATGTTTCCTATATCTGTGCGCGCTCCAAGAAAATGCACGCGGTCGCGGAGGTTGTTTGCCTGTACAACGTCCAGACATGCCTTGTACGGTCGTTCGTCATCCACTCTTCCCACGAAAGCACAATGCAATTCTGGATGGGAAGCAGAGAGCAAGGCCATGGCTTTACAGATGCGAAGTTGGTCTTTTACAGAGTAAAAGTTTCCGACCATGCCGATGAGCGTCTCGTGTGGACCCAGACCCAGCTCGGCGCGGATTCCAGATACTGCCGTGTCAGCATCGAGTCGCTTAGGGTCAATACCATTGTACACAACATGTGCCTGAGGTAAATCGCGTATCCATTCGCGATCAAGGACCATATTGATCATACTTTGGCTCACCAAAATGTTTGCATCGGTGCGTTGTACAACGGCACGGAATGCGACTTTATTTTTGATGTCTTCGGTGAATCCATGAATACTGTGGACCACAGGTGTAGTGCTCCCTCGTAGCGCATAAAGAGCATGCATGGTGCTCAACACTTGGTGTCCGTGGACAACCTGAATCTCATGCTCTGCACAATAGTCTCGAATGAACTGAGCGAGCGACAAGTCAAAGGCATGGCGACGATCGCGACGCACGAAGTGTATGGCGCAATCTTCAAATTCGGGCTGAAGCACGCCTCCACCGCTTGCAATGAGATGAAGCTCGATGCGATGCTCATAGGCATGACGACAGAGGTCAAGCAGCAAGGTCTCAGCACCACCACGATGTAGTGTGTCGATACAATGAAGAACGCGTATGGAAGGTATGCTGGCCATTAGCGAGTAGGGGCAACAACGGTTGAAGAATGCTGTGATTGGTGTTGCGTGGACTGCTGCGTCTTGTTCGCAAGGATGCGTGGCAGAACACGATGTTTGATGTAGCGCAGGATGTTTATTGGTAGTCGTAAGAGGCTGAGTGGCAGAACGAGCAGGCGAAGAGCTCTGTACGAGCCGAGACCGTGAAAGTGTGAGCTAATTTCTGCTTTAGTATTGTCCCAGCGCATATGAGTCCAAGAGTACTTCCATGCTTTTCCGATATACAACAGGTTGAGTTTGTCGTAGATAGCATATCGAATCTCGCAAACGGTACGCTCGATGTTATTGATGTCTCCAGACTTCGAAATGCCGCTCTCAGGAGCTTCGAGATAATAGCCTGCTATTGCATCCAGTCTGACGAATGCTGCTGAGCGCGCAGCGCGAAGTTGAAAATCATAATCACCTGCACTACGATATGCTTCATCGAAGTACCCGATAGTTTTATGTAAAGAAGCGCGCCACAGAGGGAAGGGACTCAAAAAGCAGGAACGGAGAAAGGCCTGCGGTTGAAAGTCTGGAAAGCGATAGAGCTCTCCCTCACGCGCCGCGAAACGCTGCACGCCGATATACGAACCATAGCACAGCACTGCGTTTGGATTCTGGTCCAAGCATTCAGCTTGGGCTTGCAAAGAACCAGCACTTCGTTGATCATCAACATTCCAAATGGCAAGAAACTCACCCTGTGCAAGCTTCACACCACGATTCCAGGTACGATACAGACCCTCGCGTTCCGGGATGATGATGTGTCGCAGCTGGACGGAAACTTTCGACTTCCACGACTCAATAATCTGAAGCTCGGCTTCAGTTGGGTCATTATGAAGCAACAAGATCTCAGTGTTCTCTGGTTTCTCTAATGCCTGCACTGCTAGAAAGTACTCTTCTAGGTACTGCGCGCATCGGTACAGAGAGCTGATGACACTTATGCGAATGTTGGAGTTCATAGAGTTACGATGCCTTCTGTTCGTCGTGTGTTAAGGTCATGAGTTAGTAATGTGCAAAACGCGGATTTCCGTAATCGGATTGAAGAAGCACACGTTCCACTTCTTGTTCGTACTCTGCTTCTCGGTACTCACGAGCGCTAACCACTGCTGCGCCAAGGAGTGTGAACGCAGTGAAGGTTGTTGCTTCGATAAACACCGAGCTAGTAAAAGAGATGAGCAGGTACATGAACATGTAACCGTACGCGATGATTGCAAGCGCTTGATCGCGATCCCGCCACATGCGTCGCATGATGCGGAAGTAGGCAAACAGATAGAGGATGGTTCCTGCAAATCCCAACCAAAGAAACATGATCGACCACGCGATGTCACCTGTATCAATCTGCTTTGTACCGTACTTGTCGCGCCAACCCACAGAGAAGTTGAGGTATTGAGATTGTCCGGAATCTTCTGTCAAGAAACCTAATCCAAACAACCACTTCTTCGGATCGTTCGCCACGTGGTCGAATCGCTCCATGGTATGCGCAATGCGGAAGGAGAACGAATCGTCGAACTTGTTCGAGTGCGTATCGTAGCCTCCGTTCATAGCGTTTGAGAAATCGGCTAATCCAGAATCCATTCGCTCACCTAATGCTGGGAAGATTGCTGGCACGAGAGCGAAAGCCAAAACAGCGAACGACATACTTAGCTTCTTCCAAATGCTCGAGCTACGGAATACTACAAGGAAGCAGAGTGTGATGATAAAGGAGCTGAGCCATGATCTGTGCAAGGTCGAAACCAAAGCTGCACCCAATACTACACTGCAGATGATACGATAACGCGACTTTAGACTATCGTTAAAGAGTGCGTAGAATAGGAAGAGGACTGTGTACTCAGGAATGTTGTAAAGACGTTTCCACTCGCCAATAGCGCCACGTTCTGAGAGTTCAGTGATTTCGTCTGATTGTCGATTGAGAAGAGTAACACCAAACACAAGTTGCATCAAGAAAATGACGCACTGTACAAAAGTGATGAACAGTAGGATGCGTAGCGTCTTTTGGATTTCCTCGTAGGATAGCTCGCGGTAGACGAAGTATCCGAGGACGAAGAGGAAGCGGCGCGCAGCTCGAAAAATTGCACTAATGTCATAGCCGTAATAGAAGCGACTAAACAACACGCCAACGATGATGAACGCCACAAAGACGGCTAAGGAACGCGCTATGGGGTCGCTTCGTAACAACTTGATGTGCTCTGTCCATTTCGAAACAAAAAAGAACAGCAACAGCAACAGCGCGAAGTCTGAGCCCTTCTGAATACCTACTCCAGTATCAAACCATGACACAGGTACCAACTGAAATCCGTTGGTGAGGAAAAAGAAGAACATCGTCAAGGCTGCACTACGATAGCGCAGCGTCCATAGACCGCAGGCGACGACGATGAGAAGAAACCAAATCATGCGTTTTCTGAAGAATTAAGCTGGAATTCAGTCGTTTTTTGCAGGCAACAACAAGTGTGTCGAGCTGCTTATGGCTGTTTTGCCAAATGTGTGCCAATAAAACGACGTAGGCTCTTTGCAATGTCGGATTGCAAGACAAAAGGGAGGATTGCGAGGAGGAAAATGACGAGTGAGATAAGTCCGAGGTTCAGACTGGAAGTGCGGCTGCTCCAAATTTGATACGCCAAGGGAACAACAATGGCTAGGACGGTGATGGTCAGGCTTAGCCCAATAATGTTTGCTGGACATACCAGCGCGACTCTGATGGAGTTTTCTTTGTGAAAGCCCAGGAGCAAGGCAAGACTTCCAATGGCGAGTCCGCCACTCCATGCGAGAATAGCGCCACTCGGTCCGATCCATTCACAGAGCGCCCAACCCGCAAGACTATTCACGATACCGATCACGATATGACTTCGTGTATTCCAACTGAGTTGTCCTGTGCCGAGGTTAATCATGTATGCAGGAACAATGAGCGTGTTCAGGCACCATCCAGCAGCGAGAACGCTACTCGAGTATACGAACACGCTTTCAACTCGACCAATCCAGATCAAGCTTATGTAGGGTGCGAAAGCCGCAATGGCTCCAAACAAAGGCAAGGCAACAAGACTCATTGATTGCGAAGCTCGAACATAGAGTTCACGCAGTTGCTCGCGATTGTTCTCGTGAAGATGAGATACCATTGGTACCATGGCTTGAAAGGCGGATAACACGACGCTGCGCAGCTGAGATATCATGCGTGTTGCCATGTCGTAATAGGCAACCATTCCCAAGCCACCAAAGTTGGTAATGAAGGCTTTTGTAATTGGCTCACTTAAAAGGGTAATACTCACCGAAGCCAGCTGAGCGTTCAATCCATAGCGCAACAACGCACGAAAGTGTAGGGTATTCCAGCCCCAGAATCGAAAGCCAATACTGGGGAGGTAACGTCGCAGCATCAGTTGATTGCCAACAAGAGTAACGAGTGCTTGGATGATTTGAGAGAGACCAAGACCCCACAAACCCCAGCTAGGCGTGAATGCCAAGCATAGAACGAAGTGAAGTAGGGTTGTTGCAATATTGAGCATGGAGCGAGAGTCCATGCGGTGACAGCCATCGAGAGCGGATTGAAACACCGAGGCAACAGAACTAAGCCAGAAGGAAAGCAAAGCCAGTCCGAGTACAGAGCTCGCAACATCCATGTGAGCCTTGCCCACAAGCCAGCTTAAGTACAAGGGTGAACTTGCATAGGCTAGCAGCATGCACAAACCAATGCCTACAGACGTGGCTGTGGCTGCTGTCTGAATACTCTTCGCTGCTTCTTCCTCTTCAGAGCGTGCGAGTGCAGCCGCGACAAACTTCACGACGCCAGCGCTCACACCCATCTCTGCAAGCTTACCAATGGAGGCGGCAGCAAAAATGACAGACCAGATTCCAATGTGCTCTACTGGAATGGTCTTCAAAAGAAATCGATAGAGAAAAAAGAGGGTAGCCGCCACAACAACCGACTGTAACGACGAGCTGATGGCGTTGATCAGAAAGCGCCGTTTGTGTTGTTGTGTGCTCATGAAGTGTAAAAGCGCTTTGCGACGTCCTTGTCGCTCACGATTGATCCATCAATGTTCGCTTTGTCTTAGACTATAGCAGGAACTGTGCCAAATCAAGAAAAGCGAGTGAGTAAGCTGTAAAAACGAGAGCTATTAGACCCTTGCAATGTGCTGAGCTTGGCTATGCTTCAAGAGGAATCGAGAGCTAAAGCCGTTGCAGGAATTTTTAATTCTCGAGGCGCCTTCGGCGCCGCAACTCAGCAAGTTTCCAAATCTCCCAAAAACTCCTGACCTCAGCGCTGGTATCAAAGACAGTGCAGATACATCAGATAGAGAAGTACTTCGCTTCTTCGCGTGCTAACCATTCGTCGACAGATTGCGCTTTATCGTCTTTTTCCGATACCAATGGTTGATCTGAAGGCCATTGCATTCCAAAGGAATTCCAACGAATGCCAGACTCAGTTTTGGGATTGTACTGCGAGGTGCACTTGTAGTACACGTCCGCTTCGGCGGAGCGTACATAGAATCCGTTTGCGAATCCTGGCGGAACCCATACCATGTAGTTGTTGATATCATCTATCTCAATCGCAACAGACTGTTTGACGGTAGGAGAGTTGTGTCTGATATCTACTTCAACCAAGGTAATTGCACCACGAATCACGCGCAAAAGCTTGCCCATGGGGACGTCCCATTGAAAGTGCATCCCGCGAAGCACGCCAGCAATAGAACGGGAGTGATTGTCTTGTGGATAGTGTGTAGGCAAGCCCAATGCTTCGAAGTCGCGAGCACTAAAGCTCTCGGTGAAGTATCCGCGCGAGTCATGAAAGACGGATGGTTTGAGGACTTTGATGCCGTTTAAGTGTTCGCTTATGATTTCGAGTGCCATGCTAGAAATATGTTAGAGTAGTGATGGTCGACGCAAGTACTCGCGCCGTCCACTGTAGGAAAATCGTTGTTCAAGAAAGTACTCACGGCGACCAGCTGGGCTTTCAGAGTAAGGATGCTGCAGCGCAGCATGCTGGGCTTCAAGCTGTAGGCGTTGTCCAAGTGCTGTGCAGAGTGAAGCTAAGTCTGATTGCTGTTCAATGTTCTGGAGCTGAGTGGAGCGATGTCGAGAAACAATGCTGGTGTCGTAGCTCTGCGAGCGAAACTGACTGTATGCTCTTAGAAGTGTGTCAGCAGCGTCGATGATACCATCCTCGCTATGTCCGCTAATGTGCGGCGAAGCCAAACGTACTCTGCGTGCTAGATCCAGTGAATACTCCGGCTCTGCTTCCCAAACGTCCATACTCACGTCTCTTTGTGAACCATCAAGAAAGTTTGCGAGTGCTTGTTCATCTACTATTCCACCTCGAGAGCTATGGATGAAGTGTGCATCTTTCTTGCACATTTCTAGTTGTGCCTGCGAGAACATACGATGGGTTGCGTACGCGCCATTTTGTGTGAAGGGAACATGATTGGTGATAACATCAGACACCTGAAGTAAATCACTCAATTCACAATAACTCCCAAGTGAATCCGGCAGTGAGTAACCAGACTCTTGCAGCGGTCTATCATTCACTACAACGCTCATACCAATATGCTGTGCATAAGCGCTTATAAGTTTGCCAATGTTTCCAAAACCTACAACACCCAGTGTTAAGGATGCGAGATCCTGGGCTCTCTCTTCTGCCCGCTTGAGCATAGCATAAAGTACCCACTCTGCAACGGCGTTTGCGTTTGAGCCAGCCGCATTTGCCAAAGCAATCGATCGATTCGCGAGCGATTGCAGGTCAACGTGATCAACACCCGATGTTGCTGTACCAACGAAACGAACATTTGTTTTGTCTAACAGAGCGTCATTGATTTTTGTCGTGGTCCGAACAAAAAGCGCTTCGCACTCTGTATGGCGGAGCAGTGCATTGTCAATGAGGGTATAGGGCACAGACATTACCTCGTGCTGAGCACGCAATGCATCGGCGAGGAATGGTATGTTATTGACAACGATGATCATGGCTGAGGAGCAGGGAATAGAAGGTTGAGACCCTCAACGACCCACCGAGATTTGACACTTATGGCCGATCGTGTTTCACAGAATCTTTCTGCAAACGCAAAGGGCCAAACACTTCCTGAAGTATATCGGCCATCGTTGTTCTGATCACAATAGGCATCGAGAGAATATTCACCTTCTGGAAGGTTATCAAAGCGAAAGCTAGTCGCTTTTTCGAGTCGTAATTGTCGAATCTGACCATTTTTCGAGCTCAGCCTAAGCATGTGTGGTGCACTTGGCTGCACGCTATCAATAACCATCCCAACGATTGAGCCGAATTGACGTGTGTCGAGAGTTCGAAAGTGAAGATGAAGTGTCGTATCAGGCGCTGGCAATGAATCGAAGGAACGCAGTCCGCTAACGCGGAATCGCAACTCATACCAGGTGTCGGTTTGTAAGCTATCGAGCGTTTTGATACGCATGGCGTTGTCGCTGTACCAGCTAACATTGGTCGACACGCGTTGATTGTTCCGAAAGATACCAATGTGAGATTCAAGTGCACTTCGCTGCATTGCAGTGTTCCAGATGAAGTCGTACGACGGTAGCAGCGAGATGCCGATAGAACTGTCGCGTAACACCGAAGGCAAGAGAGTTGGTGCAAGTGAATCGCGTGCGCTGCTAAGACTCAATGAGGTACTTGCGAGACTATCAACAAGGAGGTTATGAGCAAGGTCGCAAGGACCACCACTGTCGCTTTGTACACGAAGTGTCCAGCCTTCTTCACGTGTCGTCTGAGGAAAAAGTACGACGGCGTTGTTTGGAGAGGCGTTGCTGACAAATGCGGCAAGCGCCGGAACAGAAATTTGTTTTGTGCTATCCTGTAGCAGAAATGCTCGAGCCTGTATTGAGTTAGTGTCCATTACTTCTGAGAAGAGTAGCTCAACACGTTGTCCATTGCGAGCACGTGCCTCTATGAGTTGTGGGGCGACAAGATCGGGTGCAGGACTGAGGCGCATTCGAATTTTTTTAGTCTCTGAGGAACCAAGCGTGAGGGCTGCGGTCGTCGTACCAAATGCGTCCGACTCAGGGTGATACAAGCCATCGCGCGCTGAAGAGCGAAGAGCGATGACCCGATAAGAACCCTTTGGCAAGGCTCGAAAACTGAAGTGACCGTTACTGCCTACTTGCGTTCGATAGCGAGCCTTAGTGTGGCGTGGGTCCAGCGTGTCCGATCCTTCCTGCGGAAGTAGATACAGGTATACAAAAGTTCCCGCGGGGTTGGGATCAATGATATCGCCTTCGATGCCAGAACTATCAACATGAGACGAGGTTGAAAATATAGTGGTATATGCTTGGCTTGGCTTGTTGCCGTGGAGATCAGTATAGTCGGTACCCAGTGTCAAAGCATAGGTCGTATTCGAGTCTAAGCCCTCCGGAAACGAGATCTCACATTCCTTTCCACTCCAGCTAAAGGCGAGTGCTTTCTCCGGTGAAAGGAGAATACTCTCCACGACTTTTGATCTCTCAACATACTCGCTGAAACGCAGGATGATGGATTCGTCTTTGAAGTTAGTTCGCGCGATAGCGCTGCTGCTGCTATCGAGTGTGGGCGCAGTTTTGTCTTCGGGTCCTCCACTCGGTGGCTTGACCACCGCACAAGCACTTAAGCAGAGAACGATACAGAGTGTGAGGAGAACGGAGTTGCTCTGAAGGAAATGGAATGTAAAATGACGTTGACGTATCATAGTTCGTCCGCTGTTAGACGCGACGGTGATTGTTGAAAGCGCATCACCACAAAGGATGCAAAAAAGACAAGCGCCAGAGTAGCTTCGGCAGCTGCGACGACCCAAGCAATGTGTGATGGACTATTCTGTGCAGCATACCAATAACCACCAACTGCAGCTATACTGACAACAACGAGCACCTTATTGATAAAGTGCTCGCGATGCGCAGCGAGAAGAAAGGCTTCTAGTGTTGTCTTTAGAAACAACGCTGCAAAAGCCAAGGAAAGAATCTGCAGAATCGGCACTGATTCTTCAAAGCGAAAACTCAAACGCATGATATGCTCGGCACTAAAGTACAACGCAAGAGAGATTGTTGCTGCGCAGAGAACACTCAAGGCAAACACCGTACGTATGCGAGGCAAGTTGTCTTCTTTGCTCGAATAGCGCGGTATGATTGTGTGCAGCACCGCTCCTGGCACAATTCGCAGCGCAGTAAAGAAGCGTGAGGCTGCAGAATACATTCCAATGTGGGAGTCGCCTGCAAACCAGCCAAGCATGACACTTGGCATGCGGACCAAGAGTGTACTATAGAGGTTTGTCAGACTTATAGCACGCTGCTCTTTCCAAGCACGCAACAACTGTTCTCTGTTAAAGAGCGGAGCGAGCTCGAAGAGCTCGCGTAGATAAATAGCTTCTGTGTTTCGCAATGCAAAGCGCTTTCGAAGCCATAGGAGCTTGCCAGTGTCGCCCAGAAGAATACAAAGCGCAAAGGTCCAGAGAGGAGCATTGAGACTGATGAGCAGGGCACAGGCAAGCATCGGAAGGACGTTGCACAAGGCATTGATGCGCGCTGCTTCTGCAGCATGGTGTAGACCTCGAAGAGCAGACACAAAACCAAAAGCCAGTGCATTGGGGATGACGTCCATGCAGAGAATCGCGGTGCAGAGGAGTGTTGTGTTGTCTTTCGGCAGTGCCGCAAGCACACTAATTGGTAGCACGATACAACAAAGAAAGAGCTGTATGCGAAGTGCTGCTAGGCAGACACGACGTGCTTGTTGTGGATGGCTGCTGACTAGGCGAGGCAAACTGATGTCGTATCCTGCAATACAAATTGTCTGTGCTATCGATGCAACTGCAAGCGCAAATGAGAACTTACCTAAAGCCTCAGAGCCGTAGAGACGTCCTAAGACAATAATGAAAAGGGCAACCGAAACAAGTGTTAGGGCATCTGCTATCGCCAAGTTCCACGACGTACTAATCAGAGATTTCAAAGGTGTTGCCTTTGAATCAGATGTGGATTCAGGGATGGGGCTTGATGAGCCGTATGTCTTTCTATTTTGCATGCGATGGCAGCAAGTTACGATGAGAGTGAAAGAGTGACCAAAACACCTGAAACGACAATGAGTGTAGAGCTTCCCACAAACTGGTTCCAACGAGACGCTCAAATAGTGGCTGCCGAGCTGATTGGTTGCGAAATGATCGTACGCGATGGTCCAGCGCCTGAGATTCGAATTCGCATTGTCGAGACGGAAGCGTATCTCTCCTCCAACGATCTTGCCTGCCATGCAGCCCACGGGCGCACAGCTCGCAATGCCCCAATGTTCCAAGATGGAGGCTTGCTCTACGTGTACAGCATCTACGGTCTGCACCACTGTGTTAATGTTGTTACGGAGAAGGCAGGTCAGGGCAGCGCCGTGCTCTTACGTGGGGCTGAGGTTCTGGAAGGCGAGAATAGTCTTCGGCAACGTCGTGGAGATGTAGAAACATCTGCATTGTTGCGAGGCCCAGGTAACCTATGTAAAGCTCTCGGATTTTCAAAGCAGGATAACTTACGTTCTTGCTCAAGCGCATCGCTCTTCCTCATTGCACCGAGCTCTGCGCCCAACGTTCATGTTAGTACACGTATTGGAATTCGCCAAGACGCGGACTTAGCTCTCCGTTTTTATGATCCAACATCATCTTCAGTGAGCTCGCACAAGAGGGGCAGACCTCTTGAACTCGTGAGCGCAGACGCCATGACATCGAAGCTAAAGAGCTGAGAGTAGATCTTGAGTACACTCTCCTTCGAGTTCTGAGGTCTACTCGAAAGATTGCTTTTGAAAGCTATATGTGTCCACCGTACTCTCTAAGATAAACAGACATGCCAGAGCAACCTATAGTGGCTCTGGCATGCGTTGCGTTGCTACATTTACTAGTCTCGATACAGATCTCGAGTAAAGTATGCGAGGCTTAGCGATGGGCAATAGGATCTGGATTTCCGTCTGGATCCGAAGTAGCCGTACCGCTTGTAGCAATGTTGCCAAGCAGGAGAATGCCGGCAACGTGTGGAGAAGCCATGGACGTTCCACTCATGGTAGCCATTCCGCCGTTTTTATATAATGACTGAACGCTCACACCAGGTGCAGCATAGTCGATCGGTGGATTGCCATAGTTTGAGAAAGATGCGAAGACATTGCTTGAGTTAATCGCGCTAACGGTAAAGATTCTAGTACCGTTTACTCTGGCTGGGGATGAAGTGGTAGCGCTGGTTGATGAGTTACCAGCGGCAATCGCGAATTTGATACCCGCGTTAGCTGCAGCTGTTACTGCATTGTCAATACTTGTTGAGACAGATCCACCCAAGCTCATGTTGGCTACATCACCTGATGCTGCATGCGTACGCACCCAATCGACACCAGCCACAACACCAGATGTGGTGCCGCTTCCAGACGAGTTGAGAACCTTGATTGCTACAACGGTGGCGCCAGCTGCAACTCCAACAACACCACTTGTGTTGTTCTTGGCCGCGATAATTCCTGCTACGTGAGTTCCGTGGCCATGAAGGTCGTTCGCAGTGCGGGAGTCTTGTCCACTGGTGATAAAGGTCTTCGAGCGACTCACATCAACCGTAAGATCGCTATGGGTAAGGTCAATTCCGGTATCGATAATCCATGCACGTTTGCCAATAACCGAGAAACTACCATTGCCTGCACCACCAATTCGAGTGATGCCCCATGGAGTTGTTTGTGATTGAAGGCTGATACGTGTTTTGTCGTTTTCGATAGTACATGGTTCTAGCTTCACAATGCGATCCGGCTCTACGTAGGATACACGCGGATCTTTCTGCAGCTGTGATGCTTGACTACTCGTCATAGTAGCGCAGAAACCATGGAGTGCTTCACGATAGGTGAAGAGAACTGCACTGGTTGGCAAGCCAACGCTTGCGCAGGTGGATTGGACGAGAGCGTCGGATGTTGGTCCTGCAGACTGAAAGCCGTTGGATGAGAAAACGACGAGGTACTGATTGGGGATGATGTCACCAGCACGAGAATTGTCGGTCGGAGCAGCAATCTCATCAGCTTCTACCACAGGGGTAGAGCTATTCGTACAAGCACTAAAGTACAAGGCGCTGCAGAGGCTAAGAGTGCAGGCAAAGAGAAAGGCGCGGGAGCGGTGAAGGGACATAGAAACTCCGGTGAAAATATGGAACATGAGGTTGAAGACAAGGTTTTTGAGAACAGAGCATGTCCTTATGCCGACCCGGATCCATGGGGAGTTCCCGTCCACGGGAACAAAAAGCGAGGTGTATTACGCAGATTTCAAAGAGTATCGGCAGTGCTACCGGAATCTGTAGTGACAATACGAAAAAATACTGAGTTTTTTTTTCTACGTGTCTCAATCGGATGGTCCAGATGAGCTATGTGCAGCGTTTTCAACAACATTTCCCCATGTGTTCCACGAATGTTCCACGCAAGCTTGAGCTCCGTATCTTTGATTACACCATGGCAGGGCCCTTACTCAATGATCAAAGCATGGCAGACGGTATCGCGACGGAGCGCAGGTGATTTTCGCATTTTTGAGGCTGAATTCGTTGAAAGAGAGCATCCTCATACGAAACAACATAGTCCCTTCGTTGTCCTGAATTCACCTGCCTGGGTGAATATCCTACCGATCACTGTTCAGCAACGCATTGTCATGGTTCGCCAATATCGTCATGGCATTGACCGCGTTTGTTTGGAATTGCCAGGCGGAATGGTTGATAAGGGCGAAGATCCCTGTGATGCAGGAATGCGAGAGTGTTTGGAAGAAACGGGGTACGGAAGTATTGTACGAGCTGAACACCTCGGCAGCCAGCATCCAAATCCGGCTTTTATGACAAATGAGTGTCACTCCTTTGTTTGGACCGGATGCGAAGTCGTTCAGCCTCAAAAGCTGGATCGTAACGAGGATATTGAAGTTGTGCTCATGACCTTCGACGAAACTGTTGAAGCATTGCGGCGCGGAGAGATATCGCACTCGTTAATGATGAATGCATTTTTTCTGTATTGGTTACAAGCACCACAGTCACCACTGTTGTTTAGAGGCTAGAGGCTCAAGGATATGGCTAAGATCATTGCAATAGCAAACCAAAAAGGCGGAGTAGGGAAGACCACCACTGCTGTAAACCTAGCTGCCTCGCTTGCGGCAGCGGAGAAGCAGACCCTGCTCATCGACATCGATCCACAGGCCAATGCCTCCAATGGTATGGGGGTTGAAACCCGTGAACTTACCGAAACTGTCTACGAGGTCTTGATTAACAAACTGCCAGTTACGCAGGCAACGATCAAGACCGCAATGCCCTTTCTCGATCTCATTCCATCACACATCAATCTTGTGGGTGCTGAGATAGAATTAGTTGAGATGGAACAGCGGGAGAACATTTTGAAGCAGGCATTGAGCACCGTTCGCGACAACTATCAATTCGTGATTATTGATTGTCCGCCCTCACTCGGTCTTCTAACTCTCAATGCCTTGACAGCAGCCGACACCGTCCTGATCCCTGTTCAGTGCGAATACTATGCGCTTGAGGGTTTGGGACAATTGTTGAACACGATCTCAATTGTGAAAAGACACCTCAATCCTCAGTTAGATATAGAGGGTGTACTCCTGACCATGTTTGATTCGCGTCTTCGTCTTTCGAATCAAGTGGTGGAGGAGGTTCGTAGTCACTTCCAGGATCGCGCTTGTGAGACGGTGATCAACCGCAACGTGCGTCTGGCTGAAGCGCCTAGCCACGGTAAACCAGCGATTCTATATGATGCGTTGAGCCAAGGCTCGCGTAACTATTTGGAATTGGCCAACGAAATACTCAAACGCAATGGTATGTCGACATCCACCTTTGCGAACATGACCTAAGCATATAGCGAAAGACATAGTAATGAAAACACACGCACTAGGAAAAGGACTGAGCGCGCTCATCCCAAAGGAATCACCGGCTCCAACTGAGCAGCGACAAATCGTTCCTCCAGGAGATGCTGAAGCCACCGACTCAACTCGTTTAATTGAGTTGATGAAGGTCCGGCCAAATCGATTTCAGCCACGACATGACTTTGATCCGGTCGCTTTGGCTGAATTAGTTGATTCCATTAAGGAGAAGGGCGTCATTCAGCCAATCACCGTTCGACGTATTCCTGGTGGATTCGAACTGGTAGCAGGCGAGCGTCGTGTTCGTGCTTCGATTGAGGCTGGCTTAGAGAAAATTCCGGCGTATGTTCTCGACATTGTTAGCGATGCCGACATGCTGGAGCTCGCTATTATTGAAAACGTTCAGCGAGAGAATCTCAATCCGATCGAAGTGGCTTTGGGCTATCAAAGACTGATCGATGAGTGTGAACTTACCCAAGAAGAAGTTGCGGTAAAGGTGGGCAAAGAACGGTCTACCGTTACAAACTTCTTGCGTCTACTGAAGCTGACACCGCTTGTTCAAGAGTCACTCCGCTTAAAGAACATTAGCATGGGGCACGCTCGTTCAATGCTTGCTCTCTCAACCGCTGCTTTGCAGGAGTCTGTTCTGCATGAGGTAGAGAAGAAAGAGTTGTCTGTTCGAGCCACCGAAGCTCTGGTGAAAGATGTTGTCAACGGCAAAGTCGCGTACGACGGAGATGCTCGTGTACATGCAAACGGAAAGAGTTCCAAGGAAAAGAACGCTAAGCCGAGCAAAGTGACGAGCACTCTGACTGATATCGAATCCCACCTTCGTACTCTCATGGGTACGCAAGTCAGAGTCCGAACGAAAAATGAAGCCGGAGCAGGCTCTATCGAGCTTGAATTTTACTCCTTTGAGGATTTGGAGCGATTATTGGAGCTTTTTGCAGTGGTTGAACAATCAGTGATGCAGTAAAATGTCGCAAGCTATCGTTCACCACTTCGCCTATCGTGTTCGCTACGCAGATACGGATACTATGACGTATATGTATAACGGACAATACCTTACACTGTTCGAAATCGGTCGAACCGAGCTCTTGCGGTCCATAGGCTTAGCCTATGTGGAGATCGAGCGAAGCGGCTACTTGCTTCCGGTGATGGAAGCGCACGTGTTTTATCGCTCCCCGGCTTTTTATGACGACGAACTCGATATAGAAACAACTTTTCGTTGGGAACCGGCCTCTACCATTAGTCTGCACTATCGTATATTGCGACAGACAACATTGATCGCTGAGGGTCATACTCTTCACTGCTTTTTACAAGCTGAATCTCGCAAAGCAGTGCGTCCTCCGCGCTTTTTTATCGATGCTGTGGTGCGCAGCGCCGCCGAAGGCGGAGCCAGCACGAATTAAGAAGTCTCCTAAGAATCCATCTGCTTCTGCATCGCACTAAGAAGAGGAATTCCAGGAAGTAATCATTCAACAAAACGACACTTGCCATTGGTACTTGCTACGGCCTTTATGTTCATTCACTCCACTTTTGATATGAAAAAGCTTGTAGCTACGGTTGGTGCGCTCTGCGTCCTCTGTGTCGTTGGTAGTATAGAACTCGTCGCGCAAACCTACTCGCCCTTCCAATTTATTCGCACAACCTATAGTGCAAGAACCTCAGCTCTTGGTGAATCCACCGTTGCGGCTCTGGACGATGCATCGAATGTTGCATTGAACCCAGCGTCGGCATATGCCGCTCCAACGGGCAGATTGGCTGCAACCTTCATTAAGCAGGTTGCTGATATTAGTTCCGGAATGGTGTCGTACGTAGGTTCTGCAGGTAGCCAAGCCAAATGGTCAGCACTCGTTTGCTACCAATCCTACGGAAGCTTTACAGGTAAGAACGATCAAGGTCAGCCTACCGGGAAGACCTACAATCCTTCGTCAGTTGCACTAGCAGCATCATATTCGAACGAGATCGATTCGGGCTTTTACTATGGAGTAGGGCTGCAAGTGATGACTTCATCGCTGGCCGACCAAGGAACGAGCGCAATGGCATTGAGTGCTGGACTTCTATATCATGTTCCAAACTCTCGGTGGAATGTTGGTTTGGCACTGACGAATCTTGGTACTCAACTTTCTACAATTAACTCTGTAAAAGAGCCTCTGCCAACGGATCTACGTTTGGGAGTCAACCACCGCCTGCGTGGCTTGCCTTTATTGGTGAATTTCTCATTCAATCACCTCGTTGATCAGAATACCGCACTCTTTGACCACTTTCGGAACTTCTCGATTGGTGGAGAGTTATATGTTGGCAAAATCATCGAATTGCGCCTAGGGTATAATAATACAGCACACAGTGGCGCTGCATTTCCAGTAAACTCGCAGTTTGCTGGATTGAATTTTGGAGTGGGTATTAAACTGAAACCCCTAAACATAGACTATGGTCTATCCTCTCTAGTAAGCGGTGTCATGCAACACCGAGTTTCCGTTCTCACGTCACTTTAGTAAATAGCTCATACGTTCAGATCTGAGACCAAGCTCGACTTGGGTGAACGAGCCTGGCATTGCCATACGCTTCACAAAGGTCTCTGTATACAAGCCTCCACCTGCAGTCCGAGTCAAAGTCTCTTCTTTTTTGTTGGCGTGGTGCTCTCCACCTTGGGTACATTCTCATGCTGAGCAGCGGACGAGTCGCAAGGGCATGCACTAGTGAAAAAACATCTCAACACCAGCATTTTCAATGAGTAGAGCTTTGAAAAGTTTGCGTGACTTCTCGAAAACTTTCTATTTTTGAGAACCCAAGTGTTGATTGCAAGCCATTGCAATCGACGCACTCGATGAAAAGCAAGCGTCATCGATAGGAAGGAAGACCTAGTTGCTATCGAGCCTTTGAGCTTGTATAGATCCACTGCTTGGTCTCCCGCAACTCAGCATATTTAGGAATGTTTCACTTACTCAAGGAAGACCGCATGAAAACATGGTCTATTCGTACTTGTATGGCCCTCTTGTTTGTGGCGATGGCAAGCACAGCAGTTGCACAAACACCAAGCACTCCATCAACTCAACAGACTCAGCAGCAGACGCTGAAGCCACAAATGACTGTCAGCGACTTGGTGTTCACATTGAACACTCTCGCAACCGTAAGTATAAACGGCAGTGAGGTGGAAGCATATATTGATGTGAAAAATACCTTCACAAAGGCTTATGATCAGGCTCAGAAAGATCGTAAGACAGAAAATGACGTTATCACCGTTGAGCTCTCAGTACTCACAGCGAACAATTTTTTACAATTGTTTCAACGTGCTAGCTTACAAGGAGCAGCCGCTGAAAAGTTCATGGCGGTAAAGAACGCTCTCTATGCTTCTGCGCCAAAAGTGCCTACGTCAAACGACACCCAGATCCAGAATCCAGCAAGTACCGGCAGTAAGAAATAGTAGAAGCTTGTTGAGTTTTGCTCAAAGACCGAAGAGGATTTGTGTTTCGTCGCTAGATGGAGCACACATTGATTTCAGGCAGTGACATACGTTCGCGTTGCATGAGCCTTCGAACAACTTCAACGAGTTAAGGATAAAGTCGATACATACGACAGCCGCATGCGCCATAGGCACATGCGGCTGTCGTTGTTTTTACGTTGGTCACTTATCGTACGGATAGACGCCTCAGCTAAGGGAGCATGTAAAGCAGAAGACAGCGAAGTTCACTTAATTCGAGTGAAGCGAGCGTCGATTCCAGACCATACTGAGTATGAGGACGAGGATGGCAGCTACGCCAATTGCTTGGAGTTGAACCAGCTCCCCGCGAATAAGGCCAGAGCTTTGGCTCATCAGAAGTACTGTATAGCTCAATCCAGCGCCGAGAGCAATGCCAGGTAAAGCACAAAGTAGATTTCGCCATAGACTACTCCGTGCAAGAAAGCCGCTACGAGAGCCAAGAAGGCTGACAACGCGTTGATCGTCTGAAAGGTACAAGCTCTCAGCACGTAGGGCAAAGGCAATGAGTGTGCAGATAACGACAAAAACTAGGAGTCCTCCTACGAGCGAAGTCCACCACAACACGGTTGACTCTTGAATAACCGCACGAACGTAATCTGATTGGTAGCTTACTTCCTCGACCATTGTTGGCATAGCTCTGTATTGTTGTACCATTTGCATGAACAGGTCGCTGCTCAGAAACTCAGGTTTGATGTGCAATCGCAGGATCGTGACAAAGGGGTTTTGCGGAAGAACTTCGGCTACATTCACTCCATAGCGGTCTTGGAAGTAGCTTCGTAGAGAGTCGGGCGTTTGTACGTCGATAGAAGCAATCATTGCATCCTTAGCTAAATCTGAAGCAAAGTCCCGTGCCGATATCTCATCCATATCTTCCTTAAGGAAGAGCGAAATAGTTGCCGATTGTGTATGCTCCAAGTGCTTTGTGTGCAACACAGTGTAGGTGCTGAGTGCTGCTGCGGCCAGAAAGGTGCACAGGGCAAAACACAAACTCAGGCGCAGAGATGACCACGAGCGCTTTCGAAACTGCTTTGTGGCTATAGACCAGTGGTATGATCGAGGCATAAGCTCTGTTAGTGTTGATGACAGAAGTGAAATGCTGTGACAGACTAGGAAACTTTCGATTGTGCGGCTGATTCTGCATCCGAAGCTTTTGCGGCGACTCTTTTGCGAAAAGACTGAACCGCTTCCAATGCGTCAGGTATAGTGCGAAACAACTGTGAGAGCGGGAAGTGGAGGTCCGCTCGCACACTGATAACCAGCAAGAGAGCAAAGCACAATGAATAGGTTACGACGCCTAAGCTGATGTACTGCTCTGAATGCGCATATCCTGTTGCAAGAAACGTCCCAACACCTACCGTCGCACTCGTGCTGACGATAGCAAGAAGCTTCCATACTTTATGCAGCGCCAAGTCAACCGATTGCAGAATAAACAGTGGTAAGAACAAGGCTGCAACCAGCATGAGGTTGAACTGAGAAGCAGCAGCCACATATTTCGCGCCAAGGAAGTGTACAATGAGCTCGGTACCGCCAAGCCAGAGAACAACAACCCCAAACACAGTCATCATCACAAGGAGGGAGATAGCCTTGGAAAAGACAACAATGATCTGTTCTCGCTTGTCGGCTGCTAACAACTTGACGGCTGTGGGATACATGAGTGAGATCCCAGCGTCTGTTGCTGTCTCAAACACTCTATACAGCATCTTTGCTGAATTGTAAACACCAGCAGCAGCGGTCCCGAAAAACGGTTGAATGAGGAACATGTCGAGCTGCCGAATGGAGTTGTTCAAAGCCATCATGAGAGCTTGAGGCAGACCAAAGGCGAGAATCTGCCCGAGACGTATGCTGCCCGAACGTTTAAACTCCATCATATCGTATGATAGAAGAACGCTCATGACGGAACTACAGCCAATACCAATGAGCGAAATGAACTTCATGTCTTCGTAGTCTTTAAACGTCCCATTGCCGATCATCCAAAAAGTCATGATGGCCATGCTGCCAAACCACATGAGGTCGGTAAAGAAGACGTCGCGCATACGCAGCTCGCGCATCATCAACTTCAAACCAAAGGAGCGGGGAAGTGTCAGCAGAACAAACCAAGGAAGTGTAGCTGCAACATCAGTGAAACGTGGTTCGTTGAAAACCTGCGCCAATGGAGCCTGGAAGAACATGATGAGACCCGATAAGCCCAGCGAAATAGCAACGAGAAAAACCACCGAGATCAAATTCACACGTCCTCGATCTTCTTCTTTCACTCCAAATTGAATGATTGCCTGAAGTGCTGATCCATCACAAATGATCAATATCCATGTTTGAAGGGTAACAAGCTCAGAAGCTAAGCCCCACTCTTCAGGATGCAAGCGACCTATCTGCATGAAGGTCACAGCGCCGTACAAAATGAAGATCATTTTGTCGAGCGCTGTCCATGACAGCTTAGATAAGTGCTCTCTAAATTTCACGGATTGAATGTAGTCTAACGATGAAACAAGACTTGCCAACGCGATGGACTGACTTTTTCAATCGCGTCGGCTTGCTGGCTGGCATGAATCGTCTGCCAAACCACAAATTTACATGTAGCCTAGGCATTAACAACGCTAAGACAGCATTCTATAGTCTGCCTCTGGGTGCGAATCAGCACACAATGTGTTGCAAGGACCGCGCCATACTCTGGAGAATAGACACTTTGTTCTAGCTCAACTGGCTCATCGTTGCAGCTCAGCTCCAAAACTCGACCCTGACGCTCAATTCGAATGAGGTGTTCATGAACTCGAGTGATTCTGCATTCTGGTCGTAAATGGTAACGCACAACTTTCTTCTCTAGCCCCGCGAACTCGTCTACTACGCATACCTTTGCTTCGTGGAATTTGAGTTCCCGTATGCACGGCTTGTTAAAACCATGGTGTTGAGCGCGTACAATGTGTTCGTTACACTGCAAAACTTCTGCCTGTGCTTTATTCGAGCTTAACCAAAACAGGGTCTCAGAATTACCGCTGCTCCAGAGTTCCTGCTCTTCACCTTCTACTTGCAGACAGTTATGCAGCGCGGTAGAACGAAAGGTATTTCGTTGCTCTGGTAACGCAGTGTATACATAGGTACCTGGATCGCAAATGAGCTCAAGTCCATCTACAAACACACAGATGCTGAGCTGATCGTTGTGGGCGTGTCCACCTTTGCCATTCTGACCTATCGAACCCGCTCGCAAGAAAAGTTCATAGCGAGCTTTCGTCCACCTCCATAGACCAAAATCCGGTGCAGCATAATGGGTAGCAGCTCGCTCTGCGATGGGAAGCGGTTGAGAACCTTGGACTTGTTTCTGATCTCGACCTCGAGCCAGAAGCGATCGAATGATGCTAAATTCTGGACTGTCGAGTGGATCCTGAGCCTGCTGAGACAAAGCAGCAAAACTCTGCACCAAATGATAGATATTAAGAGGTCGATCACTATGCTCTACTTGCCAATGAAAGGGAAGAAAGGCTAAGAAACGTCCACTGTCGTTGTCTCCAATCTGCGGAATGCAAAACGCAGAAGAGCTCGTGTTTAGGCTGAAGTCCGCAATTCGTGCGAGTGCTTTCTGAACGTCTGGAGCAAACATTCGTGACTCTAACTCAGGACATTGCTCGGCAAACACCCATGACCAAACGAGCATCTCCGCGCTGAGACGGTGGTAGGGCAGTGAAGCCTCAAAATTGCCGCCGTCTGGAAGGAATTGGTAAAGTGTCTCTCGTGCCAAGGCCTCATCCAAGAGCTCAATGAGCTGTCGGCGAAGACTACAGTCTTCCAAGTACGCCGCCGCCGCACCTAGACCAGCAAGGTTTGCTAGGTAGTGATTTGCTCGCATGCCGTCCGACCACTCAAGATGCTGCACAACATAGCGCGCATGTTCGTGAACGCTCGATCGGAAGACCTTTGCGAATTCCACGTCCGGTTCGGAGCGTATGCATAGAATATCGTATGCGACCAGCATATTGGCCAATCGAATTGCAACATCCATAGGAGATTTCCACTGGATGCCGAAACCTGGAGGGTTCAAGCTGACAAAGTCCAGAAAGAGCGAGCGAAAGCAGTGCAGGTACTCAGCCTGTTGTGAGACATCATCCGCCAAGCAATATGCGGCACTCAAGTGGAGTAGCGCATGCAGTCGACCCAAATCCCAGGGACCTTTAGGGTCTACTCCTTTGCCATTTCCTAAGGAGATCATGTCTGCCCACAATCCTTCACTCCAGGTGTACCCGCTTCTCATGTCACGCTGCCAGTCAATTGGGCTATGTGGCTGCTGAATCAAGCGCCAACGACGTTGAGACTCAGGAATGTTCTTCTCGTTTACAAGATATGCAATGAATTCACCTTCCGCATCCAGAGGGTAGGGGAAAGCTTCCTGTGTATATCGAAAGCCGCCCATGCCCTGTACCGGGCTCTCATGCAGAACGGGAATCCAGCCGCGTCCGCCAACAGGGAATTCACCTTTGCAATAGTGCTGAGCAGCTGCAAGAAGTTCTGCTTTGTGTGGAAGCAGACCATGCAAAGCACTGGTATCGATCAGGCGTCGTAGCCCTGCTGGCTCTGGGTCTGCTAGTGTAGTGGCGAGTTTCTGAGTCTTTGCAAAACGTTGCGCTGATTGCAGGCGCAAAGTCAGCTTGCGCAATATTTTCTTGAGCGCAATATTGCTTCCGCTGACGCGGATTTGATGAAGACGAAATTGAAAATCCATGCTGCTTGTGGGGGGCAAATTAGCCTTTAAGGGGCTGCGCGGCAAGTACTGAGTATCTTTGTAGTGTCTTCTCTGTATGCAGGCGCTTCGCGCTCTGCATGATTTAGCAGTTGTAAGCCTAGCTTGAGTCGAGCAAGAGCTGTGCTTTGAGCTCCAATGTCAAACGACTTTGGATGCGTCTGCAATCAAGGAGTGCCGCACTTTTGTAGTTGTATTGTTCACTGCTTTCTCTGTTCTATGTCTAAGTTTGGCTACGTCGCAATCATCGGTAAACCCAATGCCGGAAAGTCTACTCTCCTCAATGCTATTCTGGGTGAGCAGTTATCTATTGTGACTTCAAAGCCGGAAACCACCCGGCGTAACGTGGTTGGGATCTATTCGAGCGAAACCACTCAGGCTGTGTT
This sequence comes from Chlorobiota bacterium, assembly GCA_044228285.1. Taxonomy (GTDB): domain Bacteria; phylum Bacteroidota; class Ignavibacteria; order Kapaibacteriales; family NICIL-2; genus JBBATK01. Next base: position 844,940 of record JBGAVD010000001.1, read on the forward strand.
TCTGGATACACCTGGTATCGTTCCTCGCCCAAAGTTCGAACTTCACCGTCAAATGCTTGGCTATATCCACCAAGCAATTGAAGAAGCGGATGTCGTGCTGGTCATTGTAGACATTACAGAGTCGCTTAAAACACTGCAATCAGTACTCAGTGATGACTTTCGTCGTGTGGTAAAGGAGAGTAAGAAGCCGTGTATTCTTGTGGTGAACAAGATGGACGTCTTAGAAGACAAAGCCGTTGCTATCCCAAAGATCCTAGAGCTAATGAAGCTTGACATCTTTGTCGACAATGTTGCCATCTCAGCTCAATACAACAAGTTCCTTGGTGAGTTGTTGAAAGTCATTGATCAACACTTGCCCGAAGGTGAGTTTGTCTACGATGCTGATCAACTCTCAACCCAACCAGAATTGTTCTTTGTTGCTGAGTACATTCGCGAGCAATGTTTCACCCTCTTCCGTGAAGAGATCCCTTACTCAACCGAGGTTAAGATTCTACAGTACACCGAACGTGAGAAAGGCAAGTGGAAGATTAGCGCTCAGATCATTGTTGATCGAGCTGCTCAAAAGGGTATCATGATCGGTTCGAAGGGAGCGTCACTGAAAGAACTGGGAACGCGTGCCCGCGCTCGAATCGAAGAGCATTTGGGTATGCCTGTGTTTCTTGAGTTACAAGTAGTGGTGAAGAATGAATGGCGCGATAAGCAAGATTACCTTCGCGACTTGGGCTATGAAATATAAGTACTTTCAAAACCAGTTATAAGAAGACAAGCAGTCGCTGACAATTCTTAAGACAGGACTGCCGCACTGATCTCTCCCTTATGTAGTCGCATAGAGATCACGCTTGATGATGACCAGTGTCTTATCATCCGTATACACGCCGTGCGCAGAGAACTTCTGAACTTCTTCTAGCAGACCATATGCAAGGTCACGAGCTGATTCATTTCGACGGGCGTGAATAAACGCGCGCAAACGTGCTTCACCAAACTGTTCCTCATCTTCATTCTGAGCCTCGATAACTCCGTCCGTGAAAAGTAAAAGGATGTCACCGCGCTGCAAGTTCACTCCTTCAACGCGGAACTTCTGATGCGATGAGATACCCAGGATCGAACCTGTGGGTTCGAGAGCTACGCACGTTTGACTAGCAGCTTGGTAGTGCAATGGGGAACAGTGTCCTGCATTGCAGTACAACATCAATCCATTGTTCGACTGTGTGAGTTCACAGTAGCACAAGGTGACGAAGCGCTCGTAGGGAAAGGTGTCGTAGATGAGTGTGTTCAGACGAGAGATAAGCGACGTGATCTTAGTATGAAAGCCGATACCCATACGTATAGCGCCCGACACAAACAGCGCTTGAATAGCCGCAGGTAAGCCTTTGCTTGCCGCGTCGCTAATCACGATGCCAGTTCGCGCCTCGTCATCTTCATTTGTTGGATTGAGATAGTCGAAGTAATCTCCACCAACCACCGAATCCGGTAATGAGATACCGAACACGCTGTACTCAAAGAACTCCAGTGTATGATCAGGTAACAGGGATCGCTGAATTTGCGATGCCTGATCGAGATCGCGCTTGATCTGTGCTTGTTGTTGCCGCAACGACATGTTTCTCAACGCGGTCGTCGTAGCGCTTGATATCACGGTCATTGTCGATGCAATATCATGCGCGAATTCAGCCGCATTGAAAGCCAAGACATAGCGAAAAAAGCGTTGAGAGTTTCTGCGCATGATCTCACCAACGCCTGTTGCAGCGAACTGCGTGATGCCAGTTGCTTGAAGGAGTGCATCTGTCTCCATGCCGCTGACAACGCGCTTCTCTACCAGTGAGCTAAAAATTGGCTGCTCCGAGATCTGCATATTGTAATCATCAGGGATGTGGGCAACCGAGCCAACCTGAAAGAGAAGATTGTAACGATCTTCTGAAGGGTCGAGCTCCCATATTCGGGCTCCTGACAATCCGAAATTCCCACGCTCGCACAGATCGCCCACCAGCGTTTTGAGTAACGATTCCTCGTTGTCGAAGTGTCCAGCTAACAACTTATCGATCAGCTTATAGGTTTCACGCTGCGACAGAGTGTTTGTATTTGTTCGAAGTTCTGCCATAAGTGGTGGTTCTATAAAGCGAGGTGTAACGGATGAGATGGAGTGCAGACTTCAAGGCTACGCGAGCATTGCGCGAGGTCTCGGTCTTCGTTAGTTGCGATAATGCAAACTCCCGAATGATACTCTTGTTCTTTGATGATGGTATACAGGCTTTGAATGCCTGCATCATCGAGATTCGTCGTGGGTTCGTCGAGAAGTAATACATCAGGCGAATGATACAAAGCCAAGATGATCTTTGCTCGTTGCTTCATCCCGGAAGAGTAGGTGCGTAAGAGATCATTGCGACGTTCTGTGAGGCCGAAGCGCTCGATAAGCTGCTTGAGCGTGGATTCTGGTGTTGTGATCCCACGGAGTTGCGCGTCGAGGAGGCAGTGCTCCCACAGACTAAACTCATCGTACAATTGTAAGTAGGGCGATACGAAGCCAAGGCGCGAGCGAAGCTCGTCGCGATGAAGAAGAGTATCATTGTGATACATCTCTATCGTACCGGAGCTCGGCGACAATACCGTTGCCAGCATTTTCATGACCGTCGACTTACCAGCACCATTACGACCTTTGAGCGCAAGAATCTCTTTGTCGCTCAATTCAAAGCTCAAGGGGGCGAAGACATCATGGAATCCGTCGTAACTCTTTCGTAAATCCTGTACTCGAAGGCTGTGCATGGATTATTGTCTGATGAGGATCGTACCAACGTAGTTCTGGTCTTTGTATCCTATGCTGTACATGTACACTCCAGATTGCAAGTTCTGAGGCGTCGTCAGCCAAGTGACATAACGAACTCTAGCCTGAGCATCCGATATTACAGGAACATCTTCTGCGTAGGCAGGCACACCATCAAGACTGCTTATCGTCAAACGCACCTTTGCGTCTGAAGGAACCTGCTCTGAAATGGGAAAGTTGATTTGCTTATCGAAGGTGATGATGAACGGCTGTGGGTAGGGACTTTCAATCTGACTGACGGCAATACCACCGTTGAGAAAGAGAGTGTCGTATCTGTCTGAGCCAGTTCCTTCAATACTGTAGAAGTAATCTGTTGTTCCTATGCGGTGATAGCCACTCTGTTGGACGCGTGTAATCATCAGGCGCACGTCGATAGATGACATGGTCTTTGTGCCTAGATAGTTTACACCTGTATTCGTACAAAGAAAGTCAGCGGTATCCGCGGCGTGTGCTGCATCCGTCGAAAAGGTGCAGCGGATCATTTTGAATTGATACGGATAGAGCGAAAAGTCGTAGCTGAAGGGCTCGGTAAACGTGATGTTCTTGTTGTTGTCTTGGTACAGCATAGGCATGGATGCTGCGTTCGAGAGCGTATCGGCGGACAAAGGTGTTCGATGTCCGGTATGATACACAAAGGTCATAAAGCGCTTCCACTCTGCACCCAAACTTGAGCCCTTCTCGCGAAGCGCACTGTCCAATGCTAAGTAAGGGAAGATATCGCTGTGATCATACTGGATGGAACAGCTACCAATGAGCTGCCACATACGTAGTACCGCTTCTGCATTCGAGTGCTCCTGCAGGTATTGAAAAAAGAAGGCATGCGCATAACCACTCGATGCTGGTTTGTCGGTGTTCGTTAGGAAGAATGAGTCTGTGTTATTCATCAGTAAGCGCAGGTACTGGAAGTAGTCAATAGAACCTGGAAACACTCGATGCTCCATCCAGACGCTAGTAAGCTCTGGATAGGTGCGCGTACTGATATCACTGGCATAGGAAAACTGCACCAGGTGATGAAACTCATGGGCAAGAGTGACACGAAGTGCGGTGAAACCAGTATCAGCATAGACGCGTTTTCTTTTGCCATTGTCATCGCTTACGGAGTCGCTAATCGCAAAGTTGTTATCGATAACGAGAAAGCCAGAAGCGACGTTCGTTGAGCTGTTACATGCCGAAGGCTTAGTATCTGTTTCGAAGGCTAATCCGTAGGCTCCGGAATAATGACTTCCGTCGATGATGGATCCAGGCGCTGAGCCAATTTGCATCAAGTATATATCGATATGTGCAGTGTCAAAGCCGTCAATGCGTGGGCGTTGAAAGCCCAAAACGTTGATCTCTTGTTCGTACACATAGTCAGCATAGTAAGCTGTAGAATCGACGAAATCTGGAATGCCGTTGCTATTTGCGTCACTAAGCGCGACAGCGCTTGCGCCGCTGATATCATAGTGGATAAGGAATCGTCCACTTGGACTCACCACTTCTTTTTCAAGAGAAGGCCGCACAGCATTGAGAATACTAACTGAGCTACCACTTTTTAGGATCTTTTGTTTGACTACGCAATTGCGTTCAATGTCTGGGAAACCAGGTGGGTGGTCGTGAGCGGAAAGGGCAGCTGAGTTTGCAATCAAACAAAAGAGGCAAAGCAAGAATAGGCGCAATCTCATACAGTCGCTCAAAGGGAGTATTCTCAGGAAAGTTAGGCTGATAGCAAACGAATTCGGATGGCTCACAAGAGCGGATGTTACTTGAACATCTCTTTAATCATACCCCAGGTACGACGTACACTGCTGACGTTGTGCACCACGGTCGATAGCGACGAGTATGAAGTACTGTTGTCGCTGCCAATGATCTTCAGGCGGTAGTAGGTAGAGCCAGCACTGACCTTGGGCTGACCTTCGCCAGACTTCATCAACACATCGCTGTCTACATATCGATAGAGTTGATATGCGCCGCGGGAATCAACGGTGTTGACGAGTCGAAAGTTTTGTCCGTCGGTTGATCGCTCAATCTCATAACGGACAACACTCTTCTCAGTAGAACATCTCCACTCGACAACGACGTTGTTTCCATCGGCCTTCGTTGTGAAGAAATCGATAGAATATTCGGCTGCTAGCACTGTTCCACAAAAGAGCAGGCTGAGGAGCAAAACACGGGATATGTTCTTAAGGAGATTCACGAAGCAAAATTACTCGAAGAAGTGTTACAGACAAGAAGAATTTATTAGTGAATTTGCATTCTATGTCGAGCTCTGATACCCTTGATGTTCTTATAGTTGGCGCTGGCATCGCCGGCTGCTGCCTGGCTGCCGAGCTGCTTGAGCGTGGGTGCACTGTGCGACTGGTCCACGATAATCGAAAAGCATCAAGTTCGGTGGCTGGTGGATTAATAAACCCCGTTAGCGGCAAACGTTTCGGAGTTGATGCGCGTTACCATGAAATGCTGCGCATTGCCCGCGAACGCTTTGAGGCTATTGAAGGCGCGTGGAGATCGATGAGTATACTGCGATTTTTGTCGGCAGATGACGAAATTCGTCACTTTGAACGCAAATCCGAGCAATTACAGGCAGCCGGCTGGCTAGAACTGCTTCCCAGCTCCGAAGCCCTGATACAAGCTCCTTTGGAGTTCCGCCATCGGCAAATCGGTCCCGTTCTTCGCATTCCAGGAGCGGCTGCGGTTTCTCTCCAACATGTGTTAGATCATTTCCACTCACTTTTTCGCTCCAGGGGAATGCTGATTGAAGCGCGGTGGAACGAGGCGGAAGAGTGGACGCAAGACATGCATTTTCAAGGACATCACTTTCATCGGGTCGTGTTTTGCGACGGTTGGCGTGTTGGTGAAAATCCTTATTTCGCTTATGTACCGCGTATGTTCGCTAAGGGACAATTGCTGGACATTGAGTTTGAGCGCAATCACCAACTCAAAGACATATGCATCATCAATTCAAAGTTCTTTCTGCCTCTGTCTGAGCGCCGGTGTCTGTACGGCGCTACCTACGAATGGAATGAATTGAATGATCAGGTTGAAGAGCATACCACAGAGTTTCTTACTGAGCACCTCAGGAATTCCATCACGAACGAGCTGAGGGTTTTGTCAGCCCGGGCAGGTGTACGACCAATTGTTTCAGATCTTAAACCAGTGTATGGCTCTCATCCTGTGTACAAGCATATCTACCTCTTCAACGGATTGGGCTCGAAGGGTGCAATTCAGGCTCCTATTTGTGCCAAGGACCTAGCGTCTCATTTGCTTGAGCAAAGCGAAATCTATGCCCCACACTCGCTACGTCGCTTCGATAGTCATTTTCAGTCCCACAATGCTACTCCTACGGTCGCATGAATGACGATCCACTTTCCATAGTCAATTTTTCGCATGCGCTTATTCGACAGACGCAACGCATTCTTCGCGGTGAAATGTCGAACGTCACTACTGCTCCTGCACCAACTCTCTGGCCGCGAGTTGCCCTGGATGCAACTGTCGGCAATGGCAATGACCTTCGCTTCCTCTGCGAGATTTCTTCTCCTGATTCAACGATTATTGGCGTAGATGTTCAGTCTATAGCGATTGAGCGCTGTCAGAAGCTACTTGAAGAACAGCATTGCGAAGCAAGAGTCAAGCTGGTGTTGCGATCGCACGATGAGATTGATTCAATATGTAGGGCAGAAGGGATCATGAACCTTGATGTCGTGATGTACAATCTTGGCTATCTACCAGGGACCGACAAGAAGCTTCGAACCCAGGCGCAGACTAGCATTGCGAGTCTCGAACAAGCAATTGGACTGCTGTCGACGAATGGCATCATTACAATCTGTTGTTACGTGGCGCATGAGGGAGGACTCGAGGAACGTAATGCGATTCAAAAGTGGATGAGCGAGCTAGATCCTAAGAAATTGAGAGTGATGCAATACAAGTCGTATGAAAGCGCACATACGCCAGAGTGTTATGTTCTTCAGAAACGCGTTTGAGTTTCAATTTATTCGGAATGCTCTCGATGGTCGCGTGAATGCAGTTGCATGAAGCACTTTAAGGATCTGGAAGATTACTGGACTGCTAAAGCGAGTCAGTTTCAATCCGGATTGCACTGGAGCCAGAGGCGGGACTATTCCACGAGAATATCGTAGGGAGAGAGCATTTCATCAATGCTGATTCCAATTGGACCAAATCGGGTTTGTAGCATATTGACATCCCCAATATCACCTAGTTGTAAGGTTACAGCCTCTTTCTTCATTTCCATGAGCCAACGAAAGAGAGTTGGGGATACGCTTACGGAAGAGGGCGCACGACCGTGTTCGTCCACGAATCGCTCGATGGCTGAGTACACTTCTTCATATGCGTCAAAAAAATCCATGTTATTTACGGGCCTGTCGTACTACTTTGTGCTTCTGCAATTACGAGTTTTTATGAGTGCTATGCAAGATTTTCTTTTCCCGAAGCCTGCTTTGCAGGCTCGTGAGCAAGAACTTGCGTGTTGAAAGGTTGATCATGCGATTTGTGTTTCTTCTTCTTTGTCTAGGTATCGGCAGTCTTCGTGCCCAAGCCCAGTCGACAGTTGTGTATAGCGAGGATTTTCGCGTGAACACAAAGTCGTGGCTGGAGGAGACAGCACTCGGACATAGCATGACCTGGAGTCCTGGATTGTTCACGATCGAGCAAAACAGTGGAAAAGGAGGCGTCTTTTCGCTTCGCACTCAACAACTGGACGATTTTGTTGATTGGAAAATTGAGGCCACAATTGAGCAGTTCAGCGGAGTGAAGGACCATGGTTATGGATTAGTCTTTCGTGCTATCGATGCCGACAGTTGTTATCTCTTTCTGATCAACTCTGAAGGCAAAGCTTCCGTGTTGTCATGGACCGGAGTCAATTACAACTTTATCGTTCGTTGGCGTCCGTGTCCGCAGATTCGAAGTAATACTTCAAACACATTGAGCATCGTTCATCAATTCGATAACATAGCGTTCCTTGTCAATGGTACGTGCATCGGGTCTATCTCTGCAACCGAGTGTCGGGCTTTCGGCGACCGCTTTGGTTTTTACATAGAAGATGTCATGAAAATTGGTGTAAGATCCGTACGGGTGATGACCGATATAGTCGATCATCAAGTCAATGCCGTGCCTGACGGAGGGTTGGATCTTCAGCACCAGAATTTGGGACGAAATGTCAATTCAAGCGCAACTGAGATCAATGCCATCGTGAGTGCGGATGATAAGACCTTATACATGATACGACGTGACTTTGAGGGAAATGTTGGAAGCGAGCGACGTGACGATATCTGGTTCTGTCGACGTAATGCTCAAGGTGGATGGTCAGCAGCAGAGAACATTGGCTTGCCGTTGAATACGGCTGCGAACAATAGTGTGATTTCTGTTGCTCCAGACAACAATACACTCCTTCTGCAAGGCTACTACGAAAAGGGAAAGGAGAGCGAAACTGGTCTTTCCATTACTCACCGAGAAGGCTCAACGTGGTCGGCACCGAAGGCTGTCACGATTGATAGCTTGTACAACCTCCATCCCTTCATGGAATTTAGCTTGTCTCCCGACGAGCGCGTGCTCATTGCGTCGCTCGAACAGTTCGATACCAAGGGATCGAAGGATCTTTATGTGTGTTATCGTACAAGTGACACGAGCTTCTCACGACCTCATCACATTCCAGAGCTAAGTACAATCGGCTCAGATATGGCTCCTTACATTGCGACCGATGGCACAACCATGTACTTTAGCACGGATGGTCGAGCTGGATATGGTAGCGAAGACATTTTTGTCACAACCCGACTCGACTCAACATGGAAGCATTGGTCTGAACCGCGAAACTTGGGACCAAAGATCAACACGCCTTATTTCGACGCATACTTCCACACGACAGCGCGTGGCGACTCAGCGTACATGATGACCTATGCGAAAACCTACGGATCATCTGACATTGTTCGCATTGCGGTTCCACCTGAAGCACGACCTAAAACAGTATGTCTGATTTCTGGTCATGTCTATGATGCGAAAACCAAGAAGCCCCTTGGTGCCGGAGTGCGATACGAGTTTCTTTCAACGAACACTGAAGCTGGCTTCGCCCGATCCAATCCGAGTGATGGAGCGTATAACATTGCGTTGCCTGCAGGTAACATGTATGGATTCTTTGCGCGTGCTGAGAACTATTATCCAGTCAGCGAGCAGCTAGATACGCGATCGCTTCGCGCCTACCAGGAGCTCAACCGAGATCTCTACCTGGTGCCCATTGAAAAAGAGGCGACCATTCGCTTGAACAATCTCTTCTTTGATTTTGCAAAAGCTGAATTGCGCTCCGAGTCTGCTTCTGAACTTGATCGCCTCATCGACTTTCTTAAATCCCGACAAAGTATGAGCATCGTTATCGCAGGCCACACGGATTCCGTAGGCGAGAAAGCTACGAACCTTAGTCTTTCTCGCAATCGGGCGCAGGCGGTGCTTAGTTATCTGCGACAAAAAGGTGTGCAAAAGAATCGTCTGCGCTGTGTGGGTTACGGCAGCACAAAGCCAATCGATAGTAATGAAACGGAAGAGGGACGACAACGCAATCGTCGTGTTGAGTTTGTCATCGAAAAGAACTAACTCCACTGCGTTCTCTTCAAGAGTCTTCATCTTCATGCCAGCACAGGCTTCGCCTGCTCGGCAGCCACTTATTCTTCCCACTCAAAGGTCTTTTCGTCACTCTCACGTCGTTTGTTTGTGATGCGGGTTAGCTCATCTTCATGAGCTCGAGCTCAACACCGTTCCAACCGGGAAAAAGTGATTCAGGGTTCTGAAGTTGAAAATGGTGTCGTGCTACATTCGAGAACAACGCACGAAAGTCCGTTGTCACAGGTAGGTCACGACCATCCTCCAAATTCTCCACAGCAAGCTCAGGTACTTTGCCAATAACTGAGCCACCTCGAACTGCGTTCGACAGAAGAAACATGCATGAGGCTCGACCGTGGTCTGTCCCACCGCTTCCGTTCTCGCGAACAGTTCGTCCGAATTCTGTCATGGTAAGTACACTCACGTCATCTTGCCAGCGACCGAGGTCTTCCCAGAAGTTTGAAACGCACTGTGAGAGCTCGCTAGCGACCCGAGCGAATTGTCCGTTCCTCGTGCCCTGCTGAACGTGAGTATCCCATCCATTAGATTCGATAAAAACAATCCGTAACCCCAGATCTGCTTTTATCAACTGAGCCACTTGTTGAAAGTGCATGCCAAGACTAGTAGCTGGATACACAACGCCTGCCGCAGACCGATACGGTTGTTGCACGAGTTTTTCGATCACACGGGAAGCCTCAAAACTATCGCGACCACTTGCTCGCAGATTCTCCTGATTGGTTCGCGCATACAACGCTTCAAAAGAAAGAGATGATGAGCTGTCTTGCGATCCATATGCAAGATGAAAGTTCTTCAAATCATCGATTGCTAAGGCAGGCATTGTACCGCTAAGACTGAGAGGTAGAGCAGGGGTAGCTGCCACGCATTGAAAGGCAGTGGGCTTCTGCTGAATTGCCTGCGCTGCTCGATTGAGCCATCCACTGGAGCTTTTTCGTCCTGGAGTTCCGTTCTCCATGTAGTCCTGCGCATCAAAGTGTGAGCGTGTGTTGTCAGGCGATCCAACACCGTGAATGATCGCTAAGCGTCGCTCATCAAAACTCCGCTTTAAACTTCCAAAGGCAGGATGAAGGGCGAAGCGATCGTCGAGTTGAATCAAACCACTGGTGGGTGACATGTCCATCCGCAGTCGAGCTCTGGCAGCTGCAAAGTACTTGTCTGTGAAAGGCTGCACAGCCATTAAACCATCCATTGCTCCGCGTTGAAACACACAAACCAAGACTTTTCTGCTATTGGGAACACTCTTGATTAACTCTCGGATAAGTGGCGAAGCGAATGCACAGCCACCAAGAGCTACTATGCTCAGGGCAGAGGAACGGAGGAATGCGCGACGTGAGTTCATAGAGTACACCTAAAAGCGAATGAATGTAGTAGTTGTTGGTGATTTGTCTGTTAACGACGTTGAAATTCAGGCGAACCAAGAACAAGCGCAATGATCTTCCGCTCTCGCTCCTCACTAGCACTCATGATTGACTGTGATTTGTTCCTAGCACTGTTACTCTGTCCAGGACCCGGCTTGGGCTCAAGAGCTCCGTCGCTGTCCATGCCTACAATCCCATCATAGTCTTCATCACTAAGAACCGTAGCATCAAGCATCAAATCAGGTGCGTCTTTGCGGTTTTGAGAACGTGAGCGGACTTTTGAACTGAACTCTGGATCTTGGAGATCCGCACTTAAAAGAGCTATACATTGTTGGACATCTCGCTCTGGTAAGAGGTGTGCAAAGGTCTTAGAGAGTGCAGAACTCATTGATTCTGCCTCGTTTTCCTGTGATGTGAGCTGAAGAGGGCAGACCACACCTTTGAGCTCGTTGTGTGCAAAGGCTACTCCAAAATTCATACGATTCAAAAGAGCACCAGAGTTTACCCAAGCGGAGGCTTGATCCGCAAAGCCTGTGGGCGCTGGAGCTGCGTAGAGTTGTTGTCCTAAACGTGTGACCCAATCATACAGATCTTTGGTAGGACGTAGCTCCGCATGTGTTGTCCGCAACGCAGACACAGCTAGTTCAAAAGGTGTCTTGATTTTTGAGCGCACGACATTGCTCGACCAAAACTCAGGGGAATACACGATGCAACGAAGCATCTCCTTGATATCTCCTTTCTTCTCGATGAAGACCTGAGCTACTTGTTGAACCAACTTTTCCGAAGGCTGATCGCTAACAAATCGAATACAGAGTTTTCTAGCAATGTGGCGAGCGGTTGACGCATGCTCGCTTAGAATTCTCAAGATCTTCTGTCCTTCATCGATACCTCCACCAGATGCGAACTTTGTGCCCAGTACGCTCTTTGCGGTGGCATCGTGTGCGTCAGCTCGAAAGAGAAAGTCGCCTTGTACAACAGTTCCAAGCTGCTTGCTCTTCTCGATCATCTCGAGAAGTCGTTCACTGTTCTTTGCATAGCCAAGAGGCATCATTGTCCATCCGCTTAACACACGTGCCAGATCGCTAACGTCATGCTGCGAATAGCCTCCATCAACACCCATGGTATGAAGCTCCAAGAGTTCCCTTGCGTAGTTTTCGTTGATTCCACGTCGTGGGAGAAATTCATCAGGAATCCCTTTGCTTGCCTCTTGTTTGAATTTCTCAGCTTTCGATTCCATTGCGGCAATCTTGCGTCGGGCAAACCAACCTTTTATACCGCCGATATTCTTGATTGAGTCGAGAGCGATGCTTGCCAGCGTTGGGCATCCAACAGGTGCTGTTGATTGCGCGTTGTCCAAGTAAATAAGCATGGCAGGGTGCTGGGCGCTACCGATCAAGAGATCGTGAAAATTGCCAAGCGCAGATGGACGCATGACGTCACGCTCGTAGGTTGGAATGTAGGCTCGCGCCGGAGTTTTCAGCATTGATACGCTGAAGTGGTTCATCCAGAAGTCTGCAACAACGTCTTGTAGTTGATTGTTGCTATACACTGCACGCAACAGCTTGGCAGCGACCATTTCGCCAAGCAACTCTTTTTGCGGACGGTATCCTTGCTCATAGGCATACTTCAAAGCCTCTCGTCGCGCAGTCTTGTTGTTCGTATCCTGTATTGCCTCAATGTTCTTGAATTTTCCGTCGCGCATGAGCTCAAGTAGGACTTTCCCGGGCGGCGGATAGACTGCAGCGATCTCAGCATTCGTCAGCTTGAGTGTTTTGTAGTTCTTTAGTTTATCACGAAGCAGCTCGTCATTCTCAGCTGCTCGAAGCTGCGTTTCAAACCACTGTTCGAGACCCACTCGTTCAACCGCATCTATGTCCTCGGGTCGTACACCCCAAGTCCAACGGCTCAAGAGGTGTGCTGCTGCCTGTCGTCGGCTGAGACCAGCCTGCAAATAGGGCATCGCATCTGCTTTTGCTACCATCTGCTTATGAGGCGGCGGCGCAGCCGCAGCGAGTACAAAAAAGACTCCTGAGAACAGAGCAAGGAGTGAAAGGGTAGACAGGATGAGTGAGCTTTGGGAAATGTGCGTTTTCATGGTCTGTTGTATGAGAGTCGAAAGCCGAGTATAGATTGACCAGCCTGATGCTCTTGAACGAGAGTTACGCGCGTTGACAACATGGGATGTACGCTCAAGTGCGTCTAAAATCGACAAAGTAATGAAACGAAGTGAAGAGTATTCGTCGTCACGAAGCTAAGACTCAGAGTATAAGACAGTGGTTTAATGAAAGTCGGAGCACGGCCACACTCGTATTTTGCAGTCAAACGCGATCGATTCATCTGAGGGAGTATGGGAATAAACTGGAAGGCGGTTGATGCTGTGTATTTTGATTTAGACAATACGCTCATCGATCATTCAGCGGCTGAGCAAAAAGCATTTGAGCATTGTTTTGATAGCTCAGAACTTCATCGTGGTGTATATGGAAAAGAAGCTCTGCTTCGTCGATATCGAGTGATTAATGAGAAGCTGTGGGCTGAGTACCGTGTTGGACACATCAGCACGGACGAGCTACGTCTGCAACGCTGGGCAGAACTCATGCACGAACAATTTCATCAACACAGCTACGTACCAACGAAGAGCGTTGAAGAGCTCTCAGCGTTGTACTTGCAACAGTATGATCGAAGTTCGGTGCTGATGGAGGGGGCTGAGGAACTCATCGAGACGATGTGTGCAACCTTTCGCTTTTGTGGACTCATCACGAATGGTTTTCCAGAGCAGGTGCGACAGAAGTTAGAAAACCTCAAGTGGACCGAGCGCTTTCATGCCGTGGTGATAAGCGAGGTCGTGGGTGTTGCAAAACCAAATGCACGCATTTTTGAGCTAGCTCGTGATCTCAGCTCTGCAAGCGATAGCGCGCTTCTTTATATCGGCGACAATTTCGAGGTCGATATGGTTGGTGCAAAGAAAGTAGGCTGGCAGACGATCTGGTTTGACCGTCATGAAGCACACCTGCCCTTGTATAGAGATTATGCTGACGAACGAGTGAGCACACTGCTTGAGCTTCGACGAAGTGTTCTGCAACACACTGCCTAAGCTATCTTTCTTGCTACTGAGTATGAGCTTGAAGAGATGGAGCACCATTGTTTAAAGGAACCGAAATGTGAGCATTGATTTTTGAAATGTCGAAATCAATGCGACCATCATCGCGGGTGTGGTAGGCTATCTCGAATTTCGCACCGTAGACCACATCGTCGACGGTGTAGCTGTATCGTGAGTGCACAACTTGACCAAACATGTCGTCGAAGCCCTTGATGAGGACCAAAAACTGAAGCTCAGCCTGTTGCATGTCGCGGATAGACATACCATAGAGCGGACTCTCCTCATCAATGTTGTGAACCAGTGTCCACGTTAAAGGAAGAAACACAATCCGTTTTCGCTCTAGAGATAGCGCTCTATAGCTTCGCTCGGTATTGCTGCCGTTGTGCGTTGTAATCATCACCATGACATCAGCTTCGAGTTCCATGAGTACGTTTCGTCGCATGTTCGCTACTCGAAACATCAAAGCACTACCTGAGTTAAAAGGGGAGATCAAGATATTCTCACTGTAGAGTAATCGTGCGGATGGACGAGAAAAGCGGCCATAGAGAAGTCCGGTTATCAGTGCTACACATAACACGCCGCTGAGAATCTCAATAATTGAGACAACGTTCATCAGTGTGCCAGACGGTGCCATGTTTCCGTAGCCAACCGTAGTAAAGGTGTGAACACTGAAGTAACACGCATTGAGGAAAGCTCCAACACCGCTTGTATACTCAGCTCCCCGTAGATTCTCAAGTCCTATCAAGTAATACACAGCAGCAAAGAGCACGTTTATGGCTGCAAAGCCGAAGACGATGATGGCAAAAAAACGAGGCCAGCTGAGTGAAATCAGGTAAATGTAGGGATTGAAGGAGCTAAAGGGGGTATTCGAACGGTCTACGGCAAAAGATCCGTCATCTTCGATAATACGTTGTAATTTTCCCTCGAGTTTTTGTCCCAAGCCCGGATCAAAACTTGCTTTCTTCATGCTGAGTAGTATTGTGGTCGCAATTACAAAACCAAAATAGCAGAGAACACCGTATGCTCGACTCTTCTGAGCTCAATCGCGAAAATTCTATTCTTGATGCATCGATCCAACAGGCAATCAATGAGGATGTTCGACCCTATGTAGAATCCCACGGCGGCAGCGTCGACTTTGTTGCTCGCCATCAAGGCATTGTGCAGGTGCGCTTGAGTGGTGCCTGTACTGGTTGCTCAGCCATGAATATCACGCTCAAGGTTGGGATTGAGCGTATGTTGCGTCGGCGCTTTCGTGAAGTAGACAAGGTCGAGCTTGCTTAGATCAGATCAAGTCTTTTGTCGACGATGAGAATGATCTACTGTTTTGGTTCCAGCGGACGTGCCACGCTAATACCAATGTGGCTACTAACAGTTTGCAAGTATTCCGACAAAGGCGCATCGAGCCACACTTCTTTCTTGGCTAATGACGCATGCAAGAAGTGGGATTTCTTGTTGATACGTTTGATCATTCCCGTATGTGCGTAGTCCAGGCCTTTTTTTGAAGTAGCAATCGCAATGATATCTCCGTTTTGAAGCTGGTCTTCAATGGATGCCACCCTCTCCTTCGGTATAAACATGTGTTGACTATTGTTAATCGTCTTCTCGATGCGCTCAATAACTTCTACCAATCCTGGCTCTGCCTGAAGAGCCTTGTAATATTGAGGGTGTTTGGACATAAAGTCAACATGAAGATTGAAGTGCTCAGCTTGTAGTTCTGAGCTTATGTTCTTCACAACACCTTTGCTCTCATTGTTTGAAATCCACTCTGCAGTGTAGTGCAAGCGAGAGGTGTAGCCACGAAGAACGCCATCGCGATATCGACTCAGAGCAATCTGTTCCTTCATTGCTTGCACACCATTGCGATGGAGTTTGACGCAGCGTGCGAATGCCAGACAGTTCTCAAAGAACGTAACACAATCCAGACCCATCATGTTCAGCTGCACAGCCTCCGGTCCAGCTGCTTCCAGCGTTGCTCCAACGTAGGGAGTACCAAGCAGTTCGCTCCCGGCAAGTACCATGATGTCGCCGACGGCTAACTCGCTCCAATGAAGACCTTCGGCCTTCCTAAAAAGATCTGTGACTCGTTGCTCAGTGGTCTCTGCAGCCATGTTCTCGGATGCAAGTCCGCCGCCTCTGGCACTCGCTACTCTACCAAGAGTTATGCTTGCAGCAGCTATACTGAGATGTTGAAAAAAACGACGTCGATTCATGGTCAAAGGGTACAGAGTGAGAAGCCTTGGAGATGGAGCACGAGAGCAATTTACGCTATGCTTTCAAACAAGCCCATAATCGCCTGATTTGGAAGCGTTAAGGCATCACAAAAACATGCTTCGCTGTTTTGGCCTGCAAGAGTTCGTGTTGATCATTTGGCATCAGAAAGAACGCGTCGATGCCCCTTGAAACTTCCTTTTAAGCAACTGGAAACTACGCTACTCTGTTTCCTCAGACCCGTCAAGCGACACATTGGTGTATTTTTGCGCTGGTACTTTTTTGGTCACTAAGGGAATCCGCTGGTGTTTACGAAAATTCTCATTGCTAATCGTGGTGAAATCGCACTGCGCGTTATTCAGACTTGCAAGCGCATGGGCATTCGCACGGTTGCCATCTATTCTGAAGCCGATCAACATTCTTTGCATATCAAGGAAGCAGACGAAGCCATTGCTATTGGGGGATATACTCCTCGAGATAGCTACTTAGTGATGGACAAGATTCTCAAAGCTATCAAAGATAGTGGAGCAGAAGCGGTGCACCCGGGTTACGGTTTTCTGTCGGAGAACGACGAGTTCGCCCGCAAAGTAGCAGAAATGGGTTGCGTGTTTATTGGACCAACACCTGAGGCGATCGATGCCCTGGGTGATAAAACTGCTGCTCGTGAATTGGCAATCGCGAACAATGTTCCTGTTGCCCCCGGATCACATGGAGCAATTAGCGGATATGATGAAGTGCTTGAGTTAGCCACGCGTATTGGCTATCCCGTTCTTGTAAAAGCTGCGGCTGGCGGTGGCGGGAAAGGAATGCGAGCAGTGTTTTCTGAATCAGAGTTGGCTGAGGGATTGGCTGCTGCACAGAGCGAAGCACTGAATTCCTTTAACGACGACCGAGTGTTCGTTGAAAAGTACGTCCTCAACCCACGCCACATTGAGATTCAAGTTTTAGCAGACCATCATGGGAATGTCTTGTATTTCCCAGAAAGAGAATGCTCCATCCAACGTCGACACCAAAAAGTGGTGGAGGAGTCTCCATCCACTGCAGTGAGCGCATCTTTGCGAACAGCTATGGGAGAAGCAGGCGCACGCTTAGTGCGTGCCGCAGGATATACCAATGCCGGGACTATTGAGTTTCTCTTGGATGAAGATGGGTCTTTCTACTTCATGGAAGTAAACACTCGATTACAAGTGGAACACCCCGTCACCGAAATGATTAGTGGCGTTGACTTCGTGGAACAACAACTGCGCATAGCTTCAGGTGAAGTGTTACAGATTCAGCAGGCGGATATTGCCGAGCCGAAAGGACACGCCATAGAGTGTCGAGTTTGCGCTGAAGATGTCTTCAACGCATTTCTACCCGATACTGGCGTTGTTGAGTATCTTTCATTGGCTGAAGGAGAGGGCATTCGCAATGATTCCGGTTTGTATTTGGGTTATGAAGTTTCAGTTCACTACGATCCCATGGTAGCCAAGCTGATTGTACATGCCGACACCCGCAACCAAGCTATTGAACGCTGCTTGGATGCCATTGACCGAACCGTGCTCAGCGGCTTCCGAACGACGTTGCCCTTCTGCCGAATTGTGGTCAATTCAGAGCCTTTTCGAAGCGGAAACTACTCGACTCGCTATGTAGAAAAGTATTGGCACGATTCTTTAGCATCTGATCATGCTGAGCTGCTGGCAGCTATTGCGGCATTGAGCTATGAGTCGTTTGTTGAGCGGAGAAAACCCCAGACGCCGACAGCGTAGTTCGTTGCCCAGGGAGCTGAGTTACCTACAGTTCAGCATCAAAGGTCAATGTTCCATGTCGTACACCCGAGTAAATTGTTATGTCTGAAGTAACCTCTAATCGACGCTGTCCAGGATGCGGAGCTCTGGGCCGCATGCACCGCTCCCATTCTCGATCTGCCTTTGAACGATTCATGCACTCCGTCTCGTCTGCAGTGCTTCTCTATCGTTGCCACCAGTGCAACTGGCGTGGTTACATGTTCCGAAAGTTCCCAACCCAATCGCGTGCGGCGTTTTGGCTCTCAATCTCGGCGAGCTGTGTTGGTTTTCTCGGGGTCCTTGTCTTTGCCTTGCGATACGTTGTCAATCGTTAAATAGTGGTTTTCGCGGTACATCAACATCGATCTGCGTCACATTATGCGTAGGCGGCGCAGCCTTCGGCTGCTGCCGACCGTCATGAGTGCCCAAGCTTGAGCTATTTCAAGAACTTGTAGCTGCCTCTCATGGACCCCTCATTTTCCAGTCGCCTGCTATTTTTTCACTCTGTTGAAGCCATTCTTTTTTATTTTGACACAGATGCCGCGGGGATATAAGCGCATCGTCAGACACATAGCTTTCGAACTTTCCAACTATCAGGAGATTTCTTGATGAATCACATCGTACGCATACTCTGCGCTTGTGTTGTTTTTGCCGCTGGCAGCCAGCTAGTGCAGGCACAAAGTCTAGTTTCAACCACGCCCTATCACCGGATTGTGGTTTTAGAAGAGTTCACGGGTATTCACTGCGGCTATTGTCCCGATGGGCACCGCCTTGCCAACGCTCTTCACAACAAAATGAATCAAGAACCGGTTATCATCAACATCCATAGCGGAGGTTATGCAGAGCCAGCGTTGGACGAACCTGATTTTCGCACCGCATTTGGAGCCGCGCTCGATATGCAAGCGAAGGTTGCCGGCTATCCAGCAGGAACGGTGAATCGCCATGTGTTTCCCAGTATTGATACCGTGACCTCCATGGGACGTGGATCCTGGGACTTGGCGGCAGCGGAGCTTGTCAAGTTATCAAGTCCTGTGAATGTGGGCTTGCATTCAACATTCAATAGTCAAACTCGTGAGCTGAAAGTAGATGTAGAGGCGTATTACACGGATAATGCGCCAAGCCCAACGAACATGCTCAATGTAGTCCTTCTCGAGAACGACGTGGTTGCGGTGCAATATGATTACACAAACGGCACACACCAGGACTACCACCACATGCATATGCTACGCTGGATGCTTAGTGGCCAGTGGGGCGATAGTGTGCTCAATACTTCCAAGGGAACCCTCGTAAAGCGGACCTACACCTACATTGTGCCATCAGAATTCAACATCGATAACTGCGATGTTGCTGCGTTCATGGCGGAAAGCAATCAAGAGATTTATACAGGCGCTCAAGTAGCTGCTTTGGGTGGCACAACGCAACCTGTTGGCTTGATGTCGGTTGAAGGTCCAATTGCAAAATCCACAGCGACTTCGCAACCAGCCAGCTTCGCTTTGAAAATGAGCAATGTGGTTGGAGTCGATGAGACCTTTACAGCAGAGTTCATTTCAGATGTACCATCTGACTGGAAGATCAAAGGTACTCTCAATGGTACAGAGTACAGCGGAGCAGAGTTTGTGATTAGTAATGGTGTCGTTGTGCCATTTACCGTTGAGCTCACTCCAGGCGCGAGCAGTGGTGTTGGGCGCGTTGACGTGTATCTTCGATCAAAGAACTATCCATTGTCACCAGTTGTCCGCAAGACCTTTTACTTGATGTCAGGCGTTGAGAACCTCCTGCTGTCTCACCCAGATGCCTTGAAATACGATTCGGTATATACCAGAGCAATGTCAGCAGCAGGTGTGAATGCAACGGGGAAGATGGACCGAAACATCTTTGAAGTGTTTGCCACTGAAAATGCTCTTAAAGGCTTGAAGAGTGTGTATTACAATGTGAGCTGGGCTTTCCCAGGCATAACGGAATCGAGTTTGAATGCATTGAAGTCGTTGATGGATGTGGGTACGCACGTGTTGATTGCAGGACAAGACTTTGGCTGGGACATTGCTTCGCTCGATACTAATGCTCATGCTACGGCAAATTCGCGTGAGTTCTACAAAAACTACATCCACGCTAATTTCATTGCCGATGGCGGTACAACGAATTCAAAGTTCACGGCTGTAGGCTCAGACGTTTTGTTCAAGACCGTTCCTACTTCTGTGATTACCGCTCCGTATGGTGCGAGCTACTTCTTCCCGGATCAATTCAGCGTCATTGCTCCTGCAAAAGCTATTTTCAATTACAACAGCGTAACATCGAAGGTTGGAGCTTTGCGCTATGAAGCAGCGTACAAGTTGGTCTACCTCGGAGTAGGCTTAGAGCAGTTAACACCTGCAACAGGCGATGCGATTACCAGCATCACGAAGCGCTGGTTTGCAGGTGAGATATCTTCTGTTGAGTTTGATGATCTCATTGCCAAAGGTAGTAGTGTGTATCCAAACCCAGCTTCAGACCTTGTAGATGTGGTTCTTGTGCAGCCAATTGTCAACGGTGCACTTCGCTTGTATGACGTTAATGGTACAATGGTTCATGAGCAGAGTCTTGAGCAATCAGGAGATCGCGTTCGCTTGCAGGTCTCTGAACTTCCAAGCGGTAGTTATCGTTTGTGTGTCATCGACACCCAGAACTCTACGATCTCGAGCAGCCTGTTGAACATTGTGCGCTAGACCTGAGTACATCCACATTTGTTAGTTTTTCTTCTACGGGAGGCGTACACTACGTCTCCCGTAGTTCGTTTTTCGCTCTTCTGAGCCTGAGCTCTGAAGCTAGATTCTGCTCTCCATTGCTCAAAATCACGCAACAAAGCCACTTTTCAGCTGGAAAGCCTTCTGTCTCTCCAGCCACTCTCCGTATCTTTGCGGCTGTAGGCATTTCTCGATGAATTCCTTACAAGAGTCTCTTTCACCGTCTGCGTGAGCATGGTTTTTCACTTCGACAGCGGACAGCGAAACTGGACGCATGACAAAAAAAACTTCAGCAGATCTCCAACGAAATTATATGGCAAACAACGATAGCAACGGTACAGTCAAAAGCTCGAGCGAAGTGCATTCGGAAATCAGCATTAACGTAGAAGTGGCTCGTGAGTTGGGGCTCACTGCCGTGGAATATGAAGCTATTGTCGAAGTACTTGGTCGCACGCCAAGCTACACGGAACTTGGTGTCTACAGCGTAATGTGGAGTGAGCATTGCTCCTACAAGAATTCCATTCTTCAATTGAAAACTCTGCCGCGATCCGGTGGGCGTATGCTCGTGGATGCGGGTGAAGAGAATGCTGGATTGATTGATATTGGTGGAGGCTATGCAATTGCGTTCAAGATTGAGTCTCACAATCACCCAAGCGCAATCGAACCGGTGGAAGGTGCGGCAACGGGTGTTGGTGGTATTCTCCGCGACATCTTCACGATGGGAGCACGACCTGTCGCTGCGCTGAATTCACTGCGCTTTGGCGAACTCGATTCAGCTCGTACGCGCTATTTGTTGAAAGGTGTCGTGAAGGGAATTGGCCACTACGGGAATGCCTTTGGGGTTCCTACTGTTGGTGGTGAGATCTACTTTGACAAGTGTTACACAGACAATCCTCTCGTGAATGCGATGGCTGTGGGTATAGTCAAGACCGACGCTACAGCATCGGCAATAGCCCTTGGCGATGGCAACCCAGTGATGATCATGGGCTCCAGCACAGGTCGCGATGGAATACACGGAGCCTCCATGGCTTCTAAGGAGTTTTCGGGTGATCCTCAGAACATGCGTCCAACCGTACAAGTTGGAGATCCTTTTGCAGAGAAGCTTCTGTTAGAAGCGACGCTTGAGCTCATTCAAAGTGGAGTGGTGGTGGGCATGCAAGACATGGGCGCTGCGGGTATTTGTTGTAGCACTAGTGAAATGAGCGCTAAGGGTGAAGTTGGGATGAACATCAATCTTGACCTCGTGCCGCTGCGTGAAGAAGGGATGAGCGCCTACGAAATCATGCTCAGCGAATCACAAGAGCGTATGCTCGTAGTGGTTGAAAAAGGCAAGGAACACATTGCCCAGCAGATTTGCGACAAGTGGGATGTTCCTATTACAACCATTGGGAACGTAACAAGCGATGGCATCATCCGTGTGTCTCGCTTCGGCAAATGCGTGCAGAGTATTCCAGCTCAATCGCTGGTGCTAGGTGGCGGCGCTCCAGTCTATGTGCGTGAATGGCGTGAGGCAGATTATGTTTCTCAAGTTCGCACCATCGACACTCAGGCTCTCGATGCCGCTTGTGCTGCAACAACAACCAGTGCAGTGCTTGAACAACTGCTCCAATGCACAACGATTAGCTCGAAGAAATGGGTATACGAACAGTATGACTCACAGGTTGGTTCAAACACCATGCAAAAGAGCGGTGGAGATGCAGCTGTACTACGCATAAAAGAACTCCCCGGTCAAGGCTTTGCCGTCGCAACAGATTGTAACAGCCGCTATGTCTACCTCAATCCCTATATGGGAGGCATGATCGCCGTCGCAGAAGCAGCGCGTAATTGTGCATGTGTTGGAGCAGAGCCTGTTGCCATTACGAATTGTCTAAACTTTGGCAATCCTTATGATCCGGAAGTCTACTGGCAGTTCCGCGAAGCAATTCGTGGAATGGGTGATGCATGTCGCGCGTTGCAAACTCCTGTAACTGGCGGTAACGTGAGCTTTCACAACGAATCTCAGAAGCATGCGGTATTCCCAACTCCAACGATTGGTATGCTTGGTTTGATTGACGATGTACACAAAACCGTAGGTGCTGGATTCCAGCAAGAAGGGGACGTGGTACTGTTGTTCGGACCTCAGCGCGCCGAGATTGGTGGATCAGAATTCCTGAAACTGATGTGCGGTGAAGTTCGCGGCGATGCACCAACATTGAATATCGAAGAAGAGAAGAGATTACAGCAGACGCTCCTGAGTGCCATCCGCTCAGGTTTGATTCGCTCTGCTCATGATTGTGCCGAAGGTGGACTCGCCGTCTGCTTGGCAGAGTGTTGTATTGAATCTGCTCATGGCTACGGTGCAACTATTGGTAGCGCAGTGAGCAATGACTACGCGCAATTGTTCGGCGAGTCACAATCACGCGTCGTTGTGAGCTGCGCACCCGAACACAAAGAAAGTCTGCTGAAAGCATGCTCAGCTGCGCAGCTAGCCTGCGTCGAACTCGGTACCGTGGGCGGTTCGGACTTGGAACTTGCTGACATCAAACTGAGCGTCGCGCATTTACGCTCTCTCTATTATGCAGCACTACCACAAGCTCTTGGTATAGAAGCCTAAAGCAATAAATGGCGATTCGTTTTTTGCGAGAAGCGACACACGAGCTACATGCACACAATTGATTCTCCAAACACTTTTATGAGCTCTGTCATGTGAACGACAGAGTATTTACAACTGCAACGATCATGACATCTCAACAGATACGTTCTTCATTTCTCGACTTTTTTGAAAAACGCGGACACCGAGTGGTGCCGAGTGCGCCAGTTATTCCTCATGGTGACCCTACACTTTTGTTCACCAATGCGGGAATGAATCAGTTCAAAGATGTGTTTCTTGGAAAGGGAAGTCGCGAGTACAGCCGCGCGGTCGACACACAAAAGTGTATTCGCGTTAGCGGAAAGCACAATGACTTAGAAGAAGTAGGCTACGACACCTACCACCACACCTTCTTTGAGATGCTGGGGAACTGGAGCTTTGGCGACTACTACAAGGAAGACGCCATTGCCTGGAGTTGGGAATTGTTGACCAAAGAATGGGGCTTGGATCCTGAGAGACTCTATGCTACTGTCTATCGTACTGACGACGAATCATTGAACATCTGGAAGAAGTTTCTTCCGGAGTCACGTGTTCTGCGCTTTGATGAGAAGGATAATTTTTGGGAGATGGGCGAAACGGGTCCTTGTGGACCTTGCACAGAAATTCACTTTGATCGTACGCCAGATAAAAGCGGTCGCGGCCTAGTGAATGCTGGAGTTCAAGAAGTTATTGAAGTGTGGAATAATGTCTTTATACAGAACAACCGCAAGATCGACGGAAGCCTGGAAGATCTGAGTGCACGTCACGTTGATACCGGTATGGGCTTCGAGCGCGCATGTGCAGTCATTCAAGGCAAAAACTCGAACTATGACACTGATGTCTTTCAACCAATTATTCAGCGTATCGAGGAACTCAGCGGAAGAGCGTACAATCCATTGTTGACGGATCCTACTGGGGTAGCGATGCGGGTTATTGCGGATCATGTGCGGACATTGTCGTTCGCTATTGCAGACGGCGCTTCACCTGGAAACGAAGGACGTGGCTATGTGCTCCGCCGTATTCTTCGTCGCGCATCTCGATATGCACGCAATCTGGATCTTCGCGAGCCAGTTGTGTACAAGCTGGTAGAAGTCCTCTCAACGAGTATGGGGTCCGTGTTCCCGGAAATCGTCGACATGCGACAAAGTGTAGAACGCATTATCCGTGCTGAAGAAGAGTCTTTCTTGCAAACTCTCGAGCGTGGCTTAGAGCGCGTTCAGGTCATTGTTGAGAAAAGTACTGAACAAGAGCAAACGCAGAAGAGCGTAAGTGCTGAAGATGCATTTCAACTTTATGATACTTTTGGCTTTCCGCTAGACCTCACACAACTGCTCACCAAAGAGCATGGCTATGAAGTGGACGTTGCCGGTTTTGAACGACTGATGACCGAGCAGCGTGAGCGCTCACGTGCTGCAAGAAAGGCATCCGCGAAAGACAATGCACAACATGGTTTTGCGGACGACGATTTGCCAAGTTTGGATATCGCAACGAAGTTCGTCGGGTACGATGAGATACAGCATGATGCTGATGTCGTGTTCGTACAAGACAACAAAATCGCACTCCGGAGCACCCCGTTTTATGTAGAGTCTGGTGGACAACAGAGCGATACAGGAGTGTTGGTTTTGGGCGGTGAGCGATACAACGTTGTCGATACACGTCGTTCAGGAAGTGCCACCATTCATCTCTGCGATCGTGATGTTGAGCCGCTGGTAGGTGATATTGCCCATGCAGAGGTTGATAGCACACGACGATGGAACATTCAGCGCAATCACTCTGCTACGCACTTGTTGCACGAGGCTTTGCGTCGTGTGCTTGGTACCCGCGTAAAGCAAAGCGGTTCGTTGGTGGCTCCAAAGCATCTTCGTTTTGACTTTTCGCATTTCGAAAAACTCAGCGACGAAGAGATCCGCGATATCGAGGCAATCGTGAATGAAAAGATCATGGAGCGAGTTCCTGTGTACACCCTTGAGCTTGCCATCGAAGAAGCGCAGAAAATTCCAAATGTGAAGAGCTTCTTCGGAGATAAGTACGGCGACTTCGTTCGCGTAGTCGTTATGGATGAGAAGTTCTCAGCAGAGTTCTGCGGCGGTACACAC
Source organism: Chlorobiota bacterium (assembly GCA_044228285.1). Lineage (GTDB taxonomy): Bacteria > Bacteroidota > Ignavibacteria > Kapaibacteriales > NICIL-2 > JBBATK01. Next base: position 870,205 of record JBGAVD010000001.1, read on the forward strand.
GTACAGAATACTAGTGAAATTGGACTCTTCAAGATTACGCAAGAAAGCGCCATTGCTTCGGGTATGCGTCGCATCGAAGCGATCAGCGGTCCGGCTATTTATTCACATATTCAGGCTTTGCGCATTGAGATCGAACTAGGCAAGAGTAACCAGGAGGCACTGCAAGATCGCGTTCGCCACCTTGAAAAAGAGTTAACGAAGCTGAAGACAGCGCAACTAAGAACCATGGTTCCCGACATGGTCAGTGAGTCTATTGAAGTGCACAATATCCATGTAGTGGCACGTCGCGTTGACGTTGCCGACATGGATCAACTGAAGGACATTGGTGATGCCTTGCGCAACCAGTTGAAACATAAAGGCATTGGCTTGCTTGCAACGGTTTTAGATGGCAAGGTTCAACTTGTGTGCGTGGTAACCGACGACGAAACCAAAAACTATCCGGCTGGAAAGTTAGTGGGTACCGTAGCGAAGTTGCTGGGCGGCGGCGGCGGTGGCAAGGCTCATATGGCTACCGCAGGCGGACACGATGTTGACAAACTTGACGAAGTGTTGTCAGAATTCCCGCTTCTGATACAAGGCTGGAGTCTTTAAGCCATAGTTCGCTTGAGCGATGCTGAAGAATTGGCTTGCAGAGAGCTTTTTACCATGCTCCGCGCTTCGCGCTCCGGCTGGTGAAAAGTACGCAGAAAAGGATGTCCACTTTCGTTATTGAGCATTTTTCGCTCAGCTCAGCGATCCGTTGGACAATTGCAGGGTAGGTTGTAACTTGCCTCACAGGGATGATAGTACTTAAATAGCCAATTTTTGAATTCGTTTTTTTGGAGTCTGTATGTCTTTTGATATGGTTGGAAAGTTGCACGAAATCTACCCCGAGCAACAAGTAACCGAGAAGTTTCGCAAGCGTGAATTTGTTCTGGAAACCCAGGATGGAATGTACCAGCAGTACATCAAGTTCCAGTTGACACAAGACCGCTGTTCTGCATTAGATAATTTTTCGAAGGGTGAAGACGTTAAAGTGTCGTTCAATCTTAGCGGACGTCCTTCGCAAAATCGCAATGGAGAAACCGTGTATTACACAAATCTTGTGGCTTGGCGCTTAGAGCGCGGTGAGCAGAAAACCCGCGACGTTCCAGATATGCGCTCAACACCAACCAGCGAAATTGACGAAGTTCCGTTCTAGTCTGTTGCGCTATCGGTACAAGCGCAATGTTTTAAGAAGACAAGACTTAGCATGATCGGGTTGCGCATTCGTTTTCAACAGAATGCGCAATTTTTTTTTGTGAAGCAACTGCAAAGCAGTAATTCGATATTTGACTACGTTTATGAAGATCCTACTGATCGGTTCGGGTGGCAGAGAGCATGCGTTGGCTCGCGCATTGCGTGAATCCGCGTCCTGCACTCAGCTTTGGGCTAGCCCTGGTAATCCTGGCATTTTTCAGTATGCCGAACAGACATCACTCAATAGCTCAGATTTCGAAGAACTCTGTCTGTGGTGTAAAGAGCATGCTATTGACCTCGTTGTTATCGGACCTGATCAAGCCCTGGCAGACGGTATGGCCGATGCACTGCGTGCTGCATCCATTCGAGTTTTTGGACCTTCGAAGGCAGCGGCCCGCATCGAGTGGTCCAAAGCCTATGCTAAAGAACTGATGCATGCTGCTGGGATTCCTACGGCAGCATCCGCTCGATTTGATCGTCACCAGCAGCAGGAAGCCGAAGCCTATGTAAAATCTCGTCCTCTGCCTCTTGTAGTGAAGGCAGACGGTTTGGCTCTGGGCAAAGGAGTAGTTGTTGCCATGAGCACGGACGAAGCCGTACAGGCTTTACAAGAGATGTTCGAAGGGAGCTTTCAGGAAGCTGGTCACACGGTTCTCGTCGAAGATTTTCTCAAAGGTGAAGAAGCTTCTGTCTTTGCAATCTGCGACGGACAGCGCTTCGTATGCTTAGCCCCTGCTCAGGATCACAAGCGCGCGCTCGACGGAGATCTGGGGAAAAACACTGGGGGAATGGGCTCATACGCTCCAGCTCCCATCGTTAGTCCAGATGTGCTTGAAAAGGTGGAGCAGCGCATTATTGCTCCATTGCTTCAGCGTATGCATGAGGATGGTTCCGCATTCATTGGATGTCTGTTTGTTGGACTCATGATCGACAATGGCGAGCCAAGTGTGGTTGAATTCAATGCACGATTCGGCGACCCAGAAACACAATCCGTCCTCAGCGTGCTGGATGCTGATTTTGCCTTGCTCCTTGCCAGTGCAGCAGATGGTGCGTTGGATACGAGCTGTATACAGCATATCGCTACCCAAAGTGCCTGTACCGTCGTTCTCGTCAGCGGAGGTTATCCCGATGCCTATGCCAAGGGCTATGCGATCACGGGAATCGAAGAAGCTGAGTCTGTCGTTCGTGTTTATCATGCTGGTACTGTCCTCAAGAATGGCATACTTCAAACAAGCGGAGGCCGAGTTCTTGGACTAACTGGCGTTGCCAGCACCTTGGAAGAAGCAGTTGCTAAGGCATATAAGGCAGCGACGATGGTGGGATTTGAGAACATGTTCTATCGTCGCGACATCGCACAGCGTGCATTGTCAGGTGTTGAGTTGAAGGAGAAGGTCTGATATGAAGATTGTGGTAACAGGAGGAGCCGGCTTCATTGCTTCGCACATTGTTGATGCGTATTGTGAGGCTGGACACGATGTGACGGTCATCGACAACCTCAGCACAGGCAAGATGTCGAATCTACACCCTCGAGCCAAGCTTGTAGTAGTTGATATCAACGATGCCGCGATCCATGAACTCTTTGCTCGCGAGCGCTTCGAAGTGCTGAGCCATCATGCAGCTCAAATTGACGTACGATATTCGGTTCGCGAACCACGTCGTGACGCGCAAACCAACATTGTTGGCACATTAAACGTCTTAGAAGCAGCTATTCACAATGGAATCCAGAAGGTCATCTTTGCGTCTAGCGCTGGCACGGTGTATGGCGAGCAAGAAGTTGAGTGCGTTGATGAGACGCATCCGCTGTTGCCCTTGGCACCGTATGGTGTTGCGAAGCTGAGTATAGAGCAGTACCTCTATGCACTCAGAGTGTGCTATAATCTGAACTATGTGGTGTTGCGCTATGCAAATGTGTATGGTCCACGACAGAATCCTCATGGCGAAGCAGGAGTTGTGGCCATATTCCTCAATAAGATGCTTCAAGCAGAACAACCGATTATCAATGGCGATGGTTTGCAAACACGCGACTATGTGTTTGTTGCAGATGTGGTTGCAGCGAATGTTCGCGCACTTGATGCTGAAGTACAAGGTACGTTCAATATCTGCTCCGCTAAGGAGACGAACGTTGTCGAGATTCTTCAAGAGCTCAATGCAGCTTGTGGCTTGAACGTTCCTACTGTGCATGCTCCTGCGAAGTCTGGCGAGCAGCGCCGAGGTTGTTACTCGTTTCGTAAGGCGGAACAAGAGCTCGGTTGGAGACCACGCGTAGATATGAAAGAGGGGATGAGTGCAACCGTTGCATTTGAACGACTGCAGCTTTCAACCAAACCAAACAAAAGCTAAGTACTGTGAGTATGATTCCTGAACAACGGTGGACCTTCTCAAACGCCCTCAGTGCGAGCCGTATTGTACTGAGCATTCCATTGTGCTGGAGTTTGTACCAGGGTTCTGTAGGATGGATCCTGTTTTGGACGGTTATTGCCTGTGCAACTGACTTCTTAGACGGCTACTTAGCTCGGCTTTTGCGTCAAGTAAGCGATTTTGGCAAGGTATTGGACCCACTCGCAGATAAGTTCATGGTCGGTGCGGCAGCTCTGACGATCTACCTCAGTGGCCGTATTGAGTGGTGGGTGCTTGCAACTGTTCTTCTAAGGGATCTGTTGATCCTTCTGGGAGGTATTTTTGTACAACGCCGCTACGGAATTGTAATGATGTCCAACCAAGTTGGCAAGTGGGCTGTTGGCTTTGTCTCCCTTGCTCTCATGCTCAGTGCCATGCAGATTCAACCGCATGAAGCCTGGGTTCTACTGGCTATGAGCTCAATGGTCATTTCGTTTGTTGTTTACCTCGTTGTTTTTATCAAGACTCTACGCACAACTGCTTAAACCATGGGATTTTTTGATTCGATAAAGAAGAAACTTGTTGGAGCAGCCTCGACCGTTGCCGAGACCTTTAGTCTGGATCGCTTGCGCGACGGACTTGAAAAGACGCGCACAGCTATTAGCGTAAAGCTGAATGCTGTACTGCGCGGGCGTCGCATCGATGAGAAGCTTCTCGAAGAAGTGGAAGAGATATTACTTGGTGCGGACGTTGGCGTCAATACTACTGAAAAGATTCTTGCGGGAGTTCGAGCGACTGCTGCTAAGAATGGTCTAACAGATGCTGAAGCTATCGTAGAGCTCTTGCAAGCAGAAGTTGCTGAGATCCTAGTGGATTCACCCTCTGCAAGTAGAGATGCGGCATTCGACATTGATCCTGCAGCTCGACCACATGTCATCATGGTCGTTGGCGTCAATGGCGTCGGCAAAACCACAACGATTGGCAAGCTGGCACACAATTACAAGAAAGCTGGTAAGAAAGTGATCATTGGTGCTGCAGATACCTTTCGCGCCGCTGCCAATGAACAACTGGAAGTGTGGGCCGATAGAGCAGGAGTTGAGATCGTTCAACAAAAACAAGGTGCTGATCCAGCGGCTGTTGCCTACGATACTCTGAATGCAGCATTGTCACGTGAGTGTGATATATGCATCATTGATACCGCCGGACGTCTCCACAACAAACTCGGTCTCATGCAGGAGCTCGAGAAAATCTCGCGAGTCATGAAGAAGCTGGTACCAAACGCTCCGAACGATGTGTTCTTAGTGTTAGATGCCACCACTGGACAAAACGCCATCATGCAAGCACGCGAGTTTTCCAAAGTCAGCGATGTTAGTGGCCTTGTCCTCACCAAGCTCGACGGAACAGCCAAGGGCGGCGTCGTGATCGCAATTGCCAACGAGCTCAAGTTACCAGTACGGTATATTGGGGTGGGTGAGGCTATAGACGATTTGCAACCCTTTGATACTCTGCGCTTCGTTGAGGCTCTCTTTGAGCGCCGTTCTGAAACTCAAGACGCGAAGGAAGAAGTCTGAAAGCTCACAGGAACCGCAGCGACCGTGAGTATGAAAAGGCATCAAAAGAACTATTACTAGGACACCATGCGTTGGGGCGTTGGAAAAGGACGATTTCGTAATCTCACGGCAACCATTCTCTGCGTTTTTCTTGCGCTGAGTTTCCTGATTATGTGGTCGTTTTTTCGTCGCATTGATCCCCTCACCATCGATACCTCGCCTCGATCACAACATGCCTCCATTAGTGATCGACTCATCAACAAAGCTGAAGCAGATAGTTCCGAACTCAGACAGAGTGATCTGCTCTTGTTCTTACGCATAGCTGATAGCGTGTCCACCCATTTTGAACGCTCATTTCCTGTGGCACCGAGCAAAGCTCACGCAGCGAAATGGCAATCCGATACCTTGCCTGAACGCATGAGACAAGTTCAAGTGGAGACGCGGAAGACTATTGCCTACATCTTAAACGCAAGCTTTACACCCATCACGCAGTATCGTCGTTGTGAAAGTCTGGTCATGATGCTTGTACAAAGCAAAAAGGAAGACGAACTACGGTATCGCTGGTTGCTTTCAATGCCGCTCATAGAAAATGCGCAAGACTATGTTCGAACCCATCAGACTCAGTACACGATAAGCGAGGCTGAACGTCAACTTATTGCTGAGTTTCAACATGATTTACAGCGTCACATGATGGCTTTCGAGCTTGGCTTGAGTAGCGATAGTTTGAACTACCTTGTCTTACAGAAAAAGACACGAGGCAAGGGAGTTTCTCGATGAACAAGCTGTACGCGCACTGGCGAACCGGTAGTGCAAGAGCCACTGTGTTTGTACTCTTCGTGCTCCTTGCACTTAGCCTCAATATGCAGGCGCAAGCACCCATCAAGAGTGTTGTCAAACCTGAAGTCCAAGATTCACTGTTACTCAGTGACTCAGTGAAAGTGCAGAAGGCTCCCGCTCCTCTCGTGCCACTGTTCGTGCCCATGCTCGATCATGGTAGTATTGTAGAACGAGGCTCTGAGCCTACTATACGCGTCCATCGTTACGACATACAGCGTACCTTCTACACGAGCTTCGATGAGCTATTAGAGTCACGCTTGCCAGCTTTTAGTCTGCACCAAGGCTACTATGCCTTACCTAATACGTTTCGCGTTCTTGGCGCGGGTGCTCGCGACAACGCGATCCTTTTTAACGGGCGTCCACTCAACGACCTCAGTACCGCTATCCTGCCGCCTAACTTCTATCCGACTGAGTTTATGCAACAAGCACAAATCCTGCTGGGATCGGAAGCGGTGGTAGTTGCAGATAACTCCTCAGGTATGGTGATGAACCTTCAAGAGCCACGATACAACGCAAAGACGCCGTACACACGACTATGGTATTCGGAAGGAGCAAATGGCTACATCAGTTCGGATGGTACACTCTCACAGAATATTGCGGCTAATGTGAACATGACTCTCGGCTTTCGGCGCGAGGCAGGAGATGGACGATACCAGAATCAAGCAATTGATAGCTGGAACCTCCGTGCGCTCTTTCGATGGAACCTGAGCGAGCATACAAACATTTCCATTGTGGAGCTCTTCACCAATCGTGCTATGGGCCTTAATGGAGGAGTAGACACAAGTGGAACCATCGATGTGAATGATGAGTTAAGCGCGCAAGTGCGTTTCCCTTTGCTCAATCAACGAGTCATTAGCCACGATCTCAGCACCACTCTCAGTACACTCCTGCGCGAGGATAGTAGCGCTCGCTTTCAACTCTGTGCATACTACTCTCATTCAACCTGGCATCTTGGCCGCGATTCATCGCTGATCTTTCGCAACGACTCTGCCCTTGGCCTAAACTGGGCGAATGTTCGTGCTGGAATCAGTGGCAGGCTAGAACAACGTTTCGTTGATAGAATGCACATGATTCTTGGAGCAGATGCAGAACTCCAAAGCGCTGATTCAAACGATTACTACCGAGCAGTGTCGCGTGGCAGGCTAGCTGCTTTTGGACAAGTTCGCTTCGACCTTTCGGATGGAATGCAACTCAGCGGTGGGGCGCGACTTCAACAGTTGGCGTCTACGACGAGTATTTCTCTCGGTGCAAAACTGCATATTCAGTTAAGTTCTGCTTTTCGTCTAGTAGCCGATATCTCACAGAGCTCGCGTGTACCATCGGTTTCAGAAGGTGTAGACCTCGATCAAGAACACAACACGCTGCTTTTTGCTGATTTGCAGTATCGAGACAGTTCCGTCCGCGCCTCAGTTCTTGCCTTCAGTCGTGTAGTTGTAAATCCAATCATCGCTCAAGCTACGAGCAGTGCTTCTGGACAACAAATTGTCACTTCTTCATTTAGTTCCAGGGACACACGTGTGGTCAGCGGGGCGGAGCTCAGGGCGGGTTGGAATGCTGGACCTTGGATATTTAGCTCCAGAATTCAAGCGCATCTTAGTCAGCTCGATGGTGCTTCAGAACAGCTCTTACCTGCAGTACAAGGCAGTGCCTCCGCCGAATACAATTATACAATTGGTAAGAACCTTCTCTCTCTCGGCATCAGTGCTAGAGCTCGCAGTTCTTTTTTTGGAGAGAGTTTCATTCCTATGAATTGGTCCTATATCCCTGCGAGTGTAGAACAAGTCGCAGCATTTGGTGGAATTGATGTTTTTGGTGGCGCTAAAATCGGCGATGCCTTCATCAAAATCCAGTACCAGAATATTTTGTCGAATTCCTATTCCAGCCTCTCAACTTTTCCCTCCGTTGTCCGAAACTTCTCTTTAAGTATCGCTTGGACCTTTTTCGATTGATCATATTGACCAATTGATGGTTGTGGCGATCTCGCCGAGCTCAAGGCTCGTACACGAAACTCACCGGACGAGCTGAAATCCACCCCGCAGAGGTGCCCATGGACGTGTAGCTGCAAACCATGCTGTAATGGCATGGCTGGCATTCTTATCACCACACACGCGCATGCAAACTCACCACGAAACAAATGCGTTGCGTCAAGCTACGGAGTACTATGAGCAAGCCTACCGCTTGCAAATGGACGGCAGAGTTGCCGAAGCCATTAAGTTCTACCGCTTGTCGCTCGAAACCTACGAAACCTCGGAAGCTCACACCTTCCTAGGCTGGGCTTACTCCTTCTTGGGCGACTACAATCGCGCAATCGAAGAGTGTCAGTGCGCCATCGAAATCGATCCCGAATACGGCAATCCATACAATGATATTGCCGCCTATCTCATCTACCTGAACAAGATCAACGAAGCCGAATACTGGTTGCGAAAGGCTATTCTTGCACCTCGTTACAGCTCACGTCACTACGCGTATTACAATCTCGGGCGTGTGCATGAACGACAAGGCAAGTGGTTCGAAGCAGTCTCACAATACCAGCAGGCCATTGCTCTCGATCCAAAGTACCACCTTGCCGCTCTTTCTTTGCTAAACCTACAGGCAAAACTGAACTAGAGGGTAGACAAAAAAAAATTCAAGACAGTCTACAGCTTCTGTATCGACTGCCGATAACTTCTTGTGGAGTAAACAGTACAAACAACAGGTCAAAGGAGTGTTCAACAAGCACTCCTTTTTCTTTTTCTACTCTCTAGCTTTTCGACGCTGATTCCTCGTCCTTGTCTACGCATCACCTTCCTTGTTCGGATAACATCACTTCACGGTACTCGATAGACGACTTTTCCTCATGCTTACGCGCCTGCGGCGCTTAGCAGCCTCTCAATGTCTTTAACAATGCAACTCGTTGTTTCGAGATGCATCGTCATAGAGCGGAGACCTTATGCGAAGCAATGTTCAGAAACAGAAACTGCTCAGCAGTGCAAACTGCTGAGCAGACGAATAACTCTAACGAAACCAGAGTCTGTCATTATATCGACGGGACCTATCGAACAAAGTTGTATGGGGAGCTGTTGTCTCTCGAAAGCGACGTCGTATTGCATTCAATGCGTCGCTCCATCCGAGATCTAGAGACACTAGCTTTTGTTGACAGCTTTCTGCATCTCGTCGCCTACTTTTGTCATGAGCGATCCAACACTTCCAACTAGGCTCTTCACAGCGCCTTCAACCTTGTCTTTCACATCATGCATGGTTGTGTCGAACTCGGCATACAATGGGAAGGCACGACAGAAGTCGCGAACATTTCCCTTTACCTCTCGGTAGATACCTTCGTTACCTGTGTTGCTTACAACGCGATCAATAAACTCGGCAATTTGTCGCATCTCCGGTTCGCGCATACCGCGACTAGTCATAGCGGCAGACCCTAAGCGAATCCCTGAGGTCACCAGAGGTGACTCAGTATCATAGGGCACAGCGTTTTTGTTACAAGTGATGCCACTTGCGTCCAAGGCAATCTCGGCTTGCTTACCATTTACCTTTTTGTTGCGAACGTCAACAAGCATAAGGTGATTGTCGGTGCCGCCACTAACTATATCAAAGCCATAGCCCACTAAGGCTTCAGCCAGTGCTTTTGCATTGCGTATTACTTGCTTTGTGTATTCATCGAATTGAGGAGTTAAGCACTCGCCGAAGGCGACAGCTTTTGCTGCAATCACATGCATGAGGGGACCTCCCTGAATTCCAGGCATGACCATCGAATCAATGAGTTCACCCATTTTCTTGACGCGACCAGATTTTGGTGCGACTTGACCAAAGGGATTGTCAACATTTCTTCCGAGCAAGATCAAGCCACCACGAGGACCTCGTAGCGTCTTGTGTGTGGTCGACGTGACAACGTCGCAATAGGGAACCGGAGATTGGAGTCGACCCCGAGCAATCAATCCAGCTGGATGCGCAATGTCTGCCATCAAAAATGCACCAACAGAGTCTGCTATTGCGCGAAAAGCTTTGAAGTCGATTTCTCGTGAATAGGCACTCGCGCCGACCGTAATCATTTTTGGGCGGTGTTCAAGAGCTAATTCCTGAACACGATTGTAGTCGATGCGACCAGTTTCTTTATCTAAGCCATAGGGAACGAACTTGTACATTCGACCGCTAAAGTTCACAGGTGAGCCATGGGTTAGGTGTCCTCCATGCGACAAATCCATACCCAGTACTGTATCACCGGCCTTAAGGTAGGTGAAGTACACCGCCATGTTCGCACCAGAACCACTATGAGGCTGAACATTAGCATACTCAGCACCAAAGAGAGTTTTCAAACGATCTATGGCAAGGTTCTCTGCCACATCAACCCATTCGCAACCACCATAGTAGCGTTTTCCTGGGTAGCCTTCAGCGTACTTGTTCGTGAGTACGCTTCCTTGTGCTTCCATGACTGGGAGCGAGGTAAAGTTCTCACTCGCGATGAGTTCAAGTTTGTCGCGCTGCCGGTCATACTCGTTCTCAACTGCGCGGTACACTTCAGGGTCACTGATTCTCAAATGACTGTACATGATGGTCTCGTATTAATGTTCAAGAATAAAAGGAAGCACAACTTGGTGTGGTGCTGTGCCAATGCGTACAAAGTAATAACCAGCCGATATCTCATGCAGGTCCAATTCTGCGTCTACACCTCCGCCGATGTGCTCAATGTGTTTTTGGTAAACACTCTCACCCATGATGTTCGTCACACAGAGCTGAAGTTGTGGCTGATAACACGAGAGAGGAATATGCAAACGAATCCTGCCATTGTGAGCGGGATTAGGGTAAAGGCTCATGCGATCTTCAGACAGAACTTCTTCAACCCGGCTGGTTGCTGGACTCTCTTCACAGATAGCAGCTCCAGAGTTGTTTGTTGCAGGTACAAAACACTGCAGACTAGGATTCGTGAGTTTGTCACCAACCGTTACAATCCAGAGTGGACCTTCGGGTAGCAATCCACCCCGTGACATCCCAAGTGCAACCGCTTGAAACTTCGAGTTAGGGTATGAGCTAAGATGACTCTTGTACAGCAGATTGCGCGTGATTTTCGCGGCCATAGTGTCGCTATCCATAAAGCTGCTTGGAAGCGCTGAGTCCAACCGCACCGGCAGGCCTGGAATGCCAGGCAGACGGGTTTGCAGTGCCTGATAAGCAACCAATATCTTGATAACGATAGCTGCTATGGAAGTGTCGCTCCCATTCTTTTGATCATGATACTGATAGCCCCAAAAACTGGAAGTACCGGCTTTAGGGTCAAACTTGAACTGCAGGATACCCTTTGCTGCTGCGGGGATATATTCACCAAAGAAGGTAGTGTCACCCAAGGTTGCGATTGATGTGAGCTTGGGATTAGGCAAGCCAGCATCAATAGCTGACTTCTTAGCACTGGAAATTCCCTGACTTGCACGAAAGGGGGTGGTTTGCGAATACAACACAGAAGTGCTGGCACACAAGAGTGCAATAAGACAGATGAACGCTTTCATGAGACTTCCTTCGTGGTATTCATCAATCTAACAAAAAGCAAAGTCGAAAAAAAGCGCTATTTGAGTAGGCCACTCGCCATGTATCTTGCAAAACTCTCAGGTCCACTTGGTGCCTGAGCAGACTCGTACCGTTTCACAGCCCCTAACTATCTATGGAATTGAGCTCAGCAGATTGGCGCTCTATCGCCAAAACCATTTTAGCATCCCGTCGCATCGATGAAATTGAAGAATCCGAACTCGCTCCCTCAGGAAAGGTTACCTATCAGTTTTCTGCACGCGGACATGAACTGGCGCAAGTACTCTTGGCACATCATCTAAACCATGAACATGACGCTGCCACTGTTTACTATCGTTCCAGACCTTTCGTACTGCATGCTGGAATGAGCTACCAAGAAGCGTTTAGTGGTCCGCTAGCACGAAGCGGTAGCCGCAATGGTGGACGTGATATTGGCGTGGTTCACAACCTTACGCCTCGGTCTTTCGAAGGACGCTCTATTACAGTGCTACCAGCCTCGGGCGACGTCGGAGCTCAGTTTACTCCTGCTGCTGGTTGGGCTCAAGCCATTCAATACCATACAGAAACGTTGAAAGACGCCTCATGGAAGCACAGCATCGCTGCCTGCATGTCTGGCGATGCTGCCGTTGCAACCAATGGCTTCTGGTCAGCCGTTACCATGGCAACCACGCTGATGTTGCCTGTGGTATTCCTCGTTGAAGACAATCAGTTTGGCATCTCTGTTCGCGGAAACTTCCAAACTCCAGGCGGGAACATTGCCAAGAACATGGGCGCGATGCGAAATCTCATCATCCTTGATGGTGATGGTAGCGACCCGGAAAGTGCTTCGGCCTTAGTTGCCAAAGCTGTGGATTACTGTAGAAAGAAATCCAAACCTGTATTGCTTCACTTGAGTGTACCTCGTATCTGTGGGCACAGTGGCGCTGATAGCCAGGCTTACAAGACACCAGAGGAGCGTGAAGAAGAGCGCGAGCGCGACCCAATTCCACTGCTGAAGAAGTTCTGCCAAGCAAAGAAGCATATCTCTAAAGACGAATGGACTGCACTGGTCGAAGAAGTCGAACGTGAGGTTCGTGCCGGATGCGAAGCTGCGTTAGCAGAGCCAGAGCCATCGACTGACGGTGTGATGCAGCATCGCTTTTTTGACGGAAAGGTACAAGTAGTGGGCGGACAGTATGCCTCTGGGTATCAGCCTCCGCAAGGCACGCAGGAAGCCGAGTCTGGCCAACGGATTAATCTTATCGAGTCGGTCAAGAGAACACTTGAGAGCGAAATGAAGAGTAATTCTCGTGTCTTGATTTTTGGAGAAGATGTTGGTTTAAAAGGAGGGGTTCATGGTGCCACTATGGACTTGCAGGTGAAGTTCGGCGGCAATCGAGTCTTCGATACATCGCTCTCGGAGGAGGGAATCATTGGACGGAGTATCGGTATGGCCTATGCTGGCCTCGTTCCTGTGCCTGAGATCCAGTTCCGTAAGTACTTAGATCCAGCGATGGAGCACATCAATGATTGCGGCACTATTCGCTGGCGAACGAACAACCAGTTTGCCGCTCCAATGGTAGTTCGTATCCCAGTTGGGTACTCCAAACGAACGGGCGACCCTTGGCACTCCGTAAGCGGTGAGTCGATCTTTGCCCATACCATCGGTTGGAAAGTTGCCTTCCCCTCAAATGCTCGTGACGCATCAGGATTGCTCCGCACTGCGTTACGATCGAATGATCCTTGCTTCTTTCTTGAACACCGAAACCTTTTAGATACACCACCTAGTCGTTCTGCCTACCCAGGTGATGAGTACGTGCTTCCTTTTGGCAAAGCTGAAATGTTGCGATCAGGTGATAGAGCTACTATTGTTACCTGGGGAGACATGGTATACCGCTCACTCGAAGCGGCAGATCAACTCAGCGCCTCTGTCGATATTATCGATCTTCGAACTATTGTTCCATGGGATAGGGAATGTGTGCTGGAATCCGTTCGAAGAACGGGACGTTGCCTTATTGTCCATGAAGATGGCATGAGCTGTGGCTTTGGCTCTGAGATTAGTGCCGTGGTTAGCGATGAGTGTTTCCGGTACCTTGATGCGCCTGTGCAACGACTGGCTGTTGCCGACGTTCCAGTTCCATACAACAAAACTCTCATGGCAGCGGTCGTGCCACGAACTGAAGATGTCGTGCGTGTTTTGCAATCGCTTCTGAACTGGTAAGAGGTTGCAGTCGTCAACACGACGTGCGGCGAAGTATGGCGCTTGACGAGAGGATAGCACAAGTTCGGCGCAGCAGCACTCAACACAGAGATGCTTATCAAAGACACTATGCCCTTTGGCTCTCGCTCTGCAGAGATTTCGAAAGTGCGAATGCGTCTGCTTTTCTTAGGAAATGGTCTCTGCAATTGGTGCTCCGAACTTCTCCAAGCTATAGTAGCAGACAATGGAACCAGGCTATGAGGAGGAGCTCTGGCCGTAGGCCGGGAAAGCATGAAGAAAAGGGCAGCTAAGCAACTCGATTACTTCACTTTTTGAGCGTCTTGATAGAGATTGAGTCTGCGCAGGTAGTTTCGAAAGTACCTCTTATAATCTTCGCTAGCTGAGTTCTGGAGCGCAGTTCTATAGCTGTCAACGGCGAGAATATGCAAACCCTGGTCTTCGGCGAACTGAGCTTGGATGATGTTTGCGAAGGCGCTGCCTTCTCCAATCTCTTTGGAGATTAGGTTGAGAGTGTCGCGCAGACTTCGCGCGTGGCTTTCTGTACAGAGTTGCAGGCAGTATTGTGTTGAACGTACTGAAGGTTTGTCATCGCGACACACAGACCAGTAGTAGTTCTTACCAGCCTCGAGCTTCGCTTCGCTCATGTTTAGCTTCAATGAAGTGTCGCTCGTTACCCGCTTAAACACCGTACGGTCTTCAGAGTCCACGAGCTCAACGCGATATTCGCGTGCTGCATTGAGCCTAGCCCAGCACAGAGTAATAGAAGGATCCAAGAGATAGGCTGAGCGAGGAAGGATGATCGTAATGAAATCTTCCGTCAAGACGTTTTCTGCCGAGTTCCTCAGATCAGCATTTAGGCTAGTGTTTCCGGGATTCATGCCTCCAGCTTGCAAGAGTTCCTCGAGTGCATCGACATTGCTTTGGCGATCACCTGTGGCTCGTTCAACCGAACCAGTCGTGCCCATGTTCTTTTTGTGATTATCGCTAATGGGGGAGTCATCAGTCTCAGTCAATTCGCCATACACATAGGAAGCGAACTTCTTTGCAATACCGTTCCCTTTGGCGCTGGCTTTGGCCATGAGATCAGATAGCTTATACACACCCGCAGTTTTTAGGTCGAGCGAGCGACCATTGCTATGAAGCAAGCTAATGCTGCACTTATCGCCCAACGTGATCTTGTCGGAAGGAATCAGGCGCATCCCAGTGCGAACGTTCGCAGGACCTTTGGAGCCTGAAAGCGCGATTTTTCCTTTGACGGAAAGGACCTTCATGTCCTCAGCGTTCAGGTGTATCATCGATACAGAGAGAATGGCGAACAAGCCAACGAGTACTCTCATTTTGATTTCCTTTTAAGTGTATGTAGAGCGTTCCAGAACAAGGGCTTTATCGTGTCGTGATAAATCTCGTGCATGGTCGGAGTGAGCGCTAGAGCTGCTAAACTAATAGTAATATTCAGTTTGTAGTGAAGACTTGTGAAAATGAGAATGTGGACGAAGGTGAGAAAGAGCGACTGCACGAGAAACATGAGAATCGTAAGAGTATCGTACCAATTCGCTAAGCGTTCCTCAAACCAGTTGAAACAGGCAACCGTGCACACGCACATGATGAAGCCCAGGATCAGCGCTTGCCAGAAAGGCATAACGTTGATAAACTCTCCATGCAGGATTTGCGACAGTACATTTGCGTGTATAACCACCCCATACATATCGGGGAACGCACGTCCTGCGTAGTTCTTATTCATGGGCGTAAAGAAGACGTCTTCCAATGAGCTGGGAACAGAGTCCAGCCGCGAGTCGATGTACCCCATCAACACTGCTTTGTCATGAACCACACTGATATCCACGCTGTCGTCGAGTACCTGATCAGCGTCTAAGCTGTAGAAGGAATTCACGTTTCCGTGGAAATAAATAGCCTCGGTTTTCTGCTGACGATCCAGCAGTCTCGCAGCCTTCACCGGATCATAAAGTTTGGCTACGGCAACTGCGAAGTTGAGCACGGTGTCGGCTCCCACTACTTCACTTGGAGAGAAGTCGCGAACGGTTCTGAAAGCCGCCTCATCATCGCTCACCATATTGAAAAAGCCGGTGCTGCGGGCTGATTGTGCAAAAACCTCAAGCTGCTTTTCACAGGAATCGAATTTGTCGCTGCGTTCGTTGTATACAATCTTGGTACCGAGAACGAGAGCCGGACAACCACGGAGTGCTTGAGCGAGAGCAGAATCAAGTTCTGGATCTTTGGGGCGTCGAAACATTGCGTCGATACCAATCACACGGGGAGACTCGTTCGAAATGCGTTCAACCATGTGTGCGATGCCCGCGCGATCCTGTGTAGAGATATTCACGAGCACGATGTTCGTATCAACTGAGTTCTGCCAATCATCACGGAATCGAGCTTGAGCACCATCGGTGATATCGAAATCTCCCAACGCTTGCTTGAGAGGATTAAGAAAGTCGAAATTCATCGGCACATAGTACAGCGCTGTTGTTGTTGCGAAAATCAACAAGCAAGTAAATACAGTATCCCACTGAAAGAGTGATTTCATGTTTTGGGTCTAGGAAGGCTGGAACGCAAATATAGCTGCAAAGACGAGCTTGTTGAAGCATAACGAACCGCGACTCCTTCCTGATAGCGTGGCTTTTGGTGAACTTCACATTCAGAACGGACTCTACGTGACCACTGTATGACTTCTGAATGAACACTGTAGGTTCTGTGACCACACAGGGGCACTCAACTTGCAAGGAAAACGTCTTGTTTACTGTGTAACAGGGCAGGTTGTGATGTCGATAGTCTTGGAGTTGGTTCTGCGTATCAGACAGTAAAACCAACGAGATCCTTCATAAGTGGCTGAGAAGCTGAATGCAGATCTTGGTAGAATGAGCGACTTTAACACTTTAGAAGGCGATCCAGAGCAGTTTTACTTTCGACACTAATGGTGCAACACGCATATTGTATTTTGTCAATATTCACGTAGCCATCTCTTTACAAGCTCATGCAATTTTCAATTCGAACACTTTCACGTCTTTTCATCACCGTCCTCCTTCTCAGTGCGAGTGCACAGTCGCAAGATTTCGTGACGCAAGCGCAGCAGGGAAAGAACTTCTTCGAAATCTGTAAGGAGTGGCATGCTAAACACGCTGCAGAGGAGCTCCGCCGGAAGTCCATACCAAAGACGCAAGAAGTGCTTGAGCGCGATAGCAGCTTAGGTCCAGACTCCTTTGATGAGATGGAAGGAGAGGAGATACTTTTTGCTCGCTGGGAGAATTATTGGAAAGAGCGAGTGATGCCGAATGGCGATTTTCCATCGCCACAATTGGTATGGGACGAATGGCAGAAGCAAAAGCAACGCGATCGAGAATCTCGTGCGAAGTCTGCAAACTCCGTTCAACAGCCAACAAGCTGGAAATTTCTTGGGCCAACCACAAAAGTCCCTTCCGGTAAAGGAGCTGGTGCTGGTAGAGTGAATTGTATACGTTTCAACCCCTTACGTGCAGATGCCATGTGGATTGGAACTCCGGGTGGTGGCTTATGGCAGAGTGACAATTTGGGCGATACCTGGACACCAATGACCGATAGCTTCCCATCGTTGGGAGTAGCTGACATTGCTATTAACCCAATGGATACCAATCAGATTTTTCTGGCAACAGGCGATATGGATGGATCCAACTCGATGAGTTTCGGAGTGGTTAAGACGGATGATCGCGGTAAAACCTGGAGGAAAACCTCGCTGAGTTACCTTATTTCGCAAACTGCACAAATGAGCAGGATCATTATCAACCCAAAGAACCCAAACATTCTCCTGGCAGGAGCCAGTAATGGACTCTTTCGCAGTGTTGATAATGGGGAAACGTGGAAGCCGGTGATTTCAGGTCAAATACGCGATATCGAATGGAAACCAAATGATCCTTCTGTCGCCTATACCTGTTCTGGTGGTGCAATTTGGCGTTCGAAAGACAGTGGTTTGTCATTTACACGACTCACCACAGGCATCACCGGTTCGCGAGTAGCTCTGGGTGTGACGGTTGCAAACCCCGAATATGTCTATGCACTTGTCTCCGGATCAAATAACGGCTTTGCAGGTCTCTACCGTTCCGTTGACGGTGGCGATACATGGAAGAGGATGTCGAGCGGTACCTCAATCAACATTCTCAACTGGTCGAACGATGGAGTCATCGATCTAAATGCTGAATCCCAAGGTCAGGGCTATTATGACTTGGCAATTGCTGTGTCGCCCGTTGATCCAAATATGATTCTTTGTGGAGGCGTGAATATTTGGATGTCAACTGATGGTGGTGCCACATGGGAAATCTCAGCTCATTGGCAAGGCGATGACGCACCTTTTGTACACGCAGATATTCATGCTCTCGAGTTTTCACCTGAGATTAGCTCAAATGAGTTGTTCGCAGGTACCGACGGAGGAGTTTTTGAAAGTCCGGATGCAGGAGGCTCATGGGCCGATCGAAGTGCCGGACTTGGTATTCTCCAGTTTTATCGCATCGGAACGAATCCTGCGAACCCAAAAATGGTCTTGGGTGGATGTCAGGATAATGGAACCAATCTGTGGAATACGGACACCTGGAGACATGTGTACGGAGCAGATGGAATGGAAGCTTTTTTTGAAGGCGATAATACCTATGCATACACGACTATCTATTACGGACGACTCTACCGCTCTCAAAACAATGGTACCTCTTTCGGCAGAGAGGTGAGTGCATTAGGATCGAGGACCGGACCCTGGATCACTCCGTTTATTCTCAATCCGAAGCTGCCAAGTATTATTTACTGTGGTACAAATTCTGGTATCTACCGTTCCGATACTCGAGGTGATTCATGGCGTATTTACTCCAAGTCGCCGATATTGTCAACAATTGCATTGGCAAACCCAGCCGCAGATACTGCACGCTTTTACGCAGCCACACAGTCAAAAGTGTTCACGACCGACAACTCTGGTGCAAACTGGAAAGACATCAGTAGTGGTCTTAAGGTAGGATTCATTTCAAACATTGCAGCCGATCCCACACGAGCTGAGGTGTTGGCTGTGACCTTGTCAAGCTATGATAGCACAAACAAGGTGTATCTAACAACTAATGCTGGTTCGAGCTGGAGGAATTTCACCAAAAAGGGTCTACCGAATTCGCCGGTTAACTGCGCACTATTCTACAAAACCGCCTGTTTAAACATGCTCATTGTAGGAACCGACTTGGGTTGTTACTTCACGACTGAGGATACCGACGCCTGGCAGTCGCTCAACACCGGCTTGCCAAACGTGATTGTTCGGGATATGGATGTGACGGGAAATATTCTCCATGCTGGTACCTACGGACGCGGACTTTGGGAGCTTACACTGCCAGCAACTGCGCCGGTAGCAGAGATTCAAGTGTCGGAGTCTGTAGTGTGCCCCAACAAACCAGTACGCTTCGTCAATCAATCAGCAGGAGGTACTGGGGTGCTTCGTTGGACCTTTGAAGGTGGTACTCCAGCAAGTTCAGAGCTGACGAGTCCTGTTGTCCGCTTTGAAAAAGGTGGTACCTATTCCGTAAAACTTGTTGTTAGCAATAGTTGTGCTACCGACTCTATCACCATTGCTTCTGCGGTGCGCGTACACGATGTACCTCAACCCAAAATCAATCTCTCACAAGGAACCACAAAGCTGAGCGTTGAGGTTCCTGGTACCTATCAATGGTACGCTAATGGCAGTCCCATACAAGGAGCAACTGGCTCTAGCTATAAGCCTGATGTCCCAGGTCTCTTTAGCATTCGAGTTGCTGATCCAAACGGCTGTGATGTACTTAAAGATTCGATTCTCGTGGACGTAGTAAGTGTGCGATCATTACGCGATCAACTAGGAGTACAACTGTATCCACTGCCGGCAAACGATGAGATTACCATTGAAGTCAACAACGCTGAAGCGATGAGCCTTTCTCTTCGCATCTTAGATCTTCGCTCGAACGAGGTCTTGAGCCTCACTGATCAAAGTTCTCATAGCCAATGGAAGAAGACTTTGTCGCTCAAAGCTTTGGCACCTGGCGACTACATGCTAGAGCTACAGTATAATGGTCGCACCGAACGCAAGAGTTTCGTCAAAGTGGGGAACTAGGCTGGAGGTGTCTTGAGTGTTTTTCATCATCGTGCGCACCCTTCGGGTGCCGCACAGGTCAAAGCCTTGTGCCACGTTGCTTTGAGATAGAAAGCCCCGATTCAAGCAAGCAAACAGGATTGAAACAAGCCGCTGTATCAAGGGTTTGTGGCTTTTGTTAGAACGATTCTGATCAAGCCCGGTCTTGATTTATGCGTCATTGATTCCAGATGTGCAATGGTAGCAAGATTGCAAAACGCCGTGTATTGGTTTCGACTAGCGGGGAACGAGATACACAACAGCAGCTGCGTTACCTTGCGGTTAGCACAGGTATGCATATTTTGGAAGACCTGGTAGTTTTTTAGCGATTGAGTCATACGCTTAAATGCGTGCAAGGAATACTTCCTTGCCACCGAGAATTGAAGAAGAGAATATCATTATAAGGGGTCCCTATGAGTCTATTACGTTACTTTTTTTGCATCTGTATTGTCGGAGCCAGTGTTCAGGCTCAACAATGGAATGCCTTGGGACCATTTGTTCCACCCACCGGTTCCTCAACAATTGGTCAAATCAACACCATAGCTTTTAACCCGCAGAATCCTTTAAAGATGTGGGCTGGGTCTCCAGCTGGCGGACTTTGGAGTAGTACTGATGGCGGGCAACACTGGCTCAATGCAAACATTGATACCCTTGGCGTCATCGGCATTTCGGACATCTGGATGAATCCTACCGATTCAAACAACATTGTTCTTGCACTCGGCGATCGAGATGAGAACGCTACCTACATACCTCAAGGTGGAGCACTGCTGCAAACTGTGGATGGAGGAGTTACCTGGACTCGTAGTGGAGAGCTTGATACAAGTGGATCAATTGTTCCAATCTTGAATTACACAACGAGTCGACTTATACGAAATACTGCTAATGGTACGTTCTTTCTTGCCACGAGTGCAGGATTGTTTAGTTCCACAAATTTTGGTCTGAATTGGAACACCCGTCCGTACAAAGAAAAAGTCTGGGATATTCGCACTCGCCCCACAGATGCAACTGTTGTTTATGCAGTTATTGGAGGAAAAATCTATCGCTCATTGAATGGCGGCACGAGCTTCAGCATGGCAACGACAGGCTTGCCAACCACTGTTGCATCGCGTATTCAGTTAGCTGTAACTCCAGCGAACTCTGCTGTGGTGTATGCACTTTTTGTGAATAGCGATGGAACATATGGTGGACTTTACAAATCGTCCGACTTCGGAGCAACTTGGAATGTTCGCTCATCTATTCCGAATATTCTGGCTGCCAATCTAGATGGTAGCGGAAGCAAGGGAATCAATAACCTTGCTCTCTGCGTTTCACCAACCAATGAGAATATTGTTTTTGCTGGAGGTGTGAATATCTGGAGATCGAACGATGGTGGCGTAACCTGGTTTATGAGCAGTCACTATACCGGGAGCTTCGCTCCCTATGTGAGTGCTGATATTCATGAACTCAAGTTTGCACCTGCTCCTCGAAACCAAATTCTCTACGCAGCCACTGGTAGTGGTGTGTTTACCAGTGCTGATACTGGTAGAACTTGGCAGAACTATTCAACAGGCTTACAAGTTGCCCAAATGAATTGCTCCGCGTTTCATCCACAGCGCGATTCACTGTATATCACCTCAGGCCCGACCGGCGTGCACCGTTATCTCTATGGAAATTGGTCCAGAGTTTCCGACAGTGCAAGTCTGCAAGTGATGTTTCATCCGACTACGACCAACCTTGCGTATATGGCAACTGCCAATGGCAAGCTCTTTCGGTCGAAGGACACAGCAAATAGCTTTGTTGATGATATCGGACCAGCAGCAGGCATTAATGGACAGTCTCTGACACCATACGTGTTCAATCCAAAGAATTACAACACGATCTATGCTGTGCTCCGTGACATCTGGAAAACAACAAATGGGGGGGCTACATGGGTGCGTACGATTAACACCTTCAACGCGAACATTTTATCGTTGACGGTATCTCCCAAAGACACAAACAGACTGTACATGATCACCTCCGATACGTCGTTGTATCGTAGCACCAATGGTGGATCTGATTGGACCAGAGTAGGAACATGTGCTCTGCAGAATCCAGGTGTACCTCGTGCAATATATTGTCATCCAACTGATACTACGAAGCTATGTATCATTGGAGGTAGATGCCTTTCGATGTCTACCGACAAGGGAGTATCCTGGAACAAGTACATTCTCACGACCAACACCTACATTACTTCTTTCTATTGGAAAGCAGATAACTGTGGCGAGGACCTCATCGTTGGATCAGCCAATGGAGTGTGGAAATTATCCTCTCAATTCCAGTTTCTTCTCGACGAGCGCTTTGGATCTCAGATTCCGAACTCACCTGTCTTGGATTTGAAACTCTCCGGACGTTGGCTTCGCGCTGCAACGGCTGGCAGAGGTTTGTACCAGGCGTTCATTGATGATGTTGGGGTTGTGCCAGAGTTTAGTCAGGACAAAGTTCAGGTGTGCCCGGGTGAGTATGTGCAGTTTTATGATCGCTCGAAGTTTGGTGGACTTCTCACTCGTTGGACATTCGAAAGCGGCATTCCAAATACGTCATTAGAAGAGGCACCATTAGTGCGTTATGATGCTCCTGGTGACCATTGGGTGCGCTTGGTTGCGGCAAACGGTTGTGGACGCGACTCAGTTCAGCGCATCTGTATTACCGTGATACCAAAGCTTAAGGCTAATATCAATCCAGCAAAGACATCTGTCTGTGTTGGCGATACAGTTCAGGTTCTCGATCAATCTGTTGGTACGGGTGGAACCCGTGAATGGACGGTTGAAGGCGGTCGCATTGTGAAGCAATCTGGAACGACCATTTTTGTTCGAGGCGACACGGTGGGTCAGATTTCACTTACTCTTACTTTGTCAAATACCTGCGGAACAAATGCACAATCAAAAGTAATCGATATCCTCGAAGCTCCATCAAAACCAGTGGTGAGTGTGGTGAAGGATACAATGTCCATCCCAGCGATACCTGGACAGAGCTATCAATGGTATGTTAACGGCAATCCGCTAAATGGTACGACAGGGCCTCGTTGTGTTGGTCTTTTCTCAGCTCAGTACTTCGTTCGAGTGTCGAACGCTGGTGGTTGTCGCGTCTACTCTGATACGGTAAATTTCGTCAAGACTCCTGATGATACAACTGGTACCTCCGTGTACGATGTTGCGCAGAATCCGCCGTTTAGTGTGCAACCAAACCCTACAAGTTCAGACCTTCGCGTGATCGTTGGTGCTGAGTGGATTGGAAGAATTCAAGTATGTGTTCGCGATCTCACAGGTCGAGTGCTCCTACAGCAGTATGTGGAGGCTCAAGGAGCTGAAACAGTTGCATCGTTGAACCTTAAGGATTTGGCAAATGGTGTCTATAGCGTAGAACTTCGAAAAGGTCTGTTGTTTAACTCAGCGCTTTTCGTCAAGAAGGAATAATACACTACAAACCTGTTCAGTGGTCATCGTCTAAACAGCCAGAACCGTTTTCGGTTTCTGGCTGTTGTCGTTTTAGGCAACCAATCTCAAGACCTGAGATGTCTATTCCCAAGACAACTGACGTTGCAAAGTACCTGTGCCGCTTTCCTTCCCGAGAAGAGATAGTGTAGTTTGGTTTCCGTTGCTCTCGGCTACCTTTTGACGGCCCTAAACTGCTCGAAAGAGCTACTGTTCTCAGCGCTCAATGGTTGAGCATCCCTCAAGAAATAGTTCGCTTCCACAATTATGCAATGCACCCATGAAAACAAAATCGTTGATGCCAACAGCTATATAGAGCGCTGCGCGAGGCTTGTTATTGAATAAAGTGCGGATGTGACAATCTTGCAACATCGGAAACAGTGATGCAAACGGAATTCGTATGGACTCTAGAATCCATTTCTGCTGGAAACTCCGCTATGATTAGATTGTGCTCATGAAAATGACACGCCTCTTGGCACTACTTTCGAGAGTAGCTATTCTCTTCTTGGGTTTAGCGCCAGCACAGATGTACTCTCAGAGTATACAAGAGTATCTATTGCGTGCGCAAGAGTTTCAGGATGCTAAGCAGTATGATAGTGCTATACTAAACCTCAACGTGGTTCTTAAACAGAGTCCACTGAATATTCCGGCAATTGTTCAGCGTGGTTACTGCGAGTTAGCATCTAGGGATCTTGCGTCTGCAATGGCGGACTTTAATAGGGCAATTGAGATCGATAGCAATTGTTTAGATGCATATTACTACCGCTCGAGCGCACACATGAGCTTGAAGAACGTGAGCGAAGCAGCGAAGGATGCAAATACTTTGATTCGTAAGAATGAGTTTTACGCTGGCGCTTTGCGCTTGAGGGGTAGGATTCGCTCTATTCAGGGCGACAAACAAGGAGCTTGTGCAGATTTTACAACTGCAGTCGAACAGGGTGACGAGAAGGCTAGGAAGCTGCTCTCAGACTACTGTGGAAATAGTCAAGGCAGAGGCGAGAGTCTGAAGATCCATTGGCCGGAAAATGAGAATTGGAAAGTGGCGAACTCGGAGAAGAAGGAGACATTTGATGTGATTGAACTGGTACGTGCTGACGAGAGTTTGCAGCAATGGACAGAGATCGGCACCATGTTGTCGATTCGTGGTGTCTCGAAAGCAAACACAACGACAGATATGATGATGAAGATTCTCTACCAGCAATCACTGAATAAATCCGCTGATGCAAAGTTGACTTTCCTAGAGAAGGATGATCGTGCAGAGTTTCCGTGGACAATGTTCTTGATAGAAGCACCGAGTTTTACCATTGATCCTCGACCAGAGTCTCAGCTATGGTATGTGGTTCTGGGGCGGGATGCCGTGTACACGAACTTTCGCGCAGTCCATCAAGCGAAAGTATCTGATGAGCAGATTAGGAAGTGGAGCGCTTTTTTTAAGACGGCGACGATTGTGTATCAAGAATGAAAGAAGTCCACTCCAACGATGCGAAAGACTTATACTCATGTGCAGAATCGTCATCAGAGAGTCTAGCATACGATAATACGGAAGTCCAAGCAAACAGATGATTGTGTGACACCTGCCGAAAGAGCTGTGCGTCGACCCCTGCAGATACCTCAGAAGCTTCCGGCTTCGCTTAGCGATTCCGTCTGGAGAAAAAGATGCGTTCGTATCGCGTGTGAGAGCGTTGCTGACCTTTGTGTTCCGAACGTTCTGTGTTTACCCAAAGTTTGAGGTCGGAGTGCACTGATAGTACGAGTGGTACAGACTCTTTCTTAGAGAATATGCACATGCCCCAACTGTTAATCACGGATCTGGTGTACACTCCGATGTCGGAACCAATGGTTGTTTGTCCGCCCTGTGCTGCTACTCCAAAGTCAATGGCATGACAAGGTTCGTTCTTGAACACAGTGTCGCGAACTGCGCAATTGAAAAGTTGATTTACCAGCGGATAAGGAACGCTATTCTCAGCCAGCGTATCGGTATGCTCCATCATCCAACCGCGATGTTGGGAAGCTACATGACAACTTGTATCTAAGAATGAAAGCAGGAGAGGGGGTTGAAATGCACCGCCAGGACCCATGCTGGCATGTATGGTGTCTAGCTGTTTAGCAAGGATTCTCTTCCCAGTTGAGTCAATGACAATGTAGGCTGTGCGACCGAACCATGCAGAGCTGGTACGGGTTGTGGCTTTCTCTTCGCCTGCTTGACGCTCTTTGGATTTCATTGAGCGCAGATCCTGCCGAAGGTACATGCGACCAAGTGGGTCAATCACATCGCATACCAATGAGATCAGTTCTTCTCGTTCTTTGATCAACCAAGGTGCATCACTAAACTGAATGGTATCGATTGTGGTAACCCGATAGACTAAGGAGTCTCCCATTTGAAAGCGATAGGCTAGACATCTCTCTGGTAGGTCTTGAGAACCATGTACTGCTGAGGAAGAAGACTCGACATTTGTCTTTGTACTCTTGGTACCCTTCAGCTGAGCATTCCTTGCGCTCTTTGCACTCTTGCTTTGCGTGTTTGAGCCTACACTCATGCTTGGTTTCTCATTCGCAGTGTTTTCAGGCGCGGCTGCAGCATTGAGCTGAAGCATGAATGAGCCATGCAGCAAGAGGAGAGCGACACCAAAGAACTGAAGTCTGTGTTTGAGGCTCACAGGAATGACGACGTTCTGAAGAATATGAACTCGAGGCTTAGACCACATCAGGACGCCCTACAGAATAGTATTCAAAGCCTTCTGCTGACAGCACCTCAGGGTCATAGATATTGCGTCCGTCGAATATGATTCTTGCATGCATAGACTGAGCAAGACGACCCCAGTCAGGCTTCATAAACTCTCGCCACTCCGTTGCAATAATAAGAATGTCCGCGCCTTCAGCACAGGAATACATATTGGCGGCATACTCAATGCTGTCGCCAAAGACCTTTTTGGTGTTCTTGATAGCTTCAGGATCATAAGCGTTAACCACTGCTCCAAGATCATGCAAAGCACGGATAAGTCGGAACGCAGGAGCTTCACGGACATCGTCGGTGTTTGGTTTAAAGGCTAATCCCCACAGTGCAACTTTCTTAGCCTGCAAGTTGTTTGAGAAGCGCTTCAGAATCCGTTTCATGAAGCGATCAATCTGGGCGATGTTTACTTCTTCAACTGCTTCCATGATCCGCATGGGAGTACCCGCTTCGCGCGTGGAATGGATAAGTGCCTTGACATCCTTAGGGAAGCAGCTTCCTCCGTAACCAATGCCAGCGTAGATGAAGCGCTTGCCGATGCGCGTATCTGAACCAATTCCAAGTCGGACGTTCTCGATGTCCACGCCAACCTCTTCGCAATAGGCAGACATATCATTCATGAAGGAGATCTTCATAGCCAAGAAGGAATTAGCTGCATACTTGGTGACTTCAGCGCTCTTTTCATCCATCACGAAAATTGGATTTCCGTTCGACACAAAAGGCTCGTACAAGTCTAGGAGGAGCGAGCGTACTTCGGGCTCAACGCAACCAATAACCACTCGGTCTGGTCGCATGGTGTCTTCCACTGCAAAGCCTTCGCGCAAAAACTCTGGGTTTGACGCCACTCTGATCGACTCGCGACTGCTGACTTGGCGAATGGTATCACGAACCTTGCTGGCTGTTCCCACAGGCACGGTGCTTCGCGTTACGATAACGCGTAAGTCGCTGATCTTCTCCTCTTCAATGATCTCAGCAATATGCCGGGATACCTCCAACACATAGTGAAGATCTGCTGAACCATCCTCATTCGGAGGGGTAGGTAAGCACAGAAACAACATCGTACACTTCATCACTGCATCACGAAGTTCGCTGGTGATGATAAGGCGTTGCTCGCGCACATTGCGCTCAAGGAGGATTTCAAGTCCAGGCTCGTAAATAGGAGACTTCGCCGCACGTATCGTGGCAACCTTTTCTTGGTCAACTTCAACGCAATACACGGTATTGCCAACCTCAGCAAAGCAGGTTCCCGAGACTAAGCCGACGTATCCTGTTCCAACAATTCCAATAGTATGAGGCACGGTGGTAGAGTAGTGGTTTGGTAATCAATTTTCTATGGCTAAAGCAGTCTCTAGTCGCCAGGATCCAGATATTCATCAATGGTAGCGTACAACCCATGTTGTTCGATGCTGACCCTAAGAACCTCTGTCTCGCTTGTAGGCCGTGGTGAGCGTAGCGAACACGGCATAAGCAAAAACATCTATTCCATCAGACGCATAATCACAATAACCAGTATCGTGAGTGCTGCAAGCATGAGAGCAAACTTTATGAGCTTTTTCAACAGCATAAAGACAACCGTTACAACGAGAACGGCGATCACGATAATAGCTGTGGAAGAGAGTCCGCTAAATATCTCCATAGGTATATAGTTTAGTTGAATTGTGTAGAGTCTTAACCTCAACACTCTACGAATGCATCAAATCTGTAGCTTCCATCACAAACGATCTAGCGCCAAAGGCTGTACATCGTATTGACCATGCTATCGCTTCTCAAGAAGTGGCGACGCCAAGAGCGGCGGCTTTGGAAAATCTCCCTCAAGAGGTCGAATCTCAACGTCTTCAAACAGTAGATCGGGGACAGCAACTGTACATGAGAGATATTGAGCTCCGCCGGTTACATAGGGAGACGTAACAGCCGGTGCCAAGTAATTGTACACAAAGTTCTCAGAGCCTGCTCCTACGATATCTTTAAACTGGCTAGGAGCCATACCCGCTGCCTGAGTGCCGCGGACTAGTTCTTCGCGACCATCGGGATATACACGGTAGACCTCGAGAAGGCTGATCGTCGTTTCCGACAATGAGTAAGGGTAGTCACCTTGAGTCAAGGAATACAATGTTGTGTAGAGCAGATTCTGGTTTAGTGCTTTTCGAACGACATAGCCGAATGGCAGATCGCGATCCTTTACCATCTTCATCATCTTCTTCATAAGAGCTTTGTGATCGCTCTGCTTCGATTTCAATACACTCAGTTCGAGTACATCTATCATTGGCGCGCCGCCTCGCTGGCGTCCATTAGAAGCTTTTGATCGACGGGTTGGAATGCGCGAAGTCAGTAAGGCTCTCAAGTATCCTCGCTCAACAATAGTCAACGATAAAGGACGAATGCCATCATCATCAATCGTATAGTTTCCAAAAACCGGTGTCTTGGCAATTGTTTTCTGCAAAGGATTTGAGAGTACGCTGAGGAATTCAGCCATAACCCGAGCGCCGACTTTATTCTGTAGAGACATATATCGCTCGCTTTCTTGCATACCGCGATCGGTCAGTTGTTGTCGCTGGGAGCACACATAAGGAGCAAAGCTCTGAGCAAAAACCTCCGCAGCAGCTTGATCTTCAAAGAGCACAGGACCGGAGTAGGCTTCAATTGCTGGTGCATCAAGTAATTCGTTCAGCTTTGAGGCAATGCCTTGAGCTGCTCGATAGAGTGAATCGAGCGAGGGTAAATCCTCGGGAGTTTTTCCATAGCAGCTGAAGGTTTCGGCCAATGGCATTCCGTCGCTTGCTTGTGACGTTGCGACCATTTCGATGCCGATTTGCGCGTCTGACTTCACATACTCACGTCCTTCCGAGTTGACATAAATCACCAGCTGTGGAAGATACTCCAAACTCACGCTCGAGTTATGGATGCGCGGCATGGTCGAGAAAGCAGAGGATACACGCATGATGAGTTCCTCATAGCGCTTCCTGGGATAGTACGCAAAGCTCTGTGTATCGATCTCAATAACTGGTGCGAGGCTGCTGAAATCTGGCGTCGTATCAACTCGTGCTCGGTTCTTCACCGCCGATTCTTTTTTTGCATAGAGTTCGACCGCTTGCTTATAGCAGGCGTCGGTTGCTAACCACAGATCCCTGCGGAGCGAGCTATAATCATTCTCAACGCCGATACGTCGATTCTTGAAACTCTCTTCATCATCACTTGAGCCAAAGAAGCTCAAACCAACATCGAAGAAATTTGTGTTGTCAAAGCCTGGCTTGCCAACACGCACGCCAACTGTTAATCGGGGAACCAGACTTGTGTTACGATCAAGCATACTGCCAAGACTTGCCTTGGCAGAATTGCTTTCTCGAAAACTCAAGGTGTATTCGATATAGTAGGGCTTTTGCAGTGACTCCAGTTGCAACTCTCGAAAAGATCGCTGTATCTCGTCGCGCATTGCGCGTCGTAAGGCTTCTACATCCGTAGGCATCTGAGCATGCAATGTTTGGCTTGCACAGATAAGCGACAACTGGAGTATCGCAAGAACTGAGAACAGATTTCTATTGATGCGTTGATTCATTGTTGATCGAGAGCTCATCATGGTTGACCTCCTTTCAATGGGGAGGGGAGAATCGGAGGCTTGGCTTGACTTTTCGCCTTCTTCTGTACTTCAATGGTAGAAACAAGGAGGCTTGGGGAGGAAGCGCTCACGGGAACTCCGCCTGATTCAGCACCGCAGACGCCGTTGAAAATGCCAACATCATTGGCGGCCGACACAATGTTGTTGAACGTAGCTAGTGGTGTACCGATTAAGTCAACACCACGGACCAATTGTTTTGGCCGACCATCTGCAAAGATCTTATAAACCACCAGCGGCTGTACGTTGAAAGCGTTGGGAACGGTTCTTCCTGTAAAGGTGAAACCACCAGAGATGTCTTCGAACAGCAGACCATACTCTTTATTCTGACGTTTGCATTCCGTCTGCAAAGCGATCATAAGAGAATCATAGCTAACAGTCTTGTGGGCTTCAACAATCAGATTGGATTGTCGGGCGACAACTCTGTATCCCGCTTGGCGACGCCCGTGACCATTCGATGTGGAGAAGTTCTCGATAGGAGAGCGTGACATAAGGAACGACTTAAAGATTCCATTCTTCACACTCTCAACACGCTTTGCCGGTACACCCTCGTCATCAAACTTGAAGTATCCCACCAGATCTGTGGTGCCACGCTGTTTGAGCGTCGGGTCGAAAATGACGTCGATGAAATCTGGTAGAATCTTCTTGTCTACAAAGGTCTTAAAGGTCTGCGAAGAGTTTGGGTCTTTCTGACGATGGCCTTCAACACGGTGACCAAAGATCTCGTGGAAGAATACGCCTGCGGAGCGTCCCGATAGAATAGCTGGTCCTGTATAGGTTTCAGCTAAAGGCGCGTCACGGAGTTGTCCGAGAAGACGAAGCATCTCATCGGCGTCACGCGTTAGTTGTTCTTCTGTTGGAAGTCGATCAGCGGTGAAGGCTGTATAGCTCCGATAGAGCGGAAGAGTCATACCGTCGTCAGCCTTTGTGTTTGCCAGAATAAAGAGTTTTACGATTGGTTCAGAACTGATAACCTCACTGCCTTCGCTATTGACGTAGTACTTTACATTCAGATCTGACTGGAAATAGACTCGTGCTTGGTAGACCTTCGGGTCGGCTTGGAAGCGTGCGCTAATGCGACGGATGATGCCGCCCCAAAGAACAGTATCAACCTCAAAAATGAGCGTGGTGTCGCGAAACTGCACAGCAGACTCGCGAGAGAAATCAGCCGAACTGTCTTCTTCTTTTACTTTAACAGCTTTGTTTGTAAGGGCTTTTCCATATCTCTCGACCGCATTTTTATACGCACGATCGGTCGCGGTCCACAGACTTTGCCGAATCGCAATTTCATCGTCCATCAAAGGCATCTGTTTTGCACCTCTGCCACCGCCGCCAAAGTCGAAACTCTGACCACGAATGATGTGTGTGTTATCGAAAGCGTAGTCACCAACACGAACATCGATGTCGAGCAGGCGTTGTTTGGATCCATTTGTACTTTCAAGTTTTCCGAAACTCGCTGACATACTCCGTGATTGGCTTTCGGTAATGCAGTAGGAAAGGAAGTAGGGAGGACGTTCCTGCGTATGAAGTTCTGACATGGTACGGCGAACCTCGGCTTTCATCGCTCGAAGAAGAACAGGGTCATCTGACTGCGCGAACAAAATGCTTGGGCTGCTAAGAACGACTAAGAAAAGGAGCTGAAGTCGGGACATACGAGGATTTTCGGTGAATAAGAGTACAAATTAGTGACGAAGAGGCTATTGCCATCGTGTTTCAGCCACGTCATTTGTCAATTGAGGATAAAAAAAACCCGTTGTCGATAAAACAACGGGCTTCCAAAATAAGTTACAGACTACCTGGGCAAATTCCAAAAACTCGATGTCTTAGCTCTTAGTGAGCAATAACAAAGCGAATTTGGGCGAAAGTTCCATCGGATGAGCGAACGATGGCCGCATAGCAGCCACTTGGTAGTGCCGAGCTATTGAAGGTCATGCTGTCGGCGTTGAATTCCATGCTATGAACTTCCTGGCCTTGAACGTTAACTATACGTAGAGTGCGTACAGAAGCGCTTGGATTTGGAAGATTCAACTGCAAAACATCGTTTGCAGGCATTGGATTTGCAGAAAATGAGGCGCTGTTGTCGTTGTCTGCAACTGAAGCTTGCAGCGCTACAGTGAAGCGCAAGGTCACTTGGACGTTGTCGGACTCTTTATTATCGTTGAAAAACGTGAAGGGGAGAAGGGTCACACCTTCTGTTGAGTCAGCACGAAACTCACCAAGAAAAGTACTAGCATCTTCGGATCCGGAAGCGATGAAGCTTGTTCCGCCGTTCTTCGCTGAAACCAAAGTGCCTTCATCGTAGCAATTCTCTGCAAAACAGAACTTTGCGCGGTGACCACGAAGCATCTGCGATACGTCCATACGTACACGCGTAGGAACCATCGCAAGACTTGTATTGCGTACTCCCATATGAAAGTCAAGCCAGTTGCCATCAGGTTTAACATTGAATTCCTGTTGGAATGAAGTCAAAACCAAGCTTTGCGCATTGGCCGAGCTACTAACTATCAAGGCACAAACAAGTAGTGCAAAGTATTTCATGAGTACTCCTAAACGTTTTTGTAAGTTACTGTGTCAGATTGGCGAGGGCGCAAAGTACGAACTCGCTGATTAACCAAAAAACACAAGAACAACATTAACGTTTCAATATTATACCCATTATGAAGACACTTTTCTCCCAAAAAACCGTAGTGGCTCTGCTCTTCTGTCTACTCACAGCGGGCACCAATATGCTAGTGCACGCCCAAACCACCTCGATTCCAGTGGTTAAGCTCAAAACTCCAGATGGAAAGACTGTCAGTACAGCTAGCTTCAGCAACGACGGCAAGCCAATCATTATAAACTTCTGGGCTACCTGGTGCAGCCCTTGCAAACAAGAACTTAACGCCATGGCAAATCTGTATGAAGAGTGGCAGCAGGAGACCGGCGTAAAAGTGATTGCGATTTCGATCGACGACGCGCGGAATAGTCCTAAAGTGGCTCCCTTCGTCAAAGGTCGCGAGTGGCCTTTTGAAGTCTACATCGATGAGAACTCAGATTTCAAGCGTGCAATGAATGTCAACGAAATCCCACACACCTTTTTGATCAATGGCAAAGGGGAAGTGGTACTGCAACACAAGTCATACGCGCCGGGTGATGAGACCAAGCTCTTTGAGGAAGTGAAGAAGCTTGTTGAGGAAGCGAAGAAGCAATAGGGCGAGATAGCTTGCCATCCTCGCGCTGGTTTCATGCATCGACGAAAATTCTAGCTAGGCAATGCCTGGCTATTTTTTTGGCTCAAATCAGACTGCTTAATCCTCGATCGTCGTATTTTGGCCGCACACTCATCAATCGATCTTCCTATGCGTCGAATTTTTTCGTTCTTTTTGTGTTTGGCATGTGCGGGGACCCTCCACTCTCAAAGCGACAATGGAGTCTTACGTGCCGATTTCGAACTTCAGGTACAATCATACAAAGCTGATAGTCTGATACTAGCTCCCAAAGTCCGCGAGCAGATCCTCAGCGAGGGCTTTCTCAACCTCACTTATACGCGTGGAAATTTCTCAGGAGGTTTGAGATATGAAGGATACTTCAATCCTCTGCAAGGTGTTGATCCACGATATGCTGGTAACGGCATTCCGTACAGATTTGCTCGTTACACGAATTCCGCCATCGATGTAACACTCGGTAATTTTTACGAGCAATTCGGGTCAGGGATGCTTCTTCGAACCTACGAAGAGCGAGCGTTGGGCTTTGACAATTCTCTCGACGGCGTGCGTGTACGATCAACCCCGTTGAATGGGATTTCACTCACGGGCGTCGTTGGTAAGCAGCGATCTTTTTTTTCGTTGGGACCCGGTATTGTGCGCGGTTTCGATGCAGAACTCAGTTTGAACGATATGGACCAGTTCGGTGAAAACTGGCTTGGCGATGACGTCCGCCTGCGTCTCGGAGCTTCATTCGTGAGTAAGTATCAAACTGCATCCGACCCGCTGCTGAACCTCCCTGAGAACGTAGGTGCGTACGCTTTTCGTGCGTCATTTACTTCCGGCGGCTTCTTGTTAAATGCCGAACTGGCGCATAAGATCAATGACCCTAGTCTTACTAATAACAATAGCTTCAATCCAGGTGAGGGTTTGTTTATCACCACTACCTATTCAGCGGCAGGATTTGGCTTAACACTGAACGCAAAGAGAATCGACAACATGGATTTCCGATCGGATCGAAATGCTTTTGGAACGAATCTGAACATCAACTTTCTTCCTGCGCTTACAAAACAACACACCTATCGTCTTGTAACCATGTATCCCTATGCTACTCAGCCAAATGGCGAGATTGGCATCCAAGCTGAACTGGTCTATTCGTTTCCTCGTAACTCATTCTTAGGAGGGAAGTACGGTACCACTGTCACCCTGAACTACTCGAATATTCATGACCTCGATACGACGCATTCGAGCGACACCTCAACCGTGGAAGCCAAGCAAGCCGCAAAATATACCTATACCTCAAAGTACTTTGCCACAGGCAAGCATCTTCTATTTGAAGATATTAATCTTGAGATAAGTCACACGTGGACGAAGTCGTTCAAAACGATCTTGACCTTAGTGCAGCAGACCTACGACCGTAATATTGTTCAAGGAAAAACTGGCTATATCGAACTGCTTCATCCCTTTATTGCAGTGCTTGAAGGTACTTGGCAAATCAATCCCAAGAACGCTCTTCGCTTCGAGCTTCAACACTTGAGTGTTACTGAAATCGATACTAATGAAGCGAATGTCAATCACGGCAACTGGGCCTATGCACTGGCTGAGCTGACCTTGAATTCGCATTGGTTCTTGACGGCCTTTGATGAGTGGAACTATGGTCATGATGATGAGCACCATCGAATTCACTATCCAAGCCTTAGCACCACGTACGTACATGATGGAACGCGAATCTCCGTAGGCTATGGCAAGCAGCGCGCAGGTATCCTTTGCGTTGGTGGAGTCTGCCGATTAGTACCTGCTTCGAACGGCTTTTCACTCTCATTGACGAGTACTCTCTAACTGTCTTTTTCTCCATGGTGGGCGCTTTGCGCCCACCATGCTAAAAAGAAACTCTAAGCGGATATCCTCCGCTTTTTCTTTTCTATGGTACAAGTTCTCACTCTCCCACAAGCTCTAGCCCAACGCGATCTGGCGATACGCATTGACGTTCGTTCGCCTGCAGAGTTTGCTCGTGGTCACATACCGGGTGCGCTCAATATGCCATTGTTCAGTGATGAGGAGAGGCACCGCGTTGGACTGTGTTACGCGCAGGAAGGCAAGAATGCAGCCCTAAAGCTTGGTCTCGACATCGTTGGTCCTCGATTGAGCACATTTATCGAGGAACTAGAGAAGAAGGTTGGACCACCAAGTTCGGCGACGACAGTGCAGGTGTATTGCTGGCGAGGTGGGATGCGTTCTGCCTCGATGGCTTGGTTGTTCGACACAAGTGGGTGGAAAGTGCAAACCATTGTGCGAGGCTATAAAGCCTGGCGTGGGATGGTTCAAGAAGTGCTTGAGCGCAAGTGGAGCTTTGTTGTTCTCAGCGGACACACGGGTTGCGGCAAAACCAAGGTTTTGCACGAAATGCAAAGGCGTGGCCTTGGGGTTGTAGATCTCGAAGCGCTCGCCGGACACAAAGGCTCGGCATTTGGCTGGCTTGGAGAGGAGTATCAACCAAGCCAAGAGCACTTCGACAATCTCCTTGCTCATAGCTTGTTGTCTATGAACCCAAACAACGAAATCTGGCTTGAAGACGAGTCGCGTCGTATCGGCTCTATCAACCTGTCTGCCGGCATTTGGCATCAGCTTCAAGCCGCCACTGTTGTACGTCTGCATATTCCCAAAGAAGAACGCATCGCAAATCTGGTTGCTGACTACGGAGCATTTTCAGTTGCTGATCTCGATGATGGAATTCAACGAATTTCACAAAGGCTTGGCTCTGAAAGGTCTACCGCAGCTAGAGAAGCTCTTGCAGGTGGGAACATTTCTGAGGCAGTGAATCTCTGTCTATTCTATTATGACAAATATTATCAACGTGGAATGGATTCGCGAAAAAGCGTACCAGCGGTTGTTGTAGAGTGCAGTGGCTTGTCGGTAGAAAATCAAACACAGCTCATTCT
The DNA here is from genome assembly GCA_044228285.1 of Chlorobiota bacterium. Taxonomy (GTDB): domain Bacteria; phylum Bacteroidota; class Ignavibacteria; order Kapaibacteriales; family NICIL-2; genus JBBATK01. The sequence goes on from JBGAVD010000001.1 coordinate 905,875, forward strand.
TGATCGTCTTCGAGAGTGGAGGCATGATGCGAGGTTAAATACCCAAGCACCGATGTAGCCGTTGGCTTCGCCTGATGGTTGTTAAGGAGGGTCATGAAGAGCTGTTGCATCTGATGAAGCCAAGCTTGTGAGGCAGGCTGGCTACGTTCAGTATGCATCAGCAAGCTGCGTCCTAACTCATTGTGTTAGTCCCGATACACGAGCGAATCCGCGCGAGAATCCACAAAAAGGTGATAGTAGCTTCGCTCCGCTGTCCCTGCGTATATTTGTTCACTATGAATGGTATAAAGACAGGATGTTGATTAGGTACATTGTTGCACTACTGCTCCTTTGTGTGGTTGCACAAGCGCAGAGTTCATTGGCTGTTCATGATAGCTCTATGCTTCGCGGTAGGCATACCATCCCACTATACGCAACATTGAACATCGCGTCTGGAGATTCGGTGTGTGCAGATATTCACTTCAATCCGCAACTAGTGGCGGTACATGACCTAAGTTCCGCGCAGGTTAATGTCACTCAGTTACTCTATAATCTGAGCACGCAAAGCCAAACATCAGCCACTTTGCACCTGAGTTTTTTGTCAAACGGCTTGAACCTGCAAAACGCGGCTGTGCTTCAGATGCACATTGAACTCTTAGCAGGTCCAGACACTCTCACTACTCTCAGCCCAACCTACCTGTGTAGAAACGGTCAAAGTGTTGGAGGTGCTACCTTTACACCTGGAACCATGTATATGCTTGATGATATCCCAGTCAAGCCCATTCAGATTGAATATCTCAGTACTCCCTTCCCACATCCAGGAAGCAACCAGAGTTTTAAGTACAAGATTATACAGAAGTGCAGTCCCAGCTTCACGATATTCGACGTTGCTGGACGCGAGCTCATTCATGAAACCTTGGCAGAGCAGGAAGCCGGAACGTATACGTTCCGCAGTAGCGACCCTGAGTATGCAACACTTTGCGATGCAGTTTATTTCTTGCGCTTAGTAACGCCTATTGGCGTATATGTTGTTCCTTTCGAGGTGCTGCACTAATGCGCGTATTCCTTGCATACCTCTTCGCCGTTCTTTGCATAATGAGCATTCCTGTGTGGTCTCAGACGGAAGAGGAGCCGTCGGACTTCGTGCACATGAAGAACTCAGAGGGCACAGACTTTTGGCTCTGCTTCATGAAGAACTACAAGGAAGGTTCCGATCCTGCCAACAATGATCAGCTTACTCTCGAGCTCTTCTTTACCGCGAATGAAACGTCGGAAGTCACTGTTGAGATTGAAGGCCTACGATATCGTCGAACCCTCATTGTGAGTGGTGGTACTGTATCTACTCTTATGATCGATGAGCGTGCGCAACTGAGCTCTTCAAAGACACCACAAAAGCTTGCCGTGCATGTCAGTAGCGATTTCCCAATTTCGGTATACGGCCTAAACCGTCGCTTTCAAACCACTGATACGTATCTAGCTCTTCCAGTCGGTGTTCTGGGCAAAGAGTATCGTGCGGTGTGTTACAACATGCTTTCGCAAGAGTTGATTTCGCAAGTAGCAGTTGTTGCTACCGAAGATGAAACAGAACTCACTGTGGTTCCTCGTACCCCTGCACTCGGTGGCAGGGAAGCAGGGAAGCCATATGTAGTCAAGATGAATCGAGGAGAGGTCTACCAAGTTATTGCTGACTTTGGTGCGATGGGTTTAGGTGATCTAACGGGAACCCTTCTCAGTGCGAATAAAAAGATCTCCGTGTTTAGCGGACATAGCTGTGCCTATGTACCTAGCGGTATCGCAGCTTGTAACCACCTTGTTGAACAACTACCGCCGGTGAGCGCTTGGGGTAAGCACTTCTATGTGGGTATGTTCAAAGGCAGATCACGGTATACCTTACGAGTGGTGGCACATGAGAATCACACGAAGGTCTTTGAAGATTCGCGCTTGGTCTCGGTACTCTCTGCGGGCGAGTTCTATGAGAACCTCAACGTGCGCAAGAGTGTTCAGATCACGGCAGATCGGCCAGTACTAGTGGCACAGTACTCTCAGGGTTTCAAGAATGGAGACTCCATTGGCGACCCAATGATGATTCTTATCTCGCCAACTCAGCAGTTCGTTAAGCGCTATCGTATTGCTACTCCGGTCAATGGGCAATGGGATCACTTTATGAATATCGTGGTTCCAACCAATAAGATTTCCTCGCTGCGTCTGGACGGCAAGGCGCTGCCTTTATCTCAGTTTGAAACGCTCGGACTTTCACGCTACTCACTTGCTCAAATCAAGGTCGATTTCGGGACCCATGTTGTCTATGGAGATGTGCCCTTTGGTTTGTATTTGTATGGCTTTGGCTACGGGAACGACTCGTTTGATGCCTATGGGAACATGGGCGGACAGTCTTTTTTTGATCTTGACTACTCTCGCGATACTCTGCCACCTATTGGCGAGACCCAAGCGATGCGGGGCGGAACGAGTTTGATTATTCGTGACGATAGGAACTCTGATCGCGGAATAAAGAGTATTCACATTTTGACAGCGCAGGGAATGACGACCGCGCTTCCAACGGTGGAGGAAGGTATACCGCAGGTTGTGCTGACGATTCGTCCAACGGCAGAGAACTCTGATGCGAAAATGGTTGTACGAGCTATTGATGGCGCAGGGAATGCTGCTACCTACACGATTTGCTATTCTCGTGATGCCAAGAGTAATGCCTATGGCTACCGCTTGTGTCCTGAGGGACAAGAATGTGGCTCAATCTCGAAATGGTCGGCGTCTGCATTTCTCATGTATTCCTCAACCTTTCACAGTGCAGATTTCAGTAGTGCCGGAAACGTTGTAGCGAATGGATCATTTGGTGACGCTTTTGGCGGCGGAGGATATTTCGGTGTTTCCGCTACTCGTCACCTTAACAGTTCGCTTTCTTTGACAGGTGGCTTAAGTATTGAAAGTATAGGTGGTACGCTCCTAGCCCCGGACTCAAGCATTTTGCACATTCGAGATTCAAATGGCGTTCTCCAGAATTTTCAGGAAGAACGAATGTTGTCGATTAGTTCTCCCATGCTCTGTCTGCGCATCGTCGCTGAATACTCGCTCCTCAAGAATCTTTACGTATTAGGTGGTGCGAAAGCCATGTTCCTTGTTTCGGATGGTGTCGAGTACAAGAGACATATCATTCTCCCGCAGGATCAAATCTATCCTGACGTCAATAGTGCATATCGCGACATACCAATAGAAGGCATGTCGGCTCTTGGAACCCTCCGAATGGCTCTCGTTGCCGGCGCAGGTTTTAGCGTTCCAATCAAATCACATCTCAGCGCGTATGTTGAAGCTGAGCTCAATCAGCCTCTGAGCGGACTCATTAACGTCTCGAATGGTAGCTGGTCCACCTGGTCATTCTTGGTGCATCTTGGTGCACGAATGAGTTTCTAAGAGACAAATACCACCGATTTCGCTCCTTTCCGCCTCTTTTTCTGCAAGATTTTAGAAAAGTCCTCTCGTATCCGATGTTTTGCATTGTGTACGCCAATGAAGGCGCGCAGTGTCTTTGCAAGTATGGAAACGAGTTTTAGAGAAATTTTTCAGGTTCGAACACAACGATATCTAGGTATTGGAATGCTCCTGTGCGCGTTCTTCGCATTACCGTTGAAGGCACAGATGCAGTCAAACCGTTTCTCTACATCTCTGACAGCCTCGAGTTACAAGTACTGGGGAGAGTTCACCGGTGATCTGTTTGGCTACGGTGCAGATGTTGGATTGAGATATGACGTTGCACCTTGGGCAGGACTTCAACTTGGTACAGGCATCGGCGTGGCGTCGTTCCGAGTGACTCCGTATGACTTGGTCAACTACTCGAACTACTATGAAGGCCAAAGCATCGGGCAGTTCTACAAAGGCAGCCTCACCCGTATAGATAACATCAACACGATCAGATTCTTCCACATGGAGGCAATGGGAGTCTTTCATTTGTTTCCCTCGAACGACTTCGTTCCACAAGCCTACCTGGGAATGGGTATGCTGAATCATTATGCAACGAACAGCTCAGATCACAGTCCGCTCCCTCGCATTCTCAATTATCGTTACAGTCGTTGGTCCCTTGAGTTCCCGGTTGGACTTGGCTTTGAGTACTTTGTCAATGAAGACTTTAGTGTCAACGCTCGAGCGATGTTCCACCTAACAACGAGCGATAACTTGGATGACTTCAGTCGGAGCGGCAGTGCCAACGACTACTACGCATCAGCCGGTGCCGGAGTGAGCATCTACCTATCCGGAAATCTGGATACTGATGGGGATGGAGTTTCAAACAAAGAAGAACGTCACCGAGGTCTCGATTCTCGCCATGCTGACACTGATGGTGATAGCCTGAGCGACTTTCAAGAGCTCATGACGTACCGCACCGATCCTCTTCGAGCGGATAGCGATAGCGATGGTCTGTTCGATGGCGAAGAAATTGTCTTTGGATCATCACCACTAAAGGTTGATACCGATGGCGATGGCTTGACTGACCTCGCGGAGTACGTTCGAAAATCGAATGCCCGCGATACAGACAGCGATGATGATGGCATTCTCGACGGAGATGAAGTTCATCGATACAACACGAGTCCAACGGAAGCTGATACTGACCGAGATGGTTTGAACGATATAGACGAGCAGCGGTACGCGTGTGACCCAAAGAATCCAGACACGGATGGAGATGGTTTGCGTGATGGACCTGAAGTGATCGAACACCGAACAAGCCCAATCAAAGCAGATACGGATGGCGACGGTCTTAGCGATGCTGAAGAGATCCAAACCTCGGCTACAGACCCACACAACCCTGATACCGACAACGATGGATTGCTAGACGGGGATGAAGTCCTGCGCTACAAATCGAATCCAAAAGCTCCAGACACAGATTTCGACGGTTGGTCGGACGGTGAAGAAGTTCTTCGTCGTTGCACGAACCCGGTGAATCCTGACACTGATGGCGACGGTACGATCGACTCTAAGGACCCTGAGCCCTGTGGAACTGGATGCTGTTGCTGTAACAAATCCGCCCCTACGCAGAAGCCACAGGAGCCTTTGAAGCAGCCTAAACCCAAGCGTAACTTTTCGATAAAGTTCTTACGCAACAGCGACATCATAGATGCGAACGATGCGGAAACGCAACGTTCACTTCGCGAGTTGCAGGACTATCTGATGAGCGAGTGCGACAAAGCGCGAGTCACTTTTGAAGGTCACACATCGAGTGAAGGAAACGCCGACCGTAATCGCTTGCTTAGCGAGATGCGCGCGCGCTCGGTGAAGCAACTCATGATAGACAAAGGTGTGGCGGCTCAGAAAATTCAATCAACCGTTGGCTTCGGCTCTGCTCTACCTCTTATACCTGAGCCCTCAGCTAGCATGGCGCGCCGAATGTCGCGCGCTGAGTTAGAAAACCTACGCAAGCAGAACCGCCGCATCTCCGTTCGTGAAGATGTAAGCTGCGATTAGTGCAGCTGAGCCTACCACGAGCAGTCTTCTTTGCTTCGTCCTACACTCCTACAAGGCAAAACTCATACAAGGCATATACTCTACGCTACGTATGCCAACAAGCGATTGTCGATGACCTCATCCCAATAGCTGAGGCGAGTGTCGATCGCCTAGAGGTTCAAACTCTTCTGCGTTAACGCCAGACAAGCCGCGCCGCGGCTTGGTTTAGAATCCGAGTAGCAGCGAACAGTTACATCGGTATGTAAGCACTCGTCCAGGTATGGGTTGCCGAAGAGAACCGCAACGCTGGGCTTCGTACCTCGAAGCTTCATAGTTGCATCAACTAAGCGCTGGTCGATTCCAACGGTTCCTGCATAAGCGCGTGCGCGTGCAAAGACGGCAAACACAACGCACTCTGCACCAGCAGTATCCTGAACATAGGCTTCTAATTCTTCCTCACTAATGTTCGCATTGAGATAGGCTATGTCGGTGTTTTTCTCAAACACCTGCGATAGGTAATGGAAGAACTCACTCGCCGGGTCGATGTCTTCGGTACTTAGTAGAGCGAAACATGCAATGTGCTCATAGCGCTCCAAGGGCAAGACATCAGGTTTGCCCTGCACCCGCACTGCATTGGTTGCAGCTTTGAGCGCGAGCATACCATGTTCCTCAAGTGAGATGGGCTCTTGCTTGTGCGCGCGTTTCTCAAACAGACCACACCACTTCTTTAACTCAAGCACTCGTGCGCACGATTCACGAACTCGATGTTCTTCAAGCTGACCTTCGCTTACAGCAGAGCGCAAGGCGATCAATGCCTCAACTGCATTCTCTGGAACCAAGGCTATGTCAGCTCCAGCTTCAATAGCTTTCATACACGCTTCAGCACTTGTATAGCTCTTCTTGATTGCGTCCATATCCAATGCATCGGTCACAATCACCCCGTCGAACTTCATAAACTCTCGAAGGACGCCGGTTACGATGGCTCGCGACAAAGACGCGGGCGTACCACTGGCATCAAAAGCAGGGACATCAAGGTGACCGACCATGACGGATTGGACTTTCGTGCGAATGGCCGCAAGAAAAGGTACGAGCTCCATGGAGCTCATGCGTTCGCGTGAAAGGTCTAAGCGGGGTAACTCGATATGACTATCGACTTCGCAATCACCATGGCCAGGGAAGTGCTTGGCACATGCAGCAACTCGATGTTCTTGCGAACCCTCGATCCATGCACATACTTGTGGAATGACATCACCAATACTCTCACCAAAGGCTCTGGTATTGATAATGGGATTCAACTTATTGGAATTGATGTCACACACAGGCGCAAAATTCCAATGTACTCCAAGTGCTGCAGCTTCACGTGCAACTGCAGCGGCAACTTGTCGTGTAAGTTGTGGTTCTCGTCCGACTCCTAGTGCCATAGCATGCGGGAAATCGGTTGCACCATCTAAACGCATCGACAAGCCATGCTCGAAGTCAGCGCTAAAGAGCAGAGGAGTATCCGCCTGGGCCTGCAATTCAGCAAGAACCATTGCGGTATCCTCAACATTGCCTTGAAAAACGCAGAAGCCACCCACGCCACTTTCTACAAGGTCACAAATTGTTGTGCGATACTCTTCGTCTTCGCGATAGCGTACGGGATGAAGCGACGGCATGAGAAGCTGCGCTGCTTGTTCTTCGCGCGATAGAGAGGCTAGTATGGATTGCATGAATTGAATGTCTAGGTTGTATGCTTAAGGATTTGTTGACCGACACGATTCAAACACTGCGGTGTACTGCGAGATAAACTCATGGAGCCTCTTTCTTCTGTACTGCATGATGAAGCGAGGATGATCCAGTGCAATGATGTGTGAAAAGAACTTGTGTTCGGCGTTCAGACGTGAAAATACGTCGAGGAGTTTGCCTCGACCCAGACAAATTGCAACATCGCGACGCAGAGGAAAGTCCAGCTGTGCGCGAAGTGATTGAATGATAAAGTCTTTCGTTGTTGCAAGCAACTCTGGGTCATCATAAAAATTGTAGTTGATGCCGTCGCGAACGAAGCCTAAGGGACACACCGCGCTGAGGTAGAAGTCCGAAAAGAAAGGGACTACACCACCGAAAGCATCGATTGCTTGGTACACAAAACTCGACGAAAGCTCTGCTCGTTCTCCGAGTTCATGCTGAATTCCGCAGGATTGTGAGAGAGCGACCGGGTCCGTAAAAGATATTCCACTCAGTCCCGCACCATGGCGTCCGGGGTTGATACCAAACACACCAACTCGCGCACGAGTGTCGTCGTAGTATCGATGGTAAAACTCCTTGACAACCTCGAGCGTGGATGGACGCTGAAAAGGGTTCATCACTTCTATTCCAAGGTCCTTCGGAAGGACGAGATCCAAGGTGTTGTGAAAGTGAAGCGATTTTGCTGCAAAGGTCATAGTATTCGCATCCAAATTGGTATCATTCAAGGCAACGCGCAGATGCGTGTAAGCAATCTTTTCTGCGAGCTCCGGAGCAGTATCAATGGTATCACAATTTAGTAGTTCGAAGGAGTTTGCTGGCAATGCCTTTGTTCAAGCTACTTTCCGTACACCGACCTAAGCCAATGTCTCTCTATATTTGAAGAGTTGCACTTCTGGCGTTCTTGATGCTCACCGACTTAGGTCTCACCATAGTTCTCGTTCTGCTCAACGGATTTTTCGTTGCGGCGGAGTTTGCCATCGTGAAAGTGCGGGCCTCGCAATTAGAGCTTCTTGTTCGCAGTGGCAGTTTTCTTGCGCGCTTTGCACAGACCATCGTCAATAATCTCAATGGGTATCTGTCGGCTACGCAGGTAGGCATCACTCTCACCAGTTTAGGGCTTGGTTGGTTTGCAGAACGAATCTCTGCCAACCTTGCCGAGCAGATTGTCCTTCATGCGCAGCTCGAGCTATCTGAGCTCATGATCCACACGATAGCACTGCCCATTGCTTTTGGCTTCATTACCTTTCTGCACATTGTTTTTGGTGAGCTTATTCCAAAGGCAATCGCCATACGTCGTTCCGAGAGCACAGCCATGGCTGCCGCTATTCCTCTCCGAGTTTTTGCCTTTACGTTTCGACCATTCATTTGGGTTCTCGATCGCTCAGCGAATGCTGTACTCCTCATGCTCGGGATCGCGCCGAGTAACGAACACGATTTGCATACGCCAGACGAGATTCGCTACTTGCTTGAAGAGAGCAGAGAAAGTGGGGCAATGGAGGAGGAGGAGCACGAGTTCATTGAAAACGTGTTTGACTTGAAGCAAACAGAAGTTCGTCAAATCATGGTGCCTCGACCGAAAATCGCTGCCATTGATGCCTCAATGCCTAGCTCTCGTATTATCGATAAAGTCATTGACGAGGGATATTCCCGACTTCCCGTGTATCAAGGTACGATTGATACAATCGTTGGAACGGTTTTCTCGAAAGACCTGTTAGCACTGGTTTCGTACAGCAGCGTGGTGATCTTACAGGATCTTATGCACCCTGCGGTGTTTGTGCAGGAGAGCGATAAAATTGCCGACGTGTTACGTCGGATGAAACGCGAACACTTTCACCTTGCTGTCGTCTTGGATGAGTTTGGCGGCACAGCGGGTGTTGTGACACTAGAAGATGTGATAGAGGAAATCGTCGGTGAAATCCAAGATGAGCATGATGATGAGGCACAGCCCGTAGAAGAACGTAGCTCCGAGTTTTTCGTCAAAGCAGCTACCTCCATAGCAGACCTCAATGAATATTTGCCAATTGCGCTTGAGGAGAGTGAAGAGTACGATACTCTTGGAGGCTTACTCAATAGTGTTGCCGGACGCATTCCGCAAGCCGGCGAAGAATTCTCAATCCCTGGATACCATGCGATGATCGTGGAGGCTTCAAAGCGAGCAATACTTACGGTCCGTTTACGCCGCCTCGAATCTCCAGAGGCAGCCGAAGCTCTAGACTAGCTGCACATTACACACCTCTTATGTCGGTAGATTGTTCAAGATGTTTTTCGCCATCCGCGCAGCTTCGCTGCTCGCTTAACAATTTCCTAAACGTTAATTATTGTTGATTCGAGACTGATTCTGCAACCTTTCGAGAAGCACAGCGTAGCTCTTCCTTTAGCTCTACCAGGCAGAGATGATAAGACCTGCCAAAGAGAGAGCCTCGATCCACCCATACACTGTCTTCATGAAAAAATACAGCGTCGTGCTGAGTGCGGAAGACCGCGCTCGACTCATTGAACTCACTCGCAGAGGTAAAGCTGCAGCAAGAATGTTAACGCGCGCCCGCATCCTCTTGCTGTGTGATGACGGCTACAGTGATGAGCGCATTCTGAAGGTTTTACAAGTTGGAACCGCAACGGTGGCGCGAGTACGTAAACGTTTTATTGAAGAAGGCTTGGAATCTGCTTTGAGCGAGAGACCCCGTCCTGGTGCCAGACCAAAAATGACAGCGACCCAGCAAGAGGCTTTACAGGTATTGCTAGCAACCCCGCCACCTTCCGGACAAAAGCACTGGTCACTGCGTCAACTTGCAGAGCACTTAGTCCGCCTTCAGTTTGTTGAGCGCATTAGTCATGAAACCATTCGCGCAAACCTCAAGAAAGTACAACGAGCAGGTGTTCACTGACGAGCTGTCGACTAATTTGCGACGGTGATGTCACGAGTATATAGTACAATTCCCTCAGTCGACGATGCTGAAGCGCAGCGTATAGCTGCCTCCGTACGCAGTGGTTTGGGCGGCGGCTTCGATCTTGCTCTTATTGCAGGATCAGGAATACATAGTGCTTTACATGGCTATCCTTGTAAAGCAGAGCTGAGCTATGCCGAAATCGAGGGATTGCCTCAGTCAAAGATTCTTGGACACCACAGTTCCTTGCAATGGCTAGTTATCGCCTCGAAAAACGTCCTGGTTTTTCGTGGTCGATTCCATGGTTACGAAGGACATAGCCTTTCCACCTCCGTTCTTCCAGCCCGTATAAGTGCCGCACTTCAGATACCTGCACTGCTCTGTACCAACGCAGCTGGCGGCATGAATCCGTCATACCAGCCGGCTGATCTCATGCTCTGCGAAGACCTATTGAACATGACCCAACTGAGTGTGTGTGGTACACGACATCATCGAGAACCAGTTATTGACCAAGCTTGGACTGAGCGAGTATACGAGCATTTACGGTCAGAAGTTTGGCTTCATAAGGGCGTTTACTGCTGTGTGAGCGGTCCCAGTTATGAAACCAAAGCTGAGATTGCAATGTTCAGTAGATTTGCAGACGTCATCGGAATGAGCACATTGCACGAGGCACACGCAGCAAGATTGTTGGGCCTGCGCGTACTAGCTGCCTCAGTGATTACCAATGCTCTGCATGGCGAGAGTACTTCAGTCCTTCATCATGCTGAAGTACTCGATACTGCGCAAAGGGCGTCTGAGCGAATTGCCCAACTAGTTGAAGTTTGTTGTTCTACCTTGAGTGATTTGCATGCATGTTGATTGGTTGATTGCTGGTTTGGGTAACCCTGGCTCACGCTATGAAAAGACCAGACATAACATAGGTTGGATGGTATGCGCGGAGTTGCTGCAGCGACAAAAGGCAACACTTCAACCTGGAAAAGGGGACTACTACCAAGCTACTCTTCGAGTTCGGGGAAAGTCGATTCTGTTGATCTTGCCGACAACCTACATGAATGCATCGGGTACTGCTATATCGAAGGTAATGGGGCAGAATGAGCTCAAACCGGAGAATGTAATGATCATCTTGGATGAGTTTAACTTTCCAGTAGGAAAGGTTCATCTGCGGTTGGGAGGATCAGATGGTGGTCACAATGGTACGCACTCTGTCATTCAGGAATTACGCACGGAAAAGTTTTGGCGTATGCGCTGTGGCATCGATAAGAAGTTTGGCATGGGAGAATTAGTGGACTATGTTCTCAGAGAGTTTGATACAGATGAGCTTACAGCCAGAGATGCGATGATACGTCGAGCTGCTGATGCTATTGAGCTCATCATGAAAGCCGGTGTGTCGCGAGCAGCTTCTGCTATAAACTCGGACCAAGATCCACTTATATAGAACGAAGTTCGCATTAGGATATGAAAAGAAGTATGATGATCCTGTGGCAGTTGGTTGTTCTTGCCTGTACAATCGCACTTGCGACGATTATTCCCATACACTTAGTGATCCCAAGCATTGTGGAGTCTTTTTTTAGACCCTTAATGTTGATCATTAGCGCAGTGTACGCCCTTGATTTTTGGTTTTCCTTTCACCGACATAAACTCCATGGTGGTGTATATTTCCGTCGCTATGTGCGACGTTGGCTTCTCATTGATGTCATCTCTATTCTTCCCTTCGTTCTGTTAGTTCCCTGGCCTTGGCTAGCCTTCCTGCAGTTTATTAAGATTCTCCATGTAGCATATCGAGTCAATGAGAGTATTCGCAAATCTCCTCGATTTGCATCTCTGATGCGCTTAGCGCACTTTGGCTATATCATCTTAACAGTGCTGAATTGGGTTGCCTGTGCCCGCGCAGCTCTGCATCCAATCTCAGGCTACGGAGATATGGGATACTATCTCCATTCCATGTATTGGGCGACAACAGCCTTAGCAAATGCTGGATTGTCTGGCGAACCTCCAACCTCGAACAGCGATCTCATCTTTGCCGTCTGCACCATGCTGTTAGGGCTCGTAATGTATGGCTACTTGATCGGAAACATAGCGTCGCTCTTGAACAAGATCGATCCAGCTCGTGTTCATCATGAGGAGACCTTAGAGAAAGTTCACGCATTTATTCGTTATCGAAATTTGCCTGCGGAGTTGGAGAGTCGCATCAATGATTTCTATTCCTATGTATGGGAGAAGCGCCTGGGATATGACGAGACTAGTGTATTGGCTGCGCTTCCGCCCGGATTGAAGACAGAAGTGTCTCTGTATCTAAAGCGTGAAGTACTGGAAAGGGTGAACATTTTTAGGGATGCAAGCGAGGAGTTTATACGAGAGATTTCCATCTATCTTCACGCTCAAATCGTGATGCCCGGCGACTACGTGTTCAAAATCGGGGATACCGCAAGGTCAATGTACTTTATTTCTAAGGGAGCGGTAGAAGTGCTGTCCAACGAAGGACAAGTCTTAACTGTACTCCGTGAAGGAGATTTCTTCGGCGAAATGGCTCTCATCCGTAAGCGTAAGCGCAACGCCTCTGTGCGAGCGCTCATTCACACAGATTTATACGTTCTCGATGTTGCTTCGTTCGAACGAATCTTAGCTGAACATTCGGAGTTCAAGGCGCACATAGAAGACGTTGTGAAAGAAAGAACAAGCTTTTAGTCCCGGTTCTCTGCGGATCACACAATCATTGAGCAGAAGCTCTAATCTTCGCTCTCCATAACACATCCAGCGCGCGCGTTTGTGACGGTATTGATACTCTCCATGAAGAGGGGAATGTCGGAAATCATGATCTTTAGCTCAAACTCCACCGCATCTCGGTAGTCGCTTTTCGTATAGACCGCATACTTTTCAACTAAAGGTAAGACCAATTTGAGGTCTTCATAGGTGGTAAAAACCTTCACTGTTCCCGTACGGTACATCGCCTTCTTGGTGCAGCTTTGCAAAACCAGCTCGGTGGAACTTGCGTATGCTCTCGCCAAATTCTTCACGCCCAGTTTCGTCTTGCCAAAATATCTCGTTACAACCACGAGTGTATCGCTCACGGCGTATCTTTGAATAGCAAAGAGAATTGGTTTTCCTGCGCTACCACTTGGTTCGCCATCGTCCACAGCTCGAAAGATGAGTCCATCAATGCCTAGGCGGTAGGCAAAACAATTGTGTGTGGCATCAAAAAACTCACGCTGTATTGCATCGACCTCTTCCATAGCTTGTTCTTTCGTGGCTATAGGAATGGCGGTAGCGATAAACTTGGACCCCTTTTCTTTGAATTCGATGCGATTGCGGGCTTCAATAGTGTAGTAGCGGTCAGAATGTTCTGTATTGGTATCAACCATTAAACGTCAAGACATGAAAATCGGAATAGTTTGTTATCCAACATACGGCGGAAGTGGCGTTGTTGCAACTGAACTTGGGATGGAACTCGCTCGAAGAGGGCACCATGTGCACTTTATCACCTATGCAATGCCATTCAGATTGGATCGATTCCAAGAGAACGTGTTCTTCCATGAGGTCGAGATCCCAAGCTATCCACTCATGGAACACCAGCTCTATACTCTGGCTTTAGCTGGGAAGATCATTGACGTGGTCCAGTATGAGCAATTGGATCTTCTGCACGTACACTATGCTATTCCTCATGCTGTCAGCGGACTCCTCGCCAAGCAAATTCTTGGAGCGAAAACACCGATCAAGATGTTGACAACACTCCACGGCACAGATATCACCCTTGTAGGACTTGAGCCAACGTTTTTACCGTTGATCAAGTTTGCTCTTGAGCAATCTGATGCCATCTCGGCTGTTTCAAGTTACTTACGAGAAAAAACGAACCAGAGTTTTACTCCACGTAAGGACCTGCGAGTCATCCCGAATTTCGTTGATACAACCGTGTTTCGACGTAGCGATGATCGCTGCGATTCCATGCGACATCGTCTGGCAAAACCTGGTGAGAAGATCTTGATGCACTGCTCGAATTTTCGGAGCGTGAAGCGAGTGCAAGACACCATACGCGTCCTCGATGAAGTCCGCAAGACGGTTAATGCTCGACTGGTTCTTATTGGCGATGGACCTGAACGTGTAGATACTGAACGATTGAGCCGCGAACTTGGAGTATCGGAGTATGTTAGCTTCCTTGGCAAACAAAACGGTCTTGCTGAGATCTTATCAGCTGCCGATCTCTTTCTCCTTCCTTCGCAGTCAGAAAGTTTTGGCTTATCGGCTCTTGAAGCAATGAGCTGCTCAGTTCCGGTTGTTGCCTCGAATGTCGGAGGAATTCCTGAGCTGGTGACCCATGGTGAAAACGGCTATGTAGCCGAGCTTGGTGATGTAAGCCGTATGGCGCGATATGCTGTCGAGCTGTTAGGGAACGAGAAACGCTGGAAAGTGTTTAGCGACAAAGCGCGACAATCAGCTGTTGACAACTTCGATGTGAACAATGTGGTCCCTCAGTATGAAAGTCTCTACGCCGAGCTCGTAGCATAGTCCCTCATTTCACCACATTTCTTCTACCTCAACACTGGCGCATACGCTGCCAAGTCGTTACCTGATTGCTCCATGCAAAGGAGCAGCTTGGCTGCGTTCACTTCTGTCAAGCTGCAAAGAGAGGGAAACCTTCTGTTCTGTAAGGGATAAGCGGCGCGCGCAGCGCGACGGTTGATAAAGAGCAATTCTGATAACCCAGAGACTCCGTTCACAGCTAAGCAGCAGCCTCTCCAAAGTGATCGATAGTGATCCCACCCAGGTTATTTCTATGAAGTTCAATAAGAACTGTTTCGCGAGAGCGTGACGAGCACTCCATTGTTCTTTGCGGAGTGCCATGACTATGTGTTCTAGAGTATGGAAGATCACAGTCCGCAGCTTTTTCCACAGAGTTGTCCACATGTTCTCCAGATGCCTACGAAGCTATGCTTCCAACCTAATTGAGTTTGAGAAAGTGGAAGCTCGCTAATTAAGACAGTACTCTCTGATTTCTAGAAGCGTATTCTCAGTCCTGAATTAACAAGAACTAGGGGATTTACGTAGTGGCTTTGGGTCAAAATTACGTGTGTCTACTGAAGCATAGGGTATGGCTCGGGAGCTACTTTCACTAAAGATAATTGAGCGAGTATAGAACTCGTGAGTTTCATCTGGCGTCGCAGGATAGGCGCTTAACTGTTGGAGTAGAATGAAGCCGATCACCCTCATCGTAGTGTTTGTTTTGTGCCTCGTTTCGTCAAGTGCACAATTCTCAGGATCATATCAGAATCCTGCTACAAAAGCCATTTCATACAACGCCGCATGCGGCTGCCTCAATGTAGCTAGTTCAGCTGCACTATCAGTTGGCGATCGCGTTCTCCTGGTACAAATGCAGGGAGCTTCGCTTAGCCTTGAGAGTACAGACAACTTCGGCTACCCACAAACACCAGCAGCTGCCGGCAAATTTGAATTCAATACTGTTCGTGCACTGAATGCGAACAGCGTGACGCTCGCATTCAGTCTTCGCAATACCTACGACTTTCAAAACGGTTCGGTTCAGCTTGTAAAAGTTATGAGCGGAGCAGACATTACACTCGGCTCTCTTCAAGCTTCGAAGTGGGATGGCGTAACAGGTGGTATCATCGTTGCTGAAGCAACAAACAGCATCACGGTCAATGGTGTCCTCGATGCCAGCGGATGTGGCTTTCGTGGTGCACAGAGCGTTGTTGGAAGTTATAGCTGCGGCATTCATGATTACTATCTGTCGGCTACAAGTACCGATGGTGCTCCAAAAGGCGAAGGCATTTCAATCAATACTCTCAACCTTCGTGGCCGTGGTGCATGGGCGAATGGTGGAGGTGGCGGAAACAACCACAACGCTGGCGGTGGCGGTGGATCATTAGCTAAAGCAGGTGGCTTTGGTGGTTTCGCGTGGGGCAACTGCAGTATCAGAAACGACCAAGCTACTCGTGGCTTTGGTGGTTTTGCGCTCAACGTCAGTGCAAACGATCCACGTGCTTTCTTGGGCGGTGGTGGTGGTGCTGGACACCGCAATGATAACAATCCTTCAAGCGGCGCAAACGGTGGTGGTATCATTATTCTGGTAGCCAAGACCATCAATGCTAACGCGGCTCAGATTCTGTGCAACGGCGCTGATGCACTTCGTTGTGAAATGGATGGAGCTGGTGGTGGTGGTGCAGGTGGAACCGTTATGCTGTTGTGCGAAAATCTGAATGATCAAATCAATATTAGTATTCGTGGTGGTAAAGGTGGCGATGCCCGTAACCCTCATGGTCCTGGTGGCGGAGGAAGTGGTGGAGTACTGTACCTCGCACACAACGTTCTTCCATCTGCAATCCAGTGTAACCGTAATGGCGGTTCGAATGGTATGAACTATGAACTTGGTGGATCAGCAGTGGGTTTCGTAGCAGGTAACTACGGTGCTACCCAAGGTGAAGATGGTAGTATCGTCCTTGCGACTCAACATAGCTCATCAACTCAACCAAGCGCTCGTATCAATCTTAGTATCGGAAGCAATCATAACCTTTGTTCAGGAAGTTCTGAGCAACTGCGAAGCGTTGTTGAAGGTGGCCAAGCTCCATACACATATTCATGGATGCCAGTTTCTGCTTTTGTAAATGCAAGTGTTGAGCATCCACAATTCGTTGGTACACAAAGCACAGGTGTTAGTTGCACCGTGCGCGATTCAAAAGGATGCGTTGCAAGCGATAGTATTCGAATCACGGTAGCTCCAGGTTTGAGCATTGGTTTGGATGATAGCCTTGCTATGTGCGCCGGCTCCGTCGTTACTCTCGATCCCCGCATCTATGGCGGTTCAGGTGATGTTAGTGTTGTATGGAGTCCATCAACTGGACTCTCCGCAACACGCGCACTTCAGGTAGTCGCCAATCCTACTGTCAGCACCACCTATACACTTACTGTTCAAGATCGTAACGGCTGTATTGCTGTTGATAGCGTCTATGTTGCAGTACGTGGCTTTCAGCAACCAACAATTGTTGGAGACGATAGTGTGTGTGCTGGATCACAGCATATATATCAATCGGGAATTGTTGGTCAACAACAACTTTTGTGGTCAGCGCAAGGTTGTCTCTCACTTCAAGTAGATAACAAGAGCAATTCAGCTATCATTGTTTGGGGTAGTGGTTCTGTTGGACATATCTATGTGAGTGGCGATGCGCAGCGCCAGTGTATTGGTAACGATGAGCTTCTTGTTCGTATCGTGGCACAACCACAAGTATCGTGGCAAGAACGTAAGGTGCAGATCTGTGAAGGCGATAGTGCAGTTCTCGATGCAGGTTCGTTTGCTCGCTATGCTTGGAGCACGGGTGAAACCACACGACGCATAGTTGCACGTAAAGCTGGTACCTACTCAGTTAACGTATGGAATAGCTTCGGATGTGAATCATCTTCAACCTCGCAGCACCTGACGGTGCTGCCTCGGCCAACTCCTCAGCTAACTCAACGTTCTCTCAGTGGCCCATGTACGGCTGATGAGATCGAACTCGATGCTGGGGTGTTTAGTAGCTACTTGTGGTCCAATGGCCAGCGTAGCCGTACAATCATTGTTCGTAACAACGGTGTTTACAGCGTTTCGGTTAGCAATGCAGCTGGTTGCAGTGCTAAAAGTGATGAGATCGATGTTCGTGTTGGATCTAATCGCAAGCCAGTACTTTTAGGCAATACGAGCGTGTGTGCACACGCAATTGAAGTGTATCGCGCTAATGGTTTGCAAGACAGCTACTTCAGCTGGAATGTTGACGGAGCAGAAGATGTTACCTATATGGGTTCACGCAATGATTCGGTTCGTGTGCAATGGAACTCGCTTTCTCCAATTGGTAAGGTGAGCGTGCAAGAAAACACAACCGCGGGTTGCACTCTTGCGTCGGTGCTTGCGGTAGAGATTGCTATCGTTACAAAACCAGTAATCGTAGCAAACAAAACTGAAATCTACGCAGGCGATGTTGCTGTGTTAGATGCTGGTGCAGGATACAGCAGCTATTTATGGACAAGCGGTGAAACAACGCAAACCATTCAAGTAAAGAGCGAATGCCTTGTGCAGGTAAGCGTCACTAATCAAAAAGGCTGTAGTGAGATCTCTAAGCCGCTCCACATTGTTGTTCGTCCCGTAGATGAAGCTCGCGTGCAAGCTACCCGTTTGAAAGTGTGTGAAGGCGAGACTATTAGTCTCAGTGCTCGCAGCAGCGTTGGTACTATCAAGTGGAATACAAAAGAACAAGGTGCTTCAATCGTGGTCCGCACGAGTGGACAGTACTTTTATTCGGTTCACTATACCAATGGAAAAGTTGTTTGGTCAGATACTGTGAATACTGAAGTCGTCCGTATGGAGAAGCCAGAGATTCGTCGCCAAGCGAAACTTCTGGTAGCACCACAAGCAGCATCGTACCAATGGTTTCTCAATGGTGTTGAGATTCCAGGTGCAACTGCAGGTGAGTATGCAGCATCCGTTGATGGCCGCTACTCAGTACTGTGCACCAACGAACTCGGTTGTACGGCGATGTCCGACAACTATTCATTTCAAACTGTTGTTCGTATGCGCCTAAGCGTTCCAAAGCTTGAGGCTGCAGCTGGTACAGAGATTCGTGTTCCGGTGCAAGTGTCTTTCCGTGACAACACAGTGCTAAGTATGCCAATGAAAGTAGAATTCCGCCTACGTGTTCGATCCAATGCTCTTGCGCTTCGCGATGGGTCATTTGAGCATGACTATGATAATGGCGACCTCGTGATCAAAGTATCAAGTCTTGTTACCAACAATAGCGTTATCGAAGTTCCATGTCTAGTACTTGCATCAGACAGCACTGAGGTTAGTATTGGCTTAGAAACAGTACAGACCGCAGATAGCACGGATTGTCAGTTGCAAAGCGGCAGTCTGAAAATTGTAGGTCAGTGTGGCCGTAGTCAAGCAGCAACCATCGACTTCGGCTCAATGCTTCGCATTTCGAAGATTTACCCAAATCCAAGCAGCGAACGCGCAACAGTAGATTTCAGTCTTGCTGAGAGTGGTACAACTGTACTTCGCTTGGTAGACCTACGCGGCCGTGAAGTTCGTCGCTATTTGGATGGCTATCAAGAACGCGGCGCTCATAGCGTTACACTTAGCGTTTCAGATCTTGAGAGCGGTAACTACAGCTTAGTCCTTGAGGCTCCAAGCCGGACTACAAGCTGTACGCTTCAAGTATTGCGCTAGTTCAGTATGAGTGGCTTAGAGCAGACTACCAACGTAGCTGCCAAGGCTTCAAAGAAGATTTTTCCTCCAACAGGGAACCCGCGCGCCGTAGGGATGTGGCAGCGGGTTATTTTTTTTTATAGCATCTGGTCACGTTCATTGAAAATGAAGGTGATATATTCGTGAAAGGGTTGGTAGTGTCAAGCGGAGGCTAAGGGATGCGTGTGAGATGGAGAATTCTCATTCTATGTAGCTGTTTTTTCAATCTGAGCGCATTGGTGTTTGGGCAGGATCTGTCACATCTTGAGCGAGGATCAGCATGCATCATTGAAAATCGCGGACAGGTCGATCAGCGAGATTTCAGCCTTGGCGCAGTGCGCTATTATGCTCATTTGAATGGCATCGATGTGTACTTCTGTGATGCCGGGTTTTCGTATGTCTACAGCACACGAGACAGCGGACAGACGCGTATCGGAGTGGAGAAAAAAAACAAGCCTGGGTTTCGACTGCATCGCCTTGATCTGCGTTTTTTGAATTCTGGTGCTATTACCACCCTTAAAGCTGACAAGCGACTTGCCGCAAGCTTTCACTTTCAACGTGCACATCTTCGGACATCACTGAACGATCTACCAGCATTCGAGGAGCTCAGCTATCTCAATGTGTTTCCAGGTGTAGACCTACGATTTCATCTTGTGAATGGCGCTTTGAAGTACGACTACCTCGTACATCCAGGAGCTGATCCCTCGAATATCAAGCTTCAAGTTGAGCAAGCTGAAAGGGTGGAGATCAATGTGAATGGACAATTGGTTTTTAAGAAAAGTAATGTAGAGGTTAAAGACGATGCGCCTATTGCATGGCAACAATCTCATTCTCATCCTCAAGAGTCTGTGCCTGTGCGCTTTGCCCTCTCATCCACATCGATCATTGGATACGAGCTTTACAAAGACTACGATAAGAGTCGTGAGTTGGTCATAGATCCTGCAATAACCTGGTCGACCTTTCTTGGAGGCAGAAAGACGGATGAAATCAATGACGTATGCTTAGATCATCAAGGCCGTATTGTTCTATGCGGAAACTCAGAGAGTGATGTTTTTCCTGGCACACTGAGTAACAACAAAGGAAATTACGATTACTTTATCAGCATTTTTAATCCAGCGGGTGCCTTGATCAGTACGCTGTACGGTGGTTCTATTGATCTAGAAATCGCAAACGCTGTTTCGGTCGATGCTTCTGATAACATCTTTATTTGTGGCAGTTCACTTAGCTATGACTTAGGTTTTGCGAACAATGTTTTCCAAGCGTTTAACAGCAATACCGGATACAGCGATGCCTTCATAGCAAAGTTCAACTCTTCACTTCGCTTCACAACGGGAACCTTTATTGGCGGCGGCTCATTCGACGAAGCTTTTGACCTGGCTATAGACGGTTCGCAGAATGTGGTAGTCGTTGGATATTCGCGCAGCGACAATTTCCCGACGGTTAACGCGCGATATTCTAAGCGCGGAGGTGTTGGTGATGATGATGACGCCTTTCTTAGCAAGTGGTCGAACGGATTGAGTTGCCTGTGGTCCACCTATTATGGCGGTACGTCTCAGGATCGCTTACTCAGTGTTACAACAGAGCCCATCGCCAATTCGAATATTTATGTGGGCGGTTTTAGTGTTAGTCCTAGGCTGCCCGATCTCAATGGATTTCAGCAAACTAACAGAGGCCTAACTGATGCTCTCGTGGGAGTGTTTAGTCCAAGTGGCTCGCCAATTGTTATCACACTGTGCGGTGCATTAGGATATGACGAGATAAAGAGTATTGTTGTGCGAAACGATAGTCTTTTAGTGTGCGGTTTAACAGATAGTGGATCGAAGTTTCCTGCCTTTTCTAATGTTAACGCGTACGACCATTCAGGAAACATCGCAGATGCTTTCGTTGCGCTCTTCGATAGGAACCTTCGTGGAAAATGGTCTACGCTTTGGGGTGGAGGGGAAAATGAGTATTTCTCCTCAATGTGCATTAATGTTGATGGGACCATTGTCTGTGCCGGATTTACAAACAGTAAGGACTTACCAACAAAAAGACCACTACAGGCAAACCACGGGAACTTTTTGTCGGACCTTCTTTTGTGTAAGTTCTCTCCCGACGGTTCAAACATCTGGGCCACAGCAGTTGGGGGTGTTGACAGCGAATCACCACGAGCCAGTGTTTGCGTCGACAAGGATGCAAACATGTATCTGGTTGGTAACTCTTTGAGCGGTGATTTCCCTCTGGTGAAAGCTGTCTATCCTCAATTGAGCGGTGAAGAGGATGGAGTGTTGCTGAAGATATGTCCTACAACTCCAGTCGTGAACTCAAGCAGTCCAGACACATTGATTTGCGATGGTACCGTTGTTCGTTTGACTGCGGATCCCGGATTGACAAACGTTGTGTGGAGTACAGCTGAAACGACGCCGTTCATTGACATCAAGAGCGCTGGCTACTATTCATACGTTGCTACCTCAGTTTTAGGATGCAGAGCAAACTCTGATACAATACACATAGTCACCCAGTCGAAGGTTCCTGCGACCATTCAATCTCGAGGCAGAACGAAGTTATGTCCTGGCGATAGTGTCCTGCTCTTTACCCGTGAAAAGTTCGACGGCTATAGTTGGAGAGATCAAAACGATGTAGAGATAGGGAAGTCAGACTCGCTGTATGTAAAATCCCCGGGCTCGTACTACTTGCGTGTATTAGATCTCAGTGGATGCAGGGATCGTTCCGTGAGTGTCACGATTACTGCTGCAACGAAGCCGTTAACAACGTACTCCGCACTTATCGACTCGAAGACGCTTATTGATACCGTGAGGCAGAGTCTTTTGCTCTGCGAAGGACAGCAAGTTGAGCTCCGTATTGGTTTGGGAACGAAGTACTTCGTCTACTGGTCCAACGGTGCCTCCGGTCAAGTTTTAAACCCTAGCGTTAGCGGCTCATATGTAGCATTTATCACCGATAGTTCGAATTGCTTGTGGCAAATGGATACAGTTAGCATCGTGTTTGCCAAGCGTGCACCTTTAGCAGTTGCGATGCTTGATAGCGTCTGCACTGGTGAGACTGTTCTCGTGTCCACACCATTTATAGCTTCCAGCATTCGCTATCAATGGTTAGTTGATGGAGGAACTATTCTTGGAAGTCAGGATTCGAATGTCGTTCGCGTCCAATGGAGCACCTCAGGCCTCAAAACGGTGCGAGTCGTGCCTGCGGGCAGTTCTGTATGTGCTGATACAGGGCTTCGAACGATCTTCGTTCAATCCTCTCTCGTTGGAGGCATTAGTGCACCTGGTGGATTGGAATTATGTGAGGGTGCATCACTCACTTTGAAAGCACCAGCTGGATATGCGCACTACTTCTGGAATAACACTCCTGGTCTCGACAGTTATCAAGCCACCTTTGCAGGTGTGTATCATCTCCGATTTGATAACGGTAAAGGTTGTGAGGGAATTGACAGTGTTCGCATCGTTCCCGCGATGAGCTATAGTGTTGGGAAAACAGTACTGGACTTTGATACAATAATGATAGGGCAACGCAGTCAGTTGCGATTTGTAGTAAGGAACTCTAGTTCCAGTCCACTTCGCTTTGGAGTGAATGCTTTAGCTGGTGCAAGCTTTGAGGTTGATTCTGTGAGCCCTTTGATGAATGGAGCCATTCCATCGGGGGACAGTGCATGGGTTTATGTGCATTATCTACCAGCAAATGCGTTGCGAGTCACTGATAGTTTAGTCATTCGCCTTATACAGCCCTGTGCAGACAGCTTTTTCGTTGCTCTGCAAGGAGTCGGCCGAGATTTGCCATCACCTCCGGTGGTGCGTTTTCGCTTACAGGATACAGAACTCGATCCCTTGGGTAGTCCGGTGAGTATTCCCGTTCAAGTATGGTTAGAACCTACCACCTTTTCAGTACCACGCATTGACAGCGTATTCTTTTTGTTGGATTATGCACCACAAATGATGCGCATACGTTCAACCACGAACGGCTTGATTACGAACAGTTACAAGCCGGCTACGCAGCGAATGGAAGCATTCCTTCGAGTTGCCGTAGATAGCTTAAGCTCGGATCCCAAACAGATTTGTGTTCTTGAAGCAACGGTCCTTCTTGGTGATCGAATGCTGGACAGCATGATCATTACCAGTTGTGCCGTTTTCCCTCAGATGCCAAGTGTCTTAGAGGTGGAGAAGGCAGAGCTCAAATACACGAACATTTGTGCATCGGGAGGACTTCGCCTATTAGGAGAAGGCTCGAGTATGAAGCTCGCATTGAGTCCGAATCCAGTTTTCGAGCACGTACATGTAGAGTGCAGTAGTGCAGAGAAAGGCTTGTACAGACTCTTCATCCACGATATTCATGGCAGCTTACGCTGGACTCGAGAGTGGAATTCGCTGCTAGGGGCAGTGCAGGAGTTCGATTTTGGTGCTTCGGACTTTGAAAGTGGCAGCTATGTGTTTACGTTTCAAGGACCTACGGAGATTGCTCGCTTGCCAGTTCTTATCATACGTTAAAAAGAGGCGCAACTACTCAATAAATTTCTGTTCATGCCGATACAGAGGAGACAGCGACGGAGATCGCGAAAACTGTCTTCAGGACGAAGCCCCTATTCTTCAATGAACGCCGCCCATGCCGTAGGTATGGAGCTGGTATGAAGAGTCCTGACGATGAAGTTACTCTTAAAGCACTTTTTCAGCCATTTTTCTCGTCGATGCATCACCAGCGTCTTTGCGCTCCTTCCGGTGTTCGCGTCAATTGTACCCTGCCAGTCGGCTGATAGCGCAGACTATTCACAAAGTCCGCAAATCACCATCGGTGGTGATAACTTCCTCGACCTACGAAGCCCATTTTCTCCTTATTTTCGCACTTTGGTTCCCGAACATGCTTTCCATCGTTCAATGAAGATTAGTCAAAGTTCATTGAGCAGTGTGATTTATTGTTCATTTGAAGGACCTATACTGACTGGACTGTCGGTGAGAGAGGTATCAAGTTGTGTGCAGGGTGCACTCAAATTCAGCCAGCTTGATATGTACGCGCAAAGGATTGCGAAGAAGGTTTGTGATGGAGCGCTAGCGGATAGGCAAGATTTGCAAGTCCGTTGTTGTACGCACTCGGCGTATGGAATTATTGGAACAAAAACAACAGTAGTTTTTCGTACAGAATCCTTGTCGTTAAACACTAAGTTGTTCGTCCGAGAGACGATGCCCGAGACACACACTTTTAGCATCTAATCGCACATGAAACTGCATACAAACGTTAAGGATAGTAGATTCATTCACCCAGGGGCACGAGCTGCTATCCTGGTAGTGTTGTTTCTTGCCTTTTCAGAGATTCTTAGTGCTCAACTTGTGATTTCTGCGGGACCAGATATTTCTGTCTGTGAAGGCTTTTCGTCAAAGATCACCGTTACGTATAAAGGTGCGAAAACCCCAATACGCTTTTCATGGAGCCCATCAATCGGCTTGAATGATGCAACATCGCCAACACCGATTGTTAGTCCTGTCCAGCCTCAAACAACCTACATCGTTACCGCGACCGACGCCAACGGTGAAGTGGCGTCTGATACCATCCTTGTTACTCTCAATCCAAGAGTGTATGCTGATGCAGGTACAGATATACAAGCTTGCGTAGGTGCACGCGTGTTTCTAGGAGCTTCAAGTGTTGCACGTGGTGGAACACCACCGTATACATTTGACTGGTTGTATTTACCTCCGAATGCGAGCCCACGAAGTGACGAACATCCTAGCTTTATTCCTCAACGTAGTGGTTACGGACGATATATTGTGCACGTAAAAGACTCCGTGGGTTGTGATGCATGGGACACAGTTGAGGTTAGAGTGAATCAGCCATTGACGTTGAAAATTGGAAGCGGGAACGCAAAAGAAGATTGTGCCTTCATGCAACACAACCTAGGTGGCTTGGGAATAAGTGGTGGTGGAGTTGCTCCATATCAGTACCGTTGGACTCCTTCCAGAGGTTTGAGTTCACCAGTTATTCCAAATCCTACAGCCTTCCCTGATACAACCACGATGTACGTCTTGACAGTGACAGATGCACTCGGCTGTACACTCAGTGATAGTGTGCTTGTGAAAGTGAAGCCAAGAATGCACGCGAGATTACAGCGGAAGTTTACGGTTTGCCCTAACACCGAGTTAACGCTAGCCCCAAGCGATTTCATAAGTGGTGGAGTTGGACCATATCGTTATAAGTGGGAGACTGCATCTGGTCAGAATATTAGTAACGATAGTATTGCAAATCCTACAACCACTCCAGACTATCAGGTATCAAGCGGTGCGATTCTCTACTCAGTTACGGTGACAGACGCCCAAGGCTGTGAGATACGTGATACCGTGATTGTAAATATGACTGATCCTCCTGGAGCAAACTTCTATGTAGCAGCAACAGTTTGTCAAAACGATTCCGTCATCTATAGCGTGAGTGGTCTGCCACAGTTCGTTTACAGTTGGAGTGTTGACGGTGGAGTATTTCTCAGCAACCCGAATTCTAGTACAGTCTACGTACAATGGACACGTCCAGGAGTTGGTAGTTTGTCATTAGTAGTATATGACCCATTGAGCAATTGTACATCAACGGGTAAAGCTACTACCTATGTCAACCCATTGCCTCAGCCAAAGATTACCGTCATTGGCGTTACTACTATTTGTTTGGGTAGTGGAGTCACAACCATTTTGGATGCTGGACCTGGCTTTATAGGCTACGGCTGGTCTTCAGGTGAGAACACGCAGCGCATAGTTGTGTCGCGTGGAGGTACGTACTATGTAAAAGTTCAAGATAGCGTTGGTTGTCGGAATCGATCAGAGCCAGTGGTTATTAAAGAAGTAGAGCAACCAAAACCAGTCATCTCGGGTCCGGCAAAAATCTGTGGAGGAGTAAAAGTTCAACTTCACGCAACTCCAGGTTTCAAGCAGTATGCATGGAACACAGGTGAGACTGATTCCGTTATTACAATTTCAGGTCCAGGGAATTACCAAGTAAGTGTAAGCGATAGCTTAGGTTGTACGGGAATTTCCGATCCCTATACAGTTGACCCGCGGCCAGTGATGGTAACGACTGGGGGAGATCCACATTTTGATGCGGTAGAGACAGGCTTGACCTATCCTACGAAGGAAGTTTTCTATAAGAATACAACGACCGAAGATCTTGTGATTGATACTTTGTCGATTATCACGACGAATATCGACTTAGTTGTACGCTCTGTGCGCGTAGGATCAACCAATGTTGGTATGGCGGGAATGCATGGCTACCGAGTAAAACCAGGTGAGAGTATCTTCATTGAGATAGAGTTTAATCCAACGGTCAAAGATGTTAATACCTACGAGTTACTTCTAAAGGTTGTTGAACCTTGTAGTGATGTTGTGAGTATTAAGGGGAACCTTGCATCATACGACAAACAAATCTGGGCTACTGCTTCAATCCCAAATACCACCGCCAAACCTGGTGAGCGATTTGAGATCCCGTTGAGTATTCAGTTTGATTCACCTCAAGATTCCGTTGAAGACGCAACCTTGTACCTTAGTATGCGTGTAAACGGATATCAGATGGATATTGTAGATGATGCTGCCGGGACCATAGTGAAGATTGATACGCTTCCTAGTAGCTGGAAGGTACTGCACATGCGATTCGACCATCTGACAATCAAATACAGTGCTCCATATTTGTTGAATACAGTACGCGGTCTTGCTTTAGCGTCGAAGAAGTTGGTTGATACTGTCTTCTTAGACGATCGATCTGTTCGTTGGGAAGCTGGAAGTGTTCCATTGAAGAAGCCGAAGGTGCGCACACGGAATGGACTCTTTACGCTCGACACCTATTGTTATCCTCATGACCTGGTTTGGTTCTCAGGAGGAACCCCAATGATGAGTGTCCAACCGAATCCAGTAAGCGATGAGCTCAGAGTGATCGTCGATTCACAGAAAGAAGAAGACTTACGACTTGAGCTTTTTGCGCCAGACGGCCGCCTCTTGAAGAGTTCTGATTACAGGAGTGTTGTAGGAGCTTCGACTTTTGAGCTCGACGTGAATGATATCTCTTCCGGAGTCTATCCCCTTATCCTACGAAATGCTTCAGGTAGTAGGGCATTGCAAGTGGTCATCTGTAAATAACTTGTTTGCAGATTTGGTTGCCGCTTGTTGAACATTCGCACAAGGGATCAGGCAACCTCTCGTTTCTCCATAATCGGCTATATTTGTACAGCATAGGTTCGTCGCCTGTGCTGTAGTTCGTTACGGAAAACCCGGTTGGAGAATTCATGCGCCTAGTCCTCAGTCTAGTATTTTTTCTATGTCTCGGTGTGACACTGCACGCTCAAGAAGTGCAGCCAAAGTCTGCTAAGGTTCCCTGGATGTGGGTAGGAGGATACGCCGAGTACAATCACAACCTCTTTGACCCAAATTTCTCAGCCTTTCCAAACGCTTTTCGTTGCGATACTGCTTTTCCTTTTCGCAATGGTACTGGATCTGGCTTAGCGCTAGGTCTTTTGGCTGAATACCCCATTTTGCCTTTTTTAAGAGTTGAAGCTAGGGTAGGATACAGTTCACTAGGCGGCAGACTGAGCCGAATTGTTACTATTGGTAACAAGGAAATAAGCGGTAGCACTTCGCCAACTTTCGACAAAGCAGAATCTGAACACGAGCTTGTGGCAAGTTTGCATGCAGTTAGCTTCGAACCTCTTTTGAATATGATGATCTTCGGTAAGGTGCGAGCCACAGTCGGATTACGCGCTGCGATGATGTTCTCCTCAAGCTATACTCAAAAGGAAACGCTGATTTCACCATCGTATGCGTACTTCGTTGCGGATTCTACAAGAGTACGAAATCAGCTATCTGGTCCGATCCCAAACATGAATGCCTTGCAGATGGCCACTGTGTTTGGCTTAGGTGTTGATTTGCCTGTAGGTAAACGATCAACAATCACCCCAGAAGTACGCTACAACCTATCGATGTCTGAGCTCTCTGATGTGAATTGGTCCGTATCGACACTTCAGTTTGGACTTTCGTATCGCTACACTCTGTACAAAGCGCCACCGCCGATGATGATTGAGGATACAGTGTTTGAGCGTGATACGCTGAGGAAGATAGACATTCACTTTGTTGAGAATCGCATCTATCTCAAGGATAGCAGTAGCTCAAGTAGTCAAAAAAGTACCTTTGCTGATGATCAGGAATTCGTGCATCGTACGACCACGATTACTGAGCATTATGTGAACGAGCAGCCAAAACTTGCTGAGCTTGATCTTAAAGTTCAGACGATGGCTGTAGCCGCAGACAATAGCCGTTCGCCATTGACCTCATTTGTCATTGAAGAAACAGAACTCGAAGAGAACTACCCACTTCTTCCTCAGGTATACTTCCCTGAAGGCTCTGCCGATCTGAGTCAAACGAAAATGAAGCAGCTGCAAAGTTCTGAGACGAATGCCTTTTCAGAGGTTCGCCTTCCTCATAACACAATGGATGTGTATTATCATCTTCTCAACATCGTGGGTTCGCGGATGCAAATGTTCAGCTCTGCCAAGCTTACGGTAGTTGGTTGTAACAACGGACAAAATGCCGAGAAGAATAGTCGCGAGTTATCGCAACATCGCGCCGAAGCCGTTCGAGACTATCTAGTCAACGTTTGGCATGTTGATCCAGCGCGAGTCAGCATTCGTGCGCAGAACTTACCAAGCTCACCAGCTAACAGTTCCTCTATTGAAGGTCAAGAAGAGAACCGTCGTGTTGACTTGCTCTCAAGCGATTTTGAGCTCCTTCGGCCAGTTTCGATCAAAGATGTTACTGTAAAGTCTGATCGTACGCCTATCGAGGTGGTTCCTGTTGTTACAAGCGAAGCAGGTATCAAGAACTGGAAAGCAAGCATAACACAAGACGCAAAAGTGTTACGGACAGCCAAAGGGGAGTCAACACCTGAGAAGATTCTCTGGAAAGTAGCTGATGATCCATATCCGAAAAGTGATCAGCCTGTATCTATAAAGTATAGCGTGACGGATAACAGCGGTCAAACGATGGATGCTGAAACGAAGTTGCAAGTTCAGCAACTATCGATTCGTCAGAAACGTTTTGAGCAAAAAGATGACAAGCGCATAGACCGATTCTCTTTGATTGTTTTTGACTTCAACAAGGCGGAGCTCAATGCAGATAATAGGAGCATTGTCCAGGATGTCAAGGCTCGAATTCATGAGAACTCAACCGTTACTATTGCCGGATATGCTGATAAGTCTGGAGAATCAGAATACAACCGCGAGCTTGCTCGACGTCGTTGTTTAGAGGTACAAAAGAGCGTGGGTCTAACGGAAAAGAACTCTACAATCTTACCAATTGGTAGTGACACATTGCTTTTCGACAACTCGACCCCTGAAGGCCGTGCGTATTGTCGCACGGTGCAAATTCTCATCGAAACCCCAGTAAACTAGCAGCAGCCCAATTGCTGTAGGAGATGACTTCTCCCGGTATAGAACTTCATGACAAGTACTACGACGCCTAGCGCCGAATTGGTCGGGGAGTGATGAGGTCTTTTACATATCTAGGTGGAGGTCGAAGAAGCGAGCGAGCTGGCACCTTTGCTGAAGGCTGTGAAAGTTCCCCTGTAGGGTCTGTGCAAACGATTTCATACCAATAGTTTTTCAGAGGCACCGCTGTTGAGTCCGTGAATTCAGTAGCGTTGGCGGAAAGTGGTGAACTCGTTATCGTTTTTGGAGCTTTCGTGGTGTCATCATATCGATTGATGATGTAGCCCGAGATTTGCGGTGCTTGCGACGGAAACCACGACAAACTAATAAGGCGTATCTGCGCTGCGGCGACCATTGGGTTTGGTGCAACGATAGTATTCATGATGCTTGAGAAAGCTTGCACTGGCTCTGACCATGGACTTAGGTTGCCTCTTCGGTCGGCGGAGCGAATGCGGTACCAGATGCTTCGGGATGCAAATGCAGTAACTGTGTCATCATACGCATTCTTTTCACTGAGGTCCATGAGAATATCATAAGGACCGTCTCGTTCGAGGCTCCTACTCAACTCGTATCCACGAACATCCCTGCCTGGACTGGTAGACCAGCGAAGTCTTACCAAACCAGCGCTCCTGCTGCATTCAAAGTAGTCGGCGTTCAAAGGTGGTGTACGATCTATTACTGGGCTTCTGTATTCATACGACAGACGACCTTCATTCCCGCTGCGATCAACGATGCTCAGTGAGTAGGTTATGAACTCAGCCGGCACATCTTCTATATAGTCGGTGAACGAGCGAACGAGCGGTGATATTATCTGTTCATTTACTTTGAACTTTGATCCTGATCCGAAGAGTCCGCGATAAAGATTGAAGCCTGAAATGCTCGAATCGGCGGACGTTCTCCAGTGTACCGTTACTCGATTCTCATTGACTTCTGTTTGTGTTATGCGTGCGTGCGGGTATGGCGATGTGACAGATGGTCCTACGCTAAACACCGATGATCGAAGACTTTCGCGGCCAAACACATCAACCGAGCTAAGGGCGTACTCGTACGCACTTCCGGCATTGAGTCCGCAATCATCAAAGAACGAAAAACTATAGTTCTGATCGCGACGATGAATACTGAGCGCGAGACTCTTATTGACACGAACGAAAGCTTCTTTGTCACTTGTCCGTCGATAGACGTTACATCCTCGAATTCCATACAGCCAAGCCGAATCGGTAGACCACGAGAAATGTACGCAGCCAAGGTCTGGTTTAGCACGTATCTGTGTTGGAATTGGGGGTAGGGAGCTCTTTCCAGGCCAGATTTCCGAGCATTCTGATACTAAGCTGCCTTCCACAAGTATACGATAGTCGTAAGCCATTGAAAATTTACAAGATGTGTCAGTAAAAGACAAACCAAGTATCAGACCAAAGCTATTAGGATCCTGAAGTGCTCGACTATGAAGTTTAAGCAGGGCTTGGCGCCGAATTTCTGGGCTTGCTCGTTCGCTCGAGGCAGAATTGATCAGAGATTGCAGTGTATCCTTCGAAATAGGCAGTTTTAGGCTTTGCCACAGAGTTTCTTGGAGTCGGCTTACCCTTCCAATCGTTTGAAAGCGGTTTTTCAGAGCTGGACTTCGTTGAACGGTGTAGGAGTAGGGGAGAATGGACCGCGTTGGCAATGACCACTGTAATGCGACCCCGCTCGGAGTGCCAACTGCCCATAATTTCGGCGCTTCTGGGTCCAGAAGCTGAGATTGAGCGCACAAGAAAACAGGATTTCTAACGAAGAAAATGAAAACGAGTGAAACAGCGAGGTACCTTGCCGTTTTTCTACTACAAATCCACACAGGAAGAAGAGGGATTTGTCGAGAAATGTTCCTGTGTAAGGCGCTGAAAGTAGACATCTTGAGCAGTCAATTCATGTGTATAATTTATGGCTAATTTTTCACTTGCCAATTGCTATTGTCATTGTATGTTTCCGTAGGGACGACACTACTCTGTAATCAAAAATTCATTTTCAAGTTCATTTACAATTCTAATTTTTTCACTAACTAAGGGCGTAGTATGAATTCGTTGATACGAATCGCTAGACGTTTTGCGGCCGCCGCTGCACTCGTGCTGTTGGTTGCTCTCTCGAGCGTCGATAGCAGTGCACAGTGCGCACCCAGTTACCAATATGGTATCATGGGTATTATTCGCTTTACTCTTACTCAAGGGTCCACCACAGTTATTGATCGATCATCATGTATCGACGTAACTAACATGGCTAATGGTGCATTTGCAACCGGAGTAAGCGGTACGGTTTCGTTAGGTAAAACCTACAATTTCAATATCCAGGGTATGGCGTATGGTACTGGCTCATGTAGTGCCAACTATCCACTGGTATACGGAATCTGGATTGACTTGAATGGTGATGGAAACTTCCAGTCATCCGAGCGCGTTGCCGTTAACAACAACGGTTCGTACGATTACAGCTCAACCGGTTCATTTACCCTTCCTTGTACAGCATCATCGGGTACGATGAGAATGCGTGTATTGGGTAACTACTATTACAATTACAATACTGGTGCTACTGGATATCAGCCTGATGATCCATGTGGTGCATACTGGTATGGTGAAGCAGAAGACTATACATTGAACGTTGCAGGAGACATGGGTG
Source organism: Chlorobiota bacterium (assembly GCA_044228285.1). Classification (GTDB taxonomy): domain Bacteria; phylum Bacteroidota; class Ignavibacteria; order Kapaibacteriales; family NICIL-2; genus JBBATK01. The sequence continues at coordinate 938,198 of JBGAVD010000001.1, forward strand.
CAGCTTTCCCTAACAGCTCATCACCAACAAACATTCTTGCTCCTGGTTCTATTTACTCTGGCACAAACGGTGGTTTTGTTAACGTTACCATCGCTAGCGGTGGAAGCGGATACGTGACCTATCGTATTCTTGGTCCTTTGCCAAGCACAAATGCTGTGTATGTTGGTTTGAACCCAGCTAATCCAAACGATACCACTATTCCATGTACAGCAGTTGGTACATATAATGTGTACATGTCAAGTGCTAAGGGTCCTTATGCAGGTGCAGCAGGTGCTATTGATCTTACAGGCCCAAATGTTGTCCCAGGCGCATATCGTCTGGAAGCATCATTCGTGAAATCCAGTGGTTGTAGTTCTTTCGTGGCATCGAACTTCTATATCCCTCTTCCGTGGGATTTGTCCATTTCGAAGATTGTAACTCCGGCGTCCAATCAAGCTCCTCAGTATTACAAGTACCCAAGAGGTGTTCCAATCTCTATTTCTTGTAAGCTTCAGAACGTAGGACAGAATAAGGTAACCGCTTTCAAGGTCATGGATGAAATCCGCGATCAAAGTGGAACTGTTGTCCGCCGTGATACATTGACCTATTCAAATGCTAACGGTTTGAATACGGGTGATGAAGTTGGTTCAGATGCAATCAGCGGTGGTTTCCCTAATTACACGACGAATACTACGGGTGTCTATTCCGTTACCTTCCGCACCGAGTTGCTTGGTGCGACAGATCAACAATTGGCTAACAACTTTGCTCCTCAAACAGGCGCATATACCTTTGAAGTTCAGTATGACATTGAGTTGGCGGCAGATGCATTCTTAACCCCAACCTCTACTACTCCATTGTTTGTTGGTCGTCCTGTACGTCCAGCTGTTCGCCTTAAGAACAACGGTTTGGCTGATGCGTCAGACATTCCAGCAACCATGATCATCAAGAACAGTGCGGGTCAAGTAGTGTATAGCAACACTATCACGATTCCTGACTGTTCACGTGGTTTGACAACGGGTGCAAACTTCCCATTCTGGACACCAAACGCCGTTGGCAATTACACCATGTGTTTCTTCTTGTCTCTGACAGAAGATGCTGTACATACCAACGACACACTCTGTACAACATTGAGCGTAGGCGACGCGTTGAACGGTACCTATACAATTGGTACTCTCAACTCAGGTTCTTCACGCAACTTCTCGACAATCCAACAAGCGGTTAATACCTTGTATGGTAGCGGTGTTTCCGGTCCAGTGACCTTCGAGCTTACCGATGCTTCATACACCGTTGGTTCAGGTGCTGCTGGATTCCCAGCTTTGGACTTGACCTCACGCATTTCAGGTGTTTCAAGAGTTAACACAGTAACATTCCGTCCATCACTTCTTCAAAGCTTGACCCGCGCTTCGATTTCGATCCGCTTGGTTTCAGGTAATGGTGTTGGTATCTTGTTTGGACAGAACTACTTCCCAACAAATAGCAATGCTATGCAGAACACGCAGCAGCTTGCTCAGAATGCAAACTTCAGTGGCTACATGACATTTGACGGTGGCTCACAACGTGCATTCCGCTTCATGTTGGATATCGTTGGTCAATCACCAACAATTCTCCCACACCGTGCTGTATTCTACCTTGGTAATGGTACATCAAATGTGACAGTAAAGAACTCTTTGATTGAGAACTGGCCACAATCAACCGCTTCTTATGCAAGCGCATTGCCAATCGTTCGCTACTTGTCACCTAACTTCACCTTTGAACCTGACGTTCGTTCATTGTCATCAGGTCCAGAAAGCTATTCCGCTGGTATTGTTTCACGTTCAAAGGTTCCTAGCAACCAAGGTAACAACTCCCTTGGCTTGGATACTTTGAGCAACAACAATAATCAATTCTTGAATAACGAAATCAGTGGTTTCGGCTACGGTATCGTAAGCTTGGGTATTGGTTCATTGTTCTATAACGACATTGCAGCTGGTGGAAATCCTCGTTTCCAACGCTACTATAATGTTGGTACAGTAATGAGCGGTAACATTATTGCAAGTGTTCGTCGTGCTGGTATCTATACTGGTTACGGTGAGAATGAAGTTATCACAAACAACCGCATTCTGAATGTTGGTATTGGCGCAACGGCTGTAAGTGGCCAGGCTGCAGGTATCATGATCGGTGGCGAGGCTCGTCCTGGTCAGCTATGCTACAACAACATTATGCCAACAGTTGCACGTAATGAAGTATCAAACATTTCCTCAGATATAGCTGCCAATGGTATCTATGTTGAGCAAACAATGAACTCATTCGTCAACCCAGCAGGCGGTAACGTAGTATTCCCTAACGTTAACGAAGCAGCTAAGATCGTTGGAAACATGATTTTCGCTGTTAATCGTACTTCAACATCAGCTACTTCAGCTGGTATCCATGTAACAACAACTCGCTCACAAACTCTCACTGGCCTTAACAAGCTCGTGACACCAAATGTAGCATCATATAACACTCGTGGTGACTCGATCGTCAACAATACCATTCTTATGACTGGTGACGCTGTTACAAATGGCGCAAGTGTTGTTGGTATCGGTATTCAACAAGCGACAAGTGCAGTTGTCTTGAACAACGCAATTGCAGTAAGCGGCGCTAGCAACAGTGTAAATACTGCAGCTGGTAATGTGTTTGCTGGTTTGTTCTATGAAGGACTTTCACCAAAGTCATCAAATGGTGTCCCAGGACTTCTGCCTGCAGTAAGCGGTGGTTTGTCATCAAATCGTAACGCATTCTGGACACCAGTTGCAGATGCAGTTCGCTATGTTGAAACAGATGCAGCGAATGCAATTCTAGCACTTGGAGCTCAAGGCGATTACATGACACTTAGCCAGTGGAAGGGTTGGACATCACAGGATATCAACTCCGTTGTTGGCAACTTTGTCAATGATTATACCTTGCTTGCAACAACACCTTCAAAGATGCGTATCAACTCCAATCCTTACCCAATCGGTTCAATTTTGGATCGTCGCGGTGAGCGCACTGGTGCTGGTCAATACGACATCGATGCAGATCCACGTGGTTTGAATGGTGCTCGTTTCACAATTGGAGCTGATGAGTTCATTGGTCGCTTGTACGTTAACGACGTTGAAGCAATCGAGATTATCAACCCAGTTGCATACCGTTCAGGTACAGGTTCTTTCTCCGATGCTGAGTACATTATGACCAAGGCTCCAATCAACGTTACAGCTCGTATGCGTAACAATGGTTCGGCTCTTCAGTCCGGTGTAACAATCCAAGCTCAAATCGAATACAATGGTGTTCCAGTTGCGAGCAACTCACAAATGGTTAGCATCTCCCCAGGTGAAAGTGCAGATATCAACTTTGATTTCAACTTCACACCTCAAAGCTATAGCGATATGGGACAGGCTGCACCAGCACCGTTCACAGCTATGGCTCGTAACGTAACACCAGTGTACACACTCCGCGTGTTCACACCAACAGATGAAAACACTGTAAACAACGTTACAACCAAGCAAGTTCGTTTCTACCTCATGCGCTCACCAATCCGTATGGTTGGAAGTGTTACAGGTGTTACAGCTAATCCTAACAGCTCATCCACTCCATGGAACGATGTTGTTGGTCGCTTGAACACAGACTCACTCACCAAGGCACTGAGCTATGTTGGTCTTGCAAGTGGTGGAGCATATGATCTCTTCGATCGTGGCGGCTGGGAACCACGCGCAGTTGACTATTCACTCTATCGTACATTGTTCTGGGGTGGTGATACAAACCGTCTCACGCGTCTTCAGCGCACCGACCTCCGCAACTTCCTTGCTGCTGGTACAGCTGCAGATAAGCATAACCTCGTCGTTGCTTCACAAGAAATTCTTGGTAAGCACATCGGTGTGAACGCTGTCAATGACGAACAATTTGTTCGCAACATCCTTCGCGCTACAAACGCAACAACCGGTGCTCTTAAGGGCGCGGCTCCAGTTGACCGCACACCTCGCGCAGCTGGTTATGATCTCATGCGTGTTCAAGGTATGACACTTGCTCAAGGCGTTCAAGAGCTTCTCACGAAGACCTCAAACATCTATGACAATGTTAACCCAATGCCTAGCTTGATGAAGATTTACTCCGACAACCAAACCAACGGTTTGGCACGTAGCGCTTACTACTATGTAACACGCGACGCAGGTGTAACCGACAGCATGATGGGCGTTGCAACAAACGCTTTGAACTACAATGTTGTGTTCCTTGGTGCTGACTGGCGTCACTTACCACGTTCCTCAGCGAACTCTGGTAGCGAACGCGTAGTTCGTGCAATCATCGAATTCATCGAGCGTTCAAACGGCTCGGTAGTTCCAGTAGAATTGTTGAGCTTCAATGCTCAACGTGCAGGCGCAAATGTTAACCTTAACTGGTCAACAGCAAGCGAAAAGAACTCGGCATACTTCGATGTTGAGCGTCAAATGGTTTCAGAAAAGGGTAATAGCAACTTTGAAAGTGTTGCAAATGTTCCAGCTGCTGGTTCAAGCAACGTTCAAAAGGATTACCGCTCAACTGATCTCAATGTTAGCAGCTCAACCAGCTGGATGTACCGTTTGAAAATGGTAGATCTTGATGGATCTGTTAGCTACTCACAACAAGTTGCTGTAGCAGCAGATGAGAATTCAACAGACCTTGCAGTTTCTCCAAATCCTGCAAATGGTGGCAATGTTGAAGTAAGTATGGTACTTGCAGGTAGCGGAATGACTGAAGTTAGCTTGGTTGACCTTTCTGGTCGTACCGTTAAGACTTTGGCAAACGCAGACTTGAGTGGCACACAACGTTTTGTTGTAGAAACTCAAGACTTGGCAAGTGGCGTTTATTCAGTTGTTGTTAAGCAAAATGGTAACATCAGCTCCAAGACGCTTAAGATCGTGAAGTAATCACGCTCCTGGCGGTTATTGTCGCAGCTCCTGCAAGTATCTTGCAGGAGCTGCTTTTTTTTTGTAGAGAAGCTTACACGGAATAGCTGAGTCCTCGGTGTTATTTTGCAGAACGATCACAACCTGACATAGAAATGAAAGCAATTCTCAAATACTCTGTTGCGCCAACAATTCCAGAAAGTATCACGAAGCTGAACGAACTTGCCTATAACTTTTGGTGGAGTTGGAACTCGGATGCAAAAGATCTTTTTGCCGAAATAGATAACGAAAAGTGGGTCGATACGAACAACAATCCAGTTCTGCTGATCAAGCAGCTTTCACAAGAGCGTTTGCAGCAAATCTCAGAGGACGAGGCGTTTACAACACGATTGAATCACGTGTATGATCGTTTCAAGAAGTACTTGAGCAGCGGACAAAGACCCGAAGCTCTGAAAAAAACGAAGGGGAATGTTGCCTATTTCTGTGCTGAGTTTGGCCTGAGTGAGTGCTTTCAGAATTATAGCGGTGGCCTAGGGGTTCTAGCCGGAGATCACCTGAAAACTGCATCCGACTTAGATCTACCCCTCGTCGCTATTGGCTTGTTGTATCAACAAGGGTATTTTCATCAATACCTATCTCAAAATGGTTGGCAAACTGAGCGATACATAGAGTATGATTACTCAACGCTGGCACTTGAGCTGATGAAAGACGATAAAGGAGAGCCGCTTCTCGTCTCAGTTGAGCTGCCAAAAGCGAATGTCTGGGCACAGATCTGGCGTGTGAATGTTGGCCGGATCTCGCTCTACCTTTTAGACACGAACATTGCGAGCAACGACGCAATGCCAGAGTATCGCGATATCACAGATCAACTATATGGCGGCACGACCGAAACCCGCATCATGCAAGAAATGTTGCTTGGTATTGGCGGAATGCGAGCACTACGAGCCTTGAATATCGATGTCGGTGCGATCCATATTAATGAGGGACACGCAGCATTTTCGTCGCTTGAGCACATTCGGCAGCACATGGTAGATTTTCAACTTGATTTTAACACCGCCTTAGAACTTACGCGAGTTGGTAGTTGCTTTACTACCCATACACCAGTGCCTGCTGGAAACGAAGTCTTCACCACCGATCTTATGAGGAAGTACTTTTCCAAATACTATCCAACGCTCGGCTTGACGGAGAGTCAGTTTTTGGCCTTAGGTCAACAGAATGATAACACCGAGGATGATGGCTTCTCCATGACGGTCCTTGGCCTTCGCCATAGCACGTACAGAAATGGTGTCAGTGCGTTGCATGGAGCTGTCGCACGTAAAATGTGGCGACATCTCTGGCCGCATGTGCCTGCTGAAGAAGTTCCTATTCGTGGGATAACGAATGGGATTCATAGTATGTCGTGGGTTGCAAAGGAGTTCGCCGAAATGTATGATAAATACCTTCCTGCTTCCTGGCGTGATGCTCTTGGTGTAGATGAAACGTGGAAAGCAGTGGAGACTATTCCTGACGACGAGTTGTGGCAAACACATGAGCAACGTCGATCCATGTTGGTCGACTACGTTCGCAGCCACTTGAAACGCAAAGAGAATCAACACATTACGACGGAAGTTCTCGAGCACATCAACGAGTGTCTTCACCCACGGGTGTTTACCATTGGCTTTGCGAGACGCTTTGCAACCTACAAGCGATCAGCACTGCTTTTTTCAAATATGGATAGGCTTGCTCGCATCTTGTTAAATCCGGACCGACCTGCACAGATTGTGATTACTGGCAAAGCTCACCCTCGCGACACAGCAGGGAAGGAGACAATGCAGCACATCGTTTCGAAGATTAAGCACTATGGACTCGAAAAGCATATTGTGTTCCTCGAAGACTATGACATGGGAGTTGCAAAGTTCCTGGTCAAAGGCAGCGACATCTGGCTCAACACGCCACGTCGTCCCTATGAAGCTAGTGGCACGAGTGGCATGAAAGCGGCCATCAATGGAGTGTTACACTGTAGCATCCTGGATGGATGGTGGGCAGAAGCATATACCGGAGACAATGGTTTCGCTATCGGTCGTGGTGAGGACTATCTGAACGCAGATGAACAAGACATGGTTGAAACCGAGATTCTGTACAGCCTTCTTGAGAATACCATTTTACCTCAATTCTACGAGCGAAACGAAGCTGGAGTTCCACATCGATGGGTTCGTAGGATGAAAAATTCCATTCGCACAAACGCCGGAATGTTCTCAACCGAACGAATGTTGAAGGATTATGTGCAACAGTTTTATGTGCCAGCACTGGAAGCGAATGAGCTGATTACAAAAGACAAGGGCAAGGCAGCAAAAGCTCTACGTGAGTGGAAGCTAAAGACTATTTCTTCCTGGCCTGGTGTGAAGATCCAGTCAGTAGCCTTAGATGGAAGTGCAGATATTCACGTAGGTAAGCACATGAAAGTCAGAACTCAGGTCGAAGTTGACGGAATCTCGCCAGATGATCTTCGTGTACAGCTTTACTATGGCAGCTTAGATTCTCACGACAATATTGTCGATCCACGAATAGTTGATTTGGATGTGGATTCAAAGAAGGGCAGTGTTCTCAAGTGCAGTGGAAGCTATATCTGCGAAGGAAGCGGCATGCAAGGAGCAACGGTCCGCGTTGTCGCTAAACACCCACTGATGGCCTCTAGCTCTGATTTACCATGCTATACCTGGGCAGAACAGGCGAAAGCTGACTCTGGTACTATCTCCTAATATGATGAAGTGTTGTGGCTACAGAAGCTGCCAATCCATAATAAAACACGTTGGCATTCGTTGCAGGAATAGCCACCACTAGAGCAATTCCATGAGTCCACGTTGGAGATACCTACTTGTTTGTGCGATGCTGAGCTGCAGCATAGCTGCGTCGTCGCAGAAACTACTCATACCCATGGATGCATCATCGCAAAGCGACCACTTGAAAGCCTATGGAATTGTTTACTGGATGCTTAGCAAAAACCAGAGTGTGGATTGGTTGTTGAACTATAGAGGAGGATCCTTCCTCTGTGATTTCAACAACGAAAGTGCTGCGGAGTGTCGGGTACGCGGAGTTTCATTCGAGCAGCTTGACGGAGCTGCCGTCAGTTCTATTCTCGCGGAAGTTCAAAGCGAGAAGAACAATATGGATGTGGTAAAGCTAGAAAAGGCACCACGCATTGCCGTGTATCAGCCTCCTGGATTTCGTCCCTGGGATGATGCGGTTACCCTTGCGATGGAGTATGCTGAGATTAAGTACGATAAGATTTGGGATGAAGAGGTTCTGCTTGGCAAGCTCAAAGACTATGATTGGTTGCACCTACATCATGAAGACTTCTCAGGTCAACACGGAAAGTTCTTTAATAATTATGCGAATGCGCCTTGGTACATAGCGCAAGTACAGCTGTTGGAAACAACCGCACGCAAGATGGGCTTTAGTAAAGTACCGGATTTGAAGAAAGCCGTGGTGGAGAAGATCAGACAGTACATTGCAGATGGCGGGTTCATGTTCGCTATGTGTACTGCTACCGATACCTATGATATTGCGCAGTCAGCAAAGAATACGGATATCGTTGAGAGTATTTTAGATGGCGATCCTGCAGATCCGGAGGCGCAAAACAAACTTGACTTCAATCGCACGTTCGCATTCGAGAATTTTCATGTCATTACAAGTCCATACATCGTTGAATACTCAGACATCGATGTAGACCCCATGCAACTTCTGCCAAACCAGGCAAATGACTACTTCACTCTCTTCGATTTCTCTGCAAAGTACGACCCGGTACCAACTATGCTCACACAAGATCATGTGAATCTGATTCGTGGTTTCCTTGGACAAACGACGCTGTTCAAAAAGGAGTTCATCAAAAAGTCAGTGACGGTCCTTGCGGAAATGGAAGGCAAAGGTTGGGCAAAGTACATACACGGTAACTTTGGTCGCGGTACCTTTACTTGGTACGGTGGACATGATCCAGAAGACTACCAACACGCGGTTGGAGATCCGCCAACAGATCTTTCTCTTCACAAGAACTCCCCAGGCTATCGACTGATCCTCAATAATGTCTTGTTTCCAGCCGCTAAGAAGAAGAAGCAGAAGACATAGCAAGTAGGTTCTTGTCGCGAACAACATGAACACTGAGTATGAGTAATAAGAAACTGAATCGCTCGCTTTCTGCTTGGTTGTCTACCGAGGATTTGTGGTAGCTATAATGCAATAGGCGAATGTGAACCAGTTCGAGGAGGCGGTGCAGCTTGCTGCACCGGATGGAGAAAAGTCGTCCGCCGACACACCCTTCAAATCGTATCGCAGCAAGAAAAAAGGTCCAATGGAATTTCCATTGAACCTTTTCACTCATTCAATCAAAGTGCAAGGCGATGAGCTTCGACGAACTACGATCCTGAGAGCTGTTCACAGCCGAATTTCTGAAACGTTGCTAATCTGCGGTTGCCTCAATAGCTGTCTTCGATAAACTCGCTAATTCTTCGCTTCGCCACTACTCTCGACTGCAGCTTTAAGCATTGCTTCCATTTCCTCATCAAGTACGCCGTTTGAGTGCCAGAAATGAACTTCTTTCGTGATGAAGTCCTCTTTGCCGCTCATTTCAATCGTCATGACAACCTGAACGCTTTTATCGGGCATATCTTGAACCGCAAAATTGTATTGTGCACGTCCGGACACCCAAACACCACCACGGATCATAGGAACTTTGCCCCAGCGCATGAGGACTTCGCGCGTTGAGTCTTCGCCGCTAATCAGAACACATGCTTCCGAACGAATGTTTCCTTTGTAGGTGTCGTTTGCTTCATCGACAGAGCGCTTTTCACTCTCAACCGCGCAGCCTTTTTGTTTAATGGCTTTCTTCACAGCTTTCCAAACCTGAGGAAAAGGTTTGTTGAAGGTCAGTGTGGTTACGTGCAAAGAATCTGGAGTGTAATCGAATTGTGCCTGACTTGGCACAGCAGCCAACACGAAGAATAAGATGACCAAGCTAAGCAGCGATTTCATGTTGAAAAGGGAGTAGGTGAAACAGGTTTATCGTATGACGCGAGAAAATTAGTAAAAGTAAACGGATGTACAGCGCGGAAGCGTAAATCATCCCTTCACTGGCGCAAGGGAAGGGATGCGCGGCCGTGACAACTCAGGGTGTATTTTTGCGCTATGAAAGTGGCTCTACATACCCTTGGCTGCAAGCAGAATTATGCTGAAAGCTCGCATATTCGACAGCAGTTCGAGGCGGAAGGACACGAAATCGTGGATATCCATCAAACTGCCGATATGGTGGTGATCAATACTTGCACGGTTACGGAAAATGCAGACACGGAATGCAGAAAGCTCATACGCCGCTTTTTACGCACATCGCCTTCAGCTTTCGTGGCAGTTACCGGTTGCTATGCTCAACTTCAACCTGAAGAAATCGCTTCAATAGAGGGGGTTGATGCCGTGTTTGGAGCAAAACAGAAGTTTGCGATGCCGGAATTGATCAAAGAGTGGCGAAAACAAGATCAGGCAATGATCTTTGTGGATGACCTGGAAGCGGTTGAATTCGTGCCAGCAACGTTCGCAGAGAATGACTCTCATACGCGAGCCTTTCTGAAAATTCAAGATGGCTGCGACTATAACTGTAGTTTCTGCACCATACCATTAGCTCGAGGCAGAAGTCGGTCGATGCCTTTTGACGAGATTGAACCTCGTGTTCGAAGTTTATCGAACCAAGGCTTTCTTGAAGCAGTATTGACTGGTATCAACCTAGGTGAGTATCGTTCTGTTAATGGAGAAGAGCTCTATGATGTGCTCGCTATGTTGGATAGGACCTGCCAACAACTTCGTGTCCGACTGAGCTCAGTAGAGGTGAACAGAATCAAGCAATCGATGATCGACCTTATCGCGCAGTCATCGGTGTTGTGTAAACACTTTCACATACCACTTCAGAGCGGTTGTGATGCCATTCTTGCCAAGATGAAGCGTCGCTATACAACGGCGATGTACAATGATGTACTGCAACGCATTCGTGAACAGATGCCACATGCAGGTATTGGTGCGGATGTGATTTGCGGTTTTCCTGGCGAGACCGAAGAGATGTTTGAGCAGACCGTGGCTTTTATCGAGCAGAGCACGATTAACTACCTTCATGTGTTTAGTTACAGTCAGCGAGAGAACACTCCCGCTGCCGAGGCTGAAGAACAAGTCCCGATGAATATTCGTCGGCAGCGAACAAGGCGCTTGCGTTTACTTAGCGAGCAGAAGAAGCGAAGCTTCTATCGCTCACAATCTTCTAGGACAGCAATCGTTATTTGTGAAGGCTTCGACGCCCTAACAAGTGTAAGCAACGGATACACAGACAACTATGTTCGCGTCCAGTATCCACAGCAGGCCCAAGTGCTCGAAGAGCGTTCAGAAGTCTTGCTAGGTGAATTGCGAGGCGATTTCGTTCAGGCTCGGATTCTGCATCCATCTGCGTTAGGGGAGAATGTTGCCACTGCGCGATATATTCCACTAGCTCTTCAACAATGCAGTTGATCGTGCTCTGTTTATCTGTTGTTCTCGCTTTCGAGGGTAGTCAACAATCAAAGCGACAATAAATGTATCACCGCTTATACGTCAGATGTACTGTCTAGCAGTTCATTCACATTTGCGCACAGTACTTTACTCTATACAACTATGAACTATCGAGTTTCCTTACCTATCGTTCTTAGCTTCGTCCTCGTGCTTTCATCCTGTTCCATGCCTCAAATGCAGGTACGTGCACCGTATCGGGTGAAGGAAAGGGTTAGCTTAGGATTTCAAAAGGCAGTGATCTATGAGCTCAGCGATTCGCTATCTAGTTTCGCCAAACAGCGATATCTCCCGTACTATCGCTTCGATCTGCTGAATGAGCGAGGAGTTGTTATTCAACAGTATGTTGGGGCCTTCCAAGAGTATTTGTCCAGAGTTGCAGGTTCCCTGCGTCCCGAGCAAAAATTGTTAATCCAGTCGACTCTGAAGTCAAACGAAGTCGTAGATTCCACAACCCACATGAGTTCTTGGTCCTATCCCAATTACGAAGGTGAAGTTTCAGATCTTGGTCAGAATGGTACAATCATTCACACACGGTATTGGAGTATTGATAGCGTAGGCACAGAAAAGCCTGCCGAGCTTTTCACGACCAGAGCCGTGTCAGTTCCATACCAACAGAACAGCCTTCAGCTTCAACGAAATGCAGCGGATTTCAAGAGGATTCGGACCGAAGCGGACGAGTACGTGTATTATGATTTCAAGCGTTTTGTATTATCTCGATTCAGCAATCAGTGAGAACAGTCGTCCTTCGGGTAGCCTTCGATGGCACTCACTATAACGGTATGCAGAACCAAAGGTCTGCTCCGAGTATTCAAGCAGAACTGGAACGAGCACTGTTCGAGACAATCAGCTACGAGACGCGTGTTGTTGCTGCCGGGCGTACTGACGCAGGAGTACATGCTCGTGGAATGGTAGCGCATGCCCGCGTACAAGACAGTTGGTCGGTGCCCGAGGAGTCGATCCGCAAAGCCCTGAACACACGTCTGCCGCGTGATATCCGCGTAACTGGGGCACAGCTTCGTATGGATGATCTTTTTCATGCAAGGTTCGATGCGATTGCTCGTGAGTATTCGTACACCTTGATGAACTACGAAGACCCGTTGACGCGCTTAACATCTTGGCAATCGCGTTATCGTTTCGATCCAGAACTTTTAAACAAAGCCGCAGCTGTCTTCCCCGGTGTGCACAACTTCACAACCTTTTCGAAACTCAATGAAGAAGTAAAATCATACATTTGCAAGGTCGAAGCTTGCGAATGGCACTCCCCAGCTCCTGGTGTTTTCCGTCTGCGTATCAAGGCAAATCGTTTTGTATATGGCATGGTTCGCTCTGTCGTTGGTGCAATGATGGACGCAGCGAGAAAGAGGAGAAGTGTTGAGAATTTAGCAGAATCGCTCGCTGCTGAGAATCGCGCTCTTGCGAGCTCACTTGCCCCAGCCCGAGGCTTGGTGTTTGAACAGGCATACTATCCTGAGGATTTAGGGGTTCAGTTTGTCTGATCAAAAGAATTGTGCTCTACGAAATGCAGTCGCTGTATCAGCCACGCGAGAAGGAGCGTGGTACGAAGCGAAGATCAAAAGACAGACGGTACAGAGCAGATTACAAAGAGATAGTGTTTTGTTGTTAAAACGAGACTTCAAATATGATCATGACTATGCAGTCGCCTGCGGCGCCTGCTGTATCCGTCAACCACTGAATTTTTAGGATTCAATCAATGAAGAAATACACTACCCAACTCAACACACGACATGCCGTACAGGCTTTCCTGGCGCTTGTACTACCGCTGCTCTTGCTCATTTTGGCAGACTGTAGCAGTTTAAACGTGTACCCAGTTTCAGAAGATGTGAAGATGGGCGGCAACCTCGATAAGCAGATACGGGCTGATTCGAAGACCTACCCCATCTATAACGATGCAGCTGCTCGAGCATACGTTCAGAACATTGTTGACCAGCTCAAGAATTCGCCAGCTGTAAAGTATCGTTCGCAGTTCCCCTATACAGTGACTCTTATCAATGACTCAAAAACGCTCAATGCATTTTGTACTCCAGGCGGATACATCTACGTATACACAGGTATTCTAAAGACTCTTGACAATGAAGCCTCCTTGGCTGCCGTGCTCGGTCACGAGATGGCTCATGCCGAACGACGTCATAGCACGCAGAGAATGACAAAAGCTCTTGGTGCACAACTCATGCTGGAGATAGCCTTGGGTAAGAATCCAGACAAAACCACTGAAATCGCCGCAAATCTCTTTACGGGTATGGCACTGTTGAAGAATAGTCGAGATGATGAATCGGAAGCTGACGAGTACTCTTTCCAATACATGCAATCCAGTAGATGGTATCCAGGCGCACTCGCATATTTCTTCGAGAAAGTTAAGGGCAAAGGAGGCGGTGTACTAGAACGATGGACCTCGACGCATCCACTTCCTCAAGATCGCATTGATGCGAACAATGATCGTGTACGGAAGGCGAACATGCCTCCACCGACAGAGGCGAACTTACTTGCACGCCCGTATCAGGAAATGAAATCAAGACTTCCTTAACAAGGTATATGCACCTTGGACTTCACCAGATCAGAGCATCTTCAGTCAGCGCTCTCTGGCTTTTTTGCACCCAGACCCGTTCCTTTTTGCACTTACAAGTGGCAGACAATGACCATATCCGATAAAATCAGAGAAGCTCAACAGAGATGTCACTCTACTTTATGTGTAGGCTTAGACTCAACTGTTGAAAAACTTCCTGAGGGCTTTGAGAAGAATTTGGACTCGCTTGTGCGCTTTAATGAGCTCATCATTGAAGCGACCAAGGACTTCTGTTGTGCTTATAAAATCAACTTTGGGTTTTATGAGCGCTATGGTTCTCTCGGCTATGCCGCATTGGAAAAAACGCGCGAGCGTATTCCTTCATCGCATGTTTCCATTGCGGATGCCAAGAGAGGGGATATAGGCAATACAGCAGAGAGCTATGCTGTTGCGATTTTGAAAACGTTAGATTTTGATTCGGTTACTGTCAATCCCTATATGGGACACGATACAGTCGCACCCTTTTTGAGCTATGAGAATAAGCTCGTGTTCGTTCTTGCTCTCACATCCAATGAGGGTTCTGCTGACTTTCAGTATCTACAACTTGATGGGCAACCCCTGTATCGACGTGTCATGGAAAAGACGCTGCAGTGGCCTTCAAACGCACTTTGCGGATTCGTGGTAGGGGCTACTCACCCTTCCGAGCTAGCAGACTTAAGAAAAGACTTTCCACACGTTCCTTTTCTTATTCCAGGAGTGGGTAGCCAAGGGGCATCAGCGGAGGAGATTCACAAAGCAAATGCCGGGGGAGTAGCGTTTGTCAATTCTTCGCGAGCTATTCTGTATGCCTCGTCGAAAAACGACTTTGCTGAGCGTGCAGCGGATGTTGCTCGAGCAACAGCTGCCTCGTTGATGATTGATACTTAGTGCGCTAATGGACGGAGTTTCGTGTCAGCATTTGATGTCGCTCAAGATGAGACAGCGTCTTCAAAGGATCCCGAACTCGTCCTTCTCTGCTCCTCTCGCTCAAACAAACCGCTCTGAGCATCCGTTCACGGATAGGTGCCTGCTTTGCAGTCGCTCATTTCTCGCTCATTTCTCGCTCATTTCTCGCTCTTAGTTCACTCTATGAATACCATTGATTGGCTTGCTCTTGTCGGTTCGTGTCTTTTCTTTCTTCGACGTCGACATCAAAAGAGCCGGCCCAATGCTCAGCTTCACTCGACCATGGTAGAATGAATACTACATCATAGGCTTCCACACTCTGGGTAGTAGCTCTTCCTGACTATGATCTTGGTGTATGACGTCCATTACTTCGAAGATACGCTTCTATCAAGAGCATTGGCTTTGCCAAAGCTCGTAGATAAAGTACAGCTCACGTAGATTTTAGTATCGCACAACCAACAAGAACCCGCTCGACACTCGTGTTGCTATGACACGGGCTCATTTTCTCTTCACACCATTGAGCAGGTTCGCTAATGATAGATATAGATAGAATCCCGGAGCGTCGCTTACAGCACGCTGTCCGAAGACTTTTCAGTGACCCATCGCGTGTTTACCATACCGAGGACGGACAGCGAATGCAGGTCTTAGCACCTGGCAGGATAAATGTGCATGAAGGACCCGACTTTCTTGACGTAGTCTTGTTGATTGGGTCCGATGTGCGCGTCGGTTGTGCCGAGTTTCATAGGCGCAGCAGCGACTGGATAGCACATAATCATGAACACGATCTCTTATATGAAAAAGTGGTTCTTCACATAGTCTTTGATGACAATGTTCCAGTACTCATGGAGAGACCGACGCTTGTATTAAAAGCAGAAGAAGTAGCTCAACATTTGGCTTTCGTTAAAGAACAGAGCGACGGGGAGTCGATGGAAGACATTCACACCTACTCGCTTCTGCGTCTACTGCGTACCACTGCAGAGCACCGAGCGCTGTTACAGCATAGAACAGCCGTACAGACCTTTCTGCGATCCTCCCAACTCTTTCTGCAGAGGTATATTCATAAGCGTCGTCGCCCGGGAGCAACTGTCATTGATCTTCATAGCATTCTCCAAACGCTTGAGTACTCAGCCCATGCCCGCTTTATAGGTGCTCTGGAGCAACGCAGCCTGCAAGGATCAGTTCCCGAGATCCTTGAGAGGTTACAATTGCTTCCTATAGCGCAAGAGGGCGCTCACTTGCGACTGGAACTTATCATCAATTGTCTTTTACCCTGTGCTCTTGCCATAGCGCCCGATGAAGCGCGAGTCAATATATTTGAATGGTATTGGAGTGCACACGCGAGCAATGAGTATGCTGTGCTTCGACGAATGTTTAGAACGTGTCCGCAGACCTTTCTCTGGCAGCAACAAGGTATGCTCGAGATACTTCGAGAAAAACATATTGAGATCGCAGCGCATGAACAGAAGGACTCATACGGACTTTATCACCAGGTAGCGACTTTTATCAGTATGGCTCTTGACAAGCCGCGTTGATATTCGAGCAAAGTAGCAGGGAGTGAAGGATACAATTACCGGTCATTCACCCGAGCGTTGAACGATTGTCTGCTGGAGAATTATTTGTTGAGCAGATGTTTGTGTTGTTGTTTTCAAGCACGAATTGGATATCGACTGATACATCTGAACCGTGGGATAGTTCAAAGAGCTTTCTACGAAGTGTGTAGCGAAGCATGTGCTGGTCGTAAACAACAGAAATCCTTAGATCTGCGGTGCAAAGCAATGAAAGACAAAAGAGAACATAGTGTTTGGGACGTCGCATGAAGCAGTTGATCAAGAGGTTAGAGGGCTGGAACAAGCAATGCTGGTATGCACTGTTTCGTTTGTTGTTTCGCGTCCAGCCCGTTGCACTCCCACTTGAATCGGGCCGATTAAAGAAAGTGCTCGTGTTCCGTTATGATAGAGTAGGTGACATGGTCGTTACTCAGCCTGCACTTCGATATCTTCATTCGAGGGGAATGGAAGTGCACGTATTGTGTTCCTCTGCCAACAGTAGTGTTCTCGATGATGATAAAGGTATCGTAGCCAGACGACTTGTTCTCGGGCGTCGCGTTATCTCTTTCCTACGCTCTTTGCGTGAGCTTCGAGCGCAGGACTATGATGCAATATTCTGCATGGTCTTTCATAGAACAACGAACGCTGGTGTATTGGCCAATGTGATAAGTCGTCGTGCCCTAAAAATTGGTCGACTGTATGAGAAACGGCAAGCTTTGTATTCAACACTCTTTTCAGTTCAAGTGCACGTACAAAGTCCGCGCAATACCATGCCCGAGTTGTTGCTTCATCTATGTAGTGCTATAGAGGGGAAGCAATTCGAGGCTACGGACTTTGACTATCGATTGGATATTGCGGACAGTAGACGGGCTTGGGCTCGAGACTTTGTTGCTCAGAAGAAGCTACAGAAGTGCGTACTCATCAACATTTCGGCGAGTACCGAACTACGGAGCTTTGGATTAGACCAGACCTTGACGATGATAAAGGTGCTACAACAGCAACTACCAGGGCGATCTATTGCATTGCTGTGCATGCCGCGAGAGCGAGAGCTCGCTTTGAAGATCGCAGCGCATAATTCTGACATTGTGCAGGTGCTACCACCCATACCGCATATCCTTGATGTTGCAGCATTGATTGAGCAGTGCAGCATCGTTATCAGTCCTGACACAGCTACAATACACTTGAGCGATTGCATGAAAGTACCACTGATCGGCGTGTATTTAGATCCTTCCCACTATTGGTTTGCAAGTAGCTGCGAGCAGGAGATTGTGGTGTGCGCAGACGCCAACAAAATGTCGAGCATGCGTGAACAGGATTTCCAACAAGCACTCACTCGCCTTCTTTCACGCATTCAGCCATAAAATCGTCGGAAATCCAAAGAAATGCAGCATCTCGGCGAAAAAAGGCAGGTATTGGCTATCTTTGTAGCTCGATTTGAGCTAAGAAATCACCTTTCCACTTACATTTCCCGCGGACTCGCATGGCAACCACTTATACGCTTATCACTGGAGCAAATGGCGAAATAGGACACTCACTTCTCGAGCGTCTACATGCAGATGGTCACTCTATCATCGCTGTGGACTTGCAGGAATTATCTCCAGCTGCGCAAGCCTTCTGCGCAAAGACCTATCATGGGACTATGGGCGATATAACGAACCCAGAACTCTATAGAGAGCTTGCACAATTTGATATCGGACAGATTTACCATCTGGCTGCTCTATTGAGCACCAGTGCGGAGAAGAACCCGGGTCTCGCACAGAAAGTTAATGTGGGTGGCAGTTTGCAACTCCTCGACTTCGCACGAGAATCAGGGAAGCGTCGTAACAAAGCAGTTGTGTTCTTGTTTCCGAGTACGATCGCCGTATATGGATTCCCAACACTAGCTGCAAAGGAAGCAGCGGGACGTGTTTCTGAAGATGAAGGGCTGCAGCCGCGTACGATCTATGGAATCAACAAATTGTATTGTGAGCAGTTAGGATTCTACTATGATGAACTGTTCATGCGCCTTGCGCCGACCAAAGAGAGCGGCTGGGTAGATTTTCGCGGAGTTCGATTCCCAGGTCTCATTTCGGCATTTACTGTGCCGACCGGTGGAACCAGCGACTACGCTCCAGAAATGCTGCATTACGCAGCGCAATCAAAAGCATATCGTTGCTTTGTACGACCTGATGCGCGTATTCCGTTCATGGCAATGCCAGACGCAGTACAAGCACTTGTTCAACTTAGTGCGGCTGATAAAACACGTTTGAGCCGACACATTTACAACATCGCTGCTTTTGCTCCGAGTGCTGCCGAGATTCATGCTAAAGTATTGTCTCTGTTTCCACAGGCGCAAGTAAGTTTTGAGCCAGATATCAACCGACAGTCGGTAGTTGATAGCTGGTGTGCTGATGTTAAGGATGAAGCTGCGCGAACCGATTGGGACTGGAAGCCAGAGTTTGACTTTGACCGATGTTTCGACGAGTATTTGGCCCCTAACATCAAAAGCTACTATTCTCATCGCACCACTGCTACAGTATGAGTGAAGTAAAAGCTAAGCCAACCTGGTGGTCTCTGGAAAATTGGAGCTGGCTCCTAGCGCTGCCTCTTGGCTTTAGTACGTCTACGTTTCAAGTTTTCGCTATTGATACGGCGGGATTTACTCTTGCAGACATAGGCTGTATCCTTTTTGGAGGGCTGTGCATCTACCGTGCTGTAACAGGTCAACGCGCCATGATACTACGTTTGGATCTTAGCATGGTCCTACTCTTAGTGATGTTTGCCATCATGCTCATCAGTTCACTGTCGCCCTTGCTTAGTGGTTCTCGGCCACAGGTCATGCAGTATCTCAAGTCTAGTTCGCACTTCTCCTACATGTGGTTTTTCACAGTTTGCTGTGCGTCCATCCCCATGAATCTGGACCTCGTCCTCCGTGCCATTCGAGCTTTTTGTTTGGTCGCCATTCCAGTGAACATATTTGGAATATATCAAGTCCCAGCACGTGCTTTTAACCTACCTCTTGCTTGGATCAAGACAACGAATATTTCTATAGGCGGAGTAGATCAGTTATCGCTGGGCTATGAAGGCTTTTTTCGAGCGACATCTGTCTTCAGCGAACCCTCAGTGCTGGCCTTCTTTACCATTCTGGTTGCCATTTTCCTCCTCGTTCCGTACTTGATGTATGATGTGAGGATTCTTCGTTCGCGCATCCTCTTTTATTTGAGCTTGTATAGCACCTTCATAGCAATGTTCTTGACATTCTCGCTCACGATCGTTGCCCAACTTTCTGCATTCATCTTTGTACTCCTGCTTATCTCACGGCAGTCGAATGTTCGAAAGATGCTTCAGATCCTTGGCACGATCGTATTGGTCTTCATTCTTTCGAACAAGGCTGTTGCGACTTTTTCATCAACAGATGTGTTTGACTTGTATTTCCGTCGAATTGCAGCAAATGTTCTCGGTGGTGAAAAGATAGAGACGACCATGGGGGACTCGTTTGGTACGAGAGCAAACGCACAGAAATCTGCAATCAGTGTCTGGAAACAATATCCACTTGTGGGCGTTGGATTTGGTTGTTTACTGCATGCAAAGGCAGCCGATGGTGAGCGGCACGGTCAGGCTTTTCAGGCATACCTCTATGCTTTGGCAACAACTGGCTTGTTTGGTGGTCTCTGTGTATTCGCGCTAGCTATTAGCCTTACGGTCAATAGTTTTCGATTGTTCTTTCGGTACCGGAGGGAGAATCGCACCGTTGATTCCACACAGATTGTTGTTGCCATTGTTCCGTTTATTGCCAGCAATCAACTCGTCTTTGGATTTACGAGTGACAACCTCATCGTGGCCTATTCCTGGATCCTGTTAGGGATCGTTGCCTCAGTCCTGTATCATCCTCGATTTCGTCGATTGGAACAGACAGCAGCGTTGCGTTTTGAACTCCCTCAGCACGTGTTTTCATTGCGTCCGGCCTTCCAGCCACAACACAAACAACTATCGGGAGAGGTCTTATGATCATAGATGGCAAAGCTACAGCAGCCACCATTCGAGAAGAAGTTCGTGTTGCAATAGAGCAGCGCAAAGCTGCGGGAAAAAAAGTGCCTGGTTTGTCTCTACTCCTCGTTGGTGAGGATCCTGCTTCAGCAGTGTATGTTGGTGGGAAGGACAAAGCTTGTGCAGAGGTTGGGATGGCGTCCACTATTTTTCGCCTGCCTGCAAGTGCATCGGAAACCGAGGTTCTAGAGATTATTCGTCAGTGGAACACAGATCCTCTGGTACATGGCATTCTTGTTCAGCTTCCATTGCCGAAGCACATTGACGAGCAGAGGGTCATCATGGCGATCGATCCGAAGAAAGATGTCGATGGATTCCATCCTGAGAATGTTGGACGCTTGAGCATTGGTTTAGAGGGATTCGTATCCTGCACTCCAGCTGGAGTCGTTGAGCTTCTCCTTCGCTATGGCATTGAAACCAAAGGACGACACGTAGTCGTCGTAGGACGATCCAACATTGTTGGCAAGCCAATGGCGAACCTGCTGCTCCGCAAGGGAAAGGGTGGAGATGCCACCGTGACCGTTTGTCATTCCGCAACTCCAGATCTTCGGGAACATGTTCGACAAGCCGACATCCTTATTGCAGCTGTTGGTATTCCGCATCTCATAAAAGCAGAGGATGTGAAAGACGGAGTAGTGGTCATCGATGTGGGGATGAACCGCATTGCGGATCCAACGAAGAAGTCGGGACAGCGATTGGTTGGGGATGTAGACTATGAAAGTGTTGCGCCCAAAAGTTCGGCTATTACCCCGGTACCTGGTGGCGTTGGACCTATGACCATTGCAATGTTACTAAAGAATACTCTGAAAGCTGCAGAGTGGGGCGATGTCAGTTAGCTCCCAAGTATTGGACCGCAATCCCTACGACCTTGAGTGATTTATGTGGAACGCGCAACATTGGTTGTCATGTTAGCATAGTGAACAAAGCAGTCACTTGGTCTGTTTCTTCAGATCTGACTTTGACGGAGGACACGTCGTTGAAAGAGTTCGGCTCTGCTTTGACGAAAGCGTTCATTAGCATGGTAGGTTGTGTCGCGACGATGGTGCATGCTGCTCGAAAAGCAGCATATGCAAGCAAACACATGGAAGGCGGGGAGTAGGCAGGAGGCGTGGAAGTCGCGGGAGGTTTGAGTACCTGAGCCTGCGAAGCAGGCTCAGGTACTCGCAAGAATTACTACATCAAAAAGAGAACACGTGAAAAAGAAGCAGCTCGAAATTTTGTACCAGGATGATCAAGTAGTAGTTGTTAACAAAGCCTACGGCATGTTATCGATTCCTGATCGATTCAAGAAGGGGGAGGACAACCTACGAACACTACTCGAGCAGAAGTTTGGGAAGATTTTTGTAGTACACAGACTAGATCGTGACACCAGTGGTGTGATGGTGTTTGCTTTGAACGCAGAGTCCCACCGAAACCTATCAATTCAGTTTGAAAAGCATACTGTAGATAAGAAGTACCTTGCAGTGGTGGCTGGGATAATGGCAAAGGATGACTTAGATGTAGACATTCCATTGATGCCAAATCCTCGTATTCCTGGAACGATGATGCCCTCAGCGCGCGGCAAGGCTTCCTTTACCCATATCCATGTGCTGGAGCGCTTTCGAGTTGCGACTCTGATCGAGTGTACGTTGAAAACTGGCCGTCAGCATCAATTGAGGGTGCATTGTGCTGCTGTTGGCTATCCGATGCTAGTAGATAGCGTATACGGGCGATCCGATTCGTTCCAGCTGTCGGCAATCAAAAGACGTTTTCGTCTGCAAAAAGATGAGGAAGAAAAGCCGCTGATTCAGCGGACCACACTGCACGCTCACTCCTTAAGTTTTATTCACCCAGTATCCGGAGAACGGCTTAGTTTTGTAGCTGAGCCTCCCAAGGATTTCAAAGCCTTGCTGACCGTACTTCGGAAGTACTCCGCCTCGTACGCTGCTGGTGATCAACCGTTTAGCGGTAGGAGCTCGAGCATTTCGGATGCTTTCACCGACGACCAACTCTGAAACACATGTACATAATCCTCTTTGGCGCACCAGGAGTCGGAAAAGGTACTCAGGCGCAACTGCTTTCTCAACGTACTGGACTCGCGCATTTTTCGACGGGTGAAGAGTTCCGCTCTCACATTCAAAATCAGACCGAGCTTGGCCAGCGAGTGAAGCAGATTGTAGATTCAGGCGCATTGGTGCCAGATAGTCTCGTGATGGAGATTGTTGAGTCGGCTTTACAACGAGACACCTTCGCGGCAGGCTGCATTTTTGACGGTTTTCCGCGCACGCTTTTTCAAGCTCAACAGCTTGATTCTTTGTTAGAGGCGAAACGTTCTGGAATTTCTACTGTTATTAATATTGAAGTTCCGGAGGTCGAGATCGTCACTCGTCTAACGAATCGCGGCCGTGGTGCTGATGATACTGAGGACGTCATTCGACATCGTTTGAAGGTCTATGCTGACCAGACCGCACCTCTTGTTGATTACTATGTAGATCAGAAGAAGATGCATAGTATTAATGGAAACCAAGGAGTTGAAGAGGTGAACGAGGCAATTTTTGCTTTGCTTCCTCGAACTGCCTGAGAATATTACACAAGCCAGAACGTCTTCGGTTACAATGCCTCGCTCAAAAAGGCAGAGGCGCTTGGTGAAGAGTATTGCAGCCCAGAATTGAACAAAAAGATTTTTCATTATCTATCTACTTCCATGAAACACTTTCTTTCCAAAGCCTTGGTTGCCGTGCTTCTGAGCGTTGGCAGTTATGCCCAGACAAAGTATGCCGCGACATCACAGTTTTTGCGTCCAGCAAAGTCTGCGGTCCCTGGTTTAGCCTCAAATGCCGCATCCGCCAAAGCATACGACTTCTCGTCGATGGATGCAAAGAGCATTTTCTTTGCCCCGGAAAAGAATCTCGTTCTGTCGAATTTTCCCGTGAGCTTGACCGAACAGGGCACGCTGGAGCTACGCGAAGGTAATAGTGTTTTTGGAGAAGAAACCCATGCGTGGATGACGTCGAACGGCAAGCGTGTTGAGATACCACTTCCAGCTTCTCGTTGTTTTAAAGGTGGCATCAAAGGTGAGTATGGTTCGCACGTATTTCTTGTGATAACAGGAAATGACATGTACACATCAATTGAACGAGCTAGCGGTATCATGTACCAGGTTGCTCCTTCAACAACCAAGAACAATACTGTGCTCCTCATGGATAACACGCACGGTCCTGCGCCTAGCTTCAGTTGCGGATTTGAGAATCTACCTGAAGCGCACATTATGCCAGATTCTAAGGAGCTGAGTGGTTCATCCAAAGGTATTCATGTGCAGTCAACAGAGTTGTTGGAGGCAAAAGTTGCGGTAGAGACTGACCGCTTCCTCTGGGCGAGAATGGGCAAAGACCAGACAAAAATTACGAAGTACTTGTACACCATTTTTGCGACTGTTAGCTGGATCTACGAGCGCGAGACAAACGTCTGCATGAAACTCGGTGACCTCATCATTCACAACGATGAAGATCCTGACGTTTATACCCAGAATGCTTTGGGCGATATCGGAGAGTTGCTACGCGAATTCACTGATGAATGGCAGCAGAATTACAAAGGTGTATCACGAAATGTGGCTGTACTGTTCACGGTGCCTGGCAAAACGGATGTTGGTGGAATTGCTTGGCTGGATGGTTTGTGTAGATCTAATGGTTTTGCTACATGCGGTATTCGTACAAACAGCGCACTTCCAACTCAGAATTATCAGTGGGATTCTTTTGTTACGGCACACGAGCTTGGTCATACCTTTAGTGCACCTCATACCCATGCATGTTTTTGGGCACCCCCAATTGATACATGCGTTTCGACAACTGGTAATCCTCCGATTGCAGATGCCTGTACTAATGGCAAGGCAAAAGCAAACAAGGGCAGTATCATGAGTTACTGTCACCTCATTATTGGCGAGAACCCAGGACCACGATACACCTTCTTGCCTCAGGTTGCCGCAAAGGTCCGCAACGGAGCTGAGAAGAACTCTTGTTTGAAAGCCCCAGCTAGCGCAATCATTAAAGTGACCCAACCAATAGGGGGAGCAGATCAGATTGTGCGAGCTGACACAGGTGTAACAATTGAATGGACAAGTTCAAAAGTTACGACTGTCAATATTGAGTTTTCTTTAGACGGTGGATCTAGTTTTACAAGTATTGCTGGAGCTACCAACCTTCCAGCGACTGACAGAACCTACAAGTGGATACCTAGTCCGGGTACTGCATCGACCAAGGCTATGATTCGCATTTATGATCCTTCAGCACCGTCGATTGCGGACACATCATATACTACCTTTACCTTGGGTTCAGCGAGCCTTGCGTTTCAAGGTTGGACCGGTGGCGAGCGCATTGGTCGTAAGACTACTGAAACAATTGCATGGGATCGTACTTTCTTAAGCACCAATACACTTGAGTTTTCTGCAACAGGGTCTGAACCATGGACTGCGATTACAGCAGAAATCTCGGCGAAAACGTATAGCTGGAAAGTGCCCGATATCGAGGCAAGTGCTGCACGTTTACGATTAGTTGGAGCCGGCGGCGCGGTAGTCGCAACCAGTGGTCCATTTGCTATTGGAACTCCAGTGATTACCATACTCAAACCTACAGAACTCGATAGTGCATGCAGTGGTCGTAAGAAGATAATCACCTGGCAGAGCGATTTTGTTCGCTATGTAGATATAAAGTACTCAAGAAACAATGGCGCATCCTTCCCATTGAGTCAAGTGATAAGCGCGAGTACTGAAGCTGGTGTTGGCTCGTTCATTTGGAATGTGCCGACTGGCAGAGAATCTGATAGTGTCGTGATCCGTTTCAGCAACTTATCAGATCCTGCACAGCTCGTTACCAGTAGCCGTTTTTCTATTCGAGCATGCAGTATCGACATGTCGGTTCGTGAAAGCGCGGAAATGAATGGTTTGCGAATAGCTCGCATCTACCCAACGCCAGCAAATGACTACTTACAACTTCAAATCGAAAACTCAAGAAGCATTCCAAGTTCATCCGAGTTGCAAGTGATCTCGAATGATGGTCGTGTCGTGCTCAGTCAGTTGCAGGTTTTGGACCTTGGAGCTCAAGTTCTAAAAGTTCCATTGCAGAACATAAGTTCTGGCTCGTACATAGTGGTCCTTCGTACGGATGGGGTAGAATTGTCGCTTCCGTTCGTTATCGCACACTAGTATAGCGCTGTCATTTCGGTGCAATTCGTACCACTTCTCTGCAGTCTGCTTCAAGAATTTGGGGCAGACTGTTTTATTTGCAGCTCACTTTCGAATGGCTTCATGAAGTTTTTGGAAAAGACCGTAGTACGAGTAGCTCTTACGCTGTTGATCTTTTGTTTAACATTTGCTGCCGTTCTTTGGTGGGCTAAGGTTGATCTGGTACTACTCGGAAACAAACTGCTCTCAACCAACTTTGGTATTGCTTCGATCTCAATTCCGTTGGTTCTCTTCTCTCATCTTCTGCGCGCATGGCGTTGGAGAACCATGCTGAAGCCCGTAAAGGAGAAGACTTCGATGCTCAATCTTTTCTCAGCTGTCATGTTGGGATATGCGGCAAACAACATCATCCCACGCAGCGGCGAGTTCTTACGTCCCTATGCGTTCAGCCGTCGTGAAAAGATTCCTTTGTCCCAGTCTATAGCTTCCGTGGTCATTGAGCGCTTTGTCGACATTTTAAACCTACTCCTTTTCATGGCAATCGCCCTCTTCTTTGTAGGCGATAAGCTCCAACGTGTATTGCCTGAATACAACCTGCAGGATATCACTCGCTCCTTCGCAGTGAGTGCTGTCGGCCTCCTCGTACTTCTCTGTTAATTCTCGCACTCACTCCAACAGCTGAGTTTCTTTTGAGAGTTGGCATAAAGCCCTTCCGCAGAATCTATGGCAGAAGCTGACGAATGCGGTTGAGGGTTTCAAAGGTCCGTGCAGATCCTCAAACGCCCTTCAGAATACCCGCTACTTATCATACAATCGTGTCTGATCTGGATCTTACATACTGCCAGTATATGTAATGTTCTTAGCCACCCCAGACCCAATCATCCATGCCCTCACCTTTGTGGATGCCTGTGCGGTCCTGCTCGTAACAGCTATCGCTACGACCATTACACCTCCTCTTCCCGGAGCGTTCGTGGTCTTGCTTGTCACGGCAATAGCAACCACAATTACGCCGCCGCTTCCTGGAGCATTTATTCTCATCCCAGGAGTCCTGATTGGTGCTATGATTCCGCTTTTTGGAGTGTCGAAAGAAGAGGCATTTGCGTATTCCATGCTGACCTTTATGCTCAATTACATTCCGGTGACCATAGTTGGCGGTTTGTTTATGTTACGTGAGCAGGTTCGGCCAACAAAGAACCCAGTGGACTTGACCTCGACCGAAGGTGAAGGCGCTGTGGAACTGAATAAATAGACAATTGGGTCGATACATTGCAGACACATATTCAGTGACTATGTTCTGCGATATACACAATCACGTACTATTCGGTGTTGATGATGGCTCTCAGTCCATCGACGAGTCAATTGCCATGCTAAAACAAGCAGTTGCAGCAGGCATAGACACTGTTTGCGCTACCTCACACGTACATTCCGACTTTTCAGAGCGAGATCGCATGCAGACGCTCCACAATGTTTACGTGGAGTTGCAAGCTGAGATACAAAAACAAGACATCCCCATTGCGCTTCACATCGGCTGCGAACTGTACTACACGTCAGAATTCCCAAGTGTTGCAGCATTTGATCTGTTTCGCTACGATCGATCCTCCACCTATGCCTTAGTAGAACTCCCACCGACCGAGGCACCGCAGTGGTTTGCTGACATTTGCTTTCAGTTGCGAATGAGTGGGATCAGGGTCCTATTAGCTCACCCAGAAAGAAATATGGCACTGATGCGGCATCCAAGCATACTTGCGAGTTATGTGCAAGCTGGGGTCTATACTCAAGTGACAGCCGGCAGTGTGATAGGACGTTATGGCTCAGAAATTCAAAAATTTGCCCATCGAATCCTTCAAAGCGGCGCTTGCAGCGTGGTAGCGACCGACGCCCACAACACGCACCGACGTCCATTTTCCGACGCAGGTGAGGCCTACTCTGTAACCGAAAAAATGCTTGGCACAGCGATTGCAAAGCAACTCTTCGATACTCATCCCAGAGCAATGCTTGCTGGGCAAGCACTGCCAACAATTGAGTTGAGCACCGAAGGAATTGATGTTCTACAAAAGGTTGAGAAGAAAAAGTTCTTCTCTCTGTTCTAGGTAGATATCTGTCGCAAGACACAGCTCTCCGCGGTGATCGCACACTCAGACTGGGGTGATAAGAAAATCTCTTGTCACTTACACGAACCGTATGGAAACGCACGATCTCAAGCCACAACCAAAGAAGTTGCTATCGGAAAACGCAGCTCGAAACGCCTTGGAAGGCTCTGGATCGCAGAGACATGCTGAGCTCTACGACTATATCAATGTCCTCTTCCGAGGCAAGTGGGTCATCCTCATTACCTTCGCCATCGTGTGTGGCGCAAGCGTGCTTTTTACCTGGTCCAGACCTTGGATCTACGAATCACATGCGAAACTGTTGATATCATCAGAGAAATCGCATAACGCTTCCAGTCTCTTTCTAGGAATGATGGGCCAAGAGGAGCGTAACATCAAGAACGAAGTGGAAGTGATGCGATCCAAGCCATTGTTAAATGCAACGGCTCGACTCTTGCGATCACAGCGCTACGTGCCAGGCACGCAGACAATACTTCCTATCATGAACTTCGATGACGTTCGTGAAAAGTACCGCCCTGTTACCATCACAGACACGATTGAGGCGATCTCCGCTCGCTTGAATGAAGGACTCCAACTCTCATCTATTCGAGATGCCGATGTAGTTGAAGTGCGTATGCGATCAACAAGCGCCGAAGAAGCAGCGTTGATCATTAATGACTTTGTACAGACCTATCAAAGTGACAACGAGAATGTCAATCGAAGTAATGCTCGCCGTGTATGTGAATTCCTTGGTGGACAGGTTGATCGCACTCATGATACACTCAGTAAGGCTGAGCGAGAATTGCAAACGTATATGAGTCAGAACCGTGCTGTTCAAATGGATGAACAATCAAAGAACATCATTCAGCGAATGGCAGAGTTCGATTCCAAGTACAACGAGTCGAATATCATGTCTCAAACAGTTGACCGCACTCTTCAAGAGTACCGTCGCCAATTGAAAGAGGTGGAGCCGGAGTTTAGCGATAACCTAGCTGCGTCTGCTAATCCTTACATTGAGTCACTCCAAAACGAGATCGCTCGTCTAGAGGTTCGCAGAGATCTTATCATTACCAAAAACGAAGGATACGCGAGCAAGGTAGCATATGATAATGCTATGGGACAGCTCGAGCAACAAATCACAGATCTCAAAGGGAAGCTCCGTCAGAAAACTGAAGAGCTCCGTCGCTCTAAGCTGGGAAGTGTACCCGTAACGTTGCCGCAAGGATCCAACGGGAATGGAACAGTTAGCCCAACGTTGGCTTTGAACTCTCTCAAACAGAAGATTTTTGAATTGGAGATTCAAAAGCAATCAGAGATGGCTAAGACGGAAGCCCTCAAGAATGCCCGTGGCGCTGCGGAATCCGATTTTAGGAACATTCCCTCGCGCGTGATTGATTTGGCTCGCCTTGAGCGTACGAGCTCGTCTCTCGGGAAGCTTCACGACTTGTTGGCAGAGAAACTGAACGAAGCAGCTATTGCTGAGCAGTCTGTGTTTGGTAACGTGAGAGTTTTCGAGCCTGCAATGGCCAATTTTGTGCCTGTCAGTCCTAATCGCGGACTGAATATCGGGATTGGATGCGTTGTTGGTTTCCTTCTGGGAATAGGTCTCGTCATCGCTCGTTCATTCATGGATTCCACTGTTCGTACACCTGAAGATCTTGAAAACCGTGGCTTTACAGTTCTCGCAACGATTCCAAAGATTCCGCGTGATATGTCGATTGCCGACATTCGTCCAATGCTCAATGCCGACAACTCTGCTTTCTTCGAGAAACTTGCGCCTGAAACTCGCGTGACCTCGCATTTGATTTCACATTTGAATCCGAAGTCACCAATTGCTGAAAACTATAGAAGCATCCGAACTGCTATTCAATTCGCGACCGTCGATAAACATGTGCAAACGGTCATGGTTGCTAGCTCCGTTCCTCAGGAAGGGAAGTCTACAACGTCGGTGAACGTTGCTACTACCTTAGCTCAGTCGGGAAGCAAGACTATCTGGATCGACTGCGACCTACGCAGACCCGTGGGGCAGAATGTTTTTCACACCAGCAAAGAGCCGGGTATAGTGAATGCGCTCGTTGGAAACTGTAGTCTTGAAGAAGCAATTCGTCCAAGCGGTATCAAAAATCTCGACATCATGACCAGTGGTCCAATTCCACCGAACCCATCTGAGTTGCTCGGTTCACGGAGAATGAAGGAGCTTCTGGATACGCTGAAAACACAGTATGATAACATCATCATCGACACTCCGCCGGTTGTAGCTGTTACAGATGCTGTCATTCTAGCTACGCTTGTTGACGCATACATACTCGTTGCGCGTGCAGAAAGCACGCATATGGAGATTGTCAATAAGAGTCGCGAGAGCATCAACCGAGTAGGTGGTCGCATGCTTGGTATTGTACTCAATGACTTTGACGTAAGCAGCAACTATGGTACGTACTACAAGTACTATCGTTACTATAAGTACTACAACTACTACGGCGAGGATGCTCAATTGCAGGGCGTCAAGAAGCCTCGAGTTATTACCCGCTCGAAGTCAAAAGATGGCGCTACGAAACATACAACATCGAAAGACAAAATGTCCGTGTAGTCGTACAGGAGATTTTCTTACACGCGCACAGGTGTGCTGCCTCTGGCAGCACACCTGTGCAATTTTTAGGATGGAGGAATCTTGTGCATATTCGCAAATGAGCTAGGCTCAACAGAAGCCCAGAAGGAGCGCCAGTTTCTTTGGATAGCCCAGCTCAACACTTTGTTTTACAACTGAGGATTACTGAGCGTATGGCAGAGAATAAGACACAAAAGACAACAGCTCTAGTGGAAGACTATTTGACAAAGATTAGTCCGCAGAATGTTCAATCCGATTGCAGAGCTCTGCTTGCAATGATGGAAAAGCACACCAAGCAAAAGGCTGCAATGTGGGGTACCTCGTTAGTTGGTGTGGGAGATATTCAATACGCAAACAGTGCAGGTAAAGTGACAGACTGGTTTCCCGTGGGATTCTCTGCGCGAAAAGCTGCAATTAGCGTGTACCTCTGTAGTGGGCTTGCGCCTCTTGCAGAAGAGCTGGAGCAGCTTGGTCCGCATAAGACAGGTGTAGGGTGTCTCTATATTAAAAACCTTGAGTCTGTCGATCGAAAGGTCCTTGAGAAAATGATCAAGAAGTCCATCGCGATTAAACTCCCTGCGGCGGTCCGCAAACACTAACTCCCTTGAGATAAGACCGTGCCCACGGCATCCAGAGCTGATGTTCTGAACAGGAGTATATGCCAATTGTCGCAGCTGAATCGGTTGAGGTCTATCTCCCCGTATCTGTGTGAGGCGTTGTGCTCATTCTTTAGCGTAGCTTTTACTCAACGTCTACTAGTTACATTTCAGGCAACTACTTCATGCTCAGCTTGGAATATCTCCTGCAGAACGGTCTTGATCAGTGACCACTCGAAGCCTTGTCGTTGTAGATAGTCACTGAGAGCTTTACGTTGTTTCTCGATGGGACGATACGACACCATCCTCAGTTTCTTTTGCGCTGCTACGCGCGCTAACTCAGCAGTGCGTTCTTGCGGATAGCTGATCTGCAACGCACGTTCAGCATCTGACTTTGAGACGCCACGTTTACGGAGTTCTTGGAACAGGCGCGTTGCTGATACGGCACGGCGTAACAAGCGATCGCGGATAAACATCTCAGCATACTGTTGATCATTCAAGTAAGAAAACTCGAGGAGGAATGCGATCGCATCCTCAATCTCTTGTTCATTACACTCCTTCAGTCGCAAGCGTTCTCGAACTTGCTCGGTGCTTCGCATTTTGTAGGTAGCGAAGGAGAGAGCGAGTGCTTTGATCTTCATTCGCCTTTTATCATCAAGTAGCTTTTCACGTAACTCATCATTCCACACAGCACCCTTCGCCACTCGGTACTTCGCAATAATATCTACATGTACTTGCAAGCAGAAGGCACCGTCGACAAAAATGTTGACACGCTCTGGTTTGCGCTTTGACGCAACAAGTTGAGTTATGTAGTGCGGAACGACCTCTGACATAGTCTGAAGATGTGTTGACAATACTAATCACTAGCGATGATAGCTAAGCACTGAAGGCCAACACTTGTTCGTGCCATGAACCTCCAGAAAAACACGTTGAACGAGCACGAGCCAGTATCACTGGCTCGTGCTGTACTTCAGATGAACAAGACAACTACTTTTTCTTGTCACTTACTTCAACGTTCATTCCAAGCTTTTCCATGACATCTTTCTCGAGTCTGCCGAGAAGAGCTGTGTCTTCTTGCAGCATCTTTCGCAAGCCGTCACGACCTTGTACGCGCTCTTCAGCATAACCGAACCAAGAACCGCTGCGGGTTACTAGTCCATGCTCAACAGCAAGATCTATCATATCGCCGATCTTGGAAATACCTTCGTTATACATGATGTCGAACTCGCACTCTTTAAACGGAGGAGCTACTTTGTTCTTGACAATCTTCGCACGAACTCTGTTACCAACGATGTCAGTACCATCTTTGATGACGTCTTTGCGTCGGATGTCGATACGTACTGAAGCGTAATACTTCAGTGCGTTTCCACCAGTGGTTGTTTCCGGATTACCGTATACTACTCCGATTTTGCTTCGTAGCTGATTGGTAAAGATGACCACTGCGTTTGAGCGTCCGATTACACTCTGAAGCTTACGCATAGCTTGCGACATCAAACGTGCTTGCGAGCCCATCTGTGCATCTCCCATTTCACCCTCAATCTCAACTCGCGGCGTCAACGCAGCCACTGAGTCTATCACGATGACATCAATGGCACCACTACGTACCAACGTCTCAACAATCTCCAATGCTTGCTCACCAAACTCTGGTTGTGAAAGCAACAAGTTGTCTAGGTCAACTCCCAATCGTTGAGCATAGCTCATGTCAAGCGCATGCTCAGTATCAACGATAGCAGCCAAACCACCTCGGCGCTGTGCTTCAGCAATAACTTGCAAACACACCGTAGTTTTTCCCGATGACTCAGGGCCAAAGATCTCAACAATACGGCCTCGTGGAAATCCACCAACTCCGATTGCAGCGTCAAGTGAAATACACCCCGTCGAGATTGACTCTACTTGAACTGGATGCGCGTCACTCAGACGTAAAATGCTCCCTTTGCCGTGCTGCTTTTCGATTTGCTCTATAGCACTAAGTGCTGTTTTGAGCTTCTGCGCATCAGGCTTTGTTGGATCTGCCTTTTGTGCACCTGCCGATACCTTTTCTGCCTTTTCAATTTTCTTCTCGTCTGCCATTATTCTCTCCGAATGATTGTTATACTGTCTGTTGTTGGGCGGGTTAGCAAAATTGATGAAGCTAGTGCGCCTGCACAATGGAGAAGTGGGGGTGTTGAAAACATTTGACGTTGATTGGATCTTTGGCAGGCTACTAGAAGAGTAGGACGACGTGATAAACTGGCGAGAGTTCTCTTCGAAACTCGGCAATGAGCTACTTGCCACACACTGTTTTGTACCTGTTCGCGGCTTGGTTGCAAGATCAAACTGATGAAGACAGTACTAAACGGAGAAGGCTAATGTATACTACAGCTTCGACTACAAACAACAATGGCCGGTGAAACCGGCCATTGGGCATATTCTAACAAAAAAAGCAGTGAACTTAGTTCTGATGCAATTTTTGGCGAACTTTCTTGTCGCTCATACCACGTAGGTAGTACAATTTCGCGCGACGAACGTGACCACTGCGTTCAACACTGATTCCTTGGATATTTGGTGAGTGAACGGGGAAAATACGCTCAACGCCAACACCATTGGAAATCTTCCGAACGCGGAAAGTTGCATTAGAGCCACCACCACGACGTGCTATGACAATGCCGGTGAAATTCTGAATACGCTCTTTTTCACCTTCGACCACGCGTACAGCAACTGTTACTGTGTCGCCAGGTCCGAATGAAGGTATTACGCGAGCAAGTTCTCCATCCTTTGTCTTGCGGATGTCCTGCGATTGCTGCATGGTCATTTGCTCAATGAGCTGCACTTTGGGATGCATGATGATCGATCTCCGTTATTCCGATGTAATGTAGCTGACAAAAATACAGCAATGTTTACAAATACACAATGCGATTTTAGCCAAAATCGATATTTGGGGAAAAGCTATCCGTTCCGAGGCTGTGTCAACGGAGAGGATTTATAGCCCTACAATTAAGGAAAAGTGATGGCTAATGGAGTTGGATGAAGTGAATTCATGAGCTGCAGCATAGTCTATTTGCAGCTGAAAAGGGAGTTCCGGTGCGTGAATTCGGTAGCTGAGTCCTGCAGAATAGGTGGTCATTGGAAGTAGTTTCGTTTCACCAAAGTCGTCACCCAATAGCCCTAAGCCAGCTCGAACACTAAGAAGCTCGGATACGGCGAATTCGGAAGCCAGGATGATTTGTGGACTCATCGCAGAGCGAGCGTAGTTCATCTCCAGGGCAACGAGCACATAACGGCTAGCTGGAACATGGACAGTGTCGTTCTCACCCAGGGTGGTACTGCGCTGCACATATTCTTCATTACTAAGTGGGATCTCTGTGCTTAGTCCACAGCGAATAACCCAGGGTAACTGTTCCGTGAGGGAGCTGCTATTATTCCACTGAACCGAGCCAATGTTCTGTACGGCGAGACCAAGGTTGAAGTATTGTGCAAAGGGCATCTTTGCTCCTAGGTCGAAGGCAAACCCACTAGCTTTGAGTCCGGCTGCATCCATGTTGTTTACGATGTACTTGGCAACGGCACCCATGCCGACATTCGCAATAGTTGCACCAACACCAAGACCTGCGCTGTACTGCTGAAAGGTTGCAATGCCAAGGGGATTGCCTGCGCCATCATAGCGATGAAAGCCAGGGCTGGTTAAGGAGTTAAAGCTCAGTCCGATTCCAATGGAGCTGCCTAGGTTTTTTGTTGCTGCAAAGGTGCTCTGATAGCGACCAAAACTCAGGGCCGAAAACATGGTGCTCAGCTGTACGTTTTCGGGTTGAAATCCTAATGCTCCAGCATTGCAGAACATGGCATTCGCTTCGTTTACACTCGATGTATAGGCTCCGCTGAGACCAATGGTACGTGCGCCTACAGGGCGAAGTAGGTAACTGTTTGAGTATCCCTCGGCTTCAGCTTGAGCTACCAGATGAGTGGAGCAAAAGCACAGAACGATGATGAGGGTACAGTAATTGTAGAAGCGATTCATGCGCTGGTCAACATCCATGTTGCAGAGTAGTTGTGACGTTCGCACTGCGAACATACACGCCCTCAGATGGCGATGCGGAAATATACGGACGATGTGGCAAACAGAGCAGTGCAAAAGAGGACTTGATCGTTTGCTAGCGAATGATACTCAAGGATTGAAGGGCTGAAGAGATAGTACTACACTGAGTACCTGGCAACTACTCGTCGCCTCTTGAAATAGCGACGCGAAGTGCTGAGCGGAAGTTCGAACCTTGGGCTGCCACGATATAGACACCTGGCGGTACGTCGCTGATGGAGTACTTGAGTTCTTTGTCTTCACATTCCGGCATGAAACTATGCTCCAAATCCTTGATGCGCTTACCAAGGATATTGTACAGGCCAATGTCGACCGTTTGGTCTTCCGTCAGGCTTATAGTGAGTTTTAGTTGGTAGCGGTTGTTGTACACATATCGAAGCTGGGACACTTTCGTGTTTGTGTCGGCTACAGATCGTGTGAGTGGCAGATTGCGACGTAATCCTTCTACCCCAAGCTCAAGAGCACTGATAGAATTATCGAGCTCAAAACCGCAATCGCTTCGAATACTATTGGTTGTTGGTATATCGTTGCTTGCGTAGGCGAAACGTACGTCGTCCAAGAAGCTCGGTTGCTGAGTAGCCTCAACATACTGCGTGTTGTTCAAAAGTGATAGCTCATCACTGAGAAGCGCATCTAAGACAGGGAGCATGTGCGCTCCATGTGGTTGCTGAATTGGAATGATAGTTCCTTCAGACGTGTAAGTGGTTGAATTGTCAACATCTTGAGCTGTTAGCGGCAAAGCCGAGATAGCAAAAAGATAGAGAACAACGCACATGCGTAAAGCACGAAAGTATGTAAAAGTCTGACGCTGCATAAGCAACTCCACGTGGTGGTAGAGAGTGGCTAAGGATAAAGGTACTCCCTGCAATATAGCCTCTAATTGCGTCTCTTTCATACCTTAATTGGTGCTTAACAGAGTTTAACGCAGCAAGAGCTCATGTTAAAAAGTGCCGCTGGTATAGATAGAGCAACATCCTGCGAGGAATGATCGCTCCTTGAATACCTATCCTTATGTCACTCTGACAGCAGTTCAACACGATACGTTTAATCCCAGACTGTGTGATCTGGACACTTGCTTATACTATTTGATCCCTTGCGCTGGTTGGCAAACGACGAAGAGGCAGGCCTAGGCTTAGCAGGGTACTATGATGTTGGACTTTGGCTGCTCTTCCGTTTGCGAACGGTTGAGAGGAGATTGGGATCGATTCCTAACTGAGATGCTAGGGCTTCGAGCGATTCTGCATCCACATCAAGGACGGGATTTGTAGCGATGGGTTGGGTGGCACTCGAACTAGCTTGGGGTACCTGACCGGCACTCAGCTGAGGGTCGGCGTCAGTGTTGTAGAGTGGACTCTTTGTGCCAAGATCGCTTTCAAACGAGCTTGGGCTAGTTGTTGCTTTCGAAGCAGGTTTACGCGAAGCGTAAAATGATTCATCGAAATCAAAGAGATCATCGTCAGCCGAGGTTGAAGCTGGGACGCTAGGTACTTTGACTTCTTTGGGACGTTCCGCTTGGAGTTCACCGTCGGAGTATCGACTTGCCAAGGCACTGCTGTTATTGCTTCTCGAGTTTCGCGCCTGTTCCTGGACCTGTGGCATTTGAGACTCTTCTTCGTCTTGGCGGTCCAAGAGAGAGGCACTTCTTTTATATATGTTGACGGCTTGCTGTTCGGAGACGGCCATAGCCTGCTGTAGATTAGAGCCAAAAGCAGCGGACTTCCGTTGTTCTTCGATTCCTAGTTTCACATACGCCAGCTGTTGCTTTTTCCAGCGAGTATAGCCTCGCAAAAAGACCAGGCCAATGAGCACTAGAGCAGCTCCGAATCCAAGCAGTGCACTGTCCAACCAAGCAAACAGGGGTTTGGCAGCTGTTGGGGCACTCTGGGTAGTGACATCCGAGCCAGTAGCAGAGCCCGCCTGAAGGCTTCGAAGTTGAGCCATTAAGGAATTGGTAGAGCTATCGCCTGAGGCGCTTGGCTGAGTTAATGTCGTGTCTGCAGTGTTCACAGAATCTGCGGTAGACTCTTTTGTAAGGGAAGCAAGAGAAGCAGGCTCGGCTACGGGTGGCACGACTTTTTGAATTTTGAGTTGTTCTTCGTCGAAGTAGGGAGGGCGTCCCATTCTTTGGACAAATTGGTTCTCATATTCGCGAGCTTTTAGCTCGTTACTCTCTATTCTACTGACTTGCGCCAGCCCACCATAGATATCACCAATTGCACTCTTTCGTTCGAGAGCTTTTAAGAAAAAGTCTTTGGCATCAACGAAATTTCCCTCACGGGCACTAACAAAGCCAGCAAAAGCTGTTGCATCTGGATGTTTGGCTTGTGCAGCAGCGAAGATGAGGTCTTTAGCTACAGACATCACATTGTTCTGCAGAGCGATAAGACCACTCCTGTATTGATCTTCAGAGCTGCTCAGCTTTGTCCATTGAAACACATCAATGCTTAAAGATCTTGAGTAAGGTAGCAGGACAGCGGTATACCCAGCTGATTGTCGGAAGTATACATTAATGACAACGTCTCGTCCAATTCGCTGCATAATGGCACTTTCGATCATGCCGCGAGCGCTATTGACTTCTCGTTGTTCTGTTTTGATGCCAGCATTCTTGATCGTGAGGGTGAGGCGCTGCTTGTCGTCAGATAATACAGAGCTGTATTGCACTTTTGTCCCATTTGTTCGAATCAGAAGGTT
The DNA here is from genome assembly GCA_044228285.1 of Chlorobiota bacterium. GTDB lineage: Bacteria > Bacteroidota > Ignavibacteria > Kapaibacteriales > NICIL-2 > JBBATK01. The sequence continues at coordinate 975,851 of JBGAVD010000001.1, forward strand.
CGAACCCCCGAAGACAGCAGTCCCGACCACTTGAAAGTCCTCGGCGTGCATTGCAGGGCTCGCGACGAAGCACAAAGCCAGGCTCAGAGTACTAAGAACTCTGACGATTCTTTGCCAAGCACGTGTTTGTTCAAGAGAGGTACGCTGCATAGACGCTTGTTTGTGACCCATTCAAATTACACAAAAAATAACTCGAGGATATTTGAATTCGTGCGCGCTTCGCGCTTCGGTTACTCGGCACTCCGACCACTCGGATTTCTTGTTTGAAATCGACACTAGCTTCTCCGCCGGACTCTCCGCAGTCAATCCCGTGGACTGTCATTCATTCCAATCTGTCGATGACCTCTGGTCGTTTTTCGCTGATCGGTTCAAACTGAACTATGTGCTGAGTTTGCGAACAAAACTCAACTCAGAGATCGCACTTTATATGCCAGTTCTCATCGCGAAGCGCAAAGAGTTGCAGTGCTGATGAGCACCTTATTGTTCTACAGAGCAGCTCTGTATGAATGAGTACAGAGTTGTCATCTATGCTGCTCTAGTGTTTTGTCGGACGCAAAGAACTTCTGCCTACAAACTCCCGAAATGAGGTTCAAAGAAGTGCACAAACAAAGCCGGAATGAGTGGAGGTCCTTGAATGAGGAGCCCTATCCTAAAGAAGCAGCGAGACGGATTTATGAATAATCGTACACTTTTTAAGCTCGATACTACTCAGAAATGAGTCGGCTTGACTAGACAGAAAAGGAATAGAAGAAACTTTTGTTACAACGGAAAACGCGTGCTGTGCACGGGATTGCGTTCTCTACAAACTGTATAAAACGCGCTTATAGACGCAATTTAAAGCAAAGGAGAGGCAGAACTCTTCAAAATGGAATATCCGAAAGAAATATCTTAAATACTATTCATAAATCGCTCCAGAAGGCTTACGAAAATTTCATACTGTAGGATAAAGTCTTACATGTTATTTTGCTAGTAGGGATTAGGGAATTAGAATCGAGGGACTACGATTCAGCATCTTCTTTCCGCCTGATGGATCAGGGGAACGCGCGAAAAGCCGCCTTTTTCTCATGAATTTCAATGTGCACTTACCTGAGGGGAACTTTCAGGTAAGCGTCCTACTATAATCGGTATATCTACGTATTGTCGGTAGGGTTGCCTTACACCAACTTTGTATGGTACGCTCCGTAGGAGCTACGCTTACGGCTAAGGTTCGAGCAGGATGCTCCCACAAAGGCCCTCTAGCAGGACAAACCAGGACTTAAAAACTGGTCACTGCCAGACAAAAAACATTAGGATGATGCTGACGGAGACCGGTGTTTTCTAGTTCACGACGATTCAGGTTCTTAATGTTTTCTTGCTACCTCACATCCATACTTCAGACATCAAGTGCATCACTGCGGTTGACGCTGTGCATGCTTTTGTCGTTCGTGGCGATCGTCGTTAGCGCGGCAATTGCTCGATGTTGTTTTGTGTCAGCGCGTAGTTTTTACTACAGCGCAAGAACCACACGTTTCGTCGGATTCCTTCGCTCTAGTCTCCTTATTCAGCTTCTCTCCGCATTGATTCGCGCTTGCATTCAGCGAATCACTTTTCGTTCAAAAAGTCTTGGATTTCACGCACAGCGCACGATGAGTGCAGACGAACTGTCTGCCCAGCTATTGCCTCGAATCGTCGCTGCTGGTATACCTGAGCTCATTCCAGACCTATCTGAAGTCTCTGTTCAAGCGCATGCTGCGAAGCAGCCTGCGTATAAAAAATCATCAGCAGAGACGCCTACTGCAACGGTGCAGTGGCTTTCAGACCTACAAAAAGCAAACAAGAAAAATTTTTTTACACTCACAGTGGATACTGTTATGAACAACCTTTACGCCTTCGCGCAAGCGCTGAGAACTCGTCGATGTTTACTCAGCGTATTGTTTTTAGTTGCTGCAAGCAGCAGCAGCTTCGCGACTACGTACACCTTCAATGGTGGTACAAATACCAGCTGGGCAACGTCCAGTAACTGGTCGAGTAACACCTTGCCACCAAATCCGTTGACCAGCGGCAATGACATCGTGATCAACGGTGCAGTGCCAGCGAACCTGGATTTGGGGACGACCTACACCATCAACAGTGGAGCGTCGATTACCATTAACGGTGGTAAGACATTGGTCATCAACAGTAGCAACGCTCTCTCGGTGAACGGTACCATGTCGAACAACGGTTCGGTCACTGTGAGTGGAACATTGCTCTTCGGTTCAAGCGGTGTGTATGTGCACACGCAAGATGGAGGAGCGATTCCACCAGCGAGTTGGAACCCAGCTTCCACATGTACGATTGCGGGAACTGTTACAAACGATCCTAGCGGAAACGGCCAGGCGTTTGGTAACCTTTCTTACAATTGTGCTTCGATGTCGGGTAACCGCGACATGGCCTCCTCTGGCTTGTCGATCGCCGGTAACCTAAGCATCGTCAACACAGGATCAGCAATTCTACGTATGAGCCAAAGTTCACTTACCGTAGGTGGAAACTTCGTCCAAACCGGAGGTAGTTTCCGTGTTGCTTCAAACACAGCTCGAAGCTTAACCGTGGCTGGCAGTTTTGGTCTCGGTTCCGGAACATTCGATCTGAGTGACGGAAGTGCAGTTGGCAGTTTGAGTGTAGCCGGCAACTTCGGCGTTACTGGTGGCACGTTCACCGCGAGCGGTTCAGGTAGTGGTTCCATTAGCTTCAACGGTAGTGGCTCACAAGCATTCTCATCGGGCGGAACTTTCTCGAATGATCTCGACTGGGTAGTGTCTTCTGGTTCAACCCTTCAAATGGCAACAGCCGGTACAATCCTTTCCGGCGGGAACGGATCTTCATTCACTCTCGCTTCTGGCGCAACTCTTGGAATTCGTTCTTCGAACGGTATCACGGTTAGCGGCACGGGTGGAAGTGGCGGACATGTTCAAACTCAATCTCGAGTGTACAACTCTTCAAACAACACAAGCTTCATTTTTAACGGAAGCGGTACTCAGAGTTCTGGCGACGGATTCCCATCTGCTGTTAAGAACTTGACAATTGCGAACAGCGGTAGTGTTTCACTCAATGGTCATCTGGCTGTAAGTGGAGCGTTGACTTTTGGTGGCGGATATTTGTCAACTGGCAGTTTTGCAGTTAGTATGCAAACAGGCTCAACCTTGACTGGAGCATCTGCATCAAACGGTTGGGTAAATGGAAATCTGATTTGGCCATTCTCCTCATCTGCTTTAAGCCGCATTTTTGAAATTGGTGATGCCACAACCTATAGTCCAGTAACGGTCAGTTTTGCAGCAGTAAGCCAACCTGGTTCTATCATGGCAAGCAGTACCGATGGTACGCATCCTAATCTGCAACCAGGTTCAGGTATCGATCCTTCACGTTGCGTAACACGCTTCTGGACTCTCACGAACAATCCAAACAACTCTGGAACAGTTGCTTATACCAACTTTGATGCGACCTTTGGTTACAACGCTGGAGAAATGAACGGCGGAACACAAAGCGCGTATTTTGTCCGAAATTACAATAGCTCAACATGGACTGCTCCAGCTGGAGGTTCATCGAACCCAACATCTACGAGTTCAAAAGGCTCGCAGTTCACAACTATGGGTGATTTTGCCATTGGTGACCACTGTGTTCCAACAATTAGTTGTGCAGGTACTGTTAATGCAACAACCAATAGTGGATGTACGGCGGCAAACCTTACTTTGGCTAATCCTTCAACGGGTTCAAGCTGTTCAGGGACTACTCTGAACTTGAGTAATAACGCTCCTTCAACATTCCAGGTTGGTACGACCACCGTCGTTTGGGTCGTGACTGACAACTTTGGAAATTCAGCGAGCTGCAGTCAACTCGTAATCGTGAGCGACCAAACAGCTCCTACGATTAGCTGCCCAAGCAATGTCACTATCAGCTGCTCGGCTTCCACTGCAGCTTCGAATACTGGCACGGCAACAGCAACCGACAATTGTTCAGGTTCCATCACTATCAATTCTACTGATCAGAGTGCAGCTGGTAGTTGCGCAAATAGTTCAGTGATCACGCGTCGATGGAAAGCTGTAGATGCTGCTGGCAATTCTGCTACATGCGCTCAGATTATTACCATTATTGATGTAACGCCTCCAAGCATCAGCTGTCCAGCAGATGTTACTATCGATTGTTTGGCTTCACAACTCCCTGCGAATACAGGAAGTGCGACTGCTACAGACAATTGCTCAGGCACGGTAACGATAGGTCGCTCAGACTTGGCGATCGTTTCAGATGGTTGCGTTGGACGCTACCATTTTAGTCGTATCTGGTCGGCAACTGATGCATGCGGTAATGTAAGCACTTGCAGCCAGTTGATTACCGTTAAGGATAAGACTGGTCCAAGCATCACATGTCCAGCTGACGTTACCATTAGCTGTACAGATTCACAATCACCTCAGTTCACTGGCGCAGCGACTGCAATTGATAATTGCAGTGGCGTTGTAAGTGTTACGAGTGCTGTTTGTCCAAACTGTACCTTTAATGATGGCTGTATTAGCTCTTACCACTTCAGCCGCACATGGGTAGCTGCTGACGCTTGCGGTAACTTCAGCACCTGCTTGCAGAATATTTCGATTCGCGACATTACGCCACCAACTATTAGTTGTCCAGCTTCCCTCAGCGTTAGTTGTGCAACACAGGTGCCAAGCCAATCAACAGAAGGTGTAACCGCTACAGATAATTGTAATGGTAATATCAGTATTACAGTCTTGAGCGACATTACCTCAAATTCTGTTTGTGCGAACAAATTCGTGATCACGCGTACCTATAGAGCAGCGGATGCATGTAATAACACCGCAACCTGCGCTCAAACAATTACCGTCAACGACGTCGTTCCTCCAACCATCAGCTGTCCAGCCTCAGTTACTGTGACTTGCGCGTCCAATATTGCCAGCGCAACGACGACTGGAGTAAGTGCCGAAGACAATTGTAGCGGAAATGTCAATTTGAGTATTGTTGGTGATCAGACAACGAATGTGATCTGCGCTAACAAGTTCAGCGTTCTTCGTACCTTCAAGGCAACTGATGCTTGTTCAAACACAGCAACATGCTCACAAACCATTGTTGTCTTCGACAATGTTGCTCCAACCATCAGCTGTCCAGCTCCTATAAGTGTAACATGCGCAGCATCAGTTCCAGCTCAGACCACTGTGGGTATTAACGCAGCAGATAATTGTGCTGGTGCAGTAAGTGTTGCCTTTGTTGGTGACGTTACCGGATCATTCGTTTGTGCCAACCGTTACACAGTGACTCGTACCTACCGTGCTACTGATCTTTGCGGCAACGTTTCGACATGTGCTCAACTCATCACTGTAAATGACAACGTGCCACCAAGTATTACTTGTCCAGCACCACAATCATTTAGCTGTGCTTCGGCTGTTCCATCTCCAAACACGAGCTCTGTAAGCGCAACGGATAACTGTAGCGGTGTACCAAGCATCAGCTTTGTAGGTGATGCAACAACAAACTTCACCTGTGTGAACAAGTACACCATCACTCGTACCTACCGTGCAGCAGATGCATGTAACAACACAGCAATCTGCACGCAGATCTTTACTATTAATGACAATCAGCCTCCAACAGTGAACTGTCCTGCAAATCAGACAGTATCATGTGCAAATGATGTACCTGAAGACAACATTGGTAGCGTTACAGCCGCTGACAACTGTGCTGGTAACTCATCAATCGCCTTTATTGGAGATGTTACTTCCAACGCTGTATGTGCAAACAAGTTCACAATTACGCGTAAATACTCAGCAACTGATGTTTGTGGAAACGTAGGCACATGTGCCCAAATTATTACTGTTAACGACCTTACACCTCCAACCATCACATGTCCTAATGCTGTAACCGTGACCTGCGCATCAAGCATTTCAACAGCAAATATTCAGCTAGTTAGCGCTTCTGATAATTGCCCAGGTACTGTAACTATTAGTGTTATTGGTGATATTACTTCCAATGTCATCTGTGCAAACAAGTTTACAGTTAATCGTAGCTACCGTGCAGCGGATGCTTGCAACAACACATCGGTTTGTACACAGGTTATTACAGTGAACGACAACATTGCTCCTAGCATTTCTTGCCCTCCTTCAGTAACCGTCACGTGTGCATCGAACATTTCAAGTCCAACAACTACAGGCGTTACTGCAGTAGATAACTGCAGCGGTACTCCAACGGTTAGTGTTGTTGGCGATCAAACTACAGACGTTATCTGTGCAAACAAATACACTGTACTTCGTACGTTCAAGGCAGTAGATGCATGCTCAAACTCTGCAACATGTTCACAGTCTATTCTCGTCTTCGACAATGTAGCTCCAACCATGAGCTGTCCTTCACCAGTCACAGTATCCTGTGCATCCTCCGTGCCAACACAAAGCACCCTTGGTATCAGTGCAGCAGATAACTGTGGTGGTACAGTGACTGTAGCATTTGTAGGCGATGTGACCGGAGGCGTTGTTTGTGCTAATAAGTACAGTGTAACGCGCACCTATCGCGCAACAGATCTTTGCGGTAACGCAACGACTTGCGCTCAAGTCATCACCGTGAACGACAATGTTGCTCCAAGCATCACATGTCCAGCGCCTGTGACCGTGGTTTGTGCGAGCTCAATCCCAGCTGCTAATGTCAATTCAGTAAGTGCAATTGACAACTGCAGCGGTGCAGTAAGCATCAGCCATGTTAGCGATGTAACAAGCGATGTAATCTGTGCGAACAAGTACAAGGTTACCCGTACCTATCGCGCTGCTGATGTATGTAACAATACCTCAATTTGCACTCAGATTATCACTGTTAATGACAACGTAGCTCCAACCGTTAGCTGTCCAAACCCTGTAACAGTTAGCTGTGGTTCTGCTATTTCAGAACCAAACATGGGAAGTGTTACAGCAGTTGATAACTGCTCAGGCAACCCAACAGTTAGC
>JBGAVD010000009.1:0-66654 GCA_044228285.1 Chlorobiota bacterium
AGCTTCGCACATGAATTACTCCTCGACTCTCGCCGCAACACCAGTGAACACGCTTCGAACAAAACGTTTAGAAGCTAGTACCTGAGTTAGGAGCAAGAATAGCCGCATATGAGTATTGTGAGTGCGGACAACTTCTGCTGTAGTGAACTGTAACAATATAAACTGCACGGCTTTATGACGATTGGGAGTGAAAGGTCTGATATTACAATTATGACCTATTCCAGAGTCACAACTTATTAACACCCTGTAGTTAAGCTGAAGAGTGAGCAACACATCATGAGTCACAGATACATCTTCAGCGACAAATGCCATTCGTATAACCACAGGACTAACAACCGCAATCCGCCCAATCCGCGTCATCCGCGTCATCCGCGTCCCAAGCCACTACAAGAACCAGTAAACCCAAACAATTTTCTCCCCACCTCATTTTTCTCTTGACCCTCACCCTAGGTCAGACAATAGTTTTGTCTCAATCTCCTCAGCACCCCAATTCAGTCAAGCATTGCAACGATCATGATAGGATACACGAAACGCGTAGCGAAGCTGGCTACCGTTTGTATGGCGAGAAAGAGCTCTTGAGGCTGCAGCAGATTCTCTTTTACAGGGAGCTTGACTTTCCTTTAAAAGACATAGCCCGCATTCTCAACAACCCAGACTTCGATCTTGCAACTGCCTTGCGGCAACACGCTCAGCAGCTTGAGCAGGAACGAGATCGATTGAACGCACTGTTAGGCACCATTGAACAAACACTTCATTCACTACAAGGACACGCGATTATGGAACCACATGAATTATATCAGGGCTTCACTCGTGCCGAGGCACATGTGATACGCGAGCAGGCAATCGAGAACTATGGCAAAGACGCGGTCGAACAATCTGAACGTGCGCTCAGTTCAATGTCGGCTGCTAGCTACAGTGAACTCATAAAAGAACAGAACAGCATTCGTGATGCCCTCTTTGCTTTGCAGAAAGCCGATCCCGCATCTGCAGAGGTACAAGCGCTCATTGCCAAACATTACCAGAATATTCGCTCATTCTGGGGCACAGCAAACAGCAGTGACCCACAAGCAGAGCAGTATGCTGGCTTGGGTCAACTCTACATGGACGACCCTCGCTTCGTCACATTCAATGACGCCGTTCAACTCGACTTTGCTCGCTTTATGCGCGACGCCATGGGGTACTATGCAGCTACGGTCTTGAAGAGCTAGGGCTCGATCTCTGAAGCTACGGATTTGGCAGCTGGTTGCGAACGCGCGCTCTGCTGCCTCTGCCAGATCCGTATTCAGAGAGCTGTGGCTGTTAAGGCTGAAAAGAGATATATTCGAAAAAACGATCTCTAAAGCCATGGCAAACAACATTACCGCAGTCACACCAGCAATTGCAGAATATCTCACAACTCTCTTCAGTGCTGAAGATAATTTTCTGAAAGGTTTACGTCAGGAAGCTCTCGAACAAGACATACCAGAGATTCACATTAGCTCTGAGCAAGGAGCATTTCTTCAACTCATTCTTCGTGCTATGAACGCTCGCACTATTGTGGAGATAGGTTCACTAGCCGGATACTCCGCGATGATCATGGCGCGAGCACTTCCAGAAGGTGGAGTCATTCATTGTCTGGAGTTGAACTTAGATTACTGCGACTTCATCCGACGCAAAGCGCACCAGGCAGGCTTGCAGGATCGAGTTCAGGTACACTGTGGTGCTGCGCTCGATGTCATTCCCACACTGAAGCTTGAACAAGGAGTAGACTTTGTATTCATCGATGCCGACAAACCAAACTATCTGAACTACTTCAACGCGATGCTCCCTCTTGTACGTGAAGGAGGCATTATCTGTGCAGACAACACACTCGCCTGGGGCGAAATCGCAAATCCTGAAACGGAGTTTGAACCGCATAATGTTCGTGCTCTACAAGAATACAACCGCGTCGTCGCCTCTCATCCTGATGTGCAATGCTCGCTGGTTCCACTAGGTGATGGCATGACTCTGGCGCTGAAGCGGTAGTGACGTCAGGGCTTCGGCTGCGCTCAGCCACCGAGTGCGTGGAGCACCCTCGAGGATGGAAAAGAATGGAACGGTTCCTGAGCGGAGCCGAAGGACCGTTGACGTCAGGGCTTCGACTCCGCTCAGCCACCGGGTGAAGAGAGCCGTTTTGCTGGTGAAGAATGGCAAGGACCCTGAGCGGAGCCGAAGGGCCGTTGACGTCAGGGCTTCGGCTGCGCTCAGCCACCGGGTGAAGAGAGCCGTTTTGCTGGTCAAGAATGGCAACGTCCCTGAGCGGAGCCGAAGGGCCGTTGACGTCAGGGCTTCGACTCCGCTCAGCCACCGGGTGAAGAGAGCCGTTTTGTTGTTAAAGAATGGCAGGGTCCGTGAGCGGAGCCGAAGGGTGAATGATTTCAACAGTACTACAAAATTGAGCCTATGCTATCCACCGAAAAATTACTAGATACCATTGAGATTCGCACCTTGGGTGCGGGTGACTTGCGAGAATTCAAAGAGCTGCTCAAAGTGTTTGAAGAGGTATTCGAAATGGAAGACTTTATCGTGCCGAGTGATCAGCATTTGACAAAGGTGTTATCGCGCGAAGACTTTATCGTGCAGTGTGTGATCTTTGAAGGACGTGTTATTGCAGGCTTAACGGCCTATGTCTTGCATCAATACTACTCAACTCGACCTTTGGCTTATATCTATGACCTTGCGGTATTGAGTATGTATCAACGTCAAGGTCTCGGAAAAGTACTTATAAGCGCCATTGTGAAGCTCAGTAGGGAGAGGAAGTACGAAGAAGTCTTCGTACAAGCTGATACTGCAGATACCTATGCCTTGGAGTTCTATCGTGGCACGCGGCCGACGGCTGAGGAGGATGTTCGACACTTTTACTATACTCTTTGATTGAGTGCAAGGCGCGAAATGCGGATTTCGTTCGCTCGTTGTTGATGAGATACAGTGCGTTGTATTCAAGGAGTTGCTGCTTGGATCTAATGCTCTACGATCACATTGTACATATTGTTGAGCTCATTGATAATTTTGCATAGTGAAGCTTCACCATCAAAGGCTCTCATATGCATACCACACAACTTCCACTCGAGATACCGCTAGCGAAATCGAATTTGAGAATCATGTTGGTCGGTTGTGCTGTCTTCATTGTTTTAGGTTTGTGGTTTATGATCTCACCTCCGGCTGGACGCTACGCCTACATGACCGATCCTACTCGGGTAGGTATGATAGGTATGGGAGCAGTTCTCTTCTTCGGAGCGGCAGCTGTTGCGATTCTGCGAAAAATGTCAGATAACAAACCAGGCTTCATTGTCGATTCCGAAGGCATTGTCGACAACTCAAGCGCCGTTTCAGTAGGGAGAATCAACTGGGATGATATCGTTTCGTTCTCGCAACTTGAAATCCAGAATCAGCAATTCATCTTGGTTACGGTGAAGAATCCACAACAGTATATTGATGGTCAGAGCGTCGCGTTTAAACGCTCATTGATGAAGAAAACCTGGGATAGTTACGGCACTCCACTGACCGTCAGCCCAATCGGCTTGAGTATGCCCATCGCTGAACTCTATGAAGTGCTGAACTCAGAACTTGCGAGACGCTCAAGAGCGTAGCGCTGCAGTTGCATTCAGACAGCGAACGACCTGTAGGGCAAAGAGTATATGCTTCTTCTTGCACAAATCCCTATGCAATCGCTGACTCGAATGCATGAACAGAAGGTATTGAGCCCTGAATCTTGAAGTCGAAGCGTAAAGGGTTGCGCTCAAAGTTGTCCTAGCCGCTCATCTAGGCAGAACAGTTTACTTGACACGGCGCAACGCCCAATCCGTACCCACAGGATTCAAGAGTTTGTCTTAGCATTCATGTTTCGATGTTGTTTTAGCAGCATTATTCTCCACTCTATCTACTCAACGAACGATGGTCTTTGCCCGGGCTTCGTATTTTAGCAGCGCAGCAACGAAATGAATGGCGGGTAGTACAGCGTAACCTTGAGGTACGAGCGGGATGTTTCAGCGTCTCAAACCTTTTCCCTTTATTAAACAGCGTGACATGACAGAGTGCGGAACCACCTGTCTGGCCATGGTGTTCAAATATTACGGGCTTACCAACATCCAAGCAGCTTTGCGAGAAATCGCAGGGGTCAATGCTCGTGGCTCGGATCTCTATACCCTCTCTCTAGTTGCCGAGCGTTTCGGCTTTCAAACCGAAGGTGCTCGCATCAAGTTTGAGCATCTTCAGAAGATTCCGCTGCCGTGCATTGCTCATTACGAAGGCAATCACTTTGTGGTTATCTATCGAGCAACGGCAACGGAAGTATGGATTGCAGATCCGGCTTCAGACAAAGAGCGACTACCTCGCGAAGAATTCTGCACGAAGTGGAATGGCATTGTCCTCGCACTCGATCCTGGGAAGGAAGTGTTTGCGTCGAAGGACGTTGTAGAGATCGCAGAACAGTATTCTCGACGCCAAAAGTTCGTCACCCGAGCTTTCTACACCTCGTTGCTCTTCCCATTTCGTCGCATTCTGCGAGAAATCGTGCTTGCCTCCTTCGTTATGACCCTGCTGGCACTGGCGCTGCCTTTCCTCACACGCGTGGTGATCGACAACGTTTTGGTCTTCCAAAACAAGAATCTGCTCTATGCCATTTTGTTGGCAATGCTCCTGGTTTTTGTGGTGCAGGTTGTGCTTACCTACGTTCGACATCTGCTCTTCGCGCAGATGAGGGTGGAGTTTGAGTTCGAGTTTTTTAGTCGCTTTTTCCGACACTTCACTCAGCTCACGCAATCGTACTTTGATGCGCACAAGCGTGAGGACTTTGTGCAGCGCTTTCAAGAAAACCTAAAAATTCGAAATCTCTTTAGTGCCGGAACTCTACAATCAGCCCTCGATGTCATCCTGCTCTTCATTCTGCTTCCTGTACTCTTTAGTTTTCATAGCACTCTAGCGCTCAGTGCCAGTGGCTTTCTGCTCTTGTTTGTACTTGCAACATTGGTCTTTACACCACGAATTCGTCGCCTACAAGAGAAAGTGTTTCAGGAGAATGCCAAGACAATGGGGAGCTTTTTAGACTCGCTCATTGGAATGCCAACCATCAAACTCTTGGCAGCGGAAACCCTGAAGTATTGGGAGTGGCGACACGTCTACAAGCGTGCTCTGAACAAAGTACTGAACGCATCCCAAACACAAATTGTCCTCAACTCAATTCTGCGTACCATCATCTTCAGCGGACAAGTGAGCATGTACTGGTATGGAGCGTGGCTATGCTTTCAAGGGGAGTTGAGTATCGGACAATACATCGCCTTTATCAGCATCTTTAGTATGATGATGAACGCGGCGTCTACAGTGAGCGACTTATGGTTCGTGCTCACAGATCTGAGCGTGACCTTCGAACGTCTCAATGATGTGTTCATGCAAGAACCAGAACGTGCGGATCTTGCAACGCAGTTGACAGAGTTGAAATCAGCCGATATAGAATGCGTCTCACTTAGCTTCTCGTATGACCAAAGTGAACGTCGTGCATTGCGGGATGTGAACGTACGTATCACAGCCGGTCAACACATTGGTGTTGTTGGTCGCAATGGTTCTGGCAAATCGACATTGGCAAAGTTGTTAGTGAAAATGTATGATAGCTACGAAGGCTCGATCAGCATAGGTGGCACCGAGCTCCACAATCTTCATCCGCAGTTTTTGCGCATGAAGGTTGCAATGATCCCTCAAGAAGTGCACATCTTCAATGGTACTATTCGTGAGAATATTGCCATGGCGAATCCGGATGCGACCATGGATGAGATCATTGAAGCAGCACGCAAAGCAGAACTCCATGAATTTGTGACCTCGTTGTACCTGGGATACAATCAGAAGATCGGGGAGAGTGGATCAGGTTTGAGTGGTGGACAACGTCTGCGCATCGCCTTCGCACGTCTTTTCCTGAGCAATCCTGACATTATCATCCTCGATGAAGCAAGCTCCGCATTGGATGTTTTAGCCGAGCAGAAAATCATGACAAACCTCTTCGAGCACTTCCGCAATCGCACAGTGATCTCCATAGCTCACCGGCTGAGTACGCTGCAGAAAGTGGATCGCATCATAGTTCTTGACGAAGGTAAGATTGTCGAAAGTGGTACACACCAAGCTCTGATCCAACAAAAAGGTGCTTACTATAGTTTTGTGAAAACCTACGTGGATTTCTAAATCAAGACAGCTACCCGTGTTGATAGTTTGTACTCAGCTTCAATGATGCACAGAATGCTCGTTTAGATATCGTAGAGCAGGTACTTTTTGCACGTTAGCGCTTTTGCTCAACTCTTTCACTCCAGCGTATGGACGCTGTTGCCGGATGCATGCCTACGTTATGTGATAGTCTTGTCTTGCGCGTGTTGGGTCTCTTTCTGAGCTTTTTTAGTCCTTCAGAGCTTCTTTTTATCAGTTTGCGCCCTGCGGGCGCAAACCAATGATAGATACTGCACGTCGTACGAACAATGAGCGATCTGCATCATCGATCGCACACAAACAATTGAGCGGAGAGTGATCGACCGTTGAGTTGGTGCAGCGACACAGAGAGAGGAATGCAGAGCTGAGTTACTTTTTAGATGCTGGCATTCTGGAGTACTTTTTCAGTTGTACCGTTCCTAATCGTGATTGCTCTTGTGTCGATGCATGCTACATTGTTTCTTTTGCCAGTATTCTTTTTGATTGAAGACCATTCACCAGACCATTGAACGCATGAAGTTTCGTCATCTCATCATAGTTGGATTCCTCAGCTGTCTGAGCGTAAATGCCTTAGCACAGTCAGAGAAAGATCCGAGTCCAGACGACTTTTTGATGATGGACAAAGAAGCCGTGCTTGATAGAGCATCGTTGGCGCGACATTTTCATTATCCAGATTCAGCTCGCAAAAACGCGTTGCAGGGAACAGTGAAAGTGAAAGTACTCATTGGAAAGAGTGGCCAAGCAGAGCGTTGTTTTGTGTTAGAAGGTGTTCACCCCTTACTCGATACAGCTGCCTGCCAAATCATCATGAAAGCGAGTTTCACACCTGCTGTGTACGCTGGTGACAACATCAAGAGTTGGATGGAAGTTCCCATCATTTTCAAGATGAGCAGTGCTCGATCGCAGCCAGTGAAGGTACAAGGTGAAAAAGAAGGCGACGGTTATCAGCGAAGCAGTTTTAATCTCAAACAGTTCCATGATTCACTCGACAAGAGTATTCTGGGCAGCCTGACTCAGTCCACTTTGAACATTTCCATTGTGATTGATGCTGAAGGACATTTCGTATCGCTGAAGAGTGCTGGATTGTGTCCGGATAGAGTCCTCAACGAACTCCGTCGGGTTCTGAGCCAGACAACATTTACACCCGCACAACGCAATGGCACAGCAGCCGAAGACCGCTTAACTCTGATTATTGATCTTACAGCAAAGTGATGTCTGACCCAAACAACTCCGACAACAATCCGAAGGCGGCGAAGCCGCCGCGCTTACAAGAACAACTCCCTGCAAGTCGGCGTACATTCCTCAAGCGTCTTCTCTTTGGAGGAGCAGGCTTAAGTGCAACCTGGCTAGTGCTCCGAGAGACAGGTCTAGGCAAAGTGTTGAACTCACTCATTGCGCGCGAGCACCATGTTGACAATCAGCCTCCATTGTCACCAGTCGTTGTAAAGAACTTCTCGAAAACGCCGAGTGTCCGCTGTTTGGTGGTGGGTGACTGGGGAACAGGTGATGCCTTCCAACGTCGTGTTGCGGCATCAATGGCAGCAGTTGCCGATCGTGAGCATCCACAATGTATTCTGAGTACTGGAGATAACTTTTATCCAAGTGGTGTAGAATCGACGAGTGATTCGCAGTTCCGCACTAAATGGAAGAATGTGTACAGTGCAGCCTCGCTGCAGGTTCCATGGTATCTCAGCCTAGGGAACCACGATTACCGAAAGAGTGCCGATGCGCAGATAGCCTACACAAAGATTGATGCCATGTGGCAGATGCCCGCCCGTTATTACAATGTCGAGCGCAATGACGGTGGTGTTCAATGGGAACTTTTTGTGTTGGACACCGATAGTTTAATGCACGGTTCCAAAGAAGAAGATGCGAAGCAATTAGGCTGGCTTGAAGCGGCGTTGCAGAAATCGACTGCGAAGTGGAAAGTGGTGATGGGACACCACATGGTACGTTCACATGGTGCCTATGGTGACCAATCGTTTATGGTTCAGAAAGTAAAACCACTTCTGGATCGATATGGAGTACAGGTCTATTTGAACGGACACGATCACGATTTGCAATACCTCAAGGCCCCTGAAGACCACTTTGTGTGTTTGATATCAGGTGCTGGAGGTGGTTCGCGTAATACTTCCTATGGAAAGAACACAAGATTTGCCGCGACCAACGGAGGTTTCGTGTACCTAGCCTTTACCGAGACAACTCTTCATCTCGAGTTTTATGACGCGAATGGAAATGCGATGTTCGCAGATGATGTTGTGGGACGTTGAGGTGGTGTTTTTTGTATGGGATGGTCAGTATTGGGTAATCGACCAACGCTTTGTGCTGAGGTTTAGGTATTCCGTCCGATAAGCCCACCGTGTTTTGGTGAGGTTTGCGGATTTCGTAGGACAGCCCATGTTTGGTACGACAGTCTATGTTTGGTAGGACGGCTCACATTCCGTACGACAGCCCATATTTCGCACTACGGCCCACATTGGTACGACGACCCATGTTTCGTACGACTGCCCACATTCCGTACGACAGCCCATATTTCGCACGACGGCCCACATTTGGTACGACGACCCATGTTTCGTACGACTGCCCACATTTCGTACGACAGCCCACCGCTTCGCGGCGAGCTGCCCTGAGTTAATTCGCCCCTTCGGGGTTCTGTTTGTGTTTTCGCACCCCGTACGACAGCCCACCGCGTTGCGGTGAGCTGCCCTGAGCTAATTCGCCCCTTCGGGGCTCTGTTTTTTTGTCGCTTTCCGTACGACAGCCCACCGCTTCGCGGCGAGCTGCCCTGAGGTAATTCGCCCCTTCGGGGTTCTGCTATCCGTTGTCTCGTGAACTGATGCCTCGTGAACTGATGTGTCGAGAATTGATGTGTCGTGAATTGATGTGTCGTGAATTGATGTGTCGTGAATTGATGTGTCGTGAATTGATGTATCGTGAATTGATGTATCGAGAAATGATGTATCGAGAATTGATGTATCGTGAAATGATGTATCGTGAATTGATGTATTGTGAAATGATGTATCGTGAAATGAGTTCACACAGTTTGTTGTATTGCAATGAACATCTGGGTACAGCACTACTTTTCGATGAGGTGTCGTAGCGCGAAGTGATATGTTGATATCTTTCATACTGTACTTGCAGCAGAACCGTAATATTTTCGCCCTCTGTTTGGTCAAGCAACTCTCGCTCACCTTGCTTGGAAATCCATTTCCTTTCCTCTCGCCTGCTCTAAAGCCGCTCGTAGTACATCTGACTGCTGTTGGTACACTAGTGTATTGACCAACAGTTTTTTTTACGTCTTAGTATTCACCATTGTTCTACAAGAGCCATGGCACAATCATTGTCAAAGGTTCCCGTGCATATCGTGTTTAGCACGAAGAACCGCGAGGCTGTATTAGATGACGCGATACAGCCAGAGATTCACAGCGTTTTAGGAGCAATTTGTAACGACTTTGAATGCACTCCCATTAGTGTTGGTGGGGTGGAAGATCATGTGCATATCCTGTGCATTCTTTCGAAAAAGATCGCAATCATGAAATTGGTTGAACAACTGAAGGTTCGAACAAGCATCTGGATCAAACACAAACACCAACAATATCGACACTTTCATTGGCAGGCAGGCTACGCTGTGTTTGCTGTTGATTGCAATCATACCACAGAGATCGCAGAATACATTGCACGCCAGAAAGAACATCATGCTCAGAAGAGTTTTGAGGATGAGCAACGTGAGCTAATGCTCTCAGCAAACATGCAATGGGATGAACGGTATATATGGGATTAAAAACACCGATCTTCAAACACGGAATTTGATTTCACTCCGTACTGAATACACTCACAGGCTCTCCGACTAACAAACTCGAAGAGCCTGTTTTTTTGATGTCGAACATCGGTGACAAACTAACTGAACATCAATGCCATGATTCAGCCAACGACGTAAAACATACCCACCGCAGGCAACGTAGAACCCCGAAGGGGCGTATTATCTCAGGGCAGCTCGTCGCAAAGCGGCGGGCTGTTGGACGGAAAATCGGGCTGTTGGACGGAAACTCGGGCTGTTGGACGGAAAATCGGGCTGTTGAACGGAAAATCGGGCTGTTGAACGGAAAATCGGGCTGTTGAACGGAAAATCGGGCTGTTGAACGGATAATCTGGCTGTTGGACGGAAAATCGGGCTGTTGGACGGATAATCGGGCTGTTGGACGGAAAATCGGGCTGTTGGACGAATAATCTGGCTGTTGGACGGAAAATCGGGCTGTTGAACGGAAAATCGGGCTTTTGAACGGAAAATCGGGCTTTTGAACGCATAATCTGGCTGTTGAACGGATAATCGGTCTGTTAGCCGCGAAACCAGGCTGTTGTATGCGAAATCTGGCTGATGGCCGCGAAACCAGGCTGTTGGACGCAAAACCGGGCTGTCTGACGCGAACCCATCATATTGGACGCATACCTGGGCATTTCTACACCATCGAACTCTTCTGCAGGCTATTGCCAACCACACGCCTAGCATTAAACATATAGAACCCAGGTATCCAGCGATTGCCCGACCAACTCTCTCCGCCTTCTACCCTTCCTTTGGTCCAATTCTTGCACACTCAGCCCTGATGCGCTATGTTAGCAGCACGAAGAGCTCTTTCAGAGCGTCTATGCAGCGTTTGTACTACCCAATGACCAAGGCCTCGTGGCACAAGATTCCATCGAAGAGAACACTTCGGCAGCAGCAGAACCGCAGGAAGCGGGCGAGAATTCAGAACGTCAGCGCTCTGGAAATGCCAATCGACGACCCGACCGAAATCGGCGATCCGGCCGTAGGCATCGTGAGCAATCAAAAGACCCTGTGTCTTCCAATTCTGATGTAACGAAGCAACCAACCGATTCTCCCGACACCGCAGGCGAAGCGAGAGCGGATAAGCGCGTGGATAACCGAGAAAGAAATAGCGGTCAAGGTGGGCGCAGCGACAATCGATCGGAGAAACGTGAGCGCAATGACCGTAATGAACGGACCGAGCGCAGCGAGCGTGGAGAGCGCAATGATCGGCCACAACGACATGACCGACAGTCATCAAAGCCATCTATTAGCGTTGTTATTCCTTTGCTGAATGAAGAAGAGTCATTGGGAGAACTTGTTTCCCGTTTGACGCCTGTGTTAGAAACGGAAACCGCTGGACGTTATGAAGTCATCTTTATCGATGATGGTTCCACCGATGGCTCGTATGAAGTATTGCGACAACTCAACCGCCGCAACGGCAAGATCCACTGCCTGCGCTTCCGACGCAACTATGGTAAGTCTGCCGCTCTAGCTGTGGGTTTCGCGCAAGCAAAGAACGACATCGTCATCACCATGGATGCCGATTTGCAGGATGATCCACTGGAGATTCCAAATCTGGTGCAGAAAATCAATGAAGGCTATGACTTAGTCAGTGGTTGGAAGAAACGTCGGAAGGATCCGTTGGAAAAACGCATCCCTTCGAAGTTTTTCAATTTTGTGACGTCGACGGTGAGTGGGATCAAGTTGCATGATTTTAACTGCGGACTCAAAGCCTATCGTCGTGAGGTTATCAAGACTGTTCAGGTGTACGGTGAAATGCACCGCTATATCCCTGCATTGGCGCATTGGGAGGGCTTCCGCATCGCAGAGCTGCCCGTAACACACCATGCACGGAAGTTCGGAAACTCGAAGTTCGGCTTTAGTCGATATTTCAAAGGTTTCCTTGATTTGTTGACGGTTGTGTTTACCACCCGATTCATCAAACGTCCATTGCACTTGTTCGGAACCCTTGGTGCGCTCTTTACCATTGCTGGTTTCAGTATCGACCTCATGTTGAGTATTGAGTGGGCCTTGAACCAAACGTCTTTGACGAATCGTCCACTGATGCTCATGGGTATTGCCTTCATCATCGTAGGTGTGCAGTTGATCTCGATCGGACTTGTAGGTGAGATGATTGTAAAGAATAGTCTCTCGCAAGCCGAATACAGCATCAAAGAACGATTCTAAAATCCTTGGAGAGTGATTTGGGGCAGATTGGGTTTGACCACAGAGTTTATTGCCTCAGACAGATGCTTCCCAACATACTTTTCTTACGCAAGGCCGCGGAAAATGAAATCATGGAAAGACAGGATTGTATATTGCGCCACGGCTATTTTTCTCTACCGAGTTCACGTCCATCCATGAATCAACTGACCCTTCGATCTCTGGTACTGCTGGCTTTCATGAGCCTTGCGTTTAACGCAAGCGCACAGGAGGCGCGTTCTTCGGCGTTCGACAATCTCAAAGTTGAATTTGGCTATACTGCTACCTTCCTCGGCGACGATCAAGGGGCTACGAATACGATATTCTTGCCGAGGGGCGATACTGCTTTCGTGACCGGAAGTAGTTTCTATGGTGCCCAATCTGGGTTTAGCGCACGCGCCAACTTCGAGTTAGGTGCACGTAAACGCTTCATCATCCCTATTGGATTTGACTACAGCTTCTTCAGCGGAATTCAACGCATTCCGTCTTCCAACGCAACACAGCACGGTTTCGTGTCGGTAAACACCTTCAGTCTGGTGGCAGGAACTCAATACCGTATCATCGATCTTCCACTTGCTGATGCATTCTTGTATGGTGGCATAGAAGCTCGTGGCTCCTTCATTCCAGGAGCGAATTTCCGCTATGAAGTATTGGATTCGGCGAATCCAACGGTTGCTCGAGTGGAGCAAGACACCGTGCTCAAACCAAGTGTATTTCGTTTTGGAGGAGCAGTTCGTTTTGGATGCCAAGGTGAACTCTCGGATCCGCTCTTTGTGAATGTGAGTGTTGCCTATGGCGTGTACAATCTTTTAGGTCGCGATCTGCGCTCAACAGGAAGTGACCGTCGTGGTCAACTTCTCACTCCATCGCGTATCAATGAAACGAATGAGGCTTATTCGAAGTACATTCAAATGTCCATCTGGTTGCAATATCGATTGTAAAGCATGTTGGACTCCCCTGTACTCTATAAAGCAGACTGTATTCATTTCCGAGGCGATATCCCATGCGCCCCGCATAAAAGTAGTGGAGTGCACTGCGAATCGTGTCTGCACTATCAACACCAAGCAGGCACTATCCTTATCATAAAACTTGGCGCAACAGGCGATGTGATCCGCACCACACCGTTGCTGCACAAGATCGTTGAGCTCTTTCCCCATCATGCGATCCATTGGCTGAGTTACTCGCCAGAAGTTGTACCAAGCGTTGTGCACAAAGCCATGCGCTTCAGTCCTGAGTCGCTTTTGTTTATTGAAGAATGTAGCTACGACCTTGTCATCAACCTCGACAAGGATCCACAAGCCTGCGCTCTAGCAAATCGTGTACGTGCAGACCGAAAGCTGGGCTTTGTACTACGCAATGGAAAACCTGCTCCAGCTAACGCTGATGCGGAGCACAAGTTCCTCAGTGGCTTGTTTGACGATGTCAATCAGGCGAATACAAAGTCCTATCCTCAAGAGATTTTTGAGATCTGCGGATGGACATTTCAAGGTGAGGAGTATATCCTTGACCGGCCGGCGAAAAATCGGTTTATGGAGATGCGCAACGGTCGACACGTTGTGGGATTGAATACTGGTTGCGGCGAACGCTGGACCTCACGTCGATGGCCCGAAGAATACTGGATCGAACTCGTCCGTACTCTCACAAACCGAGGCTATAGCCCATTACTACTCGGTGGCAAGCAAGAGCATGAGTTCAACACAAAGTTGGCAGCATCGAGCGGAGCTATGTATTACGGACACTTCCCGATGGATGAGTTCGTTTCGCTCATGGACTCCTGTGATACCGTCGTCACCACCGTCACCCTTGCCATGCACATTGCAATTGCCTTGCGCAAACACGTGGTGCTCATGAACAACATCTTTAATCCGAATGAGTTTGAATTGTATGGTCGTGGACGCATTGTAGCACCTGCAAAAGCATGTCACTGCTTCTTCCGTGGCACCTGCACCAACGCAGAGTACTTCTGCATGAATTCACTCAGCCCCGCTATGATTATGGAAGCCGTAGAGGCGCATTCATCATCGAAGCACTCCGTCAAATCCTGATTCTTCTTACACGCGCGCAGCTGCGCTGCGTACATTCTCAGATCTCACAGGTCGTTTCGTATTCGTTAAGCTTGCTGTGCTTTCAATAAACAACTCACAACGCAGAGGGAAGATTTTATGCTCCTTGGTCTGGCGTCAACTGCACTCGATCAACGCTTTGCAGCACAACGAGACTCCTTGTGGTGTTGGGCTGCATCTCTACAAATGATCTTTCATCACTACGGTGTGGAACTTCCACAAGAACGAATTGTGAGAGAAGTGTTTGGAACTACTATCTATGGCGGTGTTCCCAATAAACCAGCAGATTTCCTTCACATCACGTCATGTTTGAATAAACGCGGACGTGACAGTAGAGGACGTTTGTACCGAGTTCAGAGCATTCTCCTTCCCGGAGCGCCAACCGCCGCTCAGCTCGCTGAAGAGCTAGCAGCACAGCGTCCAGTGCTGCTAAGCTACAACAGTCGACCCCGTATGAATCACGCAGTGGTTATCACCGGTATGGAGCTCGTGAACCAAGCCAATGGCCTACTCTGGAAGCGACTCATCGTTCGTGATCCCTCGCCAAAAGCACAGAATCGGGCTCTGAAAGGGCGCAGAGAATACCGTCCCTCCACACTTCTGCAAAAAGCCGCTGCCCATTGGTTTATCCGCGTTGAACGAGGCGCGTGATAGGCAAAGGTGCAGGACTGATGCGGATGGGCTGGCTAAACCTTGTATTTTCTTCAAAATTGGACCTTATTCGCAGTGCTTCTGAGCATTCCTCCCGTTGAAAGTAGAGAGAAGCACTTTTGTTAACAACAAGAAAGCGTCTTCATTCGTCTACCATCGAAGAGTTAGAGCAGGCATCGAGGAAAGGGCGCGCTCGCGCGCAACCGCTAGGCAAAAGACACTTAAGAGAACGGGTGTAATGGGCTTAGGGAGTGTGATGCACCTTTGCGAATGTGCTGCAACTGAACTCTGTGGACAAAATTTCATAAATGGCTGGAGCTTGCGGCGGAGGTCAATGACTATCTTTGCTGTCTTCCGTGCAAGCACACTCAAAACCATCGTTTCTTACACTTTTTTAGCATTCGGAGATTTTATGCAAGCGGTTCAACCTATTCATGTTACAGACGCATCTTTTCAAGCCGACGTCTTAGATTCCACTTTACCGGTACTCATTGATTTTTGGGCAGCATGGTGCGGTCCATGCAGAATGATTGCGCCGATTATGGATGAATTGGCAGTTGAACTGGATGGCAAAGTCAAGATCGCCAAGGTTGACGTTGATAACAATCCTCGAGTAGCATTGGAGTACGGTATTCGTTCGATTCCTGCGCTGCTCTTGTTCCATGAAGGAAAAATCGTCGATAATATCGTTGGTCTTGTACCAAAGAACTACATCATGCAGCACCTTGAGCCCTTTATGGCTAAGTAGCTTGCACCTTGCATGAGCAAGCGATCACAGAGCAGATAGGAATCTGCATGGCGATTGTAGACATGTACAGAAGGGTTGGACGCATAGAGCCTCCAACCCTTTTTCAATTCTGTTTTTGTTTGTGCGTAAGTTTGCCAGATTGCATACCGCGCAGAGAGCAGGTTCTGTGATCTCCACGAACTCACGAAGCACATGGCACGACCAGATCTTCTCAGCAGCGAACAGATACAGGAGCAGCTCGAATTGCATCCTATGTGGCGTCTATCACAACCCGACCAGCGTCCACAGCATATTGTCTGCGAGCTCCACGCCGCCGATTGGATGGCTGCTCTAGGTATTGTCAATGCCGTTGGCATACTGGCAGAAACCATGGATCATCATCCAGACATTTTCCTCTATGGATGGAATAAAGTGAGAATTACCGCAAGCACACATGATTGTGGAGGCTTAACAATACTAGATTTTGCCTTGGCTTCACAGATTGATTCTTTGCCTATTGGTCAAACGAGCTAGTATGGTGCTGGAACACTTCGTTGTCAGGCACATACACTTTGGAGTTGAATGAAAAATGATTGAAGCGCGGCGGCACAGCTGTTGTGCTTCGTAGAATCTCTCACCAAATACACACACCTATGACACCTGCAATTCTTGATGCACACGCACGACAAATTCTCGATTCACGTGGCAACCCAACCCTGGAAGTCGATGTATTATTAGAAGACGGCACCACTGGTCGCGCCGCAGTTCCCTCGGGCGCTAGTACCGGAGAACACGAAGCGGTTGAGCTTCGCGATGGCGACAAATCTGTCTACCTCGGCAAGGGAGTACTCAATGCTGTAAAGAATGTGAACGAAGTCATCAGCGAGCATCTTGTTGGTTTAGATGCGAGTGAACAGACGCAGATCGATCGTATCATGCTTATGCTTGATGGGACCGACAACAAATCAAAGCTTGGAGCGAATGCCATCCTTGGTGTGTCGCTTGCCGTTGCAAAAGCTGCTGCAAACTTCTACGGAATGCCGCTCTATCGCTACATCGGCGGAACAAATGCTAGAACCTTACCGGTTCCGATGATGAATATTTTGAATGGTGGACGTCATGCCGACAACAACGTCGACATTCAGGAGTTTATGGTCATGCCTTTGGGTGCCCCAAGTTTTAGCGAAGCTCTTCGTTGGGGAACCGAGATTTTTCACACGCTGAAGGGCGTGTTGAAGAGCAAAGGACTGAATACCTCGGTAGGTGATGAAGGCGGCTTTGCTCCGTCTCTCGGCTCGAACGAGGAAGCTCTGGATGCAATCATGGAAGCAATCACGAAGGCTGGCTACACACCTGGCGAGCAGATTGGATTGGCTATTGATGTTGCTGCCAGCGAGATGGTTGATAATGGTAAATACAAGTTCTACAAGTCATCACAAAAGTTGGTTGATGTAGAAGACATGGTTAAATGGTATGAAAAGCTCAGCTTGGATTACCCAATTGTCTCAATCGAAGACGGTTTAGGTGAGAACGACTGGACTGGTTGGAAGATGTTGACCGATGCAATTGGTAGTCGTGTTCAACTTGTTGGCGATGATCTGTTTGTAACCAATCCTGTCTTCCTCAACCGAGGAATCCAAGAAGGAATTGCGAACTCCATCTTGATCAAAGTGAACCAGATTGGTACTCTCACCGAAACACTTGATGCCATTGCACTTGGTGGTCGCCACGGTTATCGTAGCGTGATCTCGCACCGTAGTGGTGAAACCGAAGACGCGACTATTGCGGATATAGCGGTGGCAACCAATGCTGGACAAATCAAGACAGGTGCTCCGTCTCGCACTGATCGCGTGGCGAAGTACAACCAGCTCTTGCGCATTGAAGAGGAACTGGGCGCTGATGCCTTGTTCTTAGGACACGCCGCTCTGTAGTAGACCTTTGAGCATCAGTAGCTCAGGAAAACCCGAGGACGATTGTACACGAACAGTCGTCCTCTTTCTATATCCGTTAGCCTCACCGGCCACAACCAGATTGACAGAGGTCGAGCTACTTCAGGATTTTTGCCATGCCTCGAACACTATGTCTGATAACGAACAGATTTGATGATTTCCGTCATAGTGAGAATGTGGGATGTTCTCGTATCTTCGCAGCAGAACGTCAGCTGAACGAGCTGAACACGTCCATAAGATGACGAACGCAGGCGCGAGTGGGGATTGAAGGTAGGTGGGGACTAATGTTTGCTTGCATTGGCAAACACATCAACCGATTGATAACACAGACTTAGGGATAGTATCTGTTCATTTTCACATTTTTAAGAGGATTGCTATGAAGCGCATTATTGGTCTTGCGGTTTTTGTGGTATTGGTTTGCAGCACTCTGCAACTACGTGCAGCTGCTCCAACAGAACAAGGTTCTTGGATGATTGATGGTGATGTTGGCTTGAATGCATACCTATCAGGTGGTTCAACCTATCTCTACATTCAGCCATCAGCTATGTACTTCATTCAAGATCGATTAGCGGTGGGTGGTCAGTTCATACTCAATTCTGGAGGTGGCAGTACTACCTTTGGATTGATTCCATCCGCTGTCTATACCTTTGGTGATCGTGGTGCCAAGGGCATACCATACGTTGTAGGCGGTTTGGGAATCATGACTGGCAGTGGCTACTCAAATTTCCTCATCAATCTCGGTGGCGGGTATATGTCCATGTTAACGCGAGATGTTTTCCTGAATTTCTCAGGCACATTCAACATTACAACCGGCGATGCTAGCAGCACCTTGTTCAACCTCAATGGCGGTGTTGGAGTGTTTCTCTAAGAGATGCGCTTAAAGCAGACAACTCTGACAACAGGGTTCAAACTTTGAAAGAGTAGAGACGCTAGAGTGGTATGTATGCGCAGGCGGCGCTACAAGGAGTTGGACGATGATTCGGAAGAGTCAGATGTTCCTGGCTCGGGTCGTGGTCGAAAAGGCGAATTGAGTTGATGGATTTTGATTGCCTTGAGTGAGAGAAAGACGACGACTGAGAGCACAGCAAGCGCACCGACTGCTGTTAAAACAGGGCGGTCCATGAAGATAAAGAAGTCATAAAATCCATGTGCGACGACGGCCGTCATGAGTGCTGTGAACATCAGCGCATGACGGTCTCTCGCAAATTTTGCCAGCCCCATAAAGTATCCCATCAGAACCGCGTTTGCAGCGTGTGCGGGCACCGCAGTGAACATCCTTCCGAGAGCAACGTTGAGTGGGTAGTCATGATGTGTATAGAAAACGTAGATCACATTCTCCAATGTGGCAAAACCCATTGCTATCATCACAGAGTATGTAATGCCATCGAAGGGTTCGTTGAAGTCGCGCTTTGGCAATGCTACAAATCGCAGCACCGCATACTTCGCCAGCTCTTCCGTTAGAGCTACAACGAAAAAGGCGTGGATGAAGACGTTGAAGATGGTGGAGGTTTTATCAACTCCAAGTCGATCGAACGCGAGTTCGATAGCAACTGCAGGTACAATGCTCAGCATTCCATAAAGGAAGAAGAGGGCAAGAAGTGGGTGAGGCTCGCGTTCATAGCGATCTCGTCGGTACACGAAGTACGCGATCAATACTCCAGGACCAATGGCCAGCACGGCTTGCAAGAGGGTTTCCCAGCTTACGTCTGTCCAAGTCATGGTTGTACAACCAGAGCTACGCTCTGGCTATGTTATCGGTGGAACGAATTGCCTGTTCTACATCGTGGACGATGCCATCGGCGGTTGTTCGAGCTGATTCTTTGAGTGCCTCGGCGTGATGGACAATAGCCTCGCGCGATTCGTCGAGTTTATGCATAGCGTTATGAGCTACTTCTTCGGCAGTGTGCATAGCAGCGCTTGCAAGTTCTGAGGCGCTATGGGCAACTTCATGCACGGTGTCTTGAACTGATTTACCGACTGCTGTGACAGCTTGCATACTTTCCGCAAAACGTTGGTGCATCTTTTCTCTTGGGATGCGCACGACATTCGATGCAAGGTTGAGCTTCTCAAGAATGCGAATGACATAGGCACTGACGTCCACCTGCCACCATTTCAGTCCGTGGAAGGCACTAGTAGGGAATGCATGATGATTGTTGTGCCAGCCTTCTCCCATGGCAAGAATGCCAATAATCATAGAGTTGCGACTTTGGTCTTTGGTGGCAAACATGCGTCCGCCAAACACATGACACCAGGAATTCACACACCAGGTTACATGAGAGGTAAGGAAAACGCGCACAAGACCTCCCCAGAGCAAACCTTCCCAGCCACCCGCTGCAAAGGGAATCAGCAGCGAGATCAGAGTCCACAGGTGATAGGTCTTATCAAAAAACATTGCCATTCCGTCTTGCTCAAAGCGTTTACCAAAACGTGAGCGTATCGCATTGACATCATCGAAACTCATGTCCATCATCCACTCAAAGTGAGCGTGAAGAAAGCCGAGCACCGTTGGACTATGCGGATCACCGTCTTCGTCTGAATATGCATGGTGTTTAATGTGCACGGAAGCCCAGGAAATAGCAGGTCCCTGCATAGCCATAGAAGCTCCCGCTAGAAACAGTGCACGAATTGCAGGATGCGGCACAAAACTGCGGTGCACGAGCATGCGATGATAGCCAATGGTGACGCAGAGTTGGATGAGAGCGCCGTACACAAGACAAAAAATCACATTGAAGTTGGAGGCACGTCCGTTCACTAGCTCCCAGACTGCATACGCGGTAGCTAATGCTGGTGCGATGACCAACAGTCCAACATAGAGATAGCTCAAGAGCGGTTTTTGGCGCGGTGAACTCATTCGGTGTATTTTGAAGATATTGGTGGATACAAGGGATAGAGAACACAAAGATACACAAAAGGCTATGCTAGTACGGGAGAGAAGCCGCTGCTAGTGTTAAAGGACTCACATGACAAAAAAACAAGAACTCGTCGAAATTCTCGAAGAAATGGCCGTTCTCATGGAACTTGCCGATTTGAACGCCTTTAAAACGAAGGCTTTGCAGAACGGCGCACGCATTCTCGATAAATCAGCCATCTCTGTAGAAGATGCTGTGGCCGATCCGCTGCGAGCTACGCAGGCAGGATTTGGTAAGGGCATTCAGGAAATCATGCGGGAGTTTATGGAGAGTGGTGAGGTAGCTGAACACCAGCGACTCAAAACTCTGGTTCCCGAGGGTGTTCTTTCTCTCACAAAACTCCGCGGCGTAGGAGCCAAGAAAGCGAAGGCTCTGCACGAGCACCTTGGTATAGCCAGTATTGGTGAACTCGAATATGCGTGCCGAGAAAACCGCTTGATAGAACTCAAAGGTTTTGGAGTGAAAACGCAAGCGGCAATTTTAACATCGATAGAAACATGGAATGCTGCTCAAGGTCGTTTGCTCCAACACCGTGCGCGTGCTATGGCTCAACACATTCAGCAAGAAGTGCTGGACCTAGGGGCAGAACGTTGCGAGATAACGGGTCCGCTACTACGCAACTGCGAAATCATCGACGAGATCAGCCTGCTCTGTGTATGCACAGACGCTGCTGCGCTCCAAGAGCACTTTGCTTCTGAAATTCTGAACAATGAACTGTGCACTCATCGCGATGGTGTAGCACTCCGCATTGTTTTATGTTCGGCAGAGCACTTTGAAAGCGCTTTGTTCCGTAGCTCCTGTCGTCCAGATTTTTTGGACGCGTTTCAATCTCAATACACACTTTCCGACAGCGCAACGCAAGAGCAGATATTTCAGGCAAACAAGTTGGCGTATATCGATGTGGAACTGCGAGAGGACCCCGCAATTCTCAGCATGGCTGCCGAGTCAAAGCTCCCAACACTCATTCGCAATGAGCAAATGCGTGGTATGCTTCATATTCACACACATTGGAGCGACGGTGTACATAGTCTTCGTGAGATGGCCGTTGAAGCTGCCCGTCTTGGTTTTGAATACATAGCAGTGTGTGATCACTCAAAGACGGCATTCTATGCCAACGGGTTGAGTGTAGATCGCGTACTCATGCAGCACGAAGAGATCGACAAGCTCAACGAAGAGAAGCTTGGTATTCGCATTCTCAAGGGAATTGAAAGCGACATCCTCAGCGATGGAGCTTTGGACTATGAGTCCGATATCTTAGAACGCTTTGACATGGTTGTCGCATCTGTGCATTCTGTATTTACTCTCAGCAAAGAAGCGCAAACGCAGCGCATTGTGAATGCGTTGAGAAGTCCCTATACAACCATCCTCGGACACCCTACTGGACGTCTTTTGCTCTCACGCAAAGGCTATGAACTTGACATCGATACCATTCTCGAAGTGGCAGCCGAAACAGGAACCGTGATTGAACTCAATGCGAACCCACATCGCTTTGATTTGGATTGGCGCTATTTGCAGAAGGCTGTGTCGATGGGTGTGAAGATTGCCATCAACCCAGACTCTCACCAAAGCGCAGCCCTCAGTGAAGTCTTCTTGGGTGTTGGCATCGCCCGCAAAGGAATGCTCCGAGCGGAGGATGTATTGAATACGTTGTCACTTGCAGACTTTCAAAGCTTCTGCGCGGATCTACGTCGACGAAAAAGCTTAAACTGATCATCCTAAACAGTGGATTGTTGTAGCGATTCCTGCTTGCGAAGCACTGGGATATGATCTACGAGCGTGACAACGCTTAAGGGCTTGTAGGGAGAATTCGCCGCAAGAGCAGGTTTCGAAGAGTGCCTTCCAAGACCGAAGATTTCCGCATGTACGCTTCGTTGAAAGCTCGTAGGCCTTCGTATTTTTGTGATTCTGAGACCTAAGATTCAGCGTATTCCTGATGTCTCAGCTGCAACCACTGTCAACCGTGTGCTGTCAACACAGCATCCTTCATTCGCCCAAACACATGCTTAAACAAGTAAGAGAGCAAAAACTCTTTGTCGTTGCTCTGCTCCTCATTCTTAGCGATCAGCTCACGAAAATCTGGATTAAGGGATTTCAGTTGTTTGGTTTCGTGCATGAAGGAATGACTTTAGAGTCCAGTAGGAATGTTTTGGGCGATTTTCTGCGCTTCTCTTATGTAGAGAATCCGGGAATGGCATTCGGAGTGACCTTTGGTGACGGTAAGATTTTCCTGAGTCTCTTTTCGATATTGGCAGCCGGGGCATTGGCTTGGTATCTGCACAAGTTGCGACACTCTAATGTTTGGGTACAGCTTGGTGTGATGTTGTTGATGTCGGGCGCCATCGGAAACCTGATCGATCGAGTCTTCTACGGCGTAATCTACTCCGAATCACCCTTGTTCTACGGTAAAGTGGTGGATTTTATAGATGTGGATTGTCCGGACTTCAACCTCTTCGGACGTGAAATCACGCGCTGGTGGGTCTTCAACATCGCCGATGCCTGTGTCAGCTGTGGCATCACTTTGCTCATGCTCGTAAATGCCAAGATCCCAACGTTGAAGAGTCTGAATAGTCGTCAGTACGATCTCGATGCTCAGGTACAGATCAGCGACTACTCACCTCAATGGGCAAGTGAATTCACCGAACTCCAATCGGTATTGCAACAATCCCTGGGATCGAAAGCTATCAGTATTGAGCATGTGGGTAGCACCTCGGTACCTGAGCTCAGTGCAAAGCCAATCCTTGATGTGGACGTGGTCATTGCCAGCATGGATGAGTTCGCGGCCGTTCGTACGAGCTTGGAAGCTCTGGGCTACGTGTATGAGGGCGATAAGGGCATACCACAGCGTGAAGCATTCCGCCAAGCCGATGATATGGTTCCTCACGGTAGCGGTCACCGCTGGCTTCCACAGCACCTGTATGTATGTCCGGAAAACTCTGCCGCTCTGGCAGATCACCGCAATTTCCGCGATGCCCTTTTGAACAGCTCCGAACTTCGGGACTCCTACGCAATTCTCAAGCGCGACCTAGCTCAGCGTTTTGCCAACGACCGAGAAGGCTATACGAACGCCAAAGCAGACTTCATCCAAGCGGCTTTGGAAGCTAGAAATCGTTCAGAAAGCAGTGAAGACAGCTCTTCAACAGAGACATCTGACCAGAGCTCATCTATATAGGTGTAAACACTCTGAAATAGACTTTGTCCCATAGAGAAATTTATTTTTTTCCACCGCGAAAAAAAAGTTTGTGTAGAAGCGAAGTCCTTTTAATTTCGCGTCGAGGCCGTTCACGTAACGCCTCCTTTCGTTGTGGTGGTGAAAGGTGAGAAGGGGAGTGCCCCTTGACGAGTGGTGACGTCAAGGGGTATCTCATTTCTGGTAGAACCGAAGCTTCACAACATCCCCTCCTTCGCTTTCTTTTCAAATTCGCATTCCCTACTGTCAGATTTTCTACGCTGTGCAAAAGACTTGACAGCCGCATCAGCGCTTGCGTTGAGGCAAAAGCGTCTTTTTCAAATGTGAAAAATTTGTGAAAGTACCGTGTCAACGTCAGCAAACAGCGAAGCTGTTTGGTTAACAAAAAGACTCTTCTTAGACCCTCTTTGATTCGTGCTGGCAGCCCTTCGGGCTCCTGCGCACTGCCACTTTTTCCACATCTGCGACTACTCAGTTGAGAGTTTTCGACATCCTGTTGAGCTGAAAACCGGAGTTTGGTGGAGCTGAGAAGCAAAATTTTTTGAGGGGGTTGTCGGCATCAAGGCTAGCCGTGGCGAGTCAATGTGAATTGGCTAAAGTTAAGAGGCGAGCAGAGAGTGCTGCGAATACCTAACGAACAAAGAAGCCGCCTAGAGATGCGCTGCTAACCATTGACAATCGTCCAAAGAAAGTAACTCGCAAAGCAGAGCATGAAGAGTCCGTAGATACGTTCCAGCAGCTGATTGCGGAGTTTCAGAGCCAGTCGAGCGCCGAGGAAGGAGAAGGGTATGGAGCTTAGGGCGAGGACGAGGGCCACATTCCAGTCAACGTGACCCAGGCTTGAGTGAACGAGGGTTCCTGGCAGAGCCAGACCAGCAACGCAGAAGAGCGAGGTAGCCAAAGCGGTTTTGAGGGGCATACGAACGATTCGAACAAAGGCAGGGACCATAACGATGCCGCCGCCAACGGCGAGAAGACCTGAGAAGATACCTGTAATAATACCAACAACAACAAGTGGTAGAACAGAGAGACGTAGCGACTGCTCGGCTTGTTCTTTAAGTAGCCATGCGCGTACAACGAAGGTGATGGCGACGTACATCATGACAGCGGCGGTAGCGATCATGAGCAGATCTGATTGTACATAATGAGAAGCGTAACTACCGATTAGATTTAGGGGAATTGCGCTCGCCAGTACGATACCTACGACCCGGAAATTGATGAGAGACTTTTTGTAGTATGCCCATGAACCACTGAGGGCAGAGGGTATAGAAGCTGGCAATGGCGAAGCCAGAGCGAGCAGAGCGCTGAGTCCACCGAAGAGTTTCAGTAAGGGAGTTGCCACCAGAGCGCCACCTATACCGAAGAGACCAGAGGAGAGTCCGATACTGATCCCAATCAATACATGTACAACAAGTGTAGGCAGACTTAGCATAGGTCGGAGTTCATGAGTATTCGAAGATACGGCTTGTATGCGAGCGAATGTTGAGGTTGATGTGAACCGTATATTGCAGCTGGAACTTCGATCATTATTAGGAGTGGCGCTTCAGGGATGAAGACACTACTGCACATTTGTTTTTGCGCCCTTGTTGGCATTCTTGCGTCGTGTACAAGTGGACGTGAATGCAGGCTCGACTCACCAGAAGGAAACTTAGGGGCAACCATCAACTCAGCTTTTGATGACGTTGCGCCGCATCTTGTTCGCGGAGCGCTTATATACTCTTCGTCGCGGCCCCTTAGCGATATGCAGATCGACATGTTGCGTTCAGATATGCCTGAGGCAGTGTTCCGTACAGAGCGAAGAGGAGATAACACCTTTGCTCCTGCCGAAGTGGATGTTGAGTTACCATTGAATGCCTACCGGGCGGGCAGTCCAGCTATTTGTTTTTATCAAGATCTTATTGGACCGAGTGGTCGCATTGTGTTTCCACGTAGTATTGGTAGTGGCAAGGCTGCTCAAGTTGACTTGTTTGAGAGTGTACTACGAAACGGACAGTGGTCAGAACCACAGGTTATTAGTGGATGTCAATCCAGCGCGTGGGATTCACAGCCAGCCCTTTCAGCGGACGCCAATGTGCTCATCTTCTCTTCAGACCGAGCTGGTGGACAGGGAGGATTGGATCTGTGGTTATGTGAGCGAACAGACAACGGTTGGTCTGCGCCACGAAACCTAGGACGAGAAATTAACAGTGCTGCAGACGACATCACGCCAAGTCTAGATGCTCGCAACAACCTCTACTTTGCTTCAAACCGAGGTGCTGCTCGCAGTCGACGTGGATTCGAGTTGTTGCAGGCGAGTTCGCAGGAGCGTTTAGTTTGGACAGCAGTGGAACTGCTTCCACCACCTTTGAACTCAGAAGCAGATGATATCTGTCCGGTAGTGTCGAACGACTCCATCTTCTTCGCTTCCCGACGCAAAGGTGGATGTGGTGGCTATGATATTTACGGAATGCAATTGTGTGGACCCGTGATAGTTCGCGGTGAGGTTCTCGCTTCGGCAAACCTTAGTCGTCGATCTGGAGTTATAAGCGTTCAAGACATAGACGAACTAAGTTCGGAGAAGCGATCTGAGAAGTCGACCGACAAGCTCACAACAGTAGCTGTTCCAGATGATGGTCGTTTTCAATTGAAAGTTTGGCCGAACCGACGCTACACCTTACGCTATCAGAATGATTGTTCTGATACAACAATCGAGCAGGAGTTTATGACTCCGTGTAATGAGAGCAAGAGTGTGGTACTGCAAACCAAGCTGCGACTACCAGATCAGAAACCAGTATTCAGTTTGGAGCAGTTTAACGTTCCATTCTTCAGTCCCGGCTACTATCTACCCAACACCACACAAGAACTCAACGACCTACGCTTGAAGTTCGCATACAACTTACTCGGCACGGACGAGAGCACCACCTACATCAAAACACCTCCCAAGGAATTCAACACCTACGCACCAACTGTTGACAGTGCAATGGATAGTGCGCGTGAGTTCATTTTGAAAGTACTCGACTTCCGCAAGCGTGGCTGTAATTCGAATGCCATTGCTCTGACTTTGAGAGTGGAAGCATATGCCGACTCCAAAACATTTGCAGCAACTGCGAAGTACAATGGTCCAGTCATAGAAGACAAAGAGCTTGACGTATACGTAAAGCAAGGTGAAGTTATGACGAATAGTCTGCTCGCCACTCTACGTGCATACTACACCATCAAAGTACTACAACTTCGCATGGAGAAATCTCCACTGTATGAAGAATATCGCCGTCGCATTATCTGGCACATAGTCCCCAAAGGCGACGACCAAGATGCCACACCGCAAAGTTTGGTACGTCGGGTGGATGTGAAAGTGGAGTAGAGTAGTCCAACGAACGAGCTGTTTATTCCCGGTGGCTGAGTGGATTCCCGTTGGCTGAGCGACTTCCCGGTAGCTGAGCGACATCCCGGTGGCTGAGCGGAGCCGAAGCCCTGACGTCAACGGCCCTTCGACTCCGCTCAGGGACCACCGTTCGACTCCACTCAGGGACCTTGCCATTCTAATGAACTCCTCTACCCCGGTGGCTGAGCGGAGCCGAAGCCCTGACGTCAACGGTCCTTCGACTCCGCTCAGGGACCACCCTTCGACTTCGCACAGAGACCTTGCCATTCTTTTCCAGTTTCGAAGCGCTCCGCACACCGGTGGCTGAGCGGAGCCGAAGCCCTGACGTCAACGGTCCTTCAGCTCCGCTCAGGAACCACCCTTCGACTCCGCTCAGGGACCTTGCCATTCTTGAGCGCAACTCTACACCGGTGGCTGAGCGGAGTCACCCTTCGGCTCCGCACAGGGACCTTGTTATTCTCGAGTGCAACTATATCCCGGTAGCCGAGCCGAAGCCCTGATTGCAACACCTCAACTGTCGTGAGACAGATACCAACAACAGCACATACCTCATCATAGGCATAAAAAAAGGTCAATGGCAGAGCCACAGACCTTAAATACGAAAATCATCGAATGAACTATTGAACTGGAGCCGTTGAAAGCACTCGTCTAACTGAGTTCATCAGCGTACCCGTATGGCCATTTCCTGTGACATCAGTCGTTGTGGAACCAGATGCCTCATTAAACTTCCAGTATGCAAGAAGACCAGGTTCGGTTCCACTTAAAGAAAGACCCTTGTTCGCACGGATCTGGTCTTTTGTACGTGCAGCTGTCCAGATACGAACTTCTTCAAGAGTACCATCCCAAGTCTCTACCCCAATACTCTGACCGAAATAATTACGAGCTCCAATATAGAGCGGTGCAGATGTTGTCACGGGAACGTTTCCGCCAAAGCTCACGGAACCATCTTCTTCGCCGTTGATGTACATTGTTGCAGTTTTAGTCTGTTCGTTTACCACCAGTGCAACATGTGTCCATTGGTTCGTTGTAAGACGTGAACGTGACCAGATTGTACCAGTATATGAACTCCAAAAGGTCATAGTTCCATACTGATCAATGCCAAGGAGATACTCATTCTGACTATTATCAATACCTTTGTTCATGATCCACTGACCCCAGCGTGAGTGTGCTAGTATTGTTGCAGGGTTGCACCAAGCTTCCAAGGTAAAACTTGAACCACACAAATTCAGATCAGTTGAATGAGGAACGAACACTTGAGCGCCGTTGCCTCCATCAACACCGTTGAACACGAGTGCACGGTTTTCATTCGTATTTGGATCACCACTTGTAAGTACAATGGTACATGAAACAGTCTGATTCGACTTTGAAACTACTGTAGCAGTCCCACTGCCCACACCAGCTTTTGAAGCGCTAACAGTATAACTCATATCAGACATGTGGGTGAACTTGAATGCACCTGTGTTGTCCGTAAGAACAGTGTTTGTTGCCGGGCTTGTAGTGACCGTTGCACCACTCACTTGATTACCGAACTGATCGATGACGATACCTGTAATTGTACCGTTGTCTGTATCGACAAAGTTGTGTCGACATCCCTGGGACACGAGCAATAGTGCGCAACATATCAGCACACTGAAGATCCGAAATTTCATAGATGCTCCTTCTTAGATAAGATGAATTTGACCGAATATACAGAAACAATATTCAACACATACTTATCTATAAATATTTAATTGTAATCTCAGATTATTAGTCCGAGGCCTTAGCCCTGGGGTCATTCTCTGGATTTGTCGCAGAATTTCGAGTAAATGTGATAAAAAAAAGGTCGACATGGTGTCGACCCTGAAAAAAATACCAGCAGAAAGTGCTTTACTATTTGAAAGGCACAGTAGATTTGACGCGTGTGACTGCGTTTACAAAACTACCTGTATGATTACGATTGGTTACATCAAGCGCTTTCGTGCCTTTGGTTTCATTAAAATCCCAGTATGCAACTAGCCCAGATTCACTTCCACCAAGCTCTTTGTCCTTAGTGAGATTGATTTCAATCGATGAACGTGCTACAGACCATAGTCGGACTTCGTCAATGATGCCCTTAGTAGTCTCGACACCAATACCTTGTCCTAGGTAATTTCTTGCGCCGATAAACAGCGGAGCGGTAGTTTTTGTTGGTACAGTAGAAGTTATAGGACTACTTGTATTGAGTTCACCATTCAGGTAAATGAACACTTTCCTGACATTTTCATCAACGACGATTGCAATATGATTCCATGTGTTGAGCTGGCCAGTTGAAGTTGCGCGAACGGTGCCAGAATACGAACTCCAAAAGGCGAGTTTCTGCGAATCATCAAAGCCAATCATATACTCATTGCTTGTGTTGTTTATACCCTTATTCAACATCCATGAGCCGTAAGAACTGGTTGAGATAGTTGACACATTATACCAAAACTCAATTGTATAGCTTTTTCCGCACAAATTGAGGTCATCACTGTGTTCAACTTTGATACATGCGCCATCTCCATTGTTCAATCCGTCAAAGGCAACAGCCATAGAACTGTCTTCAGCGCGATGGAGTACAATATCATAAACACTAATCTGTCCAGGTTTGAGAGTAACCGCTATGCTGCCATTGCCTTTTTGATCTGAGACTGCACTGACGGTATAGCTTCCAGCAGGGATGTCGCGTAGAACGAAAGAACCTATCGAGTCTGAAACAAGAACTTTGGTTGCAGGGCTAGTAGTAATTCTTGTACCTGCTATCAGATTTCCTTTCGGATCAGTTACTCGTCCTACCAAGGTTGCAAATGCGGAATCAACCGGCGGTTTAACGACGATATCGCAGATTCCGACTTGGCCAGACGTCAGCGTTATGGTAGCGCTACCGCTACCCTTATCGCTGTCAAGCATTGCAGATACTTTATATACACCTGCGTTTAAACCCTTCAAGGTGTATGTTCCGTTTGCATCGGTTATAGCGGTACTAGAAGAGGGAACTGTGCTGATGGTAGCACCACTTATTGCCACACCAGCTGTATCATACACGTGACCTACAACTGTTGCACTATTGTCAACAACTGGATCGTCGGTACAGCCCATGAAGACGGCAATCATAAGGCTTAATACCAGTTGTAGAGGAAGTAGGCTTCGAAGAGTGATGATTCGCATATTCATGTATAGTTTGTTAGTAACTCCATGTACCTAAAAAGCGGCACGCCAGTTCATTGTCTATCTCGAACCACGCTACGCGATAGTTGACATCTTACAAACTGCCTAGTTCGTTCCCCAACGGATTGCGGTAAGTTTTCTCCGCAATCTCTCATTTAGTCGCCGCGTGTACTTCTTTGTTGCGTCCGGTTTTCTCGAGGTTCGTTCTAAGATAAACATCCAACCGCTAACCATGCGTCTAGGTAATTTGTCTGAAACATTTGCATTCCAAGTCAGAATGCGCTCACTTTTCATAAGTTGATTGAAACCAAGTCCTCCTAGAAACGAGCGAGGACAATAACCTACGATCTGCAAACCTCTACGTTCAAACATTGAACACAATACTCCATAGCTAAAGAAATTGACGTGAGGGCTGATTGCAAGAGTGTCATGCTGCATAGACCGAACATCGCCAGAAGAATAGGAGTCGCCAACCTTGAATTTCTTAAGAAATGGTAGGGAGCTGAGTAGCTTCATGATGCCGCTAATGTCCAGCAGCGTCTCAAAAAAGGTAACTATCTCAAATGGTCCATATCCATTTGGAGTTGTAATGGCGAGTCGAGAATCAGAACTCATAACAGTGTATAGCCAGTCCAGGAAGCCTTCCGGATCATCTACGTGCTCTATGACTTCTGAACCAATAATAAAATCATATGTCATACCTGTTGGTAGCTCTTCATTCGTGTAGTACTTCAGATTCTGGCAGGGATTCTCTGCGTTCGCAAGATCAATTGTCTCTTTATCCGAGTCAATTCCAATGAACTGAATGTGCGGAAAGGCTTGTGCCAGTGGGATAGTTAGAAAAACACCATTTCCACATCCAACATCTAAGACCGTCTTAGGAGCAAAATCACCAATGATTTTCGTCAAATAGCTGATTCGCTTACGATTTCCGTGAATTGTTTCCTTCATGTGATAAAGAGGCCTATACCTGAGCGGTTGTTAAAAACACTTGCCCAGCAAGTTACGAACTCCCTAAAGAACCCAAAATAGCTGGATCCGCAGCACACAGTGGTTCAATGATAAATACTCAGATACTTAACTCTCATTTCTGTCAGTGGGTCAACATCTTTAGCCACTTAGCATGAGATGATTGCAATGAAGGAAACTTCGTGTATCTTAAGCATACACTTTGGATGACCAATGTGCGATCAAGATCTAAGGTCCACTGCGACAATGAAGCGCTTATAGAGTAGCATCATTCTTGGTTCTATTTTTTTGGTTCAGTGGCCACCGAGATTGGTAGGCTGTTTGAAGAGCGGAATGCGTAGCGACACAGATTAGAGTAGAGCGCATCGAAATCGCCTTCACTATGTCGAGTGTGATAAGCAGGATAGTGATTTTACCTGAATGTTGAGCGAGGCATTGCACACCTGAGTGATGCAAAGTAAGAGCAATGGAACAGGCTTATGATTTATAGTCCTATCATCAGGCACAGGAGTATACTGGCTCAGGTAGCATGCTGCATACTGATGCTTCTTCTCGTTTCCGAAAACTGCTCTTCTCAAGGGCCTCATTGGGAGTACCTCACGAAGCTAAATAAAGCACGACGCAACTATCTTGGCATTCAACATGCTGTTGTCATTGCTCCATGTAAAGTGCTCGTTGCTGGGGGATATGCTGATGGCAATTCGTCAAGCTACGGCCAGCCAACAAATCACTGTGAGATCATTGATGTGTGTTGCGGCAAGTCAACACCAACAGGGTCAATGGCTCAGCCTCGCACGGAACATATTCTCCTCCTTACTCCCGATTCGAACGTAGTAGCAATCAGCGGAATGAATCAGGTTCTCAATCAATCATCATCCGCCGGCACACACACGAACACAGTTGAACTCTATAATCGAAGTACGGGTACATGGTCGACAATAGGCAATATTCTCACTGCTCGTCGTCAAGCGCAGGCGCTCTTTATTAGTGCAACCGAGATTCTCATCGTTGGCGGTAGGCTGCCTAACTTATCGACCATCGGAACGTCAGAGATTTTTGATATGTCAACAGGTACAAGCCAGTTTGTATCGAACTATCTGCTTCCGGTGAATATGCATGTGGTCGGAAAATCATCAGCTGGCTCAACGATTATAGCAGGAGGCCGCAATGGAGGAACAGATGCTACTCGGACGCGGGCAATTACGAAGTACGATAGAAGCTCCAACTCTTACATTTCTCTTGGCTCCCTCACTGACTCTGTTCGCTCTGCTCAGATAATTAAGATGCGAGACGGTCGACTTTGTGTGAGTGGTGGAGTAAAAGGAGAATCTACGTATCGAGCCAGTAAGCAACTGTTTATAGAGAACAGCGACTCGTTTACTCCCGTGAGTAACTTGGGTAGCGAACGCTGGGGACATGGTATTGGTCAATACAATAACGATTCGCTCATTATGATCGGCGGTAACGGTCTTCCGTCAGGATCAGTCGTAAGTTCCTGTGAATGGTATTCATTGAGTCAAAATCAAGTAACGACCGCTCCTTCACTTCCACTGCCACTTGGGAGCTTCTCTTGGGCAACGGTTCCGGTGAGCGTTAGCTCAAGTGGAACGATTCTGGAAACAGCAGTCATCGTTATTGGCGGTGTAACAAACAGCGGTGAGTTTAGCAATGCAACTCCCAGAGACAGTATCTATATCCTCCGCTCCTGCACAACCCCCGACTCCCTAAAAACAACAAAGCTCACTGGCACTTGCTACACCTTCAAAATGGCAATCGATTCGCTGAATCGATGTCGACAACCAGCGTTCATTCGTTGGTTCTTTGGAGACAATACTGTAGCACAGTCTACCTCATGGTCAACCCAGCACGCGTATCCTGGCAATGGTACTTTCTTATTGAAGGCAGTACTCTACTATAGTGATTGTGGTGACTCGTTGGTGCTCAATAAGACTCTGAGTTTCAACTCAGATGGTAGTATATCAGCTTCACCAAAGATTCTCAACCGATGCGCGAAGGATAGTTTGGTGCAACTTCATGCTACGGGCGGTGTTCGTTATCGGTGGACGCCTGCGGCGGACCTTGATGATAGCACAAGTGCTAACCCTATTGCACGACCAACAAAGACCACGAAGTACTATGTGTACGGATGGACAGCTGATAGTTGTATGTCGGTCGACTCAGTATTGGTCAACTTCTCGAATGGCATTGCAAACGCAGGCTCGGATGTTGCTCTGTGCTCGAACGGCGACTCAACTCTGCTCAATGTTACCATCCCCGCGTACACGCGTAGTGTTCGGTGGACGCCTAAGCTCGGCCTTGCCTGCGACACCTGCCGCAGCACGATGGCAAAGCCATCTGTTAGTACGAATTACATTGCTACTGTTGTTGATAGTGTTGGTTGTGTATGGACAGATACCGTGCGTGTGTCAATACGTCCTGGATCTGCTGCCAAGATTGTTGGGGGCCCCGTTCTCACTGTCTGCGCAGGCTCTGATTCTGTGAGTCTTAGCCTGAGTCCAAGAACTGGTTTACGTCAAGTTCGCTGGACACCAAACATTGGCATTGCCTGCGATACCTGCTTTAACACGAAGGTGCTGCCAAAATTAGCGCTGAAGTACGTTGCCACTTTCATTGACTCATTGGGCTGCGTTGGTATAGATACCGTTCAGGTAAAAGTTGGATCGAACTCTACACAGATTCAGTCAGGTGGTCCTCAGTACATCTGTTTTAAAGGTGACTCTACTCAGATTAGTGTGTTAGGTAAAGTTCGATCCGTGCAGTGGACGCCAGCGAATCAAGTGTCGTGTGCTACGTGCTTCAACACCGTGGTAAAACCCACGTCCACGCGCTACTTCAACTACACTGCAGTTGATAGTGCTGGTTGTCCGTATAGTGACTCAATTAAAGTCACTGTGCTACCAAAAGCTACAGTTGATATATCGCCCGACACGACGATCTGCGGTTCCTCAGCTCTTTTGGTTCAAGCCTTCGGCAACTACCAGAATGTGCAATGGAGTCCGGCAAATGGCGTGAGCTGTACCACTTGTCCTACCACTCTCATCATTCCAACTCCAGGCAAAACACTTACGTACTATGTAACAGCGCGTAATGGAAAGAGTGTGGATTGCGAAACCCGTGATTCAATACGCGTGCGCTTTGCGCCCGGTATCGAGGGACAACTCAAAGATCAACAGGTTTGCCCAGGAGATAGCGTCAGTATAAGTCTTCGTGAGTTTGGAGGCAAAGTTCAGTGGAGTAGTTCACCAGATATTAGCTGCGACACTTGTCGCAGCATACGCATTAAACCAACGAAGACTGGGCGTTACATCGTAACAGGCGATTCGCTTGGCTGCATCTCTCGCGACACGATCACGATTACCGTCGCTGCTACTACCTTGAGCGTACCCAAGACTTTGTCTGTGTGTGCAGGCAAAGCCCTGACGATTGGAACGGTGAGTAACTCAAGTACATTCAATTGGACACCAAGCACCGAGCTCTCGTGCACTGATTGTCCTAACCCTGTAGTGCGCGCAACTCAGTCGCGAACCTACTATGTAACAGCTGGCAAGGGAAGTTGCAGCGTGCGTGATTCAGTCCGCGTAGACATCAAGCCATCTCCTGTGTTTCACGCGTCACCTATCGATACCACCATCTGCGATGCCAGCCCTCTTCAAATTACGGTTGATGTTCAACCGGCGGGAACTCTTGTTGAATGGGATCCTAACTCAGATCTGAGTTGCTATAATTGTCCAAATCCTATTGCCAAACCATCTTCAAACAACAACTGGTACATCGCTCGCTTGCGCACACCTGGAGGATGCGATAGCTCACTTCGTGTGCATGTGATGACCTCAAAGCCCCCTCAGTTTCAAATAGCTCCGTTCAATAAGGATATCTGCGATGGTGATAGTGTTCGTCTCAGTGTTATCAGCAGCGATTCCGTGAAGCTTAAGTGGAGCACTCAGTCTGGCGAGGCCCTTGCACTTGATTGTGACACCTGTGCCACAGTTAGTGCGAAACCTCGTGTGACAACTTCCTATGTGATCAAAGCAAGTTCAACATCGGGATGTGAATCCGTCCAGGTGATTTCAATCAACGTTGGCGCACGCGCCAACGTGGTATTAAGCCCTGATACGAGTGTGTGTGTGGGAACGAAGGTGCAGTTGACGGCGAGTGGTGGTGATAGCTATCGTTGGGATAGTAATCCAGACTTAAGCTGCTTGGATTGTCCAAACCCAATTGTTACAGCCACGAGTACGAACACCTACCATGTGCACGTTGGCTTGCAGTCGAGTCCGAACTGCTGGCGCGATACTGCGATTACTATCACAACAGTTCCCTGCAACATCAAGACTACGCTTCAATCGCAAGCTATTGCCTCTTTTTTCGCTTGCGACAGTGCTATGAGTTATGCCTTCATTCGCAATGATGGAGATGTTGTTCTTCGTATCGATAGTGTGAAGAAGACCAATGCTAATCATGCGAGCCTTCGTTCAGAAGATCTTCTGGCGCTCAATGCACAACTTCCAAAAACACTGCAGCCGCATGGTGATAGTCTGGGTTTTGCACTTATGCTTATTCCTGAGCAATCAGGCGCAGCCTGGATTGAATTGTCGATCTATTGTAAAGACTCCATTCGCACACTCAGAATAGACCTGCAGAGTTATTCGCATAGCATTCAACTCAGCTTGCCTCCAAACTTCGATGTGCGACCAGACTCGATCGTGTCGCTCGCTGTCAATGCACGGAGTTCTCAATGGAATGTGTTGCGATTGCATGATAGTGTGATAGTGAATCTATCCATCGACTCTAGTGCCCTGGTGTACGAAACGTGTCAACCAGGGAGTTCTCTTCCTGCGGATTGGTCCGTGAGTCTTGATAGTGTGACAAGCAGCAGCAGTTTCAAACGATTTGTATTGCGCGGCAAGTCTGTGCTCCTTAACGATGGAGAGTGGCTCGTACCCACTTTTCGAACAATACTGCCTAGTCACACAACTGTGCAAGCTTCACTCAGCGCCGAGTTTCCTTCGCTTCGTATACCATGTGCAGATCAAGATACCAGCGGGAACATCCTGACCTTCACATCCTGCGCCTTCTCACTCAGACAAGTGGAGTACAAAGCAAACGGTTTTGCCTTGCAGAGTATTCGCCCGAACCCTGCAAAGCGTTCGCGCTTAACAGTTCAGTATAGCATAGGAACAGCCGCCAACGCCGAACTTAATCTCTATAGCATTGATGGAAAGCTGGTTGCGCCCCTGGCGTCTGGTCACCATCAAGCTGGATCGTATGAGCTTGAATTTTCTGCGGAGAATCTCAGCACAGGGGAGTACATTGTTCAATTGCGGTCACATGGAAAATCGTTTAGCTTGCCGCTGCTGCTTATACCCTAACGTCTAAAGCTCTGAGGGTCTCAGCGAAGCTGAGGCTCTCAGTGTATCATGCAGATTCACGTTTAGTCGTTGCGAGAGACGTTGAGTGCTCATCTGCGCTGATACCCTCAAGCTCGATTGTCGCTAAGACCCTCATGCACGATGGTGCGACGCATAGCAAACTGGTGAATTGACAGCAGAGATATACAACCTGCGAAACCACGATTAAGGCCCGTGCATTGTTATGGTATTGATAAGGTAAGTTCCACGACAAATAGCACAGTTTTGTAGAGTGAAGTACTGACGATAGTTTTCTGCTACGATGTCGGCTGTGGGAACACAGATGAAGAACATGAACATGTATCTTAAGATTCTCTTCTCTGCAACAAAGAGAGCTAACAGGTTAGAGTTCTCTATGGTACGCTGGAAGAATGTAGTTATCGCATTAGTCTGCGGTTTGTTCTGCCTGAGCTCACTCCAATCACAGAATGAACTATGGAAGACGCCGAAGCATATTGCATCTGGAGCGCGTTGGTCAAGTCCGCTCTTGGTTGATGATTCAGGATCTACCGTTTTCTGCGTAGACTCTAATGCCCAGCATCCGCATATCCTGGCTCTTGATGTCCGAAGAGGAAATCAGATGTTGGCTCTCGATCTTGACAGTCTCAAGAATGCATTGGGCTTAGCAGAGTATGAGTGGAAAGGACACTTCCAGATACAATCCGATACCATCGAAATATTCTATCAAAGAAGCGATACTCGCGATAGTACCTATCATTTGGCGCGTGTGCTTGGCAAGTGGAATGCAGCGTCCTACGTCGTGGTTGAAGAACGCTCTTGGCCACTGACTCCTCTATTGACGTATAAATGCGTGGGACGTACCAGCGATAGTTGCTTTGTTTTTCGATCTGCTACTATCGGAGCAGTGCAGCGGAATTCAGGAAGAGGGTCGTACACTGAGTATACATACACGCTGCGTCTTTCACTTTATCGAGATAAATCCGACACCTGGCAGAACTTTCTCTACATGCGCCAGGGCGAGTATACATACAATACCGCATTTGTGGAGGATGTGTACTACAATCAAACGCTAACAACTCTACATGGAAAGTTAATCTGCCCGCCTTTTGTCATACAGTCATATAACA
This sequence comes from Chlorobiota bacterium, assembly GCA_044228285.1. GTDB lineage: Bacteria > Bacteroidota > Ignavibacteria > Kapaibacteriales > NICIL-2 > JBBATK01. The sequence continues at coordinate 37,707 of JBGAVD010000009.1, forward strand.
GCGACGTAGCACTTAATCTCGCCCAAGACGACAGTGACTATTGGCTACCACAAAGTTCAGTTAGCGGCTGTTTCTCACGCGATTCACTATGGCTCATCATTCTAGGACGCTCAATATACATTGGACCAGGATCTGATCATCTGCGACCATTCCAGCGCAGCATCAATGCGGAAACCGCACATCCAACATTGCTAGCCTCAGCTACTCATCAAGTAGTTATGAGCTACCCAATTGCAAACGCCGGCTACATTAGCCGATACGATTATGTGCTGCAACGTACAATCGATACACTGGTTAGCAATACATCATCGCACTGCAGATCACTGGTAGCTGCGCACGATTCAATACTCATTGTGCATGACAACAACACCATTCAAGCATTCGCCATCAACGTCACACAAACAGGAGTAGTGCGCAGAACGAGTAATATAACAAGACGTGCCTATCCTTGCTCGACGCCCACAACACTCGACACCATATTCTTCAATAACAACACCTGTGCTGAGGGTCCGGAGTTTACATACTACTGGGATTTTGGCGACGGTCACAGCTCCGAGCAGCGTAGTCCACGACATCAGTATACTGCTTCTGGTACAAAGCAAGTACGTTGTGTATGTCGCTCCATGCTTGATTCGAGTATCATAAGTTCTAGTACTGATGTTGTTATAATGGATGGCTACGCCATACGACATAAACAGACCGACACATTGCACTGCTCTGTGCGTGTTCCATTCACTTTTTTCGTAGCTCCTTTTCAAGGGAAGTGGTGTGGCGCGATAGTGAAGATCGTCGCAGAGTTCACACACAAAGACACGACCTTCCGTCTAGAAGTCAACAGCGACATAGTAAATGAGCGTTTGATACTACATCATGCTGGTCAGTATAAAGTTAGTTTGTACGAGTATGCTAACGGAAGTGCTGTGGACTCCAACATACATTGTTCGATTATACAGTGCGTAGGAACTCCTCCTTATGTAAACGCCTTGTGGACCCTATGGTGGAACAAGCCAGTTCGAGCTTTGTGTCTGACGAAAGCAGAATCAATAGTTCTCAGTGATGATTCGTCACGACTCTTTTTCAGTACGCACACCGCCACACCACTTTTCCAAGTAGTAGCAGAACAGCCGGATCCAGGTACTTCTACCCTGGCATTGGCACGAAAAGACAGTGGCTTTCAAGAGTGGACGTATCCCGACGCAAAGCGTCGGACCTATGACGCGGTAGCCGTACTTAGACGTCAAGACACAATGAAACTCGTGTTTCCTCAAAATGAGTACACAAATGGCTACACATACTGGGGGTCCACGAAATTTGATTGGTCACGCAGTCAAGAGTATAGTGCACGAATCGTGGAGCCAGATGGAGAAAGCATGTGTGTCCGGAGGTTTATTCAAACCGTGGACAGGAATCCACATTTTCCACCACCTTACACCTACAGTACTTCATATGCAACCTGGAGTCGAGATAGCTCAAAACTTGATTTCATACGCGTAGAGGAGGGATATGATGATCGAGTGAAGTACACCGGACATGACTTCTTGCAGGTTGATAGCACGATATATTTTACAAGGTTGATGCCTTCGCAGCCAAGTATGGGTAGGTACCAGCTTTCACGACTAAACATACACACAGAACAGATTGATAGTATAGATATACTGACCTCAACGGTGCTCAGCTTTGATGCACGTTCTCGAAGCGTTCTCTATTCTGATGGTCGCTGCTCCATAGCAGGTGTACTAAGTCGACATCGCTTGGGAAGTCTTCGACTGCTCGAAGCCTTTGCCGATCAGAACTACGTCCTAACTGTGGTAGACACACTTGGCAACAACAAAGGACAAAGCTTCGAGTCGTTGGTACGAGTGATCAGGCTTAGCGACGGAATGGCTATTCAAAGCGTGTACTGTATGTCGAAAGTTCGCGTAGCACGTATCTCCTATTGTTCGAAGTACTATGTCATAGCGGAAGAGAACGGGCGTCTAAGTTGTTTTGCAACTCCCTCGGAAATCAAGCCTGATTGTTACGAAGAACAAATAGCAGAGCATAAAGAGAAACAAGAGACGATAGCCTTTCCAAATCCAGCGTTCAATGAGACTTCAATGCCTGTGCATGTTCAACGTGAGGGCAGCATGCTACTCAGCATCTACTCAAGCGGTGGCCTACTAGTGGCTCGTCATGATCTGGGTCATGTGTCGGTTGGAACTCGAGTAGTACCAATCAATCTAAGCGAACTTGCCGTGGGTTATTGGCTGGCAGTATGCCAGGTAGGTTCAGATATATACTACTCTCGCTTTGTGAAAGTAGAGGAGTAGAATCAGGAAAGTTCCGAGGGTCTCAGCTGCGCTGAGACCCTCATGCTTGACTTCCCGTCGCGTCGCGCCTTAGTCGTGAGGTAAAACTCTGAGGGTCTCAGCACAGCTGAGGCTCTCAGTGTATCAAGCAGATTCACGTTTAGTCGTTTCACACACTGGGCGCGTCAGGCCATAGTTATGACGAGTTGCGAGAGACAATGAGAGCCTCAGCTGCGCTGAGACCCTCATACTTGATTGTCGTTGAAATCCTCACTCTAAAGCAAAAGAGGGCCTCAGCATCGCTGAGACCCTCATGCTCGATTGTCGCTGAACCCTCACGCTTTGCTACTCTGCGGCTGACTCGTCTGCTTCTGTAATCTCTTCTGTCTCTTTTTGTTTGACTTCAGTGAAGACCAGTTTGTTTGTTTTCTTATCAAACTTCACTTTAATCTTCATTCCATCCTTAAGAGTACCTTTCAGAACTTCTTCAGCGAGTTCATCTTCGATGTGGCGTTGGATTGCGCGACGCAGAGGTCGAGCACCATACTTTTCATCATAGCCTTTTTCAACGAGGAAGTCTTTGGCTGACTTTGCTAACTCGATACTCATTCCATTTGCTTCCATGCGTTTGAGCAGACGTGCCATTTGAAGATCGATGATCTTGAAGATATCGTCTTTGCTCAAGTGACGGAAGATAATGTAGTCATCAATACGGTTGAGGAATTCAGGATTGAACATCCGCTTCATTGATTCCTCAACGACGCTCTTCATTGCCTCATACTTATCAGCGTTGGTGTCTGAGCCGGAGAAGCCAATGCGGCCACCAGCTTTGACGTCACGCACACCAACGTTTGAGGTCATGATAATGATACAGTTCTTGAAGTCTACGCGACGTCCGAGACCGTCTGTCAGGATTCCATCATCGAAGACTTGGAGCAGAATGTTGAAGACATCTGGGTGGGCCTTTTCGATTTCATCAAGGAGTACGATGCTATACGGTTTGCGACGTACCTTCTCGGTGAGTTGACCACCTTCTTCGTAGCCAACATAGCCTGGAGGTGCTCCAACCAGACGTGATACGCTGAACTTCTCCATGTATTCACTCATGTCGATGCGGATCAACGCTTCTTCCGAGTTAAACATGTAGCGAGCTAGTGCCTTCACAAGTTCTGTCTTTCCAACTCCTGTTGGTCCGAGGAACATAAATGACGCGATCGGACGTGATGGATCTTTCAAACCGGCGCGGGAGCGACGAATAGCCTTGCTTAATTGAATCACGGCTTCGTCCTGTCCAATCACCACACCCTTTAACTCATCACCCATCTTCAACAGCTTGGCTGACTCAGATTCAGCAATGCGATTTACAGGAATACCTGTCATACTTGCTACGACATCGGCTACGTTCTCCTCATCGACGGTGAAGACCATCTCAGCTGACTTCGTTTCCCATTCTTCCTTGGCTGTTTCGAGTTCAGCCTGAAGACGTTTCTCTAAGTCACGAAGGCGAGCGGCTTCTTCAAAGTTTTGTGACTTAACAACGTTGTTCTTTTGTCCGCGAACGTCCTCAATCTTCGCTTCCAACTCCAACACTTCCTTCGGTACTGAGATGTTTGACAAGTGCACACGTGCACCAGCTTCATCAAGCACGTCAATTGCTTTGTCTGGAAGGAATCGATCAGTGATATAACGATCAGCCAGTTTCACACATTGAACGATGGCAACATCTGTATAGCGAACATTGTGGTGCTCTTCATAGCGTTCCTTGATGTTGCGAAGAATCTGAATTGCTTCATCAACATTTGGTGGTTCGACCATGATCTTCTGGAAACGACGATCCAGCGCGCCATCCTTTTCGATGTACTGGCGATACTCATCAAGAGTGGTTGCACCGATACATTGAATGTCGCCACGCGAAAGAGCAGGCTTGAACATATTCGAAGCATCCAAAGAGCCAGAGGCGCCGCCGGCGCCAACGATGGTGTGAATCTCGTCAATAAAGAGAATCACATCTTTGGCTTTCTCCAATTCGTTCATTACCGCTTTCATGCGTTCTTCGAATTGACCGCGGTACTTGGTACCCGCAACCAAAGCTGCTAGATCAAGCGTAACGATACGCTTGTCAAAGAGAACGCGGGATACTTTCTTTTCGATGATGCGAAGTGCCAGACCTTCAACGACAGCTGTTTTACCAACGCCAGGTTCGCCGATGAGGACTGGATTGTTTTTCTTACGACGTGAGAGTACTTGAGCAACTCGTTCAATCTCTTTCTCACGGCCAATAACTGGGTCGAGCTTTCCTTCAACGGCAAGCTTTGTGAGATCACGACCAAAGTTGTCGAGAACCGGAGTTTTAATACGCTCCGTCTGCTCCTTCTTCGAACGACCCGTGCTACTGGTACTTGTACGCTCACGCTGTGATGGAGAGCTTGGTTTGCCGCTGATAATGTTATCGAGCTCTTTGCGGACGGCATCGTAACTCACGCTGAATTGCGAGAGAATCTGCGCTGCAATGTTGTCTTCGTCACGAAGTAACGACAACAACAAATGCTCTGTACCAATAACATCCGACTTGTACAGCTTCGCTTCCAGGTAGGTGATTTTCAATACCTTTTCAGCTTGCTTGGTTAGCGGTATGTTGCCAATGGTAAGAGTGCCACTACTTGAACGCACGGTGTCTTCGATGGACTTCTTCAGTTTAAAGAGGTCAACCCCAAGATTGCGGAGAATCTTTACTGCGATTCCTTCGCCTTCGCGGATAATACCGAGCAGCAAATGTTCGGTGCCGATGTAGTCGTGGCCTAATCGCAGAGCTTCCTCTCGACTTAAGCGAATTACATCCTGCACTCTATTGGAAAAATTTCCTTCCATGATGTCACCTTCAATGTATGTTCAAAAGCTGCCGGAATCGACCAAAAAACGCATGATGAGAGCGAACTGCTTAGTCATCGATTCTGCGTTCAGACTATATCTTTTGTGAAAACGATGAGACTGGCTGCCTATTGTGACAGAACAGAATCAGGTATTCCACACTCCTCACCATTTTCCTGTATATCGACCAAAACTGCAGTTTGTGGAGCTGAATTCTGCGAGAGCCTGGATTTTCCAAGATCTGGGAAACATTCAGCAGAGTTGCGACTTGAGTTAGCTCGTAGGAACAGTAGATCTACGTTTTTGGCTCAGAATCAACACTAATTCGTTTTGGACCGAGCTTCCACTATATCTAAGACCTCAACCATGCTACCTACGTTACATACTGGAGGCACGTCCGGACGATTCAGCACTCGAATGGTCACTTTCATGTCTTCCTCATGTAAGCGGTTCACCAGCTCTTTGTCACCCATAATCTGGTAATACTTCAGGTTTCGGATGTCTGAACCGGCTTCTAAGACCCAGCAATCTGCTGTTTTTAATGATTTTGATCCAGCCACAGGATTCATCTTGCCGCTAACCAGGAACGACTCAGGAGGGAACTCCTTCTTGACGGTCGTACAAGAACTGCAAAACACGAGGCTACAAACGAACACAAGGACTGAGAGTATTTTCATGACAAGGTCTACACAAAACAAACAAGTATTCACTTTTTGCAATCTGGCTGCTGAAAAGGTCAGGACACTTTGGTGTACTGAGGTATCTACTAGCTATGACACATGATTGCCACTAACGATTACAAAGACACTAACACTAACGCACTTTAAAAGTTGCCATCGTGACGATTGCGAGCATGATTCCAACGATATAAAACCGCGTAACGATTTTCGATTCGTGTAAGCCCGATTTCTCGAAGTGGTGATGGAGCGGCGCGATCTTAAAGACACGTCGTCCCTCTCCATACTTCTTCTTCGTGTAGCGGAAGTAGCTCACCTGAATGATGACCGACAATGTTTCCGCGAAGAAGATTCCACCAACGATGGGTAACAAGAACTCTTTTTTGATAAGAATACACAGGGCGCCGATGGCGCCACCCAGCGCAAGTGAACCCGTGTCGCCCATGAACACTTGGGCTGGAAACGAATTGAACCACAAAAAGCCCATCGCTGCGCCTGTAAGAGCCGCACAGAAAATGGTGAGTTCATCCGCTCCGCGCAGGTGCATAATGTTTAGGTAGTTGGCAAAGACCGCATTACCACTGAAATAGGCAATCAACGCTAGAGTCAACGTTGCTATTCCAACCGTTCCCATAGCTAAACCGTCCAAACCATCTGTGAGATTGACAGCATTGGATGTTGCCGTGAGCACGAATATCACCACTGGGATATAGGTGTAGCCCCAGTCGAAGTTGATATGCTTTGCAAAAGGAACTGTGGTAAAGGTGTGAACGGCAGCCATGCCTTCATCAAAAACTTCCGGGAAGAAATAGATTGTTCCGCCGAGGATGAGACCTATGCTGACTTGTCCGACGATCTTATACCGCGCAATGAGTCCCTTTGGAAACTTGCGTACAACCTTCAAATAATCGTCCAGAAAACCAACCAAGCCCATCCAGGCAGTGACCAGTACGACAAGGATGACATAGGCGTTTGCAATGTTCGCCCACAGTAGTGTTGGAATGATCAAGGCAGTGAGAACGATGAGTCCGCCCATCGTTGGCGTTCCCGCCTTCAGATTGTGCGTACCCACACCTGTCAACTCGCGCTTCTCTTGCTCACCCATTTGGAGTCGTTTGAGAGCACGAATAATCCGCGGACCAACAATAAAGCTGATAAGCAGTGCTGTAATGGCTGCGCCAGCCGAGCGAAAGGTCACGTAACGAAATACGCCCATGCCCGGTGGCTGAAAGTTCTTTTCGAGCCACAACGCGAGATAGTAGAGCATAGAGCTCCTTGGGTAATAGGTTGTGTTGAGACGGCGTAGGTTTGGGAGTCGAGATGCTGCTCTCGCTGACTACAACCGCAGCGTGCAGACCAAGGGCTGATCACACGCCGCGGCTTTCCCATAAAGTAGCCGCTGCGAAAATAGGCAGCAGCGAACAGTATTTTCAAGATTTTATGAAATAAAGCGCTGAGCTTGCGGAAGTTCTGTTGCGTACACTGTGCGATGTAAACGGATTCGACGACTATGGGATGAGTCGGTTGCGCTCTTAACATGACAGGGATTGAAGTACAGCGCCTTGCAATAGGCTTGTAGGCTTGGTGCATCGGCGAGCACAGTACAATCAAGAGTCTGGCACTCAACTCTGGTGTGCATCACACTTGTCGATGGATCGAAACAGGGTGCATAACTGTTGTCGATGCCCCTCAGGAACTGCGGTGTTACTGCATTGTAATATGTGCGCAACGAGAATGTTCCCAAAGACCAGAACTGCCTTTGCTATATCGCAAGAGCTCATTATGTTAATGTGACTCATCACACGCGCAAGCTAGGCTAACAGGAGCAATAGCTTTGTGTTTATGTCGATGAAGACAACACTTGGTAGAGCTTCTACAGCGAGTATTACGAGAGTGTGTATACCACGTGGGGATGTTGGGATCTATGATTGTCTTGCTTCAGTGTAGTGGTACCTCAAAGGAGGTATTTCTCCTTCGATACATGAGAAGGTAGCACCTGAAGAACAATCTCCGTTTGCATGGAGCGCCTTCCGTGCTACCATGAAGCAAAACGCGGGCTTTCAATTGAATACACGCGCATGCGGAGATGTAGATCACATGGAAATAGGTCATGATGCCCTTAGTGAGCTTGCCCTCTGCAAACTGTCGACCGATACCGACGATGCTTATGGGTAATGTGTCGGAGTAGAAAGGACGAATAAGTCCTGTGTAGCATTGGCTCTATAATGAGAATAACACAAATGAAGTATGTCTACCGTACCATCTCTCAACTGAGTTTTCTTCTGCTTGCTCTCGCAAGTTCTTTAAGCGCTCAGGAGCTTCAGCTTACGCTGATACCCGGAGAAGAATTCAGTATGGCACGTCGCGATGAGTGGAAGCTCATTGTTCGCAACAACACGAAAACGAGTGTGCGAGCCTACTTGGAAGGCACCGTCAGTGAAGCAAAGAAAGGTCTCATCTACCATACACGCACCTCTGCACGTGAGTTTGCACCTGGTACAGAAACAATCAGTACTGCGTACTACCCTGGGTTGAAGCCATTCACGAATCTGAAGGATGATGGTACGCTCACAGAGCCCGCCGTACGCACGAATGGTTTCCCTGCTGGAGACTACGAGATTTGCATAAGCGCATACAGCGAAGCTGATGCAAAGGAGATCGGGCGAATATGTTATAGCTTCTCGTGGGATCTCTATTCATCGCTTATCCTCATTAGTCCTCCGGATGCCGATAGCGTCCGTGAGCGCTTTCCTTTCTTCAGTTGGTTTGCACTTTCTCCAAAAACCGCAGGTTCTGTTAGCTATAAACTCTCTTTGTACGAGATGCAGAACAAGCAGAGTCCAGTGGCAGCGGTGCAAGCAAACCCTCCATACTATCAAAGCACCGTTGAAACGCGCTTGATTCAATATCCAATGAGTGCCAAGAATCTCAATCCAGGCAAGCGATATGCGTGGAAGGTATCGGCACTGGTGAACAAGAAAAGCGTTGCGGAAAGTGAGGTATGGTCCTTTGTTTACGTACCTGAGGTCATTTCAGACTCAACAAAGAAGAAAGACTCAACGGTGGTACAACGCAATCCACCCATTCCTGGTATAGCCTATAGCGAGACTCTTTCGGATGTAGAGTATAGAAGTCGCCATGTACTAGCCAGTTGCAGAGCCGGGCTACTGCATGTTCTTTATCGTCATCAAAGTACAACTCCAAGTGCCGCAGTGCGCGTGCTCTCTGTTGACGGCAGCGTCTTGTTTGTGAAGAAACTCCAAGTAAGCTACGGTTCTAACTATTTCTCCTTGCCCTTGCAACAGTGGACCAAGAATCTTAAACCCGGAGTGTACGAGCTTCAGTGCATCGACCTCAACGGCTCAGTGCAGAAACTCCGTTTTCGATTTGAGGACTAGTATGCAAGATTCGAATATGTCGACGCAACACCTGCAACGAACTCAACAGACGATGAAGACTCCAAAACGAAAGAAAGCAATTGCTGCATTGCTCCTGCTGGCACACATAGCGCCCTGGTTTATTCCATTCAGTGTTCGTTTAGAAGCCTCAGGCGCGTCAGCGCCTGAGCTTGAGCAAATGTCGTCAGCAGAGAACACGGAGCTTGTGAACTTGTTCAACGGTAGCTTTCAGTATCAGATTCCACTCATGGAAGTTGGGGGATTTCCACTGACTCTAAGCTACTCCAGTACTGTTAGTATGGAGTCGGAAGCGAGCATGGTTGGTCTTGGTTGGACTCTGAACACTGGTGCCATCAGTCGCAGCGTACGTGGACTTCCCGATGACTTTGATGGAGATGTTATTTCTACAACTCTTTCTGCCAAACCTGACGAGACGATTGGCTTCGGTGTTGGACTTGGTGTGGAACTCGTAGGATTGGAACGCGACGCAGGTGGCGAGGAAACAGGAGCTGAAGTGAGTGGTGGAGTAGACGCCTCACTGAGCGCGGAGTACAACACCTATAGTGGTTGGAGTGCTGGGTTTGGCGCTCTGGCGAATATTGGAGGAAATACTGGCGGTGATTTCAAAAGTAACGCCCGACTCAAAGTAGGCATTGCCTCGAATAGCGAAAGTGGAACTACCGTGAATACAGATGTTTCGGCGGGTTTTAAGAGCAAGCTCAACGCTGATGAAACAATTCAAGGCAGCGCATCATATGGGTTAAATGTGCATTCCCGACAAGGAATGAAGCAACAAGGTTTGAATGTTCAAGCCAAGTATGTCAACTCAAAACTTTGGGAAGGTCAAGGCGGGCTCTTAGGGGCAATTCGTAACCTTACTCACGGACAATATGGTGCTGGTGGACGATTCAACCTGGCGCATAGCTCTCCAAGCATGACACCAAGCATCGGCTCGCCGATGATTGAAGAGGGATTCGAAGGCAACCTGAAGATCGGTGGAGAGCTTGGAGGAACGACCACGCTCAGCGGTGATCTTGAGTTCTCCTACAATAAGAAACGAAATGCAAAGAACCTGGAGAACATTCCCTGCTTTGGCTACATGTACGCTCAGAACTCAGCAGGTGGACGAGAGCTCCTTGATGTACTTCGAGAAAAAGGAAATGCCTTCAGTAAAGAGACGCCTAATCTTCCGATGTCGCAATTTGCCTATGATGTATACAACTGCAGTGCCCCCGGACTCCAAACTGAGTTTCGACCATTCCGCGGTGATGTAGGAACTTTGCATGACCCAAGTACAAGTAGTATGTCGTCAACCGGTGGCATCGGAGCAGAAATTGGTGTGGGCGACTTAACCAAAGTAGGCGTGAACATTGAAGTACCTATTGCTTCAGGCTGGAGCGGTAAGTGGCGCGAGGGAAATGCCTTCAATTCAATATTTCAGTTTCGCAAGCACAATCCCTCCTTGCCACTCTATGAACCAGTGTACTTCAAGAGTATGGGAGAGGCAGTTGCGATGGAAAACCCTCAACAATTCTCACAACTCGGAGCTTTTTCTGCAGTTAAATACTCTGTGAATGGCGATGGGAATTCCGGGAGTGCTGTTTCGGCTAGTGGTGAAGGACCGTTGACTTTAAACGGCTCAAATGTTCTTCGCAACAAACGTGAGTTTCGTCAAAATGTCTTTCAATGGCTTACAGCCAGAGAAGCTAGTACCGCTGCTCAAACACGTGAAATCAACAGCTATCCTCTTAATGTCTTCCAAACACCATCAACAGCTGTAGCGTTCTCTTCGTCGATTGCTCGCTTTCCTCGGATGAGTACCACGCGTAATGCCGGACACATCTCTGAAGTCATCGTCACCCGCACTGACGGTTCGCGTTGCGTATTTGGTGTTCCTGCATACAGCAACGCTAGTACCGATGTCAGCTTCAATATCTCAAAGAAGGCTGATGAAGAGAAGCTGCGGAGAAACAAGCAAACGGGGCTGATTCAATACACGAGTGGTGAAGACAACTCTGCCGCCAATAACCGTGGTGAGAATCATCTCTATCAGTCGGAGCGAACTCCTGCTCATGTGTACGCTTGGTTGCTGAGCGAAATGCAAAGTCCGGACTACGTCGACATCACTGGCAATGGGCCGAGCTCAGATGACTTGGGTAGTTACACGAAAATCAACTACACCCAAGCCCGCAATCAGTACTATTGGCGCTTGCCGTTGCAAAAAGATTCTGCCTATTTCGATTCAAACGAAAAGACGAATGATCAGGACGATATCGCTCATTACTCCTATGGTTCACGCGAACAATGGTATGTACACTCGATTGAAACCAAAAACTACGTCGCTGAATTCGTCTATAGCGAGCGCGATGATGCAGTAGGTGTACAAGGAGAGAATGGCGGACTGAATCCAGCCATGCGATTGCTGAAGCTGGACAAAATCACGCTCTATACAAAAGCCTCGAGACTGAGTGCTCAGCCAGAGCCAATCAAGGTTGTACATTTTGTGTATGACTACTCACTCTGTGGACACTTACCAAGCAATATCAATGGTCAAGGGAAGCTGACGCTCAAGGCGCTTTGGTTTGAAGAGGGTTCAAGCGAAAAGGGAAGTCACACACCCTACATCTTCAGCTACAGCACATTCAATCCAGACTACAACTCCAAGAACGTGGACCGCTGGGGTAGCTACATAGCGGCAGAAGATGGTGAATCTGAAGACGGTTTGAAAAGCTATAGCGCTTTGTCACGCACGACCGCAGATCGCTTTGCCTCTGCATGGCGATTAACAGCGATCAAGACGCCAAGCGGGGCAATACAATCGGTCGATTATGAATCGAACGACTATGCCTATGTACAAGACAAAGCAGCTATGGAAATGCTGCAGATTGTGGGCATGAGATCGCACGATGGACGACGCGAAGTTGTTAGCGCAACGTCTGAAGATGCAACGGCGGAACTTCTCGACAGCGATGCCAAACCAAAGAACTACCTTCAGTTCAAGTTGAAAGACGCGCTTCGTAGCGACGAAGATCTGCGTCGCTATGTTGAGAACATACAAGAGCTCTATCTGTCAGCCTCCGTCCGTATAGGCAAACCCACACTAAATGAGTTTGAGAAGATTGAGGGCTTTATCCCCGTGCATCTCGATGTTGCTGGTAGAGACTTTGGTCTTTGCTCAAATCCAGAGTACGCATGGCTCAGATTACCTCAAATACATAACGGTGATGAGCAGCGAGATCTCGGTACTTTCGACACTGATAACTCTACAACAGGTGGGGTGCATCCTCTCTCAAAAATGGCTTGGGAGTCTATACGCAAAAAGTACATGCACTTAGTGTACAACAACCCCCCAGATCCGCACAATCCCGAAGGATTTGGTGCCGCCCTTGAGAACTGCTTTGCAGTCCTTGGTGAGTTCTTTGTGCAGGCCAATGATTACTTGAAGAACCGCGGTCACGCCAACGTTATGAAACTCAAAGGAGCAAAGCTCCGTTTGCAATCGCCGGATCGAGTCAAACTCGGTGGAGGTACGCGAGTAAGACGCGTTATGCTCAGCGACCAGTGGGGAGCGATGATTCAGGATAGTGCACAGAACTTTGTGTACGCCAAAGAGTACATTTACCGCATTCAGGAGGGTGATCGTAGCATCAGTAGTGGAGTAGCTCAATATGAACCAAGAGTGGGAAATGAGGAGAATCCCTTTGTTGTTCCGTATCGCTATGTGATTGAAAAATGTATGTCCATCAATCAGAATCTCTATCAGACTGGCCCTCTGGGCCAGATCTACTTTCCTGGTGCAGACATAGGCTACCGTAAAGTAACGATACGATCGATTGAGGGATCAGCAGGTCCTCGCGAAGGCTATTCGGTGTATGAGTACTACACCGCTAAAGACTATCCAACAATCGTTCACTCAACGCCTATTACCGTTGCAACGCGACAAATGAAAGTAGGTGAGTTTTATTCCGAAGAGATTCTCAATGCCACGCAGGGCTTTAGCGTTGAGCTTAATGATATGCATGGGAAACCAAAAGCTCAGTACTCCTATCCTCCTGATGGCACAACACCGAGTAGCGGAGTTGTCTATCGCTACAGCAGTGATTCTAGTGATGCAACTATGCTGCAGAATAGAGTACTCACCGTTGATCCTCTGAGTGGAGATACCGCCACCGAGTACGTAGGAGTCGACTACGAAGTATTTAGCGATGCACGCGAACACAATCAACATAGCTTTCATCCATCTGCTGCGGTGAACCTTGATATCAGTATTCGTGGACCAGCTCCCGTTATCATTCCATCTGTGTATCCGAACTACAAACACCAGTATCAACTCATGCGACTGGGAACGGTTAACAAAGTAATCTATCGTTGTGGTTTGTTGCAAGAGATTGATGCCTTCGACCATGGTGCTATTGTTCAAACAAAGAACCTTGTTCGCGATAGGGAATCAGGAGAAGTTGTTGTATCGAGCACAAAGAACGCATACGCGGATCCCGTCTACAAGCTCGCGTATCCGGCTCGCTGGATACAAGAGAACAAGGGAATGCGAGGAGCTTACAAGAATGTAGGTCTTCGAGCTCAAGGCGTGTCGGTCCGAGCTGGTGCGCTACGACTTAGCGGAGCGCCTCAATCCCAACTCTTTCAGCAAGGTGATGAACTGCTTTGCACAGTACCAAACGGCGCAGCGCCTACTTTTCGCGATGGCGTTGACTATGGCCGAACTGATTCTGTATTCCATGCATGGGTAATGAATGTGGACGAAGGCGCAGATATAACCTATCTGATCGGTCGTAATGGAGAGACGATCGGCGACGGTGTGTATTCGATTCGTGTGCTCCGATCCGGTTATCGTAATCTTATTGATGCGCATGCAGGTGAGTATTCCTTGTTGTCAAGTCCGTTTCAATCAACAAAGTTGACCATACCTAACACCAACGTGTTAAGTGCCAGCGTCAATGAGTTTAGTAATTATTGGCAATGCTATGGACTCTTCGAAAGCACGGTACCACAATACAGTTGCTCTTGTAGCCCTGCCGAAATCCAAAAACGTAGTGCCGTAGAGCTATTGGGCGAGTTTGTGAAAACACTCCTGCTTCGAGGAGACAACGAGCGAAGCGCAGTTCGAATCACAGCAAGCTACAGTCCCGGTGCGGCATTTGTAACACAGCGTTTCGGAACTCGAACAGCAGTGCTCTATGGTGGACAACGAAGCGGATCGTCGTCTCGCGGATTCCTCAGTTCTGCTAGTGACCCCAGTGAACAGTGCGAGCTCAACATTCGCATGGCTGATGGCAGCACCATGTTTCCAGACTCTATTGTGTCGTTTACAATAGACCAACGACAATTCAACGATGGTGATGGGGACTGTAATGACATCTTTACTGTTGGCGGGACAATAGAGTACATGGGTCAACCAATAGTTGAGCGAAGCCTGCAAGGACAAAATCCTCGTCAAAGACGAAGCGCTCGAGTAGTCATTAGTACCTGTACGCCGTTGGCGAACTGTGCGAGCGTCCAGACCAGAGCAGGCGAGATTCGTTGTTTGGGCGCAGGACGCATGATTATAAATCCTTTTGTGCATGGTGTACTTGGAAGCTGGCGTCCCAAAGCCGACTGGAGTTTTGCGACGACAAGAGCGGACGAGTTCAACAGCCGTAAAGGCGCTGTGCTTGATGCCTATAGCGATTTCTTTAGTGCATTCCCATTGCGAGTAAAAGCGCCGAGTGAGCGGAGTGCCAGATGGGTGAAACAGACTGAGGCAATCGTGCATGATAACACTGGCAAGACACTTGATTCTCGTTCTGTGCTCGATGCATTCTCAACGAAGCTCTTTGGGTACAATTTGAGCCTGCCTATAGCCGAAGCTGACTATGCTCGCCATTCAGACATAGCATTCGATGGCTTTGAGGACTACAACTTCACAAACCAACTGAGCAACCCATTCTCTTCGTGTCCGCTGCCCCAGCATTTCAAACCATCGGAATTTGATGCCTTGGATCAAACGCAGAGTCACACCGGACGCTATAGCCTGCCGGTGCGCTCTAACACTTCCATCACCCGTTCATTAGTGAACCAAAGTGTGGGACCAACAGCGGCTATCAATGGACGACGCTTTGCTGCAGACAGCTCTATTGTCATTAGTCCCTTCTCCCCCGCACCTGGTAGGTACCTGCTTAGTGTTTGGGTCAAGAAAACAGAGGGAAGTAGTAGCACTTCTTCATCTCCTTCAACGCTCGAACGTGTCTCAAAACTCCTTTTACCTGGCTCAACACTCGTACCACGATTGGGTGAAGTACTACGCTCTTCACGAGCAGCAGATGTTGAAGTGAGCTGTCGAAAACGCGGTGGCGCAAGTACATCATTAGCGACACTTCAATGTAGTGGAGTACCGGTCGATGATTGGTATCTGGTTCAAGGGGAGTTTACATTACCTAGCGATGCGGTCAGTGTGAGCGTGGAGCTGAAGTCGGCCAGCGGTACTACCTGGTTTGATGACTTACGTGTGCAGCCTTACCATGCCAGAATGAAGTCCTATGTTTATGATCCGCACAGCCTCCGCCTCGTTGCTGAGCTTGATGAGAACAACTTCTCAACACGCTATGTGTACGACGCCCAAGGTTCAATGGTAGCGAAGAAGCGTGAAACAGAGCGCGGTATCTTTACGGTACAAGAAGTTCGCAAGGGGAAGTCCAAAATCTCTGGAGGACGCTGAGCATGAAAGTCATCTCGTTCAATCGCCTCTGTATCTTAGCCTTCGCCCTCAGTCTTGCGTATTGCAATATTGATCTACAGGCAACAACACAGCAGCACATCCGGAGTTATTACGCGAAAGATCTCAAACCAATTGATTCAACGCGGGCTTTAGATAGTATTCGGATGCAAACCCGACTTGAGTCTGTGATAGACTCTTTGCGAGTTCGTAGAGAAGGACGACCAGACGTTGCTTCTTGTACCACAACACTGGTCCTCTCGCTGAACAATGAACTCGCGGTTGTCCCGAGCCATTCATTTAGTGTCCGCATCGAGGGAGTACTCGAGAGTGTGTTGGCATACGGAATGACGAGCCCACCACGTCGTGACTCCTTTCACCTCACCTTGGACTATGACCCGAACAGCACCACGTACCGCGCCCGCGATGCCATGAGCTTTCAGCACCTGGTGCACTCAAACATTCAATGTGTTGTGCGTTACAATGGTGTGGCATTGAGCAGCATTGTGCCCGACTCGCTGTTTCGCTTCGACATTGTGACCGAAGCTGAAGTCTATTACAAACCCGACCCCTCACAGGTCCCAACGATGCACAGCATCTTGGTTGACAGCGCTGCACGATACCTGCAGCTCAGCTGGTCCTACCTTCCATGGGCTGAGTATTATGAGGTTGAGTATGTGTACGTCGACGATTATTCATCGACAACAGCTGCAAAAGAGGTGTCAACACTGCGTTATAACTGTCGTCGCGATGCTATTCGTTTGCGTAGTACCCTAAACAGCCTTGAGATTCCGCTCGTGTTCGAGCAAGGATATATCGTTGCTCGAGTGCGTGCCGTAGGCATGAAAGGCGAGAGCTTCTCAATTCCGGTACTTGGTCAATGGTCACTTCCCGATGAAGGTACCATAGCGCTTGGGCCAGGAGTGTTTCATGTATCAAACAGTTATGTTCACGAAGCTGATCGTTTAAACTGGGTGCATGTATCTGGTTTCGATGAGTCTGGGAATCGCACAGATCTTCTTTCGTACTCCGATGCTACGCATCGGACTCGGCAGCGTGTGGAAGCATCGCCAGCAGATAATAGAGTTCGCATCTCTGAGAGCTTCTACGATCATCAGGGACGTCCAACCATTAGTACATTAGCCGCACCTGCACGTCCTCTCGGCTCTGGCTTAACACCAGAACCACGACTGCAGATCGGTTCGCCAACTGGCTTCTCACCTGGATCACTTCGGCTCCGTTCGGAGGACGTTGCAACTCAACCTGTTCGAAACTTCCCATACATCAGTGGATCTGTGCAACAGCGTATTCGCACATGGAATGGTAGTGGAGTGCCACACGTAGGTAGTCGTGGAGGTGCCTCTGCATTCGGGATTAACCCTCATGCGGTTGATGAGCTTGCCGACCCAATCAATCGCTACGATGTGCCTGAGTTCATCGATCTCTTTAGCTACCGAAGCACGAAAGCACGTTTAGGATTCGTGCCAGACTTCAATGTCAGTACAGAGGGCAGAAGTCCAACAAGGGACTTATATGACCGTGCCGACAGTCTTTGTTCTGCATCAGCATTTCGATTTGGCACGCAAAGCGGTGCCGGGAATTACTTCTCTTCCGATAATCCTGAACAAGCTCGTTGGCAAGCCTTTGTTCCCTCAGCTCAGGGGTATCCTTATGTGCAAATGAAGTATGCAAGCGATGGGAGTGGACAGGTTAGCGAGTCAAGCATGCCCGGATTGTCACATGCCTTTGGCTCTGGTCATACCGAACGATTCTACTTCGGTACACCAGCCCAGGCAGAACTTGATCGCTTTTTCGGAAGTGCTGCGGGCATAGCCTCTTTCTATCGCAAGACATTGATGATCGATGAGAATGGGCAAGGACATGTTACAATCACCGATCTGAAAGGTAACATGGTCCTTAGCGGACTTAGCGGCGGTAGCGCATCAAATCTTGTAGCTTTGAGTGGTGTTGAGCAACGACTTGTTAGTGTTGACTTGATTGAAGAAAATTCAGTCCTGAATAGTGCTGAACAGTCATGGGAGACATCAAAGCAGATTGTAGTATCAAACAACAATACCCGTCTGCAACTTGAGTATCGCGTGAATACACCGCAACTGCCAGGCACTCAATGCAACGGACGTGCTATCTGTCTTGATTGTGTGTACGACCTGGACATTCGCCTGACGGATCAGTGCGGCAACGAACTCTTTCATCATCTCTCTACCATTGGGAATCTCGTGGAGTTGATGCGCTGCAATCCTGTATCGATTCGCATCAACGACAGTCTGCTTCTTGCTCGTGGCAGCTATCTACTCACAAAAAAGTTGCGCGTTAATGCTGCGGCTATTGATAGACGTATTGAACAGTACCGGGCTGAATACACGTGTCGTGACACCAGTGTATTGACTCTGCCAGATATCGATGCTTCGTGCAATCCTCCTTGTAATACCTGTATCTTGTTGAACTCAAGCGCAGTTCGCATTCGACGTCGCGATGGCTCCAACCCGAGCATAGCTTTCAGCAAACGCAAAGCTGGGAATCGTATAGGATGTGCGCGCGATTGTATTGATGCAGGCTTAGGCGAGTTGAGTCTGGCTTTTCAGTCTATGCTTAGCGAGGTAAGTCCTGGAGGCCAATACGGTAGATACCTCGATACCATGATGCGCGATGAAGCGAGTCCCTTAGGCATGGTCCATCCTGACATCCATGCTCTCTCCGTCTTTAACACAGATAACCAACTTCCGCTGCTCAATGCGCATTGGAGAAATCCGATGTTCGAGTATCAAACGTCGTCTGGCGACACAGCTTGGATCGAGATTGATGCAGATGACAAACCAGAGCATCGCTCTCCCAGCGCTGAGATTCGCAACATTGATGGAAAGAGGTTTGTACTTCCAAAGTATCTCAATCATCTTGATGACTTCATCGCTGCATGGCAAAGCCAATGGGCAGAGTCGATGGTTGCTTATCATCCGGAGTATGAGCACTATCTCTGGTCACTCGAGAACCGCAATAGTTTTAGCTTCGATTCTCTGATGCTTGCGCATGATACTCTTGCTGCAGCCCGGGCTGTGGGCGCTGCCGATATTACACGAGATCCCTTCTTTGCATCAAGTTCAGCTCGAAGAGCTGAACTTGATGCAAAACTCAATCGCTGGTTTGTTGATGGCTCAACAGTCATCAGTGCGCAACAAATGGCAGTCGCAATGGTGAATTGTGCTAACCCAAACTTCAATGCTGCGGAGTTCAGAGAGTGTTACAACACGAAGTCACTCTATGGAACTCCTGGGTCTGAGAACAAGGAGTGGGTTGCCTTCCGTGGTTTCTATCGCAGTGCAAAGCTTGCTATCCTCAACAACGAGCGAAATGCGAGTATTGTACGACGTGGTGGTTTTGACAACCGAAGCATCGGTGGAAGTTCTGATGTGGCTGCAGATCCACTCTATGCTGGTCAAAAAAGAGTATTCAAAACTGCCGAGGATGCCTTCATCGAAACTGATGCAGTAGACCTGACGGGTCCGGCTCCTTCTGCGGAACTACTAGCAAGAATTCTTGCTTTCTCGCAAGCGAAACAGCGTGAGCGATTTGCCGACTGTGGCGTTTGCCCACTTGCTATAGATATCAACACCTTTCTTAATGCCTTGGTAGTAGAGAAGAAGCTGACACAGGATCATCTCGTTGTTGCTGGCACCACGCCGCTCGTATTCTCAAAGAATATCGTCAATAGTCTGAGCCGACCAAGTGCTCTGCGCTATGACTGGGTTCTACGTTCCGATCCACGTACGAACGTACTGGACTATGCAATTATGGTGGGAACGGAGCAAGTTGGTGATTTGCGCTTAACAAAATCAAAGAGCAACCTTCGTTGGGAAGACGTCATATTCTTTGATTGCTTGACCACGACAGCAGAGCGCAGTTTTACTCTTCGTGCAATCGACAAACATGATTCGATTGATGTAGTACAATGTCAATCAAGCCGATTCAACGTTAGAGGCTGCACTTTCGAAGCATCATGCGCATCACTTCCATCACGCGATGAGATGCTGAGATTTCTGCAGTTCGTTTTTGATCGAAGTAGGTATCAACAACGAGATCTTATTGTGCATCGCAATGGTGAAGTATCGCCGCACTTCGGACATAGCCTTCGAGCGCAACACCCAGGTGCGCGCATTTGGGAGTGGGACTTCAGTGCCTTTGAGTCGGCAGCGAAGAAGTCATTCACGGCAAACTTGAAAGTGAGTATTGGAAGCGAATTGGTGAAAGCCCGCATTGTGCAGTGTCCCTTCACCCTAAGCATCCTCGATCCGCGCATGAGTTTTGATAGCCTCGGATTCCCCTTTGCAATTCGACGAGCATCGACAAGTCCCGGAACAACTGATGTCACGACAGCTATTGTCAGCTTCCGCAGTCGAGGTGGAATTGTGTTTGATGCGCAACTGCGCAGCTGTTATCCGCTTTTTGACTGTCAGCCTCCTGGTACCCAGCACAAGCAACGTCCAACAGTTTGTTGTCTACCCGCTCCGCGGCATATTCCTGCTGTGAACAACTGCGAGGTCGATCTTCGAGCCATTGCCCTTCGCGAGCGCGAACGTGATTTTCTCTGGCGTCGTGAGCGAGCCGCTGACTCGCTTCGTTCCGCGTTGATGACTCACTGTTTAATGAATGTTCAAGAAACATTCCGCGTTGTGTATCCTGATGATATCTATCTCGCTACACTTCGATACTTCAATCACGCAGCGGAGCTGGTCAAAACGGTACCGCCTCTTGGAGTGCATCCTTTAACAGATAGTGAAGTGTTGCGCTGTGCAGATTATCGTCGTCGATCAATAGATAGTACTGTGTACCCAGTCCATACTCTCGTGACAGAATACCGACACACCAGCTATGGCAATGTGTGTACGAAGCAAAGTCCTGATGAAGGACTTACCACTTGGTCCTTCGACAAAGCTGGTCGCGAGCAGCTGAAACAAAATGCTGAACAGCGGAGTCGCTCAAGAGTGAGCTATAAACTGTATGACGCTTTTAATAGAGAGCGAGAGATCGGTAGTAGTGATCAACCAGGTGATTGGAGTGCCTTTGTTAGTAGCGACTTCGTCGCTAGCAGCGTGCGCAACAAGACAGAGATTCGAAATACCAGTTATGACGAGGCGGACTACAGCTTTGTGGGCGGCTTTGCGCAAGCAAACCTGCGAAATCGTCGTTCGATTGTTCGGTACAGCGCTCTTGGCAGAGCTACTGACTACATCGCAGGGTACTCCTATGACGTCTTCGGTAACCTTAAAGAGTTTGTGCAATCCTATCTTGTATTAGGTCTGGCTGAAGATCAGCTCACCAAACGTATTCGATACGACTTCGATGAGTTGAGCGGTCAGATGCTGAGCATTCAGTATCAGCCAGGGAAGTCTGATCAGTTGTTGTATAGTTTTCATTACGACGAGAACAAACGTCTGAAAGTTGTGAAAAGCTCGACCTCAAACTTGATATCCGAGAGCCTGTATGATACTGAGGCTCGCTATGATTACTATCTCCATGGCCCACTTGCGCGTATGGAACTTGGGAATGATCATATCCAGGGTGTCGACTATGCCTATACCATACACGGTTGGTTGAAGGGCATCAACAGCTACTCAGCCGAGAAAGAGCGAGATATGGGTAAAGACGGAAACCGAGTGGGAGAGTGGCGCTATGGTTTGTTTTCAGAGGATGCCTTCGGAGAGTTGGTGAACTACTTTGAAGGAGACTATAGTCCTATAGGCTCAAGTGCAACAAGTTTCTTTCCGGAGAGACTAGGGGTTCTTCAATCAGACTTCTCTCGGTCATTATACTGCGGGACTATCCAAAGTACGATAACGACAAGCGCTCAAACTGCCGTTGGTACCCAATCCACACTGGCACAAGCATACTCCTATGACCAAGCGAAGCGCTTGCGCGTCGCGAAGAGTATGAGCACCAGTGGCGGCGTTCTTGATGGCGCGTTTAGCAATGCGTATGCGATGACGCTTGACTATGATCTCAACGCTAACATTCAACGGTTGACAAGAAGTGGCGCAGATGGCGCACTCTTTGACGATGTACAATACCATTACAACAGTGCTAATGGCGTTAACAGACTCGATTATGTCAGCGACGCCGTTGCGGGCTACACGACGAGCCAAGCCGAGCTCCGAAATCAATCGGCAAACAACTACGGCTATGACCCAATTGGGCGAATGACGTCGATGAGAACCGAAGGCTTAGGTCGTATCCGCTACAATGACGCTTCCCGCGTTGTAAAAGTAGAGAAGGAGACGAGTGCCGACAGCGTGGTGTACTATTATGATGCCTTTGGAAAGCGCTTTGCAAAATCATATCGTGGGCAAGTGGAATGGTCTGTGAACGGACCAGATGGAAACTCTGTAGCACTCTACACTATCAGAGATCGATCCATACGATGGACGGAGTCACCTATCTATGCTGGCAAGCGCATCGGTGTGTTTGCTCCAAACATTTCGGATTCAGCTCGCGAGCTACGAAACGATGTTGTATTCCGTGGAAAGAAGTGCTACGAACTGAGCAATCACATTGGAGATGTGTTGGCTGTTGTATCAGATAAGAAATCAGCCCTGCGCGGTAGTAGCGTTTCACGTGCCGAAGTCCGCTCTACTCGCAATTACTTCCCCTTTGGCTACCCAATGCCCCAAACTCTACAGGGAGATTCGAGTTACCGATATGGTTTCCAGGGCATGGAATCCGACGACGCCTTCCTCTCACCCGAAACCGAATACACGACCGAGCTTCGTCAATATGATCCTCGACTCTGTCGTTGGATGAGTACTGACCCAATGGCTGGTTCACTTGCTGGGGTCTCGCCCTACCAGGCGTACGACAACAATCCATTATTACTCAAAGATCCTCGTGGTGCTCAGTCAGCCGATCCTGAGCACGATCCAGCAGCCCAGATAGCTGCCTTGGGCGACGTCTTCAACTTTCCTGGCTACCTCATGGATCGAGCATCGGAAGCGGTTGGCAATTTTGTGGACCGCGCGCGACAAGATTTCCATAGTGCTGTAACTGGAGACTATACAGACCGCGGACGTGCTGCTGTTCTTGAGATTCATCCAGTTACGGATGCTGCTGTGTATTGGTATGAGACTGCTTCCGGTGAGACAGTAACGCCAGATGAAGCGACAGAGCTCGACAGAAATATTGGAAATGGTGTGGTAACGACTTTGATTGAGATGAATCTTCGCGAGGCCGACCCCAACTTGAGTGAGGAAGCAGTACGAGGCTTGGCGTCGACAGCCAGCGAGCTCATTCCTGTCTCATTTGGAACTAACGAACTTGTAGATGCAGCAGTCGACATACCTGTGGAAGGATTTCAGGAAACGGTGGTGTCGGTGGCGGTACCTCGACGAGTACGTCAAGAGGTACGACGTTCTCTGGATCAGATAGACCGTCAGCTGAATCCCGGCGAACAGGAGCCAACCCCTCGCCAGAGACGTCGTGAAGCTCGAGAAGAGCAAGAGCGCCAGGCGCGAGAAGCACGCCAAGCACTTCAAGCACTTGAGACAGACTTAAACAGACAGGCTACTACACAGCCGAGAGGTGAACGTCGGCGAAGAACTGAACAGCGTCAAGAGACCGAACGTAGACCGCGCCGTGAAAGAGCTCGACAATCTGGTGCCGGCCAACGACCAAATTCAACAGGCCGCAGATGATCAAGAAACTCCTCTTTTGTTTGGTTCTTGCAACCGACATTTGCTTTGCACAGCTTCAATACATGGTTGGGACGATCAAAGAGGTTGAAGCCACGGCGTGCTGGAATGTACAAATTGATGACATTCAACTTGGTGAAAGAATCGAGCTTCGAGCTCGTGTTTCAGATGAAAGTGGACGACTTGTAGCAGAACTCACAAGTGAGGAGTATACTGTCCAACGAGTTCCTGATGTACTCAGTGCACAAACCATCCGTACAAAGAGTATTCAGTGGTATGACGAAGGTTTGAAGACCTATGTAGCAAAGAATCGAGTGCTACCGAATGGGCGCTATCTCTTTTGTACAAAGAGTACTTCACGTCGTAGCGGAGAGCTCTTAGGTGAGGACTGCGTCATGCTTCTGCAAACAGCGTTGAATACGCAAGCCGCTCAGTCAAAAAGCCAATCGTGGTTACAAAGCAGCGGTCGGGCCTCGATCGAATATGTGTACATGCCACGCCAAACAGCAGAGTACCAGTTGCCGCCAAGTGTGATGCGTGCTCATCTACAGCCGAGTGTAAGTCTGTTCAAGGTACCCTGTTTCGCAAACTTGTATTACACGACCGAAAGAAACGAGCGCTTTCCGAATCAATTTGCGGCGTCTTTCGGCTTCGACGCGCAGCGTTTTCGAGATGAGCTACGATTGCTAGCGGAGCGAGAGTTGTTACGTCGTTTGCCAATTGACAATGCTGCTATTGAAGAGAAGAAACGACAGGTGGATAGTATAAAGACGGTTGAGCAACGTTTGAAACTCCTGACCAGGGATACTAGCGGACTCTCCACGATAGAAGGTCAACTCAACCTCATCAACAACAAAGAGACTCAACGTGCTCAGAGTAGTTACGATAGTGTACTCAAGGTTGAGCTTGCGAAGATTCATTACGACAGTTTGCGCACTTTGTATACGGAAAGCCAGAATGAGCTATTGAACTTTGCTCCTCGTGATTCAATTGAAACTGCTCAGTGGCAGCTGCTCATGGATACTGTTGCTGCACGAAGTGCAGCTTTGGAACATCGTAAAGATTCGGTGATACAGAACGTCGATGAACTGCGCTCACGAAAGAGCTGGTTAGACAACAGAAAGAATGAAGTACGGAGTTTAACAGCAAAAGCTAATGAGCTCAGATACAAAGCCGAGGAAGTGCAACGATTGCAAGACCAGAAAGAGTACTTGGTGGGTTTGCAACATGCTATTGAAAAGTACCCTGAGTCACTAGAACAGATGCAGATCACTTTGAATGATCCGCAGAAACTTCAATCCTTGCTTTCCGAGATGGGAGTGTATTCTGGGAGTGATAAACTCCTTTTCAATACTCACCTGCTTACAGTAGGCACGGTGTATCCTAACTATACTCCACTCACTTTGAGTGGACTCCAAGTACATGGAATAGCTGCCGAACTGAATGTTGGACCTCTGCTCTTTGGTGTGGTTGGAGGCAACACCAACCTTGGGACAATGGATTACTTGAATCTCCATCAAAGTGTGTACTCACGTTGGATGGTAGGTGGTCGCTTTGGTTTTGGTCATCCTGATCGTGACCACTTGTTCTTCAGCTACTTAAACGTCTTTGATAGTGCGAAGACGATCGAGTACGCCGAAACACGCGAGGTCTTCCCGATGAAGACAACGGTATTGGGCAGTGATATGCAATGGAGTCTGGGGCGAGACTTTCTTCATCTACGCGCCGAGGGAGCGCTCTCGATGTACAATCGCAATCTGCGCGATAGCGTAACGGGATTGAGTGATGAGATTGAGCAATATCTACCTGCGTTTCTCTTGCCAAACCTTTCAACCTCTTATGACTACGCTTTTTCTCTACGAGCAGACCTTCATCTCTTCAGTTCGAATGAACTAACTGCCTATCAAGAGTATATAGGACCAGGCTACTATTCGTTTGGGGTGCCA
Source organism: Chlorobiota bacterium (assembly GCA_044228285.1). Lineage (GTDB taxonomy): Bacteria > Bacteroidota > Ignavibacteria > Kapaibacteriales > NICIL-2 > JBBATK01. The sequence continues at coordinate 63,287 of JBGAVD010000009.1, forward strand.
TTCTTGCGAAATGACATTGAACGCAGAGGCTTACGTCTTGAGCAGGGCTTGTTCAGCAATCAGTTTCGTATTGGGGCAAGTTATCGTTCGGAGCACGACAATCTCATTGGAACGAAGCGCAGTAGTACGTCGCTCGAGAAGATTGGCGCTCGGCTCAGCATGAATGTCCCAAGTCTACCAGTGCTTCGAGCTGAGTTGTTCAGGAGCTATGTGGAGAGCAGCTCGATTCCATCGACGCTAGACGAGGCAATGGTTTCGGCTTCACAGGTGTTTAGTATTGCTGCAACGAACTGGCGCACTGCTTTAAGTTATCGCAGCCTTCAGAATAACTCCGATAGTTTGTCGAGTTCTCAATACACTCTGCACAGCATAAGCCTTCAACAATCAATCCACTTTGCCTTTCCCTTCGCCGTTCTTCTCAATAGCACGTGGAGTTCTTTCAGCGTTGCCTCGGTGCAAACAACTCAATTGCAGTTGGGCGCGGGTCTGCAGTTTACTGCACTTCAAGCTGTGAGTACAACGATAAGCGGGGATTATACAAGCTCCACAGATGGGAGTACGCGCCTTGGTTCGGAACTTGGAATACGCTTCTCTCCTTCGAGCAGTGTTTCCTTCTCAGTCAGTACCCGTTACTTTCAATATCTCAGCCAGATAGTTGGCGCACCTACGACACAAGATTTCTCATTGAACTCAGGTCTCTCGCTAGGTTGGTAAGCCTCAGACCTGCTTCTCAACGGTGTTCATCTGCCTTCTTAGTAGGGCACATCATGAAAGCTGCCACTCACGTTTACATTGATGATTTTGCCTGTGTAGAGCTCGGCTGCGCTACTATTGAAGCTAAAGCTACCCTTGATCTTGTTGCTCTGCATTTCGCTGATGACAAGGGTTCCGCTGATGCCAACGCCATAGCAGATGAAGCCGCTGTTGTCGCTTTTGCGTTGCTTCATGTTCACCGAGACGCTGCTAGGGTTGATAGCGACGCTGCTGAATGTATAGCTACCAACAGCTGGACCAGTTCCGCTGCTCAGGAAACTGATTTCCAGGAAGTTGTCTGCATCAATTTTTGCGCTGATGGTTCTTGTTGCAGCAACATACTTCGCTTTTGAATTGAAGTTGTCGGATCCTACCGTCCAACTGAACACTCCACTACTTCCATTTGTCGAGGTATCCACAGCAATAAGCTGATCAGGTCGAATACTGTTTTCAAGAGTTTCGAAGGAACAGGAACTAAGGCCTAGCATAAGGATGAGCATGCAAGCCATGAGATATTGAGCTGAGAGTTTCATAGATGTCGTATCGGGTGAAGAATGAATGGTATTTGGTGATCTATCAATGACAAAACTCATCCAGATTGGAGAGTGCAGCTGCGCTGCAGGTTTTAATCGGCAGATGCCCAATCTCCAATGGTGAAACCAAAGAACATGTTGAGATAGCCGTAGCCGTTGTCGGCGAGTTTAGCTGTTTCTCCCTCACCAAAGCGACGATACAAACCCAGCTCAGCGCCCCAATGAAACCATCGGAAGTTCTGCTCGAATCCGAAGCGGCCACCGAGCTGAGTGTAGTTGAGCTCAGCACGCTTGTTGACTTGGTACTCGGCTGAGTTGGCGATGAAGTTGTCGTAGCTGATAGTAGGGAGATACAGAAAGTCTACATAGTAACGCGCGTAGTAACATGGGTGCAGAGTTCCAGAACTGTAGTCCGTACTAAAGTCGATGTTGGCGTGACTATCACGACCCCACTCAATACCAGCGTGAAGTCCCATTGCTTTCGTTCTCGTTTCTCCCTTCCACGTCGTATCCGCAACGCGCGCAGTACCTGTACTGCTGAGTATCTCAAACTGATTGGCATTAATTGCTTGAGCGGTGTTGTGATAGCTAAAGCCGCCGCGCAAGGCTAGGTAGGAGTACACAAGCAACTCGGGTTCAAAGTAGCTGGTGCTGGTTGTGCGGGAAGTAGTGCTTTCGGAGACGCTCGAGCTGACGTTTACGCGCTCCTTCTCTCTGTTGGTGTATCCCCAGCGAAACACCGCGGTGGCGTTGGCAATGGAGGACGCGCCTGAGTTTTTGTCGCCCGAGAATGCCGTCGACCACATAGGTACGAAGGCATTAGCGCTCAGCATGCACCAATCCACAGGTTTGAGATTGGTACTGAGGCGCAGATTCGCCGAGTTAAAGTTCTGCGTGTGAAGGGAAGCTGAGGCCATCCAGTGCCAGGCATTGGGTTCATTGTCGGTGATTTTGTACTGGATTTGACCTTCCAGACGAGAGCTGGCAAAGAGGAAACAGAGAAGGACAAGGCTTTGAATGAGATGCTTCATGGTAGTTGGAAATGGTGACCGAATTCATAGTTCAGTGGCGCGCGAAATTCCAGCTCTGGGAAGGCGAAAAAAATCCGATTTTGTTCTTATTCTTACCAAGCATCGTAAGGGGAGTTGTATCGAGAGAGCTCAAAAGCCTCAACTCGAACTGAATTTCGATGTATTGGAACTGTATGGTGAAGCAGGTGTATTTGGGTAGAGACTATGAGTTACTTCAGTGATTTTGTTCGGACCTTGAGTCCGTTGGACCGACAAGCCATTCAGCAAGAGCTCAAACTCAGTGCGACAGAGCAAAGGGTACTGGAGGCTCATCTGCAAGCGATTGAGAGCAAAGACGATATACGTGCTTTAGCGCAGCGCTTAGATATGAGTATCTCAGTCCGTTGGACCGACAAGCCATTCAGCAAGAGCTCAAACTCAGTGCGACAGAGCAAAGGGTACTGGAGGCTCATCTGCAAGCGATTGAGAGCAAAGACGATATACGTGCTTTAGCGCAGCGCTTAGATATGAGTATCTCCCACATGGACAAGTGTGTGTCGCAGATGCTGACAAAGTGCTACGACTTCATCCAAGCCAGACAAGGTGAGAGTATCTTTCACATTCTGGCTAAGAGTGGTCTGCATGAAAACTATGTGCACGAGCTGCTCAAGCGTGATCGTATGTACACTCAGTTAGAGCAAGTCGCCGAACGGGAAGCACTCTATCATACCGCAGTGAATACCTATCTCTTGTTTGAAGCTCGTTTGTTTAAGGAGAAGACCTGGGAGAAGATAGGTCGCCGCTACTGTGAGATTGCTTTCAATCCGGAAGCAGAAACTCTGGTTCGCATTCGCAGCTTGATTCGCATCGTGGTGATTCACTTTATTAAGGGTGAGCGCGAGGAGGTCATGCTTGAGCATGAGCGAGAGCTGCTAAGTATCTGGGCAGAGATAGAGTCCAAGCCTTGGTATGAATCACATATTGTTTTATGTCGGGCTCTGGCACAACTCTACACCTCCACTATGAACTTATCGAAAGTAGTGGAGTGGTGGGAGCGGGCTCTTGGTATCCT
>JBGAVD010000006.1:0-247188 GCA_044228285.1 Chlorobiota bacterium
CAATGTGTGTCAGTATCCACAGTATAGAAGATTGTGGCATTGTTTGTCACAGGGCTTGGATTACAAAGTTCTAGTACGGCATGACCCGTGGAGCTAGTTGGCAACGGTACATCAAACTCATCTTCGGTACTCACTCCTGTTGCGGTATCCGCTGGGTTGCGAAAGTACGGCTGAATCATCGGCATCCATGAGCCACGAGTATAGGTCGGTGTCGCCCCAACAGTTCCCAAATAGTCTCTATGAGCATAACCCAAGTTCCCTACAGTGGGAAAGAACGCTTGCCAAGAACCACTGTCCAATCGATTGCGAAACGCGAAGACTGTATCATTGACTCGCTGCCCACTCCTGTTGTACTTTCGAAATCGCTTATCAAGAATCAAGTTACAGTTTGCTGCTCCTTTGTTCTGGTCATCGATCGCACTTAATTGCACTCCTGAACGTTTAGCTGACGCTTCAAGGTCTAAACCATCGTATGCCAATTGCACAACGGATACCCACAAGGTGCCCGAACTGATCATGAGATCAAGTGGTGACTCATAAAGGCGAGTGGTAAGTGTATCATGCAGAAAAGAAGCTGTAAGATCATCTCGACCTTTGCTAGACCTTAACTGTGAAGAAGGTATCATCTGCCCTGGCATTCCAGTTGCTTCATCATGATAATAGAACCTAAATCTCACATCGTCACCGTTGCCGAAATAGTCCTTGAGGAAAACCTGGACCCCAGCTAGTAGACTACCAGACGAGTTTGCTGCTGCCTTGAGATCAAATCGCATCGCAAATTCTCCCCGACCGCTGCCACGGGGGTCGCCGATTGCAGTACTCACGCTAAACTCAGAGCTTTGATAGCCATGCAAACTCAATCCATAATAGCTCACGTGCCGGCCAAGAAGCAAAGTGGCAAAACGAGGAACATCTCCAATCGGCTTTGCGTCGAAGTATGAGAACGCATTGTTGCAAAAGAAGTCCTGTCGCTGCGAGATTTCATTATCCGAGCTATCTGCGTCCCCGCCGAGGCTTTGAACTCGAAGTCTCAGTGTGACACTTTTTGTACCGATCCTGTTTGTAAAATATGGTCTAGCATCCCACGTAGGCATAGGCACTCGAATACTAGATGCAGCCCTGACAAAAGGAACATAGACGACACGACTATACACGACCCCTTGCGTTCTTGTATCACGGATTTGGGCTTCGATACTGCAACCGTCTTGAGCAAGGCTATTGTTGACTATTCGGGCATAGAGTGGCATCATACCACATTGGCTGGCTGGCGCTGTTTCGTAAGGCCATGGTATGCTGATCGCATCTGCTACGAAGTCTGCCGCTGTGTCTTGCGTAATGATACGAATGTTCTTCACAAAGAAATCATCGCTATCATCTACCAGTGTGGAATCGGCTCCGTGGTTGTTTGCTGCAACTGCCAAGCGAAAACGAAAGTTGCGCGCTGCATTGTTGGGAGCATTGAGGAAGGTATCTGGAATCATGACCCACATGGTATTCCATTCAGCATCCTTGCCATCATCATAGATGTCAGATCTCAAACCCTCTGCACGTGTTAATGCTGAATCTTTGTTCTTCTCATGAAAGCCACGTCGATAGCCTCCACCGCCAAAAATGCTTAAGGCAGGATTGTCAACAATAGGTGATTGACCGTCACTGCGAGGATGTACTGTCCACCGCAGAGTTTTATGGCTTGAGTCGTCGAAGACATTTCTTTGTCCATCATCGCTTGTGCACACAAAATCGAGCTGCAGTTCATCGGCAGCTCGACTACCAGTTCTAAACGGAGCTTCAAGTGAAGAATCTCCATTTCTGATAACGCGTATCTCTGGTCCCACCATAACACTATCACTCCATCCGCGCTCATACTGTTCTTGCTTTATCGCCCTGTGATAAGAGAAGCACAGTAGTACCTTCTTCTTTCCTAAGAGGTTGATAGGAAGCGATTCAATGGAAGCACCGCCAGGGTAGGCAGGAGGTTCTTTTCCATCAATAAGACGACTCAAGTGTATGACAGGTGTCTGCAGTGAAATCATCGAATCATTCTCCGCAGCAAAGAAACGATGCGGAGGCGGAGGCGTATGGGTGAGTCGCTCCCCATCCTCTATGGTCGCGCCATGATTAATCCAGAGCTTAGGTGAGGGATAGCTCTTGTTTCCAAGTCGGAGAATGTCAGTGCCATTATCCACAAAAGCATCGAGCGACGTTGTGGCAGAGATTGAACCTTGTTGGCTCTTTTGACCGTAGCCAGTGTTGCAGAGGACAACACACGCCGCGATGATACATGTACGGAAAGCTAGGTTCACATTCATCGGCCTCATCTCATGATAATAATCGCAGCTGAAAACGACACGCAGTCAATTACTTGTTCGCTATGACCATCATAAAGATCGCTGTGGGCAGGGTGCTTTATGCAGACGGTTGTTTATGAACAACACGCAAGCGAACGAATCCCAACACTGCATCATTATAGCATTAATTGGGTCCACCGCAATAGATGCACTGTTAGAGACCCAATAATAGGTCCATATACATCTGCAAAAGGCATTGTATTCACCGAGAATGCGGAAACCGCTTCGCTTTCCTGAACTATGAGCCCTCAGTGGCAACTGCAGTATCTGGGTGGGAGCGATGGACATTAGTGTCGCTTGTGGACCAATGGATTCTCTGACATCACAGCACAGATTGCTCTACACCAGCATCGGGAACCCAGCATCAGTGCCCTATTTCTTCTCCTCACTTTTATTCAGAGCAACTTCGGCAACTTTACCTTGGGCCACATGCTCCATAACATCTGCGAACTCATCAATCTCAGCGGCTCTGGTGTAGGAGCTTGGTGTGATGCGCAGACCTTTGAACTGTGCGTGTGAGATAGCAACTGTGAAGATGCGGTGTTTGTCGAGAAGGTAGTTGCAGAGTTTATCGGTGTCGACGCCATCGATCGACACAACAATAATTCCGCACCAGTTGCTTTCGTCTTTAATATTCGATTGGAAGTGCACGTTGTTATAGCGTTCCAAGCGAGTGGTCCATCTGCGATGCAGCGCGCGGAGTCGCGCGGCTTTACGATCAAGTCCTAAGGACTCATTAAACATAATTGCTGCACCCAGGGCATTATGTGTGGCTGCTGGGTGTGTTCCAATCTCTTCGAACTTGCGGATGTTGTCATCTTGCTCTTTTGCGGCAGCCATCAGAGGCCAGATGTCTTTGATTTTCTCTTTCTTCACATAGAGCATTCCCGTGCCAAGTGGACCATGGGTCCACTTGTGCAGACTTACTCCATAGTAATCACAATCGAGGTCTGCGTGTGTAAAGGGGAATTGTGCAAAGGCGTGAGCACCATCCACAATACACTCGATTCCACGTGCGCGGGCAAGCTTCACGACCCGTGCTACTGGGAGTATTTGTCCTGTCATAAAACACACGTGGGAAACCAGGATGACGCGGGTCTTTGGTCCTATGGCTTTTTCAATCGCCTGAACATAGTCATCATGATTGATCAAGGGAACAGGATAATCAACTTTCTTGAGTACCAGGCCCTCGCGTCGTACGCGCTGTTCCCAGGTGGTGATCATGCGCGGATAGTCTTGTGTTGTTGTGACGATCTCATCCCCCGCTTTAAGATTCATCCCAAGCTGAACGGTCTCAAGCGATTCGCTGGCATTGCGCGTTATCGCTATCTCTTCAGGATCCACTCCAAACATGCGAGCCACTCCTTTGCGAACGTGCTCCACATTTGCTTCGAGGTGTCGCCACATGGTGTATGAAGGCGCTGTATTGCTCTGATCCAATAACTGCTTCTGTGCTTCAAGAACCACACGTGGAGCCGGACTCACTCCACCATTGTTGAGATTAATGATTGATCGATCAACATCAAACGCTTGCTGAATCCCAAGCCAGAAGGTTTCATCCTGCGCAAGTTCTGCTGCAGTAGACTGCGAGTGCATTGAGAGCATTCGCTCGATTACTTCAGCAGAGGCTTGGGTGTTCAAAGCAACCAAGCTAGTACCAGCTAGAGATTGTAAAAAGCGTCGACGTGAACTCATGTGATGTGTCCCCTAAAATCAGTGTTTCAGATCTCCCCTGGCATCTACTGCTGCCTCGTCACAATGGTAAAATACACAGCGTATGGCGCTAGCGATGCTATCGAGACTACATTCTTGAACCGACCGAACAATGTAGCGTATTCGTGACTCATTGATGAAGTCGATACTCGACATCGAGTGTGTTTGAGACTATACGTGCGATACTCGCGCAAGCACAACTTAGTTACACACGACGAAGCTTCGGATGAGCGGGACATCCATTTCTGTCATACGCGCAAAGTACAAACCAGCCGGCAAGTCTCTTAGATGTAAAATGCGCTTAGTGCCCTCCTGATAACAATCCAATGGATCAATACGCACCTCATCGCCAATCGAGCTAAAGACGCGAACATCTCCTGAGCTTTGAATCTCAACATCACCCTTACTCGGGTTTGGCAGCACTTGAAGGCTGTGCTGAGAATATTGGAGCTTGAACCAGGTATTGGCGCATGCACTGCTGACCTCAAGCTGTTGCGGTGTTGCACTCAGAACACTACAGTCGCTTTGCAAACTGCTTTGAAGCTCTGCAAGTGTGAGTTGTGCACTAAGAATTTGGTTCACGAGCACTTGAGCTTCACAATTGGCGATACGAGTTGGTGACGTTGTAAGATCAAGCGTCGTATCAATGCGATAAAGAGATTCAGAAGCATTGACAGTAGCTCCCTGTATCCAGAGCATTGAGCTTGGCACGTGAAGTTGAGCAACTATTCTCAGTTGAGATAGGTTCATGCTGGCACTTGCATAGATAGGTATCTGGATCAATGCTCCTGGACGAACAGTATCGAGCTGTGCAATGCTGAGATAAATCGATGGGCGTGGTTTTGTCGTAAGAAGCAGATGAGCTGTGCCTAAGCAGCCATGCTCATTCGTTGCTGTGATAGTATAGCTTCCTGGAGTTGATGTTGCGTAGCTCGGCGTTGTTGCGACAAGCTTCTGAGCAGCGTCGCGCCACTCGTAGCGATGAGTTGAGTTATGATTGAGGACTTCCAATGTAACCGACGATCCCTCACAAATCATTGTATCGCGCACGAGAACCTGAGGCAAGTCATACACTCGAACGAAGACCGTATCGCTACTACTATTCACGCCCTTTGTCGCCTGTACAATGTAGCGTTGTGACATGTCCGCTACCAATTGGACGGTATCACCAACTGCTGTCCAGCTGCCTGATTCAGCCTTCCATGTGTAAACAGTATTCGGCTGAGTATTCACAACAAAGAGCTTTGTTGTTTGTCCTTTACAGAGAGAAACATCTTGGCAAGCCTGTACACGTACAAGGTCGGTAACACCAACGTACACCGAGTCCCATCCCTCGCAACCACTTCTTTCGCCGTGCACATAATACCAACCTGGCACAGTAATGAGAACAGAAAGTGTATCACGGCTGCCAATAATCTTGCGCGTGGAATCGAACCAGGTATATGCAGTACTCGTGTCTGCATTCTGAACAGACAGTTGAACCAAGGTTCCAGGCAGAACAGCTGCTACGGTTCTTGCTTGAACTGATAAGCTCGTTGCGACCTGTATTGTAAGAGTATCGTAGGAGCGACAGCCTTGGGCATTTGAGATAGCAACCATATATGAGGTGGTCGTGTCTGGACGAACAACAAGTGTGTCACTGTAACCAAGCTCTTGACCACTCATCGACATCCATACTATTCGGATTCCGTTGTGTCCAATGCGATTTGAATCCAGGACAGCAATGAGCTGCACAGCAGTGTTCTTGCAGACAGTTGTGGCACCTTGAGCTTTAACTCTTGGGAAGGGATAGACATCAACATCTAGTACAGCGGTATCACGACAGCTAGCTGTTGCAAAGTCACCACTCCACGTCATTACGGTATAGCGAGTACGTTTCGTAGGAGTGCAGACTGGGGTTGCTTTCGTGCTATCATCGAGTCCATCGCGAGGGGACCAACTGTATAGAGCACCACCACTGGCTTTTAGGTTGAGACTTGAACCAAGGCAAGTAAGTGTATCAGGTGAAAGAACAAGATTGAGTGAGGTCTGCACCTTCACCTCAACGCTATCAATACTAACACAGCCATACTTGTTTGTTGCAACACAGCGGTACCAGGTTGATGTGAGGGGCGATGCAGAGGGACTATCACTTGTAGCATTGATCAAGGTCGAGGTTGGTGTCCAACGATAACTCATACCGAGAGTATCTAAAGAATCAGCCGACACTGCGTTCACAAACAGTCGTGCAGTTCCACCGGTGCATACTATTGGAGCAGGACTAAGCGCTAGCTTTGGCCTGTGCGCTACACGAATCTTGACATGTGCCGTGTCTCTGCATCCGGCTTCAGAAGCCACGACTGAATAGTCGGTTGTTATGTTTGGTCTGGCAACAACGTTGGCTGTGTTCGTAGCATTCAGTCCAGTGGCAGGGAACCACTTGTACTCACCAGCTCCGGCAGCCTTAAGATTCACGGAACTCCCTTCACAGATAGTTGTATCGAGGGTATTTACCGTTGCCTTAACTGTTGACACATACACTTGTACTGAATCATCGGCGTAACAGCCATTTGCATCGTAGCCGCGAACATAATATTTCATGTTCTTCTGGGGCTTAGCCTTTGGATTTGGACTCGTTGAATCACTGAGAGTAGCGCCCGGATGCCATTCATAGCGTACCGCTCCACTCGCACTAATGCTTGTGCCAGAGCTGTCGTTCGAGCATCGATACAAGGTTTGGGGCGACGCTTTAACGATAGGGTTTGTAGCAATGAAAATAGTTGTGTCGCGAAAAACAGTGTCACGATTTGTATAGGCTGCCCGCATTGAAACCGTATACATCCCATTGCGTTTGAAAGTATGAGTAACTGTATCAGTACCAATCACACTAGGCGTTCCATCGCTAAAGTCCCACCTCACTGAAGTAGGCTTGCACGGATGGGTTGAATCACGAAAGAAGAAACTACCGCATAAAGGCAATGGTCGAAACCGTACAGAGTCAACTTGACGCTTCATCAGCATACTAATACCTGGTTGCGATTGCGTTGCTCCATTCATCTTTAAGGGCTGATACACGTCTGGCGTTGTTCGAAACGCTGTTGAATTCGTTGACAATCCGAGCAAAACACTATAGTTACAATCACTACCGGGGCGGACTATTGCTCGGCAGGCACTAAATGAGCCTGTAGGAACTCCAGGAATGAAACCAAGAAACAATGTCGCATTAGTTGTAGAGTCAAGCTCCAGCAGAGAGTTCTGGGTTGTAAGATACTTGCGTCTGCCATTCGCAATCACTATACTCGGTGCACCCGAAGAGATCCAGAACGTTAGGTTCCGCGATAATCTCAATTGACTTAGACTTGAATCAAGGACATAGAGTCTGTTTAGATAGAAGGTTACATTTACTTCGTCCACAGCATAGTCATAGGCGACACCATTCCATATCCGAGAAGGTCCTGGCAAATCCTGCAGCAACACGCATTTTCGAAAGTTGAGATTTGTTCCGGCATCATCGAGAAGCAAGACAAACTCACCTTTTTCGCCCAGCGACAACATTGGAAAATTAGATTGATTACTGCTTGATCGTGGATCTGTTCGTCCGGATATATAGACTTTGTTTTTCGCGTAGCATATACTCTCGGAAATGTCTAAGTTGGTTGCACCACCTAGATAACTTCCATACAGGGTTGCACCGGCTGACGACAGTTTTACGATGGCTATCTCGAAATCACCTGAAAGTGTGGACTGAAACGCATTCGCTGTCAAATCCCACGGAGGTAAGGGAATACTTGAATAGTAGGTATTCAGTGTAGTGACAAGGAAGATCTCGTTTTGGGGCGACAATGTTATCTTCGGTTGGGTTTGGCTTGGATCGTGCGTGTAGCCAACAATCCTTGAAAACACCAGAGAACTTCCGCTTGCACTGAATTTCGTTACAAAAATTCCAACTGAATCTATTGAAGAACTGCTTGATATTGATGTGCAATAGTTGGCACCACTGCTGACAGGAAAGTCATTACTGCAAGTCCATCCTGCCACAACTACTTCACCCTGAGTTGTCACCGCAATGTCTGTTCCAATATCATTGTATCCACCCTGCCCTGTGCCAGCCACACCGCCAAGATAACTGCACCATATAAGAGTGCGCAGGTCTGGACTCAGCTTGAACACTGCCAGATCACTCGGCCCACTGCAGCTTGTCTTGTATGCACCAGCAGTTGCAGGAAAGTCGTTTCCATTTGCTAAACCGTAAACGTAGCCTTGAGAATCAGTGGCCATCGCACTGAAGTAACCCACATTCGAAGCACCACCAAAAAAGGTTCCTTTACCTATGACAAGATCGTCGCTATACTGTGCCTGAGCATGGAATTGCATAGTGCAAAACAGCACAAGCGCACACAGCTGAATTATAATAGAGGACTTTTTCATACTACACGTTCCTTACAACAGCATTTATGGTTGCTTAGTTTCGTAACGTAGTTGACGTTTTTTTTCAAAATAGGAACTTGCGATATAATGTCTATGCAAAAACTCAAGCTCATGAGCTTTCTACACTTATATCTGCCTTTAACCAATCATCCTATACTTCATCTTTCCATTTAGGAGGGCTTACTCTCTGTACTAGATCTTCGATACTTTGATAGTGGTTCCCGAAAAGCGCTTAGCCACGAGGGTGAGGGAAGTATAAAAGGATCTCTGCTCTTGATACTCCAACCAGGGTTTTATGCTCGCGGCTCTCTGACTGTGGATCTCTGCTTGGTGAGCTCTTACACGCCAAATATTCCAGAGAATGAAAAATGGTCAGGTACTGTACTTCCAACTCGTGCATCGTTGAGCGGCTCAGCCTTAACTCTTCTTCTCTTCCAGCTCCAACCAACGCACCATTTTATTGTCGAGTTCTACGGATATCTCATGTAAGCGAGTACTAATCTCATTCAATCGCGTGTGGACAGGTGAAACGGCAGCACCAAGTTCGTCTTCGAGACCTTTCTGCTCTACATTCAAAGCCTCTATCTCTGCCTCAATGCCATCGAGCTCGCGCTGCTCTTTGTAACTCAGACCCTTCTTTGCTACGCTTGCCTTCGGCTGCGCACTTGTACTCTTACTCTCTTTGAGTTCTTGCGCTTTCTCTTCACGTCGTTCTACTTTCTTCGACTCAACAGCGTCAAGCCAGTCACTGTAGTTTCCTGGATATTGTTTAATCCGACCATCCTCTTCGAAAGCGTAGATAAAACCAACGGTTTTATCGAGGAAAGAACGATCGTGCGATACGATCAACAGGACGCCTTTGAAGTATTGGAGATAATCTTCCAGAGCAGAAAGTGTTGCAAGATCGAAGTCGTTCGTAGGCTCATCGAGCAGGAGGACATTTGGGTTTGCCATGAGAATGCGACAAAGCTCCAGACGACGTCGTTCGCCACCACTCAGCGTTTCAATGCGTGAGCCATGTCGTATCGATGGAAAGCGAAAGCGTTCGAGTAACTCTCGAGCCGAGATGTAGCGATCTCTACCAACACCGGTATCAACATATTCTGCTACTTCGCGCAATGCACCAATTACCGTTTGTGTTGGTGCAAGATGCGTGAGTTCTTGTCGGAAGTATCCAATCTTCACTGTATCCCCAATGCGAACCGTTCCGGTATCGCTGGGCATGTTGCCACTCAGGATATTGAGAAGGGTTGTCTTACCAGAGCCATTTGGTCCAATGAATCCAATCTTATCACCGGGAACTGCATTGTAAGTGAACTCTTTGAAGAGAACGCGATCGTTAATGCTTTTCGAGACATTGTATGCGTCGATAACACGTCCACCAAGGAACACATTCCCCACTTCAATCTCAATCTCGCGTTGCTCAGGTGAGGCTTTCTCCACCTGCATTTTCTCAATCCAGTTGATGCGGCTTTGTTGTTTTGTACGACGTGCCTTTGCGCCTTTCTGTAGCCACGCTAACTCTGTGCGCAGTTTATTGCGTTCATGCGCGGAACGCGCATCATCAGCCATCACCATTTGTTCTTTGCGTTCCAGGTACTTTTCGAAGTTGCCTTCGAAGGAGAACAAACGTTTTTGGTCGAGCTCAACAATTCTGTTCGAGACAGCGTCGAGAAAATAGCGATCGTGAGTAACCAGCAGCAATGCTTTGGCGTGACGTTGAATTTCGTCTTGCAACCATTGTACTATAGAGGCATCAAGGTGGTTCGTTGGTTCATCAAGGATCATGAGATCTGGATCCGAGAGCAGCGCGCGAGCAATGGCAACGCGCTTGCGTTGTCCGCCGCTGAGTGTCATCACATCAGCATCGAAACGGTCAATACCCAAGCCATGCAAGAAGCTTCGCGCTTGGTTTTCTAGGAGCCAGGCATGTCGTTCCTCTATCTGAGCAGCAACAGAATGCAACTCTGTATCCTGCTCAGGACTCAGAGAATTCAGAGCGCAAAGTTCAGCGTGACGCAACAACAGGTTGTGTTCCTCTTCCTTCCCAGACATCACAGCTTCGAGAACATTAAAGTGCTGCTCAAATCGAGGGAGTTGATCCAAGTACTCAAAGCGAATCTTCTTGTTGAACGCAACGATACCGGAATCAGCTTCTTCCTTACCTGCGATGATCTTTAGTAAGGTCGATTTACCAATGCCATTGCGTCCAATGAGGCCTACACGTTCCCCTTCATCCATACCGAAGGAAATACCCTCAAACAGCAGTGTCTGCTCAAAGGATTTTGAGATGTTATTGATCGAGAAGAGGTTCATAGACTACAAAGGTAGGGAGAAATGCTCTGCGGCTCGTCAAGCAAGCACGACTCTGCGGCTCTGCGTGAGTCGTTCACGCAGAGACGCAGAGGATGATGAGCCGCTGAGCAGGAGCGTTTGCTCTGCGGCTCGTCAATAAAGCACGACTCTGCGGCTCTGCGTGAGTCGGCGTGTGTCGTTCACGCAGAGACGCAGAGGAGGATGAGCCGCTGAGCAGGAGCGTTGACTCTGCGGCTCTGCGTGAGTCGGCACCTGTCGTACACGCAGAGACTAAGTCCCGCTCTCAATTACTCATTCATCATCGACATCAATCTCTGCACCGTATCCTCGAAGTCGATGCTCTCGTGTGTGTCTTGCTTGAGGAATGCGCGGATTTTATCGATCAGCGAAACGGCTTTGTCGAGACGTGGATTGTTACCGGGTTGGTAGGCACCTACATTGATGAGGTCTTCTGCTTCTGTGTAGATAGCAAGCATCTCTTTGAGTTTGGATGCCGCTGCGCGGTGTTGCTTGGTCGTGATATCGCCCATGACACGACTCAGACTTGGGAGAATGTCAATTGCCGGGTAGTGGGCTTGAGATGCGATTTTTCTGGAGAGCACAACGTGACCGTCAAGGATACCGCGGGCTGTATCGGAGATTGGTTCGTTCATGTCATCTCCTTCTACAAGGACGGTGTAGAGAGCGGTGATGGTTCCAACATCGGAGGTTCCGGCGCGCTCCATGGTTTTGTGCATGAGCGAGAAGACAGATGGCGTGTAGCCCTTTGCTGTAGGTGGTTCGCCAACGGCCAGACCTACTTCACGCTGAGCCATGGCTAGACGCGTGACAGAGTCCATCATGAGCATGACATCAAAGCCAAGATCACGGAAATACTCGGCAATGGTGGTTGCGGTGAGAGCTGCTTTGATACGAATGAGCGCGGGCTCGTCGCTGGTTGCGCAAACAACAACTGAGCGAGACAATCCTTCTTCGCCTAAGTCTTTCTCCAAGAACTCGCGGACTTCACGACCTCGCTCACCAATCAAACCAATAATATTTATATCCGCCGAAGTATTGCGAGCAATCATTCCAAGCGTGGTTGACTTCCCTACACCAGATCCAGAAAAGATACCAATACGTTGGCCTTTGCCGATTGTCATAACGCCATCAATAGCGCGAATGCCAGTTGAGATTGGTTCATGAATACGTTGTCTGAGAAGAGGATTCGGCGGCTTCGCATAGATCGAGCGCACATCATTCACCACGAAGGATCCTTTACCGTCCATGGGTTGTCCGAGACCATCCAGTACACGGCCGAGTAAAAACTTACCAACGGAAACACTTAGGGGACGATGTGTGGAGATGAGCTCCATGCCTGGCATAAGATCCGCCTCTTGATGGAGCACCATCGAGAGAATGCGATTGTCTTTAAAACCAACAATCTCGCACTGCCCTACAATTTCTTTCTTGTGATTGCGAATCAGGAGAACGTCGCCTATAGGAGCTTGAGGACCACGACTTTCTATGATCATCCCAACCACATGGGTAACCGTCCCTACATATTCAGCTGTGCTGGTGCGTTGGATACTTTGGATGAGACGACTCTGAAGTGTTGGCGACATAGGGTTCCCTTTGCTTGTCTGCTTGCTATCTGTATCTCTGGTCAAACGATGCTCTACTCACTGTACTCTTTCATTTCTCAAACAACACTGAACGGTCTGTTCATGCTCTGATCTGAGACTGTTCTAGTCTATTGAAGACTTTAGAACTCCTCTGTGAGCTCTTTCACTTGCACGGTTTCGTTCATAGTCAAGCGCAAGTGAGCAAGTTGCGTGCTGAGTTGCGTATCGATATGTCCCATGCTTGTTTCCAACACACAGGTTCCATTTTCAACTCCTGGGTCGGCTTGCACTTCAATTGACCGCAGAGTATTTGTACTGTTCAATAACTCCAAGTTTGCTTCCTGCATTGCTTCGTAACTATGCGGGTGCACGCGAATCACCACGTCACGCAGACCGTGCATCGTGACCAGCACCTTGCGTGCTTGTTCAACTGCAAGCCGTGCGTTTACGGAAACCTCGCGTTGCAGAATGTGTTCTGCACAAACAATAGCCACATTAACTGCCATGGTTTGAAACTGCTCTATTTCCCTTGCGAACTGTTCCTGAAGATCCAGAACCAAGGTATCCAAGTTCTTCGCCTGCTCGCGCAGCTTGCCAATTTCCGATTCCATCAGCGCAGAGGTCACCGCTTGCCCGTCGGAGAAACCACGGTCGTAGGCTTGTTGAATATCAGCCTGAATTTCATCCAACGACATCGTCGCCTGATCGTTTTCAACCTCATGCTCCTCCTCTGTCATCTCCATTTGCAGGTTCGGCAGCACCGCTTCTTCGTCCAAAGGCGCATGTCGATCGAACTCTTCAAACACGTGCTGAGGCAACGAAACAGCCTGTTCCACGCTGATTATGCGGGCTTTTAGGGCTTTACGACGTATTTTTTCGTGTTGGATCATGGTTTGGCTATCAATTCCCATCTTCTCCTGCAAGCCTTGTGCCACCTTCGCTATTTGTCCACCACCTTTTTTTTCCTCGCCCACAGCTTCTTATGTGGAAAAATGTGTATCTTTGTGACCGTCTAAAAACAGTGCCCTTTCAGGGTATTGAAGCAGGGCCTTGATCGTATAATGGTAGTGTTCTTCGGTGTTTAGGCTGGAGCCTCTGATGAGGAAACAGAATAGCACAGTAAAAAGGGCAGAGATTCAGAGAAATCTGAGTTCTAACCACTCTTATTCGCCGAGTTACAATCGAATCGTATAGTATTCAGACATCAATTTTACGAGTAGCACATGAAACGCACCTATCAACCAAGCCGTCGCCGTCGCGCAAACAAACACGGTTTCCGTGCCCGCATGGCAACGAAGAATGGCCGCAAAGTGTTGGCTGCGCGCCGCGCCAAAGGTCGTCACAAACTCACCGTGAGCGACGAGCGTTAAGGCGGCACAGCAGTGCTGAACTATCAATGGAAAGCGATAGTGTGGTAGACTGACTACTGCCTATCGCTTTTTGTCTTCCAGACACCAATGTCCACTCCGCGAATCGCTTCACTGAAGGGCAAGAACTCCTTCGAACTCGTTTTCAAACAGTGCCGCAAGCTCTCCAGTGGGAGTTTGAGTGCACATCTGCGTTTTCGCAGAGCTTCAGAAAACAAGCCACTTGAAGCAGATCCTACAGAGCAGCCGATTCGGGTTGGTATCATGCTTCGCAAGAAAATGCTTCCTTCAGCGGTTCTCCGCAATAGAGTAAAGCGTTTGATTCGTGAAGCGCTGCGACAGTATAGCGTTGAGCAACCGCATCTATTTCGTTCTTTGGATGCAATGATTGTGTCGTGGAACACTCGACACGTCGCTGGCTCGTCAACGCTGCGACTGCGCGATGTAGCACCACTGGTGCTCAACATATTGGAGCAAGCTGCAGCCGTTCACTCTGTTAAACACCAACGTTCTTCAACATGAAAGCCCTGGTGCTGTTCCTGCTTCGACTGTACAAAGGTCTTGTATCGCCGTTGCTCGGAAACAACTGCCGATTTTATCCCAGCTGCTCTGATTATGCAGTGCAAGCAGTTGACAAGTATGGTGTGCTGAAGGGTGGCTGGCTAGGCCTGAAACGTATATCACGCTGTCATCCCCTCCATCCGGGTGGGATCGACGAAGTTCCCTAGGCCGAAGGCCGAAGGGATAGCGCAAAGAACTAAAGCACTTGCGCAGATGTTTTGAACCTACATCTTTTACCATGGACAGACAATCACTCATCGGCTTTGTACTCATCGCTATCATCATAACGGTGTGGATGGTGTACAATTCCAGTCATACTGCTCCGACTCCACCGAAGGACAGTCAGAAAACTGAGCAGACTACTCCAGCTGCTTCGCAGTCGCCTTCAACCACGCTGACTTCATCTCAACCCAATGCTGATACCCTGCGCCAACCTGCTGCTCCTCAAAAAGCAGAAGAATTGGTCTTGATCGAAAGCGATCTTTACAAAGCGTGGATTAGTTCGAAGGGTATGACGATTGTCCGCTTTGAACTCAAGAACTTTCAGTCGCACTATCACAAAGCTGTACAGCTCATTAAAGCGGCACAGCGCGAACTGTCTATTGCCTACACTGGTTCTAACGGCAAGCGCGTTGAAACCAAGTACGCAGACTTCAACTTTAAGAACCTGAACTCACATATCATGCGTGTGAAGGGCGAAGAGACAGTAGTGCTGGAAGGCACGATGGATGCTGGCAATGGTGGCTCGATCTATCGTAAACTGAGCTTCAAAGGCAATGCCTATCATATTGACGCTGACTTCCAACTCAGCAACATGGATAATGTCTTTCCTAGCACACAACGCTGGTACGATCTCAGCTGGGACAAAGGTCTAGAGTTTCAAGAAGCAAACAGTGTTGATGAGTCTGGCTCCTCTGTTGCTTTCGCCTCTCTCAATCAGTCATTGGAAGAGCTCGATGCGCCGAACTACAATGAGGCTGTGAACTCGCACCACTCTGGTCGCGTTGACTTCATTGGCACAAAGACCAAGTACTTTATCGCTGCAATCCTCAACAAGAATTCTAATGGTGAGGATGATTACTACCTTGATGGTATGCGCTATGGCGCGCCAGACAATGGTGTCATCGAAGAGTATTCCTGCGCCTTCCGTGTTCCCTATCGTGGTGGTGTTCAAAACAACAGCTTCCGCTTGTACCTTGGACCACTCGACTATGATATTGTGTCTGGCTACGGCATGGCTTCAACTGTCAACTTTGGTTGGAAGTGGATCGTTCGTCCTATCGGCGAGTACTTCATGCTTCCCGTGTTTAAGTTCATCTACTCCTTCTTGCCAAACTTCGGTATCGCGATTATCGTCTTCTCGATTTTCATGAAGCTGCTGCTCACGCCGCTCTCGCGCGGACAAATGCAATCGGCACAAAAGATGAAGGCACTGCAACCTGAGGTTGATAAGCTCCGTGCGAAGTATGCTGACGACCCAACAGGAATGCAGCAAGCACAAATGAAGTTGTTCGGTGAGTACGGCATCAACCCTATGGGTGGCTGCTTGCCTCTGCTGCTTCAAATGCCAATTCTCTACGCTTTGTACTCGGTTCTTACCTCTAACATTCACATGCGCCAGGCTAGCTTTATCACTGGCTGGATCCCTGATCTCTCCATTCCTGATCACATTTTGCATTTGCCATTCTCTATCATGGGCGTTCACGCGCTCTCTGGTATGGCCTTGATCATGGGTTTGAGTATGTTCATACAACAACGCATGACGGTGACCGACCCGAATCAAAAGGCAATGATCTACATGATGCCAGTGATGATGACCATGATGTTCTCGAACCTTCCCTCTGGTTTGAATTTGTACTACCTCACCTTCAACTTCCTGGGCATCGCTCAGCAAGTGTATATGACGAAGTACTCGAAAACAAAGATCACTCTTGAAGAGCTTAAACGCATGCCGAAGAAGCAATCATGGCTGCAGAAACGTTTGGAGATGGCTCAGTCGATGGCTGAGGAACAAGGTTACAACAAAGTCCACACAGGCAATCAAAAGCCGCGCAACAAGAGTAACGGAAAGAATAATAAGAAGTAAGTACGGTAGAGTGAACGAACATTCTTCTCATGCTCGACACAGAGCTCTACCTACAAGTCTCTCGAAAGGCTCCTGATTTCAGGAGCCTTTTTTTGTGATCACATCCAGCTCACACTATCCTGGCTAGAACACGTTCTTGCACACTGAAACGTTCTATGATTCATGACTATGCTTTCGACTGCGTCGAAAGCGTATGCCTGCAACGAGCTAGCTGGCTATGGAAGCTTGCATCATCGTTCAACGATTTCAAGACCTTGGGCGCTGCTTTGAGCAGCCCTTTGTAAGCCATTTTCCTACGCTGCGGTGGCTGACCCAGCTTTTGGCAGCAGTTTTGCAGGACAGTAGTGCTATATCAGCATTGTTTTGCCGTTGGTACGCAAAAGAGCCGTTCTGCTCTGAAAACAGGAGCAAAGCTAGGCCTTTTCGTATATTGCCCCGGAACTCATGCAGAGTGCACAAGGACGTACAACTATGACTACTTCACGCGTTCATTACATTGAACTCCGGAAGAACTCCCCTCTCCAGGTGATTATCTTCTTCAGCGTCTTTGCGCTCAGCTCCCTCGCGTTCTTTCGCTTCATTGGAGTGCCAGTTGCAGAAAAACTCTTTGCCGATTCGCTGAAGGCAAAACTCGAAATGGAAGGAGACGACCTGAACGAGTACACCAATTGGCGTATGACGGTTGAGCCTCCAAAGGGTAAGCATGGAGAATCGACTGGTGATCAGCAAGACACCAAAGTCTACTACTTCAACCCACTCCTCGCCATCCTTCCAGTTGTCATTGCACTTGGGTTGTTCTTCGCAGGCCTTCTCACAGCTGTGTTGCCGCCGCATCTGGGATATGTCCGACAGAAAATAGAACGTGAGATTATCAACACTCTGCACCTCTTCGCACGACTCGAACACGCGGAACATACCGACCAGGAACTCATTGAACTCTCAGAGAGCATAAAGAAGGCAGACATTCATCATCTGCATGAACTAGAAGAACGATGGAATGTAAGCTTCACTGAGTTAGAAGTTGCGCAGAGTGCCATTCGCTGGCGTGAACGTAGTATGTTTATGCGTTTAATGCGCGTTGATGACGCACTCAGACACTATCTGAGAAATCACTTTACCATTCACTACGAGAACCCGGTACTCGGACTGATCTACATCGGCGCGGCAATCCTGATCATTATCATCGGATTGCGAGGCCTGCAGTTTATCCCGAAGGATCGTCCTTCTTTGGTTCTCTTCGCTATCAGCCTAGAGTTTATTCTGCTCATTGTGTACGCAGTGACCTTGATTTACACTAGAGAATCGGACCCGCAAGAGATCGATCATCCGACTATGGATGTTCAATCTCTCTTTAGCTCATCAAACAGTCCAGCATCTACACAGCAAGCAGAAAAGCTCCTTCGCATGTTCGTATCGACTCCGGTACAAAGCCAAGATGGAACGAAAGGAAAGGGTCGAGATGTCTAAACCCAACACTCTTTTGCTGACACTTGCAGATGAGCAGTATTGACTTTGCAGCAACGCGCTGATTGATTTCACGTTCAGATGACAACACCAACCAAAACACTCATAGCCCGCACGAAGGAACGCGATTCATTGCGTTCCGTGCTCGGTGCTGCGCACGCAGCAAAGGGTCAATTGATGTGTATTGGTGCTGAAAGCGGTTATGGTAAGACGATGCTTCTGGAAACAGTAGTCCAGGAAAGCAGAGTCAAGCGTGAAGTTGATGTCGTACGCGTAGAATGTCAAGCTCCTATTGGCGCATTGAATGTAGCATCCATCCAGCCCATGCAACCATGGCTCAAAGCCCTGGAATCATTGGTTGAGCTTAATGCAGGTTCGGCGAAGAAGCGTTTGGCAGTAAACATTGGACTCTCCGTACTGGGTTTGATACCAATTGCGGGATCCATCTTTGATATGACCAAAGAGGTCATGCGTGATTTGCGTGAGTACAGAGCAGACAAACGCAACTCTCAGGATGCAACACAGAGCGGCACGAAACTCTTTAGCGAGTTCTATGATGCTCTCTCTGCATTGGCACGTCAGCACCCCATCAGCATCTTTCTTGATGATGCTCAATGGATGGATGCACAGTCGGTTGAGTTTCTCGATTTCCTTGTGAAGAAGTCAGAACCACTTGCCTTCAGTGTAGTTATTGCCTACCAGCAAGCAACAGTACAAGTAAAGAACCCTGCGTTATTGGCTTGGCTTCAACAGCATGCCTCCAACGACAAAGTGCATGTGCTAGAGCTTCAAGCCTTTCATCCCGACGAGATTCGGCAAGCAGTTCAACTCAGCTTTCCTCGCCAAGCTCGCAATAGCGCCTTTGAAGAGTGGCTCCTGCGTCGTTCCGCAGGTGTACCCATCACCCTCATGGAGTATCTTCAGTACTTCCAACAGCACTCCCCTTTTCGAGAAGACGGCAGCCTCGATTCTGAACGCTTGCAATCGCAAGCGATACCGGCTTCATTGCAAGCGCTGTTTGCACGAAGTATCGAGCAGTTGAGTGAGGCAGATATCAATGTGTTGTCATTGTGTAGTGCTGAGGGACGTGAGTGCAGCGTCTACGTGATCTCGCAGCTCATGAACTTGGACACTCTTGCCACGATAAAGAAATTGAAGTCACTGCAGTATCGAACCGGCATGCTCAGAAGTACCGGAGCACAGGCACGATACGGAGTGAAGACAACCATCTACGAATTCACGCAAGCCCTGCATCACAGCTACTTTCACTCAACGCTCGAGATGGAGGAGCGCGTAGAGTTGCATGAACGCATCGCGAGTATTCTCCAAAAGTGTTTTCGTGATACCGAGGATGAACAACTGAAGCGACAACTTGCTCCCTACATTGCCGCACATGCTCTGGAAGCTGGAGATGAAGCAACAGCACGGAACATGTTGGTGCATTCCGCTGAACAAGCTGAGGAAAGTGGAAGCAGTGAAGTGATGTCGCAAATTCTGCAAGCCTACACCGAGCTTTCCGGCAACGAGAAGGACTTCTATCAACAGGAAGCAGACCAACACTTGCATGCGATTGCACAGCACATGGGTTTGGAGGAAGCGCCAGACTACAACAGCGTTCGCACTCCACAGCCGGAGTCGTCGCAACTGGATATACCAGACTGCAACATCGTACGCGACGATATCCTGGAATACTACTTCAATGCCGAGTTTGCTGAAGCGGCACGTAGGGCTGAAGAGTTCTTAGCTCTCTCTGGCTCGCTTATCCAAGCGCAAGATCATGTTTTGATACTCGCCATGGCAGCACGTGCGGAGATCGAGGCTGAGCAATACGAGAAGTCCTATGCCCTTCTTCAACGAGCCAGCATCATGCTGGAAAGCAATGCGGATGATTACGCGCAGTGTATCGTCGACAATGTCCGCAGTATATGGCAACTCCGTCGTGGCTATCAACAACAATCCCTGGCAGACCTTCAGCATGCTGCACAATCGGCATCGCAACTCAGCGATGACTTGAAGTTGTTGACCATTAGTAATATCTCGTTGGCATTGCGGTCGAGCAACCAACGACAATCCAAGCTCTTTGAACGCATTGCCAAACAGCTCTGCAGCTCACTGCACTTTACAGAGTTTAGTCAGAAGGTATTTGCGCGGACGAGAGAGTAGGTGGCCTTCATCCCATAAAGGCTCTATAGCGTCCATGCGCCGAGGATGCGCAGATTAGAGAGCTAAAATCCAAAAGAGATCCACAGAAGATTCAATCGAAAGTGTGCTTTTAGTAGCGGATTTTCGTGACGGCGCGCAGTCGTGCAACGCGACGCTTTCCATCATATACTGTTGTGGACAAGACTTGATAGTCGAGACTCAATCGAAGCATGTGCTTTGCAGACACCACATTCTGGTTAAGAAATCCAAAGTTGTAGTCATCAAAGTTTCGCAGTACAACTGTGTCTATCACATCTACCTGGCGACCATTTACTTTCTTGAAGTAGAGAACATAAGCCTTCAGTTCGGCACGATTCAGGTTATAGGTTCGTTCACCATCGATGGGAAGCGAGTCTATGCGAATCTTTAATCGTTGTATAGCATAGTTCTTTGCATCGTAGTATTGACCAGTAGGCACGAGATCAGCATGTAAAGTCAACTTCGGTATGACACTCGAGGTGTCGACCAAACAGAGAAAGCGATCTGAAGAGTCCGCGCCTGGTCTATCTTCTGCAAGACGAAAGCTCATCCGGAGTGCGATTTCAGACTCCGTACCCTCAACACACAGCATCTCCAGGCTGTCCTGACTAAGCACAACTGGCTTTGGATTATCGATCGTGGTTTTGATGTTATCGTCAATATCCATCGGACTCTGGCACGACGCGAACGTTAAAGCCAGAGCTATCAAGCTGCTTATTGTGGCTATCCATATGGATTGAAGTGCTTTCATCTAAACCCAGAAGTTATTAGTAGCGAATTCGTAATTCCGCAATTGCGTGGATGCGATCGCGACCTTGACGACTCATGCTTGTGACCGTGTAGGCAGCCTGCATTTCTATTTGCAGGACGATCTCACGTTTCGCCGTGAGTTTCCACGACAGAATGCGAGCGAAGCTATCGTCTTTGCTATAAGGACCTTTGCTTGACTGCTCAATATGTACACGCGAGTATTGTTGTGTTGGTTTTTCGACGGTACGTACAACGAAAGCAATCTGGCCATCATTGACTAAACACCAATCATCGCCAGTTATCGGGAACGAATCCAGAGCAATGTACACCTGGCGAAGTCTCGATTCCTTCATATCACTCTGGTCTTGAAACACAGGAGTAAAGTACAGTTTTGTACTCAGCGTAGGAATCGCTTTGCTTGTGTCTATGACGATACTGCTT
Source organism: Chlorobiota bacterium (assembly GCA_044228285.1). GTDB lineage: Bacteria > Bacteroidota > Ignavibacteria > Kapaibacteriales > NICIL-2 > JBBATK01. Next base: position 21,239 of record JBGAVD010000006.1, read on the forward strand.
GAGTCATTTGTACGGCCTACAACAGCACGATTTGAAAGCACGAAACGATGATGAGGACCAGAAACAACATCGTCATTATCAGCAAGCGCATAACTCATTGAATCCACACTTACTGCAAAGGGTTTGGCATCGGGCACCTCAACCACTGGACCAGTGATTGGATCTTTAAAACAGGCACTGAAGCCGCTCGCCATAATGAGCAGCGTTAGCGCAAATGTTACTTTATTCCAGACTACTCTGTTCATAGTTTTAAGCCAAAGCTTTGCAGACACAATAAGAATTCAACAAGAATACCACCTAACGAAGTGCTGACTCATTCTTCGAGTACATTCGAGTCACTTTGAATGCTTGCTCGCTGATAATCTGCACTTCATACCAACGCACCTTCTCTTTTCTTGTCCGAAGGAATCACAACCACTCTCACTTCCTTCAGAGACGACTACTCACAATAACACACTCCGCACGAGAAAGTTGCACGCAAGCAACACTCGCTCTTTCATTAAAATTGAGCTTTGCTCAATACGCCATAGTTTGTTCCACCCAGATTCAGTTGGATGAATGGTTGCCAGCCGCTATTCCACATCGATGGGAAGAGATTGACTTGTCCGAAGACCGAACCCCAGGTGAGAGCTGGATTCGCCTCGTAGCGCTTCACACTACCATCCACAATTCCACTAAATTTCATGGCAATCGACTCCGAGCCTAGTTCTAGTCCAGCGGAGAAATACTCATTAAACGAACGTCGAACACCAACTGCAAGATTATTCAGTGTTGCTGTGTTATCAGCCACAACACTTACATCAACTAGCGAGCGTCCACCAAGCGCCCGTACATAGGCTTGGAAGCCAGGTTTAAACACTGGCATTTCATAGAGCGTAGCGTCTGGGGCTGCGCTGGCATTAACTGCATCGCTTTGCTGTTTGAGAACATCCGGATGCAACTTGCGGAGAGTTAGTGCGGCAAAGCTTGTACTTGGTACCGGAACGTTTTCAATATTATCTGCTACTGGACCGTTCGCAGAAGCAGAAGGTCTTGCAATTGCTGTGCGATCGTTGAACTTCTCTGCGGAGCTATTCTGCGCAGCATTTGTTCCAATCGTCTGCTTATCCACCATCATGTTCCGCGACTCTGCAGCTGGTACAGTATTCATCGCATTCTTCCCGTTGCGAGTTCCAGGACTTGCAGGAGAGCCAGCGAGAACTGGTCGATCGATATAGATCTTCCGAGTTACATACACTGTGTCGTGTTGAACACGCGCTGCACCATTGAGGAAGCCTGAAGATTGGCGTTGAGAAGCTGGCGCTGTGGAGCGAAGCTCCGCAAGCGTTGATGAAGAAGACTCTTGAGAAGCTCGTGCTGTGTTCGATGTACTGTTAGCAGCACTGTTCTGTGCACTGTTTGGCGAAGCAGCAGATGTTGATTGTGATGTTGTGGATGTTACACTTGTTCCTTGTTCTGAACTATTCATACTTCCTGGACTTACCGCGTACCATGTTGCGACGCTGCTCACCACACCAACGGCTAGTGGCATCCACACTTTGGACCACAGGCTGCTCAGCCAGCCACTTTGCACAAGCATCGAGGTTGACATACCTAATGCACCAAACACAGCTGCTGTTGAAGCGATGGGTGGTATCAGGGCTACCTTGTCTTCGCGTACAGCGCGATTGAGCGCAAGCATCTCGCGCATTTCGTTGCGTAGATCAGCGTTAGCGTTGAGCGAAGAGAACAATGATGTTTCCATCGAAGCATCCAGCTCTCCGTCTAAAAACGAATGCAGGAGTTCCGATGGTGTAGGTATCGATGTATCCATAGTGCACACCCTTTGGGTGTAGTTCTTTAATATCTTTTTTGTCGTTTTCATTCGCGTCAGCTTCGCTGGCGCGTTGTACCAACTTCCAGGCCACCCTACCTATTCCGGGCCGCTAGGATTGTCGATCGAGATCCTGCAAATACGGCTGCAGAAGCTCTCTGATTTTCTGTTTGGCGCGGAACGAGCGGATTTTTGCTGTTGCTTCCGTACATCCCACGATCTCACCGATTTCAGCGTAAGCCAAGCCATCGTACTCACGGAGAACGAAGACTTCGCGATAATCATGTGGTAGTTGCTCAAGCGCTTTGTTGATGAGCCCCATGAGTTCCTGGTTATCAGCGGAGTTATCCATCTTTACAGAATGGTACTCTTCGAACTCCACAAAGCGATGAGTGTTGTTGTCGCGCTTAGCATTCAAACACAAGTTTCTAGCAATGCGGAGCAAGAAAGCCGCAACATTAGTCATCTCGCGTTCTTGTTGTGCACTATTGTAGAAGCGAATGAAGGTGTCTTGGAAGACGTCCTGGGCTTGATCGGTGTCAGAGAGTACTTTCCGACAATAGGCATAGATGCGCGGCGACAAGCGGGCGTACAATTCCTTGAACGCTGCTTCACTCAGTCGGCGGTCTCCACTTGATCCTTGATGGATAAAGGCAAACAGCTCGACATCGCTATATGTTTCCATTCCTTGCATAGGGGCTTGTCGTAGAGCTTGATGGAATAACCATCAAACAAGACTTTGGTAACAGCTATGGAGTCCAGACCGAGATTCCATCGTCTTGGAACCGAGAACTGTTCATTTGAGCTTCCGGATCCACCTGAGCAAACATACGCCAGACCCTTGAAAGTGGGAGAATAATGGAGCTCTGTGTCTTTTACAGCCTCAAATGTCAATTAACTCTTCTATAACACATGATCCATGTAACTTGCGCGGTCTCTAATCGTAGGAGGGTTTTCTCCTGCTTCCTGCTTCTTAGCAGGGGCTGCATTGCATCCCACCTTTGCTCATGTTGGTGGGCTCGAGGGACAACGTACATCGCTTGAAATCTACTTTATTCACTATTACACCTTCATTTCACATGCTTCCATTGTTACGCAAGTCTCTTTTCACGGCTGCCCTGTTTGCCTTGATTGCTATGAGCAGTCTACCGGCAATAGCTCAAAGCCCGATTACCATGCCAGACGGCGAAGTAGTCGTGGCAGTGAACATCATACCCGATGTCGCTCCACAAACCGATGTACGTATTAGTGCAACTCGTAGTCGCATTTATGCATCGGCGTTAGTCGGTGGTGTTTGGGCACCAAACAAGCTCATTTTCGACAAGATTCCGAATGAGCGTCGCATCAATGACGCCAGCCTACGTGCTGGTGAAACAGGAACGACCCGCGGTTATGCCGTCTTACTTGATAACGGCGATGTTCTTACATTGACCTTGGACTTAGCAGCTTCTGCCGTTAGTGGGCAGCCGCAACTTCTCATGACTCCACAACTGCCGCAAAACAATGGTTTCAATCAGCAACAGTACCAAAAGGTTGTGTACAGCAGCTTCGTTTCTGTTCTTTATAACGGCAATGTGTACACCAACAAACTGGACGGATCTGGATATATTTTGGATAGCGCCGGAATGCGTTCGGGCATAGCTCAAGACATCTCGCTTGACTTACAAGCAAACCTTGTAGCGGGAACTGCCCGAGGTATTTATCATCGCAATACTCAAACAGGCAAGTGGCAGCGTAACAGTGCTTTTGACTCAACGTTCACTGTGCGAAGCATATTCTATGCACGCGATTTGCGAATTTTTGCTTCAACGAATAATCGCGGTACCTTCCTTTCAACAGACAATGGTACAACGTGGAAGCGCGACACCAACGGTCTCGCGAATGCATCAGTAGCGCGCTTTGCTGACGACGTCAACAAAGTCGTGTATGCCGTGATCAATGCAGGCAACGGTGCAACCACATTATTCCGCAAAAGTGTTCCAGCTGGAGGCTGGAGTCGTATCGACGCTCAGCTAACAACAGCAGCAGGTGGCACACTTCGCATTTTTGATATCGCTTCGAACAACAGCGTGGAGTTGGCAACGAGCATTGGAATGATGTCGTCATTCAACGCTGCTGACTCTTGGTCCAACACCAGTGTAAACATTAGTGCAGAAGACATTTATAGTCTGCAATTCATGAGTGGTGGTGCGCAGGTTGCGAGCACGAATGTTGGTGTGTTCCGTAAGACAACTGGTGCATGGTCACAAGTTTTCCCTACTAGCGGTTTCAACGCAGGTCGCGTTCTCTTCCGCGCGCAGAATCCTTCCAGACTTAGTCTTCAACTCGCTGCCTCTGGAAATATGCAGGGTGTTATTATGTCGAGCTCTGATGAAGGACAAACCTGGTTCGCAGACACAGTCGGTCTCAGCGAAGTTCCAGCAGCAAGCGGTTTCACCCAAGCTTTGTTCTCCATGGATCGTAGTGGTAAGAAGTACATAGCACTCGGATCTCCTCTTGAAGTGTATTCAACTCCGAGCTGGGGCATCGATACGGTTGGTTTGGATTGGCCATCTGGTAGTGGCACAGCAAGCGCTGTCTACATTGGCAGCGACCACGCGAACAACGTTTACCTGAGCGCTGGAGTGTTCACCGCTGGTGGCGGAGGATTCGTTCTCAAGCAAGGCATGCTCTATCGTCGTAGCGGTGGTGGCATGTGGATTGACGACTCAAACGGATTTGACGGAAATGCCGTATCAGGTATGGCTTTTGGCAAAACCGCTATCTATGCAACAACATTGTTCGCAGATGGCACATCAAAACTCTACAAGCGTGGATCCGGTTCATGGCAACTACTTCCATCTTCACCAACAGCATATTCAGATGCAAGTGCTATGTGTGTCGATTCATCCAATGCTCTATGGGTTGGCTACAGCGCAGTATTTCAAGGTGCCGACAACACTGGCATTGTAGCAACGACCGATGAAGGAGCTACGTGGCAGAATGGCGGCTTAGCAGGATTGACCATTCGTGGTCTTACCAGCACAAGCGATGGCACCTATGCATATACGTCCCGTGGTGCATACAAACTCAGCCTTACACCTCTCAAAGTTGCATCAGTACAGTTTAGCAAGCATGAAATTGATTTCGGCACGGTTGAAGTCGGGATGAGTAAGGACACCACGATAACGGTTACAAATGGTGGGAACGACACGCTTCGCGTGTACAACCTCCGTGCTCCTTCCTTGAGTTTTGTCATTAGCCCTAACAGCTTTGAACTTGCGCCAGGCGGCAGTCGCAGTGTGACTATTTCGTTTAAGCCACAGAATGGCGGACAGTACAGCAATACCGTTCGTCCGGTCTCGAATACAGCGCCAGACACCTTATTGCTCTTAGGTAATGGCAAAGCAGCGAATGCAAAGCTGTTGTTTGATGGCTCGTATATCGACCTAGGTACAGCATCAACGAACAAGCCAAAGGACACTGTTATCGTCGTTGGAAACTCCGGTACCGATACGCTTATTGTCACCAACGTCACCTGCGTGAATCCAGCGATCACTGCTACACCTACAGCTTTCAAGATTGCACCTTCTGGTACAACCAATTTGACTATCCGTTGGGCTCCTACCACACCAGGCAGCGTCGTTACACACTTACGCTTTTTCTCCAACGCACCAGCCGACTCCATTCGCTTGCTCGCAGACGCTATTGCGGCAAGTGTGGATGATCCGAAGTATGCAGAGAGTTTGCGTCTTGTATTAGGACCAAACCCTGTTGCAAATGACAACGCTCAATTGAGTTTCACTCTTCAAAACGCAATGCACTGTCGCATCGACCTCTTAAACAGTCGTGCACAAGAAATCGCAGAACTCATGAACGCAAACCAAGAGTCAGGCACGCATAGTCTGTCACTTGCATCACACCTCAACGCCCTCTCCAATGGCGTGTACTACCTGCGCTTGCAGACCCCAGAAGGTCGCTGCACAGTAGCTTTAGTGGTGAGTCGCTAAGAAGGACACCTCCGTCTGTTAGACGAACAGGGGCTGCAATCAATGATTGCAGCCCCTGTTTTGTTTTTGAGGGAGTCGGGTTTGTGGGTATCATGAAAAAACTGAGGGTATCACAAAAAAACCTGAGGGTCTCAGCGCAGCTGAGGCTCTCAGTGTCTCCAGCAGATCTACCATCAGCTGACATCTTCGATCCACAGTGAGAGCCTCAGCTTCGCTGAGACCCTCACGCGCGTGCGCGTCAGCGCATCAAAAACCTGAGGGTCTCAGCGCAGCTGAGGCTCTCAGTGTCTCCAGCAGATCTACCATCAGCTGATATCTTCGATCCACAGTGAGAGCCTCAGCTTCGCTGAGACCCCCACCACTCTCGCCGTGTCCCTCACAAATCGAGTTTTGCTTTCAATCTCTTCTCCTGCTGTTCCAACAATAGTTCATCAATGACAGAACGTTCAATGGTAGTGCTATGCACAGTCCTAAACTCATTCTTGGAATCAAAGTACTTCGAGGGAAAAATCGTTTGAATAATACTGGACACTTGTGGATCGCACATACTCGCGTAGCTAGAGAACTGCCACAGTTCCGGAGTTGAAACATATCCAGCTCGGACAGGATTCTGATGAATGTACGCAATCAAGGTCTTTAAGTAGACTAGGTCGTATACTGGCAGCGCCTTGGTATGCCGTTGAAAAAGTGACCCATTCCGTTTACATGATCTGTTGATGGCGCGAGTGTACGAGGATTGTAGTTTTCCAATTGTCATACACAGTTTCGACGTGTCGCAATCCCGGACCTTTATAAGAGCGTGAAAGTGAGTTCGCATTAAACAATAAGCTACTGTGTCGACGTAGTCGCTTAGCATACTCTGATACTTCTCAGAAAAGTACGCGAAGTGCTCATGAGTGCGGAACACAGTTTCCTGTGCATTGGAGCGGTTGAACAAATGGTATACACCGCCTTGGATTAGTTCCATAGTCGTAAGAGATTGGTGAAGGCGGGTATGTATGTACACGAATATGAAGGTTAGCCGGGAAAATCTGTTGTGGGAAGTTTCCACATATGTTTTGCATGTCTGAATTTCTACAAACGACCATGAGGCAATCAGTGTCTCCAATAGATTTACCATCACCCGACATCTTCGATCCACAGTGAGAGCCTCAGCTGCGCTGAGACCCTCACACTAGGCGTCAGTGTCTAAAGCAGATTGCCAGCTAGAGACAGTGAGAGCCTCAGCGTTGCTGAGACCCTCACGCTAATCTGCGCTGAGACCTTCAGGGATTGCGTCGCGCTTTAGCGCAGGGATTTCGCGAGCTTACTAATGCGAGCTAGGCCTTTGCGGATATCATCATCGCAGGCAGCAAATGAAATACGGAAGTAGCCATCGAGACCGAAGGCTTCGCCGGGAACGGCGGCACAGAGGTGTTTTTCCAGGAGTTGTTCGCAGAAGGCGAGAGAGCTTGGGACTTGTGGTCCGAGAAGTTCGCGACAATCAATCCATAAATAAAAAGCGCCGTCAGGCTGTAAATAGTGAACGCCCCCGATTGCATTCACAAGTCCACAAACCAATTCCCGACGACGCTCAAATTCTTGTCGCATGTGCTCCACATCTGCCTGCGCAAACTGTAAGGCTGCCAAGGCAGCGCGCTGCGAGATCGATGTGGCATTAGAGGTATCTTGACTTTGCACTTTGGCAGCCTGCGTAAACACTTCAGGTGGTGCATGCATAAAACCAACGCGCCAACCAGTCATTGCGTAGGCTTTCGAGCAGCCATTCACTGTGATCACTCGATGTGCAATCGATTCAATTGCACCTGGACTAAAGTGTTGGGCATTGCCATAGCGTATCTTTTCATAGATCTCGTCGCTAATGATATAGCAATCATGATCTGCCAGTACCAACGCGAGCTCTTCAAATTCTTGTTGTGTGTACATCATCCCGGTCGGATTGGACGGGGAGTTGAAGATCACACACTTCGTCTTTGGACTTAGCGATTCGCGCAATCGCTGAGCACTGAGTTTAAAATGCGTCCCTGCATCGGTAGTCACTATTCTCGGTTCTGCCTCTGTTAAGGTCACCATTGCTGGATAACTCACCCAGTACGGTGCCGTAATCAGTACTTCGTCGCCGGCATTACAGATGGCCGAGAGAGCATTCATGATACTCTGCTTAGCGCCACAGGAAATAAGAACCTGCGCTGCTTTCGCATCCTTGATCTTGTTCTCTGAGCGAAACTTCTCAGCAACAACCTCACGGAGTTCAGCGATTCCGTTTGAATCGGTATAATGACTAAAATCCTGATCAATAGCCTCTATGGCCGCATGCTTTGCACAAGCTGGTGTTGGAAAATCAGGTTCTCCGGTAGCTAACGAAACAACGTCATCCCCTTGTTGCTTCATTCGCTTGGCGCGCGCAGCTATGGCAAGAGTTTGTGACTCTGATGCGGCAAGGACACGGCGCGATAAACTCTGCATGACCAACTGGATAAGTTCAGCTCAATCACTGTTTGTTGTTAGTAGTACTTGTGCTTCAACAATTTCCCTCACAGTCAGCGTGTAACTGACCGCATTGCTGAAATCCTACTAACACACCAGCGTGTTCATTCAATTTAGCTTGCAATTATGAACGTGGAGAAATAGATTTTTTCCCCAATGCGGACTCGGACGCTATAACAACCGCTACTTAGTTGTGTAGCTTGGATATGTTCTTCATAGTCTCCTGCCTCCATATAGCCTGTGCGCAGACTGCGCACAAGTCTGCCAGTGGCATCGAGCAGCTCTATATACACAGGAGCGCTTTGTTCGCAGTGATAACGAAGGCGAATGTTATCTGAGGCTGTTGCAGGGTTTGGATAGACTTGAAGTGCCCCTGAACTCAACTCACTTGCTTCAACACTCACGGGAATCTCTGCCGCCGTTCGTGTACATAAAATGAGCTGATCCTCGTCAATAACGAATCTCCGAGGATTAAAGGGCAATCGAATGCGCAGCGATTGTTGCGCTGCGTCATTCATGAAGGTTGTGTCGTAGCTCGCAGGTGAATACACGTCATGAAAGCGCAAGCTCACGGGCATGGTGAATAGGCTTACTGCTCCAGGTACCAACGACTCCTGGTTGAATTGGATGTACACGTCCCAAGAATTGTCAACTTTCACGATGGAGTCCAAACGCGCCGAATAATTCGGATGCCCGGGTGCGTAGATCCATTGGTCGAAGAAGGTTTGAAAGGGAACTTTTGGGTTAGGGACCTGCGACTCAAGAAAGTGCACAAAGTCATGGGTTTCAATGGACTGATGAGCAAAGTGCTTGAAATACTCATTCATCACGGCAAAGTAGCTGCTATCTCCCAACATTGTTCGCAACATGTAGTACACCCAACCACCCTTTACATAGGTTGTTCCGTTGTTGAACAAATTGCTGATGTGAATGCCGTAGACCGCTGGCTGACTCATTGCGAAGTCGCTACGAAAATAGCTGCGGTCGCGAGCTGCCTGAATGTTCTGGCGCGCAGCTTCTATACCCTGACTACGCTCTGTCCAAAGAAACTCTCCAAAGGTAGCCCCGCCTTCGTTCAACCAGATATCAGACCACGTGGCACAGGTTACCAAGTTCCCTGTCCACTGATGCATCAACTCATGTGCAATAACACCTTCCCAACGATCGGTCAAGCAACGACGATGATGGGTGGTGTTTGCCTGGTGCTCCATTGCTCCGCTGAAATAAGGGAAGAGGAGTGTTTGACCGTACTTTGCGAAGGGATATTCACCGTAATGTCTGGAATGACTCTCCAGCATTTCTACCGTTTTGTTGTGCATCCACTCGAGATTCGCTGCATAGTCAAGGGAATCGCGTCGCCATGTATAAATCGGCACTGGAACAAGTTGGTTCGTATCTGTTACCCGACGATACGGCGCTCCATCATAGCGTGCGTACTTCGAAGCCGCAGCCATCATAAGATAGGTCGTGATGGCAGTCGTGTCTGAATAGGAGAATTCTTCGTGTTGATCAACACCAAGACCGCTCTGGTGCGACTGCAAAAGTCCGTTTGAACATGCAGTATATCCTTGTGGAACGAGCACACGAATAGAGCTTCGTGCTTTGTCGTAGGGACGGTCATTACAAGGCATCCACGCACGTGCGCTATTGGGCTCGCTCTGGGTGTAGCAAATGTTCGCCTGTACCGTGTCTAAGAAATTGGGTCCCCAAGGAAATCCCTCGAGATTCGTATAGAATCCGTTGTAATCGGTAGGGTTTTCTGCCTTCAATTGAGTATAGTAGAAGGCTAGATGAATGGTATCGCCACGATTATAGGTTTTTGGCAGAAGTATACGTACCTGACTCCCCACTTGTAACAAGCCACTGTTGAGCTTCTGACCTTCAAACAGCAAGGAATCAATCTTCAACAACTCGGCATCGAAGACAAGGATAGTCGTTGCGTTCGAATCGATGCGCAGGGTCACACGATTCACTCCAGTATAGCGGCGATCAATCGATCCGCCCTTAGGCTGCGAGAGCGGAATGCGCCAGTCCATCGTTAGATCATACTCGAGCACGTCGTAGTTTCTTCGCTCAATAACCGAAGGGTGCTCTTGCACCGACTGAATATGCTGCTTCGAGACTGCGCAGCATGGAACCTGAGATTGGTCCGACGACTTGCCTTCATCAAACAACAGCACCGACGGAATAGACTGCGATTGCGCTGTCACTGCAACAAAACACATAGCTACAAATACGCGCAATAAACTCAAAGCACTCATGCTATCTCGATTCGATTGATGTTTAAAGAGAACCACTACTGACGCTCTCACAGACCCTGTGATGAGAAAACTATCAGATGCTGATAAACCAGCTGCGCCAGAATGAAGTATTGTTGTTCAAACGACAAGACGCGTAGCTTCGATCCTACATTTCATGAACACCAGATACTTCAACTGGTTTCTTTGAATCTGGCAACGTTTTCTGAAGTTTTTGGAGCTTTCTGAATCCAAACAAGCAAAAAATCGCTGCCCCTATTCCACTCTCAGCCATCAAGAGAGTTTCCAGACTGGGACGTCCACCGTAAGAAAATGCTGTAATAGCTTGGTAGATCGACATCGCATCAACCAAAACTAGGATCAGCAAGAGCGCTAAGGCTATCTGCAGTGCTTTGAAGGAGTGGTTCTTCGAAACGCTAAAAACGGCGTAGGCGAAGAGGATCAAACCGCAGCCCAAAGGGTTCAAAAAGGCCCAACTATGGACCGTAGGCGCGATTTTCTCCATCAGCGGGATGTTCAGTGAGGCTACTTTCGTTGACGAAAAACCATAGCCTCCCACGAGTAACATGATAAAACTGAAAAACATGGCAAGGCTGGTCATAAGCAGGGTGTATCGTTGGATGTCAAATATAGTTATTGTATTTTGTAAGCGTTCAAGCTATAAATCATCACCTTCAAAGGAACACCCCGTGAAAAACTTCGGTTTAGCCCTCCTCTGCTCTCTGGCTTTCGTCGCCATGTCCTGCAACAATGCAGTCGAATTCACCGCAGATCAACTAACGGTAGCTGGAATTGCGGCTCAGCCTGGCTATGCGTGGTTCAATGGTAAGGTTGCTGCGTACACTCCTGCACCAGCTAATGTAGCTGCTATTCAAAGTGCCTATGCTGCCGATCCGTTTAACACTATCATCTACGTCAATCCTAGCTGTAGCTGTGACGGCACACAATTCCACTTTCCAGACTTGGTAAAAACTCTTCGTTCAGCTGGCATCCCAGATTCAACCGTTACGATTTTCTCTATGCGAAATGCTGAAACCAAGCAGCCATATAGTGATATCTATCCAGTGAAATCACTGCCTACTTTCTACTTTGTTCATACGTCGAAGAAAGTAATCTCAGTGGTACCAGCTGACGGTACGAACAGCGGTATTGACTCGATGGTGGTGAAGGCTTTTAACTAGTCGCTTCTAAAAAACTCATGGCGTATTGGCTAGTAAAGTCTGATCCCGAAACCTATGGCTTCGATGATCTGATTCGCGACAAGAAAACAGATTGGACTGGAGTGCGCAATTACGCGGCTCGCATCCACCTCAATTCTATGGCTAAAGGCGATGCTGTACTCGTCTATCATTCCAATAGTGATAAGGCTGTGGTTGGTAGCTGCGTGGTTTCCAAAGCAGCGTTTCCGGATGAAACAGCAACGGAGGGACAATGGGTTGCCGTTGAACTGAAGTCGCCGAAGTATTTGAAGAAGGCTGTCACTCTTGCCGACATGAAGCTGCGACCAGAATTACAAAACATCGGCTTGATTAAAATTGGACGTCTCTCGGTCATGCCCTTGAGCCCCGAAGAATACTCACTCATCATGCACATGGCTGGTGAACGAGTAGAAGGTTCGGAACTCGCATAAGGCCCACGCCTTTGGACCGCGAAGCGGGACGAAGGCCTGTGTAAGAAAAATCTCCTGCTTCGTTTCCAACAGATCTGACTCAAGATCAAACATTCGAAAGGCTTTGCTGCAATGAGCGGCAAAGCCTTTCTTGTTGTTCATCTCATCACTCCCGCCCTTGCACTGAACTGGTGCTCAGCGTTGCACTATGAGTCTTGCCGTACGTACTTGACTTCCCTGCTGTATGCTAATGATATACATACCGCTCGGCAGTGAGCGAAGGTCGAGCCATTCGTGCGACGCATTAATGCTCTTCGACAAACAGTTTTGGCCTAATTCATTATAAACGCTCAGCTGCGCTGCGCCTTTACCCTGCTCTCGTGCATCTGAGGATGTGTCATACAAACGCACGCCGTCAGTAGCTGGGTTCGGTGCAAGTTCAAGACTCTGCATTGCGACAGACTCATCCTCAACGTCTACCGTGACCGTGTCAGGTTCTTTCAAGCCTGCCGGACGCCACACAACGATGTTGTTGTACAAATCCAAGGCTGCAACGGCAGCGGAGTTTGCACTCCACTGCAATGACTTGTGTGAGGCTGTTGCTTCAATCATTCGTGTGTCTTGAGGTTGACCGTAGCGAAACAGTTGCAGAGATTGATGCGGGCGACGTCCAATGGTGGCGTAGTAGTCACCTGTAGGACGTAGGTAGGGTTGCGTACCTGTCTCATACTTTGTGGGTTTACCACCCTGAATTTGAAACTCAACAATGGCGTCTTGGTACACACCAACACACAAAGAATCTGAGCCAATAAATTGCTCCGCTCTGGTCATGGTAACGAGCCGACCAAGATGCTCCTTGTCGCGTAGCCGCAAGACGATCATGCTGTCGCGCGTGCTCACGCACAAAGTAGTTGCAGCTTTGTTGACATGCAGACGAACAATTTCAGACCATCTCATGAGCAAGGGTCTAGCGTATGTCCCACCAAACACTTGTTCCCAAACATCACCTTTCTTCGTGCCTACATAGCACGTATCTGATGGCGTTGCATTATGCTTCAATGCTATTGCCGTTGGATGTGCGCTGAACAATCGAATCAACTCAATGCGAGAAGTGGTGGTATTGTAGCCCAGCAATGAATCTGCATGGCTGAAGTACAGGTACTTAAGACTAGGTGCAAAAGCGAGGAAGTTCAGGTTGGAGTCGGCAGCAAAAGCATAACGCTTCACCAGATTTGACGCATTGACAATGGTATAACCAAAGAGCTTTCGTGCTGTGTCTGCCTGCTGCAACACAACAAGGTTGCTGTCGGGACTCCACAGCAACTCGGTGATAAGTGGATAGGTTGCATGTACGATCATGCGCTGCGACCGAAGGTCCCAGCGTTGTAGATGAGTGGAGTCTGCAACCACGATCTGTTCGCCGCTTGGAGAGAGAGCAAAGACGTTGATACGATGCAGGAATTCGTTGTTTGGGAATTGTGATATGCGTTCTCCGGTAAAGCAGTCATAGCGATGAAATACACTATCGAGAACAAAGAGATTGTTTCCATCACTGCTCATATACCATTCTTGACTCTCGTCTATCTGCGTCAAATAACTTCGAGCTGGTATGTCGTAAAAGTGCAGTCTCTTCTTCTGATCGCGAATTCGCAGCACACGATTGCCACGTAAGAAGGCAAAGCTTCCTTCGTCACCGAGGAGAATATTATGCGGCGCTGTGAGAGTCTCGGTGAACACGCCCTGAAGCGTGATGGTATTAAGAATTCGCAGGACGTTGTCATCAGTCACATAGGCAAACAAGCTTCCATCTTCACTAGCGCAAGCCCCTATCACATTGCCTGGCACGAACTGGATATACTTCTGTCCTGTGAGCATATCTCGGACGCTGATGGTTCCATCATAGCCCAGCATGAGGATACGCGCAGTGCCTTGGACATAGTAGAAGTCGCGACAGCCCATGTCCATCGCAATGGTGGTTGAGTCTATATTTCCATCAAGACTCGTCATATAGAATCGACTCGTATTGTACGTGATAAAGCGCTTTGCTTCGGCTGTCCAGCGACCATGCCGGTCTTGACGAAAGAAGGAACTTCCGTAGGTCTTGGTTGCGAGGTAGAAGGGACGATAGATTTGATTATAGTAGTCGCTGGTTTGATCTGGCTTGCGAACTGCAACTTCATTGAGCCTTAACATGAGGATGCTATTGTCGAGCGACCAACTCAATGAGTTCACTGTTGTCATCTTATCCGTTACATACTGATTTACGGGCAGATTTCCTCGGTAGATAGTATTATCATTGAGCAGCAGCTCACCAGTTTCATTGTTATATACCCGATAGGAACGCATGCCAACGTTGATAAAACAGAAGCTGGCGTCTGGAGAGACATTAAGTCCAAGAATATCGTCGTTGCACTCATAGCGTTGCAGCACTGTTTCACTCAGAATATCAACAAGCAGAAGTGTTTCTGGTGTAGGTGCGTAGAAGAGTCGGGGGCGACCTCGCATCAGAGCCAACTGAAACTGCGGTCGACTAGATCCAGTGGGCTGAATAGCAATGTAGCGACTGCTCGAAACATAGTTTCCAGTTGTACTCTCCCAAATGCGTACACGAATAACGAAGGTGTCGAGATCATCGAAAACGGTATTCGTTCTGGTTATCATGGCACTCAAGGCGGTATCACCAGAGGCTGTACACACAAAGTCATTATAATTATATGCTTGATCCCGTACCCAATAGTCTTCATGCCAAAAGCTGAAGATGTGACGCAGACTATCGGTCTCTGTTGAACCCGCTGAGGCAGTCTGGCTTAGGGCGCTAAAGCACAGGATGACGAAAACGAAGTGCTTGTATCTAGTGCTCATAAATAACTCCAATGGTGATGAGCCGAATGTACGAGAATTTCGTTTTATAAATCTAAAATCTGCCTTCAATGGGAAATGGCGTTAAACAACGCTATTAAGTCGTGCTCGTGGCTCATACTATTAGGATACAGCTTCTTCGCTTTATCCTTCATCAGTTAGTAGATGCAAATCATCGCTCAGCACTAAAAGTGTCTGAGGCGATCGTAACAGGGCAAGAGTATGTACGCAGAGAATCCCAAGAGGACTTCGCCTATGAATAGCAAATGATAACTTTGGAAATGAGCGCTATAGAAGACGCATGGAAAGATGAGCCGCTGAGCATAACACAAGCTCTGCGGCTCGTTAGTACAGCACGACTCTGCGGCTCTGCGTGAGTCGGAGCAAGCCATTCACGCAGAGACGCAGGGGAAGATGAGCCGCTGAGCGAAACACCTGCTCTGCGGCTCGTCAGTAAAGCACGACTCTGTGGCTCTGCGTGAGTCGGCACCTGTCGTTCACGCAGAGACGCAGGGGAAGATGAGCCGCTGAGCGAATCACGCGCTCTGCGGCTCGTTGATGAGCGGCTGAGATTGACACGTGCTCTGCGGTTCGTTAGTAAAGCACGACTCTGCGGCTCTGCGTGAGTCGGCGCCTGTCGTTCACGCAGAAACGCAGGGGAAGATGAGCCGCTGAGCGAAACACGTGCTCTGCGCGACTCGGAGCACGCTATTCACGCAGAGTGGTAGTGTCAATCATACTTGCATACATGGTACAGTTTATGGTCGAGAGTACGCATTTACTTATTGCTCTAGACCAAGTATTCTAGTGTTCTCTTCGTGCGAGTTGACTCAATAGGTTTTACTCGTTCTTCTAAGTCCTTGGACAAAAGTGAAGTGGAGTCAACTCGTAATAGTGGAAGCGACTACTAGGTGAATCGCTTTAGCATGGGTGCAACGAAGAAACTGACGCCTCCTCGCCGTAGGGTAGGAATGTATTCGAGTTTGGACTTGTATCGCAGCTGCGTGATGACCGTTTATGTATCAATCGGATCAGCGTCTCCATTCCCACCGCACTCGCCAAGCGTCTACACCTCAAATTCAATGGTGCAACATCTATATGCCTTGATATTGCACTCAAACAACTACTTTTAACCTCCGTGAAACACAAGCGCTGGATGTCTTGTCATTGCATGCAAGACGGCGTTCATGGCAACTCTCGGGAACAGTGCCGTGAACTGTGATTTGGGGATATAGAGGCGGTATGAGGGACAAGGCGGAAACTGCTTTGACCTTTCATGGGCGCTGACCATGCAGGCTGTGATATTGTGAATGCAGCCTAATTTCAGACTACCTATTCGCTACTTCGTTTCGTATATCGCGAAACTCATCGACGTTTGGCTCTGATTATCTTTATTGACCTGCTTTTATCGTATGAGTAGGGAAATGTTCAGAGCTGATTGAAGTACAGTGCGCGTTATGTAGCATATTGTTGCTGGTGCGTAAGCTGACAAACGAGCTGCGCTTTGATAGGATTTCAAACATTGTCGTTGACAAACTCCGTATGTGTTGTATCTGCTTCTCATCATTCGTCCTGAGTCTGCATATACTCCACCCTAAGCAATTCTCACACTGAACTCTGATAGACTGAATGGCTACTATCCGACTCTCGATTCTTCTTCTCCTTTTTCAGGTATTCAGTGTTTGCGCACAGCAACAGCTTGGACTTGTGATTGACGGCAATCTTAATATGCACTCGGCTGACTTCCGAGCCTTCCCTGGTGTTCCCTCATGCTGTCCAAAGTACCAATCTGGCTCAGGCTCTTCGCTTGGCCTTGGTCTCCTCGGCTCTATCAAAATCTCAACGGAGAGTTGGTGTAGTGCCCGCATTCAATACAATTCGTACTCAGCTCGCTTAGTGCGAACAGAGAGCTTGGTGCTCGCAGGGAATACTCCGGGTGAGGTTGAGCATAGCGTTGATTGTGTGCTGCCTGCGTTGGAACTAGACTTGTTGTTCCGACAAGAACTCGGCGGAGGTTTGAGCGCTGAGATTGGTCCTCGCTTCGGACACTTCCTCTCGCCAACTTTCACCCAAAAGGAATTGGTCGTCTCGCCGAGCACAGGCTCTTTCGAGAATGGCTCGCGTAGTCGCAATGAACTTGTTGATGCAGATATCCCTGACCTCTCCTCTCTTCATCTTGGCTTCAACGTCGGTCTCGTCTATTCCACTCCTCTGAATGCCACAGGCTCATTGCTCTTGCAACCTGAATTACGCTACGTTCTGGGTCTTAGCTCCATCGTACGCTCTATGGATTGGAAAGCCTCACAAGTACAAGCGGGTTTGCGCTTTGTGTGGGCACCTCAAAAGACAAAAGAGATTCCTCAACGAGCACCAGTGAAAATTGAGCGCATTGATACAACACGTATTCAAGGCTCGCAAGACATAGCTCGCTACATCCGCGGCAAAGAAAGGATTGTTGAAGATTCGGAAACCGAAAATGGTATTTCTACACCGCGAGAACTCACCCTGCGAACCGACACTATTTTCCTACCTCGAGTTGCTGTCGCTCAATCGTTTAGAGCTCCAATCATTCGTGTAGATATCCTTGACTCAGCTCGCAATGTGGTGTCGGGAAATAGTGTTCAAGTTGAAGAGTTTGCCTCCTTCCCCACAACACCACTGCTCGCACACGTTTTCTTTGATGAGAACAGCTCGAAGATTCCTGCTCGTTATCGCATTCTCAATAACGATAACACAGGACAATTCTCTGAGGAGAAACTTCAGAATCGTGATCGCCTTCAATGCTATTACGACGTGCTGAATATCGTCGCTTCGCGAATGATTGCTCACCCAAAAGCGGAATTGCGCTTGGTGGGATGTAATGCAGATCTTGGACCTGAGAAAGCAAACAATGCCTTGTCCATGCAACGTGCACAGAGTGTTCGCGACTACTTAGTATCTGTATGGAAGATTCCTAGCAAACGCATCAAACTTGACGCGCGCAACCTTCCTGTACGCGCCGCGAACTCGTTAAGTACCGATGGTGCGCAAGAGAATCGTCGCGTTGAGCTGATTGCTGATGACGCATCGATCCTTGCTCCTATCGACAGCAAAGACACTCTTCGTGTGCTTCGCACACCCTACTTCCGCATAGTGGTTGAAAACGTACCATTGTCTTCGAATGCACGTTCTGAGATTCTTATTCAACAAGGAAGTCGCACCATAGCGCAGATGGACCTAGCAAAGAAGAACCCTGCTGAAGTTGAGTGGAATGCCGCTGAGGTCATAGCTGCCACCACCAAACAGAACGAGTCTCTCAACTGCATCTTCCGTTCGAATGATACAGCTGCGACCGCATCTGCGAACAGTGTTCGCATTCCATTGGAAGTTCGGAGTGTTCAGCAAAAGCGTAGCCAGCACATTGCAGATGAAGAGATTACGCGATACTCATTGATGATGTTTGATGTGCGCTCTGCAGAGATCACCGATGCTAATAAGGCACTAGTCTCAATCATTCGCAAACAACTTCAGCCTGGAGCAAAGATTAGTGTGATTGGATATGCAGATCGTAGTGGTGACACGCGACTCAATCAACAACTCGCTCTCGAACGCGCACAGAGTATGGCTCGCGAGCTAGGACTTGGTGCAGACGCCGACGTTCAAGGTCAACTTGATAGTGTGAGCTATGATCAGAATCTCCCTGAAGGTCGCTTGTACTCTCGCACAGTAGACATTGTCGTGCGCTCACGTGTACGCGAATAAGCTCTCTTTCTGTGGCTCTACGTTCAGATCGACAGACAGTACACTACACGGAATGTCGTTCAACACTCAAAAACACAGAGATACATGAGTAAGCATAGCAAAATGCATATCACATAGTTCAGTGCCCAGTTTCGTACTGTCAGTTATGAGAAGTAAAGGCGGTTGCGAAGCAACTGCCATAGTAAAGAGTCTCATGAGTTTCGTGATGAATCAACCCATCAAGAGAAACTCGTGTTTGTAATACAGCATATACCATGTTCATGAATTCACATAGACTGATCAATTCTCGATTCCATCTCGCTCAAGGACCACGTATGCGCTCTGCCCTCTTCACCTTCTTCCTTGTAGTCTGCATCCTTCCGTCCTCCTGCAGCTTCGCAACAGCTTCGAATAGAAGCGGAGTTACGACGCGCACGAAAGCACCGTCCAGTGCGCGAGCGCAAAGCACAACAGTCCATCTGTCAAGCGGACGCAGTGCGGGCTTTGTTGCGAATAGCGGACAGATTATTGATCAGGATGGTAAGCCCAACGATGCTGTTTTGTATCTGGCACATCAGCCTGGTCTCAACGTGCAGCTTCGTCGCGCTGGATTCAGTTATGATAGCTATCGAGCAATTCCTCGAACAGCTGCCACGGTGCCTCTTTCAATGCCGTCGAGCCTTCCAGTTCCACCTACAGATGATTATTACTTTCAACGCGTCGATGTTGAACTCGTCAATGCTAATGCTCAAGCCACGATCCAGGAGAGTGCACAAGAGTGGCACGCGGAACACTACTATACTTCGGGCACACCTGAGCAGGGAGTACACAACATTCGCCATTGTCGTACGGTTCGATATCAAGACATCTATCCACACATTGATCTAGAGTTTTTCCTCGATGTAAAGGGTCACGTTGAGTACCAGTTCGTGCTGCGTCCTGGCTCTAACCCACAACACATACAACTTCGCTATCATGGAGCACGCTCAGTGGCTCTTGAGCGTGGACGAGTAGTACTCGAGCTACAACAAGGTCGTTTGTATGAGCACATCCCTGCAAGTTTCTTTCTTGAGAGTTCGCGTGCGGTGAGTGTGGCCTACCGACAACTCTCTGCGTTTGATCTGGGCTTCGATATCCCTGCTGCTTGCAAAGAAGAGATGAAGCGCAAGACCTTGGTTATCGATCCTACTCCGAGTTTGAATTGGTCGACCTATGTTGGTGGCGACTCAACTGAGCGTGCGTACGGCATCGGCGCTGACTCAATCGGCAATACTTATATCACAGGATGGGTAAATAGCTTGACAAACATGGCAACCAGTGGAGCCTTTCAAACAATGCTTGGTAGCGGTGGTGCGAATGACGCTTTTCTTACCAAGCTGAGTCCCACAGGCGCACGTCTGTGGTCTTCGTACTACGGAGGCAACAGCTATGATTGGGCCTATGCTCTTCGCGCTGATAGTATTGGAGGTATCTATTTATGCGGCAGTACACAAAGCTCCAATCAAATGGCAACGCTAAACGCGCATCAAACTCAATCGGGCGGCGGTTGGATTGCAAAGTTCAATAGCGACGGAACCCGCAGTTGGTCTACGTTCTATGGAGTTGCATCAGACTTTGCTACCTGTTTATGTTTTGATACAAGCGGAAATATTCTGATCGCAGGAAATGCTGCATCAAATAGCACTCGCATATCCACTACGGGGGTGTTTCAACCCGCGGCGAGCACTGGCGGTGACTGTTTTCTGGCAAAGTTTAGTCCGCTCGGTGTGCGAATCTGGGGTAGCTACTTCGGAGGCACGGGCAAGGATGAAGCCTCGGGCATCTGTACAGATCTGAGTGGCAACGCGTTCATCTGTGGCTGGACAGCGAGCAATGGTATTGCGACCTCTGGTGCGCATCAAACCACGCGTCTGGGTGGTGGACCTGAAGGCGCAGATGCATTTGTCATGAAATGCAGCGCTGATGGAACAGCAAAGTTATGGGTGAGTTACTATGGAGGTAATCAAGATGATCGTGGCTGTGCAGTTGTCTGCGACTCGTTGAACAACTTGTTCCTCTACGGAAAGACAACTAGTCAAGCCAACATTGCAACACCAGGAACACAGCTACCGACCTATGCGGGTGGTTTGTCTGACAACTTTCTCGTCAAGTTCAGCAGCACTGGAACTCGCATCTGGGGCAGCTATGTAGGAGGCACGCAAACTGAGAGTTGTTATAGTGGCTTGGCTATGGATCCTCTTGGCAATGTTGTGGTCTGCGGAACTACAGGCGGCAATGATGGCATTGCAACTTCCGACAGCTATCATCCAAACAGTGCGGGAGGAGATGACGCCTTTGTGGCAAAGTACACTAGCAATGGACGTCGAATCTGGGGTACTTTCTATGGTGGTCCCGGAGATGAGACCTGCACTTGTTTGGCAACTGATGGTCTCGCTAACATTCTTGTGTCTGGCTATACAAAATCAACAACTGGTATTGCAACGCCAGGCGCGTACCAAACAAAGAAAGCAGACTCGCTGTTTCAAGACAACTTTGTTGCAAGGTTCTGGGATTGTGTTATTCCTGCTGCGGATATTCAATCGGCAAGCAATACAGCACTTTGCTTAGGTGAGGTTACTCGGTACTACGTTACCGCCAGTGGCGACGACACCTACCAATGGATATCTCCTCGCCTCGGCACAATCATCACGGGAACCAATGCTTCGAGTATTCTTGTTCAGTGGACAAAGACTGGCAAGGATACCATACGCATGCGACAAACTACGCCGACCACAGGTTGCTTTCGTGATACAATCATGATCGTGAATGTCTATCCCGTGCCACTCGTCAATGCAGGTAATGCGCTCTCGCTCTGCAAAGGAAATCGCATCGTCCTTCCAGCTACTGCAAGCGGTGGTAATGGTACGCTGAGTTTCGCTTGGGACCCAGTAGATAGTTTGAGTTCAAAAGATTCACTCAACCCAGTTGCGTACCCAATGACAACGACGCGATACACATTGAGCGTGTCGGATACACGTGGTTGTATTGTAACCAGCGCAGTCACCGTAACGGTGTACGACAAACCAGTTGCTGATGCAGGTAAAGACGTTAGCATTTGCTTGGGCTCATCTCTTAACCTCGGTACTGCGGCAAAGAAGAATTGTCGCTATATGTGGTCGCCGTCATCAACTCTCGACAACCCAACTCTGGCGCAACCGCGCGCTACTCCAACGGCAACGACGGTGTATACGGTGCTAGTGACAAATGACAGCACACACTGTGTTGATAGTGCGAAGATTCGAGTGCGCATTCCTACGCCTTCAGCCACAACAGCTCCTGCGACAATGAGCTTTGCTGCACTTGGAGCCTGTGAAGCCTCGCACGACACCAGTTTCGTGATAACCAACAACGGTAGCGACACGCTGAGCTTCCGAACACAGTCCTCGACGAATCCCGACTTCAGCGTCATTGAGTCGCTCCCCTTCAGCATCGCTCCTGGTGAATCTCGATCCGTGAAAGTGCGCTTCAGTCCTAGCGCGCAAGGCACGAGCAATGGAACGATTAGCTTGGTCGCAAAGCCTTGCGACTATGTTGTACAATACGCTCTCAGTGGAAAGAAAGCAGATGTAGCACTCCAAGCCTCAGCCAACCTTGTGAACTTTGGATTACACCATAGCTGTGCTCCAAGTGTACGAGTGGATACGACCATACAATTCACAAACAAAGGAAGCAGTAGCATCCGCTTGACTGCGGCGAGTCTGACAGCGCCTTTCTCTGTCACGTCGCCTCAACTTCCACAAGATCTCGCTCCTGGTGCGAGCATAACGCTGAGCATCAGCTATCAACCAGTGAGCTATGCCGTACACAATGCCGAGATGCGACTAGCCTTTCAATGGGCTGCTTGCAACGACACACTACGCATTAGCTTTACTGCGGAGAATGCAAAAGCAGAAGCAGCACTGCCAACAGGTGTCGTGGACTTCGGCTCTCTGGTTGGCTGTGATCCGCCGCGAGACACACTTATCTGGGTGTACAACACATCGAGCGTAGCACAGCGTTTACAGTCGATCAGTGGCTTGGCTCCTAATTATTCTTGTAGTCTTTCGTTCCCTCAAGAGCTCGCAGCGCGCGACTCTCTAGCGCTCCCACTGCGCTATGCCCCGGCAACAAATGGTACGAACACGACCACGGCACATCTCCTTCTTGAACCCTGTGCTCGGGATCTCACGTTTGAACTTCGTGGCAACAAGGCAGGCATCACAGTGAATGCACCAGATACCCTCTATCTCGGCGCAGCACCGAATTGTACGGATACTGTCCTTCAGTTCAACTCACGCTTTCAGTTAAGCGCAGAGCAAAACGCTACTGCCACTCTTCAAGATATCACACTGAACAACGACTTCAGTTCGAGCTTGAAAGTTGGCGATACACTCAGCACTCAAAGTGACCGCTTGTTCACGGTGAGTTATCGCATCAATGCGCAACGCAATCCAGGACGTGTGATTGGACGCATGATCGTACGCATGCAACCGTGCGACATGACTCGCGAGATCACTCTCGTTGCTGATGTGCAGAGCGTCTCTACCACAATTGATAATAGTCTCGACTTCGGAATAGCAGCACCTGGCAGTGCGATCACGAAGAGTGTAACGGCACGTAACACAGGCACCAGTGCTGTGCAGATTACTACCCTGCCTTCCGTTGCTAGTCCCTTTGCATTCGTCTCTTCCCTGCCAAGTATTCCCTGCACATTGCAGGCTGGTGACAGCATCACAATGCAGTTTCGCTTTAATGCTCCGAGTGCAGGCGCCAGCTATAGCGATACAGTGTCTACTTTCCTCGCAAAGCCTTGCGCTATTGAAATGAAGACTCTTGTTTTCGGACAGAGCTTTGCAAATGTGGATACCGCTTCATCACTCATTGCAGCGAATAGTATCGAAGCAGCACAGGGTACTGAGGTCGCACTCGTGCTACGTATGCTATCGTCGAAGAATATGCAACTCAGCAGCGCACCCCAGAACTTCCGCGCGAGTATTGTCTTTAACCGCGATCTCTTATACCTGCGCAACCAGATGTCGGCATGCACGCAACAGAACAGCGCTGAGTGCGAAATCGTTGTGACGGGTACGCGCGCAAGTTCAACTGGCGACACTCTCGTAGTGCTCCCTGGTATCGTTACACTTGGAAGCACTGATTATGCACCGGTCATTGTTAAGGATTTCAGTTGGACGGACGGAAGTCTTGCAACCGCGGTACAGACTCAGGATGGCAGTGTACGCCTCACAGGTGGTTGCGAAGCAGGTGGAGTTCGACTCTTCTTACCAGGCGCAACCGCAACGAGTCTTAGTGTACGTCCGCTGCCTGTCGGCGCCGTTGCCAATATTGCCTTTGGCTTGGCTGAGCAGAGCACGGTGAACATGGAACTCATGAATGCGAGCGGACAATTGGTTGCGCAGCTACTCACGAACGATACTCGTGGTGCGGGTTCGTACACCTTGCAACATGATCTCAGCAGCTTGGCAAATGGTCCTTACTTCTTGCGCATGCGCACGCAGAACTACACCGTGGTTTGTCGCGTCGATGTGATGCACTAGAGGATTCATCTTCAACGTGCTGCTTCGCAGCCCCTTGGCTTCTGCTCTTGTGCAATCATTTGGTCAATGCGCCAGCTTGAGCCAATGGCATTCCATGCAATAGGAAGAGCTTGTTTGTTTGCCGCGCTCAGGAAGCGCTGCATGGGTTCCCAGCGTGGTTCTGGAGTTTGGCGGAAGGTAAGACAGTGTATAGGCGCAATGCACTCGGCTTGCATCATCATTGTCATTGCCACTGCTTCTTCTGGAGTGCAATGATTGTCGGAGCACCCGGCATAGGCACCAATTGGCATCAGTGCCAGGCTGATGGGTATGCTACGCAGTTCTCGAAACGATTCTGTGAAGGCAGTATCGCCGCCGAACACGACATTCTTTCCATTCATGCTCAACACATAAGCATTGTAGCTTCTTCCCTGTTGTCGGTTACCTTCACGTCGATCTGCTTCCCAAGGATAACGCCATCCATTGTGCAAGACTTCAACGGCGCTGATGCACAGTTCGCCGAAGTACAGACTTTCCCACCAGTCGAGTTCACGACAGTTCTTCCATGGAAGATCTGCGATCACATCTTTGGTGTTCTTTGCGCATACGCACTCGACACTATCCGGGAAGCGTAGACACAGAGCCTCTAAGCTTGGCAGATCCATGTGATCCATGTGCGCATGTGAGAGTAGAACGAGGTCAGGACGTGGGAGATCATCTATTCGTAGAGCAGCGTCCTGCAAACGTTGAATGCCCACGGTGGTGCCCAGGAGGTGCACGCCAATTTCACGGTAGAAGACCGGATCACACACAATGACCTTACCGAACATCTGTAGTACAATGGTTGAGTGTCCAACCCAGTACGCACTGAGTTCAGCACTCTGCCAAGCATGTCGGTGAAAAGTTTGTGATGTTGAAGAGACAGAAGTGCTCGAGAAAGCCTTTAGGGCAAAGGGACTCAGGGTAGTGGCAGCCGCACTGAGAATGCTCGTGCGGAGAAAGTCACGTCGATGCATACAACCTCTTGATTACTGTCTACAATGAACTACCAGCGTCAGGTTCCAAACCGTGTGAACTCAACACTTGCCTTTCATCGGATTCCCCCCGAAATGAAGAGCATGCGAAATTCTTGATTGAACATGTGCTCAGTGTTACATGAGCTTTATACTCTGTGAACTGTAGATTGTCAATACGCAACGAGTGTCAAGACTTGGCCTTTCGTTTACAGCTTGGGCAACGCAAGTTCGAGCGAAGCCTTCGTCCTGCGATCAACATCGAAGTGTTCATGGTAGTCCCTAGCGAGCGCGTGAACGGAAGGCATAGAGAACTTGTGAGAGATAGGATTGCGGGAAGGCTTTAGACTTCAGACCATATTCCTTTGGCTTCTCATCTGGACGCCAGAGCGCAGTGCCGAAGATCCAATCCCAGATTGCCAGCTTTGTGCTGAAGTTATAGTGGTGAGCTTCTTTAGATGAAGTGTGATGCCAACGATGCATCTCAGGTCCATTGATGATTCGTTGCAGCCATCCACTGCGCACATCGATATTGGAGTGAATGTACATACCCCACACGGCATCGATCATCGACTTCAGAATGATTGTTTCAGGTCGCGCTCCGAGAAGCAGCATGGGCATGAACTCTACGCTCTGATTGATAAGAATCTCTAGTGGATGCGATCGTGAGCCAGACAGCCAGTCGACATCTTTCGTTGAGTGATGTGCTTCATGCAAACGCCAGAGATACTTGTTATGGTGTTGCCATCGATGAAACCAATAGATGTAGAAGTCATGCACGATGAAGAAGATCAGCAGTTGTATGCCTACTGACAACTCCGATATAAGGCGCAGGCGCGGGTAGTGTAGCGACTGATCAATCATATCCGTCAGAAATGCAATAACTAACCCAAGGATATAGGATTGAAGCAGAGTATAGAATACCATATCGTTCCACCAGCCATCACGAAACAGCGCTTGCCCTGATTGGTAAGGGAAGCGCCGTTCCAGAATGATCAGCAGAATTGCCGAGATAGTAACCGCAAGGGTGCAGTAGAGAGAAAGGCTCTGCATGTTTAGGCAAGTTCGGCGCTGAGGGTTTCAGACTGAGATTGTACTCTTCTCAATTTTGCGCGCGATGAGAGTTCGCTATCATACACTCTCTTCACCCCATCACCCAGAGCCTTTTCGATATCGCGGATGTTCGAGACGAGTCGCATCAGACCTCCAATTTCAACAGAAGCCGCTTGGTCGCTACCCCACAGAGCACGATCGATGGTTATATGACGTTCAACGAAGCAAGCACCGAGTGTTACGGCGGCCCAGGTTGGACTCAAACCCGTTTCGTGTCCGCTGTATCCTATCGGACACTTTGGAAACTCAAACTCAAGTGTCTCAATCATTCGCAGATTCAACTCCTCAGCCCGACAAGGATAGGCACTCGTTGAGTGCGCGATAAGCAGGCGTTCGTGTCCAACGGCATTGACCGCTGCATGGATCTCATCCATGGTACTCATTCCCGTTGAGATCATAAGAGGTTTGCCTGTTGCTTTCATGGCGCGCAGCAGCTCATGATCCGTAAGAGAAGCCGATGCCGCTTTGAAGCAAGGAGGATCAAACTGTTGCATGAAGTCGACCGATGGTGTATCCCAGCAGCTAGCAAACCATGCGATGTTGCGCGACTTACAGTAGTGATCAATCTCGTCAAACTCACTAAAGCCGAACTCCATGTGGTGACGGTACTCCAGATAGCTCATTCGACCCCATGGCGTGTCGCGCTCAATACCCCATTGATCACGTGGTACACACAGTTCAGGTGTTCGTTTTTGAAACTTCACTGCATTGCAGCCTGCAAAGGCAGCGCCATCAATGAGCTTCTTAGCGAGTTCAACCGAACCATTGTGGTTGATCCCTATCTCGGCAATAATGTACACTGGCATTCCGCTACCGACAACACTGTCTGCGATTTGGACATAAGATGAGTGCATGTTCGAAGAGTATGGATGTGAAACATGAAGGCTCAGAGATGTCTCGAGCCGTATCTGCCTACGAAAAAGAGAATTGGGTATCTAGATTGCCGTCCAACCACCATCGACGATGAGGTTAGCACCGGTCATGTACGACGAAGCCTGCGATGCCAAGAAGACGATGGCGCCGTTGTAATCCTCAGCCGAAGCCATACGACCAAGGGGTACGCG
The DNA here is from genome assembly GCA_044228285.1 of Chlorobiota bacterium. Taxonomy (GTDB): domain Bacteria; phylum Bacteroidota; class Ignavibacteria; order Kapaibacteriales; family NICIL-2; genus JBBATK01. The sequence continues at coordinate 48,716 of JBGAVD010000006.1, forward strand.
CTGTGTATAGTTGTGGATGAAATACTCATCCTGCTCATTCTGAACACCACCAGGTGAAAGAGCGTTGACACGTATGTTACTCGAGGCCCAGTACGCTGCCAGGTACTTAGTGAAACCAAGAACTGCTGCCTTGGACGTCGGATAGGCAGGCGACTTCATAAAGCGCTGTTTCACTCCATCGTGATACAAATGCTGATCTGGTGCAACCACACCATAGGTCGACGCAATGTTGATGATGGAGCCACCCCCTGGAAGCATGGCTTCGCCGAGTATTTGGGAACAAAGAAAAACACCAGTGATATTGACTTGCAGTACACGATTCCACAAGCTGAGTGGGAAATGCTCAAACATTGCCAAGTCCATACTTGCATCGCTTCCTTCAACAGCATCATTGATAGCGGCGTTATTGACCAGAATGTCGAGTCTGCCATAGCGCTCCACAATTTCCTTACGCACATTCATCAGCGATGCGATGTCGCAAACGTCTGCACGAATAGCTAAACCTGGTCTGGAGAGTTCCGCAACAACGTCTTGACATTCACTGAGGTCTATATCTGCTACGACGACTGTAGCGCCAGCCTGCGACAGAGCTTTGCAAAACTGAGAGCCGAGTAAACCGCTCCCACCTGTCACAACCGCTACTTTCTCATGCAAATCGTAAAGCTTATTCATGTGTCTCGATCTTCAATTCTGTCATACAAAAATTGGGAAGAGGTATTAGCTGGGCGTTATGCGATGTTAGCTATTGGCAATACTAGTATTGTGTCTGCGCAATGACTTGCTCGACATCCGCCTCTCGCCGTGGCTTTGTGTGGAAATGCGATGTGCGACGAAACACTGGTTCGAGTATAGGGGCACGCAGTTCTTCATGAACACTTCCCTTCAGCACAGCCTGGCGCAGTTTGGTGAAGATTTGATGATAGGCTGCAAGTGTATAGTCGATGTCTTCCAAGCTATGTGCATATGAAAGCGTATGCGATCCATTCCACAGAACTCCTCTGCGAATGAACTCTTGCTGTATATAGGTTTTCATGAGCAGATCTGCTTGCTCGTACTTAAGCGTCGTTCTGCACGCTGGTCCTATACAGCGGATATAGTTGATGTCGAGTTGATCGAGGATCGCATTGACACCTTCTTTCAAGAGGCGTCCTCGTGACTCCAGAGCAAGGCTGACATTGTTCTGCTTCATAAACTCAATCGTTGCTTTTGCTGCCGCAAGCGAGAGTGCTTCGCCACCGAAGGTGGTGAAGAAGAAGACCTCGTGATCAAGGACTCGCATGTACTCGCGCTTTCCGCAAAGCACCGACAAAGGCATTCCGTTGGCGATAGCTTTCGAGAAACAAATCAGATCGGCGTCAACATCGTAGTACTGTTGAGCACCGCCGAGGGCAAGACGAAATCCGGTCCACATTTCATCGAAGATGAGGATGGTTCCGTTGCGTGTACAGTGCTCACGCAAGCGCTGAAGGAACTGTCTTTCGGGTTCTTGATACACCACAGGCTCAATAATGACGGCTGCAACATCACCGTCCAAAGCCGCATACAATGTATCGAGTTTGTTGTACTCGAAGGTATAGCTCAATTCACGTACTTCTGGTGGAATTCCTGCGTTGCGATCGGTCGTTGCTATAGACCAATCATGCCAGCCGTGATATCCACAACAAAGGACGGTTGAGCGACCAGTGACTGCGCGTGCCACGCGTACTGCCGCAGTCGTTACGTCTGCACCAGTCTTACTAAAGCGCACCATCTCTGCGTTTGGCACACAGGATTGGATGAGCTCGGCAACCTCTACTTCGAGCGGATGGGGCATGCTGAAAACGATGCCTGAGCGTAGTTGATCAACAATTGCTTGGTCAACCTCTTCATTGCAGTAGCCAAGCGAAAGTGGACCCACCGCCATCGAGTAGTCGAGGTACTCGTTTCCATCAACATCCCATACATGCGAACCTTTGCCTCGTTGCAGATACATAGGTGCGATTCCCCGTACATATTGTGTCACTCCCTTTGCCAGAGTCTGCGTTCCAGCTGGTATAATCTTCTCAGCGCGCCGATACAACTCGGCAGAGTTTTGAATGCTTGGAAAGTCTTGGTTTAGCTGTACTGTATTTGCCATGCTTCTGTAGTAGAGAAAGTGTCTAGGTAGTCTTCAATGCGCTGTGCGATTGCACGTCCATCGAGATGCTCATGCTTGAGCACATCAGCGAGTAAAGCAGGTTTGAACCAGCGTTCATCAAAGCCGATAGGAAGGATGTTCGCGTGTGCAGAGTTGCGCACGAGCATCTCACAGAGAGTTGAGTAGAGTCCGCCGCGCAGGAAGTGATCCTCGAGTGTAACAACAAGACTTGCTCGTTGCGCAGCAATGAGCAGAGCTTCTTCGTCGATGGGTTTGAGACAGCGCACATTGACAATGCTGACACTAATGCCTCGGGTTGAGAGGATCTCTGCAGCTGCAAAGGCTTGCTGCAAGAGTGCGCCATAACTGATGATAGTTATGTCGCCGTGCTCTCCGAACATTTCTGCAGACCCAATCGAGAAGCTCGCACTGTGTTTTACGACACGTGGGCTGTTTGTGTAGCGGATGTAAAAGGGCTGAGGACTTTTGAGGATTGTCTCGAGACCAATGAGCATGTCATCTTCATCTGCCGGACAAAACACACCCATATTCGGTATGCCACTCATGATGGCAACATCTTCGATTGCCTGGTGTGTTGGACCATTCGCTTCACTCCACACTCCAGCAACGCCACCAACGAGCTTTACCGGCAGGTTCGCAATGCCGACGTCGGTGCGAATAAACTCGTATGCTCGCATTGTCAAGAAGGCAGCGAGCGCGTGGACGATAGGTACGCGACCACGCAGTGCCAGGCCAGCAGCCATTCCAACCATAGTCTGCTCACAGATTCCAACATCCACAAATCTCTGTGGATGAAGCTGAGGCAGATGTCGCAGAGCAGCACGGTTCTCGGCAGTCAGTAAGTAGAAGCGCTCATCTGCAGCCATGAGCTCATTCAGTTTCTCTTCATATCGATTCATGAGTTCTGATTCCCGGGTGTTATCGAACAGTAAGTGGGACTGAGCTTAGCTGCGCGTGAATGTGTCCATGGAGCTCGAGAAGTAGTTGTTCTCGCTCCTGTGCACTGAAGTTGCAGAACCAGCGGTCAGCTCTGGCTTCAATGCTCGGCAAACCTTTACCACGCACCGTGTCGGCAATGAGTACGCTCGGACCTTCCTGCGAAACCAGCTCCTGAAAATTGCTGTTCAATGACGAAAGATCGTGTCCGTTGCATCGCAGAGTTCGCAGACCAAAGGCCTCGAACTTTGCCGCGAGTGGTTCAAGAGGATTGAGCTCTTCTGTTGGAAGATTTGCCTGGAACTGATTGCGATCTACAATCAGATAGAGATTCGTGAGCTTGCGAGCTGCTGCGACCAGACATCCCTCCCATATGCTCCCCTCATTGAGTTCTCCGTCTCCAAGGATGACAAACACTCGGTTACTTGCTCCGGTTCTTTGCACATCGAGTGCTATGCCCATACCGACGCTGAGTAAGTGTCCAAGCGAGCCGCTGTGAAACTCAACGCCCGGTATACGAGCATTCGGATGCCAGTAGATATCATCGCTTAGCTTGAGGTGATTGGCCAGTCGTGATGTTTCCAACAAGCCAATCTCGCTGAACAGCGCGTACAATGCGGGAACATCGTGTCCCTTCGAAAGCAAGACATAATCGCGCGTTGGTCTTTTGTGGAGGATCGCATCGTTGTCAACAAGGTGGAGGTAGAGATAGCAGAGTATTTCAACGCACGACATCGAAGCACCAATAAAGCAACCGCCATCACCGCACATGCGAATGATGTGTTCGCGCACGCGCAGTGCTGTGTCGTGAAAATGTTGCTGTTCATGAGGACGCAACTCCATGTGCTATACTCCAATAAGAATACGGGTTTGATCTTCGGTAATGGTCTGCAGCTCTCCAAGATGATGTCGGTACCAATTCGAACCCGCATAGGCACTATTGATGCGAGCAATTTCAGGCTTCGATTCAACAAGCTTCAGTATGTCGTAGAGATTGAAGTTCGGATTCTGCGGGTAGAGTTCACTGTACACGCTAAAGACAAAGTGGTAATCAGCTTCGTAGTCCAACGTCCAGCGATGGGTCTTTGAATAGTCCATACCTGTTTCCCAACGCACTGTCGCTGATCGGTACTCTGCTGGACGGTCCCAGATATAGGGCGTTGTATGTTCTCTCTCATAATCCTTTGTTGCCTTGCGCCAAGCCTCTTCCAGGATATGAATTGGGAGTATCTCCACATCATTACCATCCGGCCACGTTGGTGGATGGAGATTGCTGACGAAGTCGTAACGAGAAGAGTTCTCTGTGTAGAAGCGTGCTACTTTGTCGATGATGGCAGGATCAATCAGCGGACAATCACTTGGAACTTTCATCACCACATCTGCTTTGCAGTCTAAGGCGCATTGATAGTGTCGATCCAGACAGTCATTGACATCCCCTCGGAACCACCGAACGTCTTCGCTTTGACACATACTCACGATGAGATCATCGCTTGGATCCGTAGTCGTGGCAACAACTATTTCATCAATCAATTGTGATCGTCGAACGCGTTCAAGTTGTCGAGCGAGGACACTTTTGCCAGCCAAAGGCAGCAAGACTTTCGCTGGAAGTCTTGTCGATGCTGTTCGTGCCTGCACGATGGCAACAATTTTCATACCTGTCTCCCTTGTGGTTGTTGTGGGCTTGCAAGCACACGTGCTTGCCATGGTAGTTGTTGCCACTTCCTTAAGCCTGTAGTGAATTTTTCACGTAGCATGACTTCGTTGCACACCTGCGCGATGTTACGAGCGCTTGTGCCCTTGTTCTGTATGGGCATCATGCGTTCCAACTCATCACGCTGGAATTCGGAGTGGACTTTCTTATTGAGCGCGAGACCGGTGTACACAAGCGTCGAGAAGCGTGTCACGAGTTCTTCGCAGTGAGCAACCATTACATGTGCATTACCTGAGGTATAGCACAGGGCATTGGGTGCCCAGCGTTGTATCTCATCGATAGCTCGATCGTGTTTCTCGTTCGGGTGGAGTTTGAAGATGAGTTGTCGCCCATCCGCTATGCGCAGAGTGTGTTCAATGAACTTCTTTCGGTTCTCATACTTGAAGGTCTCACGACTATCCGAGCTGGCACAGAGGACGTAGTTCGAATGTTCAAAGCTTTGCTCCAAGTACTGTACACAATTGTCAAAGTTTGGAATACCTGTTACACGCAGTTTCTCTGCTCGCACACCTTTGCGCATGAAGTGATCTCGATAGCCAGTAGAGGCAACGCAGAAGGCATCATACATATCGCTCAATCCCGTAGCAGCAGTGCTTGCCAGGTAGCGAGGCATCTTGAGCCACTTCACCAAATGATAGAGCGGGGTCTCCGGATCCGTCATGCCCTCTTGCACCAGCACCAATTTTCTGTGTCGCACGTTTTTAGGGACAATGAGATCTTGGCAGGTGACGACGAGGTCGTAATCGTAGCGACGTCCCTCGTAATCAATCTCAACCTGTTCTTGAACCAGGAATTGTTCTGTGGCTTCGCGAAAAGCTCCGCCGAGAATTGTCCAGTCCAGGTATCCAGCTTTTCCAAGAACGCGCAGGAGTCCGTCGCTGTAGAAGGGCGTGAACACTGCTTGACATTCCGGCATACAGCGCGCTACGCTGTAGAGCATAGTGGTTTGATTGAGGGAACCACAGATAAACAACACCTTGGGACGAGACATGCGCTCCTGAAATCTCTCTTGAAAAGTTCTCAGCAACTTGCCTTTCCCTCATTACCTCAGTGTAAAGGTGGCTTTAGCAAAGCGGAACATGACCTGCATGCATATACTCTGGATACTGAACCGTCCGAACACGCAATCGAAACTGTTCACAGTCACCTGCCTGAGCTGCAATCTTGAACACTGCAGTCTGCGCGAAGCGCAGCTGCATAGGCAAAAAGACTCTTGAGCATTTAGCGACGCATAGAAGCAAAGACCGTTTTTTTTGAAAATTTTGACCTTCAAGAAGAAAATTCGGATGTTCCTATATTTTTTTCTTGTCAAATCGGAAACTGTCCATATATTCGAAATAAGGATACAGTTATCTTCTATTAAACGATCGCATGTTCTCACGCTCTTGCACCTACGGAATTCAGGCTGGTTTGTACTTGGCGCAAGAAGGCTCGGAAAACACTTTCGTTCCAGCGCATCGAATCGCCAAGGATTTGGGAGTTCCCTTCCACTTTCTGAAGAAGATACTGCAACGCCTGAGTGACCATGGGATTACGAAGTCAGTCCGGAGCACAAATGGCGGCGTCTCTTTAGCAAAAAAGCCCGAAGAGATATCTATTTGGGATATTGTTGAGGTTTTGGACGGAGTAAAGAAGTTCGATTCTGAGTGTATTCTCAAGCTACCAGAGTGCGACGCTAATCGGCCATGTGTTTTGCATAAGGCGTGGTTAAAAGAGAAGAGTCGACTCCAGGATATGCTTAAATCGACCAATCTGCGCGATGGTGCTGCATCTGTCCCAAACATGATGGCGCGGAATTGGGAAGTCCCTCTGGATCCTCCGCAAGAATAAGATTTTTAACATAGTAAGAGATAAGCTAGTCTCTTATAGCCTAACGACAGCTAGTTTGCACCAAAAGAAGCTAAAATTCAATACTAATAAGCGATAATCTACTCTCTTATCTCACTATGGAGAACTTTATGACACAATTCTCGAGAATTCTGGATAGCTCTAGAGCGAACATCACTGCTATCCTTCTGGGCACAGTACTGTGCTTTGGAATGATTTCCTGTTCAAAAAACGAGGGTTCCGAAGCCAAGAAAACGGCGGATGCTGCTGCGCCTGCTCCTGGACAGGTACTCAAAGAAAAGCCACAGTACTACAAGATCAAGGAAGTGGCGCTTGAGCCAACTCCGAATGTTGCATTGGCAGACAAAGGACAAAAAATCTTTGAAACCACCTGTACGAGTTGTCATGTGTACGACAAGCGTTACGTGGGACCAGCTCTGGGTGGTGTGACGCATCGTCGTCCCCCTGAGTATGTCATGAACATGATTCTCGATACCGACGTGATGGTTGAAAACGACGACACTGTTCGCTGTCTGCTTCAAACCTACATGCTCAAAATGCCGAACATGAATGTCAACGAAGATGATGCCCGCAACGTGCTTGAGCACTTGCGTCGCGTAGGATTGAAGTATGACGGCAACAATGTGAAGACAGCTGCGAAGTAAGAACAGCTTTGAACTCAACTGAGTTGCTCTGCGCCTGTGCTCTGCAAGCCGCTCAATTGGAAGAACAAACAACTAATCAACTACCTTTTTAATAGGAGTACTTATGAAACGATTACTCTATTTCGGTTTAGGTCTAGCCACGATCATCGGTCTAGCACTCAGTTTTAATGGATGTCCTTCCTCAAGCAAAGCTGCGGTGACAGATGGCGATGCCGCATCACGCGTCTTCGTTCCACCTGGAAAGCATGATGAAGTGTACCTCTTTACTTCTGGCGGCTTCAGCGGACAAGTAGCAGTCTATGGTATACCAAGCGGGCGCTTGTTCCGCAACATCCCTGTCTTCGCGCAAGATCCAGAAAAGGGTTATGGATACTCTGAAGAGTCTCGCCCAATGCTGAACACCTCTCACGGCTTTGTGCCGTGGGACGATCAACACCACTTGCAGCTGAGTCGTACGGATGGCAATGACGATGGACGTTGGCTGTTTGCAAATGCGAACAACACGCCACGCATAGCCCGAATCGATTTGAAGACCTTTCGCACAGCGGAGATTATCGAACTACCAAACACTGGTGGAAACCACGGTTCTCCCTACACAACACAAGGCACTGAGTATGTAGTATCTGCCTCACGCTTTTCTGTTCCCGATGAAAGCAATGCAGATGTTGCCATTGAAACCTACAAGCAAAACTTCCGCGGCCGCGCTTCCTTCGTGAAGGTCGACCCACAGAGCGGTCAGATGTCGCTTGGCTTCCAAGTCAACCTCCCTCCTTTCAACTTTGACCTTGCTAGTGCAGGTAAAGACAAGTCGCACGGCTGGATGTTCTGGACCTGCTACAACTCCGAACAAGCAAACACCTTGTTAGAAGTGAATGCAAGTCAGAACGACAAAGACTTCATCGTTGCGATCAACTGGAAGAAAGCAGAAGAGTATCTGGCACAAGGCAAAGCCAAGAAGGTTGCCTGTGAGTATGCACATAACAACTACAGTGAAGAGACCCATTCTGCGACCTCGGTCATCGAGACCAGTTCGTTGCAGTTAGATCCAAAGGATTGTCCAGGCATGGTCTACCTCATCCCAACTCCTAAGTCCCCACACGGCTGCGATGTAGATCCTACTGGTGAGTTCATCTGCGCCGGCGGAAAGCTTGCAACGGTCATTCCAGTGTACTCGTACACGAAGTTCGCAAAGGCTATTGAGAACAAAGACTTTGCCGGTGAGTTCAATGGCATTCCTATAGTCAAGTATGAAAGCGCTCTTGCGGGCGAAGTAAAGAAGCCAGGCTTAGGACCATTGCACACCGAGTTTGATGGAAAGGGTTTTGCGTACACCTCACACTTCGTCAGCTCAGAAGTAGTGAAGTGGTCATTGAAAGACTTTAGTGTAGTGGACCGTCAACCAACCTACTACTCAATTGGACACTTGTGTGTTGTGGGTGGCGACAACAAAAACCCAATGGGCAAGTACCTAGTAGCAATGAACAAGATCACCAAGGATCGTTATCTACCAACAGGTCCAGAACTCTGTCAGTCAGCACAACTCTTCGATATCAGCGGTGATAAAATGAAGTTGCTTCTTGACTTCCCTACAATTGGCGAGCCTCACTATGCGCAGATGTGTCCGGCAACACTGCTCGAAAAGAACTCCGTCAAGAGTTTCAAACTCACGGCAAACAAGCATCCCTATGCTTCGATGGGAGAGAAAGATGCACGCGCTGAGCGCAAGGGTAATGAGGTGCACATCTATATGACATCCATTCGTTCACACTTTAAGCCTGATAATGTTGAGGGCGTACGCGTAGGCGATGTTGTGTACTTCCACGTCACAAATCTTGAGCAGGACTGGGATGTACCGCACGGTTTTGCAATCAAGGGAGCAGATAACGCTGAGCTCTTGATCATGCCTGGCGAAACACAAACGCTCAAGTGGATACCAAAGACTGCAGGAGTGCAGCCATTCTATTGCACTGACTTCTGCTCTGCTCTTCACCAAGAAATGCAAGGCTATATCCGTGTGTCTCCCGCCGGATCAAGTCTGCAGTTGTCCACCGGCTCAGCGCCGAAGTTGGAACAATAATCCGCAATCTGGGAAAGAGACGCGAGGTGAATAGCGCGTCTCTTTCTCCTCTGCGGAGAATCAACAATGTGGCACACTGCCCCAACTCACTTTATTCGAACGATTGGAACGCTCATGAACGCATTACATAGAATCATGGTCGCCATCAGTGCACTGCTCCTGGTTTCGTTGTATTTCCTGCCCTTGTGGGAAATAGCGCTTGAAGCTCCGCAGTATCCTGAGGGCCTGGGTCTTAGCATCCACATCAATACGGTTGTGGGTCATGAAGAACAAGACCTTGAGAGTATCAATAACCTTAATCACTATATCGGAATGAAACGTATCGAACCAGATAGCATTCCAGAATTGAAGTACATGCCAATGATTGTTGCGGCACTGATTGGGCTTGGATTGTTAGTAGCTGTACTCGGCAAACGATGGATGCTTCTGACGTGGATTCTCCTCTTCAGTTTGCTCGGAATCGTTGGTATGATTGACTTCTACAACTGGGAGTATGACTACGGACACAATCTCAATCCGCATGCGGCGATCAACATTCCCGACATGACCTATCAACCACCGCTCATTGGAGGCAAGCAGTTACTGAACTTTCATGCGATGTCATTGCCTGGAGTTGGTGGATATCTTATGGGACTCTCCTTGCTCCTTGCTTCTATCGTGTGGTGGATTTCATCGCCTCGACGTCGTACTCCATCGACAAGTGATACTAATACACGCGGCGGCTTCGCCGCACGAGCCTCCAGCGTTGTGCCAGTCCTCCTGCTGGCTTCGGGCCTTCTCTTCAACGCCTGTTCAGACAAGCCAGAGGCCATTGCCTTCGGCAAAGACGAATGTGCCAACTGTAAAATGTCCATCAGCGATCAACGCTTCGGTGCTGTGTTGGTGACCAAGAAAAGTAAGAACTACAAGTTCGATAGTATTGAATGTATGCTTGGATTCTTGCAAGACAAAAAGCTCGAAGAAGCAGAAGTAGCAACGGAGTGGGTTGTTGATTTCATGCAACCCGGCAACCTCGTTCCTGCTCGCAAAGCTTGGTACTTGAAATCTGAAAAAGTGCCTAGTCCAATGGGTCTTGACCTCAGCGCGTACAGCTCTAAAGAGAGCTATGAACAAGCTCATGCAAACAACGGTGGCGATCTCTATTACTTCGATAGTGTTCGCTTGCTCGTTGCCAAAGAATGGTGATCACATCCTGATCAGCAAGCGCTCCGTCACGGCGGAGCACTTCATGCTCAAGAATGTTGTTGTGTGCGTTGATCCCTTCATGGAGCAGACGCATTCAGTTCAGATTGTTTTTACACCTTGGCTAACCACCGACAATCAATCGCAAAGCAATGAAAGGTTTATCTGTTCTCGTCCTTAGCACCCTGTTCATCTGCAACCTGCTTCAGGCAGCGCGCATTGATGTCTATCCAGACCCGCATTCACCCTTGCATAGAGCTATCAGCAGTGCACAGTCTGGTGATGAGTTGTTGGTGCATGCGGGTGTGTATTCGGAAGGACAAATCATCATCGACAAAGCACTGAGTTTGCGCGCAGTTGGCGAGGCGATACTTGATGGTGCTGATACTTGTGAGATCGTTGTGATCAAGTCGAACGATGTGCTGATCAGCGGCTTCACCATTCGCAATACAGGCAACTCCTACATCTATGAGCGCGCTGGTATCCGTTTACAGTTTGCCCAGAGATGCACTATTGAGCACAACCGCATACTCAACGCCAGCTATGGCATCTACTCTGGGAAGTGTCAGAAGAATACGATACGCCACAACTACATACGAAGTAACGCCCAGAGCGAAAGTGCTTCTGGGAATGGAATTCATTGTTGGTATTGTCAGGACTATGTGATCGACCAAAACATCATCGACCAGCATCGCGATGGCGTTTACCTCGAGTTCACAACCGGTACAACTGTACTGCACAATGAGAGCAGAAACAACATGCGCTATGGATTGCACTTCATGTTCTCACATCACAATGCCTATCAATACAATCACTTTCACCACAATGGTTCGGGTGTGGCAGTGATGTACACGCACGACATTGAAATGACGCACAACGTGTTCGAGTTCAATCAAGGTGATGCGAGCTATGGTCTTCTTTTGAAAGAGATCACCCATGGCACTATTTGTTACAATACCTTCAACACGAACACTGCAGCGATCTATGCTGAAAGCGGAGGCTCCATGACCATTCATCATAATAGCTTTCGTTCGAATGGCTGGGCAATGCGACTCATGGCAAACTCGACAGACAACACCATCGACTCCAACAACTTCAATTCAAACAGTTTCGACGTCGCCACGAACAACTATGCGGCCTACAGTACCTTTCATGGTAACTATTGGGACAAGTACACCGGCTATGACATTGACAAGAATGGAATCGGCGATGTGCCCTTCCGACCTGTGCGCTTCTTCTCGACCATCGTTGAACAGAACTCACCCGCAATGCTCTTGCTACATAGCTTCTTTGTGTCGTTACTAGATCTTGCTGAAGCCATTTTTCCAACGGTGACACCTGCTGCCATGCAGGATGACGCACCGAGTATGAAACCAATACATCTGGGCTCATGATACATCTCCACCATCTACACAAGAGTTATGGACGTCTTCAGGTGTTGAAAGACCTAAGTATTCGTTTTCAGCACGGTCGTACCACCGCGCTGCTAGGACCAAACGGCTCCGGCAAAACAACGTTGATTAAAACTGTATTGGGCTTGGTGCAGGCAGAGTCGGGCATGGTAGAGGTTGCTCATCAGGATGTGCGATCGAGCCATCTCTATCGATCTCAGATTGGTTATATGCCACAGATAGCGCGCTATCCCGACAATCTGAGTGTACAGGAAGTTCTGGCAATGATAGCAGACTTGCGTGACGAGAAAGCAGCTCGTTTGGAAGAGCTTATCGACGTGTTTGAACTTAGGCCGCATATGACAAAGAGTATGAAGTCGCTCAGTGGTGGCACACGACAAAAAGTGAGTGCCGTCGCAGCAATGATGTTCGACGTTCCGATTCTCATTCTTGATGAGCCGACGGCGGGTTTGGATCCACTTATGGCACGTCGTCTGAAGGATCTCATCATCCACGAGAAGCAACGCGAACGCACGATACTTCTCACAACGCACATTTTGGCGGAGATCGAAGAGTTGGCCGACGACATAGCCTTCATCCTTGAAGGTTCCCTACTCTTTCACGGCTCGAAGGCAGAACTGTTAGAGCAAACAAAGCAACTCAACTTTGAGCATGCAGTGGCATCACTTCAGCACCAGGCTTCACTACGGAGGGCGGCATGAACACAAGTAGCGTTAGTCTGTCATTGAGCATTCTTCACAAGCATACAGCAGACATGAAACATTCGAAGGATACTCTCGATACCTTATTAAAACTTGAATTGCGCAATGCACTGCGCAACAAGTGGGTCATAGTGTACTTTCTTTTCTTCATGGTCTTGAGTGAAGGATTATTTCGCTTCACGGGCATGGCCGACAAAGTGTTTGTCACACTCATGAGCGTCATGATCGTGGTCACCCCGCTCATCAGCATCATGTTTAGCGTGATGCAGGTATACAATGCACGCGAGTTTACCGAGATGCTTCTTTCGCAGCCTGTGCATCGCAGCACCGTCTTCGCTTCCTCCTTCTTGTCAACTTTTCTTCCTCTTGCACTCTGCTTCTGTGTTGGCGCTGGTGTGCCACTGGTGTTGCACTCCATTGGCGACACAGAACTCATGAAACGCACCATGCTTTTGCTCATCAACGGCGCCCTCTTGAGCTGCTCCTTCTCTGCGATTGCTTTTGCCATCGCCACCAGAGTCGATGAACGTGCAAAGGGTTTTGGAACAGCGCTTATGGTATGGTTCTTCTGCTCAGTCGTGTACGACGGACTTTTCCTTTTCGCACTCTTTGCATTTAGTGACTATCCAACAGAACGCTTTGCGTTGATCATGAGCTTTCTTAATCCCATCGACTTATCGCGCATCATGTTGTCGTTGGTTCTGGACCAGTCAGCTCTCATGGGTTACACTGGCGCGATCTACAAACAGTTCTTCGGTTCATGGCAAGGGATGAGTTTAGCACTTGGTGTTCTTGTGATTTGGGCGGTCGTACCTGTGCTTATAGCTCGTCGCACCTTCTTGCGTAAGGACTTCTAATGAAGTGGCTGGCTAACAGCTACATCAGATACACTTGAATGAGTATTGCAACTCAACACACACATGAACAGGCATAACACAGGAGAATCGTTACGAGGCAAACTGCGTGATACGCTCTCACAAAAGGTAGAAGCTTACCGTGTTCTTTTTGCTTTGGGTGGCTTGCACGCGATCATTGGAGCTGGGGTATGGGTTCTCTCGTTCTTCGATCTCATTAGTAGTCCCATACTCGTACACCCCTACATGATGAGTGGCGGCTTCTTACTGAGCTTTGCCTTTGGATTCTTGTGGACAGCAGTTCCTCGCTTCACTCAAAGTCGAATGCCCTCATTAGCGGAACTGATCCCCCTCGTCCTCAGCGGCATAGCAACTCTTGTTGCAGAGCTCTGTATGCGTGCAGATTGGCTTCTCTTCTTCTTGCTCAGCAGTAGCCTCATCTCCCTTCGATTTCTCGCGTCTCGATATCTCGAGCGCAAACAAGATCCTCCAGAGTCATTTCTCTTCGTGGGAGTAGCCTTGATCGTGGGTACTGCATCTTTGGCTGTTCTCTGGATCTCGAACTTTGTCAGCATAGAACCAACTCTCTTCAGCTTTGCTCGCTCCTTCTTCCTCAAGGGCTTTATGCTCTTTCTGGTACTAGGCGTAGGCTTTCGTTTAATACCAGCCATCCTCGGCGTAAATGCGCCGCAGAAGATGGAAGTGATGAGCGTGGATGGCGTTCTTGCAGAGCTTCGCAAGAAGCAGAGAGGAACGCTCTGGCAGAACAGGGCGCTCATAGTCGCGGTTCTGCTCGCCTTTGCACTTGAGAGTCTATCCTACATTCGACTGAGTGCTGCACTCTTAGCAGCTGCGATGCTCTGGTCTGGTCTGCGCGGTTTTCACTTCTATCGCGTTCCATCGTGGTCCAATCCATTTGCACTGATTGTCTGGCTCTCCGTGTTGAGTGTACTTCTCACACCACTCCTCATCGTGCTTTTCCCTGAGCGTGCCGTGCATCTGTGGCACTTGTACTTCATTGGCGGATTGGGTTTGATGACCATCATGGTTTCGTTGCGAGTTAGTGTGTCGCATAGTGGTGTAGCCGTGGCACATGTAGAAGAGAAGAAACCATACATCAAGTGGATAGGGGCACTCCTTGTGCTATCGGCACTCACACGACTATCAGTGGCATGGTGGCCAGAAACACTGAGCTCGCACTATCTCTACGCCGCCAGTGTGTGGGTGATCGCACTGCTAATCTGGTTTCGTCACTTTCTGAGCTATACCATTCGAGCAGAGCAAAAGCGAAGAATGCTGCTTCGTGAAGCAGCATCTGTAGCGAGCGTTTCATCGACCTAGCTACGAGGACCTAGACGCAACGAGCAAAGAGTCATTCATCAACACAGAGTCACAATCACAAACACCGTCGTTCATTCACAATGCCTTGAGCATTCATTACCAACTCATCACTATTTGAGGTTAGCATGAAAACCCTATATACATTCTGTCTTGCGTTGTTGTGTGCAAGTATCATGTCGTGTTCATCAGACAAAGCACAGAAAACAGACGAGGCTGCTTTGTCGGGCGGTGCCGGACAATCCGCCGTGGAAGACACCACGTCCGCAAAGGATATCGTGAAAGTAGCCATTGCGTCGCCTGATCACTCAACGTTAGTAACTGCTGTTACGGCAGCAGACCTCGTAAACTCTCTATCGAATGCCGGACCCTTCACCGTCTTCGCTCCTACCAACGCGGCGTTTGCAAAGCTGCCAGCAGGTACGGTTGAGGGTTTGTTGAAACCTGAGAACAAGTCGTCACTTGAGGACATCCTTCAGCATCACGTTGCCGTTGCAGTGTACGAAGCTGATGCGCTGAAGGATGGTCAGATACTCGGAATGGTTGACGGTAGGAACGCAACTATTCACCGCAAGGATGGAGCGCTCTTCATCGATGATGCTAAAGTTCTTGCTAGTGTCCGTGCTTCGAATGGTATCATTCATGTGATCGATGCTGTGGTGTTGGCGAAATAATGCCGTACTAAAAGCTGAGATAGTACCCCAGCAGCCTCATTTCACTCTACACCATTCAGAACATTTCTCTGTACAATGGGTCGCGAATCTATCCGATGCGCGGCCCATTTTGCTTTAAGCTCGGAAGTCAATGACTCTTCTCCACGAGTGAGATCCCTCCATGTCAGGCTCAGATTCATGGTATATGTCCTTGAAGCGTTAATTTGTTCAGCCGATACCACATCAATGATGATACATGAACACAAACAACAATGCACTTCCCCCGTTCGGAACTATCTGGAACTTTGCTAATCCAGCTGGAACGAGGGAGCGTTTCCTTGAACTTGTACCATTGGCGAAGGAGTTAGGTGACGAGTCTTATCTCCTACAATTGCAAACGCAGCTTGCCCGCACCTATAGTTTGCAGGGGAATTTTGCCGAAGCACACAGTATACTCGATTCTGTTGAAGAGTTGCTCAGTCCTGAGCACCAGCTGCCACGACTGCGTTATCTTTTGGAACGTGGACGCTGCTACAACTCTAACGGCGAGAAAGAGCGTGCACTGACATTTTTCATGGATGCAGTGCGCCTTGGTGAAGAGATTGCGGATTGGCGACTGGCCATAGATGCAGTGCATATGGTAGCCATTGCACAACCGAACGTGTACGACAAGATCACATGGAATCTCCGTGGATTGAAACTCGTTGAAGAGCACCCTGAACAAGACGGTTGGTTCTGGGCATTGTATAACAACTTGGGTGAAGATTACATGACAGCCCAACAGTATGACGAAGCGCACGCTACATTTGAGAAACTCCTTGCACTCCAAGTACAGCGCAATGGAGCTACGGACATGTACACGGTTAAAGACTGCGCACGAGCGCTGCGTTTAGGCGCAAAACCAGAGGACTCCGTTAGGCTTATGCAAGCTGAGCTTGACATATTGCTGTCAAAGAGCAGCGATGACGGCTGGATACGTGAAGAGCTTGCGGAAGCACTGACAGCGCTTGGATTGACTGCAGAGGCACGCCCGCATTTTGTAGCTGCCTATCGGCTGCTGAAAGACGATAGTTATTGTCTGCAGTATGAGCAAGCGAAGCTTGCTCGATTACAAGAAATGGCAACTGAGGACAAATAGTATCGCCTTGTAAAACGGATTCTAAGCTCGCCTGAATGCACCCTAGAAATTGATGTGTACTGCCAGAGCATACCATACAGACAAGCACTGTCATTGTCCTGCTTGGAATCGAACGTACTGCACATAGAAAAAGGGTCGCGATGGGGACAGCATCACGACCCTTTTTCCTTAGCAGAGAGCAGTTGCTCTTAGCGTACAATCACGAGCGGTGCTACAGCTTGCGTGTGAGCAGTTCGTAAACGTATTTGGTACAGACCTGCGCTGAGATGCGCAGTCGAGAAGTGCTCTGTGTGTGAACCTGCACTTCTATGAACAAACACCTGTTGGTTCAACACGCGACCAAGTTCATCGATCACTTCCATCTGAACATCATCTTCTGTTTCGAGCACATAGCTAAGACTCAACATGTCTGTAGCTGGCTGAGGAGTCAACTGAAGCATTGTTTCAGTTCCTTCTGTTGCTACATCATTGATGATCTGTAGACCATTACCATGCACACTGAAGTCATAGGATGCATGATCCTTATCGTTAGAGCTCACGGTTAGGGTTGCATTGTGATCGCCTGCTACTGTAGGCTTGAACTGAACGGACATCGTCTTTGTCTCGCCAGCGGCCACAATCCACGGGAAGGATGAGGCGTTGACAATCGAGAAGTCTGCTCTGTTTACCGACTTGAAGGATGCATCGCTGATTCGTAAGTCTGCCGTACCAGTATTGCGTAGTTCAAAACTGTGGGTTTTTGACTTGCCAATTTCCACGATACCAAACTCCGTATTCGTAGCAGTATTTGGTTGAAGTAAGCCATCTGCTATGACGTTACTGTTTCCATAGATCACTACGCTTGCTGTTGCTGCGACTGCGTTTCCTTCAATGCTGAAACTGTAGTCTGTTTGTTGATCGTCGTTACTGATCACGCGAACAATAGCCTGATGTTTGCCCAAGCGAGTTGGCTCAAACTCAATGTTCAGCACTTGACTTTGTGCGGCGTTCAGCTGGTTTGAGCTTAGAGAACTGAGACTGAAGGCTGCTGCATCGGCACCTTCCAAACTGATAGATTGAACACGGAGAGGTGTTTTGCCAGCATTAACTACGAGGAACGAGTTTATTACTTGCTTTCCGAGAACAACAGTACCGAAGTCTGTATTGTCTGTTCCAGAAACTGTGCGTCGACCATTAGGAACAACCTTGTAGTTACCTTTAACAACGAGGGTTCGCTGAACGCCAGTGCCTTGAACGCCAAAGCTATACAGCGCTTCATCAAAGTCGTTCGAGTTGATCGTGAGTTGAGCGCTCCGGATACTCACGTCGAGTGCAGTGAATTGAACGATGACTTCTTGATAACTGTTCTTCGCTATGCGAAGTGGGAAGCTCACATTGCCAGCGATACTAAATTCTGAGTTTGCTGCTCCAGTGAAGGTAATGGACTTCACTTGTAAGTCCGTGCCACCAGTATTGTAGATGACATAGCGACGAAGACTAGACTGACCAACCACCACTTCACCAAAGTCTGTATTGTTCAAAGTCTGTGGCTGGTTGCTGTTGCGAACGATGTCGATGTTGTTGCCCTTAACACTGATCTCTGCACTTGTTGCGAGAGTTGTTGGATTCGTCATTACTAAGAGTTGTCCGCCTTCTACAACATCGCCAGGAATGGAGTAATGCGCTTGGCTTGTTACGATAAACTTGCCCGCTCCTAGAATATTCTGAACATCGATGATCCCGGATGACTCCTCGTCTTGGGTCAGATATCGTGACCCGCCTGCAATGAATCGCGTGGTATCATGTTGAGCCAAGAGTGTCAGTTCATCATTGGCAATTGTGTATTGCCAAAACTTTCCATTATGCGCGTTGTTGCCAACGTCTTCTTGGAGAAGAATGTGGCCATAGTTGTCGATACAAAGATTGTCGAGCATTTTTTGTCCTTCTGTTCCATCCAACACAGCAGTAATCGTTCCGCCTTGTTCAGGCTTAGAGATATCTTGGAAACGAAGACGCCACAGGCGACTAGGCGCGCTAAAGGAGTTTGTCGTCGCGAAATAGAAGTCGTTTGGACTAGAAGGATCCCACGCACCATCTTCTGGTCGCAAGAAGGTTGTTACACCACGTTGATTACTAATGGTATTAAGAGCAACGCCATTTGTGTCACGTATAAATCCAAGATCAATCAACGAGAAACTTGTGTTTGGGCTGGTCACGAATGAGCTCTGCTCAGCTACCATACCATTCACACCAACGCCATACAGCTTGCCATTTGTTAAGCCTGCTTTATCGATCTCAGTGCCCGCATTGGTCTTGTTTCCAACGTAGACATACACCTGACCTGGAGTGGAGTCATCAAGACCGACGACGATGGTTTTATCAGCCACCACTGGACAAGCCAGGATATTCTCACAACTGTATTTACCTAGGAAAGGCAGCTCATAGGTAGTACCACTGTTCACTCCACTAGCGATGTGCGCAAAAAGGCGTCCATTATCTCCTGCTTCTTCGCCGTTGAGGAAGAGTCGCTCTGAAGTTCCATTGCCGCTAGCAGCGTTGAAAAATGCACTTTGTGGCGCAAGATCTGACGAACAGAATCTTGAGAAGCTTGCAAGAGGTGAAGGATTAGATGAATTGTAGGTAGTATAACCTGTAGGACCCCACAGCTTTACATTGCGGATAAGATCTGATGCGGAAACGACCGATAAGTCGTTCTTGTTTATAACCCACTTAGACACAAATGCTCCGTTACTTCCGTGTGCACGTGTAACGCCTAAGCCAGCGGAAATTTCATGACTCACGAGCAAGGTGAATGTTCCATTGTTATTATCGAAAGCTCCGAGGCCGTCAGGCAAACCGATCATTTTATAGCCACCAGCTACAACATCACCTGTGGTAACGATTGCGTTGAATTGTACGCCTGGAGCCAATGGGCTCAAGAATGGAGTCTGCGAGCTGCTTGGACCTGCACCTAGGGCTGAGGCATAGCTATCTGGATTGAACATCTGCAACAGCTGACCGCCTTCTACTGCTTCTCCTGGTATTGGGTAGTGCGCCTGATCGACGAGAAGAAACTGTCCAGGGCCAAGGATACTTTGCATGTCGATGACACCAGATGCCTCTTCGTCTTGCGTCAGGAAGTTCACGCCGCCTGCAATGAAGCGATTGCCATCGTGCTGCGCCAATAGCTTTAATGAATCTGTTGCGACTGTGTACTGCCATACTTTGCCGTTGTGCACGTTGTTACCAACGTCCTCTTGAAGAAGGATGTGTCCGTAGTTATCCATACACATGTTATCTAACATCTTGACACCTTCCGTGCCATCGATCACAGCCGTAATTGTTCCGCCTGCTTCTGGACTATCAACATTGTTGAAGCGTAGTCTCCACACTCTGCTGGGACTGCTGAAGGAGTTTGTGGTGTTGAAGTAGAAGTCTCTAGGGTTTGAAGGATCCCATGCACCGTCTTCCGGGCGTAAGAATGTTGTGACACCCTTGACATTGCTCATTGTATTTAGAGCAGCACCTGTAGAATCACGAACTACACCCAAGTCTACGAGCCTGAACGTTGTATTGGCACCAGGAATAGAACTGCTTGATTCTGCACTCATGCCACTAACCGCTACACCATAGAGGCGACCATTGGTGTAACCTGCGCGATCAATCTCTGTACCTTCTTTGGTCTTAGTACCAATGTAGAAGTACACTTGGCCAGGAGTAGAATCATCGAGTCCTGCAACAACTGTTTTATCGCTTTGCATTGGACGAGCGAGAAGGTTTTCGCAACTGTACTTGCCGAATGTTGGCAGCTCATAGGTCGTTCCGGCCATAGGTCCAGTCACGATATGCGCAAACATGCGTCCGTTGTCGCCTGCTTCCTCACCATTCATGAAAATGCGCTCTTGGGTTCCGTTTCCACTTGCTGGATTGTAGAGAGCGAGTGGCGTAGGGAGATCTGCAGAACAGAATCGTGAGAATGATGCCAATGGCGATGGGTTAGACATGCTGAACGTTGTGTAGGACTTGCCATTCCAAAGATTGACATTGCGGATGAGATCGGATCCACTTTGGACACTGAGGTTGGATTTGTTGATTATCCACTTAGACACAAAAGCACCATTGCTTCCGTGAGCGCGAACTGCTCCTAGTCCTGCATTAATCTCATGAGTCATGAGAAGAGTAAACGTACCATCATTGTTGTCGAACGCACCTAAGCCATCAGGCAGACCGGTCAGTCGATACCCGTTCTTTGCTGGGTCTTGAACCGTCAACAAAGACGAGAATGAAACTGCAGGTGCGACTGGTGTGAGGTATGGTGTTTGTGAGGAACTAGCCTTCGTGCCAAACGCGCCATTGTAGGAGTCAGGATTTGTAAGAACTAAGAGTTGTCCGCCTTCAACTGCTGCACCTGGGATGGCATAATGTCCTTGCGCAGCAAGGATGAACATACCTGGTCCAAGAATACTCTGCATATCAATAATCCCAGAGCTTTCCTCATCTTGTGTAAGGTAGTTCGAACCACCAGATACAAATCGTGTACTATCATGTTGCGCAATAACCTTCAGAGAATCCGTTGCGATGGTGTACTGCCAAACCTTTCCATTGTGAACATTGTTCCCAACATCCTCTTGTAAAAGGATGTGTCCGCTCTTATCGATCACCATGTTGTCGAGCATGCGAATGCCTTCGGTACCATCGAGAACTGCGGTGATTGTACCACCGAGTTCAGGATTAGCAAGCGATGTAAAACGCAGGCGCCAGAGACGGCTAGGTGCAGAGAACGAGTTTGTTGTGTTGAAGTAGAAGTCCAGTGGATTGGATGGATCCCAAGCTCCGTCTTCTGGACGCAGGAATCGTGTTACATTTTTCGCGGTGCTCAACGCATTGATTGCTGTGCCAGTAGAATCGCGAAGTACTCCCAGATCAACCATCGTGAATTCCGTGTTGGGGGCAGGAGCTGTCGCACTGATTTCACTTGGTAAATCCTTCACAGAAATACCATAGACACGTCCATTCGTTAATCCAGCTTTGTCGATTTCGGTGCCGGTTGAGACTTTCGTTCCAACATAGACATACACTTGACCAGGTGTTGAATCATCTAGTCCAACCACCACTGTTTTATCAGCTTGGACTGGCCGAGCTAACAAGTTCTCGCAGCTGTACTTTCCTAAATGAGGAAGTTCGTAACTGTTTCCGGCATTTGGACCAGACGCAATGTGTGCAAAGAGACGCCCGTTGTCGCCTGCTTCTTCACCATTCAAGAACAGCTTCTCTTGTGTTCCCAATCCATTGAGAGGATTGTAGAAGGCATTGGTTGGTGGTAGATCTGCAGCACAAAAACGATTGAAGGCTGCTAAACTTGATGGGTTTGAAGCATTGTATGTTGTGTATGAGCTGCCATTCCACAACATCACATTCTTAATGAGATCCGAACCGCTAATGACACGCAAGTCACTTTTGTTGATGACCCATTTTGAGACAAAGGCACCGACAGATCCGTGAGCGTGCACAGCACCAGAGGAGCCACCCATCTCATGATTCACTAACAATGTAAATGTGCCGTCATTGTTATCAAAGGCACCCAAACCATCAGGCAGACCAGCTAACATGTAACCCCCAATACTGTCTTGCACAGTTAGGATCGATGTAAGCTTCACTCCGTTTGCAAGTGGAGTCATATATGGCGTTTTCAAAGTGGAAACACCCGTAATGAGGTCATAACCGAAGTCAAACGAATGCATCGCATTCGCAGATCCGGAGGAGTAGATCTTGACTTGTGAAATGTCGTTCGCCTGAATGTTGTATTGAATTGTACCAACACTCGTCTGTGCAGGAATCACAAAGGTATATGTCGAACCACTAATCGCTGGAACCAGTGAAACCAGGATACCGCCATTTACTCTGTAATTAAGCAGTGCATTCGTAACGGCTGCGTTGTCTTTAATGGTAGCCACAATAGTGAATGGACCATTAGAGTTGGTAGATACCAGTGGTGTGTGCTCAATCGTAGGATTAACCTGAATGTCATAGCTCGCACGAACAGTCGTTGGGTTTGCGGGTGTAGCATTCTGATATGCAGCTGGAGTCATCACAGCATCGCGACCCATACTCTTCACGTTAACGCGATTCGACGCGTACACATTTACTACAGTATAGCCGAAGTAGGCGTTTGGTGCGCTTTGGAAGAGAGACTCAACCAAGCTTCCACCGTTACCAGCAATAATTTGCCAGGTTTCTGCAGGATGAGGTTGAATGCTATCAGCGCAGTGAACGTGAGCAGAGAAGAACGCATCGACTTGATGTGCCTCAAAAGCGTTCCATAAGCTGTCGCGTTGAGCTGGATTCACTTCCAAACCATCGGCAGTGCTCTTAAAGTGTCCGGTGTATGCAGGCTTGTGCCCAATGGCGAAGACGTGTCGTACACCATTAGCGCGAGCTTTCATGATGTCGTTCGTAGCCCACTTGTATGAGGCAATCCCATCACGACCAACAGGGTCGGTGTTGAGAATAACGAAGTGATCGTTCTTGTAATCGAAGGAATAACTGAGCTTTGATTGATCGGTTGTGAGACTGTCGCTACCAGGAAGCAGACCCGTAATGGTTGGTCCGTTGTTTCCTGCCAGATAGTCATACATAACGCGTTGGAATGTACGCTCAGCGGCAACAAATGATTTCTTACCAGCTGCCTTGTTCTGTGTTTCGTGATTCCCAGGGATGGCAACCAAAGTGACTGGGAGCGACGCTAAAGGAGATGCTTTGTACAGACTCAACCAATTGCTGAGTTGTGATGCGAGCTTTACCGTATCTGCTTCATAGCCAAGAACCATGTCGCCAGCGAAGAAGAGATACTTCGGTAGTGGATTCATTGCTGCCAATTCCGAGAACATACGGTTAAGTTGGTAGACGTTCGCGGTGGAAGGATTGCCTACAGAATCAACATCTTCGACGCGGTTACATCCAACTACAACAAATGAGTAGTCGAGTCCGGGTGCTGAAGTTGCTTGCGACATAAAAGCGGGCCGAACAAACTTTGGAATCTTGTTCGCACCTCTCAACAAAAAGGTCACAACGTGACAAGGCAAGTTGGTAGCACTTGCTACACCGTTCTCTGCTGGACAGGTTAGGGCATAGTCATTGTCGTTACAGATCGCAATTGTACTATCATTAATAATCGACAAGCCTTCGGCTTTGTCGTAGCTGCTTGGCCATCCATTTGCAAGCAGATCCATGAACAGGGTCTTGCGCACGGCAACAAGACCCTTTGATGCCATGCCGACGGAGTCGACGAGTGCTTCAAGTGTTTGTGTTCCGTATAAACCAGAATGGACTGGAGTTGCAGCAGCAATGTTTATCAGATACATGCGCTTGATGTCGGTTGTACCGCGAGCTGCAGCCTCAAGAACCAGAAAGGTGCTGTCATTGATTGCAGCCATATCACCAGTCTTCCAATCCTTCAAACGAATCTGATTTGATCCGCTTCCAATAATACCATCATTGAGGTAGGCAAACATGCGTGTGGCACCGCTTGAAGGGTCGATCTCGAGAAGTCGATGGATGCGACTAGCTTCACCAACGGTGACTGTTGGGTACAACAAAGGACTTTGAATAAGCGCATAGATCTTTCCATTTGGCGTCATGCAAATACTCTCAAAGCCGCGGTTGTTCTTGCGATATCCAAACACGGTGTCGATAGCGAAGTCTTCTGGCTGTGAGCCTGCAAGCTGTGCGTAAGGAGTGTAGCGCTTCAACACCATACCATCAGGATTCACTTTCCAGATGCAGGCTCCTCCTTCATCGCAAAGCCAAAAGTTACCGTCTTTGTCAACAAGAATACCTTCTGAATCCACGCCCCAGACATCCTTCGCTGCCAGTTTGGAAGCGTAGTTTGCACAGTTGAGAACGGTATCCGTTGATGGCATCTCAGCAGCGGTGCTACCAAATCCTGTAGGATTCAGCAAGCCAGAAGCTGGTGCCCCGCCTGGTCGACGTAGAACAATGGTCTGAAGAATTTGAACAGAGTCCCCGCTCAATCTCACGCGATGAATTTTTGGCGCGTAGTTCGGGAAGGCGTACATTTTGTCGTAGGTTGGTGTACAACCTACAGGATTCGCCTTACCACAATCGATGTTTGGTCCTCGATCGGAAACCACCCAATATTCAGTGCCATTGGTATTTGGAATGACACACATACCAGAGAAGCCACCCTCTCGAACGGCTATTCCCTGGTGGGTACCAATGGGAGCGGAGTACTTATTGGTATAGTCCTTGAGCTTTGTGATTTGCGCGTGGACAGTGCCTGTTGTAGCCACAAGAAAAATCGCAAGGGCATAAAGAACCATCCGATGCAAGACAAAAAAGCGTTTCATAGTGAAATGATATGGTTGTGAAGAGTCAGCTGTCGATGCCTGAGAAAAAGTTGCGCGACCTTGTTGTTGCCTTGAAAACATAGCTGAGTTGCCAGCCATCCGTCCACTCGCAGCATTTCGCACAGGAACTTTCTGTTGTCTTCAAAACTATTCTTCCACTATTGCCTCACTGTTCCTTCACTTTTACGATTCAGTATGCTAGGAAACAACTAGGTAATACTTTTGTTGCGAGAGCATAACATTTGTTTA
Source organism: Chlorobiota bacterium (assembly GCA_044228285.1). Taxonomy (GTDB): domain Bacteria; phylum Bacteroidota; class Ignavibacteria; order Kapaibacteriales; family NICIL-2; genus JBBATK01. The sequence goes on from JBGAVD010000006.1 coordinate 73,941, forward strand.
CCTAGACAATCTTCAAGCTGTCTAAACCCACAACCCGCAGAACTCTATTCACGCACTGCAGGTACTCTTTGGCTCAGGCTCAACTGTCCTCTTACACTTCATTTACAGAAAACGCGCTTATGTCATCTCAAACCTTAGTGATTCTTTTTGATGGTGATTGCGCTTTCTGTTCAGGTTGGGTGCGTTTTCTCGCGGAGAGAGATCCACACAAGAGATTTCGATTCCTCTCTTTGCAATCGCCCTCAGCAGCTTCGCTGCTTCAGGCAGAGCATGTACCAGAAGGCGTTGACTCTATCGTAGTCTGGTCAGAGAACAGGCTTTACATTGAATCCGAAGCAGTGCTCCGCATTGCAAAGGAGCTTGGGTTTCCGTGGAAGGTTGTGGTGCTGGGACGCGTGGTCCCTCGTGCGTTGAGAGATCTGCTCTATAGGTGGGTTGCACGACATCGACACTCTCTTTCGAGCTTTGGCGCGAGCTGCGTCATCAATGACCCAGCTGTGCGTTCACGACTAATCAATGATCTATCCGAAGTATCCCTCTGACAAAACAGGTGCAAGGCGAAGCCTTGCACCTGTTAAAAAAATCTCCTGAAGATATACCACTTCGAGCGTAGATCAACCTGATCTTGCCACGACACTTATCAACCTTAGTGAACAACCAAGACGCTCTTGCGAAGTATGGTGTTTGCCTTGTGGAGTTCAAGTTGATACATCCCTGACTGTAGCTCCGTTGTCGATAGTGTTGCATGGCCAGCGTGTACATCAAGTAAGTGCACGAGACGCCCCATCATGTCATACATACGCAGACTGCATGGCTGAAGCTCATTGCACAGAACTGTTATCATATCATTTGCTGGCTGAGGAAGTACATACCATTCTGCTTGTTTCTCTGGAGTAGCAACTGGTAGTGGTGATGAGCCGACAGTAGCCAAGACATACTGAGCGGTAGCTGAGCTATCTGCGCCAAACAAGACGGAGCGTTGCATGCTGTCTGCAGCAACGCCGCGACCTGCTGCTAACCAATTGTTACGATGCTCATTGCTTGCGCGACGATACAATCTGAATTGTGTAGCATCATGTTGATCTGCATCCGAGATCTCACCAACGCGTAGGAAGCGAATGGAGTCGATGTCCAGCGCTTTGTTTGCGGGGTAAGCATGAATGATCCAGTAGACTGGTGAACGACGGATTAGTCCGCTTGGCAAGGAGTCAGGCGGCGATTCTAAGCGACTCACCACTATGTGTTGTGAGAGTCCAGATGTGCGATAGATCGTTGCTCCTGAAGCAAAGTCGTGCACACCACTGAGCATTGGCGCTTGACTACTCATACCACGTCCAACTGGTGCGGTGGAGCGTACCAAGACAGCTCCTGAGTTGTCGGCATGTGCTGTGCCATAACGACTATAGATGCGAGTTGGATCCGCTTCGTTAAACTGATAGTAGGCAACTGGTGGCTCAAGCTGAGGGAGGTTGTCCAAACTCGTTCCCTGCTCATAGAGCAAGTGCATACGTGCTCGAACTTCCGAGCTATCAAGGACGCGGTTAAAGATTTGCAGCTCCTCGATCTGTCCGCGGTAGTTTCCACCTTGACCTGGCAGACCTCCTCCAATCTCCCACGGTGTTGCGCTCAGATCAAAATGCTCGAAGTCTGCCGACGCATTCGTGTAGGCCCAAGGCACACCATTAGCGTAGAGTGTTACTCGATCTTTCGCAACCGTTATCGCCACATGCACCCATTCTTGCACGGGAAGGTTGAAGGCAGAGGTCAATTGATAGGGCACGTTCTTCCAATAGAAGGTCAGATTGGTATTAGCACGATAGCCTTGGAAGGAGAAGCCAAAGGAGAAGCCGACATCACTTGCCCAGTTGGAGAGAATCTGTGAGAATGAGCTTTGAATGGTATCAAGCTTCAACCAACAACACACGCTGAGTCCGCTGTGTTTTTTGAGTTGAGGGATCGCAGCGATGCTGAGCATATCGTTCTTCGCACCCAGGTCTGCTGCTTTGTCTGCAACGCTATCAACTCCACAGATCGAAGGCAGTACTTGTACCATAGCGCTTATAGTCTTGGAGCTCTTGCCATAGTCGTTCGAGACCTCCAAGCTCACTGCATACGAACCTGGCTTCGAGTAAATCACCTTCGGATTCTGAATCGTGCTATCGCTTACATAGATAGCACCAGGGAAGGACCAATGCCAGCGTGCATTTGCGCGTTCCAGCACAGAGTAATCATCAAAGTAGAAGGTATCACGTTCACAGGCTGTAAAGCGCTTGTCAACGCAAGGTTGTGCTTCTGGCTTCGAGTGTTCATAGAGAGGAGCTTCCCATATACCCAGGGTTGAACCTGTGCGCAGTTTGTTATCACGATAGAAGGCCTTCATACCACGTGTGAACAGTGCGTATGGCAGACCACTGCCATGCAGTTCCCAATCGCTCATATCGGCATTGCGATAGAAGACTCGACCATTGTGCGAAGCGAGGTACACACCTTCGTTTGTTCCGTGTTGCATGATAAGGTCTGAAACACCATATGCTCCAATCGTAGGCGTGGTCATGTTCTTCCAGCTGTTTCCGCCGTCGCTGGTTCGGAAAACAACATTCGATGGTCGACCATTCAAGAGCACGGCATAGAGAATGTTCTCGTTTGAAGAGCTGAGACTAATGCGCATAACGCGTCGTTGGCCTCCGCTTGTTCCCGGGAAGGGCTTGAGTTCTGTCCACGTTAGACCCTCATCAACAGTCTTCCATATTTTTCCATCCTGCATTGCATTACTTCTCTGCGACACATACATCACTTTGGGATTAGAGCGAGAAATCTCAATGTGTTGAATGACAGCTCCATTATCAGGCGAGCTCCACACTTTGGAGTAGCTACGAGCGTTGTTTACACTTCGATAAAGGGAATTCGACGAGCCAATCCAAACGGTTGAGGCGCAGCGCGGATCCCACACCATTTGACTGTACTCCATTGGATAATAGCTTTCATTTGGGAACATACCTACGCTGAAGGAAGACGTGCGGCCAGCGTTATCTATAGGCAAGTCAACTCCACCGATATCAGAGTGGTAGGTGTGTCGGGCGTTCATTGGGTTGACATATCCAGTGGCCGCTTCGCCGCCACCGAGACGAAAGAAGCTACTGCCGTAACCTTCTCTCCAAGCGGTATTTCCATTATGGTAACGTCCGCCAACCATCACATCCTCATTCCATCCACAATCAAAGCCCCAGAAGTCGGCACCGTTCAGACCAGACGTACGTACATCCCAGTTTTTATCGAAGAGGTCGTTGGAGTAGTTGAAACCACCATCAGTGGCGACATAACAATCAGCACCCATGCATTTCATTTCCTGGATGTCAGGGTGCAGAGAAAAGGTACCTGTATAACCACCGATAGCAACCGGAAACGTGTTCGCCCCATCGCTTGAGCGATAGGCTGTTGTAGTTCCAACGATGACCAAATTCGCGTCGATGTGCGATGCAGCGATGCTCAAATCATAGTAGCCCTGTCCATTGCTCATGCGCAGCGTATCCGTGTTACCGCGAGCGCTCACCCGCCAATGTTCGCCGGCATCATCGGAACGGAGGATGTAGGGTCGGGACGAGTCGCCGAGTAAGACCGCATAAATGCGTTGTGGATCTGCAGGGCTCACTGTCATACGTCCAGCTCCCTCAGTACCAACATTCGTCAGCCAACCGTTAGCACGTATGCTGAAATTCAAACCACCATCTACAGATTTCCAGAATTCATAATGCTTGCCACTGGCATCAATGCGAAGGGTGTACACTTCATTGTGGTTTGCTGCATTGCTCTCGAGTTCGCAGCAGGTTCTATCGAGGGTTTTCGACCAGGTTGCACCTGCATCGCTACTGCGATAGAAGCCTTGGTTTGTTGCGGCGTAGAGAATTGTCGGCTGGTTCGCATGGACTTCTATATCATACACCCACAAGTTCGCCTGTTTCCAAATGGAGGTCCATGTTGTACCGCCATCAGCCGTCTTCACAACCCCACCATTGATACCAACATACACGACATTAGGATTGCTCGGGTGTATAGCAACCGCTTCTGAGTTCGAGTATATACCTGGTTCAAGTTGCTGCCATTGCTGACCCTTATTTGTTGACTTAAAGAAACCTCCGGTTTCACTCACTGCATAGAGAATGGAGGGATTGCTTTTTGAAATATCAAAAGCATAGACGTTGCATTGCCAAGGCAAGAGCTTCGGTGGACTCGTTGAACTCGCAGGTTGATAGGTTTCCATGGGACCCAGTGGCTTCCATTGGACACCTGCTGTTGGGCTCAGTCGTTGCTTTTCGCGCAGAACTGGAAGTGCAGAGGTCTCAGGCTGCTCGCGCAGAACTCCATCCGTCTGTATATAAGGCAGTGCCAAGCGTCGAAGACGTTTGTAGTACTTGGTATAGTTGTCTTTGACAAAAGGGTGCGAAGCATAAAAGGCTTCATAGGCACTATCGACTTTCCATATGTTCAGTGGTGTGGCGTACAGATGTCTGGTCCACTCTGGCGCACCATCTTGCTGCTTTGGCACATTGAGTGGTGCAATGAACTGTGCAGAAGCCATGAATGAACTCAGCACAAGTGTGAACAACAGAACTATCCGAAAGTGTTTCATCCTATCCCCTTTTCTTGGTGAAGCGGCAAAATACTGAAGACTGAGGGTACGTTGGATGTGAGGCTACTGCGGTCGGCGCTCTGAGATGGATTTTCCAGTCTACAGCTAACGAGTCTAGCTTGTCACTGCCGTTGCCGCAACGTATCCAATAGCGTCGCGCTTGAAGAGTGCAAAGTCGTATTGCGCTTCACCGTTGAAAGTGACAAATCGCCGGTCATCCACGTAGAGTTGACCGAGGCCTGCATATTGCTCGGCTTGTTTGTCACTGCTGTTGCTTGTACCCAAGAATGTGCGGATGTTCTGGTAGTGTCGGTTAACCAGATCTTGTACCAGTTGTGACATAGGATTCTCGTTTCGCAATGCAAACAGTGCATTCCGTATCTCGTTTTGCTCCTCGATGAGCAAGCTGTACTAGCTTTCTGACATGCTGAGCTAAGCCTTCTCGGATTGCTCAACTTAGCGGTTTCGGTATTCCTCTACGGCTTCGTCGCGTATCGCTTGTGCCTGGGTACAAATGAAGCCTTGATCGAGTTTATGTGGCTCCATGATAACGTGTCCTTGAAGTCGGTGAAGAGTTGGCTCAATTGCACCTAACAACGCGTTTAGTCAATCACACTCCTGCTCAAGCCGCAGAGCATGTTGCTTTAGTGCTGTTGCGAGGTCAAACGAACATAGAGGATGCGCGCAATTTCCATTAAATGAAAATCGAGTTCCTGCTAAGAAAGAAGTTGCTGCAACCTCGAGAGCTCCTATTCACCATAAAGTCGGTAGTCAGCTAAGCTACGCGACTCCAGTTATTATCGTCTCTCCTTACCGTAAAGGTGCAGCATACGCATAATGATCCCTTTGCTATCGCCGACCTTTTGTACTGTGTATCGTATAGTGACCGTGGTGCAATGTGACGTAAAAGACTGTGCTGAGGAGTTCGAGAGCAAGACTATTGTCTGACCTTAGGTGAGGTTCTTGAGAATAATGTGATGAAGAAAAAGGTATCGGAGGCTAGTGCTTATGAGAGTTGTAGCTACCAGGTTCGCGGATCGCGCGGATGACACAGATCTGATCGGCGAATTCAGTGGCTGCCTGGTACTGCGGATACCGCAGATGACACGGATTTGTTACAATCTGAACCTACCAGTGTAGAACGGCAAACGTCAATCTCCTACTCGTGGTTTTACTATTCAATATCAGTATGTAGATGCCGTTATTCAAGTCTCGACAATCAACACGCGATTGTGCAACGCCGTCGTATACAAGCGTTCCAAGCATATCAACGACTTGCATTTGCACGTCATTCAACTGAGTTTCATGAGGTACTACTAAGTATTCACTAGCTGGATTGGGATATACACCCATCACGCCCTGATCGCTTTGCAGCACATCAGTTCTTGAGTCACCTCCTCGCACGCAGATCACTGCATGTTTGAGTGTCTTGGGATCATAGGAACTCAAACCGAAGGACCTCATGTCAACAAACCAGGCATTCGCGCTTTGTTTGTACTGAGCAGTGGAGGACCAGTAGCGAGTTGATAGTGTATTGACAAAGAGGTTTGTATACATGGCCGGCGCATTACGGGTACGGTCAACGATGCTGCACAGCTCTTTAACGTTTGGCAAACGCCAGTCGCTATGTCCGGCAGCCGTGAGGTTCTCTGCAGTACTCAATGCTTGCTCCCAACTGAGGGTGTCCGTCGAGAGTACCTTCTGCCACATCAAGTCCGTTAGCTTGTCGCTGATGGTACCGTCTCCGTTGTCAACGAAGTGATCAACCACGGGAACAGCGTTGGCATCGCGCACAGCTCGCACATGAAATTTCTTGTTACCGCCAGCACTAATCGTTTCTGTTTTCTGGTGCGCTCCGGATCCTCCTCCACTATTCGTCACCCATACTTTGTTGGCGTCGTTGTATTGTCGCTCGGAGGTCCACCAATATTCAGCAGAGGCTGCACTAAACACCGACACATCCATTGCGGGATTCAATCGATCGAGATTTACGATGCTTAGTGCCTCAAGAAGGGTTGGGAGACGCCAGTTGGTGTAGCCGGCGAGACTAAGCGTGTCGACGTATGTCTGCGCGCTCTCGACCGACATCTCACCGCCGTCTTCTCTCTGCCACATGAGTGTCGTCACGGTATCCGTCACTGTTCCATCACTATGCACTTGATAGACCGGCATGTTGATGCGATAATCACTGTCTTCACCAAAGGTTGCAGTATTATTCGTGGTCTGTCCACTATCTGGCCAACGCACCATGCTTTTGGCTACTTGCTGCGCAGAAAGGTCTAATGAGCACAGACCGAACGCTACGAGCACTATGATAGATATTGGACGAAAGAGCTGTTGATCGAACATGTTGATGCATTGGAATTAACAGTTAACAGCAGCACGGAACGCGATGCACTTTGAAAAGACTCTTGAGAAGAAGCCCCCTTATATCCACAAGAGCATTGCTCGCTCTATGCACCAAAATAATGCGATGGCTGCTACAGCACTGTTTATTGGACGCAGAAGGGTTGAGGTTTCCTTGCGCAGCAGCGTCCACAACGCAAGGAGCGTCGCGCTACAGAGGATGACAACGACTTGCGCAAGTTCAACGCCAATATTGAAGCCAACCAGTGTTGGAGCGAGCTCGCTGCCACTCAGACCTAGGTTTGCCAAACCAGTTGCAAAGCCGAGTCCGTGGAAAAGCCCAAACGCAAAGATCATCAATCCTCGCAGCCACTTCGTTGCTGACTGCGCTTCCAAAGTGGTATTGCTGAGATTCATCAGCGCAATAACAACTATGGAAAGTGCTATTATTGGCTCAACAATGTGACTGGAAACATGCACGAATCCCAATGTTGATAAAGCGAGAGTGCAGCTATGCGCAAGTGTAAAAATGGAACAGAGTACGAGACTGCTTCGCAAGCGCGCCGTCATGAGCGTCAGCGAAAGAATAAACAGTATATGATCAATGCCGCGCGGTAGCACATGCATGAATCCTTGGACAGCCGATGTTTCAAAGAGTGTTCCCATGCTATTCAATGAATAACTTCTTGACATAGGTCTTACGTACGGTGCTCAAGCAGTAGAGATACAATCCCTTGCCCAAACCGCTGAGTTCAATCTGCTCTTCGAAATTCTGTGCGCTATACACACGCTCACCTGCGCAATTGTACAAGCTCACAGATTGCACGGTAGTTGCGGGGATACTACTCCCGAGTTGTACTCGACACCGCGCACTCGCTGGGTTTGGGAGGAGATGAAGGTCAACACTCAGGTCTTCATTGTCATCGACGCCGCTTACACTCAAGCACGGGGCCGAACTCTTATATGTCGAAGTTGTGGTAGAGCCATTGGGACTTATGAAGTTGAAGGTATAGTTGCCGTTAGCAGTCCATGAATAAGCAACCTTGTAAGTACCTCCGTTGAGAGTATAACTCAACGTATATCCCATCGTTCCATTCGGCGTACAATCAGTGATCACCGCACCTTTGAGCGGCGTGAGTGATGGGCGCACAGGATGCGCAGCTGCTTGTGGAACAATTTGATGCGTGGTGTCTTCAGTCACTTGTCCCACCATTGTTGCAACCATATATGGTTTTGCTTGCGTTCCATGATAGTGATATACACCATCATTACCGAGGTGCCCGTGATTAGCATCGAGTGATTGCATCGCCGTTCCATCAGGTTCATACGCTCCATACACAGCAAAGCCATCGAGGGCAAAAGCAATGGGAAGTGTTTTTGGACTCGTGCCATACAGGTGTAATGGAGCAACGTGGTAGTGGTAATCGTCGGCGCGGCCGCAGTGCCCGCCCCAGTTATCCAACTGCCCATCGACCAAAGCATCCACCCCTGTGTTTGTATAAGGATTAAAAATGGATATGCCATTCACCGCCAAAGCAATTGCTCCGCGCGAGAAATGATCGGCATTCACAGGAATCGGGCTCGCCGACATCACTGGGTTCAGAGGAATACTCCATGCATTGCTTCCTGTGTAGCACTGCGGTAGCGGCACTTGCTGCTGCCAACCCGTAATGCCAGCCATCATTGGGTGCTCCGGAATACCATTGTTTTCAACGAGGTAGTATTGTGTGTTCCACGAGGTAACAAGGTGTTTTTTGTACGGCGCAAATGCGGAATCGAGAAAGGCAGTGCTAGTCTTTGATAGACGCAGCGCAACGCGTTCACGAAAGCCATAGAAGCTTGCGATGGTGGCAATTAGACCAAGCGTCAACACCAATCGACGTTGCTTGTATGAGAGCAATGTTAGTGCGAGCACAAGGGCTACGAAGACGAATCCAAGCATCTGTGCAAGGATTTGTTCATCGCTAACTTTTGCGCTACTCAGCTCCGAGTTGAATTCACGATTGATGGTTGCGATGCGTGCGTATCGCTGAAGCACATACTGCTGATCAGCATCGCAGAGATCACTGAGTTGTACTCGTTGAATATGCGTAGCATCAATCTCTAAACTCACGTTTTGGTCTTTCAACATGAGCAGCGAGGCTTGTAGCGCTGTGCCATTGCGCAGGGTCCACGAGCGGACGGCAATCGTGCCAATGCCGGCTGTGTGGGCATGCAGGACACTACCAACGCACAGGATGGCAATGATGAGGCAGAGAGTGAATCGAGTTTTCATGTTCGTTCCTTAGTGTGTGCTTAGACACTCATTGTCATTGATCTTCAGCAGACTTTTCTTACGCGTGCGCGTTGTGGCGAGTTCCAAACCGTTCAGCAGCAACAAGCCACTTAGTGACGAACGATGACGGTCATGCTTTGTCGACCGGCCTTTGACGTAACAAGCTCACAGATGTAGCTGCCTTCCGGAACCGCGACGCTATTGTCGTCTGTGCCATCCCACAACATCGTGAAGTTCCCGGCATCACAACACATGTTGTTGGCAAGGGTGCAGACTAGGCGACCTTCCGTGCTGAATACTCGTACGCTCAACGATTGTGGTTCTTTGATGCTGAACTGGATATGTGCGGGACCGGCTGTTGGATTTGGGTACACGAGTTCGTCTGCATAGTCGCTATTCCAGAGAATAGGAACGGAGCTGCTGAGCGAATCATAGCAGTTGCGCTTTCCGATGTAGTATGAAGCAGAGACGTCTTTGTTATGTCGTGTTGCGTTTTCGCTTGCGCTGAGATACGCGCGCACGTAGTCGACCTTTACGCCTTCTGAGGAAACATTCACGCGGAGGTGTCCGGCGTTCGGAAGAATCGTTCCTTCAAAGTACCCATAGTCTTTTGCTTGATTCGCAGATTGGAAGTTAGGTAAGCTCGGTTGCGGACACTCCTGATAAATCAAACAGTCCTTTTTCTGTTGTCCGAAAAAATGGTCATGTCCATGAAAGAATGCGGTAACGCGGTGTTCTGTCAATAACTCTTTAATCGGCTTGTACCAACCTGGTCTATTCGCTGCAAATCCCTCTGTACCATCTAAGTTCTTTCCACCCCATTCATAGAAGTTTGCAAACTCTACGCCACCACGACCATTAGGATCACCGCCGATTATCTGATGAGCAAACACAAAAGTGAATGGCGATGAGTTTGCTTCCAACGTGCGTTTGAGCCAATCATATTGCACCTTACCCAGTGTCCAACGCCAGCCATGGAGTGAGTCAGGTTTAGGAGAAGTGTACCAATAGGGATCGAGTACTATGAAGAGTGCATCGCCCCAATGCCATGCGTAGTAGTTCTCGCGTTGTCCGACGAAAGGATGCACGATGGTATCGCCAGTGTAGAAGTCATTTGGTGCGGGATTTGGGAAGAACTTCTTACGATCATTCGTTCCCCAAACCGCAACGTTTTCTGTTTTGCCATTGAGGTTCCAACCAGATTCCCCTTCGTGATTTCCCAGGCTTATATACAGCGGTACACTGTGACAGATTCCTTCGTAAAAGGAGCGCAACAGGCGGGAGCGGGAAGTTACTGTATCGTGTGTTAGCTGTCCGGCGGTGTTCTTCAACTTATCCGACATCAAGAAGTCACCAAGATCAAGCATGAAGTCCGGTTGATCATCGAGTTGGTTTTGGAGACAGCGACGATATAACGTTGAATCACTGTTTTCATCTAAGTGTGGATCGGCTTGAATGACAAAGTTGAAACTGGAACCTGCTTTGCGTGCTGTGTGGAAGGTGTGTTCCGGACGCAGCGTGCTATCACTTGCACCCGGCTTGCGATAACAAACACGATAGTAATACATCGCATCAGCTAACAAGTTCTCGAGCAAGATCTTTGTGGAACTGTCTGCCAGGGCGCTTTGCCATGCGGTTTGCGTTGTGTACGCACCACTAGTCGTGCCAAAAAGCACCTTGATTTCTGCTTCCTCGTTAAACAGACAATGGACAGTTATGCTATGATCTGTTGGTCGCGCAATCATCTCCGTATGACGCAACTTCTGCGACTGTGCAGCCTGTACGAGTATAAGGATCATTGCGAGATAGATCACTATCGATAGCATCGAGAATGTGCTTCTTTGCTGTACCCGGCTGGTGATGGTCTTCATTACAGATTGTGAAAGTTGATGTATTATCGCAGAATACTAATTGGTGTAACAGCGCGCTGGCGGTCGTCGATCATGGAGAGTAGATACATTCCGTTTGCAACTGCGCTTATGTCCATGAGAGAACTTATATCAGCAGCACTCACGATACCGCGAGCTACTACTTCGCCATGGATATTGTAGAGCTCGAGTTGTCGGTTGTGATTGGTTGCGTCACTACAACGTACTTCGAGTTCATCGAGCAGTACCCGACAGCGCACGAGTGGCATTGCGTTTCTTGTGTATCCGTCAACACGTGTTGTGCGATGTTGCACTGTATAGCTATGGGCTACTTCTCGATTATGATGTATGCCAGAAATAGTATCGGCGGGAAGGTATGCGCGTACAAAATCGACTGTAGCTGATGTTGGATTCACGTCAACCCGGATATGGCCTGTTCCGTCGAGCGTAAGGCCTTTGTATGCATCTGCATTTGCCAGCACACCTATGGTGTAGGTTGAATCGGCTGGCATTGGTACTTCTTGATAGACAATCCCGTCGAGTTCTTCGCGAGCGTAGAGGTGGTCGTGTCCTTGAAAGAAGATGTTCACGCCATATTTCACCATGAGTTGGTGGATGGGCATATCCCAGCCTGGACGCATCGTGTCGAATTTCCACTTTCCATTATCATAGCCACCCCATTCGAATCCCGGAGCTACAGCGATACCACCACGACCTTGTCCGCGGTTGTGGTGACAGAACACAAATTTGTGCGCTGCACTTGAGCCGGCAAGAGTTTGCTTGAGCCAGTCGTACTGAACTTTGCCGAGCGACCAATCCCAGTTCGTCGGTTTCTCGTTGACATCGCAATCACGATAGACGTCAAGCACCACAAAGAGTGCGTCGCCCCAGGTCCATGCGTAGTAGTTCGCTGGGAGGTCAATGCCAAAACCTTCCGAGACAGCATTGCCAGTGTAAAAGTTGTTGGGCATTGGATTTGGGTAATAGTATTTGCGCCAAAGCGTACCGTAGACGGCAATGTTGTTCGGCGGGTTTTGTTTGAGGTAGTAGCCGTTTTCTCCTTCGTGATTGCCGAGGCACACATAGAACGGCATGGAATGACATACAGCGCTCAAGTATTGCACATAGTCTTTGTGCAACGCTTTCATGTCGTCACTGGTGGTAGTAGTTGGCGTATGATCGTCACCGAAAATATCGCCGAGGCTTAACAGAAAGTCGGCGGAGTCGCGCGCTTCGTTGTCAAGCGTAATCTTATACATATCTCGCACACCTTTTTTGTCGTAGAGGTGTTCATCTGCTTCCACAAGAAAGCGGAACGAGGAGCCAGGACGACGCTGAGTGTGAAAGGTGTATTCACTCGTCGAGCTGTAGTTGCTTGAACCGTGGGTGGCGTAGTGAATTTGATAGAAGTATCGTGTGTCTGGTTTGAGATTAGTGAAAAGAACCAAATCCGGAACGTTTGCCAAACTGGCTCGAGGAGGAATAGTGTCGGTGTATGTGCCGGCTTTGAGACCGTACACACATTCAAAGTCCATTGCTTGTGAGAACAGCACACTGGCAGTTACTGTGTTATCGGTCGGACGACCAAGGATGATCATTGGAGCTTGGGCGTCGAGCTGTACCGTGTTCGCAAAGAAAACCATACAGAATGTACCAAGTAGTTTAGCGACGGTGTACAGAATATCGAGTTGTTGCTTCTGTGCGCGTAGAGCAAGAGCCATAGCGAAAAGGATAGGTTTGGAAGTTGAGTCTGTGGATAAGACGACATTTCTGAATGCATCTGGCGCACTGTGCGACATTTTTCTTTTCAGCGACTCATACAGCACCACTCAAGGAGAATTCGCGGTAACACATATAGCTGGCAGTGCTACGTCCCTCTGCTTTTCAGCTGCGCATCATGTGCGATTCACTCTCCAGTCTCCACAACAAGCTTCTTGCTGATCCACTCATGTGCGTTTAGTAGAAGTACATAGTATATACCTGGGACCGTTTGCGGAAGAGTAACGGTGGTGAAATCACGATCCAAATCAAGGACTATCTGACCGAGCATATTGACTATGACTAGTCGCTGCATATCCGCGACGGCATTGCGATCCTTGAACTCTAAGCAAAATTCTCGGCGTGTTGGATTCGGAATGATTCGGAGCTTGTCTCCGTCAGTGGCATCATGTACTGAGGAACTGGCAATGCCTATCATCTTCCGCACAATGACCAGGTTGTCGAGTATGACATTGGTGCTCCATATGAACTCTGCGTCGTGAGTGGCGTCATCAAAGACTTGCGTGAAGTTGGTATAGGCAGGCTTATTGTCAACTCCAATCTCAGCATTGGTATATGTTGTTGCGTCTGGCCATTGTGTGGCATCAAAGTCAGAGCTCATCCAGTTGGTAGGCACAGGCCAATGAAGCGCATAGAACTGCGAGCCATTGGCGACGTCTTGAGTGCTGCAGTTGTTGGAGAGTCGGAGGTTGGCGACTTCAGTTGGGCACGTAAGATCGCTAATAGGTGATGTATAAAAGGTCTGTGCTTTCCAGCTCGCATCCGTGATATCAATCACTGCATTTGAAGCATCTTTGAACGCGGCAACTATTCCCCCATCTCCATAGTGATAGGCAAAGCCATTGCTATTTTCTGCTCCTAAGCCCAAGTGCTCCTCCCAATCAACGAGTAACAGCGCTACCAGAAATGGCTTACGAACGCGGAAGCGCACGATGCTTGAGTTGAATTGTGTGTAAGGAACTCTGTCTTTGCCAATTGCCACACCATTGACATACATTTCAAAGTAGTTGTCCGCAAAGATGAAGGCGGTGATGACTTCGCCATCTGGATCGACAGTGATTATATCCGTTCCATCAAGTGAATTCAACGCAGCACTAACATTTGCAAAGGTTTTACCAGTGCAACTATTGTGCAAGTCAGAGGCAAAAGGAAAGCCAGGATCGGTGAAATGCGTGGCCGCTGGGACTGTCCATACGGTTTTGTCGAGTGCGACAATTGAGCCAACACCACCAATACGACCACCAGCGCAGTTGTATAAGTTTGCTGTCTCAGTCGTTGCTAAGCCCTGCGACACCGAAGCACTTCCTTTGTATTGGGCTTGAGTTGCGAAGCAACTCAAGAGCAGAGCAAGTCCTATGAGTAGTATTCGATGCATGCGTTGAGTCCTCGCTGTAAAGCAATAGTTAGTGAGGAGCGTTGTTCGGACGATCGTCACGTGGACGTTCGTTGTCGTCTTGACGACCTGGCGGACGACCATCACTGCGACGACGTCGATCGTCACGTCCCCCATAGCCTCGCTTGCCATGTCGCGGATTCGGTCGAAAGTAGTCGCGAATATCTTTCACGAGTCTTTCAAACTTCTTCGCTTGTTCTTTTGTACAGATTTCTTTGAAGGCCTTGGCTTGATCGTAGCGTAGCATTTCCATTGCATACTCATTGTCGGCCACGCGTCGAGCCAATGCTTGCACAAGAGCATCATCTGTTGAGGCATGGAACATCGATGCATTCATGGAGTCGCGCTCATCGCGGATGTGTTGTGAAAGCTCACGTTCCTTTATGCGAAAGTCAGCGCGCAATTGTTCTATTCGTCGACATTGGTCATCTGTGAGATTCAGTTCAGACTTGAGCACATCAGAAAGCTCAGCTTTTTCCTCGGTCGCAGGACGTTGCTCTTCGCGTTGAAGTTGCGCACTCGGCACATCATTGTGTTTCCATTCTTGCCATACTATTGCCCCAACAATGCAAGCATTAATCAGGACCAAGGCCATGACTAAGCGGAGTAATGTTCGATTTTGTTGAATAATATCCATAGAGCTCTACATCAGTGTGATTGAATAAGGAACTCTTTAGCAATAGCGGAGTAGGCTGCAGCCTGTGCTTCTGTGTAGTCCGGCGTTGAAGGCGCATCATGCCGTAACACTTGCTTTGCGGCCCATATGTTCGCGATGACCACCAGGCAGAGACTCAAGTTGGTCAGCAACGCACGAGTTTGCGACGGCTTGCGCGAACTCCTCTCCTGTGCACGTTGAAGCAGCGTCGAAGTCCATTCGTCACGCACAGCCAAGCTTGGTAACTGCTCGAATTCTTCCAAGCTTTCGCGCAGAAGTTGTTTGTTGATCGTAGTGTGTTTTGAGTGTTTCATGAGAGTCTTAGTGTATTGGACGATTAATTAAGATAGAACTAGCGCTCTACGAATCGTTGCTGAGAACTTTTCGCAATTCGCTACTCAATTTCTGCTTCGCCCGATAAATCATTGAGTCCACTGCTACAGTTGTAGTCTTCATGATTTCCGCGATTTCTTGGCTTGTACATCCTTCTATTTTGCTCAAGCTGAATGCCACGCGCTGGTTGTCGGGTAGCGTATTGAGTAGTTTCTCCAGTGCTTTCATTCGTTCGGCTTCGCGGAGAGTGGCATCGGCTGCGGGACCGCCGGGAAGGCTATCGCTCAGCTCGTCAACCGACAAAAACTTCGTAAATGCCTCGAAGCGTTTGGCACGCTTCCGTCTTTTTAGCTCATCCAGTGAGCGACTTACAGCTATGCGGTACAGCCAGGTAGACAGCTTTGAATCTCCGCGAAAACTGTCTATAGATTGCAGCACTTCGATAAACACTTCCTGCGCTACATCCTCTGCATCTTGCTGGTTCAACAACATCCGGTAGCAGGTGTTTATCACGGAACGCGCATGCAGACGCAACAACTCAGCATAGGCTGCGTTATTCGCTCGCTTCAATTCACGTACAAGTACCGCTTCTTCTATCATTGAAACATCTGTAACAGGCAAGCATCTCTACCGCCTTATCTCAAGAGTCTATTTCTTACACGCGCGCTCCGCGTATGTCGGATTATAGGAACAAAAAACATGGCTTTTGGTTACAGCCGATGAGAGCTAGGCTGCTACGAAGCGAGTTGTGGTAGAAGTTCAAGCACTTTCAGCGGCTTCTCGGCAATGAGTTCCACGCCATGCTCGCGTAGTACGTCCGCGCTTCCATAGATATAGCTCCCTCCGATAGCAGCCATAGTCTGGGCACGCGCCCTAAGCGCATCATTCTTCTTTTCACCAAACATAACGCACGAGCTGCTATGCAGCGAGTGCAATGAAAGAACTTCTCTGATGACCTCTGCTTTGTGGTGCGGGTGTTATCGATGTTACTGACGACCACTTCGCGGAACGAGTGACGCAAGCCAAAGTGCAGCAGCATCTGTGCACAAAAGACTGTTGGCTTTGAACTTGCCAAGTAGATGTTGTGTCCGGCTATGCTCAACAGTTCACGTAACTTCGGAATGCCGTCATACACAAGGTTTTCAAAGAGCACGAGCTCATACTAATACTCGCTCTAATACTCGACGGCGGTGTTGCCTTGCTCAAGGCTCAGATGGTGGCATAGCAGAAAGGAGTCAAGTAGTGGAAGTGCTATGAACTGCCGCAACTCTTCTGGTCGCCGATCTTCAATTCCCATCTTCCCAACTGCATAACACACGGAGTTGATGAAGCCCTCTTTTGGGTTGGTCAAGTTTCCATCAAGATCGAACAACAACGGACGAGTCACGATTTAGTCGTGCCTCCCGAGATACGCATCAGACGCTCGCATATCTGCGTTTTAGCTACCGGATGCTTGCACACATCTACTGCTCTCTGCAAGCAACGAAGTTGTTCGCTACTCCCTTCCTCCTGTAGTTCCGCTTCAACCAGATAGCTATAGTGGTCGTTGAGAACAAGCTTCTCTTGACGGAGTTTTTCGAGTGCCGCTTTTGCTATCGTATTTCCTTGTACCTTGGAGAGAGCGAGGATGCGATTGAGTGCGACAAGTGGGCTCTTTTTCTGAAGCAGTAGAAGGTCATAGAGAGCCAGGATATTCTGCCATTTTTCTGGACTGTCGACATGTTGGGTATGCCAGTAGGCAATGGTGGCTTCGAGATGGAAGTCGCTGAGCTGCGAACCTTGCGAGGCATGATGTAGATACCAGACGCCTCGTTGAATGAGTTCTGCATCCCACAAGGATGGATCTTGTTGCGCATACAGAATCAACTCTGCAGTCGCGCTGCGACGTGCCGCGAAGCGAGACGACTGAAAGCACATCAGCGCGTAGAGTGCATGCACTGATGGACTGTTACCTAGCTTGTGCTTCATCAGGAGTTCCACAAGATGCATGGCTTCTGCGCAGAGGTCTTCACGCAGAATAGCGTCGTTGCTTTCGGAGTAATATCCTTCGCTGAAGAGGAGGTACAAAGTTGTACAGACAGTATGCAGGCGTGTTGCTAACTCTGTATTGGAGGGTAAGGTGATACTAATATCGCTGTCTCTGAGAATCGCCTTTCCGCGTCTTAGTCGACGTTCAACCGCATCTGTGCTACTCAAGAGAGCTGTTGCTATTTCTGCGGCATTGAGTCCGCAAAGCAGCCTCAACGACAACGCGATCTGCGTTGCTTCTGGTAAACGTGGATGACAGCATACAAAGAGCATTGAGAGCTCGGCATCGAGAATCTGCTCGTCTGACCAATCCCAGATTTCGTTTGTGTGTAGGTCTTGGTTAAGACTCTCTTGCACGAGTTGCGGAGCAACTCGTTGTTGAAAGACAGTCTGTCGAAGCCATGCATTCGTCGCCAAGTTCTTTGCTACAGTGTACAACCATGCAGTTGGTTGAGGCGGAAGACCCTGGTAGGTCCAGCGTTCCAAGGCCCGAAGAAAAACCTCGCTGACGATATCTTCAGCGAGGTCCATGTACTCTGCTCCATAGCGTCTGCACAACATTGCGCAGATCCGCCGCGACTCCGTACGAAACAAGTGCGGTATTAATTCCGGGACCGCTGAAGTTTGAGCTGTCGCGGATGACGCTGCAACCGAAAGATGATGCTTAGTGGACTCCATCGTCGGCCGCAATGAGACGCACTTCGACGGTGTTGCCCATACCTTGGAGCACCGGACATCCCTTAGCATGTTCCGCTGCTTCATCGACTGTTGCACAACGCACAACAATGTAGCCGCCAATGGTTTCCTTGATATCACCAAATGGCCCGTTAGTCACGGTCTTGTCAGAATGCACCACTCGCGCTTCACTTTGTGGCAAACCACAGCCTCGCACAAAAGCGTTCTGCGCTGCTATGCCTGCAATCCAATCCATGGTCTGTTGCATCCAGACTTGCATCTGTTCTGGTGAAGCAATCTTAGAACCGTCTTCGTGACGAAAAATCAACATATACTCATTCATAAGTGGTGTAGGTAAGTGGATAGTACAGAAGCATAACAGTTGAAGTGGCTAAAAGCGGACACCTCGCTGCAAAATACTTTTCTCAACCCAGCTACGGAGTCTCGAGTTGCTAAGCCCCACCTGAGGCATACAACGCACCCGAGGGCAAAGGGAGAGCTTTGGAGCCAACCGGGTTGTGGCGTAGGAGGCAGTAGGACTGCTGGAGGCGAACAAAAATTTCAAGATGTTCGCTTGAGAACTCAGTTTGAATGTATGAGACCTCTTATTAGCTCCATAGCATAGCATCTGTATTGGACTGTAGCAGCTCTATATTTGCACGGTGAAACAACACTTGGAACAACGGCCACTTCTTGGACTATTGGGTATAGGTCTGGCGTGGACTCTGCTGCATCTTTTAAGTTGGCAAAGTGCCAATTGGTCATTTGGTGACGACTTCGCCTATGGCGGTCCGGTGCAGCGCATGCTACAAACGGCGGAAATGCACTATACGGACTGGAGCAGCATGACCTTGGTGTTGCAAGTGTGGATGGGTGCTGCGGTTTCCATGCTCTTTGGTTTCTCCTATGATCACCTTCGCATCTTGAGCATGCTCCTGCAGCTTAGCGCGGTGTGCGCACTCTATCTTAGTGCGTTGCGACTGGGCATTCGCGCCATCTATGCGCTCTTCGCCGCAGTGTTGCTGCTCTTTCATCCGCTTTTTGTTGAACTGAGTCTGTGCTTTGATACCGACGTGCCTTTCTTAGGACTCTTCCTCTGGTCAGTGTTCTTCTTTCTCCGTTACCTACAAAGCCAACGCAGCGTTGACTTCATTTTTGCACAGCTCTTTTGTGTGGCTTCGTTTTATATACGCGACTTAGCAGTCATTCTGCCTCCTGCATTTGCCCTGGCAATACTTGTCCGCAGAGGTATAACCACGCGTACTCTCATCAGCGCCTTTAGCAGCATCGCACTCATTGCCCTCGCCTACTTTGCCTGGCGCTGGTGGTTGGTGCACTATCACGGTTTGCCAGCGAACATAGATTTTAGTCGTCAGCGTATGATCGAGACGTGGACCAACCCGCTGGCTTTAGCTTCAGCCTATGCACGCAATATTGTGTATGCCAGTAGTTACTTAGGCCTTGCGCTTCTGCCTCTCAGCGCTGCCTTTGCTCTGGGAGTATGGCGACAAAGTGCCATGCTATCACGGGTCGTTGCTATCTTCTTCTTCCTGATTACCAGCACGGCTGTTCTAGTTAGTCCAGCTGCTTTTGAGCATTCTGTTGAGCAAATACTCAATCCCTTTGTGCCTTATGCTGATTTGCCAACAGTACACACACTAGCTTCGGCCGCAGTTCCAATGCCTGCATCGTGGCAACTAGTCTGTATGCTGCTTATCGGATGCATATCCACTGCTATCGTCGTGTTAGCTTTTCTTCCATCGCTGAGCCGACAGGAGGTACCTGCAGACATCACAGAGCGCAGCACTCATCTCTTCCTGCTAAGTGCAAGCATTGTATATGTCGTACTCATCTTTTCACAGTGGATTCTGAATCGTTACTACGTAGCAGTGCTCCCTCTGCTTCTCCTGCTGATCGTCCATCAACTTAAGCGACGGCACATCCACATACTTCCTTCTCAGCGCTGGCTTGTTGTCGCGTTGAGTGTTGTCTTTGTGTACCTAGGTCTTGCCAATGGCCACGACTTCATGCTGCATCAGAACGCGGCGGTGCGTATGTATCACTATGCTGAGGATGAGCTCAAACTCAAGCCTACGCAGGTAGATGGTGGCTTTAGTTATAACTCGTTACGACTCTACGACCACAATTATGTCGCCCCCAAGCACAAAAACTGGTGGTGGGTGCATGACGACGAGTACGTTATTAGCGAAGCGCCACTTGTTGGCATGCAAGAAATCTATCGCATTCAGTACCATCGTTGGTTACCCCCAGGCTATACAGCGGCAATCATTTTACAGCGAAATAGCAGAGAAAAACCATCTTCTGTTGTCCCACGCTAAAAAAGTTTGCGCGCTCCAGAATTCACAGCTACATTGCGCCAGAGTCGCAAACAATCGGGGACAAAAGTTTGCGCACAGGGGAACAGCATCAACAGCCAGCAGGATCTCATTCACGAAGAACGTATCAAACCGAAGCACTTCCGCGCTTGGGTTGAATACTGTTTGCGAAGGATATGATCCCACGCGTTTCCAACTCTATTAGGCGTTTTATACTCGACTAGTTTGTCAGCAAACAGCTCCAAGGCTGGACCTTTGATGAGAACATGAGAGTTTACAGTACATTTTCACATGGATAGTGAGCGATCCCCAATCCCCAACAGAGGATTCTACATGGATTGTACCAGAAAGCGCAGCCTAGGCTGCGCTTTTTTTTCAATGAGTAGTCAACAGAGCTCTGCGCACAGAATCAGGAGTGGAGTGTATTCGCTCTTGCCATCAATACACAAACAATACGTATAGTTGAGAATATGCACGTATTGCATGGGTCTCTTTTGCTTTTTGAATTTATCGCTCCATAGATAATGACATACGACAGTGGTCAGCTTGAGATTGCAGTCACGACGGTGTACTGGTCGAAGAATTAGCATCATTACTCCGCCTTCTATCCACCGCTCTTTTTTTAAACACCCTCCCTCACTTCGTTCTTCTCGTTCCTCTTTCATGTAGTTTTGCAGGATCTCTATTATTTCTTGGGACGATATTCCATGACACTACGCATATTCTTTCTCGCATTATTCACTTTTATTTCTACATCGATTCACATTCGAGCGACAGAGTTAGGCGTAGTAGAGTCACACGATTCCTTATATCAAGAACTAACACACTTGCAGATTGATGCAGAAAAATGTCTGAATGTAAAAGGTCTGAGCATACAACGCGACGCAGGCATCATCACCTTAGATGAGGGCAGCATCGTGTTTTCAAAGCCTCTCTTTGGACAAGTCTGCTTTGCAGTGTTCATCGGCTCCGGTCGTTTTCAGATGAAACCTCCAACGAATATTGAGCAAGATCAACTGCAGCGTCTCACTGGCTCACGCACCGTCGACTCGCGAATTAGCTCACTAGTGATGGTGTATTCAGATACTACTTTTCAATCTTTAAGTTCGAACGCACGATTCACCACCATCGAAAAACCAGATGCCTACCAGAGTTTATTGAATGAAGGTCTGAAGTATGTGTATAATTCTGAAGATAGAAGCGTTAGCCATAATCTCTTTGCGAATATTCTTGATGCACGTACGGACGACTATTTCAGTGTGCTCATGAATCGCAGTGATAAAGCGAGCATGCTGTACCTCATTGACCCCTTACGTGCTGAGCAAGTGTGCTACTATCTTGTTCCGAAGCGAACAACAGACGCCATCAGAGTAGAGCTTGTTTGTCAGTTCTTTCGAGCCGAGGAGTACAAGAAAGGGCCTGACTTTGCTGCGATCCGCGATCCATTTATGTTGAAGCATTACACGCTTGATTGCAGCATAGCCGCTAATCTTGCCTTCAATGCCAAAGCAAGCGTCGTGCTCCAGTCTAGAACTTCGGGGCGCCGTTGGGTACACTTCGATATATCAACCGTCCTCCACGTAGATTCAGTGCGTTTAGCGGGCAAGGCTATCGAGTCAATAGCCATGAGTGGAGAGTTCTGGATACAATTACCAAAGGCATCTGATCCCAGTATGGAGGTGCCCTTGGAAATTTTTTATCATGGAGACATCTTCTTACGTCAAGGAGATTTTATATTCATGAAGTTCGGTTCGAATCTCTGGTATCCTCATGTGCAAAGCGGAGGACGTTTCACTTTCGACCTTACCTTTCACACAGCATCTACCTTTAAATTCTTGAGCGCAGGCAAACTCGTGGATGATAAAACCGAGGATGGCGTTCGCACATCTCATTGGGTCATCGACCAACCCCAGATACACACCTCATTCTCTATCGGCGTTTTTAAGGAGATAAAAATTGAGGAGAAGGGAATTCCAAATGTGAGTGTGATGTATGGTCGCGGGGCAAAGTACTCTGAAGAAGTTGCGGGCGATTTAAAAACATCACTGTTGTACTATACCAGCTTGTATGGTCCTCCCCCAACGGATCACATTGATGCTGCAGAGATCTACGCTTATCACGGCCAGGCATTCCCAGGCTTTCTACACTTGTCCTTCATAACATTTCGTACAGGTGAAAACTCCGGAAACCAAGAGTCGTTCGTGGCTCATGAAGTAGCGCACCAGTGGTGGGGCGGCGGCCTTGCATGGTCGAACTACCATGATCAATGGATGAGTGAAGCATTCGCTGAATATAGTAGCCTGATGTATATGCAGGCGGTATTGAAAGACAACAAGCGTTTCTTTAAACGTCTTGAGGAATACAAGGAGAGTATCGTTAACAACAGAAAGAGCTTTCTAGGCACTGGTCTTGAAGCTGCCCCTATTTGGTTAGGTAGTCGAACGGTAACGAGTGAGGTCAATGCACAAGATTACACGCTTATTATCTACCGCAAAGGAGCATGGATTATGCACATGCTCAGAAACCTCATGATGGATTTCGATACCTTCAGTGATAGTACCTACTTGGCAATGATGCAGGATTACTACAAAACCTATAGAGGCAAAGACCCAACCACTGCAGATTTCAAAGCCATGGTAGACAAGCACATGAAGCAGGACATGAGCTGGTTTTTCAACAATTGGGTATATGGCAGCAAAGTCCCTTCCTACACCTTCGCTTGGAAAAGTGAAAAGCAGCCAGATGGACAGTACAAAGTGCGCATTCGCATGAAACAACGCGATGTGCCCCCTGAATTCAGCATGATCATGCCCTTAAAGCTCAATTTTGGCGATAATGGTACGGCAATCCTCAGAACCGTTCTCAGTGGTGAAAGCGCGGAGTTCGATTTACCCCTTTTGCCTTACGATCCAGAGAAGATTGAATTCAATCCCTACAGTTCCGTGCTTTGCTCTCTCGAAACTGAGCGCTGGTAAGCTGGTTGTACGCGCGCCGAGCTTCGTATCTTTGTATTCGGCTTGAAATCAGGTCGCATAATTCCAGGCCCTTACACAAGGACTTGGCGAAGATATTGTCCCTTAGCTACACTACTTAGGTCTCCTATGAAAAGCATGACCGGCTTCTCCAAAGCCCAAATCAATGAACACGGCATCTCGACGAATGTTGAAATTCGCAGCGTCAACGGACGCTACTTAGAGCTTTCGTGCAAAATGCCAAAAAACCTACAGCACAAAGAGTTGGAGCTGCGCGATATGGTGAAGCAAGCTCTTGAACGCGGCTCCGTTTCAGTTTTTGTGAAAGTGGACTCCACCAGCAAAACTGCATCTGTCGTCAACAGCGAAAAAGCCGCTGCTTACCACGCCTCACTCGAAGCTCTACGCAAGAAGCTGCACATCGACACACCTGTATCGGTTTCTGACCTCTTGAGTATACCAGACGTCATGGGTCAGGATGAAGAAGACGATAAAGAAGCGGAAATGCAGTGGAAGATTGTTGCGAAAGCACTCAAAGCTGCGTTAACCGCTCTCGATACCATGCGCAAGAATGAAGGCAAAGAGATCATCAAGGACATGCGTGCTCGCATGAAAACAATTGAAACAACCCTCGACACCATCGAGGAAACAGGTATGAAGCGCATTCCTGAAGAACGCGAACGTCTTCGTGCTCGCGTTGCTCAATTGTTTGAAGCAGATGAGATCGACGAGCAACGTCTTCAACTCGAGATCGTATTACTAGCTGATAAGCTCGACATCTCAGAAGAATGCGTACGCCTTCGTTCACACATCAAGTTCATGAACGACGCCTTCCGCACGGGCGAGGGTAATGGACGTCAAATGAACTTTATGCTCCAAGAAATGAATCGTGAAGTCAACACCATTGGCTCCAAAGCAAACGATGCGAACATTGCTCGCATGGTAGTTGGAGTAAAAGACGAACTCGAACGTATTCGCGAACAAGTACAGAATGTAGAGTAGTCTCTAATCTCTGTAGCCCTGAACTTCGAAGCCTTGTCTGTACCCAGGCAAGGCTTCCTGCAATACAGTTGACTCTATGAAAATAGATCTGCCAGAGTCTTCTTCTTCACCCGCAGGCTTCGCCTGCGCTTCACTCCTCAGATCCTTGCATCTGATATCGGCATCATAGAGAAAGCTCTTAGAAAGCACTTAGTCAGCACACATTCTTGAACCCGACGAAACCGAAGGAAAGCCTAGTTGTGAAGAAGCACTTAATCGTTCTCTCCGCGCCTTCTGGTGCCGGTAAAACTACCGTCGCCCGACACCTCCTGCGAACATTCCCAAGCTGGCGCTTTTCCGTGTCGGCCACCACCCGCAGCATGCGCCCAGGTGAAGTTCACGGAAAAGACTACTTCTTTTTAAGCAGAGAAGAATTCGTACACCGAGTTGGTTCTGGCGACATGATAGAGTACGAAGAGATCTTCGGAAACCTCTACGGCACCCTGCGCTCAGAGGTCCAACGCAGCATCGATTCCGGACAAACCATTCTGTTTGACGTAGACGTAAAAGGAGCAATCTCACTGCGCCACGCATTTCCAGACGATACCCTTCTCATCTTCATAGCCCCACCAAACCAAGAAGTTCTTGAACAGCGCCTACGCTCTCGCAGCACAGAAAGCGAAGAACAACTCTCGCTCCGTCTAGAACGCGCCGAAATGGAAATGTCACTCCTCCATGAATTCGACGTCAGCATCATCAACGATGACCTACACGAAACACTAACAAAAGCCGAAGACGCAGTCCGAGGTTTCTACTAAGCATTTGCTCGCATTGCTACGGCATCTATGTTAAGTCGCTAGTGCAGAAAGCGCAAACAAAAACAAAGCCCCAAAGGGGCGCATTATCTCAGGGCAGCTCACCGCAAAGCGGTGGGCTGTCGTGCGTAATGTGCAAACAAAAGAGAAGCCCCAAAGGGGCGCATTATCTCAGGGCAGCTCACCGCAAAGCGGTGGGCTGTCGTGCGTAATGTGCAAACAAAAGAGAAGCCCCGATGGGGCGCATTATCTCAGGGCAGTCCCGAGCAACGCTCGGGGTTGTCATACCCAAAGCGTAGAAAACAGAAAAGCCCCGAAGGGGCGCATTATCTCAGGGCAGTCCCGAGCAACGCTCGGGACTGCTACACTCGTAACGCTGGCTGTCGCACGTATAGCGCAAACAAACGAAAAGCCCCGAAGGGGCGCTTTAACTCAGGGCAGCTCACCGCAACGCGGTGGGCTGTCGTGCGTAATGCGCAAACAAACGAGAAGCCCCAAAGGGGCGTATTAACTCAGGGCAGTCCCGAGCAACGCTCGGGGCTGTCATACGCAAAGCGTAGAAAACAGAAAAGCCCCGAAGGGGCGCATTATCTCAGGGCAGCTCACCGCAACGCGGTGGGCTGTCGTGCAAGCAGCGCATAGATACGAAAAGCCCCGAAGGGGCGCATTATCTCAGGGCAGTCCCGAGCAACGCTCGGGGCTGTTGTACTAAAGACGACAGCTGTCGTTCTGAATCCACGGCTATTGCTCCAAAAGACAAGGGCTGTCCAACTATAAACAATGGCCGTTATACAATCGACGAGCGCTGTCGTTCTGAATCCACGGCTGTTGCACCATACGAGGGCTGTCGTAATATAAAACGTGGGCTGTCCAACTATAAACAATGACCGTTATACAATAGACGAGCGCTGTCGTTCTGAATCCACGGCTGTTGTACCATACGAGGGCTGTCGTAATATAAAACGTGGGCTGTCCAACTATAAACAATGGCCGTTATACTATAGACGAGCGCTGTCGATCTGAATCCACGGCTGTTGTACCATACGAGGGCTGTCGTAATATAAAACGTGGGCTGTCCAACTATAAACAATGACCGTTATACAATAGACGAGGACTGTCGTTCTAAATCCACGGATGTTGTATTCAACGTGGGCTGTCCAACTGTAAACGATGGTCGTTAAACAATAGACGAGGACCGTCATTCTGAATCCACGGATGTTGTATTAAACGTGGCCTGTCCAACTGTAAACGATGGCCATTATACAATAGACGAGGACTGTCCTTCTAAATCCACGGATGTTGTATTAAACGTGGGCTGTCCAACTTCAAACGATGGCCGTTATACAATAGACGAGGATTGTCGTTCTGAATCCACGGATGTTGTATTAAACGTGAGCTGTCCAACTGTAAACGATGGCCATTATACAATAGACGAGGACTGTCGTTCTAAATCCACGGATGTTGTATTCAACGTGGGCTGTCCAACTATAAACAATGGCCATTATACAATAGACGAGCGCTGTCGTTCTGAATCGACGGCTGTTGTACCATACGAGGGCTGTCGTAACATAAGACAAGGGCTGTCCAACTATAAACAATGGCCGTTATACAATAGACGAGCGCTGTCGTTCTGAATCCACGGCTGTTGTACCATACGAGGGCTGTCGTAACATAAATCAAGGGCTGTCCAACTATAAACGAGGGCCGTTATACAATAAACGAGGACTGTCGTTCTGAAACCACGGATGTTGTATTAAACAAGGACTGTCCAACTATAAACGATGGCCTTTATACAATCGACGATGGCTCTCGTACTGAAACCGAGGACTGGCTATGCTACATCGACGGCCGTTATACTGTATCCATAACTGTTATACGCGAGGGCTGGTTACACCAATAACGCTGGCTGTCGAACTAACCGAGCACCAATAACAATCCCAACATCAAAAATCCAAAACCTCCCCAACAAATCTCACCCTACATCACCCTCATCCCCTGCACCTGCGGTGCAAAGGTCGAACCCTGTGCCAATCGCTTCCACACACCTTCCAACTCACGAATAACCTCTTCGCGGTTCTGCATAAGAGCATGTTCCACCCCTCTACTGAGCTGCTCACGGAATTGCAACAGAATAAGCGACGAGGCCAATTGTGGTGAGAGCGCATTGCGCAACTCTCGAAGCTCAGGTACTAATCGATCAACAAAGCCATCAAGGGCAGACTGTTCCTGTTCCTTGCGGTGTTCAAGGAGGATGAATGGCTGGAGCGACTTCTCGAGCAGCGATAACTCGCTCTGCGCTGGAACGAGGCGCGCAAAGATGAGACCCAACTCATCTTGCATCTCCCGTGTATCATCAAACACTTCCACCCGCTGCTCATCGGTGCGATGTGCCTTGGCTCGCGAGTGTAAGTTCTTCATCCTGTCTTTCTGCAATTGAATAAACTCGCGAAGCTCTGCAATACGCTCCTGAGCTACTTCAACATGGACTTGGGAATGCTGTACTTCGTCGAGCACCGTATTGCGACGACGCTGCATCAGTCTATCAGCAATACTCTGCGTGTTACTGATCTGCACTTCGCTTTGGGTTTTTACAATGCTGTCGAGCGCTGCGCGCGAGGCTTGTAATGAGCGCACTGTGTCAGGACACATATACTCCAACATGGTGCGCTGGGTAGCATCGCACTCAAACCAGAAACGACGACCCTTTATCTGCGCATCACGAAGCATGGCCTCAATCCAACCGCTGGCAACAGCTGTGGAGCTATGCTTTGATAACAAACTACGTTCGTCTTCAACTGTCGTCCACCAATCACGGAATACTGCGCGCGCCTGACGTGGACTGAGCACGGAGTCCCGACTCAACGCCGACACAAACTCCTCACGAAGCTGTGGCAATGAGGTTTCCGGCATAAGAAGCAGCGGCGACACCGCGCTCCACCATGCAGCAAAAGCATAGTGCGTACGAATCTCTGCATTCTTCAGCGTCGGTGCGGACGACACCGCTACGCGTACAAGAGCGTGGTCATGAAAGGTAGGCCGAAAGAAATCATTGCGCTTGCTCTTCTGGAAGAACGAGTGAATGTCCAAGCCGCGCTGAATCATCTGCGAGTCTAGCTCAACAAACTGTGTTGTGCTTAGAGCTCCAGGATAACTGTCGCGCTGGTATGCAAAGAGAGGCGCTGTTGTGCGCATCCCTGGCAGTACACGGGAGGAGCTAAGGATGTCGCTGCGATGCAACACTCGACAATGATTGCCGTTGTTCGCAAACTGATCTCGCGCTTCAATGATGCTTTCTATGCTGAGTCCGTCGAGGCTCGGACCATCCTGCGCGTCCATGTGGTCATAAAACAACACACGGTGACGTCGCTCTACACTCTTGCGACCACGAAGTATCATGATATGCCAGGTTGGACGTAGATGTCCGTGCAGACTAATCACACTATCCAACACATCTCGCTCTAGGAGTAAGGACATGTCGGCACGACGTAACTGTTGCACTACCTCATCGGTCATGAGGACAGCCGCCACACTATGCTCAGCCATACATCGAAGAATACCTGAGAACGACGGCGGAGCATCTCGCCGCTCCACAAAAATGCGATCAAACAAACGAGCAGTTTTATGCGCTTCAAAGGCACGTCCCCACTCTTGGAACTCAAGCTGCAAATCACAGAGTACTGCAAGCAAACTGGTTAAGCGCAATGCAAAGGGATCAGCATCCTCCGCTCGTAATCGAATCTTACGAGGTAGAACACTCATGTGCTGTTCTTCCGTGACGCTTCTCTGCGCTACTGCAGCACGCAATCCACTACCGCAGCCCACATCCAGAACCGAGGCTCCAGCGTTAAGCGGAATGAGCGCAGGAAAGAGTGTTGCAAGAAAAGAGGATTCTCGAAGGTCGGCATGCTGGAGCACAAAGGCTTCTGCTGCACGAGCAACTAATGCTTGGTCATCACAACGCAGAGTATGCAGAGCACTGAGTACGGATCGAACAACGCCAGGCTCAATGCGGTGTCCGGCAGGGTCACGCTCAAACGAAACATCAGCACTCAAGCCTTGGAGCAAAGGGTTAGTGCGCTCAGCAGCACGTAAGGCATTGTGCAAATTCGAGGCAAGTGCGCTGAGCGATTGTTGTGCGGGAGGAAGCAGGCGAGCTCGTTGCAGACACAACAGAGCAAGGATGTGCGAGCGAAAGTCGACACCATGCGCAGCTTCGCCTAGCATTTCTAAAGCTGCGTTACATTCTCGGAGAATATCGGTTGGTGTTGACACACTCATGGTTCTGCTGCTGCGATGAAATCGTCGTGTTATGACTCAACTGCGTATGCATCCATGCTCCCCCTATTGCAGGGATCCGTCCTGAACTGCAAGATAAAACAAAAGTCGAGTGCCAGACCTGCGCAGAACTACCGATGCCTGCTTCTAGGACGCTATTTGAGGAGATTCAGGTCTCTCTGATCCGAGCTGCAAGTCAGAAAGCCTGCTCCGACAGCCCACTACAAAGCACGAAGAGGGGCAATGGCAACGAACGAACTGAGCGCTTGCGCGACCAGACGGCCAACTCAACTGGTCAGCGCTGACTGTAGCTGTTCGGGGATCTCAGCCGAAAAATCCGTAGTTCTGCCTACTCTATTCCCCTGCCAAACGTCCGATACTTGCACAAACGCTCAGCGTCGCCGACGTATTTTTGTGCGCTGTCGGTTTAGCAGCACTTTTCATCCCTTCTGACCAAAATCGAAATCAGTCCATAGAATGCATCAAAACGCTTCAATATTCATAGCCGGTCACCGAGGTATGGTGGGCAGTGCAATTCTTCGCAGACTCAGTGCTGAAGGATATAGCTCTCTCATGACAGCGTCACGTCAAGAGCTCAACCTCATCGACCAACAGGCATGTCTGAATTTCTTCCGCACACACAAACCTGAATATGTCTTCTTAGCGGCAGCGCGAGTTGGAGGTATTCATGCGAACAATACGTTTCGAGCAGAGTTCTTTTATGAGAACCTGATGATTGCAGCGAATGTGATCGAAGCGGCGCATCAAGTTGGCTGTACGAAACTCATCAACTTAGGGTCGTCGTGCATTTATCCCAAGCTTGCCGAGCAGCCCTTACAAGAATCATCGCTCTTAACAGGCGCCCTGGAATCAACCAATGAACCTTATGCCGTAGCAAAAATTGCAGCGGTGAAGATGTGTCGGTATTACAAAGAGCAGTACGGCAGCGAGTTTCTCTCGCTCATGCCAACAAACCTCTATGGTCCGAACGACAACTACAACCTCGAAAGCTCTCACGTTCTACCCGCACTCATCCGAAAGTTCACGCTCGCACAGTACTTGCGCTCACAACGCTATGATCGTATACGCGCAAACTTGCAAGCAGAGGATTTAGGATTTGGATGCGATCGCAGCCAGGAGTGGTCGGATAATGAACTGAAGGACTTACTCGCAGCGCGCGGCATTCACGCCGACCAGGTTTCGCTCTGGGGCAGCGGTGCCGTGTATCGTGAGTTCTTGCATGCAGATGATGTTGCCGATGCAGCGCTCTTCTTTATGAAGTCGATCTCGGCCCACGATGCTGGTGAAATCGTCAACATCGGCACCGGTAAAGACGGCACCATCCGCGAACTCGCCAGCATGATTGCTAGCCTCGTCGGCTACGATGGTTCCATCAGCTTCGACCCTTCGCAACCCGATGGCACCCCACGCAAGTTGCTCGACGTCTCCAAAGCCAATAGCCTTGGATGGAAAGCAAAAATCTCATTAGAGCAAGGTCTGCACTCGGTGATCTCTGCCTACATGGCCTAGTCACACACTCGCGCCAAGCCGGTTGCTGTCATCTCGCACAGTCATCTCACAAGTCTTCATCTTCAAGCTCCGCACTTCGTGCTCCGACGGTTCTTCGCAGTCGAGCGATGAACTGTACGGCTTGAGGATACACCAACATTGTAGCTACAATCATAACCTGCACGCGAGTAGAAGCATTTCTCGGCAAATAGTGCAAGCCTACGTTTGTAAGGGTTCTCAAAAGCTAAGCGTAGGTCTGAGACGCATTAAAACGACTACGCACAGACTAAGGCAGCCGCTTGAGCGCCGATATCAGAACCAATGGCGACACCCATCCCGTTACAACCAAATCCCACAACAACGTTGGGACTGATATGTTGTACGATAGGCGACTTATCGGATTGAAATCCCATGATGCCAGCCCAGCGCATATCAACCTCGAAGGCAACGCCGGGGAGAATCACCGTACGCAAGTACTCATCCAGATTGTTTTGCATCTGCTCAGTCGTTTGAAACTCTGCAGTAGTTTCTCCTTCGATATCCAGATTACGTCCGCCACCAAACAGCACACGCGTACCAACATTGCGGAAGTAGTAGAAGCCTTCATCAAAGTGGAAGACACCACGAAATCGCAGATCGGGAATAGGATGTGTGATGAGGACTTGTCCGCGGGCAGGTTGTATCGGCAGACCACCCATCAAAAGCAGTGCAAGCGCATTAGTACAGAGTACAACCCTCTCCGCGCGAAAGCGAATCGTGTCGTTGAGAATATGACGTCGCACCTCAAGCTCTACGCCACTACTTCGTTCATGTACCTGTTGAACATCAGCACCAGTGATGATCCGTACACCCTTCGCGGCTGCGAGCAACGACAAATTCTTCATCGCCATACCACTATTGATACTGCCTTCATGCGGTGTAGCAACAATGTGCTCAACCTTGCTCTGACTAAAACCAAAACGGCTGACTAGTGAGTCGTCAAGCTGAAAATACTCTGACCCAAACATCGGTTGCATAATCTGGTTCATCGCATCGAGACTATTGAGCGCAGCACTCGTATCGCCCCAAAGCAGTTCATAACCACCAACCATGTCCAAACCCAGCTTCTCGTCACCCAAGCGATGTCGCAACAGATCAAGTCCCCGCTTCCGTTGCGCAATCACCCGCGTCGCGGCCTCCTCACCCATTACCCGCACATCCTGGAGTATTTCTGTCAAGCTTCCATAGCAAGCAAAACCAGCATTCTTTGTACTGGCGCCCGCGGGCAAGATCTCACGCTCAAGGATCACAACATCATAGTCCGGATGTAATTCCTTAATGCTTATCGCTGTTGATAATCCAATGATCCCTGAGCCAACAACAGCAATAGTCGATTGCAATAACTCTTCTCGTTCCCAGTATGAAAGTGTAGACATTTCGTGTTCTTGAATCTGATTCTTGTTGAGAATATCTGTCTTTGTTGTGATTTACAAGATAAAGACAGTGAGTGGTGTGTACACACGGTTTTGAGCTCACACCCGGTCGCTGAGCGCAGTCACCCTTCGACTCCGCTCAGGGTCCTTTTCGTGACTCCGCTCTGAAACATAAACAACGCTCGCTCACACTCGGTCGCTGAGCGGAGCCGAAGCGCGGTTGCGCTTACCCTCGTGTGGATCGCAACGGCCCTTCGACTCCGCTCAGGGACCACCCTTCGACTCCGCTCAGGGTCCTTTCCGTGACTCCGCTCTGAAACATAAACGACACTCGCTCACACCCGGTCGCTGAGCGGAGCCGAAGCATGGTCCCTGAGCGGAGTCGAAGGGTGGTTGCTGAGCGGAGCCGAAGCATGGTTGCTGAGCGGAGCCGAAGCACTAATTACTCTGCAACGGAATCTTCTTAGCTGAGAAAAGCTCCACCAAACTCTTCTCGATGGGAAGTCGATCAGACGCGGTGCTGTTAGAGGAGAGGCTTGTACTGGCATCCGAGGCAGCCAAGGCTGCAGCGCTACTTGGCGAAGCTGTGGTGTTTGCTGAGGATGATGTTGGTGCAGCGGGAGTGCTTGCACTAAGGTCACTTGAATCGCTGTCGGATTCTGCGACCTGTTCATGGATGTTTTGGGTGTGTACCACACGAACGCGGACGCTTGAGCCGAAGAACTTTTCGAATTGAGTTCCGAGTGGAGCGCGGCGCGCGTTGATGTCGTCGCACATAAACTTCTCAGAATTTAGCACGAGAATCTCGCCATCGAAGAAACGTACACTGCATACTTCTTTTGAGTTGAAGCTGAGCTTGATGGCTGCCAAACTTGGAGGAAAAGACTTCAAGAACTCTGCCCAGCCTGCTTGGAGTACGGAGGAGGATATCTGTGGTCCTTCTACGAAGGACTGAGCAACCTCGGCATCAATTGCCTGTTGTACTCGGGCTTGAGCACTTAAGGACTTGGGATCAATGGCCGACTTCTGATTTGTACTCATCGACGTCTTAGAGCCTGAGCTTGTTGGCGCAGAAGAGCTTTGTGAGGCTGAAAAACGACTGCTTTCGCGAGGTGCATCGGCGCTAGAGCTGCGCGAAGGTGTTGATGCGAGCGGCGTTGATTGAAAAACTGCTGGCGAGGAGGCAGCTGCAGATGCAGTGTTTCGTGCTGCGCTTGGTGGACTTGGCATGGTTGCGTGCACTGGCGCACTCAACATTCCTATCTTAGAGCCGTTTTTTTTTAAGTCCCGAACTTCAGCCAGGAGTTGCGAAATCTCTACTGTTGAGTCCATCGATGCCAGTTGCGTCAGCAACAACTCCAGTCGAAATCTGGGCTGCGCGGAAAAGCGCAATTGCGCATCTGTCGTGTTGATCATGGTCATGATACGCAAAACATCCGCTTGCTTAAAGTTCTTGGCGGCGTTGCGATAGCGTTCAATTGAAGCGGACGATGATTCGATGACGCTTGTTTGCCCAGTGGCAATGATGCTGAGGATATTGCGGAAGTGCTCGGTGAGCCCGCTTAAACACTCATGAATATCATATCCACGACTTATGAGCTGCTTCACTAAGTCAAACATGGTTGCCGAGTCATGTGCAGTGACAGCATCGCTGATCTGAAAAAAGAACTCTTCGTCGATCAGATGTAAGGCGTTGGCTAGATCGGCAATGACAATGTTCTCTCCACAAAAGGCTCGCACTTGGTCGAAGATACTCTGCGAATCACGCATGGAACCGTCACCCTTTTTGGCAATGGCAACGAGTGATGCTTCGTCGATCGAAACCTTCTCTGCTTCAGCAATGTGCGCGAGGTGTTTGACGATATCGTCGATTTGCATGCGACGAAAATCGAAGCGCTGGCAGCGGCTGACGATGGTTGCTGGGACTTTCTGTGACTCCGTTGTTGCGAACATGAACAACAAGTGCGGAGGTGGCTCTTCTAAGGTCTTGAGTAAGGCGTTGAATGCTGAGGTCGACAACATGTGCACCTCATCGATGATATACATCTTGTAGCGTCCATGCACCGGAGGATACTTCGCGTTCTCTCGCAATTTTCGAATGTCATCCACGGAATTGTTCGATGCTCCGTCTATCTCGATAACATCAAGCGAACGACCACCAAGTATGTCCCGACACGAATCACATTCGTTACAGGGCTCAACACCGTTTTTGGCATTTGTACAATTCAATGCGCGAGCAAAAATGCGCGCCGTTGTGGTCTTCCCCACTCCACGTGGACCACAAAACAAATAGGCATGATGGACTCGACCGCTCAGAAGAGCGTTTGATAGCGTCGTTGAGATATGCTCCTGACCTACGACCTCAGAAAAGAGCTGAGGACGCCATTTGCGAGCAGTGACAACAAACGAGTCTATGCGTTCTTGGTCAGCCATGATGGTAGATGATGAAAGGAGCTCTTAAGGTGGATAGCGTTGCAATTTCAGGAAAAAAGTTGATGCGGGAGAGCGAAAAGGCGGAGTGTGGAGAACCGAGAGGCTCGCGGAGGATTGCAGCTATGTGCTTCTCCTTTCTAAGGCCTAAGAGAATAAAGATTTGCGCAGTCCTGGACGATATACTCTCTATGCCGCAGGCCGCTAGTTATGAGGGACGAAAAGTCCTTTTTCGAGGCTATCCAGGCCGGTGAGCTCAGACTCAGTAACCGACAATTCAGCTAGGATTTCTTTCAATTTCACCACAACGCTGTGTTTTCGCATCACCATAAAATAGCCAGCTCTCTCATTGTGCTGCTTTGCTGCGGTTTGATCGCTATGCTTGGTCTGCTCGTTGCGCCCGATCAAAACTCCTCTGCCTCTCAAGCTACCAGAATGGGCTTGACGTTCACAAACTCCCGAATGCCGAAAGCTGATAGCTCTCGTCCCCATCCTGAATCCTTCACGCCACCAAAAGGAAAACGGGGATCGGATTTTACGAAGTCGTTGACGAAGCAACACCCGGCATCCAGAGACAACGCAACGCGTTCCGCTCGCACGGTATCTGAGCTAAACACCGCTGAAGCTAAGCCATAAGAACTGCGATTCGCTAACTCGATAAGCTCTTCTTCGTTTCGGGCATGAATGATTGCTGCTGCCGGACCAAACAACTCTTCGTCGAATGCTGGCATTCCTGGTTGCACTCCGCTGATAACCGAAGGATAGTAGTATGCAGCCTGTAACTCCTCTGCCTTTCCCTTACCGCCCTCAAGAAGTACACGAGCCCCAGCTTGCACGCTGCGAGTAACTTGATCCACTAGTGCATCGCGTAGATCAAGTCTGGCCATGGGACCCACAGTTGTGCTGGCATCAAGTGGATTTCCAACAATGGCCTTTTGCATTTCAGCTACGAAGGCTTCTTCAAACTGCTTCGCTACGGACGACATCACAATAAACCGCTTTGCAGAAACGCAGCTTTGTCCGGCGTTAATGAGTCGAGAGGTTGCACAAATGCGCGCCGCTGCTTCTACATCACAATCATCCAGAACACAGTAGGCGTCACTACCACCCAACTCCAAGACGCTTTTCTTTAGGGCATGTCCGGCGAGAGCCGCCACTGCACGTCCACCTCTGGTACTCCCCGTAAAGGTCACTGCCGACACAGATGGGTGTTGAATAACACGAGCTGCTTGCTCAACGCTTGCAAGGATAGTCACAAACTCCCCAGAATTCATCCCAGCTTCCTCGAAGAGTCGTTGGATCATCAGTGCACACCCGCCTACCTCTGGCGAGTGCTTGAGGATCACTGTATTCCCAGCCATCATTGCAGGCACAGCCGCTCGTATAACTTGCCAGAAGGGAAAATTCCAGGGCATGATTGCAAAGAGAAGCCCCAACGCTTGAAAGTGTATTCTCGAACTCTGGTACTCAGTCTCAACACCCATCGGCGCTAAGACTTGAATTGCCTCGTGCGCCATGTACTCGCAGCACTGCGCACACTTCAGCATCTCTGCCCTCCCCTGCGCTAGCGGCTTTCCCATCTCAGCAGCCATAAGCAGCGCTGCTTCCTCTACGTGGGCACGGAGTATATGCGCAAGACGCTGAAAGTAGATGGCTCGGAGCTCGATCTCTGTTGAACGCCATACTCGCTGTGCCTCGAAGCAAGCTTGCACTCGCTCTTCAATTTGAGCCTCGCTGTAGAAAGCATACTCAGCAATACACTCAAGAGTTGCTGGGTTGATTGATCGTTGATGAAGGGTAGTGGTCGAGCTCATAATACACGCAGTGTGAGTTTGTGAGTGATGATCATTCAGACATCACTGAAACAGAACAGAACAGAACCAGAGTCAATCAAATGCTGCAGATGCAGTTCTGAGCATCCTGAAGCGCATTGACATTTGCTGGAACTTGCTTCGTTGTTCATTGGAGTACTCGCAGTAGAATCGTTTACTCTGCAAGCCAAAATATGATGGACCTTGCATATGTCTCATGAGTTACTGATTCATACCTGGAAATTCATTTTCTCTTAGACGATACAGATTCTACTTGGACAATGGTGCTTGGTACATAGATCCTTCATCGAACAAGTTCAAGACAAGTTCAAGACAAGTCCACAACATTCACCTACCCGTATGGAGTGCTGCTTGCAGCACATGAGCGCAATGAGTCAGGCTGAGAGCGATTGCACATAAAGGTCTGGAAGCATTGTAGACATTTGGAAGTTGATGAAGCTCCGTGGCGGCGCAGCCGCCGCGAGTATTATGACTTATGCAAGATCATCAGGTTTGGCATCATCTTCTTGCAGCTGTCGAAAGAGTTCTCGCATGGGTTCGATATGGCGGATGAAGAATATCAGACAGATCAGCCAGACCATGGCTTTGAACTGGAAGAGATTGACGTTTGGGACCAACATTGTTTTTTCGAGGAGCATTGCGGGGGTGGTGTAGAGCAGAAGTGCCAGACCAAGGATTCCGCTGATGCTGCCTACGTGTACATCGCGACGAATAATGATGTACCCCGTGAGGTACATGAGAAGCCAGAGGATCATGGGGAGTGGGTTAAGGGCGAGGCTTACGCCAACGCCTGAGGCCAGACCGCGGCCACCGTGAAATTTGAAGAAGATATTAAAGCAATGTCCAAACACCACAAACACGCCCGCCATGGCAACGCCAAAGAAATCAGCGCCAAGGAGCAAGGCAATTTTGACGGCAGCGAAGCCTTTGAGGGCGTCAAGAATCGTGACAACGATACCTACCCATTTCTTGCCGCTGACGTCATAGCTGTTCATGGCACCCATGTTGCCTGTGCCTTCGGTGCGTATGTCTTTTCCAGCGGCGAGGCGGACAACCAGCCATGAATTAGGGATGCAACCCAGGAAATAGGCGATGATGGCACAGAGGAAAGAGAGCAGGTCGATGGTCATGGGAGAAAACGCAAGCTTAGTTCATTCTTAATTCATTCTTAACTTCCCGCAAATTACGTTCTGGGGAAGTCCGATCATGTCTCGTAATCCAGCCACCGATGTTTTAAGTCACAACGCACTACTGATTCTCATCAGTTGTTCGCTCTTGTATTTCATCACTCTGGGCGCGCGCGAAGTCCAGCCCTACGAAGAAGCATACAACGCCACGAGGGCTCGAGCGGTGATTGAGCATAATACGTGGTGGGATCAGAGCAACTATTCTTTGGGTGGTGTGGTAACGGCAGCTAAGCCGCCACTGAGTGTTTGGGCACAGTCCTTTTTTATGAAGCCTATGCACATGACACCCATGTCCGTTCGCCTCTTCAGCACCCTGTGTGCAGTTGGATCGCTCTTCCTCATGTACCTCATTGCATGCAGCGTGCTTCCGAGAAAGACAGCGATTCTTTCGGTGGCTTTATTGAGTTCTACGTTGGTGTGGAATCACTTTGCCAGACTCGGTACAGGCGATATCGTGCACGCTTGCTTTACTCTCTTGTGTTTGTATGCACTTCTTCAAGCCAGACGTGAGGGCGATCCCTTCCGACGCTTGCTATACATTGGCTTGTACGCGCTATCACTTGCAGCAGCAATCGAGACAGATCTCATTGCCTCCATCATTCCTCTAGGCTTTCTTGTACTCCTTTGGTTGCAAACTCTGGCACTACGACTTACTCCTCTCGATCAAGACGCCTTGCTCAACGCCTTCGCGGCGCTCCATCCGGATGAACAAAAGAATAAGAGTCTGCGTCTTCAATTTCTGGTGGCAGCTGCAATTGCGCTCTGTTGCTCGCTTCCCTGGTATGTGCACATGGCAACTGCCCATGGATCTACTTTCTGGTCATCGCTATTTCATCCACTCGCTGGCGCTGATGCGAGCTGGTCGTTTCCGGCAAGCCCCTACTACATCAACGCTCTTCTCATAGCGCAACCTATAGCCTTCTTTGCATTTGTGTGGTTAGGAGTTTGGATAAAGGAAGGTCGCAAAGTGTTTGCCCATTCCTTCGATGTGAGCATTGAGCTTGTGCTCGCTTTGTGGTTTGTGCTGAGTGTGGTGGTCATTTCACTCTTGCCCTTGAAGCAGGGC
Organism: Chlorobiota bacterium; assembly: GCA_044228285.1. GTDB lineage: Bacteria > Bacteroidota > Ignavibacteria > Kapaibacteriales > NICIL-2 > JBBATK01. The sequence goes on from JBGAVD010000006.1 coordinate 112,735, forward strand.
AGCAGTGTTGTGTATATGGTTGCGCCGGCAATTCTGCTCAGTCTGCGCGGACTTGATGTGCTCATGCAGAACTGGTCACGAAAAAAGCAGGGCATTACTCTTCTCTTTCTTGCCTTGATTGTTGTCATCTGGTCATCAGCTTATCCACTTCGTAGCAGTGTACAAGACCTGTTTCAACTACATTTCAATATTACTGCATTGGCATTTGTTCTGCTTGTACTCGTGCTGATGTTGTCGGCATTGAAGTTCAACACCGAGCGTCGCTTCAGTGTTAACGTCATCATTCACCGACTCTTTATGTCGGTCATACCTATCGTGCTTGTTCTACGTATTGCGGCACTCAATGTGTGGTCGATCGACGAAGCACGTCGAGGAGCGCAGAAAACTGGCAAGTGGCTGCATGATTCAGAAGTCCACGACTTTATCATTCTGGCACATCCTGAGCAAGAGAACGACAGCCTATGTTCTCAGCTTTCGTGGTACACACAGGGTTGGGCTGGCTGGCCAGGAACGAAAACTACCAGTCCATGGAAAGAGCGCTACGGTACAAGCTATGCGCGAATAACAGATTTGCAACATGATGATGTTGCCATTGCATGGTTAGAGAACGTGAATCAGCCGATAGTGTATGTACGTCCTGCGGACGATAGTCTTGCAGCTCGTGAAGAGCGGGTACTTGCCAGCATGCACACCCGACGTTTGGAGACACCAGCCTATTCTATTTTTTCACGTCGAAGCTATTCGGGTACTCTTGAAGATCTTGAGTCGGAAGCCGCACTACAGCGAGATCCGGCTAAGGTGTTTGCGCATCATCGTTAGCTTTCGGCTCGTGAGCTGTAGTTTTGTAGCAAACTAATCCACTAGCCGAAGAAATTGTGTCTGTTGTTGAATCCCTTGCCCGTTTGGACGCTCAGCTACGTCCCTTCATGATGCACGCACCTGCATCCTGGACAACCGCGTTCTATTCACGCACCAGACCTCGTTTTATTAAAGCCTTTGCCGCGGAACGTCCAAAAGCCTACATCCCTCAGCCCAAGTGGTCGCAGGAGCTATGGGGCCTGACCTTTCGCAGTCCAATCTTCAACGCTGCGGGAATGTTCAAGAATGGCGAAGGCTATGAAGTTGTTGCTGCGCAGGGAGCTGGCGCCTATCTCAGTGGCACTACAACTGCGCGGGCAAGAATGGGTAACACCAAGCGTGGCATAACGCATCCTTTTGTACCCTATCCAGGGAGTGGTAGCGCATCGAATTGGATGGGATTGCCGAATCGTGGACATGCGGTGGTTGCAAATGTCTTATCACGCGTCAACAAGGTTCCGGGCTGTCCAATGGGAGCCAGTCTCAGTTCCGACCCAGAACAGCAAGGATTAGAAGCTTTGGGTTCACTCGTAGAAGGAATGAGTCAGTACGAGCAAGCGGGTGTTGACTTCATGGAGTTGAATGAGAGTTGTCCGAACGTTGTAGCCCCCGGACACCAAGCGCGCATGGATGAGCTCGACCCTTCGCTCATTGAGCGTTTAGAGTATGTAGCACAGAACTTTTTGAAGAAGCGCACACGACCTTTGCCCTTGATTGTGAAGCTCTCGAACGATACCAATCCAGACTTGATACCAGCCCTTGTGGACCTCTTGTGCACTCTTGGTTTTGACGGCATCAATCTTGGCAACACCTCCATTCAGTATGAGCGACACGCTCCTTCGTTTGTAGAATCTGAGCGTGGTGTCTTTCGTTACTTTCGTGAGAACTTCGGTGGCGGGCTTAGTGGTCGTGTCCTCCACGATTCTTCACTAGAACTCTCGAGGGCTGCGGCGCAGCATGCTGCGCGCAGCATGAAGAATAGTCAGTTTCATGTGATTCGGTGCGGTGGTATTGAAAGTCTGGAAGATGTCCAACAATCTCAAGCCGCGGGCATCGCACTCTGTGAGTGGTATACTGGTTACTTTGAGCGCTTCGCCCAGAATGGTCATCAGCTGTACCAACGATTCCTTGGCGACTAAAGAAGGTACTTTTTTGCGCTTCACGCTATCTCGGGCGCACGCTTTGGGGCGTTCTTAGGTAGCACCTGTCAAAGTCTCATTTCGGAGCCTCGTACAAGCTTCGCTTCACTTTTCCCTTTGAGTTTTAGTATGCAGAAGTTGCGATTGTTCAGTCCAGCCCAAATTTTCGTCCTCCTCATTCTTGTGGCTGGAATCACTTTACTCTACGTCAACAATGTGGTACGAGTAAATCAGTTGTTAGCTGAGATCAAGACCCTTGAGTACTCACGCGATTCTCTCATTTCCTCCACGAACCTCTTGCGCAACGAAGTTTTCCGCCTTGAAAGCAGCGATCGTATCAATCGCATTGCGCGAGAAAACATTGGACTAACCCAGCCGGCATCCGCGCCAATCGTGATTGAGCGCAAGAAAGAATAGCAACGCGAAGGAGCACAGAAAAGCGTAGTAGATGTGCCCAGAGCACTATTCAACTCGCAGTGCATAAGTTCACTTTCGCTTAGGTCGTGAATTCATGAACGACCTTTCAACCCCGTGTACCAACTGGCTTCACCTCGACCTTTGGCTATCCTCTTACACTAGAGCTTTCCAGTAAATTATCTCGACAGTAGACTTCGATTCAGCTCAAAGCTCTGTCTCCACGCAGATTTGTGACCGAATTCTTCGTTTCAGAGTACCCATCACTCGTGTTGTCAGCTTGTCGGCTGCACACTCTGTTCTATTTTTGCCATGCAGCAGTCACTCTTCGTAGCTCTGGGCTATCGTATCCTTCGTGTGAAGAGTACGAGCAATGCAGCAGCTATCGATCTACATTTCAATCTCAAAGCGTAATGGCACCGACCCTAAAGCACAGGCACTGCTAGTAGAGCAGAGCGTTTAGGGTAGTGGGTGGTATGCGCTCATCTTTTGTTTCCGTCGACACTATGAATGCACAGGATCTTGGCGATCGTGCGTCTGCGTACAAGCCATGGCGATTACGTTTTATGGCAATCTTCTTCTTCGTTGGCTTTGTGGCTGTACTTGTGAAGTTGTTTGTTGTGCAGATTATTAAGGGTCCGGAGTACCGTGAGCGAGCGCGCAAGCAGTATGAAGCGCGCGTCGATTTACGTCCAACACGCGGTTTAATCCTCGATCGACAAGGTCGCACCATCGCCTCAACCATTCAAAGTGTTTCCTACGCGGTCGACCCAAAGATGCTAGAAAACCCCGAGCGCATCTGCACTCTTTTAGAGTTGGTGTGCGGCATCAAGCGTGAGGTGTTGATGGCGAAGATTCAGGCGAATAGAGACAAGAACTTTGTGTGGTTGGCGCGTGGCTATACCTTAAGCTCAGCCACTGCAGCCCTTGATTCCATTAACGATGCAGGATTCATCCGTCTAGCCGAGCCTAAGCGCAATTACCTCTATGGTTCGCTGGCAGCTCAGCTTGTGGGTTGTACGAATGTTGACAACAAGGGTTTGGCGGGTTTAGAGTTGGCTTACGATAGTCTCCTTCACGGTGAGTCTGGCTTTGAGATTATGCAACGAGACGGTCGTGGACGTCTGCGTCAAGTCATCGGTGCAAGCACCAAGGCAGCGCGCAATGGCTATTCGTTGGAGCTCACCATCGACGCTGAACTGCAGAGCATAGTGGAGCAAGAACTCTTGCGCGGCATGCAGAGTGCGGGAGCACAAAGTGCTATGGCTATAGCCCTCAACCCGCACACCGCAGAGATTCTTGCGATGGCATCGTATCCCACCTACAACCCGAACTCACTTCAAGAGTCGACGCCTGATGCAATGCGTATGCGGGGTATCACCGACATGTACGAGCCTGGCTCAACCTTTAAGCTGATTACTGCGGCAATGGCTATCGACAATCATCTTGTGGAGCCGAACAGTCAGGTAGATGGAATGGGCGGTATCATGACACTCAAGGACGGCACGATTGTGCGCGACCATGAGGCGCTCGGTATTTGTACCCTGGAACAAGCATTAGAGAAGTCGAGCAACATTGTCTTCGGGAATCTGGCGCGGTCCATCCCCGACGCCACCTTTTACAAATACACCCGCGATTTTGGTTTTGGTATTCCTATTGGATTTGATTTGAGTGGAGAGGCTCGAGGCATTTTAAAGACGCCAAAAGAGTACGACTATAGCACCAAGCTCTTTATGGGCTATGGGTATCAGCTTGCTGCAACTGCGTTGCAGCTTGCGAATGCGTATGCTACGGTGGCGAACGACGGACAGATGATGAAGCCGTACATCGTGCGCGGCATTCTTGATCAACACAATGCTCGAGTGAAAGAGTTTCGTCCACAGAAGATCCGTCAAGTCATCTCCAAAGAAAGCGCTCGCACACTGTCTAATCTCTTCTGCTCCGTCGTAGAACGCGGAACTGGTATGGAAGCGCGCATTCAAGGCTTGCGTATTGCAGGGAAGACCGGCACAGCGCAGCAGCTTGTGGAGGGCAAGTACAACAAAGAGGCCTACACTGCATCCTTCATTGGCTACTATCCGGCGGATTCAGCAGAGATGGTAGTGTTGGTGATGTTGGATCGTCCAAAAACCGACATCTACGGTGGACGCACCGCTGCACCAATTTTTCGCAACATCGTACAGCGCATTCTCTCCACCCCTTCCGTGAACGAGAATTTTCCCGCGTTGGCACGTCTTGCAAAGTCTCAAGTCCCATCAGACAGCGTCAGCGTCCCCGACCTTCGAGGAATGCAATGGACACAAGCAGAACAACTCATCCACGAAAAAGGTCTACGTCTTGATCGAGGAAATGAGGAAGGAGTCATTGCCCGACAACAGCCAGTAGCCGGCTCACGGGTGATCCGAGGCACAACGCTAAGCATAGAGTACAGTACCGAGACAGGTCCCATCGCCAGCGATAGTACTCGTACACTTCTTGACAAACAACTCGACGTTCGAGGTCTCAGCCTACGCAGAGCCGTTGCCATTCTCCATGCCAACAACATCATCGTCCGCGTACAAGGCAGTGGACGGGTGCGCTCGCAAGAGTGGTCTACCCAGAAAAAACAACGTTACTGCACTCTCCACTGTAGCAACTAGTAGTGTTAATTAGGTGAACCGAAGTCGAGCAGGAGTGCCTCTATGCGTACACATTACTCCCATGAGCGCGTATAGAAAGTGTCACTTTAAATTTGATTTGCAGCATTCTTCAGGGTTTCTGAACTTGTGACACGCTTTGCTGCATCCTTCTTCCTTCAGCTGCGTAGTATCAGGGGACAACAGTATTCTTCATTTTATCTAAGGGGTTTTATGAATGCAACAAACAATCCGCCTATTCCGCGGGAGTTTGCGGTCTACGACGTAGTGATGTGCATCATTTTAAGCATCATCACTTGCGGAATTTATTCACTTGTTTGGCAGAATCGTCAGTTTAGAATTATCAACGCATGGCTGGGTCGTGAAGAATACAACTTCTGGATGTGGCTGGGTCTCAGCCTCATTACCTGTGGTATTTATGCCATCTACATTGAATACAAATTTGCGAAGTCAATCAACGACATTCAACGTGCCAACGGTTTTCCATTTTCGGAGAACTTGCCTGTCTTAGCGATTATCCTCTCACTCATCGGCGGAAGTATTGTCGTATACGCCATCGAGCAATCTGAAATCAATCGCTGGTACTCACTTCCAGATTCTCCAGGACCTGCAGGAACATTGACGGCCTAAGTTCATGAGAAGTCGATCGCACTTCCCTTTTGTTATCATCGCTGCATGCTTCGCATGCGCTTTGCTCTTTGTGATAGATCCCAGTGAGCACACACTGATTCCGTGTGTGTTTCACAAAGTGACAGGTTATGAGTGCGCGGGTTGCGGTATGACCCGCGCCACTCATCATCTTCTCCACGCAGAGTGGCAGCGCGCGTGGTTCTTCAATCCCCTCTCTTTCGCTATCCTACCCTCATTCGCATACTTCTTCGTACATCGCTACTTCCATCTCTTCCATCAGCGAAAACTCCCTCGTATCCAAGACTACCCGCTGCTCAACAAACTCTTCGCCATTGCGATAGTTGTGTTCATGGTTTGGCGGAATATGTAGAGCACGATCCTGAGGGTCTCAGCGCAGCTGAGGCTCTCAATGTGGCTAGCAGATGTGGCAAGCAGATGCGCAACCATTAGGGCCTCAGCTCCGCTGAGACCCTCACGCAATGCGACACGCGAGGCTCTACGGACCTCGACGTTTATGTGTTTAGAGCGTGCTCCGCCCTACAGCAGTTGCCTCTCCGCCAAGCTTGTGTAACTCTCGCCTGCTATAATGATATGATCCAGGAGTTTGATGTCGATGATTGCACCAGACTCGCGCAGCTGTTTGGTGATGGCTAGGTCTTCGCGTGACGGTTCGGTGTTGCCGCTGGGATGGTTGTGCAGCACGATGATGCTTGCAGCGCTTTCGCTGATGGCGCAGCGGAAGACTTCGCGGGGGTGGACGATGCTGGCGTTGAGGGAGCCTTCGCTGACGATGACTTCTCGGAAGACTTGATTTGCGGAGTTCATGAGGAGTACACGAAAGGACTCTTTGAGCAGACCTCGTAGACGTGGAATGTAGTAGAGTGCAACGTCTTTGGCGGATCGAATGACTTGTCGGGAACTGAAGGGCGCGCTTTCAACTCTGCGACTCAACTCGAATGCAGCACTGAGTGTGAGCGCCTTGGCTTGTCCTATGCCTTTCACGGATGCTAACTCGCTACTGTCACGATGAAGCAATTGATTGAGCTCACCGAATTTGCTGAGGAGTTCGCGAGCGGTGTCGACGGCCGACATCCCACGCGTGCCAGTACCGAGGAGTATTGCAAGGAGTTCGGTGTCGGAGAGTGTCTTTGACCCATGCGCCATCATGCGCTCACGAGGTCGTTCGTCCTCACGCCATTCTCGTATGGAACGAAATGCAGAGGAGCTTTCACTATCAGGATATTCTTTCATCGCGTGTATGGGAATAAGGAAACATGAGCACAAGCGCTCGCTGCACAAGAAACTTCTTTCAAAGCTTTGCGTCAGATCCCACACATGAGTTCGGCAAGTTGCATCGCAATACTCTTCCTAAACAAGGCAAGATGCGCTTTGGTACAAAGATCGATTGTGGTGAAAGTGGACATCTCGCCGACATAAAAAAGCAAATCAATAAGCCGCCTATTGAAGGCGCTATCACACACGCGTTGATGACCGTCTTGAGGAGAGCGCCGCCGCAGGCGGCAGGCGTTGAGGAAGAGACTTTTGATGAGGGATAAAAAAAAACTCCCGACTTGCGTAGGGAGTTTTAAAAGAATGTGTTGCTAGTGCAGGCTTCAGACTGATGATCAGTTCGAACACCATTTTTCGTACACACCATCGAGCAATAGGTTGATTGCATCGGCAGCTTCGCGAGCTGAGTCCAGAGCGCGAACTTGCTGTTCTTCTGTACGACAGATGCGAAGAAGGGCATCGCGAGTGACTTCGCGGTGGATTTCGTCAGCGTGTTCGTGCACGGCGAAGAAAATCAGGGCGTCTTCGTTATCCATGTTGTAGTGTTTTTTCAGACCATCGATTTTGGTGGTCGAGACTTCAGGGATTTGTGACTCGTACGCGTAGAGTGCGGCCAGGCCAACAGCAGGGTTGTCATTCTTCGACAAAGTCTTCAGAATGCGTACCGACTCTTTGGTATGTGGCAGATACTCACGTGTTTGGATGTCTTCTTCCTTAAGGTCCAGTGATTTTGCAAAGCGGCGCCAGAGAGCGGGGTGATTACCCTCTCCGTGCTCTTCTTCCATGAGATTTTCGAGAAGCATTTGGCGAACTTCCATGTCTTCAGCACAAGCCGCATGCGTAGCACTCACATAGGTTGGGAAATGCCAAACCTGATGGTAGTACTCTTGCGCGTACTCGCGGAGCATATCTTTGGTCAAGGTACCATGGTTCCACATCTGATAAAAAGGATGTTGGAGCATGTGACGCTCGTTAATAATGGCGTCGAGTTGGTCAAGAAACTCTTTGTCAGTCATGAGTGAGTCCTCTCAGATTGATGGTTTTGTGGATTCAATTGTAAGCAATTTCAGCAATTTGCCGTTCGTGGACTGCAAAACTACAGAGATTTCCTATTTTCGTCTGAGATTTTTCAACAACGAGTACCTGGCCTCATCATGGAAATGATGGATAATGACACCCTTGAACTTCAAGAAAGTATCGTTGAGGAGCTTGCAACCGACACTTTATCGGCGAAATGCATCCTTTTTGACGATGATTGGCATACTTTTGAAGAAGTGATCGATCAGATCGTCAAGGCCACCAAGTGTTCGAAGGAACGGGCAGAGCGCCACACCATGGAAGTGCATTACAACGGCAAATCAATTGTCTACACCGGAGATCTGGGCCGATGCCTTAGCGTCAGCTCCATTCTTGAAGAGATTTCCCTTCGTACGAACGTTGAGTGCTAAAGCCGTAGCTTTCCCCCGCAGTATTCGCACTACTGCAGCACTTTTCGCAAACATCCATGCCATACAGTGAACGGCAGCAACACATTGCCAGGCTCATCGCAGAGCGTGGGAATCTTTCTACTGTTGAGTACCTGCTCCGCATCAGCCCCGATCAACGCGAGGTTGATGGCCAACAATGGCAGGACCTGGTCAACGCCGATCCTCAACGCTTCCACATGTTCATTCCTCAATGGAATCAACGGAACTCCTGGCTGCTCTTCGCCATTCAGGCCGATACGCACATGGCTGTTATCGACTACCTGACGGTTGTGCGCGACCTGCTGGCGCGGAAGCTGGTAACGGTGTTGCCCGACCCTAAGCGACACGTCCGCCCGGCTGCCATCGTGAGCTCGATCAATCCTCCGTCGGTAAGCGAACGCGACCAATCCGCGCTGGAAATTGATGCCCTGCTGCAAACAACTAGCGAGCTGCTCAACCTGGCTATCTATACCGAACGTGTGTATGCGCTGCCTTCACTCAATGACTTTATCAGCCATAACTTTCAAAGCACCGAAGAGCGCTCTCTGGTTACGAACTCGTCGAGTCAACAGCAACAATTGCGTACACTCAGCCGACTCTCCTACGCAACCATCGCCATTGCCACGCTCTTCGTTATAGCCCTCATCGTGGCTCTGTTCCTGCATTGTCGCCATTGTGGCACTCACGACTCTCAGTGCCAATATCATCACTCTGAGTCTGCGCCTGCGCTCAGCAGCCAACCTTCTACGCTCCCGCGCTCTGTTGAGTCGGCACCGTTGATCGTACATGACACCCTCGTTATCCATGACACGGTCAGCACGCCAAAACAGAACCAAAAGAAGAAGAAGAAACGGCGCCGCTATATCGATATGAGCGAATAAACTCAAAAGCTGTAGCGCGCGGTCTTTTGATGTGAGCTTGTATTCTCTGTCGTAGTCCCCTTTTGCCACGAACAAGGACGGTCGCGCTTTGCCTTGATGGTATTGCGTCAGGAGATTTTTCTTACACGAGCGCCGCTGCGCGTCGCACGGGCCTCCTGCTCTCTCCAGGCCTCGTCGGAATCCCCGGCCTAGGCTGTCCCTTCCGTATATTGCCTGCAATTGTCTTGACCCGAACTACGTCTCTCAGTAGAGCTAGGAGCTCAGAATGCTCTTGGCTTGAGTATACAGGGTTTTTGGTCAAGAATACAGACATCAACTTCGCTGGCAACTCCGTTTAAACGTCTTCGCATCGACGTTTAGCTCTGAGTACAAACGGCTCATCAACGCGCACTATGAAAATTGGACACTACGAATTCCATCGTCCGGCAGCTCGCTCTTTGCGAGCTCAGGCGACGCGTCTTCGCAGTCTGGCGCGCTTTATCATGTGGTCGATTATTGTTGCCTTTTCCCTGCTCTTTGTGCTCGGAATCACCACTGCCGTTGTGGTACAAACAGATTGGTTCCACCGCTGGGCTGCAGAGAAACTCACTGCTGTGCTCTCCGACGAACTTGAAGCTAAGCTCGAGTTCCGCTCCATTCGTTTTAATCTGTTCAAAGGCATTGAGCTGGACTCAGTGCATCTCAGTACTCGTGGCGATACCGTGCTCTCAGCCAGCTCCTTACGCTTGAGGTATGAACTAGAGCCGCTGTTGATCAGACATATCGTGATCAGCGAGGTACAGCTGCTGGATGCCAACATACGCTTACTACGAAGCAAGCAGGATAGCACCTGGAATGTGGATCATATCGTAAAACCTAGTCCTGACGATCCCAATAAGAAGCCTCTGGATTGGGGAATAACCGTGCGCAATGTTGCGCTGCTTAATGCGCGAGTGCGCGTATGCGACTCACTCTCTTTCGAACCCATTGAGAACCGTCTGCACTATACTCGCCTGGACCTCGACTCTGTGAATCTTCGCATGTCGGCAACCTTGAATCTGGCAGCGAAGCAGTATGCTGTGAGTATCGACGATCTGCAGTGTATTGAACACCGATGCGCTTTGCACATCGAGCATTTGCGCTGCGCGGCAGAAATAGACTCATCGCACATTGCGCTACGAAATCTGCGGTTCATGACTCCGGGTTCAAACTTTCATCTTCATGGAAGCATAGACTCGACCAACGTCTTCGATTCTACAACGGACCTCGCAACACGTCCACTCAACTTGCACATCGAGCCTTCGAAGCTCATGGCGCATGATATCAACTTGTTCCTACCGCCAGACTTCTCGCTCGGAGCAGATTTCGAACTACATTCTACGGTGAGCGGCAACCTCAATGTCATGCACTTTGATGTTGATCGTGTGCAGACGCAGAATACTGAGTTGCACGGCAGCTATACCATGCACAACGTAGCCAATGCACGACCTTTCATATACGAGGTAGAGTTACAACACTCGTCGGCAAACTTCTCAGACATCCGACGAGCACTCCCCACTCTAAAGATGGGTGAGATTGCCTTCCTCGATCATTTGCGCTTGGATCAGACTCGAGTGTACGGAACCAAAGATTCGATAGCTGCGATAGTGGGAGTGCAAGGAGACTTCGGACAAGTGCAAGGCACGGTTGGACTACTGACGCGTGAGAAACTTGTCTATAACGCTGAGCTCGATGTTCAGTCATTCGATACCTATCCATTCACACAGAAGTATAGTCAGGCGAGTCGTTTAAACGGACACCTCAGCCTTGACGGCAGTGGAACCACACTCGATGATCTGCAGGCACAACTGGGCTTACATCTCAATCACTCGTCGTTCGGCGGTAAAGACATCTCCAGTTTGCAACTCAATGCATCTATGCTGGCAAAAGTGTTGACTGTAGACACCCTGGATGTACGATTTCCTTTAAGCGCAGCAGACAGCACTGTTGGCTACAGCGCAGCAGATCAGCGAGAGCTACGCTTGAAAGGTGCACTTGACCTCAATGATGTGACCATGCCTGCCTACAGTGTGCAAGCCCGTACGCAACTTATGCCCTTGGCACAGCTAGTGGGCGACAACAACCTGCCACAGTCGTTTAGTGCAGACATAAAATGCAATGGAGTTGGTTTTCATCCGGATAGTCTTCAAGTGGATTTGCAGACCGACGTCACCGACTTCATTCTCACAGATGGCGCTTTGTTCCCCTTCAAGCTCTCTGCAAAACTGAGTAGAAGTGATGCACAGCATCGACACTTAGAATTGCATTCAGACTTTGCTGATGCCAACGTTGACGGACGTTATCGTTTAGGAACAGCATGGTCAGTATTTCTTGTGCACATTGGCATGCTTGACAAGTATGTACGCAATCACTATGCGAAGGCACAGAGCGACAGTGCATCGTTCAAGCCAATGCTGCCGTATAGCTTGCCAGATGATACTCTTGACTTGAAGTACAATCTCAAAGTTCGAGGTATGGCCGCTATCGCACCATTTATCAAAGGCGTTCGATTGGATGCGCGCGGCAATATCAGTGGATCTATTTCTGGGACGCCAAGTTGTTATCAATTCGTTGTCGACACGGCTAGGGTTCGTCGCTTCAGTATGCGCATCGATCAGGACTTTGTGTACTCACAGCCTATTACGATGTCATTGCATATGCAAACAGAGAACATGACATCTCAGCCCTTTATCGAACAGGCGATACTCAACATACGCTGTGATAGCGTGCTACGCATAAACACCACAAGATTTGTTGTCCCAAGATTCAACATCACCATCCTCGACGACCATGCTCGGTTCATGCTTTCAACACGCATGGAGAATCACATTCCTCTCTATGCTCGCGGAAGTATGCATAACGAAGGAAACATTTACCGCGTCAATCTCGATTCACTCTATGCCGGTTGGAGTCGCTCGCTAGCATTTCGCACCACTCATCCGGCGCATTTGCTCATGAGTCCGCAGGGAGTTCGTGTTGACAGCTTGAGCCTGCAGTACATTGGAGGGGAGGATCGAATTTCGTTGAGCGGGCTTTTCAATTCCAACTCCTTCGATCACATGAAGGTCGACCTTCGTCAATTCGATGTAGAAACACTCAAGAAGATTCCTGAGCTTGTTTCGGTAAACGCATTGCAGATGTTAGGTGGAGTTGTTGATAGTCTTAGCGTTGATATTCACGGCAAGTACAGTGCCCCACGCTTTGAGGTACAAGGAAGAATGATGGACATGCGCTACAATGATGTCCCCATTGGCGTGCAATCTCTGCAGGGAAGTTATGACGGGAAGAACATTCGTGCGACCTCGACTGTGATTGCGCACATGGGTGATAGCGTTAAAACATTGGATTTGAATGTCAATGCAATGCCGCTGAGTATTGCATTGTCGCCAATGAAGATGTCTATGCGCGACAATGAACATGTCGACATCACCATTGCCGCAGCAAAGCTCAGCTTAGCGGCGGTTTCGCCCTTCGTCCCAGGCATCTCCAATCTCGACGGAAAAGCTGATGCGCAGATGCGTATAAGTGGTACAACACCAGACAAAATCGACTATAGCGGAAACGTAACCTTTGACAACGCTTCCTTTGTTGTGCCTGCTACGAAGATTTGGTACACAGCAGGTGGACGCTTGAGCTTAAAGAACACCACGGTCAATCTCGATTCCATTCGCATAAAGAATGTTGAATCGGATCTACCTGGGGGAGCAGCCGATGTAACAGGTCTCATGCGTATTCGCGGCTTTACCATCCGGGATTTAGACATCTACGCGCAAGTCAGCAAGCGCGATAAGTTCTTGGTGATGAGTGAAGCGACCGCGGGTGCAAGCGACTTCATGTATGGTCGGACAACCATCTCAACGCAGGACAACGACCGAGGTCGTACGCAACGTCGTCTCCACTTTCACGGCACACCAGATAGACCTTTGCTTGAAGGTTTCGTTATGATCGAGGACGCGGATATCAAGTTTCCTCCAACGATCGATCGCACAACTCGAACGTCGACAATGCAGTACGTTCGTACAGGCAACAACTACCGATTGACAGAAGTAATAACCAAGGCACCAAGCACTGATACGACGATTGGCGACTTGCCTCCTGAAGAACCCATCATGAAGCGCAACGAGCAGAAGCTTGAGAAATCCTTCGTTGATATACTGTACACCTCTGTGGATTGTAAGATCGAGAACTTCATGACCGTGCAGATGGACTTTGGTTTGAATGACCAGATGGTTGCGATTGTTCGTCAGGAGAATCCAAGAGACGCAATGCGCTTTATTCGCGACGGCTCCAGGTCGACTTCATTAAAGTCTGACCTCATTATTGATCCTGCCACTACCTATAAGTTCTACTCAAACTTTATCGCCGAAGGTACGATGAACATTGATGGTCCGATCGATAACCCTCGACTCAACATCAAAGCATCCATGACCAGCGACCGTGTGGTCAATGACCGGAAGAGTACATACAAGGTAGAGTTGACGATAACCGGCACAAAAAAGAAGCCCATTGTTACGATGAACTATTACATTGATGGTCGCCTCAACGAGGGCGCAGTTACTGATGATGAGCGCACAACAAACGCCTTGCTCCTTACCATGTTTGGCTTTACACAGTCAGAACTGGGCGGAAGCAGTAATCTTGGCAATGATGTAGGAAACAAGCTCGCTTCTTCACCTGTTGGTGTAATCTTCAACAAGGTACTTCAAGGAAGTGTTATCAAGAATGTGAACATCGACTTAAACGGGGGCGTTGCTGACCTTTCGCAAGCACATGTGAAGGTCACGGCCGCCATTTTTCCTGGCACAGCTCTCACGCTTGGGGGCACCCTCTCGGATCCAACCGTAACCTTCACGTACCCAATAACGGCCAATACCAGTGCGAGCCTCATGCGAGCCACTACCCCAGGCGCATCTGCTACACGTCAGCAAAAAAACTGGGAGTTAAAGTATGGAGTGCACATTCCGTAATAGTCGGTCTGATTGTCGAACCCAATCTCGAGTGTGGGTTCAATTCCTCTTAGTGACTTTCGCATTTCCCTCTTCGATCTGACAATCGGCAGCGTTACCGAACTATAGTGTTCAGCTCCCTTGAATTGATCCAAACCACTCCCTTCGCAGACAGGCAGCACCTTCGTTTTCGGCTGAAAAGACTTGCTCTATAAACGATTATTCACTTTTGTCTTTGTCTCTCAACAAAAAGTGTTGATTTTGCGGAACACTATCGGTCAGGGCACTGGTCCTGATAGACTCTCCACCAATTTTTGCACGGCAATGATCCATCGCTACCTCTTTGGTCTCTTTGTTTTCTTCTGCAGTCTCCCACTTCTTCACTCTGCCAACGTACCAAAAGACGTATCTGTTCCGCTCATCGCAACCGTGACCAACACTGGAACCTTACGCGTTGAACTTAAATGGCCTGCAGACAAGAACAGTCTAGGCTACACCATCCTCCGCAAGCAAAAGGACGAGGCATCGTTCAACACGATGGAGGAACTCGGGGGCATGGATTCAATGTGGATCGACACCGACATCCTTGAAGGCATTGGCTATGAGTATGCAATCTCAAAGGTATTGATCAAGGACACGCTCAATGCTTATGGTTTTGTCGCCGCTGGCTGGAAGGTAGCCGTTGACGCTTCGCATGGACACATGCTGTTGTTGGTCGACAAGACTGTTCATGCAAGTTTGGGTACTGAAGTGAAACGTCTTGCCCAAGACCTTTGGAACGAAGGCTGGTATGTTCAGATCAAGGAAGCACCGCGTGCGCCAACCTTCGATAGCGCTGCGGTTCGTGCAACAAAAGACATTGTGCGTGAGTGGTACAACACACTCAATGGTGAACCTGCTTACCTCTTCATCATCGGTAGAGTACCAGTTCCTTACTCGGGAATGGTCTACATGGGTAAGTCCTATCCTGGTCCAGACGGTCACGGAGAGCATAGTGGTGCTTGGGCGGCTGACAGCTACTATTCATGTATGATCGATGATAACTTATGGACCGATGACATCACCAATACAGTAGGTGCGTATCCAGACAACAAGAATTTTCCCAATGATGGTCGTTTCGATAACATGTTTGTGCCTGGCAGCTTTGATATCAAAGTAGGTCGTGTGGATTTGTATAACATGGGTCTCTTTTACCACGACAGCACCGGCAGTGGTGCTTCGCGCAAGGTTGATTCTCTTGCCTCGGAGATCCACCTCATACGGAACTATCTGGATCGCAATCACGCATATCGCACAAATGCGTTTAAGCTGCCATGGCGCGGTTTGATTGACGACAACTTTGGTGGATATGGCGAGCAGTTTGCGCGTTGCGCATGGATGGCATACCCTGCTCTCTTAGGCGCTAATTCGGCAGTTGAACGCGACTATATCACAACACTGGATACGGCAGGATACTTGTGGTCTTATGGTTGCGGTGGTGGTGGCAGCGACTTTCAATCGGCTGGAGGAGTAGGAACCTCGACCGATATTTCCAAGAAGAAACTCAACACGGTTTTCTCCATGCTCTTTGGCTCCTACTTCGGCGATTGGGATAAGGCTAACAACCTCCTCCGCGCACCGTTGGCGGTCAGCCCAGGAGCGCTTACCAATTGTTGGGCTGGACGTCCGTACTGGTACTTCCAACAAATGGCACTTGGAGAAACGATTGGAACCTGTTATCAGATTTCGGCGAACAATGACAACACCTATCCCTCTGGAATTTATCCTCGTGGCGTGCACATTGCCTTGATGGGTGATCCTTCCCTCCGTATGAGTTACGGCACTGTTGGTGTGGCACAAAATCTGTCAGTCAAGCAAGTTGCCGCTCCAACCAAAGGTGTACAGCTTAGTTGGTCTGCACCAGCGGGAACCGAAGTAGTTGGATACTATGTGTACAAGCAGAATGCAGATGCTGCCGTTGTGCCACTGAATGGCGGAGCGATGATCAATGAAACCAGTTTTCTGGATGAGCAGTTAACCGACGGAGTTGTGCGCTATATCGTACGTACTGTTGGCGTACTCACATCAAGTTCGGGAAGCTTCAATGAACTCAGTGCCCCATTGGAACAAAGCTTAACCGTTTCTAGCGTTGAAGATCAGAGCAATGCAAGCACTCAGCTTCGTTGTTATCCAAATCCAGCGCAGAACTCATGTGCTGTGGAATTAAATCTTCAATCATCCGCTGCTGTTAGCGTCAGCCTCTACAACAGCAATGGCGCGCTTATTCGTCGTCTGGAGTCGTCATGGCTTTCAGCAGGCGAACAACATTTAGTCTGGGATCTCTCGGACGACGCTGGCAATCGCGTTGCCGATGGCGTCTATGTACTCCAGGTTCGCATTGGAGCCGAGTTGCTCGTAAAGAAATTGAGTATTGTACACTAGAACACACAACATTGCCTAACAGCCATGAGCGAAAACACCGAAGATCTGCAGTATCCTATTGGTCGTTTTAAACGTCCGGAACTCGTTCAAAGCTCCGACCGTGAGGGTTGGATTCAGGCAATTGAAGACTTGCCACAAAGCCTGCGTGCCTGCACGCAGGCTTTGCAAGAGCATCAGTTTGATGCTTGTTATCGTCCAGGCAGTTGGACAGTTCGTCAGGTGATCCATCACTTGGCTGATAGTCACATGAACGCTTCGATACGCTTTCGATTAGCACTCACCGAAGATGCACCCGTGGTCAAACCGTACCTTGAAGCTGCATGGGCTACTCTGCCAGACGCCAGTAGTCTGGATGTTCGCAGCTCCTTAGATATTCTGAGTGGTCTGCACGAGCGCTGGGTCTACCTTATGCGATCAATGACCGACGAGCAATGGATGCGCAGCTTTGTGAACCCACAGTATGGGGATCGTCCATCAAGCTTACATAACACCGCGGCCTTGTATGCATGGCATTCCAAGCACCATTTAGCCCATGTTATCCGCGCCACGGCGCTCTAATAGACCTACATGAGCTAAGCTCAGGTACTATAGACGTTTATCGCCCTTCCCCTGTAACCAATTCGGTATGCCTGTGTTGCTACCTTAAACCTCTGAGCGCTTGCGCTAGTCATAGTCGCGTGCCATCGGAAAATCAGCTCAAACAATGGGCTTGATTCAGAGACAAGACTGCGGGTTTTGGTTGTATTTTCACAAATCTCGACTCGGATTCTCAGCGAGGTGGATCAAGTTTAACTGACAACAACCAGGTTCCTTACCACAAGTTTAGCGGGAAATCAGATCTGGTACAGCTTGAAAAACAGAATCAACTCTTGAAGATTGGCGAAGAACGATATCATCAGAGTGCAGGTTGGTGAAGGATCTCGTGACAAAGGATCAACAAGCTTTGATATAAGGAAGCAGCTTTAGGGCACAGCGGAGAGTTTGACAGGTATTGATAGTATAGGTGGTGCAGAGAGTGCTAAAGGAACAAGCGGGAAGCACGGAAAAGGGACATTCACATCTGCCGCATAAAAAGCAAATCAGAAGTACAGGTAGAGAGAATTAGAAGAATCATCATTAATCTCAGGAGAACTCATGGCCGCACTTGATAGTTACACCGGACCATGGGATGAGCGCCATGCAGCGCATCTGTTACGACGGGCGACGTTTGTTACACGTCCCGATGTCATCAAGCAGGTTGCAGGAATGGGCTTGTCTGCAGCGGTGGACAAATTATTGCAAGACAGACCAGCGCCTGCTGGTCCTGTGGATCCTGGCTTATCAGATCAGGGTACATGGACCTATAATCAAACAACTGCTCACCCAGACGACAACCAGTTCCGCGGGCTTGTGAAAGCTTGGTGGTTTGACTTGATGATTAAGCCAACTGACATTTCAGTCATCGAGAAGTTGACCTTGTTTTGGCACAATCACTTTGCAACTGAGTCGGATACCATTTCAGATTCACGTTATCAGTACTATCACAACGCCATGCTTCGTCGCAACGCGATGGGCAACTTCAAAACCTTTGTGCGTGATGTGACGCTGGACTGTGGAATGCTACGCTACTTAAACGGCGACAGCAACACAGCAGCCCACGCAAATGAGAACTATGCTCGTGAGTTGCAGGAGCTCTTCACCATTGGCAAAGGTTTGGAACGCAGTCCTGGCGACTATACGAACTACACTGAAGCCGATATCCAAGCCGCGGCAAAAGTGCTGACCGGTTGGCGAACAGTGAGAATTGGTGATCCCTCCAAGTCTGTGTATCAACAGAATGCCCATAACTCATCAACAAAAGTCTTCTCCTCATGTTATGGAAACGTCAGCATAACAGGCTCGAAGGACGAAGCAGGAGCTCGTCGTGAGTTGGATGAACTGCTAACGATGATCTTGAATCAAGATGAGACAGCGCGCTACATCGTCAGGAAGTTGTATCGCTGGTTTGTGTTTTATCAGATTGATGACACCGTAGAACAAGAAGTTATACGTCCACTGGCAGCCCAATTCAAAGCCGGCGGTTATGAGATCAAGCCCGTGTTGCGTACGCTGCTGATGAGTCAAGCATTCTTTGACGAGCAGAATTTTGGTGCGATGATCAAGAGTCCGCTCGACTACGCAGTAGGACTTTCCAATCTCTTCGACTTCGTGTATCCTACCGAGGCACTCGCGAGAGTTCAGGCTATGGCTTACCTCATTACTGCCTGCATTAATCTGCAGCAGAACCCAATGGATCCACCAAGCGTGGCGGGATGGCAAGCTTACTACCAGAATCCTGATTACTACAAGCAGTGGATCAACAGCGCAACTCTTCCTTCACGTTATGGCTATACAGATGCCATCGTATACGGTGGTGGCCGCGTTCCCAGAGGTTTCGTGCTCGACACTTTGTCGATCATTGGCAAGTATGTAAGCGATCCACTGGATGCTGCGACGGTCGTGAAGGACCTTGGTAATGTGATCATGCCTGCATACAATCTCACCGAGCAAGAGGTTGAGTATCTGGCAACACAAGTCTTCATGGCAGGCACCCAAGTATATGAGTGGGCAAAGATTTGGAACGACTATAAGACAAATCCTACAGACACGGTAAAGAAGAAGATAGCGGAAGACCGGGCAAAGGTCTTGTTCCGCTACATGTTCCGTATGGCAGAATTTCAACTCATGTAACATTCACAAGGAAACACTATGAAACGTAGAGACTTTCTTCGAGCAGCATCTCCGCTGCTCACCGTTCCCTTCCTTCTGAATGGAACACCACTGCGAGCGATGTCGCGTATGCGCGTTCTCGACCCAATTTTTCGTCAAACACTAGCAACAGATCGTGTACTCGTCCTCATCCAGTTACAAGGTGGCAATGACGGTATCAACACCATTCTGCCTCTCGACCAACTTTCGGTCTACAATTCTGTGCGCTCACAAGTCGCCCTTCCAGAATCAAAGATTCTCAAGTTGACCGACAGCACTGGTATTCACCCAGCAATGAGTGAAATGCAGCGCATGTTTACAAACGGAATGATGAATGTTGTACAAGGTGTCACCTACCCCAATCCAAACCTCTCGCACTTTCGCTCCACCGACATTTGGATGAGTGCCACGGGTTACGATCAGTACTTGAATACAGGTTGGGCAGGACGCTATCTCGATTCTGAGTTCCCGAATTACCCGACTGGTTATCCAAGTGCAGAGATGCCTGATCCTCCAGCTATTCAAATGGGCGCTGTGATGTCGGTCACTGCACAAGGTCCAAGCCAAAGCATGGGTATTGCCATTCAAGACCCAACAAACTTCTACAATCTGGTAAACGGCACAACGAAGGGACCATTTGGCGATCCACCAAACACACGTCCAGGCAATGAACTCAAGTTTTTACGTCAAGTAGAAACCGAGTCACAAGCCTATGCTACAACCATCAAGGCAGCGGCAGACAAGGCAAAGAACCAAGCCACCTATCCAACCGGAAACAACTTGGCGGATCAGTTAAAGATTGTTGCACGTCTTATTGGTGGCGGACTCAAAACTCGGGTGTATATGGTAACCCTTGGAGGTTTTGATACACACGCGGCACAGGTAGATCCAGCCGATAAAACCACCGGTTCACATGCGGTCCTTCTCAATCGTCTCTCAACAGCCGTAAACGCTTTCTACGACGACTTGAAAGCAATGAAATGTGTTGACCGTGTTCTGACGATGAGCTTCTCTGAGTTTGGACGTCGTGTGCAGTCGAACGCAAGTAACGGCACCGATCACGGAACAGCAGCACCAATGATGATTATTGGAACACAGGTCAATCCAATCATCATTGGAAACAATCCTTCGCTAACAGACTTAGACAATGTCGGAAACCTGAAGATGCAAACAGACTTCCGTCAGGTCTACACTTCAGTTTTGTCTCAATGGTTTGGTGTGAGTGGCTCTGAGCTTCAAAGCACTATGCTAAAGGACTTCACACAAGTTCCAATCATTAAAACAACCAGTACAAGCGTTGCCGATGATTTCGGTCAGACTTCAATGCTCTACTGTACACCAAATCCGCTCAACGGCACTCCTGGTCGCGTACGCTACACTCTACCAGAAGCCGCAGACGTTCGCTTACGCATTGTGGATCTTGACGGTCGACACGTTATGCAACTCACCAGCGAGTACCAGAGCAGTGGCGAACAAAGCGTTGAATTCAGCGCCGCAAGTCTTGCCTCTGGCTCCTACTTCTGCGAACTCCGCGCTGGACAACGTCGCAGCGTTTGTCAACTTGTTGTAGCACATTAAACAACAAGTACAAACTCAAGCTTCTTCCTGAGTTTTTCATACACACGCAAACAGGCGGGCTTTGCCCGCCTGTTTGCGTGTGTGGTAAACTTAACCTTTGAGTTGGTTGTGAGAGACAACCTAAACCTTCTTATCACTTTTTCATCCGCCTAGGTATATCCAACCAACCCAGCTCTTTCGTAGATTGATTGCTGTAATGCAAACTTCATTGGACTCCAACGTGCGACTGTCATCCATACCACTTGCTCTCATCATTGTTCTTCTGTTCAGCACAGCTCAGCTTTCAGCCCAGCAGTGGATTGAGAAGAAGTATGCAGTCGACACCACACTCAACCTCATCTATGGTACTGCTCTCAATTTCAACAACGAACTCGATACGCTTCGTCTTGACTTGTATCTTCCACAGTGTGAAGATGCTCTGCAACAAACTCGACGTCCATTGCTTGTTTGGATTCATGGTGGTGCCTTCCTGGCTGGGACGAAAGAGGATGTCAGCATCGCGAATTTCTGTCGACAATTTGCGCGGCGCGGATATGTATGTGCGAGCTTGAACTACCGTCTCGGCTTTATCTCCGACACGCTCAACTGGCAATGTAACTATCCCAACTATCCATGTGTATTTGCCCAGGATACGGCAGAGTGGATTCGCGCCTGGTATCGTGGTGTACAGGATGCAAAGGGAGCGCTTCGCTTTTTGATTCACCGTGCTACGCAGTACCGCATTGATCCTGACAATGTCTTCCTCGCCGGAGAGAGTGCGGGTTCATTTGTCGCTCTAGGAGCTGCTCTGCTTGATTCTGCGCAGGAGCGTCCACTGCAGAGCTACGCACTCAATGCAATTTCTCTACCTGCAAAGTCTACCCGTTCGTGCATCTACAATGCTACAAAGCACTTTGGTACTGATCCTATCGTGCGTCCAGACTTGGGTCCGCTCGAGGGCGGTATAGAGCTCGACAATGTTGACTACACGATTAAAGCGGTGGCGAATAACTACGGTGGACTTGTTGTCGACCTTTTACGTGTATATAACACGCAGAAACCAAAACCTGCCATCTACAACTTCCACCAGCCATGCGACATCGTTGTACCCATCGATAGTGGTGTGGTGTATCAGGGTTTAAGTTGGTGTATGACAAATGGCTATGGTTGTTATGGTATTGCGCATACACCAAAAGTCTATGGCAGTCGCATCATCTCTCGTTGGAACACTCAGCGCAACTATGGCTATGAAATGCACGATGAGTTTACGCCAGTCGAATTCCCGTACTCCTTTGTGTTTGGTGATGGAAGCTGCACCGATCAGGTCAACAAACCCTGTCATGCCTTCGACAACATCTCGCTGCGCGAGAACAACATCGCTGCCTACTTTGCTCCTCGTGTGAGTACGCAGAAGATATGCGATACCACACTCGCAAGTTCAGTACACAACACACCTGAGTCACATGCATTTCAGCTCTCACCCCAACCAGCCAGCGACGAACTCGTGATTCGATGTGGCTCAACAGTGCCGACTAAGGTAGAGCTCTATTCTCTTTGCGCTGAGCAACTCCACTGTCCCATCGTCCAATCCTCCTCCACCCTTCGTCTCGGGTTGAGTGATCTGCCCGCAGGATGTTACTGCGTTGTGCTGCGTGATGAGAACACGATCCTTCTTCGACGGTACTTTTTACATCGCTGAGTTCGGTGATTTCCTGAACGACAACACTATCATTCTTTCCTTGGTTGAAGTTGTTCACGCGGTCGCCGCATCTACTCAAGCTGATTCCAGATCTGACACATTGTTCGTTGCGCAGCGCGAATTCAATGTAGTCTTACAATCCTAAGGGACACACGAACACAATCGCAGCTCGTCGTCAAACTAAAGCTGAGAACCACCCAATGCTTATCGATCTCAGTCTCGAGGAGAGCGCTGCCGCAGGCAGCAAGCGATGATGAAGAGACGCTTGATGTGTCACTGCAGAACGGAATGAGTTGTCTATCGAGATTCTCTTGCACTGCCCACACTCGAACGACAAGATCCCAGTTGTCGAGTCGAGCGGTCTCGAAGGCTGCAGTTCAAAACACCATCGACGTTAACTGTTATGAGACAATGCGGTCCATTGAGCCTCTGTGCGATAGCCATGATGTGCTTGCTGATGAGCAGCGCGAAAGCACAAACTGCCGACAACTCTCGTTGGGATACACGATTCAACATTAGCGGTACTATTTTTCCAGACTACCCAGCGAAGCCTGAACCTGGTGTCATGGCGATGGCGATCTCCGGAGACTACCTTGTTCTTGGAGGCTACTTCACGAGTCCGGGAAAGTGCATAGGATTGTGGAACCGGCGTACATCCACTTGGGAAAGCGTCGGCGATGGATGTTGGAATACGGTCAGGCGTAGCAGCAGTCCTCTAGCCTACGCCCATGTTGACGGACTTTATGCTGATGGAGATTCTGTTTTTGTGTGGGGTGATTTTCATAGCGCGAACAACCAAACTGCGCGCGGCTTTGCCATCTTACATCCAGCAAGGAAGAGCTTGCGACCAGACACGAGCTTGCATTCAAGCATTCAATCAATGGTTCGCATTGACTCAACATTCTACCTCAGCGGCAGCTTCACATCAGATTCTGGCATACAGTCTCACTTGGTAACATACACTCATGGACTGTGGCAGATGCAGCCTGCTTGTGCCCAAGGCATTGATACCACTTGTACATTAGCCCAGTTAAACAACGAGCTCTATGCTGCCTCAGGGAACTTTTCGCAGAGCTTTGGCAAAGTGATTCGTTGGGATGGAAAGAAGTGGGTGTCATTGATAGATAGTGTGCAGAGTAGTCTCGGTGCGAGTGATCGCTACCCTCTGCGACTCGTTGCGAGCTCACATTCCCTGTATCTCTATGGAGTCTTTGACAGCGTACATGTACCGAATAAGGGATGGATCGCTGCACCTGGTCTTATACAGTATGACGGACAGAGCTGGCACGCACTCAGTTCAGAGATGAGTTCACGCTCCAGTGTAGGTATTAGCGCGCTTAGCTGCGACAGTACAGGAGTCTGGGTTGGAGGTTCTTTGACTTCTATTAATCAGATCGCTGTGAATAGCGTAGCGCAGTGGTTGGAGAGCTCGAAGACCTGGACGCCACTGACGGGTGGTATTCCTGATATCAACAACTGGAATCTGACAATCAATGCTATTCTTCGCACCGATAGTGTGCTCTATATAGCTGGATTGTTCCCTACAGCAGGTGGAAGCTTTGTGAACAATGTTGCTTGCTTTCATCTCAACGACATGTCTTGGTCTCCGCTCAATGGTACAAACACACTTGCACCGAATGCTCGTTGCACCTTGTTTAGAGATGGCAACGAGCTACTTGCCATTGGAGATTTCGAATGGGCGGCGGACAAACAGTGTAATCACATAGCGCGTTGGGATGGTAGAGCATGGAGAAGTCTTAGTAGCGGAATCGTTGGAGGTGGGCGATTTCAGCCTGATAGTTTGCCGCGTATTACGAATAGATTTGAAGGACTGTGGCATTACGTGAGAACCACCCGAGGACAATTTCTCGCTGGCTCGTTTGAACTTATCGGTGCTCTGAATTGTGGATCAATTGCAAAGTGGGACAATGGTACATTAGAGTGTGTAGATGGTGGACTTAGTGAGAGTCACCTGGGACGTCAGCCAAAAGCAATCAACTCAGCTTTCGTGAGTTCAGCTGTTGGCCTCGATGACAAACTCTTCGTGTGCGGTGATTTTACAAAGGCTGGCTCAAAGCCAGCGAACTCCGTAGCGTTGTGGGATGCTGGTGGTTGGAAGGCACTTGCACAGAGCATACAGGTGAAGAGTTATCAGAGTCTGAACCTAGCTGTCGACTCTGCAAAGGGCGTGCTCCTAGCGGGCGAAGGTCTTGAGCTCATTGACAGTTTGGTCCTGAACGGCATTGCCCGTTGGAATGGCACGTCATGGTCTAAGCTACTACCATCAGTCTACAAAGCCGACATCACGCGCATGTGTGTGGCAGAAGATGGCACTTTGTTTTGTGCGGGTAGCGTTGATAGTAGCGACAAGCGCATTGTCCGAGCCTTAGCGCGGTGGACGGGGACCTATTGGGACGATCTGGGTGTGCGTCCAACCAAGTTTATACCCTCTATTGGAAGCTTGGCTTGTAAAGGAGAGTTGTTGTACGTATGCGGTCAATTTGATTCGATGTCGACCCATGCTGTCCGCAACGTTGCCGTATGGAACATGCGCACTCGCGAGTGGTCTGGACTTGGTGACGGCGTGTACAACAGCGTCATCGACAGTAGCATGCGCCGAAGCTTAGGTACAAGCTCTATCGCCTTTCTGGGTGATACGGTGTACTTCAGCGGAGATTTCTGCTATGCAGGCTCTAAGCCCTCGTATGGCATGGCAGCATGGCTGCCAGCGAAAACAAATGTTGTTGAACAAGAATCCGAACGAAAGAACACTGCTGTTTCGGTCTATCCAAACCCCACGCAAGCAAGAGCCACGCTACGTTTTGGAGTTGAGACAGAGCAAGACGTGCTTATCCAGGTTGTGGACCTGCTTGGCACAAGACTACAGACTGTACACAGGGGTCTCCTGCAGGCCGGTAGCTATTCAAGCTCAATAGATCTCGGAGATTACTCGGTTGGCCTCTACTATGTTCTGATACAGCGAGGATTTGATTGCGTCGCCATGCCTTTACATCTATCACGATAGGATGAGCTTTTCATAACATTCCCCAAGATTTCCCCACCCTCTACAATCTCGTGTTCATGATTTCGTTCCTGTGTACTTTGAGGCTTGTCGAGACAGCAAGTCAACCATTTTTACACACTTTAGGACTACACTATGTACTCAAATGTACAAGACTTTTTGACCCAGTTTGCGCACGAGAGCGCTGCAACCACGAAGCTCTTAGCTGCAGTGTCAGATGCACACTTTAACGACGAGCCAAACGCCCATGTGCGTTCAACCGGTCGTTTGTCATGGCACATTGCCAAGGCAGTTTCTGAAATTGGCGGCTTACTCCCAGTTAGCCTTACAAAAGTTGGTGACAGTGACAAGCCATTGAATGCTGCTGCAGCTGCGGCGCTTCACAGCAAGTCGGCAGCTGAAGTTCTTGCTGCAGTCAAGAGTACAATAACCAACGATATGCTTGGCAACGAGATCAATGCTTGGGGTATGACCTGGACTGTAAGCTCAATACTCTGGATGATCGTTGCGCACGAGATTCACCACCGTGGACAATTGCAAATTGTGATGCGCGTCGTTGGTGATGTTCCAGTTGGTGTTGTTGGACCAACAGACGAAGAAATGCAAGCAATGATGGCTGCACAAAAAGGATAATAGCCGCAGGCTCTGTACCCTTTACAAAATGAAATTTCAGAAGCGGCATGATGAACTCATGCCGCTTTTGTTTTAATATACATGGTTATGTAGTTAGCAGAGTTGATTGGGCGAGGCGATTGCGCATGGCCATTGCGCTATTTTGATGTGCGAGGCGATTGTGCGATGCGATTACCCGATTACCCGGTTTCCCAGGGCTCGGCTTCGCATCGCCCTGGGCTGTGGGGAATCGGCCCGATGGGCCTCGACGTTTGGGCGACGTTTTGTTAGAATCGCTTTCTGCGTATGATTTCCCTCAAGACATCTGCGCGTTGTTGTGGCGTTGATGTCTAGTTCAGACTAAAACCGAAGCCCAATGTGAAGCCGGTGTCATAGGGTAGAATTTCTGAGTTGTTGATGCTCAGTTGCATGAGACCTGCCTCAACATAGAATTTGCGGTTGAGACTCATTCCAAGGGTTTCGCGAAACACAGCACCGTAGATAAAGTGTGTGTCTTTGCGATTGCCATAATCAATAGACTCTTTGCTCAGCACAAGTGCAAGATTGAGTCCGACAAACAACGAGCGTGGAGCCGTTGAAAAGAGATAGCGTGTGAGCACAGCGCCACCATAGGTAATACCGCCTCCCTTTAGGTTTTTCTCTACATGATAGATATCGCTGTACTCCAGATATGCGCCGCCGCCGAAGACCCAGTGCGAGCTATCAGAGGACGAGATTGCACTGTAGCTGAGTCGTAATGACGTCAACAGAGTATTTCCCCACGAGTAGGCAAAGCCAATTTCGCTTTTCGACTTCGACAAATCTCGAACAGGCGCTGCTTGGATGAGTGTATCGCGACGGTTCTGCACGCTCGCACCTGTGCCCACCCGCATCTGCCTCTGATCGGCGGCCGTCGTATCTGCCGAACTCAGACGCTCCTTCTCTAGATTGCTATTTGATCCTAAGCTCATAGGAGTGATAGTGGAAACAAACTGTGAAGCGCAGGTAGCGACGGCTTTGTACAGCAAAGGCTCTATCTGATTGGTAACATCAATGCCAGATGTGACACGATCACGAAAGTGCGTTTGAATGTACAACGTAGAATCTGTGCGTAGTGGAAGGGCAAAGCGCATACTGAGCTGACATTCTGCATACTCTGAGAATAGAGAACTTCCTTCATGGACCGACATTGAATCGATGTAGACAGTTGTTTGCAGAGTATCCTTCGATGCATTAGCGACGAAAAGCGTCTTGAGCTCTTGTTGAACAAACTCGCTCACCGGAACATTGACAACATAGGGTACGGTGCCATTGAAAAGTCCGACGCGTGCAGTGCCAACATCAAACTTGCTATCAGCGCGTTTATCAACAACACGACGCACTTCAATGGGCTGCGCCCGGATAGTAGCTGCTTGAATGTCTTTGTGTTTATAGTTGGGTTTCAAAACAATCTGGCCGGCACCGCAGCTCATGCATGCCATGGCCAACACGAGGACTGCAAAGACTCTAATCACTACACCAATTCTCATCATACTCTTCAGTCGGAAAGTTCAATTGATTGTCCAAACGACACGACACATACTTCTCATCATGTTCAGTGCAATTCCTTGCTTGAACTGCACAGCCTGACTCACAAAGTCAGAGAGTCGAGTAGTGCGCAATAACTATTCGTGCCAGATAGAGAATGACACAGCAGCACTAGATGTTATCATCAGCTAGCAAAACTGTGCACGAATACACGCGACCGCGAGTTTAATCCTGCAATGTGGAGCGCTCAGCAAGATACTGCTTGGCTTTCTGCGCACTCACCGTGCAGCGCGACGACTCAACATCGTACGCAATCTTTGTCTTGTGTCTTGCTTTGACCCAGTACAAAACATGGCGGTATGAACTGGTCATACCGCCATGTGATTTGCGGATCGAGAAAGAAATGAAGTCTTAGGCGAAGTTCTTTTTGAGAAGATCGACGAGGTCCAAGTTTTCCCAAGGGAATTGAGCACGACCGAAGTGACCGTAAGCGGCACTGGCGCGATAGATAGGTTGACGAAGGTTCAGACGCTCGATGATGCCGCGAGGCGTCATGTCGATGTGTTTCATGATGAACTCAGACAAGTGGTGTCCGGAAACATCACCATTGCCGTGCAAGTTCACGTACAACGAAACAGGCTGCGCTACACCGATTGCATAGCTAACCTGAATAGTACATTCTGAGCTAATGCCAGCGGCGACGATATTCTTTGCGAGGTGACGAGCAGCGTAGGCAGCTGAGCGATCCACCTTTGTAGGATCCTTACCACTGAAAGCACCGCCGCCGTGAGGAGCCTTGCCACCGTAGGTATCAACAATGATCTTGCGGCCGGTAAGACCAGTATCACCGTGTGGTCCACCAATGATGAACTGACCAGTTGGGTTCACATGGAACTTGGTTTTACGATCGATGAGGTGTTTAGGAATAACCTTGCGGATCACATTCTCGATGACATCATCTTTCAATGCTTTGGTCTTAATGCCTGGATCATGTTGTGTTGATACAACAACCGCATCAACGCGAACGATCTCGTTCTTGTCGTTGTATTCAAGAGTCACTTGTGACTTCGCATCTGGTCGAAGGTACGGCATCAGCTTCGGTTGTTTCTTACGAATCGTCGCCAAGCGTTGAACGAGCGAGTGTGCGTAGGAAATCGCTGCTGGCATGTACTCTTTTGTCTCGTTGCATGCATATCCGAACATCATACCCTGATCACCAGCACCACCAGTATCAACACCCATTGCGATATCAGGTGATTGACGATTGATGACGTTGATGACAGCGCAGGAGTCAGCATCAAAACGATATTCAGCGCGTGTGTAGCCAATATCGCGAATAACGCCACGAACCAAATCTGGCAGGTCGATGTAGGTTTGCGTGGTGATCTCACCACCGACAACAATCATACCCGTGCTTGCAAAGCACTCACAGGCAACGCGACCCATTGGATCGTCTTTGAGAACAGCATCGAGGACGGCATCAGAGACCTGATCGCAGACTTTATCCGGGTGACCTTCCGAGACCGACTCCGAGGTAAAAAAGTAGTTCGCCATTGTATGTGTACGAGTCTTGTGTTTGAGAGTAATTGTTTTCAGAACAGTCGGCAAAAATACAGCGTATTTCCTTCTTAGTTGCCAAAGCGGATGTCAACAACAGGCGTTTTTTCGATCCACATGGCATCGTGCATCTGCTTCTCGAGCTTTGCTGCAAGTTTCGGGTTCTTGGACTTGGCCTTCACCATGGCGAGCAGTCCAGAAAGATCTATATGAGCGAACGTGAGCCGATTCTCGACGCGTTTTGTTGAGTTGGTAGACTCAATAGTGCCCTGCGGCTCAATCGCCAGATTCATTTCCAAGGAGTCGAGTGCCGAGGCAAACATCTCAGCAAATGGATTTTCGGGCTCTTTTTCCGCTTTTCCCTTCTTCTTTTTGGTTCCTTGATCGTTCGAGTTCCCCGCTAACAAGCCACCGAACTCAGCCATTTTTTCGGCGTTTCTTGAGTGGACGCGAAGGAGGGAGGGACTACCCTTCGTGAACTCAAACTTCGACCAAACTTGTGCGCTGGTATCGTCGTCAGATTGTCCCAAAGAACTCTGCGACTTAAATAGCTCTTTCGGGTTAATCTTCGTGATATCATCAAAGCGAAAGATCGCATTCGCACCGATGGTATCGCCGTGGCGAACGATGTACCGTATTGTTTCGAAGTGGATGATACCACCAGAAGAATCAGCGGTCATTCGAGCTTGAGCTTCCAGACCAGATGCTGCAGTTTTATTCTCCGATGTATTCGAAGTGTCATCCTTCATTTCCTTGATCATCTGCAAGGTTTCCTCTTTCAGCACAATCATGTACTCCATCGTGCCGCTACCGTCTGGCTTCGGTTTAAGAGTTAGGCTGAAGGTCTTCAAGCAGGCACTGAGGCTAACGGCCATGAGGAGTGCCAAGCCAAGCAGGGCACTGCGTTGCAGCGCTCCATTCAAACGTGGTGTTTTCATAAATCCCCTATTAATACACAGGCGGGCTTCGCCCGCACTTCGTGAAGAGTAATGATAGAGCCGTGTTGACTTGACCCTCTGGTGTGGGTCATTGAAGCTACAGAGCTCCGTCGTTGATTTCGCTCGAGTCGCCAACGTTGAGTCGCTTAAAGCTCCCACGTACAACGGCATTGTTCCCAATAATTGAGTTTTCCAGCAATGAACTCGTGACCATAGCACCATCGCTTACGATACTATTTCGTAGCAAGGAGTCCTTCACGGTTGCACCCGAGGCTACAGTTGCAAAAGGTCCTACAACACTTCGCTCGATCACAGCATTCTCTGCAATAAACACTGGCGGAATAATCACTGAACCTGGAATTGCTGGTGAAGACTGTGAGGCACTTTGCTTATGTAGCAGATGCTGGTTTGTGTCCAACATCGTTTCTGGCTTACCGCAATCAAACCAACCATTAACGGCAAAGGTTCCAAAATCTTCTCCGCGATCAATCATCATTTGCAATGCATCTGTCAACTGGTACTCATTGCGTGTACGAATGTTATTGAGAACGAGTTCGTCGAGACAGGTTTTCAGTAGAGGACTATTCACGATATGATACAGTCCAACAATAGCCATTTTGGTGGTTGGGTTTTCGGGCTTTTCAACCAAACGAGAAACACGATTGTTCAGGGACTCAACCACACCAAAGCGGCGTGGATCCTCAACTTCTTTCACACCGAGAAGACTGCGACTAGATTGCAGAACGGGAGCTAAGTCGACATCGAAAATGGTATCACCAAGAATGATGAACACAGGATCTTCGCCGATGGTGTCGCGTGCGCACCAGATGGAATGTCCTAAGCCC
Organism: Chlorobiota bacterium; assembly: GCA_044228285.1. Lineage (GTDB taxonomy): Bacteria > Bacteroidota > Ignavibacteria > Kapaibacteriales > NICIL-2 > JBBATK01. Next base: position 143,918 of record JBGAVD010000006.1, read on the forward strand.
AGCGGTTCATCCTGCAGGACAAAGGTCACATTCAGATCATAATTCTGTTGAACATACTCTCGGATTTTGTCTCCCATATATCCAATCACGATCGTTGCATCGCTGATATTCTGAGCGAGTAGCGTGTCGAGTATATGTCCGAGTATAGGCTTCCCTGCAACATTCAGGAGTACCTTTGGAAGTGAGTAGGTGTGCGGACGCAGGCGTGTGCCATATCCGGCCACCGGTATGATAGCTCTCATTCGATGTGGAAGTGTGAAGATCAATGGTAGCTCGTGGCGACCTCAAGTACAAAAATAGCGAGAAGACAAGCCTCGGTGAACCTTGCATACGCAGCAGCGAAGCTGCTGGTTGATAAAAAATCTCCTGCAGAGATTCTCCTTAGAGTGTAAAGTGATAGGTGCTCCGCAGAACGCCGCGTGCATCAAAGCGCTCTTTGAATTCAATCAAGCCCAGTGAAGGCGTCATAGGATTCGGGTCTTTGGTGTCTTGCGAGACCCCAATATCCACCCACTCATATCCCTCCTCCACCGCACGTCGCACCGTCTCATACATAATCAGGTACACCGGCTTCAAGTGCTCATACTCATAGAGCAGCATATTATAAAAGCAAAGCACCACTTTACTATTTGCCATAAAGAGCAAGGAACCTGCAATGGCCACATCATTATGATACACCATCATCAAGCGCAAGCGATCCGGCATCAGCTCGCGCAGCTTCAGCAGCTCGTCGAGAGAGTGTGTTGGCTTTGCATTATGCTTCGCTTTATTAACGAGTAGGATGCGATGAAATGTTTCGTAATCATCACTATCGCGAATAGTAATCTGAGCTTCTCGTAAAATCTTGTGCACCGTCTTGCGTGCAGTTTTATCAAAATGCTCAAGGAAGTTCTTCCCATGTTTCACATGGATCGCATGTGAAATGTAGTGTAGCTCAAAATCGAATTTGCGATAGAGCATAGCATACTCGAAGTGCTGCGAGATATGCGTGTTGTAAATGATGGGAGGCGGAATAATAAAGAGTTCCTTCCAACCTTTGTTTCGAGCAAAGTCGATGAAGCAATCAACAATACTCAGCGCGGTTGCAAAGTCGGGATCAGGAGCAGTAAAACCACCATAACTCGCTCCCGTAGGAGACCAAAATTCACCTGGACGTCCCTGAAAAAAACCACCCGGCAACACCGCCACCAGCTTGCCATTGTCGCGAAACATAACATGCGAAAACACAAAACGCTCCGGCGGATGGTAATCCAGAAAAGCCTGATTGTGGAACATCGTTGCATTATTACAGCGAAGCAAAAACTCTTCCCATTCAGCTCGGTCGTTCGGGGTATAATCGTGGGCAGTGATAGGCATAGTAAACACGTGATGATCTGCGAATCTACGGCTTTGGTGGCGATTATGCTGAATAACAGCCCCAAATACCACAAGCGCTACTCGATAGCCAAGCTACATCACGATACTACCGAAGAGAATAAAAATCTCGAACGTCGAGCCCTGAAAGGCCGACAACAATCCAGCCCAGGGCGAAGCAAAGCGGAGCCCTGGGAACGAGTCCGACGGACATGCAAAGCCCTGAAAGGGCGACAACAATCCAGCCCTGGGCGAAGCAAAGCGAAGCCCTGGGAACGAATGCGACGGACATGCAAAGCCCTGAAAGGGCGACAACAATCCAGCCCAGGGCGAAGCAAAGCGGAGCCCTGGGAACGAATGCGACGGACAGGCAAAGCCCTGAAAGGGCGACAACAATCCAGCCCAGGGCGAAGCAAAGCGGAGCCCTGGGAACGAATTCAACAGGTAAGCAGAGCCCTGAAAGGGCGATATAACTCAGCCCAGGGCGCAGCGAAGCTGTGCCCTGGGTGCGCATGCAACAGGCAATTAGAGCCCTGAAAGGGCGATATAACTCAGCCCAGGGCACAGCGAAGCTGTGCCCTGGGTGCGAAAGCGACAGGCTGTTAGAGCCCTGAAAGGGCGATATAACTCAGCCCAGGGCTCAGCAAAGCTGAGCCCTGGGTGCCGTGTGCTGGTTACGTGATATGTGATACGTGACGCGAGACGCGACATGCGAAATGAACAAAAATCTCGAACATCAAATCCCGCACGCCCATCCCCCCCCTCGGGTTTGGGCGTCGCCCCATTTTCTGCGCGGATCTAACCAATTACGTTAAACGCCGCATTCCCAGGGCTCCGCTGCGCTGCGCCCTGGGCTGGATTGTTGTCGCCCCTTCAGGGCTTGATATGGTTTTGTCGCTCGCTCTCCCAGGGTTCCGCTGCGCTGCACCCTGGGCTGGATTGTTGTCGCCCTTTCAGGGCTTGATATGGTTTCATCCTTTGTTCCCAGGGCTTCGCTGCGCTACGCCCTGGGCTGGATTGTTGCCGCCCTTTCAGGGCTTGATCTGGTTTCATCTTGCGTTCCCAGGGCTCAGCTCGATTCGTCTTTGCATTTTTGTAGTTCACCACGGAGTTTTCCTATGTTCTTCCGACAGATTTACGAAAAAGGTCTTGCTCATGCATCCTACATGGTGGGTTGCCAGAAGAGTGGCACTGTTGCGGTCATTGACGCTAAGCGAGATGTTGATACCTATCTTGAAATTGCGGCGCAAGAGAATCTGCGTATCACGCAGGTTTTGGAGACACACATTCACGCTGACTTCCTCTGTGGATCACGGGAGCTACACGAGATCTGTGGTGCGGAGATCATGGTTTCGGATGAAGGTGGCTCTGAGTGGATGTACAACTTCCCTCATCGTGGATTGCGCGACGGGATGAGTTTCATGGTTGGGAACATTCGCTTTGAGGTGTGGCATACGCCTGGGCATACGCCGGAGCATATTAGTTTCCTTGTGACTGATACTCCAGCCTCCGACAAAGCCATTATGTTCTTTAGTGGTGATTTTGTTTTCGTGGGAGATGTGGGACGTCCAGACCTGCTGGAACGGGCTGCTGGTTATAGTGGGACGATGGTAGCAGGCGCACACGATATGTTTCGTTCGCTTCAACGTTTCAAGACTCTTCCTGACTACGTTCAAGTTCATCCGGCGCACGGTGCTGGGTCGGCTTGTGGGAAGTCCTTAGGCGACATTCCTCATAGCACTGTGGGTTATGAGAAACTTGTAAACTGGGCTCTGCAATACTCCGATGAAGAAGCATTTGTGAAAGCGCTGCTCGATGGTCAGCCAGAACCTCCCTCCTACTTCGCACAGATGAAACGCTTGAACAAAGAGCCTCGTGCTTTGCTGTGCACGGTTCCATCCATACCTCAACTCAATAGCGCTGAACTTGAAGCGCACTTGAACGGACAAACTCAAGTTGTTGATACAAGAAGTAAAGAGGCATTCTGCAATGGATTCATCCCTTCTTCTCTGTTCCTACACAACAATAATAGTCTGAGTACCTGGGCTGGATGGATGCTGTCCTATGATCGCGATATCCTTCTGCTCTGCGCTGCTTCGCAGCTAGAAGAGATACAACGACGTCTCATGCGCATAGGCTTGGACCGCATTTGTGGTTGGTATGAGAAGGTGGAAGCATGGCAGAGCGAACGCTTTCCGCTTCAACACATTTCAATGATGAGCACAGCTGCGTTGGATTCCGCATTGAAAGCAAATGACACAGATCTGCAGATTTTAGATGTGCGAAAGTTGAGTGAATACAACGCCGGACATAGCCCTGGCGCTCGACACATTCACGCTGGATACCTTAAACAACAATTGGACGAACTCCCACGCGACAAAACACTAGCCATTATGTGTGCCAGCGGCAATCGTTCAACAATTGCATGCAGCTTGCTCTCGCGCGAAGGTATCCACAACTTCGTCAACATCGAAGGCGGCTTTGAAGCTTGGGAAAAAGGTGGATTTGAAGTGGAGCGGTAGAAGCACCTCGGAGTTGAGCTGCCAAGACATTAGTGTCGGAACAGAGCTCTGCTCAGCTTCAATTAGTCGTTGAGCACGTGAATTGCTCCTCACTACGACTGAGAACATGTTCATAGCTGCACCTTAGCCTATTCAACGCGCGTGGAGTGCTTAACTAAGATCTCAAAAGCGCTAAAGCCAACTCCTTACCCTTCCCCGCGCTTCAAATGATTCTGCAGTTCCTTGAACTGCGCAAGGTCGTGGGCTAGATCACAGAGGTTGCGAATTGCTCCGGCATGAACATCGAGATACACTTCGTGGAAGCGCTGTTTGACTTCGTCATCAGCGCTTTGACTCACTGCTAAGAGATGAGTGCGAATGGAATTCATAGCATTGGCAAACTCTTCTTCGAGGAGGGCAAAGCCTTCGCTGCCAGGTGTGCTTTTGCGCATCACGCCAAACACCTTCCACATCGCACTTCCATGAAAGCTGAGGTCCACAACCAACTCTGCGTTGAGTTGTTGGGCGGCAAGCTCGAGGATAGTGGAGATGTCGTTCTTCTTGCGGAGGTTATTCTGACAATACTGATCCAGATATTCAACAACAGCTTGGGTGTCTTCAGAAATAATCATTGTGCGTGTATGGCAATGTGTAGTTTTTATTGGGAACGAACGGTAAACAGTACGATGACGGATGTTGCCACCGCAGCTAGGATAACAAGAGGTTCGACGATATCATCCCATGTACTGCGGGGTGCCGGAGGCACCACGGATGAAGAAAATTCGTATTTGGGATTCTCTAAGAGCACTACTTCTGAGCGTGCAACCAGATCGGTCGATTGAACGATGATGTCTTCTAAAGGTTGTCCTTGTAGACTCGCCCGGATCTCTACTCGTGCAATGCGTTGCAAGGAATCACGATCGCTTGCTTGCATGTAGCGCACGGCACAGTCGGCAAGGCCGAGATGAAGAGTGGGTGCTTTGGTGTCGAAGGTGATGCCGGCTTGAGTGAGGACTCGTCCGACATTCTGCTGCACCAGCCAACGAGCTGGATGCTCTGAACAACTGAGATGAATGGTCTGCGCCTGCTTTGTCTGGAGCTGCATACGCAGTTGCTGAGCAGCAAGCATCGACAGAGAGTCTATCATTGAAAAATTCGATGTTGAGGCTCCAAGCGTTGTACACAGCGTGCACACGAATAGTATGTGGAGTAGGCTCTTCATCAATGACATCCTCGTGTAAAACAATAGCGACTCGAATGCGAGATCTCTTCGCTTCGCGCTCCGACATCACAAGCTAAGGATGATTGCCATAATGCCGATGCAAAACACTGCTCGCCATACACCAAGATGCTGCTCTGTACCCGTTAATTGGTTGCAACTTTTACGTAGATGGAAACATCTGCACGACGATCCTCCAGTTTGCCACCTTTTACGGCTGCAAAGCTTTTGTCGGCAAACTGTGCCCCAAATGGCTTCACGATCATGATTTCACGACTGAGGTGCAAGCTTTCCAAATGCTTCATGATACTCTCACCACGACGCTGAGCTAACTTTATATTGTTAGCATCTTTGCCGACAGCATCCGTATGCACTTCAACAAAAATTCCTTCTACGCCCTTACCTGATACTAATTCTGTTATTGCCGCTTTTGCTGTGTCGCTGAGCTTGTCATCGCCAAACTCAAAGAAAACCTGAGCACTCTGGCGCTGCACCTTAGGATCAAAACTCTTCATTTGGATTTCGCCGTTTGCGAAGGTTGGCAAACCATAGTGCGTTGCTACAAAGCGTGCAATGCGAGGCTCTATTGCTTGCTCGTTCCACTTAAACATGATGCCACTGTCGCCATACTGCTCGCCATTGGCATTGATATCCCAAATGGTAGGATAGAGGTAGCGCCAACGGCCTACACACAACTCATCTGGCTTAATGAACTTTCCTTTGTCTGTGACAACAGAGGCAACCAAGTCGCTTTTGTTGCCAGCCGACTTGTACACTAAAATCTCCGAAGGAACTTTATCAGCACTAAACTTTGTTTCGGTGGTAACCTTGGTGCCATCTGCTTCCATTGCCGCACCGTCATTGGTGTCGATCATGGTGTCGATGAGGAGAGTGAGGCCGGCAGACAAAGTCTGACTGGTGTTATTCTCCATCGTGTACTCAATACGATAGTACTGTCCAAACTGCCCTGGCTCAACATCACGAAATGTTTTGTCGACAGGAACTAAACGCTGCGTTAAGGTCACGCCTTCGAAATCATACTCAATACTACTGAACAACGATCCACCTTCACCCCATTTACGCTGGGTGCCGTACAAGTAGGTTAAAGGACCCGCCTCGGTGCGCAAGCAAGGATTGTTCGACGCGAACTTGCCGTTCACGGAAAGCACAAAGTGCGAGGTTGAGTGCGGCGATGGATATCCGTACATCAAACGCTTTGAACCGGTACCGATGGTAAAGCGACCGTCCTCTGCTGCGGCTCCGCATCCATACTGAGGACGTTGGCCCGTAGCACATGATGAAAACACGAGTGCTCCAAGGCACAGACAGACAAGAGATAAAAGCACTTTCATGGCAGCGTGAAGATGTATGAGGTGAATGTTGGACGATGGCGTTAGTCCAGACACGAACATACGCGGCAAGCAGGCAAATGGGAAATAAGAATTTTTACCTATTCTTACTGTTTTCGCACTGTTTTTGAAGGATTCCACCCGCAGCATGGCTAAAAGTTCTGAGCTTCTATAAACCGAGTCTCTGGCTACGCTTCAACTGAAGTCTTCAGCTTTGCAGCCAATCGCCACAGATGCTGTCCAGCCTCAGCGTACTTCTTTTCAAATGCTGTCAGTGGCACCCTGGGTTGAATCTGCTCAACTACGTAATCCACTTGCTCTGCATCGAGGACACAGGCACACTCTTCAATGTAATACCACATGTTTGAGCGTAGTTCAAGGCTGCTACTGATCAACATCAAGCAGGGAAAAATCGGATGCGCATACCAACGTCGCATCAAGTGCTCGCTCTTTGGATAGGGATTTGGGTAAAGCAAAAAGTGCTTTGCAAAGTGCAAACCTGACTCTTGTGACAAACGCCAAAAGTCGATACACTCGGCACGAACACAAAGTGCGTTCTCTGGCATTGGCGGACTTGCCTGCACACGAGCTGCAGATTGATCAATGCCAATCACAAAAGCTTGAGGATGAGACTCAGCAAGCAGAGCGGTGCTATGTCCTTTACCACAACACGAATCAAGAATGAGCTCTGCACCATCTCGCAACGCTCCATCCAGGCGCTCACGCACTCTCCAAAACACTTCTTTGGTATGCGCGGATATTGGTTTGCGATACACACTCTCGCGGTGCTTGCGTTGCAATTCGCGTAATCGTGCGGCTTGTGGGTGCGCTATCTCGCTATTGGTATAGCGTTGCACGAGTTCAAAGCCTTCGCTTGGTTGGGATGCGGTGGAGCGTTGTAGCTCTTGTTGGGAATGCACGAGGTCTATCTTAGACATCCTTCTGCGCAGCAAGTAGTGTCTGTATGCGCTGCGGATAATTCGTCACCAACGCTGTCACCGGATACTTCGTCACTTGATGAAAATCTTCCTCGCTATCAACACCATATACTCCAACGTACAGTCCATGAGCAAGTGCATCTTCACAGCGTTTAAAAGTACACTCTCGTAGCGAACACACAAATGCTTCGCAGCCAATGGCTGCTGCGATGTCTGAAGGCAAGCGTGGGTCTTGTGGGAGCTGAATGGCTGAAGTATGAGCCTCTGTATACTCTTTCTTGAGAAAGGCTAAAGACTCGTGATGAAAGGACCCAAAAAGAGTATTCGCAAACATATCTGCGTCTTGCACGATGCGAACGATGCGATGGATACGCTCTGCGAGGTCTTCGTTCTCGTAGGGAGGTTTGATCTCAATATTGACGTAGCACTCATTGGCGCGAAGTAAGTCTAAGGCTTCCTTCAATAGCGGAACTTGTTCGCCACTAAAACCTTCACCAAACCAGGCACCGGCGTCGAGAGAGCGGAGTTCAGCGAGCGACATATTCTTGCTCTGCCCTTTGCCCGTCGTGGTGCGTCCAACTACATGATCATGCAATAGCACTACATGCTTGTCAGAAGTCAGGCGTACATCAATCTCCACCATCTTGACGCCAATCTCTATTGCAGCACGAAGAGCAGCCAATGTGTTCTCTGGCGCTGAACCAGACGCGCCACGATGCGCTACCACAAAGCGTTGAGAGTCTTGTACAAATGCGCGCAGTGCTTTCATGATTGACGTTGCTGGGTCATAGCATAGATCCTCTCATACAAGGATCGCTCTTTTTGCAAATATCGGCTGTTTCAGCTCAACTGAAAGTGACACGATACGTTAAAGAATGTTTAGAAGATGTGTCGCTCACATTTTCATGAATAGAGAGTTGAACTGAGCAAGAACACATCTGCTTCATTCATCTTCTAGAGACTTTTCATCAACCGTCTACCTTCGGTAGCCGCTGTACTCGTCGCGGCGGCTATGCAAAGATGAGGAGCAGGCCCAGGGGCTGCCGAACACTATTCCTGCGGACGAAGCACTGGAAGAAACTGTCCTTCTCGCTCGCCTCGCCAGCCACGTAGGAAGTCGCGAACGACAGTGCGACTTTTCGCTGGCATCTGAATCTCGACGAGCTCAACACAGCCATCAGCACAGCCAACGATCCACGTACTGTCGGTCATTCTCCACTTTCCTGCTTCAAGCTTCTCCGTCGACGCCTGAGCGCGATACACTTTCAAGCGCTCAGCTGCCCAAGGAGTCCAAGCACAAGGACTGGGGGAAAGACCATGAATGAAATTGCGCACCTGATCCGCAGGCTGCGACCAATCGATTGCGCTCTGCTCTCTCCACACTTTGGGTGCTGCGCAAGCAATGCTATCATCTTGCTGTATGGCTTGCCATTGCTCACTCAGAAGCATCTCAACACTGGCCACTGCGGCTTCAGCTCCCAGTGGCATAAGAGCCACGTAGAGCTCACCTGCTGTCATGTTCTCCGTGATAGCACAGCTGCGTTGCAACAGAATATTACCTGTATCCACCACATCATTCAGGACAAAGGAAGTGACTCCGCTCAGGTGTTCACCCTGCATGATCGCGTGGTTAATAGGAGCTGCACCTCGGTACTTTGGCAGCAAGCTCGCATGAACATTAAACGACGCAATTGCCGCACACTGATACACCTCGCGAGGTAGAATGCGGAAGGCGATGACGCAGATAATGTCTGGCTGAAGGGCTCGGAGTTCTTCGACAAAAGCGGCATCGCGCAGCGAAGCCGGTTGAAGAAGAGTCTCTATGCCGAGCTCGAGTGCTGCGGTCTTTACAGGACTCGCCTGCAGCTGCAAACCACGTCCAGCAGGCTTATCAGGCAGTGTAACCACTGCGCAGACGCCAAAGCGCTGATGCAGGGCGCGCAATGCCGGTACGCCAAACTCGGCAGTGCCCATGAACACGATGCGGGCTGGGTTCTTTTGCTGGCTGACAGATTCATCTGAAGTCTGTTGCGATTCCATTGCTGAAGTGCTCATCATAGGTTCTCAGAACTATCGGTGCCAGTGGATGTTTCAGAGGTCCCGCGAATGATCACGCGGGTCCATGTTGATGGATCACACACAGCAGCGCAGACTGCGTTGATTTCCGATAGAGTCACAGCATCAATAGCTGCCAGACTATCATTTACATCTTCTATATGCAATTCTTCAAGTTCCGCTTTGGCGAGAGAATTCATGCGAGCCGACATACTCTCGAGTCCCATAATGATACTCGACTTCACCTGCTCTTTTGCACGACGCAGCTCAACGTTCTTGACTCCCTTTTGCGCCAAGAGCTGCAGCTCACGGGCAACTAAGTCTTCCGTCTTCGAGAGCTTTGAATGTTCGGTCCCAGCATAGATGGCAAGCACACCACAATCAGTAAGCAACTGCAAGGAGGAATACAGAGCATAGGCTACGCCTTGTCGTTCGCGTATACGCTGATGCAAACGCGAGCTCATGCCATCGCCGAGAATAGTGTTGAGCATAGACAGAGCCCAACGTTCGGCATGGCGGACGCCAGAGGTACGTCGTACAAGCAGTAAGTGACTCTGGCTAAAAGGTCGTTCGAGTTCCACTCTCTTGGTCTTCACCACGCGCGCCTTACTACGTGCTGCAATGACACCTTTTGCCGAAGCAGCCCGAAAGAGTTTGCGTACTTGTTCTACGAGCACATCATGTTGGATATTGCCCGCTACCGCGATGACAATATTTTGCGGAACGTAGTAACGAGCGTGAAAGGCTTGCAGATCCTTCACCTTTAAGCGCGCAACGCTCTGCTGTGTTCCTGCAATGGGAAAGCCCAAGGGATGCGATCCGAAGAGAGCTTTCTCTGCGCAGTCTTGAATAAACTCTTCTGCCTCGTCCTCATAGGATTTCAATTCTTCCAAAATCACCGTACGCTCTTTCTCTACATCCTTGGCGCGAAAGAGTGGGTGTAAGACCACATCGCTCAAGAGATCAAGACAGCGGGTAAAATGTGGAGAGAGTGCACGAACGTAGTAGCAGGTTTGCTCTTTGCTGGTGAAGGCGTTGATGTAGGCACCTAAAGACTCAAACTGCGCGGCGATTTGTCCAGAACTACGAGTACTGCTCCGACGAAAAACTGCGTGCTCGATAAAGTGCGAAATGCCGGCTATGTCTTCTTGTTCATCGCGGGTACCAATATCGATCCAAATCCCGAGGGCAAAGGAGCGGGCACCTGGTACGTCTTCGCTAATGATGCGGACGCCATTTGGCAGGACCGTGCGATAGATGCCGGGCACCACCTGGGCGGATGCTGGGTTTAGGGGAGCTGAAAGAGTGCGACGAGCAGTTGTCATGTCGGAAGTGAAATTCTACAGTCTCAAATTTACACCGATTGCGCTTCGCAGCTATCTTTGTCTGTAGATGCTGGCAGCTGTATTGAGAGATTCTTGAGCTACAGAGGCATTGGCAGACATCAAAAACCACTGAATTCGCACGAGTTATGTCACATTCCGAGATTCTAGCCCTCCTCCACCGCTCCGATTGTTTTCGCTCGGTCGACCTCGATATGCTCAGCGCAAACGCCGCTTTTATCAAAGTCGCAAACTTTCGCGCTGGTGAAGTCATTATTCAGGAGAACGAAGTGGGCGACGAAGTCTACCTGCTGAGCTCTGGGAATGTACTCGTTCATCGTGACGGTTTTAGCATTGCAAAGATTGCAGCCTCCAACATTTTTGGCGAGATGTCGATTCTCGACTCCAAGCCTCGCTCTGTATCCATCTCTGCCGTTGACTCTGTTGAACTGGTATGCATTCAGCGACAGGGTATGCTCAATCTCATGCAGCAGTCGCCTGCCGTCATGCAATGCATCTTGGAGATCCTCACCCAACGTCTGCGTGAGCAAGACATGGCCATGGTTAGCGAACTCCAATCCCGCGAGTCCGAACTCAAGCGTCAAGTAGAAGAACAAACCCGACTCTACCGCGAGCAAAAAGAGATTGCTGAAGAACAGCGAGCGCGCGCAGAGCAAAGCGAGAAGTTCGAGCAAGAGTTTCTCGCGAACATGAGTCACGAGATACGCACGCCTATGAATGCTGTCATTGGCATGACAAACCTCTTACTCGACAAACAGCCGCGCGAAGATCAGTTCAAGTACCTGCATGGCATTAAGCGTGCTTCAGAGATCCTGCTCGTCATCATTAACGACATCCTCGATCTCTCGAAAATCGAAGCGGGCAAAATGGAGATTGAGAGCGTGCCTTTCAGTATTCGCGATGTTGTTTCTTTGGTTGTGCAGACGCTGCATGTAAAAGCTGAAGAGAAGAACGTGGAACTCATGGTGCATATTCATCATGAGATTCCTGATATGGTGATGGGCGACCCAACACGCTTGAATCAAATCATCGTCAATCTTGTTGGGAATGCTATCAAGTTTACCGATCGCGGACATGTCCGTATTGCCGTTCAGCCAAGCGCAGAGGTGTTTCATGCTGCACAGCTTGGGCGCGCTGAGTCTGCGCTTGACGAGAAGCACCACGAGTATCGTTATCTGGAATTCAGTATTGAAGACAGTGGTAAGGGAATGTCGGAAGAGCAAATTGCCAAGCTCTTCAAATCCTTTCAACAAGCATCCGCAAGTGTAGCCAGAACTCATGGCGGCACTGGACTCGGTTTATCGATTTCAAAGCAACTAGTAGAGCTGCAACATGGCACCATTGGAGCAACCAGCGTACTTGGACGTGGCAGCATCTTTCACTTCCGAATCCCTTACCGTGTAGCCACGCATCAGAGTGTGCATGAGGAAGAGAAAGCACTCAGCGATAGCGTACTGCGCAAGATGCAGAGTCTACGCGTGCTCTTGGTCGACGATGATGAATACAACCGCGTCGTCGCCACTGATACTCTCGAGTTGAAGTTACCAGGCATACACATCGAAGCTGCTGTTGACGGCGTTGAAGCCTTCGAAGCGTTTCAAGCACGCAGCTATGATCTGATCTTGATGGACGTCAACATGCCTCGCATGGATGGCTATGAGTGCACCCGACGTATCCGTGCCAGCAAGCACTCTCATCATCTTATTCCCATCATCGCGCTCACGGCATCGGCTGTGGGCAAAGATGTAGACAAGTGTTTGGATGCTGGCATGAACGCATTCGTCGTCAAGCCATTCCGCAGCGAAGAGCTGCTGCGCTGCATGAGTCAGGTCTTACAAGGTGAGATTGATCATAGCAAACAGAGTGCAGATGCAGGCTCAGGTGTTGCTTCCTCCGAACCAGTAGCACTACACGAAAACAGAAGCGCGGTCGAGCTGCGCAGCAGCGAGCATGAAGAAAAGTCTCATCATGATCAAGGCACACATCCCCTTCCTCAGTTCGAAGCAAGTGCCATAGATCTTAGTTTCCTGCGCGAGTTTTGTGAGGGCGACGAGCAGCGTATGCGTAAGTACCTGGGTATGTATTTGAAAAATGCACGCGGCTTGATGGAGTCATTGAAGTTAGCGTCAGAGCAAGGACAGCACGGCGAGCTCAAACGTTTTGCGCATACCCTGAAGTCTCAATTCATGTATCTAGGAATGAAGGCAGCGCGCGATCTGGCGTTGTACATCGAAACTGAATCAGCTGCAGGTCGCGTGGATGCTTCAGTCTATGATGCTGTGAATCACTTAGAGCTCATCTGTGAATCCTCATTTCGGGAACTCGAAACAATGAGTTAGGCATCCGATACTCCAGTGGCATGAGTAGAGATCATTCACGAAAAAAAACAATCGCCCATCTGAGTACACAGCTGGGCGATGTCGTATCCGTACTGCAGCGCGAACATCGAGCGTCCGAACCGTCTTCTTCATTTTCACAACTCTGCAAGGAATGTCGTACGAAGAACACAGCTAAGACGCCAAAAGCAGCTCTACGACAGCCAGCAATGACGTTCTGCGCTCTCAACGGAGTATGTACACGGAATAAAACGAAAAGTGCGTTCGGGTTACCAAGATTTTTATGAATGCTTCATGGAAACCAAGCTGATGTCCAACGCGCTTTCATTCAACGCGTATTCCATACACATCTAGCAAGGCAACAACACCTGGCATGCGAAATCTCGCACCTTTGAGCTTGTTGAGCTGTGGGTTCATGCTGTAGTTGATGGCAGAGCGGAAGTCTGCCTTCTCCAGATTGCAATTCTCGAAGGTGGCGCGAAACAAGTCGCAGTTTTGAAAAATCGCGGAGTTGAGGTCGGCATTGGTGAAGTCGCACTCGCGCAGAGCACAGTCATGAAACTCCATCTTCTTGAGTTTCATCCCAAAGAAGGAACTCATGTTCATGGTACACTGTTCAAACTGCATGGATTGTAAGAAGGAGCTCAGCGTATTGAATTGCAATCCGAGCATTTTGGTGCTTTTGAAGTGTACTGAGCGGAAGCCTGTGTCTTTGATTGTCGCCATGCTCAGGTCGCAGTTTTCAAAACGACAATCACTGAACACTATAGAGCTGAGATCGACACTATTCAACAGACAGTTCTTAAAATCACAGTTCTCGAAACTCTGCCAGCGCAAGGGCTCTTCACGAAAGTCCTGGTTCTCAAATTGTTGGTCTTCACACATAGTACTTCAATTGATGTTGATTCCATGCTTATAGCTCTGCGAACATAGGCATGAAGGGTTTATCGGGAACACTGCTCTGAATCCCGCGCTACGCTTCACCTTCTTCCATCCTTCTAGAATTTATGATTCTTGCGTGTGCTGCGCACACAGAACTCCAGCAAACTCAAGCCTCCAGAAAGAGCCAGCCTTGCACCTAGCTCTGTACTTCAGCCTCAGCTCAGCCGAACATGCAGAGCACCGGACGCCATTCATCGGGCTGGGGCAACCGTTCGTCGGCCAGAACAGGCGTTTGGTCGGTGTTGAGCTGTATGTTGTATGGTCCTATAAGAGTTTTGCAACGCAATGACAACTCATAGCAAAGCAACTCTTTTCCTATCGTATTCAGAGGATTTTATCATGAACAACATTTCTTACCACACGCGTACTGGTCTTGTACACCGACTTCAGAGCATGGTACTCATGCTGGCTATAAGCCTATCTGTGCTGAGTATCTTTAGTTCTGAACTCTTGAGCAAACAACGCACAGAGTCGAAGGCGGTGCTGGAGAGCGGAGCAAATGCTGCTACGCAAACTCAGACAGTCCGTGGTCACATTAGCGACGCTGAGTCGAACGCCCCTATTCCGGGCATTCGTGTCAGCATAACCATTGACTCAACACACAAGCTCGGTGCCGTGAGCGACAAGCAGGGCAATTTTCGCGTGAAGAACGTGCCTCTTGGTCGCTGGACTCTGCGCGCAACTGGCATTGGTTATCAGGAGCACACGATTCAAGAAATGATGGTGGCTGCTGGTAAGGAATCCTTGGTTGACATCAGTATGATTGAGCGAGTTCACAAGATGGAGGAAGTTGTGGTAAGTGTGGACCGTTCTGTTGAGAAGACTACTACTGTCAACGAGTACTCATCAGTGAGTGCACGAGCTTTTAACATTGAAGACACCAAGAAGTATGCTGGTTCGCTCGGTGATCCTTCTCGCATGGCGCAGAATTTTGCGGGCGTGACTGGGGCAAATGATTCTCGCAACGATATCGTTGTTCGCGGCAACTCGCCTTCGGGAATGCTCTGGCAGTTGGAGGGAATGAACATTCCCAATCCGAATCACTTTGGAGCGATGAACAGTACTGGTGGTCCGGTGAGTATTCTCAACAACAACACCCTGGATAAGTCTGACTTCTTCTCGGGTGCATTTCCAGCGCAGTATGGAAACGCAACTGCTGGAGTTTTTGACTTGCACATGCGCAACGGAAACGCGGAACAACATGAGTTTGTTGCGCAGATTGGTTTTAACGGTTTTGAGCTCGGCGCAGAGGGTCCGCTCGGCAGCTCCACAGCCGCTGCCAACAACAGCAACAATTCCTCGTTCCTTATCAACTACCGCTACTCAACCCTCGGTTTCTTCAAAACCATTGGCGTGAGTTTTGGTACGGGCGGTGCAATTCCGAACTACCAGGATCTCACCATGAAGTTCAATATCCAACTCAGCGATCGATCACGACTCTCGGTCTTCGCCATAGGAGGCATGAGCGATATCGATCTCTTAGGGAATGAACAAGACACAAATGATGTGAATCTGTATGGCGATGAGAATCAGAACACACGAGTGAAGTACTCAACGGGCATTGCAGGTGTTAGTTATGAGTCGAACATCAGCGACCAGACCTTTGCAAAGTTCACGTTGGGCCTGAGTGGAGCGCATGAGCAGTTTAACGGCGACTCAATTGATGTGCGAACCCGCATCGCCTATCCTAGTGGTGAAGCCCTCTTCAATACACTGAAGTACTCTGCTGTCGCCAACCTGCGACACAAGTTCGATGTACGCAACTCACTGAGTGCGGGATTCACGGTGGACCGTACCCAGTTCAACTTGCAGAACAAGACGATGAAGGGCGACACAGAGCGCATTCTCGTTCATACAGAAGATGGAGCGGCGCTGATACAAGCGTTTACACAATGGAAGTACCGCTTCTCTGATGCGCTCAGTTCAATCGTAGGTGTGCATGTACAGCACTATGAGCTAGGCAATCAGACAGTGGTTGAGCCAAGAGCGAGTCTGCAATACACCAGTGAAGACGGACACAGCATCTCGATTGGATATGGCCTGCACAGTCAAACCCAGGGTATCTATGACTACTTTGTTCAAGACAAAATCGTGGTAGGTACCAGTGAGCAGATCGTGTACGCCAACAAGAACATGGGCTTCACGCGTAGTCATCATTTAGTTCTGAGTTACGATTGGAACTTTGCAGCGAACTGGCGTGTGAAGACAGAGGTCTATCATCAGTGGTTGTTCTCGGTTCCAATTTCCAAGAGTGCTCCATCCTTTAGCATCGTCAATACCGGCAATTCCTTTGCACCTCTGAACGAGACCTATTTGGTGAATGAAGGTACCGCGCGCAACTATGGTGTTGAGTTTAGTGTAGAGCGATTCTTCAAAGACGGCTTCTATCTACTTGGAACAGCCTCGTTATTTGATAGCAAGTACAAAGGTTCCGACGGCATTGAGCGGAATACTGCGTTCAATATGGGGTATGTGGCAAATCTGCTTGGTGGCAAAGAGTTTGCACTAGGTGGTGGCATCTTCTCCATTGGATTGCGTGTATCGGCAACAGGTGGACGTTACCTCACTCCACTCGACGAAGCCGCATCCAAGCAGATGGGATATGCTGTGTATGATGAGTCCAGAGCCTATTCAGACAAACAGTCAGCGTATTTTCGTACAGATCTTAAGATTGGCTACCGCTTGGAGCTTGGCAGCAGTACTATGGAATTCTCAATTGACTTCCAGAACCTGACCAATCACAAGAACATCTTCCAACAGTCTTATGATCGCAGAACCAATAGTATTGGCACCGTCTATCAACAAGGTTTCTTTCCGGTACCATTGTTTCGATATACCTTCTAGGACAGTCTTTTCCAGCGTCTGCGTAGCAGACGCATAATCAAGAGTCTCTTACTGAAGTTCCCATGAATAGCACTGACATCCTCTCGCAGCGGAGTTCTACCGCACACAACTTTGTTCCGAAGACTCGGCGCGATTGGTTGCTCGTCTGTGCAATGATTTTGGGTTTCGGTTTGATCGCTCATATCTCGATATCCTCCGCCAGACACATACTTGGAATTCAAACGCCGCAGCCTGAGTGGATCATGTTTCTCTTTGCCACTCTGTACACAGCCATCATCATGTTGTCGCAGATTTACAGCAGCGCACTCGCACATAAGCTCGTGCCCTTACGCGGTAAAGCCTCGGCTCTTGTTCATATCCTCATTCAATCTATCTCGGCGGTTGTAGCCTTTGCAGCAGGGATGCGTTTTGATCAGTACATCTGGGATCAGTGCAGTGTGCCTTCGCAGCTTTTTGTTTCGATTTGTGTTATCACATTTGTTCTCTCACTCATTGGCAATGGCGTCTTCTACTTCATTTATTTCCAACGTCAGGTGCGCGCAGCAAAACAAGCAGTACTGGAATCCGAGTTGACCGTTCTGCGGGCGCAGATCAACCCACACTTTCTCTTCAACACCTTGAACTCGATTGCTGCACTTATCCGAAGTAATCCAGACCAAGCAGAGCGAGTAACCGAGTACTTGGCCGATCTCTTTCGCTACAGTCTGCGTTCTTCCAAAACACCACTTGTTCGTCTTGAAGATGAGTTGGAGTCGATCGATCTCTATTTGAAAATCGAAGAAGCCAGATTTGGTGAGCGCTTACGCACTTCAGTTCGCATTCCCGCAGAGCTACTTAGCGCCTCGGTTCCTAGTTTGCTCTTGCAGCCTCTTGTGGAGAACGCAGTGAAGCATGGAGCGAACCACTGTGAGGGGTCCTTCGACATTCTCGTCGAGGCAACGCGAGTTGCCGGAACAATTAGTGTTCGGGTTCAAGACAGTGGTGATGGATTCGATGTCAATGAGTCTACCTCTATTTTTGATCGAGGTACTGGCTTGGCTAATGTTCGGGATCGATTGTTCCTCGTGTTCCCAAACGAAAGCACCATGCGTTTCGAAAAGAATGCCGTTGTCTTGAACTTCCCTTTTCGAAGCTCCAGCGACATCGTGGATTCTCAGTCGCGCACAGCGTCTCGCGCGATAACCTAAGAGACAAGACCGAAGACTCCGTTTAGAGAACCTGGCTCTCAAGACTCGCGCATCAGTTTTTTTCATCACCATCATCAACCCATGTAGCTTCGATTCATGCAGAGCGACACAGCAATAGAAACCATCCGATACCTTTTGGTTGATGACGAGCCGTTGGCTCGGCAGCGAATGAGTACTTTGTTGGAAGCGGCTGCCAAGGAGCTCGGTTCTACACATTGGCAGTGCATTGGCGAAGCAGGTAATGGCACTCAAGCCTTGGCAATGATCAATGAACTACAGCCTGATCTCGTGTTCTTAGATATACAGATGCCAGGTTTGCAGGGCTTCGATGTAGTGGAGCTACTGTCTGAGCATGTTCCCCACATTGTCTTCGTAACAGCCTACGATGAGTACGCGCTTCGCGCCTTCGAGGTCCACGCTTTGGATTACCTCACAAAGCCAGTACGCGCGGAGCGTCTTGTGCAGTGTTTGAAAAGAGTGCAGTCCAGACATCATCTACAGCAGCAGTCTCGAGCATTGGAGACCCTGCGTCAAGAAAGAGCATTGCAGCCTTTGCAGCGTCTAAGCGTTCGGGTGCAAGACAAGATTCGAGTGCTGGCATTGAGTGAGATCGAGCGTATGGAGGCAGAGGACAAAGTTGTGCAGGTTTTTAGTCAGGGACAGGCTTATCGTACTGAGCTCCGCTTAGACGAACTCGAGCAGCGTTTGGATGCAAACCAGTACTTGCGTATCCATCGCTCTCACATTGTGCGCATCGAGGCAGTGCGCGAACTCATTCCTTGGTTCTCCGGAAGTTATTGTGTGAAGTTAGCGGACGGAACGCAGCTACCAGTAGCACGCCGCAGAGTAGCACAGTTGAAGATTGCTCTTGGAAAGAGCTGATCCATCGGCTCAGCAGCACCGTTCCCCTGTCGTGCTACTAGTCAAGTAATACTAACCCTCGTCGTCTCGCGCGCCAAAGCTCGTACGAGACTCGCATAGGATAATACGCGAGATTTCAGAGAGAAAGCAGTCTAGCATTTGCTAGATTGGTAGACCACACACATTAGATACCAATGGCAGATTTACAATCATTTGCGGCCTTGCTTGGCAAGGGCACGGAAGAGGCAGCGGCAAAGGGTCCGGAGCCTAAGAAGGGTTACGACGGCAAAGTCCTGCGTCTTTCCGTTCAGCTCGAAACCAAAGGTCGCGGAGGCAAAACCGTTACACTAGTGCGCGGCTTTCAGTCGCACCCCAAGGAACTCCACGATCTCACCCAGCTTCTCAAGAAGAAGTGCGGAACTGGTGGCAGTGTAGGCGACAACTGCATTGAGTTGCAGGGTGACCAGCGTCAAACAGCAGAGAAGTTTTTACGTGAGCGCGGATATGAGTTTAAGTCTAGCACGAAGAAGTGATAGAAGCGAACACGAGACGTCGTTTCACTGAAAGTGCTAGCGCTCCAGTTGGAACACTCTCGCTACTTCAAAGTGTGAGCTGAACCTTAGGCGAAAGCTTTGGGACCGCCCTTCAACTCCTCCATCATCATTTCCCAGAGGTCTTCAAGAGGAATAATCTCGAGGGTTTCAGCTGTCCCACCTTTGAATTTCGGTGGCACATTCTTCAGTTTACGCAGCCACACAGCAGCACTCTTTTGAATGCGGGCTGCATCGAACTCCTGCTCAACCATCACGTGGATCAACTGTGCGAATATTGCCAGTCGGTAGTTCAACTTGTTTAGTCTCTTCCTTCGCAGAGTTTGCAAAGATTCATCTCGCTGGATAAGACTATCGTAATCTCGAACGCGCAACAGAAACAGAATTTGCGCAAAGACAGCCACCACATTGAATCCTTGTAGGTCCTTCGCCAGCACACTAAAGGTGGATGCAAAAGCGCGGAAGTGTCGATACTTACTCTTCGACTTCAACTGCTCCGCTGGTAGTAAACTCACCCGTATCTGATCGCTCGACACAAAGCGAATATAGAACTCCAACAAACGCCACTTCTCAAGCATCAACGGATCGTCCCGCCGAAAACTTGGATGCGTAATCACTTCTAAAAAGATGTTGCGAGCTAGTGTGTAGTTTTTGGTACGTAGGGCGAGGATGAGGTAGGACTCTTGAAAGACAAACCATGCAATTCTCCCCTTTGGTACAAGAGACTCAAACTCTTTGGCAAGATGGTATGCAGCATCGTACCGACCCATCCAGATGTTCGCGGCCATACTGGAAATCACAAACTGCGAGTAAAAAAGTCCGTTTCTAACAACTGGTTTACCAGTGTAGTACCTCTTCAGCTCATTCGTCAACCAGAGTATTCTATCGTAGTCTTGCTCTGCTTCAGCTAGAATCTTAGACAACAGTACATAGTTTTCGTGAAGCGTTGCGGTGCGATACTTTAGCCAGTATTCCTCTAACTCCTTTACATACCTTGCAATTTCTTTGTGTTTGTCGCTTCGTAAAGACCAGTTCGCGGCGTACCACGACGAGACTCTCTCGACATAGAGCGTCGAAGTGTCTTCAACACTTTGTACTTCTATCAATCTCAGTAACTCAGTTGCATACTTTTCATACGATTTTTGCCTTCCCGCATAGGCTTCAATGTGTGCAAGTATTGTAAGGCATTCCTTGGCTGCTGTTGTAAGCTCGTACTGTTTTGCTAAACGGTACGTCTTTTCCGCCAAATATTTGGTTGTCTGAGTACTCCGGTACAGCAGTAGGACTTTCAAAGCAGCGACATTTTGAATGCATTCTTGACGTGCAATAGTACGGGGATTGACAAATGCTCGTTTCGGATCAAGAAACGAGACTGAATCGATGAGACGCCTCAGCAGTCGCATTTTAATACTATTGTAAGTACTTGCTGGAACTTTGCTTATCGATCCATACAACTCGGTTTTCGCGTTGGCATCACTCGTGATTACTCCGGATGATATTCCTTCAAAGAGCTTACGCATTCGTGTAGCTTGAGCTCCGACCTTTTCCCCTTGGAACAGATCAAACCTATTTTTACTGTACAACACGTATAAACGCACTAATTCCTGCAGTACTTGCATCTCAAAAACTACTCAAATTCTATACATTACAGCAACTTAACCCTCATACCACGCCATTCAAACGGTAGAAATACTGCTTTACACCGCGTAAAACGCATACTTGAAAATCACTATTTCCACTTACAGGAAGGTCAATTTCGCATCACAATTTTGACGCCGAACTAATACCCGCTTCATTACAATTTATAAGGAGTCATAATGAACACGTTAGTCAGCGTACTACTTTGGATTGGTGCAATAAGTCCTGGAGCTTATTCAGAGTCGGACATTGTTAGAATTACCTCTGAGAATCGAGTTACAGTAGCTTTGGTATGCTATAATCCTATGTTGCGGCGAATAGCTGAGAACTCTGCTGATGCAAGTCTGGTGGTGGTATTCCCACCAACAGACGGCGAGTAAAGCAATCATCTTATCCGCACAAATACACATACTTATCTCTGAGTTCATGGAAGCTGTTAGCATAGACTTCTTGCAGGCATGTCTCAGAACATTGTTGGACTTAAGAGTTCAAGTGATAAGGTTGTTTTCTTACTGAAACAAACGAAGGTTAAAGGAGATTGCGAGAGCTTCTTTAGCCTTTGGAGGCTTATTCTGGCCAGGATAGGTCTCAACAATGCCAAGCAGGATCATGATCATCGGCAACGTGTGGAACCCGTCGTGAGCATGTGTTGTGTCGGTTGGGGCGGCCACCCTGGCTGACACAACTGCGAGGCAGTGTGTTTTCTGAACTTGTTTTGTGATATCGAAGAACAATTGAGAGTTGATTGCCTTGTCAGGCAATCGAAAGAGTAGCTGCGTGCTTTAGAGGTGATGACAGCAGAACGTAGAAGCACGAGATATAGCAGAGGATCCGTTCCTGATGGATCTCTGTGTCGTATGCTTTGCGAGTTGCTTCACTGACGCTAGCTGAGAAAGTGTGCAAGGCTCAGTTTGTTATTCGATTGGTTCCACCCTTCCTTCGACATCTCACTCGAGGAGTTGTCGCACTCCACACAGTTGGCATCTACACTGCCAATTCCTTTTCTTGCAACCAACACTGCAATCATCCTTGCAGTCAAACCCAAACACTCTCTCGCGGATCCACTCTCGCGGATTCCGGGGTCCACAGCTTCTTTCTTTTCAGCCTGTAATTAGTCATGCATCGTCGTGCTTGTGACGAATGCTTGGCAGCGTCATGCGCGAAATAGTCGGTTCTTCATACAAGCAACAGCATTTTGTTTTACATTTCTACCATCCCTATGTCACGTTTATCCATTGCTATGGAACGCCCCGGACACGAAGCACTGCGGGTAGCTCCAATTCATCGTCCTAAAACACGCGTCAAACTCGGCGCGACATCTCTTGACAGCTTAGCGCATAACTCAGCCGAGAACACTGCATCACTCAGGCTTAGTTACTACGGTGGACCACTCATCCAGAACGTTGAGGTCTCCATCATTTATTGGGGATCAAAGTTTAAAGAAGAAAAATGGCTTTCGCTTCCAGACAGAATCGACGCCTTTTTTGATACTATACTCCAGAGTTCGGTTATGGATCAGATGGCGGAGTATTCAGTGAAAGGAATGACGATTGGTCGTGGTCGCCGAGTAAGTAGTACAATCATTACGAGCTCTGTACCCAAGTCACATACAACCGATAGCGCGATACGAGCGCAGTTAAAAAAATGGATCGCTGCAAAGAACAACATTCCGCAACCCAACCCGAATAGCTTGTACTTCATCTATCTTGAACCAGGACTGAGTGTAAGCATGGGTGGAGCTAAATCTTGCTCATCATTCTGCGGATATCACGATGCAATTGGCTCAAACATTTACTATTCGGTGATGCCCTTTCCCAGTTGTTCTGGATGCAAAGGCGAACTTGATGAGTTCGAATCACTCTGTGGTACAAGCTCACACGAGCTTTGCGAGGCTGTAACCGATCCTATACCAGGCACAGGATGGTATCATGAAGAGTTCGGTGAGGTTGCCGACATTTGTTCCTGGTCTTTTCGAGAAGAACAAGGCTACATTGTACAGAAAGAGTGGTCGAACAAAGCTGCACGATGTTTGTAACGATGTTCTAACATTGAAGTGACACCATTGATCTCTCGTTGATCACTGATGAGCGCCATCCTCAAGTACATAAAGGATGATAAAGCTCGGTGATTAAGGAGCGACAAACTTGCATGCAATGAGTGTATATCGCTGTTCTCGTGTCATACATAGGAGCAGAGCACAGCACAGTAATGAGTCAGTGATTTCACTCCTCATTCTGAGCGCGAATGCAAAGCAAAAGTTTTTTCTTATTGTTACAATAAAGTTGTCTGTTTGATACCCTGAAATTACTATCATTGCATTACGAAGGAATTGAACTTTTAACCCCCTTAGTTCTGCGTACTATCAGGTCGATTTATAACATTCGAAGACAATTTGAAAAAAAGTCTTTTCTGCTCAAGGCTTTCTTCAAACTCGCTACCATTGATGTGTGGCGAGACGAAACGACCGTCATCCAGCTATAAAGGTTGAACAGGATGTTCAGCTATTTGTCGTTGAGGATTTTTAGAACACGTTTCGAGGAGAACCTATGGTTTACTCACTGTACACCCGCCAGTTTGCATTTGTCAATGCATACCGCATGTTTCTCAGTGCTCACAGCGATGGAGCGTACTGGGCACTTGTCGTGTATTGGGATAAGCAGCAAGGCACAACGCACGAGCGTGATGTCTTGTTGAAGCTTGAGCAGTTTGTTTCGGACTCAGATGAAGGAGCAATTCAGCTTGCTACAGATTGGGCTTCGAAAAAATTCAACATGGATGTCGAGTTCATGGAGATTTAAATCCATCCCTTCAGCTTCTCGTTTGAATTCAGTGTTGTAACACTCGTTACTATACCTCATCTGTATGTCATTTCGGCTACCGCACTCCCTGTATGCAACGTTGCTTGGATGGCTGCATACAGGGGGCGACAGCTGTTAGTGAAGGAAAGTGAATTGGATTTATAAAATGAAGTTCGTTCGTTAGTCTTTCGGACACAGTTTCTTGCGATCCGAAAACGAGTCAAGGAATGCTTTCGCATCGTCGTCTGTTCGCACGGTGATATCTATCTGCGTAATGCGTAGTGCTGTTTTAGCGACACCTTCTACATAACCAACATTGAACCGATCAACGCTTATAGTGCTCAGCACACGCTGAATGCAGGACTGTATGTATATCACCTTGTCTGTATTGAGTGAGTGATTGTCGAACTGTTGACAATACTCATCGCGGTAGCTAATTCTTCCATCAAATACTTTTTGCGTCCACTCTCGCATACTCTGTTCGCCGAAAGCATTGAGACGAGTTGTTGATCCTGACTCAAAGAAACGATTCGAGAGCAGCTTCATCATGACTGCTCGGAAGCGCTCCGCGTTTCCGTTGCGCATGACGTCGTGCACGAATTGTGCAAGCTCCATTGCCGAGCTAAACTCTTTCACTTCCACCTGCGGTAGTTTCTCTGCAGCTGCCTTCGCCAGTTGTTCTTCCATCGTGAACTCTATTGATCTCTTCTTCATCTCATTGATGCGATCGAAGGAGTATTCTTTTTGCGACAGCACTTTCTGGTCGTCACGGGAAGTCACGATGAAACGTGCCCATGGCGAATCTTTATCGTCTCTGAACAAACGCACACGAAAGTGTTGCTCTACCTGAGCGACGTTTGGTCCACGCCATACCATTTCGAGGGTCGCTACAACATCGAGGTCAACGATGGTTGGGCTATCCCAAGACCACTTTGCGTCGGTGGCGACGTGTGGTGCCTCAATAATCTTCAGTGTTTCGCCATAGAGGTAGCCGTAGAACTGAGCCCAATTCGTTGAGATCAGTTTCATGACTTCTTCGGAGCTCGGTTCTTTGAGTCCTTCGTACTTGTTCTCCAGCACTCGAAACTTCCAATAGGTATAGGTGGAAGCGCTTTGCTGTTGGTACACAGCATCTCCAACAACAAGTAGATTCACCCCAGGGATATTGGAGCGACGAACAACCTCAACGCCTCGCACGTACTCCCAATTTCCCAGGTCTTTGTTCCACTGGCGGGTTCCACTTGCTTTCGTAAAACGCACGCGAATAGCATCGGCCGCACCAATATCCTTGCGGATTTGTTGTTCGGAGGGTTGAGCCATAGCAATGCTAGCACACAAGAGCAGAGAGCTCAGAATGATCAGCAGCGAACGGTACTTCATGTTCTTCCTTCGGTTTCGTTCAAGAGATTTTCTTACACAGGCGCTGTTGCCTGCCTGCGGCAGTCAACAGCGTAAGCGCGACAGTCTATCACAACACCTGCGCTTGTCTTGAAGGAAAAACTAGGGGGAAAGAGGCTTTGAGGAAGAGACAGAAAATTGAAAAATTACCGAGTCTGAGACCCCAAAGGTGGGAGAACTCGATAGCAGGCTAGCTCATCTGAGGGGTTAAGGCGGCTGCTTGCAGCCGCGTTGATAATGAGTCTCTACTTGGTTCGGAACCAGCCCAAAAGGTCGGTGTAACTGGCTGTAATTCCAGCATATTGGGCCTTATCAAGCTTCTGCAAATCCTCAGCAAAATTGTTGATTGCTTTGGCAAAGCCATCGGTGGAATCATTGAGTACGGCGGCATTCATGAAGCGAATGAAAACACGCTCAAACTCACCCATGTTTTTTTGCTTGTTGAGGAAGCGTTTGAATGAGAGAGTTTTTGAAAGGACCAGTTCAATGTGCCCGAGTTTCCAGTGAAGGAGGATTTCGTAGAGGCGAGCATAGAGAAAAATTTGCTCGCGGCGCTCGATCTCTGGAATCTCAAACACGCGCAGTAGCCATTCGAGGGCTTTAGGGAGGTTGCCAGTTTTGAGGTAGCCGAGCGACATATTGAACGTTACGTCACCTTGAATGACAATCGAGATTTGACGAAAGAGTTGTCTGTTCTCATCCACGAAGGCTGCATTGCGGTCAACATTCGAATAGTCCTGGTGGATGATCATTGCCAGAAAGTTCGACTGTATGCTGAGCTCAAACTTTGAAATCTCGTTGTCTTCTATATTCTGCATGTGCTCTTCTGCGTAGAGCTTGATTTGGTCGTAGAAATCAGCCTGCCGACTATTGAAAGCAAAGGTGATCATCTGCGACAAGTACAACATGCATTGTTTCGCGTTATGACGAATTGCGCGCGGAGACATGCTTTCAAGCAGTTCGAGGTTTCGCTGGGTGACAGCAACAGCTTCTTGTTGATTGTTCAGGCAGTGGTGACAGAGCGCAATAGCAGAATTCAGAAAGGACTTTGTGTTGATGAGACGGACTCTATCCTTGAAGTTGTTTAAGATCTCGATGCTCTCGTTAAACTCCTTTGTTGCCTCTTCAGTTGGTCGAAGACCATGCTTCTTGTAGAGAGAATAGATACGTCGGTTGAGTTGCAGAGCTTCCTCATGCAGTTGCATATCGCGCAGAACTTCTACGATCTCCTGATGTACACCTGAAGGGTCTCTCAGCGTGCGTGAAAGATGTGCTTCTTCGTTAGCCAGGACATCGAGTAAAGGAAGGAGCATCTCTGTTTCGTAACACACGGCTTTGGTCTGAGCTAGCAGCTTTTCAAAATGCGAGTAGAGTCCTCGGTTCTTGAGAAAGCGCAGGCTGGCAGCTTGATCGTAGAGCGTTTCGTCGAGCGATTGGCCCTTATGATAAGCCCGCATCGCATCGAAGATCGCGGTGATCAGATAGTGCTTGGTTTTGGAGTAGTATTTCCAGCCTGTCCATGAAGAGAACTTGCGATCGAGAGCTGGGGCATCGAGTTCCTTCATGGCAGCCATCGCATCAAACAGCTTCTCATAGCTGCTTAAATCACCGTGTGCGGTTCCGTTGAAGTGAATCTTGAAGTATCTGCGTTCTGCTTTAGACAGACTCTGTATGAGCTCAAACAACTCGTCGTTTTCGCCAACCGTAGGTGCATTCTTTTTCGTACTCCGCGCCATGACTCCTCACGTAAAACCAAAAGTTGACTTGCTTAGACTCGGTAAAAATGCAAAAAAGAGTCTCATGATGAAGCACGATCTCGACGGATGTTTGAGTCGAGTTATCAACGAATCAACATGAAGGAGCGATTTGATGTGTTCAGTCCATGCAGTAATGTCGGTTACCTACTTGTTACCATGATCCTTTTCAGCGGCCAACGAGCCTTGGCACAAACAAATGAAAGCAGTCGAGATGCTGGAGCTGATGGGGCTTCATCTCCCTACACTCTTGTTCGTTCCATTGAGAGTATTGGGTTGGAGGTGCTGTCATTACTCAGCTTCTGCCCCAAGGAAGAAGCACACGGGACTGCTCGTGTTGCAGCAGTGGGTGGCAAGTCGGGCAGACGAAAGATAAAAGCTTACTTGAGTTTGGAGTCTGAAGCACAGAGTACTAGCACTCATCAAAAGCAAAGTCACGATGGCAGCGACCTTTGTTCTTTATACATGGGCCAAAGCAGTGCAGCACGCGCGACATCGCTTGTCCTGAGTGCGCAGGCAGTCTATTTCCCGCGCCAGAAGCGTATCGTTCTTGAGTTAGACTCTCCGCTTCAGGCTCTGAGTTGTCAGGAAAGCAAACGGCGTCTCTTGGTGGTTCGACGCTCCACTTCCGACACCAGCGACACGAATGGTACGATCATCGTCAACAACAAACGACTCTACATTCGCAATGGTGAGTATGAAGTTGTCAACAACACTGTGTCGTTCTACCTTGATTAGTCTTCACTACAGAGACTCGCTCAAACAACAACAAGCATCAAACATCTACACTTTCCATTATCTCACTAACACATAGTCCATATGTACATTCCACAGTCTCTTCGTCGCAGCGCAGTATCGGCGCTGCTGTTTCTCTGCACAGCACCTGCAGTCTGGTCTATTGGGGATCCCATTGGTATTCCTGCAGCAGACATTCGCAAGCAGGCATCGCTAAAGACGCTCACTGCATCTTCCGTGAAAGTGTTCACGAAGTCACCAAAAGTATTCACAGCCAAAGGGATCTTGAATCCTAATACTGGCAAGCCAACTAATGCAGACTCTATGATCAGTTTTGTGGTGACTTCGCACAATCAGCAGCTAACTCGTCGCATGAAGGCAAGTGAGTACTATGCAATGCTCAACGCGAACGAGCAAGAGTTCAACAAGCTTGGATATTCACTTTACGATCAGGGTACAGGACCTGTGTTATTGCAGGAGATTCCATTGGAGTCCACAACATTGCAGCGACAAACACAAAGTGCGCCGAAGCCAAGTGGTCCGAAGAAAAGCGCAAGTGTACGCGAGCAGCAGTTTGGCACTAAGTCAGCAAACGGCATGTCGATACCCAGAACTACTACCACAGTAAGTCTAGCACCTGGTATTGTACCCAAGAGTGTTTCGCATAAGGAGCACAAGCGTTGGGAGTTTGGGAATGAGAAGTCCTTCCTAGCCTACCTTGAGGTTACCGCAAAGGCTGAGGGTGCGTTCTTCGGATGCGCAAATCCTGGAGAGTATTCAGACAAGACCAACTGCAGCTTTCATGCGGACGGCAATGTTGGCGCAACTGTCCTCGGGGCAAACATCACCGTCCTTGAGGCAGTAGCTGATTTCAATTGTCCAGCGGGTAACGCTTCCATGACTGCCAACGCGAATGTTGCCATTCTTGGTCAATCAGTTTGGCGTTTGAACGAGAGTACAAAGTCTACTTGGTCGAAGAATGATAACTTCTCCAAGAAATTGTCATGGGGTGTACCTTTTGTAGTCCCTGTTGGTCCCATCAACGTCAAGGGTGAGGTTGGTGTCACCGGCACAGCGGGTTTCCGATATGATGTTGTACTGAGTCGCACTGGTTTGACAGCCACTGCAACACCATATGCGAACGTAACAGGTTATGGAGAAGCAGGAGTGGATTTGCTTATTGCAGGAGCGGGAGTTGGTGCAAAGATCACTGTCTGCGATGCTGAGCTCAACTTGTCGAGTTCGGCAGTACTCAAGTGGAGCAATGGCAAGCTTAATTTGCATGACGATTTCAGTGCAGACTATGATGTGCACTTCCTAGACGGACGCCTCTATGCTTTCGCCTACGTAATGGTACCTCAGTTTAGCTTTAGTCATCCCTTTGTTGAGAAGCGTTATGAGCACAATTTCTTCTCGTGGTCGGGATACCAGCTCAGTGGTCAGCTCATTGACTTGAGCAGCACTACCCCAGTTAACTAAGAGACCTTGAGCATGCGTTTGTTGATCTATTGCATTTCTGTTCTACACATATTTGTTGTTTGCAGTCATGCCTATTCACAAGGGCAACAAACTGCTGTACCATACAAAGAGTACAGCTTGCACTACCGCTCGGCAGGAAGCACATCCATGCACATGGCGCAACAGTCTGACAGTGTGCAGAAGCCACAAAGCAACCACTTTCAGATCGACGCGCAAATACTCTTGCGCGAGGTACCGCACAAGGGATTAGAGTGCAGA
The DNA here is from genome assembly GCA_044228285.1 of Chlorobiota bacterium. GTDB lineage: Bacteria > Bacteroidota > Ignavibacteria > Kapaibacteriales > NICIL-2 > JBBATK01. The sequence continues at coordinate 173,457 of JBGAVD010000006.1, forward strand.
GTAGTAAGCGCTCGAGTTCGCTATGTTGTGAACGAGCAAGTGGACACCACATTATCTGAGCGCATTTCTTCGGAGATGCGCTCAGTTTTTTTCATTGGCTTCGACTCCAGCTTAGCCATTGACACGATCATAGTTCCGGAGGAGATGTCGGCAGACTGCAGCAATCTCGCCCTCTCTGTCCTCTCTCTACTGCAGGGCCCAATCGTCTACAAGACCTGCAATCAAAACCCTTTGGCACGCAGCATGCATGATCGACTTGGAGTATTCCGCAGTCATGAGCGTTGTATTGAGCGCAGCAAAGAATTCCAGGTTCACAGTTTGCGTCGAGGATACTTGTTAGCCAAGGCAGACCGTCATTCCTACAACAACTACATGCAGCAGCGCAATAGTCTAAGTGGGGTTCGGGATGACTACTTCCACAAGCGCAGCGGATTGTTGCAGTTGCGCGAGGGATGCGATACTCAGAGAGTGTATTTAGCATCACAGCTTCTGAGTGAGAGCATTGCGAACTATACATTTCGTTTTTGTGAGCAGAGGTACGAAGCCGCGGCTGCGCCGCTGCGTTTTCGCTCCTTGCCCTTACCAGAAGTAGCCAACGAGCGTCAAGTACGTCGCTCAGCGATGCAGCAGTTGATGGCGCATTCCAGTGTAGATGGACTTATGGATACTCTGCGTACTCTAAAAAGTCACGATAGTTCTGTAGCGCAGAGCATAGAACCACTTCTTCGAGCGGCAGCCTTCCTTCATGCGTCAATGTGCGATTCCTTAGCGGTGCTTTCAGAAGCTTTAGAACTCAGTGATGAGCGACAGCTTTTGATTGCGGATGTTTTGTCGCGCTCCGAGCTCCCTTCAGCACAGCGCTACCTGCGTACACTGATTTCTCGGTGTACAAACGACTTCCGAACTCTTGCGCTTATACTACCCTCTTTTGCCGCCCTTGAGCTACCCGATTCCGCCTCAGTAGAACTGATCCTCGAATCAGCCTTTGCTCACCCCGACGCCTTCGTTAGGTCTACAGCACAGCTTTGCATAGGCTCAATGATACACCTACAGTACGGATCTCATCCCGAGCTCAGTTCTTCATTAGTGAGGAGCCTATTGCAGCATAGAAAGGAGTTGGACGATGAGCAGTTTCTCTACATCATGGGCAATGCAGGGCGAGCTCTTCGTGTTGAGCACTTCCTTCCTTTTGTTGATACAGCTAATCTGTCGATTCGAAGACTAGCTCTGCAGAGTCTGCGTTTTGTTCCTGATCCAGGTGTCGATTCAATTCTGGCTTCTGCATTGAGCGACGCAGATACTCTCACACAGTGGAGTGTTCTGAGTAGTATATCGTTTCGGGCACCAAACAATGGATTGAGTTGTGCACTCTGCAAGTATCTCATTGCAGATGGCAATGAGCGATGTTCAAAGTTGGCTAGTTCCATCGTACGCAGATGGATTGCTGATATGCCGTGTGTTGATGAGAGCGCTTGTGTTCAATACTGGATAGAGCAATGTCTGACTCAGCTGAATGCCACAGCTAGTCAGCGAGCAATCCTACGACGGCAGCTCTAAGAGGGTAGCTCTTCAGACATGGTGACATAGACTCAGACAAAGAAGCGTGTCAGTCAAATCATGACGAAAGACAAGTCTGCATGTACTCAAGTTCATGCCAAGGATGTCGCTCAACACAACCAAAACCATAGTTAGCATATAGTTGCTCATCATGGACTTCAACACCAATCTCATCTACTCTCCACATTGATCTCTTTGCACTAGATAACCCTCTGTTAGCCATTCCAATAACAGACACTCAGCACCGCTTTTCTCTAATTCATAGATTAAGATAACCATATCCGCAACTCCGCAGAGACCGCATAAAACCTTGCTTTGTGGGCAATCAACTTTCATTAGATTCGCGTTGCAAACGTGAAAGAGTTGTATTTTGCCACATCTATTCTTTGGGGATTTGTATGAGTTCAACAAACTCATTCATTGACGATATACAGTCTGCAAGAATCACCATGCGAGCATCAGCTATGGACAACGCTCAGCGCGGAAAGTATCATGTTCGAGTGTGCACGAACATCTCCTGTATGTTGCGAGGAGGAGATGAATTGTTCGAACGCATCTGCAAACATTATGGTGTTGCCAATCGTGGTAGGACCGCCGACGGTCTCGTTTCAGTTGAAGAGATAGCCTGCATGGGCGCTTGTGAGAATGCCCCAGTAGTTTCCTTGAACGAAGACTTCTTCGAAGAAGTTAGTGTGAATGATCTTCCCCAACTTTTTAATATGATCTCCTAGCAGTCACCTCATCCGCAGCTCGTCTGCGAGAACACTTCCCTTGCTTAAACATCTTAACCATGTCGCATAGCGCATTTTCGCTCTGACACTTCGTGCCCGCTCGTCGATGCAGGACTGCCTCGTCTCGCGACTGGGTAACTTTGATGCAGTGCAGTCACGACCTACTTGCATCCGTGCCGTCACGACTTACCTTCATCCGTGCCGTCACGACTTACTTTCATCCGTGCCGTCACGACTTAGTCGTGACTCGACGGGGTTATGGCTAGAGACCTCCATATCCCCCAGATTGATCTAAAAACAGCGTTTCGTCTCCTTTATTAGATAATAATAGCCATTTGTATTATATAGATTGGCTGTGTATATTTATATGATACACGGCAGTTAGCTGACGATTCTGCATGGTATGCAGCTTTACCTGAATCGACGGCATAAGGGATTCCATGGAGTCTTGCGCATAGCGACTCCAATCGCTGAACGCGACCCAAGCCCTACAAACCACAACTGAAAAAGAGTACACAGATTTGCTTTGGCCTAGCCATGCCGATTTGCGAGGGGACTTTTTTCTGTTGCTTAAATAAGAAAATGACATCCATTAATCTCTATTTCACTACTTAACTCCATACATCTCTATGAAAGGTCAAGCGTTTTTGTGCTTGCTGTTTGTGTTTAGTGCGGCTACTGCTTCGCTACACAGCCAGGAAGGCGAGAGTCTGTTCAAGACCACTTGCGCACCATGCCACTCTATTGGCAAGGGTAAGCTTGTTGGTCCCGATTTGAAGAATGTGATCGATCGTCGATCCGAGGATTGGCTGCGCAAGTGGATTAAGTCATCGCAGTCGCTAGTGCAGGCTGGTGATCCAGAGGCAGTGAAGATCTTCAAGGAGTATAATGAGATCGTCATGCCTGATCAGACTATAAGTGAAGCTGAGATTCAGAAGATTATTGACTACTTCAAAACCCATCCTGGCGATAGCAAGAAAGAGCTTGCCTACGATCCTCTTGGTGTGAGCGAGCATGGCAACAAACTCGCCAATCCAATCAGTCACGCAATCACTCAAGAGAAAGAGGGCAACATGGTTGCATCTCTAGGCTTTGGTGGGTACTTGGGAATGATGTTGAGCGGTCTAGCTCTCGTCATTGTCCTTGTTGTCCTTCTCGGCTTCAAGTCAAAGAGTCAACAGCAGCATCCTGCGAACCGACACTAACAATTAACTCAACTATCAACGCTAACTCGCGAAACGATGAGAATATTTCCAGAAAACGTGAGCACCTATGGTCAAGGAATTGACATGCTCTTTTGGTTGATCCTTGGCTTCGTCATTGTAGCCCTCGTGATCTCCTACTTCATTTTGATCTATCCCATATTTAAGAATCACCACACCAAGGTGCAGCGCGCAAGCTACATCACGGGTGAGGGGAAGTCGCACTTCATGTGGATCGTTATAGCCTTGGCTCTCCTAACAGGTAGTGACTTCGTCATCTTGTTTGCTGAGCACCATGTTTGGGAAGACATCGAGAACCTTCCAGAGAGAACTGATGTTCGTTGCTGCATTACTGGACGTCAGTGGAACTGGGCTTTCACCTACCCTGGACCAGATGGAAAGCTCTACACGGCTGATGATGTGGTGATTGATGAAACCGACAGTGAACTGCACGTACCTATCAACAAGAACATTGTCTTTGACTTGAAAGCGAAAGATGTGCTGCACTCTTTCTTCGTTGTAAACACGCGCTTAAAGCAGGATTGCATTCCAGGTCGCACCAACACTCGTTGGTTCAACTTTACGAAGGCTGGTAAGTACGACATCTCCTGTGCTGAGATCTGCGGTATCGCACACTCGAAGATGCGCAACTTCATCGTTGTGGAGTCGCAAGAAGACTTCAATAAGTACATCAACGATCTCTACGCTAAGAACTCTCAAACAGCATCGACTAACTAAGCCATAAAACCTATACTATCCATGACACACACAGATCATCCACAGAGCTTTCTGCGCAAGTATGTTTTCTCGCTCGATCACAAAGTCATCGGTGCTCAGTACACGATGACCGGTTTGATTATGGCTGCTCTAGGCGGCTTTCTTGCGTATGTTTTTCGCTATAACCTTGCTTGGCCAGGTGAGCATATTCCACTGTTCGGCGACCTGGCAGCCAACCAATACAACACCTTCGTCACCTGTCACGGGATGATCATGGTATTCTGGGTGGCAATGCCAATCCTCCTTGCTGGCTTTGGTAACTTTCTTATTCCGCTGATGATTGGGACCGATGATATGTCGTTCCCGAAGCTGAACATGATTTCGTTCTGGACCTTCTTCATCAGCGCCGTTGTCTTAATCGCATCGTTCTTTGTTCCTGGCGGAGCCTTTGGTGGTGCCTGGACAATGTATCCTCCTCTATCTGTTGATGCCTATAACAATCCGAATCCAAACTTCTTTCAAGCACTCTTCAGCGGTGCGGCATTAATGATCTTAGCAGTAGCTCTTGAGTTCACTGCCATGCTCATGGGAGGTATCAACTTCGTTGTTACCACCATCAACAAGCGCGCACCTGGCATGACTGCATTCCGCATGCCTCTGGTGGTATGGTTTCTGAATATCGCAACCGTGATCTTCATGTTCTCGGTAGGACCACTTGTTGCAGGAGCCTTCATGCTCTTGTTCGACATCACGGTGGGCACAGGATTCTATGATCCAGCTCGCGGAGGTGATCCGATCTTGTTCCAACACTTGTTCTGGTTCTTCGGACACCCTGAAGTGTACGTTCTGCTCTTGCCATCTCTAGGTGTACTTGGTGAAATCATTCCCGTCTTTGCACGCAAGCCACTTTTCGCGTATCGGAAGATCGTGTATCTGGCTTTGCTCTCGGCAGTTCTGTCAGTTGTTGTATGGGCGCACCACCAGTTCATCGCTGGTATTGATCCGCGCATGGCTACCTTCTTTAGTATCGGTACCATCTTAATCTCCATCCCCTTTGCTGGTATCTTCCTTGCCTTCATTGCTACCCTATGGGGTGGAAAAATCAAGGTCACCCTTCCAATGGCGTGGGCGCTTGGTTTTATTGGTTTGTTCTTGATTGGTGGGATGACCGGATTGTTCCTTGGATCGAATGCCTTCGATATTTATGCGCACGACACCTACTTCGTTGTTGCACACTTCCACTACACCTTATTCCCTGATATCTTCTTTGGCTTCTTTGCTGCCTTCACGTACTGGTTTCCAAAATTCACAGGACGCGAACTCAACAAGACCATTGGGTACCTTCACTTCTGGTTGACCTTCATCTTCTTCAACACTACATTCTTCTTGCTGTTCTTCAATGGTCTCGGCGGTCAACATCGTCGTATCAACGACTATTCCATGTTCAGCAACATCAACATCGAGCCATACATAACCTTTGAGAAGATTGCTTCAACCAGTGCTATTCTCTTGATCTCAACGCAATCGCTCTTCCTTATCAACCTCTTCCTCAGTATGCGAGCAGGCAAGAAAGCAGAACGCAATCCATGGAATGCCAACACGCTCGAATGGCTGGCTCCTTCACCTCCGCCACACGGAAACTTCGAAGTAGCTCCTGCAGTGCATCGCGGTGCGTATGAGTATAGCGTGCCAGGTGTAGAGAGCGATTATGTCACGCAGTATGCAGACTAATCATCAGGAGTAGTAGGGTAAAGCAGCTGCGAAGCAGCTGCATGGTCAAAGAGACCTTGAGTAGGACAAAGAGCACGTGGCTCACACAATAACTAACGAAACACACGCATATCATGGAACATCAAAACACACTTTCAATGCCATTGACTCGCGTACCGCAAGGACGCTTGGCCATGTGGATACTCATTGCCGGCGAACTCATGATCTTCGGTGGTCTGATCGCCTGCTATATTCTTTATCGTTTGCGCTTCCCTGAGTGGGGCGACCAAGCTGCGCACACTTCTACATTCTTTGGTGCTCTCAACACTGCAGTTCTGCTCAGTAGTTCGTTCACTGTCGTGAAAGCGCATGAGGCAGCCAATCACAAAGACCTCAAAAAGATCACTATGTGGTTGAGTCTGTCCATTCTTGGTGGACTCCTCTTCCTTGTCAACAAGAGTATTGAGTACACTACTGAGATCAGTCACGGCTTCACCTTCCCAAGCACGCACTTGTTTGAAAGTGGTGATTCAATCGGCTCGCTTTTCTGGTCGTTCTACTTCCTGATGACAGGTCTTCACGGTGCGCACGTTATCGCCGGAATGGTCGTCATGTTTCTTGCTCTTCTCAACGCACGCAAAGGCAAGAATCTTCACCGCGTCGAGCTGGCTGGCATGTACTGGCACATGGTTGACTTGGTTTGGATTTTCTTGTTTCCTCTGCTGTACATCGCGAAGTAATTCATTGCAATAGAAATCAAAAATCTTTGGAGAAATCAATGCATACCAATCTCGTTGAAGAGGGTGTAAAGTTTCCGGATCCGGCAACAGACTATCATGGTCACCCTAAGTATCTTAATGTCCTGCTGATGCTCTTTGCGCTGTTCGCAATCAGTCTCGCTGTTGCAGGCTTACCACCAGTCTATGCTGTTACTATCATCTTCGTTACAGCCTTCATCAAGGCTGCAATGGTTGTTCGCAACTTCATGCACTTGAAGTACGAACCACTGTTCATCTGGGTGGCAGTTGCTGCAGTGTTCTTTTGTTTGACCGCGTTCTTCTTTGGCATCTACATCGATATTACAGCGGTGAAGCTTGATGTTGTGCCACGCTAGACTATGAATTCTCTCCATCCACAGAACACGACCATGAATACTATTGCAGCACCACAGTTTGCGCAGACTCGCTCCTCGATCTCAAGTGCAGTTTTGGGAATGATCTTTCTCTTAACAACAGAGTGCATGCTCTTCGCAGCATTCATCAGCGCATACGTTGTGAATCGCTCGTCCATACCACAATGGCAGCCAGCGAATCAACCTCGCTTGCCCATTGAAATCACTGGACTGAACACTCTCATCCTCCTTGCCAGCGGCCTAATGATGTGGCTGTTTGTAAGGAAGTACAAAAGCACTGAAGGACAGACATCAAGTCATTCGTTGCTCTGGGCAAGTTTGGCACTAGGAGTGGGCTTCTTGCTTATTCAAGGCACAGAATGGGTCCAGTTGATCAATTATGGATTGAACTCGACAACCAACTTGTATGCGGCATTCTTTTACCTCATCATTGGTGCGCACGCGCTGCACGTCATTGCCGGAGTGATCATTCTATTATACATGTTTCGTGCGCTTCGCAGCAACAGAACTCAAGAATCTAAACTGTCGGTAGTTGCGGCATGCAGTATGTACTGGACCTTTGTTGTGGCTGTTTGGCCATTGTTGTACTACTTAGTGTACTTGTCATAACATGAACGCAACCACTTCAGTTCTGCGTCACCAATTCGCTAAGCGCTCTGCTTGGCTTACTGTACTTCTTGCACTGTCAACGAAGCTCGCTGCATGTCCGCTGTGCCAAGGTGGCGACGGCTACTCCAGCGACACCGTGTATGCTTACAAAGGCATCACGCTCTTCTTAGCTCTGTTGCCAATACTCGGGAGTGCTGGGATATTCTACTGGATTCACCGAAGACAAAAGACTGCAAAGCAAAACATACACTAGCTTAAAACAAAAAATCCGGAACTGCTTCCGGATTTTTTTTTGATACAATGTCAATCAAAGTACTCAGAGCAGCTCAACTATCGAGACCGACTCATTACTGTTGCATGCTGCAAGAGCTCAGCACAGTTCGAGTGCGAGGCTAAAGATCCAATGACTATGGCTGTTCGTCGAGCACTCGATAGATCTCTTCGCTCACTTGTTGAATGAAGTTGTCCATATTGAAGTAGTGAACGGAGTAGGAGCCATCGTCATTACCACATGAGATTTCTGCACGTGTAGCATCTATGCGTGCAATGAAATAGTTAGGCAACTCCTCGTCGACGAAGAGAAGTCGGTGTCCAGCGAAGAGCACATCAACGGCATCGTAGTAGTTCTGCGACTCTTCTTCAGATTCAAACTGGTCCTCGTTTTGCAGCTCGTCGAATGCTTGAGCAATACTGCGTCCAGGTTCGAAGCAAAGGTGTTGGTACTTCAAACTGAACTCCGCAACGACAAAGAACTCAATGACGTCAGCCAAGTCGCACGCTTGATCGAGAAGCACTGCTTTGGCTGTTTCAATGCGAACGCGTCCGTACAATCCCTCCTCTTCATCGTGAGAAGCTGGTTGAGTAGGCGCATTTGGGATGAGACGGAGGAATAGATCTTCCATAAGACGATGAAGTGAGAGTGGAGAAATAGTGAGTTCTTGCTACTTCGCGTAGCTAGCGTTTTTCAGAGTGTTCGAATTGTCAACGTAGTGAGCGAATTGAAATCCGTCATGCAGAGCATAGGCACCGACATCGCCCTGACGATTCATCGCAAGAAAGCCTACTTGAAAATCGGCATAGTCAGGTTGCTTCGCAACAATGCGTTGGACAGCTATCTCGCAGGCTTGTTGTGGACTCTTTCCTGCGCGCATCAACTCAACAATAATCGCTGAGCCAGCAATACGTATAACAGCTTCACCTTTACCAGTAGCGCAGGCGGCGCCTACTTCATTGTCGACAAAAAGACCAGCACCAATGATGGGCGAATCTCCAACGCGGCCATGCATTTTCCATGCTAAGCCACTCGTGGTGCAGGCTCCACATAGGTTTCCTGCGGCATCGCGCGCAAGCATTCCGATAGTGTCGTGGTTGTCGCGGTTTACTGGGGGACGATAGCCACTCTCCTTCTTCCATGCCTCCCAAGCACTCCGCGCTTCTGCGGTTAGCAGATCTTCCTTTGTGAATCCTTGTTCAAGGGCAAATCGCAAAGCTCCTTCGCCAACAAGCATAAGATGAGGCGTTTTCTCCATGACTTTGCGAGCAACCGATATCGGGTTCTTAATCCACTCCAGGCAAGCAACAGAGCCAGCTCTGCCCCCTTCATCCATGATACAGGCATCAAGAGTGACACGTCCATCGCGATCCGGAAATCCTCCATAGCCCACGCTACTAACAGTTGGGTCGGACTCAGATACACGAACACCTTGCTCGACGGCGTCAAGGGCGTGTCCGTTGTTCGACAACACCTTCCAAGCAGCTTCATTGGCTGCCATACCATGACTCCACGTAGAGAGTACTATAGGTTTTATCGGCGAGAGATTATTCATACTCGCGGCGCGCTCCGCGCGCCACGATGCCTCGAGCGACTCCGAGCCGCCAGCCAATGCCGCGCCAGCAAGAACTGATGTTTGTAGGAAGGTGCGACGACGCATGGTGAGATCCTCAAGAGTGAGACAGTCCAATATATCACATTCAGTGAAGAACTGATATCAAGAAGTCCGCGCGCCATGCTGTGTGAGTACTTGCTAGGCTGCAATAAACTCACATTTTCGCTTCAATTGCGAACCACGCATTGACAATATCTTGCTCCTCTTGCTCGACGCTAAAGGATGAGTGCACAAACTCTGAGGCAAGTGCACCTTTGCGAACAAGCTCATCAAATGGCGTTATCGATTCGCTTAACACAGCCTGTAGCACACGTGTGTATTCAATGATATTGTGTGCTTCAACGGGATAGCAGAATTCCGGACGACAAAACTCTGCGGCGTTGTTACCATGGTAGCCCACCATCACACAGCCTGAAGCCATTGCTTCAAGAGGCGGTAGGGCCAGTCCTTCAACAACCCCAGTACTAAGAAACACCGCAGCGTGTCGCAGCTTCGACGCCACCTCCATTTGGTTCAGCCCATGCAGTCCTTGCAGTTTCCAACCTTCAAGTGCACCAAGAAACTTCACCCCATTCACAACCCGCTGTATATCCATTGGGTTTTTTCGAGGCATGTAGCAGATCAATCGTTCTTTTGGACCCGGATAGAATATGGAACGATCTATGGAGTTGTGAATGCGGAAAACCGGCATGTGCGGAAAAATCCACTTCAGGTAATCGTAGTCTTTATTCGAGACAACCATTGTTGCCAGTACATCTGAGCGAAGATATGGCGTGGTTAAAACATGAGGATCGAGGCTGTGATGATCGAATGTATAATTGCCATTCTGATTGAAGATGACCTTCTTTACGTCTTTTAGATTAAAACGAACATCCTTCCGGCCAAAGAGTCCTTTCTTGCGCAGAGGAAGCGCATCGCCCGCATTCTCTCCGTAGTTCTCCGGTATAACAACAACATGGTCGCGCTGCCACTGAAGGTCATCCATACCAACTACAGGCGTTTCATTCTCGAACCAAGTGCATCGAAAATTGCGCGACATGTGTACAATGCGAGCATCATAGCCATGCTTGCGTAACACATCCACATGTCGGTAAAGAATACGAATACCGCCTACTGGCGAGTTGTCGTCTGGACAAAAAACAAATATCTTCATGTCGCGCTTGTTGTGATATATGGCAATATATCACCTTGTAACACTCGACAGGAGGAGTAATGATCGAAAGGAGATGCGTGCACGTAACACTGCAACGCTTTCAAGACTGGTCGTTAGAGTGTTCATTTCTTCACTCCTGTATACTCCATAGGTAGGTCAAGACTTGCATAGAGATCCACTCCGCAGACGCATCACGACTAAGTCATGATGCGACGGTAGGCAGAGCACACGCGACTTGTCTTATCGGGAACGTCTCGACTAACGCTAACTGTCCCGTCACGACTTAGTCGTGACGGGCTGAGATCCGACTCGCACTCTGCTCTGCTAGCGTGTCACGACTAAGTCGTGACACGACGCCATCCGGACGTGACACTACAGTTTGAGCGCACCAGACCAAGAGAATCTCCAGCCTCCGTTTTATGCTCTGCTCCAAAGGTGCGATATTTGCTGTTTGGTTGTAGTGCGTGCAGAATGCACGCCTGTGTAAGAAGAATCATTCAACGACGATCACCATGTTTCAACCTTTGCCAGAGAAGCTGAGTTATCCCGATTTAGAGGAGAGAATCCTTGATTTTTGGGAAACTAGCGGTGTTTTTAAGATGACGACGGAGCAGCGGGAAAAGGAGAATGCTCCTTGGTTCAATTTTTATGAAGGACCTCCCACTGCCAATGGTGCTCCAGGAATTCACCACGTGATGGCGCGGACGCTGAAAGATCTTGTGTGCCGCTATAAAACGATGAGAGGATTCTATGTCCGCCGTCAAGCTGGCTGGGATACTCACGGTCTGCCAGTTGAGATCGCGGTGTCGAAAAACCTGAATCTTATTACCCGACAAGACGTTGCCGAATATGGTATCGATCGCTATAACAAAGCGTGCAGAGACTTAGTCTACCACCACATTAATATGGACGGTGGATGGCGCACCCTAACTCGTCGCATGGGCTATTGGGTGGACCTTGACTCTGCCTACATCACCTGCACCAATAACTATATCGAATCTGTATGGTGGGCGCTCAAACAATACTGGAACCAAGGCCTCATCTATAAAGGTTTTAAGGTTGTTCCTCAATCTCCAACGATCGAAACTCCTCTCTCCTCTCATGAGCTCTCTCTGGGATATAAAGAGGTTCGCGATCCAAACGTCTACCTCAAACTGAAAATCACCTCTGCTGCTCGAGCTGAGCTGAACGGTGCTTCGATTCTCGTTTGGACAACTACGCCTTGGACTCTCTTCGCGAACACTGCCCTGGCAGTTGGTGAAGACATCGACTACGTGCTTGTTAAGCATAACTCAAAGCAAGAACCCGAGACCGCACATCTGTATATCCTTGCACAATCTCGCCTAAGCATTCTCGACGGAGAAACAGAAGTCCTAAGCAGCTTCAAAGGCAGTGAACTGCTTGGCTCTCGCTATGAAGCTGTGTTCGATGATATCAGCCTGGATCTTGAGAAATATCCAAATGCTCTGACAATTGTATCTGGCGACTTCGTGTCAACCGAAGATGGAACGGGTGTCGTACACCTTGCTCCTGCGTTTGGTAATGATGACTTTGATGCAAGCAAGAAGTACAATCTGCCGCTGAATATTCATGTGACTCCGAATGGACACTTTACAGAGCTTATACGTGACTTCGCCGGACGTGCCATCAAGAACTTTAGCTATGCCGACGGACGCACGGAAGAGGGCGCAGACAAAGACATTATCATCGCGCTCAAGAAAGCTGGTAAGATTCTGAAGTCCAGTATGGACTATCTACACAACTACCCGCATTGTTGGCGCACGGGTAACCCTGTCATGTACTATGCCCGCGACTCCTGGTTCATCAAGTCTCCAGAGTATCGCGAACGCATGATGCAACTCAACAAAGAGATCCTCTGGCAACCCGCTGAAATCGGTAGTGGCCGCTTTGGAAACTGGCTCGATGACGTTAAAGAATGGTCGCTCTCACGCGATCGCTTCTGGGGCACTCCCCTCCCTATCTGGGTGAGCGCAGATGGCAAAGATGCTTTCGCCATTGGCTCTGTTGAAGAACTCATGGAAGGCTTCTATGAAATGCCTGGAGGTGGACGCGTACCCGTAGCTGCCGCTGGCGTTGAACTTGATCTGCATCGTCCCTTTGTCGATAGCATCATCTTCGAACGCGAGGGACAAGTCTATCGCCGCGTTCCTGAAGTGATCGACGTTTGGTTCGACTCTGGCTCGATGCCCTTTGCACAGTTCCACTATCCGTTCGAGAACAAGGAACTCTTCGAAAAGTCATTCCCGGCGGACTTCATCGCCGAAGGCATCGACCAAACACGTGGTTGGTTCTATACTCTGCACAACATCGCTTCAGCAGTCTTCAATAAACCTGCTTATAAAGCCGTTGTTGTCAATGAACTCGTCCTCGATAAGGACGGAAAGAAGATGAGTAAGAGTCTCGGCAATACGGTCGACCCCTTTCTCATGATGAATCGCTACGGCGCTGATGCCCTTCGTTGGTACTTCATGGCAAGTAACCCACCATGGAAACCAACGCGCTTTAATGAAGAGGACATCTCATCAACGGTCATCGCTGATTTCTTCCGCTCGCTCACCAATACCTATGCCTTCTTTGCACTCTATGCAAACATCGATGGCTTCGATGCCAACACTCCGGAAGTTCCGCTCGATGAACGTCCGGAAATAGACCGTTGGATCATCTCGGCTCTGCACTCTCTGCGGACAGAGTTCTGCACGCAGATGGATGCCTTTGAGATTACACGTGCCGCACGCGCAGTACAAGACTTCGTGCGCAGCGATGTGTCGAACTGGTACGTTCGTCGCAATCGTCGACGCTTCTGGAAGGGCGAGAATGACGCGGACAAAATCAGCGCATACCAAACCCTTCGTACGGTGATGATGGATGTGCTACGTCTCATGGCCCCTCTTGCACCCTTCCTCGCTGAAGACCTGTATCAGCGTTTGCGTGTTGAGTCGGACCCTGTGTCGATCCACCTCTGCTCAATTGGCGTAGGTGATGCAGCAATGCAGAATGCCGACCTCGAACGTCGCATGAGCGCAGCTCAACGCATTGTCTTCCTCGCACGCTCACTGCGCGAGAAGTCACGTATCAGAACGCGTCAACCTCTGGAACGGATTCTTGTACCAGTGCTCAATCCACAGCATCGTCGCGATATCCAAGCCGTCGAAGCAATTATCTGCGAGGAGATCAATGTCAAACACATTGAGTATGTAAGCGATGATTCTGGCATCGTGCGACGCAGTGCGAAAGCGAATTTCAAGGTGATGGGTAAGAAAGCTGGTAAAAACATGAAAGACGCCGCGAATGTCATTCGCACATTTACGAATGATGATGTGCGCACTCTGCAACGCGGTGAGCATGTGAAGATCACGGTCAACAATGAGGACTATGAAATCCTCCTTGAAGACGTTGAAATTCTGTCTGAAGATATCGAAGGTTGGCTGGTAGCATCAGAAGCTGACACTACTGTTGCCCTCGATACTGAGCTCACCCCTGCACTCATCAATGAAGGCATAGCACGTGAGTTCGTCAATCGCGTACAAAACCTTCGTAAATCCAGTGGCTTTGAAGTGACCGATCGAATTGCTATACGCTTTGGTACAGATGCGACAGAGATTGGCGCAGCGCTTCATGCGATGAGCGAGTACATCTGTGCTGAAACCTTGGCTTCAAGTCTCAACCAGGACGCTAGCACTGTAGGCGAGGCTGTTGAGATCAATGATGCGAGTGTACAGTTGAGCATCGAGAAGTTGGCTTAAGGACGTGCCTTGTCGCTGTTTTCAATGTGCTTTCAAGCTTCGCCCCACTGACGTTCTTCAGTCCTTCTTCCAGTGATTTTTCATACGTGTCGGCGCTCTGCGCCGGCACGTCATATATGTCATATCTGTGTCCATAACCACCATGCCTGCAGTACCCACGCACAGACAAGCACAACCTCGCACTCTGGTTGTTGGCGGAAACTTGGGTCGCTGGTCAGCAGATCATCACCCACACGATGCTGCTCATGTTAGTGGCATTGAGGCCTGGGTCTATGCAACGGATGGACACTATGTTGATCACACGCAATTGTGTGAGCGAGATTTCCGCGAGAACGATCTGATCATTCTCAATACGAACCACATCGATGACGCAGCACACCTACAGAAGCTTCTGCGCTTATGTACAACGCGACCAAGCTCCACAAAGGTGGTATGCTTGCTTGAAGGCGACATGCGAGACTATCTCAAACCTCGCGAGCATCTTCGAGAACTCCTGAACTCTAGCGATCTGGTGAACTGTATCAATCACCATGCTACTGCAGCATTGCGATTGATAACCACAACTCCCGTAGAGTACATTGGTATCCCTTACCCAGTTGATGGCGTGCGCGCATTCCGCGTGAGTAAAAGTGAACGAGCAAAGCGAGTGCATTTGTGTCCTTTCTTGCTCACTCGGTGGACAGAGTATCACATCGCGAAAGAGATTGGTCTGCCCAGCTCTGGCTACGAACGCGTACTTACTCGTCGCCTGCGATCTGTCAAAGAGAACTTTCGCAAGCATGGCTCGCTGTTGAACAAGCGAACTTTGTTGGAACGAGCAGCACGGGTGTACAACGATCCACATTTGCAGATTCATGATGAATGTTGGTTCGCGGACTACTACCAACAAAGCGCTTCAGCATTCTTTTGGTTAAACCTTGATGATCGCTATACCTGGGGCCGACATGTCCTCGATGCTGCGTCGCTCGCTGTACCTTGTATTAGCACAAGGAGTACCGGGCACATGGAGATTTTGTTTCCCGACTGTACACTCGAAACACCCTTTGATGTAGATAAAGCTGTCGCCCTCGGTAGACGCTTGATAGACGATGAGGCATTCTATGATCATGTCGTCGCAAAAGCCGACCTCGCACTTGATCGTTATCAACCGCACGCTGTGCGTGCGCTTCTCTTCCAGCACTTGGGCTATGATGCATGACACAGCCTCTTCTTCATATACTCTTCAGAGCCTGCGATCTTGTGAATGCTGTCAACAAGAATCCACGACCCTTTCAACTCGATAAGGCAACTCTCATTAAAGTGTGCTTCTTGTCGCTCTATGAGTCTGCACAACATGTTCCCCATCGCTTTTATGTAGTTGGCGACAAACTATCAAGCGACATGCTGAGCTTCTTTTCTGCATATAATGTCGAACTCTCGAATGGGGAGTATGGTAATGATGCATCAATACGCGAGACTCTCCAGCGCACGGATGCTTTTCCTGCAAATGATTGGGTGTACTTCTGCGAAGACGATTACCTCCACGTGCCCCATGCAATGGAGTACATTTATGATTGTATTCTTACAAAAGATACAATGCTTGGTCGGGAGCGACGACTCTATAACTGGGCATCGTTTCTCGATCTACGGGCCAAGGATTTTATCATCCATCCTGCAGATTATCCAGATCGCTACAAATCGAAGTACCGTCGCTTCTCGCTGATAACACATACTGAGAAGTGTCATTGGCGACAAATCACCGACACTACCTTTACCTTTCTCATGCAAGTAGCAACCGTGAGAAAACGCAGAGCCTTGCTTGAGAGAGCATCACATCGTGCGAATGATCGTCTGCTCAGCAAACGTCTGTATGGAAAGTATATGTTTGGTTCAAAAGCCCTCTGCATGTCACCAATTCCCGGACTTGCCACCCACATGCACATGGATACTATGTCGCCACTTGTTGATTGGTCAACCCACGTTGAGCACTACCTCGGCAAACTCAATGGGAAGCCAACATCTACAGAACACAATCCTCAAGGTGCATAGATGAAAAACAAGCACAACCACCAGACGCACAGTTACCTCGTTCGCCTTGAAAAGTATCAGCAGAACTTTGCATTGAATCTTGTGGTGCTTGCAGTCTTTGGCGCGCTAATGGTTCTCGCACATATTCTAAACTGGGACAGTAGCCTTGCTCTGGCCTTCGCTCTCGTTATCAGCACCACCTTGATTTTTGCATTTCGAACCAAGAGCACTGATGTTCGTGTTGAGCTCGAATCCGGGGTTCTACGAATCTACGATCTCTCCGATACGACCAATGCGGATGAACCTGAGCTTGCTAACTATGAGTACATCATTGATGATCTCGCGAGCTTTCGCGCAACTCGTAGCGGTCGATGGGCAGAACTTCTCCGCGTGGTTGTTAAAACAGAGTCTGAGAGTACCACTTTTGTGTTTAGCACCAAGCCATCACCGGATGCGGATGATCCACTGCGTCGACTCGAAGTTGTACTGAAGACGTACAATACGTAATCACCCTCAATGCGCTGAGTTTGTGCGCACTCTAACGGTATGATTCGCTGTTAATAGTCTGTATCAAGATTCTGCATAATTGGTTAAAAGAAGTCGTCCATCAGAACGCAGAATCGCTCGTAGGCATGTTTGGACACCCAGTCGCGAACAAGATCGCTAAAAAAAGAAAGCCCTCTCAACGATGTATTGAGAGGGCTTTTCCATTGTACTACAAACCGACTGTCAGTTGAACAAGCGCTTATTGTTTTATAAAGAGCGTTGTAGCTTTTAGAACTGAACCCGATAGCAAGCGAAGCTCGTAGCAGCCAGCAGACAAGGAACCGATCTGCAATTGATGAGCAGTGGTAGGAGCCGCTAAACTCTGCTGGAATTGTAAGGTTCCCTGCATATTATAAACAGCTAGCGCATCAAACGAAACGTTGCCTGGCACTCGGAACGACACCATGTCATTCGCTGGTTGTGGATACAAACTCTCCACTCCCAAAACTTCGTCATTCACACCCGCAACGATCTTTGCGTTTTCGCCGCCCTTTACGCCATTGGTTTTCTGTAAGACGATGAATGCCTTTTGTGCCCATTGTGCGCTATTAAAGACAATCGTGCCCAGAGCATCTTGATAGCCCTCTTTTGAAGCACTGAGCACATAGGTTCCTGCTCCAGGAAACTGCAAGTGAACGTAGCCGCGTGCATCCGTCGAGGTCAGTTGATTGAGCAGTACTGAGTTTCCTGCTTCATCTACTGCACTAAACTGAACGCCGTCAAGTGGGTTCTGATTCTCGTCAACAACTACTGCATAGAAGTCGTAGGTGTAGACGCGTGTGTCCTTCTCCAATACAATGACATAAGGTTTTGCATTCACGCCTTTTTCTTCTACTTGAATCACAGTCGCGAGCATTGGATCGTTTGTCGCTGTGGTTCCTGCCAGATAGTATCCTGCAGCCAGATCACTGTTCGCAGGTGAGGCAAAGAGCACATAGGAACCAGGACGAAGATTCTTCAACAGGAATGAACCATCATTTGCAGCCGATGCGGTTGTAACTTCAGAGCCATTGGCCATGATTGTGCCATCTGCGAGAACGCGGTAAGCTGCAATCTTGGCAATGACAGCTTGATCCTTTGCATCCTGTACACGTCCACTAACTCCATTATCGTAGACGGTTTGATCATTGGATGTCAACTGTAAAACAACGGAAGCCACGGCATTCTTCTCATCGAGAAAGATCTTAGCATAGGCATCGTCATAACCCTTCAGTTGAGCTGTAAGCATATAGCTGCCAGCGCCAGCACTAATCGTGCTTGAAAAGGTTCCGTCAGCAGCACTTACAAGAGCTTTTTTTCCATTCACGTTATTACCACTTGCATCAAAGATGTTGACAAGCACATTCGCAAGAGGTTGCTTGAACTCATCAACAACTAATCCTGTGACTGAGAAGTTGATAGGGTTGTTCGCTTTTGTATCGACAATGACGACTGGTTCAGGACTTGCAAATCCACTCTGTTGAACGCTGACAAAACTTGACTGGTATACATCATAAGTCGTTGTCATGCTTTGTCGGTAGTAACCCGAAGCATAGTCTGCACCACTAGGGACAACGTACAAGCTGTACTGACCCGGAGCCATGTTCTTCACAACAAAACTGCCAGTTTGCTGCTTGTCGGTAGCAACGGTGTATGCCTGACTGTTTGAGCTATTTACGCTCTGCAACACCACCATTGCATCGATAGCCTCTCCTTTTGTATTCTGAACGCGACCTCTCACTCCATTGTCGTTTGTTTTTATCGCATGGAGATCAAAGTTGATCTCTGATGTGGCCGTGTTGAACACAAGCACAGCAGCCGACTGCAAGTCGCTAGCATCGCGGTAGTAGGTAGTAGCGTAATTCACATCCCATGGATACACTGCTATCTTGTAGGGTGTATTAGGTTTTACTGTCATGAAATAGCGACCATATGCATCGGTCGCTGCCTTCTCGACAGCTGTGAATGTTTTATCGTTCGTCGACGTCTCCGCATACAGAACAACAGACGCTTGAACAGGCTGTGCATTAGCGGCGTTCCGAATGATGCCAGTCACTTGGGGATGTTGAGCTACTACACTTGCAGAGCTTAGTACAAGAAGTACCAATGGAAGTGTGCACTTCCAAAGGATATGTCGAAATGAAGCATTCATACTTCTCCTATTAATAGTGATGAGATTTCGCTACGATAGATCAAGAGAGTCGCGCCTACGAAGAACTTGTGTACCACAATTGAATGATACGCACAACAGTGCTAGGCTGTTAAACGATGTTCAGCCCAATACCAATAGTCTACAAACACTGAGCTACTTCGTAAGCACCATGGCTTTTGCAACATAGCACAAAGCTTTTTATAAGCCAGCAGAATCGTTGCTTTGTTGTGACCATTTTCAAAAATTTAACTAAAACCAAGCATTTCAGGCACATAACTAAAAGACACGATACTCTTATTTGCGTGAAAAGAAATACTCAGGGGCATGCTCTAGGTACTATTTTTGCTCCTCGAAGACGGCAAGACAACGAACTCAGCCATCTGTCGATGGAGGACCGGCGGGGGATTTTTATACGCACGCAGCTTCGCTGCTGCGATCTGCAAACGCTTCACTCAATCGCACACAATTCTCCGCATTTGTTTGGGTATTGTGTTTTGAAACGAGGCTGAGGCTCGGTAGCTCAATGAGCTCAGAACGCGCATACCGATAGGTATGCTTGTGTATGATACGTCAATTGCGATTCCATGTTTAGCTTTTTAAGGGCAGAATGCCGCGAAAAGAGCAACCTTTACTATAGAGTAGACCAGTAGTGTTTGGCGGATACACTGCCAAACCATCATGTATTTCCTCGATTGATAGCCATGAAACGAATTCTCCTACTCTGCGGAGCCTTTTTCTTGAGTTTGGTCATGCTAGCCACTGCTCAAGTTCAGACAGCAACGTTGAACACGCATGACAATGGTACAGAGCGTAGTTTCCGCTTCTTTATACCAACGAATCTACCTGCGAAGCCAGCGCTTGTGCTTTGTTTTCACGGCAGTGGAGGCACTTCTGTTCAAATGGAGGCTATTAGTGCCTTCAATGCACTTGCGGAGAAACACCATTTCATTGTGTGCTATCCTCAGGCTATGGTTATTGGTTCGGATGTTCAGTGGAATGTATACGTTGACGACAAGCCAGGTCATGCTGGTTTGAACGAACTGGGTGCTGTTGACGACGTCGTGTTCAGTCAAGACCTTGTCAGCTATTTCAAAGAGCGCTATGGAGTTGATACAACTAAAGTGTTTGCAAGTGGTTTGTCGAATGGTGGTTTCATGTGCTACATGCTTGCAGTGTCTGCAGCCTCACAATTCCGATCCATAGCTCCAGTCGCAGCAAACATGTGGGGAGATAATGCCTTTTTGACACAGTACTTTAGTGGCAACTCATTCCGACCTGTTCGAGTGATGCATACACATGGAACTGCCGACAAAGTTGTCGATTATCCTGATCCTACAAATGATCCAAACGAGTACATCTATCCGCTCGCAGGTTTTTCGTACCGTATGTGCGCCAACACGCGCTACATTGTTCATGCGCTCACAGCACAAGTGGATCAGCTAAACTTCTGCGATGCTCCTGATGATGTGCTCTTAATCCGTCAAAAAGGAGCGGGACATCAATGGAACATTGATGGTTTTGATTTGTCTGCAGCTATTGTTCATTTCTTTGGTTTAGATATCGCCTCAGAGAGAACAGATGAAATCGTCCTCGAGGGCTTAGTACTTCAACCTCAACCGGCCGATCAGTACGTTCGTATAACTCTGCCCAGCAACTCACAGAATACAACACTTGTGCTTCGTGACCTACTGGGTGCGGAACACTTGCGACAGTTTCAAACTTCGAATGAACTCGTCTTGACACTTGAGAACATTCAAAGTGGCACCTATAGCATTGAACTTCTTGATCAATGCGGAAGCCTTGTTCGCAGAAACATCCTCTGTGTTCGTCATTGAGTGTAGAACAAGTTCTCTTCATGCTATGGAGTCTATTGTATGCGTTTGCAACCGAGTAGAGTTGACAGAGCTATAGCAAAAGTCAGAGCGAACAGTTGTAGGCTACAGAAGCAGGGAGAATAGGCACAGCCATTGCAGTGGCAGGTGCGTGGAGATATGACTTGGTGCTGACATCTTTCAATGCAATTGAACTCGATGATGTCACTCTAAGGGCAGGAGAAGATTGAAAGTGAATTGGTCAGCCTGCAAAGCCGACCTAAAGAAAGACTGGTATTGATAGTGGTCATATTCAACAAATCAACCATGAATAGAGTTTCTCGACTGATACAGTTCTGCGTGCTTACGCTACTTGTAGTAGCATTGAGTTCAGAGCTGTCTGCGCAGACATTAACAGTAAGCGCAACTGCATTTGATTCGGTGGCTTGTGGCACCAAGAAGTGTCAGAACGTTGTCTTCAAGAACAACACTGGTGCACCACAAGTACTGGAATCAATCGGTGTACTGGGTAGCACTTTTACGTTGGAAGACCCAAACTACACTCCACCGTATAACATGAAAGCCGGCGATAGCGTTTCGCTACTGTTCTGTTTTAATGCTGGCTCTCCTACTGGTCCCACATCTGATACTATTCTGGTTCAACTAACGGGTGTTGCCACACAGCAGCGAGTAGGCTTAAGCGGTGTGAGCGTGTCGCCACGAATGGTTGTCAGCCAAAGTGCTCTCGACTTTGGTGTCATCATTGTTGGTACTGCGAAGGAGATTACCGTTGTTGTGACCAACCAGGGCGATGGAACCCTTACCGTACCGAATGCCAGTGGAGTTGCACCACCATACTATGTGGTTAAAGGAGCGGGTGCCATCATCCCTCCAGGACAAAGCGACACCTTGAGTTTTCTCTATGTGCCGACCACTGATGGAACCAACACAGCCACTGCTGTTTTTGGCAATCCACCTTGCTTAGCAAATGTAAGTGTACGTTTGAATGGTGTTGCAGTGAAAGCACCAATACCTACCATTGGTGGTGTGTTACAAGTGAATCCCTCTGTGGTCAGTTTTGATACAGCACTCTGTGGTCAACGCAAAACAATGAGAGTTCAGTTTCTCAACGTTGGGAGTGATACCGTGATTGTTCGCTCCGTGGCAAACCCTCCAACCACGCCATTTAGTGGTACTGTGCCACTGGGAAGAATCGCTCCCTTACGAGACACCACATTCGATCTGTTTTATACGCCAACAACTGTTCCAAGTGTTGACTCTCAAACAGTACGTATTATGGCTGACACACGACAATCTCTGAGCATCGGCATGCTCTTCGACGTGAGTGGTAGTATGTCGGGGCGTATCAGCAATCTTGATGCAACCGTTCGTTTACGTGCAGCGCAGGATGCTGGTAAAATCTTCTTGTCTCAGCTGATCAACGATCCTTCACGCAACGTTGTTGATCAAGCCCAGATTATGTCGTTCTCTGCTCCAGCAAGCACCTTCAAAGTCCAATCAGCCTTCACAACCAATCGTGGTCTCAGTGCCTTCGCTATTGATGGTCTTGTCGCAAGTGGTAGCACATGCTTGTACGAATCGATACGTCGAGCGGTGGATAGTATCAAGACCCGACCGCGCCCTGTTCTGGTTATCCTCTCGGATGGCGGAAACAGTGGTTGTGACGTGAGTTCTACCTTAGCAGACGCAATTGCCGCAATCAGTGCTAACTCCATTCGAACCTACGTTGTCGGTATCAACGATCCTGCCGATCCACTGGCTTCTATCTTACAACAGATAGCAGCAGCCGGCAATGGTACTGCATCTTTTGCACGTACCCAAGAAGAGCTTACGAACGCATTTATCGCGATCTCTAAGCAACTGAGTCAGAACATCCTCGTCGACATTCCAGTGCGCGGACTCTCCGTTGCGCCTTTGCTCACGCTAAACCCGAGCGTTATCTCCTTTGACTCTGTCAAGATCGGTAACTCAGCTTGTTTGAATGTGAGTGTGACGAACACAGGAACGGCAGCACAGACACTAAACCCAACTCTATTTAGCGGATTGGATCCTCAGTTCGAGATTCAGAATCTCCCTGTAGCCGCCTTGCAGCCAGGTGCTGCTCCAGCAAACTTCCAATTGTGTTTCAGGCCAACTGCGCTGCGCGTGCAGAGATCACCACTCAATGTCAACTACAATTCATGTCGTCCAGCGCTACAAGTCAATGCCGTTGGCATTGGTTATGACTCTGTGATCGTGGTACTCGATACCATTCATACAAATGCTCGCATTGGCGACACGGTACGCATTCCCTTGCTCCTTCGCTCATTGATTCCAAGTACCTATCTCGTGGATTCTCTCTCATTCACTTTGTCATACAATAGTACCGTCTTAGCCTTACAATCAACGCCAACAGCTGGAACACTGACATCCGTATATACCGCACCACAATTGAGTAATCGTTTCCTCAACCTCAGTGGTATGAGCAGTCTGCGCTATACAGGTGGTACTCTCCAAAACACTGTTGCGAATTCACGTCTCGGCGTGTTCGACTTCATGGTTCTCCGTGGCAACGCAATGGAATCTACAGTGCGACTTGACTCTATAAAGTTTGCTGATGGTAATCCTAAAGTCGGCATCATCCAGCCTGCACGGGTTCAGTTGGATCCTACCTGCTTCTTGACACAGCGACTCATCGATCCGAGCAGACGTATTGGTCAGATTGTGTTTCTATCGTACAAGGGTAACGATGGTAGTGGCAGAGCGGTTGTGCGCTATCGCGTAGATCAAGAATGCAGCGTTCGTTTAGTAGCCTACGATCAACTCGGCCGCCAGCTTGGCGAGAACGTCGAGTTGAGTGTAGCGAAAGGTGAGCACGAGAGTGCAATTGACTACGGTATGGTTCATCATGCGCCTGTCTTCTTGCGCATTGAGGGCAATGGTTCGGTTGATAGTATGTTGTTTCAGGCTCCTTAATTCCTTCTCAATACAGACAATTCTCTATGAATGTTACTATGCTTCGCCTTCGAGTTTCGAGTCTGCTCTATGCAGTAGTGATGGTCTGTTCGCTGAGCCAACTACAAGCTGGCAGAGATGCGATCTTGTATCCCGCTTCGCCCCAACACTGGTTCATCGGAGTGTTTGGAGGTGTAAACCTCAACTCGCATACTGGCACCTATTCTCTCTATGATGGCAGTCAAGCCTGCTGCACCTTTACAAGCGGCAGCGGCACTGGGATGGTGTTGGGAGTTCGTGCCTACATTCCTCTGGCAGAACAAGTGTTTCTCGAACCTCGATTGAGTTTTGAAGGACGCGGCGGACTTCTCAGTGGCAATGATTATGTACAAATGATACGTGGTCAGGGCAACACTCTTGAACCTGCTACATTTCGTAATGAGTTGGAGACTGACCTGCCGTACTTCAGTCTAGATATTCTTGGGGGCTATACCCTGCTTCCAAAGATTGGATTGTATGTGTGCGGTGGACTGAACATCGGCGGCGCAGCAAACACAACCTATGAGGAGTTTGAGAGTATTGTCTCGCCCAAGGATGTGTTCTACAATGGAACAACATCGACGCGTCAAAGGGTGTTCAATGGCGACTTGCCGAACTTTAAGAGTTTACAATTAGGATTACGCGCCGGACTGGGTGCCAATATCCACGTTTACCGCAAATGGTATCTCAGTCCCGAAGTCTTGTACCATTTCCCCATCAGCACATACAGTTCTGAGAATGGCTCCGACTGGAAAAGCAGTATTGTTCAATGCACAATTGGTTTGACGCTTCAACTCTAATGACTCTTCTATCCATGAAATCTCTCTTTATTGGTATCATAGTTTTTTGCTGCAGCGTCGTCGTACTCATGGCTCAAGACCTTGGGAATGTCCCATTGTCTCTTAGTCCACTCGAATCCATCAATACAGATCGAGATGATTACGCTCCTTGCCTTAGCCCAAAGCGCGACAAGCTCCTCTTCACCTCCACACGTAGCGGTGGCAATGCAGATCTGTACATGAGTGCACGATCGAACGTTGTGAGTGAAACAAGCCAGCGTTCGAAGAATGAATCTCAGATGGCTGCAGGCACAAGTGCAGAGGGTCGTGCTCGTGCTTCAACTGCCTGGTCCACAGCCTCCACTGTACCAAGTTTCAACAGCTCATCAAATGAGGGTGCACTTAGCTTCTCTGCAGACGGAACGCAGGCTGTCTTTGCCTCCGATCGCGATGGCGGTAGTGGCGACGCAGACATTTATCTGGCAGATGTTGTTGATGGTGAGATTCGAAATTCCAGAAACCTCGGCTCACAAGTCAATACGGAGTATTGGGACTCACAGCCTTGTCTATCAGCGGATGGAAAGACTATCTTCTTTGCGTCGACACGTGAAGACGGTATCGGCGGACAAGATATCTGGATGTCGAAACGACTACCAGATGGCAACTGGTCTGCTGCACAATGCTTGGACCGCACGATCAACACCGAGCGCGATGAGTGCTCCCCCTTCCTCACCTCGGATGGTGGCACCTTGGTGTTTGCATCGAATGGACACGCAGGTTTTGGTGCCTTCGACTTATTCTATTCAACGCGAGACCTTGACGCAAGTGCGCCAGACTGGACCGCCCCTACAAACCTTGGTGGCATTGTGAACAGCGAGAACAATGAGTTGTTCTTTTATGCGGCAAATGCTGGTGATAACTTCTATCTCTCGTCGGCTCGTAACCTCGACCGTGAATTGGACATTTATCAAGGAACACCAAACCTCCTTGGTTTTGGTACGGTACGTATCTCTATCAGTGTCTTAGACTCGCTTAGCGGAAAACCTCTGCCTTCTACATTGCAGATTATTGATGTTGTAACTGGTGCCCCAGTTGGCGCTGTCAGTACCACCAGTGACCAACTTGAGTACACCGTGGCTCTGCCTGCAAATCGTGCTTATCGCGTTGAGTCGCATGTACCAGGCTATCCTTCGCGCACCGCAGATGTCCCTGCTGCCTCTGCAAACAAAACACAACATGTTCGTATCGCCTACGGTACTGTTGGCTTTGATTTCAGCAACTATCAGATTCCGTTCTTCGTGACGGGCTACTATCGTCCAAACACCACCCACAATCTCGACGCGCTTTTTGAGCTTCGTAAAACGGATGTTGCTGACGCGAACTATATCGAGCGTTTCGAGAAGAACTCTTCAACGCACAAGCGCTACGAAGAGTATGCTCATACGGTCGATGAGCTCTTTCAAAAGGTAGTAAGCACCGGAGTTGATACTCTCTTTGCACGCTTCCGCAGTTCTGCTGCTCCAACAGATGTGCTCGAAATCACGGTCGTTGGGTATGCAGATCCAAAGCCAATCTTAGGACGCTATGTTGAATCTGAAACCATCAACTTCGTTGATGCCAGCGGAAATGCGCAACGTGTTGAACAAAACGATCGCATGACGAATGCTGCCCTCTCCGGACTACGCGCTGTGCACTCAGCACGCGAACTGCAGCGGATGTTCGAGCTCTATTCCAAAGAGCGCGGCAAAGACGATTTCAGCGCACTTCTGAAAGCAGATCGCTTGCGCTTCAAGACCGTTGGCGGCGGAGTCAACACCGCTGGTACAGACTATGCTGCTCAGCGTCGCATTAAAATCGACTTTAGTCGCATTAGTGCTGGCTCTAGCAAGTCGGAATTTGATTCGAATGGTCTGCGCAAGTAATACGATCCGCATAGTACTCTATGCCCTCGGTGCTCGGGTGAATGCAGGAGCGCAGGTTGAGAGAAGCTTGACAGGAATCGTTGCGACTCTGGTTATTGCACGCTCAGTCTGCGCTGCTTCCCTTAGATAAGTTCAGAACGTCGTTCCAGCAGACTTGTCAAACGCTCGTAGTCGGCAATCTCGTCTATATCATCAGTCCAGTCTGGGAGTTCACAAAAGTTTCTACTTTTGGGCGGCTTGTTCACATAGCTAGCCGGAGGCAGCGTCTGAGGAATTGGGTGTTGAAGCATACTACGATACAACTCCCAGAGCTTGCGACGCCAGCAAGGATTTGTATAGAGTCGATTGATTGCTTCGAGTACTTCTGAGGCCGACTCTGCACTGAAGCGCAGTGCATAAATCTCACCCCAAGGTTTTTTTGTATGAGCATTGGGTCCCAGCTTACCGAAGAACCTCCACGACATAGGCTGCGACTCTAGAACGCGATTCAACGCTTCCTCACTCCAGACCACATCTGCAAGAAGAATGGTTACATCAACCTTCCAATGAGATGCGCTCTGAGCCATTGCAAGGATGATGTCTGAAGGATGATTCTCTGGTTGAAAGCGACGACACCCCAGTGGTAGTGTATCGCGTAGGTTGTACACCCAAGGTTGTTTAACTCCCCGCTGCGCCAGCTGTCGCACCGTTCGATTCATCAACGCTTCGCCCCTTATGGGTGCAAACAATTTACTTTGCTCCAAGCGCACACGCTGACTCGATGCCGACACCTCTTCAAGTCCAGGCGAGTACCATCGCGTCGCCTCGCCTCCCGCAAGCATGAGCACGAAGTGCTCTCCTTGATCTGCCGCAGCAATTTCCTGCTCTATGATCGACATACTATTCCTCAAAGCCATACACTACTAGATCGCCAAGCGATGATACTCTTGTTCCATACTACGCCATTGCGGCAAAGATCGTGCAAGAAACTACTGTCTCTGGCTTCACTCAACTCCGAGACATAGAAATCTCAGCACTACAAAGCGGAGATAGCAGTGCTCAGATTGACATCCGAGTGCAGTTGAAGCTTCTTACGGATTGCATAACGGTGCGTCTCCACACTTCGTAGCGAAATGGATAGTAAGCTAGCCATTTGCTTGTTCGAGAGTTGCTGCTTGAGCATAGCACAGACTCTGCGCTCTGTGGGCGTGAGCTGTGGATACTCTCGACTGAGACGTTCGAGAAATTCATGATGAAGTAATTGGAACTCGTGTTCAAAACGCGTCCACTCATGCCCATCGCTCAACTGCTCTGACAGATCACGTAACAACAGTTGTAAGGGTTCATGCGCTTCCGGAAACTCTGTCGTCATGTGTGCAACCCTACGTCGGAGCTTTTCCAAAGTCGAGCTCTTCTGTACCAGACGCAGCGCAGTGGTGTTGAGCTCTGCGCTACGTTGAGCAATACTCTCTTCCAACAGCTGATTTTGTACACGCAGCAGTTCCCTTTCCCGTTCAGCACGTTCCACATCAAAGCGCGCTTGCATTTCTGCCATTGCACGCTGTCGCTCAGCACCTACAAACTCAACGGCCATAAGGGTGTGCTGCTGCAGATGCTCGTATGCCTCGGCATGGTGTCCTATAGCCGCTAACGATGTCGACAGCACCTGATGAATATCAGCCTCGATACGTTTTGCTGAATTCAGTTGCGCTAATCGAAGGGCGAGGTTGAGTTCGTGTACGGCGTTGCTATGTTCAGATTTGAGACAAAACAATCGCCCAAGGAGATAGCGTGCATTACACTCCACCTCACTCCGCCCGATTTCAGCTGCATACAAAACAGCTACGTGATAACTTTTTTGAGCGCGATCATACTCGCCCCGCATCTCGTATATCGTTCCCATCTTCGTAAGAATCGAAGCTTCGTAGCGCTTCTCGCCAATAGTTCGGACCAATTCCTGCGCCTCTACCAATACTGCCAGAGCCGTGTCGAGGTCGTTGCGCTCCTTATAGCTTGTGGCTATGCTAATGAGAGCATGGGCAATGTTGTAGGCATTACCTTGTCGTCGAGTGACCTCGAGCGCACGCAGATCGTAGGAGAAGGATCGCTCCAGATCTCCAAGGTAGTAGTATATGTTGCTTAGATTACCGAGGTTGATTGCGGCTTGCAGTTCATCGCCTCGTTCTTCGTTGCTACGCAGAGCACCGAGGTATGCCTCTGCTGCATCCGTATAACGTCCAATATCTTGATACACCATACCAAGATTATTGAAGGCTGATGCCAGCCCGGATCCGTCTTCGAGAGATCTGAACATCTCCACTGCTTCTTGCAAGGCTGCAAGGGCGACAGCGTGCTGACTCTGTGCACAGGCAACAACACCCAAGGCATTGAGACTCGATGCGGTCTGAAGTCGGTCGCGCGAACTCCGAGCAGTCTCTACAGCCAGATCTGCATAGTATCGCGCCTTATCATACTCACTCTTTGCCTCATAGCACCACGCCATGGTTCGGTAGGTCTCTGCTTCAGCAAGTAGGTCTTCAAGCCCTTGAGCGCTGTTCAACGATTGCGCTGCATAGTGTAAACCACGATCGGGATCTAGTCTTGAGTAGAGGAACGCAAGTCGACGACCGATCTCATCCTTGCGCAGGCCAGTGCGCAAAGAAGCATACTCGACTTCGAGCTGCGTGATCTCGTCTTGCTTGGAATCACTCATAGGATGTACACTTGAGGAATGAGACTCGATTTAGCTCACACACATCACACGGTCGTACTTGATACTTTTCGCAGGACGAGAGAAGGTCAGCTCAGACAGTGTGGATGCCATCTGTGTCTGAGAGAACTACGCACACCGCCCTGCTTCACCGCCGTCCCACGCCAAACTACGCACTTTTCTTTCTGCGTGGAGTCTTTGAAGACAGCTCTTCATTTTCTCCTTCAAAGGATTTTTCTTACACAGGGGCGCTGCGCGCCCGCAATCTTGTGTACCGCCGAACTGGCTGTATACTGCCCTGCAATAGCTTCATCCCTACATCTTCGTACTTGCTAGACTGAGTAGTACTTTCATGAGATCTTCTTGAACCAAAGTAAGAGCTTGCTTCATGAACAGCACCATGAGCGGAACAGTGGCTAAGAGCGAAAGCAAACCAACAAGAATCTTGGTATGCATCGACATGGTAAAGATGTTCATTTGTGGAGCAACGCGAGAGAGTAATGCCAATGAGATATTGGTGAGGAAAATGGCTACGAGCAGAGGCGCTGCGATCTTCACGCCAATGATCATGGTGGAAGTCACCAGTCGCACAAGGAGCTCTGTGCTGGCATGCGTGAGAATCAATGAGTCTATAGGTACTACCTTCGCGGAAGCAAAGACTGCCTCCAACAAAAAGTGATGACCATTCAGAAGAAAGAGCAACATGGTCATCATCAGCGACTGAATTTCACCAATCAGCGTAGGAGCACCAGCATTAGGATCAAAGAGAAGTGCAGTTTGGAAGCCGATTTCGAAGTCAGCGAGACCGCCTGCAAAGCGCGCTGCTTGGATAATGAGTGAGGCTGTGAAGCCGAGGATAGAACCTACCATCACCTCTTTCAACGCAGTGAGAACAAGCATACCCGCGTCGAGATTGATGTCTGGCTGTACACCTGCATACATCATCGTCATCGACAAAGCAATAATGGCTGAGAGGATTGCTTTCACGATGCCGTCTATACCAATCGATGAAAAGATTGGTCCGGCGTACATCATTGCTAGCACGCGAATGAACAAGAGACAACCCACAAGGAATTTCCCCATGAGCGACTCGAGTACATGCGCGTCTGGAAAAACCATGGTCTTAGCGCAGCGTCGGAATGAGATTGAACAAGGAAATGGTATAGGTCTTCAGATTCGAAATCATGAAGGGCATTACCAGAATGGTCACAACAAAGGTGATGATGAGCTTGGGCACATAGGTCAGTGTTTGCTCTGAAATCGAGGTTGCTGCTTGAAAGATGGATATCAACAAGCCGACAATAAGGGAGAGCAAAAGAAGTGGACCACTCACTAACAAAACGTAGTAGAATGCGTCGCGAACAAGTTGGATTACTAAGGCTTCCGACATAAGGGTATTCCCAAGACTAATGAATGTAAATGAGCGTACTTCATTTGTTACGAACTACTGTCAAGAGCTACAATTCTGCTTCAAGCTCTCGTTGCCATCTTCTATAACTGTTAAGTTGGAAGGCACTCTGGCTTGTAGAGCAAAACTTATCTTCTATCTCAGATCATGATGGACTTCATGAGCGAGTCCACAATCAGATTCCACCCATCGACGATGAGGAAGAGCAGAATCTTCACCGGGAGTGAGATGATTTGCGGCGGAAGCATCATCATACCTAGCGACATCAGAATCGACGAGATAATCATGTCGATAACCAGAAAGGGTATAAACAGAATAAACCCTATCTGAAAGGCAATGCGTATCTCCGAGATGCTGTATGCTGGGATCACGGTCCAGGTGCTAATGTCGTTCAGATCCTTTGGTTTGTCTTTGCCACTCAGCTTAATAAACAAACGCAAATCCTCTTCGCGAGTATGCTTAAGCATGAACTCACGAAATGGTTGAACCATGCGTACGATTGCAGTGTCCTGTGATATCTCCTGCTTCATGTATGGTTGCAAGCCTTCGGTGTTTGCTCTGTTCAAAGCTGGTTGCATCACGAAGAAGGTAAGGAACAATGCCAATGCGGTCAGCAATTGAGCAGGCGGCTGCGCCTGCGTACCTAATGCTTGCTTGAGAAAGTGGAAGACAATGATGATGCGGGTAAAGCAGGTCATCATGATCAAAATTGATGGTGCCAACGAAAGCACCGTCAACACCATCAAGATCTGTAAGGTTGTGCTGAAGTCTTTGCCATTCTGTACTTGCTCAACTCCCAAGCTGATCTTCGGCAATGCAAGGGAAACCGGTCCATCACCACTCTCTGAAGTAGTGGCAGTGGAAGCTGAAGAAGCTGTGGTACTCTGAGTAGTCGCCTGAGTCTGCGCTCGACGCGCTTGGGCCTGCACGTGATTTGATGCGTCGCTGACGAGCATCAACGCGCACAAAGCAAGTGGCAAGACGCTTCTGTTTCCGGTGAGGAAAAGCTTCTTTAGACTGAGCATCCATGCAACGATTTTTTTCATAGGGACTTTAGTTTCCACGTAGTCTGTCGATAAGCAGCAAGCTTTGTGCCAGTAAACAAAGCTCGAAGCCTCTAGTTGGTATCAGAACCCAACTGGAGCACACATAAAGCGAATCGAAAGCGTCTCCAAACAGCTCCTTCCAAGCGATGTAGTCCAGGAACAGTCTCAATGAGCTGGGATAAACTAGGCCAAATCACCTCTATCTGAGCAAAAAACGCCGATTCTGAGGCATTTATGCTGCTTTCGTGAATGCTAATGTTAGCTTACTTGCTCTGACAAGGCTAGCGTTGTATACAGCACAAGGAGCGTCGGTTCACAATTGAGCCACGAACTGTAATTTGCTGCGTCGAGCAAGGTTATAGCGGGAGATGAAACACGGTATCGTCTTCACCTTTGCACAATGCCCTGGGTACAAATGCTGCATAGCTTGGTTTGTGCAGGCTATCTACCCAAGCTTTCTACTAGGTTCCCATTTTTGCAACGAATGTGCAGTTACAACAGCTTCCTCTCTCCTCCATGCAAACTCAGCCTGCGGCGCATCTGAGTTCACTCCGATATCAGTTGTTCAACAACGGTTTGTATTCCGAGCTGAACAACATGATGCTTGCACTCTTGTATTGTTCGATCACTCAGCGACCGTTTAAGCTTAGCTCATCATATAGTACCAATTTTGAGAAACTTGGTTGGCAAGACTATTTCGAACCCTTCTGCGAGGAGTTCCATTCGGTACTCTTGCACCGCTTTGATATGCGCTCGGTACAAAGCCCATCCTTGCTCAAACGAAGCATCAAAAAAATAGTTCGATTCATTCTTCGCAGTTGTCTCAAACCAATCTTGTGTCCCGGCGACCTCTGTACCGTCGACGCTTGGGATGACATTCGCGCACTACGCGATCAAGACAACTTCAGCACCAAAGACGTCGCTTCTTACACTTCTGACAACGAAGAAGCGATAGGAGGTTTCAGTTTGCAAGGAGCTCTACACTTGATTCACAATAGGATTTGGGTGTTCAATCCACACATGAAGCACTACATAGATCAATCACTTGTGAAACTGCAGCTACCTGATCGCTATGTGGGCATTCACATTCGACGAGGTGATAAGGATATTGAAGCTGAGTTAGAGCACGAAATAGCATACATGGAACTCTTAGCTCGCAAGAGCGATTGTAAGGATGTGTACGTTATGACCGACGATTCTGAAGTCCTACCTTCTTTGCAACAACACTTCCCTGAGTATCGATTCTACTCGATGAGTCCGACCATGAGTGGCTATATAAACGCAGACTTCCATGCATTGTCAGCAGCAGATCGGGGTCGATTGATTCGCAGCTTACTCTGCGAGAACGAGATCCTTCGTCGTTCCGAAGTCTTCGTTGGCACGTTCTCAAGCAACATAGGCGTCTATCAGGGCATAGCACGCAAGGACCACAGCTACGGCGTGGATGCTGAAGAGTGGCTGTTTTGGTAATAGCATTAAGGAAGGTTCCGTTTGATCGTTGATCGATTCCTCGTTTCTTTGAGGCGTGGAAAGCATACGATGCACAATAGTGCAAACATCATTGTGTAGGCTCTTTCTGGCTACTCAATAACTCACAAATGACTACAAAGAGAAACAGCGCCATAGGCGCTGTTTCTAAGCCATCTCTTCTTCTCGAAAGAGACGTATGTACGTTTCTTGTATGCGCGTCTTAGAGGACGTCTTCGAACTCTGCTCTATCGAGTTCATATTCTGGTTTGAGGCGAATCGCCCACTCAAACATAGTCCTAGCCTCAACCACAGCACCTACTCCGCGGAAGCAACGAGCGGCGCCCATGCATGCTTCTGGGTTTTCAGGGTTCTGTTCGAGCGCCTTTGTATAAAGTTCGTGAGCTTCCTCGATAGCACCCGTAGCAAAGAGTGCGCGAGCACTATCGCAGAGCAATGTATCTAACTGGATGTACACCATTGTTTCGTACTTGTGCTGCTTCCAGCCATTGAGCAAGTCGGTGAGTACTTCCAGTGCTTCAATCCATTCGCCGCGCATTGCGTGGTAGACAGACTGTATGTATGCTGTATCGGGGTGTCCTTCGTAGAAAGTCCGCGCCTTGTCTAAATACTCCAAGCACAATTCCGTATCCTCATCGAGCAGACAATAACTAGCCATGCGATGCAGGGCCAGCATTTGATACTTCAGAGGCAGTGCTCTTGACTTAAAGCAGACATGGTAGAGTTCAATGGCTTCATCGATTCGTCCACGCTCATTAAACCATTCAGCACGACCAAATGTTGTCATGACATCATCTTCATCCTTTAAGGTCTCCTGCGCTTCAACCGCAGTTGTTGTACCGAACAAGTAGTCAAGACGCGAGAGCATTTTCAAGGTCGCTTTATTCCACGTCCATTGCGTGCGAGCGCGAAGCGCTGCACGTATACCCTTATCTATGCGCGTTTGGGGATACATCACAACCTGTTGCATCAGTTCAACCAGAGCGTCTGCATCTGGTTTTAGCATGAAGGCTGGTCCAGTGAGTTCGTGTCCATCAATAGTATCGCCCAAACCCTCAGGCTTCGTTGGGATAA
This sequence comes from Chlorobiota bacterium, assembly GCA_044228285.1. Classification (GTDB taxonomy): domain Bacteria; phylum Bacteroidota; class Ignavibacteria; order Kapaibacteriales; family NICIL-2; genus JBBATK01. Next base: position 207,813 of record JBGAVD010000006.1, read on the forward strand.
ACCAACCAACAGTTTCGTCTACAAAATCTTCGGTCGCGCCTCCAGCGCTGACCATGACGGGAATACCGCATGCCATTGCCTCGAGAGTTGGCATGGAGAAGCCTTCGCCACGATAGGGAGAGACGAGAACATCGCATGCGCGATAGAGTTCAGCGATTTGCTCCTCAGAGATAGCGCTCTTTGAATACAAGATTTCCGGAGCTTTTGGATTCTGACGAATCTGTGCAATAATCTGTTCTGCGTTTTGATTGCGATAGTAGGTACTACCACCAACGTCTTTGATAACAAGGCAGACATCATCATCCGCAGTGAAGGCGCGTACGTAGGCATCAAGGAGAACATCAATACCTTTTCTGTAGATCGTGCCACCAACGTAGAGAAAGCGGAAGGTCTTTTTAGTTGGGAGTTCAGGGACAACTCCTTTAGGACTAAAAATCTTCGGATCTACACCGTTTGGTATCACTTGCACTTTGTCTGGATCAAGACCAGAATTCACAAAGGCATTACGAGAGAAGTTAGAAGGAGTCCAGATTTCATCTGCATCCTTGAAGAAGGAATAGAAGTCCTTACGAATGGTTGTGAATTCCCAAGGTTGCTTGATAATCCACTTTGCTCCTTTTGGCTTCTCGCGCTTTGGTGGCCATTGATGGCGCACCCAAGCTGTAGGCAGCTTTGGAAGAGTACGCTCTCCAGAGCGCACATCATGTTGCCAGAGTTTTTCAAACTTTGGATTACCCTCATAGCTGAATTGATCAGCTTCAAAGGGCACAATTTCCACATTGGCAACACCGCTATCAATGACATTTGCGCAGTGTTCGCGGTTGATCAAGGCTAATGAAGAGGTCACAAATTGCGATCCCTCCCAGATAAGATTGAGTTGTGCCTTGTTATGTGATGCTTCCATGATAGTCCACCAATGAGTGTGAATCGAAACAGCTTTTGGTCATTCTGACAGCGTTTCAACGAATTTCATCGCAATGGTACAACAATGATGCCAAAACAAGTCTTAGCGTAGCAAAGACCTAGATTACTGTGAATTCAAGACTTAGCTCAAGACTACTTTTTACAAGAAGATTCGTAGCGCTAGCTGAAAAAGGCGGGTACATGGCTGGCAATTCGGGGCATACAAGAAAATCGTGCGACCCTCGTTGTGCATGGAGGTCAGGACCTACATACATGCACACAAGGTCTAGAAGGCTGTTGTTTGGTGGCTAAAGTCCTGAAACATCGCGGCAGCCGTCGTGTTCTCATAAAGCTAACGCAGGTTATAGGTCTCAGGTGAGATGCAGGTTCAACGAAGATCTCCAACACTTGGAGATTTACCTTAAGGACAGAGTTGAACATATGGAGCTGAAGACAGAACGACTTTATCTACGAGTTTGGAAGGACTCAGACTTCGCAGCGTTCGCAGCAATGCATGCTGATTCACTCGTTATGCGCCATTATCCGTCGGTGTGGAGCACTGAACAAAGTGCGAAGAGCTTCGCGGCTCTGCGTGAGCACTATGACAGGGAGGGTTTTGGAATGTTGTGCCTTTGTGAACAGTCTACCGATGCGTTTGTTGGTACAGTAGGTTTGCAAAGAGTGTCATTTGACTCATGGTTCAGTCCCTGTATCGAAATCGGCTGGCGTCTACACCACGACTTTTGGAGTCGCGGATATGCGCACGAAGCAGCCTACGCTGTACTTGCTCATGCCTTCGATAGTCTTCAACAAGAAGAGATCTTCTCGTTTACATCACCACTCAACACAGCATCGGAAATCCTGATGCAGCGTCTAGGCATGGAATGGGTCGGCACCTTCGAGCACCCCCGTGTTCCAGAAAAACACCCGCTACGATCGCATGTGCTCTACCACATCGATGCCGCTGGACATCGCAAAACTTCCTCTAAAGCGAAGCTTGCGTAGTTTGCCAGTCTCATCAACTCATCAAACATCTATTGTTGTATGAATCCACAGTCGGAGACTTTTTATCACGGCACCAAAGCAGATCTCAAGGTTGGAGAGCTCATCGAGCCAGGCTTTCGCTCAAACTATGGTAGCCAGAAAGTTGCAAAGTACGTGTACCTAACAGCTACACTTGACGCCGCAATCTGGGGCGCAGAGCTTGCGCGCGGTGAGGGTCAAGGAAGAATCTATATCGTTGAACCCACTGGCAGCTACGAGGATGATCCAAATCTGACCGACAAAAAATTCCCAGGTAATCCTACGAAATCATACCGCACCAGCAGCGCACTCCGCATTGTTGCAGAAGTCTCTAACTGGCAAGGCCACACGGCAGATCAACTCGAAACAATGCGTAAGCACTTGGATCAGCTGAAGCGTGATGGGGTTGAGGCGATTGAGGATTGAGAGGGTGAGGCTGGCTTCGACTACGCTCAGCCACCTCGTAAAACAATTGCCCGAACTAATGTGGTCCCTGATCCAGTCAAGGTCCCTGAGCGGAGTCGAAGGGCCGTTGAAGTCAGGGCTTCGACTCCGCTCAGCCACCTCGTAAAACAATTGCCCGAACTAACGTTGGTCCCTGATCCAGTCAAGGTCCCTGAGCGGAGTCGAAGGGCCGTTGACGTCATGGCTTCGACTACGCTCAGCCACCTCGTAAAACAATTGCCCGAACTAATGTTGGTCCCTGATCCAGTCAAGGTCCCTGAGCGGAGTCGAGGGGCCGTTGACGTCAGGGCTTCGACTACGCTCAGCCACCGTGCTTCAACTGCGCTCAGCAACCAAGCAACCGCCCTACTCCCACTCAATCGTCGCAGGCGGTTTAGAGCTAATGTCATAGACAACACGATTGATTCCTCGAACTTCATTAATGATACGGTTCGAGATATGGGCGAGCACGTCATAAGGCATGTGATACCAGTCAGCGGTCATGCCGTCGGTGCTTGTGACGGCGCGAAGCGCAACAACATTTTCGTAGGTACGTTCATCGCCCATGACGCCGACCGATTGAATTGGTAGGATAACAGCGAAGGCTTGCCAGATCTCGTTGTAGAGTCCAGCCTTGCGGATTTCTTCCAGATAGATCTCATCTGCCCGACGCAATAGATCTAAGAGTTGTGGAGTGATGGCACCGAGGACGCGGATGGCGAGTCCCGGACCTGGGAAGGGGTGACGCTCAATAAACCAATCTGGAATACCGAGCTCACGTCCTACGGCACGCACTTCATCTTTGAACAACTCACGGAAAGGTTCAATGAGTTTGAGGTGCATTTTCTCTGGTAATCCGCCAACGTTGTGGTGTGTTTTGATGGTTTGTGACGGACCCTTCACGCTCACGGATTCAATAACGTCGGGATACAAGGTGCCCTGTACCAGCCACTGCGCATCATTGAACTTGCGTGCCTCTGGTTCGAATAGTTCGATGAAACTGTTGCCAATGATTTTGCGCTTTTGCTCGGGATCCGACACACCAGCAAGACGCGTTAAGAATACATCGGATGCGTCTAAGACATCGATACTCATCGAGAAATTCTCACGGAACAGTCGCTCGATCGTTGCGCTCTCTTGCAGACGCATCAAGCCGGAGTCAACGTGAATACAGTGTAGTTGATCACCTATTGCTTTGTGAAGCAGTACTGCCGCTACTGTTGAATCAACACCGCCAGACAAGGCGCAGATCACGCTCTGGTCACCAACCCGAGCTCGTATCTCAGCGATCTCACGTTCAATAAATGAGCCTGCATTCCAATCTGTGGCGCAGCCACAGATTCCTACTACAAAGTTGCGCAAGATGCTTGCACCTTCTGTGCTGTGGTACACTTCAGGGTGAAACTGTATTCCCCAGATACGACGTTCACGATTGCGTACGGCACAGATTGGTGCGTTCTCGGTATTTGCAACAACATCAAAGCCGTCGGGAATCTTGGTTAGCGAGTCACCGTGACTCATCCACACCTGCGACTTCTCAGGAACATCGCGAAAGAGATCTGCGTGATCAGAGATGTGTAAATGCGCCCGACCAAACTCACGCTTCGCGGAACGATTGACCTCGCCACCTAGTTGATAGGCAATGAGCTGGAGTCCGTAACAGATACCCAACACTGGTACGCCAAGCTCAAACACCTCTTTCGAGGAGTGCGGAGCACCTTCTTCGTACACACTGGAAGGACCGCCCGAGAGAATGATACCACTGGCATTGAATGAACGCAGTTTCTCAATACTTGTCGTGTATGGATGAATCTCTGCATACACACCAACCTCACGAACCTTACGCGCGATAAGCTGAGTGAATTGTGAGCCGAAATCAAGAATGATGATGGATTGAGTGTGCGTCATAGGCTTCAATAGGTACAAGAATTGTAGAGAGATTACAAAAATAGTCGCCTAGCGGACAGCCAAGCATGTCAATTTGTTGGACAGTCAGCCCAAAACGAGCCTTCTACCAGCCCCTAAGCGGCTTCATTGCTATATTTGTAGGATATAACCAGTCCACCCCAGCATGAACCCATTTCTCAAAGCTCTTGAGCAACGCGTGTTGCTCTTCGACGGCGCTACCGGCACCAATCTCCAATCCCAGAATCTCAGTATTGAGGACTTTGGCGGCAAGGACTTTGAAGGCTGTAATGAAATGCTCTGCGTAACAAAGCCCTCAGCCGTTCGCCGAGTGCATGAGGACTTCCTAAAAGCTGGCGCAGATATCATCGAAACAAACTCCTTTGGCTCTACTTCTATAGTGCTGGCAGAGTATGACATTGCCGACAGAGCATACGAACTCTCGCGCTTAAGCGCAGAAATCGCCCGCAGCTGCGCAGATGAATACTCAACACCTGAAAAACCTCGCTTTGTGGCTGGCTCTCTCGGACCTGGCACAAAACTCCCCTCGCTCCTTCATATCAGCTTTGATGCTGTTGAAGAAGCATACTACGTAGCCGCAAAAGGAATGATTGATGGCGGTGCGGATATCCTTTGCGTGGAAACATGTCAAGACATGCTCCAAGTCAAAGCAGCGATTTCTGGCGCTGAGCGCGCTATTGCTGAGTGGAAGGCAAATTCGACCCCAGACTGGCGCATGGGCGAGATTCCGATCATTGCTAGTGTTACCATAGAGACCACAGGCACCATGCTTATGGGTACAGAGATCGCAGCTGCGTTGACGACTCTCGAGCCCTACTCCAGCGTGAAAGTCGTGGGTATGAACTGCGCGACAGGTCCTAAAGAAATGGAAGAGAATGTACGCTTCCTCACCCAAAACTCTCCGAAGCCAATCTTCCTTATGCCAAATGCAGGCTTGCCTGAGAATGTTGGCGGCGTTGCCCACTACCACCTGAGCCCATCAGAAATGCAGAAGTGGATGAAACGCTATGTGGAAGAGTTTGGCGTGCGCGTTGTTGGTGGCTGCTGCGGAACGACGCACGAACACATTAGAGCATTGAATGATTACCTGAGTGTCTATAACGCTCAGCAAAACTTGCCATCAGCGCAAAAACAAAAGACGCCGAATCAAGACGTCGATTTCGTTCCTAGCGTTTCGAGTATTTACTCGTCGGTCAGCATGCGCGTGGATCCCGCTCCCTTACTCGTTGGTGAACGGTGTAATGCCAACGGCTCCAAGAAGTTTCGCGAACTGTTGCTTGCTGAAGACTACGACTCCATGGTGAACATGGCGAAGGAACAAATTCGTGAAGGTGCACACGTACTGGATGTCTGCGTAGCCTACGTAGGACGTGATGAGGTTCGTGATATGACCGAGGTCATTAAGCGCTTTAATACTGCCGTCACGATTCCACTCATGATTGATTCAACAGAAACAATTGTGATTGAGACAGCGTTGAAGCTCTATGGCGGACGCGCCATTATTAACTCCATCAATTTTGAAGACGGTACAGAGAAGGCTGATAGAATTCTAGAGTTGGCCAAGAAGTACGGCGCAGCCGTCGTTGCTCTGTCGATCGATGAGGAAGGTCAAGCCTACACCTTCGAAAAGAAAATATCCATCGCTCAACGCATTCGAAACCATGCTGTCGACGTTCATGGTATGCGGGAAGATGACTTGATCTTTGATGCTCTTACATTTCCGCTGGGTAGCGGACAGGAGGATCTACGCGATAGTGGAATAAACACAATCAATGCTATTCGGGAAATCAAACGTCTCATGCCTCGCGCAAAAACCATCCTCGGTTTAAGCAACGCGAGCTTCGGTTTGAAAGCGCACATTCGCCATATCCTTAACTCGGTGTTTCTGCACTATGCTATCGAGGCAGGACTTGATATGGCTATCGTCCACGCATCGAAAATTATGCCTCTCTACAAAATCGATGAGCGCGGACGCGAACTCTGTCGCGAACTTATTTTTGATGAGCGCAAGTGGTCTGAAGCCGTAGCCTAATCACCACCTTCTCATGGCTTCTCTTTATTAACCGCTGCGCTTCGCGCATCGCAGTGGCGATTGTAGTCAGCCGACACTACGATGTCGGCTGACTCCACTCGTGATTTATCGCAATACACTGAATCGTGTTGTAAGCACACGATTGCTCTTGTTGAGATAGACGAAGTACGGTCCACTTGAAAGATGAGAAACATCAAGTCGAAGAGTGTGCGCACCAGCGCCGAGTTGTGTGTTGTGATATTCGCTGACACGCTGACCCAGTGAGTTAACGATGAAGATATCTGTTTGTTCTATGGTAGCCTCAGTTTGGAACTGTATGTTCATGTGTTGTGACGATGGATTCGGATAAGCAACAAGCTCCTCCGAGCCCATCAGTCCGCCGCGTTCATCATCTACAGCGAGAAGAACGCCAGTAAATGGAGCTGGGCAACCACTAGAAAGGCTGGCTCCGTAGGATTGAATCGAATACTGGTATAAACCAGGATTATCCATAGAGAAGCTGTATTCTGACAACTGAGGTTCAATGATACTTAGCACGGAATCGCTGCCCTTGGCGTCACGCGCAAGAAGCACATAGTAGAGAACACTTTTATCGGGTGATGGCGTCCATTTGAGATTGACCACATTCTTCAGGTTGTATGATCCCGAACGGTTCGATGGTGCAGGAAGAGTTGTCTTCGGATTCACGAAGTAGTTTGGAGAATAGAGAAGTCGGGACGCACGATTTCCGTCCCAACGCTGTGCATAGATGTAATAGCCGCACTCCTTCAGTGAATCAGACAAAGTGTAGTTAAAGACACCAGTCTTTTCCAGGGCACTGCCGATAAAAAAACCATCAAAGCCGCTTGAGTCGGAATCGAGGAAGAAGTCTACGGTCGCGCTGTCGTTTGCGCCACCATTTTCCCAAGTACAATAGATGTTGCGAGCAACGTTGGTAGCTGTATAACTGAATTCAGCCTTCGGTTTGTTGAGCTGCCAGATACTGACAGAGTCGCCATTTTGCTTGCCGATAATCCCCAACTTCCATTGACCGTCCGCCGGAGCGCGCAAAACCCAGAGTCCTACATCATTGCTATTGGCAGCTGGTGAAAAGATGACCGAAGAGTCAGAAGTTGTGCCATTGTAGATTTTCTGAGCCGGCGACACTAAGAACGACTGTGGTTGCCCCGTTCCTGAAACTTGGGCAAATGCGAAACGAGCGGACTTCGTGGTGAAAGGCACATAGGTGGTATCAACAGCCTGAATACCATTTCCCTTCACATGAAAGGTTATCTGATTGAGGCTTGTGGATCCGCCAGACTGCAGACCAATAAAGTCCTTTGTTTCTGTAAACGGATTCTTAAGTAGATCAACCCAAACACCCCAAACTCCCATCCAGCCAAAATCTAAATCGCAGCTGAGGATGTCGTTTTTCACTTGGACTCCAACCTTAAATACACGCGCCGGTAATTTCAGTTTCTTGGCAACGATGCTGAGTGCCGGATTGTTTTTCATAAGATCAGGAATGGTAACATCTCCTGAAGCACTAAAGCGTATGTCGTATTTAGGGTAGATCGAATGTGATCCTTGAACAGCTCCTTCAAAAAACCAGTTGTTTGCGCCCAACTCAATCATGGTCAATTTGCCATCTAGGGCAATGTCCAATGTATTCTTGTTCGCCACGAAGTTACTGACACCACTAACATTCATTGCCCAGACATCATCCTTTCCGAAAATTTTGAGTTTTCCGTCAACCTCAATATCTCCAACTTCATATACTTTAACCTTACCTCCTAGTTCAAAGAGACCAAATCCGTTGAGTTTATTCGCCAATCTAGATGGAATTCCGAACTGGTCCGATACAGTAGGCCAATCCGCACGGGTGCCTACTGTGGCGCTACCTACTAGCTTGTTCTGGCTCTTGACTGAGTTGTCAATTTCAAGATCCAAAGCTGTCCAATTGATAAAATGCCATGGCGAATCGCCGGGTAGCGGTAATACGCAGATGGGAGAGGACGCCTTTATGCCAAACTTTGCGTTCGTTAGTCGATCGTTGATAGATACTGATGAGAAACCTACATTAGAGAAAATCGGAGTGCGCACCAAGCAGTCGATGGAAAGCTTGTCACCTGCCTTGTCATAACTAACATCCATGTTCTTGATACACCACTCGGGATTTCCTAATACTCCAATGTTCTCCAGATGTACTGAGGTCGGCATATGCCATTGCCCACCAGGATCTACGCTCACGTCGCGCAGTAAAATCCCTGAGGATAAAGTTTGCCGTATTGTTGCTCCACAACCTTCATTCAGATCCCGTAACTTCACCCGAATATCGAACAAAGCTGTACTTGGAGCACCTGGGTCACCAACAAGTCGCATACGTTCCATGTATACGGGCGATCCTGCAATTCGAGCCAGTATATTCAGAGGCACAGCTATGGTTGAGAAAACTAGGCTGTCGTTAAGGTTGAGCGTCGTGACGGTGCTACCCGTATCTGTATTGATCACTGGAGCTCCATTTGCTTTCATTTGACCGGAAAAGCTGATGGAACTGTTGTTAGGGGTGGTATCGATCTCGAGACGGGTACCGCTAAAATTTAAAGCAGATCCAATGTTCGCTTCGTTTGCATCTGTTAAGACAAGTTTGTTACCAGTACCCGTACTTTGAAAGGTTCCTTGCTTAACGGGAATAGTAAGGGTAAAGACGTGTTTGCCTTTATGTATATATTTCCATTCTCGAATTGGAACCTGAATGTCAAAGCTATTACTTTCAGCTGTCCCAAGATTTCCTGCCTCGAGCTTAAACTCGAACTTGTCGCCAGCATTTAGTTCGTTAAAGATCTGTTGCCCCTGCTTACCAGCATTTCCGATAACAAGACTCTCGCCAGACTGTTGTGTACTTGAGTAACGAAATTGAAACTCATAATCTTGGGTGATCGGTGTCCCGTTTACGTCTTGGGTTTGGACGAATCGCTTTGCAAAGTTTGCCCAAAGCTTCTGCGTTGGTTTGCCATAGTCACGGATGGCAAGAAAGAAAGAGCAGCCAGTATTGCTGACAGCACCTTTGAACTTATCGTTAGAATTACGGCCGAGATAAAGAGGGAAGTCTGTCACCGCAGTCACTTTATAGAACGTAGCGCCTTGCTGGTACGGTATATCAGCCCAGTTGCCTCCAAGTTGCGAGCAGATGAAATCAGGTAGTGAGCCTCCCTTCTTTTCAATTGTCATGCGCACAAGACCCGTATTGAAGTAGGTCCAGCCTGAAGGCTGGTACGACTGGATGTTCAGAGACGCTGCAGTAATAGTATTATCGGAACCCTTCAAACTAAGAATTGCGGTGCAACGGTACTTGTCATGTTTATTGAGACGAGACAACGAAGCTTCATCTTCCCATTGAATCGACTTCTTGCCGTCCGAGGTTATGGTACCGACATCCCCGCTTAGCTCCTGGACTGTAGGTTTGGCAAAAAAGATATCGGAGCTAGAGGTATCCATGTGCTTCACGCACTTGGCGTCGAATTCGACTGTAATTCCATCGACAGGGATGTTGGCAATACTGTAGTTGATAACCACATATTGCTTTCCGTCGTCGTGCTTCTTCACCTCAACGGTGATATCGGAAATTTTCGGATCTGCTGCGAGAGCATGAGAGGAAACAAGGAGCAGCGAAACGATAAATGCGTAGAATAGCTTGTTCATACCGTGAAAATTTTGTGAAACAGTGATTTCAATACCGCTCTGGTCGATCTGCCAAACGCTCCTGGGCGTTCTTGTTAGTAGTCGCTCGCAATGAAGTGTGTCTTTACTCCAGATTTGTTCTGACTAGAGCCGAATATGCTCTGGCAGTTGACGCACCTTGCTCAACCGAAAAACTCCACGGCAGTATGATTCCGATCTAGTGAGTAGCCGAAGCGATTGTTTGTCAGACTCTCTCAGGCTATGAATAACTGAAAAATGATCAGATTTCATTTGCTTTCTCGAAAGCGCAACGTTCGCTCCATTGTCTGCTGCACTAGTCGCATACACGATAGTGCACCTCTGAACTATCTCTGTTGGGGTTGACCCGATTTAGTGGAGGCGATTTAAATTAGTAAAAAGCATTCTATGTTCATGCTCTACCGGACTGATATTGCCCAGCGTACTGTGCATTCTCTGCCGATTGTAGTAGAACTCGATGTACCGATAAACCATCGATCTGGCTGCTGTTAAGTTCGCTGGTATCATGTGTGACAAGGCCGACTCTTCTTTCAGCGTACTGAAGAATGATTCCGCCACAGCATTGTCCTAACAGTTTGCGCGACGACTCATACTCTGTGTGATGTTGAAGCGTTGAAGAACGTAACGAAACGCTTTCGACGCATATTGACTCCCTCTGTCAGAGTGGAAGATTAGCGATGGTCCTAGCTCGGATTTGCGTCTTGTTTTCAAGGCACGCCATAAAGCAATGATCACTAGCTTCTCGTCGATACGGTCACTCATATGCCAGCCTATGATTCGCCGTGAGCCCAGGTCCATAACAGTAGCCAAATACACGAAACCTGTTAGGGTTGGTATGTACGTTATGTCTCCACACCATACTCGATTAAGCTCCTTCTGGTCAAACTGGCGCTCAAGAAGATTTGGAGATACGGCGTGCGCGTGATTCGAGTCTGTGGTCTTCACACTTCTTTTGCGACGTCGTGCAACCAGCTCCTGTTCGCGCATGAGCCTTGCTACACGCTTTCTAGACACCCGAAGGTTCTTCGACTTTGTAATCTCAGCATGCACGCGAGGCGAACCATAACGCTTACTGTGTTGTTCAAAGATCTCATGAACGATTGGTTTCAACTTCTCGTCCTGTTGGTCTCTAGCACTTGGCTTTCGTTTCAGCCAAGCGTAGTAACCGCTAACGCTAATTTGTAGAACTCGGCACATCAGATCGATACGATGCTCGCCTGTGTGTCGCTTAACAAATTGGTATCTCAAGGCTTTGTCTGGGTTGCAAAGAAGGCCGTCGCTTTTTTTAAAATGGTGACTTCCTCGGCTCTCTCAGCCAGCTCCTTGCGAAGCCGACGTACTTCAGACTGAAGCTCCTGAACACTTGGACCGTCATTTTCTGACTCTTTTGGAGCATACTTCTCGATCCAGTTTCTTAGGTTATTCTCGTGTACACCAAGTTCAAGTGAAACCTGTTTGAGGCTCTTTTTTGAGCTCTGGAATACGCTGACGGCCTCCTTCTTAAAGGTCTCGTCAAAGGTCTGACGGCTACGTTTTGAGTCGTTCTCTTGCACAACTAGTCTCCTGTAAATAGTGGGTAAAACTAAGGTCTATCACCTTATTTTCACCTCCACTTTTTCGGGTCAAGTCCACTGTTGCATCGCTCTCGTCTCTGGCGTCTTCGTTCTATGCAATCTAGAGGTCAAGTGTGCGAGGTTCACTACGTAAAAACTACGTATGTCTATTGTGGAGATTCTGTCTAACCTGGTTGTTGTGCAACGCCTGGCTGATTCATTGAAGGCCAATTAGACCCTGTGTCACTTCGTCCTTCAACTTCTGTTCTGTGGACGCTTCGCCACGTGTTGTTCGCAATTCTGCGACAAAAACGCAGGCACTGTAGCAAGCAGTACTTCGCTTGCCTTGTTCATTGTGGTATCAAGTGAAAAAATGAGATTCAATTGTCAGCAACGATGGTCGAAGTGCAACTTTCTTCAAAAGAGTGACTGGTGCTAAAGGCTTTGTTATGCAGAAAAGGCTTGGAAATGTTCTTTAGGTGTGTGATGTAGTTCGGGACATATGAGTGGAACTATCGTGCCTCGAGCCTAACAATTTCCATGAAAGGTACCCATTGTATGCCCCACTATGTCCAATCTGATTCACATAGTAACACGCTGCATTGATTTGACGTGGCGAGTTGCTGTTGGGAAGGTCTGCCAATTGAACGCTACTTCATTCGGCGGCGGATTCGGCGAGGCAAAAAGAGAGGATTTACTAGATTAGGCTCTTGAGCGTATTGAACTTGATCTCTGACACGTGCCTTCCCTGACAATTCTTTGATTCAGTTTCAATATTGCTCAGCTGAAATGTGTGGCGTGCGCTGAGCGATCACGTTCAGGATGAATCACTAGAAGAACCTTAGGTACACCTGAGCTACTTTATAGCAAAAGAGCTTACTAGTACAAAGCTGATCAGTATTCCTACACCGCATCAAACTAATTACGGCTCGTACACCTTCGTTTCACGCTTTTCTAGTTATCTATTGATGTCATCTCGAGACTGCTGATCAATTTTGTACTCTTTCTACTAGCCTGTGTAGCAGTTACCTCGTATACCCCCCTTACAGCTCCAAGTCCCACCGCAAGCCATACTGAATCAACTACGGTATAGGTCGTTGCACCATCATTTTCCAGGTACTTTGAAACAGTTGCCACTGTCTGGTAAGATTTTCCACTAATGGTAACTTGTCCATCAACTAGCCATATTCGAGTGACACTCGTGGGTTGGTAGTAGACTCCGCTATTAAAAACAGCACCAAGGACAAAGGGCTTCTGTAACAGAACACGGTTAATGGGTTTGCCTGATGAGTCAGATTCCCACAGCATCTTATCATTTGCAACATCAGACCTCGGAGGTTCTGCAGCATATCGCAAATAATCTTGTGAATAATAGTAACGCGAGATACTCCTCTCTGCTTCATGCACTACTTCACCAACCTGACCCCTCAACATATACGCAATACCGCTGTCGACTACTTTGTTGTTTGAATCTGTAAAAACGAACTCTGTCTTGTAGTGGTACTTAGCACCAGCAGCGGGCGACGGCAAAAAGTCTCTTGGACTCAGACTCGCCACATCCACTTTCTGATCTGTGCTCAGACTGGTGCTGTCGCAGGCAATTATGGAAAGGACGAATAAGAGACAGAATATTCTGATACATATCGTTGCATTCATTGTCTTCCTTTCATTAATACTCTGCTCAAACTACAATAAATGTGATGAACATCAAACACGATAACAAATCAATTCAGGTGAATGCATTTGAGCTAAAACCAGTGGAGCTGGAGTACCTGACGATAGTTGAACTAAGGGTTCCTATGGCGGAGCGGACTGATGTGAGTGCGTGGAGCGGTTTGCACGGTGCTAGCAAACGGACAACCGTGTCTTTGATCGAAGAATCTATTGCTAACGCACGCCCATTTGGGGTTTTCGCTGCAGACTGAACTTGATCTCTGCCAAGTGCCTTCCCCGATCTATTTTTGCTAGCGAATCTACACTGCACACTTGAGGAGTGCCGCGTGCGCCGAAGGCGCGCGTTGAAGATGAATCAATTGATTAGGCTACGACGGATCTGAACTATGGCGAAAACGAAGACATCATTACAAGACTACTTTCGTCCCTTTCGTGAAGGGGTTATCGGACAAGGCAGAAGCTATCCTGGGCCCTATGGTGAGCGCGAGATAGTGTATGCAGACTGGGTGGCTAGTGGACGCCTCTACGCGCCGATTGAGCGCAAAATGATGGACGATTTTGGTCCCTACGTTGCAAATACCCACTCATCGAGCACGGTAACAGCCGACCTGATGACTCTGGCTTATCACGAGGCGAAGCACATCATCAAGCGGCATGTAGGTGCTAATGAGAGCGATGTGCTAGTGCCTTGTGGACCGGGTATGACCTCGGCCGTGAACAAGCTCCAACGAATTCTTGGACTGCGCGTACCCGAGCGCTTGGCTCCATCTGTATCCGTTGATCCCGTGCAGCGTCCAGTTATCTTCATTACGCACATGGAGCACCATTCCAATCAGACTTCATGGCTGGAGACCATTGGTGAGGTTGAGATCATCCTTCCAGATGCAGATGGTCATGTTGATCTGAATCATTTTGAGAGCTTGTTGAAGAAACATGCGAGACGTCCCTACAAGATTGCCTCCGTCACTGCCTGTTCAAATGTTACAGGTATAATGACACCCTATCACAAAATCGCGAAGATGATCCACAAAGTTGGTGGGTACTGCTTTGTGGACTTTGCTGCCTCTGCTCCGTACGTTGATATCTGCATGCATCCGAAGAATGAGGCAGAGCGCTTGGATGCCATCTTCTTTTCTCCTCACAAGTTCCTTGGCGGACCTGGATCTTCTGGCATACTGGTCTTTGACTCGCATATGTACGGCAACCAGGTACCGGATCAACCAGGTGGCGGAACGGTCACGTGGACGAATCCATGGGGCGGTCACCGCTATGTTCCTGTTATTGAAGAGCGTGAAGACGGCGGCACACCAGCTTTTCTGCAGACCATTCGCGCTGCACTCAGCATGCAGCTGAAAGATGAGATGGGTGTGAAGAATATTCTAGCGAGAGAAGAAGAATGCATGAGCATTCTGTTTGATCGCATGCAAAAGATGCCGGGCATTGAGATTCTTGAGGCCAGACATCAGCATCGTTTAGGCATGATTAGCTTTCATATGAAAGACCTCTATCACCAGCTTGGTGTAAAGATGCTGAACGACCGATTCGGCATTCAAATGCGTGGTGGGTGTGATTGCGCTGGCACCTATGGACACTATCTCTTAAATATTAGTCCGGAAACATCACGTCGAATCACCACCAAACTCGATAAGCAGCCCTTCTATTTAAAGCCAGGTTGGATACGTTTATCTATCCATCCAACTATGAATGATTCAGAGATGCATTACATCGCAGACTCGTTAGAGGAGTTATGCAGAAGTCACTCTCGTTGGAAACGTGATTATACTTTTGTAAAAGAAAGCGGTGAGTATATCAACAAGAAAGCAACAAGCTTTGCAGCAAGTACTGTTGCTCAATGGTTTGGCCATTAAATGATGTGTGAGTTAGATCAGTAGAAAGACCATGCTGGCCTTTCTACTGATGTTTCTCCTCAAATCTCGTTCTTCATTTCTCTACTTGGCTTTTAGCTCACGCACCCGCTGATCAAAGCCCTCGCCAGTTGTTTCAGATCCACCCGTTTCCCACACCACCGTTTTCGCATTCGCGTCGAGTATGACGTGCGTTGGAAAAGAGTTTACCCCCACTTTGTCGCAGATAGCTTGTCCATCAGCAACCACTGGAAACGGAGGGTCAGTTGTTTTTAGATAGCGCTCGAGAGTCTTCGCATTGTTTAATGCCACAGACAGCAGGACAACATTCGTATCGCCTTTGTATTTCTCTGCAAACTTGTCGAGACTTTTATGTTCGAGCTCACAACCAGCGCAGCCGATGAACCAAAAGTCGAGCACGACAATCTTGCCCTTGGTATCAGACAATCTTCCCTTGCGACCGTTTATGGTGGTGTATTCAAAATCAGCTAAGGCTGGCAGTTCTTCAACAGCGCGGAATTGACTCGAGATACGCTCGATGTATTCATCACGGCTTTCGGGACCTTGTTTTCGAAGTTGATAAAGACTATCGATATCAGCATATCTCCGCTGTGTAGTTATCGATAGAGCCATACCTAGTGCGCGTTCGGCATCGTCAATCTTCTTGGCTCGCAGATAACCGTGAGCCAATGAAACATAAATACCAGTTTTATCAGATGCATCTTTTGCAGCACGAAGAGCAGTGTACGCAATTTTCTGCGCCTCTTCCATTCGTCCGAGTTGACCAAGGATCGCGATCTTTTGTTGCATAATTCTATCTAGTCGACCCATGCTACCAAAAATGTTCTCGGCACTCCTGAAACCAGTGTACTGCGTATTCGAGCGCTCTGCACGGAGGATCCATTGAAGCGCCTCTTTAGGATCATATATCGTGGAGCCTTCATTGGAAAGTCCGCCAGCAATACTAGACAACAGATCAACATCCGCAGACTCAGTCCAGTGTTTGAGCACGTTGCGATAGGCCTTTGCATTGTGTAAGGTATCGTAACTAGCTCTATGCAACCACGTTCGTGCAAGAACGCTACGTGGATACTTCTCTACCAGTGGTGTGAGAACTCTCGCACGTGCATAGGGCATTCGCAGCTTTCCATTAACCATAGCGGGTGCAAACACTTTAGACCAATAGTCTGAGTTGTAGAGGAACTCATCACCTTCGCACTTCTCAATTCCCTCTTTGAGAATTCCATCAGCTTTAGCGTCGTTGTCCGGGTATTGTCTGGTCACAGCTGCAACAGTAGCATACCAGCTAAGATTTTTCACTTTGACACTTTGGAGCTCGTTGAGAAAGTGATCGATGTAAGAAAAGCGCAGGCTATCGCTGGGAGTTTCTCCTTTTTGTGCGTAGCGCTGACCTATGGCATTGAGAGCTGATATATATACTTCATAGTGAGTTGGATAATCTCGAAGTTCTAATGCAAGAGCGCTATCTGTATCATCAAGATTATTTATCCAAGCACCAGGTGTTTTGCGTCCACCAGGTTGCTTCGCCGTAAAAATTGTAATACCATTAGGAGCCCGATCGTAGGGCACGCAGATTTCAATGCGAATCATCAGAGCAGAGTCAGGAACAGTGAGATCAGCGCTATACTCTGCGGTTCCCTGCTTGCGCTTCATTGGGACCACTGCGTTACGTGGACCCCAAACCGTGGAGATGAGAGCAGCACAGAAAAGTGTATCGCGGAATTCTGCTTTCGCAAAACGACTCGTATCCGGAGCTGTATAGTCGATGCGTATTGTTTCACCCCAAGCGGGGTCGTCATTAGAGGTTCGCACATTTGTAGCAAACCCAGCTTGAGCACTGAGTGAAATACTGAGAAAGCAGAACACGACAATAAATGAGGCAAAGCGAGACATAGAGTATTCCTTTATTAATGTAAAACGCGACCTCAGCGTATTATTCTTTGCAATACTATCGATATCAATGAAGCGCAGCAATATGCACACCAGCACCATAATGACGACGTTAGAAAGGACAATCTAAGCTGACAGATGAAGAGTCATTTCGGACCATTCGGTACGAAGAGAGTAAAACACAATAACCATTCTCTGTGTTTATATCACTTTTATCTCTCAACATATCAATCATTGAAGAAGTCTTTCGTGACAGTGCTGTTTAGATGTTGAGAGCAACTTTACATCTTGACCTCTCAACCTTTAGTTCTACACCTCCTCATTCGCTCTTTGCCAGGGCTCCGCTGCGCAGTTCCCTGGGCTGTGGGGTGTCGGCTTAGCAAGCCTTAGCCTGAAGCTCTCAGCAATGCTGAGTGTCACAGCGTGGCGAGAAGGAAGCTGCAAGTTTCATCACGGGTCGATCCAGCCTGCCCATTGCATTGTTCTTGTAGTTGCTGTCTTCACTATTGCAGAGATGAACGTAGAGCGGCAGCATTGGAACACAATCACGCTACTACAGTTTCGCCAAAGTGCTATATTGCAATAGTACTTACAGCGCTTAGTGCTAACTCACCACAATATGAAGTGCGCTTCTTGCATGCTGAATCAACATATGATTGTGGCGATGTGAGAATTTTCGGAACGCAGTCGCGAAGGCATCAGGCTCGGGCACAGAACATTTGGATAGCGAGCAGAACGTAATACGATTTGATTCAATGCAGAGATATGCTGCCTCTAGCGCCCTCTGGTTTCTCGTTAGTAGTTCAAGGAACTTCGTCAAAGAACACATGCGGTCCAGACAAGTGACCGCGTATTTGCAACCAACGTAGTGAGAGTATGAAAGCAAAGCACTGTTACTTCCGCGTTCTTAGAGCGGCGATACCCATAGCGACCCTTCTCGTTTGTTTAAGCGCTGCTCAGGCAACGAACCTTCGATTCGGACGAGTTATGTCGCCAACCAAAACCCTGTATCGTAGCCCCTTTGCTCAAGCGCTGAGAGTGTTTTGTCGCAATGATTCAACATTTGATGCGACAAATTTCACCGTTGTTCTTTCCGTCTTAAAACTCTATCCAACGATTTCGGTTGTCATGTCGGAGATCGTAAAAGTCTCACATCTCGCCAAACGCGATTCTGTTTTAATCTCATCGGAAAAGACGTGGATACCGAGCGACTCAGGATCATATCAGGCTGTTTTCTCAGTGAACTACATCGATGATGTAGTTCCTTCGGATAACAATCTCACTATGGACTTCAAAGTGTACGATAGACCACTAGGTTATGCTGCGCTCGGACAATACAATATTGAATCACCCTTTACACAGAAGAATTCATCATTAGGATTGTTTACAGCAACGCTTCCACCTCTGACTTCCAACAAGTTCATCAATGTCGTTGCCTATCCTGCATCGCAACCGAAAGGCGTCTGGCTCATACAGAACATGGCGTTTCCTTCTTCGTTGTCTGACACCTCAAGTATCTCACAGTTTGTTGATTTCACCAAGCTTGGATACAAACGCGGTGCGTCCGTAGACTCGACAGAACTATTCTACTCTGTATCGGATTCTGGTTGGGCCAGTCCCCAGACAGCGACCGTGAAAGAGATCTACCAAGTACCCAAACTGGATTATCACTTAGGGTTTACTCCAAAACGTTCAGAAAAAGTACCCGATCTCCGTGCACTCGATTCTACTACTCTTCAGTGGTATTCTCCTGTCACGCTGACCAACACAGTCACTCGTGAGACCATGCCGAATATTGATCTCGATTCTACACTCTACAATCCCGGGACAAAGCCTGGTTATGCGGGCGACAAGAACGCCTGTGTTCCAGCAGCCGCCGCTAATAGTTTGCATTGGCTAGAACTTTCACATCAATTCATTGATACAACAGTTGACCTTCGTTCGAAACTTGTACAGCTAAGTTCTTTTCTCAATCGCGAGAGAGAGCAAGGTGCAACTGCGCTTGAGCTCGTACAAGCCAAACTGGCTTACATAGACAAATACAAACTCCCCATACATGTGAAGTTCCAGAGCTTTTATATAAGCATGGACTCGATGACTGTTAAGTCGCCAGATCCACGGTACGGACATGAGGCGATGAATAAAAGCGACACAACTTTCCTCTTTCCAAGACCATCAACGAGCTTTCTGATGAGCGAGATGCAACATGGAGAAGATGTTGAGTGCATTGTTGGGTGGTACAATCTCAATGAAACGAACAAAGTGGCAATGCGGCGGTATGGTCATGCCTTCACTCTCTCTGGAAGTGGAATGAAAGACGGAAAGCCTTACATCGTATCTAATGACGATGCTGACCAAAAGAAAGCTGGAGGCACAGTTCGTGTAGAACTTGCTCTTGATGACTCCAGTGATGTTGGAGGTCCTGTCATTCCGAGCATGGGCTTCGTCGACAATGATGGTGCAACTCTCACCTGCATTCTTGAGAGCGTTGTGTCTGAAAGCTATGACTCAACTATTACCTACAACTCATCGGGCATCAATTCCGATACTCCTAGCAAAATCCACTGTTCTATCCTGAGCAGCGACAACAAAGCGAGTAGCCTGGTCATTGATGTTGAACTTGCTGGACTTGGCTCCTATCGCATCTTTGACAGCAAGGGTGCTTTACTCTATGAGTCGCCAAGCTTTATGCTCCAGCAAGGAAAGAATGTGCTATCACTCGAAAGCACGACTCAGCTCGCTCAAGGTGTGTACTACGTGAACACTATTACAGCACATGGTGAGGCGACAACGGTGCTTGTGAAATAGAGTTGTAAGCAAGGACCGAGTTTGAAAGCTCGGTCCTACCATCATTGCTGTGAGAATGCGTTCTATTGCAGTGAACAGCTCTGAGTCTGCACTTCGTTTGAACGAGTTGCTTGTCCTTCGCACATTCAATAGCTAGCCTATTCCAACGCATTTGCGTTTCTAAACAACTGCGCTTCTACTCAACCGGACACCAACGCAAGAGCTGGTGTCGGCTAAGAGTAGCGTTCTACTCTTTCATCAATCGCTGTACCACCTGTTCACCATTATCATTTAGTACGGCAATCAAGTACATTCCTTCAGATAACTTTTCAACTGGAAGTCGAAGGTCGTGAGGACCCGCAGCATATTCCTCAGTTTCTCGTACTCGCGCGATAAGCTCACCAGAAGCAGAGTACACACAGATCGTCAGCCTTGCGCTCTGCTTCAATTCAAACAGGCAGCGAACGTAGTCGCGCGCAGGGTTCGGAGCTAAGCGCAGTTGTTGCACGCTTCCGCTTGTGCTACGGCACATATCCAGATACGACTTTTGTTGCTCTAGCTCATTGCACGCCTGTTCTGCTTGCAATTCTCCCTTCACTACTTTGCTGTACAAGCCAAACTCTTTCATAAGTGGCGTTCTGTAGCGCTCAGGAAGCATAGAAATAAACTGAGGTGAAAGCGCATACCAAATCTTCACGAAAGCGCGTCGAGCTTGTGAGGAGTCAATACGACCTCCATTCTTCGCCTCAGCGCGCAATTCGTCAAAGTTGTCAATCGTAATCTGCACTGGCAGTGAACTGCGGGCTAAGGTCGTCGTGATGTAGTTTGTTGCATAGTGATCTATGCGATGCTGTCGTGCACTATCATTTTCTGTCTCTTGAAACTGAGCACTGAGCAGCGATTCTTTCAACAATGGCGACTCATCGGCAAGGTTATACATTGCCATATACATATACCACTTCTTTGAGTCTACTCGTGCTGAGCTATCAAAGCGCATATGCCATGATGAAATGCCCACAGCTGCTGAGTAGTTGTATTCATTCGCTTTCCATCCGGTATATGGGAGAATCTTTGTGCCCTGATATCCATCCAAGCTCATTTGACTATAGTAGCGCTTAAGGATGAATCGTTGCGTCGTATCATAGTTCTTCTTTGCAAGGTTCACGTGGAGCGTTGGGCGCGCTCGTATCTGAGACTTTGATTGCGGGTCGAGGCTGCGATCGTTCGCTTTCTCGAGATCAAGGAGCTCTTCCATAGGGACCGAAATATGAGTTCCATTGAAAACCACACCGATCGCTTCAAGCTCTTGTTTTGTCAGTTCTAGCACTTCAATTCCAGCAATTTTCTTGGGAATGGTCGAGCCGAGTTCCCTCCCGCTACCATGAGTGCCTTGAGCAGATGTGGAACTCAAAGTTCCATCATGATTCACTGAACGCGGCATTGATTCAGATGAATTCGCTGATTGCGTTGTGTTCATGTGCGGAAACGATGCTTTGTCTCTCTGACCGGCATTGCCCTGCCTCGAGCTATCCTTCTGTAGACTCGCAGACTTCGTCTGCGAGTCATGACCTGAGAGAGTACGGCTTCTTGAATCAGCTGTTGTGGTTTCGCGTTGGATTGGAGTTGAAGGCGTAGCTGTTTGAGCCAGTGTGAGATTTGGCTGTATTTGCTCGTGTGTCTCGGCGTTATGATTGTGAGTGTTGTAGGCAGTTGCGTGATCGATGCTGCTAGTGTTTGAGGCTGCATCCTGTTGAGGTGCGTCCAGTACACTCATGTTTCCATTCGCCGAGTTACTGTGCAACGAGGACGAGTTGGTACTGTAGTACCAAAGTGATGCAGAGATCATGAAAAGTGCGCAGAGTCCGCTCATAAAGAGTCCTTTGTGTTTATACCTTGGTTTGTTTATTGGTTCGAACGCTCCAGTGTGCGCAGGATTCGAAGCCGCTTCACTCACGATACTGCGCAAGGCATCGGGACTGAGGAGGCGTTCTCCATTCTGGACATTTCGTGCTGTCTCTAGTAATTGTTCGCTTTTTGTGTTATTCCGTTTCATTGTTTTCTGTTTGAGGCAATGGTACTTAATGCGGTCCTACAAGAGTGAGAGTCTCCATAGATCTCACTTCGCGACCTGCTTCGCCTTTTACATCCGCTTCATCCGTCTTCTCTGCTTCATTCTGGATTCGTTTTCTCCGCGGATGTGAAGACGTTCTATCCGTGTTGCTTTGAGGGGGTGACTCATCTGCTAGTAGGGCTTTTAGTTTCAGTTTTGCTCGAAACACTCGCACCTTAATCGTCGCGATGTTCAGACCAGTTACATCCTGGATTTCCTTGTGGCTTAGGCCTACGATTTCCGCAAGTAAAAGTATGTCGCGGTACTCAGGATGCAGTCGATCCAACGCCTGGTACAGCTCACTGAGCTCCAAACATTGATCAGGCTGTGCTCCACCAGCATAGAGCTCATCAATCTCATCGACTGGCACATAATCCAAGCGTCGGAACTGCTGTTGGCGTCGGCGCCATTGTCGGTTGGCTATACTAAACAAATAGCTTAAAAAGGCTTGTTTGTTCTTAAGTCCTTCAAATCCTTCATAGGCCATGGAAACGGTGTCGCATAATAATTCACGGGCTGCAACCCTGTCTCTGCATAAGCTCAAGGCGTAGCGTTCTACCCGCGAGTACAGAGGCTCGAGGAGACTCAGAAATTCTTGTTGCTCATTCTCTGTCATATGCATGAACGTACATCAAACCTTGCGAAATCACCAAGTGCACAACTCTGGCAATTCTTGGCTGAGAGCATGAAAGTTCTTGTCGGATTCCTCTCAATGCTGTCTCTACTACGTATGTACAACCAATTATACAAAGGTTACAGAACTCATCATTTTTCTTGCATTTCAAGAAACTCTGCCGCTCTGATGAATCGGACTCAATCTCAGCTTTTGGGATAGAGTATAGAATTAGCTCATTAGCTAACCCTATCTGCGATTGTGCAGTGTACCTGATCGCAGCAGCTTAATGAACACTAAGGCCATGGTAGGCAGCGTACTCAGCAGTACAGCGTTCGAGTGCTTGCGCAAGCCTTTTCTGCTCTGCCGAAGAGAGATCTTCGAGCACACCTGAGAAGTACTCAAACTGTAGGCCTACGCTTTTTGCCTTGCTTTGACTTTTCCATCGACCAAGTACCTTGGCATTGTGAAGGATAAGTGGATAGAAGATCCCGTTCGTTGAAATGCAGTGTCCCTGCCTATTCGCTGGTACCAGTGCTTGGCGGTCGCGATATGCAATCACCAATTCATCGTAGGCAGGTAACAAAAGTGTAGTACGAGGCGCTGAATCAAAGATCTCGCTGTCTTTTGAGCAATAGTAGAAGGTATCGTCCTCTTTGCACCGAAGTTCTTGAAGTTGCTGAGAGACTGCAGCGCTTGCACGTGACGCCTCACCCTCATTCAATCCTGACCACCAAGAGAAGTCTTGCACGCTTGCTGGTCCATGAGAAGCATAGTACCGTAGAGCCAATCGCGCCATCGCCTCTTCTCGAGTCATGCCCTCTGTACTTTTCCCTGCTCTCTGATCTATCAAGGCATAACTCTGTTTTCGCTTCACTAATGGTCCACTACAAAGCAGCCTTCGCATTTCTGCTTCCATTAGTATAAGAGATCCACGGTTGTTCTCCGTTGCAATTCCATTGCTTTGTAGTGCCCACATCAGTTCTTCTCTCGAAGCACTACCTAGGTCTTCCAAGCGTTTCTGAATGATGTTTCTTGCCTTCGATAGCACTTTGGGACTGAGCTCCAATTCCTTTAGGTGCGCTCTCATCTGACGTAGAATCTTATCTGCACTCAGGTCAAGTAGCCAATGTAAATCCTTAGCCATTACCAGGTGCCAAGTTGGGCGAAGGAGATGAGTACGCAAAATGTGTCCAGCATTGAATGCCTGCTCCACAGCATTGGCAGTGGCGCAGCCACTGCGTAAAGAAAGAGCCCGTATGCTCATTGACAGATCCTGGGATTGCATAGCTGTCATGGACTGTAATGCGCTGCAGGGATCTTGAAATGGCCGACAAAGGCCTTGCAGTTGAAGCCGAGTTGCCACTAATTGTCGATAGTTGATTCTCATATCAATAAGAAAAAGACGAGAGGACGACGCAATTCCGAGCGAGTCAGAATACTGAGTCGCTGACAGAAGGTGATGTCCGCTAGCTCATTAGGGAGATTGGTATGGTAAAGAGACAAAGTACGCAGAATTGCGCCAAAATCGAAACATGGCAGGCGTTCAACAGCCGAGCACAACAGTGGCAGAATGCTACAGACAGACTGTTGGTCTTCAACCTTGTCGAATATGCGAACATATAAACGTGAACATGTTCTCGGCATTGAGAAAGCATGTTGCAACACAGAGAGACAACGGAACATTGAATCGCACGAGTTGATCGATTGTGAGAATTGAGCAAACGCGATGATTTAAATCACGAATTATTCTCAATTCATCTGCAAATATTTAACGTTCACACGAGGTCTCTTTGAAACTAAATACCTGTATATTGGTCGGGTCACAAGTCTTGGCTCTCTTGTCGGTACACCCATCCACAACGAGCAGCTGCTATCTTTCACATTTTCAGCCCAGAGACATGAGAACATTTTTCTTAATCTGTGTTTTGACAATCGTTGCAAGCGCAACCCTTCCAGTGTCGGCTGGCTTACCAAAAAACCCAATACTCTTCGTAACGGTTGTACCGAACTCCGAGGATTCTGCAACGCAGTGTTCGGTTATCGCGTCGCATCTGGCCGGTTTTTCGAATGCAGTTCGAGGCGGAGATTTGTGGATTCGCTATGCAGATGGTAGTCTTAAGAATCTTACTGAGGCTGCTGGCTATGGAACAAGCGGCATGCAATCTGACCAAGCGATTGCAGTACGTCAACCCTGCGTTGATTGGACGGGTACGAAGGCATTGTTTAGCATGGTAGTTGGGACGCCAACTTCTATACTTGATACCACAACCTATCATTGGCAGATTTATGAGATAACTGGTTTGGGCAAAGATGACAAGCCTGTGATACAGCGCATAAGTGGTCAGCCTTATGCAAACAACATTGCTCCTATTTATGGGACGAAATCAAACATCATTTTTGTGAGCGATCGTCCGCGACAAGGCTCATCGGAGGACTATCCATATTTGGATGAAAGCTTGGGTATGCCAACAACGTCGGGATTATGGTCAATGGATCGATCTTCGTACGAGTTACAACAGCTTGATCATGCGCCTAGCGGAGTGCTCAGTCCAAGTATTGATAGTTATGGTCGTGTGATTTTTAGTCGTTGGGATATTCTGCAGCAAGACCAGCTAGCAGACTTAAGTAATCAACGAATCTTGGCAGGCACTTGTAGCTCAGAGAAATCAAATAGCAATGCAAACTTCGGAACGCGACAGCAGTCTGATTTCCCGGAGCCAAATCCGGATCTTGGACATGGCTCGCGTAACAATGGAGGCTACTTTTCGGATAACTCGAACTCGTCGACCTCCGGCAGTGGTGATGGCACATTGTTTGACTTGCGAATGCCAAACGACTTCTTTCCGTGGACAGTGAATGAAGATGGCTCTGGTGCACAGACCATTAATCACATTGGACGTCATGATTTGCGCGACACAATTCTTCCCTCAATAAAAACAGACCCTAATCTGGCTGCCTTTAGTTCGAGCAGTTCAAAACGTGAGAACAGAAGTCCAATTGTTAATCTCCTTCAATTACGGGAAGACCCAACGCATCCAGGAACGTTTTATGGCGTCGATGCCATTCCGGCTTTAACACACGCGTCCGGACAGATTGTTCGACTACTGAATGCAGCTCCTTCGAATGCGAGTAAAGAAGCTATCATATCGTATGTGACAGCCAGGTCAACTCGCTTTCCTATCGATCTAAGGAATCCTCTCACTATAGACCACACCGGCTTTTATCGCAACCCGCTTCCTACGACTGACGGGGTGCTTATTGCCTCTCACTCTCCAACACACGTTGCGGACGTACGCAGCAAGACTCCTTCACCATCATCTGCGTATGCATTTCAGCTCCGTTCTCTTACATTACGCAACGGCTATATGGAGCCAGAAGAGTTCTTAACGAAAGGTATAACAGAGAGCATCAAATGGGTTGATATTAAGAGCTCTACTCCACGTGTTGTCACATTCAATGGTGCATTGTGGGAGATGGATCCAGTTGAAGTAGTTGCACGCACAGTAGCCGAGCGCCCTTCACCAGCATTGGCAGAACAGGAGTTGGCAGTTTTTGAAGAAGAGCATGTTGACGTTGCCTCGTTCAAGAGGTTTTTAGCTGATAGCAATCAAGCGTTGATTATTTCGCGCGACATAACCCAACGTGATCCAGACGACAAGCAGCAGCCCTATTACTTGTCTGTAGGCAAAGGTGCTAAGCAAAGTGCCAACGCCAAGGGAAAAGTGTATAACGTTAGTGACTTGCAGATTTTTCAGGCTGACTATTTGCGTGTATATCAGGACAATAGCGGACACGCTCCGCGCATAGGCCGTCGCGTTCTTCCTGTTCCTGTCCATGATGTTCAAAACCGCAAGTACGTTGAGAACGCCACAGGTCTTGCACCAAAAACGAGCACAGCTGAAGTATTTGCAGACGGTTCGCTCGCAGCTTTTGTTCCAGCTAAGCGTGCTCTGAGCTGGCGCTTGCGCGATAGTACTGGAGCTGGAGTTGTCCATGAGCGCTATTGGCTGACCTTTAAAGCTGGAGAGATTCGTACCTGCGTTCGTTGTCATGGTGAGAACGAAGAGTCAAGCTTCTTCTCGATGAATCCACCAAGCAACAAACCCATGGCTTTAAATGGACTACTCCGTGTATGGAAGCAAGAGTATAGTCCATCAAGAGTTCGTCAGACTGCACCAGCGCACAATGCAACACGCCAAGTATTTCCTATTGATTTGAGCTGGCTTCCCGATGAGCGCGCTGTGCAGTATGAAGTTACTATGAGTGAAATGGTTGGTTTTGACAAGAAAGTCGTACTTCACAAGCTCCTTGATGCACCGACCACTCAACTACGCGTTGAGCGGACAGATGTTCAATCGAATGCTGCACAGTTTGTGTGGGAAGTTCGTGCAGTTGGCAAATGGTCGTCAAGCGAGTTTGTGAGTCCATTCGTATTCACAACATCCGATGTAGTTGGAGTTGACATCGACAACGAGTATAGAATCAGCCTTGCTCCTGAACCTGCTTCTGACTTAGTACAGATACAATGTATTCTTCCAGACAACTCAGCAGCAACGTTGAAGATCTATGATCTACTCGGCAATCTGGTGTATCGAGAAGAGTTGGCTGCACAGATGGATGTGCGTAGTAGTGTGCCTGTCTCAGCATGGCCACCAGGTTTATATGAAGTGCAGATTAGCGCTGCGACCTTTTCATACAGAAAGAAGTTGATTATTGATCGTTAGGAGATCTTGTGGCGTACATCGTCAAGTCTATTTCGTCTTTCACTAGGACCTTTACTATAGCATTCATCGACTTCATCATGAGCGCTTTGTGCGGCAAGCGGAGCATTGGTGCTTTGGGATTCTGTAGTGTGTTGATACTTGTCTTCAGCATCTTTAGCCCCGCATCACTAGTTGCTCAGAGTTTCAACTGGAAGCAGATGAACGTCGTAGAAGGCTATGATCCCACGCCGTTTGATATCGTACAACGTGGTACCTTGTGTTATGGAATCAGAGGAAGCTCTGTTGTTCGATCGAGTGATAGTGCTAAAACCTGGGAGATTGTGAAGACGTTTAGGACTTCCTCGATTCGCTTGAAGGCTAGTCCTGACTACTATTTTGTCTCGGTCTTCGATACCGAACTTTTTCGCTGGTCTGACAGGGATACATCTCTGGTCCGTATTTCTGACAATCTCCCTTATCAAACCGCTAGTAGGCTCACTGTTCAGGGTTCTTTGCTGTACGCCATGAGTGGTATTGGACTCTATTTGTCGACCAATAGCGGAGACACTTGGACGCAGTTGCCATATCAAGAGACGGGCGTCTACGCATTAGCAGCTGTTCATGATGCGTTGTTTGTCATGACAAACTACTCGTTGTACTGTTCACTTGATAGTGGAAAGACCTTCCATTTGGCTTTATCCGGCTTATACTCCGTTGGCAGTCATTTGACATTCTTTCAGTCGGGTTCCGATATCTATTGCATGGGTGGTGGTTTTAAGATAGGTCGACTAATTAACCGCTTACAGCGTTCTAATTATTCATGGTCGGTGGTTCCAATGCCGGAGTTAGAGAAGGATCCCTTCGCGGCCGCTTTGTACTACGATCAACGGATGTTTGAGATAAAGGGCAGACTGTTTCTTAAGCTGACTGCTCAGAGCAGTAGCGCTAACTATGATGTTCCTTTTATAGCGTATTCAGACGACCAAGGACGGAGTTGGCATAAACTCAAGACCCCTGTCCTCCAGTCTCCTACTACTCACGTGCTGACCACCATCGACTCTGCATTAATCCTTTGTTCCGCTTCCGAGTATCACGTCTCTACTGATCGTGGATTGAGCTGGGCTCAGAAGTATAGTACCCTCAGTCAAAGTAACGCTTCGATTCAGAATCTTTCGATTGTCAATAACACCGGACTTTTTAGTGCTTTGGTTGGCAATGGAATGCACATCAATCGTGGTTTTACTCTCGGTGCCTCACTCACTTTCAATGGTTGGTTCCCTCGTGTAAACTATCCTGGACAACTGCCCATCGTTGGTGCCTACTACTCCGTGAGCGCTGATCAAAAAGGTCGACTTGATATTTGTGATACCAGCGGACAGATGTACACCTGTTTAGGCTTTGACCCAAACAGCGGATCCTTGCCTGCAACAGCAGTGTGGTCTAACAAAGACATTGGCGGCGTGGCTACTTGTTTCAAAGCTCTCAACAATCCAACTGCCTATGGCAACCCAACTAGGTTCTTTGTTGGATCAGTCGGAAAACTCTTCGTTTCCTATGACTCGATGAGAACATGGATGACTTATGAATTTTCAGATCCGTCGATACGTGTCAATGACGTCGCGGAGATGCGAGTTATCGCAAATAGCAAGTTTGCGTATTACTACTTTTTGGCGACCAATAAGGGTGTCTACATCAGTCTCGATCAAGCCCAAAACTGGCAACGAGCTGGATTGGGTAACTATGAAGTACTCTGTTTAGCGTCGAATCAAAGCCAGAATGGCTATCAAATTGGAGTTCTGGCTGGGACTAGCAATGGTGTGTATCGCTTGGGTATGATGACGAACGATCATTGGGACCATTTGGGTCTGCCTGGCATGCGCATACGCTCAATTGCACAATCAGATTACTCTCGAGTTATACAAGCGGCTGTACAGGACTCAGGACTTTATGTTTCCCAATGGGACTTGCCAGTGTGGAAAGACTATTCTGCAGGATTAGCGAACAGAAATGTTAACTCTATACGTACTGGTTTGTTTAACGGTCGACACTACATTTTCGTCTCGAATGATTCAGGTGGTGTATCTTTTGCCGAGATGACTCACAAAGAAGTCCCGACGAGCGGAGGAACTTCTGTTGGAACAGAACTCGATGAGATTGAGAATGTGTGGCCACAACCTGCGTCAGATGTTGTCACCATCTCCATGAAGCCTTCACCTGCCATTCGTAGACTACGAATCTGCAGTATCGTTGGAGAGATTTTACAACAAATCGATATACCTGCAGGAATTGATCAAGTGTCGATTAGAACTACTCAGCTTCCTAGTGCTAACTATTTGATTCAGATTCACAGTGAGACTGGATCAACAACTCAAAGAGTTTCTGTACTTCACTAATTAGGTGATGAGGGAAATAGTGTTCTGCATACGACTCCTCCAATCAGCGTAGACTCTTCACACTTCGCGCTAAACATCAGGACTCCCGCACATCAGCGGGCGCGAAGCGCACGGTTGGTAAAAAGTCTCTTGTAGATTTTTCTCTTAACGCATCGCTCTCCAGCACCAGGCCGCGCAGAGCATACCCAGTGTTGGTGCACTGAGATAGATCCAGAGTGATTGGAATTGTGCAGAGACAAGCGCAGGTGCAAGACTACGAATTGGGTTCATGGATGCACCTGAAATCGGTCCACCGAACATCGCTTCTAAGCCAACCATCGAGCCAATAGCTATTCCTGCAAGTAGTCCTACCTCTTTCGCTCCATGGGCAACTTGGAGGATCACGATCATCAACAAGTAACTCATGATGAATTCGAGTACGAAGCTTTGAGTCTCGGAGCCATGAGGCATCGTTGCACCTAAGGAACTCTGATCGGGAAACAATAGCTTCAGTGTCAAAGAAGCAAGGACTGCGCCAACGAGCTGGCTTGTTAGGTAGGGCAGAACCTGTTTGAGTGGAAAGGTTTTCGCGAGAGCAAATGCTAGGGTTACGGCTGGATTGAAATGTGCGCCGGAGATTTGTCCGAAGGTGTAGATCATTGCCAGAACAATGAGTCCGAAGCTGAGCGCAATACCCACATGTCCAATGTGACCCGGATTCACCTGGTTTGTTACAATTGCACCTGTGCCGCAGAAAACAAGAGCGAAGGTGCCGATTGCTTCAGCGAGATAGTTTTTACGATTCGAAGCTTCACTCATTGTTCTGCTCCGCTGAAAGTTGTTTCGGCGATGAAGTCCAGGATGGCTTTGTGTATTTGGTCGCGCACGGTGCGGATATCATCCATGATTTGTTCTTCGCTGCCGCTAAGTGCTGCTGGGTCGGGGAAGGACCAACTACGACGTTCCGCTATACCCGGAAAAAGGGGGCAACGTTCTGCTGAAGCGGCGTCGCAGACTGTGATGACATAATCAAACTTCTGCTGCGTTTCCAACATTTCCTGCACTGTTTTGGCGCGATTGGCTGAGATATCAATGCTCAACTCCTGCATGGCGCGTACCACTCGCGGATTGAGTTGGCCAGCTTCCAATCCAGCACTTTGCGCCTGGTAACGGTCTCCAGCCAACTGATTCAGGAATGCCTCTGCCATCTGACTACGGGCAGAGTTGTGAATACAGACAAAGAGTACATGTATCATAGACAGTGGGAATAGTAATGAAGAGCAGCTCAATCCATCGCAATAATACGATAAAGCAGGTTTAGGACAGAAAAGTCAACTCAATATTATCAAATCTTTACCTCAGAGCATGATCTCGGATTCATAAAGGAATATCGCATCCAATTAGCCTTAATTCCACAATCTTTACTATATTGCTCAATACGCTCCGGGGGTGAACGCTAAGCGGAGTAATTCTTATCCATTAACGCAGTTTTGTCCATGGAAAACACACTTGTACACAACGATTTGATGGCGCCGGACGTAATCAACGATCCGCACTCTTATTATCGTCATTTGCGCGAATCTGACCCAGTGTATTGGAATGATCGCTGGGGCGGCTGGGTACTTACCGGCTACAAAGAAGTGGTTGATGTCCTTCGCGACGCAGAGCGCTTCTCTTCCGACCGTATGGGATTTCTTGCTAAGGAGCTATCGGCTGAGGAGCAGGAATCCATCGCGCCGATCTTCAAAGTATTGAGTTACTGGATGGTCTTCCGTGATCCTCCGGCACACACCGTTTTGCGCATGTTGTTGAACAAGTTGTTCACACCGGTAGCTATTGAGCGATATCGTCCAATGGTGCGCAAGATCGTTCAGCGTACAATTGACAAGGCTATTGAAAAAGGAAACATGGATCTCGTACGTGAGTTTGCGTACGAGGTACCTATGACGGTTATTCTGGAGCTCATTGGTGCGCCAGACTTAGATCGCGACAAAATCAAAGAGTGGTCAGAGCAAATTGGCGTGTTCTTCTTTATCAAGGCAGACGAGCCACGTCGTCGTGAGATTGCCTGCGAAGGTATCAACGCACTTGTAGAGTACATCACCCCACTCATTGCGGAGCGTCGGGAGCATCCAGGCATTGACCTCATCAGTTTGTTGATTGCGGCAGAAGAAGCTGGCGACATTACCTACAATGATGTGTTAGCAACCTGTGTGTTGTTAGTATTTGGTGGACACGAGACCACCATGAATCTCATTGCCAATGGCACGTGGGCGCTGATGAACAATCCTGAGCAATGGGAGATGTTAGCCAACGATCCAAGCCAACTCAAGAAAGCAGTAGAAGAGTTGTTACGTTATGACGGCTCGGTAAAAGCAACGGTACGTTGGGCAAAAGTAGATGTAGAAGTTGGTGGACACCAAGTCAAAGCGGGCGACCGCTTGTTAGTCAGCCTTGCAGGTGCCAGCCGAGATCCACTTCAATTCAAAGATCCCGACACCCTCGATGTGACGCGCGATCCAAATCTTCACGTAGCCTTTGCGCATGGCATACACATTTGCTTAGGCGCTTCCCTTGCTCGCATGGAAGTAGAAGAAGCCTTTGCCGGTTTGCTTAAGCGCATTAGTTGTCCAACCTTGATCGAAGGCACCAAGCTCGAATACTATCCTTCAGTAGTCCACCGCGCACTGAAGCAATTGCCAATTACCTTTCACAAAGTAGAGGCTTGACCATGAATAACATTCGTCTCACAGTCAATCACAATCGTTGCGTAGGCTCGCAGCTTTGCGTTCAATTTTCACCGAAAGTGTTTCAATTAAATGAGAACGGACAATCCTCAGTCATCGACGCCGATGCCGAGGATCTTACGAACATTCTCTCCACTGCTGAGCAATGTCCGCAATGCGCCATCATGGTTGAAGACCTCGCAACTGGAAACCAACTCTTTCCACCTCCAGAGTTAGGTCTCTAAAGTCTTTTTCTTACTCGCGCGCTTCGCGCACTCGTCGGTTGGGAAAACCACAGCCCGTTGTCACCACAAGAGCGACATCTCATTGCTGAGATGTCGCTCTTTTTTTATTCGTCATGACTTAGTCGTCACACGATACTACAGCCGTGGCCTCACGACTTAGTCGTGACGTCGTGCGAGGCGTGTGGACCTCTGCGTGTCACGACTAAGTCGTGACACGACGGAATTGAACTTGTCGCGATACAACAGCCGTGGCGTCACGACTTAGTCGTGACGCCATGCAAGGCGTGTGGATCTCAGCGTGTCATAACAGAACAGCGATCCGTGAGCGATACTCCAATGTACGAACTTGGTTCTCAGTACCGATCCGATCCCGACACTTCCCCGCCACAATTGACACGTCACACTGGCAAGTAATCGCGTTGATTGATTCATTATCCCCGATCTAGCCAACGATCAACGAAGCTGTAGAAGGAACTAGCGACGATAAGAGCGACATTCTTTCTTGGAGCAGAAACCAAGATTTTTACACTAGAGAATTCCTTTACCACAATCAGCCGTGCTATGACTACCACAGACACAAACTCAAGGATTGCATCCATGAGAATACTCATGTTGATTACTGTAATGATGATAACTCTTGTTGTTAATCAAGCTACTGCTTGGTCTTGCTCACCTTTACAGTACCGCGTTACCATTCCAGACAACAAGCAAGGTGACACTATTATAGTTGACTTCCTAGCTACCATGCAGCCTTGGGATTTAAACAGTGAGCATTTCCATGGAACCAGAGATGTGGTTGATTTGACACTGTTTATCTCAAAGTCAACACTGAGTGATGAACAACGGTTTCAGTGGTTACGTACAGCACATACGGATTACGAAGGAGATTTTGCTGCGGCGCTCGTCACCACGACTTCTGGCGAAGAAAGTGAATCTCGATGTCGTGCAGCAGTGCTCTTGGTTATTGACTCATTTGTGAAGCACATACCACTCAAACGTCCAGCTCCACTCGAACTTCGCTTAGGTAAATGTTCGTTTGTAGGTATTGGAGATGATGCAGAAATGGTGCTGAACATTATCAATGAGTGTAGCACACGCTACCCCAACCTTGTGAAGCAGCAGTTGTTTATAGCTCCAAGATTTCGTCCAGATTATCGCAGACGTGTGCAAAGCCACAGCACAATCCCAACACTAATCATTCGGGGTGGTGTAGATGCTTCGACTCTTGAGCAATATGACACTGAGCCATTGTATGATATCCTGGATTGTCCGTCAAAAACCGAGACTCAAGTCGACAAGTACTCAGATTGTCAACTGCTGTCACTTATGAAAAGCAACCGTGTTGAGGAGTGTCCAGATCGAGTTGATGCAGTCCACAGTTATTTGTTGGAAGAGATGGTCAATCAGTTCCAAATTGGCAATTTAAATGGACTACTGAATTCGTTCATGAGCTATGATCAGAACAAGATCACACCAACAATTCGCACCAATATTCCGGGTAACATGGCCCTCCAACTAACTGAGGTTCACATGATTGCTCCAGACAAGAAGTTTTATAGAGATGGCGATATTGTACGGCTGAAAACAAATTTGGATCGCCCTGTGCTGTGGCTTCCTGATAGTGTTATTGCTCTGGACTACAGCTTTGCGGCGTTTGGAGAAGGGGCTATTAGTTGCATCGATACGTACTTAGGTATCCCGAGCAAAGACACGTTTCGATTCTCAACGAAACCTCAGAAACTCCAAATGATACAGGAAGAACCACTCTTTGAGAACGATTCAGTTCTAATAAGCACCACGCTTCCATATCAATCATCAACAGATCATATTTTCAGTTCATATCAATGGTCAAATGGCTGCACTCGACGCAGCCAGATGGTAACAAAAACTGGATGGTACTATGTCCGTTGTTTTGATGAGACAGTTGGCAAATGGGTGAGCGATTCTATTCTTGTACAAGGTGCGCACTTCAAACTTCAGTTAGAGCCTGAAAAGACTGGCGGGACGTCATACAACGGTACAGGATACCGAAAGGTAGCCCTCCCTTTCTATCCTTTATCGCCCATCTACGCTATCTTTTGGAATGACACTTATACCACAGACCAATGGAGGCTGGTTGGTTCCGAAAGTACAAGCTCCGTAGTACGCTTAATGAACAAGCTTACAAAAAAAGTTGCCGTATCTGATACACTGGTAGTACCGGGTGATAGCTCGATCGTTGTAAAACAGCTGAGCGTTAGTCAGCATCCAAGATTCATTGAGGGATTAAATGCAGACGGCTATTTATGGTACAAGAAAGGAGCCTTGGTTTCGACGGAGGCAAAGTGTCCTATCAGCAGCACAGACTGGTATACAGTTTACGGTTACTACATAATAAACAACAAAATAACCGAACCAACAGTGATTAGTACGTGGTGCATGGCAGCGACCACGGATATCGATAGAACCGAAGACCAACAGTACGAATCAACCCACGCTCAAGCTGTGCACGGTCAAATGCGTGATCAACGCTTTATTGGCGAAACAACCTTAGAGCTATGGAATAGTCTTGGTCAATTGGTTTGGAAGGCTACCAAAGATGAGAATGAATCACTTCTCTCCGTTGAGTCCCTGCGTCCTGGTACCTACCTCGTGCACTTGCCGAAGAAGAATACCACGATACACATACTTGTTACAGACTAAGAAACACGCAGATTCGCGCCACACTGATATCTACCGACCATACGCAGCGTCACGACAATGTCGTGACGCTGCGGTTTAGGGCTAAGCTCAGCAGACATAATAGTGCACATCTTGTGAACAGTCTGTCCTGACTGCTTCAAGAGGGCCCCGAATGCAAGCCAGCCTAAGTATATCTTAGCGTGCAATGACCAGTTTCGATAAGGAGTAGCGTCCAGCATCATCAATCATCACGAAGTACTTGCCATTAGGGATGGAGGAAAGGTCCATAAGCTGCGTTGACTCGCCTACGACAGACGATGTAGCAGATTGTAGGGTTCTCCCTTGTACATCAACGATGCGCAGACGTGCATGACTTCCGCGTTGTTGGAAGCGTACTGTCACAAGATCTGAAGCTGGGTTTGGTCCGAGTTGTATCTGCGCGTCATTCAGTTCACCAGGCTGCACATCAGTTGTCTTCATGAGGAAGCCAAGGTAGTTCGCAAGCAAAGATCTGCGGATCGGTTCATCGCGTATTGCTTCGAAACCGAAACCTTGAAAGATAAGCGTAGTGTTCTTCAACTGCGTCCATACTGCAGCTGTCGAAGAATCATCAGAGATATACGGACCATAGGCATTGAGAATTCTGTGCACACGCTGGGTGTCGAGAATAACAATCTCATCTATCCAACCTGTTTGGAGAGTGTGAACGGAGTCGATTTCATTAAGCATGAAGTCATATCCTTTTGCCACATCTTGTCCTTCGAACGACTGCACTCCCACCTCGCCGTACTTACGCTCGCTTGAGTTCCACAGCCATGGACCCCATGTGCGTTTTGCTCCCATGAAGCCAAGGGTTTCTTCAAAGAGACTCTTACATTGTGCCGATGCTATCTTTCCGTAGTTATCCGCTGCAAACCATAAGTCCATCGGTGAGGTTATCAATGTTGGATGTGCTGTTTCTGCACGCTGCTTTACGACTGCGATCATCGGCTCGCTAAAGAGCAGGGATGTTCGAGTTGCATAGCTTTCAGGAAGGACAAGAACATCGAAGGAACTGAAGTCATAGTACTTCATCGTACTATCGTTACAATCAACGACAGCGGTCTGACTTGGAAAGGCGTCAAGCTGATTATAGGATTCTAAGAAGGGTCTCAAGTCATCGCCTTCATCCAGTTCGAACTTCGCCACAACATACTTCACTCCATCGCTTAGCACACCTAGATTGACACTGGTTGGTAAACTCAGAATGTTCGCAAATGGTCGAACTTTGTTCACAACCTTCAAGCTTGCATAACCAACCGCGTTACCGAGGACTACGGTCACGCGTGCTATTGCACTATCATGAGCTTTAATCACCTGCTGCTCTGGTTCTATGCGTACTCTCCAATCACCTGGCACGCTACTGTTTTGTTGATCAATGCTCGTGATGGCTGTTACTGCACTGTCATTGGTATTGTGCACCATCACTGAAAAGGTGGTCGAATCGGAACGCATCGCCTTGCGATAGGTGCTCGAGGAAGTAGTCTGTAACTTCCAGTAAATAGACTTTGGGGTAGGTCGCTTTCCTTTTGATGCCGCGTTGACCACGCGGTACGGACTATTGTGCTCCACGACCATTGCTGCGACCCACAAATTTCCTCTGTGCTGAATGTTGAGTAGATTCAGATCAATTGCGAATTCATAGAGTACACTATCGCCATTTGCATTGACGCGCGGTAAAGCCGTAGAATCACCAGTTGGTCCACCAACGAATGCTCGAACTACATTCATATGATAGTAGTCCTTAATGCTGCCTGGCAGATAGAAGTATGGATGCGACTCGTAGCCTTTGCGTCCATTGAGATAGTTTGTTTGATCCCAACCTTTTCCTGAGCCTGTTACGCTGTCTTCTAAGAGCACAACATTGATTGCATATTGCACATTAAGATTAGCATAAAACTTCGTTGTGACTGTGCCACGCAGCATTCCTGCACTGTTGATCACCCAATCCACATTCACACCAACGTTCGATGTAGCATCTTTCAGCTGTGAACACGCATCAGCCCAGTTATCTGGATCGATGTTCGTTGAACTCACTTTATCATAGGTAAACTGCTCTCGGTTTACCAGTCCTGTAGGATATCCCGTTATTCCAAACTGACGTCGCATGGTGTCCTGTATAGCAAGCGCCATCGAATCGTCATTATGAAAAGCAAGAGGAATGAACTGATCACCATAAATGGCATGAAGTTCCTCCGCAGCCTGATTGCCACGAACACACCAACCACACCAGGCACCAGTATGATCTTCAATAACCATTGCACGCTTTGGTCCAGCAGCGTTGAGTATTGATGACAAGAAGACGAGGACGAGCAAGCGAGCGATGTTCATAGATTCAGAAGAGTAGTAGAACAACTGTATCTGCGGAACTGATTATGCAGAAGTGGAATCTACGTAATTCAGAGAAAATGGAGTGTATTTGAGAAGGTGCCTTGGATTTTATCCAAGTACGAGAGCGCAAAAGCAACCTGCGATGACGTATCAGCTTCGGTGTGCTGCTCGCCAGACCTGAGTTTATGAACTACAGACTATCAGTTGCTTGTGCTTTGAGGTGTCTTGACTATTTCTCCCCCTTTCGAGGTCTTATCTGGAATTGGTCGTATCACACTAAGATCCAGCCATCGCATACGGCGTCACGACTACGTCGTGACGCTACAGAGACTATATACTCGTTCGCTGTGTGACTTTCGACCCATCGTGTCACATCTGACTCGTACCACACTGAGAAGCACTTCATAAAACACAGAGCCCACTCCGACGAATCAAAGTGGGCTCTGTTACTCTTCAAAGTCAGCGCTCTTTTGCTCAGCGTGTTATAACAACCTTCCGAACAATGCGCCGACCACCAACATCGATGCGCAAGACACAGCTTTGAGCAGCGCAGTCTTTAATGTTGAGGTTGAGCGGACCATCTGCATCTGGACCACGCTCCACATATGCTAACAACTCACCGTGCATACTGAAGAGCGAGGCACGAACCTGACCAGTGCCTGCTTCAATTCCATCAATGTGAATGACTGAACTTGCGGGCATTGGGAAGACTTGTATTGAAGCATCATCGGTGTTCTCAATACCAGATACGGAGTTACTTTCTACGAAACGTGTTTCAAAGAACAGTGAATCCTTTGGTGGAGTTCCACCAATTCGTGTAAAGCTGACTTGTCCTTCTTTTATACTCAGATACTCGATAGCGCTCTTTGCTCCATACCATACGTAGCGATTGACTTGGCTATGCGCAACATACTGCGCTTTGTTGTTGAGGAGTACTGTGTCAACGATATCCTCAGTCCAATGGACGCGAATGCTTGGATCATTAGTTCCCGCTCCAGGTAGTAACAATTCACCCTCTCCGTCTGGACTAAAGGTCACTGTTGTACGACGTCGAATAGTCTGCGCTGGGATTTTCGGAAACTGTATTGTCGCTGAGTACTTCGACGTCAGCAAGGCGCCGAACTTAATGGGTATAGGCTCGATATCAAATGGATCGGAGCCCATTATGAGGCGCTTATCACTGTCGTCCTCACCCAAGTATGCCAACGAAGGTTTGCTTGTATTATAAAACACCCTGCCAGCAGTAGTACTATTGGTGACAACAACAGTGGTTTTCGGTGGAATCACACCAGGCAAGCCGACTGGACTCACAAAACGAATCGTGTCGCGCTTTCCTAGTACCGACGTCAGAGATCTAAAATCCCAACTCTGCCCTAGTCCACCAGCTTGCGGATCAACTGCAATAGGCGGAGCCCAGCTCCTTACGTACCGAGCTCCAACCTTTGGAAGATTGAACTCCGTGTACAGATCCTGTGCGCGAAGTGAAGGAAAAAGCAAGAGAAGTAGTAGGCCGCAGAGGGCGAGGAATCCGCAGGATTGTAGTATTCGTCGCTCTTGCACCGCAGGTGACTCAGCTGTACTCGTCGAGGCGAGATGTCGAGTGTCGACAACAGATTGGTAGTTCATGGCAGTCTCGGTTCAGTGGTTTCTATCATTACATTCATAAGCAAGATATCTGGCCCGCACTGCAACCGACCATAGCAATACCTTAACAGTCTCGAATGATAGAACGCAATTTACAACGCTAATTAACAGC
>JBGAVD010000007.1:0-224898 GCA_044228285.1 Chlorobiota bacterium
CAAGATTCAAATTACTCAGTGCAGCATGCTGGTGATCTCTCGATCGGCGTTATGCTTCCTTATGTGTTTGAGCCTCGTTTTCCGATCTCAATTGGCAAAGTGCCTGATGATGCAGTTGGTTACATCGTCGTTCGCGGTTCTTGCGCGCAACTTGTTGAAGTGGACTCGGCACATGTGAAGCAGCCCTATCCGCTCATCGTGGAAGTTGAACTACTAGGGTACACCAAGTAATGAAGCTCTCGCGTGAAGCTGCATGGAAACTGCATAGAGAAGTGGCTCTCAAGTTGTCAACGGCAATGCCACTTGACTTAGCCCGCGTTTCCTTTGCGGTCAATCTCAAAGAGAATCGGCCACTGGACACTGATGCCAAAAACAGCAAGAGCAGTGCTCGAGGTCTCATGCAGATACTCAAAGGCACGCAGTGCGAGATTGAGACCAAGTTCATGCGCATTAAGTGCACGCCAGAGCGCATTTATGATGCAAAGCACGCCATTGAGCTAGCACAGCGCTATCTCTTGTATCAATACAAGCGCTATGGCGGCTCATGGCGCAAGGCGGTACACGCTTACAACCAAGGTAGCTACAACCCATCACGCAAACGAGCATTCACTGATGGCGAGAACTACACGACCAATGTCTTGAGTTTCTACAACTCTCAAGACTATGCAGCACTTGACGCAAGCATAGGTATTCAAGGTGGTGGTGCGGCTAGCACCCCGACAACAACATATTCCGGCTGGAGCTAGACATAACATAAGCACATATGAAGAAGAAGTTTCGAACTGACGCAACCTACCTGATAGGCAGGCCAAAACTGATTGAGAGTCAGCACCGTTCTGAACCAGTGTTCGAAGAAAAGGGCACGGTCAACATCTCTGGACAGTTGCTCAAGAACATGGGGATCAGCACTACTGATGACCTAGCGGTGCGTGCTATTCAACCGCTACTCAAACTCGGTAAGATGTACTGGGTTTATGAAGTAATGCCTGATGCAACTCTCCAGTACTTCGGTGAGTTTACGCCAATAGCGCGTATGCAGACAACTCCAGCAGTTGTTGTTCCTAGTTCGGCGTACAGCTCACAGGTTGAACAACAAGCGGGCTCTACCACTAGTCTCAGTGATGCGATGACCAGCGTGCATCAAGGTGAGGCACCCGCGTGGCGCGCCAAATATGAAGCCGCTGAAGAACGCATACAAACCCTGCAAGATTCTTTTGACGCGCTGCGTGACGAACGTGAAAGTGAAGGAGAGCGCATCACTTCACTTATCACAACGCAATCAGATGAGCAGAACAAACTCATGCGCAGCCAGCTTGACTCGGCAAATGGACAAGTCGAGCGTTTGTACAAGATCATCTCTGAGAAAGACCGCCAGATCTTCCAGCTCCAGCAAGACGTGCTCGAGGTTCAGATGAAGCTGCACCAGCAGAAGATCAAAGCCGACTACGTACGCGATTTCGATCGGGCTACAAAGGAGTTCCAGCGCCAAGCAGAATCAAGTAACGGTCCAGGACTGAACGATCTGTTGCAAGTAGCCATGCAAGCCTTGCCTTTACTGCTCGCGGACAAAGGCGTTAGTCCTCAGCCAAGTTTATCGGACAACGCTTCAAAACAATCTGCACCAAGAGCAAATGCAAATGCCTACTCTGGCTTGCCAACACCAGCGCCACATGGCGCAATCGAGCAACCAGCGCGTGACATGCAAAGCACCTACATTCCTCCACGGCCAACTGAGATGAGTCCCCCACGGCGCATTCTCATGCCAGAGGAGCAAGAGGCTGAAGTTCAAGAGATGGACCAAACTGAAGCGCAGAGCACGTACTAAGACACAAACAGAAATCAGAGACTATGCAAACTGAAACAACGAAACAACTCATCGCAAGTGATGTACCTGAGTGGCTTCTTGCTTACGGCAACAAGCTCAATTGGACTAACCCGCAAGTGGCTGGCACAGCCCGCGCGCAGGTCAAGAAGTACATGCTCTCACTCCCTCAGAAAAACTACCTGTGGCAACGTGGTATTTGCTCGGAGTACAATGACAGTATGATCCCGACAGACGTGCTCGCTGACATCTCATGCGTGAATTGGACTGCTGTACCTAAGATCGTACAACAAGGAATGAAAGCGATGCTGCCGCCAGCATAACTAACGACACTCTAACAGCTCTTTGTACTCAAATGAAAATCAATCAACAAAGCATCATGTCATTTGCACTCTGTCTCATTGTGCTTTGCGCATTTGGCGCACTGATCGGTTGGCAGCTTACGGATATAGCTGCAATCGGAACACGCATTGTGTACGTGACACTCTTTTGGGTTATCTGCTCATTCTATGCTTGGATTCACAATGGACGCGACTATGATACATGGAAAGTTTTTCGCGGTAATGCTGACGCTGATTCTCGCGTCTTCTCCGCCCTTATTCTCGGATCCGCTTTCATCCTGGGCAGACCGTTCTAAGAAAAAGTCACCAGCGCAGCTTCTAGTCGACACTGCTCTCTCTTACACATTTGTTCGAGAGACTCGCGGGAGCGCCAATCACTCACCAGTGATAGATCCCTGGCAACGGGAAGTCACAGGCACGAGCGGCATATACTGGTGCATGGTTTATGTATGGAAAATGGCAAGTAAGGTTGCGGTGAGTTTGCACATGAGCAATCCCCTGCTTCGCACAGCCAGTTGCTATAGGCAGCTAGCTTGGGCTAGTAGCCTAGGTAGCGGTCTTCAAGTCATTGCGCACAGTGCTGAGTTCAGCGGTGATTTACTCAGGCCTGGTGACATCTTCATCACTCGAGCAGACGGCCGCACAGACCCAACGCTCATTGGGAGTGCCTCAAACGGACATACAGGAATAGTCGTGAGCTCTAGTAGTAACCGGGCGCAAACTGTCGAAGGAAACACAAGCTCAGAAGGCAGCCGAAACGGTGATCGTGTTGCCGCCAGAGCACGCTCACCAAGCAGCTTTCTGGCAGTCATACGCATTCCAAGTTGGCAATAGACACTCCAAGTTGGCAATAGAAAAGAAAGAACACAACCTATGCAGCAGCAGATCCCATTTCCGACAGTTACAGCCAGACCCATCAACGCGCAAACAGGCACGAGCTACACCTTCACGCTTCGTGACATGTACCGCCTGGTGACACTTGACAATGCCTCACCAATAACGGCGACAATTCCTGATCACGATGAGGAGCTCTTTCCCGTTGGCGCGCAGCTCGATGTCATCCAGGTAGGAGTTGGCAAGGTGACCTTCATCGCAAGTGGTGATGCAACTATCTATTCAAGAGATGGAAATCTCTCCATTGCCGCTAAATCCGTTGGCGTGAGTCTCATTCAACGTTCGGAAAACGTTTGGGAATTGCTTGGAGATCTGACAGCCTAATGTTCAGAGCGGGCTTCATATCAAGGCGACAAGTTAGCGGACCACCGCCTAACACTAATACTCTCGGTGCGGGTCTGGTGATGTATCTCAAGATGAATGAAGCTAGTGGCAGCTCAATTGCGGACGCTACAGGCAATGGACATGTTGCTACTGCCGATGGAGCAAGCGTCAGTAATCTGGGAATTCTTGGAAACTGCCGTGATCTTGCTGGATCAGGCAAAATCACTATTCCTGGTGACTTCAGTGATTTCTCATCTGAGGCTTACTCGGTAGCCCTGTGGGTGCGTATGAACCCCGATGGAAGTGAGCGCGGCCTGATTTGCCATGAAGGTGGCTTTGCTGCTTATGGATGGCGCATCGCCTATAGTATTTCAGTACAGGGAATCTTGTCGCTCGTGCACAACGGCGTTGGAGAGCACGATAGTCCCGAGGCCGTCGATTTGACGGGTTCATGGCACCGAATCTTTGTTACCTACGCGGCATCTAGTTCGAAGCTCTACGTGGACGGCACGCTACTTAGCACTGCCACTCTCGGGCCCCGTATCAGCGCAGTAGGTG
The DNA here is from genome assembly GCA_044228285.1 of Chlorobiota bacterium. Taxonomy (GTDB): domain Bacteria; phylum Bacteroidota; class Ignavibacteria; order Kapaibacteriales; family NICIL-2; genus JBBATK01. The sequence continues at coordinate 3,940 of JBGAVD010000007.1, forward strand.
CAGGAGAACTAATCAATATCGGCTGCCTGTCGCCAATATCATTCTTTCAGTTCGGCTACTTTCCTGGACTCATCGATGAAGTTGGATACTGGAACCAGGAAGTCAGCGAAAGTGATGTGATTGCCGATTGGAACGATGGTTCGGGGCTTGCCTTCGAGGACTTTGGCAGTTAGTAAAGAACAACTAGTGAAGTAGTACCGAAACAGACGAACACGCAACATGGATCAATCAGTACAAACAGCCTTGCAGAACGCTGCGGCAACACAAGCGGCACTTGCAGCGGTTACCTGGGCACTAGGCATTGCTTTTACTATCTGTTTTGGAGTGGTTGGCGCGGGAGTAAAAGTACTTTACACGCTCAAGAGTGATGTCTCCGTGCTCGTGAGGTCACAGAAAGACCAGAAAGAGAATCACGATTTGCAGCGCGACGAAATCCAGAAACTCACGGACAAGATCGGCAAGCTTGAGAATGACTTCGCAGAGTGGAGAGCTGTAATGCGAAATCGAAATGGCTTCTCACGATAGTTGTGTCCAGAATAGAAATCAGTAGTGGTTGAATAACGACAGGAAACGAACATGCAACAGCAAGAAAGTGTATCACGCGGCCTCATACCAGGCGTTAAGCTCGTTGAAGGCGTAGAGCTTCGAAACTGGGCAGCAAAGCTGCCAAGTTTAGAAGATCTCACAAACGACATCATGCCAGAACGTAAGCGCGATGATGAACAAGCTGCAACTTCAAGCATACGAGCTGCTCTTAAAGAGTTTAACTGCGCCTTGCTGCCAGTAGTGGCCCAGGATGACGACGGTGTGCGCGCTTGGATGCACGTCATCAGCTACTTGGTGCGTGACAAGAAACAAGCAAAGCAAGCTGAGAGCGACCAAGAGCATTGTTCTCGCTACATCGAAGATGTACTGAGGAACTTTGAAGTCCGCTTCGAGTTCATCCGTGACGACAAGGAGCAAAGTGGTTTTAGCGTTCAACTTCTGACCAACTGGTAGCACGCCCGTGACGACTGCCTCACAGATTGTTCGCGTTGCTCTGGACTACGCCAAACTCTGGCGCGCACATAACTGCACAGAGCAAAACAACCAGTCTGCGTGCTTTCGTTATCTCTTTGAAAACAACTACGACAAGGTAACAGGCAATCCCTGGTGTGCTGCAACAGTGTCTGCAATTCTAGCTGAAAGCTACTCTGAGCTTGGAATCAGTAATCCATTTCGCTGGACCCTCTCAGCTTGGAATCTCTATGAGCAAGCAGCCAAGATGAAGAACATGCGAGTGGATTCAAATCCTGCACCTGGGTCGGTGTTCACTTATCCTCGGCGCGGCGATAACTCAGCTCATACTGGAATTGTTGTGGGTGTGACTAGTACTGGCATTTACACAGTTGAAGGTAACAGCGGTAACGCATTGAAGTGTTATGGATGTCCAGACAACGCAGTCGTTGTTGTGGGCAACACGGCACTTAGAACTCATCGTCAAATGCAGCTTCGAGGCACTGTGTATATCCACACAGAAGAAGTGCAAGCGCGTTCTATCACAGACTCGCCTGTGCAGGCAGAAAACTCCGCATTGAGTGCTTCGCTCCTGGCTCTATTGGCAGTTGGTACATGGCTAGCATTGAAATAGATAAATCATAGACATTCAAATGACCTATACGCTAAATACACTAAAAAACTTATTCATGGTACTCGTGTGGCTTCTAGTGGCTGCCCTTGCGCTTATCAGCATGCTACGTGATTGTGGCACAGGTAGCACTCCAAAAGTCAGTTTCGTACGCGACACCATTCATGTTAAAGCTGACAGTTTTGTCGTTTTTCGCGACAAACTTCAACCAGTGTACATGAAAGGAACTAGTCGCATTGATACGTTGCGCGATACACTTACAAGAACAATTCTCATCGAGCGCGAAGTTGTCCGAGCGCAGCTTGAGAGCCTCGAGATACATGAGCTACTCGTTCTTGATTCAATTGCAACACTGCCCCTCTCGCTTGCCGGTCAGACTATCAATCTACCCGTTAGAATCACGGACACATGTGATTGCATAGCGCGAAGTGTGCGCACCGTTCTGAGAACACGCGATACAACGATGCTATTAGAACGCGGGCAGCAAAGCAGAAACTACGCGCTTGGTGTTGGGATCAGCGCTGGCATCACCAGCGAGGGACACTTCGCCGCAACACTGGCTTTTAGTCTCTCGCGTGTACTTGCACTTTTTTGAGCAGCACGAGTAGGCGCATGTTCTACGAGCCAAGGCACAATCACCACTTTCATTAGGAAACAACAATGTCAGTACACTTAACAACTGCAGTAGCAACATCTCCATTTTCACAGCCTGCAAGTTTTGGAACGATTGCGAGTGAAGTGGCCACAGGAATATTCTCACGGCAAAGTCAGGCAGACCTTGACACCTGCATTGCCTATTGCAATCGCAAGTGGCCTGGAAATCTTGAATGCATCCGTGATTGTCAAGATATCACGTACAACGCGCCAAAAGGAATCGCAGACGCATCAGACTTCTTTGCGGGCGCTGTTGCTGGTGCCTCCAGTACAGGCAATGACATCACCGATCTCTACACCCAAGTAGCAACACCAGACTGGGCACGCAATACTGGCATCAACCCTGGGGGAACTGTAGTTGAAACAAATGTAGATACTCCTATCATTAGCCCGACGAGCCCAGCGCCAAACCCAAGGTCTGACAACAGCTCTATGTGGCTCCTGGCTGGTAGCGTGGCCTTGCTAGGCGTAGTCGCCTGGATTGCTCTATCGAAGTAAGACAGCGCTTGGGACGGATTCTAGAACTTAACATCACCGCCATGTTTGACGAAGCAAAACACTTGATCGCTGGCGCAGCCAAATACGCCAATGCAAAACTGCTCATGAGCCACACTGATATGAGCAAGCAGCGCGTGGCCGTGTGCAACGCATGCGAGCTGCTTAGCAAAACCAGAGCATGTACCGTCTGTATGTGCTTTGTAGATCAAAAGGCAAAGTATGACAGCGAGCATTGTCCGATAGCGCAGGTCAAAGCAGTCGTTGGACAATATGGTCTTGAGAGTGAGACACTCATACTTCTCGACAAATGGGGGCAAACCGTCCAAGTTGTAACGCCCGCTGACTTTGCCGCAATCGGAGACATCGTCGCCTTGCCGCGCGACAACCGCATAGTAAATCTGCGCACAGAGCAGGAAGCAGCAGTGAGCATAGAACCCAAGATCATGCGTTAGCGCTAATAGAACTTCTATCAACTATCAAAATCAACTGTAAACTCATAACGAATTCACCACCAATTCACCACCAATAGGAGAAAGGTCATGGCACGAAAAACCACCAGACCTCGCACATCAAAAGTCCTGAAGCGCGCAGCGGAAGCTGCAGCTCGCAAGGCTGCGCGTTTGCATAAGCTCGCGCAAAAACGTCAGGCACTGGAGGCCAAGCGCAAATTAAAGGCGCGCAAGAAGCCTTGCTCGCCTCACTCAAAGACTGCGCGCAAGCGCGTGAGTGCAGCTGAGCGCGCTGTGAAGAAGGCGCAAACACGCCTCAAGAGAGCGCGTGCTGCAACGCGTGGCAAGTGCCGCACAAGCAAAGCGAAGGCATCGTTGTCCTAGTTCAACCAGCGCTAGCGGCAGTTTGTAACAACGGTATCAAACCTTGACATATCATAATGTAACATATCATACCAAGACGAAGGATGAGTAATGGCAGTCCCCAAGAAATTTCAGAACAGTTACCGTCAGGCTACCTATGAAGGGCATACCTATAAGATTGGCGATCTGGTTCGCTCTCTTGGCTCATCTGGCTACATCCAGAAGGTATGTAGCACAGGCGCATGGGTCTTGTTCAAAGGTTACGAAGCTGAAGTGGATTGGGATCACATCTCTCGTCATGTGCCTAAAGAGAAACGTGCTCAGCCGGAGCATGTTCGCGAGAGCGCGAAACACTCCGCCTCTAGCCGAGGCGGAGTTGTTAAATCAAGCAGTGAACCACACTGTCTTGAGCTTCTGGCCAAAGAGCGCGCTCTAAGCGCATCTCACGAAGCTCGCTCAAGCGAGCTCGAAGCAGAAGTTGCTCGCCTACGCGCGCAAAACGGCTTACTTGAACTTGAATGCAAAGAAGAGCGTGGCCAGGCTGTATCGGTCAGTCCTGGTGGCAGCCTTGTTGACACTTCACCAATACACAACTACCTAATCGCAGGGGGAAGCGCCAAGGCAATCGAACGGGCGCTTAAGAACAAGGAGTCGCTAATGGTCATTGCGCCACGCGATTTGTCGTATGAAGACATCGACTTTGAAGCAGATGTCAAGGTCATTTACCCAGTGAGCCGCTCGATCAAGTGGATTGCAAACGATGCATGGGCAAGAGGCTACCGCGACGCTGAGTATCTGATCTACCAAGTCGTTCCGTCTAGCTCTACTGTGTTCACTTACAGCATCGACAAGAATCAAACGACAGCGAAAATCGCAAGCGCCTCCAAACCTAAATCTGAACCAGTGAGTATCTCGGTGACTGCTGACTGCCGCGTAGAAATTGTGCGGCTTTCAGGCAAAGACACAATTCGCATCATCTTCAATACCCCACAGGCACCTGCCGCCACAGCTGAGCTCAAGAAGAACGGCTTTCGCTACTACAAAGAGAAAGGTACAGGACTGTCGTACTGGGGGACTTTCATCACCACACAGAAGCTTGCTTTTGCGAAGAGCTTCTGCGGCCAATCAGGTGAACAGGATGCTGGAACAGAACTACCTACTCAGCCCGAAGAAACCATGAGCGTTCCAAACATGGACAACTACGAGTATCCCATCCAAACTGCGGTCACTGAAGAAACTAACGAGCCAAGTAGTGACCAAGAAGAGAGTACGGATGAAGATCTCGACAAGGCAGAATCGGCGATGAACAGCATCGAGGCATTACTTCGTGAGGCTCTGCGTAAATAATGACGACGACTATCAATACCAGCAACGTTGAAATCGAAAATAGTACAGCTACCACGCGTCGGGGCTTGCTGCGGCGCAAACTCGAGTCTATCATTGAGCTCTATGCAATGTCGCTCTGCCGCCAGCTGATACGGCCAGAGTTTGAAGCACCTCTAGACGCTGAACTCTCACGTGTTGCGACTCTCCTTGGCATAGGCAGTTTCATTGAAATGAAGGCAGCAAAACTCGCAGAATGCAGGCAAGACAGCTCCGACAGTGAACCAGAAATCGAGGAAAGTGATAGTTCAACAGACCTCACGATTGACACAGCTGACAAAGTTGATACAGTTGAGATTGAATCACAGCCAGACCTTACGTCAACTGAGCTCACTAGCGCGGACAGCTCGCCAGTAGCACATCGTCCTGCCGAGAGACTTACCGATACTGAATGGACTGCCAAATACGAGCAGTTCTTCTACCAGAAGTACTGCGCGGCGGAAATGCCGCGTGTGGATGCCGAGATCGATAAGCTCGAGGAAGAGATCACTGCGGCCAAGAAAACTGGTGTGAGCAAAGAACGTCTAGATGAGATGAACGCGCAGCTCAAAGAAGTTAAAGCTGCAAAACGTCGATTGGAGCAAAAAAGTACAAGCGCAGAAGTGCTTGAATCCTCGCGTGAGCTCGCCGCATTGGCATTCGACCGGCAAAGCGGTACTCCAAGCCCAGAAATGATCTCTTGGCGCATTGAAAAGCTTGAGCGCGAGAGCTTTGATGTTGTAAAGAACCTTGATTACTTCCCCACTCCGCCAGATGTGGCTGGCATGCTAAGTGACGCCAGTTACATCTGGCCAGGCATGTCTGTACTTGAACCCAGCGCAGGCAAAGGAAATATAGCCGATGTGATCCGTTCACGTTTTGGAGATACCGTTACTATCGATTGCGTTGAGTACAGCGCGCACAATGCAGAGATATTGCGCCTTAAAGGCTATAATGTAACGCAAGGTGACTTTCTGCAAACTGGCGGCAAGCTCTATGACCGCATTGTGATGAACCCGCCCTACATGCGCGGCGTGGATTGGGCGCACATTCGTCATGCCTATTACAATTGCCTTAAACCTGACGGACTGCTCGTCGCGCTTATCCCTGCTGGATCGGTCACTGGCTCAGGACGTGAAGCCTTGGCAAACGAAGAGTTTATCTTAGAGCGCGATGGCTCAATCACAGTCATAGAAGCCACCGACTATAACCGTCAAATGGAGCAGCAAAAGCTCACCATCAATATTGCGCTTATAACGATCCCTGGACGAGTGGAGCAGAAAATCACGCGCACCAAGCGCGCCAAGACATCTGATTCAGGCTACCAGGAACTACCTGATGCTGGAGAAGTCCGTTTGCCTCGGCGTCCAACGACAAACGTTGATGCTGGCTTTGTCAAACCTGAAATCGTGACCGCTCAAGCGCATCTTGTGCCGCAGGAATCAAGCATCCCTAAGCGCGCACCAGAACCACTGGCCAGCATGCTGCTTCCCCACCAAAGCTTTGGAGTGAACTTGGCAATCAATGCCCTGGAGTCTCGTGGAGGCTTCTTACTTGCCGACGGAACGGGAGCAGGCAAAACCATTCAGATGCTCACCACTGCAACGCACTTCTGGCGCAAGGACGGTAAACCTGTCGTGATCTTTACCATTGACGACCGCGTGATAAAGACTAGCTTCATGGAAGATGCCATCAAGATCGGTATGAGCGCGCCAGAGTACAAGCAGGCCAGCAAAATGTCAGCAACGGAGCGTCCTGAGCGCCCTGCCAAATATTCGGGTTTGTACGACAAACTACCCCAAAGCCAAGTTTTGAATACTCTTGACCTTCCGCAGGTCGTTATGGGAGATGCAAAGGGTTTCAAGCTCAAGCCTGGCATCAACATGTTCACCTACACCGCACTCTCACTGTTCAAGGGTTCAGAGGAAGCCGAGAAAGCCTACAACGTTGCCAAAGGGCACCGCAAGTTCAATGAGACCTTCTGGGCACGCATTGCAGCACTCGGCCGTGATGCAATGAAAAAGAAGGAAGGCCGCGAAGCATTCTTGGAGCGAATCGGTATGGAAGCGCCTGACACCGAGACAGCGCGCCAGATGTGGTACGACCGAGTGTCAAAAGCCAAGTACGAGGATAGCTTCGAACTGCAGCGCGAGTATGCTGAGCTGGTGAGGTATGATGGCGCAACGCCGAAAATTGAAAATACCTTTGTGAACTTCATCAAAGCCGAGGATGCTCGCAATGAGTCAATCAAGAACACAATTCGCGAAGTCATCGACGAGACGAGTCTAGTGATCTTTGACGAAGCGCACAAGATCAAGAACCTAGCTGACCAGGAAGAGAAAGGTGTTGGACGAGCTTACTACGCCTCTTTTATCACACGCAACACCAAGCGTGTACTCTTTGCAACAGCAACGCCCTGCGACCGACCTTATGACATGCTCTATTTGCAGCGCGCGGGTCTCTTCAAAGACGAGCTGCAGTTTCGTAACATCATGCGCATGGTCGGGATCTACTATGACGCTGAAAAACGCAATGAACGTGGCGAGCTCGTGCGGCGGGGTCGCTGGAAAATTGACCGCTCCGACAAACAACGAGACTTTGCCAATATCAATGTCTCCAACCTCTTCAGCTTTATCACGCGTGAAGGCTGCATGATACGCCGAGAAATTCAGTATACGAATCTCGATGTGAACATGGTGACAGTTACCGTGCCTGATTCTGTCAAGCAAGAACTGGCCGCTATCACGCAAGAGTGCACCTCACTTGACGACAAAGGACGTAGCAAGGTAGACAAGCTAAAAGAACTGTTGCGCCACACGGAGGCAATGGAAGGATACAAGCTTGACGCCACCGTTGAGCTAACTCGCAAGGAACTTGAAGAAGGTCGAAATGTCGTAATCTTCACTTCATTCGTGGATGAAGAAGAACGCGAAGACGGTGAGGATAAACTCGGGAGTGTGCGAATACTCAAGAACCGCCTAGCAAAGCTCTATGGTGAAAAAGCTGTAGGTGTCCTAGTAAGCGCACAAGGACCATACGAGTCCTTCCGCAGATTGGAAAACGTCGCTCAGTTTCAATCTGGTGAGCGCCGCGTACTTATCGGCACAATCACTAGCGGAGGTACAGGTGTCAATCTTGACGATCAGATCGGAAACGCGCCAAGAACGATTATCATCATCACAGCTCCGCTTACCTTCATCAACGTCATGCAAGGTATTGGCCGCGTTGTGCGTGCTAACACCAAGAGCCGCAGCCGCGTGAACTTCCTCTTTGCCGAGACAGATAACCCAGAACCCGAGAAACGAAACATAACCATCGAGCGCTGGCTCAAGAACATCCTGGCTACAAAGTTTAAGACACTCAGAGCTGCTGTCAAAGGTGAGATCGACATTCTGGATCCAGATGCACTAGCGCGTTTAGAGCAAACAGGCTCTAGCGGCCTCGTCAGCGCCATTGAGGAAACAGGCAACTCTCAAAAGAGAGAGCACTCGTGGTACACCAAAAGCGCTAAGAAACTTGAAGGCTGGACACTACCCAATCAGGTTCCACTACGCATCGAGCGCACGGCTGATAGATTTGAGCATTTCGTGTTTATCTCAGGAAAGAACAGAGAAGAAATCGAGTCCTGGGCTAAGGCAAACAAGAGCTTCATTGAGAATTGGAATCTCGAGCGCAACATTAGCGGGAACTACCAACGATACAATGGGTTCCACTATGGCGCAAAGTTCCGCTCGGGCGGGTCAAAAGACCTCAAAGAGAGCTATGATCTGTGGAACGCGCTTTTGAACCTACTCCAGCCAGAGGACGCTCGATGGATGCAGCAAGAAGACACAGCATTTAATGTAGGCGAAGCGGTCAGAGCCACTACCAACATCATCTACGCCAACGCAGCTCCAGGCGCTCGAGGAACTGTTCAGGCCGTTGTGCCGCTACTCAAAGGAAACGCAGGTGGGCAGGAGATCTATACCTATCAATACGATGTATTGTTTGAGAATGGCTACAAAGCGGTTAGCCTCGACCGGTGGCAGCTTCAAGCTGACACCTATGATGCAAGACCAATCTCGAAATACTCGAAGGGTGACGTCTTTAGCTCAAATCGAATTCTGCTCAGCATTGTTGAAGTGGATGTGACCAGTGCTGCGACAACTTATCTGATTGAAATGGCTTACACTGGGTCATACTCTCATATAGCGCCAGAGTACCACAACGTTGAAGAGTCGAAGTTAGAAAAACTATTGGCGGAGCGGGGATATGTTCCTTACAGTGATCCTCGCCTGAGTGACAACTTGGAGCCTGCAGAAGTTACCGAGTCTGCGGACGCACAAGTCGAGCAGGACGAAGAATGGGAAGAGTCGGAGCAAACTGAGCCGCAAATTCCGCTCTATTCTATTGCGGAGGCAGCTAAGGTCAAAGCAAAGTGCTTGAAGCTCACGAAGACTAAAGCACTGTTTAAGAACCTGTGTCAGCGATTCAACATGCTCATTTGGGGTCTGCCAGGGCAAGGTAAGAGCTCGTTCTTACTTCTCTTTGCACATGACTTATCGCAGAATGGCAAGGTACTGCTAATCCTACGTGAGGAACGTATTGCATCAGGTCGAATCGGTGCCAGAGCCAAAAGGCTAGGGATACCGGCCAATAGTGGTATTGTCCTGAGTGACACGATGTCTCTACAACATCTAAGAGGCTACCTAGAAATACATCAAGACGTGCAGTTTGTGGGTATAGATTCGCTACAGCGTTGGGACAATGTGAGCGAGGCAGACGTTGAGCAGCTCATTGACGACTACGCTAAAGTTTCGTTTATCTTTGTCGCGCAGTCGAACAAAGCTGGTAAAGAATATCGAGGATTCTCAAAGCTTGCCAACACGGTCGACACCGTTCTCAATGTTTCAGATGGCGCAGTTGCTGCATCAAAGCATCGCGACGGAATAACTGGAGCAACTTTCAAACTCAACTCAAAGACGAACCTTTCTGCAGCAAGTATTGCCATCAAACAACAAGACACACTCTAATCGCGCAAGGCAATAGGCGCCCCTTCTTCGCCGACTCAAATATTCTTATCAACAACAGACGACACTACAGAAAGCAAAAGCAAATGCACGCGAATATTAAGAACAAATCATGGATTCTACCTCGAGTGGAATCCTGATTAACACCCTTTCATGTCGTAACTCGTGCCCTTCACGTCGCAACTATTTGACGACAACAAAACGGCACTATAGGCCTCCAACACCACACATGTTTCGAACGCAGTAAACCCCACTTTGCAACCATGAGAATCTATAAAAGCCTATACTGCTTTCTATAACTTGAACCTGGTATACACCGCTTTCGCATCCGAGAGAATCACATACGTGAACTGCAGTAGTACTCCTAACCTCACCTGAGCTTTGGTGTGGCGCAACCATGAGCGCTCGATCAATCAAAGTGAGTTTCTAAAAGTCGTTCTCGCACATCCGTCTTACAATCAAAGTCCGTGGCGAGTTTGTGGTTGTGCTGCACTCTGGTGGAAGCGCCGCTTCGTCTAACTCACTCTCGTCTGACTACGGTATCACTTTTTTGAGGATGTTTCGAACATTTACGACCGGCGTGAGTGCGTCAAGTGCACCGGCGTCAACGGTATATTAGCTTAACCACCTGTCCGCAATTTGGTTGGAACTTCAGTCTTTCGACTTCTGAATCACTTAACGACAGCTGTTACTGCATAGCAACTATAGTGAGGTAATGTCAAACTGCATAAATTTTAGAAGTACTGTTGTCGTTTTCGATAACTTCTCTCCTAATTATTGACAACTTGTTTGGATACTCTCCAGTTTCGTAAACACCTTCTATCTTATTACAGTCAACATTGTACATCTAGCGATGACTTCCTTACTCTCATGTGTCAATAATGATACAACCATGTATACGCCAGCGCTAATCCTAGAAACATCAACGACACCATTATAAACTTCGGGGCTAGATTCAGAATACACAAGCTCACCCATACTATTATATATTAGCAACTCGTTGGTTGCGCCTTCACACTCTTGCTTCGGTTGAGATATCATGACATTAAGTGTGCAAGGGTTAGGAAACAAGGTCAAATCTGACATCTTCAACTCAGCACCACTATTAGAAACTGAGGAAATGCTTGAAGTACTCGGTGTCCAAATAGTTACAATATTGTTTGTATCAACAACTACCATACTGCGAGATCTCCCTTGCCAATCATAATAGGAGACAGGCATTGTTTCGCTACCAATATGGTACAAGGATGTTTTTACAACTCCATTTCTACATGACGACAGCAATTTGTTGTCCAGAATACCAAAGATCGAAGTAGTTGACCCACTATCATGACCTGTCAAGACATAACTTCTATGATCACTTGCATACAATACTACCCCTTCTTCGTTAGTTACTTTTGACTCTCCGGTCAATAGGTTGTACACAAGTTTTCCGTTCTCAATCGTCGAAACAAGACTTGAGTCTCGTGCAATTATCCCAGCATAGCGCCAAGGGGTTTTATAGTTATACGGCGGCATCACAACATTTGCACCCGTCGTCACCTGTCGGTATCCACCCTCTACAAACAGAATAGAATCGCTTTCTGATACTCTAAGAACACTCTGAGGATCGCCACCTGCGGTGGCAGTCCATAGTATCTTACTGTACTCGACACTAAATATGCCACATTCCTCGCCAACAGTGCTAAATGCGACAGTTCTGCCAGAAGGACTAAACAAAGCGCTCTTCGGAGTATCGGATAGGTTAACATTGTTTATCAACTTGCCACTATGCGAGCTGTAAAGCCGCAGAATATGTCCCGTATCACCAGTTACTATAGTCGTCCCATCTGCAGATAAATCAAACAGGTACTGTCCATGAAGCTGCAACGTTGTGCTGTCAACGGTTAGATTGGCGGCGTCTAGCGCTACGACATCAGCAGAACCGCTTTTCCCATACATATTGAAAATAAGCTTGTTCTCTGACCAGCTATAATACAGTCTAGACATAAATGGCACAACAACCGATACGTCGCGCAGTAACTTGCCAGACCCTGCATCATAAATAGACAAACTTTGTTTCTCATACTCACTGCCGCAAAGAGCTACCTTTCTTCCACTGTCGATTGACATGGCCCACCTTATACTATGACGATATACATTGGTTGGTAAGGTAGATACTACGAAACTCCCACCAATCTCAAACGTCACCACATATGTTGAATCAACTATGATCGAAGCGATATTGCCACCTCCGTTAACAGAGGCCTCAGAGTAAGTCACTTGTTTATATTGCGACAGCACGCTGGCAGGACTGCAAGTCTTAGAAGCATAATTCACCAGACTTACACTTGCGGTATCAGCAATGAATACAACATTTGTATTGTCTACAAAGTAATATTTTTGCTTGTTTGCTAGACAATGACTCAAAACACTGTGCAACTGTACTTCATTGCGCAAGTCACATATGTATACACTGTCCTGATTATTCCATAGTATATACCTACTTCCTGGCGATCGGTGCAACTCCCCATCTACTTTAACAAAAACACGTTCTGCAGTGTTACTAACGTAATTCCAAACTGTTAGCACACTATCCTTGGTGCCTACTGCAACTCTATAAGTGTCGCAATATACAGCGGCGAAGACAATGTCTTCTTTGCTAGTGTAGATGTACTCGGCTCTAGTATATGCATCGAACATCCTTATGTCACGGTACTTTCGATTTTGAAGATCGTACTCATTAATGTTAACCAGTATCCTGTCAACATAGTAATTATTGTATGCTGATGATACTGCAATACTGTCTATAATATTTCCACTATAATAATTGTAATATACAAGTCGATTGCTGTCTGCGTTCAACGTACTATAGTTGACAGCAAACACGCTGTCTGACACCTTGATAATACCAAGATAATTCGCACGCACATTGTCATACGGACCGTACGATACTCGCTGACCAGTAACAAGATTATACCATCGAAATATACCACTTACTAGATACTGTCCTTGTACACTACCTCGCAGAGTATACCTACGAGGTACGACTATTGATGCACGCGTGTCGTGCTTATACAAGTTCTCAATCACTATACGACTTGTATCACTCCCGTATAATAACATACCAACGCCGAGCGCACGAACCAGCTCTATATTCACACCATCACGCGGATCATATACTACGACTGAATAATAGCGGTCGATCAATTTACCGTCTCGCAGCCAGTTTGATACCACAAACCGCCTAGCTGCACGTTTTGACGTATAATAAACAGTTGGACCTAGATGCAACTGTGTAATTGTATCACCATCTTCCGATGCAATCGCTCGATAGCAAGAAGGAAACAGTCCATTTGGCTTAGTATTATAAATACGTACAAGTGTATCAAGACCTAGGGCTGTTGCGCTTCCATTAGAATTTATAAGAACCAACGCCAATACTACAACAGCTAGATACCTCGCATTATCGTAGCAATTCTTGTGCTCATGCATATGTATATGCAGATGTACTCTGCGATTAATAGTGTCAAGTTTGTAACTTAGCTGAATAAGCGCTTCGCAAGTGCTATGATTAGTCTTGCAGAGATTGGGCCATAACTGATGATTACATAATTAGATTAGCCGTTTGCACTCATAAATCACTGAGACTTGCGATCTAACTACTGCACTATGTTGTACCAGTCCAACATCATGGTGTGATACAAGGTGAGCTGCCTAAGGGTGTATTGATACACTCCCATGATCCTACACACCGAACTTCCAAACAAGGATAAAGTGGACCGATTATAGTTAGTATATCATTTGACTTACCTTCCTTGACCTTGAACCAATCTGAACAAGGACTGCTCGTATAATATTCCTCACATGAATAGTACGTAATCTCAAGTGCACGAATTTGAACACTGGCTACCACAGGATTCACTACTAGAGAGGCACAAGGACCAACCAATCCGGTCGAAAGCGGATTGACAACGAACATGTCATTTGTTTGTATAGCTGCCGCACAATAGCTTGAGGAGTGACCAGCGCCAAAAACTACGTCCTGACTCGTGTTAACTACCCCAGCAGAGAAGTGATCATCCTCGTCACCACCTATAGACTGTGCCCAATCAACGCTGGCAGGTATCTGGTCGGTTACCCTCGTCTTGATAATCCATCCTTGGTGGTTAGGAACCACTCTGGGAGTTAATGGCGGAGGGGCGTAATTACCCAGTCCTGGCTCACCAGCGGAATGTGCGTATTTAGAGCCGAATATGTATGCACTGCAGTCACCAGACTCTCCGTTAAAAGCTATTGACCACCCTTCTTCATCTAAGTCTTCGTTTCCGGGTACATACTTCCATAGCCCAAAAGGGTCACCGTAATCTCGACACCAAAGCGGTTGTCCATCGCTGACAGTGCCATCTGACATTGATATTTTCGCTAACATCACATTTTTACCATATGTCAATTGATCATTAACGTTTGTACCAGGCAACTTCTTATACGCTCCGTTTCCAGAGATGTCTAGTCCTCGATAGTTATTGAAATCACACAGTGTTCCTACAACCCATATGCACTTATTGCTACTGCCACAGTCATAACCCTGTCTAATGGTAGCGCCGTAGTTGTCGATAAATAAACCATTCACAGCGCTAAATGTTTCATACATCTTCCACCATACTGCGTTGCCGCTCGCATCCAAACGTAAAAGTGCAAAACCAGTTACATTGTCATTTCGGTTGACAACATTTACTCTTATCACAACACCATCAGAGGATGACCAACCGTGAAATCCAGGGTCGTTATTTGAACTATAGCCCGCTATAGACACTATCTTCTCTCCCTGAAATATGCCGGTCCCTAATGGCGGCAACCCTAAAGATTGGGTACGAAACTCATAGGCTAACTCGGTGTTGTCTGTCAGTCGAGGAGCATAAACACGAGACGCGAACACAACAATACCCGACTCATCTACCGGACATGTGATTTCTAGATACCATACACGTGAGAAGTGCTTACTTAACATACTTCCGTTCCCGCACAGACTCCGGTCCTCAAAGCCACTTGAATACTCGTTAGCTACACCTGCAATACAAATGTTGCCATTGGCGCGCAAAATAACATCGCAACCGCAGCAAAGGGCATCCTTGCCACTACCTGAGCGAGTCTTAAAGTACTTAATCCACTGCAAATCCCCATCATAACTAAAACGACAAACTACAAGTGAACCTACAATTGACGAAGCAGATTCGCGTTGCCATCCTACAACAGCAATACCGCGAGCATCAGGATTACTAGGATCAACTACAAGTGTGACCGACTGAAAGCACAACTGCGCAAGTGGAGAATTCGACATGTTCGTTTTCTGCACTATTCGCCTTCTCCAACGTGTCGAACCATCAGGTCGTAGCATAGCTACCACGCCACTTATCAAATGATTGTTCGTTACTGCATCAGTCGAATCAGAGAAGCCACATATTACGGAACCATCTTGCACCACTAGGTCATTATATAACGGATACACATCTGTTACGACATCGTCAGAACTACCCCCACAGTCAAGAATGGTCTCATATGGCTGCGCAGAAGCGACAGATACTTGCACTAAATGCACACCTAGCACTAATATCATGGCAAGTGACATGCGTACAAATCTTGCAGCATCAAAAATATTTGAGAGCATATTATAGTTTACCATACTTAAACCTCTGGACTTAAAAGTGAAATAAACACTAAGGAAGCATAATCATATCTCTAATGTGGAAACGTCGGGCAGAGCAGCGCACTCGCGTTCATCACTGATATGCGAATTCTCTCTGAAAACTGATACTTTTGTCCGATAAAGGTGCGTCGGCTGGGTCTGCACATCCTCTTATGGCGCATAACGCGCCCCAAGTATCTGAGCGAGAGCGACCTCTATTGCGCCCTAATTGTGGATCCCGACAGGACCTAGAATCAATCTCAAAGCTACTCATGTAATTTTACTACCTACTAATCACAAACTTTCGAACAACATTCCGAAGCCCCAGTTGTGCGCCAGAACTAGGTTGCGCCACCTGAACCGCATACATTCCACTTGGTAGTGAGCTTGTGTCGAATGTGATCGTTTCTGAACCATTGGAGCGAGTACTAAACAATACTCTTCCAAGCTGGTTTACAACGGTAACGACTATCATTTCATTACTACTAACTGTCTCTCGTGTTCGCTTGCCAACGCCTATGTACACTACGTCTTCAGCTGGATTTGGTGACACCGTTACTCCTGAATTCTCATCTGTACTCCATGTAGGACTGAGGTCAACTCCTTCTTTATCGTCATCGATAGCAGATTTTCCATATGCTGACCCGATACTACCTATAAATATGTCCTCAGATTCCTTAGCTGCTGGATCAGTTGAAAACATTATCAAACGGTAGTAATCGTCACCGCCATTGGCCAAATCTAACTTTCCAGCTTCAGGCATTACACTGTTACTCTGAATAACAGAGCGCGGATCTATCTCTACAGTCGCTCCAGTTCTTCTGTTCTCTACTTTCAGCACAATCAATTCGTAAGCCGACCCAGTTCCAACAAAGTGAATTCTTCGAGCATCCGAAATTCGAAACCAGGCACTCTTCAAGGTATCCACGGGAGAACGACGATCAAACTGCCAACTTGAATCCTGCAATGTAGAACTCTGCTCAGGATCGATTACGTCGCATAGCATGAAGGATCGTTGATCATGTTGAAAGCCGCGCAAGACGTACGTTTTGCGCAGTCCTCCAGTGACTCCTTTCATAAGATACTTCACAGAGGTATTCATGTCCCTGTTCACAATAGTATCTGGCTTGTTCGCAATACGGCGTGTGAAAGACCACATATCATCACCGTTGATTCGAGGAAAGGCAGTCAACTGCGGAGATTCGACATTGTCGATGTAGGTGTTCCCCGGACCTCCAAACTTGAAATAGCTTTGAACAACTTGAAGTACCGAATGGTCATACTCGGGAAGTTCCATGTTATAGACATACGTACTATCACCCTTTCGTGAGTCAAATTTCATCGCAACAGTCCCACTAACATATCTGATTGAGTCCGAACAACTGTACGTGCAGTTATTCCCCATCGGTTGAAACTCAACTGGACACGAAGGACAATCTTGATGCGACAGCATCGAAAAATACAGTATGCCAGTAATGGTTCCTGTCCCAAAGCAGGGAAACGCTCGGGCTGCGTGACACAATAGCTTATCAAAATTGAACCGACCACTGTCGTTGTTGTGATATGCGCGCAACACGATGGGCATTTGCCTGTCTCGCCAATCACCGTTGCAACCAGTTGATCCACAATACTTCGGTCGCACTATACCGTTGTCACCAGTTTTGAATGCCCAATTGTATCCACCCGTTGTATCGAGGTGTGGCAAGTAGTGTTGAATGTGACCCGCCTCGTACTTAAGGTTCGTGTAGTAAACCTGCCAAGCATCGTATGCCGAATCGTATGGGATAGTGTCAGAGCACATTTTTCGTTCTTGCCAGGTAAGCGCGCAAGTGGAGTCATTGTCGAGATTGCTATAATTGTTCAAGGAAGGATGGCGACTGTCAGCACAAAGCCAAGTTCCATCATGGGGAAACCATGACAAGTACTGATAGTCGAAACTATCGCGCAACATTTTACCAAGCGGTCTTGTTCCAACACATATCCCTGAGTTTGCATCTGAGAAAGCATAGAAATTCAGACCTTTTGCAGCATTAATTACTGGATGACCATTAACATCCATTGCGCTTCCTTCACCAAGGTCTCTCACATGATAGGTGCTAGGTACAATGCTATTGTTCGCAAACTGGCTTTCGGCAATACCAACTAATCCTGCTAGACTTGTTGTGCTTGGATGCAGGTAGTTGAAGGCTACGTAAACATACTCAGCACTGTCTACAGGATTGTACCTCACTACAATACTCGGGTACTTTGCAGAAGGGTTTTCATAAACCGTTGTATCGCCCGGGCGAGTCGGCGGAAATCGCTTCACTTCGCTTGATAGTTTAATCTCATTCTCCCAGATTGCTCCTGTTGGGAATGTCATCGGGTCTACAACATCTATCGGATTACATCGATTCAAGCTTATAGACCGCCTGTAATACACAGCAAAGTGTGCGGTGTCATGGATTATCGTATCCTGACGATGATAGACCAGATGGTACCTGACTCGATCTTTACTGTAGACTGGTACGTTTGAGACGAATGAGTCGATTTCAGGGACGCAAACTACTTTGTGTTGATTGGTAAATTCCAATGCGCCCTTGCCAATTGTTCGGCCTGTCGGCAGGACCGTCACATGGAAGAACTTCGCCTCACCAGGTAGATACAGACTAGTCAAGGGACAATTTGGACAGAGCAAAGTATCGACTCGTGCAATTGTTGTGTCTCCGCCGCCAAGCTCGCGAACTTGTAAAACATACTTGTCTGTATGTGGATCTATTCCTTTTGTAAAACGGAATGGAATCTTAATCTCGCGGCTACCTCCTTGAGCATACTTTGAGTACGTCCCGAGCGCAACACCTGCATCGAACTCAGCTGTAGACTTAAATGCCAGAGTACTATCTAATTTTAGCAGGGGGTTTGTCCTTCGATTGAAAACGCATAACACAAACTCGGAGTCAATCGGTACATTGGCGAGCTTATGTAAAGTGATATCGCAAAATGTAGAGTCATATGGCTCGTAGTGCGGCACACTGCTGCCACCTGAAGTCGCTACTCTATTCACAGGTCGAGAGACAACTGTTGTAGTGTCGCTGTCAACATGGAATATCAAGGCTGGATCAATAATCCTAGACAGAGCTGCCGAGTCACCTGTCAAAATCTTATACATACCTTTCCCAAATGAGGCAAAGAGGCTCGACCTCATGAGGATACTCTCATTCAGCCGAATAAAGTCATGCGTTTTCATGATCTCTCTACGCATAGACTTACGACCTACGTATACTCTACCTGGTTCATCTTCTCGATCAGATGCCATCTGAGTCAACGGATAAAATATATCAATATGAGCCCTGTCGTTCTGGGCTAGAAAATCGCTTCCTGCATCATCGCTTTCAATTAAAGCTGTGCCGGTTAGGCTTGGGCTGATCTGTGTTGAGTCATGCATCATACCTATAATATGTGCGGACTCTCTTGGATAAGGAGGGCAAGTATCGCATGCAACGCTGCCAACTGTGGTGGAAACAACTGTATCAGTATACATCCTATCGTACATGAGTCCTTTTGCTCCGTAAATGAGCGCAAAGTTGATTTGCGCTCTCATCTCTTCCCCTGACAAGAATCTGTCATAGTCTGAGTATACTTGTCGCGCTGAACTAGTTGGTGACCAACTAGTAATTAGCGGCATATTGCCCCAAATATTTGACCACCACCTAAGTGTATCATATAATTGTACTCGATGAATCAAGTTGATCAGACCAGCCTCCAAAACATGTACAGGGCCCATTTGATTAACATTATCTGGGTTACCGGAACCGCTTGTCAGCTTAGTGTACTTTGTACTGTGATTCTGATGACTGCTTTCCTGGCGTAGCAAGCGAACCCAGTACGGATAACCAGAATATTCCCCTGCGAATGTCGCATCCATAGCGAGATCAGTATCGTAGTTTGAGCCATCAGCTTGCAGAGTTCTGCCAGCCTGGTAAAGTACTTCCTTCCATCCATACTTCATTGAGAAAGAACTTGATGGGGAACCATTGCCTCTACCTAGAATAGCTGAAGGAGTAAAGTGGTGATAGATGAGATTTGTCGAACCAGCCCAAGGTACTCTTTGGTTCACATACTGCTGCCTCTGTTTGTCTGCCAAACCTTCCATTATATACATATGCGGCATCAGCTTGCTAAAGTAGCGTGACGCCAAAAGGTCAATAGTCTTCGGCTCATCTTGCCCGTAAAAAGCATACATCCTAATGTTATGCCCAGCACTAATACTGTCCCTCAAAGCTTCCTGCGCGCCATAGACATACTCCCAGATTGAACTATCTTTCACTCCACATACCACATCGTTACAATCTGGAGTCGCAATTCGTAACCAATCTACAGCCACGCTGTCTCTGCCATGATACAGGACCCTAATAGTGAACTGTGATACATATCCCACACCAAAATGCGGCGCACCTACAAGTACAGGATTCACTTCAATACCAGCAGAGCTAGTGAAGGCGATGCGAGCTTTCAATGTGATATCACGATTCAAGCCACTTGCTGAACCTGGAGGAAGCATTTGTCGTGTCACAACAAAGGCATTCTGACCCGAAGTTGACTTTGACATTGGCAGTAGTTTCCCACGATTCTCGGGAAGATTTACCGCCGTTGTAAAGCTACCTGTAGATACGCTGTCATACAGTAGATAATTATCGAAGACGTTGTACTCTGAATTCATCGCATACGGGAGAATAATAGAAAGTAACGTATCGTTGATCGTGGTCGAAGTATCCAAACTGCCCATTCGGCGTAAATTTATTGACAGAAGCCATGTATGCCCGTTGAACCCGTTTTTAAACGCTACATCGTCTTTACGTAGAACTGTGAACTGATCGTTTACAACTACGGTATCCAGTACAACCTCACCATCAACGCTTGATCCGCCCGCTATTGAATCTGGGCTGAATATCACACGATCATAGTTCGGATTACCGACGTCACTTAATCGAGCCTTGCTTCGGAAGCGAAAGCCAAAAACGTCACCAGTCGAATCCCCGAGGCGTGAAAGCGTGCTGCTGGAGTAGTTCGGATCAGCTGTTGGATCGAAATGAATACCACGACCACCAAAGAAGTAAGGGTCATTAACTGATTCGCCGTACCGATGCACACCAGCCGAAATGATGTAACTTCTAACACTGTCAGGTATCGCCTTATAATATATTTGTCGATCTGTGTATCCAAACAGATGATGATACATATTGCATTTTAGACGCTTATTAGTCTGATAGCTAGGACCTGACCACTGCCAACCCAAAACAAAAGGCATTGCTTGTTTTGCCACATAGACAGTCGTATCGTTGAAATCTATCGAATCGCTGTGACGGGAGTAACTAGTGAGAGGCAACGGCGCAAGAATCGTCTGTCCAAATGCTGATTGCGTCCAGAAAATTGAAATAATAACTGTGAGAGTGTTTGCGATATACTTCATATCTCGATTGCATAACTTCGATTGATAAAATACTTCTTTCTAGGTGCCTCGATCAGTTCCTTCAAATGACAATTATAGTTAAGATTTACAAAAGTCACTCTACTATAAAGTTGGCGCTATGAGTTGTTGTACCATCAGTCATGTTCAAACAGTACACACCAGGTTGCAAGCCACATGCAGCTATATCTAGCCTCAAGTGACGCACGCCGATATCATATTGTAGTTGGGATCCTATGTATGTTTGCTTACCAGAATAAGTATTTATTGAGGCAGTATACAACCCTGGGTTTGTCACGGTAAACGCAACATCAATAACTCCGCTTGACTGCACTGGATTCGGAGTTATCGAGATCTTCGTACTAAGGCTATTGTGTGAGGTTGGCACCAAGTTCACAGTTGAATCCACAACTCTCAATAGTGACAGTACGGTATACACATGAGCGCCTTTAGTATATGTTCCATACCCTGCAATGCCGTTGAACAGCAAACTACCACTAGCTGCAAATGAGAAGGCTGACGCCGTCGGGAAGAGCGATAACTCTGCAATCTCTCGTAATTCCATCATTGAATTCAGTGAATAAAGGTCAGACTTAAAATTGTTTACTCTTGTTACTAACACATCTGGCACGTCATCATCATCCACACTGTGATTAAGACACTCCACTCTAACAAGCGAATCGACTAAGTAGTCCCTGATTGGAATGAATAGGTTACTGTCGATATCAACAATAGAGAGTTTGATATCGCCAACTCGATTGCTATTTTTAGTAGACAGAAACATACTGTTTCGAGACTGAACTGATCTTAACTTAAAAGCCCACAACTCACCAACTGTGTTCGAGACGGCCCAAGAAGTATCAACCAACAATTTCGTGATAACAGCACCTGCATTTACGGCAGAACGAACGTTGATCAATCTAATACCATCCGCGGTAAGTCGCATCTCACCCCTCTGATCAACTATATATTGATAGTGTCGGCAAACCAAATTGAGTCCACCACCCGATGTGGAAAAACTGGCGAGTGGAAAGTTGACTGAATCGAGATATTCAGAAGTGCTACTTTTTTGAGAAATGCTATCAATCTCCCGATGACCAAGTACCACGCTAACTATTGACTTTATGTAAGAAACGTTTACTATATCATCCAACCCATCTTGATTCAAATCACCAACCGCGATATAGCCGGTTGCAAGTCCCAATTCTCGGTACAAAGAGTCTGGCCACGGACCATGTCCACTTACATACAGGTTTCCTTTTGAGTCTACGAAGTCGCGGAGTCCATCCCCATTAATATCAAGCGGCAGCAGATGGGCATCGCCACCTCGCCACGTAAATCGATTGATCGTATCAATTGGAAACTGAGCATACCAAGAAACAACACCTTGGGGAAGTCCAACTACAAGGGCACCAGGTCTGTATCGTGTTGAATCCAAAAATGTGGCCTGGGCTTTGGAATATAGGTTATCTCTAACTTCAAGATGATACAACTCTTGAGCAGCTTTTACTTGTGAAAATGCGTTAACATTGAGGACTACGTACAGTATTACCGAAGAGAGTAGAACAATGGAGAAGCGATTCATGGCAACTGTGATAAAGTTGTAGTTAAACGGCTACCGGATAGCCAGTTAGTTTTGACGGAATCTATTGCAAACAAAGTGAGTCTACACGATCAGCACGACACAAATCAATCTACTGCTAGTCGCTCTGCATGCAATTTGATTGTAGCGTATGCATACCTTGTATGATATTCAATGGAAAGCTTCCACCTGAGTACTTTTTGAGAACTGAGGAATTTCATGTGGACTCAAGCCTGTCTACATCGTAGCAATAATTGGTCACTGATTTTGGCATAGAACGGTGAGTCATATATGAGCTAGAACGAACGGAAGGTGATTTCGACATATGTGCGAATATGTATGAATTCTCCTAACGTGCATCGAGTTTCAAGATTTCAAAACGGCCACTGAAACGCACCGCTGCATTTCAGTGGCTTGAGCTGTGTGGAACCCCTAGGCATCTTATCAGACCCGCCAGTCTGAGAATGCGTGAGCATTTTGCTGGTGCAACTTATTGCTGATATTGCCACTTTCCAATAACTATTTTCAACTGAGTGGTTTTTGAGTAGTGTTCGTGTAGTTTTCGTGTAGTGACCGCGTAGCGACCGTGTAGTGACCGTGTAGTTGAACATGTAGTGACCGTGTAGTGACCGTGTAGTGACCGTGTAGTGACCGTGTAGTGACCGTGTAGTGACCGTGTAGTGACCATGTGGTGACCGTGTAGTAAACGTGTAGTGACCGTGTAGTAAACGTGTAGTCACTATGTTGTAAAAGTTTAGTAAGTGAGTGGCCAGCCGCATTTGAAATCAGCTTCTGACTCGCGAACCTACTTCAAAGTTGCATTTCTCTGCACTCGAGTTAAATGCGCCAGTGACTCCCGCAAATCAGTACTTGCTCGTTGCAATGCACGCCAGCTTCGTTTTTTTTCGAAGTTCGGGATCTCTTCTCCGGCTATGGCTGCGCGAAATGCAGTTGCCTTTTGAGTAAATCGCTCTACCTCTGGAAGCACTTCGAAAAGTATTTCGAGTTTTTCATCTTGTTGTTGCAACATGGCTATTCTCCTTTGAGTGGTTGTTTATTGATTTGATCCTTGATGTAGTTCTGGTGCGGATATTCCTCACCACCATCTTTTTGCCGTATCAGAGCTTCGAGCTCTGTGATTGAGAACTTGTGAATGATAGTGTACATCTGCTTAATCTGATCTAACGAGAATTGATTGTCGGCCTCCCCGTATTTCTTGACTAGCGTGCCGAATTGCTCTTCGGTCATGATCTTGAACTCATCGTCGCTGCAGTTACCATTGTTGTTGCGTGCGACAAGCTCCAAGCAGGTCGCCGCAATAACGTATAGATCTGCATCGCCCTTTTTGTTGAGCTCTGCAAACAATTCTTGTAGCCTCATGTGTACCCTTTCTTCAGTTTATGTAACGGTTAGGAAACGTTCGAAAATTCGTTGTTTGATGGTTTAACACCTACCTGGAACGTGTCCGCCAACTGCGTCCCTCTCACTATCAGTCGTGTTGATTGATCTTTTGTCAGATGGATCTTAGCCTTCACCTTCACGGCAATAGATACAAGATCCTTCTTCTCTTGTTTTGTAAGCTTTACGCCCTTCTCAAAAGTGACTCGTTCGACATTCTCTGGGTTTGCCATAGCTCGTATCTCGTCGAGCGCACGATTGTAGTGCTTCGTTGACATGAACTTCTCAAGAGCACGGTCAATTACCACGCGCACGCTGCCGCGTTCATCCTGACGCGCCGCGTAAATGCGGAATGGAGTCTTCCATCCTAACAATTTTGCTAGTTCAGGAGATGTAACTCCTGCCATCTTCATCATTTTCTTTAACTCGATGCCTGTCATATGCGTGATCCTGTAGTGATGTAATAGAGAATTGGACCCTCTTTGCTTTTCATTCATTGATAATAATCACCTGATTGAAAAATAATCTCACTTAGACAGCAAATCATCTGCTACGATTCGGCAACTTTTTCTTGAACTTAGGATGGTAAGCCCAGCTTAGTTTCTTTGTTTTCAGTGAATTTAGAGCGTTTATTTGCTCGCTGTGCTGTTGTAGCATCATCCAGATTTTGTAATTGTTCATACTGAGCTCTTTTTCAACGCGCCGTCGTGTCTCAATTTTGACCTCACAGAGCATTTCTGCGACTCTTACACGGTGAATGAAGTCACGTCGTGCAATTCGCGAGACTGCTTTACGCGCTGCTGCATTGATAACTACGTCTAATTCGCCAATAGATTCCAGCTGCTCCCTATTTGGCAAGAAATCAGTTACCATCAGGACACCTGCAGCACGATACTTCTGCCAAGCTCCGAGTTCCAACCAGCGTTCGGCGAGCACAGCATGACTTGTGGTGTAACGGAACCTATGTAGCGCGTCAATAACAGCATTGCGGAAGTCTGGAGTCACGTTTCGTACATCACGGAGAATTCGGAGCCAAGCGATGGTATAATCGAACCATTGCGCTAGTGACTCACGCGTAAAGCGTTCCCCATCGATTTGAGATCGACCTGCTTCTACTCTTTTGTTTTCAGGCATTGCTTCCTCCTTCATCCGCTGCCACCGTTGTATCGTCTTTGTTAAGAAGCGCGCTTGCGCGCCTATACACGGTCAAACAGACACTCCAGATGTCGTCAGGACCTTTCACGCCAGCTCGAGCTTCCCTGGATGTGTGTTGGACGATCACGAGTTCTGACTTTGCGCACGTGGGGATGAGTTTCAGGTAGTCGTTGCGATGGGCAGACCGGAGAATCGAGACTCTATCCTCGGTAGAACTCTCATCGGCAAACATTTCAAAAAGCAGCTTTGCGGTTTGGTCATCAGGCCGCTTGCGTTTCTGCGCAGCTACGCGCGTGATATATCGATACCAGTGGTAAGCAAACTCAGAGTCGCAGATACTCAGAGGCACATAGCCCTTCGGCACGTATGTTATTCCAGCGATCCAGTCTTGGAGTTGCTCGGCGGACATTGTCGAGAGGTGCTCAATAAGCCAGGTGTAACTAACCGTTGTTTTCACGATCGACTCCTTTCAACTCCCGAAGGCTTTCCGTTTGGCATTTCATCTTCACCAGCCTCAGATTCTCGATCGAAGATATCATAGTCCGTGTCAGGCAAATTTTCCCCCGCACCCCCTTTATCTGCTTGACCAAAGATTCCTTCTTTACCTGAAGAATTGAAGATAGAAGATGTGTCCTGCCCGCTTTTGCCGGTGCCTTCGGCATAAATGGCATGGGTCTTATTGAAAATTGCAGTGGGGTCGTTGTTCGAAACGTCCGCTGCGGGATTTGCAGAGTTAGTAAGACCACTTGGCTGCGCGGGGGGTGCAGACTGTTTTCTATCGGGGGCTGCCGTTTCTTTGGCAGGGGCTACGGTATAGTCGACAGAGGCTGCGGCAGCAGCCGAGTGATCCTTCTTTTCAGTGTTGCTACTTTCTTTTTCTGAACTGACATGAGTAGCAAACCACTTCGCATAGGCTTTCAGCGCGCGATTGTTGGCACGTTCGTCACCCAACTTTGTAACAAAGCTGTTCATCTTGTATCGTTGATTGTGTCGGGCTAACTTCGATGCCTCTGGTACGAGAGGGATGAAGAGTACGTCGTTATCGTAAAAGATGAGGTGACGCTTCTCTAATGCTTCCAATGCTTCGAATACTTCTTTGCGGTCTGGGATAGAAGCTGAGATATGACTGAAGATTTCTCGCCGCTTCGTCACATATACGCCAGTCATGTTGATTGGTCTATTAATGATAAGAGACAGATACACGAGCTGTTGGGAGGCGCTTAACTCCTCGTCCTGCATGTGCGGGAAAAGGTCTGTCGGCAAAACGATGTAGTACATGCTTGGAGTCTCAGCTATTTGGGTTTTGTTGACTTTGAATTTGAGCGTCGATGAATTGTTGATCCGGTGTTGGTTGGCATAAGATGTAGACCAAGGCGACACTAGGAGCCGAGTTATGCTGATGCAACATTTTTAATTCGTCAAGTCTCTTTTGATCTTCCAGCATCCTCTGATCTTCCAGCCTTTTCTGCTCGTCGTGTTTCCTACGCTCGTCTAGTTTCTTCAATTCCTCCAGTTTTTTCAACCGCTCCTGCTTCTTCTTATCGTCCTCCTTCTTCTGCGCGTCTAGCTTATCAGCTTCAATCTTTCTCTGGCGCTCAGCCGCAGCTTCTCTTGCAATCATTCGTGCCCGTGTGTTGTCGTGCACAATTAGCAGCCCTGGTATATCGAGCGATCCTTCTCGAAGTCCTTCGATGAACTTGTCAACGTCTGTCCGCGTCGTCTTTAACATTGAGCGGTGCATATACGAGTGGATGGCACCGCTATCCATCAAGAAACGAGCATCGTCCTCGCGAACACCCAGAATCTTACCTACTTGCACAGTATTCAGGAAGTAGACGTCAGGATCACGAGGCGTTTTCGCTCCACGCGTCCGTTTAGCCTTCTCGAGTTTTTCACTGGTACCATCTTCTTGTGGGACTTGTGCCTGAGTGTCGGCTTTTGTTTCCGTTCCCGCCTCAGCGTTCTTTTCAGCTTTCACTGCCGTCCTCCTTGCAGTTGAGTCTTTTGATCTTATCAAGAGTCCGCAGTGCAAAGTCTTCAAAAGACTCAGCCCGCTTCTTTGTTTGGACGAAAAGCCACTTGTGTCCAACTCTTCTAAGTAGCCAGGCGGTTTTCATGTTTGCGGCAAAGCCGATGGCAAGATCAGTGCAGGATACCTTCATCTTAGGATAAACCTTTCCTTAGTTATTCAAGTCGTAATGGTGTTGCTAACGTAGATGCAAATGTTAAGATTATGCTGCCTATTCACTTAGAGCCAAGTCATACCCCTGAAGGCTCAGTACTTTCTTCTTCAGGGGGAGAGACCGATAGTACATCGGTGGTCTCAACGTTGGAACCTTGTGCAGCTTGGATGAACTCTTCGCTGAGTTTTCTATCGAGCACCTCAACTTTCGCCACTTTCTCGTTGATTTTGAGCATTTTTTTGACAACTAGCCTCATAACTCCAATGTCGCGAGCTTTCAAACGACGGTTCACTGCACCAGAAGTCACACCTAACTCAGCAGCTATCTGTTTCTGGATGCCTCGGTACGGTAGTCTGGCAAGAACGCTCAAGTCAAGGTCGGGAGTATTTTTTGAGTAGTTGAGCATATATTTAGGATAGTTATTTTGCTTTTTGACAGATAATTGAGCTATCTTTGCGTGTCGGGCAGCAATTTAGCAAACCTTTTTCCCATTGTCAAGAATTTTTTAGGATAACTTTTTACTACTTTCATGAAAACAGGCAAAAAGACACCACCGTCGGCGCACAGTGATGTTGCCACTCGCCTCCGCGAGTTTGCCACTGAGAAGTACAAGAATATCTCTGGGTTGTGCAGAGCACTTGGGAAGGATACGTCGTACCTGAATCTCTACCTCTCCGGTAAGAGCTTGCCTGGTTGGAAGTTGCAGCAGCGCTTGCGTGAACTGGGCTGCGACATAGAGTGGTTAATGACGGGCAATTCACCCGCCAAGACTGAAGTGCAAACCTATACCTCTACAGATCCGGACAATCCTCTGGTTATTACTAGCGATGATATCGGGCTACTGAAGGCAGCGCTGCTGCGTATGTTGAAGCAGATGAATGTGATGGAGGAGCAGATTGAGGAGAAAGATGCGGAGATACGAGGGTTGAAGTGGCAACTAGGCCAGAAGTCTGGTTTAAAATAGTAGTATCCACTTCAGATAGCTGACCCACCGTTATGACGTTCGTACATCCGTAACTCGAACCGAACTGGATGTTTCCGCAAATGTTCCGATATTTGGGTAAGATTTGATTGTCTTCTGGTAACGTCTCTTGTTCCTCACGAAGCCTCGGATTAACCTGTCTTTGCGTGCAGCAGTTGTTATCACGACGAAACAAACTATACAAGCTCTAGTGAATTGACATCTTGCAACAGTTATGCAAAACGGGATACTATACACCATTTTCAACGGTTTGATCTATTATTTGAGGTATGCCAATCTCGTTGAGCTTTTTAAGTTCGTTGGTCGCAAGACTGCAAAACCAAGTAACCCTGTCCGCAGACGAGTTAACGAGCGTTTCTCAGTTGATCTTTTTATCTTCCTTAAGTGGGCGTTGATTATTATACTTCTGTCAACAAACACAAGCAACAAAGCAGCCACAATTGCTGTTTGGTATCTCATCGTCACAAATATCTATACTTACTTCTATTACCACATTTGGAGTGATGATGCCATCAATATGAGCGAGAGTGACAGCCATCGCGTTAGAAGACGTTTTTTTAACTTGCTATTTGCTATATCATTCTCGGACTACTGCTATTCATACTTAGTCCAACTGCCTTACTCAAGAGAGTTTTCGAACGTCGATACAGGCAACTGTCTTTGGTTTAGCATTTCTAATTCACTTGCTGCCAACTACGAGGTAATCAAGCCTGTTTCGCCTCTTGGTAACACTATTGCGATGACACAACTCATCTTAACTGTTATTTTTGTTACAATAATTGTTAGTCGCTCAATACCACAAAAACTCTGAACTGATCGATATGGGATACAGGAACAAAACGTACGTGTGCTTTGATGCTGATACAGACATACATTGCTATCGACTTATGGAAGCTTGGAAAGAGAACGACCACATTGCGTTCGATTTTCACAATGCTCACGAAATAAATGATATTCGAGACGGGAGTTCAGAGGAGACAATCAAGCGAAGACTTCGCGAGCGACTACAAAACACTAAAGTCTTGGTAATACTAATAGGTAAGAATACTAAGAATTTGTTCAAGTATGTCCGTTGGGAAATAGCCTATGCCATCGAACACAATATTCCGATCATTGCCGCAAATCTTAACGGCAGTAGATCCAAAGACAGCTTTTGTCCGCCCATTTTGGAAAATGAACTGGCTATGTTTGTAAGTTATGGCCAGAAAATCTTAGATTTTGCACTCAACCATTGGCCTGATCAACACTACAAAGAGCGGAAGAATGAAAAAAGAGGGCCATTTTTCTACAATGATACGATTTATGCCAACCTGTACAAGTGATTTGAGCTTGGCCGTCGACACCGCAAAACACTATTATACTCGCTAGCTCTCTACTGACACATTTGGAGTACGACATGCAAAGTACTATTCTCTTCATTTCTGTGGTTTTGACAGTCTGCTCGATCGCTCTCAGTACGTTGTCGTGCAGCAATAGCTCACAATCGCCTTCGGTTGATTCTACTAGCTACATCTTACCTTTGGCTAATGGCAACTATTGGTCCTACTCATTAAAGTGCACGAATGGCAAGTTTGGAATAGTCACCGATACTGTAACAATCACCATGGGAGCAGAGTACCAGATTGCTGGAGTCCATTGGTTCAAGTTCAACCCTCTGGATTCAAAGACCGCATGTGCCAATTCGTTTGCGCGAAGGCTACTTTCTGTAGGTGACGACGGAGAGTATAACTACACATACAACAGCAATCAGGCAAACGGCTACTCTCTAGGATACATCAGTGATTTGAATAATACTTCGTCAATGCTAAACAATACGGTGTGGAAGTATCCTGCAAAGGTAGGAGACTTTTACTCGTTTACGCAGAAACCAGGCGGACGTGTTACCGCGTGTCGCGTAAGCAGTACAAACATCAAGGTTTCTGTACCTGCTGGCACATATACTTGTTATGAATACGATATCGTCTCAACAAGCGATCCGAATACCGTCTATACGCGTTGCTATATGTGTCCCAATGTCGGCCTCATTAAAGTTCATTCGGAATCTGACGGAGACGTTGCAGTACTTCTATCTGCACATGTTCGTTAGTAATCAGCGTTTTCTTACGAGCAACATCTACTAGAAATCGAATTGATGGTTTACAGTATCGTCAACTCACTATTACGCGCCTTATCACGTAGTAGTGAGTGACTGATTAGATACTGTTGCGTGTCGTTAGCGTTGAATCATCTGATATTGTAGAGTGCATACGCTACAACGAAGAGTCATGCGATACCTGTTAACGATGTCAGATTGCCGTGATGAGCGCGGAGTATTCCATTAACCACAAGATCCGTGATCTACGCATTGGTAATAGAACGCCATATCCTCGCTATGCCAGAACTGCTTTACGTGACAAACGCTACATTTACACCTAAGCACAACATTGTATTTTTAAACATGCATTCAACTTATAATAGTTTCGATTAGCTGTAGACTTGCAGCACACCAGCTAGTTTAAGTCTTTCGAATGTGACAGATATAACTCATATGACAAACCAAGCAGCATTTCAATCAGTTCTCTCCAAATACCGCTCATTAGCCTTTTCCCAGCGTGACAAAGGAGATCGCTTCGAGCGGCTCATGCAGTCGTATCTGCGCACGACACCACTCTATGCCAACAAGTTCTCCAATGTGTGGCTATGGAATGAGTTTCCATCAAAGGACTCATTCGGCGGCAAGGACACCGGCATCGATATCGTTGCCAAGACCGTCGAAGGCGAGTTCTGGGCTGTGCAGTGCAAGTGTTTTGCCGAGAGTGCTGTTATCGACAAACCACATGTAGACACTTTCCTCTCCACATCGGGACGTAAGTTCAGTGATGATGACGGCAACAAAGTCGGATTCTCACACCGTTTGTTCATTAGTACGACAAATCACTGGGGGGCGAACGCTGAAGAGTCAATCAAGGATCAGCACCCAAGTGTTAACCGCATCAATCTTACCGACCTAGAACTAGCTCCAGTAGACTGGAAGAAGCTCGACCGTGGTGTGTCTGGTTCCGACGCACGACGGAAGCAGAAGACTTTGTTCCCCCACCAAGTGAAGGCTCTCGAACAAGCACACGATCACTACAAGACTGCGGATCGCGGGAAACTCATCATGGCTTGCGGCACAGGAAAGACCTTCACTTCCCTGCGCATTGCTGAAAATGAAACAAATGGTAAAGGACTAGTCTTGTTCCTTGTTCCTAGTATTGCTCTTCTGGGGCAATCTTTGGTGGAGTGGTTCGCAGAATCCGTCGAACCAATCAACGCAATCTGCGTCTGCTCAGACTCCACAATCAGTAAGAAGCGCTCAAGTAATGATGACTCTGATTCAATGAGCGTAGTAGATCTAGCTCTGCCCGCATCTACCAACGTAAAGGAAGTGGTGCAGCAAATCAAGAGTGCTCGCTCCAGGAAACACTCTGGAATGACCGTCATCTTTTCGACCTACCAATCACTAGATGTAATATCGAAAGCGCAGACAACGATTCTGAAAGACGACCCGAACAGCAAGAACGGCGTATTCGATCTGGTTATTTGTGATGAGGCGCACCGCACAACTGGTGTAACGTTAGCGTCAGAAGACTCCTCATCTTTCGTCAAGATACACGACAACAAAGTCATTCGTGCAAAGAAAAGACTCTATATGACGGCCACGCCACGTCTTTACAGCGACGATTCAAAGGCAAAGGCCGCAAAAGCTGAGGCTGTATTGTGCTCGATGGACGATGAATCACTATACGGTGAAGAGTTCTACCGTATCGGATTCGGCGAGGCAGTAGAGAAAGACCTACTTTCTGACTACAAAGTTCTGATCCTAACGATAAGTGAAAGCGACATGCCAGCCGCCGTCCAGAACATGGTTGCCGACTCCAATAATGAAATCAACTCAGATGACGCATCCAAGCTAATCGGCTGTATCAACGCTTTATCCAAAAAGATCATTGGTGATGACGGTGTACTGAAAAACACTGACCCTGAACCCATGCGACGGGCAGTTGCATTCTGCCAAAACATCAAAATTTCAAAGAAGATTTCGGCCGCTTTTGATGTAACCCGTAAACTCTACTATGACAGTATAGATACCGATGCACGCGAAGGGCTTGTAAATGTTGACGCCGACCACATTGATGGCACTATGTCAGCACCATACAGAGACGAGAAGATGTCATGGCTGAAGGGGTCCTCTGAGGAAGCCAATGACTGTCGCATACTCACAAACGTTCGTTGTCTGAGCGAAGGAGTCGATGTTCCCTCTTTGGATGCCGTATTATTCCTATCTGCACGTAACTCGCAGGTTGACGTTGTTCAGTCTGTAGGACGTGTCATGCGGAAGTCGCCAGGAAAGAAGTATGGCTACATTATCATCCCTGTCGTTGTACCTGCCAATGTAGAAGCTGATAAAGCACTAAACAACAATGAGCGGTACAAAGTAGTGTGGACTGTACTGAACGCGCTCCGCGCGCACGACGACCGCTTCAACGCTATAGTCAACAAAATTGAACTCAATCACAAAAAGCCTGAACAGATACTCATAGGGCGTATTGACAATGGTACTGGAGTACATGAGCCAAACGAGAGCTACAACGCCGCTGCATCCGACATAAACAGTCAGCTCTCCATGCAATTCGAGCAACTACAGAGCGTTCTGTTTGCGCGCATGGTTCAAAAGGTTGGCGACCGCCGCTACTGGGAACAATGGGCAAAGGATGTTGCACAAATCGCTGAGCGTCAGATAGAGCGCATTGAACGACTAGTACGAGAAGACACAAAACATAAGAATGCATTTGAGAGATTCCTGCGTGGTTTGCAAAAAAACATTAATCCTTCCATAACAGAACACGAAGCAATTGAAATGCTTGGTCAGCACCTCATCACAAAGCCAGTTTTCGAAGCATTGTTCGAGGGCTATTCCTTTGTCAAGAATAATGCGATCTCAGTGTCAATGCAAAAGATGCTCGACTTGCTTTCTGGTCAGTCATTAGAAAAGGATACAGAAACGCTACAACGCTTCTATGAATCAGTGAAATCACGAGCTTCAGGTATTGACAATGCTGCTGGCAAACAGAAGATTATAGTGGAACTTTACGACAAGTTCTTCAAAACCGCATTTCCTAAGATGGTCGAGAAGCTAGGTATCGTATATACACCTGTCGAAGTCGTGGACTTCATTATACATTCAGTTGAAGTCGTTTTAAACAGAGAATTCAGCCGTTCAATTTCTAACGAGAATGTTCATGTACTCGACCCTTTCACTGGAACAGGCACATTCATGACTCGGCTGCTGCAGAGCGGCCTCATTCAGAAGATTGATCTGAAGCGTAAGTACGAACACGAATTACATGCAAATGAGATTGTGCTGCTAGCATACTACATCGCTGCAATCAACATTGAAAATGCGTACCACGATTATGTTGAATCCCAAAACATATTTGTATCGTTTGATGGAATATGCCTAACAGATACATTTCAACTTGGAGAGACAGACGACAGGGACATACTTTTTTCTGACATGTTTCCCCAAAACTCAAAACGTGTTCAGGCCCAACAAAGAGCTCCGCTACGTGTTATAATGGGGAATCCACCATACTCAAAAGGTCAAAAGTCAGCCAATGACAACGCTCAGAATCAGAGTTATCCTAAACTCGAAAGTCGCATAGCTCATACCTATGCCGCTCATTCTAGTGCTACTAACAAAAATGCTCTTTATAATCCATACATTAAGGCCATTCGATGGTCTTCGGATCGCCTCGACAAGTCCGCCGGTGGTATTATTGCCTTCGTAACTGACGGCGGATGGATTGACAATGGATCTATGAATGGTTTCAGAAAGTGCTTAGAAAATGAATTCACCAGTATTTATGTGTTTAATCTAAGGGGAGATCAAAGAACAAGCGGTGAATTGAGCAGAAAAGAAGGAGGCAAAATATTTGGATCTGGATCCCGTTCCCCTATAGTTATATCATTATTAGTTCTGAATCCTAATTCTTCAAATAATAAAGCCAATATTTACTATCACGATATTGGTGAATACCTCTCGAGAGAGGATAAACTATTGCGACTAAACAATTACGTCGATATTGAGAGTTCAGAAGTCGAATGGCTGACACTGACTCCTGATTCTCACGGCGACTGGCTTACTCATAGAACCGACTTATTTGCCTCGTTCATTCCGCTGGCACCAGACAAGAAATTTGATGCTAAATCGCACTCAGTATTCGTGGTTAATTCACTAGGAGTTCAAAGCAGTCGAGATCCGTGGGTTTACAATTATTCTGAGTTAGAACTTATCCGCAACGCGAAGAAAACGGTTAATTTTTATAACAACCAGGTTCATTCTTTTATTAAAGCTAAGCAAATTGACGACAGGTTACAAGCAAAGGATTTCATTGATAAGGATCCAACCAAAATTAGTTGGTCCAGCAGCTTAATTCCAAACGTAGACCGCGGCAATATTGCAGTTTTTGATGAGAACAATGTAGTGAAAGCTGCATATCGACCATTTTGTAAGCAACACTTGTACCTTGGCGATAAATTGATTCATAGACGCGGGCAGTTCAAGGATATATTTCCAGAATCGACCTTATTTAATAGGGTCATTTGCGTATCAGGCGTTAGTGGAAACAAAGTTAATTCTTCTATCATGACAGACTCTGTTACAGACCTCAACATTCTAGATGCAAGCACTCAGTGTTTTCCCTTATACTATTATGAGAAAAACGATACCAATAAAAACAATCTCTTTTCAGACGAAATTCAAAGTCAACACGTTCGAAGAGACGGCGTATCTGATTTCATACTTTCTCAAGCAAGCACCAAGTACTGTGCTGATATTACAAAAGAGGATATTTTTTATTATACGTACGGCCTGCTTCACTCAAGTGATTACAGATACCGCTTTGCAGCTGATCTAAATAAAGTATTCCCACGAATACCTCTTGTCTCTACAGCAGCTGATTTCTGGAGCTTCAGCAAATCAGGCAGACACTTGGCAGACCTGCATATCAACTATGAGAATCTTGCAACCCTTACTAGCGTCATTGTAAATGGAGCTGAAAGCAACTTTTTCAGAGTCGAGAGAATCAGATTCGCTGATAAAGCTGATAAAACACGAATCATATTCAATAGTCAAATATCGATAGAAATGATACCAATTGAGGCCTATGAATACGTTGTAAATGGAAAGTCTGCGATCGAATGGATCATGGAAAGCTATCAATTTACTATTGACCAGGCAAGTGGCATCAAAAGTGATCCAAATGAATGGGTACCGCAAAACCCCCGTTACATCCTGGATCTATTGTTGAGTGTTATTCGTTTAAGTGTGGAAACTGTCGAGATTGTAAAAGGATTACCTAGACTCAAGTTCGACAATTAATTTTGTGTTTTTCTTCACATTCTAATTCTTACACTGCATTATGTATAGCACAGTTGTAGAACTTGAACGGAGCTTCTCCAAGATATGCAACATAACTCATGAAGATGAGTGGTCTGAAGATCACTTAACACTCCTGCTAATGAGAAGATTACGTGACCTATTCTCGAATCGTGTAATTCAATTTACAGACTTTTCCAAAATTGTTGATTGGCAGTCGTTCAAAAACACTTCAAAGATACTTGAAAAGAAATCTGGTGATATTAGCATTATCGTGAATATCCAATTCTCCTCAGGCGAAGTACTGAGAGGTGTCGCGAACATTGAAGCCAAGAGAGATTTTCAACCCTTTCATAATTTTAAGTCTGTATCAATGGCGCAAATCGATAGAATTCATTGGAACCTTCCGTATTCTCAGTTGTTACTCTATACTCGCAAGAACAATACTCTTCCTCTGAAATTTCCTAGTGACAATGTATGGCACAGTCATTTCTGGATATCTCCAATGAATACGGCAAGACAGCTTCTCAAACAGACTTCTCCTACTGATAACTGGAAGGTCCTAAGAACCTCAATCCCTTTCAGTTTGTTTTTGACTACTAGATTGTTCTGGGGGCTAGATTTGGATTTTCGCACTAGTGTTTATCTAGATGCGGCGTCGGGTGCCGGAGACGTAGTGAGCCCATCATTCTTAGCGATGGTCAATGTTTATTATGAGAATCAAAAACCGCTTGTAATTGAGCTGGGAGAATCCTGGCGAGAAGTTTAGGAAGTCGAGTTGCATTTCTTTATGCTGAAACATTCGATTCTTAGCCACAACACGGTGGCTATTGCATTCTTCAATTAAGTGTATTAGATGAATATTCATAGCTGGCAAATCTGGCACACATACTCCACATTTACCGATCTTCCACTAACTGACCTAGAGGAAGCTGGTCGATTGCTTGTTGATGCGGAGGTCGCGATATGCGCCATCCACAGAGATGGAAGGACCCACTGGCGTACAAAAAATGGTGACGTTAGAAGTGGTGAGACTGTAATTAGCATGCGACCCCACGATGATAAAGCAGTTACAGAGCTTAAAACGGACAATGGCGGTAGTCCGGATATGGACGAAGCAGTGCATGCTCTGTGGTTCGAATACTGCTTACTTAGATTTCATGAAATGAAGTTGTTTCACGACGTCTCTCAACTTCCACCCGAATACCTAAGAGCGTACATTGGTAAGTTTGAAGCGAAAATTGGAGACCACACTGCCAACATTTATCCGGTTGTTAAGATATTTGTCAATGGTGTAATAATGATATCCTTTCGTGTTTTCTCATCGGAGACATCTGTTCCTCTCGGTGAATTCGTTGATAATTATGTAAATTTTGGCCTGAAAGAACTGCGAGAACTCATGGTTTCTCCAGGCATAGCGAAATATGCCCCAAGTGCGTTCTTTAACGCCTATTTGGGTAAGACAAGTTTCAGAGTTAGATGGTACCTCTACAAAACTGAAAGAGCCCATTTTCAATCAGTTCAAGCACTAAACACTAAGTCAACAGATGACGAGTATGATTTTACTACCTCACCTTTGAGTCACGCTGACGATGAGTTCACAACTGACAATCTTGGGACTGTGGCTCTGACTGTCTTTGATACGATAACGTACGTACTTAGCAAACCGACACAAGGACTTCGCTATTTAATATTTGGTCGCAAGCGGCATCCGAAGGTAGGACAGCGTTGGGTAGGAAGACCGCATGTTTATGTGTTCAAACACGATAATCAGCAAGAGACAGCCTCTGCGAATGAGCAAAGTCATGCGGAGTTGATACGAAGTGTCCTGATGCGAAGTTCCATGAGTTCTTTTAGAGATATTCAGTATACACACCCACAGAGCCTGCGCCAGTATGACGATTATGGGTGTTATATCACTACGAATTCGAGTCTTTGGTTGTGGTCAGGATCTGGTATTAAATCAGAGGGTGGCATAGCAGACCCGAACTTTGTCCGCGTTATCTCTGCACCTCAGGTGTCAGTCGAGATGATAGAATACGGCTATATGCTATACGTAAGGCTACGTACAAAGTTTTCAAATTTAGCAAAGTCCCACGAGGTAATAGCTGCCAGACGAGTGTTATCAATGTTTGAGCAACAACTGCGGGACGCAAGTCCGTATGGTGAAATTGTTACATTAATGGAAGTTGGACTGAAAAACATCGGTGCGGATAATGTCCGTCATTCGATTACTGAAAACTTGAGCATTAGCTCAAGCGAATCATCCCTTAAAGAGGCAAGTGCTTCGGAGGCTAGACGTATCGTACTGGCTATTTTGTTTGGTCTAATAGCTACACCGCGTCTGGCAACAGATGTTATCGCACCAGCTTGGAGTATGCTCGGCTTATGGAAACCAGAGTGTGCATCGCATCCCAATTTATTTGTCAAGTTTGTTACGCTGGTGCTCGTAGGAGGCTTCATTGTTCTATCTTTCACTTTGATTCGGCGGCGCAACAGATAGACAGTCAATGAACACTTTATCTATTAGTAATAGTTGCTTTTGAATGAGAGGTTTGCAATTCTATAGCACCTCTGAGCTGTAAGAGTCCACTTTAGGGCCCGAGGAAGGCATAGTACAAATCTGAAGTGTATCGTATACTATCATTCCGTACCCGAAGGAAACATTTCCAACGGTCAGAATCTAGCCTAGCTTTTTGTCGTTTACCACCCGCTAAACTTACCTTTTCGATTTTGTTCTTGCAATCCGAAGTACTACAATACCATATCAACCCGTCATTCTTAGCTGGTGACAGCTTGGAAAACTACATCCAGAACCCTATGACGAATAGGCGATATACATATCGTCAACCCCGCCTTTGGTCATCACATACAATATTAATATGTTGAAATGGCCACCAAAACCTAGTGCTGAAGAGCAAACCAGTCGAAGTAGTCCAGAGGTGGCCACCACTCGAATCAAAACCGATCTCTACCACTAACCACATCCTGCTATGCCCAAACGCAAGCGTATTACGCCTGGCTCAATCTACAGACGGAAGAACTCAAAGAAGCTCTACGTGGAGTATCGAGACAAATCCTACCCAACTGGCTACGACGACACTCCCCAAGGCCGTGTTCGAGCGCAGCTCTTCTTACAGAACCTGCACGACAAGTGGCTCAACGGTGGTGAACCCGCTGTTGAGCAAAAACATGGCGTAGCGCTTCAAGATGCATGGAAGGAGTTCTGCAAGGACCACATGGCTCACAAGTCGAAACGTACCCAGGCATCGTATCGATACTCATTTGCCAAGATATGCGGAAAAGCCAAGTTTGACATCTCAACCGAGAAGCTTCACTCCGTTGCGCAGAAGTTCTTCAACGAATCGAAACAGGCACCGTCCGGACGAAACATCATCCTTCGCAGTTTCCGCGTGTTCTGCACGTGGTGCACCGACAAGGGGTACTGCGAAAAGGTCAACTTCAAGCGACTCATGGTGAAGACACAGAAACCTATTCGAACATACGATGACGCAGAACTCGACAAGATCATCAATGCCTTTCAAGACGTATCGGAGCGTCACCACCTCCTCTTTCGCTTTATGCGCCTTACAGGATCGCGACTAACAGAAACTCTTGAGATCCGAAAGTCGCAGATCATGGACGATCACATTGACATGCGCAACAAGATCAACAAGAGCGAGTTTGACGCCATTCCAATCACCGCCGAACTGCGGGGCATCATCAACCGTGCTCTAGAGATCAACCTGCAGAATGATCATCTGTTTCACTGGACACGTGAGGGAGCATCCTTCCTCTACAAGTCCTGGCGGAAGGTATGCGAGAATCTGGGTATTGAGAACATTGGTGTGCATGCCATTCGGAAGAACTTTGCCTCCGGTTTGATTGAGCGCGGCGTTGAACTTGCGCACGTGAAGGATCTCATGCGACACAAAAGCGTTAGCACGACGCTCGGACACTACCACGAGTTCCGCATCAACAAACTACGTTCGATCCTGGAGAGCGGTCAAGGTTCAGCAACAGAACCGGCAGCCGATCGTCAGAGCAAAGCAGCCTAATGTGGCACGTTCAACAGCGGTCGCGGGCACTCTGATTGTGGAAAAATAAATTTCAGATTTACGCTAATCGGGCAGAGTAACTCAGCGTTTTTTGAAATATCACTCAAAAAAACTGTAGGGAAACTGTAGGGATAAAATGCGCTTAAGTAAGGCTAAATGGGTTCGGATAAGACTGAATAAGGAAGGTGGGCTTTTTCTTCGGTCAGCCCGCAAGTCTCAATGATTATTGAGACTTGCAGACCTTCGAAATCCTTAAAATTTGGAGCCACTTGTCGGACTCGAACCAACGACCTGCTGATTACAAATCAGCTGCTCTACCAACTGAGCTAAAGTGGCGTCTCGATGAGCGAGAAGACAAAAATAAGGGTCTGTTGGGAAACAGACAACTTTTGAGAGGGAAAAGTTGAGAAAAAGCTTGAATTTTTCTTCAATCAACCGTTTCTGTCCTCTGACTAATGAATTTTCAATACTGCTTTCCGACCAGTTTGCTGCCAGATTCCTGCGTCGATTGCGCGTATAGACAGCACTCGCCTGCTTCTGGAAGCTACTCTCTGCCTCTTCTGCCCTAACTCTTGATGAAAAGTTCTGGAAACAACGCTTCTTCGATCATTTCACACCAGATGTGACCTATCATGATGTGACATTCCTGAATATGTGCCGTCGTGCTTGAAGGAACAATGACGCTGTGCACACAATCCGTCCCAATCTTTCCGCCTTCACACCCTAACAAGGCAACGGTCTCCATTCCCTGCTTGCGCGCTTGCTCCAAAGCCTTCTGTACGTTTGGTGAATTACCGCTGGTACTTATACCAATGAGCACGTCGCCCGTTTGCCCGTATGCTTCTACCATTCTAGCGAAGGTGTGCTCGTAGCCATAGTCGTTCGCTCCTGCACTGACCATAGAGGGGTCAACACTGAGCGATAGCGCTGGCAAAGCTCTGCGCTCAACCCCGCCACGGAAGCGGATGACGAGCTCGGTGGCTATGTGCTGGGCATCGGCTGCGGAACCGCCGTTGCCGCAAAACAACAACTTGTTGCCTCGCTCGTAGGCTGCGATGAGGAGCTGTCCGCAACTGTAAATCTGCTCCGTGCACTGTTCTAGCACACTACGCTTGACCTCGATGGAGCGTTCTATGATCTGGCGAATGCCTTGTTGTTCAATCATGGTTTGGTTTATCGGACATACTACCACAAAACACAAACATACGCCCCACTCCCGCCATTTGCATCGCACAATGGCTTAAATTCGTAGCTGCGCTGGCGTGGTAGCTCTACGCCCTAGCGCTGCGGGGATGCCGAAGGCAGCTCCGCATATAGATAATCTCCTGTACGATCTCTCAAGACCTCATGGCTTCTCAATACATCGGTACTATTTCAAAAACACACGGCATTGCTGGCGAGTGCATCCTGAGCGATATCGACTTCCTGCCAAGCTTGCTTGCTGGAACAAAGGTGCGCCTGGGTTTTAGTGATGCCTTTGCCTCGGAGTACACGGTGGAGTCTTGCAAAGAATACAAGCAGGGCGCTATCATTAAGTTCAAAGGTATTAGCACAATGAGCGAGGCGGAAGCGCTGCGAGAGTTGGGTTTGTTTGTGGACCGACAAAGTCTGGCGCCAACGGATGTGACGAAGTTCAGTGAGTCTATGATTGATATGCACGTCGAAGATGCTGAGAATGGTACGGTGTATGGTAAGGTGGTCGACATCTGGCAGAGTCCTGCACATAAGACACTGGTTATTGAGAACGAAAACGGCGACGAAGTTCTGGTGCCCTTCGTACCAGCTATAGTGAAGTCGGTCGATGTTGACAGCAAACGTATTCTGCTCAGTCCTCCGGAAGGGATGTTCGATCCCTCCGCCATGCTCGATGAGTTTGATGGCGATGATGAAGGCAGTGAGTTGGATGCGGATGTTGAAGAGAGTATGGATGATGACGAGGATTTTCAGGTTGATCAGGAGAATATTGAGTCATGAGTGCGAGTACACAATGTCTGCTGTGTATTGAAAGCAGCGGATTGAACTGCGGAGTTGCTCTCTACGTTGACGGACGCTTGCAAAGCCTGAGTTCGCACTGGATCTCGAACATCCACGATAAGCTGCTTGCCAGTATGTGCGCGCAGATGCTCGAAGCAAATGGTATGTCGGTGAGTTCGCTGAGTGCTATTGCTATCTCTGCAGGACCCGGCTCCTTTACTGGTCTTCGCATTGGTGCAAGCCTGGTGAAAGCGCTCTGTTACGACAATCAACCAAAGCTCATCGCCGTTCCTACTCTCGAAGCCATAGCATGGGCAGCTGCAGAACGCGCCCTGCTTCTGAACTACAACTCGGTGTTTGTTGTTGTCGGCGCGCAGAGTGGCAAGTACTATGTGCAGCACTTTGCAGTTACGAAACAACATGATGACAATGGCCAGGCATCTGCTAGCGCTTCGCGTGTGGTTGAAGGTGCTGAGAGTGTACCTCAGACATCTCAGCGCGATCGTATTAAGCTGAAGGCTTTGGCAGATGCACGATTCCTTAGCGAAGTAGATCTGGTAGCATCTCTGCCCGCGGATACGTTCATTGTTGGTCCGGCAGCACCGCGCTTTGGTTCTTTGTCAGAGAGCGATGTCTTGGCGCGATTGGATGTTCTGCATCTGAGGACCCTGGCACTACAGCTTTTGCAGCGAGAACAATGGACGGATGTAGATGCTTTTCAGCCACTCTATGTACAGGATTTTGTGCCGCAGGTTGTCCCTCGAGACTACTTGCTCTAACGCATTGGACGCTTCGCGCCAATGCCGAGCTGCTGTTGTTCTGAGCTGAAAATGCTCTAATTTGCTGGTCTTGAGTGCAGAGCACTGCTCCACTCTCACTTTTCTTCACCCAATACCCACAGGCGATATGTCGGCCGAACCCAAACCAGTACTCCTCTTTGGCGAAGCACCAATTGTTGCAGAGTTTGCTCGCTTACTTGAAAAGAAGTCGCGCGACTTTCTCATTCTCAACTCAACCGATGAGTTTGGTGATGACCTCAGCGCTGAGGAACTCATTGCCGAAGCACTGGAACAAAGCTTTGGTCCGGACCAAGCTATGGAAGCTGAAGACGATGACGTGAATGAGTACTATGACGAGTTCGCGGAGAATGTGGTGATGAGTATCAGTGATCTCTCGGACAAAACACAGATCGAGTTTATCATCGATTGTTCGATCAAATCGCAGCAACACAAAGTTCTTGTTCTGCAGGAATTGGCGGAGTTCTTTCCTTCAGCACTCATCATTAGCTCAACACTAGTCTGTACCGCAACGGATATTAACTCCATGCTCCCTCTTGCTTCGCAAGTGGTAGGAGCGCCGCTCATTCCAGGCTTTTCAGAAGCAACCACCTTAGAGATTGCGCCTTCGTTGCGCACCCGTGAGATCAGTCATCAACGCGCTCGTAGTTTTTTCGAGAGCTTAGGCTTTGCTGTGGAGATTGTTGAGGATCGTATTGCCCTCGTGTTTCCTCGCATGATTGCAATGCTTATTAATGAGGCTGCTTTTGCGGTGATGGAGAAAGTGGCTACAGCGCAAGACATCGACACGGCCATGAAGCTGGGTGTAAATTATCCCAAAGGTCTGTTAGAGTGGGCTGACCGTATCGGAGCAGATGTTATAGTGGCGATTCTCGATGCTCTCTTTCAAGAGTATCATGAGCCACGGTACAAATGCTGCGCACTCCTCCGCCAACATGTTCGCTCGGGCTGGCTGGGCAAAACAACAGGTCGTGGCTTCTACAACTATTTGCCCATGAACTAAGTGCAGAGCGGAAGCAATTGACTATCGTTTCGGCCACACAGATCTTTTCAAGACAGTGAGGTCTATAGTGAGTTGTCGCCCGTGTGAGTTCATGTTTCCCTGACCACTACTTCCTACACCCGCATGAGACACCTCATTGTCGACGATGCTGCTTTGCAGCAGTGCACCGAGGCACATAGCGATGCCTTGGAGGACATGCGGCGTTTCTGTGAGGAACATGGCTATCAGTTGCACTTCATACACCAGACGGCTGAAAGACCCTGTATAATACAAGACAAGGGTGACCGCAATTCGAAGAGGAGAGAGTTACATGCAAACGAGTCGTGTGATTGTGCTGAGCTTCTGTGCATTCGTGATGCCGTTCTGAGTTCCGTGGATACAGAAGATGAGATCAACCTTCTTCTAAAAGATCCTCGCAACGCCTGTCTTGCGAACTATGCAGATCGTATATTTGTCACTGGTGAATTGTTACGCTACTGCACGCAGCTCA
Source organism: Chlorobiota bacterium (assembly GCA_044228285.1). Classification (GTDB taxonomy): domain Bacteria; phylum Bacteroidota; class Ignavibacteria; order Kapaibacteriales; family NICIL-2; genus JBBATK01. Next base: position 48,034 of record JBGAVD010000007.1, read on the forward strand.
ATATCCCACACCATCCGGTGTGGTTCTGGTTTGATTGTTCGCGAATCCTCGCTGTACATGCAAAACAGACCAAAGAAATTCAGCGACGTCAAGCACGTTTGTACCGCATGGAAGCCTCGAAAACAGAATAGCTAAGGGATTACCGTGGTCCGTCTCCGTCGACTTGTAGTACTACTCACATTCGTCTTTGGTCTTCAGCTGACTCAAGCCGAAGAGCAACGCGTTACTGCTATCACGAATGTGGTATTGGATGGACAAGCCGTTCCGCAGAGCCTGTGGACCAGTATGCAGCTCGACACTCAGTCTATTCTCACCGTTTCTTTTATGTGCCGCGAAGGCATCTCGACCAGTTCTGGCGTACGCTATCAGGTGGAATTGGATAACGGCGATCAGCATGACTTCAAGTCGCAATACGAAAACTCAAAGACCTTTATTGGCTTGGCGCAAGGACACTATGCATTAGTAGTGCGAGCTCAATCCAACGACAGTCAATGGTCGGCAGTTCCTACCACTCTCCACTTCAGTGTGGACGCGTCACAAGCACAGAGCTTCCGAACAAGTCTACAACAACAAAGTACAAATGCACCCGCTGAACCTTGGTGGCGATCGATCGTTGCACTCGTTGTTATTGTTTCCTTGCTCGTTCTCTGCACGATCATCTTGGTATTCGCCATACTCTCTCGAAAAGCCGCGCAAGAAGAAATAAAGTTACTGGCGCAGCAACTGAACAAAGTCCCGAGCACAGCGCCAAGTTCTGTGGTGGTAAAAGAGAAGAAGATTGAAGACTTCGCGCAGTTCCATGAGATCACCAAAGAGCTCGAACGCTTTAAGAAAGACAATGCTAAGCTGAGCAAGAAGGTGCTTGACCTTTCAAAGAAGACCGAAGAACTCAATGATCAGAATCTAGACCTTGCCGGACAAGTCGATCGGGCTTCGAAGGTAAAGGGTGAGCTTGAGGACTTACAAAGACAAAAAGATGATCTCTTTGCTATCATTATCCATGATATCAAGAACCCGGCATCCTTAGTAAAGAACTTGGTGGATTTGCTCAGAGGCTATGATCTCAATAGCAGCGACACCCAAGAGGTAATGCAAGACATCATCGACACAACAACAAAGATTGTTTCGTTGTCACAGGAGCTGTCGCGCGTGATGGCGATGGATCAAACAGACATTCAATTAGATATCGAAGACACCGATACTGGCCTGCTTGTTGAAAGCGTGTGCCGTCGGAACTCCTCGGCGGCCGACAAAAAAGGCATCGCGATTCATCACGAAGTTCCAGCTAATCTGCCTCACTGCGAGATTGATCCGCAGAAAATCGAAGAGGTGCTCGATAATCTCGTTTCGAACGCCATCAAGTTTTCTCTGCCAGGAACGGCCATCACCGTTCGAACCGTACCAACCGATGATTACTTGCGTATCGATGTAGAAGACCAAGGTCTTGGGATGAGTAAAGAAGATACCAATCGGGCATTCCAGAGAGGAATGAAGCTCAGTGCAAGGCCAACTGCTGACGAGCCAAGCTCTGGATTGGGATTATGGATTGTAAAGCGCCTTGTAGAAGCACATGATGGTAAAGTCAGTGTCAAGAGCGATATCGGAATGGGCACGACATTTAGCGTGTATCTTCCGTATAAGTCAAAAGCTGCAGCCGCAGAGCATCTGAAGAACTTGGGATTACGAAGCTGAGTTCGCATCTCGACCATCTTTCTATAGCCGTCAATGAGCGTCGCGGTTTAGCCCTACGCATCTTAGTACTCTTCCTTGCTTTTTGTCAGGTGGTGTGGAATCAGACCATTGACTACAACGGCCTCTATGCCCACACAGATCTCGAAGCATATCGCGCAATGGCGCAGGCAGCACCTGGCTTCGCAGCAGAGATTACAGCCCCTTTTGCCTATCGCATTCTTGTTCCTTGGTTGAGCGGAACGCTCTTCCCAACCGACGTCTTAGGCTTCCAGTTCTTCGCCCTCCTTGGAATGGGCTTGCTCAGCCTGCAAGTCTATAGAATGCTCCAGAATACCGGCGCATCGAAGCAACTCGCGCTATTCCTATCGGTGTTGCTGCTCTTCCAGCCATATCTCAGTGGATTCGTTTTCTTCAACCCTTTTCAAGCAGCAGATGCGCTGAGCTTAGCGCTTTTGCTGATCATGATAGAAGCAGTGCAGCGTCGCGCCTATAGTATCCTTCTGCTTGCCATGATACCAGCGGTGGCAACACGAGAGAATACACTGCTGATACTTCCCTTTATCGTGGTGTATTGTCTGCACCAGCGTGATCACCGACGTCTACTCCTCTCCTTGCTCTCAACCGTGCCTGGCTTGGTGCTCTGGTTCTCGATTCATCAAATCGTCCCCATCACGAACGCCACGTACTCTCTTCTACAGCTCTTTGTTGACTATGCGCCAGATGCAGCGAAATGGGAGATCTGGGTAAGAGTGCTTCTGAATGCGTGTACTCCTCTGGCTTTGCTTGTGCTTGTTTGGTGGCGCGAGGCTCGACGTTTTGTGCGAGAGTATCCAGGCTATGCCATGCTCGTAGTAGCCTTCTTTGTGAGTTCGTGGGTGGCTGGCGATAAAGAACGCATGATGTCGCCAAGCTTTATCATCATCCTCTTCTTTCTCCAGAAGGTTCACGAGTGGAAAGGCATCTTCCACCATCAGTGGTTTGTATGGCTTCTGTTCTTCGCCAGCATCCTTAGTTCCATGCACTTCATGTGGGCTTCACTTCCTATCCCGAACAAGGTTTTGTACTATAGTCTTTGTATAGTTCTGGAGATTGTTCTGGCGCTCGCTGCCCTTCGACTATCGGCGAGTCGACCGAGGCTCGCGGGTTTGGATGAGTCAAACACTGGTGACGCAGCGCTCGATGAGCACGACGACAGAAGCGTCGGTTAAGCTACTGAATTCACAACATTCTTCATTCGATCGCAATCGAAGGCGCAGCACGCCTCTGCGCATTGTATTTTTGAGCATTCACTCACATGAGCACAGCTATGAATCAGGGATTGCATGAACGACAGTATCGTGAGCTCTATCAGGAAGACGATGTGCCGCTGACCAATGTGCGTCCAACCGCACTGCGCATCCTGCTGTACACGTGTATTGCAGTCTTTGTTCTCTTAGTGCTAAGCGGGATTTTCTTGAAAGTACCTCGTGAAGTTCGGGTCCCCTTCACTCTCAAGAGCAATAGTCGTGAGCTCAGTTATCGCTTTGCAGAAAACACCCAGGTTCAGAAGATGTACGTAAAGCCGGGGCAGATGGTCCATGAAGGTGATACACTGGCACGGATCAGCTCCGCAGCCATCGTGAGCTTGGTGAATCAATTGGCAAGTGCTCGGGAAGCGCGACGTTTGTTCGAAGACTCAGATGTGCCGATGAATCGCAATGAGAAAGAGAGTCTATCACTCCAACGGTCCAAATACCAATCACAAATCAACGATGCGCGCAAAGAGAGAAATCTTCGCTTGCGCAAGCAGAATTCTGAGATCGACAATCTGCAACAAGAGCTTTCTGCAGCGACAAAACACGTTGCTGAAATGAAGAAGTTGAGTTCTCAAGGCTTTGCAGCAGATAAAGAGGTTCGCGATGCTGTGCTCAAAGAGACCAATGCCAAAGACGCATTGAACCGTGCGAAACAACAAAGTAGTATTGAGCTGAATGGTCTCGACGAACGCATTCGACAATTGGAGTTAGACCAGTCACTTGTTGGCGTGAATTCGAGTCGTAGCGATTTAGAGTTAGGTAGCCGCCGGGCACAGTTGGATGCAGCGGTAAACACTCTTGAGACAAAAATCCGCGAGCTCTACGGTCGTGTTGATATCGATAACGGCAGTTTGATTCTCCGCAGTTCGGTGAATCTCAGCGTTAGCTACGCATTTGATGAAGACCACGAATTGCCCGCAGGAAGTGTGCTCCTCAAGTTGAGCGCTGCTTCAACAAAAATGTACGTTGCATGTTCGGTACCACCGCAGCTTATTGGGAGTATGAAGGAAGGACTCGAAGCAGCCATGAAAGTGAGCAGCTTTCCATCATACCATTGGGGAATGCTGAAAGGAAGTATCGTGCACAAAAGCCTCAGCCCTGATGAGAAGGGCAACTACCCAGTAGAAATTGATATCCGTGAGGCTGGCCAACTCGCCCAGTTGCTGCAGATTGGGATGTCGGGTGAGGCCGACGTTCTCGTCGAAGCTCGCCCACTCGGTGCCTATGTTTTTGAAAGTCTGAGTGCACCTTTCCGACAATAATTCTCGCCCGTACAGACTGCCTCTAGTGCTTTTCCTCTGCTGACTGATCTGCAGTCTGGTCCGCAGTTTGGTCTAAGATCTTATCCGCATCTGCTGGTGGCTTGATGAGAGAGAAAATGACTGAAACAATGAGAATAGAACCGACAATCAACAACGAGATACTGGTATTGATGTGGTACATATCGGCCAGAACCATCTTTAAACCGATAAAGATGAGCACCAGCGACAAACCATATTTCAGATAGTGAAACAGATCCAGCATTCCAGACAGCGCAAAGAACAGAGAGCGTAGACCTAGAATGGCAAAGGCATTTGATGTGTAGACGATAAAGGGATCGCGTGTGATAGCCAAGACAGCAGGGATAGAGTCGACCGCAAAAATCAAATCAGAAACCTCTACTACCAGTACCACGATAAACAACGGCGTAGCAACCCACTTCGCTCCAAGTTTCACAAAGAACTTATCGCCGTGATCATCATGCGATACCGGCCAGATCTTTTTGAAGAGCACAACAACAGGGTTCTTTTCCGGATGAATCTCCTTCTCAGCACCCAATGCCATGCGAATACCAGTAATCACCAAAAAGGCGCCAAACACATACATGATCCAGCTGAACTGGTTGATCAGTGCAACGCCCGCCACTATGAGCACCAGACGCATGGCTAGTGCACCTAAAATGCCCCAGAAAAGGACTTTATGCTGGTACTGAGGTTGTACCTTGAAGTAGTTAAAGATGAGAATGATGACGAAGAGGTTGTCGATACTTAAGCTCTCTTCAATGATATAGCCGGTAAGAAACTCAAGGGCTTTCGTCTCAGCCGCCTTGTTCATGCCTAGCTTCCAATAGATCAGCATCATGAATATGCCAGCCAGAGCCATCCAGGCAAAGGTCCAACCTAGACTCTCTCGGATACTTACTTTGTGCGATTTCTTGTTAAATACCCCAAGATCTAGCCAGAGCATCAAACCGATGAAGGCGGCAAAACCAACCCACATCAACGGTGATTCTAATTCCATGTATGTCTTTGCACAGTGTGATGCTGCAATATAGTGTATCCCGTGACCGACGCAAATTTTGGTGGATATATTCTCAGTCGAACCCTAACAGGAGCTCGGCAGCAAGTCCTCTGCGCTCAGCTGCACTGTGCTCCGATCTTTCGAAGTTATCACCTTGAGCACTAGGCAATTGCTCAGATTGTCCTAAGAATGGCAACCGTTTCCATCACTCACATTCAGCCATCTCCCTCATTCCTCCGTGGTTTTGTACTTTTGTCTTCGACGCGGTTGAAGCGTTGCCAAACTTCAGATGTGACTTTATTCCCTTGTAGATACCTCCATGATCGTTATGAAATTCGGTGGCAGTTCCGTGAAAACGGCAATTGCTATGCGATCCGCTGCAGAAATCGTGATATCGCAGTCAAGCCGACAGCCCTTGGTGATTTTGTCGGCCTGTGGAGGAATAACCGACAAGTTGCTTCATGCGTGTGAATGTGCAGCGCGTGCTCATGTCGACGATTTGCGTGTTGTCATTACCGAGATCCGACGGCATCATGTGCAGCTGTGTCAGGACTTACTCGCCGACACTCCATTCTACCCAGCTCTGCTTGAAGCAGTGGAATTACTCCTCAGCGAACTGAGTGACTACTGTGAGGGCATGGCACTTCTTTGCGAGTGCACACCGCAATCACAGGATGCAGTCGCTTCATTCGGCGAGCGCCTTTCCACTACTATCTTCGCCGCACTTCTCAATGCAAGTGCATTGCCGACTGCATTGCACGACGCACGAAGCACGATGGTGACGGATCGACAATTCACCCGTGCACAGGCAGATCAGAGTCAGCTTTCATATAAAGCCTCACAACTTCTCGCGCCTCTGTTCCTCAGCCATAGCTGTGTTGTCAGCCAAGGTTTTATCGGCGCAACGAGTGATGGCATTGGCACTACCCTGGGGCGTGGCGGATCTGATTTGTCGGCAGCACTTATTGGTGCTGCTCTCAAGGCGGAAGAGATTCAGATTTGGACAGATGTGAGTGGCGTACTTAGCGCTGATCCACGCATTGTAGAGCAGACAAAGAGTATTGCTGCCATCAGTTTTTCAGAAATGCGTCAGCTCGCGTACTTCGGCGCAAAGGTCTTGCATCCGGATACGATCAAACCGGCAGTTGATACATCGATACCCGTTCGCATACTCAACACCTTTCAACCCGATCATCCTGGCACCACCGTAGTCGCCGATGATCATGCTTCAGCACGTGATCATGACGGACTGCGCGCGTTGAGTTTACTACGCAATTGTGCGCTTGTTCGTCTTGATGTTGGCATGCACGAGCATGCAACCCAAGTCCTGGCAGAAACACTGCTCACTGCACGTCAGCACAACACCGAAGTCCTTCTCTGCTTTGCAGAAGAAGCCTCACTCGGCATTGTCATTCGCAAAGCCGATATGCATTTATTAGAAGGTCATGGCCGTCGCATTGAAGTCTGCGATGTGCTCTGCGCCTGCGGCCCACACCTCAGTCATAGCAACTCCATCGGCAAGGTCAACTCTGCCCTGCAACCCTTTCATGCCTTAGCAATCCTGAGCGGTCTTAGTGATGTTGGCGTTCTTGCATTGCTAGATCCCGCAGTCTCTCTTCAGGCATTGCAAACCCTGCATGCTGATCTCGTATCATGACAAATAAAAAACGCAGTCAGCTTCTGCTAACTGCGTTCTTCATTTTGTATCTATCGGAGTGTCATCTCAAGAGATTCTTCTTCAAGCCTTCACCGCTTCGCGGCTAGGGAGTCCGTCGAGGGTGAACTCTTGTAGCTCACAACTACGGTCCAACTCGACGTACTGTGTTGTGAAGTATTCCCAAGCCCTCGACTTCGCATTCAACCACATCACCATCTTTGAGCCACATAGGAGGATTGAAGACCTTAGAACCATTCAACTCCAGCAGGCATCCAGTACCACAAGTACCAGAGCCGATCACATCGCCCGGATACAGGGTTACACCGTAGCTGGCGCGTTCGAGTATTTGTGCAAAGGTCCAGGACATGTCTTGAACGTTTCCGCGCGAGACTTCTTGTCCGTTCACGCGACATATCATCTGCAGATTGTATTTCTCACCATTCGGCGTGGCAACTCGATGTGCTGCAAGTTCATCGCGGGTTGCGATCCATGGTCCGAGTGAGGTTGCAAAATCTTTACCCTTTGCTGGACCAAGATTCAGCTTCATTTCGTGCATCTGCAGTGCCCGTGCACTCCAATCGTTCATGACCATATAGCCAAAAATGTACTCGTCTGCTTCTGAGGCTTTAACGTTGGTACACTCTTTACCAATAACGATAGCGCACTCCAATTCAAAGTCAAGCTGGTTCAGATGCATGTCTTGAACTTCAACATCTCCGGGTCCTGTCACGGCATTGTGATTGGTGAAGTAAAAGATGGGAATCTCATCGAACTCAGGAATCATTTCAACTCCACGGTTGCGTCGGGCTGCTTCAACGTGCTGACGGAAGGCGTAGCCATCACGCATGGACGTTGGCCGCGGAACTGGTGAGAGCAGCTCTGTTTCACTCAAAGGCATGCAGCACACTTCATCCCAACCTGACTTCAGAGCAGTTTCAATCTTGGCAGCATCGGCCAGCGCTGCGGCACCAAGATCAAGAAATTCAATGATGTCAGTTGGTAAATACCCTAAACTAAAATCTACTTCATGTTTTAAGAGTTCATGTGCAAGAGCAAGGTCGACAACTGTCTGCTCATGAAGTAAGCCGAGACGCTCGTCGAAGTCGGCTAGATAGGTGACAAATTTCATAGTGCTTGTTTCAATGTATAGTGAAGTACAAAAGTAGAGATTCTTCAACGAGTATGACACCAGCACAAGTTGTCAGAATCGGCAATTCCTGTTGAAACCGTGCGCTTAGGCCTGTGGGAACGGCATGCGAAGCATGCAACGTCTAGAGAAAAAGTCTCTTCAGCACCGATTCCTAGTGCACTCCGGGACTCAGGATGCGATGATAGAGCTTGATAGATCGTGAGTGATACACCTCTTGGAACTCGCTCTGAACAATTTGGTATGCTGGGTCATGGAGCAAGGATTCATAGGAGCTCTGGCCATGACCGGTGACCACCGGATTGTTATCGCGCGTGGCTACCACAAGCCACTGTGTTCGTTGCAGCTCAGCCCGCATTTGAGTACGCCAGAGCTCAGGCGCATCGTCAGCAAAATAAAAGCAAGAGAAACCAAAACGCGACCATGGTGCTTCATGGATTTCTTGATAGACCGATATGATGCCCACGCCCATCACAAAGGTCTTGTCTGTAGGCTGACGATGTTGCACTATATATCGACTCACCGCTTGCACTTGTTCACGCTCAAAGGAGATGCGCGACTCATCTTCAAAAAGCTTGGTATATGCAACTGGATTGGTTAGGTACAGGCGCAGGACGTCGAGTTGAGCAAGCCAGCGAGGCAAAGGACTAAAGAAGAGAAACAAGAGGGCAACGCAGGACCAGACGAGCTTCTTCGCAGCACTCTTTGTGGGAGATGTGCGAAACAGTTGCAGAAGTTCCGACCCGCCAATACCAGCCAACATCATCAGTGGAACATAGGCTCGCATGAAGTGATTCATGATGAACTTCTTCTCGACGATGATAGAGCACCAGAGGAACAGCGCCATCAAGAGGAGTACAGCAATGACGCTGTGCTGACGTCTCCTCTCGTTATAGAGTTCAGATGTTTGCGTGTTCAACACTGAGGCCGCGGCGCGGATAATGAGCAGCACCAGGGAGAGTGAAAATACATCACCGATGTACGTTGCTTGCGCCTTGAGGGCTGTTTTGACAAAGGCCATGTTGAGCGGAGGATGCGATGTGTATTGGCCTAAGAAGCTCAACACCTCAGCATAGGCTACTCGGATCTCGGGATCAAAGAAGCAGAAAAAGGATAACAGCAACCCAAGCACTAGTCCTGGAATCACAAAGACTGATGCGCGCAGTTCATCTCGAATGCTGCGTTTGAGAAGAACAATGTCTGCAACAACAACAAAAGGCAAAACGATTCCAAAGGTGTATTTAAAGCCGATGACTAAGCCGCTGCACAGACCAATGAATACATGATCGAGGGCACTGCGTTGCTCGCGTAGCACTAAGAGCACGAGGGCTGCAAAGAGAGGCATGGCAACGGTATCTGGGTGCATTACACCGGAGAAGCTTGCCACCACGTAACTGAAAGCATAGAGTACAGCGGCAATGAATGCGGCTTTTTTGTCTTTGTACACTTTCAGCAGCACGTATGCTAACCACGTGCAGGAGCCAAGTTGGAGTAAGAGATCTGCATAGCGGATGCCGTACTCTCCACTACCAAAGAGCGCTCGGATAGCCGCGTAGAAGTAGTAAAAGAGCGGTGGCTTGATGTCGATGAAATCCTTATAGATCTTCCCACCCTGTAGAATGCAATCCCCTGCTCGAGTAAAGACCACATGGTCTACCGACATAGGGAATGCGCAAAGCGGAAGCAGGATGACCAGAAGGCTACTCACGAGCACGAGCCAGTATCGAACACTCGTTTTGGAGAGTTCCTTGATGGAAGTGTACGGTGTGGGATCTTCAGACATTAGTGATCAGTCTTGGAGACAGAAACAGTTGCGCTGGAACTCACTTAGCATCGCCAGACCAAAAGCCGACCTTCTTGTAGACGGTGCGTAGAGTACGAGCAGCTGAGCGTTGTGCCTTCTCCGCACCTGCTTGCAGCATACGTGTAAGCTCTGGCACATCTTCGCGAAACTGCTTGAAGCGCTTGCGAACTGGGCTCACAAACTCAACCATCACATCGGCGAGAGCAGTTTTAAAATCTCCATAGCCTTTGCCTTCGAAGCTGCGTTCAATATCCGCTATCGTTTCTTTTGTGGCGATGTGGTAGAGCTCAATGAGATTCGATATTCCTGGTCGCGAGTCGTCAAAGCGAACCTCAGAGCCAGAATCGGTAACAGCACGCTTTATCTTATTACGTATCTGCTCGTCAGAGTCTGTAAGAAAAATCGTAGCATTCAGGTTAGGATCCGACTTCGACATCTTCTTCAGCGGGTCCTGCAAACTCATGATGCGCGCACCGGTCTCCGAAATGTATGGCTCTGGCACTCGAAACGTCGGAGAGTATGCGTTGTTAAAACGCTGTGCGATGTCGCGACACAGTTCCATATGCTGCTTTTGATCATCCCCAACAGGAACAAGATCTGTTTGATAGAGCAAGATGTCGGCAGCCATCAAAATGGGATAGGTAAACAATCCCACGTTGATATTGTCTTCATGCTGCGCTGATTTCTCTTTAAACTGCGTCATTCGGCTCGCCTCGCCATGCCCACAAAAAGTGCTGAGTACCCACGCGAGTTGAGCATGCGCTGGCACATGAGATTGCACAAAGAGAGTGGCTTTGGACGGGTCGACGCCGGCTGCCAAAAAAGTAGCGGCGCAATCAAGGGTACGACGGCGCAGTTCGGCGGGGACTTGTCGTGCAGTGATCGAATGCAAGTCAACAACGCAGAAGAAGCTGTCATAGGTATTCTGCAGATGCACCCAATTATTCAAAGCGCCGATCATGGTTCCCAGAGTGAGCTCGCCGCTGGGCTGCACACCGCTAAAAATGATTGGTTTGCGCTCCGCAGGCTGCGGAGTTGTATTCTCGGTTGAGGTAGTGGAATTCATAGAGTTGTACGAAAGAAACTGAGCTGGCAAAGATACGGTGTGGCGTGCAGAGAGCTGCGGGGCAGGCGGCAGAGCTTTTTGTGTGAGGACAGTGCGTTTTCTTAGCTGGCACGAGCAAAGAGCGGCTCAAGAGAAGAACAACGCTAGCCTTTGGTCCTGTGCTATATTCGTGCTCTCTGTTGACATCAGAGCCACAACGCTTTCCAATCTTGCTACAGAACGTATGGATATCACAGCTGGACAAACACACTATGCCTTGCTCATCATGATGCTGACCATCGCGGCGAGCTTAGCAACGTTCTTTGTGCGCGGATTTGGCGAAACCGCCATTCTCGAGCCCTATCGCGTTATGCGTGGAGAGCGGTTCCATACTCTCATCACCGGAAATCTCATCCACGCCAATATTCCGCACCTGCTGTTCAACATGCTCAGTTTTTACTTTTTTGCCTTTCCTTTAGAGCAAATAGTTGGGGGAACGAAGTTTCTGCTGATCTATATCGGTAGTATGCTGGTGGCTGATATCCCTTCGCTTATACGACACAGAGATAATCCAGAATACAAAACACTTGGTGCATCGGGGGCTGTCTCTGGTGTCATCTTTAGTATGATTTTGTTCTTTCCAACGATGCGTATGGGCTTGTTTTTTCTGCCGCCGATCATCCCTGCATGGTTGTTTGGTCCTTTGTACTTGGCCTACAGTTTCTATGCATCACGGCAGGCGAATGACAACATTAATCACGACGCCCACCTGTGGGGCGCGCTTGGTGGTGTCTTGGTAACAATACTCGTCATGCCTGAGTCACTGACTATTTTTGCTCTTGATATGGGCTGGATCTAAGTCGGCACCGGATTTCAGTTTTCCAAGATCTCGTTGCTCGCTGTACTGCGGACTCCTATGAAATCGCTACGATCATCCAAGTTGATCTCGCTACTCCTTAGCTTCAATGAGGAGCGCATGAGGCGTTTTGGTTTATACCTGCACTCACCCTATTTCAACAGTAGCAAGACAATCACCTCCTGTTACGATGCAATTGCTGAGTTCTATCCACGTTTTGACGATGAGCTCTTCAGTTTGGACGAGTTGGATAAACGGGTTTTCGGTACGGCAAAGGACTTTGACTACCATCGCATCAACAATGTTCTCTCGGACGTTTACGAGTTAGCACTGAGTTTTCTCTCGCAGTTGTCCTTCGACGACAAAGACAATCTTGAGCGTTGGCACGTACTGCCTCGCCTGCGCGAAGCGAGACTCGACAAGCAGTTCGAACAACAGCTGAAAAAGTATGAACGTATTCTCGATACGTCTGCTAACGATGACCTCAGTCATCTCTACCGCAACTTCCTCCTGAATGAGAAAATTTGGTATAGCTCTGCACGAGATCCAGAGAGTCGTTTCGAGCATCTTCAAGGTCAATACGATACCATCTTGAATTTTGTGATGATACGCTTGGGGCGATTGGCAACACTGCTCTTGTTCGAGGAGTATCAAAGTAGTGTACAATTTCGCTTGCCCTTTCTGAGCGAGCTCGATCAGTTTTTTCAAAGCGATTCGGTTCCTGATGTTCCGGGAGTGAAAATGTGTCAGATCTCCTTCTTACTGATTCGCTATAGGAGAGACGAGGACTACTATCGCCTGCGCGCTCTGCGCGACGAGTATCGGAACTTCTTTCATGCATCTGATCTAGGGTTCATCAACACCTTTCTGAATCAGCATGTAGTGTGGACGAATTACGAGCAAGGACGAACAGATCTCTACCCCTACATGGTTGAAGATCACAAAGAGAACGTTGTATCTGGACACTACAAGCGTAACGGAGTAATACCGTATGCTGACTTTGTTCTCTATGTTCGAAGTGCTTGTATCGCCAGAGATTTTGACTGGGCTCAGACACTTGAGGATGAGTACTTGGCTTTGGTCATCGATGAAGAGCGGGAGAATTGTCTACATTTCAGTCATGCTGTTATCGCACGCACAAAGGGTTTGCAAAGAGAAGCACTGGCAGACTTGCAACGTGTAAACTTTAAACTGCCGATTCTAGCCTTGCAAGTGAGGTCAATGAGTATCATGATAGCGTACGAATTGGAAGAGTTCGAAAGCTGTTTACGACAAATGGATGCTTTTCGACACTATCTTAAGTCACTCGAGAGTCTTCCCCCGCGATATATAGTCGCCCATCAGGATTTGCTCAGGTTGCTAAAACGACTCATCACCTTACATAGTCAGGCGCGTTCGAAACAACGCACTGAGGACCTTCGAGAGCTCCTCAACACAATCCAAAATTTGCCATACAATACCTTCAATGCGCGTAGTTGGCTCCACGCTCAATGCTCAGGACTTTTAAACAGTTGATTACTGGCACCCAAGCTGCCAAATGAGCACTTTGAGTCTGAACCCCATCCTCCTCAGATAGCCCGTCGTGGAACTTTTTGCGTTCAAGAGAGATTAGACCGCAAGCATATTCGCGAAAAATCGGCCGCATTCGCACATTTCCCCATTTTCTTGCCATTCTAAAACCCCAGGATTTTCTCCACGCAAGCCCTTGCCTTTTCCGAGAGTTTTGTGTCAGCACTACCACACGCTGGCAGAATCAAGCTGTTCTAAGCTGAAATCGCGAAGTAGTGTGAAACATAAAGCGAATGCTGGACAGTGATGGCACCGTCCTACACCAGCTCTTGGCGCTTCCTTTAAGAACTGATCCAGAAATCATGCAGCCCATGAAAGAAATCACGAGTGTAGCTATGAAGAGCAAAGGTGGTCTGGCGGTGCGGGACACCGATCAGGCATGGCTTGACACGCACGAATCGGGATATCAGTTAACTAAGAAAAACGGTAGAGGCTCAACAAGCAAATCAGCCAGAGCATCACCTTCGCGCATTCGGCGTCTTGACCCCGAAGTCCACGTTCAGTCAGCTCGAACACAATCAGGAGATTCGGGACCTCCGATTGTCGAGTCTATCATGAAGCAATGGTCACAGTACCTCCATCGCTAGATAGCAACATGCGGACAGTGCAGTATCTCGTAGTTCGTATGGCTCAACAGACCAGGGGTTGAGATTGACACAAGGGCGCAATGGAATGTGCACTGCATTGGTAAACCATGTTGATGCTGACCTCAGAGAGATGCCAAATGGCGTGGTTCCTGAGCCGATAGCGCCTCCAGTCCGCAACAGACACTCAGGGGCTTTGTAAACAACAGGTAAAGACAAAACAAAATACTCCGGAAAGACGGCAGCGGTGGTGACGCTGTTCCGAAACCGGAGTGATTAGCTCAATCTTGTAGCCTCCTACGTAGTAAATACGTAGTATTCTATCCCAGCTAATGCGCTAGCTTGTTGACGGAAAATCACGTCAGTAACTGGAACAAAGCCCAATTGGATGGGATTGACTGTTGATCTAGAAATAGCACAGTGCAGGGGTATACAAATATTTGGGCGCGAACATATTCGCAACACACCATTTTCAGTTTGGCAAGAGCCATTCACAACTGAAAAATAGCTAAGGGATCAACTTTCAATTGAGCCAGAATCATGCAGCTTTTTTGCTGTGAGGGAGAGTATAAGGCTGGAAGTAATACTCTCATATTGATACAACCACGAGGATAGTATCTCATCCAATTCAGGCTCGGTGTTGCGGTAGCAAGAGCAGTCCAAAGGTCTCCGCATAATCGCTTTCAATCTCGTCAAGGAAGAGAATGATCGCTGACAGACAAGATGCGAATTCAGGGGTATCAGCTAGACTTTAGAGAACGTGCATTGAATCATCTTCTATGCAGCACTCTTCAGACGTGCAATAGCAATCACCTGATGAAACGAGGCTTTGGGTCGTGCCAGCTGACGACTTCCAGGCGGTCTTCGATTCATACGATCGATGATCTGGCCACTAAAGAAGTATATGATTTTCATAAACAAACAGAAGACAGACATGAAGGGTACAATAACACTCATTATCAGGTACATCTGTTGCGCACTCTTACTCTGTATTGTAAGTGTTGACGCGGCAGTTCCAAGCATTTCGAATGTCACCGTTGAGGTGAAAGCACATGACGACGGCAAACAGTACGTGGTTGTCAATTATGAGATCAAAGATGTTCCAACCGACGGCGTGGTTGTGAAGTTTGAAGCTACCTGTAGCAAAGACGATCCTAAGTTTACGCCGTTCAAAGCTGTACCAGACAACTCTGAGTTGACAGGAGACTACGGTCTTGTTACAGGTGATGGTAAGAAGAGCATCACGTGGGAGGACGAAACCTACTTAGTTCGCATCAATAAGCAAGATAAGTTTCATTGCAAAGTGAAGCTAAGTATGGCTGGCTCTGACAATACCATTAGCGGCGCTTCGCTCGTTATTAACTCGTATTCGCCATCCGGATGGTACTACTTTAACACTGGCTTGCTACGCATGACCATTGAAAAGAAGCTTGGTACAGAGCCAGAATTTAGTTGTCCGCAACTGGGAGCTAATTGGGCTAATGAAGCAATGCAGCAAGGAGCAACTTTCTACAAAGTGACAGCAATACCGGAGTTTCCTTTGTATTTAGGGCGGAATTCGAACGACAAGTTCAAAGGCAGCGTAACAAACATAGGCTGCAGCTCATTCCTTGCTATTCGTGACTACGGCAAGCCTACTCAAAAGCTCTGGGCAAATTTTACACGGCGCTTTGTTAGCACTCAGGATGTGAACGGCACCAACGTTACGCAAGACTTCGAGTTTCAGTTTCGATACTCGAGCACAGCACAGTCAGGCGAGAATCTCTCAGTGATTAATGCTGGTAAGCAGGGACAACAAATTGCGCTCGACCTTAACAGTGGTGGCGACATAAAGTTCGAACTTGAAGCGGGCAAAATTGGAGAAGTGGAGTCAAGCTCGTTTGATATTGAGGTGCCGCGTAGAGAGTGGAAGTATGTGTACAAGGGAAAACATGTCTTCACCATCAAAGTAGATGACAAGAAATCAAAGTTTGAGGGAGGAAATGTGCCAGGCACGATCAGTTTAACAGATGGCAATGTTGTCAGCATTGGAAGTGCGCTGAAGTTCATTGGACCAAGGATGATTATCGATACCACACCAGATAACTGCAAGATTCACTTCTTCGGAGACATTCAAACAGGCTCCATCACTATTGTCAACTCTCTTGCACTTGGCACCGGTGCAACATTACTTCTCAACGACAGTTTAGTGTTTAGTGTTTGGCCTTCACCAGTAGATGCGTTGAGTGCGCTTAGCGGCTATAATATAGGGATTGAGCGCATGAGACTCACAGGCGACCCAAATGGACCTGACGGCATTCTCTTCGATCTTCGAATATTGATAAAAGACCTTTCAGCAGGCTGTGAACCTTTGCTGTGGTCCGCAGGCACCGCAGGTTTACTATTAAGAGATATTGGCATATCGTCGTCAGGTCAATGGAGCCTTCCAGCTAGCCTTCAGATGAACAACCTTGGATTGACTGGTCTGCCAGACTGGTGCATTAAGAACCTGAGTCTATCATATGACAAATCTGCAGACAAGTTTGCCTTTGATTGTCTCACAAAGGCTCCATGGTTCTCTGACGCAGGCTTGGCTTACAGTTCAATAAAGGGAAAATTAGAGAGCTTTAAACTTACTCTGAAATCTGCTGTAGGCATTTGTCCAATTCCGATTCCTGAACCACCTCCGCTTCATGCTGCTGTTTTTCGAGGAGGCGAGCTCGAGATATCTAACTGGTACACCGGTCCACGAACTCTTAAAGGAACATTGTTTGCGGCCAACCGAGATGACTGGGCATTTGTTGGGGCATTTAGACCGATTAAACTGGCTCTTGGTGGCGCTACCGATTGGTCGATTTTCGAGATCGATGGAGGAGTTAGCGGCAACGAGCTGGGTGACTTTGCAACGGATGGCAAGATTCGTTTCCTTGGTAAAGCTGATGTCTGGGCTGCCCAGTTTCGTGGGAAAAATATGCTAAGTATCGGGATTGGAAAGTTTGGAGTTGGATTCAATGCTGGTGCTGATATCGTTCAACTTGGCGGTGAAAAGTGGTTCTATACCGGCGATGCAATAGGTTCGATCTCGATACTGCCAGAATTTATTATCTCTAACTCTCTTCGGGGCGATATTTTCATTCCTGATCTCTTTAAAAACCATCCGGTATTTCAGATGATCAATGCAAAACTTGGGTTACCCTTACGCCTGACGAGCGTACAACTTTTTCAACGCAACACGCAACTATCGTTTGATCTCGATTTTGGTTGGTTGGGTGCATGGAGTATGTGGGTTGATATCTCAAAGAATCCATTTACAGAACCAACAAAATTTATCGGCACACAAAGCGGTTCAGTTCAGAAACTCTCTAGCATTTCTCCACGTCAAGGCAGCATAGATATTCAAGCGGTTGATACAACCTACGTGCCTTTTACCATTCAGTCTGCAAAGTATGCATATGCGCAAATCTTTGCTGATCCTCAACTTGCAACATTTTTGCTAGGCCCAGGAAACAAGGTGTACTCATCAACGACGCTTGATTCAAGTATAATCTTCTCAGCGGCAAAGAGCAGCGCAGACATGGGTCTGTGGGTTCTCAAAAATCCGACAGATGGAGAGTGGAAACTCGGAGTAATAGGTCGAAAGAATGGCGATTCCATAAGTATATGGCAGATCAACAAACCCAGAAAGGAATTCAGTTTTATTGCAACGAACGTGGGAAGAAATGTGTACTGTAATTGGGAAACTGGTGGTTCTTCAGACACTTCTTTTGTTGACTTCTATTTAGACAAGGATACGTTAAACAACGATGGACAGTTCATCGGAACGGTACTTGAGAAGAACGGAAGTTTTTCGTACGCTCTTGCTGACTCTCTGAATGAATGTGGATATTATATCTACGCGCAACGCTGGTCTGGAGAACGAGCTTCAATGTTCCTCTATGCACCAAACTACATGGTGAACACGAAGATTGCTCTATCTGCTCCACAAAATCGCTCGGGATCGTTCAACCTACAAAATGTAGTCACGCTTCGGTGGACACCATCGCCCGATAAGAACGTTCGTTTCTATATCATACACGTCATCGATGAGAACGGTCAGGACTCACTTGTCGCTTCAGTGGAACCTGGACTAACAAGCTATAGCTTTCAAATCGAGAATCCAGCTGCGAAGCATTTCTTGATCCAGGCATTTGGACCAAACAATACTCGAGGCTGTTCCGCCGCTTTCTCAGGAGTTGTGTTAGCAGTCGATGATGAGCGCGGGGATATGCAAGGTGTCGCCGACATTCAGGTTTCACCGAACCCAGCCTCACAACGACTCTGCCTGAGCTACCGTACCGATCAGACCGATGGACAAGCTGACATTCGTATCGTGAACTCACTTGGTCAGCTTGTTATGGAACATAGAAACATCCATGTTGATCAAGGTGTTCACAGTTTGGTCCTAGACGCGATGCAATTGCCGTCAGATGTGTACTTTGTTTACATTGCAACATCGGGTAGAGCTTTGAGCACAAAATTCAGCGTATTGCGCTAGGAAATGAAGTGAAGTACAGAAGGCAGCCGAGCATACTCATCCTTGGCTGCCACTTTGTTATTCGGTGAGCGCAATTACTTATCTATCAATATACCGATTAGTAGAATAGAGTTGCTTAGTACGACTCTTACGATGTTTGAAGAGAGATTATGTAAGTAACAATATTTTTTATGCCCGGGGAACCTATGAACTCTTTGTTCTTCTCTTTCAAGATACTACGAGTACTTCGAGGGGTACTTTGTGGTATCTGCCTGGCTGCCCTCATCGTTGTGAGCTCAGCACCTTTGTCTGCTCAAACCACGAAGGCAGAGTGGCGTCCGCACAGTCCTCTTCCTGAAGCATTGGGAATGCACCGTGCGGTACTCCTCCACACCGGTGAAGTTTTGGTTTGCGGTGGTTTGAACACTGCTGGCGCGGCGAGTACTGCTTCATACCTGTATTCGCAAGGCGCATGGCGCCAGAGTAACAATCAGCTTCGCACAGCTCGTTTTGATCACGCTCTGGTGGCGGTCCGCAAAGCGAATGGAGAAAGTTTGGTCTTTGCCATTGGTGGATACACTGGTAATAGAAACGCATACAATTCGATTGCCTCAGTTGAAGTATTGAGTTACAATGCTGCACAAAAGTCTTGGTCATGGCAAGCCATCGGAAACCTCCCAGCTGCGGTTGGCGGCTGCGCAGCAGCGGCTGATAAGAAGGGCTCCATTATCGTAAGCGGTGGACGCGTTGTCAATAATGCAGCTATTGCTTCTGGCACACCTTCCCTGCTCTCTGCACGCATCGACATTGGTTCTTTGTCAGTTCAGAGAATTGGCGACTTGGCCACGGCGCGGAGTGAGCACGCTGTCCTCATGCTCAATGGTCCTCGCGGTGATTCTACCGTGTTAAGTGCGTGTGGCGAAAACTCCGGTCTTCCAGCCACCGAGATTCTTAATGCTTCAGCCTGGGATGCCAGAGCGAATCCTCCCGCAATGCAACACAGCCGTGCATGCAATGTGAGCGATAAGGCAGAAGTGGCAAGAATGATTGGAGGCTTTGATGCAACTGGAGTTGCAACCAATCGCGGTGAGTGGTATGATACAAAGAGTGGATGGCGGGCAATGCCTCGAATGCAGACAGCAAGGGCTCGGGCAACGATGTGTCTTGTTGCTGGCTTACGCGATACCACGCCAAACTATTTGATCGTTGCTGGACAATCCACTCCAGCATTTACGAACAGTTGTGAAATCTTCTCTCTGCCTGGTGGAGGCAATCCCAATGGCGCATGGGCTCCGTTTAGCTCACTCGGATTAGCTGCTGCAGATAGGTGCGTAACCATCAATCAAGACAACCTGCCACTAGTTAGTGGTGGCAACAACAGCAGTATAGCTCAATCATCAACAATCAACTCCTGCGAGATCTATCAGCCGTTGAATGCGAACGATCTCAACTTCGGACAAGAAGAACTTGGTCGTGAGTCAGCGCGCACTGTAGTCAGCTTTCGCAATACGTGGCTGCTTCCTGTCATGCTCACGAACCTTCGAATCCCAGGAACAGCGGAGTTTCGTCTGACAAATGCTCGTGACTCCATTGTTATCGCACCAGGATCGAGCATCGACATCGATGTGCGCTTTCGTCCTGGATCAATTGGTCCAACGAGCGCAGTACTTCTGGCAAACATTGGTTCACTCGTCGATACAGTGAAGCTGCAGGGCGAGGGCATCAAGTCGAGCATTAGTATCATGAACAAGTCAATCGACTTTGGAGCGCGCCCCCTCACGAACGACTCTACTATTTGTTTTAGTGCCATACGCAACGATGGCAAGGATACAACAGTCATCGACTCTATAGTCGTAAACCCTAGCTCACAATTCACTGTTCTCTCTCCACTTGGTCGTACACGTGTAGCACCAGATTCTGTCTTGATCGTGTGCGTGAAGTATCATCCTACGCTCTGGCAACAAGTAAGTGCAAGCACGGAAATCCATATCTCTGATCGCACCTATCCAATTGCAGTCTTAGGACAAGGTATTCGTCGCTTCTTGCGCACGACATCACAGCTCAGCTGTGATACGGTGAGTATTGCGCCAGGCGACTCGCTCCGCTATGATCTCATTCTCTCGAACACAAGCGATCTGAGTGTACACGTAGATAGCACGATCATCAAGAGCGCATTGGCAGGCACCTTCCGTCTCGCACAGCCTTCACCATTTCCTCTAGATCTTAGCCCAGGCTCTACCCGAACGATCACTATTGTGTTTGAGCCTCAGCGCGAAGCGCTGGAGCAAGGAACAGTGCAGTTCATAAACAACGGCGATACCCTTTGTACTGCCAGCCTGTGCTTTGTACCACGCAATCGCAGTGTCAATGTGAATATACCGCAGAGTGCGGCTCTACGACTGTGCGAAGGCGATTCGATCACTATTCCTGTTATCCTTGAGAATCCAGGCAACTTCGATGTACTGCGTGTTGATAGCGTCTATGTGCGCAACATGAAGGCAAGCATTACTGGGTTCAGCCCGTTGAACCTTAAGCCAAGAGAGAACACCAGTATTGACCTCACTCTCGTGCCACTGAATTCAGGCACACAGCAAGCGAATCTGGTCATCCAAACAAACCAGGGACTTTCGCAAAGCAGTATTTCACTCAATGTTCTTCCTGCTATGAAGTTCTCGGTGGACAATGCAAGTAGCAGCATCGGCGAGCAAGTTTTGTTGCGCGTGCGCAGGTCTGATCTTATCAATACAGTTAACCAAACAACCCTTGAACTGCAGTACAATGGCAGCGTGTTGTCGCCATTGCAACTCCTCAATGCTCCATCAAAGAACTACCTAGACCTTGCGCAGAGCACCATCACCAAGAGCTTTGGAAGCAGTGTTTTGAAACTGCAATGGAATAGCCATCCTACGGCAAACGACGAGGTGTTCGATATTCTTTGCGAAGTGCTTCGAGGAGACGACTACAGTACGAGTGTCAGATTGCTCAGCAATGGACAAAGCAGTGTATGTATACAATCAGCAGCAGCTACCGTACAGTTGAGTCCTGAGTGTGGAGGACGCAGTGCATTGATTAACGGACGTAATGCCGTGGCACTTATGATGTTCCCCACACCAGCTCAAGAACAGATTACGGTTCGTGTGATTAGCTCAGACTACAGCGATTTAGAAGTCCGATTCGTCTCATTAGATGGTCAAGTCCTTCAACATCGCAAGGCTGAAGCCAATACCACACTCGATTGTTCACAGCACCCAAATGGTGTATACGCTTGTCAGGTTTTGCATCAAGGTCAAGTCATTCTTTCACAGCCAATAACTCTGCTCCATTAATACTATGAATACCAAAACAATACTCATATTCAGTGCAGTGCTTTTGTGCTCAGCACTTGGCTTGTCTGCTCAGTCGATGAATGTTCTCAGCGGAGGACTCTTTGGTGGAGCAGCATACAATATGCACAACGGCACAGTGGGCGTGAATGAAGGCGTCCTTGAGTGCGGCTCCTTCGTTGACGCAACAGCTCTTCGATGGTTCGTGGGCAATCAAGCAAACATTCCACTCAATGAGAGCTGGGCTTTTTCTCCACGGTTATACTATCACAAGGCAAGCGGGAGTTTCACAAACAGCAATCAATTACAACCAAAGATTGCCTTGAGTGACGGCTCGATCGTGAGTCTTGCAACTACACACACACTGGATGTCTCCCTCGACTACCTCAGTCTGGATTTACTTGGTTCCTATTTCCTCACTGATAGAGTGTACGTCAATGGTGGACTCTGCGTCGGCTTGCCTACACGCAATGCCTTCGAACAATTTGAAAGTATCGTATCGCCTGTCGGAGCTACCTTCAGCGACGGCTCTACCACACGTCGCATTGCTTCTGGCTACTTCAGCGACAAGCAAGGCAATGTTGCCTCGAATTCTTTACGCATTGCAGCAGTCCTCGGTGCTGGCACGATGATCCCACTCTCATCTTCGTGGATCCTGAATCCTGAACTCAGCTTTCAGTATGGATTGACGAACGTTATAAGTGATGCATCGTGGAAGGTTCATACTCTTCGTGCCGGTGCCGGGCTGTTGTATATATTCTCAACCAGTCCAAAAGTTGAAACACCTCCACCACCTCCTCCTCCACCAGTACCAGTCGTACCAGTGGCGCCACCTGTAGCATCACTTGATGTACAGAGTATCAGCTCTAGCGGAGCGAGTTTGAACTATGCCGAGGTTACTATTCATGATCATCGCACGCTCGACATTCTTCCGCTCTTGCCATACATCTTCTTCGATGCGAAGTCATCGCAATTGTCGGAACGTTACCATCGTCTCAGTGCGGACTCTCGTGGCAACTTCTCAGAGAACGCTCTGGCGAACGATCAACTAGGTGTGTACCACGATGTACTTAACATCATTGGCGCTCGCATGCTTCGCTATCCAGATGCAACACTAACGCTCCAAGGCTGTTTGGATCCAACGGATGATGGTGCTAGCCTCAGCTTAGCCAGCCAACGCGCTGAAGGAGTTCGCAGCTACCTCCGCACAGTATGGGGAATCAGCGATAGTCGTGTTGTTCTTCAAACCCGTGGTTTGCCTGCCATGGTTTCAACCCGCAGCATTGCTGATGGTCGCGCAGAGAATCGTCGTGTAGAGATTAGTGCAAGCGACGAGCGAATTCTCGCACCAGTCTTTGTTCGCAACGCCGCTCGCAGCTACGAGCCAGCTCAACTACGATTCAATCCAACGGTCCAGTATCAAGGCGCTATCAACACAGCCAAGTATAGTATCGTCGATGTCAATGGTCGCACCCTTTTCACACGATCAGGTCCAGTGAATCAAGTAGATGTCCCAACCAACCAACTTGGCTTAGCTGACTACAAGGGCACTCAACCTCTGACGGCAATATTCGAATGCACAAGCGACAGTGGAAAAACCATACGTGCTGAACGCAGCATTCCAGTTCGCCGTACATTTTCTTCTTCCAGAGCGAATGCTGAGTCAGTGAATGACACCATCATTGAACGCTACAGTATGATTCTCTTCAACTTCGATCGCGCCTCGACAATTGCTGGTTCTGATGAGCAAGTCATGCGATTGGTTCGATCACGTGTTCGCACCAGCTCAACAGTGAGTATCACAGGTATGACGGATGTTATTGGCGCAGCAAAGAATAATCAGATACTCTCAGAAGCTCGGGCAAACGCTGTGCGAAACGACATCGTTTCCCGCATCAAACCTGATCAATTAAAAACCAGTGGTAAGGGTGAAGTAGATCTGTTTGACAATGCAATCCCTGAAGGACGTTTTTATAATCGTCGTGTGTTTGTTGAAATCGAAACGCCTATCGTACCGGATTTGGAAGATGAAGGAGTATCACAATGATAAAGCCCTTTACACGAAGAGGCATCTTCGGTCTGCTTTGCCTTCTTTTCTGTATGCAGGCTGCTTCGCAGCTCTGCGCTCAGGCATCGCTGACCATTGTGGATGCGCTGTCGCCTTATAAACTCAATCCAACCGTGTTGAGCAATGGACACTTTTCGATCTCAACGAATTACAGCAGTCCAACTAAGGGTATCATTTATCGCGAAGATGGTACCAATAACAAACCTGTGAATTACACCTCTTTCTTTCACGTGAAGATTGACAATGAGGTGTATCAACAGAGCTATGAATCCGACACCTCAGGATTTGGCGTTCCGGTTCAACACCCAATTGTTACCGAATCAATTTTTCGCGACACAGTAGCTGGAACCCCGCGAGTGAACGCTCGCTCCTTTGCGGTTTTGCCAAATCGCGATACCATGCGCTTCGTGTTCAGCATGTTTCCAGTGAAACGACCAAGCGGTGGTTTCATTCGTATTAGTGTCACTGTAAACAATTCAACCTCAACAGCGCATAGCGTTGGTGTCCTGCTTCTTGTCGACACCAAGATTGGCAACAACGATCAGGCTCCTATCGCTTCAGCCTATGGATATAGCACGGTAGAGAAGCAGTTTGATCGCGGTGTTGGACAAGGTTTGCCTGACTTCTGGCTGGCACTTGAAGGCAGCCCGATTGGTCCAGGATTAGTTGCACGGGGCAACCTTCGTGATGTAGGCTTGGTGGAACCTGACCGTTTGCTGTTTGGCAACTGGACTGATTTCACGTCTCAAGGAATCCGCGGTCTAGGCTCTGCTATGTGGAAAGAGCGTACGGCATCCAACAATCAGTACACCGACAGCGCAGTTCTGCTCCTTTGGGAAGAAGAGCAGTTTGGTGCTGGACTTACGAAAATCAAAGCCTCAACAGAGATCGGCATTGTCGACTCTCTCAGCGTTGGCTTTGGAGGCGGTGGTGGTGGCGGCGGTGGCGGCTTCGGCGGTGGTGGCTTTGGAATGGCTGGGGCAGGTTCGTGCTTAACAGTAGATGTAGTGCACGAGAACCCATGCGGACTTGCAAGCTTCTCACCATACTTGCCAGACACCTTACAAGCACTCTATCTTGTTTCGAACCTTGACTCCGTTAAGATCGCAAGCAACACAAGCATACGTATTGAGACCTTACCACGCGGCTTATTTGCTCCAGCGGCATCAACCACCGTTATCCCATCAAACCTCGGTGCAGCACAAACAGGTGTGTGTGCATTAGCAATCGTACCAATGCCACGACTTGCAGCAACGAGTTATCGCGTGCCACTGGCTGTCACGGTTGACCCTCCTGCAACAGTAGTATTGCGAGATACTCTCGACGTGTGTGTACCAGGTCTTGCCGCAACACTGGTGGCAGTAGATTCTACCTATCCACCAGTCTGCCCCAATCAAGTTGACACATTCGAAGTTCGTTTCAGACTGAAAGGAACTCGATGCCTGCCACTTCAAAACGCTGTACTCAGCGGCAATGCCGCTGACTTGGCACTTTTTAGAATAGTTCAACCATTACCTGCCATTGCAAAAGCCGACTCCTTTGTGAGCATCCGCGTACGCTACGCACCTCTCGCAAACAACACAACACCTACCATTGGAGTTGTGTTGACTCTGCGTGACTTTGAGAGCCTTGCACCAGCAGATACTACCTTCGACTTCCCTCTCGACACAGCTTTCATTACGTGCCCATCCCGTGACGCAGCCTTCGAGTTTGGTCGAGTGCGGGATACGCTAAACTTCGGACACATTTGTATAGGAGATACAGCTAAAGCTGACTGGGATGTACTCAACATTGGCGGATGCACCGTCAACCTCACAAACTGCAGCTACCAAGCAGTAGTCAATACACCAGCGTTCAAGACGAATCCACTCACAGTATTTCCCGATGTGATTCAACGCAGTGGACTAAAGACAGTGAACTTCCTTTTCACACCGACCGTTCCAGGCAAGTATGTTTCGCTTGCTATCATCAATAGTGTTTCGGAACCAAAGCTCGACACCCTTGTCCTCATTGGCGAAGCCGATGAGCCCGGCATCCAAGCCCTTGCGAGTAACACAGATCTTGATACGGTATGCGCAGGAAAAGACGGCAGCATTCAGGTAGAACTGAAGAACACGACGGCTTGTCCTGTACTTGTGGACAGTCTTCGCATCAATTCTTCTACCGTGGGTTGGACCGTTCAACCTGCAGGACCAGTAACCATTGCTCCAAATTCGAGTATCCGTGCAACTGTCCGTGGTTCTTTTGCGACGGTTGGGAGCTACACCGCTCAACTACAGGTCTACAGTTCATCGAAGGTTTTCCAAACAACGACGTCGCTCGTCGTTGTGACAAGAACGATGAGCTCGCTCGACACCTTGCGTTTTGGTGATGTCTTTGTGAAGACAAATGCCACAGATTCTATTGTGATTCACTCAACAGGTACGGCTCCACTGATCATAAATACACTCAACAAAGGTGGACTCTACCCAGGAGAGTATACCTTAACCAGCTCTAGCCCACTTCCCGCAACGGTTGCGGTTGGCGACTCACTGGTTGTGTATGTTCGATTTACACCTGCGGACATTGAGCAGCGAGCAGCAACGATTCTTGTTTCAACGAACAGCGGCATCGCTTGCGCCGCCGTAGAATCAATTCTCTTAGTCGGTAGAGGTGTTCAGCCATTGGTTGATGTACGTGCTCGAACACTGGCTTTGGGTCGACTCTGTATAGGCACTACTGTCGACACAGTGATCGAAGTCCGAAATCCGGGCAACTATCCTCTTACCATCAATAGTGTTCAATCGAGTGGCGCGCCTTCCTTTAGCATTAGCTCTGTAAATGGAGCGCTCGTTCAGCCAGACAGTGCATTCCGTATTTCGGTGCGCTATACACCAGATCAAATTGGTACGGTGAAAGCTCAATTGACAATGAATACGAACGGCGTGTGGACCACACCAACAGATACTGTCATCAATCTTAGTGCCAGCGGTATCGTCTGCGGAACCATTAGTGTTGACACCGTTGATGCGAAGCTTGGAGAAGACTTGCTCCTCCCTATCCGATTTAGTCCAGACTCCAACTCGACCATGAGTGCGGCCCAGCTTGTTGCACTGATGAACGCATCGTCGCAACAACGCACGCAGTTTCAGCTGAGCTATTCAGACTCATTGGTACGTTTGAGAAGTGTCGAAGCGAACACTGATATGCTTGCTCAGAATGCAACAGTGGTTAACAACCAAAACAGTTTTCTTGTTCGTAGTGGAGCACAGAACCTGCAGCAAAGTGCCATCATCGCCACCTTGCGGGGAGATGTCCTTTTGAGTCCTGTTTATCAAACAGTAGTTCGCATTCAAGTAGACACCTTCGCCAACGGCTTCAGCCGCATACGATTACAAGACGGTTTGGTTCGTTCGCAGTACTGCGCATTTAATCAACGCCTGGTGAACACATCTGCGGTAACCTTGTCTTTGCGTATTCACTCACTGGGCTCCTCCGCTCTGGCTGAAGTGTACAGTGCAGAGCCAACAGCGGCCGAGTTGGAATGGTACACGCTTCAAGGACAGCTGGTTGATCGACGTAGTGTTCAACTCCATGGTGGAACAGAACTACTTCCACTCAGCGACGGAAGAGAATCTGGATTGTATATGGTGGTATTGAAGACTCCAACTCAGCAGCGTAGCGACCGCATGCTTTTGTGGAAGTAGGTAGATATCATCATTCATTTTGCAAAAGGCTGGAGCTTCGCTCCGGCCTTTTGCGTTTCATAGCTTGTTAGTAGGAGTATGATCAGTAGATTGACCTCTTCCTTTACCTAAGACAGTTATGCACACTGAAGCAGAAAAGTACCTACGGAAACGCGACCCCATACTTGCCTCTTTGATCAAGAAGCATGGACCTTGTACCATTGTGCCAAGTACTAACTACTTTGGCTCCCTGTGCTCCGCAATCATCTCTCAGCAACTTTCAGTGAAGGTTGCAGCTACGATTGAAAAGCGATTCCTCATGCTTTTTGACAAATCGAAACCAAAGGCGGAAGAGACTTTGGCTTTGAATATTGCTGAGCTGCGCTCGGTAGGTCTCTCTGAACAGAAAGCAAAGTACATGCATAGCCTGGCAGAGCACTTTGCGGAGGCAAGAATCAAACCGCGGTCTTTCCGATCCATGAGCGATGAGCAGATTATTGAAGCGCTCTGTGCAGTACATGGAGTAGGACGCTGGACAGCTGAAATGTTTCTCATGTTCACCCTCGCCCGACCCGACGTGTTTTCCTTTGGTGACTATGGTCTCCGTACAGCAATGGGGAAACTGTACAGCTTAGAAACGAAGACGCAGATCCTCGAGAAGGCACAAGAATGGGCTCCCTACCGCAGTGTTGCCTCGTGGTATTTGTGGCGTAGTCTTGAGAATACCTAAGATCAACGTAGATCGCAAACTAGGGCTCCACACTTGCTAGCACAGGGAAGAAGACTGAGTCGTCTGCCTATCAGCGATCGATCACGAGTGTTTGTGTACGCACTACTCCATCGGCACGAAGCACCAAGTGATACACACCATTGCTTAGAGACCGTAGATCCAGGTTCAAGTTGTGATGTCCTGCGCTCCCCCAAGAACTGAGAGGATGGAGAACCACTTCGCCTTGAGTGTTATATACAACAAGATCACTGTGACTTGCGAAAGCGAGACTGTACTGAATATCTATCGACTCCGTATGAGTAGGATTCGGTGCAATACTCTTCAGTTGCGTTTGATAAGGAGAGATCACTACCTGGCGAAGATTGATAGCGCAGGCTGCGAGTTGTATCACGACTGACGAACTGGTGCTCACGACACAAGAACTTTGTTGCTTGGTATTATCAACTACTAAATCAGGCTTGATCGTCGTTGAAGAATCGAGAAGTGAGCGAAAAACCGGTGTAAAAAGTAATCCACTCGAATTCAAGGCCAATTCACCCGAAGCTCGTACAACTAGCTTTCCTTTTTGAGGATCACTTAGCTCATCAACAATCTGCACATCCCAGTCAGCAGGGAGCGCATCTCCATTCAGCACATAACCCAAGAACAACAGAAGCTCTGGATTGTAACGAATGGTTGCCGTGAGACCTTTGAGTTGTACCGTATCCCATGATGTTGATGTTGCGTACACGCCCAGAGCTACATTGGAACCCACCGTCGTTGCAATGGTCTCTGCTGCATCTCCTGCTCCGATACTATAGTGGACGGAGATGTCACGAACATGAACGACTACGGTATCACTGCTGACACAACCTGATGAGTCAATTCCACTCACGATATAGCTTGTTGTTGTTAGTGGTGTTGCTGTTGTAGACGCACAGGTATCACAACTCAAGCCAGTCTTTGGTGTCCACCGTATACTCTTTCCAGCATGTTCAGCATGAAGCAGAACAGACTTGCCCGTACAGGTCACAAGATCCTCACCGGCGTCAAGATGCATGTCAGGGCTATCTGGGTAGAATGCCATTCCACCAACGTATCCATAGGAATCTGCGAATCCATAGCCATACACATACAAGGCAAATGGTGTTGAGGCAGTTAAAGTATGTGCGCCGTCCTGCATTGGAATGGAGGCATACGCATAGCACGAAGTACCGATGGAGCTAAACTTCGCACTCAGCGTTTTACCATCCAGTCGAAGACTGGCAACATCATTCATGGACACGATGATGCTTATGTATTGCTGGTGATACACTCCGCTGGTTTGAACATTTGTAAAACGATAGCTCTGCAGGTACTGACGACGTGGCGGTATGACCATCATGAAGGGATCGCCGTCAACTAAAGTTCCATTCGAGGACGACTTCTTGAAAAGTGCAACCATAACAGGTTTCGATGCTGTAAGTAATGCTGCCTGCGTGAGCGGAGCCTCAAATACCTCATTCTTCTGTAATGTTGCGAGCACCTTTTCATCAATCTTGAGGATAGTATTGTCATCTGCAGCTATCACACGATACAAGTCTGATCCAATGGTTGTTCCTCCAACCGGCTGAGCTAGAGGAGTGAGTACGTACTTCGTTCCCCAGACGCTGAGAGGGAGAAGTTGTTCATAGAGACAATCACGAGAACTCATTGTTCCGTTTTCAGGAAGCCGCGCCCGTTGATGTCCTGCAAAGACTGCAACAGGTTTCGATGCTGTTACACTACTGCCGCTCAGGTCATAGTCGAGTTGAGAAGTTGAGAACTGTGCCTGCACCAGATATGATTGACCTTTCTGCAAACGAACGCTCTTGGTCTTTGTTGCAGACACCGTTGTTGGACAGCTGGTTGTGATTTGCACATCGGTATCGTCTTGACTTGCTACAATACAGAACTCTGAGGGTGTATAGTTTGAAGACACAGACCTGCCGCTGAGCTCTCCATCACTTTTGTAGCTGAGCACTCGGTACTCAGTGCCAAGACTACTAGTAGGGAAAATCAAAGTGGCATCACTGCTTCTATCTGCTTTGTTCAAAGCATAGACTGCAACATCATGATCCGAATGAATAGAGATCATTTGCTTCGATGCACGCTCATTGTCATTGCTGTTGCCAAAGGCGGTGTCTTGATGAGGTTGATTGTATCCAAAGAGCTCATAGTCAGACCAACGTAACGAAAGAGAGTAGATCGTTTGCGGATTGCTTATGGAGAATGGGATCGTTCTGCTTTGTCCGCTGCGACTCGTCAATTCAATCGTCCCTTTGGTGAGCTGTTCGCCAACGATATAGATGTACAGAGAATCGCTGGTGCTATTTGCTGTGCTGTGATAGTTAGGTAGAAAACTGAGAAAGAACTCGGTACCCCGCGTACTCTGCTGTGCAGAAACATCTGATAACAATACCATGCTTAACAAAAGCACGACTACTGGGAGTGCGTTTAGCTTCTTCATGTTGATCACTGATAAGTATGCGTGCTTCGTACATACAGCCTCTCTCACAAGCATGTGTACTGACCTGCTGCGATATCATTGGAAGGTCAGGAATGTCGCGGGAGAGCTACTGCGTTCAAGAGTCTATGATGCAGAAAAAAATGTTGTCGACTTCTAAGCGCTGAATTCAGACAACACAACTAACACAGACTTTTGCTAAGGGTAACGAGAGAAGGGGTCTTTTTTATTAATTGCTACAGCGCCACAGTACTAAGAGCATGTTGTTCTTCACGAAAGAGCCAGAGAGCTACGATTGCAGATCAGTCTCATGGGAGAACACCGAGGTCGATGAATCCAGAGCCAGAGTTGTTGAAGGGCTTTGAGGAGCCAGGACATTACCCACGCAAAGAGCAAATCGCTGTGCATAGCGTCCAGCAAACTGCCGATGTGCATCATCCATACTTGTGGCACACATACGAAAAGCGTTCAAACGTTCCACCTCTGTAACTCGTTCGTCGAGTCCAGCGCGTATGTTTCGAATAAGAGATGGACTCAGGTGGTCGCCGTAGAGAGCCAGTGTATCGATCTTGGCGACACGATCGGTCAAAAGCTCTTCCAAAACAATACAGAGTTCTTCTGCAGCATCAGCTGCCGAAGGCAGTTGGCAGGTATGAAAAAACACCAAATCACCTGCGGAATAGAGTCCAATACAAAGCTCAGTGTCATCAACAGAGACAAGTGCAACCGTCTGCTCGCGTTTCTCAGGATAGTTATAGGCAAAAGAGGCATAGGCACTTTGCGCAGCTATTCGGAATTCGCAATGGCTGTGTCCGCACTCAGCTAAGGCTTGTAGCAAGCGCTGCTCAACAGCAGTTTCGCTCAATATCATTAGCATCTGTTGGGTTTGACCAGAGCTCAGTGGCAAAGCTAGTGCACGAAAATCCTGCAAACTCTTTTGAGGAGCGAATTGCAAAACTTCTAAACTCAACAACTCCTGAAGTTTCTCGCGTTCATGTAGATCAACAAGCGGAATACAGCTATAGTGGAGTGCGGCGGGAGCCAGACAGACCACCACTTTGGTTGCTCCTCCTTGCAGTGATTGTAGGAGCGATTGCAACTGCGTACGCAGTGCTTCGTCAGACGAACTATTCGAAAAGTCTACTGCTTCTTCAATCAACGCTATGTCCAATATCTCAATACCCTTCGAACCATAGTGGCTTAAGGTACACAACAGTGATTCGGAAGTGCAGGAGATACTAAGTGTACGCTGATTTAAATCCATTCCCTTGGTGTAGCTAGTGTTGACGCGTCAATGCGTTCGCTCTACGAATAGACCCAAAATAACGAATGAACTGACGACATCAACCATACCTTCATGGCTTTCGACACGCTTTCGACTCGCTTTCAACTCGCTCTCGCTTCTTTTCATCCTTCCACAGTCCTGACAACGGTGCGCCTTGGACGAGTCGTCTCAAATCTTAGCTGTGCTTCCGCGTCCAATGAGAACTAGCACCAAAGGCTGTTCAGGTCCGCTCGAACGAGGTAACAGACCAACAAAGCTTTCAGACCAATGTCAGTTCGCTTTGAGTGCATTCGTAAGAAGATGTCAGAGTGTTTATCAGCACAGAAGTATACGGACAAAGTGGGCACAGGAATTGTGTAAATAATCTGACACTTTTGGGTGAAATATTTGTCCCTGTGGAAAACTTAGGCTAATTTGCAAATTGGTGAAGATTTCTGTTGGACGGAAATCTCGATGGACACTTTTGAACACTTTTTGAAGGAGAATGAATGGACTTAGGCTCCCTCCGCTTCACATTGCGATGCTGGCTCCTTATTTGGGGTGTCTGGTGCGTTGTTCCCGCAGTAGCACAGCAAGAAAAACTACAACAGCCGACGCAGGCGTCGACAAAAAGCTCTGTTGTTTTTCCTGATGAGTACTCAGATCTGGACGATGCATCAAGCAAGCGCACGGACAATGAAGCAATCAACCAGCGACTCGAAGAGGCTCGTCAGTTTTACCTGCGAGGTCTTGGGTCGATTGAACGTGGCGATACCGTGAAAGCCACTCGCTATTTTGAGAATGCCATCTCTGAGCTGAACAAGCTTGCAAGCACACCGGGGATTGAGCAAAACGAAGACTATACTGATCTTGCTCAGTCGGTCATTGAAGATTACGAGAGCTACATTCGCTCGATCGATAATCTGGGTGAGAACTCCCCTCTTTTCATCCTTCGCGAAAAGATTTTCCAAGAAGTAGAGCACAGCCAAGCAAAGTCGAGCATCTTTCCATTAGTCAAACCAGTTGAGCCTCCAACACGTGGCACAGTTGGGCTTATGACAACCGTTCCGCTTACGCAGAATGAATATGTTTCCCGCTGCATTGACTTCTTGACCAGCGATAAAGGAAGAAAGTACTTTTCCCGTTGGATAGAGCGAACCACTAAGTGGTTCCCTATGCTCAGACAAATAGCTCGTGAAGAGAAAATGCCAGAGGAGATTATCCATTTGGCAATGATTGAGAGTGCATTGAACCCCAAAGCTGTTTCACGCGCTAGTGCCGTCGGTATGTGGCAGTTCATTCAGTC
Source organism: Chlorobiota bacterium (assembly GCA_044228285.1). GTDB lineage: Bacteria > Bacteroidota > Ignavibacteria > Kapaibacteriales > NICIL-2 > JBBATK01. Next base: position 81,275 of record JBGAVD010000007.1, read on the forward strand.
GACCGGTGAGATGTACAATCTGAAAGTATCGCAGTGGACGGATGATCGTCGTGATCCTGAGAAAGCTACTCGCGCCGCCATGCGTCACCTTCGCGATTTGAACAATGAGCTTGGTAACTGGCACTTGGCACTGGCGGCTTACAACTGCGGTATCAACGGAGTGAAGCGAGCCATTAAGGCGAGCGGTGAAGAGAATCCAGACTTCTGGGCTATTCGCGCTTACCTCCCTCGCGAAACCCGAGAATATGTTCCTATGTATATAGCGGCAACTCTCATCACGATGCAGCATGAAGCCTATGGCTTCAAGAAGTCAGACTTGAATTTTGAACCAGAGTTTAAGTTCGACACCGTTCAGGTGAATGAACCTGTTTCATTGAAAGCAATTGCGCAGTGCGCTGGTGTTTCGGTCGACGAGATACGCAGTCTGAATACGGACCTGTTGAAATTCTCGACACCACCCGATGTTAGCTATACAATTAAAGTACCTGCAGGTGTTCGTTCAACTTTTATCGACAATCTCGCTGACCTAAGCCCAGAACAACGTCTACCATGGCTACTTCACGAAGTAAAGCGTGGTGAAACCTTGGCGATGATTGCAGCAGCATACAATGCACCTGTCGCCGAAGTTGGCTCTGCTAATGATCTTGTTGGACGTAAAGCAAAGGTTAGAGTTGGTCAAGTACTTCGCATTCCTGTCGAGGCTATTCGAGCGCCTATTAGTCCAAGTGAGGGCTCGGAGAACATTGCGGATAACTCCACTGTGGCAGCTCCTTCAGTTTCGGAACCAGCAAGAGATAAAGATAGTACTCTGCCTGCGTCGAACGACACGCAGATCGTGCCTTCACAGAAGTCAAAGGCTATCGTGCATACGGTAAGTCAACAGGGCGAAACTCTCTACAGCATTGCAAGTCGTTACGGTGTTCGTCTCACCGACCTTCGGAACTGGAACAATCTGCCAATCGATAACAACAGCGTTCAGCTTGGACAGAAGCTTGTTGTCTATGCTCCAGCAAAGAATGTTGGCAGCAGTCAGATGGCTTCTGCTGATACTAAAGTTGAAGCTGGACTTGAAGTCAAAACAGAGCAAAAAGCTGATGCCGTTCACAGTGCTGATCAAAAAACTCCTATTGAAAAGAACGGTCTCGGCGAGAAGCTCACTCAGAAGTTCCAAGTACATAAGGTTGGACGTGGTGAAACCTTAGCACAGATCGCCGATGACTACAACACGAGTATTTCTGCGATTTCCAAAGCCAATGGCTTGAAGCCACGCAGAGGTTTGCTTGCTGGTCAACGACTGAAGATTCCGGTCAGTTCCAGTTCTTCATTAGCTCAGAAGCAAACGGAAGACGATGAGATTCCAACGGCATCCACTCTAAAGATGTATAAGGTTCGTCGTGGTGACAACATCGGAGCCATTGCTGGTGAATTCGGAGTTCGTGAAAGTCAGCTGAAAAGCTGGAACCCGAAACTAGCTGATGGCAATCTCCTCGCTGGCCAGAGCATCAAGATCTATGTGCCGCAGAATTCTAAAGGGAGCGCGCAAGCAGCGCCAAAGACTGTCAACAGAGTTGCTAAGTACTACACTGCAAAATCTGGCGATACCATGTACCGTATTGCACGCAAGTATGGAATTAGCGTCGATAAACTGCTGAGCTTGAATAAGTCAGGTGAGGCAATTCGCATCGGACAGCGCGTACGCTTGCAGTAGCTTCACGATAGTTAAGATCGTTTACAAAAAAAGAATCCCGCTGCTAGCGGGATTCTTTTTTTGTATGAACTCGTCAGGTAACAGGAGGTACTCCCTGCCGGCTGAAAGAGACGTAAAGACAATTATTCCTCGTCTGTAAGTCTCCGATTTTTCTTTCGGAAACTAAAGCTCACCGGCACACCTTCTAGATCACAGTGACGACGCAATGCGCGCTCAAGAAATCGTTTGTAAGAATCTGGAATGAGGTCTGGCTTGTTCGAGAAGAAGGCAAACATCGGCGGAGCCGTTTTGATTTGGGTGATGTAGTTGATTCGCAAATCGAATCCCTTAACACTTGGAGGTGGTGTCGCTTCAATATCTCCAAGCAGAGCATCGTTCAATTGCGCAGTGGTGATGCGAGATGTACGTCTGCGCTGGATCTCTTCCGACATCTCAACTACTTTCGTCACTCGTTGCTTGGTTAGTGCACTGATGTACACAACAGGAATGAAATCAAACATCGCCAACTCGTCACGAAGCTGGTTCGTGAATGCCGTTGAGGTCATTGTGTCTTTCTCTATGGCATCCCACTTGTTCACGGCGATCAAAACGCCTTTACGCGCTTCAACAACATCATGAATAATCTGTTTGTCTTGATGCTCTAAACCTCGCGTAGCATCTAACATCACGATCGCAACATCACATCGCTCAATAGCGCGCATGGTACGCAAGACACTGTACATTTCTATGTTCTCGTTGACTGCACTCTTCTTTCGCAAACCTGCGGTATCGATGAGGACGATCTCACGGCCGTAATAGGTTAAGACACTATCAATGGCGTCGCGAGTAGTACCGGCGATTGGCGTAACAATCATACGCTCTTTGCCAAGCAATGCATTTGTGAGTGAAGATTTGCCAACGTTTGGTCGACCAACCACAGCCACTCGTAAGCGTTCGTCTTCTGCTGGGAGCTCAGCCGATAAGTTGCTTGTCACTACATCAAGGAAATCACCAGTCGAACGTCCGCTCATCGCAGAGATGGGGTAAATCTCTCCGAAGCCCATATTGTAGAACTCTGCGGCGTGTTGATCACGGCCAACATTATCGCACTTATTGACAACCAAGGTGATTGGTTTACTGGAGGTTTGTAGAAGGCGTGCGATTTCAACATCCATTGGGGTCACACCATCAACTGCATCTACCACAAAAATGATGGCGTCCGCTTCTTCAATGGCAAGCATAGCTTGCTCGCGTATCGCCTTGTCGAACATTTCGTGACTTGAAGGCACAATACCGCCGGTATCTACCAAGGTAAACACTTTGCCGTTCCACTCTGCTGTTGCGTACAAACGATCGCGAGTCACGCCTGGTTCTGCTTCGACAATAGCTTCGCGACGTTCTATAATGCGATTGAAAAGAGTGGATTTTCCGACGTTTGGACGTCCAACAATGGCAACGATATTCATAATCAAGTCTCAGATGAACCTGCAATTTCGCAAATCCTTGCATTCAAAGGTGGTGAAAGCTGGTTTGCTTTTGTAATTTTGCACATCTTGACACGAATATCTCTGCACTTTGTCCCTCATTTCTGATAGAGAATCATGACGCCCGACAAGCCAATTCTGAACATATCCACCTATAAGTTTGTTTCGCTCGACGAAAACTGGATTCGGGAGATCCGCATGGATTTACGAGCTAAATGTCGTGAAATCGGTGTTTTTGGGACCATCATCCTCAGCACTGAGGGTATCAATGTCTTCTTAGCGGGAACAGAATCTCAGGTAGATGCTGCATGGAGTTTGATCCTGGCAATGGAGCCTTTCAGCGACATGACCTACAAGCCAAGCTGGAGCGAAACTATTCCCTTCAAGCGCATGAAAGTGAAGCTGAAAAAGGAGTTAGTGCCTATGGGACACAATATTGACCCAGCAAAGTGGACTGCTCCGCGAGTGAGCGCCGTTGAGCTGAAGCAGTGGTTAGATCAGGGCAAAGAAGTCATCCTCCTAGATACTCGTAACAACTACGAAGTAGAGTACGGCACCTTCGAGAATGCTAAGCTCTTAGATATAGAACAGTTTCGCAATTTCCCAGCACTAGTGGCTACGCTGGACCCTGATTTAAAGAACAAATGTGTTGTCACCTTTTGCACTGGCGGCATTCGCTGTGAAAAAGCTGGCGCATACATGGTCGAACAAGGATTCAAAGATCTCTACCAGTTGGATGGCGGAATTTTGAAGTACTTTGAAGAAGTTGGCGAAGATTACTATAAGGGCGGTTGTTTTGTTTTTGACGATCGCATTTCGCTTGACCCTGCACTACAGGCTGAAATTGAATCGGCAATGTGTTAGAGGCTACAAGCCGAGTTTTTAACATTTCTACTGCAAAAGATAACGCTCAACCTTTCTAGGGATGTGCTACAAAAGCACATCCCTAACTTTTTGCAATTCTACGACTCCCTCAGCCTATACACAGAATGCTAACAATTGACATTTTTTGTGGAGCCAGAAGCATCTATATTAAGCACAGAAATAGTAGTAGTGAATGTTGCGTGGAGCGGTGATACAGTATCCGCGTTTGGTACATTCAATTTATAAGGGTGCTATTGCTTTTCTGGCAGATTCGAATTGTTCCATTGAATGACAGAGGATACCATGATTCATCGGTTTCTTCGCACCACCACCGTGGTTGTGTTTTGTATGCTTTGTATTGCATCGCACAACAGCTATGCCCAGGCAGCGTACGATTCCATCAACTATAATCGCGGCACTTTCTTTGGGAAGAGCACCAACGATTCATACTTGTTGCATATGGCTGTTGATGCTCAAGGAAACATCTACGGAACTGGACACTGTACGAACATCGTCACGACATCTGGAGTCTATCAGCCTTCAAGTGCAGGTTCATCCGACGTGATGGTGTTCAAGATGGATCCAACCATGAAAACAGTTTTGTGGGCCACGTACATTGGAGGATCGAACATAGATGCCGGCGGTAGTATCGCGATCGGTCCCTCAGGCGAAGTCTATGTAAGTGGATATACCGCTTCTGCAAACTTTCCTGTCACCGTCTCTTCGGATGCCGCTTATCTATCAACGGGAATTACAAACATTTTTGCACTCAAGCTTAGCGCGGATGGTTCGACTCTTTTGTATTCGCGTATTCTCGGCCGTGGTCCAACCATTACCCAACAAACTGCGACCGCTTCGAAAGGCGCACAAGTAGCAATCAATCCTGCAGGCCAAGCATTTGTGTTTTCCCATACTGCATCAAGCGTTTATCAGATTACCGGTACTGCGCTTCAAGGGAGTATTGGAGGTTCGAGTGACTTTTGTCTTACAAAACTCGACGCTGGAGGAGGCTTACTGTACTCTACCTTCTACGGTGGGTCTGGCGCAGAGATCGCTTATGACATCTGTTATACAAACGGAAAAGTGTACTGTACTGGCACAACAGCTTCATCGAACCTGAGTCAACGAAGCGGAAAAATACCAGATGCAAGTGGAGATTGCTGTGTGTTTGTTGCCGATGACAACGGATCAGTAGCGCACCCACGCAAAGCCTTTGTTTATGGTAGTACAGGAGCAGATCAAGGACTCAGCGTTTGCTACGACTCACGCGTTGGACGCATTTGTCTAACCGGTACAGCAGGCTCAGTCATGACCTTTACTTCAACACTCAACGGACAGAACACAGGTGGCTTTCTGGCGTCCATCGATTCCGGATTGAACGCTCTCACTTTTGTTACTATCATTGGTACGAGTAGTGTACCCACTTCCATCACCGTGAGAAACCAAACTGGTACCATCTATTCAGCTGGCTATACCAGTAGCACGAGCTTACCCAAGAGTGTCAACGCATACCAATCGTCCTTACGTGGGAGTATGGACGGCTTCATGGTTGCTGTAGACTCAACAGGTTCGAGCTTACGGTATGGCTCGTACATTGGAGGCACAAGTAGCGACTATAGTGCTGCAAAGGTTCTCATTGTAGAACGGAGCTGTGTTTATCGGGTGATCTTCGGCATAACAACGCACTCGGCCGACTTCCCTACTACCCCTAATACCTATCAGCCGCAAAAGCTGAATGGTCCAGATGATCAGCCAGCTATCGTGATGTTTAGTCCTCAACCAAGCGCGCAGTTACAGTACACCTCCTTACCCTGCAATACGCTTGCAGATTTTGCCCTCAGTAGCACATGCCCCCTTTCGAACATCGTTTGGAAGTTTGGAGACGGTGCAACGCAGAATGGTTCTATGACCGCCAGTCACAACTATCCTGGTTTTGGATTGTTTAAACTTGAGGTGCGCGGAGTCACGAGTGATGGAGATACTCTCATCATGGTGCGAGAAATTACTATTGGCAACCGACAGGTTGTGGATGCAGGCCCAGATCAAATTGTCTGCAGAAAGAACCCTTTCACACAATTGAATGCTACTGGTGCCGTAACCTATCGATGGTCGCCAGGGAAAGAAGTAAGCGATAGCACGATTTCAAACCCTACAACCAAACCTACAAAAACCACAACCTACGTTGTGTACGGTCGAGACTCCTTTGGATGCGAATCGTGGGACTCCGTCACAGTTGTAGTTCGTGACATCAAGATTAGCGTTGAGCGCGACACAACCATCTGCGAAGGTCGTTTCGCCCAGCTTCGCGTCTCTGGAGCTGACCTCTATAATTGGTCTCCGACAATAGGTCTCAATACAAACAGTGGTGGCACCGTGCTTGCTGCTCCACCAACCTCAACAGCCTATACGGTTATCGGCTTCAATGGTGTGTGCTACGATACGAGCTATGTAAGTGTCACAGTGATTCCACGACCACGCATTCGTATGTCGGCTGTGCCTGGCATCTGTGCGAACACTCCAGTGCAGTTGGACTTTAGTGTCTCTGCACCATTAGGTGATTCAGATATCGTAAGCGTACAGTGGTCGCCAAACACGAACATGGATAATCCAAAGGCACGTCGACCAGTTGTGACGCCCTCCAAAGACACCTGGTATCGTGTAACCGTGGTCAGCAAGTATGGCTGTGTGACGAGTGACAGTGTTCTCGTTAAGATTCAAAACAAGTTGACTATTGCTGTTAGCAACGACACAACAATCTGCGAAGGTGGCGTAGCACAACTTCACGCCAATGGTGCAGCACAGTACGAATGGAGTCCACCGGAAGGATTGGACAATCCATCGTCCAACAGTCCTCGCTCCACAGCAACAAAAACTACCCGCTACCGAGTGATTGGGCGCGGAGGCTTGTGTGTAGACACGCAGTATGTTACGGTGCGCATAGAGCCTTTGCCGACCTTTCAGAGAGCAATGGGCGACACATCTGTGTGCACCAACGATCGAGTTCACTTCTGGATGGAAGGCGGCGCAGTTGATGGCGTGACATACTCTTGGTATCCGGCAGCCGAATTCGAAAACGCGACGGGTGCATCGGTCTATCTCAGACCTCAAACAAAGGGTGTCCATACCTATACGGTGCTCTTGACCAATGCTTCCGGATGTACACGACGCGATAGTGTACAGATACAGGTGGAGAACGTTCTCACTCTAAGTACCGGACCGAATCAACGAGCCTGCCCAGGCGAAAAAGTAGCCTTTCGTATAACCAGTGCGCATGATGCTGCCACGACGTTTAGCTGGACACCGAATGACGGTGTGTGGAACGCTCAAACCCAAGAGTACGAGGTCATAGTGAGTCAGAGCAAGAACTACCATGTTCATGTTCAACGCGGCTCTTGCTTCAGTGATGCTGACTTTAGCCTAAGCGCGAAAGAGCTTCCGAACTTTAGCTTGAGTAGTGATACATCGTTGTGTTACGGCTCTGTACTCCAGCTAGAAGCACGATCTTCTCAATCAGGCATGCAGTATCGCTGGTTAAATGGGAATCAGCTGGATAGCTCGCTTGATAATGCACAGACAGCAACACCGACAACGCACGCTCTTACGAAGGACATGGTCTATACCGTGGAAGCGGATCTTGATGGTTGTGTCGCAACGAAAAGTATGCGCGTACATGTATTCTCGGTTCCACAGATTACACTGCGCAGCGATACCACAATCTGTGCTGGTGAGTCAATACGTTTTCAAGTAAACGGAACGAACTTGAAGTCCATTCGTTGGAGTCCTTCGAGCGAACTGAGTAGCTCAACTGATCAATCTGTTACTGCGACTCCTTCAAAGTCTACCGTATACACCGTTGACATTGTCAACACAGATGGTTGTACTGCAAGTGCTCAGTTTCGAGTAGGAGTACAGCCTCGCGCAAGACTCTACTTCCGTGTCCTTCCGGTAAACGAAGGCAACGTTCTCAGTCCCGGTGATAGCACAAGCATCAGCATTGCAGCATGGTCTGACTCGGCTCGGGTATGCGACTTGCGATTTGATGTGGCTCTTCATCAACACATCTTCCAACCTAGTACCAACGGTTATACGGACGCACAGAATCAACGATTCATGCACGTTCAGCTGCCTGCAACTCAATTGCAGTCAACAGAGCAAGTTGTCTACACCATTCGTGGCATCGCACTGCAAGCCGCTCCAGCTTCTTCAGATATCATCGTCACTAATGTTGAATTGGATCCTGCAATGTGTCCGATTCATTCAGAGAGTCCGTCGATCATGAGCATTGCATCCTGCTTTAGTTCTGGACGCAACATCAGCTACTTGCAGCCACTTCAAGCAAGTGTTAGCCCTAACCCTATACCTGGGACGGCCGTACTGCAAATCCGCAGTTCGGAACAAGGACCAATGCAAGTACAACTCTTGAATGTGTTGGGTCAGCAAGTAAGAACATGGGATGTTCAACACAACAATTCGGAGTCAACGCATACACTTGACTTCAATAATGCTGCTGCAGGACGGTATACGATCACTATCTACTCAGCCAATAGAAGTGTATCGCTGCCTGTTCTAAAAGTAGACTAAGTGCTGCTAAGGGTTTATGCGCTGTTCCCTTCGCCTTTGTAGCTAAACGTACTTCGCCGGATCCACAGAGAGTGGATCCGGCGAAGTTGTTTGTTCCTAGTTGTATGTATACGTTGAGAACACCTTTGTAGCATAGGCAGATGTCTCTGAAGCAGTAGCTGCGTTAGCGCCGCCCTGCGAAGCAGGGCAAGCGTTTACAAGAAGTCGTAGAAGAAGTTACGTTCTGAAACATCTTGGTTTAGAGATTTCCTCGCAACGCTTGTTCTCTCTCGATCGATTCGAAAAGTGCCTTGAAGTTCCCCTTACCGAAGCTCTTCGCCCCTTTACGCTGAATGATTTCAAAGAAGACCGTTGGTCGGTCTTCAACAGGCTTGGTGAAAATCTGAAGCAAATAGCCTTCCTCGTCACGATCAACAAGAATACCAAGATCTCGGAGCGGAGCAATGTCTTCGTCAATCTGACCTACACGATCGAGCAACTCATCGTAATACGATGAAGGAACGCGCAAGAAATCGATGCCTCGGTCGCGCAAAGCGCTGACCGTATGAACAATGTCGTTCGTGGCGACGGCGATATGCTGCACACCAGGTCCGTGATAGAACTCAAGGTACTCGTCAATCTGAGATTTCTTCTTTCCTTCAGCAGGCTCATTAATTGGGAACTTAATGTATCCGCTTCCGTTGCTGACTACCTTACTCATCAGCGCAGAGTACTCCGTCGAAATGTCTTTGTCGTCGAAGGTCAGCAAGAGCTTAAATCCCATCACATCTTCATAGAACTTCACCCAATCGTTCATCTTGCCTAGTTCCACGTTTCCAACACAGTGGTCAACATAGAGTAAGCCAACAGGGGTTGGATTGTATGCCGATTCAACAGCCTGAAAGCCAGGAAGAAAAACGCCACTATAGTTCTTCCGCTCAACAAAGGTGTGAACAGTGTCGCCATAGGTTTTGATACTAGCGATAACAACTTCACCGTGCTCGTCTTGCAGTACTCGAGGCTCACTCACCGATTGCGCTCCTCGCTTCGTGGTTTCTTCCCAAGACTTACGAGCATCATCAACCCACAATGCAAGTGTCTTCACGCCATCACCATGCTTATCAATATGAGCAGCCAGTTCTGTACCTGGGTGCATTGGTGTGGTGAGAACGAGTCGAATCTTGTTCTGCTGCAATACGTACGAGGCTCTATCGCGTAATCCGGTTTCGGGTCCAGCATAGGCTACCAACTGAAAACCAAAAGCGGTACGATAGAAATATGCGGCCTGCTTGGCATTGCCCACATAGAACTCTAAGTAATCAGTGCCATTAATTGGCAAAAAATCGCTCGCTGTCGCCTCAATTACCTTTGTTTCAGCATTGATCATAGTCATATACTCCCGATGAATGATACCTTTCTCTGTGATTTGTCAGTCCACGCATGAACTGTGCACCCACTCCTTGCATTGCCGTTCATAGGGTGCTGCGGGGAGCAACACTGGAATTCTCAGGCACAGGTGCCTGCAAATTTACAAAGCAAGCAATCGCTGCTGATCGCTTTTCGCGCTGTGAGCGCACCGCCAAGCAAGTATTGATCAGGGTTTCAGAGCCTATTCTCTTGTTTATCCTGCGACGGTTGAACAAGAACTCGTAGATTGCAGGGATCATTATGAGGAGCAAGTACGTCCTGCTCCGTGCTATGTATAGAACGAAGTATCTCTTCGGCATCTTCTCGGTCATGTTTGCAGCACTGTACTTGTTGTTCGGTATTGTTGGCTTTGAAGATGCGCGGACCTTTATGGATCGGTGGACCTCATTTGCGCTTTGCGCCCTGCACTTAGTGGCTGGCCTCGCTTTGCTAATGAGTAGTCTGCGAGACAAACGCAAACAAGACTCACATGTCGCAGAACTGATACGCTCCCTGCTGCTCGTTCACCCAACGGTGAGCGCTGAGCTACTTGCTCGAGAGGCAAACATGAGTATCCCCGACGCTCACGAGTACATTGAAAGAATAATCACTCAATCGAACGGCAATGCAACGCATTAAGTACCTGCTCGGCATTCTTTCTTCGTGTGCAGCACTTCTGTATGCAGGCTTTGGCATGCTCTCATGGAATGCCCCAGCCCTTGGTGTGTTCGATCAAACTATGCCCTTTGCTCTTTCCGCAATTCACAGTCTGGTTGCTCTTGCTCTGTTCCGCTCTTCTTATACAGAGCATCTGCGTGAAGAGTTACGTTTGCAGCGCATTCTAAGCATGCTAACCACTCAGCAAAGCTCCTTTCGAGCTGAAGAACTTGCGAAGGCCGCAAACATTTCGCTGGCGGAAGCTCATGAGTTTTTACTCAAACCCTCTACACAAAAACGAATCGTGGCTATTACTCAGCATGAGCACATCGTGGTGCGTGCTTTTGCCCGACATAGTTTGAACTAGACCTTCAGCGGCACTACGCTCTTGCGCTCAGTACCTGGCGTCAAACCGAGTCTAGCTCTTCCTGATACCACTATCTGCAACTTGGCACACTGCTTGCTTAGCCCTGAGTACGTACTACACTACTCAAAACAGCAGCTATGGAAGCCTTACAAGACAATGCAACCATTATTCGTCCGACTTCGCAGCCGGCAAGCACTCCTTCCTACTTCGTGCACGACAAAGCAATGTGCGAAAGCTCAATTGGTGAAGGAAGTCGCGTCTGGGCTCATGCTCACGTTATGAAAAACGCGGTGGTCGGTTCACACTGCAACATAGGTGAACAGTGTTTTGTGGAAAGCGGTGCTGCTATTGGAAATGGATGTACTATTAAGAATGGCGTGAGCATCTGGGATGGTGTAACCTTGGAGTCGAATGTGTTTGTGGGACCAAATGCGGTGTTTACAAACGACATGATGCCACGCACCAAGGCTGTCAATCCTGAATATGAAATGGTCCCAACCCTCGTAAAACGTGGAGCCTCTATCGGCGCGAATGCCACAATCGTCTGCGGCACTAGTCTTGGCGAGTATTGCATGATCGGCGCTGGCGCAGTCGTCACGAAAGATGTTCCAGCATTCGCACTTGTCATTGGCAACCCTGCACACATCCACACCTGGATTTCTGTCAAGGGTGAGAAGCTTCAATTCGACGAAAGTGGCATGGCTACAGATTCGGATGGACGTCGCTACAAGCTTGATGCCAACAGCGTACGCTTACTTGATGCTGAATAAATAGCTCAACAAAGAAAAGTTCTCCAAGAGCAGACTGCAAAGTGTGCTCTTGCTGTTTTCATACACCCTCTCGATGTACGCAGTACTAGGTGTTGCTAGCCTGCAGATCTATTTCATTACTAAAAACCCAAGGCAGTCACGAAGCGGACCAGTGAGAAATGTTCACTGAACCTTTAAGAGATTTTTTAGTATGCGTTCGCTCGCAAGCTCGCTACGCAGCTGTCAAGACCTTAGTCGATCTCGTATCCAAAGCTCAAGCGAATTCCAAAACGGTATTGGTGCCATGCTGCGTCTGAAAGCACCGAATGCAAAGGAATGAATGAGTAAGCTTCTGTCATGAATTGCACAGAGCCTCGAATTCCCACTCGCCAACCAATGGAAAAATCAAGATAGCTTCGCAGCGTGTTCAGCGTGGCAAGTGGAACTGCTTGTAATGAAGTCAGTGTATCAGTGCCGTTCTCGTACCGAAGATGATCTTTGTAGGTAGCGATTTGAGAATACTGCGTATTCTCACTAATGAATGTATATGCGGTTTGCATTCCAACCGATAGGAAGTAGATGGAATGTAAGCTAGCTGCCTCGCTCTCAAGATAGGCACCGTAAATAGGCAGCATCACATTTGCACCAAGGTTCACCGAATGCTGATTTGAGAAAAGAACTTCCACCTCTCTGAAAGCCTGCAGTGAACCTGCTTCATTGAGAAATCGACGTGTAGTGTCCAGGGCATACAGACGAGTTCGCGAACGATCATAGTTTATCGATAGGCGAGCAATGCAGCTCAACCAAGGAATATTCTGACAGATAAACAAACCGTCACTGTCGTAGTCTTCAGAAGGAAAATCGTCGGACTCATTGTCAGCGCTAAATTTCTTCTTGAATGTTGACTCTTCGTCATCCTCAAAGGGATCGCTAGCGTTAAAGCCAAACCTGTTCGAACGAAAGGAAGATGAGCGAAGATTATCGACTCGGTCCCACTCTCGAAAGTTCATCACCGACTGCAGACCAAAGCACCATCCAGAATATGGCTGCGGAAACCAGCCGTACGACGCGTGTTTAACAAAGTCGTTGGAGACGCTATACTGCTCTGGGTCAGGCAAGCTATCGAATGTGAAGCCACCCTGTGGCTGTGGTACATTTGAGCTGTCTGCGACTAGATTTAATGATGCGATCTGAGAAGAGCTGCTGCGATAAAGAATGGAGGTAGAGTTAGCACCGAATGCACTAAGTGATGTCAGCAGCAATATCGACACCAATAGAGAGAAAACACGATGCCACATGCAGGTTTTAGCACTTGATTCAACAAATAGCGACTGCAAGTTAACGTCCGCCCGAGATTGCCAAGCGCACTTCCACACCAACTTCTGTAGTGCTATATCCTGGGTTTGCCGCACCACTTGTAAAATTACCAGTGTACTTTACAAAGGCAGAAGCCGTCAAACGATTGGAAACCGTATAGCGTGCACGTGGTTCGAGCATAATCATTGTTTGCCCATCCAACTCTGAACCATTCTTTGCCTTCTCGATATCAGGATCAGCCATCTGGTAGGTAAACCTGTTGGACTTTCTATAGGTGGTATTGAAGGAAAACTCAACATCATTCTTGAGCTCAATTCCAAGGATAGGGAATGAGAATCCGCGGATGGCGTAGGCAGTATTGATATTGAATTCGTGGATATTCTCTTTCGACAAGGTAGCCGATGAACTCAGGAGAGAGTAGTTCGAACTCAAATTATAGCGAAACGTTCCGGTCAATGTTCCTTTGAGCTTCTTCTCATCGAAGGCCATGGTCAATCCAACAAGTGGACGAAAGTCCATGCGAATAGTTTGAGCATCAACTGTTCTACCATTGAAATCAATACGAGCACTCTCTGTATAGGTGGTTTGATAGGTATGCTCAAGAGAAACTCTTTGTGCAACACCTCCAAAGAAGAAGTACTTCTCGATACCTTCCCAACGCAGAGACCAGTTTACCTGAGGCAAGAAGCGACTGAGCAAGCCTGGGAAAAACTCGAACGCTTGGAGTCCGCCAATAAACGCATCGGTCATCGCATTCTGCAATTCGACTTTCTCACTGATCTTAAGAGAGTCTGGGTGCCTACCACCTAAAATGCTAGCAGTTGATTCACGGTATCGAGTTACAACATTTGCAGGCGTATTGTTGAACGCAGCAAAAACCAAGAAGTTTGGAAAGGTCAGGAAGGTACGATTATATCGCTCGGCTATGACCACATTGCTGAAGGTCATGTTACCATCAGCATCGGTTGTGGTTACCTGATTGCGGTTTTGACCAAACTCGCTCTTCCAGTTGAGGTCCAGGGTAGCACCTTTCCATAGCGGACGTGATGTACGCATGTCAAGAGAGTTCCCTTGCATGAAGTTGTCGAGGAGTTGTGCGTTTGCTGGTCGCTTACCGAACTCTTCTTCAAAACCAAAGAACGGGAACTTTGAGCTACTGGTGATGTGGAAACCACCGTGCGGGTAGCGCACAAGTCCGAGCTGATAGGCGGCTGAAGGTCCTAAGAACTCTTCACTTGAGCGACCAGTGAATCCGCGACCCCATAGGTTCGAGAATCCGTTTCCGCCAAACACACCAGGCGTCATGACATTGTTGCTTTGGTTGAAGTTGATGTTCAGTGACTCGTAGTCAAAGAAAATAGAACGGAGCAAATCGACGGCTTCCGTGAACACATTGAATGACTTCGTTGAGTCGACTTTCGCTCCTGGTTGAGGTGGAATAATTCCAAACCAGGTGTTGGTTAATGCACGTAAACGCAAGGAGGTGTTGAGTCTGATATTGTTCGAAACCGACGAGCGCTTCGAAATGTCACGCAATGTCGGGTTCGGTTGCAGCGGATCAATCCAGGTGTAATTTGAAGAGAAGGTTCCACTTGCATCAAAGTATCGATTGATGTTTGCTATATCTGGCAATCGTGGACGGAAGTTCAAGACAAAACTCTGCGTCAAATTGTTAGGTGTACCAAAGTCAACCAAACGGCCGTTCCCAAGAACAACCTTCTTCGCCACATCGGAACCTGTAAGTTGATGTCCGAGACTATCGAGCTCAAGTGGAACCAAGGTACTTCCAACATTGACGTTATAGTCGAGTGCTGGAGAGAGCAAGCCACCTTCAGACAGTTTCCATCCCAATCCCATAGAGTTGGTTGCATTGAAGAGTCGCTGCGGAGGATTCGGATAATCGATAAACCATGATTGCTCTGTCAAGCGCGAACGAGACATTCTCGAAGAGAGTGTAAGCGTTTGAGGCAGGAAGTTGATCTTCCAGTCTTTATACGCCGAGAGCAGTGGAAGTCCGTCCATCCAGCCGCCAGTCTTTACAGTCAGGAGAGCTGGTATGTTCACTGCATAGTTT
Source organism: Chlorobiota bacterium (assembly GCA_044228285.1). GTDB lineage: Bacteria > Bacteroidota > Ignavibacteria > Kapaibacteriales > NICIL-2 > JBBATK01. The sequence goes on from JBGAVD010000007.1 coordinate 96,441, forward strand.
GCGGTTAAATCCCATTGCCAGCGGAAACGCTCCTGAACTACTGGTGACTGCTCTGCTTCTTGAGTGTAGCTAAAGCCGAGAACAAGACGATTGAGAGTTTCACGAATGTACCAAGCGCTCGAAGGAATACCGAACTTGAATCCCATGATGCTGAAGTTCGTTTGCTCCTTACGAGTCCTGGAGCGTTCACGCACATAGTCAGCTGCCTCTTGAGCTTCTTGCAGCGAGGCACCAGACTCTACTTTTCTTCTGAAAGCGCTAGCAGACGCAGAGTCAACATTTACGTCGTTCTGAGGAAGGTATCGAGGGTCTACCGCACGTGTGGTGCGAGCAAAGTGCACAGGGATTCGAGCTTCCTTCATAGACTTTGGAAGGAATTTCTCCAAGCCTGCATCTGCCGTAATACTGAAATTCCGTTGATCCTCCCGCGTTCCAAAGCGTTCTTCGAGTCGGTGGAAGTATGGATCTGTATGGATATAACTCGCATTCAATGTACCAAGATCTGCAAACTTGATATCTGCCGATCCGGTTTCTGCATAGCCTTTGTCTCGTTCTGGCTCTATCACCCGTAGTTCATCGACCCACATTGTCGTACTCAAAGAGTTAGGACACCTGCCTACTGGATTCGACAATCCCAAGGCAAAGTACTGAGTTCGCGTAAGTGAGGGATTTCCTTGGATAGCATAGCGCGAATACTGCTCGCCAGGCACTGGAAAGACCATACGCTGGAACTGATTGATACTATCTCGTTGTTGCTTGATAACAGTGAGTTGAGCCAAATCGATATTCACACTGCGCCATTCTCGCACCAAAGGAGCGCGATACTCATAGTAGTTGGCAGAGTCCGTGCCGAAGCGGATAAAGTACTGAGGCAAATTGGTGTCAGCTGCACTCAGAGATGCTGAATCAGGCGGAATAAAATCTTGACCTCCAATACCTTTCACAAAGAAGCGAAGCTTCTGGTAGTAAAAGAAGTCAAACGAACGGAAGTAGCGTGTTGCTGAACGCTCATCACCGCAAGCAAGATTATCGACGCCAACAGAGATTGATTGTTCGTTCAGACGAATAGCATTCTGAGGATCTGGATTAGCCAATTGTAGTGGAGCCTTTACTCCTGGAGGCATTGAGTAGTAATCAGGAGGACCTGAATTCTCTTCAATGTTCGCGAATGATACACGCAGTGTATTGTCGACGGCATTGGCACTATTCGCAACGCTCGCATAGTTAATGCGCTGCCACTGAGAACCAGCAAAGCGCCAATCGGCGATCTCTGCTTTGAAGCGGCCACCTTTGAACCACACACGCAAATACTGGATATTGGAGAACAATGGATTACCAACAACCCGCTTGTCTCCACGAAGTGGGATACGATAAAGTCTCCAACCATTGTTCCCTCCCCCAACAATCTGTGGATTGTTGTCGCTACGATCCAGGTTTACTTCATAGGAGAAATAACTATTATCTAAAGAAATGTTCTGACCGTTCTGTTTGTTCAAAACTTCCGTATCCGGGAACTGTCCAGCTTCGGACAAAGTAGAGTTGCCTTCATAGTTGTTGTACTTCGCAAACTCAGGAGCTTCGCGAGTAGCGTCGTCGCGGTTAAAATCAAAATTGTAATCATCCCTTGATGGGTCATCCTCCAAGCTCAGAGGGTAAGGAACATTCTGTTTTTCCGCTACATTGTCCCGGTTGTCTATACCAAGATCCTCACCTGGATCGATACGATTGTTTGGAACGGGCGCAGCTGTGGTGTTACCGTCTTCACTGTTCAATGTCTGATTTGGGATAACATCTTCACTGATTTGTCCCAAGTCGATAAACATCTTCGTTTGACCATCATCTACTTCGTCGATCTTCATCATGATCTCGATGTAATCGATGTTCTCGAGATCGAAGTTAGAATTGAATGACGACAACAAGCGTTGGAATCCGCCCCATATACGAGGTTTAACGAGTGGGTCGTTTTGCCAAGGCTGCGTACTCACTGAATCCCATCGAGGATTGAGATTGTCGATGAAATCTTTATTCGTGTTATAGATACCACGTAAGTCTGGATAGAAGTTGATGTACAATGGAGAAATCTTGCTTCGACCAGCTTGCACAGCTCTCTTTGGGTAAACATCGGATTGGTTGACGCGACCAATGAAGTACTGCCACCATTGCGTTTTCGCACGGTAGAGTGCACTTACCGTAGGATCAGATGCGATGGTTGAGTCTTCCGGTGGTGAACAATGTGTCCACTGTATAGCGCTCAGTCCAAGAGGAATATTTCGCTGAGCCGATTCAAAGTCATCGATATAAGCAACGGGAGCGTTGTTATCTCCAGGTATCTCCGACAGTCTCTTGTTAGGGTTCGGAATCTGCATTGCCCACTCACCCTTGAGATTGACGAGTGATTGTTCTTTTGTGTCATAAAAGGGCAATGAGTTCAGTGCTCTGGTCAACCAATCAGCTTTCCACTGCATGGCAAGATCGAAACCTAGCATCTGATTGGAGACTGGTTCTTCTCCAACGCGTACACGGTCAATAATCGCGGCTTGGTTGTAATACATATAGGTACTACCCGCCGTCAACAAGAAGTTTCTGTTACGATAGAGATTCATGTCGGCACGAACACCCGCCAGGGTTTTCGTGGTCACGTTCATGATATCGTTAGACTCATACTCAATGGAAAGGTTCGCTCCCGCAGCCTGCGCTTGAGGATTGCGAAGGCTCAGCACACCGCTTACATATTCAACGGTATAATCATCATTCTCACGCAGTTGACGACCATCCAAGCGAACAACAACACTACCTGGAGCCACGTTGAAGCCCAGAGTAATTCTACCGTTGTTGTTTCCTTGCACGTTACCAACAATTAACCAGCGATCAAATGCGGTCTGTTGTTTCGCCAGTTCGACTTGATTATCATACACCGCTGAGTAGTAGAACTGTTTCGCGGTGTTGATTTGTCCGCGAAGTGCAAAGGCAGAATCGAGTCCTTCACGGAATGGCTCCAAGCTTGGAAAGGTAATCTCGCCGCGCTGCGCATTGAAGAATGGACTGCCACTATACGAAGGTTGGTTGGTCCCTGGAGGAAAACCAGAGCCGCCAGTTTGCGAAGTAGGTTGGTTAGCCCCAACGCCAGAGGAGAAATCGAAAACACCATCGCCTGGTGTCTGTCCATTTCCATTGTTCACTTGATCCACTCGCAACGACGTCACAATTTTCTCCGAGGTACCTTCCATCATGTCGGTGGAATCATTATTGGTACGCAGATAGAAAATGTTGATCTTGGCATCATTCGTATTGACGTTCGTAGCATTGATGAAATAGATATTCCGCATCTGCCGAGCCCAGAGGTTCTTGAAACCTGGCTGTAGATTCGGAACATAAATCAACTTCAAAATTGCTGTGTCGTTTGCATTCGTCGTTACTGTTGTCGTACCGGTAAAAAAGTCATCAACATTGTTATCCGTTGGTCCTTGAGTTACGTAGGCGACTGCATACGAACGATCGCGACGCATGTTGTTAATCGTGACGTGCCCGAGCACCTGATCAAACTCGTATCTGCTACGATCAAGCTTGACAAATCGACCTTTCATGACTTTACCTGATTCAATGGTCGTTGGGTTCTTTATGCTTGCGGGATAGCGTTGATTAAGGTTGTATTGAATTGCCGACAGAGTATCATAGGCAACCACACTAACTCCGTTTAGTGCAGCTTCCTTCGTGTCAGCCGTGCTTTCATACAGCTCTATATCTTTGATCAATCGCGCACCTGCAACTGGTGTAACTGGTGTAGCAAGCTGCCAGTACTGTCGATAGAGTGCTTTGTACGCAGTATCCACAAAGAAGTGATTTTGCGCATAATCATAGGCATGCAGGGCAAAGGCGGTGCGGGACGCACCGCCATTGACATTAACAAACTTGCGTTCACCGCGCTTTTGAGAAGCGATCGTCTTTAGAAAAAGCGGACCGAATTGAAAGTCAGCTCGAACACCAAACAAAGCCTGCGATCCATTAATGAATGAGGATGGCGACTGGAGTTGAACGTTCCCTACTTCAACTTTCTTGATAATGTCATCATCATATCCATCATAACCAATTTTGAAACGGTTGTCGAATTCAAACTGTCGTCGTGTACTCCAGTCTGTTCCCAACTTCAGCTTATCACCAATCTTCGCACTAACGTTGATTTGAATATCTTGAGTGAAGATAGGTGAGCTCTGACTCTGACCGAACACACTTGATGTACCCAGGTTCTGACTCTCCCAACGCCAGCCTCCACGAATAGTCACTTCCCCGTTCACGTTGATGCTGATCTCTGGTTTCCCGAAAATGCCTGTCAATGGGTTTGGAGGAATAGGAATAGCAATATTTGTAGCTTGAGAAAGGAGCTTCGAGAGTTGGTCGCCGCTCATTGCACGTTTCAAATCGTAAACAGTCACTAACGAGTCCCAAACACGTTGTGAGATCTGCTTTCTTCGCATCGCCAAGTAGTCATCCAATGACATACTCACAGGCACGGCAATCTCGATACCATCGATGCGCTCTTTGATATCGACCCGTGTACCTGATGAATCAAGAGTGCGAAGTATATCGAGTCCTTTGGGCAAAGGCAATTTACCTTGACCAAATTTCGTGTTACTGAAGTCGTGTTGAAACTGAGGGATGGGAAGGTTGAGGGACTTGACCGAGCTATCGTCGGTAGGAACTTGGGGCGCAACGACGCGCTCTGCTCTTGCTGCGCTGAGCAAAAGACAGCATAGTACGCCGCTTATGACGATTCGAAGAGAAGTCATACCTTTCATCCTACGAGAACCCTCTGCAGAAAAAACAGTTCAGGAACGCAGCGTCCGCCACGGTCCTCAATCTCTTAAGTCCGCAATTCAATCCTATGAGTTAACAAATCAGAGCATCATGCTCAAAAAAGGGTAGCAGTTGTTACGATACAACCTCATGGAGAAAGTTCATACTCTATGCTGTTCGACGGGTGATGCCGAACTCAAATTTAGTCAATAGAGTACTTGTAGGCACGAAAAACATCTCTATAAACGGATAGAATATTGAATTATTGTGCGGGAAACTCATGATCTATTCTCAGGTCAAAACCTTTGATTCTGAACTAATTTCGCCACAAGTCTCATCAATCTACGATCTAAAGTAAACAGAACTTTGCTAAAGCTCATGGCCAACATCCTTAGCCCTGACTACCGACGATCCTCAACGAGGCTGCAAAAAACTCAAGTGAGTCAAAAGAGCTGTATGCTGAGAGGAGTAACACCTCGATCTCATTCCAACATTTCAGACCTCAGAACACCAGACCCAAAGCAGGTCTAAGGTACGAAACGAGAAGAATGGATGCTCCAGAAAGCACTCAATGATGGCTCGTCCTACTTGCGTGGACAAACCTCGAGTACCACAAAGCTATCTGGCGTAGGCACTGGCTTGGGACGTGGATTCTGCGGTGTAGCATCCACATTCACTAGCTGCGCCGTCGCGATGTATACTTTGTGAGTTTTAGAGTTAAGTGCGCAGGTTCTTGCTCCTCGCATTGTAGCCATCGTTTGGCAGAGCTTATAAGTTTGAGCATCAATCGCATCAACGATACTCATGGTACCTTCGGTATTGCTGCAAAAGAGCTGCGATAACACTGGGTCAAAAACTACACCTTCGGGGACCTCTCCAATAGTGACTTTTGAAACTACTTTGCCGTTATGCAGATCCATGACAATGAGCATTCGGTTCCGACAAACAGCAAAGAGTCTGGAATTGAAGACATCAATTGCCAAACCTGCGGGGTTCTCACCAGGAGCTAAAGAAAAGGTCTTTTCAACTACGAGGCTGCGGGCGTTGATCTTACACACATCACCTTTGTCATCTATGTTTACGTAGACTGACGCTTTGCCATCGCCCGTCACACCATCTGGGCGCCCACTGAGGGTGATATCCTTTATCAACTCAAAACTCTGAGCATCAAAAACGCTGGCATTACTACTTCTTGCATTCATGACGAAGAGACGCTTCGTTGCTGCATCAAACCACATTCCGTCTGGCTCTTGCGAGCTGAGACTTATCGTCTTTATCACCTTTAAACTTGTTAGGTCGAAAACGACAAGACTGTTGTCGCTTCCGCTCGTGATGAATCCTTTGTTCAAACTTGATACAATAGCAATGGCATGCACGCCATTGAGCTGTGTAATGGAGTCGATGACGACGCCTTTGTCAATGTCTAACACTTGCACCATCTTACCGTGCGAGATGAACAAACGGTTGGTATTCTCATCGACTGCTAGGTTGTCCCAGCTTCCATTTCCAGGGATGGGTATCTTCCTACAAATCGTATGCTGCGTTTGAGCGCCTGCTGAGACAGCAGCGCCACTAAAGAGTGCAATTGCGAGAATACACTGGATCGCAAAGAGGTTCTTGCTCATAAAAGTACCTTCGAGAAAAAATGATATGTCGAGTTGAATAGAATCCTGATATTCTGACCTGGGTCAGATTCTCTCTGTTAAGGCCGCTGAGCTTTGCTCAGCAGCGAGAAGCACTACGTACGCCACACCTTCACCGCAGCTGCAGTCGTTACGAGCTTCAATAGAGTCACCACATACTTATCTCTTCTTTGAATTCTCAACACGCAACAAATAGTGTTGATCTTCACTTGCAGCTACAACAAATGTTGAACCTTTCACAACGCTCGCTTCGAACTGCTCCTTTTGTACGGCGTTCTGTAACGATTGCGCTTGTTCTTCCGAACTTGCATAGAACACTGTTGGTCTTCGTTCGTTTGAAGTCTTAGCGCATCGTTCCTTCACCTGATGGACAAATGCTGGCACCGTGATAACACGTGGATCAAGGAGAACTCTCAGCGCTTGATCTCCATTTGTCTCCGATCCCTTGGTTTCTGATGGATCTTGTGTTGACTTCTCAAGCGGTACGTAGCCAGCTTCGGTTTGCAGGACGCCAGCCACAGAATAGAGAGCATACTGAGCATCACGAAACGAGCCACAGTGCACTATCAGTTCCACTGTGTTTTTGGGATGAAACACAATAGAAGAAGTATTCACACAGTGCCGGGTGTTTGTAGCTGTAAAATGCTCACCTTCAAATTCATGACCAAGATGCCCGCCACACTTCGCACACACAATCTCCGTTCGAACCATACCGTAAGCTCGATCTACATGGCGAGTGACAGAATGAGGAATCTCACTGTCAAAACTAGGCCAGCCACAGCCAGAGTGAAACTTTGATTCGCTGCGGTAGAGTGCGGATCCACAGGCACGACAGTGATAAACACCTTCATCAAAAACGTTCGTATAGCCTCCCTCGCCCGGTCTATCGGTAGCCTTATTCACGAGCACATCATATTCTTGATCGCTGAGATGCGCTTGAAATTCATCCTTCATAGCAGTACTATCCTTATGTTGATGTGAGTCTGTCGTCGAATTCGAGTCCTTGCTTCTCTTCGTTGTCACCTCTTGCGCTGTACACGACGCCAGTGAAGCCAAGCAAAAAAGAAAGCACACCACAAGATATCCCTTGGTGGGCAGCGCTTTGAGCTGAAAAACTCTCGTGGATTGTTGAAGCATGTGATTCATGGAGAATACAACTTGTTGTACTTGCTTGTACTTTAGCGATTGAAGCATCAGTTTCCCGACAAGTGAGAAGTCCTTTCTAAAACGGATCCAAAGCTTCCTCCATCAACGAAGTTACCAAGGCAAAATTTTATCCTTAAAGAAATAGCCTCCCGTGGGTCCACTTGCATCCAAGGTTGCAAGGCGAATCGAAGTCTCAGACCCTTCTTTGAGGTTTAAGGTAGCACCCTGACCTCCCATATCGGTTTGCACCCATCCTGGATGTGCCGAATTCACTTTGATTGTGGTATCTCGGAGTGCATGCGCCAGGTGTATTGTAAATGCATTCACGGCAGCTTTCGAGCTATTGTAAGCAAAGGTCTTCGTTGCCCAAGTATTCGAACCTGGGGTTGCATGCATTGACAACGAACCAAGAATGCTGCTCAGGTTCACAATACGGGCTGCTGGACTCTTCTCGAGTAAGGGCAAGAGGCACTGGGTGAGTTCTACAAGACCAAAGAAGTTGATGTCGAAGGTTCTGCGAAGAGTAGCCATTGCAATTGAGGTCGAGGTATTGACATTCCATTCCTCAGACTCGATCTGAACTCCAGCGTTGTTAACGAGCACATCGAGATACCCATACTTCTCAGCAATCAGAGCTTTGAGTGCTCGAAAACTGGTAGAGTCTTCCATGTCGAGCCACACATACTCAACGGCTAAACCCTCAGACTGTAGTGCCTCTGCTGCCTTCTTGCCTCGCTGCTCATCTCTTGATCCTAAAAACACATAATATCCAAGCTGCCCAAGTTCACGAGCTGTTTCTAAACCTATGCCCTTGTTTGCACCGCTAACGACTGCTACTTTCATTCTGTTCCTTAATGTCTAGTACTGTGTTACTGCTGTTTGTATGAATGTAGGAATGTAGGAATTGATAGACACTACGAGTCATTGCATCAAGTGAACGAACAAATGAACGACGGCACGTCATTTCGTAAGGTTCACCGGAGATCTCTGACAGAGTATGTCCTACACTCAAAACTTCTTTTGCATTTGAGATCAAAAATACTGGTACCGAAAGAGTATTGCTGACTATATTTCCCTTCAAGCAAAACACACTTGCAGCTCTTATAGCTGGCTGTATTGTCCTGCGACTCTTGAGATTCCACACCATAGCTACATGCTCACTAGAGTTGAACACATAGTACTCGCCTGTCTCTTTTCCATCGTGCTCGCAGCTCCGCTGCTCGCACAGGATCTTGCTCCATCATCGCAACCCATTCCTCAAATGTACTTTGGAGTGATTGGCGGAGTGTCTCTGATTTCTAATCGAACCACACTTGACGTCTATCCAGGCTCTTCCGTGTGCGGTCAGTTCAGTAATGGGGATTCGCAGGGACTCTTTGCTGGTTTGACCTATGAGTATCCCTTTTTACCATTCCTACAAGCCTCCGCACGCTTGCTTTATGCGATACGTCCGGCGACGCTGACTATGCAAACAGACAATGGACTCCGTGCTTACGATGATGCCTCAGGCACTGATGTTCCCTACATACGTGAAAACGTCTTCGATGCATCACTGCGCTATTTGAGTCTGGACGCCGGGGTTCGACTTGAACCGTTCACAGCAATAGGTGTAGAGATTCCGTTTTATGTTCGACTCAGCGTGGATGCTGGAGATCCAATTTTCGGCGCTTCATACACTCAAACCGAGGAGATCATACAACCGCGAAGCCGACTCTTTCCTGACGGCACCTTAAAGCATGTCATCAATTCAGGTAAACTCACCGACGCAGGAACCAGCTTTGGAGCTAGTGGCGCTGTAGGGTATGAACTTCAATTGAATCGTAACCTCTTCTTAGATGTTGAAGGTGGATATCGTCGCGGACTCAATTCAGTACTCTCGGATCAGGACTGGCGCGTAGTCTCGTACTATGCAGCAGTGAATCTGCGCTATGCGGTCGTAGAAGACGCACCGAAGCCATTTGAGCCTGCACCAACACCGGCATTGAAGTCTGAACCAACACCGATTGCTAAGAAGGCACCAGTGCCTTTGGTCATCGAGGCGTTCAAGACCAATCCTTTAGAGGTCCAGGAGACCATTGTCACCGAGACCTATCCACTCCTTCCCTACCTCTTCTATGATAGCAGCGCAAGCGTGCTTCGTGAGCGCTATACGCAGAGCGTGGATCCGAAGAGTTTCAACGAGAAGAAGTTGGTGAAGAGCACATTGGCAATCTATTACCATGTGCTGGACATTGTAGCTTCCCGCCTGCTAGCAAGTCCGTCGGCAACACTTGTATTGACGGGAACAACAGACGGACGAGAGTTAGGAACTGCCTCTCAGCGGAGAATCCTAGCCGAGGAGCGAGCCAACTCTGTGAAGAGCTACCTAACTCGTGTGTGGAGCATAGACGAATCGCGCTTAAAAATCAGCATCCAGGATTTGCCTCAGCTGGAGTCGAATCCGGTGTATGCGGAAGGATTGGAGGAGAATCGACGGGTTGAGATTAGTTCAGAAGATCCGAGCATTCTCGCTCCTGTGGTTCACGCTCGATTTATGGAATACCAACCCGTGCAGTCAAAGCAAGTGTTTTCTGTCAAGGCTCTGCGACCAGAATTGGCACAGAACTGGGACGCCAGCCTTCGAAAAAACGCCAATATTGCCAGAGTTTCGGGCGCAAATGGCTTACCTGCGCAGATCCCTTTCAGTGTAGATTCATCGGTTATGGTTGCTATTGGCCGCGACATTGCAGCTAGTGATTCGCTAGAAGGTCGCCTTGACGTGTTACAAAAAGACGGTTCAACTGTTAGTGCAGAGTGTCGCTTCCCCATTATCAAATCACAAAACCAATTTGAGTTGAGTCGCCTGAGCCTCATCGTATTCGATTTCGATCGTTCTGATATCAACGCGACGAACAAGAATATGATGCAGACTTTCATTCGTGAGGCAATGCAGCCAAATTCTAAAGTGTCGATCACCGGTAGCACCGACCGTCTTGGAGAAGAGCAATACAACAAAAATCTGTCTCAGTCGCGCGCCGATGAAGTAAAGCGCTTTTTGTTGACCCTGCAGAACGACGCCCAGATTCAGCAGTGCATTGGCGTTGGAGCATCTCGTTTGCCGTATGATAATGCACTACCGGAAGGTAGATACTACTGTAGAACAGTATCTATCGTCATTCAGACACCCATTTCGCATCCCTAACACGCGGCCGTAGGCAGCGTGTAACACTATCACTAGGAGGTACCACATGCAACGTCGTCGATTTCTTTCCATGCTCACCCAAGGAAGCTCCTTTCGAACGGAGAGTGCTGAGGACGCCAGCAGGCCGAAGATTACGGCAGGTTTGGAACCCTATGCTTCACCCTTGACCTTTAACGACGCAATGCACCTACTGCGCCGAATGAGCTTTGCACCAACCTTAGCTGCTGCCAATGCACTTGTAGGCAAGACTGCTGAACAAGCTGCCGACATTGTGCTTGGTGACGGAAGCGACACCGCTCCGCCATCCCCAGGCGCATGGATCGATACTCCTGATGAGGATCCAAACAATCTCGATATTATCTCGCGCGGTGCTCTTGAATCAAAATGGACGAACAACTTTGTTCAACTCCAGTATTGGTGGGTAGAGCTTATGCGCAAAGAAAGTGGCGTCATGCGTGAGAAACTCACACTGTTCTGGAGCGGACACTTTACCTCAGAATTCACCTTCGATCAAGGTTACATACCACCGCAATCACTGTACCGACAGAACGTTCTCTTCCGCAGAAGCAGACTTGGAAACTTCAAGAGCTTTCTAGAAGATGTAACTCTTGATTGTGCGATGCTTTTGTATTTGGGTGGTATCCTGAACAAGAAAGGCACGGCTAACGAGAATTATGCGCGCGAAATGATGGAGCTGTACTCATGTGGTATTGGACAATACACCGAGGGCGACGTCAAGAACGCAGCACGTGTTCTCACCGGATGGAAAGCCGCTGTGTATTCCGATGCGCCTGCAAAGAATGGCTTCTTCAATTCCTACTTTGAGCCACGTGATCATGATATCGAAGCAAAGCAGTATTTAGAGCGAACGATCGCAGCACGAGCTGATGCTGACAACACTGAGCACCAGGTTCGAACCGAAGAAATCCGCGGTATGCTCGACATTCTCTTCAGCTATCGAAGTGAAGCGATTGCCGATTTCATGAGTCGCAAATTCTATCGCTACTTTGTGTACTCGAGTCCCAGCGCAAGCGATGCAGCAGTCATACGTCAAATGGCCGACGTCTTTCTCGACAACTCTTACGAGATTCGTCCGCTCATGCGTGCTCTTTTGTCGAGTGCACACTTCTATGACCCAGCCAACCGTGGCGTGCAGATAAAAACACCAGCCGAGTTTGCAGTAGGACTTTCCCGCCAACTCAATCATACGGCGCCAACAAACACAGCATCATCTTCCGATGCCGCAAAAGCATCGATGGCAACGATGGAGCAGATGCTCATAGATCCACCAAATGTTGCAGGATGGCCTGGCTATCGGAATTGGATTAACACGAAGAGCTATCCACAACGTTTAAAGTTTGGACGTGATGTGATTACTTCCTTGACGGATACCGAAGCCCAGAGCTTCGTGAAGCAATTCAGCAACTACACAGATGTATACAAACTCGTTGATGCACTCATCGAGTACTTCCTACCAAAGGCTATTAGCCAGAAGCGGAAGGATGCCTATGTAGCAATACTCTTAGCGGGCGGTCGGGACTATGAGTGGGCAGCTATTGCCGATAACGCGGCAACATGCGCTGTTCGCCTACGGTCTCTCCTGAATGCTATGATCAAAGCACCAGATTTCCATCTGTGTTAGTGTATCTCTTGTTGAAGATTAACAGACAATAAACAAAGGACTTCTCATGAAACGTCGAAGCTTTTTGAAACAGTCGGTTGCAGCCACAACCCTTGCAGCAGCTTCACCTCAACTCATCGCCGGAATGAGCGTGAGGGCGAACTCCCCAATCTTCTCGTTCGCGCCGAATGTGCTCGAGATGAACGACAATATTCTTATCATTATACAGCTCTTTGGTGGTAATGATGCTCTGAATACCGTCATCCCTATTGCCAACGATACCTACTATAAGATTCGACCAACGATTGCTGTACCTAAGAAAGATGCGTGGCAGTATCTAAGTACTGATATGTACTTCCACCCTTCGCTTGTGAAGAATGCGTATCAAGCGTCCATCGGAAAGGCAGGCGCAACTGGTGGTTTTGGTGAGTTGATGATGAATGGTCGTCTTGCCGTTATTCAAGACATTGGCTACGACCAACCAAATCTATCGCACTTCCGTTCAACAGATATCTGGCTGTCGGGTATCAACCCTAGCAGTGCATCAGTTCGCTTGGATGATGGCTGGATTGCTCGTTACTTCGAAGCAGCACTCCCAGACTTCCCGAACACGCTCCCCGCACACCCGCTCTGCGTGCAAGTTGGCGGGAGCTTGTCGCTGCTCTTTCAATCAAAAAAAGGTGACATGGGTATCGCACTCACCGATCCACAAAAATTCTTCGACTTGGGTCAGGGGCTGAGTCCAGACGAAGATCCAATCAATGATGGCACAGCCTACGCTGAGGAGTTCAATTTCATCCGCTCCATAGCGCAACAAAGTGATTCATACTCTCAGGTTGTCCTTGATGCGTATAAAAAAGGCGTCAATAAAGTGAGCTATGGCACAGGTGGACTGAAGGCGCAGCTTGGCTTGGTTGCTAGGCTCATCTCTGGCGGATTGAAATCCAAAGTCTATATGCTCAGCATGAGTGGCTTCGACACTCACGTTCAACAACAGGATGCCACCGATGTTACGAAGGGTGGACACCCAGCTCTCCTTGCAGAACTCGCCAACGGCATTGCAATGTTCATGCACGATGCACAGCAACAGCAGTTCTCGAAGCGAGTTGTTGGAATGACTGTTTCTGAGTTTGGACGTCGTCCGTACGAGAACGGCTCACGCGGAACAGACCACGGAGCTGCAGGAGTACAGTTTGTATTCGGTGATGGATACAATGTCCAATCTTCTCGTTATGGCAATGCACCTGACTTGGTTGGTGTTGACAAAGACGGCGACGTTGTGTACCAAAATGATTACCGCACCGTCTATGCTTCTGTGCTGCAGAACTGGTTCCACACCAGTGAAGACGATATGCGCTCGATCCTTCAACTACAACCAAACGATATCATCTCGCCATCAAAAGTCATCATCCGCCACGATGTTTCAGTGCGCGACGTGTTCGACGGAATGGGCAACAACGCACTTCGCATCAATCCAAATCCAAGTTCAGGCGAGATACTACTCAACTTCGATCTTTCCTTAGCGTCGGATATCCGTATTGACATTTTCAACACTCGCGGACAATCAGTTCTTAGTATTCACAAGGGTTGGCTGTTACCTGGACAATACAGCTTTCCTGCAACGATTGACCAGAGCGGCACCTACTATTGTTTGCTTCGGGCTGGCAATCAGGTTCTCGAACAAGGAATCACGATTCTGCGCTAGAGATTTTTCTTACTCACGAGAACAGGCATGCTACGCATGCCTGTTCTCGTTTCACTAGCAACTAAAGCATACACACTGTTCCACAGAGGTTGAGAGACTCGCCCTCCCAGGAATCTTCCCTACCTATGCCCTGTGAGAAGTGCAAACCAACTATTCATCGGCGAACACTCGATTGCGCATTCATGGTCTTTGAGCTAGTGTTGTTTCTTCCCTTCTCTCTCATTGGTTCCAAAAAGAAAGCGTGCAGAAGAGATTGTTGTGGACTACACTTGTTGTATTTTTTCATGTCCAACGCCCATGATTAAAGCACAAGCCAATACTATCACACCTTCACTGTTACGCATCTGCGTGGCGGCACTTCTGTGTTTCACCTTAACGGACTGTAACACTGTTGATCCGGTGGAGTTTTTCAATATCAAGTCGCTGAAAGTACACTCCAACCTCCTTGCCTCAACCGAAGGCAAACCCGGAATGGAATACCGTTTTGAGGCAGTACATAATCATGTGACTATTCCCATTGTGTACGAGTGGAACTTCGACGACCCCGCGAGATATGCAATCAAGGATTCTGCGGCGATACATCACACCTTTCCGAGCATTGGTCTGTATGCGGTGTTAGTCCGAATACTCCATGGTGATTCAGGTGAGGAGTTGGCGCGAGCAACATTGGTCGTCAACATTCGCGACACCGTGCCTGCGATTGCAATGACACGTATTGAGCCTGGCTCGTACCTCATGGGCTCAAACCGCGGCGTCGACCAGAGTGAGGCACCGGCGCATATGGTCAGCATTACACGCCCACTCTTAGTCTCGACCTACGAACTGCGACAGTCAGAGTGGAATGCAATCATGCCAACCAGTAGCTCATGGTTTCAGGATGACTCCCTCCCAGCCGAATCGATGAGTTGGTTCGAGGCTGTTGACTTCTGCAACCGACTTTCGGTTCGAAGTGGCCTTACACCAGCGTACTCGATCAACGGCGATAGTGTGCAGTGCTTGTTTTCTACCAATGGATATCGCCTTCCAACAGAAGCAGAGTGGGAGTACTTCGCAAGAGCTGGTACGCAAACAGATTTTTATAGCGGTGCGGAGTTGAAACCCTATGCCGACTGTTTAACAGGCGACACCTTGGAAGACGTAATCGATCAAATCGCGTGGTATTGCATGAATTCTGAAGGCAGAACTCATCGCTGCGGATTGAAGATGCCAAATGCCTTTAAACTCTACGACGTGATAGGAAATGTTGCTGAATGGACCTGGGATTGGTACGATGGTACCTTTTACAAAAACCAAGTGAGTGCTGACCCAGTTAATAATAAGCCAGCATTCGCTCGTGTTGTGCGAGGAGGCAACGCATTTGCTGGAACGATAGACATACGCGTCTCGTCTCGAAGATTGTCCAAGTCTGCATCTACGAAGTCCTATGGCATTGGTATCCGGCTAGTTCGAACTCTGCCCTAGAGCGAATCTCTCGCATATTCTTGACTGAGCTCTTATTGCAGATAAAGCTCTTTTTTACATCACTTGGAGCCTTTTCTCATTTTTGGTAAAGTATTTGTAGTACATACCGATAACACAGAAAAAGCTATTCATTTTACAAGGATGTAGTCGTGAATGTTGCTGTCATTGGGTTAGGCTATTGGGGTCCTAATCTTGTCCGAAATCTCCTCGCTAGTTCAGAAATCACCAGCGTAACCGTTTGTGATCCAAACACCGATCGCCTCGCTGCCTGCGCAGCTCGATTCCCTGGCGTTCTCACAGAACCTGATTCTCAACGTGTCTTTGGCGACCCTGCGATTGATGCAGTCGTTATTGCTACTCCCGTGTACACCCACTATGATCTTGCGCGCAAAGCGCTCGAGAATGGTAAGCACGTTCTCATGGAGAAGCCATTTACGCGCACAAGCCAACAGGCACAAGACCTTATCACGATTGCAGCAGCTCTCAATCTTACATTGATGGTAGACCACACCTTCCTCTTTACAGGCGCTGTTGCCAAGATGAAGCAAATCATCGACTCTGGTGCGATTGGTGATGTACTCTATTTCGATTCAGTGCGCGCGAATCTCGGTTTGTTCCAGCCTGACGTGAATGTTATGTGGGACTTAGCTCCTCACGACATCTCCATTCTTAACTATCTGGTTGGCGCACGCCCCATCGCCGTCTCTGCCACCGGCATGAAGCACTACTATGATCATGAAGATATCGCCTATATGTCTGTGTTTTATGACGAGCACATCATGGCGCACTTCCACGTAAACTGGCTATCCCCAGTGAAAATTCGTACGATTTGCGTTGGCGGATCAGATAAGATGATCTACTATGATGATATGCAAACCAGTGAGAAGGTCCGAGTCTATGACAAGGGCGTTGATGTCAATTCCAAAGAAGGCGAATACAACATTCGTGTACAGTATCGTGCGGGAGAAATGTATGCACCGCAGATATCTAATACAGAAGCTTTAGCAGAAGTAGTCAAGCACTTTGTTCACTGCATCAAAACAGGCGCAACACCAATATGCGACGGCACAGCGGGTCGCGATGTAACAGCCATCTTAGAGGCTGCAGAGCGCTCAATGAAGAATGGTGGACAAAAGGTAACACTTCCTGGCTATGCTGATGAACGCGTACCTCTCTTCCGTTCATCCTTCGCAACGAATCAACCTTAGGATGGTACTCGAAAGCTGTTAATAACAACGAGCTTCGCCAAGCTAATGAGCAGGGTTCTAAGAGCCCTTCAAAATCTACAAAGGCTTCACGCATTGCATGCGTGAAGCCTTTGTAATTTGCAGTAGATCTGCACCACTCCCCATCAACTTCCAGCACCATGAAACCATGGATCTCTTACGCTGTTCTCAGCGCGCTTTTGGCTTTCTACACATCCTGTAACGCTGAAGACAGCGACAGCGTTATCACGATCGGCACTTTTAATGTAGAGTGGCTCGGGGACGGTGATTCTCTTGATGTGAAACAACGAACTGACGAAGATTACAGGAACATCGCAGAAATCATCAAGAAGACGGACGCGGAGGTATTAGGAATTCAAGAAATCGAGAATAGCGCTGCCCTTGAGAAAGTACTTCGCTATCTACCTGAGTACAAGTACTATTTGGGAACTCATGGACACGCTCAAAACGTTGGAGTCTTGTATAAATCGAGCGTACAGATAAGCGATGCTACGGAGTATCTTCCGTTAGCCACCAGGGCAGAGCGCAATCGACCAGGCTTCGTCTTTCGATGCACGAAAAACCAGTTCAGCGCTACGGTGATGGTGGTTCATCTGAAGTCGACTTCACGTATGGACTCGACAAAGGAGTTGAAGGTAGAGTCGTATATAAACAGACGCGAGCAGGTTCATGTACTGCGAACTTGGCTGGACTCCTTGGTGCTCAATGCTCACCAGGAGGATGTATTGGTAGTTGGAGACTTCAATGACTTCGCTCAACGTCAACAGAATGCCACCCTCGGCGAGATTTTAGCAGACACCAATGCCGTGCTGTTGAGCGCTGAACAGCGCTCCTGTAAGAAACCAGAATGGTATGGGATCGATCATATCCTTGCGAGTCGACACCTCAGCCAACGTTGGTATGCGCAGAGCATTCACAACGTCAACCTCTATGCCCTCTTGAAAAGCACAGAAGCAATAGGTGTGAGCGACCATTGTCCGGTTGTTACACAGTTCGACTGCAAAAAAAAGGCAGATCTCAAATAGAGACCTGCCTTTGAAGAACTGAATCCAGCTGAACCTTTATTCTGTGAGTAAGCTTGCTGTATCAAACGAGTTGTTCGAATCCTTACGAGTAGCGATAAAATATGCTGTTTTGAGCTCGGCATCACTACTACTGGGGTTCGGAATCTTTGCGACGACAAGGAAGACGTCAGTTTCCGGACTTTTAGCAGCCATAACGCGATGCTTACGAACAGCCTCGCTAAAGCTCTCAAGTGTATCTGAAACTACTAGAGCACCAGCTTGAACGCGATAGGGCTCGTAGGAGGTTCCAAGAAAGCCAATAAAGGTGTCTTCAGACGCAAAGTCTTTGGGTTTGAAGGCTTCAAGGCTCACCTTGCAGAGGCTGACATCTATACAACGAGCAGCGCCTCTGGCCATATCGATAACACGCGAACCAACGAAAGGTCCACGATCATTGATCATAACGACGATAGCAGTATTGTTCTCCGGATTGTACACACGTACAATGGAGCCAAATGGGAGCGAACGGTGCGCAGCAGTAAAGCCGTCCATATCGAAGCTCTCGCCATTGGCTGTGCTCCGACCGTGAAATCGATCTGCGTAGAAAGATGCCTTTCCACTTTGCAAGAACGATGGGGACGCTTTAACGATAAATAAACTATCAAAGAGTTGACGACCTTCGGTGGATCGATCCGGCGTTGTTGTGGTGAGTTGGGCCAAAAGACCCTTGCCCGCCGGCAAAATTTTTGGTGACTCGAATAGAAAAACGAGCGCGACCACAAATGTAAAACGAACGATATGTTGAAATGACTGACGCAAATAAGACCTTCTGAAAATGAAACAAAATCCCAGACAGTGGTGAATCCATGCAAATGATGTACCGATGGTTCACCATTGTGCTTGCGGAACATCCCTGTTCTCTGAGAGAAACAAAGCTACAAATTTCTTTGCTAACTTCCTTAAGTAAATACACTTAAGAGTTTTTAACATTTCTCAAAATCAGCCTTTAGGCGTCGAAAATGCAGCTTTTGGACTCAGAAATGTGGAAAACTTAGGTTACAAAATCAGTTTCCTGATACCGTTGTGCTAAGGTCCAAGTTGATCTTGATCTCATTGTGAACTTTGATTAAGCCAAAGAGAGCGGTGGGAGGATCGACTTTAAAATCGGTCATTTTCATGTCCTTGCTGCACATGAATCGGAACTTGTCGGCACCAATTTTTCGGACTTTGACATCCATCACAATGGGTTTACAGACATTGGTTATGGTGATCGTTGCGACAGCAACTACGTCTGCCCACTCGCCTTTCTGCAACTTCATTGCGCTTGAACGCAGATTCACCTCGTGCAGCTCCACGATAATGTAAGGAAACTGGTCAGCTTTGAGAGCATCACACAGATCGCTGTTCATACGACTGTTAGAGCAATCCATCGACTTTGTTGGGAGTTTGAGGATGGCGTTGCTGAACTTCATAGTAGAGTTTGAGTCTATGAAGGTCACTTTGACTGGTCTTTTCAAGAAAGTCTCATTGCAAAGGCAAGCAAAGCTATTAACGTTGCTCGTGCCGGCTATAGTCAGGTTACTTCCTGGGTCGATACTATACTGCATATCCAGCACCTTGACGGGAGGATCGGAGAAGCCGCTAAGACAGAGTAGAGCGACAAAGGATAAGATGAGGATCTTGGCGTTCATCGTAGTAGATAGAATTGGGGGCAAAAAAAATAACCTGCGAACCGTGAGTGTCCGCAGGCTATTTCAGAAAGTGTTATCAATGTTGTGTTCTTCAAAGTGTCGAGACACGAGCATTGTATAGGTGTTTCTTACAGACCAACAGCAGCTTCGATAACTACGCCATTGAACTTAGCACCGTGGCGGATATCTCTCACTGGGAAGTCTTTATCATTGGTTGGAGCAACCATTTCTGCAGAGTCGCCCGTACCATACTTCTGCGTTACGTATTCAGCCTTCAACAGAATGTTGCTGGTGATGTACCAGCCAGCAGCGATTGCTATACGATCTACTGTTTGGGTTGCTGGGGTAAGCACGTTCGAGGTCATCAAGTTACCTGATACCATGTTGTAGCGAGCACCAACGTAGATGTTTTCTGCTGCACCGAGACGATATACTAGGTCAGCAGCAATTTGTGTGAACTTGCGATCCACAACTTTACCAAAGTCTGCGCCTGCTGCTGTAACTCTGTCGCTAGCATTGTGTCCGGTTGCTGTTTCAAACGTACCGAAGAACTCGAGACCACTTGCTTTGACGAATGCGTTAACCATGAAAGCTGATACTTTATCTGAGAATCCAGGATTAACACGGCCTGAGAATGCATTTGCAGTATAGGTTGCTGTTGTTGGCTCAACAACCATCCAGTAGTTAGAACCTGTACGATCGCCACCAAACAAGGTGTTGCTTTGTGAGCTGGAAACCATGTAGCCTGATCCGGTCAAACGAACGCGGAAGTTGTCGCCAAACTTTGTGTCATAGCCCAATTTGAAGAGCAATGCTGGTGCCTTTGAGGTGTCAGCGTCGCCAATAATGTTGCCCTTTGAGTCACGAATTGCGTTTACTTCGTCAACACTACCCTTGATTGCACCGTTGGTAGCACCAACCATTGCTAGCAAACCACCAGTACGGAAATACACTTCTGTACCAATTTCTGTTGCATATGCATCAATGATGTTGTTATCCATGAAGTAATTGTACAGTGTTTGACCACCATCAGCACGACGGAAGTGAGCATCACCATAGTTGACTTCCATGTGTCCAACCTTGATTGTCACATACTTCATAATGCTGTTTATAGCATCAACGCCCAAGAAGCCAAGTTTATCGAATTGCATGTATCCACCCTTAACCCATGCTTCATTGTGGTGACGTGATGACAAGTAGGTTGTTACTTGCATACGAATACCATCTTCCAATTGAACGTCCATATGGAGATTAGCTTGCGCTGTTGCAAAACCACCAGTGATAGGCTTCAGTCTCAAAGAAGCTGTATCAACTTTGTTGCTGTGTGATAGGTTTTGGTATTGCTGGGTGAAACCCGCACCAAAGCGAACCTTCAAACCGTCAAAACGTGTGTTTTCATCCTTTGGTGCTTCAAACACACCAAGACCGGACTGGTCGTATGCGCGCCAATTCTGAATGGAAGGAAGTTGTGCATACAGTGTTGCTGTGCCAAAAAGTACTGCAACCATCGTGTACAAGAACTTTTTCATTGTGTACTCCAAAAAAAGTTAGATAATGAGGGATAAGTATTAGACTGAAATGCTATTAATAGTATGGTGTGCTAGCCTTTTTTCATGACGAGAGTAAAGTTCACCGAAATGTCGTCTCCGCTCTTGACAACTCCCCACATAGCACTTGGTGGATCCACCTTGAAAGTTGTCATCTTCATTTTCTTTACACCACTAAACTCTAGATCTCCGTTTGCCAAAATTTTGCCAGTGACTGTTAAGTCAACGTTCTGGGCATTTCCAGCAACTGTCATGGTGCCATTTGCGACGATACTGAAATCATTGCCTTTCTTTTCAATAGACTTTGTCTTCAGCAATTGGAAAGTGATTTTCTGGTGAGCGTCAGCTTTCAGAGCTTCGTAGATCTTCTCGTCCATTGCTTCCTTCTCTGACTTAATCGACTTCACATCAACTTCTAACCACAAACTGTTTACAGCCTGAATCTCACCTGCGTTCACAGTGATATCAGCGTTTGAAGAAACGCGGCTGGCTGGGCATGACCAATCATGTAATGTCGAAGTACCGGAAACACTCATCTTGCAACTCTTTGAACTGAACTTCTCTGCTTGCATCGCAGTCGTAGCGAGCACTGCCACAAGAAGTACACTCATCCATACAAACTTTCTCATTGTACTGTCCTTTCTATTGTTTTGTGAAATGTTGGCGATCCCTTATCAGTCGTCGTTCTCTTTCCAGTTCTTCTATCGCCTACGGGGTTCCTTGCCTATGACAAAGGCTTCAACATCTTACAGCTATTAAGATACGCTTATCTTAAAAGCGCTCTCATCTACTCTTCTGTTGTTGTGCCGTTCTGTTTTGCTTCGTTGTCAATTATCCTGTACAAATATATGGAATAAAAGACCCGCTTATCCTTATTAAAAAAAATATTTTTTTGCTTCTTCTCTGGCTAAGACACCAAATGCTCGTTTTTGGCAAAATTTGGACACTATCAGATACTGAGTAGCAAAAAAAAAATTAGCAGGCGACTTTTCTATCCACCGTTCTCTCGAGAAACTAGCCAAAACTTTGAGTCTCGCTCATCGCACTTGCGTGGATAAGACACGGTACTGAATCTCTAGCAAACGGTGTTCCAATTTAGGATAATAGACTCAAATATCTTTTTTGGAGACTTCTGATGGCTTCTACGGGATACTCTACCGTTCAAGGACCTTTCTGGCTGAGATGATTGTGGTGAGTGAGATGCAAAGCCAAAGTCTCGCTAAGTTATGATCAATGCGCTGTGTATCTTCCAACAAAAGAGTTTGACCAACCGTTGCCGAGGCGACGATACTCAAGTCTTCAGTTACGCTAAACACTACTCTTTCATGCTTCAAGACCGCTTTGGGCGAATCCACGATTACTTGCGACTATCTCTCACGGATAGCTGTAACTATCGCTGTGTGTACTGCCTACCCGAGCCACAAGATCCTCTCGATCTCAACGCTCTCAATACTCATTCTTCTGGCTCCTCAGTGGAACTCCCCGCTTTAACGGTACTCCAAAGTCACTTACCTGCAGTTACATCATCTGGTAAGAGAATGTCTGCCGATGAGATCTGCCAATTAGCCGAGATTTTTGTGCATGCCGGAGTGAAGAAGATTCGGCTTACCGGAGGTGAGCCACTACTACGTCACGATGTAGCTCAAATCATTCACCGACTATCATTACTTCCAGTTGAACTCTGCCTGAGTACAAACGGCTCGCTCATACATCGCCACTTTCAGACTATAGTGAATGCTGGTATTCGAACAGTGAATGTGAGTCTGGACTCCCTGAAGGCAGATGTCTTCCGACGTCTTAGTGGTATAGATGATTTTGAACAAGTTCGAGCTAACATCGAGTTGCTCTATTCTACAGGTATGCAAGTCAAAGTGAACATGGTTGTGCTGCGAGGACATAACGATGATGAGATACTCGATTTTGTTCGATGGACTCTGAACAGCGCTATCCATGTCCGGTTTATAGAGTTTATGCCCTTTCCTTCTAATCAATGGCAACCCGAGAAGCTCTTACGTAGCGATGAGATGCTCGCTCAGATCACCCAACAGTTCCCAGAGATCGAGAAGATGAACGATGCAGCGCACGATACGAGTCGCAAGTACCGCGTAAAAAATGCAGCAGGAACTTTTGCCTTTATTTCAACGATGTCGCAACCCTTCTGCTCAGATTGCAATCGACTGCGCCTTTCGGCTGACGGTAAAATGCGAAACTGCCTTTTTGCCTCGACCGAGATGGACCTTGCGCAAGCGCTGCGAGCGGGTGAAGATGTTGGCGCCCGCATTCGCGAATGCTTGGGCCAGAAAGCAGAGATGCTTGGCGGACATCTGGCAGAGCATTGGGAGGTGGAACGCACGCATGCGGCAGAACGATCGATGATGTCAATTGGAGGTTAAATGGCTAGCAAGCACTTCATTGAGGTTGCACAAGCTCAACGCCTACTGCTGCTGAAGCACAACAGGTCACAGAAAGAGTCTCGAAAGCTTGTAGAAGCTCATAATGCTATTCTATCTGAGGACGTCTTTTGCCCAATCGACCTTCCCCCTTTCCCTCAATCCAGTGTCGATGGTTTTGCCATTCATATAGACGCAGACACAGAGAATACTCGGTACAAGATTGTCGGAGAATCTTCTGCAGGACACGCCTATACACCTGCTATCAACGCTAGAGAGGCTGTTCGAATAATGACTGGTGCACAGATTCCAGATCAAGCCAACTGTATCGTGATGCAGGAAGACTGTACCGTGCGCGCAAAGACACTGATCGTTCATAAGCTACCGATGCAACGGAATCAACATATGCGTGCACAAGCTTCTCAATTGCGCGCTGGTACTCTGGCACTCAAAAAAGGGCTCTGCCTGCAAGCCGCAGCATTGGGATTGCTTGCCTCGATGGGACTCACCAAGGTTCAGGTGTACCGCAAACCGGAGATTAGCATCATCACCACTGGAGATGAACTGCAACAAGGTGGGCGTCCACTGAAAGGCTCACAAGTCTATGAATCAAACGCAGTCGCACTCAGTGCAGCCTTGCACTCACTTGGTTACAACGTGAAGAGGCATGTACGATGTGTCGATCGAGAAGACTCGGTACGAGCAGCAGTGCTTACAGCCCTCGAACACTCAAACTACCTTATCATTTGCGGCGGTGTGTCGGTTGGACGTTACGACTATGTCCCTCGCGTCCTTCGCAGCGCGAAGCTGCAAGAAGTTTTCTATAGAGTAAAGCAGAGACCAGGAAAACCCTTGCTGTACGCACGTCGCGCTGATAAACACGTGTTTGCACTCCCTGGAAATCCAGCTTCTGTACTCTGCTGCTTCTATGAGTATGTTCTGCCCTCTCTACGATTCTTCAGTGGTAGCGAGCAGCCCTTTCTACCGAGTCTGCGCGTGCGCCTTGCGCACGCGATTGAAAAGAACACCAAGCTGCAGCACTTTGTTCGTGCGCGGACGGATTTGCGCGAGGTGTGGGCTGCTGATGGACAAGAGTCATACAAAATGCGATCCTTCGCTGAAGCGAACTGTCTCATGGTTCTAGAGTCGCAACGCACACACTATGATGCAGGTGAAGAAATTGAAGTGCATCTACTCTCGAGTGATCTGTACTTGACCAAGCAAGATGTATCACGGAGTGATCATGTTTGATCAAAGCAATGTGAGTACTGTGTATGTGCTGATGTCTGCGCTGTTCTTTGTGGCGGCCTTTCTCTACTCATCCGTTGGTCATGGAGGGGCTTCCGCCTATCTCGCATTGATGGCACTGATGGGAGTTGCAACACAGACCGCCAGACCAGCGGCACTCATCATGAATACCCTGGTCTCGATCATTGCTTTCTTGAATTTTCGAAGTCAAAGCACACTCCGCGTGTCGCTCTTTGTGTGGCTTGCGGCAGCAAGCATACCGATGAGTTTTATTGGAGCCCGCATCAGCCTGAGTAACGTTGCCTATCAGTATCTCCTCAGCGCGGTACTCCTGATTGCATCTCTTCGCTTGCTCATGCGCGGTGTTAATAGCACATCTCTCCAAACGAAAGAGGCACCTGTCTTTGCTCTGGTTGGACTTGGCGCTGTCATTGGACTGCTCTCGGGGATGCTCGGAATTGGTGGTGGGGTACTATTGAGCCCTGCTCTGATCTTTCTTCGCTGGGCAAGCCCTCGTGAATCGGCTTTGATTTCAGCACTGTTTATTTTTGTCAATTCGCTCTCTGGCCTTACATCGATCCTTCCACAAGCTAGCAGTTGGAGCACTGAGTTACCTCTGGTGTGGATGTCGTTGTCTGTTGCTGGAGGCCTACTTGGAGCATTCATTGGGAGTAAGCGCTTTAGCAATGCGGTGCTAAGCAGAGTCTTGGGACTTGTCATGCTAATCGCGAGTTTGAAGATCTTTATAGGCTAGATGTATGCAAGAGGCTTAGGACTTTTCAAGCGCAGTGTGGCAATATTTCATCGTCGGACAACAAATAGTTTTTGTTCTTTTAAGGAATATTATGTCTCTACAAGTCCAGGTCTTCTCACACCTAGCTGAATTGTGTCAATCAGCTGAGCTCGAAGCACCTATGTGCTCCACAGTTGCACAACTGCGCCAGCATTTAGAGTCTGTGTTTCCTTTGTTAAGCTCCGAGACCTATGCAGTGGCAGTGAATCTACGCGTAGCAGAGCCTAGCACCGAACTTCAGGCTGGAGACAAGATTGCTCTTCTTCCACCTTTTTCTGGAGGCTAAACGATGTCATCGAGCATACATGCACGACGATATGAGCGCCAAACACAGCTTCGCTGGTTTGGTGTGTCCTCACAAGATGCACTCTCACAATCGCATGTCCTTGTGATCGGTGCCGGCGGTTTGGGTGCGCCGTTGTTGCAGCTTCTGTGCGGTGCTGGTGTTGGTACGATTGATATAGTGGATAGTGATGTCGTAGACATCATGAACCTCCATCGTCAAACGCTCTATACTGAAGACGAAGTAGGCACTCCAAAGGCGATGTGCGCAGCACAGCGCTTACAGAAAATCAACTCGCAGATCACAGTGCGTGCATTTCATGAGAGTTTTCACGCGCGAAATGCTCATGAGCTAATACGAGACGTAGATCTAGTAGTGGACTGTAGCGACAATTTTCAGACGCGCTATTGTATCAATGATGCATGCGTTCTCTGGAACAAGCCATGGGTCTATGGAGCTGTTCAAAATCGCGAGCTGCAACTAGCAGTGTTCAACGAGGGCATCAACAACGATCAACGTAGTGCGAGTTTGCGCTGCGTTTTTCCCGAGAATACCGCGAACACCAATGCTCCAAACTGCGAACGTGACGGTATTCTTGGCAGTGTGAGTACGACTGCCTCAGCTTTGATGGCTGATCTCTGCTTGCTCATACTTGCCGGCAAGACTCATGCTTTGCAAGGTAATTTGCTTTTGATGTCGCTAGATACAATGCAGGTGCAAATTCTTGAGCTACGACAAAACAAATCAAACTGGCCGGAATCGTGTAAACATGAGGCCACATTTCTTAGGGCACATTCATTAACGAAGGACAATGCGACCATGGATGAGTTCCCCAAGAATGTAACAACGGTGTACTACGAAGATCTTCAGTTCATGACTTCACGTCATGCTAGATTTCCTAGAATGATTCTCGAGATTAGTGAGGGTGAACCCGAAGAAGGATTCTATGACTATTGGCGTATTCTCCCTCCAACTATGCTTCGAGAAACCGTTGCTGCTTTGAAACAGCCTACTGAGATCGCTGTTATGTGCGAACGTGGCATACGAAGTCGACATTGGGTTACAATCCTCGCCCAAGAGTTTCCGCAGCACTCGTACATGTGGGTTAAGCCCGACGAGCCGTTGTCAGATCTATAGTGCCAACTGCTCTCAACACAGAATTGACGAGCATCGCGCAAGCGCTGCCGTCTCTTCTGCTTTTTCCAAACATTGGATTGAGTTTTGATCCTCAGTTCGATTCGTACGCCTAAGAGAACTAAATGAACTCCTTTACCTTAAGAGTTGGGCCCGTACCCACGAGCGTGATTGAAGAAGCAATACAACGGCTCCAATCGGATCCGTCAACTGGAGCAGTTCTGAGCTTCAGTGGCGTTGTGCGCGCTGACAACAAAGGAACGACAGATGTGGTGTCCATCAGGTACTCAGCGTATGAGGAAATGGCCATAGAACTCGGCACGGCACTCACCCATGAGATTCAGAAGAAGTACGCATTGCGTGCTCTGGAAGTACACCATAGTATCGGCTTGGTAGCATGTAATGAGTGTTCACTCTGTGTGTTGTGTGCAGGAGTGCATCGCAAAGAAGCATTTGCCGCAATGATGGAGCTCATCGATCGGATCAAATCTGAGCTTCCCATTTGGGGCAAAGAGAACCTTCGTGATGGTACAGCTCTCAACAAGAAATCGGAAATGCAGAATGTCAGTATAGACAAGTTTGGAAGTAAAGAACGAGGAGTGAACGAATGACAAACATTAGTGCAAAAACGAATAGTCTACGCAAGGCTATTGCCGAAGCAACGGTGCGCGTGAGCAATTCGAATACGATAGATGCCGTACGGGATCAGCGCGTTCCAAAAGGTAATGTCATCGAAGCTGCGCGTGTAGCAGCACTGTTTGCAGTAAAAAAGTGTTCGGATGTTATTCCTGATTGTCATCCCTTGCCCATTGAATTCACTGAGGTGCGAAGCCAACTAGCTGAGAGCACTATCCGCATTGAAGTAGAAGTTCATACAGTGTACAAGACCGGTGTTGAGGTAGAGGCTATGTATGGTGCCTCGGTTGCCGCCATGACCATGTATGATATGCTCAAACCTATTGACTCAGGAGTACAGATTGAGAACATACGTCTCCTTCAAAAGAGTGGCGGGAAAAGTGACCAACACACGGCAAAATGGACGCAGCTGCGCGCTGCCGTTCTTGTGTGTTCAGACCGCGTATCCAGCGGGCAAATGTCTGACTCGTCTGGAGCAGCCCTCATTGAGATTCTGCGTTCGTATGGTCTACATACGTTAGATGTTGTTGTTGTTCCAGACGATATCGAAGCAATACAGTCACAACTATCAACATTTCTTAAAAGTGGTGTCCAGTTGATTGTTGTGAGCGGTGGCACCGGCCTCTCAAGACGCGATCAAACCATTGAAGCAGTGAAGCCTTTCATTCAGAGAGAGATACCAGGCATTGCCGAGGTCATGCGGGCATATGGACAAGAGCGCAAACAAACTGCAATGCTCTCGCGGTCAATAGCAGGGATGTGGAATGAGCAGTTGATTGTGTGTATGCCAGGCTCTGAGAAGGCTGTGCGAGAATGTTGCGCAGCAATATTCCCTCAGGTGTTTCATGTCTTCGAACTCAAGCCTGGAGAAAATCACTCTTAACAGGTAATGTAGTAGCTCATGAGGCACTGTGTGTTCATGTTGATGTGCGACTGCCGCGTGGTCGACTTTACAACACTAGAATATAGAGCACATCACGAAGCCAAGCTATATCACACCACGAGCCTTGAGCTCAAGGTACTTGTTTATGGTATTGACGCTGAGATTGCGAGGAGCGGTGAAGAGACTATGAATGCCACGACGTTCTAGTTCACCAACGATCAGCTTCTTCTCGTAGGCGAATTTCTCTGCAATGGTTTTCGTGTAGATTTCTTCCAGTGTAGTTGCTTCTGCATCAAGAAGGGTACGAAGTTCTGTATTCTCAAAGAAGATCACGCACAAGACATGTGATTTTGAGAGCATGCTGAGGTAAGGGAGCTGGCGCTGCAGAGAACTCAGCGTCTCAAAATTCGTATAGAGAAAGAGTAGTGATCGTTGGTGCACGTTCCGTCGTACGGTAGAGTAGAGCATCTCATAATTTGCTTCGGCAAAGCGAGTGCGCTGATTGTAGAGCAGCTCCATAATCTTTTGCAACTGACCTCTACCTCGCTCTGCTTTTAGGACCGACTCGATCTTTTCTCCAAAGGTAATCAGGCCAGCCTTGTCGTCTTTGAGCATCGCAATGTTCGAGATGACGAGTGAGGAATTGATTGCATAGTCCAGCAGACTCAAGCCTTCAAAGGGCAGTTGCATTGCTCTGCCCATATCAATCAGAGAGTAGATAGGCTGCGACTTCTCATCTTGATACTGGTTGACCATGAGGTCCGACTTACGAGCCGTTGCATTCCAATTGATGTTTCTATACTCGTCACCCACCACGTACTCTCGGATTTGGTCAAACTCGCGAGCCTGACCAAGGCGACGTACCCGCTTCACGCCAACTTCTTGCAATCGGTTTGTCGCCGCCAGTAGCTCATAGCTTCTCATCTGTAAGAAAGATGGATAGACAGCTACTGTCTGATCAGCATCAAATCGGTAATGCCGTTGAACAAGCCCGATGTATGTGAGGCAGAGCACATTGAGTTTTCCAAAGCTGTAGAGTCCGCGCTCAGTGGGACGCAATGTATAGCGCAGTGCCTTCTGCTGCCCGGCGCTCAGTGTCGTTTCGAAATGCAAGTCACGACGCTGAAACTGAAAAGGAATCTCATCGATGACAGTGCACTGAGTACCCTGCGGGTGCTTGCTCTCAAGGTAGATGGTTAATGGGTTCTCATCTCCATTTGATAGACGTTCCGGCACTTCTCGCCAGGCCCTGAGTTGATGCCCACGATACAGTAGCACCAAGTCGGCAACAGTCAGGGCGCAGAGAAATAGCAGAGCCATCGTTGCGAACAATTCAACTAGAGGCAGAAAAAATGCGAGGATATAAAGGCACACAACTCCAGCGCCAAGCATGTAGAAGCGTGGTCGAAAACGCAGACTATGGTAGAGTATGGAGAGGCGTTGACGCATAAATGCTGACGTTTCTAGTTTCTGGTCAAGATGGAGTTAACGAGGGACTTCGGTTTTCTCCACTATCTCGCGAATCACATCGTCGGGTTGTGCCCCTTCCATCTCTCGCTCTGGACTTAACTGAATTCTGTGTCGCAAAACAGGATACGAAACTTCGCGTATGTGATCTGGAGTGACAAAATCTTGTCCGCCTAGCGCTGCAATTGCCTTTGCAGCATTCAGAATGCCAATCGATGCCCGAGGTGAAGCGCCTAGGTAGAGCGATACATTGTTGCGGGTTTGGTGGACAATCTGTGTGATATAGTCATACAGCTTCGCTTCAACATGTACCTGCTGCACTAATGCACGTACTGACTCCAACTCTTGAGCATTAAGTACAGGCTGCACAACATCAAGCGGCTTTGAACCTTGGCGATCGTGAACGGAGCTAAGAATCAAGCTTTCCTGCTGAGGAGATGGATAACCTACCAGGATCTTAAAAAGAAATCGGTCCAATTGAGCTTCTGGAAGACGATAGGTGCCTTCATGCTCTACTGGATTTTGCGTGGCAATGACGAAGAATGGTTTGTCCATTTGACGTGACTCTGAATCAACAGTTACCTGCCGCTCCTCCATCACTTCCAACAAGGCTGACTGCGTCTTCGCTGGTGCACGGTTGATCTCATCAACGAGAATCACATTGCTAAATATTGGTCCGCGTTTGAAATGAAACTCTGCATCCTTTGGATGAAAGACCATCGTGCCGAGAATGTCTGAAGGCATCAAGTCTGGTGTGAATTGAATGCGACTAAAGCCCACTGTCAAGGTGCGAGCCACAGCTTTTGCACTCAACGTCTTTGCCACACCAGGTACTCCCTCCAGGAGCACATGCCCATCTGAAAGAATAGCAGCAAGCAGCAAATCCACCATCTGCTCTTGTCCGACAACAACTTTTGCCATTTCGGCTCGCACACGCTGTGCAGCCTGCTGCACAGATCCTAGGTCAAGACGTGATTCAAACATGTTTAGATCTCAAAAGGTATAACATTCTTTATCTCATTGTTCGTGTTTCGAGCCCGCAGCAGCCTACCTACTGACGCTCTATTTCTTCAACCTGTAGTGTACTGCAAAGAGCGCGTACTTGAAGGCCAATAGGTAGATTCAAAACAGAAAAACAAGGTGAAGGTTCGCCCCGGTGTTGTCCTCCTCCACCTGTCACTCTCACTACTACTCAACGCAACATCAAAGACTCACAACTTCCGAGTATGCAGCTACGACACCGCTAACAACGGCAGAATACATCAACCCGAAGGTCGTTGCGTACTCGCAGCTTCCTTAAACTGTTGAGTCAACTTATGGAAGTTCAGAACATCTTTGTCCTCTGGTACAGGTTTGTTCAGAACTTCAGACATTTCGCGAAAGATCCTGCGTACTTCCGCTTCGTCTATATTCGACTTTGCAGAAACTTTCAGCACCGTCGACTCATTAAGACTTGTGTCATAGAGGTAGTACTTCGTTCGAAGATAATCTTGGAAGTACAGCAGCATCTTCTGCAGTATCGAACGACTATCGCGGTGTTGGTAGTACAAGCTGCCAACGGTTTGAACAAACTCGACGGTTGCATTCACAGGTGCACGAAGAACTGGTACAATACGTTGATAGCGCTTGGTGTGAAAAAGCATGAAGAGTATCACAAGAGCCAGAGTCAAATAGTATGCACTACGAAGTCCGGAGTCATTAAAGACCACGCGGAACACCGACTGGTCAGCTTGTCTGTTTGGCTTGAAGTACTCATCCCAACGACACAGTCGTTTCGGAAGAAATGAGAGTGCCGCAAACACATAGGGTCGTGTAGAAGAGTCCGCCACGAAGTAGTTCGTAAAGAACATTGGGTCTCTGTGCAGATACACTGCTCCCTCGCCACGCTGAATACGTATGTAGTTCGCCTGGCCTCGATTTGAGCGACCGAGTACGGTACAGCCTTCACGAGGTATGCTGTCAAAATAGCCCCATAGTGTTAATCGGTTCATTAGGTACGATGTTGCGGGAAGCTGAGGATGACAGAGCTGAACTGAAACGCTTTCGGACCGCTCTAAAACACAAGCCACTCCCAAACTATCTTGCAAGCTTTTCGAGAGTACGCGAGCTGCAATGAACACTACAGCACCTCTGTCGCAATGCCTAAGGAGAGCGCGTTCACTTTGCTCATCGGGACGAAACTGATCAGCTACATAGACAAAGAGAGCGTCTGAAGGCTGGGCGGACTGAAGAGTGCTCTCATAAGGTGTTTCGTCGTCGCAGATGACTGGAGATCCAAAAACAGTTGGGAGCAGGTCGTACAGCAAACGCGATCCGTAAGGGATTTTGTCTGCTTTACTATACGACTGTGACCAATCAACTGGCTTTGGACTCAATGTTGCGTATGCAACGAGGCCAACGATCACAACGACTGCGCTCAGTATGCTTAAACGAAGTCCGCTCATTTGCTCGCCTGCTCCGTTTGTCTGGACTCTACTTTTCTTATCTGCGAGAAGTATTGAAACTGAGGCAGTAGTTCTTCGAACTCTTTTGCATCGAGCTGATACTCACCATACCAAACTTGCTCATACACCATATTCAGTTGCTGAAACAGAGGTCGCAATGGACTCGCTCCAAGTTCGCGTACATACTGTCGATTCGTTTTTGCCGCTTCAAAAACCACGATACCTCCATCTACCAGGGCACGCAATTCTATGAGAAAAAGATAGCGCACAGCGATACGATACTCTTGCAACTGCACAGCTCTCTGATACAGACGTTGAATATCATCAACGGCAATGTGCATCGCTTCTTCATCAAACGAAAGCTCTACTTCACTTGGAGCTGTTTGAACAACTGCGGTTGCGCCGCCTTTTGCGAGCCATAGAACAACAAACACCAAGAGCACAATCGCTGCCCCGTACAATATGATCTTCAGAAGTGCTGAAGCTGACTTGGGACTTACATTGCTCTTCGATCCGCCAAACAGCCATTCGAGCAACTTCTCGAGCCAAGTTGGACCAGATTGAGCAGGAGCTTGTTCGTAGCTATAGTCCCCACTTCTCAAAGCTCTTTGCAGCTCTTCGTTTGTAGGTTGACGAAGATTCAACGCACTCGAATCAAATCGACAATCAGCACAGGTGGAGTCAACATACATTCGCTCCTGCGCACCTTGCTCTTGCTGAGCCATGGCAACTATCGCGCTATCCTCTATGGTCAAACCAGAGTTCTGATCGCTCGCTGCGTCAGGCGATTCTGCATGTACTTCCACACAGTACACTGCAAGCTGAACAAGTACCAACAATCCGCAACAGACTGCTAGGTGAAGAAGTCGCCTTAGATATCTCAATGATGAACTAACTGTGCCTTGCACGCCTAGATACGCCGAGGCGCTGCCGGTTTCGTTGCTCCCATCTGACGCAAAGAAACGCGACGGACGTAGGCAGTGATTGTCATGGAAAATGCGTCTGCTCACGATGCCTCGTCCGTTGTTGAGGAGTCGGATGGCTGCGAAGCAGCCTCCGGATGAGGAGAATCATCTAGTGAACTCATGCTCTGATCCTGCTTTTGATCTGTATCTGGACGCTGATCGCTCTTCGCCTCAGAAGACTCAACTTGCTCGTAAGATTCTTGTTCCGTCTCAGCTATTTGATCAGCTGCAGTCTTGTGAAGACTTGCTTCGGCTGCATCGTCTCCAAATGTGACCGTATAGGTTGGTTTACTTGGCTCTGGCTCTAGTTCTGGCTCTGGCTCTGGAACTGGGCTTATTGAGCGATGAAGGCGAAGAGCGAGTCCTACTCCTTCACGCCGCTCCACTAGGTCCGTATAGAGTAATGACTGAGCGACTGCATACAGAATCCAGATGAAAAAGAAGGCGGAAAGTAAGAAGAGCGAATAAATGGCTATGGCAGTGCCGCTAACGACAGGACTTTCCACTAACCACTTCGACATAGCAACAGGATCCAAAAGTTGTCGAAGCAGCTGATAGATCAAAACAGGATGAGTTATAGGTGCAGCCATCATACAGTACACAATGATACCCATACTCAATTGTAAACCTAGTGACTTCCAGAAATGACCACGCACAAGTTTCACAGATCTCATCAGAGAATTGTAGACGGTACCATCTTCCACAACCAATGTTGGAAATGCGACAGAGAAGTAGCTTATTGCCGCAATTTGAAACACGACACCAGCTGTTGCTCCGAGAAAGACAGCCTCTATAGCCACATCCTCAGAAAAAGCTCCTGCTCCAAGCAGGGTCAAAGGTATCTGCAGAACCCACCTTGCTAAGCTCGTGAAAATCATTTGTAAAATGTACAAGCCCACCATTGGCCAAAAGATCTTTTTCACAAGACTACGAACTTGAAGTACAGTGTAGTTAGTACCATACTGAATAGCTAGCTTCACGATCGCATAGTACACACTGTTAGCGAGGGCAAAGGCAACCGCTATAACGAATAGAAAAGCGATGACTGATAGGCCCGCCGTAAAACCTCTTACTGCCGTACTTTCCGTTGCAACGACATCAGTGCTCATGATGTTGGAGAATGAGAGGTAGATCAGTATCATAATACCACTCATAAGGAGCAGCAACGGCATAACAAGCTTGAGTAACGAGCGTGCAATCATGGGTGCGTGCAGTCGTACAAAACTGAAGCTTGCATTGACTATCTCACCATGGCTGCGCATTCTGCGCATTACGAATTCTTCCATACACTCATCCCTCCCAGTGCTCAATAGCGGTTACAAAATGAGTGTGCTTACGCTGCACTCGAATAGGATATATGATATAATACCACACAACAAATACAACGGAGCCTGCAATCACAGCCCAGCTCACTGCAGGTAGATGATTGCAAAATCGAGTCACGAATGACTCGAGAGCAGCGGCTGCAATCACTTGCGGAAAGAGACCCACCATGATTTTAATTCCCAGTTTTGAGCCTCTCTTGAACGACTCCAGTCGGGTATAACTCCCTGGAAAGAGTACGCTTGTTCCGAGTGCCAAGCCCGCAGCACCTTCAATGATCATTCCTGATATCTCGAGCGTTCCGTGCAGCCATATGCCACGAATAGACTCCACGAGTACACCTTGTTTGGCGAACATGTATTGGAAGACGCCGACCATAAGTCCATTCTGGAAAAGAACGATCACGGTCCCCAATCCTCCAAACACACCAAAAACAAAAATGCGCAAGGCGACCATCTGATTATTGAGAGCGATCATGAAGAACATGTCCCAACCATCTCCCGACTTATAAATCGCCATTGCATCACCGCTCTGAATATTAGCCTCTGTCTTGTTTACGTAGGCGTCTCCGAGTACCAATCGGGCAAAGCGTTCGTCATACTGCAAACTCAATACGCCGAGGCCAGCAGACACCAACACAATCACCAACGACACCATGAGGTAGCTTCTTGCTTCATAGATGCACAGTGGAAACTCTTCTGTCCAGAAGGTAATGAGCCGCGAAGCTTTCTCGCGCTTGTTGCGGTAGAGCCGCTGGTGAACTTTAGCGCTTAATGCGTTCAGGTACTGGGTAGTCTTGCTCTTAGGATAGTAGGTTTGCGCGTAGGACAGATCGTCCGTCAACTCCACGAACAGATCACACAGGCGGTTCGGGTCATGCCCTTTCTCCGAGTCATCCATGAGGCGCTCGAATTCTCTCCACTTCGACGTATTCTTTTGCAGGAAACTGACTTCACGCATCGCCGCTGATTTGTTCGTGTAAAGGGAAGTGCTATTTTGGGAAGAATGCTGGTACGAGAAGTCTACCCTACTCAGTGGAAAAGCTACTACAGACCGCGTCCCCCATTATAACCTATTAGCTGTTCGTACATTCCTGTGATGCATTGAGCACATACGTACATACCGGTGCGTGCAGCCAAGAATGTTGCGGCGGCTGGTAAAATAACGAATCACTGACATATGGAAAATATTCAGATTACGACAGCCCAGAATGTGTCGATTCAGTATGAGATTGCCAGTCTTGGAGACCGCATTGCCGCCTTCTGTATTGATTACTTTGGAATAAAGTTAGGATATCTGGTTCTCTGCTTTGTAGCTCTGGATTTGTCTGAATCATTACAGCAAGAGCTACAAGAGTGGCATTATATAGTTGGGATTATTCTTCCTGTACTATTGTATGACGTAATGATGGAGATTTTCAATAATGGCCAGACTTTCGGCAAAGCTGCTATGAAAATCAAAGTCGTTATGCTCGACGGTTCGCAACCCAGTATTGCTGCCTATCTCCTCCGTTGGGTCTTTCGATTGATCGAGCTTGATGGATCCTTAGGGTCACTGGCACTTTGGTTTTACCTCTTTTCCCAAAAAGGACAGCGCCTGGGCGATCTGGCCGCTGGAACAACCGTCGTGAAGCTCCGTCATGAAAGTTTTAGTTCCACGATCTATGAGATGCTGTACGATAACTACACACCCGTATTCGCTGAAGCAGCTCTTTTGCTCGATGTTGAGGCTGGTATCATTCGAGAAATACTCGAATCTCATGCAGGCGGAAGCGTACAACAGCTGAACTTTGATGTCATAGCTGCTGAGGCGCAGAAACGAATTGTCGCACGACTCCAAATCACAACTGATATGGGTCCTATTTCTTTTTTGGATACTGTGCTAAAAGACTACAACTACTTCCATGCGCACTCTGTTGTATAGCAGCCATTTCTATACTGGCACTTCTGTGGCGTTCAGCTGATGACGAATACGTCTGTGACAATACAGGAATCACAGTTACGTTTCCTGCTAAGTCCACCCCTTTATTTTCTTCTTTGTCCACCGAGCACATTCAGCATGCACATTCAACCTCAGAAACTATTCCTCTTGCTGCTGAGCACCCTGAGCATTCTTCAGACCCAGCCTGTATCTGCTATTCATCAGAATCAGAATGCTGCTAGTACTGGTCTTAGTAATCGTACTCAGCAGAGTGCACAGACTACTCAAACAAGCAAGAGCAGCTCGGCAGCTGCTCCACAAAAGAAAGAGACTCCGGCTCCGCTGCCTCCAGTAATTCACACACAAAACGTACGCATCTCAGCGCCGAATTTTGCGCATGGCGACAGTCGTCACCTGCAACTTCAACTGGATTCGATAGTGATAGGTCTGCAGCTCCGGCCAGATGACAAAGACAGCTCAGAGTTTAGCATCACACAGCTAAACGCTACGGTCGAAAGCTCTGAGTTAAAAGGATGTACTGCGAGAGTATTATTGGTCGAGAAGAGAGGGCGTAGTTATACAGTCATCCTCGCTATAGACTTTGATCCAAGCTACGATGCTGCCAAATCTGGAGGCGTTGGTGCTATCAGTGTTGAAGTATCTGCCTGCACACTGAGCAAGAAAACAAAGAAGGTCTCGATCCCAGCTCAAGGGACTATTAACTTCATTCTCTAAAGATCTTCAGGCATTGTGCGGTAGATCAAAGCGCACGTGAGTTCATGCGATCGACGAGTACGAATTGTCAAAAACGCATAATACTCGAATGGAGCTGACCGTAGGAATCGTGCCAATGGTTGATCAGCGCTCGTGCTTTCGCTTCGTGGTAATTGCCCGAGTTATTCTAAGTGCACTTCGCAGCGCTCTTTTGCAGAGAGGTACAGGGCTTCTACGAGCTTCATGCGCTCAACTGCTTCCCAACCCGTTGAGACCACTGGAATCAGATCCAAAGAGGCATTGACGAAGTGCTTGATTTCTGCTTCGTAGGACTTTGAGTACTGGGAGATCTTGGATCGAGTGCTGTTCTCGTTTGTAAAGGTACTAAATCCGTCACCTTCCTGCTTGATGATCTTGAATGGATT
Source organism: Chlorobiota bacterium (assembly GCA_044228285.1). GTDB lineage: Bacteria > Bacteroidota > Ignavibacteria > Kapaibacteriales > NICIL-2 > JBBATK01. The sequence goes on from JBGAVD010000007.1 coordinate 134,082, forward strand.
GATATAGGCTGAGCCCTTCTTGCCATAGACGTTGAGGTAGTACAGATCATCCGGACGCATCAACGACCAGCTAACCTCAATGGTAGCAATACTGCCATCTTCAAAGTTTATTGTGGCTATGACCACATCCTCGACAGAACGTGTCTGGTGATAAAACATCGATGAGTTAACCGAACGAACTTTCTTGTAATTGAACACGTGGAGCAACAGATCGATCATGACGATTCCTAAGTCGAGCATCACACCACCGCCCGATTTTTCTGCTTGTGCCATCCACTTTGAGTCGCTAGAACGCTGCTTCAGCCAACCACATTTCACATAGTATACACTGCCCAGTTGTCCTTGATCGATGTAGTTCTTTAGCGTTACCGTATCAGGGCGGAAGCGATGGTTCATCCCCACCATCATCTTCACTCCATGTTTGGTGGCAGCATCAACAAGTTGTTGAGCCTCACGAAAGGTACGAGCCAATGGCTTCTCTACCAGGACATCAATCTTGCGCTCGATGCACGCCAAGGTACTGTCCAAGTGAGCATCTGTACTCGTGCAAATATCTGCTGCTTGCACAACGTCGATCTTCGTGAGTTCTTCAACCGTTTTACAGACATAAGGAATATTATACTTCTCTGCTAAGGCCTTAGCCTTGGAGTAATTCTTGTCGCAGATCGCAAGGAGCTTTGCGTTCGATAACTTCGTGAGTATAGGTAAGTGTATGCTCTGGGCTATGTTTCCTGCGCCTATCAGCGCCAAACCGAGTTGTTCCATTCCGACGTATCCTCTTCTAAAAAATAATCACTATTTCTCTGCGCATTTAAAACCGTCTACTCATGAGCGAACGTTCGCAAAGCCTGTCGTTTACTACTACACGATAGACGAATTCTCCGCTTCAATCTTGAGTGTTTCATCCTGTCAATTCAGCCAAACAAGCAAGAACACCTGAAAGCTTCTCAGCGATTCATTGTCTTCAACCTGCGCACGCTTCGCGTGCCGCAGAGTTCCAAGTCCAATAGCGTAACTCAGCGAGTTCGCATCCGAGCGGCAACTCGCACACACCCAGCACAAAAGCTCTCACGACTTCGAATGAACAACTCGCTTTCGCAGGATCAGGAACGAAGTTCTATGAGCTTCGTCTATGTCTGCAGGCTGTACTGACCCTTATACTAGCCCTCTGCAACAAGTGTTTCGACGCCAGCCATGAGCTGATCGACCGTGATCAATTGCAGACAATGGAGATGACCGAGCGGGCAGCTGCTTCGTCCCACATGGGAGCAAGGCCTACAATCCAACGGCACTTCTACAATTGTCGACCGCACAGCATAAGGAGTAAAGCCTAGTTGAGCGACCGTGGATCCATAAATCGCGACCACGGGGACACGCCTAGCAGCGGCTATGTGCATAGCACCACTATCGTTTGAGACTACTAAAAGGGCTTTGTCTACCATCTCCGCACTCTCGTAAAGGGAGCGTCCGCTATAGTCTTCCACATCAGACGCTACCATCTTGTGAATCTGAGCGCAGAGCTCCACGTCTGCCGCAGATCCAATCAACACAATGCGTGCCGCATATTCTTGTTTCAAACGACGAGCAAGTGCAGCAAACTTTTCAGCGGGCCAGCGCTTTGTATAATGCTGAGCACCTGGAGCGAGCACAATAAGGCGATCAGCACTCTTCGCAACGATAGCACGCTGTTCAGAACGGGCTTGAGCATAGGGTTTTGCGCTTGAATCACTCGGCAACCAAAATTCTAATCCCTCGCCATCATTCAGGCAATCCAATGAACTGACCGCTTCAAAGTAGCGATCTACTACGTGCTGAACTCGCTGCGGAAACACTTTCCGCTTTACCATATCCAGCTTTTCTTGGCGGAATTTGTCAACCAACAGTGTTCGTGCTCTGAAGCGACATCGAAGAGCGAAGGAACGAAGGTTCCGCTGAAGATCGACCACAAGATCATACGACGCGGCAGCTGCCGGCAGAGAACCAGGCACGTGAACCGCTAGTGCGGACTTCGCTTTGTCAATCAACACTAGGTTATTGATGTGTGGGTTATGACGAACAACATCTGCAAAAGCTGTTGCTACAGCCATATCAATGCGAGCTGACGGAAATCGATGTCTTAATGCTCTCAGAATCGGCGTTGTCAAAAGAACATCACCGAGTGAACTCAGCCGTATGAGCAGAACAGAGTGTATGGTACCTATGGTCACGTGTACTGGTCTATACTTTCTGGTGAGGTCTTCAGTGTAGTCGCTGCTGACTACCTGGTGCAAATTACGAAGGAGGGACCACAAGATCGGTCTGGCATCAACTTTCGTTGAATGTAATATATAATAACCACGAACTCATTTGACGTTGTTTACCGTTCGAGAAAGTCCTCGAGAACTCAGTACAGCGGACCTGAACATTTCGTCCAGAAGAATGCAGCGCGAAGCAAACACACGGATACAGAAAGCTCGATGAAGTGCTCCTTCGACTCATTGCAAGCAGCAAGACACACATTTGAGCGCTGAACTTTTCTCGGTGGAACAGCTGCTTGGGGATTGTCTCAAAGGTCTCTTTTCATAGATTAGACTGCGAACCTGGCATTCACTATCTCCTTCGTATTATGAAACGACCACACTTCTCGATAAGCATCACCGTCGTTCTGATCTTCCTGATCAATTTGCAGATTCGAGCAAACGTGCACATTGGACCACTGCAAAGCTATTCAAACATAAGTGCAGCTGCGACCAGTGGTGCCATCCATCCGGGTGATACAGTGTTTCTTCATGCTGGAAGTTACATGGGTTATCAGAGCGTTACAAAGCTTAAAGGAAGTGCTGACAAATGGATTGTGATTTGTCCGTATGCCGACGATCAACTCGAGATCAGCGGCACTTGGCAGTTTGTCAGTTGCGAGTACATCAAGTTTAGCAGACTCACATTCAAAGCAAACGCAATTCACCCTGGTCGACTTCTGAGCATTGATAACGGTGGCTCTTGTACTACTCAATCGTTATACATCACCGTTGACAGCTGCTCCTTTTCGAAGGTCAGTGATGCCAACGCGATCGTCGCGTTCAAGCTTGCAGGAGTCGACCACTTCCAAGTATCTCACTCGCACTTTTTTGATTTGCCAGTGTGTAATGCTATGGACTACAATTCTTGTCATGACGGACTCATTCTCAGCAACCGCATTGAGAATTGCCTTTCTGCCGGCCACATAAAAGGCGGTGCCTCTGACATTACGATGACTCGAAATCTCTTTATCAATGCCTCCAAAGATCCGTGGGTAGTGTTTGAACTAGGTGGAGACACCGGACAGCAGTTCTATTGTCCAGGGGATACATTCGAAGTCAAGCGTTTGAGATTCTATGCGAACATTCTCGTGAATGGATATAGAGGCATTGCACTGTCATCAGCGAGGGAATGTCAGGTCTTCAACAACACCTTCTACAATTTCGATCAAGCCGTGCTTCGCTTTCTGGAAACTAGTCGCTTGTATCCAAAACTCTCAGGCAATGTCGTGGCAAACAATCTCTTTGCCTTTGGGAGTTTCGCGTACATAAACGGTGGCAATCAGGCAGCTGATGCAGCGGCGTTATCTAGCAATCTCTATTATAGCCCCAAAACACTTGTGTTTAGTGGACCCTATTGGGATACACCGGCTCTGGATGCAATTCGCGAGAAGAACGCACTTGTGTTTGGATCATCGACACCCATGTTTGTGGATGCAGCGAACATGGACTTCCACCTAGTGCCAAGTAGTCCTGCCATTGACAAGGGTAGTGGCTTTGCCGCTCCCCTGCTTGATTACTATGGAGTAGAGTTTTCGCCTCTCTCGCGGAGTATAGGAGCGGTTCAGTTTCAGACGAGTCAAGCAATATCACAAGAAGATGAAGCAGAATCAACAGTCTCTCTCAGCCCCATACCCGCTTCTGAGCTCATAACCATTCATGGTTATAAAAACGAACAAGTAGAGTTGTACGACAATCTAGGCAGGCGGATTCCGATTTCAGTTCAAGGCTTTGAAGTGGATATACGTTCACTACCTACCGGCTTCTATTTGCTCAAATTCGGTGCACACTGCAGAGCTTTTGTCAAGATCTAAGGTCTATGCTCTAAGCACTCAGCACCAAACTTCGAGCACAGGGAGCTTTGCACGACGTATAAGAGCACGACTCTTTTACGGTCTAGTTTTTTTTTCGATGCAACTGATGGTGCCTGCAGCACAGCCATGTAGCTTTCTCTTCCTCGGCATACTGAATGCAGACACTGTTAGACGGGCGAGTTAAGCTGCTTCCTTATAGAATTTCAAACGCCGATCAGAGGCTCTGCTCTACGGAACAAGTTCCATGAAATTGAGCTCACGAATCACGACTACACGCTTAATGATATTGCAAATCAAAGAGGCACCTGCTCGTAAGTGATTCGTACGACAGCTTGTGTTTAAGGAGTCTAGAGAACAGCAATGCCAAAGAAGAGCAATGAAGTCACTAATGAATCACCAGAAGCTTGACTATCTTCGAAGGAGTATTAGCCAGATGGACAAAGTAAACACCACTAGAAAGATACAGAGCTGTTCGGTTTAGACTTGCAGTTTCGCCAGATAGCAGTGCATTCGCTTCAGCTACTTTCAATCCAAGTTCCGATACGATTTCAACCTTATCTGAAGAAGTAATCTCGACTAAACCGCTGCTCGGATTCGGGGCTACGCTAAGATAGTTATCACGAAAAACGAGACGTGTAAGACTCTGGCCACAAGTCGCTGCAACATTGATGAACATATCGTTGGCAATCATATCCAGACAATTTGTATCCCCAATCAACTGCACCGTACTTAGATACAGTCGTGCGCTCAGTTCAGTGCTGCTCAAAATCTGAACTGGCAAGTCGAGAACGACAAATGAAGATTGCCCCTGATCTAATAGAGTATCAATGTTCACAAGGTATTCGTCGCTGCTAGTAGAATCAACCTTTTTCAGTGGATTAATTAGAGCTTTCGGCAAGTGAACAAGGGCGCGAAACCTAAGAGCCTGGCTGAAGTTCCTAAGTTGAAGAGAAAGCTTGAGTGAGATATGTTGTCCTGCGAGGAGTGTATCCTCAGGGCTCAAACTCATTCGCAGCTCAGCGCGCGGCAATGCATGAATGTCTATTGTGTCCACTCGTTTGCATCCAGCTCGAGTAGTACTTGTCAGAGAGAGACTTCGGTCAACAGCTACTGTATAAGAGCACATTGCTGATTTGGAGAGCAACTGTCCTCCTGTTTCTCTCCACTCGTAGTCTACAACGGTCGAAGAGTCTGCACCTCCAAGGTTGAGTGTAGTCCCAATGCAAACAGAAGTATCGCGAAGCTTCATCATTGGCACAGTGTATACCTGGACAAATACGCTATCAGTCCAGAGAGAATCCGAGCTCATGTCTTGAACTACGTACCAGCGACTACTATCTGCCTGAAATCCAACAGAATGGCCGCTAGCCTGCCATGCTCCAGAGGAGTGACTCCAAACGTAGGTGTGCTGAGGGTTAGCGCGTACAAGGTACAAGAGCACATGTTCGCCAACACAAACCGCCGTGTCTGCACATGCATGTGTAGACAAAGGGTCGCGCACACGGACGTATACCGAATCCCATCCTTCGCAATCTCCGACTTTCACTTGTACATAGAACCACTGAGAACTGCTGACACTCAGACGGCAACTGTCTCGGTCGGACAAAAGAGACTTTGATGCATCGAACCAAAAAAGGGCATCATAGATACGCGGTCGTTCAAGGTACAGCAGAACTTGAGTTCCTGGATCGATGTCGTTAACCAACGCAGCTTTAACATCGAGTGTCGTTTGAACATAAACATTCGTGGTATCTGCTGTCCAACAACCCTGAGCATTCGAAAGAACAGCAATAATCTGAATCGAAGAGTCACAGCGATAGTTGAGACTTGTTGATGTACCTATCACGGCACCACCGGCAGTGCGCCACTCAAACACGGTCCTGCCTGCCGACGGAACAGAATCCCACGCCGCAGTCAACCTGATTACGCTGTGAATGCACACGGTCGTATCTGTCGGAGATTGAACTTGTGGAAAGTTGTACGAACGTACTGAGATAAACCCGGTATCTCGACACGATGCAGTATGATAGTCTCCGTTCCAAGTAACAACACGGTATCGAACATCGCCAGTCACATGACACAAAGGCGCGGCAGAAGAAGAATCGCTAAGACCATCTTTCGGAGCCCAACTATACTGCGCGCCACCGCGAGCAGCTATTGCTATGGTATTGCCGCGACAAACCAGCGTATCTGATGGGAGTTCTAAAGCCAGCGAGTTCTGCACTTTGATTTGCACGCTGTCAGTCCACGAACAGCCGAAGGAATTAGTCACCGTGCATCGATAGGTTGTTGTGCTCGAGGGACTAGCTGTTGGGCTTGCTTTCAGCGCATCATCAAGACTAGATTCTGGGGACCACCGATACTGAGTTCCAAGTGTATCAAGTGAATCGGTCCGCAATAGCCTCAGAGCAAGTTTGATAGATCCGCCTATGCACACTGTTGAACCTGACTCAAAAACAAACTTTGGCTTATGACTAACCAGTACATTGACATACTGCGTATCAGCGCACAGGCTGTCTCTGCCAATCACACGATACCGAGTAGATACCGGAGGAGCAGCTCGTACCACACTTCCATTGATCGCATCGAGGCCTATAGTAGGAAACCAGGTATAACTCTTTGCACCCGTAGCTAAAAGCTGTGCTCGCCCTCCTTCACAGATTGTCGTATCTGCGCTCACATGAACCTTCAACGACGAAACAACAACGAGCACCTCAGCCTCAGAGGTACAACCCGCAATGTTCGAAGCCGTAAGCTTGTATCGCGTTGTCGTATTGGGTTGAGCGACAGGGTTTGCCTTGGTCGAATCACTAAGTCCACTTGATGGCTCCCAACGATAATAGAGAGCGCCACTTGCTTTGAGTTGAACACCGCCGTCGTTCGTACATCGATAGAGGGTATCAGCTGCTACTTGAATGGTTGGATAAGTAGATATCGTAACGTTGGTATCAAGAGTCAGTGTATCTGGTCCGTCATACACCAATCGTACTCGAAGTGCATAGGTACCATTTTTCGCATAGACATGTTGCACAGATACTGTATCACTCGTGTCAGTGCTGCCGTCTCCGAACCACCACTGAATGGAACGCATGGCACAGGTTTGTGTCGGTGATGTAGTCACTCGACATTGCACCTCACCGCATCTTTTTGACTGTGTGACCGTCATGGTATCATTGTGAACAAAGCGGAACTTTGTTAGTCCTGTATTGTTACAATTACAAGTGTTTACCTGATAGGCTCCTGCTGTCACTGGAAAGTCAGCCTTGGAACGAGTTGAACGTGTACTCACGACAAGGTTGAATCCACAACCAGCTGTTTCTTCTATACTGATTCCACTTCCCCTATCAAAGCCAGAGCCGCCGAAATAGCTACCGTATTGCAAATAGGCACCACTACGGTGAAGCCCGAGAATCATGAGATCATAGCCCTTTGGCTTGAGACGCCATGCGGTACTACTAACTGGCTGCATATTCACTGAATCTGGTGCATCTGCCACTATATACACATCTCCGTTGGCTCGGGCTACACACTGAAATGGTGTTAACGATCCAAGGAGTGTAACATAATTTACGGTACTCAAATCTCTATTAAATGAGGCTAGAAAGCCTCCTGATCCCATGCTTACTGACTTCAGTTTCTGTGTGATTGGAAAATCGCTCGACGTTTCATATCCTACCATGTGTACGCTACTCGTTGCGGAGCTGTAGCAGAGGCCCGAACAATCATCCGGATAGTTTCTTCCTGCAAGTATTTTGGAAGCACGAGGCATCGGTTGAACTCCATCAGTCCAATACATAAGGAACACATGATAAAGTCCGTCTGTATTGCCAACAGAAAGGGGAAACACACTCGACGTCGTAGAACCGCCCAAGTATACAACAGAATCGGTACAGATCACATCTCGACTTTGATCAGACCCACTCGCACCAACATAGGTTGAATAACGGACTACTCCGTCGGCGCTAAGTTTCGTGAAGGAAAGATCAACACCTCCCCTATTTGTTGCTTGATATGCATTCGCGGTCGTATGGAAATTGGTTGTACAACTCCCAAGGACAAACACCTCTCCATGCGAATTATATGTAGCGCTGCAATTGTTGTTCACAATCGTAGTGCCTAGGTCATCGAGCCTCCTGTAAGAGTTTCCCGCCGATGCGGCAAGTAATCGGGAGAACAACACACGACTACCGTCAGCACTCAACTTTAAAACAAAGTTACACGAGTTCCCTGCGGCAAGGTACTGAGCATCGGTTGCTGAGCTAAGAGGGAAATTCGGCGACGTTGTTACACCAGCTATGAGTACTTCGCCCGATTGATTTACGGCGATTGAGGTGGCCATGTCGGTCTTCGATCCACCAACGTAGGTGCCCCACAAGAGCGTTGACAGATTCGAATTGAATTTGGCGACAAACACATGGTTGTATGCGGGTGCGGGACTCGAGGGCTGGAATGAGCCAGCTGTGGTTTCGGCACTATATCCATAGCCGACAATGTAGATATTACCAAGCACATCTACAGCATGATCAGTTACATACTGCTGCTGAGCAGTTGGACTCGACGATGTACCGTATCGTGTGCAGTTCAGCAGTTCTAGTCGGTCAAACACTTGGGCTGAAAGCCCAAGTGAACTAAAAACTACTAAAGCCAACAGTATTCCAACGAATAAAGTGATGCGAGGACCAACTTGGAATTGACCTACAGGAGAATTACTAAGTACTGCAACTTGCTGCACAACTACTCCGATATTGTACATACGAATGAGCTTACAAAACACGAGAGTGTGAATATAGGTCACTGAGATTTCAGCACCATACTGTATTGACACACAAATCAATGTGCTCGTTTCGGTAACTGTAACCGTGTCAGGTAGTTTAAAAGATCGACCCACCCGGAGAGTATACAACACTCGTCACGAGTAAGGAGTCAGAACCCGAGTAGCAGCTTTACTCGCATTTTGTAGAGTGCATAACAGGCGAACATTGCAGCAGTCGTTGTGGGGGTACGGGAACTGAGCTGGAATTATCTGGACAGACCTGAACTCAATCGCACATATGTGGCTTTAGCACCATCTGGACGCACCAATAGTGAATATTTGACGTTAGTCTTGTCTAATCTACAGACATGATGGCATGCAAAAAGAGGTACGTGGTAATAAGGAGTTAGAGTTCTCGCTCAGGCTTGAGTTCGATATCAGCTATAAGTTTCTGATTGACGGTGACACGAGCACTCTACGACCAGCACGCATCAGCTCCTGTCTGGTTAATGCTATCGTCGACCAGACAGCCTCCCTTGGGCGCTTTGTTAACGAAGTGGTGCTACAGGAGCACTACGAGCAGTCTCCACTAGATTGAAGCCAAGATCGGATGCTTAAGACATGCTGTATTCATTATGCCCCCACCAGGTTGCCGAACTGTAAACAGGCAATGCCCCTCCACAAAGTTTTGCAGATTCCAGCCTTCTGTTCGCAGACAAACTGACATGGGTCACGATTGTTTAACTCTTACAGTCCATCACGCCTCATAACTACGTCTCAGAACTATTGATCATACCGATTGTAGTTCTCATGGCGTACTTGAGGCGAAATTCTCTCAAGCGTGTGTGCATCTCAAGAGAGGCAAGCGTTCCCTTAGTTCCTTCACCTTCTCTTTGAGCTTGCTACGCAAGCGCCAACGTGAGCGTGCACTCCGAATGCGTATGAGAGCTACTATGCACAATTCGTCAAGTGGTGTACATATGAAACGTATGTACTCTCAATGAGCTAACTGATCCAAGGGTCTCGTTGACTAAGTTCAATACAAGTACTCAGCGTCGGAAGCAGTAGAATTCTGCTTGCTGAAAGCACTGTGCACGCACCTATTTCTCATTGTTGCTGAACAACAACTTCTTCGTAATGGAACCATACTCGGTATCTACATGAAAGAAGTAGAGCCCATGAGAGATCAGAGTTTGAAGATTGAGTGAGTACTCTCCGGCTTGCATCAAGCCGTTATTGAAATCGGCTACGCATCGTCCATCGATACTAAAGATTCGAAATCTGGCTGTACACGATTGGTTGAGCCTAAAGTCCAGCTGCGGCCTCAGCATCTCAGTTCCATTGCGAAAGGAAACCACACTCAAGTTCTCAGCATTATCGTTTACAAAGCTTGATAGAGTGCACTCGTCTGGAAGCGAGTTACGTTCGACCGCACCCTGAGGACTCAGTATACGCTGAGAAAACGCCGGATGGTTGTACGGATACCGTGTGCATCGAAACACTGAGTTATTTTTCGCGTCTGCCCCTTGCTCAACAACATTTCCCTGCACGTCCGGGTTCACATACTTCCAAACGATTTCATTGTTTGCATCTGCTTCAATGAAGTTTCCTTTGGTGCCCTCGCAGAAAAGGAGATTTCCGTTTGGAAGCAATTGAGCACCCGAGATAATCGCTGAGTACATGGACTCTCTCGGAGATGCAACAAATCGGCGTGAGGCAGAATCTGGACCAAAGACATTTTGATTAAGAGCGTATGATTTATCTTCATTCATTGGAGGATAGATAATGTCAACCGTTGAGTATTGTGCTCCAGTAGTACCTGCATCGTTGTTAAACACTAGAAAACCAAGTCTATTTTCATCGTCACGAACAAACTGGGCGTTGTGTTGATGACCTAGTGTTGCCTCTTCAGGAGTACCCTGTCTATACATAGACTTGTTCCCCCATCGGTATAGAAAGTCGCCACCTTTATTCCAGCGCCCTCCTCGTGAACTCGCCGCTTCCGCGGTAGTGGTACTATGATCAATCACCCAAATCTCACTTGGACTTCTTGCACTCAGTACGATCTCATCGCGTTCAGCGTCGTATGCGATTGAATTTAAGTGAACCCAGTCAGCAAATGTGACAGGAGGCACTACTGCATTGACGTCAAATCGATGAGGATTCAATTTTGGGCGACCATAATTTGGTTTAGTGGAGTCCGTAAATTGAATAAGGTGATCCCAAAGATGCCACTCCCACACAATTTCAGCCTGTGTAGTTCCTATTGGTTTAATCTCGACAATTTTTTCCGACCAGCACTCTCCGGCGTTTGGGGCAGGTCGCCCAGCAGCTATTACTTCTTCACGTGTTTTTACTTCCCACATAATGACGAGAATATTACCGTTTGGAAGTGGACAGATATCATGATGTGGACACTCCTTATCATTACCAAGTTGTGTCGACCAGACAATTGTGCCATCCCATGCGATACGCTCTATTCTACCGCCAGACATTCCAAGGTTGAAGTTCATGTTGCTCTGATCTGCTTCTGGCCGAAGGATTGATCCATCATCAAGCAGATATACAGAGAAAGCCGCACGTGCCGTTGCCGGCCAGCTATGGACTTTACGTCCGCAGTTATCTATGAGATACGTCATGTTCGACCCCATTGCACTGAATAAGGTCAAACCATTGTACGACTTCGCCTCGTTATTATGAAACAAACCCACTGTTTGCTGTGCATACGCGCACAAACTGAGCATAATACTTATTGCCATCACTACTGACTGCCGCGCACGTATTTTCATACAATAAGATCTCAAAGTGTAACAACGCATTGTGTTTTCGTATTTGTAGACTGTTTTCGAAGCTTGGGTGATTTTTAAATCACATTACTGAACATAAATGTACTTGCATCAATACTTAATTCATGTGTTGCAAGCATCAGCAATAAGGTAGTCGGAAAAGGTTCAACCGCAAATGAATTGTTGATCACGCGACTGATGTTTGCAATTCATCGCAAGCTCATTGTGTGTTGTCTGCGGCGAGAACACGACAGATCATCATTTCACGCTTTGCAATTGGTTGATAGGGTTCGGCAAAGTGTTGCCAGAGAAGATTGGCGGGTAGGTACAGGCTATACCATTCGTTACACAGGTTGGAAGGGACATCAGCTCAGGGTACTCAAACAACGCAGCGTAGTTTAAAAGTGTGAGAGATGACTGAAGGAAAGAGAAGCTAGGTGAGTAATGAGGCACTACTATTCGCATTGACTGACACCTTTGCTGACAAGGCAGCTAGGACTACGTCGTGAACACAATGCGCATTGTTCAAGACAATGGCGCACACTTTCAGTGGCGCTCAGCCAAGTTGTTCTAGCCATTGCTGAGCTTCTCGAGGACTTCGCAGGCGAATGAAGTGCACATGTGGATGAGGTGGCTGTTGCATGAGTGCTGTGTACATGCGTCTATTGGGGTAGAAAGTCTGCAGCGTCCAGAGAACGATCGAGTTCTTAGAAAAGAGCAAAGCGCGAAATGTCTCGCGATTATTTGTACCAGGCCATAGCTCCACCCCAGTCCACGAGCGATGAATAGCGCGTTTCAGAGCACGACCTAGTACCCTCGCAAATGAGAAGTCAAGCCATACCACGCAGATCTCTCGAGCCCACTTAACGTGCATCGTCTTGTGGTAGTTTCCATCAAGCACCCATGGAGTTTCGCTAAGGGCACGTTCCAATGCTTGTTTCAATTCTTCGTCACTCGCTGTCTGCCAGTTCGCCTTATGGTGCAGTCGATCCAACTCAATGTACTGCGCCGAACACTTCTCAGCCAAAGTCTTTGCAAAGGTGCTCTTACCACATCCACTGGTGCCGACAATGTTATAGCGTTTGAATGAGGTGCTCGACATAACTAAGCCTAAGAGTTGCATTTGGTAGTCTAAACATTCGGCATGCACTCCAACTTGTGTTTGAGCACAGAAGCATGTGGAAAGTTCTTCGGACAAAGTTCGAAAGAAAGTCGTGAAATTCCCGCTCTCAATCGGCCAATACCGATTCTCCCGCTCCACTCTGTACACCGCACACGACAACACAAGCGAGAAGATACCGAAAGTACTCACCCGAGCTGTCTACAGTTCGCAACATGAAACATCACAATGCCGCAGTCCCTATCAGCAGCTTTTGTGCACCTCGTCTGGAGCACTAAAGATCGCTCACCATGTATACATCCAGAGATTCGCAATAACATACATGCCTACCTATCAGAAGCCGTCCGCAGTTGCGGTTGCGAGGCATATCGAGTAGGAGGAGTAGCTGACCATGTTCACATAGCCCTTCGTCTCTCACGAACAATCACTATTGCAGACCTCGTTCGAGAGATAAAGACCACGTCCAGCAAATGGATAAAATCACAATACCCTTCGGTGCCAGACTTCGCGTGGCAGAAAGGCTACGGCGCATTTACACTCGGTATGAGCCAACTAGATCAACTCATACACTACATAGAAAATCAAGAAACACATCACCATACAACCACATTTCAAGAAGAGTACCGTATGCTCCTGAAGAAGTACAAGGTTGATTTTGACGAGAGATTTGTTTGGGACTAAGAAATGCCGCTCTACAAGTTTCATTATTCTGCTAGGCACACATACCAGCCCAGGGCGAAGCCCTGGGTTACAGCGACACAATACAATCCGTGCCCTGAAGGGGCACCACATACCAGCCCAGGGTGTAACCCTGGGAAAGGGCAACACAATACGAATTGTGCCCTGAAGGGGCACCACATACCAGCCCAGGGTGCAACCCTGGGAAACGGCAATGTGATTTAATCGCCACACCGACACGTCACGGCACTTGATGCCGGATCTTGTTGTTTGGTTTGCGATAATCCCAGGGTTGCACCCTGGGCTGGTATGCGGTGCCCCTTCAGGGCACCATGGTAACACGCGCTTTCATTTCCCAGGGTTGCACCCTGGGCTGGTATGCGGTGCCCCTTCAGGGCACGATGGCAACTCGTGCTTTCGTTTCCCAGGGTTGCACACTGGGCCTTCGTGTTTTCGTTTCCCTGGGCTGCATCATATGATAAGACGCCATCACATAATCCGTGCCCTAAAGGGGCACCACATACCAGCCCTGGGCGAAGCCCTGGGTAACAACGAATGAAATCAATCCGTGCCCTGAAGGGGCACTACATACCAGCCCAGGGTGCAACCCTGGGAAACGGCAATGTGATTAAATCGATACACCGATACATCACGGCACATGTTGACGGATCTTGTTGTGCGGTCTGCGATAATCCCAGGCTTGCACCCTGGGAAACGGCAATGTGATTAAATCGATACACCGATACATCACGGCACATGATGCCGGATCTTGTTGTGCGGTTTGCGATGATCCCAGGGTTGCACCCTGGGCTGGTATGCGGTGCCCCTACAGGGCACGATGGGCACTCATGTTTTCGTTTCCCAGGGTTGCACGATGGGCTCTCGTGTTTTCATTTCCCAGGGTTGCACCCTGGGGTAGCATGCGATGCCCATATCAGCATCGATGACTCCCTGTGAAATTTGATCAGCGTTTCATAGTGAGCCGATCAATTCAACAGGTACAACATTAGACTAGCGCACTTTCAAGAGAACAAACGAAGTGCAAGATTAACGCCGAGATATCTGATTTAAATCGCTCCCTACTGGAACTTGATGAAGCGTCGTACAAACTGTTGCGTACCAATTCTTAGGATTGCATGATAACTGCCATTCGCAAGAGATGAGATATCTACATAATCTATTGAGGAAGATTGCGCATAATGTACGCTTTGCTTGTTGCCAAGATAGTCTATGATCACACAGCTCGAAACAGAAGATGTGAATCTGAGATGAGTCTCAGCAGGATTAGGATACACGCCGAAGGTCTCAATTTCTGCTGTTTCGCTGGAATTAACAGGAGTGTCTTTGTAGATCTTAAATTCATCTGATGCAGGACCTGTTACAAAAGGAAAACGTTTGACCTCGCAGATAATAGGCACCTCGCCGCTTATCAATATTCGGAATCCAGCAGGGCTCCATGGTGCTATCATGGCAGGGGTGCTCGTTGGAACAAAGGCTTCCATCTCACCAGGCTTCGTACTAAATATGCCTACCCCGAGACGGTAATCGTGGCTTCGGCTACAAGAGTTAACAGAGAGTTCTGACATTGGCTGACTGACTACAGCCGAATCTCGGTGCATATCGAGAACTGCTTGTTCAGAGCTTCTACTTATGTACTGTTCTCGTGAATACACTGATGTATCAAGTGACGCACAGTTTAAAACCTTACAGCCATCTATGAAAGGCAGATCTGGCTCAACATATATCTTTATTGCAGTAGAGTAATTGACAAACTGCTTCCCGTCAAAGAGAACAGTTGGACTCGGAAGACTTGGATGCGCACTTAGCGCATTACCATCCCAGCCGTTAACCACACTTAAGGTCGAGTCACTAGTCTTGAAGAGAATTTGTGGTATACCAGGAATCACTCCTAAGTACCAGCCAGGCCATTGAGGTACGCTGCTGAGCATAGTCGAAAGCCTGGTTTTCATACTGTAATTGAACACTCCATCTTCCGTGGAATAGAAAACAAGACCTGAAGATGCATCTACATTGAGAGCATATACGATGGATGGTATTGTGTCAGTGATCTTCCCTGAACTAAGACTCGCGATATAGAGATAGGTCGTTCGGAATGCGAGGTGATCGTTATCGATCCAATACAGCAAGTCTCGCTCCCTATCGTAGCCTGGCTTGCAGTGTGCAGCAAGGAACGTGATATGCGGAATGACGGTGTCTGTGTTTGGGTTCCACACTTCAAGAAAGCCGTCTCCGTAGAACGCTATTTTGCTTCCATCTGGACTCCATTTCGCGTCATCTGAATACACTCCGATTGGTATTGAGCAAAGGATCTGTCTTGTTTGCAGACTCACTACTCGAATCTTTCGGTCGCTACAATGGAGTACACAGTACGTGCCCGTGGGTCCTAACTGAAACGCATAAATGTCAACATAATTCGGCAACAAAACAATCTGTGCTAGAAACTGATGTTTCTCCAGACGGTAAATATTCAAAGTCGTTGATTGTATCGAGCTGTCCTGATAAATAATCGCATCTTGATCTATCATCCACGAATACGCTTTGCGCATCGGAATGCTTGATGGCAACAGAAACCGCGCACTGTCCTTTGATCTGTAAACAACAATCCCTGTGGTATCAACCGAACTCAACAACTTTGCACTTGGGCTTAGACGATGTTCAATGGTGCGCCTGAAGGGGGTATCAGAGAATATGGTATCAACTACACCGCTGAGAATATCCACATTGTAACCTCGCGTTGATAAGGGCCAGACATCTCTCAGCACTAGATGAGTTGGCGAAGTCCATACTCGATACTGCATTCCCAAAAGATGCAAGTATCGCACCACATGTTCTTTCTGGACATCGTACACAAGTAGAGAGTCATACCCAGACGATGAGTCATTTGTAGCCGTGATGATAAATCGACCATCGGGACTTACTGCCGATTCTTCTGGAATAGCGACAGTGTTTGTATCGGAAAGCGGTACGAGATAGTTCGTCTTTATAACAAACTTTCGTAAGAGTAGACCTGGAAGGGGTTCATATCCAAAGCGTGACTGCGCGAAATAGAGAACCTGATTTGAGTCGATCGAAAGCAACCTGCATCTGACATTACCATATCCTTGATAGGAGTGTAAAGTATGCCATGCAATCATTTGACCACTTTTCACTTCCCAGACAGCAAACGTGCCACCGTGAACAATAGCTAAGTACCTTGAATCATCACTAAGTATTGCATTGTCTTGAGATGAAGAACTAACAAACTCAGTGGCACCGATAGGTTTAGCCTGAAGTATTCTCACACTGTCAGCAACGTCACTATACGAAACACGAAGTTTCAAACGATCTCGATGGCGATAGGCTGTGTCTAACACCGCATTGCGCACCACCGGTGTCGTCCTACGATGAAAAACGTGATTGTAGTGACTAGTACGAAGATGATCCGCCAACACAAACCAGCTATGACCACCATCGTCGCTATACTCCAAGCGGGCAGTTTTGTCTTTTGGGACACCAGTCCATTCAATGTCCACAGCCTGATTCTTCAAAAAGATCTCGCCCCCGATAGGCTTAGTGATCCTGGGTTGTGCAACGGCAAGAGAACCTAGGGTGAGTAGAACTATGTATATGGGTGTTTTCATGTACATGGGAGTTGGTCGCTGAACATCTTGATCTACTCATTCAGTGTTTGGACCTGCGCTTAGTTTACACTGAGAAGACTGTAACATCAGACAGCATCAATCTAAGGACACTCTGAACGAGTTTTCAACATTTAGTCGAGAAGTTCTTCAAAGTATCCTTAGTTGGCCTAGCTGTAACGTAGTTAAACTGGACTGATGGAACCACTATCGTACACCTCAAAAATGCGATTTTCTAAAACTGTTGCCAATTGGAAACGTATAACCAATCGACGCACTCACGCACATCATCAAAGAACAAATTCTTGCAGCATTCTGGTACAGCTATCTGGTCCGGTTAAGATGAGTCAGAATAGCCGACGCGTCCATCATGTGTCATGCTCTCTCCAAGAAATACGTCCGCATCACGCCTTTGCCTTTAATCTCCATTTCCTCTCGCTTCTCGAAGGTGATACCATGGGTCGTGTTCTTCGTCATGGCAAAGCGGTTTTGCAGGTGACGGAAGAAATCACTCGACACGTGAATCTTGTTCTCTTCACCATGACTTTCCATTCTCGCCGCGGTATTCACCGCGTCGCTATAAATATCATAGACAAATCGTTCTTCACCAATCACGCCCGCTACCACCGAGCCGGTATGAAGGCCAATGCGTACTCCGAGTTTGACACCCTTCGGCATATACTCTCGGATGGACTCTGGCAAGGTGATTGTATCCTGCATTTCTATTGCGGCAGCGGCTAAACGCTCGGCATGATCCTCACATGCAGTGGGCGCACCACACACAGCCATGTAGCCGTCTCCGATCGTTTTGATCTTCTCGCAGCCATGTTTCTTCATAATGCTGTCGAATTCGCCAAAGACATAGTTGAGAAAACGTACGACGATGATAGCCGGCATGTCGGCTGAGATGGGGGTGAAGCCAGCTATGTCGGCAAAGAGGATAGAAACGTTAGTAAAGTAATCCGCAATTTCTTCTTCGCCCTCTATCATGCGTGTGGCGACACTCTGAGGTAGTACTTTATACAACAACTTCGTTGTTGCACTCATCTGAGCATCTGCTGCTGCCTTGGCAATAGCTATCTCCTTCTCTCGCTCGGCTATCTGCTTTTGTTGCTCCATGAGCTGAGCTTTCTTCCTTGCTTCCTCGCTCTGCACTTCTTTTTCCAGCCTGAAGTATTTTCCAAGATGGTAATAGGCCTCATCCCAACGTTTCTGCTTCTCGTACAGATCTGCTAATGTCTTGTGTGCATCATATTTCTTGGTTCCAAGCTCTTCGCTCACAGCGATCGAATCCAACAGATAGGCTTCGGCTTTCGCCTCATCGCGGTTTGGGTTTGATTCGCTCGCATAGAGCTCGCCAAGTGACCCTTTGAATTCTCCAACCACTGACCTCCTCCCGAGCTCTTCAAGCAAACTTATTCCTCTCTCTAAGTTTTCTTGTGCCTTCTCAAAGTCGCTGAGTTTCATGTACACAGTGCCGATGTTGCCGAGATGTATTGCTACTCCCGACTTGTTGCCTAACTCTTCGACTATGCTCAGAGCTTTGCCGTAGCACTCCAGGGCTTTCGGGTAGTCGCTGAGATAAAAGTGCACACCGCCGATGTTGCCGAGATTAGTTGCTACTTCCGACTTATTGCCTAACTCTTGGGCTATGCTCAGAGCCTTGTCGTAATACTCCAGGGCCTTCGGGTAATTGCTGAGATCACAGTACACACCGCCGATGTTGCCGAGCTTAGGTGCTACTCCCGACTTGTCGCCTAACTCTTCGGCTATGCCCAGCGCGATGCCGAAATACTCTAGGGCCCTCGGGTAGTCGCCGAGATTCTCGTGTACATTGCCGATATTGCTGAGGCTATTTGCTAAATGCGCTTTGTCGCTTAACTCTTCGGATATGCTCATAGCCTTGCCGAAATACTCCAGGGCTTTCGCGTAGTCGCTGAGGTAATGGTGCACAAGGCCGATGTTGCCAAGGTGTCTTGCTACTCCCTTCTTGTTTCCTAACTCTTCATCTATGCTCAGAGCCTTGCCCAAATATTCTAGGGCAATTGGGTAGTCGCTGAGATTCCCGTACACAAGGCCGATGGTGCCAAGATAGGTTGCTACTCCCGCGTTATTGTCTAACTCTTCGGCTAAGCGCAGAGCCTTTTCGTTATACTCCAGGGCATTTGAGAAATCGCCGAGATCAATATGCACACTGCCGATGGTGCCAAGAGTCTTGGCTAAACCTGCCTTGTCGTTTATCTGCTCGCTTGAATGCTGTGAGCTTTGCAGATGCTTCAGCGCTTGGGGGTAGACTCCGCGCCTGAAACAGACTACGCCGAGCATGCGGTTTGCTTCGGCTTGCAGTTTTGTGCTCTCTGTATCAGCTTGCTCTTCAAGGTCTCGGCTTGACAGTTTCGCGAGCACCTGTTGCGATAGACGCTCTGCTTCGTCGTAGTTGCCCTTTGCTACTGCTTCATCTGCTTGTGTCAGTTGGCTTTGAAGAGACGCAAGATCTTTCGACTGTACAATATTCGTCATGCTTTCTCCAAGAAATATGTCCGCATCATACCTTTGCCTTTGATCTCCATTTCATCCCGCTTCTCGAAGGATATACCATGTGTTGTGTTCTTCGTCATGGCAAACCTGTTCTGCAGGTGACGGAAGAAGTCATTTGAAACGTGAATTTTGTTCTCTTCTCCATGACTTTCCATTCTGGCCGCGGTGTTCACCGCGTCCGAGTAGATGTCATAGACAAAACGTTCTTCACCAATCACTCCCGCTACCACCGAACCGGTATGAAGACCAATGCGAACACCAAGTTTCACTCCGCTTGGCATGTACTCTCGTATAGATTCGGGAAGAGTGATCGTCTCTTGCATCTCGAGTGCTGCAGCTGCAAGTCGTTCCGCGTGGTCAGCACATTCAACCGGCGCACCGCATACAGCCATATATCCATCACCAATGGTTTTGATTTTCTCGCAGCCGTGTTTTTTGATGATGCGATCGAACTCGCCGAAGACGTAATTGAGGAAGCGGACGACGACAATGGCGGGCATGTCGGCGGAGATGGGTGTGAAGCCGGCGATGTCGGCGAAGAGGATGGAGACTTGTGGGAAGTAATCTGCGATTTCTGCTTCGCCGTCGATCATGCGGGTGGCGACGGATTGGGGAAGAACTTTGTAGAGTAAGCCGGTGGTTGCACTCAACTTCGCGTCAGCAGCTGCTTTTGCAATTGCTGTCTCCTTCTCTTGTTTAGCAACTTGTTTTTGCTGTTCAAGAATTTGCGCAGTGTTCCGAGCATCTTCGCTTAGCACTTCTTCCTTTTGCTTGAGATACTGTGCTTGGTGATAATACGCTTCTTTCCATCGCTCTTGCTTCTCGTATAAATCTGCCAACGACTTGTGTGCTCCGTACTTTTTTGTTCCTAGCTCTTGACTAATAGATGCGCCCTCCAGCAGAAACATTTCAGCCTTTGATTCATCGAACTTCGGATTTGCCGGATCAGCGTAGAGATCACCAATGGAGAGTTTGATTGCTCCAATTTCTGACTTCATTCCCAGCTCGGTGTACAACTGTAGCCCACTCTCCAAGTACTCGTGTGCCTTCTGGTAGTCACCGAGTCGCATGTGCGCAGAACCAATACTGTTGCGATGTCGCGCTACTGCCGACTTGTTGTCAAGCTCTTCAGCAATAGTCAAGGCCTTCTCATAGTACTCCAGTGCGTTTCTATAGTCGTGAAATGCATGATGTACGCTGCCGATGTTGCCGAGTAACATTCCAACCGAAGATTTGATGCCAATCTCTTCAAGAATGCTCAGTGCCTGATTGTAATATTCTAGAGCCTTAGCATTGTCCTTAAGACTCGAGAACACAATGCCCATGGTGTTAAGACAGGCAGATATACGACCCTTACTTCCCAATTCTTCCGCTAAACGAAGAGCTCTGCTGTTATATTCCAGAGCTTGCGAGAATTCATTGAGTAGCCAGTACACAATTGCCATGTTCGTAAGATGCTCTGCTTCGTCTTCTTTATTGCCGAGCTCTTCAGCGATACTGAGACCTTTGGCGTAGTACTCCAATGCGCGTGGATAATCGCTTAAATCGCAGTACACATTGGCGACTTTGCCCAGGCTTCTTCCTATTCTCGCTTTGTCGCCAATCTCTTCAGATATGCTAAGGGCAGTACTGTAGCTTTGCAAAGCACTCTGGAAGTCGCTTAGATCCTGATGCACAGCACCGATGTGAGTGAGTAATCGCACAATTCCTGAACGGCGGTTTATTGACTCGTTTGCATGGAGTGCTGCATTGAAAAACTCTAAGGCTTGGGAATAGTCTCCACGTCTCGTACAAGCAACACCAAGTAGGCGCTTCGCTTCGGACTGCACAATCATGCGATCTCTGTCTGCAATCTCATCTGGGCCAGATCGTTCGAGAGAAGCGACAACTTCCAGCAAGAGTCGCTCTGCCTCATGATAACTGCCCTTCTCTTCCAAAGACGAAGCGTCCTCCAGAAGTTGCTTGAATTCGCTTATAGTCATGCTCTCTCCAAAAAATAGGTCCTCATCATCCCCTTCCCCTTGATCTCCATCTCCCCTCTCTTCTCAAATACAAATCCATGATTCACATTCTTCGTCATCGCAAAACGATTCTGCAAATGACGGTAGAAATCATTCGAACAGTGAATGCGATTCTCCTCACCATGACTCTCCATACGCGCTGCTGTGTTCACAGCGTCGCTGTAGATGTCGTACACAAATCGCTCTTCACCAATCACTCCAGCTACAACCGATCCAGTGTGCAATCCAATACGAATTCCGAATTCAACTCCGGTTGGCATGAACTCGGCGATTGACTCAGGGAGGGAAATTGTCTGTTGCATTTCGAGCGCTGCTGCCGCCAAGCGCTCCGCGTGATCATCACAGGCAACCGGTGCTCCGCAAACAGCCATGTATCCATCACCAATTGTCTTGATCTTCTCACAGCCGTGTTTCTTCATGATCTGGTCGAACTCGCCAAAAACATAGTTGAGAAAACGTACAACGATGATAGCTGGCATGTCGGCTGAGATAGGGGTGAAGCCAGCTATGTCGGCAAAGAGAATCGAGACAGAGGTGTAATAATCCGCAATTTCTTCGTCGCCCTCTATCATGCGTGTGGCGACACTCTGGGGTAGTACTTTATACAACAACTTCGTTGTTGCACTCATCTGTGCATCTGCTGCTGCCTTGGCTATAGCTATCTCTTTTTCTCGCTCAGCTATCTGCTTCTGCTGTTCCATGAGCTGAGCTTTCTTCCTTGCTTCTTCACTCAGAACTTCCTTTTCCTGCCTAAAGTATTTTCCCTGGTGGTAGTGTGACTCTTCCCAGCGCTTCTGCTTCTCATACAATTCTGCCAATGTTCTGTGTGTATCATATTTCTTGGTTCCAAGCTCTTCGCTCACAGCGATCGCAGCTAACAGATATGCTTCAGCCTTTGCCTCGTCGCGCATTGGGTTTGATTCTCTTGCATAGAGCTCGCCAAGTGCCGCTTTAGATTCTCCGACGTCTGACCTCCTCCCAAGCTCATAATGCAAACTCATGCCTCGCTCTAGGTATTCTTGCGCCTTTGCGTAGTCGCTGAGTTTCGTGTGCACGCGGCCGATGATGCTGAGTTGTACTGCTAATCCCGCCCTATCGCCTATCTCTTCATCTATGCTCAGTGCCTTGCCCAAATACTCAAGGGCCTTCGAGTAGTCCCTGAGATCATTATGCACAACACCAATGTTGCCCAGATGTCTTGCCACTCCTGCCTTATTGCCCAATTCTTCATCTATGCTCAGGGCTTTGCCGAAATACTCCAGGGCTTTCGGGCTGTCGCTGAGATTCCAGTGCACAATGCCGATATTGCCAAGCAACAATGCTAGTCCGGACTTGTTGCCTAACTCCTCTTCTATCTTCAGAGCCTTGCCGTAATACTCAAGGGCCTTCGGGTAGTCGCTGAGATTTAGGTGCACAGTGCCGATGTTGCCGAGATGTCCTGCCTCACCGGATTTGTTGCCTAACTCTTCATCTAAGCCCAGAGCCCTGCCCAAATACTCAAGAGCCTGCGGGTAGTCGCCGAGAATCCTGTGCATACTACCGATGTTGCCGAGGTATCTTGCCAATCCTGCCTTGCTGCCCAATTCTTCATCTATGCTAAGGGCCTTGCCGTAATTCGCCAGGGCTTGCTGGTAGTCGCTGAGACTAAAGTGCACGTTGCCGATATTACCAAAGGACTTAGCTATGCCTCCCTTATCGTTTATCTGCTCGCTTAAATGCAGCGAGCTTTGTAGAGACTCCAGCGCTTGGGGGTAGGCTCCGCGTCTCCAGCAGACAATTCCGAGCATGCGGGTTGCTTCTGCTTGAAGTTTTATGCTCTCTGTATCTGCTTGTTCGTCATGGCCTCGGCTTGACAATGCCGCGAGCACTTGCTGCGATAGTCGCTCAGCTTCGTCGTAGTTGCCCTTTACTGCTGCTGCATCTGCTTGTGTCAGTTGGCTCTGAAGTTCTTCATTCGTCATGCTCTCTCCAAGAAATATGTCCGCATCACGCCTTTGCCTTTAATCTCCATTTCTTCCCGCTTCTCGAAGGAGATACCATGGGTCGTGTTCTTTGTCATGGCAAACCTGTTCTGCAGGTGACGGAAGAAATCACTCGATACGTGAATCTTGTTCTCCTCTCCATGACTTTCCATTCTCGCCGCGGTATTCACCGCGTCCGAGTAGATGTCATAGACAAATCGTTCTTCACCAATCACACCCGCTACTACCGAGCCGGTATGAAGGCCAATGCGTACTCCGAGTTTGACGCCCTTCGGCATATACTCTCTTATAGACTCGGGCAAGGTGATTGTCTCCTGCATTTCTAGTGCGGCAGCGGCTAAACGCTCTGCGTGATCCTCACATGCCGTGGGCGCGCCACACACAGCCATGTAGCCGTCTCCGATCGTTTTGATCTTCTCGCAGCCATGTTTCTTCATGATCTGGTCAAACTCGCCAAAGACATAGTTGAGAAAACGTACGACGATGATTGCCGGCATGTCGGCTGAGATGGGGGTGAAGCCAGCTATGTCGGCAAAGAGAATCGAGACTGAGGTGTAATAATCTGCAATTTCTTCGTCGCCCTCTATCATGCGTGTGGCGACACTCTGGGGTAGTACTTTATACAACAACTTCGTTGTTGCACTCATTTGAGCATCCGCTGCTGCCTTGGCTATTGCTATCTCTTTTTCTCGCTCAGCTATCTGCTTCTGCTGCTCCATGAGCTGAACTTTCTTCCTTGCCTCCTCGCTCTGCACTTCCTCTTTCAGCGAGAAGTACTTTCCTAAGTGGTAGTGTGACTCTTCCCAGCGCTTCTGCTTCTCGTACAGATCTGCCAATGTCTTGTGTGCATCATATTTCTTGGTTCCAAGCTCTTCGCTCACAGCGATCGAATCCAACAGATAGGCTTCGGCCTTCGCCTCATCGCGGTTTGGGTTTAATTCGCTCGCATAGAGCTCGCCAAGTGACCCTTTGAATTCTCCGACCTCTGACCTCCTCCCAAGCTCATCATGCAAACTCATACCTCGCTCTAAGTATTCTTGTGCCTTCTCGTAGGCGCTGAGTTTCATGTGCACATGACCGATGTTGCCGAGTTTCGTTGCTACTCCTGACCTGTTGCCTAACTCTTCGTCTGTACCCATAGTCTTGTTGTAGTACTCTAGGGCCTTCGGGTAGTCGTTCAGATTAAAGTGCACATGGCCGATATTGCCGAGGTGTCTTGCCGCGCCGGACTTATTGCCTATCTCTTCATCTATGCTGAGAGCCTCGTCGTAATACTTCAGGGCCTTCGGGTAGTCACTGAGAGACGAGTGCACATTGCCGATGTTACCGAGATTTGCTGCTACTCCATACTTGTCACCTAATTCTTCTGCAATGCTCAGAGCCTGGCCCAAATACTCAAGGGCCTTCGGGTAGTCGCAGAAATTATAATACACAATGCCGATGTTGCCGAGAGTAGTTGCTACACCCGACTTGTTGCCTAACTCCTCGGCTATGCTCAGTGCCTTGCCCAAATACTCCAGAGCCTTCGGGTAGTCGCTGAGAGACAAGTGCAAATTGCCGATGTTGCCGAGATGACTTACAACTCCGCTCTTACGTCCTAACTCCTCATCTATGCTCAGAGCCTTGCCGTAATACTCCAGGGCTTTAGGGTAGTCACTGAGATCACTGTGAACAAGGCCGATGTTGCCGAGCCATGTTGCTACTCCAGACTTGTCGCCTAACTCTTCATCTATGCTCAGTGCCTTGACGTAATACTCCAGAGCCTGCGGGTAGTCGCTGAGACACCTGTGCACAATACCGATGTTGCCGAGCGACTTAGCTATGCCTTCCTTGTTGTTTATCTGTTCGCTTGAATACAGTGAGCTTTGCAGATACTCCAGCGCTTGGGGATATTCTCCACGTCTCCTGCAGACTTCGCCAACCATGCGGGTTGCTTCTGCTTGCAGTTTAATCACTTCTGTATCTGCTTGTACTTCTAGGCCTTGGCTTGACAGTGCCGAGATCACCTGCTGCAATAGTCGTTCTGCTTCGTCGTAGTTGCCTTGAGCTTCTGCTGCATTAGCATGCGTAAGTTGGCTTTGTAGTTCTTCATGTGTCATGCTCTCTCCAAGAAATATGTCCGCATCACGCCTTTGCCTTTAATCTCCATTTCCTCCCGCTTCTCGAAGGAGATACCATGGGTTGTGTTCTTTGTCATGGCAAACCTGTTCTGCAGGTGACGGAAGAAATCACTCGACACGTGAATCTTGTTCTCCTCTCCATGACTTTCCATTCTCGCCGCGGTATTCACCGCGTCCGAGTAGATGTCATAGACAAATCGTTCTTCACCAATCACACCCGCTACTACCGAGCCGGTATGAAGGCCAATGCGTACTCCGAGTTTGACGCCCTTCGGCATATACTCTCTTATAGACTCGGGCAAAGTGATTGTCTCCTGCATTTCTAGTGCGGCAGCGGCTAAACGCTCGGCGTGATCGGCACACTCTATTGGCGCGCCACACACAGCCATGTAGCCGTCTCCGATTGTTTTGATCTTCTCGCAGCCATGTTTCTTCATAATGCGGTCGAACTCGCCAAAGACATAGTTGAGGAAACGTACAACGATGATAGCTGGCATGTCGGCTGAGATAGGGGTGAAGCCCGCAATGTCGGCAAAGAGGATAGAAACAGAGGTGTAATAATCCGCAATTTCTTCGTCGCCCTCTATCATGCGCGTGGCAACACTTTGAGGTAGTACTTTATACAACAACTTCGTTGTTGCAGACATCTGTGCATCTGCCGCTGCCTTAGCTATAGCTATCTCTTTCTCTCGCTCAGCTATCTGCTTTTGCTGCTCCATGAGCTGAGCTTTCTTCCTTGCTTCCTCGCTCTGGACTTCTTTCTCCAGCGTGAAGTACTTTACAATGTGGTAGTGTGACTCTTCCCAGCGCTTTTGCTTCTCACACAATTCTGCCAATATTCTGTGAGCGTCAAATCTCTTCGTACCAAGCTCTTCGCTCACAGTGATCGCAGCTAACAGATAGGCTTCCGCCTTCGCCTCGTCGCGCATTGGGTTTGATTCGCTCGCATAGAGTTCGCCCAGAGCCCCATTGAGTTCTCCGACCTCTGACCTCTCACCAAGCTCACTATGCAAACTCATGCCTCGCTCTAAGTATTTTTGCGCCTTCGTGTAGTCAATGAGTTTCATGTGCACTCGACCGATGTTACCGAGATGTCTTGCAACTCCAGCCAGGTTTCCTAACTCTTCATCTACGATCAGTGCCTTGCCCAAATACTCAAGGGCCTTAGAGTAGTCGCCGAGATCTTTATGCACAACACCGATATTGCCCAGATGTCTTGCCACTCCTGACTTGTTGCCTAACTCTTCATCTATGCTCAGAGCCTTGCCGTAACACTCTAGGGCTTTCAGGCAGTCGCCGAGATTCGAGTGCACAATGCCGATATTGCCGAGACGTATTGCTACTCCCGACTTGTTACCTAACTCTTCATCTATGCTCAGAGCCTTGCTGTAATATTCCAGGGCTTTCGGGTAGTCGCTGAGTTTCCAGTGCACACTGCCGATGTTGCCCAGATGTCTCGCCACTCCTGACTTGTTACCTAACTCTTCGTCTATGCTCAGAGCCTTGCCGTAATACTCCAGGGCCTGCGGGTAGTCGGCGAGTTTCTTGTGCACAAGGCCGATGTTGCCGAGAATGGTTGCTACTCCGGACTTGCTGCCTACCTCTTCGGCGATGCTCAGTGCCTTGCCGGAATACTCCAGAGCCTGCGTATAGTCGCTGAGACTAAAGTGCACGCTGCCGATATTGCCAAGGGACTTGGCTATGCCTGCCTTATCGTTTATCTGCTCGCTTAAATGCAGCGAGCTTTGCAGATACCCCAGCGCTTGGGAGTAGTCTCCGCGTCTCCAGCATACGATTCCGAGCATGCGTGTTGCTTCTGCTTGGAGTTTTATGGTCTCTGTATCTGCTTGTTGTTCAAAGCCTGGGCTTGACAATGCCGCGAGCACCTGCTGCGATAGTCGTTCTGCTTCGTCGTAGTTGCCTTGAGCTTCTGCTGCATTAGCATGCGTAAGTTGGCTTTGTAGTTCTTCATGTGTCATGCTCTCTCCAAGAAATATGTCCGCATCATGCCTTTGCCTTTAATCTCCATTTCCTCCCGCTTCTCGAAGGAGATACCATGGGTCGTGTTCTTTGTCATGGCAAACCTGTTCTGCAGGTGACGGAAGAAATCACTCGATACGTGAATCTTGTTCTCCTCACCATGACTTTCCATCCTCGCCGCGGTATTCACCGCGTCCGAGTAGATGTCATAGACAAATCGTTCTTCACCAATCACACCCGCTACTACCGAGCCGGTATGAAGGCCAATGCGTACTCCGAGTTTGACGCCCTTCGGCATATACTCTCGGATAGACTCGGGCAAAGTGATTGTCTCCTGCATTTCTAGTGCGGCGGCGGCTAAACGCTCTGCGTGATCCTCACATACTAAGGGCGCGCCGCACACAGCCATATATCCGTCTCCGATTGTTTTGATCTTCTCGCAGCCGTGTTTCTTCATGATGCGGTCGAACTCGCCAAAGACGTAATTGAGGAAACGTACGACGATGATAGCTGGCATGTCGGCTGAGATAGGGGTAAAGCCCGCGATGTCGGCAAAGAGGATAGAGACAGAGGTGTAATAATCCGCAATTTCTTCGTCGCCCTCTATCATGCGCGTGGCGACACTCTGGGGTAGTACTTTATACAACAACTTCGTTGTTGCACTCATCTGAGCATCTGCTGCTGCCTTGGCAATAGCTATCTCCTTCTCTCGCTCAGCTATTTGCTTTTGTTGCTCCATGAGCTGAGCTTTCTTCCTTGCTTCCTCGCTCTGCACTTCCTCTTTCAGCGAGAAGTACTTTCCTAAGTGATAGTGTGACTCTTCCCAGCGCTTCTGCTTCTCGTACAAATCTGCCAATCCTTTGTGTGCGGCATATTTCTTGGTTCCAAGCTCCTGGCTCAGTGCGATCGAATCCAACAGATAGGCTTCGGCTTTTGCCTCATCGCGGTTTGGGTTTGATTCGCTCGCATAGAGCTCGCCCAGAGCCCCATTGATTTCTCCGACCTCTGACCTTCTCCCGAGCTCATCATAGGAACTCTTTGCTCGCTCAAGGTACTCTTGCGCCTTCGCGAATTCACTGAGTTTCATGTACTCATTGCCGATGTTGCCGAGATTATTTGCCACTACCGACTTATTGCCTACCTCTTCGGCTAAGATCAGTGCCTTGTCGTAATACTCCAAAGCCTTCGGGTAGTCGCTGAGACGAGCGTACACAATGCCAATATTGCTGAGATGTCTTGCCACTCCAGACTTGTCTCCTAACTCTTCATCAATCCTCAGAGCCTTGCCGTAATACTCCAGGGCCTTCGTGGAGTCGCCGAGATCTTTATGTACATGGCCGATGTTGCCAAGCCATAATGCTAGTCCCGACTTATTGCCTAACTCTTCATCTATACTCAGAGCCTTGCCGTAATACTCCAGGGCCTGCGGGTAGTCGCTGAGAAACAAATACACATTGCCGATGTTGCCGAGCAATGACGCCACTGCCGACTTGTCGCCTGTCTCTTCGGCTATACCCAGTGCTTTGCCGTAATACTCCAGGGCCTTCGTGTAGCTGCTGAGATGTTGGTGCACACTGCCGAAGTTGCCAAGCCATCGTGCAAGTCCCGACTTATTGTCTAACTCTTCATCTATGCTTAGAGCCTTACCGAAGCACTCCAAGGCTTGCGGGAACTCGCCAAGATTCCTGAGCACAGCGCCCATGTTGCCAAGAGATCCGGCAATGCCTGCTTTGTCGTTTATTTGCTCGCTTATCTGCAGTGAGCGTTGCAGATACCCCAGCGCTTGGGAGTAGTCTCCGCGTCTCAAGCAGACACTTCCGAGCTTGCGAGTTGCATCTGCCTGAAGCTTAACGCTCTCTGTATCTGCTTGTTCTTCAAGACCTGGGCTTGACAATGCCGCGAGCACCAGTTGAGAAAGTCGTTCTGCCTCGTCGTAGTTGCCCTGCGCCTCCGCTGCTGCTGCTTGCGTTAAATGGCTTTGTAGTTCTTCGTTTGTCATGCTGCGGTACGGATTTTGATCAGTTTGATGAACGAGCGTAGGTCATGAGGACGCGTTTTCTTCCGGTGAAAATACGTTCTAGTATTCAGTTGAGATGGCTATCAATTGGTATATCCCCGTCCGTCACTCCCACTACGAGCTGAGCTCTCTTTGACAACGTATAGGCTTTCTCGTCACAGTGGCAACGCCAATCACACACGCTGTTAGCTCAAGAGATCAGTTATAAGGTGTAAATGGAAACGCAGGGCCAAGCAACGCATTGACGTTCATCACGAATATGCGAGTTCTTTCTGAGAACTTATACTCTTGTCTGGGGGAGGTGCGTGGTCTGGACCTATGCGTCCAGAGATTGCACCAAGATTGCAGTGAAAGTAAATTACTCGAACGATTGGAAAATACTCATCCCCTAGCCTACAATATCGCCGCAGGATAATCCACCACTTGCCTGGCAGGTTTTCGCAACGCCCACAGCGGCAGTCCAGCCAAAATGTTCAGCTATAAGGTGCATGAGCCGTTATACACATGGTGGACTCGACGGGCAGCTCGCCAGGGAGCTTCCAGGCCAAGGTAGGTAGACAGTCTTTTCAGATTAGCACTCCGCCATTGCTTGACAAATTGATCAAAGGTTCCGAAGCCAATGGATACATGATTGTATATAGCACTTTACCTTTTTGCAACTTTTCTAAGCCATAAGTCACTCGCTACCCACATGATAAAATCCCCGTTGTCAAAGGAATGCTTGTTTACAAACTTCTCCGGGAGGCAGGAGTAGATAAATCTTGAAATGCCAATTGAGCGGCTTTCGAAAAGGAATGTATTGAGCCTAAACACCCAAGGTGCATTCCAAGGTAATCTTAAACCATGAAAGAATGTTGAGAACGTAAGCGTATCGTCGGATTGATTAACAGCTTGTACTAAGAAGTAGTTGGTCTCTGTGCTTATTACCTCTTCATATGACTTCAGATAAGCCTCAACAGTCTCAACATTCAAAGTGTCAAAAAAGGAAGGCACAGCATACAAATAGTTCGTGTCAATTGACACTTGCGGAAGAGTGTCGGGTAAGTACGTCTGCAGATCATAACAAACTCGCGTTTTGTAATTTGTGATGTCACTATCAGATAGTTCGAAACTCCTCATTGTTGGTCTGTCGAGCGGATTGTTGACAATAGAGCGCAAAGCGCTTAGAAGTTCAGAAGTGCGTACAGAGTGCGAGAACACTTTCGATACTGTATCCTTTCGCGAGAAGACGCTGTAGCATGAGGTAGATAGAGTTGAATCACCTGTGCTTTGATAAGTAATGTTGTTAATGTTCTCGTGAAAACAGCCACTACTTACTGAGCCTATACTCAATGACTTGATCTTTGTAGACATAAAGTGCAAGAGCGACTTGCTGACGGAGTCAATACTTTTAGCATGTTCTACACTCTGTCCTAGAGCAACTTGCGTAAGGAATAGCGACACGATGTAAAGCACTGGTCTCATATTTTTGTACTTACTATTTCCGAACGCATGGTGTTGGCAGCGTAGAATTGTTTCGATGATTTTCATAGGCTGCGAGGTGCTTCACTTTTCCTGTTAAGGTAATTGCGACACGAACGTATAATAAACGGGAAATGCCTTGCCGCTCGACACACTCATGCTCAACGTGAATATGCGAATTATAGCTGAACAACTGTTACACTTGCCCAGCAAAGTTGCGTCAGATGGACAGGCGCGCACACAACGCTGCTTTGAGACTTCGTTACCCTTCGCATGAATCTGCGAGCACGCCTTTCGAAAGCGCGACATCTCAGATATACTACTTTGCGCCATACACCTCGTGCAGACTCTCACGAAACAGCATATTCAGCTTCGATGTCTCAGGCAGCATAGTGAAATTGTTCTGTTGCAGAAACTCGGTATAATACTGAATCCTCTCCTCAAGAAAGTCATTGATGATTTGAATCCTCGGCTGCTCACCAAGCTCCATACCACTCATTTTTTGATGGAGTAGTTCTTCTACTTGCGCTTTGAGTTGAGCATCTGTTACCAAGGCATCGAGAAGAGTGCGAAACTCCATTGGAGCCACCGTGTTCGTCTGTTCGATCCATTGACATGCTAAGATTGGACGCAACACATAGAAGTATTTTTTCACTCTCACTGTGTCTTTTTGTAAATAGTCTTTGTAGTTGCCTTCGGCCATGTGCAAATAGTGGTACAAGCATGCTTTTGGATTGAAATACTCTTGTGTCAACTGTCGCAGTTTGTCAGCCGTCGAGAACTGTTCTAGATAAACAATTGGGCTCCGCAACCACTCATGAAGTGGAGGATTCTATTTGCGAAAGAGTCCAAGCGTTTTTCGAAGATCCCAACCACTCAGATCAAGATCATTCGGCAGCATAGCCTCGATTGTATCTGACTGGTTATCAATCGACAAATACCATTCATAGGGTCGTAGATAGATGAATCGAACATCCCAGTCGCTATCGGTGGATGCAAAACCCCAAGCGCGGCTGCCGCTTTCAACGGCGTAGAGTATGGTTATCTGATGCTGTTGTTCGAGCTCACGGAGTTGGGATACTATGTGTTGCTGCATGTCTTGTTCGTCGATCATAGCTGAAGAGCCAGAGTTCAGTAAATGAATCAGT
Organism: Chlorobiota bacterium; assembly: GCA_044228285.1. Classification (GTDB taxonomy): domain Bacteria; phylum Bacteroidota; class Ignavibacteria; order Kapaibacteriales; family NICIL-2; genus JBBATK01. The sequence goes on from JBGAVD010000007.1 coordinate 166,414, forward strand.
AACTGTAGGGTCAATACCTGTAAGAGTACTCTGTTTAAAATAGCACGCAGTGCTCTGGAGTTTTCGGTTATTCGAGGTCTTTTATACGCTCCGATGATAGTTAGCCCCATAGGTAGGGGTTATCCAAGGCACTCAAGATTCTGCGTCCTGATCAAATTGGATATTCCAGAGATTGAACAGAACGTAAACTTGGCTCTCTGTATGGATGTTACGCACTTCGAGCGTCACCAGATCCGCCGCAAGATAATCCACAATCTGTCTAGACTGCTTTCGCATCACGGACCTGGAAGTCCTTCCACAGCAGGTAGTTACAACATACTTCAGCCAGGATACTCAGTGCGGAAACAACGGGCTGCTTGACGCGGAAATGCTTGATCAGGTTGAGCGAATTGAATATCTAGCACATTGAGTCAGCTATGGTGCATGAGCTGAACCGTCGCGACCAATATTCACTTCCTTCTACTCATGTTGCGTGCGGCAACATATTCTGCGTACGGCATAATACCAGGATTGAAATATTCGTCTGAAATGCAAGTCACTGTACCGGTTTGCGACACACAAAACACTATACGTGAAGAAGGAGTTAATGAGTTACGAAAATCTTGCAACGCCATATAAATCATGCCTTCATTACCACCTGCAAATGTTACAATATTTGAGTACAATCGACTCAACAACATGCCCTGAGGAGAGAATCCGTGGCAGCCACCCAAGGCAGCAACCTGACCATTATGATTATATAGAATTGTGAAAGCGGCTAGGTACTTACTAGCCTTGTCATAGGCTGTATCTTCACGGCAACGCGTTATTCCATTTATAAAACTATACTCACTGTCCGGCAACGAATCAATATTATGTACCGACTCAACCATGTATACATTTACGTAGTAGGTTTCTTTTCGGTCTACTAGAGGCTCGTAGTGAAGCAACTGACTTTCAACAAGTCTATTGTATCTACTTACTTCACTTGAATCTGGCATCCATTTCTGTGAAGTCGCTGTACAGACTGTTAACGCAAACGAACAGACCGCTATGGAGATAAGCTTAACCGCGTTATGCCATTTTTCATTTATCATAATTTTGCTTGATAGCATATGCTGCAAACGTAGAAACAAATTACAAGCCAGCCTGGAAAAACGAGGCCGACAAAGAAGGATAGATTGGCACAGTACTGTTCATCGCGACAACGTAAATTCCCTCCGAATAGTTACCTTATTCCCGACAGAGCTTCGTCAACAGACTCTGCGTTTCCATCGTTGTCTTCACGGCTGCTGCCTTTCAAATCACAGATCCGCGCTGTTTGTATCTGACTAATTGGCAGCCACTTCTCATATCACGGACTTAGAATCTCTAGCGTATTGCCTCCGTATATGGCCAATTGTTTCGACACTCTGTCAAATGCAATTTTCGGAAGCCCAGCCAGATGCCCAATCATCGCCCCTTGACGCTCTCCAGATTGTATCTCCGTGCATCTATCAACGACAACACCTGTGTTGAGGTTGATGATCTTTGGATGACCATAAGTATCCCAGCAAGTTTCAGTATCTATCGGATACACACCACCAATTGGCTCATCAATTGTAACCGGTTCCGACATGAAATCTTCCTTGAAATTCCATCTAGCTAGTGAATTGGCGGGAATGCGTCCCGGGTCTTCGGCGTCACTCAAGTGATCAAAATCAGAAGAGCAGAGCAGAATTGTGTTGTTATTTATGAAAGCTGCCGAGCAGATTTCTACGCTCACGTTCTTAGGGGTCAGACCTTGATCTAGTAATGCGGGATTCTTGAAGCACTCCTCTACACTAAACAACTCGACAATCTCAATTGGGTGCCAAACCCAACCATTGCTGAGTAGATATTGATTGTCAGGACTGACATCAAGCCTCGAATGATAGTGATCATTCTTATATCGAGCAACCGTACGGGTTAAAATTTCTCCCGATTCAACATCCTCGAAGTCTAGTTGGCAAGCGTTTCTTGGGCAATGTGCGAGATATGTCCGGTTTTCATATTCAAAGAACGCGGCAGGATAGGAATGAACGTCCGAATGCTCATAACTTCTGTCGATTTCACGCAGTATCTCACCATTCTTCAACAGCAATCCCTTTGTTCCAAGCTCTTTGAGAAGAACAGCGTAGGTACCATCATTGGATGAGCATGCTATGTCACCCCAACCTAGAATTTCACACCTATCCATTTCAACTCGATCTTCAACAACTCGCAGTCTGGGATGATACCAGTCCACCAATCGAGACCCAACCCAGTCCAGCGTCTGGATGTCCGGTGTTTGCTTAATCGTAACTCGTTTCATGTCTTGTTTTGCTAAGGTGCTTACGCCAGGTTGATTGACACACTTTCGTTCTTAGCGAACATTCGAATTCCTTCTGAAAACTGATTCTCGTGTCTGGCGAAGATGCTTCGACTAACCCGGCGCTTCCATTCTTATGGTTGAACCCAAGAGAATATAAGATACTCGCTCCCACGTCGGCAAAAAAGCGAGTCGTTCCGAAGCACGATCAAATCAAGTTTTTCCCCATCCAACAAAAAGATTCCTGAGGAATCTGCGAAGTCAACTTTCCAGCTTATACCTTCATCTCTTAGAAACCGCTCACGATCTTCGTCTCTTGAGATTGGTATATACCATCCCTCACTACCACGCCAAAAGACCTGACTCACGGTATCATTCTTATAAAACACTTTTTTCTTAGCAGAATAATCATCTAGCCCAAACCGCACCACTAGATCGTCATAAGAATACAAATCTCCGGGAATAACAGTGGTTATTGTGAGATTGTGAATCGAATGTTTTGTGCTTGTTGAATCGTATTTGGTTTTTGTGCAAGAGCAAGCGAGCAGTACCATCACAATCGTACATGTCTTGTGCAGAATCTGCAGCATTCGTATCTGTATAAAGTTCGGAGTTCTCATAGACTGGACAATACGCACTTCCAGAGTCACCAGTTCCGCCGCAGAATGAACCACCACCCGCTTGGCAAGTCTTCTCAGCACTGACACAAGAGGTCCGTCCCGAACTGGCCGTTTCAACGTGGATCAGCCAAGATTCGTAGCGAGCATACGACGGGCTGTTTGTCGCGGAATTGCTAGACCATGGTAAGCGGATTGACTACTCAATCTTCGTTTTTCAACTTTCTCGAACATAAAATGAATTGTTCGCGAAGTGGACTTTGTATACGCAGATGCCAACACCGCACGCCGAGCCCGCGGAGCGGGCGACTACAGCTAGGACAGTCTATAACGAAGAACAAGGCAGTCATGCAAGTCACGAAGACAATACGCGCAAACCCAACGTTACTCGACTGAATGAACCATCCCTCTCACCGCGACACCACAAGCGAAATCGTCTCCATTCTTTGCCCATATGACGCAACAAGGTAATACACTCCGTTCGCCCATGAAGAAGTTGTGACATCGATCGCATCCATTGAACTCACCTTCCAAGTCCACATCACACCACCGAGGACGTTATAGATGCTGTAGCTACTTGGTGGAGTGATCACTGGTTGAATACAGATGCTATTTGCGTGCGAGCGGACTTGAATGTGAGAACCACGAGCGCCATCGATCTCAGGCACATAACTGTCAGGTGCAGCAACTACACTAACCGGAGACGAGCAATTTTTCCACGAGCAGAGTACATCGCCACTCGGCGAGAGGAGGTGATGAGCACATGCAAATCCAGTATTACTTGACCCACCACTAGAACTTGTTGAATGAACTACCTTGGAAAAGTGTGTATCGAAAATGTCGAAATACACTGCATGTGCCGCATACAAGGTTTGTATCCTATCAATCAGTAACATTCGTCCATTACTTGATAAACCAACATTGCAATAATACCCGTATTTGTTTTCATGTGTGAAATAGGTGCACCTCCATTTTCCGTCTTTGGTAGCAAATACCTGGATCATGGCAAGACTATCGTTATGTGAAGATGCTACGCATGCTACCGTTGAAGCGTCCCGCGAAAGGGCCGAAGGAGGGTAGACTTTATACTGTGGATCGATCGACTCCAGCTCCACGGTATCGACAGACATGCTCTTCGGGTGGACTCGATACAGTCGTCCGCGTTTACTGGTACAAACAAGCACCGAATCACCCGCACTATACTGGAGCTGCAAGATTCTGTCATGACCCCCGATTATAAATGAAGCGAGATGGGATCCTGCGACAACACTATACAACCGGAGCGAATCATTGTCAGCAAGGGCAAACACCCCATCTGAGTTGTTCACGCTTATAACAGGCAAACCACTGATGGAGGGAATCGCAAGCGTTCTTAAGAGTGCTCCATTGCTCGTAGAATAGACTCGCGTCGAGTCGATTCCTATACACAGGAATTCAGTACCTGAGCTACAAAACACTCCAGTATCTCGAATTCTGCACTGCACTCGACCACTCTTTGCATCAACAATCTTCGTTAACGAATAGTTTTCTCGGAATGCCATAGTCGTCTCTCCAGGAGAAAATTCAACGGCTAGTGGATTGGGCAGAACTGAATCAGCAGTGCTATTATAAAGCTCGTCGCATTGCTCATCGAGGATGCGAAACCAGGAGTCTTTCCATGCTGGGATTGAAGGCATCTCATCAGATTCACAATCAGTGAAGATTCGTGAATATGCGCTATTGTAACTGAAGGTGCAAAGAGTGCGATTCTTCGGCATACAGACTATGTCAGTAGCTACTGGTGTCAGATTATAAATAGGATGTCCATCGTGTAAGGAGTAAAACTGAAACGAGTCTGCTCTATAACAGAACATACTATCATTCAGTATAGTAATCTCAGCACACGAACTGTAGTTGCTATACGGGTATCCAGAAGATGAGTACAATTGGGTACTCCACACGACGTAATTCGTCGCTAAATCGAGGAGAACTATGCTATCCTTCGTGTTTGAATAGATCACATGCTTGCCATCGCTGCAGCAAGACAATGCTTGACTAATGGGCAAAAATGTGCCGACGGTTCTGCGCGTCAATATGTTGATAACATCAACGGAGTCGGCTTGCATTCGCTTTACGCAACTAAACACAGTTGAACCAGCATCAGTAGGCATATAGACAGAATCGAGGGCCTGAACATCCCAGGTACTATCTCGTCGTTGGATCACCACGCACCGTTTTCTGTATTGCAAAGAATCCTTTAGCACCTGTGTCATAGTTCTAGGACGTACGATGAATCCATGACGAGTTGTGTCAAACCACACGACTGGGATTCCGTGAAAACACATATCTTCAAGAACCGTCGCCAGCCAATTCTGCGGATCATTTACGAGCAGCTTTTGCTTGAATTGTAGACTCGTTGCCGAATACTCTACAACTGAGTCACGCGAAATGAAGAATACAGAGGATGAGTTAGGGGCAAAACAAGGAAGTAGCGGCGGCACAAAACTAACGGGATAATACTTCAACTCCTTTGAAGCCAATAGTGTTGGAGGAATCACTGTTGTGTAAACAGCAAGTCCTTGCTGACCTGAAAAACACATCAACGTTGAATCCGGACTAATCGCACAGAGTGGACCGACTCCTCCATTATTACCAGATCCAGTCCATCCGCTTCGCGCAAGACCACAAAACGTAGTGACGCAAAGCGTCAACGAGAAAATGAGCACGATTCTCGAAATCCAGAATGAACCGTCAGATTTCATAGTGACTCCAACATATAATGCAAAGACATTGATTCGATTTCTGCAACAATAGAAGAGATCAGTAGTGTCCTAAACATTTGCGTGCAAAATGGCTGAAACCGTTGATACCACTAGCCTGCAGGGTAGCAAAAGTGCGCCGTGATTTGAATTGAAAAGCTAGTTTCGGGCCTTTGCGAGGCTCGCATGAACCGCGGAAAGTTCGTTTTTACTCAAATTAGCGCACTTCTGCCACAACGCACCTTTAGACGCTATGTGGAAAAGTATGATGGTGACAAGCATATCAAGCACTTCAGCTGTTGGCATCAGATGTTGTGCATGATCTTCGGTCAATTGAGTGGGCGTGAGAGCCTCCGCGATTTAACAACGTGTCTCAGTGCTCACAACTTCAAATTCTATCAGCTTGGTCTCGGCAAAAGTGTTTCGCGTTCAAACTTAGCTTACGCAAATGAGAATCGCGATTACAGGATGTTCGAAGACTTTGCATATGCTCTTGTCGAATACGCTCGCCGAATGCATGTGCCGGATCCGGAAGTGTGCGTCGGTCTGCCTAAGACTCGTCTCTATTCATTCGACTCAACAGTGGTGGATCTTTGTCTTGAAGTATTTTGTTGGGCCACGTTTCGGCAAACAAAAGCAGCTATTAAAGTTCACACGTTGTTTGACGTTCGAGCGACTCTACCTGCTTTCATTTATGTGACCGAAGGCTCTGTGCATGACGTTAAAGCGCTTGATGTTTTAGCAATCGAAGCTGACGCGTTCTACATAATGGACCGTGCATACGTAGACTACAAGCGGCTTTGGAGGATTGCGGACAATCGAGCATGGTTCGTTGTACGCGCCAAGAGCAACATGAGATATAAGCGCATCGATTCTGATACAGTAGACCGTAAGCGCTCAATTGTATGCGATCAAGTTATTGTGCTGAGTTCCGCTCTTGCCAAAACTGCGTACCCAGGCGAACTGCGTCGAGTAAAGTGCTACGATGAAGAAAACGATCTGTTATTGGTCTTCTTGACAAACAACTTCGACATTACAGCGGAGCAAGTTGCTCTACTGTATAAACACAGATGGAGCGTCGAAACATTCTTCAAATGGGTCAAGCAACATCTGCGCGTTCTGTCCTTCTGGGGGACGACTCAAAACGCAGTAAAGACCCAAGTCTATATTGCCATGATCACGTTTATCTTGATCAGCATCGTTAAATCAACACTAAAATCGGAATTGAGCTTGAACGATATATTGCAAGTTGTTAGTGTGTCGTTACTCGACAAAACACCGCTGGAAATCCTGCTTAAAGATTACAGCGGCATGGAAAACACTGGAAATCTGCAAATCTAGCTAGATTTCGCGGAAAACATTTAGGACACTACTGAGAAGAGATAGTGTGATCTGATGCTAAACAATTTAGGGATCCTCTGATTAACCGTTAAGATAAATGCGCGATTTCTGCAATAGTTCAGCGCTTTTTGAGGCTTTTGTGGAAACGCCAGGCCGAGCGACACACTCACGTTCATCACGAATGTGCAAAATCCTTCTGAAAAATGCTACTCTTGTCCGGCGAAGGTGCGTCAAGTGGACCGGCGCGTACAGACTAGCCACGTTACTAAATGCGAAAACGAAGGGCCGCCTGCCGCGGAATTGGTAGGCCAAATTGAGCGGATTGTCTATGCATGTGTCTTAACTTCGTGTATTTCGAAAACGCGCATGGTCTCTTTTAAATAGGAGCGACATTGAAACGTATTGCAAAGTTGAAGATGATTCAAAGTATGTGGACTTCGGTTCGACTTCACGCAGACGACAACTGGACAGCAGCAGCTAACAACCTGGAAGAGACTATCACAAAGAACACGAACGGGCGTGTACAGTTCCACAAATATGCGCTTCGCGCAACCCCTCTCTTTGATGCCTTTGGCAAAAAGGGGAATTTGGACGAAATCGAATTCCTAGCTCATGTGTTTGGACACATTGACTTGGCTGATTATCGACACGACTTACAAATTGAAACTGCAGCTACCATGTTTACGGTTATGCTAACATGCGGAGACATTTACGACTTGGCCGGACACCTAGCAAGAACATTGGCGCAGTCTTTATCATTTGATCACTTTGCACCAGGTCTTGCTTGGCCGCTAGCCTTGGATTTCGTTGCTACTGAACTAGAGAACAGATTCGATGACTTTGTGTATTATCAATTTAAAGTTGACGGTGCGCGTTGGTTCGACAATGGCTGGATTGACTCAATTCTACTTTTTGACAAGCTAAAATATGAGATTAGAATAATTGACTTTAAGTCGCTCGATTGAAGCTATAACTAGTGAAATATTGTAGAGGCTGGACTTAAGCGGAATAAGAGGAGATCAGTAGTGTCCGGTTAACTTAGGTACAAAATCATTGCATCCATTGGTACGACTAGCCTACAGGGCAGCGAAAGTGCGCCGTGATTTGAATTCAGATCGTAGATTTTGGGCTTTTCGGGATCTCTATGAATCGCGGAAAGTTCGTTTTTGCTCAGATTTGCTCGTTTTTGCCCCAACGTACTTTCCGTAGATATGTGGAAAAGTACGGTGGCGATAAGCGAGTTAAACACTTTAGCTGTTGGCAACAAATGTTGTGCATGATGTTTGGTCAACTTAGCGGTAGAGAGAGTTTGCGAGACTTAATTACTTGTCTCTCTGCTCATAGCACAAAGTCGTATCAGCTAGGCTTCGGTAAAGGAGCAACTCGTTCTAATCTTGCTTCAGCGAATGAGACGCGTGACTATAGGATCTACGAAGACTTCGCATATTCTTTGGTTGAGGTAGCCAGGAAACTACATGTTCCTGATCCGGAGTTCAACCTCAATCTTAAAGGTGCGCGGCTTTATGCATTTGACTCAACGATTGTTGACTTGTGCTTAAACGTATTCTGGTGGGCAACGTTTCGGAAGACGAAGGCGGCAGTAAAACTACACACTCTTTTTGATGTCCGTACGGCAGTACCAGCATTTATTCACGTAACAGAGGGAGCTGTACACGACGTTAGAGCGCTCGATCAACTCGCGATTGAACGTGGTGCGTACTACATTCTCGATCGCGGATACGTAGATTACAAGCGGCTTTGGCGAATCAACGACAAACGCGCTTGGTTTGTAGTTCGAGCAAAAGACAATATGCGCTATCGACGTATAGACTCAGACGAAGTCAACCGCAGCAGCTCAATAATTTGCGATCAGATGATTGCACTTACGTCGCAGAAGTCAAAGAACGACTATCCAAGTGAACTACGACGAGTGAAGTACTATGACAGCGAGCACGATCTTCTGTTAGTCTTCATGACAAACAACTTCGACATAACAGCTCAAGAAGTGGCTCTGCTGTACAAGCATCGTTGGAGCGTTGAGATCTTCTTTAAATGGGTCAAACAACATCTAAGAGTTCTATCGTTTTGGGGTACATCCGAGAATGCTGTGAAGTCTCAAGTGTACATTGCAATGATCACATTTTTGTTGATAACGATAATAAGATCACGTTTAAAGATAGAGTTGAGTCCGAATGAGATGCTGCAAGTACTAAGCGTATCTCTGTTGGATAAAACACCTCTAGAAGTATTGTTGAAAGATTACAGATTAGACGAAAACGGCGAAAACAGCCAAATGCAGCTTGTTTTCGACGAAAGTTAACCGGACACTACTGAGAGGAGATGAAATCAATGTAAAAGGCCGCACTCTGTACTCGATAGTTCCAATAACCTGATCTTGTGAGTATGAAGCCTAAAGTAAGAGGTGTTACGAACTATCGCGACTTTGTCTCTGGAAAATCCACGTCAACTGATCCAACAAATCCTCAACGTGCAGTTACGTGTATCTGAATACTCTAGCATCTCTAGCAAACGGACATTCATGATGCGACTTCCGAGCCGTCATTTCACCCTAACATTATTGCACTGAAATTTCACTAATAAAAATGTGAATGACTTCCGAGCTAAGAGTGTTATATCGCCTGTTCGCGTATAGTGAGGTTGGAGGTTGCAATGGAAAAGCCGAAAGGCTCCGATGCTGTAGCAGCTATAGATATTTACGCTTAGACACTTGCAGAGGACGCTTGATTGGGCAGGAACGGGTTGGAACTATACCATGGACCCTCTGATAACTGATCAGCGGACATTTGAGTCAAAATCGCCCCATGAAATAGCTCAAAATCCATCACATCTTTCGTCCCTCCGAAACACAACAAAGCCTCGTTAGTATTGAACTTACGCGGCTTGCATTTTGCTCATATCTGAGCTTTTTTGTGCTCCGACTCACAGACTTGAACTGTGGACCCTCTGATTAACAGTAACTCAACTATGTCAATTTCTGGCGAATATGAGGGCTTTTTGACATGATTGCACCGAGATTGTACTGAAAGTAAATCTGGCTATCTGAATGGAAAATCCCAACTCCTTGCCTAACCCAATCCCTTACACAATGTTCTATCACCTGTTTCGCGCGACTTTTCGGCTCTGACGCCGAGTCCTACCATAATCATAATAGGTAACCACTAAAATGAATTAGCCACGACACTGAGTGAGGAAACGACGTGCTGCTCGTCCCAGAACTACGGGACTGCGACACGAGAATTGTCTACTTGCAAGCTCTGAGCCATTTCTGGTATCTAGTAAAAGATTGATCCCAGTAACATGGTAGACGAGGTTGTAAAACCGTGCCGATTGACACACTCGCGTTCAGCGGAAATGCGCGAATACTCGCCGACAGCTGATACTCTTGCCCAGCAGTGGTACCGCTCGTGAACCAACGCGACCGGCACAGGGCATACAGAGATAGAAGTTGATAGATTGCTCACGGCAGAAGTCGATTAGTCGGCTGCTGCCGTAGCAATTTCAACCCATAAATACGTATAATAGCTCATTAACTTGCCCTGTGTTTACGCGATCTTTTTAATCATAGATCAGTCGGTCTATAATTAACACTAGAGGCACAATTAATGAAATAGATCAAACAGACACACCTACAGAAACAGAGACCTCAACGCCCTCTGCTTCTTTAGCTATCTTGCTCGGAACCTTACTTAAGCTAGAATTCAAAAGGGCTCCAACCACTTCATTTGAAAGGTACAAGCGTCCACTTGTATCATCTACAGTAAAGTCCGCGGACTTTAACTTTGCCTTAGCTGATTTCAGCACAGGCTCTGACTTTGTTTTTGCCATAACGTGAAATAGGATATTTATTAAATGAGTCGTAATAATTAATATCAATCATTCTAGCGACTCAATCTAGATGAGTGTATATTTTTTAACCTGGCCCTCGCTGGTAATAGCTTCACCTATGCGCTTCACATCAATGAACAAATCGCTCTTTAACGTGCCACTAATGGCTAAGCTCAAAATATGCGAATCATAGTGAAGAAGAAGTCGATATCTAATCATCTTCTGTATTTTTTTCTCAATAAGCCGTCTTTCATATTTATTAAGCAACACATACAGGTGTTCAACTTTTTTAGCCTCATCACATGCAGCATGTATATCAGAACTAAGCTCATCAAGTAAAAATACCCTTATTTTACTTCGGCGTCCGTCAATAACAACATGTTGCAAGTTGTCACAGTAGTATATCATAAAGGATGTTTTCGACGCGCGTCTCCACTTATTAACTGCGACATTAATCGACCTCTTGTAGCCTACATCAACAACCTCATTCAAATAGTCATATGTGAAGTAGTACGCCATATTCTCAATTGCTTGGGCGTCAAATGGATAAATATATTTATAAGAAGGATACGCTCGAACATTCTTAAATCCATGCTTTTCAGGATCAACATAGTTAGGGCTAAACCTGTCCAATCTGATATTAGCTGCACCATTCGGCGGATCATAATGACTCAGCATACCTAACATCTTGGAAGCTTCAACATGTTCGCGGGGGCTATCTTCCGCAAATCCACACAAAACATTCCAAACGACTTTAATCCCAATTTCTCTTGACCACTTTAGCAGCTGGATATTTTGAATCGGCCTCACGCCCTTTTTCATGGCTTTTAGGGACGATGTGCAAAAACTCTCTATCCCAGGCTGAATCATCGTTATTCCAGCATCCTTGAGCATAATCAGTTGGGTCTTGGTCAAATTAGCCTTAACCTCATAAAAGAGCTCATACTTGTGTCGTCTGCGTACTGACGCAAGAGATTTGATAAAATCGTCAAAATACTTATAATCCAAAATATTATCAGTTACCGATATTGGCACATTGGGATACATTTGTAGGATGGTAGTGAATTCTTGCAATGCTCGCTGAGGGGATTTGCTTCTTTGTGTCATTGTCAAGCCGTTTAGACCGCAAAATGTGCAATGATTCTTTGCTCCCCACCAACATCCTCGTGAGGTTTCGAAGGGGACTCGGCTAGCGATTTTTCCGTCGAGCGAGTATTGTACTAGCTGTTCAAAATAGCCACTATAATTTACAAAGGGTAGCTCATCCATCACTTGTAATTTACTGGAAGAGCTATAAGACGGGAATTCTGCGCCACACGCAACACTTTTAACAAGCTCAACAATTAAATGCTCGCCCTCACCGGAAATTACGTAATCAACCCACGGAAAACTCTCGAGCACTTGCCTACCCATTACGCCTTCGTTATTTGCTCCGCCAAAAACGATAACTACAGAAGGTAACAACTCTTTAACTCGCTTAGCGAGCAGCAATGATGACAGCTGCTGTTGAAACACTGAGGTAAAACCGATAATAGTTGGACGATATTGTACTATTTGTTCAAGGCACAAGTCAATAAATTTTTTTATCTGCAACTTTGCTTTAAGTAGATTATCAACAAAGCCCCTGTCCACTCTCTTCTTAGAGATCAAGTCCTTACTATGATTTTTGTCGTTTCCGAGTACTATATCATAAATAAATTGCGTGCTTGTATCTTCTCTCCCATATAACTCATCAGTGAATAGCCATTCACCAATCATATCGTGATTTGCAGGATGACCAGAAGATACTTTTGTGTACAATTCTGCACCGATAAGGGAAGCGAACAGAATATTAAAATAATGCACTTTCACTTCAGTTTTTATGGTTGCTAGCGACGCTTGAAGTAGTGCTAGCGCAATCGAGGGCGATGATATTGGGCCGAAAGGCATGTTTATCAAGCTAACTCGAGGCATGGTCCCTCTTATTTCTGTACATTTGCGGTCATAGTTATCCATCATATCGTTCTATCATTTTGTTTTTTCAGCGACATACTAATGAATATTCTATTTTTTGTGGTGTTCATCAATTCGAATGTGCAAGCTTGCAACCTCTCGCAATTGATAAAGATCAAGAGAGGCTATATTTATTAATTCCACGGCACTGAATCCACCTAATCCGTCGCGAATTGAACCATCATTTGTCTTGCAGAACTTACAGACTGTGATTTGTGAAGTCCTGCGAGCGCTGTAAATTACAATACAGATCACTTCTGTCACTGGAGTCGTTCACAATGAACCATCTTTCGCGGAAATGGCGAATCGTTAGTCGTGGATTTTCCGGGCTTGTTACAGTAATCGGGCTATGCTACGAAGATCAATCTCTCTAACTCTCGTCCGGCGGACTACGCAACGCCACACTCACATCTTGCATGATTTCTTGATACTCGAGTAGGGAGATTCTCAGATCCCGCATGCGTTCATATGTTATTTCGTCGCCGTCGCTAGCATATAGTTTCCTCGAAAATCCAGTGCATTCGACACGCACATGAGCAAGACTATTTCGGAGAGGGAGTGTTTCCGCAATATACTTCTTAATGGCAGAGCTTACAGGCTCATGTATGCCAGCAGAGATGAGCATTTTCCGCAAAAGCCTAAGTCTGTGCACGCTTGTGTATGAGTTACGAAGAGTATCAAGTTGCGATACCTCAGTTATTTGCTCTATCACTTTAACATCTTTTTGAAATCTCTCTTTTATTTCCGCTAAATGTTCGCTAACAACATTAAGTGCTGCATTTTTATGCTCATCACTACTTTTATCGTAGGCTGCGTAAAGTGATTCATTTACAAAGTAATCTATTTCACTAGTCGCACTCATTACAATTCCCCTAGAATGCTCAATATCAAGCACCTTTTTTACAAGTTCTCTAAAGACACCGTTGACAACATCTGGCAACTCTTGACGGGACGAAGTAAAGACACCTTTGTAATTACCCTCCTTTACAGCCTGATCCAATTTGCTAACTCCACTAGCTGAGTAGAAAACAATGTCTTTATAGAAAAACTTATCGCGAACTTTCTCTATACCTACGCTGCCGTTTGGTCCATCTCCAAGATCATAGTCCATAAGAACCAGATCTACATGATCACCGTAAACATCAGCTCCCAATATTTCCTCTGCATCTTCAACAGAAGAAGTGAAAGCATACTTCGCTCTAAATCCTTCTTTACGTAGCAATTTATCTATTTTCTCACTGGTTGCCTTTACAGCATCTTGCTGGTCTTCAACCCAGAGTATATTGAAGTCGAGTCTCATTTGGATATTTTTATACTGAAGATAGCTCCCTTGGATTCACTTGAGATAGCTTCAATCGTTCCATTCATTTCACCCAACGTTTGCTTGACGTGATAAAGTCCAAGTCCCGAACCATCAGTAGTAGTAAATCCTTTGTCGAATACGCGCGATTTATCGGATATGAGCTGATGAAATCCATCACCGTTATCCGAAACGGTAATATATATCGATTGCGAGTGAGGATGTGATATTTCAAACCGAACCTCTGTGGCATGAGCTTTTTTTGCATTAGAAATAAGGTTATCGACCACTACAGCAACATCGATTGGTTTAAACTCTTGATCAAATCCTTTGCCATCGTTCTCTACTAGTACTCGTCGCAGTGGTGAAGTTAGATTGTCCCTAACTACTCCATTGATATACTGTTCTAAATATTGTCCTAGATCTGCATTAATTCTCTCAGACTTCATTCTGAAATTTGCTTTGGTCGCGAACTTTGCCACCCCAAGAACCTTACTGTTCAAAAGAGTAATATTATCGAGAACAGACATAACTTCTTCTGTTGTTACAGTCTTAGTTTTGGAAATTGAAACAATAAAGTTCTCAAGCTGCTGATGAATATTCACCGCATATATAGTAATCTGGTGATGCAGATTTAAGATTGTGTCCGTATCTAGCGTGGCGATTGATGCTAAAAACATGTTTCTCTTCCGTTCTTCCGCCAACTCTTCTGCTGTTTGCTTAGCAATCGTTTCAGCTTTTAATGCTCTGGATTGAGCTTGTTCTTTTGCAGTACGCTCCTTGTCTGCCTGCTGTCTAGCTGCTTCCTCAGATTTCCTAAGCTCTTTGTACCGCTTCGCCGCAGCGTCAACTCTCTGAATAAGTTTCTGGTCACTTGTCTTCTGTGCTATTGTTCGAAGGCTATCGAGGGACGACTCAAACACGTCTGATCGTTCACTAAGAATCCTAATCAGCTGTCGACTATAGTCTAACAGCTCGACTTGCTTATCATCAACTAATTTTGCTACTGCTTCCGTCACCCTTGCACTACCTGACTCAGTTAACAGGCGCGATAGGTCTCCAACATACTTATCCTCTTTATCTGGGTAGGTAACTGGTACAACATACTTCTCGAGACGTTTTAGGCAATAGTCCATAAAGCAGTTTTTCAAATCACGAACAGCTGCCGTATCTATTAACCCTGTATTTCTACTCGAAGCTTCTTGAAAATCCTCATCGGATCCCTCGACATCGATTCGTCCGATCACATCACGAGCACCTAGATACCGAGCGAAACCTTGCCCTTTCCTTTTCTCCATACCAAACCAATCGTCATTCATTTCGCCGATTGGAAATACTCTAAAACCGTTTCGAAAGACAAACACAGAGCCAAAATTCACAGAGGCCACTCCCATCCTCCTGGCAAAGGTATCTTTAGCTGATTTATTTAAGAAATACAACTCGCAACGAAAGCCGGAATTGGCGAGTAGTTGATATTCATTCGATTCACGTATTCTGTAAATCAATTCACCCCTATCTATTAAAGTACTCTCTATATGCTTTCCGGATTGGTCAATCTTAACTGATATGAAAGTCGTTTTCTCTTGCAAAGTAGAGAAAATAAAATTTCCAATATCGCCATTGATGATATCTTCAGGTGTTAATTCTACTCCCTTAGTTTTAGCTGCGTCTTCAGCAGCTTGGTCTGCGATCTTTTCATCTGGCGCAACGATTTTTATCGTAAATATGTCAATCGTGTTACCAAAAGGATTAATAAGCTTCGACAGCGCGGACTTCAATTTCTTTAGAGAATTACGATCCCATTGTTTTCGTGGGTGCTCAATAGATATCACAGTTCCGTGAATATTTTGTTGAATACTATTGGGAACACTAAAGCCAGTAGAAAGCTCAGTGTGAGAAACTCCGATAGTGGCAAATTGACTAAGATGATTATTGTCGAAAAGATCCCAGTCAACTTTAATGCAATGCACGGGACCAGAAGATTCACTTTTGGCTCTCGTTTGTAGTGTAAGCAATCGTCCTAATCGATCCGAAGAAATCCGGCCGACACCCTTGCTTCCCGCAAATCGCTTCTTCTGCGCTATCGTATTTCGGTAATCTAAGGTGCGATTCTGCTCTCTCTTTTCAGAGTAACCTACAAAAAGCCACTTCTTACGCACATCGTCCATTGTCATACCCATCCCGTTATCAGAGATAACAATTTGACTAGCATCAAAGTAGAGCTCGACACTGGAAGCCCCTGCGTCAAAAGAGTTTTTCACAAGTTCAAAAATCGCAACATTTTCGTCTGTAATGAGTTCGCTGCCCAAAACGGTTTTTAGGCCGCTACTAACTTCAAAATGAAGTTCTTCAGACATATTCCGTTTAGACATTGGTTAAAACCTCCTTAATTGCTAGGCCTGCCATCTCTGCGAATAACGGGGGCACTGCATTGCCAACTTGAGTGTAGCGTGGTGTCTGTGTTAAGCGCTGCCTACCACCGGTGGTATACGGTCCCTTAAATACAAACCAATCTGGAAAAGTTTGGAGACGTGCACATTCCCGTACAGTCATGACTCGAGGTTCCGAGTAGTGAACAAAATCGTCAGGAATAGTTGTCAGAGTCGGAGCTGCTCTTTTGCCATCAAGTACGGTTACGCTACGCTTCTTAAGACCGTAGACCCCACGCTCAGCACCGAGTATACTTCGATTGCGCGGGGCGCTTTCAAGAAGTCTATTTAGCACTACTTTGACGTCGTCAGTATGATTGACGAATCTGTGGCTATCAGGCGTGTGTGGATTGAAGTCGTCCCGTAAGTGCTTTTGAAGCCCAGTTGTTGGTCGCGAAGCAATGCCGGAGAGAAACCTACTAGAATCTGGGCAGGGAGCCAAGCCATGACAACGTCGCAAGTCAGATAAGGCAGACTGAACACAATTCTTACGTGGGATTCCACGCTCCAACAAGTGAATCTCACACTGATCCTCTAACAAATGGAATACGCTCTCAGCTAGTCCTTCTAGGGTAGCCACAATTATAAATCTCTTTCGACGCTGAGGAACACCGTAATCCGACATATCTATAATTTTGCCATGAGCATCGCTATACCCTAGATCACGCAACCGCTGAATCACGAGCTGTGAGTAATCTACTCCGATCTTAGCATTCGCCCTGAACCGCATAGTAAAACCTTTGACGTTTTCAAAGAGTATTACGCGCGGCTGCACTAAACCAACGAATTTTAGATAAGAATGAACGAGTTCATTTCGCTCGTCGTTTTCGCGACGCCTACCAGCGGTGGAAAAACCTTGACACGGCGGTCCACCTACTACCATGTCAACCTTACCTTTCAATTTGTCAAGCTCAGTCTCCTTCTTCTCAAGTAAGTTCTTGATATCCCAATTAATCGTTTCTAGCCACGACGGCCAATCAAAGTGCCTACGATTGTCAATCAGGTTTGCTTTCAGAGTAGCAAAAGCAGAAGCACTCTTTTCTACGGCAAAGAGACCTCTCCAACCTGCCAAGTGTAAACCAGTGCTAAGGCCTCCGCAGCCCGCAAACAAATCTATGTAGTTGAAAGTACGTGACATTTGAATAGGCAACTCATAACGTAAGTATGGTAGACGGCGAAAAATAGCACTTTGCAATTGAATAGCGAACGTCTTCTTTTCTTGACTATCAACATGGTTCAAGGGATATGCGTACTCGGAAGCTCTAGTTGAATGTAAGCAGTGTCCGGTCGACACGCAGCTTTGATGTATCATTTTCGAAATCAATCGTCATCGACAATATTGTCATTTATGAAGCAACATGTAGTTGCGCCTCGTATAGTGCGCCCATACAATTGAGAATTGACCATACGATTACTGGTAAACCATCTCAAATCTGTCAAACCGCGCCATCGTTCCTTGCTTTTTTCTAACATACATAACTCAACTGGTCACTGTGCCTGCCGCACTGAAGGTCCTTGCAATCCAGATCTACGATCTTGTTCATTGCCTGCTTGACGTTGCACGATTCTTGATTGAGGCCCGCTGTAGCCTGAATAACTTGAAGCAGTCCTGCTGTATTCCAGCGCCGAGGCATATGCTTTTTGCTCCAATTCAGTTATTCTTTCATTAATTCGATCTTCTTTCATCTTGATTTTTCGCCGTCGCAAACAATGATCTTGCCTTTCCGATTTCCTCATGCAACGTATTAATGTATTTTTCGTAATTTTGAGTTAAGTATTCGAATGCAACTTGTGACCTTTCAAGAAACGACTTCAGTTCAGACATTACTAATTTATAATCGCTGTATTGACGATATGAGCCATAGGCCAATGTGGCAATAAAGAGCGTAAACAATATACCAATTACTGTAAGATGCACATTTGAAGCGATTCCGAATTGTTCATTGATTTTTTATAAGAAATGAACATATCTATCTCTTTGCTCTTTGTACAATATGTGTTAGCCTTTATTAATGTATCGACTTTAGCTTGTTGCTGCTATGTTACCGCGCCTCGCGCCTCAATTAGTTCAGCTTCAGTTGCAGATCGTAGGTCAGGCCTAGCAACTATAAACATCAGCACAATTACAATTCACTTTACCTTTTTAATTTTAGCCGCAAAAAGTAAATAGTCAGTGTTCTTCATAGACTTAAGTAATAATATGACAATGCAGGACGCAGATTTGCGTATTGTTGTGAGTAATTATTCTGAAATACCACTGAACTATGTATTGTTCGAAATAATAACTCAGTAGTGTCCTAAACATTTGCGTGCAAAATGGCTGAAACCGTTGATACCACTAGCCTGCAGGGTAGCAAAAGTGCGCCGTGATTTGAATTGAAAAGCTAGTTTCGGGCCTTTGCGAGGCTCGCATGAACCGCGGAAAGTTCGTTTTTACTCAAATTAGCGCACTTCTGCCACAACGCACCTTTAGACGCTATGTGGAAAAGTATGATGGTGACAAGCATATCAAGCACTTCAGCTGTTGGCATCAGATGTTGTGCATGATCTTCGGTCAATTGAGTGGGCGTGAGAGCCTCCGCGATTTAACAACGTGTCTCAGTGCTCACAACTTCAAATTCTATCAGCTTGGTCTCGGCAAAAGTGTTTCGCGTTCAAACTTAGCTTACGCAAATGAGAATCGCGATTACAGGATGTTCGAAGACTTTGCATATGCTCTTGTCGAATACGCTCGCCGAATGCATGTGCCGGA
Source organism: Chlorobiota bacterium (assembly GCA_044228285.1). Classification (GTDB taxonomy): domain Bacteria; phylum Bacteroidota; class Ignavibacteria; order Kapaibacteriales; family NICIL-2; genus JBBATK01. The sequence continues at coordinate 185,737 of JBGAVD010000007.1, forward strand.
TCCGGAAGTGTGCGTCGGTCTGCCTAAGACTCGTCTCTATTCATTCGACTCAACAGTGGTGGATCTTTGTCTTGAAGTATTTTGTTGGGCCACGTTTCGGCAAACAAAAGCAGCTATTAAAGTTCACACGTTGTTTGACGTTCGAGCGACTCTACCTGCTTTCATTTATGTGACCGAAGGCTCTGTGCATGACGTTAAAGCGCTTGATGTTTTAGCAATCGAAGCTGACGCGTTCTACATAATGGACCGTGCATACGTAGACTACAAGCGGCTTTGGAGGATTGCGGACAATCGAGCATGGTTCGTTGTACGCGCCAAGAGCAACATGAGATATAAGCGCATCGATTCTGATACAGTAGACCGTAAGCGCTCAATTGTATGCGATCAAGTTATTGTGCTGAGTTCCGCTCTTGCCAAAACTGCGTACCCAGGCGAACTGCGTCGAGTAAAGTGCTACGATGAAGAAAACGATCTGTTATTGGTCTTCTTGACAAACAACTTCGACATTACAGCGGAGCAAGTTGCTCTACTGTATAAACACAGATGGAGCGTCGAAACATTCTTCAAATGGGTCAAGCAACATCTGCGCGTTCTGTCCTTCTGGGGGACGACTCAAAACGCAGTAAAGACCCAAGTCTATATTGCCATGATCACGTTTATCTTGATCAGCATCGTTAAATCAACACTAAAATCGGAATTGAGCTTGAACGATATATTGCAAGTTGTTAGTGTGTCGTTACTCGACAAAACACCGCTGGAAATCCTGCTTAAAGATTACAGCGGCATGGAAAACACTGGAAATCTGCAAATCTAGCTAGATTTCGCGGAAAACATTTAGGACACTACTGATAATAACTATATACTAATGTACAATTCAGCGTCACAAAGGTGAACTTTCATCCACTTGCGACGCAATTTTACACAACGTTGCTTACGTTTCATAGTTATGACCGCACGCCACTTATGTATAAAGCACAACACACATTAAAAAGGATTAATTAAACCGACCGCACTTCCGCAGCTATCCGATGTTGTACATCATTTAACGAGGGACCCTACTATCAGTAGTCCAAGGAATGTAGATTGACCCTTTGATTCTGATATACTGGAGAAACGATAGCTTGGGGAAATGAAGTGCAAATTCAATAAGAACATTGCGATCAAACTGTTTTGGAGAGTCTTGAATTGTCTTATTAGCGGGCACAATAGTCCACAATATTCCAGCTGTGAAATAAGAGCCGAGTATAGTTTCATTAGATTCAATACTCCCAATATGAAATCCGTACAAAGGAACTCCGTTAAATATTTTTGCCTGTATTCCGGCAAAAAATTCTCTTTCTTTCTCCGCAACTCAGGATACAAAAATCATTGACACGCCTGCTTCAGTTAAACGTTTTTGCTTTGACCCTAGACTATCCGTTTGCACAATGGAAATTGACACGTCCATACTTGCAAGTGAAAACATTTTAATATCTATGGAAGTGTTGGGCTTATCGCTTTTTGCACCGAAGTAATGAAACGCAAAAACATGTCAAAAAACTCATCTTCTGGCTTGATTCCCGATATACTACGTAATGCAGAAATAAGGAAGTAGTTGTTTTTGTTGGACAATTTGTTCTTTTTTATTGCACTTTCAATTATTTGAATACTCGTTTCATTATCAGCCGGCTGACCTTTAGCGATCTGGGTCGCGGCAGTTTTCAGAATTTCGTTATCATCGCTCACTCTCGCACAGAGACTGAAAAATACAAGAGACATGTATAGTACAAACTTTACAGCTATTGTTCGCATAGGAGTTGCCACGTTTAAAGTTTAAAAATACTATGCATCTGTTTCAGCTCAACATTCGCGATTTATACACCACGTGTGACTGTATATATCAACTGCAGTCAAAATAACGCTACAACGCAGATTGACTGCTAAAATCTGCGCTTTTGTGTAGTTTTTGTGTGGTATTCTTGGCGCAGAAATTGGAATTAGTGAGTGCTAAAGTAAGATCACCTACGAGATACATGGACAACTATTCTCGACCTGTAATTGTCACTAACCAAGCAATACATAGGTAAATTCGCGGTCAAGCCTCTTGTGGATTAAATCGAATTTTTGACTCTATGGAAATCAACGCACTCTTAAAGACTAAACCTGAAACTTTAGTAAAAATATGGAAGTCGTGGTTTTGCTTGCGATCATTGCAGGAAAATGAACGATATGCTGAATGTTCTGGTCGCAATATGATTTCCGGTCGATCTTAGCGAATTCATCACTTTCATTTCAAGGCAGTTTATTCTCTTTCCAAGATTTTACGTGATTTATGCCAGTCAAAAAAAGACAACTACACTCCCCTTGTGCGCAAAGAATACAACCGCCATTACTACCCGAATAACAAGGAACGAATGCAGTAGCAGCGCAAGACTCCCATAGCCGTTCACCGGCGTAAACTCAACCGGCTTCGTCGTCGCTACGAGGCTCAAATGGCTAAACTGCTTGAGAAAATGACTGCCGAGGTCGCCCTTTTGCATGATGAGTTAAAACTCGCCCAGCAGGTCCAAGAGGTGAAGAATACTAGCTCTAAACATTGAAAAGCTCTTGTCGTTATAATCGCAGTTCGGAAACCGCTATCTCCGTCCCCTACTTTCGCATCGCTCATTCGTTGCAGAAATGCCAACAGTGATTCTGTTGCGCACTGGCCGGATGTGGCTTGGGAGGATTGACGCCACCACTGGTTAATCTTCCCTGGGCGCCTCACTGTTTCACAAAGGTGAGGAAGATGATCGTCTATACCACAAATCCAAGTCGGGACACCAGAAATTCATTGCAAGACCAGCTCTTGCTTGATTGCGCGCAAAGTCTTAGGCCAATAGATTCGTTCGTAGAGCCAAACACCACTGACTCAACCAGTGGCGCCGAACTGTCCGTTCCGCCGGTCCTTGGTGCATCCATTCAAGGTCTCGGAGAGATTCTCACGCAGTGGAGCGGAGACCTCACCGAAAGCCCATATAATCCCCACGCATTCGAGACGGTCACGAATACAGACGTGTCGGCTGCCGTTGCCAGATGCAGCAAATCCGGATTTGACAAAATTCTTCGGGCGGCTTGCATTTGTTCGTTCCTTGCAAACCGAGCGGTTATCAACGAAAATCCCGTAGATCATCAGTGGTTCACGGAAGATCAAGGCTATCAACAGCTTGATTTTGACAAAATTCTGCGCTATTACGTCCAGGTTGCCTAAACAGGAAGCGGTAAATCTCCCCCGATTCCGTTCTACACACAGGACCCGGAGAAAGTCATTGCCTCACTATCAAGTGCACTGAAGAGCAACTACACCGAAGATTACATCCGCGTTGTGTTCTACTGGCTGTCACGCACATGGACGTCCATTGTGCATCCGGCCGTGATGGAACCCAGCGAGGCAAATCGAACCATTTCCATCCAGGCAGCCAAGTCATACCTAGGAAACGCCAAAGCCATAGCGACTCAAGCACAAAGAGATAATGCGCAGGCCGATTGCATGCTCCTTGGTGTGGATTGGTGCCAGGTTGGGACGGTTCTCAAATGGGTGGCAAAAAGAGCTGAAACGCGGTGTCGATGCGGTCGTGTTCATAACGAATGAACGAATCAAATCGCAAATCTTTTCCGGATGCCTGGCTCCAGCGCGTTAAACTTCCCGTTACATGCTTATTACCATTCATTTCCTTTCCAGAAGTCTTCTTGCGGCAATTGCACTCACGAAGTCATACATAGACTTTTGTCTTGCACCTAAAGGAGATGGCAGCCCCTTTAACTGACTTGCACTATAGATTTCATCAAATCCGTTCAAAGCTCGCGGAATTGACCCACTGATATCACGCGATGTAACAAGGTAAAGCACCTCACATTCCGATTCTTTTTGACTTTTATGGCAAACAATGATCGCCGTCGTAAACTGCTTACATTGCCACTGTTTCTTCAGAACGGCATATTTCGCGTACTTCATACAGTCGCCCTTCAAAACTTTCTTGAGATCTTCAGCGCTGCTCAGTTCTTGCCATCCGCTTCCACATCCTATAAGAGCAAGTTCATTGTCAATAATCTGCCGTTTACTCGAGTCACAGTCGATACCGACAAGAGCCTTCAAAGTATCCGGAAACAATATTGAGCGAGCTGCCTGCAGCTCAACAGCACTCAAGGATAGAACAGACTGATCATAATTCTTACCGCTCTCTAAGGCTATGGCCAAATCCTTAACCGCCTTTTGCTTCGATAAGTCATCTCGCAATCGAACAATGGACATAGTCAGAAAGCTATATAGATTCTTGCTCTGTAAAGTGTCAGGAGATGGTAGTTGTTTCAAAGTTGCGGCTGGAATAACGTCTATGATTTGCTTCGCGCAATTCTGAGCGTTCTTACTATCGGATGCACTAGTTACCAATCCAACTATCTGGAAGGGTCGAGATTCAATGACAGGTGAAGTTATAATCCACGCACTCTTGAAGCATTTGCACTCCCATGTACGACGTAGCAAACAGTAGTTGGCATAGTCGGCACATGAGCCTCTTAGTATCCGCACAATCACAGGATTAGCGTGCAACGAATCAATCGTGACCGGGCAGTTCAGAGAATGCACTTTGTTGTCAATTGTAGATTGGTCGCTCGCAGAACATCTTTGTGCAGCTTCGCTTATTCCCGGTATAGGCTGAAGTGTAGACAACAAGTCTCTCATCATTTGGTCGTCAGCACGCACTAGATAATATGAGCCACTCTTGACATCATCTATCATCGACGATGCTCCATCAACGCGATAGGATTTCGCATCCTTCATGACGTCACGCAGGTCGTCCGGTTTCTGCGCACACAGATTAGGTGCCACAACCCCCAACAGAACTAGTATAGCTACGAAAGTCCTTGTTGAAAAGTCGGACAAGTCCAGTATCACCATCAGACGAAACATAAACGTGTTGATACCGTTGCCTGGACGCACGAATACAATTGGCTTGGCTTTGGAGTTTTTATACATACCGTCCGTTATCAGGTTTGATCGTGTAAACGCCCCTACATTCTTCATAGCGAAAATGCGTATTCCGACTCGAAGCGCTCCCACTCTGCTACCGAAGCTGAGTCAAAATAGCTGGACTATCTGCAGCGATCCCTCGAGACTTAATTGCACCGAAATTGCACCAATTCAAGTGTTAAAGATAGCCCTATATAGCCCCAAACCCACCCACATAAGCCCAAACGTCACCTTCCCACCAACTCATACTTTCGAAGCGCCTAGAAACAACAAAGCCTCGTAAGTATTGAACTTACGAGGCTTGCATTTTGCTCATATCTGAGCTTTTTTGTGCTCCGACTCACAGACTTGAACTGTGGACCCTCTGATTAACAGTCAGATGCTCTAACCAGCTGAGCTAAGTCGGAATGTTTGTGCCGTCTGGGGTTATCGTCAGACGGGCCACAAAATTAACGGGTGGCGGAGATTTTACAAACCATATTTTGACTTGGGACAAAAAAAACCGCCCTTTCGCCCTATTCTATGGTTGTAAGGCTAAACGAACGATGATGCCGCGGTTGGCACTACGGCCGTCTGGCGACTGATTGTTGTGGAGCCCGCCTGGTACTAGTCTTGTGCTAACTCGTGTACCCTTGGGTAGTTCCAGCACTCGTAACGCCTCGCGTGAGCGGGCTAAGGCTAGTGCACTGTTGTGCTGCTCTGAGCCAAAGTTATCGGTCATTGCCAAGATCTCTACGGCGTGTCCCTTGGCTGCGTATTCGCGGATTCTTGGTAATACGTCGGTGTCGAGAATGTACAAGGGTACTTTGTCGAACTCGCAATAGCCAACAACGAACTCCATGAACTCGGCACTGGAGTCGCTGCTGAGGTTTTGCCGCGACTGCTGAACAACAACTTGTGGCTGCACCTTGAAACGCCAATGCTGGGTGCTATCGCTTCTGCCTTCTATATCCGCTACCTTGGCGAAGATTTCCATGCGTTGGAGCTCGCCACTTCGTAGCGTCGCAGGAGCAAGCTCGATGGTCTTCTGGCCACTGAGGACGCTTTGGTAATCTTTGTCGTTGACCACAAGGTGGAGGATTGCTGCTAATGCTGTTGTGTCGGACTTCACACTGGATCGCAACTGAATGGTCTGAGATTCGCCTTCGGCTAATAAGGTATCTCGATGCTCTGCATACATCGCTCTTCTCTGCTGCCCATCCATGAGTTGAACTTGAACCATGCGCATTTCTTGATCTAACTCGGGGTACTTCTGCGCTTTTGCATGCTGCACTCGAATTTGAATGCGTTGTTCCGCAAGCCCACTCTCCATGAGCTCCTTACGGTACGCCTCCGCGCGCTGAAGCGCGAGTACGCTATCCTCGTCTGAAGATGAAGATGCAAGGAGCACGACACTCAATCTCGGATCGGATGTTGTACGCTGTTGAATAACCTTTTGCAATCCAGCATTATTGTTCCGCTTCTCTGTGCTAGCACTATCGTAAAAGACGCGATCCAACGGAAACTCTCTACTTACCTGCTCGATAACAGGCTGCACAACGTTGTAGGTGCTATCGCTGATAATAGGCTTATTGTTGAATTGAGCACTCACACTCAATCGAATCTTCTTCTCCTTTTTCACAATGGGCGGAGGAGGAGGAGGTGGTGGTGGTGGTGGCGGCGGTGGCGGAGGAGGTGGCGGCGTACTCTTGTGCAGATAATATCTCATGCTTACACCAGCCTGAAGAGCATGTGCTCTCCAATCGATACTCTGCACAACGTTGTTCAATGCATAGTGAAAACGAATCTCAGGCATGAACTCAAACTGCTTTTGAGCCACGACCGTGTATCTCGCACCAATGTTCACACTAGCATACAATGAACTGCGATCGGGTAGTGAACCAGATTGCTGATTGCGGATGCCGTTCCCCGTTTCAAAGACCGCGGTTGATGGACTCAACAGTTTCTCCTGTTGCTCAAAGCTTCCGCTGAGAAACGTGCCAAGTTGTGCTCCCACCAGCACCGACAATGGCTGCGACGACATTGGTTTCCAGGCGATGTATGGTTCAAGCATGATCGCCGACAACGACACCGCTATGCGGTGTTCAGAAGTGCCCTTCACAACTGTGTTGCCAATGATCACGTTCGCTGTAAAATTCTCTTCGGCAAAGTCAGCAGAAAGCTGACTGAATCTTGCACTTAGTCCATAGTACACACTTTGTCCCAACAGCTTCTGCTCACGAGCACTCTCAATTCCTACTGCGGCAGAAATCCCAAATCCTGTTGCGCCTTGAAACTGCGTACAACAGTTGGGAATGCCAGGTAATTGGTTGAATTGGGATTGATAGAGGTTTAGCTGCGGACTCAAATTCGCCGTAACACAAAGAGGCATTAGAGTTGTATCAGACTTCTGTGCATTCAGTGCGAAGCTTGTGCAAAGCACAAGCCAGCACGTATAAAAAAGACGCCTGAGAATTCTCCGCATCGCAGAGATGTTCTGATTCACAAAGGCAGATGCTTGCTGATTCGTAGAGCGCTCTCGCTGGGGCGCTTGCGATGAATGCTGTTTGCGATTCACGAACAGATGCAGGTTCAGGCTCATACTACCGCGCTATCAATAAGAGTGAAGAGCTCGTTCCTGCCATGGAGCGAATCAGAATACTGTAGGAGCCGACGGGAAGACTAGCTATACCTACAGCATATTGCATGCTTCCACTGCGTAACTGCATATGCTCTGCATACACACGCTCGCCAGTGGGAGTAAATATCTCAAGTTCAACTGGACTGTCGTCACTGCTGGCAATATTGAGAAGTACTTGCTCATTCGCTGGAGTTGGCTGCACGCCAAGCAGACTGATAGTATTGGATTGTACAATACGACGATCGCCACACAGATTGATGAGTCTGAATACACCATTCGCTGTTTGAGTTGTCACGCCTGCGCCAAAAAACGCACTGCGGTTGTCGAAGGTCATTGCACTCTCGTCTGTTTCCGCTAATCCGGCAGCACCACGAATCTCAGCGACGATGGTGTCTTTCAATGGGAAGTTGCCACGTACTCGAAATCCAACGATTCTCTTGTCGTTCACGATCTCGTTCCGTGTAATCGAGGCACTACCCATTGGACTGTATATAGTTTGAGGCAAGAACAAACGCGGATGTATGCTGAACTCGGCATCAAGATTTCGCTCAGCGCCGTACACTACGTTCTCAGCTATTCGCAGTCGAATGGGAATCGTTGCATCACCTGTTGGATCAGCATCAACACTCACCAGGCTAAGCGTAGCAGAACCTAAGTATCGCTGCAGAGAGATACTCATAGGATTGCTACAAGGAGCAACCAGTGCCTCTAAACGAGCAGAGCTTTGTGTTGTGTCACTCCAACGTAACGTGATCACGAGTGAGTCGTGAGGGGCAATCGTTGCGGGCAGGGTAATAGGATCCAGAGTGAAGGCGGTGCTTGGCACAACCGCTAAGGAATTAATGAGAAGCGGATTGTCGTTAGAGTTACGCAGCACCACTTGTCGCTGAGGTTCGGATGTGAGAAAAGCAACGACTGGTGGAACTACTTGTATGGCAGAACCTGCTCCACGACCGCGTAAAACGACGCGCGAGTAAATGCGTTTTTGTCCGCCATAGTAGACCAGAAGTGTCTTGGTCTGCACACCAATTCCCGACGCTTTGAACTGCACTCTAAAGTTGAATTGACCTTTGCCTTGCACGGTATCATCCGCAACCTTCGTCATGAGAGTGAACCATGAGTTCTGATCGTCAGAGAGGAATGCACGATTAACAACTATAGAGACTGGGTCTGCGTTGTCAATGAGGTTGAAGTCTTTTGTGACGACAACGTCCGGACAAACATCACCAAAATCAATCGTATCTGGAATGCCTAAACTTCTTGGGATTGCATAGCCTTCGACTGGCAAGTCGAAAGCAACGGCACAGCTTTTCACGTGGACTTTATCCGTGAGCTTTCCAGTGTCAAGCGGACTAAAGTGTACGGGTATTCGAGCACACTCTCCTACAGCTAAGGTGTCTGGTTTGATGTCGCCCGACAAGCTAAAGTGCGCAGCACTTTGAAAACTTGAAGCGTCGATCGTTACTGGTACAATGCCGTTGTTGCAAAGGTTGAGACTCAGCACGGAATCGCGTGTACTAAAGGCATAGGTGGGATCGAGTGTTGCCGTTAATGTGCTTAAGGACTGACGCACAATGCGTATCATGCCATCGCTATAGTCGATCTCTGGAAACACAAACTGCTTGAGCTTCAAGTTATCTGCAGAGCTGGATGCTGATGCGAGATACAAACCCGAGGGACTAAAACTCAAGGCGTTGAGTGAACCGGCGTGGGATACGATGGTTGAATAGACTTGGTTCGGTGCGATGTCCCACAATGGTGCTTGCGGTTGTGCCACATAACCAAAGAGCACATATCGCGAGGTCACATTCGAGCTCACACAAATCGGTGAGGTTGCGCTCTTGCGCATTGTGCGCACAATTTGAGAGCTGGCGATATCAACAACATAGCCATCAGAATACGCAGCTTCGTTGACCATTGGAGCACTTGCATGACATCCAACCGCTATGCGTGCATTATCCGGCAGCATCAGAATCTGATCCATGACCGGCATACCCGTAAAGCTGTAGTCCTTCACAATAGCCCAGGTGCTCAAATCAACAACGACGATGTGTCCATCAAGAAGGGCTACGGCAGCTTGGCTCTTTCCAAGTGATACAGCTGTGATCGGAGCTGCGAAAGCAACGCTACGCAGCAATGAGCCATTGTTTGCGTCGAGGATTTGCAGGGTGGTACCGGTTCGTGGCACCATCGCAATGAAAGTCCGCGCCGAGTCGATCAAAGCAGCGGAGTATCTTGTTGAAGTATCCAGTGCAATGCTATACTTCGGTGTATTCGTTCCAAGGTCAAAGAAACTGACACTATCGCTCTTTGCTGTCGACATCGTTGAACGATAGGCTACATAATAGCTCGATGCTGATGTAAAACCACAGCCAAATGCTTGAGTTGTTGAGCTGAGCTGCCCATCGGCACGATACGAACCCTTCTGTTGCACAGAAGTGGTGCCTATATCCCATACTAAGGCTTCGCTGTTGCGGTAGGCTGCAAGGAGCAGACGTGAGTCTGGACTAAATGCTAAACGATCACAAGCGTTGATATTGCCTTTGCGTAAATCAATTTCTTCAGTGCTTTCAACGATTCCGCTGACCCGAAGTGAGACATTGTCAGATGAGACATCTGGTACTACCCAAACAAATGTCGAATCCATAGAACGTCCTGCCTCCGTCCATGTCTTTCCAGCATCGGTTGAGTACTCGATGACAGTGGTCGAACCTGGCAAGGAGCCCGTCCACTTTACCACTTGACGCTGACAAGGTGCAAGAACTTCCGATCCATTTGGCTGCACCAAGTTCAACACTGTTCGTTGAGGAAGTGGAAATTCATTACCGGATAAAGCAATACGCTCCACTGCTCCACCTTCATAGTAGATGGTCAGTACATCATGATAATACTGGTTCTGTGCAGGTTGAAAGGTGATATCGACTGCGTAGTCTAGTGGAGAGTAAATCGTACCCGGCAGACTGTAGCAGCCAACGCCGCCTTTCCACTTCACGCTGAAGTATGGAGTTTCCGTACGAATGGAGTCTACACGAATGCTCTTCTCAGAACGATTAGCATCGAACTTCCCGCTAGTGGCCACACAATTGGAACCAAGAGTCTTGGATGTTGAGGCTGCAACGGTACCAAATGCAATCTCTCGTACTGGCTTGTAGTTGATGTTGAACAGACGTATCTGCGGGGTACGACTTTGATAGCCCATTCCTTGTGCATTGCTGCAATCCAACGACACGGCCAGGTTTCCATCGAAGGCTACTACTGTTGCAAAGCCTCCAGTAACATCACGACTACGAGAATACCAACGAACTACTTGCTCTTCGCCATTGAAGTCGCTGACACTCAGAGGACGTGATACCTGTACGTCTTCACGGATTAACAAATTTGAGCTGCTCAATCGAAAGGGTTGTCCGTTGAGCTTGGCTACAAGTCGTGCACTGTACAATGGATACTGCGAACCGTCAAACGATACGCTGTCCGCCAACTTCAGCGTCAACTGAGCATTCGCCGACATAAGGCAACAACAAAGGCCTATGCAGGACTGTAGAAGAAGTCGCTGAAAGAGATGCATGGAAGAAGGATCGTGAAAAAAGTCTAGCCACAAAAGTACGCTCTTCCGCCCGAAGAGTTTGTTAATCTGTGTTATAACAAATAACTCAAATCTCGTCGCTTGGTTTCATTGTGCCTTGCTCTGAAACGCCGTCTCTGCACAAATAGTGTAGAAGATTCGTGGCAAAATGCCTTCTCGGTGCTTGTGTTTGATTGGTATAGGCGGTTTATGCTCAATTCCCGACTACACCGGGTGGCTGCGCAGCTTGTTATTTAACATCTGAGTTCGTGGAGTCAGAGGACTTTCAATGCTTGCAGCTTTAATTGCTCAAACTGGCACCCTCTACTAGCCTTTGCTTTGTACATGGTGAAAAGGGGCTCCCTCGACCGTGATTCATGGAACGGAGACCATCGAGTAAATCTTGCATGCATCCGCGTTCTCAACCCATAATGGATCTTAAAATTCACGTAGAGAATACATGAATGGTCAGGTGCAAAGAGCTACGGGGCAATCCACTGCTTGGTAGCACTAGCGCTATTGCCAAAGTAATTGCTGATACGCAGGTCTACATTGAAGTTCTTTGAGAAGTCGGCATCGCTAAGATCAAAGATTGCTCGGTGCAGCACTTCTTTGTTCTCCATTCGCACTAAACGTATGCTCTGCGAGCTTCGAGACTGATCACCAGCTAGCGCGGGATAGCTGATTGTGACTTTCGACTTATCGCATGAAAGTAGATCACTGAAGTCTACGACCAGACAAGGCTTGTTATCAACCAGTCGAAACTCTGCGCCTTTAAACTCAGGTCTATCCTCTAAGCTCACCCGCTGAATCTCATTCGAATTCTGCAAATGCATTGTATGCACAGAACTCAAGCTGACGGTCTTTGCCAAGCGCTGATGTTGCGGACTATTCTTAAACCAAGGAATGTTCGTAATATTCTGACTCTGCAAACTCACCACACCGTCCCCTTGCGAAAACCAGGCACTCACACCGGTGTCAAAGAATTCCAAGGCCCTGCGTAGAACTTCCTGCACTGCTCCGGAACTGAGCTTCGAAGCCTCATTGACTACGTCGACCTCTCCAACCACGGAAACGTAATCCACGTCAGTTGGATGCTCAGCTTTGCCCAGACCATCAAGGAACTCACCACCATCTTCTGGTCGCATCAAATCATGAACAGCCGGAGCATCATAGGGCACATCACTTTCGCAAGCCTCTATCGTTGCCAACGCAGCCTTCAAAGCAGTTGCTGAAATGATGTTCGGATCCTTCGCCAAGGCCTGTCTCACGGCCGACTTGATCTTATACACCCGCGCGAATGGCGAGCCTAAGTGTGGCGTACCAACCGTGATGAGTCGCTTCACGTTGTGATTACGTAGATGATGTGTAAGGTAATACCTCGACGCAACGCCGCCCATACTATAACCAATCAAAATCACCTTCGATGCTTTGGTTTGCTCCAGCACAAAACGTATGTATGAGTCGAGCTCTCTGCCCCAGGTAGCAACGGAGTCGGTAGAGTTGGTAAAGGAAACCGTGTAGAAATCCCGTGCGGGTCGCGCGCCAGGAGCTGAGCTGAGTACAGCCTTCCCGTCTTTCATACTCAACACCCCGCCAAAGGTCAAGCCCATTTCCTGCTCATAAAAACGTATGGCATTTCCCTCCCAGGCATGAGACTTTTGTCCTAATCCATGCAGGAGCAAAATCGGATACGCGACATGAGTTGTCTGCACTTCCTCCACCGCCTGCATGGAAGGCAGTTTAGGCGGCGCCGGCAGGCTAGCGCAGGAGCTGAGATAGAGGATAAAAGCTGTACTACATACAATGCTGACGATTCTTCGCATGGTCTTGAGGAGCTGAGGCATGTACGCTAATGCTATGATGCAAGTAAATAAAGATGTGTGTAGACGAAGAACCAACGTCGAGAAAAGTCCTATGTCAAAAACTTGGCAGAGTTTCGGCCTTTATCGCTGGACTCTCCGAGACCTCTATTCCATGTGTCTGCATTCTACACTATTGAAAGCAGCACTCAAGAGCGTTCGATCGTCCAACGAAACACCACATTCGATGAGCTCTGTTCCTCGGCATCATTGCTGGTTGTTGCACTAGTTGGAGCAGCAGGAACATAGGTGTAGTTCATGTTTAAGGTCGTTGGCATGGTAGGAATCACCGACTGAGCATGCTGAGCAGGTGCTGCAAGAGGCAGGCGAAAATGCAGAACCACATCATGGTGAGTGGTTACGTGCGTACCACGATTCCGCGCAGGGATGTACTTGAGCATTCGAACCACTCGCAGGGCTTCTTCGTCGCAGCCTCCACCAATAGCGCGCATCACACGACAATTCAATACGTCGCCATTCTCATCCACATCATACTTCACATGCACATCACCCTGAATCTTTTTTTCTAGTGCTTCGAGTGGGTACTGCAAATGTTGGGCGATAAAAGCCTTGAACGCTTTTGATCCGCCTTCATACTTCGGCTTGCGTAGAAAGTCTTTATCGCGCTTTGCTTTTGTACTGCTAGTGTTTTTAGCCATTTCAGAGACTTCTTCATCAACGCGCGCAGCCCAAAGGGCTGCCGCGCATGTACAATACTACTTGAGACTCAACTGTTGTCGATGAGCTCTACTTCTTCTTGGCTTTTGACGCAGCTGCCGTAGAACTATTATTTATGAAGGAGCTCCATGCATATTCTTTTGGAACGGCACGTCCAGCCCGAGCAAGCTCAACCAGATAGTTAGCAGTCGTCTCCAATACCCATTCGAAGTTATCCTCTTGAACTGAGGTCTTTTCCGCATCTGGTGCTGGGTTCAAGAAATCGATCGCGTATGGAATGCCTTTTTCAACTGCAAACTCTATGGTATTGAAATCGTAGCTCAGTGCTTCACAAATCGTGAGACAGTGTTTTTCAAGTTCAGCCAAGCGTTCAGGGCTAGGACTAAAGGAGGCTACATAGCGCAAGTGATGTGGATTGCGCGGCTCATACGGCATGATACGAACATGCTTCTTGCCGATGCAGTAGCAGCGATAATACTCTTCGAAATTCACTGCAGCCTGCAAGGTCATGCAGATACTTCCGGTTTTATCGTAGGCTTCGTAAAACTCTTCAGGACTATCAACTTTATACACGTGTTTCCAGCCACCACCATCATGTGGCTTCAAAAAAGCTGGGAAACCGATGTACTCAAAAATCTCTTCCCAATTCAAAGGATACATCATGTTGCGCATGGACTGCGAGGTAGTATCCGGTGGATGCTCCTTTGTTGGCAGCAACACGGTTCTTGGGATTGGTACACCCAGCTTGTTCATCAAAGAATAGTTGAAGAATTTGTCGTCTGCACTCCACCAAAATGGATTGTTCACAACACGAGTGCCACCCAAAGCAGCAATCTTCAACATGGAACGGTAGAAGGGGATGTCTTGCGATATGCGATCAAGTATTACATCATACTTCATCAACTCATCCATTTTAACGCCGCCAATCTTCACGAACTCAGCGCGTACATCATCCAGCATCATACTATTGATGCGTTCCACTATGGCAGGCGGGAAGGTCTGCTCCATACCAAATAACAAACCAATGAGTTTCATGTGAATACTCTCTATTGTGAATGGAATACGCTAAAAGCGTGAGCGATTGGTCTGAACTCCCCACCATGATGCAGACAGGCTCTGACTGCCAAAATACGAAAGGCTGCGGCCTCCCAGAAGCGTTGCATGAGGCTTCGGGAAATTTCTTTCGACCAAAGGGCACGCAACCAGCCTTTCTAGTCTGGCAATCGGGGTATGAATCAGTTTTGCAGGTATTTTCGGATACTAGCGACCTAATTCGAAGAGATAGCGAAGGCCGACACTGAGACTGATAGGCCGAGGGTCATGCTTGGCGGAGGTTTTGGTGGCATCGTACAATAAGGGCGAGACCAATGCGAAGTCTTTAAAACTGGAATTCAGTTGGTACGAGATCGCTCCACTAAGATGCAGACTACCTTGTGCGTCCTCCAAGAGTGGTAACATTCCTCCTAAGCGGAGTTCAAAGAGTGTCTGGCACTGGTCCTTCAACAACACCGAACTCTCCTGTAAGCCAACTCCACTTCGCACACTATGCTGGTCAACAGAGCCATCGGCTGATACGAGCGAAGCGCCCAAAGGTATTCCAATGCGCAAACCGAGTGAGGCGTTAGGCAGGGCAATGGCTGGACAAAAACTCAGGTAGCGCACGCCTAAGACCATAGTGTTTGAGTCGTTGGCTGAGGTATAGGGCTTTGCTAGACTTCCAATACTATTGAATCCGAGGTCTAAAGAAGCGTACAATCCAAGGGAGCTCATCGCTGGATAGGTCAGGTTCGCTCCGATATCTGGCATCGATTGAAAGATCACACCAGTTTTCCAACCATCTGGTATCGTCGCGGTGTTGATGGAGCTAACAATCGCGCAATACGCACCAATACGAAGGGGCTCGTCAAACTGATTCGATGCTTGATCTGAATCCTGCGCTGAAGGTTGGTCTGTCGATTGCGACCAAAGCGGAATGTGCAGACACAACAGCGAGCAAATGCAAACGAGAAGTGACTTCATCCTTGAAGAGCTAAGTGAATAGAAACTACCTGGGCCGCTTGAGACCTCGCAAAATAGCATGGAAAAGTCCATCATCGCCGCGATGTTGCTTCCCAATTTCAATGAAACAGTCGCCAACGTCATCGCTCTTGCAAATGTCTGCTGACCCTTAGAACTTTGTGACAGGTCATTCCGCCTTTTTCCACTTATTCCGAAGCTGGCAAATACGGATATGGTTTGAAGCCAGGTTAGCAGCTGATTGTGCTAAGCCATTTTCCAACACACTGCCCAGCAATTGAACCGCGCTCAATATCAATCGCGATGTCTAGGTCAGTGAAGTCGACTTCCCCATCGCTACAAGCGGTCTATTGACTTATCGCTACACGCGACGCTTGGTTGCAGCACTTGCTTTTGTTGTCGCTTTCGCGCTGGGGTTCGTATTCTTCTTTGCAGCTTTCTTGACAATCTGTTTGACCGCCTTCTTCGGCGCACTTGCACTGACCTTGACCGGAGCTTTGTTGGCAGCCTTCTTGACAAGCTTTTTTACGACCTTTTTGGCCACGGCTTTTGAAGACTTCTTCACCAAACTCGCCCCTGCTTGCGCAACAGACTTTGATTCAGTTTTCGTCACGGGCTTCTTGGCGGACCCCTTTGCCGAAGTCTTTGCTGTTTTCTTGGCAGCTTTCTTTGCAGCAAGTGCATCCGCTTTGCTCTGCGCACGACCAAGATTGACGATCACGCAGTACTTCACAATCTTCGCGATAAGTTCAAAGGGAACTGCTTTGTTATGCGGAAACTTGATTGCGCCTTTAGAATGCTCATAGTCTTTCAGCTCTTTCGCAAAGTGAACGATTGGTGCGCCTTTGGGATACAAGCCATAGTGAGCCTTCATACCAGCATACCAGATGAGTGATCCATGATAGTTGAAGGAAGGCATGCCATAGCTTATCTCTTCAACAGCTTCTGGAACCAGAGAGCGGATCAGTTCACGAATCTGTTGCAGCACTTTCTGTTGTTCTGCAGGGTAGCTGCGAATGTATGCGTCAACAGAGCTTTCAGTTTTCATTGGAGTCAGATATTCTTGAGTAAATAAACAAAGACAGGTCCAAGATCCTCGCCGCTACAGAGCTTGAGCTTCAGTGTCGAGGTCCATGGTGTGCCTAGCGACGGATGTTCGTGTTGAAAGACTAGGGTGCAGAAAGCTGACTTGGGTGTTCGCCGCGTAAAAACTGTTCTGCCTCGAGCACGTCTTCTTCACTGCCCATGAAAACAGGCACCCGCTGATGAATCGTTTCTGGTTTCATCTGCAATACTTCTTGATATCCGTTACTGGCTCGACCACCTGCCTCCTCGATGATTGCTGCTAGAGGATTTACTTCGTAAATCAATCGCAGTTTTCCGTAAGGGGAGGAACTGTCGCCGGGATACATAAAGATCCCACCATAAAACAATGTTCGATGCACATCGGCAATAGCCGTACCAATGTAACGAGAAGAGTACGGACGAGATTTATCGTCTGCAGGAGACTTGATATAATTCACATAGTCCTGCAGATTCTTCTCCCACTTGTGATAATTCCCTTCGTTGACGCTATAGATCTTTCCACGTTTTGGGATTTTTACTTGGGAATGCGAGAGAAGAAACTCACCAATGGTTGGATCGAAGGTAAACACATCTACGCCTTTGCCTGTTGTGTACACAAGCTGAGTACTACTGCCGTAAAGAGCGTAGCCAGCACACACTTGTTTAAATCCACATTGTAATACATCTTCAGCGCTGCCATCAGTGGTGAGTTCTGGTTCAATGCGACGGTAGACGGAGAAAATTGTTCCAATGGTGATGTTCACATCGATGTTGGATGATCCATCCAAAGGATCAAAAGCCAAAACATAGCGACCCTTCTTGTACTCCGCAGGTATCTTCATTAAACCATCAGATTCTTCCGAGGCCATCACGCAGAGATGTCCGCCGTGATCCATTGCCCGAAAAATAATGTCGTTTGCAAACTCATCTAGCTTCTTGACTGCTTCACCATGAACATTTGTGGTTTGAGTGTAGCCAAGAATATCGTTGAGACCTGCTCGACGCACATCGCGGGCGATGATTCGGAGGGCTAGAGTAAGGTCACGTAAAAGACGAGAGAATTCACCTGTAGCTTCGGGGAACATCCCTTGTTGCTCGGAAATATGTCGCTCAATGGTGACAAGCTTATTAGAATAGTCATTCATAGAATTCCCCTGAGAATGTGGTCAGTGGGCAAAGATAGCATCCTACAGCGCATTTTCGAGGCCTACAAACACGAATAAGCTGCTTCGCTTTTCTTATCTCCTTGATTATGATGCAGTGGATATAAAGCTCTTTCGGGCGGAGGTCTCTCAACCAAGTCCAGTCGAATCTTGAATGAAGTGCCATCAGCTTGGTTGCTCGATGTTCATCATTGAAGACCTTCGCCGCTGAGCAATCTAGCTGTCAGTTCGAAGGACTCTGCTCTTTCTGTTTCGCGGAGATCTAAGCACGGGCTTTGTTTGTTCGACGCTGATGTTGTCAAACACAGCCATGCATAAAACCTAGTAAAGCTCGAAAAGACTGGCACTTAAGCAGGTAGCTGCTCGTTAAGCTGGATTTGAGTGAATGATCGTATCTTCAGACAGAATACAGGAAAATCGCGTCAGCCATCTTCTACTCCCTAGTTTTGTTGTTCGAATAATCAACCATACTCAGACGAGTCTGTGCAACGAGAACGTGCATTAACCGTGCTGCATTCAGCACGCAGAATTGGAATCGTACGAACCGATCGTCTCGGCGATATGGTTCTCACTCTTCCCTTAGTTCGTGCTCTGCACAAACTGTTGCCAGACGCGTCGATTGAGGTGATTTGTCGGTCCTATGTTCGTGATCTTGTTGAGAATCAGGACTCGATCCAGGCTGTGCATTATGTGGACGAGCATTCGCTCGACTACATTCTTCAAGAAAACATCTTCGATGTGCTCTTCTTTCCGCGACCTGTTTTTTCTGAGCTGTGGAGCGCCGTCAAAGCGGCGGTCCCTTTGCGTGTTGGCTCTGCGTATCGTCTTTACTCTGCTCTCTTCTCCTTCGGCATTCGTGATCATCGAAAAAATGCCAAGCACCACGAGGCAGAGTATAATGTTCGAATGCTTGATGCACTCACCAACGATACTGCCACTGTGCAACTTCTAAGACCGTATGTTAACGAGCGAGCGAGCGGCGAAGCGCGAGAATTATTATCTCAAGCAGGAATTCACCCAGGTGAAGCCTTTTACGTCATTCACCCTGGTAGCGGCAATTCAGCGCAGGACTGGCCTGCCCAGAACTTCGGAGCAGCAGCATTGGCTCTTTCTCAAGCCACAGGTGCCCGAATTGTTCTCACGGGAACAAAGGACGAATCACTAAAGTGTAGAACCGTAGAAGAACATTGCCCAGGTGCCTTGAACCTCTGCGCCAAGTTAGATATGCCAACGCTCATAGCACTTCTCGATACTAGCTCACTCCTCCTTGCAAATTCAACAGGGGTCTTACACGTGGCTGCATCCCTGGATACACCCGTAGTCGGATTGTATCCGAATAGTCCGGCTATGAGTGCGGCACGTTGGGGACCATATTCGGAGAAATCTCGGGTGCTTAGTCCACCAGAGCGTATCAACCCGGCTCGACGTGATACCATGGCGGAAATTACTGTCGACTCGGTTGTCAACTCAGCTTTAGAACTCCTGCAACAGTTGCGCTGATATTGTTTCCATACAGTATTTTGGGGCTCAGCCTTAGAACGCGCATGCTCCGCAAACTCGGACACATCATCCTCTTTCTCTGCTTCTTGCTCTACTCACAGAGCATCGTGGTGATGTGGTGTCTGTACTTTATTGAGAAGCATGACATCGTTCTCTACTATGAAGTAGCCGAAGACACCTCCAACGGTCTGCGCTTCATGCAGAAAATCTGTGATGCACATCGAGGTGAGCACAATGGTGCTCTTTCCTTGATTAAAGTCGTTGAACGTACTCCCCCATACCTTCTCGTGCAGAAGCTTGATCTCAGCATAGCACATCGAGAAGTCATACCAATCATAGAGCAAGAGCCTTTGCCAATTGATGACAAAGTTGGTTGCTCGGTTTTCCATCCCCCTAGAGCATAGCACAGCATATAGTCCACTTCCGTCACACTGCCTCCTAAGCATTCTCTAGAAAGCTGAGCTAAAGGCATGTGTCACGATCTATTGTCGTACCTGTATTGCAACTGCAGACACTGTCTGCTCTCCCTCTGCTACGCTTTGAGTTGAAACTCATTCGACTCGGGCACAGAGCGTTGCATTCACAGAAAGTGCTGTTGTCTCTCTATGTGAAAACCTATTCGACCAATTCTATGAAATCAAGAAATATCCCTATCAAATCCTTACAAAGCTTTTGTGCTCTTTTCTTTGCGATGGCCGTACTGTCTACTACTATGTATTCACAAGAAGCCAAGAGTAAGAGCAAGACTAAAGTCAAGACCGATACAATGCATTACAATACTCAGATGATCACGGTCACCGCGAACCGTCTGCCTACTGAGAATATCAACGTACCAGCAGCCGTGAGCGTTGTACCGAAAGAGCAGTTCCAAAACAATCGTGGATTTGGCTTGGACGAAGCGCTCTCACTTGTTCCAGGAGCTCTCGTTCAGTCGCGCGCAGGAAATCAAGATGTTCGCGTTATGGTTCGTGGCTTTGGTGCACGTGGCGCAGGTCAACGATCGAACGCCGGTACATCTCGCGGTATTCGTTTTTATGTTGATGGACTTCCACTCACCGAACCGGACGGCAGAACCTCGTTCGATCTTTTAGATCTCAGCACTGCCAGTTCTATTGAAGTCATTCGCTCGAACACCTCTGCACTCTGGGGCAATGCTTCAGGAGCGGTAGTGAATATTAGAACAACGCCACAGCAAGACGGACATTTTGCCACAGCTGGCAATTCTATTGGATCATTTGGATACATGAAGCAGTACACATCGATGGGCACCCAGATTGGGTCGTCTAAAGTGTGGGCTAACGTCAGCAATACCACCTTCGACGGCTGGCGCGCGCACTCCGCTTCCTCGTGGTTTATGGCTAGTGCTGGAGTTGAGGCACAACTAGCTCCTAAAACACGGCTTGGAGTTATTGCTTCTGCAGCATCGAATATGTTTCGCATTCCGGGTCCACTCACCCAGGCTCAATATGATGCGGACCCGACTCAGGCTCAGAATGACACCATTGCTTACAATCCAACATTCGTTACTCGTGACGAACGTCGATATAATCGCATTGGGCGTCTTGGCATGACCTTGGACCACGAACTCGCTGACGGACATTCCATCACCTCCAGCGTCTTTGCAGAGCCTAAGTACTTACAGCGCTCAGAACGAAACACCTTTCGTGACTTTACGCGCTATCACTTTGGGGGCAGTTTCGTGTATAACTTCAAGACTGAAATAAGCAGTGAGATACAGAGTCACTTCATGACAGGAGTTGATGATCAATATCAAGACGGTGCTATTCTCTTCTACAACTTGAATCCTCTGACAGCTGGTCGTGGAACAACAGTTGCCGACAACAAGCGCGAGGGAGCAAACAACTTTGGATTCTTCTTCCAGGAGTTATTGCGCATCAATTCAGCGCTGACCGTCCTTCTTGGAGGTCGTATTGATCGCATTAGCAACTACAGTCAGAATTACCTCAATCCTAAGATTGATCAGGATAAAGTCTTTTCTCAGTTCTCACCAAAGCTCAGTGTGAGTTACTCTCTTAGCAATAATATGGCTGTGTATGCTCTGTATTCAAGCGGTGTTGAGGTTCCTGCAGGTAATGAGACAGATCCATCATCGACTGTTTTACAGGATAGTATACATTCTATCAACTCCCTTCTCGACCCTATTCGCAGCAATACTATTGAAGTTGGCTTAAAGCACATGGTCAACATCGACGGATCCTTCCTGCGCGCACTGAGCTAT
Source organism: Chlorobiota bacterium (assembly GCA_044228285.1). GTDB lineage: Bacteria > Bacteroidota > Ignavibacteria > Kapaibacteriales > NICIL-2 > JBBATK01. The sequence goes on from JBGAVD010000007.1 coordinate 207,429, forward strand.
GATCTAGCGGTTTACAACATCGGAATCAAGAATGAATTGATCCCTTATCGTGGCGGCAGATTCTATATGTCGGCAGGTGAATCACAACGTACGGGGGTTGAGCTGGGAGCTACTCTCAGCACGCAGATTGGTTTAAGTTTGATGGCATCATTCAGCTATGCGTCTAACATCCTCAGTTCCTATGTCATTGACTCATCATTCGTGAATGCATCACTGGCAGGACGCACCCTGGACCTCTCGAACAATAAAGCTCCTGGCATCCCTCAGATTTTCAGCACACTGCGTCTTCGTTACGTTCCTACGTTTTTGTCGCAAGCGTTTGTTGAAGCCGAGTTCCGCACGGTTGGCGAGTATTTTGTCAATGATGTGAACACAACAAAGGCAAGTGCTTATTCAGTTGTGGATATCGGCGCTGGTTATGACCTGGCAATCACCGACAATCTTAGTGTGCGCGCGAATGTTCGCATGAACAACGCAGCTGATTCAAAGTATGTATCCAGTGTATGGATCAACCCAGACCTCTCGGCTACCGGTGCACCAGTGTTCATTGAACCTGGCTTAGCGCGCAACTTCCTCGCGAATATTGCTCTCAATGTTCGCTGGTAAGTAGCTTTTGTTCGATCATGCAAAACAGCGACAAGCACTGCTTGTCGCTGTTTTTGCTTTATAGCCCATCGGTGGTGCTTAGTGCCTGAGGTGTTGGAGACAGCAACAACGCTACAACAAACTCTTTTCGTACTATACAACAAGCATTCGGTCACTACAGACATTCGGTGCAAAGAGAGTAAAGTTGTCGCGGATTCATGCATCAGCTCTTGTTAACCGAGATTGCTCTGATCAACGGTGTATGAGAAGATAGGAGCAGCAGACTGTTTTTTCCAATGCAGCGAGCTTCGCTCGCTGCATGAAGCAAAGACTCCCTAGAATCGTTACTCGCTACAAACCTTCAGCACTGTCGACTCCATTCCTCCCTGCTCTTGAGATCGGTTCCAAAAGAGCTGTCCTTAGGATTGAGACTTGCCAAGCAAAGCGGAAGGTGCTATGTTGCGCAACACTCCATTTGAAACACCCATGAGACCCAGAGTCCTATGCATCTAGAGAAAACAACACGGCCTTGGTGGAAGCTGAGTCTTGCACAACAAATTCTTCTTGGAATGGCACTCGGTGGTTTGCTGGGCTATGTCCAGCCAGACTGGGGAAACGGCATATTCTTCTTGCGAGACATCTTCCTCAATCTCATCAAGAGCATCATCGCACCTTTGGTCTTTTCTACTATTGTTGTTGGTATTGCCGCCAGTGGCGGTGCCAGACACGTTGGCCGCATGGGTTTCCGCTCCATCCTCTACTTCGAGATTGTGACCACCATCGCCTTGTTCTTAGGTCTGGCGGTTGTAAACCTAAGTCAGCCGGGAGTTGGCATCACCCTAAGTGGGTCAACAGATGCCGTACAGTCGATCGCTCAGACGCAGCCCAAGACTCTCGTGCAAACCATCGTGCACATTTTCCCTTCAAATATCATCGATGCAATGGCACACAATGACGTGCTGCAGATTGTTGCCTTCTCAATACTCTTTGGTTTTGGAGTAGCAGCGGTTGGCGAAGCAGCTCAGCCTTTAGTGCGTGTGTGTGAGAATGTTGCACAAGTAATGTTTCGATTCACAGAATATGTCATGCTCTTTGCTCCCATCGGTATTGGGGCAGCTATGGCACATACCATTGCGCAGCATGGCTTACACATTCTTGCCAACCTTGGAATACTCATTGGATCGCTGTATGTGGCACTCATCATTTTTGTAGTCGTTGTGTTTGGAGCAATCGCACTGCTTATCCGTCTACCCTTGAAGCAGTTTCTTCAAGCAGTGCGCGAACCTTTCATGTTGGCATTTGTTACCACTAGTAGCGAGAGTGCATTGCCAAAGGCAATGGAGAATATGGAAGCGTTTGGCGTTCCAAAACGCATTGTAGGATTTGTAATGCCAGCTGGATATTCCTTTAATCTCGACGGAACCACACTCTACCTCTCCATGGCTAGCGTATTTCTGATGCAGGCGATAAGCAGTAGTACGGGAGGACAATTTCAGTTCAGTTTCGGACAACAGATCACCATGATGCTGGCACTCATGATCACCAGTAAAGGCGTCGCTGCAGTGCCAAGAGCGTCACTCGTCATCTTGATGGCAACGGCTACGAGTTTTGTGCCTCATGAGTATCAGGCTATGGTTGGTATTGGTGTGGCGATGATCTTTGGCGTTGATGAGTTCATGGACATGGCTCGTACATCCGTCAATCTTCTCGGCAATTGTCTTGCAACGGTAGTCATTGCGCGCTGGGAAGGAGTCTTCAATGACGAACAAGCGCGAGCTTATGGAAGTGTCGTTGTACCAGCAATCGAAGGCAACGAAGCCTAATCAAGGTTGTTTAACCAAAGGCCTCGAAACGAGTTTCTACAACAAGCAGAAGACGCAGCTCTGATCCAAGGGCAGGTACACACGAGCGACAATGTAATACTCCCTTAAGGTGAAGTTGAGCTAGTGCAGAGCAAATCCAACTGCTTTGCCAGTGCTTTGGCTGCTTCACGTCGTTCATATCGCTGTATGGCCTCGACTTTTGGTTCGTATAGAGCTTGACCTACTCTCCACTTTTTCACAAACTCCAAGACAACAGCGGCGCAACGTTCCACCTCGCCAGCGCTGATAACAGCACCAGCTTGAGTTTCTTCAATGAGCGATGCAACGGCACTTTGCAGTGGAGCTAGAGCGAGGACTGGCTTCATGACGCCGATGTATTCGTACACCTTTCCTGGGACAATCGCATTGCTCTCCTTAGCATCGTCAACAATGAGTAGCAGTAAGTCGCTTCGAAGCAACCAGCCTACACTTTCTTTGTGCGGCACATAAGGAATAATCTCAATACTCTTTGCCACTACGCTGGCTTGAAACTTCGCTTGAACATCGTCTCCTACTCTGCCCACACAGCGCAAACAAAACTCTTCTGCTCGAAGTTGTCCCTGTTGAATTAAGAGTTCCACTGCTTGTAGCAAGGTGTCTGGATTTCGCAGACCATAGAGCGAGCCAGAGTAGCAGATAGTGAAGCGATCGTTGGGCTGTTGGTCAACCTGCGGAAACTCGTCGCTATCATAGCCATTGGGAACATGTACGAACTTTGTGGCATCAAGCTCTGGATACTTAGAGAGAGCGTCACTGATGATCCCTTCCCACGCGCATTCCACCACGTCAGCCTCACGAAGAACACTATGCTCCAGTGAACGATCAATCAATTTTGGAAGCCACCAGCGATCAGGTGTCGTGAGAAAATCTGTCCAGGGATCTCGAAGTCCCGCAATCCACGGTAAGCGCGATGAACGTTTTAGAGAGCGCCCAATCAGCGAGCAGGTGTATGGCGGCGATGATGAATAAATGGCATGGATCTCATGATCTTTCATGAGCTGCTTTGCAGCAGAGACGGCGCTGAAGAGCCAACCAATGCGAGCGTCAGGGATAAAGAAGGTCGCACGAATCCACTGTGCCAGCTTCTTTTTCCAGCTTCCACTTTGTTGGGTAGTCAACACGCTCACATCAATAGCCGTGTTTTGCTTCTCGCCGACGAAGAACTTATAGATATCATAGGGCTCATAAATGTGCGTTCGCTTCACGATGATAGAAGGATCGACGGTAGCAAGCAACGACTCATCACGTGCTGGAAAGGTACCATTCTCCACGGTGAGAACGATTGGATTCCAACCAAACAGCGGAAGGTACTTTACCATTTTTAGCACGCGCTGTACTCCAGGACCACCCGAAGGCGGAAAGTAGTACGCGATAATGAGCAGGTTTTTCATGTCTCTAAATTACGAAGCAGCCTTGGCTTGAATTCTATGGGATTGATTGACCTCAGGACAATTCGGCGGACTCAAGTCCTTGTTAGTGCCTAGATCGTACACTATTGAGAGAATACGCTGTTCTTTTGGACATCAGTACATGATTCTCAGCACTTAATGGTTGGCATTGATCTTCCATTAGTCTCTCAATGAATTCTCTCCTATATTGACGGATACTTCAGCAGGAGCAAGATGAAAGAACGTCTCAACTCAATCGATTTTGTGCGTGGACTCGTGATGGTTATCATGGCACTTGACCACGTGCGTGACTACTTCTCGCACCCTGGAATGAATCCGACCGATATGGATACAACAACACCTGCGTTGTTCTTCACTCGTTGGATTACGCACTTCTGCGCTCCGGTATTCGTGTTTCTCGCGGGAACCGGCGCGTATCTGCAGATCATTCGTGGTACTTCGAAATCAGATCTCTCAACGTTCCTTGTGAGTCGTGGCATCTGGCTCATCATTTTAGAGCTCACGCTCGTGCGCTCGGCTTGGACTTTCACACCCTTCGAAGTCTCCATGCTCTTCGTGCAAGTGATTTGGGCTCTCGGCTGGAGTATGATCGTATTAGCAGCTCTTTTACATTTACCACACACCGGTGACGCACTCACTCCAGTTCAAGGAATTCGCTTTGTGCCATTCTATCCTCTTATTCCTTGGTTAGGTGTGATGGCTGTTGGCTACGCATTTGGAAGCTTGTACGCACGGGAGCGAAGCGAGCGGATAAAGATAATGAACCTGCTTGGTCTTGTATTGTTCATCGCATTCATTGTTATACGAACATTGAATGTGTACGGCGACCCTGAGCCTTGGTCAGTGCAGCGTGACCCAAGCATCACCATTCTGTCCTTTCTGAATTGCACCAAATATCCTCCCTCATTGGCTTACCTCCTGATGACCTTAGGACCCGCCATTCTGCTCCTTAGCGCGGCGGAAAAGTGGTCAGGAGCGCTCATGGAAAAGATTACGGTGTTTGGTCGCGTTCCCATGTTCTACTATTTGCTCCATATACCTCTAATTCACGGTTTGTCGATTGGAATCGAGCTCATGCGCGGTTATGACGCTTCTTTACTGATCGGGAATGTCTTTTCGCGTTCATTCCCTCCAGAATTCGGCTTTGATCTGCCTATCGTGTATGCATTTTGGATAGCCATAGTGCTCATTCTCTACCCACTGTGTGTATGGTATGCGGCGCTGAAGAAGCGAAGCACAAATCCTTTGCTTCGGTATTTGTAGCAGCGAGGAATAGTTCGGAACTTTGCAGGCAACACGGTCGCTCATGAGTTCGGTGTTTGGCTCCGATTGCTGTGCCTGATTTTCAAATGTGCAGCCCACTTACTTTACTTTCTCTGTCCATGACCTCAGCTTTACAACAGCGCATTCACGAATCAGTAGCATACATCCGTAGTCAGACTGCGCAGCAGCCGCTCGTTGGAATTATTCTGGGAACTGGACTCGCTAAGTTGGCTGACGAAGTCAAGGTTGAGAGCATTATCGAGTATGATGAGATTCCTCATATGCCTCGGTCGACGGTAGAAACGCATCATGGACGTCTCATCTTCGGATACTTGGCAGAGAAACCCGTTATGGTCATGCAGGGTCGCTTTCACTATTACGAAGGCTACAGCATGCAGCAGATCACGCATGGCGTCCGCATTATGAAAGCCATGGGTGTTAACACTCTGGTCGTTTCGAATGCATGTGGAGCACTAAATCCAGCCTATCGTCGTAGTGATCTCATGTTGATCAGCGACCATATAAACTTACTCGGCGACAATCCACTCATAGGTGAGAATGACGACAGTCTGGGTCCACGTTTTCCTGACATGAGCGACCCCTATACGTCGAGTCTTCGTGAGCTCGCCCAGCGCTGTGCCCAAGAGTTGCAGATTCCACTTCAGCAAGGCGTATATGTAGCAGTTGCGGGACCTAACCTCGAAACGAGAGCGGAATATCGCTTCTTACGAGGAATTGGAGCAGATGTTGTGGGAATGAGTACCATTCCAGAAGTTATTGTTGCGGTTCATTCGTCCATGCGCGTACTTGGTTTTTCAGTGATAACGGATGAGTGCTTTCCCGACACGCTACAGGCAGTGTCTCTCGACGAAATTTTAGAGGCTGCCGCTATCGCTGAACCAAAAATGACAGCACTGATTGCAGAGATTATCCGCCGATTGGATGTTTGAAACCAATCAGCATTTTGATGTTTATTGAGTAGGATGGACGTTCGTTTCATTCCACTTTTCACTTTGATTATGCTACACCGGCATCCCATGTACACTTCTGTCCTTTTATGGCTCCGCGCTTGCGTCGTGCTCAGCCTTGTACTTCTTAGTTCCTGTAGTCCTGACGAGGTTGTGTATACCAACACCGATACTGGATGGACAATACTAGCAACGACGAGCGACAATCCGAGTAGGCTTAGTTTGATTCATCAACCGGAAAACTCCGTCAAGCAGACTGATGCCTATGCCGCAGCAAATGGTCGAACGCTCGAAGGCCAGGTTACTAAAATCGTCCAGTTCGATACGGCCCTCTACCTCCTCATGCCTGATATCAAGAAAATTGAGGTTGTCAATCGCAGTAGCTATAAGAGTATCGCTACCATCTCAACCGCACCACACGCGGTAGTCGACTTGTGTTTTGCCAACTCTACCACTGCCTATAGCGCGAATGCCGATAGTACTGTTAGCATCATTGATGTGACGGTCTATCGTTTGTTGTCGGATCGGGATATTATCGTACCTGCAGTCCCTACCTCCATCGCAGCTGTCGGCAACCAAGTCTGTGTCTGCTCCCAACAAAGCAGTATGTGCTCTATCATTGATACTCCAACGAACACTCTCAGCCAGAGCTTTTTTACGCCTACTGCTCCTACTTTTGTTGGATCTGATAAGACAACAGGCTCATTTGTCATCGTGTGCTTAGGAGACGGCAAGCTATCCGACCTTCGTCCTATGTCAGCAGCTCATTTGCTTGTCTATTCCACTCAGACTCGCTCGGTCGGCACCAACATAGTCATTACCGCTAGCGGAGTCGCCACCGAACAGATCAAACCGCAGGCTCTTGCGGTACTCGAAGGCGGCTATGCCTATCTCGCGCTTAATGACGAGTTGATTTTGATGGATATCAAGAACCGTACATCTTTAGGCTACATTACGAGTGGCAGTTTTTCGGCATTCGCCTACAACTCGCGAACGAACCAACTCGCATGCTTCGACAACACCGCTGATCGTACGTCCGTGACACTTATTGAGGTTTCCTTGACTGCGGTTAAGAGCACCACTCTCCTGCCGCAAAAACTCAACGCATTTGTTGTACTCTAGTTTGCCTTCAGCCGTGGTACAGGTATCTTTTGTTGCACTGATCACTCCATGCTCGCTGGTAGTTCTTGGCTCGACTGGGCAACTTCATTTCGAGTCCGTCTCCCAACGATTCACAATTGGCTCGCTCTCAAAATGCGCCATTTGTCATAGCCAATTGGCTTTGCTCTTGGCCTCTATCTACACAAAGAAGACCGTTACCGTCTAAGCTCAGCTCTGTAGTGCCACGATTACCCACTTCATTGTTTGCGAGCAGTCTACAATTAGTGTGGGTCGGAAAGCCTACTACTCTATACGCAACCGTTACTGAAGCCTCTCGCCAGTATTGATATCATAACCGTCCAGGATTTTCTTCTTCAACCGGCCGTGCCCTTGGCACGGACCGCGGCTCCTCGCATCCAAAAAGCAATCTCCATTGAGCAATACTTCTGTGATCGAAAGCTTCGGCTATAAGCTCCGGCGAGGCTGTTTCATGAACGTCTTCTTTGTCAATTGCACAACCATAGCTCGTCAAGCTAAGAAGACATGAACACTCGGTTCTCATCCGTTGCACCTTCAAGGTAGAGAGAATAGAAAAGAAGCTAAAGAGCTTTGTTTACAGGAAGGTTCAATGATCAGCATGCGCAGAGAAAGCCGATTCTTCAACACCGTAGCTTAGATTCTCACTGAACCTTCTACACTTTACCCAAGCGCAGTACACCATTAACAAATTGAGCTGTATGTCTATAAGCGACGGACTCGTGATCTGACTCAACCTTTGCATGTAGCTCTATCATATCTGGGCGACACTGCAGAACTCTGGGACAGAGCGACTAGCTGCTGAGAGTTTAAAACATTGAGTGACTGGTAGTGACAACGACCACTTAAAGGCCACTGCCGTATGCTATATCTCTTCTCAAAATCAATGAATGAGGTATTCAAAGACTCATGGATGACGATGAGCCGTTGCGGCTCTCCAAGTCTTCAACAGCCCGAGCAGAGAAACTCATGGTGCATGTACTGATTCAGATGAGAGTAGCTAGATCTTAGTCGGGCGACACTCATCGAGAGCCTGATCGTATTCGGGAGTGGCAAGCTGGAAGAACAGATAGTTGGAGGATTAGGGTTAGCACTCGTTTCAACGGACTAAGCCGGACTAAAATGTTGTCGCTCTTCAGAACCTGCTGGAGTTGCCCACAGGTAACTAAACAGCCAAAGCCTCGTAACTCTGCACTGAGACGCAATGTTGCACACCGCGGGTCTGACACATAGTAGTCGGCAGCCGGGTCCTCCTTAGAGCAATCTAAGACATGGGTAAAAGGCTAGTACCCGTTTCTGCGCAGAGTGACCTACGGTGCAATGGCAGATACGAACCAACCTCGACTGTAGGACCTTGCTTTAGCCGTAGCGCAACGAAAACGGCGTAGATGCATAGTACACTCGTATCCACCCAAATCTATGTCCTGGAGCGATTGTGAGTCTAACGGCACCTATGGTATCTGTTCAGACAACCGCTCAATCTAACGTAGACAGGTGTTTCATGTTCGAATGCATACTCTTGAGCATACGGGCGTTGAGTGGTCAAAAGGACACTCATGAGCGCACGGGCTTTGAAAGGTAGAATGGATACTCTTGAGCACACAAGTGTTGAAAGGTCGGATGGACACACTTGAGCGCGCAGGTCTTGAAGGGTTAATTGGGTACTTTAGAGCACACAGGTGTTGAACGGTTGATGAAGCTAAGAGCTTCTATCGATAAAAGTGCAATCAGATCAAATGCTGGCCAGGTGTTAGAGTGTAATGTTCGATGCGTAGGGTTGAGCAGCAGGCACAGCTGTTAGCGACACTCTGTTGCGAGAAAGCGGGGTTTCTCATAAGACCACACCGTCAGGAACAATAAGCTGGGCTCATATTGTGTCAGCCGTGCGCTTAGATCCGATTCAGGATTGATAGAGTTGTACCTAACGCAAAAAGCCCTCATCACAACGTGACGAGGGCTTCTTGCTTAGGAATCGAACAAAGCTTAGTCGATCTTGACCAGACGGATTGTCTTGGTGATTGATCCTTGGCTGAAGTTCAAGAGGTAGACGCCATTTTGTTGAGCGCCGCCCAATTTCACTTCAGTGTGTTGGCTAACGCGCTCGATTGTTTCGAGAACGCGGCCTGAAAGATCGATCAATTTCAAGGTAGCTGGCTCACGTGATGAACCACCGAAGGAGAAGGTGAACTCGCTTGTGAATGGATTTGGAGCAACGAAGAGTTCTACATCGTTAGCATAAACGTTTGAGTTCTCTGCATCCTCTGAGATAGAACGAGCTGCTGTACATCCATTTTGGCTACACTGACCAAGGAAGTCTGTACCATAGCCTGGGTAGTGAGCGGAGACTTGGCTACCGCTAACTGCCATTGAAGAGCCATTGTGGCAGAGCCATACTTGATCGTTGCCAGCGCGGATATCCTTAACACAGACGGTTACTGATGACTGAGCTGAACAACCTGCATTGTTTGTTACAGTAGCTACGAAAGAGTAGTTACCAGCATCAGTTGGTGTGAACACCGGTGATGCACAATTGGTGCAGCTAAGACCGCTACCGCTCCATGAATAATTGAAGCTGTTGCCGCCTGTAGCATTTGCATTAAGTGTCAATGCTGTTGGACCATAACCCAAGTAGAGATTCGTTGCAACACCGCCGGTATATACATCGCTGTTTGGAACAGCGGAGATGCTTACGCCTGGGAGAGCATTGATTGTTACTACTGAGCTTGCTGTTGCGCTGTTACCATGAGCATCTGTAACTGTTACGATGATCGTCTTTGAAGGAGCATCTTGGCAGCTAAAGGTTGATTGTGAGAGAGTGATTGAAGCAACTGAACCGCAGTTATCGCTGCTACCATCATCAACTGCTGAAGGAGTTAACGTAGCGTTGCCATCTGTCAAGTTCAGAGTGATGTCGCGTACACGTGCAACAGGTGTTGTGTTATCGATGACTGTTACCACAGCGTGAGCAGTTGCAACATTGCCATGGGCATCTGTTACGCTAAGTGTTACCACATTCTCGCCTACTTGTGCGCAGCTAAAGCTTGAAGGTGTTACGATGCGTGAAGCAATGCCACATACAGCAGCTGAACCATTATCAATTTGTTCAGCACTTACGCTTGCAGCACCATTCGCATTCAATGCAATCGTAACATTCTTTGTAGCTACTGTTGGAGCAACAGCCTTGACGTTAATAACAACTGGCTTTGAGATCGAATTGTTGTAACGATCGCGGACTGTAACGACAACTGTATTCGCGCCAACCTCACTGCAATCGAAACTGGTCTTTGAAATTGTCCAGAAGAGATCTGAGCAATTATCAGTTGTACCATTGTCAACATCAGACTTTGAAATTGTAGCAAAGCCATCTGCGTTCAGGGTGATGGTAGCGTCCTTTGTAACGAGAGTTGGGACGATGATGTCACGAACACTAACGGTGAAGTCAGTCTTTGAAACATTACCTGCAGCATCGACACCAGTCAAGGTGACGCGGCTGTTTCCGATATCATTGCAGTTAAAGTTTGTCTTTGACAATGTCAATGAAGACATGGTACAGTTATCACGGGAACCAGCATCAACATCTGCAACATTGATCGTAGCAACACCATTTGCGTTCAAATCAACAACAATGTTGTTTGCAACGACAACTGGAGCGTTTTGATCAAGTACTGTAACAGTAAATGTTGTTGATGACTGATTATTAGCATTGTCATAAGCAACTGCTGTTACTGTTGTTGTACCAAGTGGGAAGCGGAACTTTCCAAAGCTTGGTGTTGTGCGATGCCAATCATCAGCATCAAGACCACACATGTTGTTTCCACTTGTGTACATAATGCGTGGTTGAACATTGCTGTTGTCGCGAGCGCTTACGTGCAAGCTTACAATAGCGTCGCAGCTTGTTGCTGAGGTGTTCACGATAAGATCAGCTGGCTTTACAATTGCAGGAGCGACATTGTCTTTCACTGTTACAGTTGTATTTGCAAAAGCAAAGTTGCCATTGACGTCAACAACTGTCAACACAGCCTTTGTTTCGCCCAATTGTGTTGGGTGGAAGCTGGTTGGATAAACGGACATTGTAGCGATACCGCAATTGTCTGTGCTACCATTATTGATGTCTGCAGCTGAAATCGTTGCTAAACCATCAGCATTCAAGAACACTGTTGCTGGCTTTACAAGAACTGTTGGCTTTACATCATCAATAACGTTCACGACAGCTACGGTTGAAGCACTGTTGCCATGGCTATCCGAAACGCTCAACATAACTGGATTAGGACCAACCTGTGTGCAATCGAATTGATTTTGGGAGATGCTCACAGCGTTGATTCCGCAAGCATCATATGAACTATTGTTTACGTCAGCAGCATTGATTCGAGCATGGCCCGTAGCATCAAGACTCACAAGAACATTCTTTGCGCGTGCAACTGGCATGCTAGCATCGAGTACAGTTACTGTGAATTGTGCAACTGATTTGTTATTGCTGTTGTCAACCGCGATAGCCGTAACCGACGTGGTTCCGATTGGGAAGTGGAAGGTGTTGGTATGACGTCCAGCTGGGTTATTGTCGCTTGCGTCACCATTGTTAAAGCTATCAAAGTCATCACCAACATGATTGTTCGCTGATGTGTACTTCACGGCCACATACGGTGTGCAGTTGTCTGTTGCGCTTGCATTCAAGTTCACCAAAGAACCGCAGTCATTTGACGCGGATGATACTGTGATGTTTGCAGGCACGCTCAAGACAGGAGCAATCGCGTCAACAACTGTTACCGTTGTAGAACACTCAGAAGCAATACCGTTGTTATCAATTGATGATAGCACAACAGTGTTTGCACCAAGTTGTGAACAGTTGAAGGATGATGGGTTAACACTCATCGAAACAACGTTACGGTGTGGAGCAGCGTCTACGATTGCTGCAGCATTAACTGTAGCAACACCTTGTTCGTTCAAGTAAACAACAGTTGGGTGACAGCTAACAGCTGGATCGAGCTTGTCTTCAACAACAACCTTGAATGAACATTCAGCACGAACACCACAGTCATCGGTGAGATTCCATGTGAGTTGTGTTGGGCCCAATGGGAATTGATATCCTGTAAGAGATTCAACGCCTGTAAGATTGTTAGACAAGACTACATTCGTGCAGTTGTCATTTACTGTTGGAACGAACTCGCTCCAGTTGTCACCAACTACATAGCTCAAGCCGCTATTCGCAACCTTAGCAATTGTGCGACCATTGCAATCTGGGAATACCAATGGTGCAGGAGATGGGTCGTAGAAGATTGTGAATGAGCATGAAGCTGTGTTACCACAAGCATCAGTCGCTACCCACACAACTACAGTTGTTCCAGGAGCGAGTGTTCTACCAACCATGTTAGTACCTGTACCACTTGTTGCACCACTCAAGCTGTATGCAACAGTTACTGAACCACAAGCATCACCAGCAGATGGATTCATTCCTGAAGTGCCAGCAGCTGAACTAACGGTCATGTTGCCTGGGCAAGCGATTGTTGGAGGTGTAACGTCACGAACAAAAATCACTTGAACACAGGTGCTTGTATTTCCACAAGCATCCGTTGCTGTCCACTTTCTGTTAATCTTATAATTATTAGGACATGAGCCATCTTCGCGTGTATCAGCATATGTAGTAGTTGGTGTGCCGGAGCAATTATCAACGACGCCTGTTGGTACACCAGTGTTCGATGGTTCGGTACTTGCAGGGCAGTTAACGGTCATACTTGCAGGACAATTGAAGCTAGGAGCCGTTTGATCATTTACTGTGATCGTCTGCGTACAAACCGCCGAATTACCGCACTCATCAACCGCCTTATAGGTACGGATGATCGTTACACGGTTAGCACAGCTTTGGTTGGTATATGCATCGCCTACAAAGCTGACACTCACCGTTGCACTACATGCTGCAGTTGCAGTTACACTGCCAAGATTGACAGCAGGAATTGCATCAGCACAGCTTACTGTTACAGCCGCTGGGCATGTAATAGACGGTGGAATGTTTGCAACAACTGTAATCGATTGATTACCAGTTACAAAGTTTCCGCATGCGTCTGCTGCAGTCCATGTTCTGTCGAAGGTGAAGTTACCAGGGCAACCGTGGAATTCTGGAGCACAGTCAAACCAAGTAATACTTGCAACCTTGCTACAGTTGTCTGTTGCTGTTGCACGACCAGTTGTTGCAGGAGCCAATGAAGATGTACAGCTAACAGTAATGTTTGCTGGCAATGTCATTGTTGGAGGTGTTACATCGATCACCGAAATGATCTGTGTACATGTTGCTGTGTTTCCACATGCGTCAGATGCGCGCCATACACGAGTGATCGTGATGTTGGTGCATGATCCGACTGCTGCAAAGTCATCGTAATTAACGATTGCTGTTCCACAGTTATCTGTAGCGGTCGCCTGACCAACAGGTCCAACACCTGGAATACGTGAATCTGTACAGCTGATTGTTACGTTAGCTGGACAAGTAATTGCAGGAGCAGTGACATCACGAATAACAAGGATTTGCGCGCATGTTGCTGTGTTTGAGCAAGCATCTGCCGCTGTCCAAATACGTGTAATAGTGAAGTTACCAGGACAGCTACCAGGAGTGATAACATCTGTTGGTGTAACCGTTGGCGCGCTGCAATTATCCATTGCAGTTGCTGTACCTGTAGTTGTTGGTGTACGTGGATCACTACAATTCAATGTCACATTTGCAGGGCAGAATGTAAACGTTGGAACTGCATTGTCATTAACAGTGATGATTTGGGTACAGGTTGCTGAGTTACCGCAGAGATCTGTTGCCTTATATGTACGTGTAATTGTGAACTTGTTCACACAGCTTACGTTGCTTGTTACATCGCTCACATAGCTGATCGTTGTCGCACCACCACAATTATCTGTTGCTGTTACAACTGATGGATTTTGTGTTGGTATCGATGATGCGCAGCTAACTGTAACGGCAACTGGACATGTCATTGATGGTGCAATGTTGTCGAACACGACGATTGTCTGTGCACAGGTTGTTGTATTGCTACAAGCATCTGTTGCCTTGAACGTACGCACAACGGTGAACTGATTAGCGCAGACGCTGCTTGTTGTTACATCGCCTACTACACTCAAGCTCACTGAACCACTGCAATTATCTGTTGCTGTTACACCCGTTGTGCTTTGTGCTGGAATTGCACTTGCACAGGTTACTGTGGTGTTCGCTGGACAGGTCATGCTTGGCGCTACGTTATCATTAACCGTAATTGTATGTGAACAGGTTGATGTATTGCTACACAAGTCTGTTGCACGGAATGTGCGGGTAACGGTGTACTTGTTAACACAGCTTACGTTGCTTGTGACATCGCTTATAAATGCTACTGTCACAGCACCACCACAGTTATCCGATGCACTTACACCACTGGTGTTTTGTGCTGGAACTGATGAAGAACAGGTTACAGTCATGTTGACTGGACATGTAATTGTTGGTGCCTGTGTATCATTGACTGTAATCAATTGTGCACAGGTTGCTGTGTTGCTACACAAGTCACTTGCTCTGAATGTGCGGGTGATTGTGTACTTGTTAGCGCAGCTTACGTTGCTTGTTACATCACTTACCAATGTGACTGTTGCAACACCACCGCAGTTATCGCCTGCCGTTACACCAGTTGTTACTTGTGCTGGTACTGCACTTGCACAGGTTACTGTTGTATTCGTTGGGCAGCTAATGGTTGGTGCTACGTTGTCAAACACCGTAATGATTTGTGCACAGGTTGCTGTGTTGTTACACAAGTCTGTTGCGCGGAACGTACGGGTGACGGTGAACTTGTTCACACAGATAATGTTGCTGGTTGCATCGCCTACAAGAGTGATGCTCGCAGCTCCATTACAGTTGTCTGTTGCTGTTACACCTGTTGTTGTCTGTGCTGGAATTGCACTTGCACAGGTTACTGTGGTGTTCGCTGGACAGCTGATACTTGGTGCTACGTTATCGTTAACGGTGATTGTTTGTGCACAGGTTGTGCTGTTACCGCACAAGTCAGCTGCTCTGTAGGTACGGACAACGGTGTACTTGTTTGCACAAGTCATATTTACCGTTGCGTCTGATACGAAGCTGATCACTGCTGGACCACTACAGTTGTCTGTTGCGGTCACACCAGTTGTTGTTTGTGCTGGTACTGCGCTTGCGCAGGTTACCGTTACACTTGTTGGACATGTCATTGATGGAGCAACATTGTCACGTACAGTAATCAATTGATTACAGGTTGTAAAGTTGCCACATGCATCTGCTGCAGTCCAGGTTACGAAGTAGTTATAGTTACCTGGGCAACCATCGGAAACTGGATTACAGTTGAAGTGCGTGATTGAGATAATACCGCTGCAGTTATCGGTTGCTGTTGCGCGACCAAATGCTGGGTTGGTATCTGGGTCAAAGTTCGCTGAGCAGCTCAAGGTGATATCTGGTGGACAGGTAATGCTTGGTGCTGTGTTGTCGGTTACAGTGATCATTTGTGCTGCTGTTGCTGTATTGCCACATGCATCACTTGCTACCCACTTGCGATTGACGACATAGTTACCTGGACAGTTGCCATCGATACGGATATCGCTGGTGCCAACTGTTACTGTACCACAGTTATCGGTTGCTGTTGCTGTTCCGATTGATGGTGAAAGCAGACCAAGATCACAGGTTACCGTAACATTTGCTGGAGCATTGATTGCTGGTGCAATGATATCGTTAATCAAAATGATCTGGGCACACGTTGATGTGTTACCACACACATCCGCTGCGCGGAAGGTACGGGTTACTGTGAACTTGTTGATGCAGCTCACATTGCTTGTTACATCACCAACAACTGTTACGGTTGTTGCACCACCACAATTGTCGTTAGCTGTTACACCAACGGTCGTTTGTGCTGGAATTGAACCAGCGCATGAGAAGCTCACACCTGCTGGGCAGATGATTGTTGGAGCTACATTATCATTTACTGTGATGATCTGGCTACAGGTCGCTGTATTGCTACAGAGGTCTGTTGCGCGATACGTACGAGTTACTGTGTACTTGTTCACACAGCTTACGTTGCTTGTTACATCGTTAACGAAGCTAATCGTTGTCGCACCACCACAGTTATCTGTTGCGGTTACTGTCGCGACGTTCTGAGCTGGAACTGCTGATGCACAAGTAACTGTGAGTGCAACTGGGCAGGTCATGCTTGGTGCTACGTTATCAAATACGACGATTGTCTGTGCACAGGTTGTTGTATTGCTACAAGCATCTGTTGCCTTGAACGTACGCACAACGGTGAACTGATTAGCGCAGACGCTGCTTGTTGTTACATCGCCTACTACACTCAAGCTCACTGAACCACTGCAATTATCTGTTGCTGTTACACCCGTTGTGCTTTGTGCTGGAATTGCACTTGCACAGGTTACTGTGGTGTTCGCTGGACAGGTCATGCTTGGCGCTACGTTATCATTAACCGTAATTGTATGTGAACAGGTTGATGTATTGCTACACAAGTCTGTTGCACGGAATGTGCGGGTAACGGTGTACTTGTTAACACAGCTTACGTTGCTTGTGACATCGCTTATAAATGCTACTGTCACAGCACCACCACAGTTATCCGATGCACTTACACCACTGGTGTTTTGTGCTGGAACTGATGAAGAACAGGTTACAGTCATGTTGACTGGACATGTAATTGTTGGTGCCTGTGTATCATTGACTGTAATCAATTGTGCACAGGTTGCTGTGTTGCTACACAAGTCACTTGCTCTGAATGTGCGGGTGATTGTGTACTTGTTAGCGCAGCTTACGTTGCTTGTTACATCACTTACCAATGTGACTGTTGCAACACCACCGCAGTTATCGCCTGCCGTTACACCAGTTGTTACTTGTGCTGGTACTGCACTTGCACAGGTTACTGTTGTATTCGTTGGGCAGCTAATGGTTGGTGCTACGTTGTCAAACACCGTAATGATTTGTGCACAGGTTGCTGTGTTGTTACACAAGTCTGTTGCGCGGAACGTACGGGTGACGGTGAACTTGTTCACACAGATAATGTTGCTGGTTGCATCGCCTACAAGAGTGATGCTCGCAGCTCCATTACAGTTGTCTGTTGCTGTTACACCTGTTGTTGTCTGTGCTGGAATTGCACTTGCACAGGTTACTGTGGTGTTCGCTGGACAGCTGATACTTGGTGCTACGTTATCGTTAACGGTGATTGTTTGTGCACAGGTTGTGCTGTTACCGCACAAGTCAGCTGCTCTG
>JBGAVD010000002.1:0-804897 GCA_044228285.1 Chlorobiota bacterium
GTGGTCGGTTTTACCAGTCTTCGGGTCTAGAATGGTGATATAGAGATCTCTGTAGCGTAGATCTATCGCGCCTCTCGTTCGGCCATTTGCGGTGGAAGTGCGGTAATGTGCACCAAGGAATGTACCGTCGCTAATTTTACGGTGTTCCGACTCTCGAACAAATTGATTGAGAAGTGTCAGCTTCATCGGTCCAAGCGAACCGTCTAGAGTGTAGGCAAATGCATTGGGGGCAGACGAGAGATCAATTTTCACTTTCATGAGACCTTGGTCCATGATGTATGCTTGCGCGTCTATCTGAATGCTATGATTGGTGTCACCATCGTTGTGCAGTCCAAGCACTGTCCCGCTGAGTCGATCAAAGTGCACCTGTGCAGGGGTAGACGTTGGTGTTGAACACTCCGCATAGACGAGTTGTGTGAGCGACATACGAAGACTATCAATGTGCAATGGAAAGGGTAATGCAGCTAATTGAGATGCAGGCATGTTCGTGGGCACTTTCGATTTGGCTTCAACTTTGTACTTGTGTAGACGAACGTCGAACGACTCCGCTCTCAGGTCAAGGCTCGTTGCCAGTAGACCTTTGCCATCAAGGAGTTTCGCGACATGAATGCCTTGAAGGTCCAGCCTTGGTAGGAGAACTTTATATCGGCAAGCTCGAGTGAGTTGTGTGCGAAAGAACTCTGGGTCTTCCAGGCGCGGCATATAAGCCAAGTTTGCCACGTGCACGCTGGAGTCCTCGAGATCAAGATGTACGGAGTCGCAGGTAGCTATGTAGTCATTTGAACGAAAGCTAGCACTCAGGTTCTGCATGCGAATGTGGGAGCGCAGCGCGACGTTCTTGCTGCTTTGCCAAATACCACTTAGCCGCAGCCAATCTACGGAGTTGATACTTCCAGCTGCAACATTGAGACGAATTGAAGAGTCTGCGTTGCCATAATGTAGACCGCTGAACTCAAGTGTGCGACCAAATATGTCGCAGTGTACAGAGTCGATGTGCAGAACCACTCCAGGGTGTTGTTCTGCATATCGGCGTTCGAGTCCCTCTTTGACATAGTTATTTACAATATAGTCGGGTGATCGAATAATGGCCGTCGCGATACCTGCGATCACAAGCAAGAGGACAACAAAGGCAGCGAGTACCGAGTAGAGGATTTTTGTGCGTGTTCGGACCATGGTGTGTGATTCTCGCAAGTGTGAATGACATTGAAGGCAATTGATGGATGAGTTTGGGTCTTCGAAATGAGATACTGAGCTGTGCGCGATCTCTCGCCCGTGACACTGACTTCTCACGTCGACTGCCGTATGTGGCGCGCCTCCACTTCACGAATCATCTGTCCTTAAACAACTCGCCTAGTTTGTTCCTACAGCTCAACTGAGGAAGTTCGTTGTTTGTGAACGGACGTCGATGGAGTATGATGAGTCTTTTCTTCTGGCGACCGCTCAAGCAGAACGCCGATCCAGCGAGTGTTGTCGCTTATTTCAAGCGCGAATTTCAGAGCCATGGTAAGTGGGACGCAGAGCACCATTCCAATAGGACCAAGGAGATTACCCCAAAGGACCATGGAGAGAAAGACGACAAGGGTGGAGAGTCCGAGCTTCCGACCGATCAAACGTGGTTGTACAATGCTACCGAGCACGAAAGTGATGACGAGGTACCCAGTAGCAACGAGCACCGCTTTACCTGCTCCAAACTGAATGAAAGCTACTGCAACTGTAGGAACTAGTGTAATCGCACTGCCCACATTCGGGACGTAACAGAGTAGAAAGGTAAGCAAGCCTAGTATCACCGCGAAGTCGACCCCTAGCGTCCACAGCCACAAACCTATCGCCGTACCAGTTGCAAGTCCGATCAAGGTCTGATAAATCATGTACCGCTGCATCTCGCTGATAAATACACTGAACTGCGGAAAGGCAGCTCGGGGGTTTCCAACGGCAACACGGATCTTTTGCTTGAACGTTGATGCTTCTAGAAGAATGAATGAAACTGTCAGCAGTACAACGATGAGTATCGAGAATGCAGAACTTAAGCCGCCCATGATTGATCCCATGAGATTTGTCATTGCATCAGCGTCGATGAGCTTCATGAATGCGACATCGCTAACAGCGATTCCCTTTGAAGAGAGTACAAGTATGAGAACCTGTATCTGTTCGTGTAGGTGAGCTTGGTATGTAGGAAGATGAGATAACATTGTGTTCGCCGACATTCCTACAACGAGTCCAAAGCTGAGGATGGCGACTACAAGAACGAGCAACACAATGATTACCGATATACCAATCGGGACATGTCGCTTGCGCAGCCACAGCACAGGTGGTGTGCCAAGGACGGACAGGAATACCGATATGAGAATAGGCGTGAGGACGGCATGCGCAAGGTTGATACCTGTCACGATAACAACGAGTGCAGCAGCAACAAAAAGAAAGTGCACGCCGCTTTCCATGTGGGTTAATTCTTTCATACGATTCACAGATTACTTTCTTAGTGGACTGAAAAAGTGCAGAGTAAATGCCAGTAGAGCTCACTCGGCTTATTATGCAGCGTAGTAAAGGCCTCGTCTTAGGCATACATGAACGAAAGCACTTGAGCTCTTTCAAGGCGACCAATTGGAGAGAACGAGCTCTTTGTTCTGCGCAGGACTCTTAGGAGATAGCGCGGTACTAGAGCTGAGTACTTTGTCGTAGGACCACACTGCAGTTTCATTGTGAGCTCAAAAAAAACCTCAATCGTGGCGATTGAGGTTGCATTATCCGTCAGTGGTGGTGCAGATGAGAGTTCTTTATGGATAGTACCGCATGCCTACGGCAAAGTCAAAGGCGCTAAATGAGCCTGGTGAGATGTTAAGAAGCGGACCGGCTTCTACAAACATTTCAAATGCTGAGTTGCGAGGAATGAAGTCAACTCCAACGACGCCGCGAAAGGCGATGCCGGATTCTCCTGAAGAGCGGCTCCAGCGATCACTCTTGTACCACCAGCCATTATGAAAGTTTCCAAATCCAAGTACTAGACCTGGTCCCGCATAGAGGTTGAACTGTGATGAGTTAAATGCATCGAAGTGCCAGAGGTAGTCAACACCAACGCGCAAAGAGCCGTAGTATGATCCGCCAACTCCAAAGGCCAGTGCTGTTGTCGAGCCAGTCCACAGCTTCGCGGTACCACCGTAGGGTTCGCCAGCAATCAAACCGAATCCAAATGTCCGTCCTTGTGGTCCGCCTGCGGCTATAAGACTTGTGCAACAGAGTATGACGAAAGTGAATGAAATGAGAGTTTTCATGTAAGCTCCAAATGAGTGAGTAAAGTTGTTGTGATGTGTACGCCAAGTGTGCGCACAGAATCGATTGCCATTGTGCCTTGCGTCGAGTTGATTCGCACTCTGAGTGAGTAGAGTGTGCAATGAACCTAGCTTTACCACGAAGGGTGATTTGAAGTATTGCCTGGAATACTACACGTGGTTTTTTCTTTACTGGAGTGCATTCGATTGAGTAGACTTTAGGTCCACTATTTCTTGTCTATGCAGCTCCTAGGTGATCCTCGTTGCTTTAGCCGAGTGTACACGCCTAGTCCTCGTAGCCGCTTTTGATAATGGTGGAGATCATTTTGAATTGCGCATTCGCATTAAAGGAATGCGTGGCGTGCGCAGGAATTACTATTCCTTCTCCTAAGTTTAGGCGATACTGTTTGTCATTGATGAGTAGATCGGCCGAGCCATCAATGATCTGGATGTACATATCAAATGGCGAGGTTTTCGCTGCCAATTCTTCGCCTGCATCAAAGGATGAAATCGAGATGTTTCCGGTCGACTTCTTTATGATGGTTTTACTTAGCACGGCGTTCGGAACGTATTCAATGATTTCAACTATGATGTGAACTTTTGATTTTTCAATTTCACTTAGTTCGTTTGTGCCCATGATTTACTCCGTTGTTGAGGGTGTAAGCGAGCGCTACAAAACTACAGACTGCGCGCTTGGAATGTGTTATATGTTGTGCCATAGGTCTTGTATGATTTACTGCTGGAAGCGTATGATAGCACTTCGTCGCGTCATTGTTCCAATGGGTGTTTGTGCTGACTCGGGTCTTGACCTTTTACAGAGTACAACTATTGGTCAATGTGTGCTGCGCAGAAATATCGAGTGTTAGTTGCGAAGCTCTGCGTGCAAGGCTAACGCTATCCTAAGGGACGACGTCCCTGAATAACGCGAAGCAGTACCACGATGATAGCAATGACAAGGAGGATATGTACCAGATTTCCAGCATTGAACCCAAAGATGCCGATGAGCCATGCCAGAACAAGAACAACTGCGATTAGGTAAAGTAGGTTTCCCATGATGGTACTTTCAGGTGTGGAAGAAATGTTTGACTGACGTACTTGTGCTGAGGTGCAACAGGTGTATGCTTCTATGCAGACAGCTTGTACTGTTCTCCTCATTGAAGGAGTGTTGTTGATTAGCTGCGAAACAGAGGGTGGACTCATAGAGTAGTCCACCCTTCTCTTTCATTGAGCAGTTCATAAGACCATTGCTCCTGTTCGTTGTGGAGGCAGTGAGCTTAACTATCGCAGGTCTTGACGACGACAACAGTGATACGTCGATTCTGCTTACGAATATCTTCGAGCGCTTCCTTCGTGACATTCTTTGGATTAGGTTCTTGGACCTTTGGCTTGCTTGTGCCATAGCCTATGGTTCCTTGAATTTTGCTCGGATTCACACCTTGTTCGATGAGCCATTGACGAACCTTCTTTGCACGCAGATCACTCAGAACTTGGTTACGCTTTGCAGCGCCTTCGGAAGATGCGTGTCCTTCGATGTTTACCACGAGTTTGTCACATTGATTCACGTACGCAAGTAGTTTCGCAAGACTTGGTGCAGTGCCTGGTTCATCGTAGTTGAACTCATCGGTGTTGACGATGTAGAGAATGTCGGGGAAATCTACCTTCGTTCCGATTTTGGGTCCTTCAGGACATCCGCTCTTCGGTCCATTAGCGATCCCAGCTATGTTAGGGCAGAAGTCTTCATTATCAGCGACAGAATCTCCGTCTGTATCAGCCTTCAATGGATTTGTTTTCTGACCAGGTGCAAGTGGATGCTTGCCGTGTACTTCATCGCCATCATTCAAACCGTCACCATCGGTATCGGGCTTGAGGGCATTGGTTTTGAAAGTATTGAGTTCTTCACCGTCACTCAAACCGTCTGTGTCAGTGTCCTTCTTTGTAGGTTCTGTCTTAAACTTGGTGACTTCGTCACCGTCCGTCAACAGGTCGCCATCGCTATCGATTTGGTTTGGATTGGTATTGTACTTCTTGACTTCATCGCCGTCATTCAAAGCATCCCCGTCGGTATCCGATTTCATAGGATTCGTAAGGTACTTTGTGACTTCGTCGCCGTCGTTCAAGCCGTCGCTGTCGCTGTCCACCTTTGATGGATTGCTCTTGTATTGATTGACTTCCAAGCCATCGGCGAGACCGTCGCCATCCGAGTCAGTTTTTGTAGGGATGGTAGTGTACGTATTGATTTCATCTCCATCCGACAAAGCATCGCCATCAGTATCTGCCTTTGTAGGTTCAGACTGATGAGTTTTCACTTCATCGCCGTCACTCAATCCGTCGCGATCAGTATCCTTATTGAGGGCATCAGTTTTGTAACGAAGCACTTCATCGCCATCAAACAATCCGTCATCATCCGTATCTGCGAGCTTTGGATTGGTTTTACGTGCAACTTCTTCTCCATCTTTTAAGCCATCATTGTCAGTGTCTTCGCGAGCAGGGTCTGTTCCATACTGGGCTACTTCCAAGCCGTCTGTAAGTCCGTCGCCATCTGAGTCGGCAACGAGTGGGTTGGTATGATAGCGACGAACTTCTTCGCCATCTTGCAAGCCATCTCCATCTGTATCAGGATTAAGGGGATCAGTACCGAGTGTCTTCTCGCGTGAGTTGCTAAGTCCATCCTTATCGAGATCAGCATCACCAAAGATGTAGTAGCTGAAACCGAACATGAATGTTGCGAAGTCATCTTTCTTTGCATCTGTTAAGCTACCGCCATTACTCAAGTTGAGATCATCGAGCCATTCTGTTGATCCAAGACGAAATGTGGCTTTGGCATTGAATACGAAGTTGTCACTCATATACATTTCCAGACCGCCACCAAAAGGATAGTAGATCGCGTTCTTTTTGTACACGCCTGCGGCGTTGTTTGGGAGTGTCTTGTTCGCATTGTCTTGCACAGGATTGAAGTCTAGGTATCCTACACCTCCGAACACATAGGGAACGAGCGACTCGCTTGGAAAGAAGTTCCAAGAGAGCAGACCCTCATACGTTGATGTTCGTATGAAACTCTTCGCAGGTATCGCGCCATTGAACTTGGCATAGTAGGAGGGGTACTTTGCAATCTGTTCAGCAGTGTTGGTGTAGCGAAGTTGTCCGATTCCCATAGCTGCGTGCAGCGATAGCGAATTGATAAGATTGTAACGCGCAAATGCGTCACCACTGAACCAGAGTTGGTTGTCGGTGAATGAACCCCAGTACTTGTTCATCCCAGCATGGAATCCGACGGCAAGTCTGCCTTGCTCGCTTTGTGCTAGCGCAGTGTGGTTAACGGAGAGCGCAACACACAGCGCAAGTATCATATTCCGTAAAAAAGTCATAAGGTCTCCCTGATCGTGATAAGAATCCAACATAGAGGGCGTAGCTCGAGCACGGCTCACTACAGGTCTTTAACCTATCGTGAACAAAAGATGTGCTGCGATTTCATTCGTTCGGTAGCGGAAGGATTCATCCACTGAGCGTTATGCGCCTTAAGCCCGTGCGTCTCAGCAGTTTTAACATGGTTTGGATGTTCATGTCTACCGCGGCTCCAGAGCTGGTTCCAACTGCTGATTGGCTTCTGTACAAAATTGCGAATGCGGCTATGCAATGATGTTACATAACTGCAGAGAAGTGTATCATGATTCACTCGATGAGGGTATAGGTACTTGTGAGTCGTGTGAGAATGCTGCTTGTTACGCTCTGTTGACGCGTCTAGATCTTACTTTAAGTGCAACAACAGGTACATGCAGTAGGTCTCGATAAAAGTACAATGGCTGCTGTTGTGCCTTGAATGCAGTGGTGAGTGCTTATCGAAGCTGAGAAAGCTTGGAATAGATGCTGTGTTTGAATAAAGTAGTGTGAGTTGTCGCGACTGTTGGCAAATCCCAACATCATCGAGTGAGAGATGGTTGAGGGAGGAACTCAAGCTGTACTTGAGTTTCAGGTGCGAAATAACGAAATCGCTATTTGTAGACAAAGAATCTACTTCTTGGTTGGATATGTTCCAACAATAGCGCGTAGCGGCCCGGTACTGCAGCAGAGCAACTCCAAGTTCTGCTCTCTCCGCGAACGGAGAAATTAGAATTGCCTGCAATCGTAGAGCAAGAGCAGGTTGCAATCGGGATGACCTGCTTTGTCATGGATGCATATACCGGACCAGTTGCTACACGCAAAAACAGTGCGCACCTTTCCTCAAACTGGCATCGCCTTGAGCAAAGCCATTCTCGTCAGGTCGCGTGCCTGCACAAGTTGTCCGAGATGGGTTGAGAGTGATCCCACCACGTTATGACTCAATCCATTCTGCTTTGCTTTGTCTAACTCAAGCCCGATCTTCACATACTCACGATAGGTGTCGCGGAAATCTAGGTAGGCGTCGCGTACACTGAGGCTCAGCATCTGAAGAAGTTCATCATTGCTGTAAAACTCAACGTCACGCACACCACTCCTGCGCGCCACTTTGTACAATACTTGAGTGAGGAACAACTCTGCCTCAAACTCTCCTGTCAGTAAAACCATTGTTTCTCCTAATGAGCGATGTAGATGAAAATGACTGCTAAGCAAACGGCCTCAGCACAGCTGTAAAACAACTGTGCCGAGGATAGACTGATCAATTCCAACGAGAGCTATAACACGTTGGTGACGAACGCAAGAACGGCGCAGCGAAACAGAAAGGACGAGACCTGATGACTCATGGCTCTACCATACAAAGGTGGAGCAAAGAAGTATGATTCCCGCGCAATTCGTTTTACTATCTCTGAGCTAGGTGTCGTGGTAGCATCAAGCACCTGCCCATAAAGTCATTGTTCCGCAATGTGACTCGGCTAACTGTATACCAACGAATCACATTAATTTTAGAAGAAACACTAGTTCTCTTCAGGATCGATATCATTTTTCATTGCGACGGCGTCGCTACCAAAAGTTGCCTCGATGCTGGTTTGCAGAAGTGGTGTTGATTCCACTACAGAGATAATAGGTGCGTATTGAAGTTCTAGTGATTCGATGTCGGCATGAGTGTAGCTTGAGTTTGGGTTAACAGCGCCGAGCCAGAGTAGAATACAAAGAACGATATACATGATGCTTAAAATGTAAGTGTAACAATAGATGTTTAACACTCACAAGATTGCAGCTTGAACGAACTACGCGTGGATGACATAGGCTGTTGAAATACACGCAATTCGCTAACTTGCATACCACCTACAATATCTTCGCAAAGTGATGGACGAGCTGCATGAGCTAATTAGAGTCTTGACTACAAAACGGGCAAAAGAGTCGATGATCTTCTCGAATGTTGAGGCAGATGATCAACGATTACAGATGTTTCGATTGTTGAAGCAACAACCTGAACTCAGTGATGAAGAAGCCTGTGCCCTCCTTTATGGTGACCTCAAACACAAGGCTCGGTTCTTCGCAACAAAGAGCCACTTGAAGAATCTGTTGCTCAGTGTCGTGCTGCGTTTAGAAATCACACAGCCAACGTTCACAGCGCAACAGGAAGCACGGTACTTCTGCACAACCAAGTATGCTCAAGCTGAGATTCTTGTCAGATACGGGGCACGACTAAACAGCATCGCACTGTTCGAACAAGTACTAAGTAAGGCAAGAGAGTATGGACTTGTACTCTATGAAGTTCTTAGCTTGAACTCGATCCAGCACTACTATTCCATTACCGTTCATAAGGCTCGATACAGCGCCTACAGGAAAGAACGTGAAGTTGCAATTCAAAGCTGGCTAGCAGAAGTACAAGCTCAACAACTCAGAGAAGATTTGACTGCCTATTCGTCGAGATCATCAAAAGCCGAAGACATAGAAAATCCATACATTCAATCTCTGCTCGCAGAGATGGAGAAACTCCGTTGCCTGCATCCAGACTCATTTAGAATCGGCATGCACAGTTACATGATGAGAGTGTTTGTTGCGACCTCCTGCACTCAGTATCGCGAGATCGAACCTTTGTGTCAGGAAGCTCTGGCATACCTGAACAAATGCCCTAAGTACTTTGTGTCGGGAGAGTTCGGTTATTTTGCCTTTAAGGCTCTCAGTGGCACCCTTTGCTGTCGCGAAGGCGAGAAAAGTCGTTACTACGCTGAGTTGTGTGCAGACTTGTTTCAAGTTAAAACTCTCACTGGCTACAATTACTTCCAGATTCAAGCAAGTATTCTTGCCATGCACGTTCATGCTGGTGAGTATCAAAGGGCTTCAGAAATATGCAACGAGGTGATGAGCAAGCAGAATTTCGCAAGCTGCGAGCGTGGTGCTTTTGAAATGTGGCAGCTCATTCGTGCACTTTTGGTTTTTGCAGCTATTTCTGAGCTTGGGAGCATACACCCTCGAACCCGAGCGGTCTTGCTCAAAGAATTTTCACTGGTCGATTTTTTAAACTCGACTCCGGTGTATTCGACGGATAAAGAAGGTTTTAATATTGTAGTTCAGATTGTACACGTACTCTATCTCCTATCTCAGGGTAATATTGAAGGTGTTAACTCAAGAGCAGAATCGCTCAGGCAGTATCGTCTTGCTTATGTAAAAGAAAAGAAGAACCCGAGAGCATTCATACTTATGAAGCTATTAGCTGCACTAATAAAATCTGACTACGACCTGCCGTATATTCAGAGTCGGTACAGAACAGAGATTGAGCGTCTGCAAACGCGAGATCAGAACGACATCTGTGCCTACTTAGAACCTATGGAGTTTATTTGTTATGACGTCCTCTGGAACCACACTGTTACAGTAGTTGAGAAACTACAGAGTACAAATAGGCTACTACGTCCGCGTCCTCGTAAAAGGAGAGGAGACACTCAGTAGTCATGGTGAGAGCCTGATGCTACTATGCATACGCAGCATTGTATCCTGACTCTGTTCAACGGAGCATGTTTAATTGACGTCGCGGAGCAGCACTCAATTATTCGTGGCTTTTAATATCAGCAAACCGTAGGATGGACAACAGTTAACTCTCCAACACCGTTTATATCGATCTATTAAGTCATCCGTTGTTCTTGCCATGGCATATGCAACTTGCCATTGGACTTAATCACCATATAAAGGATCTAGGATGACTGATCAGTATGCAATTCACGGCCGTGTAGTGCGCTCTGTCAACCCAGTTACACTGCAGCCAAGTATTAGTTTTGAGTTGATTTTCCCAGAAGATTGGGTACTGCTTGAGAGGCAACTCAGCAAAGCTAGTTGTGGTTTTGCGCAACTTCAACTCGATGCCCTCGGAGTCGATGCTCTCGACTCTCTTGATGCACAGGATCTTGAAGGTCCAGCAACAATCCAAGGATACGAATCGCTAAACATTGCAGCGGTTCCTAGCTGGGCGTCATAGTAGACGACGTACGTTTGCAATTCTCTTGCAGTCGAACTCATCTGCGCTCAGTCAGCTGTACAGTATGATTGAGCGCAACATGTGTTTATAAAGCCGCGATAATGTCGCCGTGAAAACTTCATTGACATCGACTAGATTCGTTGTTATACCTGAGACAGCATCAAAACATTTTCGGCTTGATGATGTATGTTATTGCTGAAAGAGAGTGTTAAACACACTGAATTGCAACATCAGTG
The DNA here is from genome assembly GCA_044228285.1 of Chlorobiota bacterium. Classification (GTDB taxonomy): domain Bacteria; phylum Bacteroidota; class Ignavibacteria; order Kapaibacteriales; family NICIL-2; genus JBBATK01. The sequence continues at coordinate 10,854 of JBGAVD010000002.1, forward strand.
CACAGAATCTCCCAGCTATTTCTAGCCGACTTCACTCGCTGCTGTGCAGCATCAGCGCCCTCCCGTGTCCATCTACGCCACCACACTATCACGCCTGTAGAGCTGTTCGAGTTGATAGAGTGATAGCTGCTGATTGCATTCCTACGATTTGACAAAGCCCTCTTATGAAGTTGACATTAAGAGTGATGGTCTGTGTACTAAGCGCAGATCTGATTCTTAGTGTTTTGAGAGTAGACCGTTGAGATGGATTCGACTGTGCCCTCCGCCCAGAATTACTGCAGACCTGAGAAATCCGCTAGCTCTTGGGTGAGCTCAAGTGGTAGGACAGGAGACCGTGGTCATATACTATCGAGGTTCCACACTTTTTAGTACTATCGACAGCAATTCTGGGCAATGAGAGACACAAAAAATTCATGTTTCGCAATCAACGATGAATGGCACATGTATTTTGCACAGCAACCTCTAGCGAGGAGAGCAGTGACACAGTTTCTTGATCCTAGTCTTCAGATTAATCGCTCAAGACACTGAAAAGGCACGAGCCTGGTGGGGCGTAGACCTCTTGAGGTCTACGCCCAACTCCTTTTGCTCTTTGAGCAAAAGTGATGTTGATCGGATTTGAGTTATCAAAGAACAGAATTGGTCTTGGTGGTTTTCATTTCTGCACTGTAGAATTCGGGACAAAGTGCGTGTTCGAACTCTAACGATAGTTCTTCAAGGCAGCGCAAATGGTCGATTTTTGGCAAAAAATGAGTATGTAGATTGAAAACCTCCTCCGCAAGCTCAAGTTCGGGGACATTCTGGGCTAGTTGCGGATGCCTTTGGTACTTCTAATAAGTGGTGTCTGGAGCTTTGCTTTATTTGGCAGGATTCGTTAGCAAAAGGGGGCTAAAAACCAAGATCGAACAGGTAGATGGCGACGTCGTTCGGTGAGTGGTGGCTAACAGCAAACGGGAGCTTTCTATCTACAGATAGGCGGAGCTGTCCGGTACTTGGCAGAGAAGAGACGCACAGCGACATGAAAAGGGGAACAAGAACGACGGGGTTTTGGTGATGTATAACAACAGAGCGCACGGAGAATAAAACACCTGAGTGTGACAGAAACGACTATTTCGTTCAGTACGCCTCACAAATTGGCGGTTGGGTGTGTTGTAGCTGAGCTTTCTGCACTTCGACAAGAGTTGTGTCTATTGTCAACCATGCTCTCTGCACTCATGGACAGAGCTACGAGTGTAAAAGGAGTAAGCGTTGAGTGAAGGCTCAATCAACATTGTTCGGGTTTCGAATCATTTGAAACGGATCGTACTGAATACCGACTACGCGCTCCAGACTTTGGGCAACATCACCCTGAACAACATGCAGGTCATTGCGGAAGGCTTGAAGGAGGTCATCGAGCGAAAGAAAGTTCTCTCCCTTCGCCAAATGCTCGTCGAAGTGTTGACGTTGTTTTGGACTCATTGAGCGTGTGTACAAGACGCCATAGGATTTGAGTTGCACCAGGAAGCGAGAGCACTGCTGCACCAGATCAGCCGATGCCACCAGTGTGATCTCACCAAGGAGATTCTCTAAGCGCTGTACCTCTTCGCGGTCAATCAGGTTGTCATCGTCGATGGCAAAAACCTCGGTCAAGAAACTGCGATATATATCCAACTTCTTCTCAAAAAGGATAGCCTTGAACTCCTTCTCCTGCTCGGATCGCATTTGGTATTGCATGAGCAACATCATGAGAGCAATCGTTACTACGGTGCAGAGAAAGGCAGCTACTAAGTTCAAGCCAAACTCAGGTAGGCTAATCGAGAACAGTCGGTCGAACAACAAGTAGCTAAACACAATGAATACGATCATTGCAATCAACAAAAACTGCTCACGGCGACTTTTCATAGTTCAACTCCAAATGTGCGGATGTACACTTCATATGCTTCATCTGTCAGAACGCAGGCAAGGGCTGCATGTGACGTCCGAGGCTTGAGGGCTGCGGCAGCGCTAGCGCTGCGCAGCATGAAGATAAATCTCCTGAACGACATATCACAACTGCCCTTCACAGAAGATTGGAGATTTTTTCGACACACAGTGTTTGCGTTTCCAAGAGAAAAAGTACAGAAAGTGCTCTCTGCCGCGGGTGATGTCAATTGTCTGCATCTTGGTGCAACCTGCGTAACTTGCTGATGGAAACAAATTATCAGAGCAACGTACACGTGTCGGAATCAGCTAGCACTCCATCTTCTTCTCAGATTATTCCTTCGTTAACCGGGCTGCGGGCTGTGGCTGCCGGAATGGTGTTTTTTGGGCATATGTTTACCCGTCATTTCGATGTGGTGCCAGATGTATTGCACTATGGCTGGACAGGAGTTGACGTGTTCTTTGCACTTTCCGGTTTTCTTTTCACCATTCAGTACGCCGACACCTTAATAGCTGGGACATTTTCGCTTTCCTCCTATATCAAGCGACGTATTATTCGCATCTATCCAGTGACCTCTTTGGTTGTATTGGTATCTGCTGCGAGTACCTGGTGGGCTTTTGACTGGCGCAATGTTTTGTACCATGTCACACTGGTGCATGGCTGGATACCTTGGTATCGAATGCGAATGAACGCGCCCATGTGGACCCTTACTGTTGAAGAGGCTTTTTACTTCATGGCTCCGCTGCTGATATTATATGTAACCCTGTTCCGCATAGATTTTGAAAAGCGACTGCAAAAAGTAGGCTCATTGAAATTAAGAGCGACGATTGCGGCGTTGGTTATGCTCCTCATCTGGTTCATGAGTTTAGTCTTATCTCGTGGCGCAACCGCAGTGTACAACGACTTGCTTTGTTTTAGCACCGGATTGTGGGACGATGGCGTTGCGACGCATACCATTATTGGGCGCATTGGTGATTTTGTCGTAGGCATGCTCGCCGCAGCGTTGGCGCGTATGATGCGTCCTCGAAATCCTGCTCGTGGTGATCTCATCGTCGCGCTTGGTATAGGGATGTACATAGTCATTAGTTTATGGGTGGCTTCGCAGGGCGGTCCCAATCTGGCCGGCAATCACAAGCTGGGAAGCATCATGCTTCGCTCCTTCGCACTTGCGGCAGCAGTTGTTATCTATGGTCTCTATGTAGGCGGCTGGTGCAGCCGACTCCTCTCAACACCATTGGCACTGCGACTGGGCGAATGTTCCTTTACCCTGTACCTCATCCAGTACGTAGCATTGTATCACAGCCAAAAGGCTGCGATCGATCTGCAGTACACACTGGAAGCTTGGGGTTTGCATTTCGTTCCAGCTGCCCTTTTGAACTACTGTTTCATGAATCTTGTTGCCACAGCCATTTTCCTCGGGTTCGAAAAACCAGTCTCGCGCTACCTTCGTGCTCGATTCATAGCCCCAACCAACGCTCGCTCTCTTGCAGCGTCATAGCGTTCATAGCACGCTAGTCACACTCTTTGAGTGAGTAGACTGATGCCTTCGGTGGATTGAAGCCGATTCTTCTTACTCGCGCTCGCTGCGCTCGCCGCATCTGCTGGACGACAGGTCGGTTGCTAAACTTGCTCCGCTATGTCTATGAGGCGAGCAGGGTATACCGATTGGGTGTTCTTCAAGATTGTCCTGTGAATGGAGAGTAGTCACTTTCGTGGAAAAGTTCTGCATCTTTTCAACATCGCGACTTCTACCTATAGTTAAAGAAAAGACACTGCCTATATTGAAGGGTCTTGGGCAGAACAGCAGCAAAAGCCACGAAATCTGATAAATAGTGCACATATTATCAGCATTAGCTGAGCTGCAATGCTCCTTTAGCTCGTGCCAGTCAAGAAGCTGAAAGTTCTGCGTACGAAGACTAAAAAATAGTGGAAAAAAGCCTAAAATGGCTGATTTGTGGTTTAGACGGTACTTTTTCGCATGAATAGCTGGAAAATGATTGTCTTGAAACTCAAATATCCGTACAACCACGTATTGAGCAGGCTTCCGTGAAGGTCTATTTTCGATAGAGTACTTCGGGCACAGCGCCTGGGTAGGTACATCAGAGAGGTGCTCTGATCAGGTGCGAGGACATCACGTCCGAGTACAAAGCTCAAATGCAACGACCAAGTCGTTGAACAACGGAGAACACAATGAACTTTTTTGAAGACGACGATTCTTTCGGTGAGCAGAACAAAGCGAGTATGGAAGAATCCATACGTAAGTATCGTGAGGCACTGAAAAGTGGTCGCCTCGAAGAACTCAGCGCATCGATCAGTTTCGACTCATTGGATAGCTTGACGCAATATTGCTTGGATAACTCCAAGTATGATGATGCGTTGGCTTTCGCTTCGGTTCTCACGCAGAGCACACCATACAATGCTGAAGCGTGGCACAAGAAGGGCATTGCTCTTTCCTGTTTGCTTCGCTATAAAGATGCGTTGGAGTGTTATAACAAAGCTCTTGAGCTCAACCCAGTAGAGGTTGATGTCCTGATCAATGCAGCGGTTGCAATGGACCAATGCGGTTTTGTTGATGAGGCATTGAAGAGTTTCGACCGTGTGTTGACGATTGATCCAGGTAATGAAGACGCTCTTTTCAATAAAGGAATACTTTGCGAGCATCGCGGTTGGTATGCTGATGCAGTACGACTCTTTGAATACCTCTCAAAATCAGAGCGCTTTGCGAAAGATTCCTTGTTTGAACTCGGTTTCTGTTACGACTGTTTGCAGCGCTATGATGATGCTATTGCTGCGTATGAGCAGTGCATCGACCTTGATCCTTATGACTTCAATGCTTGGTTTAACCGTGCCGTTGTTCTTAGTCGTATTCGCAAGTACAATGAAGCGTTGAGTAGTTACGACATGACATTGGCTATCAAAGACAACTTTGCATCAGCCTGGTATAACCGCGGAAACACTCTTGCGCTTTTGGGTAAGAATTCGGAAGCTATTGAGAGTTATCGCGAAGCATTGCGCCACGATCCATCTGACGTGTCGTCTTGGCACAACTTGGGCAGCGCTCTGGAAGAAGGCGGAAAGTTTATCGATGCGATTGACGCATTTTCGAAGGCTATCGCCCTAGATCACAAGCATTGCGAGTCATACTTCGGTCGTGGAACCTGTTATGATGCTCTCTTCAAATACCAACGTGCGCTTGAAGATTATGATGCTGCTCTTGGTTTGAACAATGCGAGAGCCGACGTTTGGTATGCAAAGGCAGATGCTATGTATCACTTAGGTCATATCTCTCAGGCACTAGAATGCTATCGTCGATCGCTTGAGCTGCAGCCAAACGACGCTGAGTGCTGGTTTGACTTTGGCTCAACCTTACTTGAGCACAACCAGACAGCAGAATCTGCAGAAGCCTATCAGAAAGCGATTTCTTGTTTGCCGACATGGGCAGAAGCCTATCTAGCCCTGGCAAAAGTCTATGCATTCATGGGTCAGAGTGAACAAGCCCTTGAGCAACTGAATCAGGCGATTATGTTGGATAACAGCAAGCGGCAACTCTTTGAAAAGGAGTTTGAAGCTGCGATGCCTTCACAAGCATTGTTCGAGCAAGGAAGAAAACTGAGTTCGATCTTGAATCCGTAGAAAGTAGCTCATGCCCAGCGCGACTTTGTGATGTTACGAAACTGGTCAGTGACCAGCTCCGCGAGCAAGGCTGAGCATCCCAATTTGAACCAAAATCCCCTCTGATGTCCAGCCCCAGAAACAGCGTTTTTGTGCGACAGAAATAGCTTGTCCAGATGTGCGAAAAATGAACGCCGACAGATTTTTGTCGGCTTTTTTCGTATATGAGAGAAAAATGAATTTCTTTTAAGTTGAGAGTGTCTGTCGAACTGACTAAGTTGAACCCCTCAATCCACGAGTGCATGTTCAACACACTTTACGTTTTTACATATATGAAGCGTTCGTCTATACTGACCGCAGGGGTGTTCATCGTCAGTTGTCTTTTGTTGGTGCTGTTCAATCAAGCAGCAGGGGCACAAACCGTTAAGCAACCCATTAGACCATCAGGCTTTCAAGAGAACCGCGGACAATGGTCTGGCGATTTCTCGTTCCGTGCCAAGAATGGTAAGCTAAGCACCTGGATCACGTCCTCCGGCTTAGTATTCGATCTTCGTGGAGCCAACATTAAAACCGGCAAAAAGGTCTCCATTCCATCTAAGTTCCGAAGCATGACAGAGGATCTTGTTGATGAAGAGCTGACACCTCACCACGCTATCCGCGTCGACTTTGTTGGAGCACATGCTCAATCTTTCGAGACAGGCTCTACGCTTGAAGGCAACTACAATTACTTTAGTGGCTCTGAGTCGCAATGGATTCGGAATGCGCAGCAATACGAAAACGTTGTGATGAAGAATGTGTACAATGGAATTGACGCGCTCATCGCAACCGTTCAGGGAGCACCACAGTACAATTTCATTGTGAACCCAGGAGCTGACGCTCGCCAGATTGTCATGAACATTGACGGCGCAAACTCTGTGCAAACCAACTCTGCAGGGGAACTCATTATGGGAACCTCCTGTGGCGATGTACGTAACGGAAGCATTTATGCATACCAAGTAGTAAATGGCGAACAGCGTCAAGTTGCATGTCGTTACAACGTACAAGGAACAACAGTTCGTTTTGACCTGGCGAACTACGATACTCGCCGCGCTCTCGTTATCGATCCTATCGTGTATGCTTCCTTCATTGGAGGTGATGATCTTGACGTGGTTACTTCGTCACGTCGAATTGAAGGTACTGGTGAATTGGTTGTGGTAGGTTACACTACTTCTTCAAACTTCCCAAAGACGAGTGGTTCCTATACCACTCCTGCAAGCGGAGCTGAAGATGCTTTTGTTATCAAGTATGATGCTAAACTCTCCAAGATGATTTTCTGCACCTATGTCGGTGGCGCTTCATCTGATAAACCCTGGGATGTAGCACTAGCGCGCAACGATCAAACAAACGATATCATCGTAGTCGGCGAAACGAATTCAGCGAATTTCCCAACCAAGTCTGGTTCTTATAAGCAAGCCCAACAAGGTCTGACAGACGTCTTTGTTTTTCGCATGCTCAACAATGGTACCGATCTGAAATTCTCCACCTACTTCGGTGGCGCTAACGGTGATGATCGTGCTTACTCATTGGCAATTTCAGCTTCTAACCAGGTTGTTGTGTGTGGTTCAACAACATCGACCAACATGCCAACTTCTGCTGGAGTTGCGACTGCCTTTAAGACTGCACTCGGCAGAATGGATGGCTTTTTGTTCCGTCTTAGCGCCAACGGTGGAGCACTGGAGTACAGTTTGTACTTTGGTGGAAATAGCGACGATCGCTGTACAGCTGTTGGCATGTCGATTAATAAGGATAACATTGCGTGCATCGTAGGAGAAACATCATCAGGCAACTTGCCTCTGTATCCAACGCAGACCTCAGGGATGCCGCCAACGACCAAGATCCTAGCACCACAAAAAACAATGGGTGGTGTCACTGATTGTTTCTTTGCTCAATTCAATTCGACAGCTGCTGGTAACCCAGTGTATAGCACTTACTTTGGTGGAAATGGGACAGATTTTCCAACTACCATTCTTGTAGACAATGCAGGTGCCGTTACCCTTGGCGGTGGAACCAATTCGTCAAACTTGAGTCAAATCTTGAACTATCAATCAACCAAGCATGCTGGTCAAGAGTGTTTGCTTGGACAAATCAATAGCGCTGGCCAAGCCTTCACTATGACTGCATACTTTGGTGGCAACGGCGACGATGTGTGCTTGGACATGGATACTGACGACGGCACAAATCTGTTCCTTGTTGGTCGTACTGGTTCGAGTGACCTTCCTACTATTGAAGGTGTTGAACAACAGAATTATTCGACCGGAAACGATGGTTTCATTGCGAAGATCGGTGCATACATCAACATGCGCTATTGTTCCTATCTCGGTACAAAGGGTGCTGACTCGCTTACAACTATTTCTGTTGTCGATAAGCAGAGCGCATATATCGGAGGTATTGTTGCACAGAACTCGGTAAAGACAACCGATAGTGCTGCTCAAAAAACATCGGGTGGTGGAATTGATGGTTATCTGGCAAAGTGGACCTTTAGCGCTTTGTCGGTGAGCACTCCTGCAACGGGCGAGAAGAAATGTGCTGGCTTGCCTTTGGCGGTAAACTTCTTCGCTTCAGCAGCAGAAACAGAGGACAAGTACACGATCGAGTTCTCCTCAAATAACGGAAAAACCTGGACTGTCGCTAAGAAGGATCACGCTAGCACAACCTACAATTGGGGTATTCCTGCAAATCAAGTGGGTGGCACTGAGTATCGCATTCGCGTAACCAATCAGATCACTGGCTACTCCGCTCTCAATCCTGGCGCCTTTACAGTTCAGGCTGCTCCTGCAGTAAGTAGTATCAGTCCGGATACTGCTATTTGTAACGGCGAGTCAGTCAGCTTGAGTGTGAGTGCCACTGGTGACAACCTCAGCTATCAATGGCGTCGTGCGGGACAAGCAATCTCTGGTGCAACAAATGCCAACTACACAATTAGTGCTGCAACCGCAGCTGACTCCGCTGCATTTGACTGTGTAGTAAGCGGTGCCTGTACGCCTGCGAAGACCTCCAGTCCTTGCTTTGTACGAGTTCTCCGCGGTGCAACCGTTACCAAGCAACCATCTAACGTTAGCGTCAATGCAGGCAAGCAAGCTCGCTTTGAAGTTGTTGCTGCTGGTAAGAACCTAACCTATCGCTGGCAGTTTAATGGCGAGAACATTTCAGGCGCAAATGCGTCTTTCTATGAATTCTTCGCACAAGACCCAGATAAAGGAAAGTATCGCTGCATCGTGACTGGTGATTGCGGTTCCGATACATCAGATGAAGCAACTCTTGACATTAGCACAAGTATCGCCGAAGAGTCCGAGTTCGATGGAAGTCTTTGTGTCATTGGATTCGCACCTAACCCTGTATCCGATCTTGCTCACATCCGAGTGCACAGCATCAATGCAGCGCCTGTCGATTTTGTAATCGTGAATGAAGCGGGTCAGATTGTTGCGAAGGGCTCAGGAAACGTTCCAAGCGCCTCTGTTTCTGGTCTCTACGAATCTCAGATTTCTCTTAATACCTCACAGCTTGCCTCTGGATCATACAAACTTCTCGTAAGCAGTGCAGATAAGCGTGTGTTCAAGAACTTCGTGGTTCAACGCTAGAAATCAGGATTTCATTTTGTCTTTGTTGTACACCAGGGTTGAAAGCAGTGCTTTCAACCCTGGTGTCGTTATACGACCAGTCGTCGCGCTCGCTGCTCGATATCGTCCATCGAAGCCCTTGCATTGCCCCGGAACACGCACAATAGCCCTAAAGCTGGTCTTGATGAACACCGACTTAGTGTAAGCTATGCGCACATCGGATGACGGCAACATCTTCGTTTTTTGCTGAAAAAGTCAGATTCTTGGAAGAAAATTGAGCTAGCACAATATTTTTGTTCTAAATCCGACTAAACAAAGCGTATTTTTGGATCACTCACTTCTGGACGATCAACACCATGTCGGAAAACACTGATATTCTGCAGGAAATCACGAGTCGCGAATACGAGTTTGGCTTTGTGTCGAACGTCGAGCAAGACATCATTCCTATTGGCCTGAGCGAAGAGGTAGTTCGTCTGATTTCAGCTAAGAAAGAAGAACCACAATGGATGCTCGAGTATCGCTTGAAGGCTTATCAGCATTGGCTGACGATGACCGAGCCTGAGTGGGCGCACGTCTCCTATCCTCCTATTGACTACAACAGCATTAGTTACTACGCTGAACCGAAGAAGAAAGTCACGCTGAATTCTCTAAACGAGGTTGATCCTGAGCTCCGCGCAACATTTGAGAAACTGGGTATCTCGCTTGCCGAACAAGAACGTTTGAGTGGAGTTGCCGTAGATGCGGTCTTCGATAGCGTCTCTGTCGCAACCACCTTCCGCGCTAAGCTTGCAGAGATGGGAGTGATCTTCTGTTCAATGAGTGAAGCTATTCGTGAGCATGGCGAGCTAGTTCGCAAGTTTCTTGGTTCTGTCGTGCCTCATACAGACAACTATTTTGCAGCGCTCAACGCAGCTGTGTTTAGCGATGGTTCCTTCTGCTACATTCCAGCGGGAGTTCGTTGTCCTATGGAGCTCAGCACCTACTTCCGCATAAACGCAGCAAACACCGGACAGTTTGAGCGCACATTGATCGTAGCAGAAGAGTCTGCCTATGTGAGCTACCTTGAAGGTTGTACTGCACCTATGCGCGATGAGAATCAGTTGCACGCTGCAGTCGTAGAGATTGTCGCCATGAAGAACGCCGAAGTCAAGTATAGCACTGTGCAGAACTGGTATCCAGGCGATAAGGATGGCAAGGGTGGTATCTACAACTTTGTAACGAAGCGAGGCATTTGTGCTGGAGACCATGCAAAGATCTCGTGGACACAAGTAGAAACTGGTTCATCCATCACCTGGAAGTATCCAAGTGTCATTCTCAAGGGCGACAATACTGTAGGCGAGTTTTACTCTGTTGCTGTAACGAACAATATGCAGCAGGCAGATACCGGCTCAAAGATGATTCATCTTGGCAAAAACACTCGTTCCCGTATCGTGAGCAAGGGTATCTCCGCTGGTCGAAGCCAGAATTCGTATCGCGGACAAGTTCGCGTGAATGCCTCGGCAGACAACGCTCGAAACTTTTCACAGTGCGACTCTCTTCTTCTTGGTGATACGTGCGGAGCGCATACCTTCCCATACATCGATGTGTATAGTCCTTCTGCTCAAGTAGAGCATGAGGCAACAACTTCGAAGATCGGGGAAGACATCCTCTTCTACTGCAACCAACGTGGTATTAGCACAGAAGATGCGGTCGCCATGATTATCAATGGATATGCGAAGGAAGTTCTGAAGCAGCTACCTATGGAGTTTGCAGTTGAAGCTCAGAAACTCTTAGCTATTTCTCTTGAAGGAAGCGTTGGTTAAGAATACGATGCCGTGTTGAGAGAGTCGGTTGTTCTCAAGCGGTATGTTTGGTTGAATGCGACATTACAAACGAAGTTATTTCATACGACATCAATAGAATACTACGCGCCAGACTATGAATGCAATGATTGAAATCAAGAATCTCCACGCAAATGTTGAAGGCAAAGAAATCCTTCGAGGAATCAACCTGAGCGTTAAGCCGGGTGAAGTGCATGCGATCATGGGACCAAATGGTTCCGGTAAGAGCACGCTTGCTTCGGTACTGTCTGGTCGAGCTGACTATGAGGTAACGGAAGGAGAAGTACTCTTTCAATCCAAGAACCTCTTGGAGATGAGTCCGGAAGAACGTGCCCGCGAAGGTGTTTTTGTTGCCTTTCAGTATCCAGTTGAGATACCAGGCGTATCAACCGCAAACTTTTTGAAGACTGCAGTCAACGAAGTACGCAAGCACCGAGGCCTTGAGTCATTAGATGCTATGGAGTTCCTAAAGCTCATGAAAGAACGTGCGGCTTTAGTCGAGATGGATCCAGCATTCTTTTCACGTGCTCTCAACGAAGGCTTCAGCGGTGGTGAGAAAAAACGCAACGAGATCTTTCAAATGGCAATGCTTGAACCAAGCTTGTCGATTTTGGACGAGACGGATTCTGGACTTGACATTGATGCGCTGAAGATTGTCTCTCATGGAGTCAATACTCTAAAAAGCGAGAACAACGCAACCATCGTTATCACGCACTATCAGCGATTGCTGGACTACATTGTTCCAGACATCGTTCACGTACTCGTGAAAGGTAAGATTGTTATGAGTGGAGATAAGGATCTCGCTCTTGAACTAGAAGCAAAGGGTTATGATTGGGTGAAGGACGAAGTCGCCGCCTAATGTGATGACGCTCTCGTTCACACAAGCCAAAGAAAACACTATGACTGAACTAAAGAACATACTTAACTCTCACTACCAGCAAAGCGAAGCGCAACTAAATGGTCTGCGAGATTCGAAATTTCATCAGAAGCGTAAGGAAGCATACGAGGCATTTAGTGTGCAGGAGTTTCCAACTCAACGCGTTGAAGAATGGAAGCATCTGAATCTGAAATCTGTCGTCAGTACAGCATTCCGCACGGACTCTGCCAGTAGCTTGCAACGTGAAGACCTGCCTGAGTTCATTGATCTACATGAACACAATGTGCTCATGTTTCGCAATGGATGCTTCATGCCGGATTGGTCGCAACAGGTTGATGCGAACTTCACGATGCTGAGTTTACATCAAGCCTACGCTGAACACCGTGATCTCGTCGACAAGCATTTGACGAGTTACATTCCAGCACACCGAAATGCATTTGTTGCAGCAAATAGCGCTTGCATGGAAGATGGAGCGTTTGTGTGGGTGAAAGCATCGCAACAGGTTGCCCATGAACTTGTCATCCTCAATGTCATTGACAGTAGGGAAGCAGCACAGCTCGTGCAGCCTCGCAATCTGATTGTCGTTGAAAAGAACGCTGAGTTGCGCGTCATCATGCGTAGTGTTACTGTTGGTGCGCACCCAAGTCTCTGTAATCAGGTGAGTGAGTGTGTACTCGATGAAAATGCTGAACTCCATTGTGTGTTTGTGCAAGATGATAGTGCATTGGCAAGCATAGTCAACACGTTTCAAGTTGAGCAACAGGCTACGAGCCGGGCACGTTTGACAACGGCAAGTCTTAGTGGCTCGATCATTCGCAACGATGTAGGTACTCGCTTGGCTCAGAGCGGGGCAGAAGCTCATATGTACGGTTTGTACTGTCTGAGCGGATCCACCGTTGTCGATAACCACACGGTGATGGATCATGCCACACCTCACTGCCATTCAAATGAGTTGTACAAAGGGATCTTGGACGAACGCGCACAAGGTATCTTCAATGGTAAAATCTACGTGCGTAAAGACGCACAAAAGACCTTAGCCTATCAGTCGAATCGCAATGTCTTGCTTTCCAAGACGGCGTCAGTCAACACAAAACCTCAGCTGGAAATTCTTGCAGATGATGTGAAGTGCTCTCACGGTTGTACCGTAGGAACTTTAGACGGAGAGGCACTCTTCTACTTGCGCGCACGAGCGATAGGAGAAGCACAGGCCAAAGCACTCTTGTTGATTGCCTTCGCAGAAGATGTGACGATGAAGATCGATAACTCTGCACTACGTGAGTTCATCGATGCAAAGATCGAACGACAACTGCTGGAACAACGAGCATGAGCAGTGAAGCCAACATAGGTACCTATCGTGCTGACTTTCCGATTTTGTCGACCAAAGTCTACGGGAAAAACCTCGTCTATCTTGACAATGCTGCGACATCACAGAAACCGCAGTGTGTGATTGATGCTCTTTCAAGCTACTATGAGCACTCAAACTCGAATGTCCATCGCGGAGTGCATTACCTCAGTCAACATGCAACTGAGCTGTTCGAGAAATCACGTGAAACGGTACGTCGTTTCGTTAATGCTGCATCTGTTCAAGAAGTGATCTTCACACGTGGAACCACAGAAGCAATCAATCTCGTAGCTCACTCGTTTGGCAATACCTTTATCACGAAGGGCGACGAGATTGTACTCTCACACATGGAGCATCACTCAAACATCGTTCCATGGCAGATGTTGTGTGAGCGCGTTGGTGCGACCATCAAAGTCATACCAGTGCTCGACAATGGCGAGCTCGACATGCAGGGCTTTCGTTCACTCCTGTCTGAGCGCACGAAATTTGTCAGCATCGTGTATATCTCGAATGCACTGGGTACCATAAATCCGGTAGCCGACATAATCCGCGAAGCACATGCTGTGGGCGCAAAAGTACTCGTTGATGCTGCACAGGCTAGTCCGCATACAGCGCTTGATGTTCAAGCTCTGGATTGTGATTTCTTAGCCTTCTCCGGACATAAAGTGTATGCTCCCACTGGCATTGGCGCTCTCTACGGAAAGAAGGCACTCCTTGATTCTATGCCTCCCTTTATGGGTGGTGGTGACATGATCAACAGTGTGAGTTTTGAGAAGACAACCTATAACGAGCTGCCTAATAAGTTCGAAGCAGGAACGCCAAACATTTCAGGTGCCATCGCTCTTGGGCGTGCGCTCGAGTATGTAAACTCAATCGGTATCGATCGCATAGCAGAGCATGAGCAGCAACTCTTGCGCTATGGAACAGAGAGATTTTCAGAACTTAGTGAGCTCACAATCATTGGTACCGCAACGCACAAAGCCGGAGTGATTTCATTTACGCTTCAAAATGTTCACCCGCACGATGTGGGTACCTTTTTGGATCGTGAAGGAGTGGCTATTCGCGCCGGACACCACTGCGTGCAACCATTGATGAAACGCTTTGGCGTACCAGCTACAAACCGTGCTTCGTTCGCGCTGTACAATACTCGAGAAGAGATTGATGTGTGCGTGGAAGCACTGAAAAAGGTTGTACAGTTTTTCAGCTAAGGCTGGCTGATGCTGGAGGCTTGGAAATCGTAGGCCCTGCGCAGCCGAAGGCTGCACGAGAATGATAGGTCGCCGAGAATAGCGCATGCATCTCGGTTTGAAACGCAAAAGAAGCACAAGAATTTGTGAGGATGAAATGACAAAGCAAGACAATGAGGAGCTACGCGAGTTGTATCAGGAAGTTATTCTTGATCACAATAAGTCGCCTCGTAATTATGGTCGAATGGAACATCCGACGCACCATGCAGAAGGATACAATCCGCTGTGCGGCGATCATCTTCAGATGTTTCTGCAAATAGAAGATGGGATCATTCGTGATGTGCGCTTTGAGGGAGATGGTTGTGCGATAAGCAAAGCCTCTGCTTCCATCATGACGAGTGAGTTGAAGGGTAAGACGGTACAAGAAGCGGAGAAGATCTTTGATTCATTTCAAGAAAGTGTGACTGGTGCACTGAATGCAGAAGATGAACCCATGCTTGGAAAGCTCAGCGTCATTACCGGTGTTCGCGAGTTTCCGGTGCGCATCAAATGCGCAACCTTGGCAATGCACACGGTGAAGAGCGCCTTACACGGTATTGATCTTACAACAACTGAGTAACTCGCTTTGAGTATTGTGTAGAGTTACGAAACAACATTCTCGATAGAGTACCTTATGTCTGAATCAGATCCACAACCAGTAGTCTCGAAGCAAGCGCTCAAAGAGCATATCATCGAGCACATCAAAACCGTTTTTGATCCAGAGATCCCGATCAATGTCTATGATCTTGGACTGATCTATGATGTTCAGGTTGGTGACGACTTTGTTGCTCAGATTTTGATGACCTTAACTGCACCTGGATGTCCAGCCGCAGGCATATTACCCGTTGAGGTTGCCGAGGCTGCGAAGAAGACTGCTGGGATTGTAGATGCGAAGGTTGAATTGACTTTCGATCCACCATGGTCAATGACTATGATGCCTGAGTTTGTGAAGCTAGAGTTAGGGCTGATGTAAGAGCTGGTCGTCTTTGAATCTTGAATACTATTTTCGCTTGCTGATATGCTCCGATTGTCTAAGAAAGTTGAGTACGCGTTGCTTGCCTTGCAGCATACTACATCTGCACAAGGGGAGCTATGCACTGTGAAGGCAATGGCGGAGCGCTACAATATCAGCTTTGAGCTCTTGGCGAAAGTGATGAGTACTCTGTCGAAGCACGGTATAGTGCAGTCGATCCAGGGAGTGAATGGCGGTTTTGTGCTGGCGCGTCCGGCACACGAGATTTCCATCCGGGCCGTCATTAGAGCAGTGGAAGGTGATCGCGCCCAACTTCTTGAGTGTGGTTCGCACGAAGCAGGAAGCTGTTCGATTGAGGAAAGTTGTACCATTAAACATCCTTTGCTCAAGTTGCAATCGGTCATTGACCAAGCATTTGATTCAATGTCGATAGCAGAACTGAGTTCACCAATAACATCTCCCATGCAGGAGTATGTCACGATCGCAGTATAAAGTCCTCGTCAAGATTTGGATGTACGCAGGACGCACAAAGATTGATCATTCAGAACACTATTCATTTATTTTACGGGCCGAAAAATGACTATTGACCTAAACCCACGTGTTGCTCCTGAAGATTTGGGAGTGACGAGTATCAACACCGGAATCATCGGTGCTGAGGAGTCGGACAACATCAACATCACCAACAAAGCGCTGAGTGAAGTGAAGAAGATCAAGGAGCAGAATAGCATCCCTGCAGAATATGGTCTGCGTGTAGGCGTTAAGGGTGGCGGTTGTTCCGGTATGTCGTATTCACTTGGCTTCGACGCGGCTCCAAAAGAGCGCGACGTTGTGCTGAATGCAGAAGGTGTTCAAGTGTACGTAGATACAAAAAGCTTGTTCTACCTGATGGGCATTACACTTGATTATAGCGACGGCTTGATGGGCAAGGGCTTTACCTTCAACAATCCAAACGCTACCAAGACCTGCGGTTGCGGTTCATCGTTTGGAGTGTAGGTCTATAGTAAAGACACTCAAGAGATTTTTTATCAACGCGGCGTGCTTCGCACGCACGCCGAATTACAGGAGTTTATAATGGCAGAATGGACATTTAATGCTCGTCCTTATAGTGATGATGAAGCGAAGGAACTGTTGAAAGATGTTATGTCGGCTGAAACCACCGACTGGCATTACAACACCCATCACAAGGGCTATGTGACCTTCTTAAACAAGATCGAGGCTGAGTTGCCAAACGCTGATAAGTCTGCGGCAAATGGCAATTGGTCAACCTTTGGGGAGTTGAAGCGTCGTCAAACATGGAATCACGCTGGTACTGTACTCCACGATGTATTCTGGGCAGTTCTTGGTGGTGATGGCGATACAAGCAAAGGACCAGAAGTTGTTGCAGCTATCGAAAAAGAGTTCGGCAGTATTGAGGCTTGGAGAGCCGACTTCAAAGCAACAGCTACAGCTGCAAAACTGAGCGGTTGGGGAGTCTTAGCTTTGGATCAACTCTATAGCGGCCGTGTGCTCAATGTGTTAGTTGATGAGCACCACTATGGCGCTATGTGGGGCGGTATTCCACTTATCGCTTGCGATGTTTTTGAGCACGCCTACTATCATAAAGATGGTCCCGGTCGCGCGAAATACATCGAGAACTTCTTGAATAATCTCCATTGGGGACGTATAAATGAGCGCTATTTGCGTTTCGCAAAGTAGTTCGCTTTTGTCCTTCAGATGTTTTAAGCAATGGCTTCCCGAGGGAAGCCATTGCTGTTTTCAGGATGGGCACAGCACATTGTGCCAACGTTAATTATTTGTTAGCGATCGCAGCCGATGTAACTCTTTCAAAGAGGTCCGTGTCTTTCAGGTAGAGCGCACATTATAAATGGGCACTCTGGAACTTCCAAGATCACTCATTGACTACGGAGTATATCATGAAAGAGCTTGTATCGATTCTTCTGCCAGCAAGTATTCAAGCGGCACGTGTGCATCAGAATACTATCCGACATAATACCTATCAGAGTTTTGCTGCAACAGTTTTGCTCTTCATGATTCTCAGTGGTCTTGTTGCCCTACGTCTCAACCAAAAAATAGTGGACAATGGAATGATATCCACTATTCCCACAATCACGATTAACGTAGATCCGGTGCAAACTCAACCTGAGCACACAGAATCGCGCATAGTACCTAGCTCAACAAACGATCTCGCTCATGCCTCGACCTTGAGTTTGCGCGACACTGTTCCTCTCCTGGATATCGCACAATCCACCGCCACAATGGCGCGGGACAATACCTCCGTACCTGGAACCTTTACAGGAGCAGGATTGAACGACCATGGTGGTACTCAGTCGCAAGGTGGCACCGGTGGAGACGATGTCACTGCGCAAAACAATCTCGATGTATTCGAAAACATTCCTGAAGTTGACGCGCAAGTCAATCTTGCAGCTCTGCAAGCGCAGGTCGAGTATCCTGAGTTTATGCGTCGCATTGGAGCTTCAGGGAAAGTGGTAGTTGTAGTAGCCATAGATGCACGCGGCAAGGCAGTGCGGGCTCAAGTAGAAAGCTCAACAGACAATGGCTTTAACGCGGCTGCTATCAAAGCCGTTATGGGAATGAACTACACTCCAGCCCGAAATGCAGGCGAAGCGGTGCCAAGTTCGCTAGCAATACCGATTTCATTCAGAATGCAGTAGTCGCTGAGACTCTTTTCAAAAACAGCGATTGATCCTAGCAGATCGATCGCTGCTTTTGTTTGTAGCTCACACTTAACTCCTTCGCCGGGTCGCACTTCAATTCAGGGTACG
The DNA here is from genome assembly GCA_044228285.1 of Chlorobiota bacterium. Lineage (GTDB taxonomy): Bacteria > Bacteroidota > Ignavibacteria > Kapaibacteriales > NICIL-2 > JBBATK01. Next base: position 28,980 of record JBGAVD010000002.1, read on the forward strand.
CCCTCAGAGCGGGCATTCTGTTTACGTAGAGGGCTTTGCAGAGGCCTATCTGTTGCTGCTCAGAGGCAATGCTGTATTTTCGTTGCGCGGAATTCAGAAGAAATGTAGACCTTGACCTATGCTAACGCAGCCAACAGAAATTACAGCAAATACTCCGTACAGTCCGGATTTGACATTTCATGTTAATGAGATGTTCTTTTCCATTCAAGGAGAAGGAACGAGGGCCGGGTTGCCTTGCATCTTTGTTCGTCTACAGGGTTGTACTCTTCGCTGCGCTTGGTGCGATACAAAGTATGCCCTTGACCATCGTCAGGGCGGGGAACTGATGACAGCCGCTCAGATCATTGAACAGATTCGTCGTTGGCCATGCAACTTCGTCGAGTTTACTGGTGGCGATCCTTTGGAGCAAGAGAATATCTATCCGCTCATGCGACATTTGTGTGATGCGGGATTTGAAGTTGCGATTGAGACAGGGGGGCATATCGATGCGCAGTATGTTGATGAGCGTGTGATTCGCATCATCGACCTGAAGTGTCCGGATTCCAAAATGCAGAGCCTCAACTGTGCTGCGAACCTAGAGAACATTCGATCAGTGGATGAGTTCAAGTTTGTGCTTGCCTCACGCGCAGACTATGAGTTTGCTCGCTCGATTGTGCTTGAGCATAGTCTACATAAGCATTGTGCTGCTGTCCTCTTCTCGCCTGTGTTTGGAGTACTCAATGCTCAGGAGTTGAGCCAATGGATACTTGAAGATGCGCTGCCTGTTCGCTTACAATTGCAAATGCACAAGTTCATTTGGCACCCAGAAACAAGAGGGGTGTGAATCTTTCGAATCACACCCCAATACAACCTGCTAGATCTGTATTCTTCTAAGCGTCTTAAAACTCCTGGCTTTGCACTAATCCCTCAAAGCCTATAGCTTCTTGAACTACGTCCGACTTACGCTTTGTCCAAAGAGCTAGCTTATGCTGAACCTTTGCTAAGATGTAGTACATAACTGGTGTCAATACCAGAGTCAAGAACATTGAGCTTGTGAGTCCACCAATTAGCGCATACGCAAGACCCGATTTCCATTCACTTCCAGCACTGTGACTGAATGCAATAGGGAACATACCAAAGACCATTGCGACGGTTGTCATAACAATCGGTCTGAGTCGCACTTCTCCTGCCTCCATCAGAGCTTCGCGCACAAGTAACTTCTTCTCACGGCGGTTCTGGTTGGCTCGATCAACAAGGAGAATGGAGTTCTTCATTACCAGTCCAATGAGCATAATAAAACCCAACATCGTGAAGATGGACATCGATCGCATCGCCAAAGCGAGTGCCAAGAAAGCACCGAGTGGAGCGACGAATACCGAGAAGAGATTCACAAGCGGGTATGTGTATGAGTCGTATAACGCAACCATGATGAGGTAGACGAAGAGTAAGCCGCCAAGGATAGCAATACCCATATCGCCAAAGCCATCCCGTTGATTCTTCACGTCTCCGAAGTAGGCATAGGTCACGCCCGGAGGAAGTTTGCCTTTGAGACGCTGATCGAGTTCATTAGCGATATCACCGGCACCTTTGCCAACTGGTTGTGCCATTACGCGAACAGAAGGAATACGCTCGCGTCGTTCAAGCTTAGTCGTGCTCGTACCCAGTGCTAAGTTTGCAAACTGTTTCAGCTCGACTTGTTGTCCTTGACGATTCGAAACAGTCATCGATGCGATTTGATCTACATTAACGCGGTCTTGTTTTCTCAAGCGGACGCGAATTGGATACTCTGTAGCTCCGACTCGATACTTAGCATCGTCATTGCCCTGAAGAGCTATGCTCAAAGCCGAGCCAACTTCGCCGATGCTCAGTCCAAGGGAGGCTAATTTCTGGCGATCTATCTCGATCCGAGTCTCAAACTTTCCTTCTTCTGCGCTCATACGAACGTCTGTTGTCCCTTGCATAGCTTTAAGCGTATCCATAACCTGGTGTGCCGCTCGCATCACAAGCTCCCGATCTGCACCGCTTACTATGGCTTGTACCGGACTATCATTTGCACTTCCAAAAATCCCAATAGGATTTACGCGGACCTTAGCGCCCGGCATTGCCAGAATGTGTTTCTTGATTGCGTTGCCGACTTCTTCCGTAGTGCGCGTGCGCTCCTTGGCAGGAACGAGAGCAACGTTAAACTCAGCAATGTTGTTTTGAGTTTGTGCGCCAAGGAAAGCATTGGAGAATGTTCCGACGCTGCTGATGATTCGGAATCGTTCAGGAAGACTATTGAGATAGTTCTCAATCTCCATTGCCATTTCGTTAGTCTTGTCTACGTCCGTGCTCGGAGGAAACTCAACGGTAACAGCAAACTCTCCACGATCAGCCTGAGTGATAAACTCTTGATTAATGAGTTTGTTCTGGAACAAAACCGGAACTATGCCGCAAGAGCCAAAGCTCAGAACAACAACGAGTGCCATCGTCCAGCCATTGCGCAAAGCCAAGCCGATAAGTTGCGAATACGCAGCTTCTACACCTTTAAACCAACCGTTAAAGGCTAGTGCGATGCGACCCATAAGAGTATTGCGAGTGAGCACTTCAAGCTTTGCGAAACGCGACGCCAGAATTGGCGTGATAGTGAACGAAACCAAGAGGGAGAAAAGCGTCGAGATGACTACAACCAGTGCAAACTCCCGCATGATGTTCCCAACAATACCGCCAACCATCGACAGAGGAAGGAAGACCGCAACGTCCACAAGAGTGATAGAGAGGGCAGCAAAGCCAATCTCGTTTCGACCTCGAATGGAAGCTGTCATCTTGTCATCTCCTTTCTCCAAGTGATGATAGATGTTCTCCAAAACCACGATGGAATCATCCACCAAGATCCCGATAACAAGCGATAGCCCCAGCAGCGTCATGAGGTTTAAGGAGAAGCCAAAGGCCCAAATCCCAACGAGTGTGGATACCAATGACGCTGGGATAGCAATCATGACGATCAGTGAATTTCTCAGACTATGCAAGAAGAGCAACATCACCAAAGCAACAATGATGATTGCTAAAAGCAAATCTTCCTTCACAGCGTTTGCAGCATCAAGGGTGAAGTTCGATGAGTCGACAGCGATGTCGAGATTAAGCTGAATGTTCGTGTGCGCCGCCATCAATTCTGCGACCTTCTTGTGTACTAACTTGGCGACATCAACGGCATTAGCATCACTTTGTTTCTGAATACTGATACCCACATTGTCGCGACCATTGATTCGGCTGTACGTTGTGATCTCTGCAATCCCGTCAACGACTTCTCCGATATCACACAGACGGACCGTGCCGCCCTGGCGAGAACGTCCAACAACTAATTGCGAGAGGTCTTCTACTGAGCTGTACTTTCCAGCAATACGCACTACATACTGACTTCCTGATTCCTTGACACTGCCTGTAGGGAAGTCTAGATTGCCAGCTACCACGGCTTGTTGAATTGCGTTGAGCGACAGACCGTAGGCTTGAATTTTCTCTGCATCGAGATTGACGCGAATCTCGCGCTGCTGTCCACCACTGATAAACACATTTCCTACTCCATTGATCTTGGTCAGCTCGGGCTTGATGAAATCAAGCACGAACTGATAGAATTCAGCCGGAGCCATATTGCTAGTGGCACCCATACGGATGATAGGAATCTCATCAGGAGAGAACTTGGTAACAACAGGATCTTTCGCACCTGTTGGCAGTTGTCCTCTCACTTGATTCACGGCGCGGATTACATCCTGCACCGCGATATCTGTTTTCGCTGTGTTCGAAAACTCGATTTGAACTTGTGAGTAGTTTTCGTTGGAGGTCGTGATGATCGTATTGATCTTATCAAGACCAGAAACACCATCCTCGATGACCTTCGATACTGTTGTCTCGATTTCCGTCGGTGCACCGCCAGGGTAAACCGTGGTGATTGTTACGTACGGAGGACTGAACTTCGGTAGAAGGTTATAGGTTAACTGACTATAGCCGTACAAGCCTAGAACGGTGAGAATAGAGAAGAGTACGACGATCAGTGACGGACGTTTTATTGCTAATTCTGTAAGTGTCATTGTTGTATTCTCTTGGTACGTGGTGTTCAAACTTTGCTGAGTGAAGCAAGAGTATGTTCTAGAGGATTTTTACTGTCGAACCGTTGGCGATAGTGTTCTGCCCAGTGGTAACAACTTTATCACCACTCTTCAAACCGCTACGTACTTCAATCTTACCGTTCACGTCGTTGCCAAGAACAACACTGCGTAAGGTTGCTTTACTGTTTTCAACAACGAACACGCGTGCATCTTTCACAGAACCAACAACTGCTTCACGGGGAATAACCAGTGATACACCCTTGTCAATGTTTGAGAAGGCAACGCGGCTGAACATTCCTGGACGCAAGCGGTTCTTAGAACTATTGTTGATGGTAACCTCAACCGGATAGGTGTGAGCTTCGTCACCCTTCGCGCTGATGGAGCTAATAGTGCCAACAAAGCTGTCATCAGGGAAGATCTCGCTGGTTACCTTCACGCTTTGTCCTTCACGCATTTGCACAACATCACGCTCTGCTGCTTGCAAGCGCACTTTTACTTTCGAGATGTCCATGACGGTACAGACAACTGTACCGCTCTGCATGTTATTAACCATAGAACCAACATCGTGAAAACGGGCAACGACAACACCAGAGATTGGTGACTTTATTCTTGTGTCGTTATACGCACGACGTGCAAGAACCAGTTGTTGTTCTGCGAGCTTGTACTGCAGCTCAATTTGGTCCCACTGCGCAGCTGCCATCGATTTCTCTGTCACGAGAAACTTAGAGCGAGCGCTATCCTTCTGAGCCTTTTCAAAGTTGGCTTGAGCGGTCTTTAACTGAGCTAAGCGAACTTCGTCATCAATCTGATAGAGCACATCACCAGTATTCACATACTGACCAACACGAATGTTACACTTCGTGATGCGTCCGTTTACTTCGGCTGTTACGTTCACTTCATTGTTAGCGATCGTAGTACCAACCAGCGACAAATTGTCGTGAAGCTGTGTCTCAACAACTTCCGCTGTCTTCACAGGAAATTCGGTCTGAACGATGTTCGTAGAGTTTTTTGCTTCGATCTTCTTCTTGTTGCTCGATAGCACTGCGACCATGCCACCGACAATTGCAACTGCGGCGACGATATAGATTATTTTCTTCATAGAGATGTCCTTCAAATGAAAGTTGTTTTTTGACAATAGTCAGGTACCCAGGGTGGTGACCAGGGTCTCAATCTCCGCTAGAAGGGGTACTACTTGCCCAGGGAGCGGTTCAATTTTGCAACGGCTAGTTCGTAATCAACAATTGCCGAGATCTTGTTGACTTTTGATTGCAGGAGGAGAGTTTCAGACTCAATAACATCAGTTCCAGTCGCTGTTCCTGCTTTGTAGCGGCTGGCTGTTGTTGAGTTGTTTTCAATTGCTTGCTGTAGTGCTTCTTCAGCAACCGTGATACGTTCACGTGCTGGAGCAAGAGCATAATAATTCTGAGTTGCTTCTACACTCATGCCATCGCGCATCATACCTAGACCTTCTTCTGTCTGCGCTTTCTGCGCACGAGCCTGTGCTGCTTGGTGAGCCGGAGTCATCCAATTCCAGAGGTCCCACTGCAGATTAATGCCAAGGGCCCATGTACCATCGAACTGCGCGCGCGCAGGGAAAATTCGAGAGTTTGGATTTGCATACAGGTAGTTAGCGTTTGCTGAGACCTGAGGTAGCCAACCACCGTTGGCAATATCGACGTTGCGGTCCGCCATTTTCACACGAAGCTCAGTCGCCACAAGATCCGGACGATTGCGACGAGCGTCATCGATTGCAGATTGTATATCGACCGCTGCTGCGTTCTGTGATTGTCCAGGACTCGAACTGAGTTCAAGCTTTGTGCTAAGAGGTTGGCCTATCTGATTGTTCAGAGCAACCATCAAGGAACTGCATTGCTGCTCGACGTCGAGGTTTGTGACTTTGGTGTTTGCCAGCTGTACCTGAATCTTCAACACTTCATTGTTGGTGATCATACCAGCTTTATACAAGTTTTGTCCGTCTTTGACCCGAGCTTCCAACTGCTTTACGGATTCAGCAATTGCCTTGCGAAGATCCTGTGCCTTGTACAGTGCCCAGTAGGTGAGTGTGACAGCATAGCTTGTACTCAGCTTATCATTTGATAGGTCGAGCGCTGCAGCTTTTAGGCCAAGCTCGGCAATGTCGCTTGCTCCACTCAGCTTATTGCCAGCAAAGAGTACCTGATTTAAGGTTAAACCAAGCTGGTAGTTATCAAGCACAGGTTGAGCCAAGATGATCTTATCACCAGGTGAGAAGGGGTTGTCGAACTGCGCTGGGATGACATCACTTAAGCGGGTGTATGAACCTTGCAGCTTCAATGTGGGCAACATTTGACTACCCATCTCACTAACACGTGCATCAGCTTGCGTTACTTTTTGAGCTGAAGAACGCAGATTCTTGCTTGTTTCGAGAGCACGCTGAATAGCGTCTTCTAACGACAACTGCAAGCTTTGGGCTTGCAGTGGCATACTGAGCAGGGCAATGCTCAAAAAAATGATAATTCTTGTAGAATAAGTATTCATAGTGAAGGCTGTTGATGTTTGCGGTCAATTTCCAATTGTACGTAGATCAACTCAAGAGATGTACACCGCAACATCATCAAAGTGATCTCACACTCCTCGATCATTGCCTTGTATACATGAAGCCGGAGAGACCTTTCGTTGTGGTGGTGAGGTGAGGAGCTTCGATGCTCTGAGAGTGCTTCCTGAATCTCCCCCCGGCTTCATGTTTCAAAGACAGTTCTCTTTCTCTACAAATCCAGTGCTAGAAATTCCGTTCCTGGCTATGTATTCCGTTCTATCCTGCGTTGCTGCCCCTTTTGGTGTGAAAAAACAGCGTTGCAAGTGTTAATAGCCGATTAACGAATGTACTTTCTTTTTAGTTTCAAAATAATACTCAGGAAACCAAAAAAGTTTACACGGTTTCCAAACTAACACGATAGTACTTCCAGAGGCAAGAAAATTCTTTGTATGCTGAAAAAAAGTGCAGAGGGACTTGATAAATAAGACTAAACCGTCCTCAATACAATCCTCGTTCTGAGAGGAAAAACCGGCATATTGCACTACACCACTAAGGATGGGCATGAGATTAGGTATTCTCGTTTTTTTGCTTGGTTGCGCTATACAGGCGCAACCTCAACGCCTCCTTCTCAAATTCGAGAAGCTGAGCGATGCGTATCTGTTTCAGGCGCAGACAGCAAATGTTCGTCCTTTAGTTCGCCTGAAAAGCGATCAAACTGCACCTTCGGTGCAGTCGGTGCAGAATGCCATTCAGGAGGAATGCGCGAAGTGGTGTATTGTGGTGTTGAAGGAGGGACAATCAGCAGACAGTGCTCTACGCGTGTTAAGCTCCCTGTATCGTCTTAGCTATGCCCATACACCGCATAGCCTTCGTCTTGAATCCTCGGTAGGGCTTGACTCTCTTCGTTCGCAACAATGGGCTCTAGACAAACTCAAAGCTGAACAAGTATGGAAGAAGTCAACAGGCAAGGGAGCGGTAGTCGCAATCATCGACACAGGAATAGAGTGGACGCATGAGGATCTTCAATCGCAGTTATGGATCAATGCCGCTGAAGACCTAAATCGCAACGGTCGCTTTGAAGCTTGGCCATACAATGAAAGAGTAAACGGTCTCAGTGGTGATATCGATAGCATAGACAACGACGCGAATGGATATGTGGATGACCTTATTGGATACAATTTTGTCGACCAAGCAATTGGTAATCTCGGCGATTGGTCCATACGCGATGCATACCCTTTTGATGAACTTGGTCATGGGACAAACGTTGCGGGAGTCATAGCGGCTGCACATAACAATGTGCGTGGCGTAAGTGGTCTCGCCTATGATGCGAAGCTGATGACCTTGCGCGCTTTTGACCTTAGTGGGAACGCTGACGAAGATGATATCGCGTCTGCAGTACTCTATGCCACCAACAATGGAGCGCGTATCATCAATTGCAGTTTTGGAGATGTGATCCAATCACAGATGCTGCGTGATGTCATGTCGTACGCAGAAGCAAACAAGGTTCTTGTCGTGGCTTCGTCTGGTAATAGTGGTGGAGACGGCCCACACTTTCCGTCAGACTATCGTTCATGTATGAGTGTTGGGGCGAGTAGTGCTGAAGATAGACGAGCACTCTTTTCGTCATTCAATTCACAGTTGTCACTGATCGCCCCTGGACAGGGCATCCTTACCACTGGTCTTAACAATTCTTACTTGACTGTTTCTGGTACCTCGTTCTCATCTCCGATAACGGCTGCAGCGGCTGCATTGTTGATCGAGCAAGACCCTGAGTTAAGTCCGAATGCACTGCGATCAATGCTTGAGATAAGCGCACAGGTTCTGGATAGCGTTCGGTGGAGTCCACTAACAGGTGCTGGACGACTTGACGTATTGCGAGCTCTCGAGATTCAACAAAGCGGCGACGTACATCTCGCGCGTCCAGAAATGGATGCGACGATTGTTCGCAGTGCACAATCAACCTTCGATGTGTTGGGCAGTGTGAATGTTCCTATGATGTCTGAGTGGACACTAGAAATTGCAAACCTTGCTTCACCTACAACATGGACGATTCTCAAGCGCAGCTCTCAACGAGTGATCGACAGTGCCGTACTGTACTCTTTGGATCTTTCTACTCTCCGAGATAGTTCATATACTTTGCGAGTAGTTGCTCATTTGACAAATGGTCGGAGTCTTCAACGAAGTACCCGATTTCACATCCTGCCAAGTAGCTTGACAAGTCCGGAAGTGCAAGCCTATCCTATCTGGTTTAAAGGACAAAGGATGCTTGCCCTACAGCTACGCTGTGATCGCTACTGTACAATACAAGCCGAACTATCAACAAGTACACGAAAGAGCCTTCAGTCAAGTCAACATTTAGGACGTGACCACTTTCTTATGCTTTCCTGCGAAGGAATGAACGAGACTGCTGATGTACGTATTCGTGTTCGTTCCTCGGACGGAGATACCGTAGTCTTACAGGATGTTGTTGATGTGCAGAATGTTGAGGTTCAGGATACGTGTTTTACGAAAAAGTCCTTTGCGGGACCTCGATTGTACTTCAACGCGCAGTCATACGACAGTACTTTGCGACAAGTGTATGCTTCCGATCTATCCACTGAGCAACGCTCGCTTGGCGTGTTTGCTCTCAAGAACAATCGCATTGTAAAAGTTGACTCAAGTTCTCAGCCCTTGTTCACTCGCGGAGTCAGTAGATCCACAAATGATGCTAAAGCATATTGTCTAGCCTATGCTGGAGGCAATACCAGCCTCATTCAGTTGAACAACGAAGGCAAGTTCGGTCCTGTTGTATTTGGAGACAGTATCAGTCATACATTCTGGGCTACTCGATTCGCTGATGTGAACGCAGATGGATTAAGTGATATCATTGGATACAGATCTAGTCGCACTACAAGAGATAGTCTGGGTAGAAGCGTTGCTGCAAACGACGCAATGGAGGTCTATGCCGCCTCTGGCAACACATTCCGTTTCCTGGCCCAATCAGAGTTGCAGATGAGACCTGCTCCTTTTCGCAACACCACGAACTTTAGTGGACCAGGTTGTGCCGTCGGTGATTTTGATCGTGATGGAAATACTGAACTTGCTTTCTGCGATGCAAATGGCAGTATGCAAATAGCGGAGTATAAGAACAGTGAACTTCGTACAGAGAAGATCATTCAAAGCCAGCAGAGTGCGGACGCAGCATCAGAGTTCTGTACAGAGATTGATATTGATGGCGACGGAACTCCAGAGATTATCTATGGCTCAGCTGCATCTAGCTCTTTGAATTTTGATGCTGAGTATGATGCTAGTGTTTGGACATTTCATCTCTTGAAAAGTAGTGGACCAAACACGTACAAAGAAGTATGGTCTGAGCACATCTACGGCTCTCGCTATGGAAAGCCATACTACAATGGCGTCTCGGCAGGACAACTCGACTCACGTCCGGGCGACGAACTCGTACTCTCACTGTTTCCTAACATCTACGTATTCAGCGTTGACGATAAAGGTAGTGCCATGAAGCCCATCTGGTATCACGACAATGTTTGGTCAACAGCTCCGCTTATAGCAGATCTCGACGGAAACGGTAGAAATGAACTTGCGTTTAGTTCCTCAGCTTCGGATTCAAGTGAATGGTGGGAGTGGAGTCTACCATCGAGTGCCTTAGCGCCGCCAACGAACTTTCGACTTCGTGTGTTGTCTGACGATTCGCTCAGTTTGTATTGGGATGCAGACCCTGCTACGAAAGAGACAGTTGTTGAGTTGAAATGGCATCCGATCGGTCAGAATATCTCTCAACGTCTGAAAGCCTTTGTATCGGGCCGTGAGTTCCATATACCACGTCGCCCGGCTGGAATGGTCTATACCATTCGTGGAGTCAATCATGCAACTGTTGCAGATAGCACGTTCGAGAATGCGAGTCGTCAGAAAGAATTCGTCTATGCGGGCGACATACGTGCTCTGAGTTGTATGGTGGACGTTGCGCAGCCTGAACTTTTACATGTGCAGTTCGGTGCTGCTGTTTCGCGTGCAGATATTCCTGTGTCTGCATGGAATGTGGTAGATGCGAGTGAGGGCATGATTTCAGTACTTAGTTCGAGTGTTGAGAGCGATTCCACGCTACTGCTGCGAATTCAACGGACGAGTTCGTCTGCCTTGAAACTTCGAGTACAATTGGACTCTGCGCTTATATACAATCAGCTACCACCTGTGTATGCAGATGTGATGTGCTCCGTAGCGGAGAAATCTGATAGTTGTTGTCGCTTTGGTTTTAGTCGCTTGCTCGCAAAAACACCATCCACAATACGCATTGAGTTTAGCGAGGCTGCGAGCAACAACGCGCTTGATCCAACGCAATACACCTGCAGCGCCGGGCTTGTGATCAAGTCCTTAGCCTTTGCAGATGCTGAGCAACGCATAATAGTTGTTGAGTTTGAAGACGCACAAGGGATGGGTGCTAGAGGTTTGATCTATAGTATTCGCGCACACGAGACGCTTTTGTCAAAGCGAGGAACTGCAATGGGTGCGGGGCCAGAATCCATACTGAGCTGGACTTTCTCAGCGAGTGACGCCTCAGAGATATTCGCATTTCCACAGCCCTTTAGCGTATCGCGAGATGGGATACTGCGATTTGCAGGTATTCCGCAAAACGCGACAGTAGCCATCAAGACTACTGAGGGAGTATTGATTGCTACACTTCGTCAACGTCTGGAAGATGGTGGACTGGAATGGCGACCTGCCGACGATGCCGGTTCACTGTTAAGCAGCGGAGTTTATATCTTCACTGTGCAGAGTGCTGATGGGTCTGAGTCTGATCCCTATACTTTTCTCTTCGCTCGCTAATGCTGCTCCACAAGTACTTCATGGTACTATTTGTTATGGCAGGCATGAGCTCTCGTGTCGCTGCAGATAGCGCAGACACCCTTGCGTCCGACTCTTCACGGATTGTGCCTTGGCGCTTTGGTGCAGTCTGCACTGTAGTTGGGGGAGCTGTCATCGCTTCGCAAATCCAACAGTCTTCGCTCTACTGGTCAGACAAAAGCAGTTTCTACACCAATAGTTACGATGATTGGCAGTACGCAAATGGAGCTGACAAGTTTGGCCATGCGCTTGCCAGCAACTTGTTGAGTGTAGGTCTTAGCGAAGCACTAGAGTGGAGTGGCGTTGACACGACTACTTCGGTATGGACAGGCTTTGCTTTTGCCATGCTCCACCAGACGCTCGTAGAACTTCGAGATGGATACTCGAAAGGCAAAGACGGTGTCTTTGCACCTTACCTTGGCTTTAGTTGGGCTGACATGGGTGCTAATACGATTGGCGCTTCGTTAACTCTTGCTCAGCACTATTTACCAACAGCAAAGAACATCCGTCTGAAGTACTCACTCAAGGCCTCTGATGTATATCGCAAGGGTGGTTACTATAGTTCGATTATGAATGACTATGAAAGTGAGTATCACTGGTTGAGTGTACCTGTATATGACTATTTAGGTCATGCAGCACGGAAGTACTGGACGCCATACCTGAACTTCGCGATTGGACACTCTGTCAAGGGTATCGTTGACGCTCCTTCGCACTATACGTACAGTGGTCAGCACTGCTGGTATCTCTCACTCGACTTCAATCTCGAAGCACTCCCTGGCGATGCGAGCTGGTGGCGTACTCTTAAACGTATGCTCAACTTTTATAAGCTGCCTGCACCATGTGTTCAAGTATATCCTAACGTGGTCTGGTATGGTTTGCGTTTGTAGTATACTCCGCGGTCGTGCAAGCTGCCTTTGCATAAGAGTGCGGAAGGGTGAGTCGGTGGCTTTACAAAGTCTTTCGTAAGCTAAGTATCATGTTTGGTACCGTGCGTATGCGAACATTATTCGCATACTGCAGCTCGTACCATCCGCTGAAATACAGTCGAGTGCTCTTGTTCAGTTGAAGGTTTAGTAGACATTCAGGACCGATGGAGCGACGGAGACTATTATTAAGATCGCGTTGAAGTAAGTTCTCTTGTGACAGAGCGTACCATCGCGCGCCGCCGCCCAAAGTAATGTCTGGATGTACTCTCAAGTTCAGCATCAGTTGCAGGAACTGCTCGTAGTTCCGACTTTGTGGCAACTCAGCAAATGATGCCCAATACAATTCACCTCGTTCGAAGTATCGCAGATACACTCGCGCATCGGCATACACGCTCATACTCAACGGTACAGTAATCGAGTCTCTGTACGAAACCTGACGAAAGGAGAAGCTCGAGGGAACGCCGGCTTTGCCTTCAAAGTCATATACGGCATACTGAGCGAGGATTTCGAACACCGGGCTCATGTGCAGAAAGGAACTTGTCCACTCAATGGATGGACTAAACTGTAGTATGCGATTCCAAGAGTTCAGAGCGCTACGTTGTGCCTTGAGATATACCAAGTGATTGAGTTGAACACGGGCACTCAGATTCACACGAAGTGACTCATGGAAGCGATGCCCATAACTTAAACCCAATTGTTCGTTGAGCTCATCTCGATCGTCATCGTTAGTGGAGCTAGGAGTATCGTAACGCAAGATGGACGCCGAACCAACTGCAGAAAGCGTGTCGTTGCTACTCATTTCCCAAACCGAACGTAGTGATATCTGCGAACGTGACATAGCGTTGTCGCGTATGCGTTCTTGTTGCTGCAGTGTATCGAGCTGAGCACTGCTCAGCTCTTCGAAATTGCGTTGAGCTGTATTCTGTTCGTCACGAGTATTCATGATCACGTTCAGTTCATGTCGCTGATGATCTAAACGCCATATCAACATTGCAGTCCCCGTAAAGCTCACCTCAATCAAGTCTCTACTCACTGCAGTTCCCGGAGCAGACATCACCATATCTTTAAACGAGCGTCCAATGTCAGATTGCGAGAACCCGAGTCGCATGGTTGCAAAAAGAGAGTTCGTAATGCTAAAAAGAAGGTCTGCATCGAGGCTTAAACGACGCTCAAGACGTGATTCGATAAGCATCGTACTTGTAGTGTCAGACAGAATCTGGGTATACCAATCTCGATTCAACGAGCGGTAGTTTACATTGAGGTGTAAGGCATTAGCTGCATCAAAGTCACGTTCCAAATGAAGTGCCGCATCAATATCCCCGTTTGTGCGGCGTGGAAAGATACTGAACTCAGAGTGCAATCGAGATCCAAGACGAAATTGCTCAAGATCAATGTTTGCGGCCAACGCATTCACGCGGAATATTCCACCGTTGTCCTGCGTACTGAGGAGCTTGTTAGACTCAGCTCCTACTTGCGCTTCAATCCACTGCGTTGAGTCGACAACATAGCGGCTACCAATTGCGAGATTCGCACGGGTGAGAGAGGACAAACCAATTGCCCGTGAATCGCGCGATACCTGCAGGTCACTTTGAACTACTGGTTGAACTTCCTCCAACTGACTTGCTCTGTAGTGCAGACTAAAACTCTCGTCGTCGCGAAAGGTTCCGGCGCTTGAACGAATAGTTGAACCGCGATAGAGTTGTCGGAGGGTGATCATGCCAAACGAGCTTCGCTGCATGAGATCTGCGTCTGCATGAAAGAGATAGGTGCTGGCGAGTTTTGTAGTGCCAAACTGGATTTGGTTGCCTGTTGCTGAACTTGTGGAATCGGATTGTTGTACGGTACTTAACAACTGCGCTTGAACTGAACTACAAAAGCACAACGATAACACGATGCAGCTTAACAAAAGCCATCGGGTGAAGTGCAACAGTGGAAACAACGCCAACATTGCGGCCTGAGGAATCATCCTGGAACTGCGCATGTGGCACCTCTGAGTTTAACTTCGTAAGCGAGGGTCAGTTGCATCTCGTAAGGCATCGCCAATGAGGTTGTATGCGCTCACCGTGATGAAGATCATAATGCCAGGAAAAGTAGCAAGCCACCACATGTTGACGAAACCACGTGAACGTGCGAGTAGAGAGCCCCAAGTGATGACTGTTGGCGGTACACCAAATCCGAGATAACTCAGAGTCGATTCAATTAGAATTGCGCTCGCAATACCAAAGGCTGCGCTTACCAAGACTGGACCTATAGAGTTCGGTAGTACGTGCTGAAAGATGATGCGAAACTTGCTGAAGCCAAGGGCTTCGGCAGCTTGTATGAACTCCATGTTCCGAACTCTCAAAACTTCGGCGCGGATCAAACGCGCAATGCCTGTCCAACTAGTTAAACCAATGACGGTCATAATGAGGAGCAAACGACCATCAGTGATAGTGTCTTGAGTCATGGCGACAACCGTGATCACTAGAAAGAAGGTAGGTAAGGAGATGAAAATCTCGATCAAACGAGAAATGATAATGTCTATCCATCCACCAAAGTACCCAGCAATCGCTCCTAATGCGATGCCGATGATGAGGGCTATGCCCATAGCGATAAATCCGATCGATAGAGCATAGCGCGAACCATGAATGATACCTGCTAGGACATCCCTACCGATATCATCTGTTCCAAGCCAATGCTGAGCACTTAAGCGCTGGTCCTTGCCTTTGATGGCAAGCTTGTCAACGGTCGACATAGAGTACGGCACTGGAGCACGTAATACCCATGCATAGGTTGCCTGCTTCCAATCAGTCTGCTGCTCATCCTCAGACCAGCGGGCGAGACCCATTGAAACTGCGTATGACTTAGCAATAGGGAAAACAACGCGATCATTGTAGGATGCCATTATGGGCTTGTCGTTGGCAAGGAAGTCTGCAAACAACGCAATGACCGCAAGCGCTGCAACTGCATACACGGAGATCAATCCCAACTTGTGCTTGCGAAACTGACGACGCACATATGCGCCATACTTTTCACTCTGTGCTGTGTTTGCGGTGCTCATGATTTGCGGGAGAATGCAATACGTGGATCAACAATTGAATACAAAACGTCCGAAACGAGAATGCCGACAAGGGTAAGGACAGCGCCGATCGTAAAGACTGCCATAATCATTGGGTAGTCACGAGCCACGAGTGCTCCATACGAGAGTGAACCTAAACCAGGGATCGAGAACGTTTGCTCAATAACAACGCTTCCGCCTACAAGTGCCGGTATGATTCCAGCTAGGAGTGTAATGATTGGAAGCAATGAGTTTCGTAAGGTGTGTTTGAAAATGACGCTGCGTTCAGAAAGACCTTTCGCTCTTGCTGTACGAATGTAATCTTGTCGAATAGTCTCGAGCATTGCACTTCTCATCTGTCTCGACAAAAACGCAAAGTTGCCATAAGAGTACAGCATCATCGGTAGAACCCAGTGCCAGGCTACATCAGCCATGCGTTGCGAGCTCGACATGACCTCCGCACGATAACTGTGGAGACCGTGGTTCGGAAACATGTAGAGATATTCGGGATTGCAAAGGAAGGTGAGGCTGAGCTGCGAAATCCATACGATGGGGAGCGAGTACAACGCGAACATCCCGAAACCTGCCGCACGATCGAAGAAGGCTCCTTGATACTTCGCCGAATAGATGCCTAATGGGATGGCAATGAGATAGGCAATAAAGATTGCCATGATGTTCATACTCATTGTCACAGGTAAACGCTCTGAAATCTTCTCTATGACTGGTCTGTTATCCTGGAACGATTTGCCGAAATCCAATCGAACCATGTCACCCAACCACAACACATACTGCGTAAATACTGGCTTGTCCAAGCGCATTTGCTTGCGCCACTGCTCAATGGATTTTTTACTCACTACGGAGCGTTGTGATTGCCCCTCTCCACCAATGCCAGCTTTGAGTGCCGCAGGGTCACCAGGAGCCAAGCGCGTGAGCGCAAAGGCTATCAAGGTGATGGCAAGAAGGGTTGGTACGAAGAGGACGATACGACGAAAGATATACTGCAGCATGCGATTGGAGCTTTTGCGTGAGTCGAATTCCTTGGTTGAGCACTTCACCAAGCATACAGAGCAAACTATACCAGATCATGATACAGACTTTCTGAGATTCATTGGCTTCATGAAGCGCGTGGCAAGTTACGCAGGCAGCATCTGCTTAGCAACAGAGAATACGAAGCCTGGCAGAGGGTATTAAATCGATCTCTGCCAGGTCATTCAATTCGCGAAACTGTAACAGGGAAGTACTAGGGCTTGCCGTAGGTTTGGGAGTCGATGATTGCACCCTGAAGGAGCAATCTCGGACCTCTCGTAACGCTTTCTACAAGACCGACTCCCCGAGCGTAGCGTTGAAAGGGCATTCCATCATATGCCGCCGCAGGATACATGATTTCGACAATGTCAGTCGCTCTAAAAAAGGGAAGATCCATGTAGGCTTGCACTCCTTGCACATAGCCGTGATGAGGGTCTGGGTCGGCCGCTGTTGCTGCAAAATTTATAAGCCAGCCTTCAGCAATGCACTCTACAATACTGTCTCGTTGACGAAGGGTGCGGACATCAACATTGGTTTCGCCATAGAATCGGACGGAATCGATAATGTCGTACTCGGTATAATCGCTATACTTTCGCTCAGCGATGCAATGTCGCACAAGCATGGAACTGTCGTTCCCGGTCATCATATACTTGTACTTCCACATGTTCCCGACTTTCAAAGGATAGTAGGGTGTGGCGAAGCTTGTGGTCTTGCTCGGCGAGCTTGTGGGTAGACAGGAATGTAAAGCGAGTGCTGCTGTGAACAACAGAACGAGACGCGTACAAAGACGTATCATAGAGTACTCCAAAAAAAGGTGTATAAAACTGTGGCTTTACAACGACAGCCCTGTTTCTGAGCTCTCTTGCTCGTCACGCTATATCACACAAATCGCTGCCTCGTGTACGCTTCGACACAGTGATGAATGCAGATACAGAGATTGCCCTGAAAACAACTGCTTTCGTTTCCAGTGAATGACACAGTAATGACCACATTGGTTTCAAAGACTTTGGAGATCAAGTCTGAGTTCGAACAGTACTGGAGCTTCGATCCAGGCACTCTTCTTAGAAAGTGTTGGTATAAAGGACCAGCAACTGCGATTATATGGCCTTTCCATGAAGATGCTTGTTGCACTAGGAAAGGTGCTTCTTGTTAAATGAGGGATAGAGAAGCCCCGTGACGAGTGGAGGCTATTGTTGGGTTGAGAGCCACTCGTCTTTATGACAGAGCATAAAATGTTTGGCTGCCTCGTAGTCATTAGGAATCAAGCCGTCAAGGATGGCTTCTTCAATGGCAGTTTTAACAATTCCTACGGCCCGTGATGGCTGAAGATTGCAGAGCTGCATGATTTCATCTCCACGCACTGGAGACTGGAAGGCAGCAAGCTTGTCACGCTCACGCACGTCAACGATCTTCTGATAAACGATCTCATAGTTCTTCAGATATCGCTTCTGACGCGACTCATTTGACGTTGTTACATCTGCTCTGCATAACGTAAAGAGTTCTTCAAGCCAGTCGCCAGCATGAACGGCTAAGCGACGAATGGCAGAGTCGGTAACACCTTCGTCGACTAACATCATAGGACGTTGGTGCAAGCGCACAAGAGTTTCAACTTTTGTGAGATGGTCAAGAGGCAACTTCATGCGACGGAATATTTTGTCTTGCCAGCGCGCTCCAAACTCTTCATGTCCATGGAATGTCCAACCAATCCCCTCAACGAACTTCTTTGTTTTGGGCTTTGCAATGTCATGCATCAAGGTGGCAAATCGTAGCCACAGGTCATCGCTTACTGCAGCAACATTATCGAGTACTTGCAAAGTGTGGTAGAATACATCCTTGTGATGATACTCTTTCGTACCCTGCTTCACGAGCTCTACACCTGCAAGTCGTTCTACTTCAGGAAAGACATGGGTCATGAGTGTAGAATCATGGAGAATCTCGAGTCCGATACTAGGCTTTGGTGAAGCAAGGATTTTCAAGAACTCATCGCTGATACGTTCTTGTGAGATGATCGAGATGCGCGAAGCCATTTGATGCATGGCAACCAAAACAGCGTCATCCACTCGGAACTCAAGTTGCGATGCGAAGCGCGCAGCGCGGAGCATACGCAAAGGATCATCACTGAAGGTTACAACAGGGTCAAGAGGTGTTCTGAGAAGTTGCGATTCCATGTCGGCGCATCCACCAAACACATCGATCAGTTCTCCAAAGTTGTGCTTCTGAAGCGAGGCTGCCATAGCATTGACGGTGAAGTCTCGGCGACGAAGATCATCAAGGAGGGTGCCTTCAGTGACAATGGGATTGCGGGACTGCGGACTATACTCTTCTTTTCTCGTGCCTACAAACTCCAACTGGTATCCACCAACAGGCACCATTGCTGTGCGGAAACGTTCGAAGACAATTGCTTTGGAACGGAAATGCTCGGCAACGATGCGGGCAAAGGCAAGAGCATCTCCAACCACCGTACAATCAATGTCCGATCGTTGACGCTCAAGAAAATAGTCTCGCACATAACCGCCAACCACATAGAGCTCTACCTGGTTCTTCTCAGCCAGTGATGCGAGCTCCAAAAGGAGAGGTTCGTGAAAGTCTAGTGTCACCTTCTGCTGTTGCTTGATGGGAAACGCTTAGGGAGAAATGATCTTGCCGATAATGATGTGATGGAGGGGAGAGTGTCCAGATACGCACCTCACCCGCATCAATCGCTCTAGACGTTGAATCGAAAATGCATGACGTCGCCGTCTTGAACGATGTACTCTTTACCCTCTGTTCGGTAAAGTCCAGCATCCTTCACCGCTTGTTCCGAACCAAGTCGATTCCAATCTGCAAATGCCATCACTTCAGCGCGAATGAAGCCTCGTTCGAAATCTGTGTGAATGACTCCCGCAGCTTGAGGCGCGGTAGAATTCACTTTCACCGTCCATGCGCGAACTTCTTTAGGACCTGCAGTGAGATAGGTAATGAGTCCAAGAAGTGCATAGGCTTCGCGGATCACGCGGTCCAGACCTGGCTCTTCCATTCCTAAATCCGCAAGAAACAGCTCGCGGTCTTCTGCATCAAGCTGAGAAATCTCGGCTTCGATCTTTGCACAGATAGGAACGACGAGTGCGCCTTCTTTTGCTGCACGACCTTTCACAGCATCAATGAAAGCGTTGCCATTCTTTACACCATCTTCATTGGTGTTGCAAATGAACATCAACGGTTTGTTGGTGAGTAGGAACAACGCACGAATGAACTCAGCTTCAGCATCGTTGATGGTTTTGAAAGAACGAGCCTGCTCACCACTATTGAGGTGTTCTAACAAACGAGTGAGCATTTCCAACTCATCCTTAGCTTCTTTGTCTTGCGAACGCGCTTTCTTCGTAACGGTTTCGATGCGCTTGGTGACTGAATCGATGTCCTTCAAACCCAACTCGGTTTCAATGATGTCGATGTCGCGAAGCGGATCTACGTCACCGCTCACGTGAACGACGTTATCGTCTACAAAGCAGCGGACCACATGTGCGATCGCGTCAACCGACCGAATGTGCGAAAGGAACTGATTGCCTAATCCCTCACCCTGAGCTGCGCCCTTTACAAGTCCGGCGATGTCTACAAACTCAACCGTTGCAGGAACTAATCGTTCGCTGCCATAGCTGCGGTTCAAGGCTAACAGACGCGGGTCTGGTACACTCACGATCCCGACATTAGGATCGATGGTGCAGAATGGATAATTCGCCGCCTCGATGTTGTTCGATGTGAGTGCGTTGAAGAGAGTTGACTTTCCTACGTTTGGCAGACCGACGATGCCACAAGCTATACCCATGATGTTTGCGTTCAGATGATGAGAAGACGAAAACTGCAACCAGTCCGTGACGCCATGGTCAAGTCCGCGCTGCTGTACGTCTATTGAAATGATGACAGAACAACAAAATTACGAAGCAAAGCTGATGTACGGGCTGGTTGGAGCTCCGCAGTTGTGGGAAGACTGATTTTCGCGTAGGCGATGGTGCACGCAGTGCGACGCCAAAATTGAGGCAATTTCATGGGGCTGTCGTTGGTAGCTATCTCAATCCTCAGCTACGCTGCACCCTAGATCCCCACTTGGAAGCCCAGACCCCAATAGTTGTCGGTGGTTGAATAAAACAAGCCGTGAAGACTTAGTCCATTGTAGTAGTAGGCACTTAGCAAGATCTCGTAACCGTTGCGCTGCACTATGCTCAAGCCTGCCTGAGCAGCGTGAATGAGGGAGTATTTCTCTTCGATGCCTGAGAGCTTGAGGTCATACGCCGCAAATGCAGATAAACCTTCCGACAACGGCATACGTGCCTCTGCGCCTGCTTGTGGGATAATCAGATGTATCCGCGGCTGAGTGTTGTGGTTCGAAAAGACAGCGGTTAGTCCTGCGTAGGCGCGGTAGTGCTTCCAGTCTCTGGCAAGAATGGCTTCGATGAACTCGCGGCTATACACATAGGGTTTGGGATGCAGAGTGCCCGCACTATCTGCCAGACCATCGGCTAAGTGCGCTGAGATGTGCGCTAGTCGCAAACGCAGACGCCACGAATGATCGCTCTCGATCCATCGCGCAGAAGCATTGACACCAAAGTAGTAGTCAACAGTTTCCACTGGAAACTTCAAGCGTCCTTCAGAGCGTAAACGTGTGTATGTCATGAAGTCGCCTCCAGCCATCCAGCGAGAGCTTGCTGTAGAATCAATTTGCATCAGATCAAAACTATGTCCAATATCAAGTCGGAGTTTCTTCTCAGGAAGCTCAAGCTGAGTTCCAATACGCGCCTCAAGCGGATTTGCCAGGAGCGGTGAAAACAGTAAGCGCTGAGCCTGCAGACTTCCGGGCTTGACAAGAAAGCCTATTGCAACGATGCCGAGCAAAGTGAGGCGGAGTGCGGCTAAACGAGTGCTTTGTAACATGAGGTGTTTTACGAAACGCTTATCGGCTATGGACATTTTGGATGCTTGAAAGATAGAACGAAAAGAAATCTTCGATGGATCTACCAATTGCGGAGGTCTGAGAAGGTTGAGTCAATCTGTGTATGTATTAGAAGCGGCATCAGTGCTGAATAGTGCACTAGTCTTGTGTTCTACCCTGAGCCTGGCACTCAGTTGCTTACATCATAGATACCGCGTCTTATGAAGTGACAAGTCCATTGTAGAGACGACGCAAAAGAACAATGGTATCCACCCGATGCACACGTAGATAGTTCGCACCGCTATGGATTAGCAGCGCATGCATGAGAGCCGTTGCTACATCACGATCTTCAGCTTTTTCAATTCCGCTCAGCGCTCCAATGAAACGTTTACGAGAGATACCAAGCATGAGAGGAACGCCTAAGTGCAGAAATGCTGGATGGTCGCGCAGGAGCTGAAGATTGTGTTCAAGGCTCTTGCCGAAACCTATGCCTATGCCAACGTCAACAATAACATCTTTTACCCCCGCTGCGTGTGCTGCGACGATGCGATCGTGTAAGAAGTCAAACACTTCTTGGCTGACATTTTCATAGTGAGGATTCTGCTGCATAGACTGCGGCTGACCTTGCATGTGCATAAGAACGATGGGCACATTGAGTTGTGCAGCAAGGCCAAGCATTTTTTCGTCAAAGAGCCCAGCACTTACGTCATTGATGATGCGAGCTCCTGCATCGATCGCGGCACGAGCAACCTCAGCTTTGCGTGTATCGATACTCATGGGGATAGCGGGGAAACGCTTTGCCACTTCGGCAATTACTGGAATAACCCGCGCCAATTCTTGCTCTACCGACAATTGCTCAGCGCCAAGGCGTGTACTCTCGCCACCAACATCAAGCATCTCTGCGCCTTGAGAAATCAGCAACTCAGCATGAGCGACAGCTGCATCACGCTCCGAGTAGAGTCCGCCGTCAGAAAACGAATCAGGAGTGACATTCAATATTCCTACAATTGTCGGAAAAGTAGTGTTCATGCGAGTTTGCGAGTAGGTGTCTGTTGATGAGCCTGAATCAACAAGCGTTGAGTGATGACAGTAGCATTGTAGATGCAGTTGAGCAGTGTGACTCCAAGCAGCGTTTAGAACGACTCTCGAGCTTGCAAGTAGCCATCAAGGCGCACTACTATTTCTTGGGATTGTGCCTCGGCAAGAACAGGCATGAGCTCTTGCATATGCCGATAGAGCAAAATGAGTCGTTCGTTCTCGCTTTGAGATTCAAGAAGAATTTGCTTTTGGGCCAGTTGTAGACCCGCTTTCTGCGCCATCACAAAAGAGAACCCAGCATTATGTCCGGACGCGTGCTGCAAGCTCAGCTCGCCCTCGCCTTTGAACACCGTCTCAACGATGCGAATATACAGTTGCACGCACTGATCGAACAAATTCTCGTTCAACTCTGGGTCTGGCACATCATCAAAGTACTCGATGGAAGCGTGGATGCAGGACTCAGGACGTTCCTCAATGTTCAGCAATCGATAGCGTCGACCGCCGGCAATGACGATGTCCATACGACCATCCTCATAGGTGCGGATGACCTCGACGAGCCGCGCTGTACAGCCAATGGTGCACATATCGGTGCCTTGAACAAGGTTGATTCCGAAGGCAGTTTTCGTTTCCTGGCACGTTTGAATCAGCTTCTTGTAGCGTTCTTCGTAGATATGCAAAGGAATAAAGGAACCTGGGAAAAGAACCAAATTCAAAGGAAATAGATCGATTTCATCCTGCACGCGTGAGTTCCTCGAGATACGATATGTCCCAAAAATAGTATCTAGACCCACGCCCTCACCATGCGAAGCAATCAAGAGTCTACTTGGTGACTTTTCTGTATGCAGTCGCTTCGCGCCTGCCGCAGCCCTCAGCTGAGCAGTCCTACGAGAAGTGCAGTACTAAAGAGTGTAGAGACAGAGTCATTGTGCACAACTCCAACATCCACGTCCAAAGAACCTCCCTCATTATCATAGGATGTCTGGAGGTTGAGTGCAAACGTTGCCAATAGCGCTGCATGAGGCAGAAGGGGCATGTTGCGAATGCGTTATGCGGAGCCCCATGAAGAGAACTCCAAAGGAAGCGTCATAGCTCATTCTTAGGGCTAGAATGCACTGATTCAGCAAAACGCTGTTGCCTTGAGGAACGTCATGAATGAAGGTCAACCCTGAGGGTGAAAGTACACTGTAAACGCAGTGTTTTGTTTTTAAAGGGCTAGAACGGTAAAAATGCAGACTTTGCCATAGACAGAGTTCGTAATGCAAGGCACAATTTGAGAATGTTTAGACTCGTTTCCATCACATTTGCCGCGAATTCCCCTTTTTCTCCTTGTCGATATGATTTTCCTTCGTACTTTTGTGGTCTTGTAAAATACCCTTTGACTTCTGCGGTGTTTTGCAGAAGAAAAGACCACATATGTCGTACTAACACGGTTCCTTTGGGAAGCAACCATGGCTGAGATTAGCAAAATTCGTAACATCGGTATTTCGGCTCACATTGATTCGGGCAAGACCACGTTGAGTGAGCGAATTTTGTTTTACACGGGTAAGATTCACCGGATTATCGAGGTTCGTAGCAAAGAGGGCAACGGTCCAACGATGGATTCGATGGATTTGGAACGCGAAAAGGGAATTACCATCCAATCCGCCGCAACCTATTGCGAGTGGAAGGATTATACTATCAATCTTATTGACACGCCAGGTCACGTTGATTTTACCGTAGAGGTAGAGCGGGCGTTGCGCGTACTTGATGGAGCTGTATTGGTCTTGTGTTCCGTTTCCGGGGTGCAGAGCCAATCGATCACCGTTGATCGTCAGATGCGCCGATACAACGTTCCACGTTTAGCATTCATCAACAAAGCTGATCGTTCGGGTGCAAATCCGTACCGTGTTGTTGATCAATTGCGTGAGAAGTTGAATCACAATCCTGTAATGTTGAACATCCCTATTGGTTTAGAGGACAAGTTCGCAGGAGTTGTCGATCTTTTGAAGATGAAAGCCATGTACTTTGATGGCGATAACGGTGAGTTTGTGCGTGAGGAAGAGATTCCAGCGGACATGCAAGCTCAGGCGAAGGAGTATCGTCACAAATTAGAAGAGTGTCTATCCGACTTTAGCGATACTGTAGCTGAGAAGTTCTTGATGGAAGAGCCTGTTACCATGGAAGAAATGCTTCCAGTGATTCGTAAGGCGACCATCGAAATGAAGATCACTCCAGTACTTGTTGGTACAGCGAAGCAAAACAAGGGTGTGCAGTTACTTCTTGATGCTGTATGCTCGTTCTTGCCAGATCCATCTGAGGTGTCGAACGTGGCATTGGATCGTGATCAAAACGAGAAGCAAGTTGGCTTGGAGTCTGACATCAAGAAACCATTTGTTGGTTTGGCATTCAAGCTTGAAGACGGTCGATTCGGACAATTGACTTACATGCGTATTTACCAAGGTAGTGTGAAGAAAGGTGATACCATCTTCAACATTGCAAATGGCAAGAAGCTGAAAGTTCCACGTCTGGCACGTATGCACGCTAGTGAAATGCACGATATTGATGCAACATCAGCAGGAGACATCGTAGCGATGTTTGGTGTGGATTGTGCGTCTGGTGACACCTTCACTGACGGTACTGTGAACTATGCAATGACCTCCATGTTTGTTCCTGAGCCAGTAATCGAGTTAGCGGTTGCGCCGAAGGACAAAGCAGGTCAGGTAAACTTCTCTAAGGCTTTGAATCGCTTTACCAAGGAAGATCCAACATTGCGCGTTTATCGTGACGAAGAGAGTAACGAGACCATCATCAAAGGAATGGGTGAGTTGCACTTGGAGATCTACATTGAGCGTATTCGTCGTGAGTACAATTGTGAAGTAGCGGTTGGACGTCCAAAGGTAGCCTTCCGTGAAGCAATTACACGTCGTGCAGAGTTTAACTATACCCACAAAAAGCAAACAGGTGGATCTGGACAATTTGCTCGCGTAGCGGGTTACATTGAGCCTATCAACGAGCCTGAAATCCACGACAACTATCAGTTTGTAGATGAGATTGTAGGTGGGGTTATTTCACGTGAGTTTATTCCAGCGTGTGATAAGGGATTTGCTGAGCAAGTAAAGGACGGACAACTCATTGGTCAGCCAATTCAGCGTATTCGTGTTGTCTTGAACGACGGTGCTACCCACGCGGTTGACTCCTCAGAAATGGCGTTTAAGCTCGCTTCTATGGCGGCTTTGCGTGAGTGTTATAATTCTGCTGGTCCCGTAGTATTGGAGCCAATTATGAAGCTTGAAGTGTCGGTTCCAGAAGAATTCCAGGGTGTTGCGATTGGTCAGATCAATCAGCGTCGTGGAGTGATTATTGGTACAGACAGCGAAGCGGGTTATGTAACCGTTACTTCGGAAGTTCCACTGCAAATGATGTTTGGATACTCGACCGACATCCGCAGTGTAACCCAGGGTAAGGGCGAGTTTACCATGGAGTTCATGAAGTATGCACAAGTTCCAAAGGCTGTGCAGGACGAGATGGTAAAAGAGTACCAAAAGCGCAGAGCTGAAGGTCTCAAGTAAACACTAGTCCTAAGATGCAACTAAACCCTGTCGACCAATGGGTCAGACAGGGTTTATTGTCAGCACTAGTTTCTACGCAAGAAGATACGCGGACAAATGTGGGCAACTTTTCCTGCCATTTGATGTAAAACTGGGCGAGAATTCAACTTTCTCTCCTCTTTTCCTCAAAAATATTTTTCCTTTTCAACTTCCTGTCGTAATTTTGTCGGCTCGCACAAAAGGGCGAGTTATTTTCATCATTGTCGATTCAGATCATGCCTACGATTGCACAGCTTGTCCGCAAGGGACGCCAAGAAGTACAGTACAAGTCAAAGTCCCCAGCGTTGATGTCATGTCCTCAACGTCGTGGCGTGTGCACCCGTGTTTACACAACCACACCAAAGAAGCCAAACTCAGCGTTGCGTAAAGTAGCGCGTGTTCGTTTGACGAACAGCATTGAGGTGACGGCGTATATTCCAGGTGAAGGTCACAACCTGCAAGAGCACAGCATCGTGATGATTCGCGGTGGTCGTGTGAAGGACTTACCAGGTGTGCGTTATCACATCATTCGTGGTGCTGCGGATACTCAAGGTGTAAATGGTCGTATGCAAGCTCGTTCCAAGTATGGCGCGAAGAAGCCTAAGGCTGGAGCAGCGGCAGCTAAGAAGTAAGTGTCGACTGAGTGATTGATTGTTGGTTTTGCAAAGTTGAAAAAGTAGAGAACATCCGGACTTTCGGCATCAGGTGAAGAAGCACAGAGCCAAGTCCATTACCAGATACAAGTGCGATGAGAAAGAAGAAAGCAGAAAAGCGTTACGTTACACCGGATCCACAATACAATGATGTTGTATTGGCGAAGTTTGTTAACTGTGTTATGCTTCAGGGCAAGAAGACAGTAGCTCGCAAGATCGTGTATCAAGCATTGACATTGGTAGGCGAGAAGACTGGCCAAGATCCAATCGATGTATTCCGCAAGGCAATTTCAAATGCTTCACCAGCATTGGAAGTTCGTCCTCGTCGTGTCGGTGGTGCTACCTATCAAGTTCCTTCGGAAGTACGTGAAGATCGTCGTTTAGCTTTGGCTATTCGTTGGATCCGCGACTACGCTAAGGATCGTCGTGATAAGTCGATGGCTACTCGTTTAGCTAATGAAATTATGGCTGCTTCAAATGGCGAAGGTGGAGCGATTAAGCGTCGTGACACTATGCACTCAATGGCTGAGTCGAACAAGGCCTTTGCACATTTCAAGTGGTAAGCTGAAGTATTGTTCTTTGGAAACTTAACAACTCAACGCGAGAAGTGAACTGATGGCTCGAACGACAGATATTAGCAAAGTTCGAAACATCGGAATCATGGCGCACATTGATGCCGGTAAAACAACGACGACGGAACGTATCTTGTTTTACACCGGATTTCTGCACAAACTCGGGGAAGTTCATGAAGGAACGACCATTACCGATTACATGGCGCAGGAGCGGGAGCGCGGCATCACCATTACTTCTGCAGCGGTAAGCACATCTTGGGCAGGACATCAGATTAACATCATTGATACCCCTGGGCATGTTGACTTTACTGCGGAAGTGCAGCGTTCACTGCGAGTATTGGATGGAGCAATTGCTTTGTTCACAGCAGTGGAAGGTGTAGAACCACAGTCGGAGACTGTGTGGCACCAAGCTGAGCTTTATCATGTGCCACGCATTGCCTTTGTCAACAAGATGGACCGTGTTGGTGCGGATTTCGAAAACGTTGTCGCGATGATTCGCGAGCAACTGTCTGCAAATCCAGTACCGGTGCAGATTCCAATTGGACAAGAGGAAAACTTTGAAGGAGTAGTTGATCTTTTACGAATGAAGGCTTTGTATTTCGATGCTTCATCGTTAGGGACTCAAGTCAACGAAGCAGAGATTCCTGAAGCAATGCGTGAGGCGGCCAATGCGGCGCGTGCTCTACTTATTGAAGCGGCTGCAGAGATGAATGATCAGTTGTTGGAGAAGTATCTGGGTGGTGAAGAATTAAGCAACGAAGAAGTGCTTAAAGCTTTACGAGAAGCCACGATCGCCAACAAGATTGTTCCTGTTCTTTGTGGTTCGGCGTATCGTAACAAGGGCGTGCAGCAGTTATTGGACGCAGTGGTTGCCTTTTTGCCTTCACCGGCAGAAGCTCAACCAGCGCATGGATTCAGTACAGATGGAAAAGACAAAGAACTCATTCGAAAAGCAACAGATGAAGAGTCTTTTTCAGCTCTAGCATTTAAAGTTATCAGTGATAAGCACGCTGGCCGGCTAGTATTCATTCGCATTTATAGCGGTACACTAGAAGCGGGTAGTATGGTGCTCAACACGGCAACTGATAAGAAAGAGCGAGTTATGAAGATCCTGCGTATGCAGGCGGACAAGCGGGAGGAGATCAAGGTTGCCTATGCAGGCGAGATTGTATCCATTCCTGGACTGAAGGCTCGTACAGGCGAAACCCTGTGTGATCCAAAGTCTCCGGTACTTTTTGAGAAGATCGATTTTGCAGAGCCAGTCATTAATCAATCTATTGAAGCAAGGACCACAGCAGATCAGGAGAAACTTCTGAGTGCTCTAAGTTCCTTGGCAGAGGAAGATCCGACCTTTCAGTATGGGAACGACAAAGAATCCGGCCAATTGTTGATTAGTGGTGTTGGTGAATTGCACTTAGAGATCATGGTAGACCGCTTGAATCGGGACTTTAATGTTCCCGCTCGAGTAGGCAAGCCCCAAGTTTCCTACCGTGAAACTTTGAGTGGTAGTAGTACGAAGACGGCAGAGTTTATTCGACAGCAGGGTACAAAGGGACAGTTTGCCATTGTAAGCCTGAAGGTTGAAGCAAATGAAAATGGCAAAGGATTTAGTTTTGTTCGAGCATTCGAGCAGAAGGACTTTCCAGAGGCATATTACCAAGCAATCGAGCAGGGAGCTCGAGAAGCAATGGGTGCAGGTCCGATCATGGGTTATCCACTAGTGGATGTTAAAGTAACCCTTGAGTCAGCAAAGCTAGATGAATCTGACTCTAGCGACGTAGCATTTAAGATTGCAGCATCAATGGCTATGCGTGATGCTTGTAGAGATGCAAAACCCATAGTACTTGAACCAGTCTTTTTGGTTGAAGTAACAACACCAGAAGAATTTTTAGGCGAAGTGATTGCCGACCTCAGTGCTCGAAGAGGGAAAATCGAGGGCATTGACAGTCGGGCGCAACGCCAGATAGTAAAAGCGCTTGTGCCGCTTTCCGAAATGTTCGGATATGTGACGCAGCTGCGATCGCTGACTCAGGGACGAGCAGTGTTTGTCATGACCTTCTCACGTTACGAACAAGCGGTTGTCAAAACAAACATGTATGCCGGTGGATAAAATCCGGTGCTAGAGCTATAGGCAAAGGCACACAGTCCGGTCGCTGCTGAGTTGTTGGTTTTCACCTGAAAAGGGTGTTGCGGAGTTATTGAGAGATCAGTGCTTTGCAATCAGAAATCAATCAAGAAATCAAATTCATTGTATAGTTCATTCACACTCTCTATTCGGAGGATATGTAGTCATGGCAAAAGAGAAATTTGAACGTTCCAAGCCGCACGTCAACATAGGCACCATTGGTCACGTAGACCACGGTAAGACCACATTGACCGCTGCAATCACTATGGGTCTTTCCCAGAAGATCTCGACGAACGAACGCCGCGCATACGATCAGATCGACAATGCGCCAGAAGAAAAGGCTCGTGGGATCACAATTAACACCGCACACGTAGAATACGAAACAGCTGTTCGTCACTATGCACACGTAGACTGCCCAGGTCACGCTGACTATATCAAGAACATGATCACTGGTGCAGCTCAAATGGACGGTGCAATTCTTGTAGTAGCTGCAACCGACGGTCCAATGCCACAAACTCGTGAGCACATTCTTTTGGCTCGTCAAGTAGGTGTACCTCGTGTTGTTGTATTCATGAACAAGGTTGATATCGCTGACGCAGATTTGCTCGAGCTCGTTGAGCTTGAAATCCGTGAGTTGTTGACCCGTTATGAATTCCCAGGCGAAGAAATTCCTATCATTAAGGGTTCAGCATTGAAGGCTCTCGAAGCCGGTTCAAGCAATGCACCAATCGATGATGAGCGTTATACATGCATCTGGGAACTTATGGATGCAGTAGATAGCTACATTCCAACCCCAGTTCGTGCAGTTGATAAGCCATTCTTGATGCCAGTTGAGGACGTATTCTCAATCACAGGTCGTGGTACCGTAGGTACAGGCCGTATTGAGCGCGGAATCATCAAGGTGAACGACGAAATCGAAATCGTAGGATTCGGTCTTCAAAAGAAGTCAATCGTTACCGGTATTGAAATGTTCCACAAGCTCCTCGATGAAGGCCGTGCTGGCGATAACGCTGGTTTGCTTCTTCGTGGTGTTGAAAAGACCGAGCTTGAGCGCGGAATGGTTTTGGCTAAGCCAGGATCCATTAAGCCTCACCACAAGTTCACCGCTCAGGTGTACGTGTTGACCAAAGAAGAAGGCGGACGTCACACTCCATTCTTCAATGGCTATCGTCCACAATTTTACTTCCGTACAACGGACGTAACCGGAGTTGCTCAATTGCCAGGTGGTGTTGAGATGGTTATGCCTGGTGACAACCTTGATGCATTGATCATCGAGCTGATCACCCCAGTAGCTATGGAAGAAGGACTCCGTTTCGCTATTCGCGAAGGTGGCCGTACTGTAGGTGCTGGTGTTGTAACGAAAGTGCTTGAATAGGATACTACTGTGCAGCCGAGAGGGCAAAGCCCTCTCGGCTGTTCTCATTAACTTCTAAAGTGAAAAGGTACATCTGTGTCAACCCAAAGAATCAGAATTAAACTTCGCTCGTACGATCACAACCTGATTGATAAATCATCAGAACGAATCGTGCGCACAGTCAAACAAACCGGTGCGGTTGTATCAGGGCCGATTCCGTTGCCAACAGAAAAGACGATCGTTACAGTTAACAGATCGCCTCACGTTGATAAGAAATCGCGCGAGCAATTTGAAGCACGCGTACACAAGCGTCTGATCGACATCTTTAGTTCCACACAGAGAACAATCGATTCGTTGATGCGTCTTGAACTGCCAGCTGGTGTAGATGTCGAAGTAAAAGTGTAACAGAAGGAGTAATTCATGAGCGCGTTGCTCGGAAGAAAATTAGGAATGACAAGTATATTCCGCGAGGATGGCTCGAGCATTCCTTGTACGGTTGTGGAAGCAGGCCCATGTCCAGTCGTGCAGCTTCGTACCAAAGAAAACGATGGTTACGAAGCCGTTCAGATCGGCTATGAGGAGATTCCAGAGCGGAAGGTTAACGAACCGATGAAAGGCCACTTCGCAAAAGCGGGCACTCCTTATGTTCGACACTTAAAAGAGTTCCGCAATCTTAAAGCGGGAGTCGGCGATGTATTGACTGTGGAGCAATTCCAGGTTGGTGATCGTTTGAAAGTGTCCACAAAGAGCAAAGGCCGTGGTTTCCAAGGCGTTGTAAAACGGCACCACTTTGCTGGTGTTGGAGGTACAACTCACGGTCAAAGTGATCGTGTACGTGCTCCAGGTTCCATTGGTGGATCGTCCTACCCATCTCGCGTGTTTAAGGGCACTCGTATGGCGGGTCGGATGGGTGGAAAGCGGACTTCAATCCGCAATCTGGAAATTCTACAGATTATGCCTGATCAGAATATCATGCTGATTCGTGGAAGCATTCCAGGTGCTCCAAACACCGTGATCGAGCTCGTTAAGTTATAATCAATAAACAGCCAATCAGAAAAAGGTAGTTGAAATGAAAGTGGATGTATTTTCTATTGACGGTGCGAAGAGCGGTCAGATTGATCTTCCGGATGAAGTATTCGGAATCGAGCCGAACGAGCACGTAATGTATCAGGCAGTGCGTGTGTATCTCGCTCACCATCGTCAGGGTACAGCCAAGACAAAAACCAGAAGCTATGTTTCCGGTGGTGGTAGAAAGCCATGGAAGCAAAAAGGTCGTGGAACAGCTCGTTCGGGATCTTCAAGATCACCGGTATGGGTAGGTGGAGGAACCATTTTTGGACCAAAGCCACACAAATACACGATTGATATTCCAGTCAAGATGAAGCGTCTTGCTCGTAAGTCGGCATTCTCATGTCGCATGCAAGAACAGAACATCATCGTTGTTGAAGGTTTGCAGTTTGCAGATCACAAGACAAAGAACATGACGAGTGTATTAAAGGCGCTGGGAATTGAAGGTGAGAAGACACTTGTATTGTTGCCGGAAGTTCGTCAAAATGTGGTATTAGCTACGCGGAATATTCCACGTGTAACAGCTGCATTGGCTGATAAGATTTCAACCTACGACATTTTGAACCACAAGAAGTTGCTCATCAGTTCAGATTCAATTGCAACCATTGTGAAGTCCTTTGGTGAACAAACAGTTGGCTCAACGAATTAAAAAGAAGGATACAGCACATGTTGCATTTAATAAAACGACCAATCGTTACAGAAAAATCGAACAAAGTGAATCAGATTCACAAACAGTATGTGTTTGAAGTTGAGCGCGGTACGAATAAGATCGAGATTGCGCGTGCTGTTGAGTCGATGTTTCAAGTAAAAGTTGAGCAGGTGCGCACCGTCAACGTTCGTGGTAAGTTTCGTTCGCGATACACCAAACGTGGTTTGATGCGTGGTACAACCAAGGCTCGTAAGAAAGCATATGTTCGCTTACAAGATGGCTACACCATCGATATTGTAAGTGGTGAAGGTGAGAAGCAGTAAGATACTGAGAGTGCTGAAAGAGTAGACTCGCGGGTTCTGCACATTAATTACGGAATTACAGAAAAGAGATTGTCATGGGTATTCGTCAATTAAAGCCAATTACACCAGGTACGCGCTTCTATAGCGTAAGTGATTTCAAAGAAATCACGACATCGACGCCGTACAAGAAGTTATTGCGCGTGAAGAAGAAATCCGGTGGACGTAACAACACCGGTCGCATCACCTCACGTCACCGTGGTGGTGGGCACAAGCAACAGTATCGTGTTATTGATTTCAAGCGCAACAAGGTTGACATGCCAGCTGTTGTGGAGACAATCGAGTACGATCCAAACCGTTCAGCTCGTATTGCACTTGTAAAGTACGCAGACGGCGAGTATCGTTACATCTTGGCACCAAACGGTTTGAAAGTTGGCGCTACGATTATTACAAGCGCGACAGCAGATCTGAAAGATGGAAACTGTATGCCATTAAGTAAGATTCCTCCAGGATTGTTCATTCACAACATTGAGTTGAAGCCAGGCAAGGGTGGACAAATGGTCCGTTCCGCTGGAATGTCGGCTCAGATGGTTGGGAATGAGGGCAAATATGCTCAAGTAAAGCTTCCTTCTGGTGAGATTCGCATGGTTCTTTCGAATTGCTACGCTACACTTGGTACCGTTGGTAATTCAGATCACGAGAACATTCTTCATGGTAAAGCAGGCCGCAAGCGTTGGATGGGCGTACGTCCACAAACCCGCGGTATTGCGATGAATCCAATCGATCACCCGAACGGTGGTGGTGAAGGTCGCTCCAAGTCGGGTGGAGGTCGTAAGCACTTACGTTCACCATGGGGTCAGTTATCGAAGGGATTGAAGACCCGTAAGCGCAAGAAAGCTTCAACCAAGCTGATCATTCGTAAGAGAAAATAAAAACTGAGAATACATTCTAGGAATACGACACTATGCCTCGTTCACTGAAAAAAGGTGCTTTTATTTATTACAAGCTCCAAAAGAAAGTTGATACGTTAAATGATGCGGGCAAAAAGCAGGTAATCAAGACCTGGAGCAGAGCATCGACGATCACACCGGAGTTTGTTGGACACACATTTGCCGTTCACAATGGGAACAAGTTCATCCCTGTGTACGT
This sequence comes from Chlorobiota bacterium, assembly GCA_044228285.1. Taxonomy (GTDB): domain Bacteria; phylum Bacteroidota; class Ignavibacteria; order Kapaibacteriales; family NICIL-2; genus JBBATK01. Next base: position 62,760 of record JBGAVD010000002.1, read on the forward strand.
GACGGAAAACATGGTAGGACACAAGCTTGGTGAATTTTCGCCAACACGTACCTTCCGTGGACACTCCGGCAACCGTAAAGATTAAGGCGCATTGAGGTAGTAGTAGCAGAGTAGACATTCAAAACGGAATTACCATGGAATCAAAAGCAATAGCAAGACACGTACCGACTTCACCTCGCAAAATGCGTTTGGTGATTGACACCATCCGTGGCAAGTCGGCAGCGGAAGCACTTACCATTTTGCGCTTTTCACCAAAGATGGCGTCGAAAGTGGCAGAAATGACCTTGCGTTCAGCAATCTCAAATTTGCGCAACAATGGTGGTGGCTATAAAGAAGAAAATATGATTGTTAAGTCCGTGTTTGTTGATCAGGGCAAAACGCTCAAGCGTATTTCGCCCGCACCAATGGGTCGAGCTTACAAGATCAAAAAACGTTCGCATCATTTAACGATCGTTGTCTCAACTAACGACTAATTGCAGGGAGTACTCTTGGGTCAGAAAACAAATCCGATTGGTCTTCGCCTTGGTATTATCAAAGGCTGGGATGCAAACTGGTTCGAGCCAAACAGCATGGCTGATAAGATTGCTGAGGACATGAAAGTCCGTTCCTATATCAAGACACGTCTGAAAAAGGCTGGTGTAGCTCGTGTGATTGTTGAGCGTACTGCGAAGCAAATCCGCATTACTATACATACATCACGTCCAGGTGTCATCATTGGTCGTTCAGGGAAAGATATTTCTCAGCTTGAAGAGGAAATGCGCAAGCTGACGACAAAAGATGTCAAGATCCTGATTCATGAGATCAAGAGACCTGAGCTCGATGCGCAGCTTGTTGCTGATAACATTGCGTCGCAGTTGGAAGGCCGTATCGCTTTTCGTCGCGCAATGAAGCAAGCAGTTGCAGCAGCAACGCGTCTTGGTGCTGAAGGAATTCGTGTGATGTGTGCAGGCCGCCTTGGTGGCGCTGATATGTCCAGAACAGAGCAGTATAAAGAAGGTCGCGTGCCTTTGCACACACTTCGTGCAGATATTGACTACGGAACATCAACTGCGCATACTGTGTATGGTGCAATTGGTGTGAAGGTTTGGATCTGTAAGGGTGAAGTGATTGGCAAGCCGCAAACACAGGATAAAGAGTAAGATTTACGAAGCATAGAAATTGCAAGGGTAGATTATGTTATTACCAAAGAGAGTAAAGCACAGAAAAACACAGCGAGGTCGTCGTTGCGGCAAGGCTATTCGTGGATCACAGGTAGCATTTGGCTCCTTTGGTTTGAAGGCTCTGGAAGCAGCGTGGATCACCAATCGTCAGATTGAGGCCGCACGTATTGCTATTAATCGTTATCTCAAGCGTGATGGTAAAGTATGGATTCGGATTTTTCCTGATAAACCATACACCAAGAAGCCAGCGGAAGTCCGAATGGGTTCCGGTAAGGGTAATCCAGAAGGCTGGGTATCAGTAGTGAGACCAGGTCGCATCATGTTCGAAGTGGACGGTGTGTCCAAGGAAGCAGCAATGGAAGCTATGCGATTAGCTGCCCACAAGCTCCCAATCAAAACAAAATTTGTGTCACGCATTGACTTGGTGGAAGTATGAAGCAGCGAAAATCAAAAGACTTACGTGACCTCAACGACAAAGAGTTGATGGCCACAATGAAAGAAGCTCAGGAGACGTTTGCGAAGCAACGCTTTCAACATGCCCTGAAGCAATTGCAGGACACTGCGTATTTGCGAATCTTGAAAAAGGATATCGTACGTATGAAGAGCATAATGCACGAACGTAAACTGGAATCACAGAAGAACTGATCATGGATACATCACAACAGATAAGCGAACAAAGTCCTGCGCAATCCACCAAGGGAAAGAAAATCCGCCAGGGCAAAGTAGTGAGCAACAAGATGCAGAAATCCATCGTGGTAGCCGTTGAGCGCCAGGTGATGCACCCCTTGTATAAGAAGTACTTTCGTCTAACGAAGAAGTTTATGGCTCATGACGAAAGCAATGAGTGCCAAATTGGCGATGTAGTACGCATCATTGAGTCACGTCCGCTGAGTGCTCGCAAGCGTTGGACATTACTTGAAATTGTTGAACGTGCGCAGTAAGAGTGCTCCCGTGAATATTTTGAACATCATTATTTTGTGAGAGGTCGGACATGATACAAGAAGAAACAAATCTCATTGTCGCTGATAATTCAGGAGCCCGTAAAGTTCGCTGCATTCGTATCCTTGGTGGCCATGAGCGTCGCTACGCATCGGTTGGCGATATCGTCGTTGTCTCTGTAAAGCAAGCACTGCCTAATGGCGCTGTGAAAAAGGGCGAAGTCTGTAAGGCTGTTATCGTTCGCACAAAGAAGGAGATTGGGCGCAAAGATGGATCGTATATCCGCTTTGACGAGAATGCCGCTGTGATTTTGAATAACCAAGGCGAACCACGTGGAACCCGTATCTTCGGACCCGTAGCTCGTGAACTTCGCGAACGTAATTTCATGAAAATCGTTTCGTTGGCACCAGAAGTTATCTAAGCTTCGTCCGCACTCGGTTACTATCAGCCAGACATAAAGATTAATTGATAAGAATTCCTATGAAACTGCAGATCAAAAAAGGCGATATGGTGAAAGTCATTGCAGGAAACGACAAGCAAAAGACTGGTCGCGTCCTGGAAGTTGATAGCACAAAAATGCGTGTCCTCGTGGAAGGCATCAACATTCGCAAGAAACACTCACGTCCAACACAAACGAATCCAAATGGTGGAATCATTTCAAAGGAAATGCCTATTCACTATTCGAATGTGATGTTGATGGTTGGCGGCGAAGCTGTCCGCAAGCGTGAGTCTAAGTAAATAACTGTGAATTAATAACGGTAGTATCCGCGATACAATCATGGCAAAGCAAGTTGTAAAGAAGTTAGATTTCAAACCAGAAGGTGCACGTCAGGCAGAAGATTCCAATGAGAACCTGACCCCACGCCTTGCCTCGTTCTACAAAGAGCAGGTAGTACCAGCACTCATGAAGAAGTTCCAATACACTTCAGTCATGCAGGTTCCTGTGCTTGAGAAGATCTGTATCAATATTGGTGCGGGTGCAGCAGCTCAGGATCAAAAGATCATCCAGAGCGCAATCAATGAGTTGGAATTGGTCTCAGGTCAACGTCCAGCTGTTGCGCGCGCTAAGAAATCTGTAGCGAATTTCAAGTTGCGCCAAGGACAACCAATCGGCGTATACGTAACTCTACGTCGTGCTCGTATGTATGAGTTCCTTGACCGCTTCATTAATATCGCAGCTCCCCGTGTACGTGACTTCCGTGGATTCTCTGATAAGAGCTTCGATGGTCGTGGTAACTACACATTGGGTATCAAAGAGCAGATCATTTTCCCAGAAATCGATGTTGACAAGATCAACAAGATCTCAGGTATGGACATCACCTTCGTTACCTCGGCTCAAACCGATGAAGAAGCGACAGCACTGCTTCAAGAATTTGGTTTTCCTTTTACCCGTTCCAACTAAGACTAACACTCAACAGAGAACTTTATGGCTACCACAGCAGTTGTTGCACGCAATGATAAACGCAAACGCCTAGTTGAGAAGTACGCTGCTCAACGCGCTGCCCTAAAAGCAGCTGGCGACGCTGAAGGATTGCAGAAACTCCCACGTAACTCCATGCCGACACGCGTACGCAATCGTTGCGTATTGACAGGCCGTGGACGTGGTGTATACAGAAAATATGGCCTTTGCCGTAACAAACTCCGCGAATTGGCCCTTGAAGGCAAGATACCAGGAGTTCGTAAGGCAAGCTGGTAAGTACATGCAGAAGAGTCGAGAAGGTCTATTCCGGCATCCCTGAATAGACCTTTTTTCACTTTTCTTGCAAGCGGAACAAAAAATATTCTTATATTTGTTGTTCTCGATACAATCTATCTAGAAAGTTCAAACTATATCGGTACGTCGAATAAACGTGGTGTTCGATACGACCGATAGGCAAGCCTCAGGCTTGTGTTAGTAGAGTCCACGGAATACCATACTTGAACTTCGAACCATGCCTGTAACCGATACCATCGGCGATTTCCTCACCCGTGTGCGAAATGGTCAGCGTGCCAAGCACAAAACAGTTGACTCACCGGCTTCAAAGATGAAGGAAGCCATTGCATCCATCCTCAAAGAGCAAGGATACATCACGGATTACGAACGTGTGAACGACGGCGTTCAGGGCACGTTGCGTGTGAAGTTGCGTTACTATAATGGTGCGCCAGCTATTCGTGAGATCAAGCGTATCAGCCGTCCTGGTATTCGTAAGTACTCAGGTGCGGATGATATTCCCCGTGTATACAATGGTCTTGGAATTGCAATCGTTTCAACCTCTCATGGGTTGATGACCGACAAGCAAGCCCGTCTTAAGAACGTCGGCGGTGAAGTTTTGTGTACCGTTTGGTAATAATTGTTTTTCAATCTGAATCATTGTCTGAAGAGCTATGTCACGAGTAGGAAAAAAAATTCTCGCTATACCCAGTGGTGTTCAGTTTTCTGAAAACAAGGGACTAGTGAAGGTCAAAGGACCCAAAGGCGAACTCTCGTTTGAGATGCCATCTACCATCCGTTGTGAGAAAGACGGTAGCACCCTTACTTTTCATCGCGACAGCGATGATAAGAAGATTCGTTCCTTGCATGGGATGACACGTGCTGCAGTAGCCAACATGGTTGAGGGAGTATCGAATGGTTTTTCACGCAACATGGCTGTTGTGGGTGTAGGTTTTAAAGTTGAAGTGAAGAGCAAGCGACTGATTATGTCGGTTGGTTTTTCGCATCCAGTAATGGTTATTCCACCAGATGGAATTGAGTTTGTCACAACTTCGGCAACACAGTTTGCTGTAAAGGGTCACGACAAGCAACTCGTTGGTGAGATTGCAGCGAAGATTCGCGCTGTACGTCCACCTGAGCCTTACAAGGGCAAGGGTGTTCAGTATGAAGGTGAATACATCCGTCGCAAGGCTGGTAAGGCTGCTGGTAAGTAAGCTAGGATTGCAGCGAGAATCGTACACTAGCGTAGGTTCTGAGTGCTGTTATTTTGAGCTTTTGCCTGAATGCAGTTTCTGATGGAATAAACAAAAGCTTCGTATAAGTGCAATAGAAACAGGATTGTCATAGTATTATGAGTCATCAAAACAAAAATGTTCGTCGAGCTCGTAGAGCTAAGGGTATTCGCAAGAATATTCATGGAAGTTCTGCTCGCCCTCGTCTCAGTATCTTTCGTTCTCTGAAGCATATTTATGCTCAGATCATCGATGATGATACTAGAACAACCTTGGCTGCCGCTTCTTCCTTAGATAAGGACTTGAAGGGTGTAGCTGCAAAGAAGTCCGATATGAGCAAATCAGTTGGTGAATTGCTCGCGAAGCGCGCTCTTTCCGCTAAGGTGGAAGAAGTTGCTTTCGATCGTAATGGCTTCTTGTATCACGGTCGCGTAAAGGCTCTGGCTGAAGGAGCTCGTGAAGGTGGATTGAAGTTCTAGTTCTGCTGTTCTATATAGAGACCATGCGTTTGACAGGTCTTTGTACACAAGATCGGGAGAAATTCGGTAGCGCAGCGATAGAGTACTCGAGTAGACCAAAGCTCTTCCGCTGGATTGAGAATGCTACAGAAGCTATAGCGAGGAGTACAGTGGAACACACTTGTCGACTCGTTACAAATTGAAATCATTGAGTTAGTTGAAAGTTGCAGTTTGCGAATTGCCTTGCAATCATAACGCAGGTTGATAACGCAGGTTGATAAAGAATACAACACGAATACAACACGAATACAATAGTGTAGGAGCATTAGTGGCTAAGTATAAAATCTCAGAATTGAATTTGAAGGACAAGCTTGTCAACGTTGGTCGTACAGCCAAGGTTGTTAAGGGTGGCCGCCGTTTTAACTTTTCCGCAATTGTCGTTGTTGGCGATGGCCAAGGACACATCGGTTCCGGTCTTGGTAAAGCGGGCGAAGTTGTTGACGCTGTGCAGAAGGCAACTGACGCTGCAAAGAAGTCAGTAATCCAGGTTCGCCTTCAAGGAACAACGATTCCTCACGAGGTTTTTTCCAAGTATGGTTCAGCTAAGATTCTCTTGCGTCCTGCAGCACCGGGTACTGGCGTTATTGCTTCCGGTGGTGTTCGTGCGGTACTTGAATTGGCTGGCGTACAGGATGTATTGACCAAGTCATTGGGCTCTTCAAATCCACACAACATCGTGAAGGCTACCATTCAAGCGTTGGAGTATCTCGAAGATGCACAGACCGTTGCTTCGCGTCGTGGTATTTCGGTTGAAAAAGTTATTCGTGGATAGTCTGCAGTTGTAGGACATTTGCATGAGATTCTGAGGCTATAGCTTCTCGTTTCATTGCAACTATCCTTGGCACTACAGAAATCCTGACGGTATCAGTGAGCAAAAGAATGCTACACTCTTAGGGAAAGCCAGAGAGGGAAGCGTGGAATCACAAAGTACGCCTGAAGAAGAAATAGAAGATTACAACGAAGAAGTTACTTACTGCTATGGCACAGATTAAAATCACACAAACGAAGAGCGTCATTGATCGCTTGGAGAAGCAAAAACGCACAATGAAGGCTTTGGGTTTGGGTCGCCCTAATTACACGGCAATCCATGAAAAGAACCCACAGATTCTTGGAATGATCAATGTTGTCAAGCACCTGGTTAAAGTTGAAGAACTAAGCAAATAAGAGTTATTACGATTATGAAGCACATTGGAAATCTCAGATACGCAGCTGGTTCACGCAAAGCGAAGAAACGCATTGGTCGTGGAGCAGGTTCTGGTCACGGTGGAACATCTACACGTGGTCACAAAGGACACCAGTCGCGCGCAAACCACAAGTTCAAACGCGGATTCGAGGGTGGTCAGATGCCACTTAGCCGTCGCGTTCCGAAGTTCGGTTTTACGAACATTTTCCGAGTGGAATATCAGACGGTCAATATCTCCCGCCTACAAGAATTGGTTTCAGCCAATCGCTTGAGCGGTGCTATTACACCAGAAAGCTTGTTTGCTGTTGGCGCGATCGCTAAGCGCACAGTTCCTGTAAAGATTCTCGGGAACGGTGAGATTAGCTCAGCTATTAGCATCACGGCACATGGTTTTTCTGAAACTGCAAAACAAAAAATAGAAAAAGCCGGAGGCACGGCGCAGATTCATGGCTAATTTCATAGAGACAACCAAGAATATCTTCCGTATTGAAGAACTCCGCAAGAGAATCATCTTTACGGTCTTAATGCTGATCGTTGTTCGGGTAGGTGCTCACATCACCTTGCCTGGTATTGACGTTGCAGCGTTAAATGCTTCTCACGCGTCGGACGACACGAACTCACTGTTCGGTTTGTACGACATGTTTGTGGGAGGTGCTTTCAGTAATGCAGCAATTTTTGCAATGGGTATTATGCCGTACATCTCGGCATCAATCGTGTTGCAACTCGCTGCCGTCTTTGTTCCTCAAATCGCGAAAATGCAGCGTGATGGGGAAGAGGGACGTCGCCGTATAAACCAATGGACTCGATTCCTAACAGTTGGTATCGCTGCGATTCAAGCGATCGGCTTGAGTATAAAGTTGAATACACAAACTGGTCCAGATACAGCGAAGGTTGTACTGATTGCTGCTCCGCTGTTTACACTGACATCAGTTGTACTTCTTACTGCTGGTACCATCTTCCTCATGTGGATTGGTGAGCAAATCACCGAGCGCGGACTGGGTAATGGTATTTCGCTTATTATCTTTATTGGAATTATCTCTCGATTGCCAGTTGCTGTTGCGAATGAGATTCAACTCATTGGATCAGGTCGTAACGCAGCAATTGATATCATCCTCCTGGCTCTACTTTTACTGATTATTGCATCGGTAGTACTGATAACGCAGGGAGCTCGAAGAATTCCTGTGCAGTATGCCAAGCGTGTTGAAGGACGTAAACAGTATGGTGGACACACCACCTATATTCCATTGCGTGTAAATACCGCTGGTGTAATGCCAATTATCTTTGCTTCAGCTATTCTGTTTATTCCAGGAACGATTGCGCAGTTCTTCCCAGAGAATCAGTCATTGATTTCAATTGCGAAGTTGTTCAGCGATCGTAGTATTGTGTATGCAATATTCTATGGTGGTACAATCGTATTCTTTACCTACTTCTACACTGCTATTGCCTTCAACCCACGTCAGACGGCTGAAGACCTCAAGCGTGCCCAAGGCTTTATCCCAGGCGTTCGCCCGGGACAACCAACCGCTGAATATTTCGATCACATTCTTACACGCATCACATTGCCTGGAGCTATCTTTCTTGCTGTGATTGCGTTGTTCCCAATTTTTGTGACGAATGTTCTGAATGTACCTTATTCTTTCGGACAGTTCTTCGGTGGTACAAGCTTGTTGATTATTGTCGGTGTAGCGTTGGATACACTCCAGCAGATTGAGTCCTATCTACTTATGCGCCATTACGATGGTTTCATGAAGAGTGGTAAGATTCAGGGTCGTGGTATGGCAAACAATCAGCCACGCGTTGGTGGTGGGTACTAATACATTTCAATGATCACTGCTTAGGCAGCTTGAACTCATGAATACCGAACCAGCACCAGCTTTGAAAATTCAGAAAGACATCGATCGAATCGAAGAATCATGTCGCCTCGTCTCAGCCACACTCCAACACGTTGGGAAGTATGTAGCTGCTGGGGTCACGACATTGGAACTTGATAAGATCGCGGAAGACTTCATTCGCTCTCATGATGCAGATCCTGCGTTTAAAGGCTATGGTGGACACGGTTCAGTACCTCCTTTTCCTTATACGCTTTGTATTTCAATTGACGAAGAAGTCGTTCACGGACTACCATCTTCACGAAAGTTAAAAGAGGGGCAAATCGTCTCTATTGACTGTGGAGTGAAGAAGAATGGATTCTTCGGCGATAGTGCCTACACTTTTGCAGTTGGTCAAGTTAGTGCTGAAAAGCAGCGGCTTATGGAGGTAACACTCCAAGCACTCGAAGCGGGAGTTGCTCAGGCCATTGCAGGAAACACGAACTACGATATTGCCAAAGCAGTTCAGAAACACGTTGAGATGAATAGATTCTCGTGTGTAAGAGAACTGGTTGGCCACGGAGTTGGAGCAGAACTTCACATGGATCCAACGATCCCGAATTTCGTTCCAGGCCTCTTGCAACGTAATCGCTATCCCAAAGCGCCTTTAGAAGTAGGGATGACCATTGCAATTGAACCGATGGTAAACGCCGGTTCGTTTTTGGTACAGACAGCAAGAGATGGTTGGACCGTGTTTACGTCTGACGGCAAGCCTTCAGCTCACTACGAGCATACCGTTATGGTAGATAGAGGCAGCCCACGAGTACTCACATATTTTTAGAACGCAGAGAGTATGTCGAAACAAGATTTGATAAAAGTTGACGGTGTGATTGACGATGTGTTGCCAAATACACAATTCATTGTCAAGTTGGAAAATGGACATAAGGTGCTCGCGCACATCAGTGGTAAAATGAGAATGAACTTCATCAAGATTCTCACTGGTGATAAAGTAACCGTAGAGCTCTCTCCCTATGATCTATCAAAAGGTAGAATAACCTATCGATTCAAATAAGTAGTACCGAATAAACGGAAGACGATATGAAAGTACAGGCATCAGTTAAAAAGCGTGATCCAAACGACAAAATTGTTCGTCGTAAAGGTCGCGTGTACGTAATCAACAAGAAGAATCCACGAATGAAACAGCGTCAAGGATAAGGAGCATCAATGGCACGTATTGCAGGAATAGACCTTCCAAGAAACAAGCGCGGTGTGATTAGTCTCACCTACATTTTCGGCATTGGTGACACAGTAGCCCAAGAGGTACTGGCCAAAGCTGGAGTGGATGAAAACAAGCGTGTTCAAAACTGGACTGACGAAGAAGTCGCTCGTATCCGTACCGCGGTGAGTGATTACAAAGTTGAAGGACAGTTGCGCTCGGAAATCCAACTGAATATCAAACGTCTCATGGACATTGGTGCCTACAGAGGTTTGCGTCATCGTAAAGGATTGCCAGTACGCGGTCAGCGTACTCGTACCAATTCTCGTACGAGAAAAGGAAGAAGAAAGACCGTTGCAGGAAAGAAGAAGGCCGCTCGCAAGTAACAGCTTGCGCTCTGAAGAGCGCGCTAATCAGAGTACTGATGTTTCAAATATTACAACTACAGAATGGCAGCCGCAAAAAGAAAAGTTAAGAGAAAAATCGTTGCAGACGTACATGGCAAAGCCTTTATACGTGCAACCTTCAATAACGTCATCGTCACAATTGCAGATTCCTATGGTAATGTACTTACCTGGTCATCGGCTGGTCGCAATGGTTTCCGTGGCTCAAAAAAGAATACTCCTTATGCTGCACAGGTTTGCTCTGAAAAGGCAGCCAAGGAAGCTTTCGAAATGGGCTTGCGTAAAGTAGATGTTAGTGTTCGCGGACCTGGGTCCGGACGTGAAGCTGCGATTCGTGCATTGTCAACAGCCGGCTTGGAAGTTTTATCGATTATGGATAAAACACCCATCCCACACAACGGCTGTCGTCCTCCGAAGCGCCGCCGCGTATAAACAACGATGGGACACTGAAGCTGCAGACACCGGCCAGCGCCGGTTGTCTGTGTTTTAGATCGTCGGTCTGTGCAAGAACATTTAATAACTATCAATCGTAGAGATAAGTATGAATACAACTATGCAAATGCCAGAGCGCGTCATGACGGATGAAACCGGATCTGTGTATCACGGGAAATTCGCATTACAGCCGCTTGAGGAAGGCTACGGCGTTACCGTTGGCAATGCTCTGCGTCGTGTGATCTTGTCGTCGATCCACGGAGCTGCTATAGTTGGTGTTAAAATCAGCGGAGTTGTTCATGAGTTTCAAACAATTCCTGGTGTATTAGAAGATATGAGTGAGATCATTCTCAATTTGAAAGAAGTTCGATTGAGCATGGAAGATTCGAAACCAACACGTGTTTCTTTTAAGATCAAAGGACCAGGTACCTGGACCGCTCAGTCTATTCAGAATGCATCATCAAGCGTTAGCGTACTTGACCAGAATCATCATATCGCTACATTGGCGCACGATGCTGAATTCGACGTGGAATTGCGTATAGCGAAAGGCAAAGGGTATACCCCAGCAGAAGAACATATCACCACAGATTATCCTGTTGGTATGATTCCTATCGACTCGATTTTCACACCTATTAAAAATGTGATTTACAATGTCGAGCCATTTCGCGTAGGTCAAAAAACCGACTATGAAAAGTTGATTCTTGATGTTACCACCGATGGTAGTATTCCTGCCTTGGATGCTGTACAACAAGCGTCAAAAATTCTGCTTGATCACATCAACCTCTTTGTAGGCTTCGATTTCAGTCAAAAATCAGACGGTGCCGCTAAGCCATCTTCAGATCCAGTTGAAGAAGAGTCTAAGTCTGCAGAATTCCAGAAAGTTCGTCGCCTTCTCGAAACACAAGTTGATGATCTCGAACTTTCCGTTCGCGCTCACAATTGCTTGAAGGCAGCGAATATCAAAACCGTTGCGGAGTTGGTTATACTCAACGAAACCGATCTTCTGAAGTTTAGAAACTTCGGTCGTAAGTCATTAAGTGAGTTGACAGAAACCGTTAAGGGTATGGGTCTGGTCTTCGGAATGAACGTTGAGAAGTATCTCAAGGATTCTCCAAAACCAGCAGAAGCATAATTACTTGATTTTGAATATTACGAAAACACTCTTCTTCGATTATGAGACACTTAGTATCCGGACGCAAACTTGGTAGAACGCACAGCCATCGCAAAGCGATGCTGAGTAATATGGCGACCTCGCTGATTATTCAAGACTCCAAGAGCATCAAGACAACCTTGGCACGCGCCAAAGAGCTCCGTCCATTCGTGGAAAAGCTCATTACTCGCGCGAAGAATGCCTTCAACAAGGAACGTAATGGTGAATTCCAAGATGGTCACGTTGACGTTCACGCTCGTCGTGAAGTAGGCAAGGTCATCCGCGACAAAAAAGCGCTTCAATTCTTGTTTGATGATATTGCTCCTTCTGTCATTGACCGCAATGGTGGCTATACACGTATCATCAAGCTCGGTCAACGTCGTGGTGATGGTGCTGAAGAAGCGATCATCCAACTCGTTGATTGGTCCGCAAAGCAAGATGGCGCAATCTCTCTAAACGATAGAAAGCGAAAGCCAGCAGCTAAGAAGGTATCAAAAGCTCCAGTCGCTGCCGCAGTTGCAGCACCAGTTGTTGCTGAAGCTTCTGCTGTTGTGGAAGATGGTACTGTGTTTGATGCAGTCGAAGAGACAGTTATCACCGATGAAACTGTTGCGACCTCAGATGCTCCTGAATCATCCGATGCACCAGAGGCAGCGAGTGATGATGAAGCAAATACTGCTGCTAACGCCTAGTTTGGCAAAGTGAAAGAAAGAACACCGGAGCCTTCGTTCCGGTGTTTTTGTTTTTATACTAGACACGATCAACAGTGTCTTTTTTTGGGCTCCGAACGCCTCGTTCCATTAACACTCGCCGTGGGAGAAGTGTGAAAACTCTAACAACAGGATTCCTCAAAGGAGCTGCGCGTGTAGAGGACTTCCCGTCTTCACCATTCCCCGAAGTTGCTTTCATAGGCCGTTCGAATGTCGGCAAATCCTCTCTCCTGAATTTTATCGTCCTTGATCGCTCTGCCGCTAAAGTGTCTTCCACCCCCGGAAAAACACAGCAAATCAATTTCTTTCCCGTGGAGTCAAAGTGGATGTTTGTCGACGTCCCTGGCTTTGGCTATGCTAAGGTTGCTCGCGAAGAGAGAGAACGCTGGCAGAAGATGGTTTGGGATTACTTACTCAAGCGCGAACAACTCCGCCTCGTCTGTGTTCTTGTCGATTCACGACACGATCCACAGCCTGTAGATCTTCAAGCGATTGAGCTCCTTGAGAATAACAATCGCCGATATGTAATCGTACTCACGAAAACAGACAAAATCTCAGAAGCAGATATCAATGATCGAATGCGTCAAATAAACGACCTTGTGCAACACTGTCGAATGTGCGCTGGCGTTATACCGTTTTCAGTCAAATCAAAACAAGGTCGTGACCAAGTTCTCGGAACAATCAAAACGCATTTACAAACTCAAAACAAAGCTGTGATTGCGGCTACAAGCTCAGTCACTAGGGACACAACTCCTACTGAGCCTGTAAACGCTGCAGAGCCGGATGTCTCTACAAATACTGCATTCGAAGATGATATCTGAGCTCTTCACTGGGCTTTTTTGCTAAACTCATTTTATCGCTTAGACGTCTCAAACCTGTACTCTCAAAAGTTGTCACATGAAAACTACAGATTCTCAGCAACAACCCCGTGTTGGTATCATCATGGGAAGCGATTCTGACCTCGATGTCATGCGTGAAGCAGCAGATGTTCTCAAGATGTTTGACATTGCGTTTGAAATGCGCATCGTATCTGCCCATCGTACACCCGATGACATGGCCGACTACGCGCGTACCGCTCATGAGCGGGGCATAAAGGTGATCATCGCTGGAGCAGGAGGAGCTGCGCATCTGCCAGGTATGACGGCATCACATAGCCCGCTCCCAGTCATTGGTGTTCCCATACCCAGCAAGTATCTTGCAGGCGTGGATTCGCTGTACTCTATCGTACAAATGCCCGCCGGAGTACCTGTTGCAACGGTAGCGATAGGTGCTGGAAAGAACGCTGGACTTTTATGTGTTCAAATGCTCTCTGTGGCGGACGCAGCCTTGCAGAATAAAATGATTGAGTACAAGAACACTCTGGCCACGGACTCCAGGAACAAGAAAGCTTACTAAGCACTTCATCTCACCCAACGCACTACCGATTTTCCATGATGCAAGAGCAACAAGAAAACCAGCCTTCGGCGCTGGAAACAAAGGACGGCTACTATGCCCTGACCTTAATAGCTAGGCATAAGTATTATATCCTCGGCGCAGGTGTTCTCGCAATGATCGTGTCAGCGATTGTTAGCCTTCAGATGCCCAACTACTATACGGCCCAAGTTAGTGCTGTCCCTCCCAGAAAAACGAATAATGCACTGGATGCTGCTGTTAGTAGCGTGAGCTCAACGCTTCGCGAGTTTGGTTTGTCCAAACTTGGTGGCAAACATAGTGAAGGATACGATCTCATCGTTCTTATGCAGAGTCGCCAGGTTAAAGACACGATCATCAAGAGATACAACCTCGCGCAAGTGTATGATCTTCCGGATACAGCTGCCTATCTCATTCGCGATGAATTCGAGGCAAATCTCACAGTTAATGTTGAACCCGAAGGAAATTACACTCTCACTGTAGATGATCCAGATCCGAAGCGCGCTGCTGCTATTGCAAATGATATGATTGCCTTGACGAATCAGCTTTCTCAACAACTCGATAAACGAGAAACACAGGTTATCTACAAACAGTTCGAAAATCGCATAGCATCTACTGACAGAGAGATCAATGAGACTCGAGATTCTCTCTCGCACTATTCCAGAGAGTCAAAGATATTCTCGCCACTTGATCAGGTGAAAGTTGCGGCTCAAGCTCTTGGTGAAATGAAGGCCAACATCATGAAGCAGGAAATAGTATTGTCATATATGGAACAATCGTATGGCAAGGATGATCCAATGTCCGTGCGACAACGAGATGTGCTTAAAGAAATGCAGAACAAACTGAGCCAGTCTGAAAGTGGCACGGGTTTACTCGGAGGAGTGAGCATTGCAGACGCACCGCGCGCGGCTGTTCCGTATATGCACTTCTATTCGCAGTTAGAAGCTTTGTTAAAGATTAAAGCCTTCCTTGCACCTTCGTTTGAACAAGTAAAACTCGATCTGACGAAAGAGTCTCCATCATTGTACGTCCTCGATGAAGCAATCGCTCCACAAAAGAAGTCTCGTCCAAAACGCTCACTTATAGTACTTGGTAGTTTTGCAGCTGCCGCATTTTTAGGCTGCGTCTTGGTTCTGATTATGAACCAGCTACGTGTCTTTCGTCAACGCTTTGCCTCATATCAACAGAAACCGAATTCTGGCTCTGATAACTGATCAGATTTCGTAGCACCATGAGCACCACTAAAGTCTCCATTGTTCTGTACAGCCTGTTATCTCTTTTGGGATTGGCAGTGTTTGTTGTATTGGAGATGATGGATCTTGGGCTGTTTTCACCCCTCGTACCGATCGGCATCGCTGTTATCGCGCTTTGGATTCACTACCCAAAGTTTTGGATATACAGTGTCACCGTCATGTTTTATGTATACTTCATTGATGCAAATGATGGAGGATCTTCCATCGATGTCATCTTAGGAGTGCTCGTTCAGGGAACGTTATTCTTTTGGCTTGCGTATCGCTTTTTGGTATCACGCCAGCCCTTACTCCGTTGTTTTTTTGACTACCTACTCTTTGGCTGTTACCTCTATTCCATGACCAACGCGATCATTGCTATGGGGCATGGAACTCCCTTTATCAATTGGTTACGGGAGTGGACAATCGGCGTTGCGATTCTATACTACTTTCCGCTCCGAGAGTTGTTTCCTGACTTGAAAAGCTTCAACAAGCTCCTAGCATTTGCAAGCCTTGTAGCGCTTGTACAGATTGTTCAGAATGTCCAAATGTTTGTTTACGCAACGCAGAGTGCAGAGTATGCCTGGCAGATTGTAGGTCGCAGAAGTACACCATTTCTGTTCTTGATGACCTCGATGTTCTTCTTAGCATTTACTGTTCACGCCAAGTCTAGAGTTCAACAGTTATTGTTAGCCGGAGCAACCTGCCTGTCCATGCTTGGTGTGTTTCTCACCTACTCAAGAACGGCAATGATTTCCTTGCTGTTCTGCGCGATGGCTATGATGTTTTTTGTCAATCGCGCGCAGCGTATTCGTATCGTTACACTGACGCTTGGTTTCATTTTCGTTCCATTGCTAGTCATGCCATTCGCGTTGGGGAAGTTGGCAAAGTTCGCTCAAGCTGCTGTTGTCAATCGTTTAACCTCGACAGGGAAAGGAACCCGTGACGTTTCGGTCCAAGCCAGATTCTACGAGTATCGGGCTGTATGGCGCCTCATTCAACAGAGTCCGGTAGAGGGCTATGGTCTTGCCACCCCTTACAAAGCATTTATCCCTATTCTGAAATATTCTACAGTCCGATCCTATATACACAACGGTTACTTATCCATTGTTTATCGCTTTGGCTTTGTCTATGCCTTGGTATACTACTTAGCTCTGGGTTACATTTGCTTCGAAGCATTTTTGCTTATTCGTCGAAGCAAAACTTCAGAACAAAGAGTCGTTTGCATCGCTGCGTTCTTTACTCTTGTTTGTATAGTACTGGGAAGTTCAACAGATACGGTTTTTTATACTCGATCTACCACCTTCGTGCTCGCTTTTAGCTATGCAGGATTAGGTATTGTTAGACGTCAGCTCTTTGAGTTGCATCAGACAGCTGAGCGCTTACCACTTGATAGAACTCAACTCGTCGTTGCTGCAAACGCATAGAAAAGCGTTTTGGTGCGACATTCGGCTGATACTATCAAAAACAAGCAGTTCGTAGTTTTGTTAAGCTCAATCGTGAGTATTCACTCTGTTCTTGAGTTCATTCGATTGCTCTGAAACAGAGCGAGGTCTGACACAATTCGATGGACAACTCTTCAGTTCATTAGCTTCGTTATAGATGTGCGAAGGTACTCAATAACGAAAGCAAACCAGCACAAAGCAGTGATGGTACTTGAACGTACTCGCAATCGATTGTAGGTCTTGCCGTACATGTCTTGAGTCTGTGCTTCGATTGCACATCTGCTCATTACGACAATGGCGCTGGGTTGCCTGTTCACCATGCCGTATCAACAGGTGTAGGTTCAAGTTGAGTAAAGTATAGAGTTTTTATGGAGTTAATGTTGCCAACAAAATCAACATCGCGAGACCTCATTCTCATCGCAATCAGCCAACTTGCGTACAGAGACTTAGAAGTCTTCTTGTCAAGCCTGAAGAGCTCAGGAGTGAACGCGCATGTCGTGTGTTTTGCTGGCGATACAGATGCTGACACCATTGCTCGCTTGAGAGCGGATGGAGTGGAGGTTCTTGTTATGAAGGAGGTACTAGTAAAAATTCCCTTCATAAGCAGAAAACTAAATCTCTTGAAGTGGGCTTACCCACTCATGAGGATGTATCGGAGTGTACAGATTGCTTCAGCTAGGCTCCTAGGACGAGACACCCAAGCGGTGAAAACAAAGTTTATGAAACGCTTCGGCAGAATCTGTACGATGCGATTCTTCTATTATCGAGATTTTATTGAACAATTCTCCAGCAAATACGATCGGGTACTTCTTACTGATGCCCGTGATGTCTTTTTTCAAGCGAACGTTTTCGCTAATGACTGGAGTATGAATGAGCTCTATTGCTTTCTTGAAGCAGACGATCGGACTATCGCTTCAGACAAGTGGAACAAGTATTGGATAGAACAAATAGGAGGTGCATCACTGTTGTCAGAGATAGGTTCGCAACCAATCTCGTGCGCAGGTGTCACCTTTGCAGCTACACCTGTCATGCGCACGTATCTGCAAAAGATGTGCAAGGCACTAGAAGAACAGATTGACCGTCTGGACTTGGATCAAGGTTTTCATAATGTACTCATCTGGAAAAACCAGCTTCCAGCTGTACGCCTCGGGCACTGCTTTGAAAGTGAGGTGCTCACCGTTGGCCTGATCGATGAGAGCAAAATCCGTTGGTCATCAGATAATAAGCTGTTGAATCGAGATGGAAGTGTCATACAGATTGTTCATCAATACGATCGTCATCCTCTTCTCACGCAGCACTTTGGTAAGCCATAAAGCGAACTACAGCTCGTGCAACTGCAATAGTTTCGTGGCGCACTAGAACTATAGGTGCATTGTGAAGAGAGTAGTTTCACTGAATAACGAACACACGGTGCCTTCGAGAACATATCAATGTGAACATAACGATTGAGAGAGTGGTGGTAAAAGGCAAGTGTAAATTATGGAAGTCAGTTCGGTGAACAACCGCTACGTAATAAGAAGATTCATCAATATCAGATTTACTATATGCAAGCATCAACTAGTACCAATCTCTTCGACTACGAAATCCTCATTCGCCGCTATGACATGGCTGACCGCTATGCTTCCTACTGTCCGCAACTCGGACTCATGATCAAAGGCAGTGCACATGAGGAAGTTGAAGAGGCCATGAAAGAAAAGATCAAGCAGCATATTGCCGAACTTGAAGCGTCAACTTCTGCTGATAGTTCTGCTGTCTAAACATCAAGTCAACCAACTTCACTCGTGTCGATTCGTTATGTACATGCTCACTTCGTTCCTCAGACTCTCCATTGTTACACTGCTCATCAGTGTGACCAGCTCGTTGAATGTGTCGGCACAATGGGTCCTCATGCGCTCTGACGCTGATGCGTTAATCACTGCTGGTACGAACCACATCTACAACACGCAGTTTGATAGCGCTACAGCTTGTTTTCAGAAAGTCAATAAGCTCTATCCAAACTACCCGGCTGGTTACTTCATGGAGGCAATGGTTGACTGGTGGCGCATGCAGATTGACCAAAGAAATAAGAGCTATGGAGAGCAGTTTTTGCAGAAGGTTGATAAGGTTGTAGACATCTGCGATCGCATGCTTGATTCCAATGCCTACGATATAGCGGGTCTTTTCTTCAAGGGTGGTATTCTTGGCTATAGAGGACGCTACTACGCATCAAATCAGTCGTGGCTCAAAGCCACGAACGATGCACGCGAGGCTCTCGATATACTCATCAAGTGCAATCAGCTGGCACCTTCGAATTATGACATCATGCTAGGTACTGGCATTTATAATTACTTCGCTGATGCCTTGCCAAACAAGTACCCTGCGCTTAAACCAATTATGCTTTTCTTGCCGAGTGGAGACAAGAAGCTCGGCGTTCTTCAACTGGAAGCTGCATCCAAGCGTGCTCGCTATGCCGCCGTAGAGGCAAAGGTAGTGCTCCAAATGGTCTATGGGAATCAGTTTGAACATTCCACCACAGACTACTTACGCTTAAGCTCAGAGCTTTACTTGTCTTACCCTCGTAATGCGTTCTTTCACCGCAAGTATGCATCGGCGCTTTTGCAGTCGGGCTATCTCGATTCCTCTGAAACGCAGTGGAGAGCAATCCTCAACAACTATCGCACAAAACGCTTTGGCTACGATGCGTATGCCGCACGCGAATCGTTGTACTATTTGGGATACTTCTTGTTCAACAAAGCGAAGTATGATGAGGCACTGCAACACTTTTATAAGTGTGACGAGGCTTGCCGACTTCTCGATGAAGACCCTTCAGGCTTCATGGTTAAACTCAACCTGTTCGTGGGTAAGATCTATGACGCCCAAGGCAAACGCGATCTGGCAATCTCACAGTATAAAAAAGTACTCTCCTGGGACGATAGTCAGAACTCGCATGCGGAGGCTCAACAGCTCATGCAAAGAGCTTACGGACGCTAGCTAAGTACTGGCTGTAGTTTGACGGATGCCTCAGCCTCATTCTCAGGCGACTTCTTCTTCAGAGCTTGCGGCGTGCCGTCGCGCTCTCCTCAGGATTTTCTGCGTTAGAGCTCTGCTGTTCCCAGATACCAACTAGAGAACTACCGGCGTTGTGGCGGAACGCCACCGCCATGAAGAAGAATCTCCTGAAGGCTGGGCTATGCTCTGCTTGTTGGAATGCGAATGGTAAACACAGAGCCACGACCTCGAGCGCTCTTCACGTCGATAGTGCCTCCATGATGTTGGACGATACGATGGGTAATTGCCAGACCTAAACCAGTGCCTTCAGCTTTTCGTGTGAAGAAAGGGTCAAAAATCCTCGCAAGGTCTTCGGCAAGAATGCCGCAGCCGTTATCGCTAATGGAAATGAGGATCGCAACTGTTGCGTCATTCTCTACTTCGCTCGACGTTTGAATGTCGATCTCACCCTTTGCATTGATCGCATCACAAGAGTTCGTCAGAAGATTGATGAACACTTGCTGCATCTGATTTAGATCGGCTCGTAGCTTTGGTAGCTGCTGCTCAAGGTCGAGATTAACAGCAATGATCTTGCGGAAGAGAATATCAGAAATGAGTTCAAGGGAGTCGGTTAACACATCATTGATATCAATTTCTTCGATACGTGGAGCCTGGGGTTTTGCAAAGTCCAGCGTAGTCGTAACGATATTCATGATACGTTCCACGCCCCGCATAGCAATGTTGATATGGTGCTGGGCCTTCTCATCTGCTTCTAACTTGCGTTGTAGCATTTGCAGATTTAGGTTGACTGCGGCGAGAGGGTTACGAATCTCGTGAGCTACACTTGCAGAGAGTTGACCAAGCAACATCATTTTGTCGGCTTGCATTAGGGTCTCTGTAAGCGCACGCTTGTCGCTGACATCACGAGCAATCGCTAGAATGAGACGCTGACCATCGTGCTCTAC
The DNA here is from genome assembly GCA_044228285.1 of Chlorobiota bacterium. Classification (GTDB taxonomy): domain Bacteria; phylum Bacteroidota; class Ignavibacteria; order Kapaibacteriales; family NICIL-2; genus JBBATK01. The sequence continues at coordinate 83,218 of JBGAVD010000002.1, forward strand.
AAATCGTGCACTCACCTCCACCTGAACGGTCTCGCCGTCTTCATTTTCAATACTGACTTCAGCTAAGGCGTGTGGTGCTGAAGAACGACTCAGCATGTGGAAGACCGACTTGAACTGTGGAAGGCTTCTTCCAATGAGGTCTAAACGATCGATATGTAGTAAACTTGACGCACGCTCGTTGGCGTCAAGAACGGTCCAGGTCTTGGTTTGGATGAAGAAAACAGCATCAGCTGCATTGTCGAAAAACGATTTGTACCACGTTATCTGCTTGCGCAACGCGTCGACATTCTCTAGTGCAGAGATGTTCTTTTTTGCTGGATTTGTGGTTCGTTGGCTCATAGTCTTATCGAGAAGAATATGAGACAAGCATTGTGCCAAAGAAAGATCTGTTACAAAACTTTCATGAGGCGGGCAGGATTTTGAGCCTTGTTGATCGCCTGGTGCAAGGAAGCGTGTAGGTACGAATCCTACTTAGGGTTTCTTCCCCGTACTATCAGGCGTTGTTTGGCTCTGCGGTGTTGTTACGTTACCGGGTCTTGAAAGTTCTTCAGATCCGGGTGTGTTAGGAATGACAAGCTTGGGGTTTGCCAAGTCTGATGGAATAGGAGGACGGTTTGAAGGGATTTGATTGATGCCTCCATTGCCAGGGATCGCTGATGAAGGAACGACTCCTTGGTTGCCGTTAGGATTGGACGTTCCGGTAGAAGCATCCTTTTGCTCGTTGGGCTTCAATCGACCGTTGAAAATCAGATTCGTGGTGTCACCTGGATTTCCTCGCTTAGCGCTGCCATAGGCAACCGCATAACGCACATCTTCAGCATATTCTGAAAAGGGATATCGCTTCATGAGTTGTACATAGTAGTACAGCGCAGAGTCATTATTCATGAGTTTGCGTTCCCAAACCCAGCCTATTGAATAGAGTGAGGCGGGTGCATACTTGGAGGCGCTATAGTTGTCGACTATGCGTTGATATTGTCGGTTTGCCATTACATAGTCGCCAACAGCCCTAAAGCTGCCTGCACTCCGAAACGTTTCCTCTACCGAATCGAGAACAGCATAATCCGTAATGCCGAGTTTACGACGTGCTTCTACACCGTATATGGTTGTAGGATACTTGGCGAAAATGACTTCTTGTAGAGAGTCTGAAAGGTCTCTACTCCGTGGATCAACCATACGTGCATAAGAGAAGAGGTACTGAGCGCGCAAGGTATCTTTGTCGGGTGCAGCGTTCATTGCGATCTGAAAGTACTGTTCTGCACTGTCCTTGTTTCCTAGTTGCTCATGCGTACGACCAAGCTCAAATATCGTTTTCGCGTAGACCGAACCCAGGCTATCACGTTGAGCAGCCATTTCTGGTGCCTGCATTGCATTCTTCGTTTGCTGCGATTCCATGAGCTTCTGCTCGCGAATGTTCAGCAGGTTGTACAGTGCATTTGCCCCGTCAAACACAGGTGAGCGGACGACTTTTGCTTTTGCAAAGTACTTGCGTGCGTTGTCATAATCTTTCGCTCTGTAGAATTCAAGACCACGTTCAAAGTTTGCCACCAAGACCGGAATGCTCCCAGACGAGGCAGAGTCTGTTACGCGTTCCACTGCATCGAGCGAATCTTTGCTCCCACGCATGCGGAGGATCTGCAAACGCGCCGCGTTCTGGTATCCCATTTTGCCATACTCATCGTAGTTGCGATTGGCATCCAAAGCCTCAACGATTTCAAGTGCTTCATCATAGCGCTTCAGCTCAGAAAGGCAGAGTGAACGGTAATAGTTGGCTTCGAATTCAGTGAGTGCTGTCGGACTATAGTCTTTTACCTTATTCAGCTCTTTCTCAGCTTTGGAATACATGCGAAGACGATAGAGAACAAGGCCTAAGTCACATTGCCATTTAGCACGTTGGGTTTCGTCGTCGCACTGGTTAATGGCTTGACGATAAGGACGTTCCGCAGCATCAAAGTCTTCCTCTTCAATTGCTTCCTCGGCAGTAAGCTGGAAGGCTTCGGAGAGTACGTCGAATCGCTCCTGCTGCCAGGCTATATCGATTGTTCTGGACAACATCACTTTGGCTTTCTTCAAGTCACGCTGAAGGAGATAATTCTTGGACGAGAGCAAGTGCGCGTCTGGCGAGTACGAAGAGTTAGGGTAGTTGTCCGCGATTTCTAAGCACTTGATATTCGACGGAAGCCACTCGTTACGGTAGAAGAAGGCTTTAGCCATAAGATAGAGGCTGCCATCTACAAAGCTACTATTAGGGTGCGTGGCAAGGATCTTAGAGCCCTTAATGATGATCGAGTCTACCTTGACTTGGACCGGCTGGAGTTTTACCGGTTTGACCACCATATCACTCAGATATTGTGGTAAGTCACCACTTGGTTTCTCGAGGTTGATGTCGTTTTCTCTCGGGGCAAGAACACGAGGCTTTGGCGGCTTGATATAGTCGTTGTAGCCGAATTCTTCCTCGGTTTCGGCCATCAGCTTCTTCTGGTTGTAATAGGTATTGAAAAAGGTCATCGAATTGTCCCAAAAGCGACATCCACCAAGGAAGACGCTCAGGGAGCATACGACGAGAAATAGTCGAATTTTCATGCGGAATACACAGTGATGTTCACAGTGGTATCAAGGCTGCATATGGTGAACAGTGGTGGACAATATACAGACGTTTCATAGCAAAAATAGTGTTCGGGGGCTACTCATCATCACCTTGAAAATACGAAATCAATCTGCGGTCTGTAGTGGTATCACCACTCTTAGCGCGCCGTTCAATTTCCTCCCGAAGTTGCTCGGAAAACTCCCGAGCAGCATTATAGCCATAGGTTTTGAGTAGATAGTTCAGCGCAATCACCTCTGAAATCACCGTAATGTTCTTTCCTGGGAAAATTGGCAGCTTAATCGTGTATATGGGAACACCCATGAGCTCTTCAGGTGCTTCATCAAGACCGGTACGCTCATACTCTTTGTCTGGATCCCAGTCCTCAAGCTCTACCACGATTTCCAGACGTTTCTGGAAACGAATAGCGCGAATACCAAACATTTGGCGCACATCAATGATGCCGAGACCACGAATCTCCATGAAGTGCTTCACCAGGCTTGTGCCAGTACCCATGAGCACTGCGTCTCTCTTTTTTGTGAGCATGACAACGTCGTCTGCGACGAGACGGTGGCCGCGTTCAACCAAGTCGAGAGCAATCTCGCTCTTTCCGATACCACTTCGACCAATGAACAGGATACCTACCCCGTAGACATCGACGAACGAGCCATGAACAACACCTTGTTGCGCAAACTGATCGTCTAAGAACTCTGATATCAGATGAATGGCGTTGGTGGTTTCGAAGTGCGTTTGTAACACTGCAATATTGTGGTCGACAGCGATCTTCAGTAATCTCTCATCGAGAACATTCTTATTTGTCAAGATGATGCAGGGAACGTTGCGGTCCGCAATGTTGATGAAGGCTTGAATCCGTTCTTCTTCATTCAGCATCTCAAGGTAATGAGCTTCTGTGTTTCCGAGAAGCTGAACCCGTTGGCTTGTGAACAATGCGGTGAAACCGGTCAGGGCAAGCTGGGGTCTGTGAATGTTCCCATCATGAATAAGATTATCGAGACCTACCTCACCAGAAAACGAGACGAGCTGCAGCGGCGACTCTAGCAAACGTCGTACGTTAATGCTCTCTTTGGTAATGATCTGTATGTTCTCTGCATTCATACTGTAGCCTTTCAACAGTGACTATGCAAAATACACCGAAGCGAAGTCTTTAGCGTGAAAAAGACGATAAATACAATCATTCTCTGCAACAATTGTGACGACCTATCGTACTATCTCCATCGGCCCTGACTGAGTTTGGGCTAATTTGCCTTCTCTTGTTCGTTTATCTTTCTGTTCGCCATGCGCAAGCTCGCTTTGTTTCTAGTAGTCCTCAGTCTCTGTGCCTCTGCAATGTCCGCTCAGGTAAGTGGTGATGCCCGTACCTTTAGTCTTGAAGAATGTTTGAAAATCGCTATGGAGAAGAGCTATGAGATACAAAACGCTCAAGCTCAGTACCAAACGCAAGCAGTGTACGTTACTCAGAATTTTGGTGCGTATCTACCGGCATTGAGCACTAACATGGGTTACTCACGATTGTTGAACAGCACTAATACATTCAACATTGGTGGCCAGGTTATTACTCTGCCTAATACATCTCCAAACTCTTATAATATGAGCGCCACGGCTTCGTATTTGTTGTTCAACGGATTCTCGCGTGAAGCGAACTATCAAAGGGCGCAGCGAGAGCTTGAGGCAGCAGAACTTAACCTAAGACGGGTGAGACAGAGTGTGGCATACAACATCCGCTCGCAGTATCTAGCGGTATTGAAGGCGATGCAAATCTCGAAAATCCGCCAGGAAAATGTCGAACTAGGGAAGAAAGAAGTCGAGCGCGCACGTGCGCTCTTCGAGGCGGGGAGAACTTCGGTCGGAGCTGTATATAGTCAGGAGGCAGATCTTGGCACTCGAGAGATCGAACTGATTACAGCGCAGAATGCAGAGAACCAAGCAAAAGCACAGCTCTTGTCAACAATGGCACTGCCCCCAGATTCTCGATCTGAGTTTCTGGAGTCATCGTACAGTGCAAATCTTGAAGAGCAAACTATAGCAGAGTTCAGACGTGAAACAGGTGCTTATTCCACAGCTATACAAACCGCACTGAGTGGTCGTCTCGATTTCAAAGCCATTGGTTCGCAAATACAGGCAGCTGAGTCGGGGGTTAGTTCAGCCAAAGGCAACTATTATCCTGCCATCAACGCAAGTGGTGGATGGCAAAGCTCGAGCTCTAACACCTTTGGAGAGAATGGACGCTACTTTGTTGGCATGAACTTGAACTTGCCCATTTTTGACAATCTCAGTACCTCAACAGCGGTTCAGATTGCAAACATACAATTAGCTCAACGAGAGATCGATCGCTCACTAGCGTCACAGAAAATCCGAACCGAAGTTCAAAGCGCATTCCTCAATATGGAAGCAGCTGAAAAACAATTTGAAGTCTCGAAACGCGCAGTAAAAAGCGCGTCGCAAAACTTTGATGCTACAAAAGAGCGATTTGCTGTTGGTGCAGCGACTCTTTTGGAATATCAGTCAGCTAATAATCAGCTTGTCAATGCAAAGATCAACCGAGTAAATGTTGTGTATAGTTACTTCGATGCTCAAGCTCAAGTGCGATTTGCACTTGGGACTCTGTCAGAGAACTAAAGATTCATTGAGGCCAAAGATGCCAGGGTATCATCTCAACGTGCAACACGAACATTCACAATCGTCTTGATAGACAAGCATTCAACAGAACACTAACGCAAAAAGAAGTATATGGCGAAGAAATCAAACAAGAAACCTTGGATCATTGGTGGAATCGTGCTCGCACTATTGTTGGCGGCAGTTGCACTCTATTTTATCAAAGGTAGAGACAGTTCTACTAAAGTTCAAGTTGAAAAAGTTGGACGTAGAACAATCACCCAAACCGTATCCGCGATAGGGAAAATTCAACCGGAGACAGAAGTCAAGATCAGCTCTGAAGCCAGTGGCGAGATTGTCTTTCTTGGTGTAAAGGAAGGCGATGCAGTGCACAAAGGACAATTGCTTGCACGAATTAAGCCTGACCTGGTTGAAACCCAGATGGAGCAGTTTCGGGCATCACTGAAAGCTTCTGAAGTGGCTATTGATGTCGCTAAAGTTGAGGTTGACCGAGCTGAGTCTGAACTCAAGAGAATGACTGCACTCTTTCAAAAAGAGTATGCCTCAAAGCAAGATTTAGAAACTTCAAAAGCGGCATTTGACAGAGCTACTGGGGGATATCAAAGTGCGCTCAGCGAGCGTGCCCGCAATCAGGCTGCTCTTCGTCAGGTCCAAGTGTCGCTGTCACGTACCACACTCTACTCGCCGATCGAGGGTACGCTCACGAAACTCGATGTTGAATCCGGTGAGAAAGTTGTAGGAACGGCTCAGATGCAGGGAACTGAAATGATGCGAATTTCTGATCTGAATGTGATGAATGCAATCGTCGATGTGGATGAGAATGACGTGGTTAAAGTCAAACTCGGCGACACCACTCGAGTGCGTATCGACGCATTCCCAAACCAAATCTTTAATGGTTATGTCTATGAGATATCGCATTCTCCAAAGCAAAAGGGCATTGGTACGCAAGACGAAGTCATCGACTTCGAAGTGAAGATCAGACTCATCGATAAAGAGGCTGCATTGCGTCCGGGTATGAGCTGCAATGTAGAAATCGAAACGGACGTACACACAAATGTCTTGGCTGTGCCTCTGCAAGCGGTTACGATCCGGGCAGATGAAACCAAGAAAGAAGAGCCAAGTGATGGAAGTGGAATTCGTACTGAAAAAGTTGGCGAAGACAAAAAGCGTGATGAGCGCCCACCACAGGTTGTCTTTGTGATCGATGCAAAGAAGGCGAAACAGACGAAGGTAGAAACTGGTATCAGCGACAAAGGATATATCGAGGTTACCAGTGGTTTGCAGGAGGGAGCCATTGTTGCGAGCGGTTCCTATAATACGATATCGAAAGTGCTGCAGGATGATATGAAAGTGCAAATAGATTCGGTGAGTACGAAAAAGAAGAAGAACTAAGTTCGATCGTCTTAAGTAAAGCCTAGACATTATCCCTGCTGTTTCCATTAGTTAAAATCTATGAGTCAATCTCTTATTTCACTCGAACACATTTCCAGAACCTATAACATGGGTGGGGAAACGGTACACGCCCTGCGCGACATCAACCTTACGATCAATAGGAATGAGTACGTTGCCATTATGGGTCCTTCTGGCTCGGGCAAGTCAACACTCATGAATATGATAGGTTGTTTGGATACACCGAGTACTGGTTCCTACTGGCTGAATGGCGAAGACGTGAGTACGATGAATGACTCTGGTTTAGCTGAAGTTCGCAATCGGCAAATCGGCTTTGTATTCCAAACCTTCAATCTACTCGCAAGAGCGAGTACACTCAAGAATGTTGAATTGCCGTTGGTCTACGCTGGAGTTGGATCGGAAGAACGCAGACGTCGTGCTGAGGAAGCTCTGGCGAGCGTTGGCTTGACTGATCGAATGAGCCATAGACCGAACGAGCTTTCGGGTGGACAACGTCAGCGCGTAGCCATCGCTAGAGCACTGGTTAACAATCCAGCTCTGATTCTGGCTGATGAGCCAACGGGTAATCTAGACTCCAAAACGAGCCTTGAGATTATGCGCTGGTTCGAACAGATTTGGAAAAAAGGGAACACTGTAATCGTGGTTACTCACGAAGATGAAGTTGCTCAGTATGCACGACGCATCATTCGTATTCGCGACGGGAATGTAGAGAGCGATATCGTTAACCCAAACCCACGAACTTTGATTGAAGATTGAGTCAAGTTCGACTGCAATGCCAACACTCTAACAACAAACACTCATGAAGCGCTTTATTGAACCAACACTTGATCTGTTCGGTAATGTACGCACGAGTATACACATCCGCATAAACATCTCAGCTCGCTTCAGAGACTGCTGAACGAGAACAGACATACAACCCATTTACGAACTATGCTCACATACGATTTCAAAGAGTCTTTTCGCATTGCCTGGGACGCCTTGCGTCAGAACAGGCTTCGCGCAACACTGACCGCACTTGGCATCGTCATTGGAATTGCTATTGTTACGTTAATGGGATGGGCATTGAATGGCTTGGATGCTGCATGGGAGTCGACCATAAATATTCTTGGCAATGACATGCTCTATGTTGACAAGTGGCAATGGGCAGGTGGCAGCAATTGGCGACAAACCATGGCTCGCAAGAACATTAGTATTCAAGAAGCAGAAGAATTCATCAAACGTCTGAACACAGCGGAACTTGCCGTTCCTATGGGATCGCTCTGGGGTCGTACCATAGTGTATGAAGATCTCAAGGCAAGTGGCTTCACCGTTACTGGAACACGCGCAACCTATGCCCAAACTCCGGCGGGGGATGTTGAGGACGGTCGATTCTTTTCAGAAACCGAAGATCGCTATCGGCAGAATGTCGTGGTCATTGGATACGGTGTAAAGAAGCTCTTCTTTCCGAAGACAGATCCCATTGGAAGGACCATCAAACTCAACGGAGTTCAGTACCAGATTATTGGCGTCATTGCCAAACGTGGATCTGCTCTCATGGATTTCGTCGACAACCAAGTTTTCATACCTCTCAACTCCTTCTTCGCGGTCTTCGGAACGAATGTGCGTTCGATCTCGATTGCCGTGAAAGCCGGCTCACCTGATAAACTCGATGATGTTCGATCGGAAACGACTGGTCTTATGCGTGTTGTGCGTGGATTGAGACCAGAAGATGAGAACGATTTCTCAATCAACGAAACGCAAATGTTTCGCGATCAGGTGGCGAAGCTTCGTGTCGTGATTTGGGGTGTTGGACTCTTTCTCACCATGATGAGCTTCTTTGTTGGAATGATCGGTATCATGAATGTCATGCTAGTGTCGGTCACTGAACGAACAAGAGAGATCGGTATACGTAAGGCTATCGGTGCAACACGTCGCTCCATCCTTATGCAGTTCTTGTTAGAAGCTGCCATGCTCTGCGTTGCAGGTGCGATAGCAGCGATTCTCATTTGCATGGTGCTTGCGCTCGTAATCTATCTTCTCTTTCACGAGAAGCTGCCATTCCTTACGCCCTATGTACCACCACAAATTCTTCTCATATCAATTGTTGTCTCAGTAGCTGTTGGTGTTCTCGCTGGACTCTTCCCGGCGATGCGCGCAGCATCCATGAACCCTGTAGAAGCACTGCGCTACGAGTAGGTACCAAACGCTATGAACTATATTGAAATCATCATCTCATCAATTACATCCTTGCGCGCAAACCTTTTGCGTTCAATCTTAACACTTTTGAGTATTGCGCTAGGAACCTTCGCGATTATCTCGGTTGGTATTGCCACAGGAACTCTCAGCGATTCGGTCATGGGGGCAATCGACGAGGTTGGAGGGAACTCTTTTGTGATTCAACGTATGCCTAGCATTAACATGGGGCACAGTTATCGCAAATACCAGAAACGTCCAATCATTGGAGTAGCTCAAGCCCAAGAGTACAAACGCATGATGGCTAACAGGGCAATCGTTTCGATAGCTGATGAAGACCCAGCTAAAGTGATCAAGGCAGGCAACTTGAGCACAGATCCAGATGTTATGGTGTGGGGGGTAGATGAAAACTATTTCCAACTTCGCAATAAGGTTGTTGCAAGTGGACGTATCATTCTCGACGAAGATCTCCATAGCTCACGTCGGGTAGCTGTTATTGGAAACGATGTGAAGGTGAAGCTGTTTCCGTATAGTGATCCCATCGGACAAGAGATAACCGTTGACAATTATCGCTTTGTGGTGATTGGTGTACTCGAAGCAGCCGGTGCTGTTTTGGGTCAGAGCCAAGACAACCAGATTTATATTCCCTTGCAAGTGTATATCAAGGGCTTTGCCAATGACTCGCACTTCTCCGCAACAATTACCGTTAAAACTGTCGATGCTTCTACCTTCCAAGAAGTCTTCGATGAGTCGATCGGTAATATGCGCATGATCCGTTCCTGCAAGCCATGGGAAGAAAACTCGTTTGAAATCGAAGACAACTCTACTGTGAAGGATCAGTTTGAGAGTTTCATTAGCGCTATTTCTATGTTCGGCGCATTCATTGCTTCTTTCGCACTTGCGGCTGCTGGCGTAGGTATCATGAACATCATGCTCATCAGTGTGAAAGAGCGCACTCGTGAAATCGGAATTCGTAAAGCTATCGGCGCTAAGAACAGTTCCATCTTGTCTCAGTTCCTTGTTGAGGCGGTCACGCTCTGCCAACTCGGAGGCATCATCGGCATCCTTGGCGGCGTCCTCGTTATCGTTGCAATGTCGTTTTTTACCTCTGTGAGCTTCTCTTTCCCATTGTTCTGGGTAGCACTGAGCATAGGATTCTGTACCTTCATCGGACTCGCCTTCGGCGCATATCCTGCCTGGAAGGCTGCAAAGCTTGATCCCATCGAAGCTCTACGTTACGAGTAGTTCTGCAGCTCATACAAATTCCTGCCTACATCTTACTCAATCTCATAGCTGGTGAGACTCTTGCTGCCATTTGATTCTTGTTTTGTTACACTCTACCATACTCAAACACTGCTCAATCTTGGGTGCACTGAACACGAAGGTAATGGCAGATAGCAGGCCGAGGCCATTCACGATTCTGAGATAAATGTTATGGAGTGTGGAAGAAGTTGAAGGAAGGGTTTCAACCGCGTGCTTCAGATATCTTATAGCCGATTTTTCTGTAACGCTCAGCAAGAGCAAGCTCTTGCTTCGCCACTACCGATGCCAGAGTTCCTTACTATGTACCATTTGTTTGGAAACATAGCAGTGCTTTGCACATGAGTGAAGGTTGGTGGCGCGAAGCGCCGCGTGAATAAAGAGACTATGAGCGATCAAACAGCATGCAGCTTTACAACCTTATGGCTTTGAGCCAATCACCACGTGTTTACGAAAGACTTGAGTGTCGCCAACTCTGGCTTCAAGGACGTAATCACCATCGGGCATTTCATGCCCTTTATCGTCGCGTAAGTTCCAGACGACAGAGAATGAACCTGGTTGCTGAACCTTCTTGAGAATTGTCGCCACAACAGTGGCAGCCGTAGAGTACACAACGACAGTAACAGTGGAGGTCTGTTTTACTGAATAGCTCAAGGTTGGACTTGTGTCTTCAACCAAACCAAGTACTGTGCCTATCTGTTCGAAGGTAGCACTGAGTTGCTGTGTTGCGTTCGGCCGGTACAAACCAGCATCCATTGCATTCTCGATGGCAATTTGACGATTGGCGACTTCCACAGGATCTGGTCGCAATGCGTCTGCGCGCAGTGTCATGTTGCGCATTGCCGTGTGCCATGGACTCTCCTGCAATCCTTGACGGAAGATGGTGATATTCGCCCAGGCGCGTTCGGCATCGATGGCAAAGCGAGCTGAAGGCGAAATCTTCAGACGAAGAGCGCGATAAAAGGTGGTGTCTTGCTGCCAAGTGTAGGGATACTCATTAAGGCGAGAGCCACCGGGAAGCGAGTCGACCAGCATGTTGGCAGGGTGTTGCATTGTATCAGCGCGAATGACCTCCTGCGGCTTCAGTACGTTTGGAATTTGAGGGATTGGCTTGTCTGGAATACGACGTATCTGAGCGTGCAAAGCACTGTTGCAGAGAAACAAAACAAACAACAGAACAAGTCCCGGCAACAGCTTCATACAGTATGCGTAGTGGTGTTGGTTTGCTGATAAAAAACAACCGACGCTGAAAGAATCAACGTCGGTTGCAAGACGAGTCAGTATCGAAAATGTTTGTTGATCATGACTTTCCGAACAAGGAACTCTTTTCGTTATCTGAAAGAAGATCAGCGAGGGAGAAGTTTGAATCTTGTTTTGCTTCCGCTTCTTTCGGTACACGAGCGCGTGGTTCGCGATCTTCACGTGGTGCGCGACGATCACGACCGCCATCACGACCGCCTTCGCGTGGTGCACCAAAGATTGCTTCATTTGGGTCCACCTTTGGAGCGAGTATCAGAGACTCATCATCCTGGTTGATATCAGCAATGACAACCGAGAGCATATCACCCACGTTGTAAGGGATACGCTTGCCGCGCATGACTTCGCGCATCTTGGAGCGAGGCATAAAGCCGTCGAATTCACCGCCAATGGTGATAACTGCACCTTGGCCCATGACTTGTTTAACGACGCCTGTGGTTTCAGCTCCAAGAGGGAACTTGTCGGTAATACCTTTCCATGGACTGTCGGAAAGACGTTTGATCGACAAGCCAACTTGTTTCTTTTCTGCTGAAACATCAGCTACCATAACTTCAATTTCTTGATCAACGCTAACAACTTCTGAAGGGTGGCCAGTACGCTTGGTCCAGGATAACTCGCTCACGCGAAGCAAACCTTCGATACCCTTGCGCAACTCGACGAAAGCGCCGAAGTCGGTAATACGGCGAACGATGCCTTTATGTTTTGAGCCCTTAGGGAAGTCTGTCTCGACAGTGGTCCATGGAGATTCTTCGAACTCCTTCGTGCTCAATGCGATTTTGTCTTTTTCGGTATCGATCTCAATGATCTTCGCCTTCACCGTATCACCACGCTTGAATACGTTATGTGGGTTCTCTACGCGTTGGTGTGAAATGCGTGAAATGTGGATGAGACCATCAAAGCCACCGATATCAACGAAAACGCCAAAAGGCATAATAGTTGATACTGTCCCTTCAACGGTATCGCCAACTTTAATGTTCTTGAGGAATTCAGCCTTGAGAATATTCTTCCGTGAGGCAATGATCGAGATCTTGCCGGTATCATCTTTTTGAATCTCAAAAACATTGACAGCGATGGTGCTGCCAACAACTGCTTGCAGCTCATCATCACTAGGGGTTTTCTTGATGTAGAATTGTGAAGCAGGTAAGAAGAGCTTCACGTTGTCAAAGAGTACACGAAGACCACCGCGTACACGCTCGGCAACTTGGACCATAATGGTTTCGTTGCTTTCCTTGGCTTGCTGGAGACGGCTTAGAATCTCATCGGTGATGACGACCGGTGCAGGCTTTGAAGCCTCCTCCGTAGCTTCAACGGCAGCAGCTTCCACAGCAGGAGCCGCTACAGCTTCAGCAGCAGGAGCTTCGGCAGCCGCAGCAACAGCTTCAACTGCAGGAGCAGCTTCAGCGGGAGCGGGTGTTGATTCAACAGCTGGAGCGTCTGATTGCGCTACAGGTGGTTGTGAAGTTTCAGCAGCCGCTGCATTGCTTGATTGGTCGGTAGTCGCCATCGCATCCGCAACGGGCACTGTGTTTTCTGCAGCAGGTGGTGCTGCCTCTGGAGTCGGACTGCCGGCTGCGGCGTCTGCTTCAGAGTAAAAGAAATCGCGCTCGTTCATAGAGAGAGTCTCCAAAAAGAGTGAAAAAAGAGTAGAGATTAACAACGCGTTCCGCATGTCCTGAGTACTGCGGAACCAAATGGACTACTAATATAGGGGAAAACCTACATTCCAATGCACCTTTTGGCGCTGCCTGCATGGTAGCAAGCGCCTCGCATACTTCAGTTTGGGAAGAAAAGCTGGTTAGAGACCTCAGCCTCGGCTGCCAGGCAGCCTGATTTCATAAACGTTGTGAAAGGGACTCGATGCGCCTTCATTGGTCAAAATTGTGTGAAAAAGCCGTGTTGCGTCGCGTTGTGCGGGAATGACAAGTAGTTCGTTGCTTCGTTCTAGGGTACACCACTCGGCTGCATCGTGCTCATCTGAGAGTTGTTCCATCTGATCGATGGAGCACAGCGCAGCAAAAACAGGAACGGAAACAATGGCATCTTTCTGAAGAGAGTAGAACTGGGAGATGTAGGGAAGGACCCAGAATCGTAAGGGAGTTAAGCCGCACTCTTCGGAGAGCTCTCGCAATGCTGCCTGCACTGCAATCTCTTTGTCATTAATACGACCAGTGACGCACTGCCACATGCCCGGAAAGACACTCTCGGTGGGCGCTCGACGAATGATGAGATGTTCAGGTTCAGCTCCAGGCGCACAGCGTGCTATGTGGACTTGAACCATCGATGATACAATTTCTGCCATACACTGGGTTGCTCTGAAGGCACAACAAGATCCTGTCCAACCATCTCTTCAACATTTGCCAGGCTCACGGAAGTAGTGATCACACTTCGCACTTCTTCTTCGCTCAAGCGACGCCAAGATCCAGCAGGGAGTTGATCGACTGAGATGCTGCCTATTCTGCGACGTTCAATTGCGAGAATCTCCATGCCACTTTCGGCAACAATCTTTGTGAGATCATGCACGCGCGCTTTGCGTAAGGTAAGACTGATCCATGTGTCTTTTGTGTTCTTCTGTGCAATTTCAACTTTCACACGATCGGCATTGTCTGGATGTAAGGCAACGATTTTTGACGCAAGCTTTGATATGTCTCGCTTCGTAAGTACCGCATTAACCTTGATCCAATACTCTTTATCCATCAACGAAAACACGTTGTTCTGAATGTCTGATTGTTCAGGATCATTCGTCAGAATAATAATCCCGCTGACACTTTTCGCTAAAGGTCCGCCAGGTATATACCATCCACTTTTCTTGGAGATGAGATTCATAATGTGACGTGAATCTTGCTCGCGAGATCCGGCAAATTTTTTTGGCTTATTCATGACCACATACACACCCGTAGGGTTGTGAGCCATGAGCACATCATTTACACGAACTTCGTCCTGCAGGAGGCGCACAGCGGCATTCGGATTGCGTACGACAGTTCCGTTGAGTGTGACGTCGCCTTCCCGTATAGATTTCAGAGAGAACCCACGTGAGGCAAACAGTAAACGCACGAGCGCTTTTGCAAGATTTGTCGGTCTCTGTTGTGTGGTGCGACGGCCGCGATAATCCTGGCGCCCGCTATATCCTCTTGAATCTTGCGGATCACGCTGCGGACCGCGATAGCTGTCGCGGTTAGCAGAACCTCCAGAACGATCATAGTAGCGCGGACGATCGTCACGAGGGCGGTCGTTATAGCGCGGGCGGTCATCGTAAGGACGATCTTGACCTCGCCGTGGAGCGTAACCTCGGTCGTTGGGACTTTGTCGATCATACCGCGGGGGCTCATTAGAGCGAGAACGATAGCCGCCTTCACGTCGATCATTTGGATAGGGTCTGTACCCACGATCTTGTCGGTCTGAGGGTGCTCTATTGTATCGGTCAGTTTGCGGTCTATACTCGTTCGACGGTTGGCGATTCCCGCTCTCACGCTGGGTATTGTAGCTAGAGTCAGGAGGATCTTGGCGATTGTACGAGCGTGGGGGATAGGAACGGTTAGCACGCGAATCTGCATTGCCGTAGCGCTGATCATCGCGCGGACCAGAGTTTCGATTATACGAATCACTACGCTGAGGCTGGCGTGGGGGATAGTTGGGTGAATCTGAGGACAATGGCTGTTGCTCAGACGAATCTGTGGATTCGTTAGCTATCTCATTTGATCTGTTACGTGGAATACGTTTCCGTTGACCAGATTCCTCAAGGTCGTCGCTCATTTCCCCTCCCTAAAGAAGAAATCTCAGTGATATGTGATGGTGATTCCCCTGTCGTCGCCGTCAATTTACTAAATATTTATCGTCACAGCAGCGAGAGTATACAGTCCTTTAATCTCTGAGCATCAAGTTCCCAATGAAAGCGTTCGGTGGCGGCTTTTCGGGCATTATTTGACATTGTACTCAGATCCTCCTGGCACATCCTGGCCATGCTCTGCCGGAGTTGATCCGGGGAGTTCGTGTCGACGACGATTCCGCAGGAATATTCTTGTACGATTCGTGCCATTGGTGCGCATGCCGACACAATAACAGGCTTTGCACAGAGCAGATAATCGAACAATTTATTGGGAATAGTGTGTTGTCTGAACTCATCTTGGTCAAATACAATGAGTCCTACGTCACTCTTAGACAGAATACTTGAGAGCTCCTCATGTCGAAATGAACCCAACAGGTGGATGCGGTCGGCAGCAGGCGAAGCCTGCTGCATAGTCAAAACGTCCCCATAACTCTCACCGCTTCCAGCCACTACAAACTCGATGTCTGGTATGGTCCGCGCAAGCTCTGAAAAGGCCTGAATGCAGCGCTCAACCCCTCGTTCACGGGTGATATAACCTTGGTACGAAAACACTCTCGCTGGATGGGAGGGACCCAGGCGCACTTGATCGAACTCATGTAGTGCGGGTGTATTCATAACGAGCGCTAACTTCTCACTCGCAATGTGATAGCTCTTCTGCAGCCGGTCCATGTTCTCTTGACACACGCAGACGATAGCATCCATCTTCTTGATGGCATTGCGCTCAATTCGACTTGGAACATCCCAGTGGTGCACTAGTAGTCTGCCATACCAACTACTGCGGTACTTTTTCCAAGAGCGCATGGCAGCTGGATAGTGCTCCGCCATATCCATAAGTACTGGAATGCGTCCCGCGGCTGCAGCTGTACAGGCTTCAGCAATGAGCATTTCGCGGGCTACGATGAGGCTGGGTTGCAGACGTTCTACTTGAGCTCTTATAGCACGTCGCCAAAGCGGATTAGCTGAACTCGGAAGTGACTTCCAAGAGGCTAGACCAAAACCAAGGCGTATAATGTCTACACCTGGTCTGTGCTCATTTTCTAGCTGTTCGCCAGTCCAACGACAGAGCACGGTGCAGTGGAAACCACACTCATTCAGCACACGGCAGAACTTCTCTATGCGCACTTCCCAGGGATACGATCCTTGGTAAACAAGTAGGGCTTGTTTCTGCGGACTAGCCATTCGCCTCGGTCCAAACACCCATGGCATCGAACTTTGCGTGCCGAGCGCGGACAAGTTCCTTCGTTTCGATAGTGCGGAGTTGCTCTAACTCACGCATGAGTACTTGACGCAGAGTTGCAAAGATCTCCGCTGGTTTGCGATGAGCGCCACCAACTGGTTCTGGGATAATGACATCAATGATGCCATGACGTTTCAAATCTTCGGCAGTCAATTGTAGAGCCTCGGCTGCTTGCTCTTTAAAGTCCCAACTGCGCCATAGAATGGACGAGCAGGATTCGGGCGCGATAACAGAATACCAAGAATTCTCTAGCATGAGAATGCGATCTCCTACACCAATTCCCAGAGCACCGCCACTGGCGCCTTCACCAACGATGACAACAATGATTGGCACTTTCAACTTTGCCATGACAAAGAGATTGCGGGCGATAGCTTCAGCTTGGCCGCGCTCTTCCGCCTCCATACCAGGATATGCACCTGGAGTGTCGACAAAGCAGATAACTGGTTTGTTGAATTTCTCAGCCAATTCAAATATGCGCTTCGCCTTACGATAGCCTTCAGGATTCGACATCCCAAAGTTTCTGTACACATTCGATTTGGTGTCGCGACCTTTTTGATTCCCCACGACAAAAACCGGTATCTCATTCAAGCGGGCCATTCCCACCACCATTGCTGGATCGTCGCGATAACCACGGTCACCATGTAGCTCGATGAATTCGTCAAAGACATTTTGAAAATAGTCCAAGGAGTATGGGCGCTCTGGATGTCGTGCTATTTGCACACGCTGCCAACGCGTGAGGTTGCCGTAAACCTCAGCACGTAACTCTTCAACGCGACTTTCCAAGTCCTCAATTTCCGAAGCAATGTCTAAGGAGCCTGCAAGAGAGCGCATTTCAGCCACTTTCTTTTCCAGCTCAATAATAGGTTTTTCAAATTCGAGAGTGTAAGCCACGATGTTTACCTGTGAGAGAATAAGGTTTTAATGAGGATGTCTATATCTAATGATGGACGGTAATTGCGCACATAGTATTCATTCAACTCCTGAATGGTGTGTGCACGCAGTTCGTGCGGGTGACTGATGTGCGCCAGTCCGGTGATTCCATTCTTCGCCACTGCTTCTAGTTCTCCTGCCGGTGGGTAAAGTCCTACGATACTCTTTTTGCCTTGCAAAACCCTCCACCACGAGATCCAACGAGAGCGACGATCCGAACGAGTCAAAATTAGCACTGGGGATAGGATGAACAATACGAAGAAAGAGCCGACGATGTCAAAGACTCGGCGAACTACGCGAACGCGGAACGACAATATTCGATAATGATCTGAAATGTTGGATCGTGTGGAAATACGCTCTGCAATGCCAAGAGCGACCACACTTTGAGCATCCGAAGCCACATGAAAGCGTACTCCCAGACCCGAAACCGCCTTCATTGTGCTAATAAGCGAGCTATATGCCTGCTCTTCACCTAGCACAATGACTTCATCAACATGTTGTTGCTCTACGATTTTGGGCAGATAATCAACGTGCCCTAGTGACTTTATCGAGGCATCACTCTGTTCATGAACCTCGTCTGTATACACAGCCCCAACGATATTGATGGAGACTGCATGTTCACGGCGGAGCACATCTGATGCTTCTTGGACATTTTGAGAGCTTCCGACAATCACGAGCTGGCGCTCGGACTCGTCGCCGAAAAAGCGATCGACCAATGCGAAAACCACACGTATAGCACTGATAGCCGCAAAACTAAAGCCGATCGTCATCAGGAGTACACCACGACTAAAGGCATACTCATTCCAGTAGTAGGTTAGTGATGAGAGCACAAAGAAGCTCAACAAAAGGGCGACTGCGGAGCGGCGAATAGTAGGACGATACTCAAAGTACTCGCCAACAACGATCATGCACAGGAACACAACGAGTGGAAGCACGATAAACACGGTTGGAAAGGCATAGCTTGGAAGGGCTAAGTAGTCTCCTCTGCGCAATTGCACAGCCAAGAGGAAGGTTGCGATGACGGCTAGAACGTCCAACACCATAATGGCAACCGAGCGTTTGTAACGCAAAAGATAGGCTAGAAGCGAGCGGAGTCGAATTCCACTCTTCAAGAACAAGAGGAAGAGACTTGAGCTTCCATAATGCTTACGCGCAAAAATCTCCATGGCATCATAGAAAACTCGAAGCTCGTTCATTGAAGATCTGCGAGTGCTTTCACCTTTAAAGTGGATGATCGTGGTAATGGGCACATAAGCAGTGGCGTAGCCAGCCTTCTTCATACGAAAGCACAAATCCAGATCTTCTCCATACATGAAGAACTCGGGATCGAATCCGCCTAGCTTTTGTAATGCATCTCTTCTGCAAAACATAAATGCACCTATCACGGCATCTACCATATAGGTTTCATCTTCATCACGAAAACTCTGATTATAGCGTGCAAAGATTGGAGACTTCGGGAACAAGGCTTGTAGGCCGAAGAGTTTGCAGAATGAGGCCCAAGGGCTAGGGAAGCCGCGACGGCACTGTTTCTGAAAGCTACCATCTGCATTGAGAACTTTACAACCGGCAATACCAACCTCTGGGTGCTGATCCAGATACTGCGCCATGCGTTCCAGCGTGTCTTCTTGCAAAATCGTATCAGGATTCAGTAACAAGACATAGCGGCCACGTGCCTTCTCAATGCCAATGTTGTTAGCCTTGCCAAAACCAATGTTGGTGTCGAGTGCGATGAACTCACATTCAGCGAAGCGAGGACGCAGGGTTTCTACTGAGTGGTCATGAGAGTTGTTGTCAACAACGATAACTTCGAGTTGCAGTTGATGTCGGCTAGAACGAATAGACTCTAAGCACTGTTGCAGGAACTCACGTACGTTATAGTTCACGATCACGATACTGATATCGATCGCCGCAGTACTGGCTGAACCTGAGCTCGATTGTTTCACAGTGATCGTGAGAATAGTGGAGTCTACCTAGAGAAAAGAGCGGATAAGCGCAGCTTCCATACTAACAACGCAGCCTCAAAAATGATGTTCTTACTCATCTTCGAAACTCCATTTACTCGATCAACAAAAATGATGCTGATCTCTTTCATTCGTGCACCTTGGCGCCATGCGCGAAAATTGACTTCAATTTGAAAAGCGTAGCCGTTTGAGCGAATCTTTTTAAGGTCAATCTTTCGTAGGACATCTGCCCGGAAACCTTTGAAACCGCCCGTTGCGTCCTTTATCGGCATGCCGGTAACAAAGCGAGTGTACACGTTCGCTGAGTAGCTGAGGAGCAGTCGGCTCATTGGCCAGTTGACCACATTGACGCCGCTAAAGTACCGTGAACCAATGACTACATCGCATTGCTCCAATTCAGTGAGAAACTGTTTCAGAACTTGAGGATTGTGTGAGAAGTCAGCGTCCATCTGACAAATAATATCGAAGCCATCTTGAAGGGCAATGGCGAAGCCTTCACAGTAGGCGGTACCCAAGCCGTTCTTTGCAGCACGTTCCAGCAAGTGTATGCGGCTGTCATCTTTCATGCGCTGTCGAACTGCTGCAGCGGTGCCATCAGGTGAACCATCGTCCACTATAAGTATGTGCATGTCGGGTACAACGCTATGCACTGCATCCAATATCAAATGGATGTTTTCAATCTCGTTGTACGTAGGTATAACTACAATCGATTTCATCAAGCCTGACCGTGTCCGCGAAACATGAGAAAAACTGTTCGGACGATGATTTCAAAGTCCAGTCGTAACGACATATTCTCTATGTAAAAGAAATCGTAACGAATGCGATCCTTAATCTCATCCAAACTTTCATCATAGCTAGTGTATTTCACTTGCCACCAACCTGTCAATCCTGGACGCACCTTGTGGCGGCGGATATAGTAGGGGATGCTGGCACTGAACAATTCCACATAGCGTGGTTGCTCTGGCCGAGGTCCTACTACACTCATATCACCAACTAGAATATTCCACATTTGTGGAATCTCATCCAAGTGGGTTTTCCGTAAGAAGTAACCAAAACGAGTTACACGGGGATCTCCAACTTTTGTCCATTGTTGTCCCGCCTTCTCCGCATCAACAACCATAGAACGAAACTTGTAAATACGAAAGGTCGTTCCGTGCTTACCTATGCGAGGCTGTGAAAACAAAGCAGGACCACGCGACTCCCATTTCACAATAATCGCAATGAGAAGCCAGAGGGGAAGTCCGATGATCAGAACACTCGCGCTGAATACGACATCGAACAGCCGTTTTACTGCATGTTGCCAAGGTCGCAGTAGCTCGGGATTAACTTCAATTAAGGGAGATCCGTAAATCTGCAGAGTCTTTACTTGACCTGTTACGATCTCATAGAGATCTGGTTCGATTTTCACACTGATGTTACGCTCACTTGCTTCAGAAACTATGCGAAGCATAAGGTCGTGATCAGACGAGTCGAGGGCTAGCAGTATTGCACCTGGCTTCAAACGATCAAGTAGGGCTGCAATGTTGTCGAGTGATCCCAGGTTTGGACATTGGAGATCTGCATCAACGGTTGAGGATTTGTCCAAAACACTACCTAACACTTGATAGCCCCAAGCTGGCTCCAACTCTACTTGATGTAAGAGTGCGCGAATCTTCTCCGCCTTCCCAACTAAGAGCGTAGGGATAGAAACCAATCCGCGAATGCGCAATTGTCGTTGAACTCTACGCGCAATGAGTCGGCCGCTGCAGATAAAAGAAATCAGTAGCAACAGATACGGGATGAATTTCATGCGTAAGTAACCGGACTCGATGTACATCGCCGCGAAGACAATGATGCCTGCTGATAAACTTGTTTTTAACACAGCAAAAAACTCATCGAACGGGGAGCGGATGTACCAGTTCTTGTAGAGTCCACCTAGCCACAAGACGAGGACCCAAAACAGAATGCCCGCGCTTAGAACCGTAATGAAAAACTCGTTGGTACCGACAAGAGGATTGGATTGTGATGAGCTGAGTTTCAAGAAATAAAAAAGCACAAAGGCAAGCGCTACCGAGAGGATGTCGCTGGCCATTTGAAAGAAGGTTGGAGCGCTAAAGCGACGAAGTTGTCGTAAGAACAACGATGAACCATGAACATCCACATTGGGGTGTCCATCCCTTTCCTTCTGAGCAGAAAGCGAGGGGTCGGCACTCATGGCTTTATGGGAATGTAGGCGTCTCAAGCCTTACTTCTTCAAGGTCAGATAAATGTTGATTGACGTCATGATGACACCCACAATGGCTGATCCGATCTGTACATACGATGCCATCTTCTGAACTTGTTGTCCCAAGGGTTCATCCGGTGGATGAGGGACATAAATCCTATCGCCAGCTTCAATAATCGCCTCTTCATTCTTTAACCAGACACCTGTTTTGCCTTTGATGATGCGCTCCCGACCCTTATCTGCCTCGGCAGTCATACCACCAGCCATCGCAATGTAGTCTTCTAAGCTTCTGCCAGGTTTATACTCGAAGTACCCACCGTTCTTTACCTGGCCATATACAAATACGGAGCGTGGATTTCGAGGTACCACAATCATATCACCGTCTTGCAGAACAACGTTGTCTGGTCCTGATGGATTGGACAGTGCCTTCGAGATATCGCAGGATACCAGTGGTCGACGAGCTAACTCATCGATGGTAAAACGAACGGTATCTTCTAAAATCAGGTTTGAATACTGTAGCTTCTTGAGTCGCTCAACATATTCGTTGTGAAGCAGGGGAACATCGTTGCGCTCTCTACGGAGTATATAAGCCATCGGCAGATATGCGTCGGAAGTACAACCACCCGATTGCTCGAGTACGTCTTTCACTCGAGTTACATTCTGTTCAATAGCAATCGCTCCTTGGCGTGCTACTTCACCGCGAACCAATACGGCACCAAAGCGTGAGGCTTTAGCTGGCATGTCTTGATCAACAATGATGACATCGCCGGCTAAGGCATCCATGTCTGCACTTTTCAGATTCAATTGCTCGTCGATTGCCAGCTCAGTCTTTGCATTCTCACGTACCAGAGTGGCTCTGGGTGCTGACGACAGATTTGTACAATGTCCGCCAAGTTTCAACAGGAATGAAATCTTGTCGCCTGGCTTGAACATCGTCGTAGTTGGCTGCGAAACACCACCCGCAATACTCATTGTGGCTGTGAGTTGCACGTCATTGGGAATGAATATCTCATCACCTTCTCGCACATAGGGGTCATCATCAGCAGAGTCACTTAGCTCAGCCCTTTGCAAATCGCAGATCTGCGTTGTTCGATCTGCATGATGCACCGAGATATTGCGGAGAACGGAAGTCGGCAGCACGCTGGTACGCTGACGCAGTGAGCCAAGTTCGGTCGCTCCATCTGCTTGACCTAAGGCCTGTGCTCCAACGCGCAACGTACTTGCATCTGTTGGTGCTGTTCTGAATTGCATTGCTAGCTTTAACGCGGTACTGATTCGTAGGCTTGCCGGAAGGACGTACATGCCAGGTGACAATACATTTCCTCGAATTGAAACGTAGACCTGTCGTGCCCGACGCAAGCCAACAAAGGCAGCTATGCCCGGAGTTCGTTGTCGTTGGATAAGAACGATGGTATCTCGTACTTGTTCTAGTGTCTTTCCTGCTACTGAAAGCGCTCCTAAACGAGGTATGAAGAGCATGTTTTCTGGACTTACTACGATACTCTCTTCAATTGCATTTGCATCGAGTTTGAGGAAGGAGAGGACATCACCAGGACCAACGTGATAATACTTTGGCTGTATCACATTATCTGCCGGTGTCTGATCACTACGTTGAGCTGCCTCGATAGCACTCTTACCCTGCGATGCTCCCAACATTTTTTCGAGATCAAATGCACTGCTACCCAAGGATGAAGTTTGCGCACTCAATCTGACGGAAAGAAAAAAAACGACGACCACGAGACGTCGCATTGACCGTGTACTCACGCGGAATCCTAGAAATGTGAAAAAAGTCAGGGTAGCAATCAATGCATAGAGCGAAGTGCCGAATTGTCCGTGGACCACGATCTGTCCATACCCAGCACAAGAACTTCTTAGTGGTAAAAGTTCAGTAAAATAAGGAATTCTGTGGAATGAGAGAGCTTTGGCGGCGAAGCGAGTGCCTCTTTTCATGGAGCGCTACCGGTTCAAATGTGGCACATTCGACAGAGGTCAAACGTGTCTTTTGCTTCCGTCTGGAGCTGCGTCCGGCAACATTAAGCCCTTAAGCGGAAGAATTGGCCATTTCGCTCCAGTATTGTTGGTCCAATGTACAGCTGTGCTCCTACTGCCTATGGCATCTACTGGATTCCACCACAGAGTAGCCTGGCTGACACGACATGGAAAAACGAGCTCAATGGAGCCTCCAAAGCGAGCAATTGACGAGTCGGTCGACAATGACTTGGCGCGTCTAAAGTTTGAAGATTTTATAACAAATGATCTCTGCAATGCGGTCCGCGGCGTGTCCATCCCAAAGCAATGGAACCGTACCTACTTTACGAGTATGGTGCAGCATTCGATCGATCTCGCGACGCATGTTCAGGGCAGTGGGATGAATCAGGATGTTCGTACCTAGCTCTACGGTAACTGGACGTTCGGTGGTAGTTCTTAGGGTAATACAACCCACGCCAAGAGCAGTAGTTTCCTCTTGAATGCCGCCTGAGTCGGTCATCACAAAGTCTGCATTCTTCATAAGTGCCAGAAATGGCACATAGCCCTGTGGGTCGATGAGGTGAACGCGAGGGTGCTTCGCTAACAGTTCCTCCATCCCGAAGGACTGAATATTCTTGCGCGTGCGCGGGTGAACGGGAAACACCACGTCTCGCTCTGCGCTAAGCTCACAGAAGAGCTCCAGAAGCATGCGAAGCTGTGCTTCATCGTCCACGTTACTCGGACGATGGATGGTCATGAGCACATACTTCTTTGGCTCAAGTTTGAGATCCTGTACGATGCTTGATTGATTCGCTTTATCAAGTGCATAATGCAGTGAGTCAATCATGGTATTGCCAACAAAGAAGGTGCGTTCTTCTGGGAAACCATCATGCAGTAAGTGATCGAGTCCGCTCTGCTCGGTTACAAAACAATAATCGCAGATAGCATCTGTAGCCATACGATTGATCTCTTCTGGCATCGTTCTATCGAACGAGCGTAAACCAGCCTCTACGTGTGCTGTTGCGATGTGTAGCTTCGCGGCAGTGAGCACACATGCGATGGTGGAATTGACGTCACCAACAACGATGACGAGGTCCGGTTGAGCATCAAGAAGTACTTTCTCAAACTCAACCATGACCCTTGCTGTCTGTTCTGCATGAGAGCCACTACCCACACCAAGAAAGTACCGAGGTGCTGGCATTTCAAGGTCATTAAAGAACGCATCAGACATCGCCGCATCGTAATGCTGACCTGTGTGGCAGATAGAATGATCGATGCTGGCGGCATAGCGCGCAAAGGCGCGATGTATAGGCGCTACCTTCATGAAGTTCGGACGAGCACCAACAACGGAAAGGATTTTTTTCATATCTGCTAATTCACACTTTGTAGTTATCTAAGTATCACTTCATGCTCTGCTGTCAGCTGATAATCGTATGCGTCGAACTGAGCACCCTGCAAACTCGAGCATCAACAAGAGATTTTTCTTACACGCGGCGGGCTGCGCCCGCGCGAACCTCCTGCTACATCCCAACCAGCTTCAGATAGTCCGCACCAACAGGTGTGCGCAACTGCTGTGCCTTGCGAACATCTTCTCGTGCTTTAACCAAGTCTCCCATCATGTAGTAACAGCGGGATCGGTTGAGATAGGTTCCGCCATCTTGCTTAAGACGTAATGCATGGTTGAAGTTCTCGAGTGCCTCCGGGTACTGCTTGTAGAAGTTGAAGAGGGCAGTGCCACGGCTGTTGAGTAAGTCAGGATCTTCAGGACTAAACTGAAGTGCTCGGTTAAAGTCTGCCAATGCCTCCGCACCGTGTCCGGTTCTCAAATTCGCAGTGCCACCGATCGAATATCCAACGGGATCATCTGGCATAAGTCGTTTCAATGCAGCGGCATCCTGTAAAGCTTCAGCTGGACGGTTCAGTCGAAGCAGAACAATGCCACGAATGCGATACCCAGCTGCATGTTTAGGGTCCACTTTCAGCGCTGTGTCACAATCTGTCAATGCTTGTAGGTTCATAGCATTAGCGCGAGAAGCGTATGCTGGATCACCTGCAAGAGTACTTATATGGTTCGCACGATTGGTTCGGGGAACACTCGTATATGGATAGTGGGAGATCACATCTGTCCACAATGTCTCGCTATCATGCCACACTTGAGTACGTTGATAACTCATCGGACCAAAAACACCGATAGCTACGAGTGACATAGCACTTAAGACCACACGCGATGAGGAGAGGCGCGATGCCATACCCGATAACATGAAGGCAATACCAATGTATGGCACGTAGGTGTATCGCTCCGAGACAATGGTGTTCCCGAACGATACAAGCTGCAGTACGAGTAAGAGATTAGTGACGTAGAAAAGCATCCCAAATACAACCACTCGGTCTTGTCGTTTCAGCCAGGTAAATGCGGCCATGACAGCCACTATCAACGGCGATATGTAAATCTGCCAACCGAGGTTATCGATGGGTGGATATGGATGGAAAGTCGAGAGTGGATAGGGGACAAAGAACCTAACAAAGTAGGTCATCAAAGCATAGGACGCATAGAGTGGCCGAATGCCGAGTGAGATGCTGTCGAGGCTCGACACTGCTTTCGCTGATTGTATCTTCAAGGTGATGACTGCAAAGATCCCAGCCAGGATAAAGGCTGGTAGCTTCTCCAGTATCGATCGGCTTGTAAATCTGCGTCCCTTCAAATAGTCCAAGAGTAACAACACCAGTGGTAACACAATTGCTGCAGGTTTGGAAAGAAGGGATAGTGCAAAGAGAAAGAGGCTGAGCGCTAAGTAGAGGCTTTTTTCACGAACCAGGTATTCCCAGTAACTAATAAGTGAGAGAAGGAAGAACAATGTATAGAGCACGTCTTTTCGTTCGGATACCCAAGCTACAGATTCCACGTGCATGGGATGCAAACCAAAAATGAGAGCAGTAAACAGAGCAATAAGTCTGTTTCCTTTGCTAAGCTGCAGGATAAACCAGAATACGAGTCCGGAATTGACTATGTGGAGCAGAAGGTTTGTTAGCAGATAGCTCGATGGATTGAGCTGGGTGCTTTGGTAGTTCCACGCTAAGCTCAGAACCGTTAAAGGATGATAGTTGGATACTACAGGTTGGTTAACATCAAAGATGCCATTGTAGTCTGGTCCAATAAGCAGCTTGTTATTGAGCACATAAAAAAGGTCGTCCCAGTTCGTAAACTGGTTGTTGAGCATCGGCGAGAAACAAAGTCCTACAAGGGCGAGGACGCCAATGATCCACAAGAGTGGGTGTCCTGCGGTCAACCCAACATTGATGTTCTGCGAGCTAGGTGCTGCCAACTCACTGCCAGCTTTTGTAACACTACGTTTTTTGTTCTTGGCCATACAGAGTCTCTCAATCTGAACTGGAAATCATGCTGTTTCATCAACGCAATGCAGGGCAGCGCTCGGAACGAAGTGATCGCTCAAGGTCTGTCCAATGCACTTTAGGCATTCGATATACAACAGAGAGAAGGAAATACCAAGAACTGTGCCTGATTTTTCAGGGCGACTTAGTTATCGCGATAGCGTTTCTTGAAGTCCGGACGCCCGCTGGAACGATCACTTCGACCGCCGCTTCCTCCGCGATCTCCACCACCGCCATAAGGACGACGTCCTCCACGATCTCCACCGCCACCGCTATACGAGCGCTCGCGAGGCTGGTATGAACCACCGCCGGATGAAGGGCGGCCACCATCGATGTCAGCGCGGATACGGCGTCCTCGGTACACTTCACCTTGGAATGCACTCACAACTTGGTTCAAAGAGTCGGCTTCAACATCGATAAAGGAATAGGTATCCTTGATGTCCATACGTCCAAATATGGCACTCTTCGTATTGCTCGTATCACACAAGAAACGAAGCAGTTTACCTGGGTCGAATCCGTCCATGGTGCCCAGATTAATGAACATGCGCGATCCACTACGGCGGCGCGCACTCGAGTCACGCGTGTGGTCACGCGAAGACAAATTGGCATTGATATCTTGAGCGTTTCGGTAGTACTCTAAGAAGCGATTGAATTCGATCGAAACGAAACGAGTTACTAAGTCTTCTTTGGAGAGATCTTCAAGTTCAGCCCGAACTGCAGGCAGATACTTCGAGATACCTTTCTCATCAACTTCAACATCATGGATACGCTTTACAAGCGCCATGAGTTGGCTTTCGCACACTTCAGCAGGACCAGGAATGCGACCTAGGCGGAATTTCTTACCTATAACATTCTCAAGCTTTTTGATAGCGTACAGTTCCTTCACTGTAATCAATACAATCGAGATTCCGGACTTCCCAGCGCGAGCTGTTCGACCACTACGATGGGTGTAGTTCTCAATTTCGTCTGGAAGGTTGTATTGAATAACGTGGGTAACGTCGTTAACGTCGATGCCTCGTGCCGCTACGTCTGTTGCGACAAGGAGCTGCAAGGAGCGCTGACGGTAATGTCCCATGACTTTATCACGCATAGGCTGACTGAGATCTCCGTGGAGAGCGTCGGCGTTATAGCCATCGCGGACGAGCTTTTCGGCAACGTCTTGGGTTTCATTCTTTGTTCGACAGAATACGATGGCAAAGATGTCTGGGGTTGCATCCACAAGTCGCTTGAGCGCTTCGTATCGATCGCGAGCTTGAACGACATAGTACACGTGCTCGATGTTTTCAGCGCCAGTGTTCTTGGTGCCTACTTGTAATTCATGAGCATCATGCATGTAGTTGCTCGCGATGCTCCGAACTTCGTTCGGCATCGTTGCCGAGAACAACCAAGTGTGTTTGTCCTTTGGTGTGTTCTGAAGAATTGAGTCGATCTCATCACGGAAACCCATGTTGAGCATTTCATCTGCTTCATCAAGAACCACGAAGCGAACGCCGCTGATGTCAGCTGATCTGCGCTCAATAAGGTCAATCAAACGTCCAGGGGTTGCAACGATGATGTGCGCGCCATCACGCAGCTCACGCATCTGCTTTGCAATGTTCGCACCACCGTAGATAGGTACGATATTGATGCGACCAGAGTACTTCGCAAAGTTCTGGAGATCGTTGGTGATTTGTACACAAAGCTCGCGTGTTGGCGCAAGCACTAATGCTTGGGCTTTACGAGCGCTGATATCGATCTTTTCAAGCAGGGGCAAACCGTATGCTGCTGTCTTACCAGTTCCTGTCTGCGCAAGGCCGATAAAATCGGTGTCTTTTTCCAGCAGTACAGGGATCGTCTTTTCCTGGATAGGGGTGGGTTGTGTGAACCCAAGTTCGCTTACCGCGCGTACGAGGCTTTCGCGAATTCCAAGGCTTTCAAATGCATTCATTCAGGGGAGGTCAAAGAATATGAAGGGGTAGTGAAGCCTCAAATTACGCAATTCGGCGTCGGGAAGCTGGAGTATTTGCTTTCAATGCTTGTTCGGAACAGTCATGGAGCTGCCGAGCGTCAGAGTTCTTCTGCTAAAAATCGGTATTCTCGAGGATATTTGAAGCTTTCGTCGAATAAGCAAGTCGTTCATTTGCTGAAGTGTCAAAGTGCGGGGCATAGCTGAGATCCAGTCTCTTGGGGATGGTCGGCATCTACTTGCTGGGCTCCGTTCACAACAACTAGGACGCTACTTTTTGATTCATGACAGTGTTTTCACGAGCTATTCGTGACGGCTTTGCATGCTTGCAGTCTAGGACAAAGGCTCGGAGCCAACCGGGTTATGGCGTAGGAGGCTGTGAAATTGCAGGAGGCGAACAAGAAGTCGTAGCCGAACAAGGCTTCACTACGAGCTTTTTGGCGACTATATTTGTAGAAGTGGCTTGGTTGCCGGTCTCAGTGTTGAGGCAGGAGCAGAGCCAACAAACACTTTTCATTCTTCAAGACTTTTATGCAATCGCGATACAAATCATTTCAATACGTCGAGCAATTGGGAACCTTGGTTGGCCAGCAGGTCACGTTAAATGGCTGGGTTCACAACATTACAGGCAAAGGAAAGTTGCAGTTCATCCAGCTACGTGATGGCAGCGGCATTGTACAGTGCGTCATGTTTAAGGGAAGTGTGAGCGAGGAGACCTTTGAGAAGGCGAAAAGTCTCGTTCAAGAAGCTTCTATTCGCATTGTGGGAACGGTTCGTGCTGAAGAACGTGCCGCTTCAGGCGTTGAAGTGGACGTTGCCGAACTTGAGATCTTCCAGATTCCGTCAGAACAATATCCAATTACACCAAAAGAGCACGGTGTAGAGTTCTTGATGGAGAACCGTCATTTGTGGCTTCGTTCTACGCGACAACACGCTATCATGAGAATACGCGCAGTGGTTGCGAAAGCCATTCGGGACTTCTTTGATGGTAATGGATTCCGACTCATGGATTCTCCGATCCTCACGCCAAACGCGTGTGAAGGAACTTCTACACTTTTCGAAACCGAGTACTTTGATCTTGGTAAAGCCTATTTGACGCAGTCTGGTCAGTTGTATGCCGAGGCAAGTGCAATGGCATTGGGCAGAGTGTACACCTTTGGTCCAACCTTCCGTGCAGAAAAATCGAAGACGAAGCGTCACCTCACAGAGTTCTGGATGGTTGAGCCAGAAATGGCCTACTTTGATTTGAATGACGACATGGATCTAGCTGAAGACCTCGTCGAGTACATCGTAAGCTGTTGCCTGCGGGATTGTCAGCAAGAACTTGCTGTCATGGGGCGCGATATCTCAAAGCTAGAGAAAGTGAAGCGTCCTTTCCACCGCATGAGTTACAGCGAAGCTGTGCAATGGTTGAACGACAATAACATTCAACTCACGAAGAAGAAGAGCGACGGTACCGAGTATCAGATTGATTTTCCTTGGGGCGAGGACTTCGGTGCTCCACAAGAGGAAGCGATTATGAGTCAGTTTGAAAAGCCATGCATTGTGCATCGCTATCCGACCGAAGTGAAAGCGTTTTATATGAAGCGTGATCCTTCAAACGAGAAGGTAGTTCTGGCTATGGATATGTTAGCACCTGAGGGTGCTGGAGAAATCATCGGTGGCTCGCAGCGTGAGGATAATCATGATGCACTGCTCGAGCGCATCTTGCACGAGAATCTACCTCAGGAAGCGTTCCAGTGGTATCTGGATTTGCGCAAGTTTGGTAGTGTTCCACATGCTGGCTTCGGACTTGGTTTGGAGCGTACGGTGAAGTGGATTAGTGGCGCGGATCACATTCGCGAAGTTATTCCATTCCCACGGATGATTTACCGTATTGTACCGTAGTCCATTTTCTCTGATATTGCAAAGACCCGGTTCGCCTTGCAGCGAACGGGTCTTTGTTTTTTCAAGGGTAGATGTTGATCAAGAGGCAAGTCTCGCTTGCAGCAACTCTCGATGTCTAGTGCGACGAAGGTCTCTGGTTGAAACACGAATCGTCATCCGTCCACAGTGATTGCATCGGAAGCGATGCCCTTGCACATTGAATTGTCTGTTTCCTTTGAACTGTATTCCTCTATGACTGAGCAGCTAAACCGTAGAACAGTATTGCAGAGGCTTCTTGAGGTAGCCATTGTGCTGCCATTGGGTTGGATGGGAATACATGCCATGATGCCAAGGCTAGGACTATCAAAGCGAATTCAAAAGCGTAGCCTTGGGCCAGTGAACGAGTTGTTTGCTACAAAAGATCACGTTGTGACCACAATTGGCAGCACTCCAGCTATTGTGTTTCAAGGCAAAGAGAGTATTGAGGCTTTCAGTTTAGAGTGTACACATGCACGTTGCACGGTTCGCTACAATGACCAAAGTGCAGAGTTTGTGTGTCCATGTCATGGTGGGAGTTTTCACCGAGATGGAAGTGTGAAAAATGCGCCCCCACGTAAGCCACTACAGCGCTTGTTTGTGAGTCAGCATGATGGACTCGTCTATCTCAGCGATCGAGTTCTTTGATCAGTAATAAAGCTATCCAACGAAGGCATCAAGCGAGTTTCGAGCAGCACAGTAGAGCACTCTATACTACTATTCCGAAGTGTGAGAGTATGCCTCTGATACCAGTGAATCAATTACTGATTGCTGCAACAGAATCTGCGTTTGATGTCCGCTCGCAATCCTTCTTCGCGAAGAAAACGCTTCAATAGAACAGATCACTTTTCGCGCTGTGTACTCTATCACTTTCGCTTCAATGCGAACCGTATCGCCAACGGCGCACATGGCTTCATGCCGAAGACGCAGCTCACCGCCTATAGCGTTTTCATTCTCATCAAAGTACTTTTCAATAGCCCTTCGGGCTGCCACTTCAGAATGGTAACAGAGCCAGAAGGTAGAGTACACTGGATGAATGGCTTTGCCATCGAGTGTAGCGCACATTTCTGGACGTACCACGCATTCAAAATGTCCAACGGAGTGTTG
Organism: Chlorobiota bacterium; assembly: GCA_044228285.1. Taxonomy (GTDB): domain Bacteria; phylum Bacteroidota; class Ignavibacteria; order Kapaibacteriales; family NICIL-2; genus JBBATK01. Next base: position 114,998 of record JBGAVD010000002.1, read on the forward strand.
TACCTCCTGCTTCATAGTGTCCTCTGTTAGTGAATCATCTTCGACAAACTAGTTGAAACAACAATGCTCGTGAGAACTCACGAGCATTGGTTGAATAGAGATATCAGTGCGATGAAGGAAGAACTGGCTTAGACGAGTTCTTGTTCGTGGACCGAACCATCATCTGTTGCAGCATCTAGTTTCAGTGGATCCTCTTTTCCTTCTCGGAGTTTAACGGATACAATCTTTGAAACGCCGGCTTCTTCCATGGTAACACCATAGAGAGTATCTGCTGCTTCCATTGTGCGCTTGTTGTGTGTAATCATCAAGAACTGCGTGTTCTTGCTGAAGTTGCGAATGAGATTGAGGTAGCGGTCGATGTTCGCATCGTCCAATGGAGCGTCAACCTCATCAAGAATACAAAATGGAGAAGGCTTCACTAAATAGATAGCGAACAGCAGAGCAATTGCCGTAAGTGTTTTTTCTCCACCACTGAGCATTTCGATAGAGTGTGGACGTTTGCCTTTTGGCTTTGCCATGATGTCGATCTGTGCTTCCAAGACATCATCGCCAACAATCTGCAGATCAGCATCGCCATCATTGTTGAAGAGGATTGCGAAGAGCTCTTTAAAGTGAACGCGAACTTTATCGAATACCTCTTGGAACAAGCGTTTTGCGGTTGTATTGATTTCGCGAATAGTATCATTCAGATTCTTTTCAGCTTCCACCAAATCTTCGTACTGTGCTTTTAACTGTTGCAAGCGATCAGCTTCGCGACCATGCTCCTCCAGCGCAAGGAAGTTCACGGCACCCATTGCATTTAGCTTTGTTCGCAATTGTTGTACGCGTTGCCGAGTTTCGTCGAGAGTAAGCTGTTCTAATGGCATAGGAGCTGTTTGATCCAGCTCGATTTGAAACTCTTCAGCTGCCCGACGAATGAAGTCTTCTACACGAACCTGATAGGTGCTAGCGTTGACTTCTAACTCATGGACGCGCTTGGTACGGTCTTCAAGTTCCGCACGTAGACTCTTGAGTTCTTCATTTTTCAGGTGTAAGCTCTCTCGCGACTGCTGGGTTTGAGATTCAATGGCAACACGCTCGGCGCGAGCTGTTCGGAAGTTCTCATCGAGTAGAGAGCATTCTTTTTCTTTTGCTTCGAAGTCTACTGCGCAGAGTTTCAGAGCCTCGTCGGTTGTGACGATGTCTGTATCAATCGTTTGAAGACGACGTTGCAATTGCTCATGTTGTTCTTTCGAGCGAGCAATACTTCCTTCGCTACCGCTCAATTCAGTGTTGATACGAACACCGGCTAACTCGGCGCTACGCAAATCCGATTCGCGTTGGGTCAGATGTTGCTCTGCTTCACGGAACAGTTCGATGAGTACATCATACTCTTCTTGCGCTTGATTCTTCTTTGCGCGAAGCTCTTCTGTTTCGCGAGCAATGTTTTCATCTTCTCGCAGGAAGTCTGCATTCTCATTGCTTAAGTCGTGAATGCGAGCGTTGAGTTGCTCGAGTCTACTATCTAGGGCTTCTGCACGGACCGAAAGTTCATTCAGTGATTGCTCTTGGGTTGCTTTAGCCGCTTCGCGTTGACGTAGACGATCTGAAATAGCATGAACATCGATGCTGCCTCGCTCGCGACGCCATTCTTGGAGCTTGCCCTCAAGCTCAGAAATCTGCGTGCGCATTGTTTCAATCTCAGTACTGAGTTGCTCGATGCGGTGTTGCTTACCAAGTCGAACACCTTCAAGTTTACTCACTGAACCGGCGCGGATGATGCCGGAGAATGTCGCCACTTCGCCATCGAGGGTAACAGCACAGTCAATTTGTTGATCAACCAGTTTCAGAGCGGCGTCGAGGTTATTCACAACAATGGTGCGTCCCAAGATGTGGCGCATTGAATAACGAATCACTTCATCGCATTCAACCAGCTCGCTTGCCCAACCGATCAAGCCCTCCATTGGGGGCAGTGGCTCAGGAGCTTTGATCGATGGCACTGCGTTACGACAAACAAAGGACGCTTTGCCTTTGTCTTTCGAGCGGAGCGCTTCGCGGGCAGCTGCAGCCTGTTCAAAATTGCTCACAACGAAGTAGCCTGCTGCATTGCCAAGGGCAGATTCGATAGCTACGGAGAGTTTTTCTTCTACGTTAAGGCAGTCAGAGAGAAGTTTCTTTTCAGCGACGTGCCAGTCTTCTGAGGACAAAAGAAAATTCGCGCTATCACTTTGCTCACCTAAGCCTTGGAGGAATTCCAACGAAGCCTGGCGGTGTGACGATGTTTCACGCAAGACTGACAACTGTACTTGTGATTCGTCGATTGCTTGTGTGAGTTCTTCAACGCGTTTGCGAGATTGTGTGAGTTGCTCTTCTACTTCGCTGACGGCCTGTTGTGACTGCTGCAAACTCAGGCGAGTTTGATCCATGCGACCATGGATCTCCGCCTTCTGACGTTCGGTTTGATGGATCTGATCGGCAATCTGCTTGCTTTGCTCATGCGAGGTATTGACCTGTCCACGAACACGGTCACGACCACTTGCCAGAAAGTGCATTCGACTTTCAAGCGCTTGAATCGGCTCAGCTGCTTTGCGAGTAGACTCTCGCATATCCTGGACTACTTTCAACTGCTCGTCACGGTCCAAGCGCTTCTGACCAAGTGTTGATTCGCTTTCTTGCTTCTGAATAGAGAGTTCCAAAGCCATGCGTTCCGTATCGCTGATCTCTTGCGCGATACGATGTACTTGTTCTTGTAGCGAAACTTTCTCTTGGCGAATTCGCGATGTGTCGCGCTGGAGCGAGGTCAAACGTTCACGCAAAACAGCCAGTTCTTGCTGGGCAGTGGTTAAAACGGAATTTTCTGCGCGTTCGTGTTCAAGTACGCGTTGAAGATCCTTCTCAGCTACCGCATTGCTCTGTTCTAAGCTTTGGTACTCGGTATTGCAGCGCTCGACCTCTGTGTGATACTGATTCCTTTCAGCACGGATCACATTGACCAGCTCCGAAATTTCATTCAGCTGATGTAGTGTTTCAGCGTATTCATAGCGAAAAAGCGTTAACTCTTCCTGTTTGAGGTTCGTTGAGACTTCTGAGTAGGTCTTTGCTTTTTCAGCTTGTCGGGAAAGTGAGCCAACAGACTTCTGCACTTCACGAATGATATCATGAACCCGCTCTAAGTCAGTCTGCGTTGCGCTAAGCTTTCGTAAAGTCTCCTTGCGACGTTGCTTGTATTTCACAATTCCCGCCGCCTCTTCAAAGAGGTGACGGCGTTCATCAGAACGGTCGCTCAAAATCTGCTCGATCATCTTCAACTCGATCACAGAATAGGCATCAGCGCCCATACCCGTATCGGTGAAAAGGTCTACAATATCTCGAAGGCGGCAAGGTGTGCGATTGAGCAAATAGGTGCTCTCGCCATCGCGAAAGAGACGACGTGAGATCACCACTTGAGAATACTCGGTCGGTAGAATCTGTCGATTGTTCTCGATGGTGAGCGATACTTCGCTCATACCCAATGGCTTACGTGTACGTGTACCATTGAAAATGACCTGCTCCATTCCGTCGCTTCGAAGAACAGAAGATTTCTGTTCACCCAAAACCCAGCGCAAAGCGTCAACAATGTTCGTTTTGCCACTACCGTTTGGTCCAACAATAGCAGTGAGACCATCGGAGAACTTTAGAGAGATTTTTTGTGCGAAAGACTTAAAACCGTGTATTTCAAGCTTGGATAAATACATGCTCGTTCGGGATTGATACTGGTGAATGCGTACGTGTCAGCGGGAGGGCTATACAGCTGGCAAATATAGGCTATGGTGACTTTTCCACAGGGCTGAGCTTTGCAGAACTTTTCCACGAGCTTAGGCGTGGAAGAGCCTGTTCGCACTGTAGCTATAACTTGAAAAAAAAGCAACAAATCCCGTAACCTTTTAGATTGCACGTGTTATTTGTCCCATAACGACAGATTCACCGTTGTAAAGTTCAGGTGGCATTAGCCTTGATCTTGCATTAAGTGATCGGGTCTCAAAGTACTTAGGTCGTTTCCAGCTTCACCACTGGACAGAAGCGTAGAAGATTTGTTGAGATCTTCATTCGCATACACCACTATACTATTTGTTTCGTTGTTAAACGAAACCCTGAGAGGATTGAAGAATTGAAGCAGTTTTTTCTCATCGTACTGTGTACGCTGTGGATGACCACAGGGCTGTGGCCAAGTGCTGAGTTAGCGAAGCAAACCGGGCAGGATTCACTAACGCCAGTTTTAAAGAAAATTACCGTTGTTGAGAGCAACAACCTTTTCTTTACAGATCGCTACCAATATCTGCACCTACCAAAGAGTCCAACTGATCCTGAGATGAAGAAGCTGCATGACTATGTTCAAAAGTCTGTCCAGGTCAAAGGCATTGCAGATCCTGAGCTGTTTAAAGTCCTTATGGAGTGGGTGTGCCTACAGTGGGAGCACGATGCCCTTCATGAACCTCCGCCAGGTTCAAGTTCTTTAAGCATGCTGCAAAGTGCTGCTCGTGGCGAGAGGTATCGATGTCAAGAGTATGCTCAGGTGCTTCATGATGTTCTGACATCATTTGGATATGTATCAAGACTGTTGCAGTTGCGACGGTCTGATGCCGCATATGGCTCTCCAGGAGCTGGGCACGTCGCCGTTGAAGTGTACTCAAATAGCTTGGCAAAATGGATCTTCTTAGATCCGCAATGGTGTGTTTCAGCCTACTCCACAGCAGGAACATTGAACTTCCATGAGATGTTTCTGATGAAAAAGGCCGGAACTTTTGATTCATTGCGTTTTTCTACCTCACCAAGAGTGCTTGCGCGAGATAGCGTACCAAGCGAGCAGGAATACTGTCAGATGTATCGCGACTTCATACAGCTTTACTTCGGATACGAGGGCTTTGTTGTCAAGCGTTTTGGAGGATTGGTTTTTCTCTTTCTTCCGCTAGAAGCTCATGAGCAGAACTTGTCCTTTCAAGGGGTGCCGGTGAATAGGCGAGTGTTTACTGACAAAGAATCCAATCTCTACTTCAACACGAACTCAACAGTTGTACTTTTCGACTACGGAAAAGAAGTCAATTGGTCGGAAATATTCCGGAACTACGAGATCAAAACTCCGGAAGATTACGTGCACAATATGCCACGTTTCGCAGCAACGCCTAACTTTCTTCTGCATTTCGAGAACAACTGCTTGTGGTTTGACCATTATGAGATCAAAATCGGCTCCGGTGAGTGGAAGCGCATAAAGTCTCACTCTTACTACTGGAATCTTAGCGAAGGAACAAACGAGTTCCGCATTCGAGCGGTCAATGTTGCAGGGGTAGCTGGCAAAGAGACGTATACGAAGATTCATTATGGCTCATCGCTAAGTACGCGCTAGCTACTGTATCTGGATCGTATCAGAAGTCTGAACAAGGCAATGCCCTTGCCGTCATAAGGTGAACGTCATTATCGTTCCATGTTCCTCGACTTCCAGAGCATTGGTACAATGGAGAGTACTGTAGTGTAGAGGGTAAAAGCAATACCATACTTTAGGAAGAATCCTGTAAACGATATCTCCGAAGGTCGGATATACAAGAAGTAGTAAATCAGGTTATGGGTTAGACCACTTATGGTAACAACCACAAGGAACTTCACTCCACCAATAGTCTCGTTCACTTTCTTCTCGTTGAAGAAATAGCCAGCAACAAAGGCTGCCATGATCTTAGCCAGAGCATTTGTTCCGAGTACATCATTCGAGGCGATGTCGAATATCATTCCCACGGCAAATGCAAAGAGCATTCCAGCAAATTGTCCTTCCGAGAGTGCAACCCATACGCAGAGAATCAACAGAACGTCTGGTGATACCCCACCGATGGCAAGGAAATTCAAGAACACCAAGCTCACTACAGTGAGTAGTAGTGCTGCAAGGGAGTAGACGAGAAAACGCATCTGTGGATTTGCCGCCAGATGCTCACGATCCGCTACAAACTGCATACTTGAAGTCCTCGTATAGCAACTCGCATCATGAAAATTGTGAAGTCCAGGTTTTCGCTATTCATAGTTCAACTTCTTTCGAATCTTCTCTTCTACCTGGTGTTCAAGCTCAAGTCGGTTTTGGTCAGGAATCTGCATCACAACAAATACTTGTTCAAGCGATGAGAAATTCACCGCGGGTCGTACAACTACTTTTCTAAAGAGCGAGCTTGGATCGCCAACAACCTCCGTAACATATCCAATGACAAAATCTGCCATGTACTTTCTACTTAGCGAGCTGGTAATGATTGCATCGCCAGTTTTTATATCAAATGAGCGGGGAATGTTCTTCATCACCAAGTTATCAGTACCATCCCAAACAATGATCCCTTCTTCGCGAGTTCTTTGATTTCGTGCTGCAATGCGAGAGTCTCTGTTTAAGACCACTTGTACCAGACCGTACTTCCTACTAACACCAACCACGATGCCCACCAATCCCGCATCCGTCGACACTGTCATACCTTCTTGAACACCATCATCTTGGCCCCGATTGATGGTGATATAGTTTCTGAACTCCGATGCTGATTTGCCAACAACTTCCGCAGTTCGCAACTCATGATTGAAGCGCTTACGGAATTCAAGCATGCTTCGAAGCTTGTCGTTCTCGATAACGGATTGACGCATCTTAACAACTTCGCTCGACAACTGCATGTTCAAATCGCGTAAAGCAGAATTCTCCGCTTTCAGAGCTACAGGGTTAGGCAGCCAGGCAAAGGCACTTTGTACACCACCGATGGCGGCAATGACGATGCTGCGGAAACCTCCGAGCTTGCCGGCACTTCCGTACGACATAAAAGAAAAGCACATTACCACCAGAATAAACAGGCTAATGTACTCTTTGAAGCGAACGATGAAATCGATGACTCGTTGCATGGGAATTGGTACGGCAAGGGCGTCCGCAGGTCAAAATGAGATGTGGTACAAGACAAAGGTACTCTTTCGCTGTTTTGCTCCCAAGCTGCATTTGGGAACTTGCGGTCTACGTGGGTACTAGTAGCGTTTTGACTTTATCAGAACTGTTTGATAGGCGTTGAGATCCTCCAACACCTTTCCTGTACCGCGCACAACCGCTGTCAGCGGGTCGTCTGCTACGTGTACCGGAAGACGCGTTTCTCTCGACAGCCTCTCATCTAGTCCTTTGAGCAATGCCCCTCCGCCAGAGAGGATAATGCCACGATCAAAAATATCTGCTGAAAGTTCAGGTGGCGTACGTTCGAGCAAATTCAAAACAGCTTCAACAATTAGTGTGACGGCTCCGTCAAGCGCTTCTCGAATTTCAGCTGAACTGATCTCAATCATTTTAGGAATACCGTCTACAAGGTCGCGACCTTTTACTTCAATGATGATTTCATCAGTTAATCGTGATGCAGATCCAACGGTACATTTAATCATCTCTGCGGTACGTTCGCCAATGAGAATGTTATGACTCTTCTTGAAGTACTGCACAATAGCTTGGGTCATTTCATCGCCAGCTACGCGAATAGATTCTTCACTGACAATTCCACTAAGTGCGATGACGGCAATCTCTGTAGTACCACCACCAATGTCCACGATCATGTTTCCTACAGGCTCATGAACGTCTAAACCAACCCCAATGGCAGCAGCCATAGGCTCTGCAATGAGATAAACTTCTTTTGCACCAGCATGCTCTGCGCTATCGCGCACCGCACGCTTTTCAACTTCAGTTATACCGCTGGGAACACAAATCACGACGCGACGTACAGGCTGCCAGCTTTGAGAAACCTTGCGAATAAATGCTCGCATCATTCCTTCTGCAATTTCAAAATCGGCAATAACTCCGTCCTTTAAAGGTCGGATCGTTCTGATGTCTTTGTGGGTTTTACCCACCATAGCCTGTGCATCATGTCCAACAGCAATAATATTTTTTGTCGTGCGATCGAACGCAACTATAGATGGTTCATTTAGTACGATGCCTTTGCCCTTCATCCACACTAAGGTGTTGGCGGTGCCAAGGTCCATCGCTACGTCGTTGGAAAGTAAGCCAAATCTCATTCGGTAGTCGAGAAATAAGAGTAGAGCAGTAGTGCATCCATGCCGCAGCCCTTTCAACTCAACAACGGCTTGAAGAAAAGGGAGTTGGCGACACTGCTAAGGGCTGATCACAAGAAGGGAACAAACCACAGAGTGTGCGCGCAAACATACAAAAGGCAGGGCAATGCTTTGGGCGAAAATTAAACGGCAGAGGGCATTTGGCCTTGGGACTGGTCTGAGAAGTAGGTCTTTCCTGACCTATTTCGAGGATCGGAAGAGGGAACGTACATAGGCGCTCATGCTCAGGTCTGAAGGAGCAATGTGGGGCGAGGATGTCGGCCCAAAGGCTGGGACAATTTTCTCGTGTTCTATGCTCAAGGGCTGTGCTGCACTCTGCATGCCTACTGGCCGAGCATTTTCCGCGATTCTCGTAATATGGAGTGGCTGAGTGGAGTTGTCCGGGTGAAGATCCCCGAGATGCGTCACTTGAGACTCTGTTATGCCCAACAACAGTGTCCGATGTCCTACTTGTACCACACAAAGATGCGCTTTCGGACCCATGGGCTGGCGAGTGAGGACCCGAACTTCCATTTCCACTCCGTCTACCTGCGCTCGTGAGTTGCGACGCTTCACAAACCACAATAGTGCACCAATGACCGCTACGCAGGCCATGAGGGTAAAGAATGCTCGAAGTAGTGCTGGATCCACCCGTGCGTCGTCCGTGATGAAAATGATTTGCTCAAACTTAGGTAAAATGTATTTTGTTCAGGGTCTTCTTTGAGTTCCACCACGAAAAAAAAGTAACTATGATTGCTTCAAGGCTCTGTCGGCGAATCAGTATCATCTTTGCGATTCTCTTCTCACTTTCTGCTCCAAGTGCCCATGCGCAATGCGATTCAGCAGATCTCAATCTTGATGCTCGCATTGTGGCACAGCTTAATTCGATAGAGGCCACAAAGCCCACATCTCGCTTTGTTTCTTCCGCCATGCTGCCCCTTGCGCTGGGTCTGCCAGCAGTGCTTTACGGCATAGGGAGTTCATCTAAAGATCGCTATCTCGCAGAAACAGGTGTCGTTATGTTCTGCGCAGATGTTGCCTCGCTCGCGGTTGTGTTCGCCACGAAGAATATAGTGCAGCGCGAGCGCCCATTTCGTGCGTATCCCAATTGTATCACACCAGGAGCGGATGATGACTACTATTCGTTTCCTTCGGGTCATGCTACTGGCTCTACTGTCATGGCAACCTATCTCAGCCTACGCTATCCCAAATGGTACGTTATCGCACCTTCCGTGTCGTATGCAGCATACACCTGGTACGCCAGGATGAATCTAGGAGTTCACTATCCAAGCGATATTCTGGTTGGCATCCTTGTCGGCGCTGCTACCGGAGTGCTAGCCTATGAGCTAAGCGATGAGCTTGCCCAGCGCGTTCCTGAGCTCTTGCCGACGGCAGGAATTGTGGCACCAACAGGCGGCACTCGCTTCAGCTTTTCCATACCGTTCTAACTAGGCTGAGTGCTTATCGCATGCTGGCTGATATTCGGAGAACTGTTTGGCGCAATTCAGTAGCCGAACGCCATGACGTCTTCGTGACCAGACTACATGAGAGCAGAGACAGCATGCTGTTGTATCGCTGTTGCCTCTATCTTGATTCGAGGCACATCGATAGCCCAGCCTGTCTCCTCAATCTTTCGTAGGACTTTTCGAGTCGGAGCCCGTTAGACAGTAGTCTGAGATCCAAAAGTCTCAAGAAACGAGGCGGAAATCCTGCTCCGATCTAGCTAAGCAAGGACCGTGGAGGTTCAGATCTAAAGTCCTGTAGTCGGACGTGCAGGTAAGGCGATAGTGGCTCTCAATCGAACTCCGAACTCTGGCTCTTTCGTATCTTTGTAATCTGTGACCGATTGCCTCGATTACTCAAGCTGGACATAACTCCGTGAAAAATTCTAACGCATCCTCAGCACCGATTTCTGCTTCACCTACTGCTAATGGCAGCAGCAAGAAGAGTGCGGCGACACCCCAGTGGACCTCCGACACTGAAGCCATCCTAAATGACTACCGAATAGCCTGTGAGAGTCGCCAAGCAAGCCTCTTGGGACGCAAAGAAGTTTTGTCCGGCAAGGCGAAGTTCGGAATCTTCGGCGATGGAAAAGAGATTGCCCAATTGGCAATGGCTCGCTCTTTCCAAAAAGGAGATTTCCGAAGTGGCTATTATCGCGATCAAACCTTCATGTTCGCAAAGGGGATTTCTAGTGTTCAGGAGTTCTTCGCACAACTCTATGCACACACGGATGTTGAAGCAGAACCAGCGTCAGCCGGACGTTCAATGAACGGTCACTTCGGCACCAGAAGCTTGAATGAAGATGGTTCGTGGAAGAACTTGATGGAGAACTACAATTCATCGGCGGATGTCTCCCCAACAGGATCTCAAATGCCGCGCCTCGTGGGCTTAGCCTATGCTTCGCGACTCTATCGTGAGATTGAAGAGCTGCAATCGATGACGAATTTTTCGAACAAAGGACAAGAAATCGCGTTTGGTACGATCGGTAATGCAAGCTCTGCAGAAGGTATGTTCTGGGAGGCTGTGGATGCCATTGGCGTGCTCCGCGCACCAGCTCTTATCTCCATCTGGGATGACGGTTACGGTATCTCCGTACCTAATGAGTTCCAACACACCAAGGGCGATCCCGGTGCCCTACTCAGTGGATTTCAACGTGAATCTGGTGATAAAACTGGATATGATATTTATACAGTAAATGGTTGGGACTACCCAGCTCTCGTTGAAACCTACAAGCGCGCAACAGAACGGATTCGCAATGAGGGATTTCCTGCGATCGTTCACGTGAAAGAACTGACACAGCCGCAAGGACACTCGACTTCTGGCTCACATGAACGTTATAAGTCGAAAGAGCGTCTGGCCTGGGAAGCTGAGTACGATGGACTTACGCGCATGCGCCAGTGGATTATTGGTCAAGGTATTGCCAGCGCAGAGAAGTTAGATGCCATCGATGCAAAAGCGACAGAGGATGTTCGCCTAGCGAAGCAGCGCGCGTGGGATGCCTTTGTTGGACCAATCTCGTCCGAACGCTTGATCGTGCTACAATTGATTGAAGATGTCGCTAAGGCAGTGCCCAGTGCAGCCACAGCGCTTGAAAACTGCGTGAATGAACTGCGCTCAATTCGCGAGCCATTCCGTAGTGATTACTTTATTGCGATTCACAAAGCACTACGTAGCGTTCGCGGACACCAAGCGGATGCAATCACCAAGCTCATCGCATATCGCGACGCTCAGGAACTTGTACAGAAGGATCGTTATTCCAGTCACTTACATAGCGAATCGAGCGAGAATGCACTTCGCGTTCCACTGGTTGAAACCAAGTACACTGATGACTCAGCCGTGAAGGTTGGCTTCGAGGTTCTTAATGCTACCTTCGACTATTGGCTGAAGAAAGATCCACGCGTGCTTGCCTTTGGTGAAGATCTCGGAAAACTCGGTGACGTGAACCAAGGATTCAGCGGTCTCCAAGAAAAATATGGCGCGCTGCGAGTAGCGGATACCGGTATTCGTGAATGTACCATTCTTGGACAGGCTATTGGCTTGGCTATGCGTGGTCTCCGTCCAATTTGTGAACTGCAGTATCTCGATTATGTCTTGTATGCTTTGCAAATCATGAGCGATGATCTGGCAACGGTTCAGTGGCGAACAAAGGGAGGACAAAAAGCTCCGGTTATCGTTCGAACACGGGGTCACCGTCTGGAAGGTATCTGGCATAGTGGCTCGCCAATGTCTGGAATAGTTAACCTTGTACGAGGCATGTACGTTTGTGTTCCTCGCGATATGACTCGCGCTGCTGCCATGTACAACACCTTGCTGCGCAGCGATGAACCTGGAATCATTGTCGAGGTACTCAATGGCTATCGACTTAAAGAACGGTTGCCAGACAATGTAGGGGAGCATACCATTGCGCTGGGCGTGCCCGAAGTACTTCGTAACGGAACAGATTGTACCATCGTTACCTACGGTGCTAGTTGTCGTATCGCTCATCGCGCTGCCGACATGCTCGCCGAGTCTGGAATTGAGGTTGAACTCATCGATGTTCAAACCTTGTTACCTTTCGATCGAAATGGCGTGATCGTCGAGTCGTTGAAGAAGACGAATCGTATCCTTTTCCTCGACGAAGATGTTCCAGGCGGTATTACTGCGATGATGATGCAACAAGTAATCGAAGTGCAGAATGGCTATCGCTATCTTGATTCAGCTCCACGTACTCTTTGTGCCCAAGCACATAGACCTGCTTACGGAACCGATGGAAACTACTGGTCGAAGCCGGAGGCTGAGCATATTTATGACACAGTGTACGAGATTATGCACGAAGCAAATCCCGCACAGTTTCCTCTGTTCTTTAAAGCTTCATCGCACTAGCACCTGACCTGTCGAGAGTGCTGACTACGCTTAGGTATCTTTAAGTAGATAGAGCTGATGAACGAAGCTCAGCAGGTGTTTTTTGTTAGCGCGAGCAGCTTCGCTGCCTCGCATGCGAAGACCCATCAACGTACTCATGCCGTGTCTGCATGGATGTAGGTACGGCTTGTGCTAGTGCGCGTCTGATCGACGCCTGAATCGCAAATGTTGGTAGAGGCCATCTCCGGTTTTGCCCAAGCGAAAGACGAGAACTAACTCTTGTTCGTTGATCTTCTCAATTCGACATCCATCAATCATGGAACGCTCGTCGTGCGTGATACTATAGGCTTGAATACTGCTGTCGCGAATACTCCACGTGCCTCTCTCGAAATACTCAACTCTCTTCTTAAAAACTTGTTTGTAGCTATAGCTGCTGTCGATGTGAAACTCGCAACGTAGAGAAGTGTAGCCTCGCTCAAGCAGAAGGTTCATAGAGTCTGCTGCGTGTCGTTCTCGTAAGAAGATGCGCTCCCTTGCTCGGGACAACGTTCTTGTCACAACAACGTCATATCGCTCTAAAGTCCATGAGCCCACTAGCTGTGAGCCTGCGGTGCTCTGTGGCATGACATCCACAGAGCACGCAGATACAACGAACCAATACATCAGGCTGATGGCGAGATATCGTGGTCTTGCGACAAACACATTCCAGATCACAGTAGTTCAATAGGCACAGATAACTTGAACACGAAAGTACGTCCAGGAGCAGAAACACCAACTTTCGAAGTGAGCGGATTCATATCCGCGTACTTCAAGCGACTGAGGTGATTCTGATAGTCTGTGTTGAGAATGTTGTTCACACTAAAGCTAAGACGCATCGCTTTGACTCCGAGTACAGCAAGCTCAGTTTGAATAGAGAGATGAAGCAGATCATAGGCTTCAGTTGCGGTTTCGGTTCCATAGGCTGAGTAGATTGAGCGTTGGGCTAGAGTGTATTCGGATGTGAGTCCGATGCTGAGTGAACGAAGTGTTGAGCTGATGGATTGGAACTGGGCGCGCAAACTACTTGTCCACCGTGGAGCTGGCGTGAAGGGCAAGTACTTGGTTGAATCTGTTTGATTGGGCATCGTCGCGATAACCATTCCGAATGTGTTCTCGAAATGCAACCAATCGAAGGGGTGTGGATGAATGTCGATGGAACATTCAGCTCCGTAGAGTAAAGCTTGTGACTGTTCATAACGAAAAACCTCTGTGCCTTGGATGGTTGAGTCGCCACCTCCGACGGCTTGTAGTTTGCGTTGAAAGATGAAATTGTTGATAGAGTTCGAGAACACAGATGCGTCAATGTGTACGTGCTCTGTTTGATAGAGCAGTCCAAGGTCAAATTGTGTGTTGTTTTCTGGAACGAGATTAGCATTGCCAAGTTCATATCGCTGACTACCTTCGTGCATACCATTGGCGGAGAGCTCGTTGATGTTGGGATTACGAAATCCGCGTCCAATATTAAACTTGAGAGTGAGATTCTCCGACCCCTGCCAGCTAGCTCCAAGACTTGCCGACAGACCAGTTGTGCTCCTATCGAGGGAAGTGAATTGCTCTGTGGCTAACGGACCTTTTGTTGTCACTCGACCGAGCGAATCCAGATAGAGCGCGTCGGCGCGTGTATTGCGTGTGTCAAAACGAAGTCCTGCGGAAAGGTCCCACTGCTCAAGGTGTGATGTTCCGACGACAAACGCACCGAGATCAAAAACATGGTAGTCAGGTATCAGGTACTCGACGCCAGAGTTCTCGGAGTTTTGCAGCATACCATTGACGCCTGAGCTGACGTCCAACAGAGTGAGTGCTGCGAAGTTTGTGCGCAGATCATAGGTCCACGTTTGAAGATCCATTGCAAGGCTTGGTGTGGAAGGTTCGACCACATCGCCGAACTCGCGACGTTGGTTCATCTGCCAGCCGAGATTCAAACGAAAGTTGAGTTCGCCGAGCACCAATTGGTTCTCGCTATTGACTTTTGTGTGCTCTACTCGTTGTCGAGGTAGGAGAATGTTATATCCTGTTTCATCTTCAGCTCTAGCTGGAACTGATACAACTTGATTGCCGATGACGACTTCTTTTAGGAATCGTCCACTGCTATCGCGAGCACCCTCGACCATACCTGGTTCTAGCAAGTACTGACTTAGGTGAAGTTGAGAATACCCCCAAGTTCCTGTGTAGCCAAACACACCGTGGAGTGCCTCAGAGCGAAAGCCCGAGTTCATTACATATCCATCACTGGCATTGGTGTATGCGTGCGCTTGTTGTCGGGTATAGCGAAGATCCCACATCCAGCGTTGGTAGTTTGCTTGAGAAGACAGAGATACGGAAGCTTGACCATTGTTCGTTGAATAGTCTGCGTCAACACCAGCAAGAATTTTACCATCCTCAACCGGATGTGCTGTGAGCAGTTGTACTACACCAGCCAGAGCGTCAGATCCGTACATAAGGCTTGCAGGACCTTTTACTATCTCAGCTGTTTGCACTCCAAACGGGTCGATCTCGACCCCGTGTTCATCGCCCCATTGTTGACCTTCTTGGCGCACTCCATCATGCATCACCAGAACACGATTATATCCCAATCCACGAATGATAGGCTTTGCCAAGGCGGGTCCTGTGCTAAGTGCAGAGATGCCAGGCTGTGAAGTCAGTGCTTCGATAATGTTTGAAGCACTACTTTGTCGCAGAGCTTCTTGAGTAACAATGCTCACAGCCAAAGGCATACGTTTCTTCTCAGTGGCTTGCGAAACCCCGCTTACTACCACTTCCGGTGTTTCGATGAGCGATTCTTCGAGTTCAAAATTGTGAAGTGAAGTAGTACTGAGATCTATTACTTCAACGATGGCTTTGTACCCAAGCATACTCACCCGAATGTTGCTTCGCGTGTGCGGCAGCTGTACTATTCGATAGCTGCCGTCTGAGCGAGAAATAGCGCCGCGCTTCAGGTCGCTTAGGTATATGGAGACTCCCGCAAGACCCTGGCCTGTCTTCTTGTCGAGTATTTTTCCTTCCAAGACGTGATCTACTTCCGGAGCTGCGTGCGCAGCACGCTGCGCCGTACAGAGTTCTGGCAATACGATTGAAAGTGCAAACAGAAGTGTTGCACTGTACAAGAGGTGTTTCATAGTAAAGCAATGGTTCGTTCTTGAAGTCAGAGTTGATACAAAAGAGTACAAGGCTTGAACAACGCTTGTTCAGGCCCAAGAAACTATCATGTCTATCAACTCAATGGTGGGGAACGACCAACGGAAGGGAGCGTGACGATTGCACTACTAGCACCATCAGCTGGAAGAAAAGTACACTCAACTTGGGCGAAATTGAAAGGTATGGCACCGTAGCAAACCGCATCGCTTTTATTGAACGTAGCGGTACAGAGATCGCAGTTAGAGTGACTCTCGTCAATGCTCTCATGAGCATGATTAGAGTGTGAGCAGGTATGCGCATTATGATCTGGCAGCACCTCTTCATGAAGGTGAGTGACCTCGGCAAACAAGAACAGCACAAAGCTCAAGCAGCTCAAGAAACTGATGAGTCTGTTGAGAGGAGCGTGTCTATGTGCTAAGGAGGTTTTCACTGCGGAAGGAGTGGCCCTGTTCGATCATGCAAAAAATAACGGCGACAAAGATAGCATCTTTGTCGCCGTTATTGAAAAACGAAAGGTGATTGTCGCTATTTGATGACAACAAATGGACGCCGAATGCTTCGGGTTTGAGTGCTCAATTGGAGACTATAAACTCCAGTACTGAGGCGAGTTAGATCGCGATCTACTGTGTAGACCCTATTTGGGCTTGCATTGAGGTCAAATTGATCAACTACTTGTCCGGTTTCGTTGAACAGTTCAAAAGAGTAGACTCCAGCCTCAACTGAACGAACCTGAACATTTAGGTGATCGGAACCCGGGTTTGGACTCAGGAGCATTTGTAGAGGGCTCTGAGTGGTTCCTAGTAATCGACTACCATTGGCGGCGCAAATAGTTGTGCAGTACTCGCCATTGCCAAGTCCAGTGTTCGAAATGGTTGTTGGGTGCGGACCACTATTCGTCCAAGCAAATTGAACCAGGTAGACCGAATCACATTCCTGAGCACCCAGCATCGCAGCACCGGCAATGGTCGCTATAAGGGTGGGCTGTTGTGACAATCTGTTAGCTATCGTGTCGACGCTTATCTCCAAGGTTTGTTGATTTCCAACAAGGTTTGGATCTGGGATGAAGCGACCTACTGCTGACTCAATGCGCATAGCATGAAACATGTCTGCCGGTATACTGACTTTAGCATTGAACTGCAGAGTATTGCTAAAGCTCACGAGTGAATCAAGCGATGCGTACATGTTGATCTTGACATCGGTGTCCGTAGGGTCAACAATTGTTGACTTCTCTAGCCACACGCTGTAGTTCACACCTGGTAAGACGTTTCCATGCAGGTACAAAGGAATGCTATCCGTGCATCCTAGGCTTGCAGAGAAGTACTTCACGTACATTGTGTCACGGAAATCGCCGGTTGAGTCGGCAAGAAACTCAATATCCATAGAGTCCTTTTGACGTCCTGGCGGTGATATCACGGTTCGTGTTGGGACAAAAACTTGACGTCCACGTGTTGTCGATTGAAACTTGATTTCTAAAGACTGCGTGTGATCATTGAACACATGCATGGTCATCGTTTTGTTCTGACCTTGCTTCACCGATCCAAACTCCATCGTAGTAGAATCCAAGTGAAGGGGTACATCCCGCCAAGCGCTCAACTGAATTGTATCATGTATTGTTTGATTGTTAATTCTGTAGCGCACAACAAGGTACGCGCTCTTCGCACCAACTTTCGTACCTGCGCCTCGGTAACTCACACTGATTGCCTTATTGTCACCCGCTTGCGGCGGTATGATGTAAGGGAAGGAGCTCCAAGAGAGCGTGATAGGGAACACAGCTGCGTCTTGACCTTCAATGTAGACTGTGTCCATTAAGCCTTGGCTGCTGTTGTCAATATTTCGAATTGAGATGTTGATGTCTGCAGGTACTACACAAGCTCGGACAGTGTCGAATCGAATGGGAGCAGGGCTAAAAATTAAACCGTTGTTTGTAGGATGTACGAACACAGGAACTTTGATGGAGTCAATACAGGGGCAGTTGACATAAATGGTCAATGTGTCGTTAATGTCGCCTAGTGAGGTCGGGGTGACATTTACAGCTAGACTAATACTCTGTCCCGGTGAGATGTCGATGCTGTTTGGAACCACTTTAATCTCGGGATGCTGAGAACGGACGTCTAGAATACACAAGAGCGTGTCTGTTGCATTCTTCATTCCTAGCGGTAAGCTGGACTGACTATTAACTGGTGCATTGTTAAAAGTTAGACTCTTGTCTATCAGATCCAAATTTGATTGCACTTGTTGTGCTGTCAGGTACACGGTAATGGTACGAGCACTATCATCAAAGACCCGGATTGCTATTTGCGCTGATTTTAGCGAAGCGCTCAGATCAGTTGGGTCACCGGTGAACTCAACAACATAGAGAACAGAGTCAGCCACCGTGTTCATGACCGTACTATCAGCCTTTGGTTCCTGAACTACGCGGAATCGAGCAGCGTCTGGTCCTGTCAGCACAGCAGGGGCATATACCTTGCCTGGGCTACTACCAGTATTCTTCAGCCAGAAGCTGTCCCGTTTAACTGTGCAACGAAACACACGACCAAAGCGTACGGTGTCGACGGTTGGTAGAATTGAGGCATTCGTGCCAATACCACGGGGATGGAAACTCACAGTAGCGGGGCACGATGCGCCAAGCTCTTCAACAATCCAGTCCAAGTTAAACTGGTAGCTTTGAGCTGAGTCTGGACTAAAGGTCAGAATAAAGACAATGCTATCGCCAGGTGCTAGCACTCTAGGAACAGTGTCTGGAAACATCATCGACATCGACCAAGGTTTTGGTACAGTAGGCACTTTCTTAAAGTTCGCCGAATCCAGTCCTGAACCAGTGTTCCGTATAGTGAAGCGACGGGTAAGACTCTTGCCAACTTTCACGTAGCCGAAGTCTTCCAGCTTCGAGTCATAACCGTTCACGCGGGTCTCAACCAGGGTCACCTTAAGAGGTATGAGCACTGTCGCAAAGCACGAGTCTGTTTTCCACTCGAGTTGTAGAGTGTCATAATACACTCCAGCAGCGCCACGAGGAACGCGAACGAGAAAATGCGCTGTATCATTTAGTACCAAGTTGCGTTTATCCATCGTAACGTTGAACACACCACTTGTTCCTCGAACTTTTATGGATGTTACGTCGATAGTCTTCTTCGAGATACTAACATTTCTAATTGCATGATATTGCTGTGCGCCAACGTTTGCGCAAACCCGGTCAAAGTCAATGGAGTAAACACCTTGCGTTTCAAAGTTGGACGCAACATTGATGTAGGCTACGCGTTCTTGACCAGCCAATATCGTATAGTCAACCGTTAAGATCTGAGGCGTAGTACCAATGGGGAAGCGGATGAGAAGTCGATCGCTAAGTGTTCCTTCGATCGAGAGATTTTGAAAACGAACAATCACTCGAATCGAGTCCTTCGACTTGATAAGAATCGACTTCATTGGCTTTGGGCTGTCAATGCTAAAGCCCAGTGTGCCAGTTAAGAATGCAGCGGTGTCAAGTACGACATCGGCATTGCCAAGATTTCGTATGTAAAAGGTATCGAGTTTGTCCTTAGGAGGACACAAGGTTGCACTACCCATGTTTCGAATTGGATCGCAGCTGACTTCTGCAATTCTGACAATATTCACCATCGCCGCACCTGCCGATGAGAGCACATAGCTTGGCTGCGCCGTGAAGCTGGAGTGCACGGGGTTCCGCACTTCTTGAGCAGCTAGGAAATAGAGATTCTGATCTGCACCTACGTAGTTTACGGGCAGCGTCCAAGTATTGGAAGCATTCACGAGAACTTTGGAAAGTTTTGTCCACTGGGAATTGTCGGACTTCATATACACTGCGATCGAGTCCCCAGCACGTCCGCGTCCGCTTAGAGTAAATGGTGGCTTTACTGAACTAATCGTATCGATTGTTGGACCATTGTAATCCACGACCGCATCGCTCTTGGACGCATCAATGCTTACAGAACCGTCAGTGCGAACCCTTCCGCTTCCTGCGGCAGGGTAGGGACTTGAAGTCCCGCCACTAACGCTTACGACGATAGCAGACGAGCCCAGCTTGGAACTGATGTTGATGCTACCGCCAGATCCAGATCCTCCAACTGGTGTTCCTGAAGAACCGTTAGCACCGAGAGCGCTACAATGAACTTGTGAAAGTGCAAGTGCAAACAACTGTAAGGCACCACCACCACCACCACCACCACCAGCACAGGTCGTGACTATGGCTTGGGGGTTTCCACCAGCACCACCTGAACCACCGCTGAGGGGGACGTTCATCGTGTTACCATAGATAGCACCATTGTTATCACCACCACTGTTTGTGGGTACGCCTTTTGTCTTGTGACCAGCGCCTGCTCCCGCCTTCGTATTCGTACTGCCTGAAGCGCCACCATAACCACCAGAAGAAATGCAATTGTTCCCATCATTGCAGCAAGCACCTGAACGTCCGAACGGGTGTCCACTCGCACCTCCTGCTGCTTCGTATCCATCGACAAAAGCTCCGGCTGTTTTGTTCAAAGAGTTGCCAGAACCATTTGGGTCTTTGGGTCCACTTCCCAAGCCATAGGCTTGGAAAGCCTTCGTCGCAAAGCCTCCAGTACCGTTACGACCGCCACGCCCACCTCCACAGTAGCCAGCACCGCCTGGACCACCGTCCTTCGTATTTGCAAAAATGTTGTCACAGAAGTAACCAGCGCCACCTCCACCGCCTGGTCCACCATCAACGCCAACTGCATCAACGGAAATTCGGCTAAGAGGTCCCGAGCCGACAATACGACCTTGTGCGATGAGAACGGCAGGCAAGTATGCTTGATTTCCGTTGTTAAGGTTGTTATCGGGGTCGCTGACAGAAAATGTGTAGGTGGTGTTCTTTAAGATGATGCTGTCAACAATCATAGCACCACGACGCGAGCGGACACCAAGTTGACCTGTTCCAAAAACGGTTCCACTGATAGCACTGAGGTCGCCGAAGTGTGTTGTGTTAACGATGTAGAATGTGTCAACATTCGAGCTAAAGTTCGGCGTGACCAATTGCACTGGAATTCTCCAAGCATCGGCGAGTTGATTCCAATTTGTTGAGTTCGGAAGACAATTCGGCGAAACAAACGCTACTGTTGAGAGCATTCGTCCATTCCAACTTGTTACGACTGGAGAGAAGGTCACCTTAGCACGGTCAGCTGGTCGAACGCACTCTAAACGAAACGACTCATTTGCATTATTTGTGAAGATGGAGTCTGTATTTGAAAAGCTGTTGCCGTCGGTATCTGCTGTATTCGGCGCAATGATCTCTACCTGTATCATCATTCCTGGTGCGCCGATGTCTGGTAGCAAATACGAGATGATTGGTTGCGCACGAAGATTCGAGGTGGCAATGCAAAGCACAAACAAGATCAGGAAGCCTCGAAAGGTCCAAGATACTTGCTCTACTGAGGCATACCATGAAGATGTATGACTCGTATGAGTATGAGCACTGCTAGATATCGGTTCGTTGTTTCTATTGTTCATTCTTCATTCCTGAGATATACGCGACCACTTTCAACTCTACCGCGATAGGAGTTGGCAGTGAGCCAACCTCTATGGTAGTCCGGCATGCCTGCACTGAACTAAAGTGCTCCGCATACAATCGATTGAAAGCAGGAAAATCCTTTTTCATATTGGTTAAATACACCTGTACATCAACTATATCAGACCATTGTGCGCCCGAGTCCTCTAGGATGAGGGCTACGTTGCGGAAGACTGCTAAGGTCTGTTGTTCAATGTCGTAATCGACGATTGCCCCTGAGTTATCAAGAGTCACTCCAGGAATAGTTTTGCTTCCGCGTTGACGAGGTCCCACTCCGCTCAAATAGAGCATATCACCGATACGACGGGCATGCGGGTATGCGCCTACCGCCTCTGGTGCTCGTTCTGAATTGATTATCATGTTCAGCATATTATCGAACCACACTGAATCGAGTACTGAGAATTCTATGAGAAGCTGTATGGATTCGGATCAGATACACGCCTGTACTGAGTGACGCTGTGCCGAGGTGAAACTCACGCGCAGAGTTTTGGAGCTTTGGTAGTTCAACGCGAGATCCACTCACACTGTACACTTCTACATTCTGAACATCTTCGTCGCAGCTAACACGCATGAAGTCGGTAGAAGGTTGTGGAGCAATACTCAGGTGCTGAGCACTTTCGTTCTCATCTGCTACACCAACCGTAAGGTCAACTTGATACACGCCACCAAACAGCGTGCAGCCAATTGCAGATGTTCCAGTAGTGCTTCGGAGGAACGTAAAGATCTCGCCGCCGACGTTCAGCTTTGACGGGGTCGTTTCGCTTCCTGGAATTTTGAAGAGTCCTGCATCAGTGTTGACGTATGCGCTAGCAGCTTTTCCAACAACGACCCACACAGGCAGGGAATTCTGAGTTCCGGAGCTAGGTATAATGATTGTCTCTAGATTGCCTGTAAGTTTCTTGCGGTAGAGCACAACTTTATAGTTTGAACCATTCTTCTCATACGCCACAAGGAAGATATCGCCTTCTGCATTGCCCGACAACTTTCCAGAGCTCGGTGTAGGCATCATCATGCTGAGTGTTGATGATGAGGTATCTCCAGCGTAAACAGCATTTGGACGAGACAAGAGAAATTTGCCAGTTCCAATGGAGAAAATTGAAGTTCCGATAGCTGTGCTATCGACAACGATCCACGACATACCATCATCATTCGATCGCAGCAATCCACGCGCAGTACTTGAATAGAGTACGCCTGGTGCAACTTCTTGTACGCAGTATGCAGCTGCTGTTAACGGTTGGCCATTGAATTGAGCAGAGATGTAGTTTAATCCTAAGTCGGTGGATATCCAGAGTCCAGATGCGCTAGCACAAGCAATATGACCTTTCGAAGTAGTGATCAAGTCATAAATGGTGTTTTGCGAGCTAAGTGAAGGAGTGTTGGCTGTAGACCACACTTGACCGCCTGTATTGCTTTGAAAAAGCGTTCCGTTGGTACTTGCAACACCAGTTGCGTTCTGGCTTAGAACCGCAGCTGCCAGTGGATAGGTGGAGATTCCGTTGGACGAGTTTGTCCAGGTTCCTGCTCCTTCTTCTGAGCTAAAAATTCCTAGAACTGACGAGGCAACCATATTGCCGTTAGGATTCGAAACGATTTCCTGGAAACTATAACCCAGGTCGCGAATCCGTGTCCATGAACTAGAGCCTGCGTTCAGTCGATAGATGTGCATACTATCTGTCGGTGTCTGCCAAAACAGATAGACGACTCCATCGCGTCCGCCAACCAATCTGAACAGGCTTCCACTGCTTTCCTTTAGATCTAAGCTCATATCTTTCCATGCATCACCTTTGGTTGATGAGCGAAAGGGAGCATTGTTCTTCACTCCCCAGATGTTTATTGGAGCGTTAAAAAAGTCTTGTGTGTACGTGTTGACTACCTGCAGTCCGATATTCGTCACACTGTGGTCTTTGTTCACGCGCAAAGAACTGCCATTAAATAGGTAATATGTAGAGTCTACACTTTGAAACAGTTTGCTTGGTGGCGCATCCAGTGTTGCAACAAACTCGAATGTGTTTCCATTGTCGCGTGAGCGCAGCACATTCACCGTATTGCCCGTGCTTCGTGTAATCATCACGAAGTCGCCGAATCTCGTGGTAAAGAATCCGTTTACTCGCTGTTGACTAAGGGAATCGTTGATAGCAGCCATTGCTGTCCAGCTTTGTCCATCATCACCAGAACGATGCAACTTGCCAGCACCGAAAGCGAACAGTGCATTGATGCCATTTGAATCACAAGACGCAAAGAGCTGAATGTTGAGAACGCTATCAATTGGCGTATTTCTCTTTTGCCAGGACTGGCCCTGGTCTACTGAGCGATACACTTGGTTCATTGCAGCACAGTAGAGGTCACCATACTTGTTTGAGGTCAGAGATGTAACTGCTCCTCCATCTTTCTGTGCAATTTTTATCCAGTCTTGAGCCTGTGCAGGTGCGAAGCACGCAGCGCAGCACAACAACAAAATGATACGTTTCATGTGATCTATGAATGAAGTTATACAAATATCTTTTCAGAGTTTATAGGCGTTGTCCGTAACGCCGAGACCTAGTCTTTTTGCTGTCCGCCGCTCGACACCTCAGGTGCCTTACAATGCCAGACAAACATTCTTGGTCTCGGTGAAGAAGCGCAATGATTCTACGCCACCTTCACGACCAACACCGCTATTCTTGACGCCCCCAAATGGCGTGCGCAAATCGCGAACCAACCAACAATTGACCCACACTATACCACTTTGTAGCTGAGCAGCTACCCGATGTGCTCGGCTCAGGTTCTCGGTGAAAACAACAGCTGAGAGTCCATATGCTGTACTATTAGCCATTTGCAGCGCTTCTTCCTCAGTGTCGAAGGGAGTTAAGGTCACTACTGGACCAAAAATCTCCTCCATGTTTGTTCTACACGTTGGCTTGAGACCATCAATAACGGTTGGTTCTACGAACCAACCATTGCTGCATCGACCTTCTGGATGAACACGTTGCCCGCCGCAGAGTATTGTACCACCTTCTTGCTTGGCAAGCTCGATGTACGACAGCACTTTATGCATGTGCTGCTCAGAAGCCAAAGCGCCACAACGCGAGGAGTCTACCATTGGATCTCCAACTGCAAGTGCTTTTACTTGTTCGACAAAGGCAGCGCTGAATTGATCGTAGATACTGCGCTCTACAAGAACACGTGAACCGCAAAGGCAGATCTCGCCCTGATTGAGAAAGGACGCTCGGACAGATTCGCGAACACTTTTCTCGAAATCGGCGTCTGCGAAGACAATGGTTGGGTTTTTACCGCCTAACTCCAGGGAAAGTTTCTTAAACATTGGCGCAGCTGTTCTTGCAATGTACTCGCCTACACGAGTGCTCCCGGTAAAGGAGATTGCTTTCAGCGATGGGTGCTCAACAATGGCCGACCCAACTTTGTCACCCAAGCCATGTACAATGT
This sequence comes from Chlorobiota bacterium, assembly GCA_044228285.1. Taxonomy (GTDB): domain Bacteria; phylum Bacteroidota; class Ignavibacteria; order Kapaibacteriales; family NICIL-2; genus JBBATK01. The sequence continues at coordinate 139,521 of JBGAVD010000002.1, forward strand.
TTAACACTCCAGCGGGCAATCCAGCCTCTGTGCATACTTCGGCTAAGAGTGTGGCTGTTGCCGGCGTGACTTCGGACTGCTTCGCAACAACGGTGTTGCCTGCGGCGATTGCCGGAGCAACCTTCCAGCTGAAGAGGTAGAGAGGTAGATTCCAAGGCGAGATACAACCGACTGGTCCAATAGGGCGTCGAAGTGTGTAATTCAATCCAGCACCATCGCCAGAATGGAGCTCAGAACGCGTGTGGAGGATTTCCGTAGCGAAGAACCGAAAGTTTGAAATCGCGCGAGGGATATCCATTACTCTGCACAACCACTCAGGTTTGCCTTGATCCTTACTTTCGGCTTTCACAAACTGGTCCATTCTTTCTTCGATCAAACTCGCAATACGAAGCAGTATGGTAGAACGCTGAGTAGCCGTTGTCTCAGACCACGAGCTAAAAGCACTAACGGCTGCATCCACTGCAAGTTGCACGTCGCGAGCATCACTATCAGCTATCTGCGAATACACTGCGCCAGTCGCAGGCTCATAATTGTCGAGCCAGGTGGAGCCAACAGCGTCGCAGAATTCACCGTTTATGTAGTTGCGAAGTAGGAGCATAAGAGAGCAACATTCAAAGTTCAACGTTGGAAATACTGAGCCGTCTGCCCAGTCGATACTAGGTAGGATAACAACACTCAAAAAGGCATTGAGTGACACTACTCCACCCAGCTTCTGGTGTTGTTCGTCAGGGGCTGATTGATGCCTTTATCAAATGCCAAAAAACTCAGGACAAACGTGCGACAAAAGGTGCTCAGAGAAATGACCTAAGGCTGCCACCAAAAGCTGGTTGAACTAAGTGTCATGAAAGGCAAACAAGACATTGCTTCATCACAGCATCGTGCTGTGACGCACGCGGTTTTCGGCACTTTCGATTTTAAGCAAAAATACGCTTTTTTACTGATGCATCTGCTTGGTACAGCATTAGGTTGTAAATTCGAGCAGATCATACGAAACAGTACTCCGGAGCGCGATGACACTGCAGGAAGCGCAGGAACATTTCTGGCAATTCTGCAGCGCAGAACGGGCCTATTCATTGCATACACAGGATCGCTATGCGCATAGCTTACGGCTACTCGTCCAGTATTTCTGTGAGGACGGATCCGAAGCTCCCGAGATCGAGCATATTCGCTTCGAGGAGTTGCGGCCTTTTGTGGGCTGGTTACATGACCGAGGATTAGCCAAAAAGAGCCTTCGTCTTCATGTGAGCGCTCTGAAATCCTTCTTTCGCTTTTGCACTAAACGAGGCTTTATTGAGGCTAATCCCGCGGCGGCGCTCAGCGCCCCGCGTATTGAAAAGAAATTGCCCTCATTTCTTCAACCGCAGGAAGTTCGAACCCTCCTGGAACGCTTCGATCAAACTACTCCTGAAGGATGCCGCAATGCCCTGCTTGCAGAACTGCTCTATGGCAGTGGTTTGCGAATTAGCGAAGCCCTGCAACTCCAGCTTGGCAGTATCGATGAGTACCAGGCACTAGTGCGTGTTCGCGGAAAAGGCCGAAAGGATCGGGTCGTGCCTGTAGGTGCTGCAACTCTCAAGGCGCTGAAGAACTATCTGCTATTGCGCAAGGAACTTGCAGCTGGAGCTAAAAAGCCTGGCCCGACAGGGGATAATGCGCTATTTCTGGATCGTCGTGGACGACGCTTAAGCGCAGCTCAAGCATGGTCGATCATTCATCAGGCGATGCAAGGTGTCACAGAGAGTGCGCAAAAGTCACCTCACGTGCTCCGACACTCCTTTGCAACTCACCTGCTTGACAACGGTGCGGATATTCAGGCGGTAAGTGAAATGCTTGGGCATGCGTCGCTCAGCACCACCCAAGTGTACACCCACGTGTCTGTGGAGCGCCTAAAAGCCGCCTACAAACTCGCGCACCCAAAAGCAGAACACTCTGGTTGAGTTTTTCCGTGTATCCAAAGGACACTTCGGTGTTATTCTATCTGAAGGTCATGTGTACTTGTTGAGAATGTGAGAGTATAATGCCTGAATTTGAAATTGTCAATCTGATCTGCAGCAGTTTTCAATGAAGGTGCTCAGCTGTAGAGAAAGTTTTTGTCGGTGAGCACTTGCTCGCTGTCAGGTACAACAAGACGGTGCTGCTCCTTGGTAGCAATCCGTTCAGAACTTAGTGACAAGAAGTTGTTGAAAGTTGCCACTGAGTACTTAGTGCTAATGGCGTACAAGAGTGCTTGTTCGTCTTTCTACCTTTTAGAACCTTAGAGAAAGTTTGAGAATGTTAAAAGTAGGTGTAATTGGATGTGGACATTTGGGTTCGATTCACGCAAAACTGTGGAAGCAGCATGATCGCGCTTCCTTGGTTGGAATCTTTGATACGAATGCTGAACAATGCAGTACTCGCGCACGTGAACTCGATGTGCGGAGCTTTCAGTCTATTGAAGAGTGTTTGGAGCAATGCGATGCAATCACCATCGCAGTACCCACAAGTTTGCACTTCGCTGTTGCAGAGCAGTGCATACGTGCACAACGACACTGTCTGATCGAAAAGCCAATTACTCAAGACTATCACGAGGCACAGGCACTGATTGCTCTGGCTTCAACGGCGAAGGTGATTCTTCAAGTTGGTCATGTTGAACGCTTCAATGCTGCCTTCGTTGCAGCTCGCGCATACGATTTGAAACCTCTGTTTATCGAGGCACACCGTTTGAGCCAGTTCCGTCCACGTGCAACGGACGTAAGCGTTATCCATGATTTGATGATTCATGACATAGACATCGCACTCTGGTTGGTACAATCTTCTGCGAAACGCATCGATGCCAATGGAGTAGCAGTGATAACAGATACTCCCGATATCGCAAATGCACGCATCGAGTTTGAGAATGGGGCAGTGGTGAATCTTACCGCTTCAAGACTCTCGGCAACGCCAATGCGAAAAATGCGCATCTTCCAAAAAGATGCCTATCTCTCGCTCGACTTTTCCAAACCATCGGTCGAGGTGTATCGTTTGTTAGATGAGCACCAGACAAGTCCGGCGGGGACTCCAGCTATGATGCTTGGTCAAATCGACGCAGGCTTAAAGAACAAGAACATTGTATTTGAACAGCCTATCGTTCCGCAGATTAATGCGATTGAAGAAGAACAACGCAGCTTCGTTGCATCAATTCTTGATGGTGCACCAATATCGGTGACAGCAGAGGATGCAGCCGAGGCCTTGCGTATAGCTGCTGTTATTGCCGAACAAGTTGAGCAGAGAAAACTATAGGTGCAATGGCAGAGCGCTTCTACTATATCATCTCCAGCTTGAATCCAAGAGTACGCTTTATCGCTGTGCTCTGCCTTTGTGTGTGTGATTTACATGTCAGACTCTTTGCTCAGTCGGAAATGAACGACTACTCTCGGGTCGGACAATCCGCCATTGGTACAACCATGGTCAGCGATTACCAGTGCATTGGCATCAACCCAGCAAACCTAGGATTCATCCCCTCATCGATTGAGTTCAGGGCAACATCGCCCATCGATGGTGGTCTGGAGCGTTCAAGGCGTCGCCTGTCGTTTAGCATTGGCGAAGTTGGCGCGGCCGTTAATTCCAATGCTATGGGAAGCTCTGATTTGTTGAATGCAATGTTCAGCGTAGGAGATCAGAACTTCAGTCAGGAAGAGAAGATTACCGCATCGCAGCGATTTTCAGGCAAAGGTGTTTTCCTCGATGCAGATGTCATTTCATTGGGAGTGAGTTATCAGACAGAGTATTCTGGTGGCTTTGCTTTTCAGCTGCGAGACCGCATCTCTGCTCAGTTTGTATTCAACTCTTTCGCTGCACAGTTTGCATTCCTTGGTCGCAAAGCGCCATATTTTGATTCGAGCTACGTGTTGGACTGGAATAAGTCTGATACGGTTGGTGTCGCAAAGCACCCACAACTCTATTCTCAATTGTTTGACTCCACTCGCATTTCGATGAGCTGGACACGTGAATGGAGCGTGGCCTATGGACGTGATATCTACTACTCAGACAGAACGCAGATATACTTCGGGATGACCTTAAAGTATATACAAGGCTACGCCTTGTTGAACTCGTACATTGACGAGAAGAAGCATCTGACAGCGTACAGTTCTATAACACCTCTGTTTAACATCAACTACGGTAAGTCAACAACACCATCTCGCATAGACGGCTCTGGGATGTTACCTGTTGGTTCCGGCTATGGTTTTGACTTTGGTGCAACGATGATTATTCGGCACAAGTATCGATTGAGCCTTAGCGTACTCGACATAGGAAGTGTGCGATGGAAGGGGAATGTGTATTCCGCTGAAGACTACATCATGAACGGTGTTTCGTCGGCAGGCTTCAATTCGTATAACATCTTTGCAGAAGCACAAAAGATTACCGGAAACGGCGGCTACTTCAAGTGGGCTGGTTTGCAAGAAGTGACAACTGCGCTTCCAACTCGCATACGTCTTGGAGGTTCCTATGAATATGGACACTTACGAAACATGGGCGTTGACATCATTATACCTTTAAACACCAAAGATCCTGCAAACCTGAATACGATATTCGTCAGTGCTGGTGCGAATCACTACATACTCCCTTGGCTGTATGTTCAAGGTGGACTCACCTTTGGTGGCAGTATGGGCTTCAACATGCCTGCTGGAGTACTCTTCTCGGTGTATGGCGGCTTCTGGGAGTTTGGTATCTCCACGCGTGATCTTCTGACCTACGTAATCGATAAGAACCCTACTGTGGGCTGGTCGATTGCACTCTGTCGAGTGCGGATATAACCACTGTCCTAACGTTACTCGGAGCGAGCGTCAGCTCATCCATCGAAAGCAATGAGTGAGTGATCAAGATGCACAGGTCGACGTCCTTGTTGCGGCGATCAATGTCTATATCAGCAGAGGAATGCAACCTGACTCAAACGTTCCATACTACACGTTCCCACTCTCAAGTTCAGTTTCCTACGTTCTCAAGTTCACCGTTACTAACTAGCAGAGGAGAAAGCTCAGTACAGTATATACCGTCTGCGGATTAATCTACCCTTATCAGCCATGATCTTGAGTTCTTGTCACTCTGTAGTACATAGACTCCTTTTGGTAGATGACTGAGATCAACAGCCTGGGTTTGTGAAGAAACGTGTTGCTGCCATTCAACTTGTCCTCGTACGTTCCAAAGAGTAAACACTGTTATCCCCGACTCGATGCGAAGCATTAGCTCTCCTTCTCGATACTGCACAAGGGAGATTCCATTTTCAGAAGAGACCGATACAATATCGATGACATCGATCACAGCACTCATTGCTCCGCAACCGCGACGACTATAGTATCGGGCTTTGACTTGATAGCGTCCAGGCTCTTTGATCAAAAGAGAGTTGGTGTTTTCGTTTGCAATCGAGTCGCCATTTCTGTACCATGTGAAGAGATCTCCGTCCAGACAACTCAGAGTGTTAGCCACACGTTCAACTCGTGGAGGGTCTACAACAACATCGGCAATTTCTTGAATGAGCGTGTCGCTTGTTGCACGGCAACAGTCATCCGTATGAAGAGCTAGAGCACTTAGGTGTATTATGCCAGGTCGAGTAATGGTATATACGGGGCCAATGAATCCATCTGACCAAACAACGAGTGCTTTCGAATCGCAATATTCGGCATTTACACGAACGACGTCACCGCTACCCCTGCATATTTGCACATAGTCGAGCAAGTTCAGCTTGAAGCTAGGTTGTATCGGTCTATCTACAATACAGCTCTCTGAACCCCAACTACAGGTTACAGGGTCAAACAGTTCAACCTTATACTTGCCTTCAACGCGTGCGTCTATGCTATCGGTAGTCTGTCCAGTGGACCAGCGTACATGAGAGTGGTTAGGGTTCCTAACACTAAGTCTTGCAAGAATACTGTCTTCGGCACATTTCGCTTGGTCTCTCACAAACAGAGTTGGTTTTTCGGGAATTCCAAAGCTGAGCACAATGGACTGGGCGTTGCTCTCTAAGCACTCATTGCTCTGCAGGGTAATTCTCTGTTCGCCTGGCTTACGAGCAACGTATCTATACTCTCTAGTAGTAACACTATCGGGCAGCCACAAAATGTTAGGGGCTGTGCTCAGAGACGATAGAGTGATGGTGTCGCCAACACAGAAACGACGACCCTTTACACCGATATCCGACTCTCGGATTGCTACGATTCCTGACTTTATGACTCCAGGACCAGGCGCTGGAGTGAGCCTTCTGATCACTTGTACTAGGTAGTATGTGAATCTTTCTTGAAAATAGTAACGCTCTAGTCTATCGCAGTCAATACTGTTTGACGTGCACTTTAGTTCTTTGTCGGCAAATCCACAGTGGCCTTGACCAGCACAAGTTTGAATCCATTTGCAGCGTTTAAGTAAGGCTTCGTAGAGCTCATGTACATGTTTAAGGCGAAAAGAGTCACAGGTTGTATCAGCAAGTAAGAAGTACGTAGGTGCAGATATGCTCCTGCAGGCATCGATCGCACTAGGAGATGTTTCTGAAGGCGAAAGTGCGGCAACAGATTCTAAGGCGAATGCAGTAGAATATTTACCAGCAGCCGCACAGAGCAAGGCTGCGGACGCGCCATAGCCATGTCCTGATAGTATGCAATGATTACCAATATGCCCGTACCACTTTGAATGGATCTGTTGGTTCTCGCTCGCCACGTAGTCTAAACAAGCTTGAAGGTCGCTTGCAGCCTCATTTGCATTCGTGTCATTGGGACAACTTAGTAGAGGTGAAATCCAAAGTACATTCTGGCCCGCGAGCGTTAGTGTGAATCGACTTAGTTGTTTGTACCAATCTCCTTTCGCATTTGAGTCGGCTGCAAAAGCAAACACCGTATATGGCTTGATTGACCGAGCATACGTTCCAGCCAAGTCTTTGTCTTTGCCGTCTTCATCCGCACTATAGTATATCACTACGTCTATGTTCCTCCCTCTGACAGAATTGTAAACGCTCGTGTACTCGTATGAAACGAACTCACAAGCGAAAGCGCTAAAACTACAGAAGATGAATGTTAGAGTATGTATCAGGGCCACTTTGCGGGCAATTCTCGCGAGCGATGCGTTGAGAGATCTCGACCAAGTATGAATTGTCATAGTATTATCTTTCCGTTGTCTGTTAGATGTTAACAGAGTACTTTGGTGATGAGTACACGTTTGAGATGTACTAGTTATCGAACTGTCACGAACGCAACAGGACTGGTGTTTCCGTCGAGCGCTGCTAAGTACCAGCCAGCATCGAGTCCGCTGCAATCATGAGACATCGCGTTCGAAGCCATTTGAGTAGAGAAGACGAGCTCTCCGACTACATTCACAATTCGAAGACTGGAACCAAGAGGCGCTCCTTCAATTCGGAGCAAGCCATCCATATAGAATATTTTTATTGAATCACCAAGGCTTTGAACGGGACTGGGACTATCGGCTATCAAGGTGTTACTCATTCGGCCGCATCTCTGACTGTCTGACCATTCGACGTACACTGAATATTGAGAGTGCGGCACAGCAGGTATAACTCTCTGACGGTATTCACTACGAGCTACACCATTCACATACCACGTGTAATAATCGCCATTACTAGCAACCATAGTAGTACCTTTTTGCCAAATGTATGCCTCGGGAGTGTCATAGTTGTGAACGTAAAGTGTGATGGGGTCTGTAACCGCATCACACGCAGACGAAAACAAACTTCGTGCAACAGCCGATATAATGTATTTGCCGACCTCAGTGATAATCAGTTCGGGACCACGAGTGCCATCCATCCATACAATAGAATCATAGCGTGTTGGATCATAAACTAATCGAGCGTGAATAGCTCCAGCTCCATTACACAGATTAGTGAACGTATCTACACGGATCTTGAGTCGAGGTGCAAGAGAGTAGTTGATACTGACCGAATCGATAGACCAGGAACAACTGGCTTTGTCGAAGGCACGAACAGAGTACTTGCCAAGTGAGTTAATGACGATGGTATCAGAACGCTCACCAGTTGACCACTCATATTCCATTTCTGGTCTTTGCGGCACCGCCCTAAGTACTGTTTGACGATTTGGGCAAATAGCCTGTTGGACATCAATGCGCACCGTCTCTGAGACGCCTGTCACGATTGGTATAGAGAGTACTTCTTTCGACTCACATAGTTCACTCTCAAGGAAAACATGATTCACTGAGTCTTTGGCTCTGAAGCAATACTCTATAGTGCGAACAGAGTCAGGAAGCCAGAGGATGCTCGTCCGTGGGCCGTTGTAACGAAGAGTTACTGTGTCGCCACGACAAAGCTTTTTCCTTGAGCACTGAACATGGGAAAGGTCGAACTTTGGCACGGTAGTTTGAAAAACACCAGCACCTTGCTGTGTGCTGAGTGCGTAACTAGGTGTGAGTAGTTTGCTGAGATAGTACGACACACAGTTATAGGCGTTATACTGAGATTCTCGATTCTCACACAGGCTGCTTTGATTTGAGTAGTGAAGACTGTCTACAAAGATTTGGTGTCCGCAATCATTGAGGACCAAATAGGCTTTACAGTTGATCCGAATTGCATTGTACACCAATTGAGCATTTGTCGCAGCTGGACTTTGGCAGTCCAATTGACCTGCAATGATAAGACTGGGGCTTTGGTTGACCGAGCAAGCTTCGAGGGTGCCCTTAAGTGTTACATCTGGAGCAAGCGCTACAACAGCGGTGATCATAATATGCTGCTCTGCAGCTTTCGAACTTGCTATGAGGGCGATACTTGCGCCAAAGCCATGGCCGCAGAGAATGTTCTTTTGTGGCCTTGCTGAGTACCACATCGACTCTTTTCTAGCCACTTGATTCTTCATCATCTGGATACACGCAAGCATGTCAAGGGCTAGAACCTTGGTGTCCGTAATCTGATTATAGTTGATGATGGGGCAAACAAAAACGCTATTGTTGTTCCGTTCTATTGAACGATAGATCAATGACTCGTAACTATTTACAGAATTTCCTTTCTCATGGCCAAAAGTGATGATGGTTAGCTGATTCATCCAAGGACCTACGATCCCACCAAGGCGTAACTGCAAATTACTTTCATAGTATAGTCGAGCACTTACAGTTCTGCCTGAGTTGGGATCAACGAAACTTGTATCTCTAGATTCTACATAACATGCTTGCGTATCATGTGAGCTGATGAGTGCGATTAATAGGTATACACTCAAGCCACGAACCATGATTGATAGGCTTGACAAGATTTGTTTGCGAACAAAAGTGCTGTTACCAACGTATTCGATCTGTTCTTGAGATGCAGTATAAGGTATCATGTAACCTCCTTGAGTATTGAGGATGATTAGGCATGTCTCCAGATAGATGCTCCTTATAGAACGGGGCTCTGCTACCTGTGGGAGGATTCTCTACAACTGTTTAGTGCTCCAACGAGTAACCAGTCGAGATATCTCTTAACAAAACTCGTGCATCGTGAGCGCTTTGAAAATGTCAGCGCAGTGCATGAAATGACTGCAAGATTGCTTGCCAAGCAAGCAAAGGTTTGAGCCTTTTGAACTCGATCAAGAAGGGCTGGGGAACTTGAACGATGCACATTTACTACGTGCTGATCTCATTGAGAAATGGCCTAAATGCGTCGGAATTAGGCTGTTGACCTACATAGAACACTACGGATGTGAAGAAACGCGATTGTGTAGGTGTGATGCGTTCTTGAATGCAGCGGATGCTGGGTACACGTGTCAAAGTTCGCAGAATTGTGTCAGAGCGGAATGAAGTTTTCTAGATTTTTTTTTACAACGAGGGAGGGCTTTACACGAATCTTGTCAGAGAGAGATTAGAGAGAGTTTCCAATCTGCAACTTGTTGTCTGAGCTCAGCGAGTGTGGTTGAGACCCATCTGAGCTGAAGATGTTGTAGGTGAAAATTACCAGTTCAAATCGTCATTGACGTATCAACAATTAGGCTGAACTGCTTAAGGCTTAGGTCGAATACTCGTGCGCACACTATCCATCATCTTACGAAACGACTCCGGACTCTTACTTAGTTCTTGGAAAGTTTCTTTGAAGCTCGCCTTCGTGTAGCCGTTGGCTTTGAGAATAGAATCTACTTTGGCATTGGCGACGGAGGTGTCTGCAATCTGCTCACGCAATAACAGAATCTGACCATAAGTATCACTAAAGTGCTTGGTGTCGCTTTGTTCAGAACATGCCGCAACAAAAATGACAACTATGCATACTGTACAAGCGCGAAGAATCTGGAGCAAGACTAGTCGGTTCATGTGTGAGTTAGGATAGTTTCTCCTTCCGCAGCGAAGCTGCGGAAGGAGAAAAGAAATTAGGCAATCAGATTCTTAGAACTTGATCCGGCTGCACGTGAGCCAGTTGCGCTTGGTTGCGTGTTCAAGACAAAGGTCTCGCGAAAAGCGAAGGGAATTGCTTCCTGAACACTGCTTACATAGCGAATGTTCAATCCTTCCTTTACTTGTGGTGCAATGTCTTCAACATCCTTCTCGTTTTCACGTGGGACGATTACTGTTGTTGCGCCATGACGCTTTGCCGCTAAGAGTTTCTCATTCAAACCACCAATGGCTAAGACATTTCCGCGCAACGTAACCTCACCAGTCATCGCAACATCGCCACGAACACGACGTCCGCTTGCGGCGGAGAGCAGTGCTATTGACATGGTGATGCCTGCGCTAGGACCGTCCTTTGGAATAGCTCCTTCTGGAACGTGAATGTGAATCTCTTTGGCTTTTGCAAACTCATCATCGATTCCAAACAATGCGGTGTTCGCGCGAATGTAGGAGAGTGCAGCTTGGGCAGATTCTTTCATTACATCACCAAGCTTGCCTGTAAGTGTGAGCTTTTCAGCACCAGGCATAATCGTTACTTCAACTGGAAGGGTGTCACCACCAACACTGGTCCAAGCCAAGCCCGTAACAACTCCAACCTTGTCTTGCAACTCTGCAGCCTTGGTTTTGAACTTTGGAGCCTTAAGAAGTTTGTCGACAGCTTTGAGGTCGACGACGTAGTGTTTCTTGGCAACAAACTTCTTAAACTCAGAACTATCACGCAGAGCAACAATTGCTTGAGATTCAGAAGATTCTTTACGCAGTGCCACTTTTTGTCCAACTTCGCTCACAATCTCTTTCGCCAACTTCCGAAGCACACCCGAGAGCTCTCGCTCAAGCTGACGAACGCCTGCTTCGCGAGTATATCCGTGAATGATCTTTAGAATAGCATCGTCGTCAAAGCGGATGTCCACATCTTTCAATCCGAGCTGCTCAATTTGCTTTGGTAGGATGTGACGTTTAGCGATTTCAACTTTATCGATGTCTAGATACGAGTTCAGCTCAATAACTTCCATTCTGTCAAGCAGCGGCAGGGGTATGTCGTACTTCACATTCGCGGTTGCAATGAATAGAACCTTCGAGAGATCATAATCAACTTCAATGAAGTGATCGTTGAATGCGTGATTTTGTTCCGGATCAAGCACCTCCAACAAGGCTGAAGCAGGGTCGCCACGGAAGTCCGAGCTCATTTTATCTACTTCATCAAGAAGAATGACAGGATTCACACTGCCAGCGCGCTTCATGCTTTGAATGATCTTTCCTGGTAGAGAGCCAATGTATGTACGACGGTGTCCACGGATCTCTGCTTCATCCCGAACACCACCAAGTGAAATGCGGACGAACTTTCTGCCTAGCGAACGGGCAATTGATGAAGCTAGGGATGTTTTACCAACACCTGGAGGTCCTGTCAAACACAGGATTTGTCCACGAACGGAGTTCGTTAGATTCAAAACCGAAATGTACTCAAGTATGCGTTCCTTTGGCTTTTCCAGGTCATAGTGATCGTTGTCGAGCACAGCTCGAACGTTGTCGATGTTGAGATTATCTGCAGTTCGGGTTGTCCAAGGTAGAGAACTCAGCCATTCCAGATAGGTGCGTGTTACACCATACTCGGGCGACATCGGCGGAGTCTTCTTTAGTCTATCAAACTCCTCCATGACTTTGGCAAGGACTGGCTCTGGCATTTCAGCCTTCTCAATTGCATCCTTGATACCACCAAGCTCTGTGCTTGATGCGAACTCGTCATCGTCACCAAGTTCCTTTTGCAGCGCTCGAATCTGCTCTTGTATGAAGTACTTTCTCTGATTCTTTTGGATGGAATCGTTCACCTTCACATCAATCTCTTCTTCGAGCTTGAGCAATTCCAGCTCAGCGCTCATCAAAGTGTTGATCTCTAGAAACTGATCATAGATGCTGGTAGCGCTGAGGATCTTCTGCTTGTTTTCAACTGAGGTGCTGATGTTGGCTGCGATGTAATAGAGCTTGTGATACTCATCACTAATAGTGTCTAGTGCTGCTGCAACTTCTGGAGGAAGATTGCGCGAAGCATGTACGTAGTCGAAAAAGAGATCGCGGGAACGGTGCATGACCGCGCTGAACTCTTTGGTGTTTGGAATCGCATCTTGTTTAATGATGTCGATCGTAGCTTCCATGCAGCGCGGATTCTCAATAGCTGAAGAGATGCGACCTTGGTACACACCTTCAACTAAGACTTTCAACAACTGGTTTGGAAGACGAAGTACCTGCATGATGCGCGCTACGGTTCCATACTCATTCAAATCCGTCAGTTTGGGATCGTCTACCGATGCATCGCGCTGAGCGGACACAAAAATGAGTTTCTCACGTTCCAGTGCTTCAGTAACTGCATTGAGTGAGCTCGCACGACCAATCAACACTGGAAAGATCATGTTTGGAAAGATGATCACATCCCGAAGCGGGAGTATGGTGTACGCGTTCTTTGAACGAGGTCCAGTCTTCTTCGTGTTCTTTGCGTTGCTTTTTCCTGCACTCTGTAGGTTGCTCTTTGAGCTTGTTGTCTTCTTCGCCATTATAATACTACTTTAAGGTGATGCTGCTTGGGCAAACTACGAATATACGGAGAGCCTTGCCCTCAATGATCCGCAGCCGTGAGGCTTCATGGACGGATGGAGTGCAGTGCTATTGGTGAGCGTGGGGAGTTGGGGGACCTAAGTTGCATGAATTGTACTGGAATCTCGTTGCAAAGGCCGAAAAACACTTAAAAAGACAGTATTGTAGCGATGTGTGAACTCATACCCAGACTCTGCTGCCGTCTAAGCACTCCATAGAGCACATTCCTCAAGAAACGGCAGAGGAGTTAGCAGTCCCATCTCTGAGAGCGATTTCCAGGTCTACTTGCAGGTGGTGCGTTGATATTGCGCGGAGTATAGCATAGTGCGGATTGTTCACATGGGACCAGGCTTGGACAAGCAATGAAGATGCTTCCAACAAACGAGTATTCATCCTTAGCAGAATTCTATCTAGAGTGGTCTGATACGCAAATCCAGCATGAATGTGTTGCGTAGGTGTACGGACCAAGTGTAGTTGCAGGCTAGCTTGGTACTTGGAATGATGTGAGAGCTTTTACTTTGGGTTAGACTAAAGGGGCATAGCGCCTCTTAAGCGGACGTCGGCGGAGCAATGGTGGTGGTGCTTCGCAGACCTGTACGATGGGAATTGGTTGTCGGACAATTCGTCGCATCTCCGCGCTGGCGATAGCCAGCGCAAGAGCAAAAAACACCGTTGCTAAATACTGGCGCATCAGGATACTGCAGACACCAATTGGTTCACGATATCCGTTGTTGTCACATTCTCTGCTTCCGCATTGAAATTACTGACAATACGATGGCGAAGAACGGAGGCTGCAATAGCTTTTACATCGGCTATCTCTGGACTAAAGCGTCCTTGCATTGCAGCTCGTGTTTTCGCACCAAGGATCAGATACTGTGAAGCTCGAGGTCCTGCACCATAACTGATGTAACTCTTGACGATAGGATGTTCGCTGGTTTTTGGTCGGGTTGCGTGCACCAGTTTCACGGCGTAGCTAATGACGTTATCAGACACTGGAACACGTCGGACGAGTTCTTGAAAAGCAATGATATCTTTGGCTTGGAGTTGACTACTGATATTCACCTTTGCACCAGTTGTTGTTCGCTTTACGATGCTCATCTCTTCTTCAAAGCTCGGATAGCCCAAGTTCAACATGAACATAAAGCGGTCGAGTTGCGCTTCTGGCAGAGGATAGGTTCCTTCTTGCTCGATAGGGTTCTGAGTTGCCAACACAAAGAATGGCTCTTCAAGATGATATGTTGTTCCCGAAGCAGTTACCGAGTGCTCCTGCATTGCTTCGAGAAGAGCGGCTTGGGTTTTAGGAGGAGTACGGTTGATTTCATCTGCAAGAACAATATTGGCAAAGATTGGACCCTTAACAAAACGGAATTCTTTGGCTCCTGTGCTCATGTTTTCTTCGATGACCTCTGTTCCTGTAATGTCGCTGGGCATAAGATCGGGAGTAAACTGCACTCTATTAAATCGCAAGTCCAATGCCTGCGATAAGGTGCGAATAAGCAGGGTCTTTGCTAGACCGGGTACACCCACAAGCAAGCAGTGACCACCAGCCAAGAGCGAGATCAATAGCTCTTCAACAGCCTCATCTTGTCCGACAATAACCTTTGCGATTTCCGATCGAACCGCATTCATCGCTGTGCTTAGTCTCTTTACTTCTTCAACTTCATTTGCCATAAGTCTATATCGTAATCAGAATAACGGAAACTTCTTTGTGAAAAAACTATCGTACTCATTGATTCTGCTGTGGCTCATATACGGAACGACAGAAAGGGATTACGAATCATAAACGCAGCCAATCGTGTACCGCTGATAGGAAGACTGACCAAAGAGCAAACTCTACTCGATAAGCAGCTCTTGCGTGTCGGCTACCTTCTCCAGAACTGGCTGCACATCCGCTTTTCTACCAGCGGCAGCAATGACCAAAGCATCAGGAAGAATGAACTCTTGCTGAACTGCGAAGAGTTCATCCACACTAAGTGCTGCAATACGTTGAACGAATTCTTCGTAATACTGAGGTTCAAGTCCAGCTTCTTCTGCTGTTCCCAAGAACTGCGCAACTTGTTGCGGAGTTTCCATACTGCGAGCAAACGAACCAAGGATGAACCGTTTGCATTGACGCAACTCGGCTTCGGAAATTTTCTCAGAAGCTAATCGCTTCCATTGTTGGCGCAGAATATCAATCGTTTCCGCTAGATTTTCTGGGCTGACACTGCAGGATGCTGACATCCGACTAGCATGCACCATTGAATCTAGAGAGGCATGAACTCCATAGCTGAAGCCTTTTTCCTCGCGTATGATTGAGTTAAGACGCGAAAGAAAATAACCACCAAACATGGTTGTTAGAAGCTGAATGGCCGGGTACGCCTTATTAGTTCTACCAACCGTTAGTTGGCCAACGCTGAGAACCACTTGGCGCGCATTCTCATAAGCAGCAAATCCACAACGAGTGCTTCGAATTGGCTCTACTGGAATGATAGCCGTTTGTGAACTACGAGAAATCAATGCGTCAAAGTGTCTGCGTAGATCTTTGTCGATCTGTTCATTCTCGAAATTACCCGCCACAACAATGAACCACGGCGCATTGGCGCGAAGGTCCGAATAAAACTGCGAACACTGCGCGGCACTCATCTCAGAAAGACTGCCTAGTGTTCCGGATCTGGACGTGGCATAGGGGTGATCACCAAACATGGTTTTCGAAAAAGCTCGATGTGCCAGGAATTGTGGGTCGGATAACGAGTATTCATGATCTGAGACCGTCTGAAAGCGCAGACGTTCAAATTCTTCAGGGTCGAATGCTGGCTCTAGCACGCATTCGGCTAGGAGCTCAACTAAGGTGCTTGCATGCTGAGCTAGTCCAGTAGCAGCGACACCAGTGGTATCGCGATGTCCCATGGAACGAAGAGCAGCTCCAAGTGCATCAACATCTTCCGCGAACTGCGTAGTGTTGCGCTTGAGGCTTCCACGACTCAACATAGCGGCTGCAAAGGCTGCTTCACCCTCACGAGTCTCCTGCGTAGAGCCTGCCTTTGCAATAACAGAAAGCGAGATCAGCTCTTGCGTTTGGTCATGCACCACGAACACTTTAACGCCTCCAGCCAGCTGGAAAACCCGATAGGGCGGGAAGTGAAAAGCTGCAACGGTATCGTGGATATGTGGCGCAGACATAGAGCGGTTCCAAACAATGGTCAGGCATAAAAAATGCCGCAATGGAAGCGGCTGACAAAGATAGGAAGTCCGCTGCTTTCATGCGCGTTGCAGTTTTGTCTGCATGCGGGGAGCTGTAGGCATGTCAAAATGACCCTCCTGAGGTATCAACTGGAGCTGACAGGTCATTTCTTATCAAACGACGTGAGAAGTCTGTTCTCATCCTATTTTTGTCATTCACTATGAAAAGCATCTATGTTAAAAGATAAAATTGTCTTTATCAGTGGCGCAAGTGCAGGAATCGGAGAAGCCTGTGCCCGCAGTTTTGCCTGCACACGCTCTAAACTTGTATTGCTTGCCCGCAGACTAGATCGCTTGCAGCAGATTGCTTCGGAGCTTGCTGTGCCGGTGCATTGTATTCAAGCCGACATCCGAAATCGCGATGAGGTGAAAGCCGCGGTTGCTGCCTTGCCAGAGTCCTTTCGGGCAATCGATATCCTGGTGAATAACGCTGGCTTGTCTCGTGGACTGAGTCCGCTCCAGGCAGGTGAAGAAAGCGACTGGGATGAGATGATTGATACTAATATCAAAGGTGTGCTGAACCTTACTCGAGCCGTGCTTCCTTCTATGATTGAACGAGGAAGTGGGATGGTAATTAACATTGGTTCTATTGCTGGACGCCAGGTCTATCCTAAGGGCAACGTCTATTGTGCTACAAAACATGCAGTACGCGCTCTCAGTGAGTCTATGCAGTTGGATCTCTTAGGCAGCGGTGTCCGTGTAACGAATGTAGATCCAGGCATGGTTGAGACGGAGTTTTCTGTTGTTCGTTATCATGGTGATACCCAACGAGCTGCGCAGACCTATACGGGGATGCAACCACTTAAAGCTGAGGATGTAGCGGAGGCAGTGGTGTTCTGTGCCACACGTCCGGCACATGTCAGTATTCACGACATCCTCCTCATGCCAGCTGATCAAGCAAGTACACAGAACGTTTTTCGTCGGGACTCCTAGAATGGGCATCTTCGACCGAGTAAAACGCATTTTACGAGCAAACCTCAACAGTGACGTTCGTCGATTCGACGAGATCCTCAAGGATAGCGATGAAGAGCTGCGTCGTTTGATCGAAGAGCTCTCAAAACCAAACAAAGATTCGCAAGCCAACTCACAGAAGTCGTCGCAACAGAATCGAGAGAACTCGCGCCAAGCGCCACCTTCAGCCCGACATCGTGCGCAAGTCCAGGCTGTGTATAGTGCCTATAAGGTACTGGGCTTAGATCCCACCGCCAGCGTCGATCAGATTAAAGCTGCCTATCGTTCGCACATGCGCCAGTATCATCCGGACCGGGTTGCAAATGCTTCTCCAGCGGTGCAAGAGGCTGCGAAGAAGAAAGCTCAGGAAATCAATCTTGCGTATGATGTGCTCACCAAGGTTCGAGGCTTCGGCTAGTGTTGAGAATAGTATTTGGTCGTGTCGGGATTATGTCAACGTTTGTCAGGTCCATTGACTCTAAAACGTTGATCAGAACGTTCTAGTAGCCATGATTGAAGGATGTGACCTGAACAAGGATTATTCTACTCAGTTGAAGGCATCAGGAGTCCGGTGTTTTTACATCACGGACAATTCACCTAAGTTGTGTCGTTTACCAATCGGAATAGCATGAAGACTCTTCGGGAAGCAATTGTAGTCGTCGGTATCGCAGCACTCTGTGCTTTAGTTGTGAATTGGCGCTTGAATCCAACTCCTTTACCCTGGGTGCACGAGGAGCGTCCCGTTCAAAGTGCATCAGATACTCTCCTTGATGCCTTCATGAACACGACAGGCTCACAACCAACAAATGCGGCAAGTACATCGGCTACGGAACTTGTGCCTAGTGCTTCGACAACAATGCCAGCACTTAGTCATCAGGATAGTATAGCTCTTCGCAAGGCCAAGGCTGACTCTGTGAAGAAAGCCCAAGCGCTGCTTAGTAGTTCTGCTACCGTCGCCCAGAGTACCGGTGCCACAGGTACTCAACAGACACAGAATCCCCAGGCAACTCAGTCAACTTCGACCGCGGCTCCCGAAAATGCGGTTGCAAGCCCAAAGCTTCCCATCTCCGTCAGCTACGAGCAGATATTGAAACTCCTTGCGAATCCATCAAGCGTGACCTTCATCGATGCTCGCAAAGAAGAAGAGCATGCGAAAGGGGCATTTGCGGGATCGTTGAGTGTAGACATGCTTCAGTTTCCAGCGGATCCTGAGTATAGAAACAAGTCAATGCGCCTTCTCTATTCTATACCGAAAGACAAAATTATCGTTGCCTATTGCGGTGGCGGAAACTGCGAACTCAGCCACGAACTTTGTGACGTTCTTATTCCAATGGGTTTCAAGAAAGTGTTTATCTACCTCGGTGGCTGGAATGAGTACACTGAGAAGCAGGGGATCAAAAAGTAGTGTGTGCTCACGATAGCCTCGGTAGGCTCTAGACTCTGCGAAGGCGCAAGCTGAAGCAGATCCATCTGAACACAACATTCTACCCGCCTTCACGTCTCTCAGCCTTCCTTTCTTTACGAGTGCGGCGGTTGTAATTTTGTAGCCGTACGAGCAGATAGTGGAGCAGACCTGGAATTGCATGACCAAGACCGATAACATTCTTAGCATCCTTCAAACCCGTTATGGCATTATAGGGTCGTCTAAACCCATTCGTGATGCAGTACTACGTCTGTCGCAGGTAGCACCCACAGATCTCACGGTACTTATAACCGGTGAAACAGGAACAGGGAAGGAAGTTTTTGCTAACGCAATCCATGGATTAAGCAATCGTCGCAAAGCCGCTTTTGTGAGCGTCAACTGTGGAGCTATTCCGGAGACCTTGTTGGAGTCGGAACTTTTCGGACACGAGAAGGGGGCATTTACTGGTGCGACGGAACAGCGCAAAGGCTACTTTGAAGTAGCAAACAACGGAACGATATTCCTTGACGAGATAGGTGAGATGCCATTCGGCACTCAGGTAAAATTGCTCCGCGTTCTCGAAAGCGGAGAATTTAATCGTCTTGGCTCTACACAGGTGCAGCGAGTAAGCGTTCGCGTTGTCGGCGCAACAAACCGCGATTTAGAGTATGAAGTTCGACAAGGTAACTTTCGTCAAGACTTGTTCTTCCGTCTGAACGCTGTTCAAATACATCTGCCACCACTGCGTAAACACGTTGATGATATCCCGGAACTGGTTGAGTTCTATGCTGAGCGTGTGTGCGAGAGAAATAATTTTGAGTTTGAGGGTATTGATGATGTTGCCTACGACATTCTCCGAGCTCACTCTTGGCGAGGAAATATTCGGGAGTTGCGAAATCTTGTGGAGACTTTGGTTACGTTAGGCCAAGGTGCACGCGTCACCGCTGAACAGGTGCAGAACTATATACGTCCGGATCGCGATGAGTCATTTGGGGAGTTCCCTACCAATGCTCTCGTCCATGTCCCACAGCCCAACGTGCATTCTCATATCCATACAGGAATGGGCGGCGCTGATCCAGCCACTGGGCTGCTCTACCAGAGCCTCTTGCAACTGCAGGCAGATGTTAGCACGATTAAGTCAGCTTTTAGTGCACTTGTCGAACGTCTTGCCGACATGCCATTTCGCGCACCTATGCCTGCCGAAGAAGATGAGTTGGGCTGGGATAAGAAGGACCTTAGCTTAGAAAAAATGGAGAAGCGGATGATCTTGTTAGCTCTTAAGCGCTTTCATGGATCCAGGCGTAATGCCGCTCGAGCCCTTGGACTAAGTGAGCGCACGCTATATCGCAAGATGCAGGAATATGGGCTGGAAGAAGTTGAATAGCCAGCGGGCGCGAAGCGCACGGTTGATAAAAATGACACCTGAGAGTCGCCAGACTCTAAGTGCTACAGATCCAAACCTTCTAGCGTTGATACTTCACTGACGTTTAGCTACACCTCGAGCGATGTCTCCTTGACACTCATGATCTTGCATTGACCTAAACTTGTCCTAACCCTATATTTGTTGTGTTGACAGCTCGTCCGCTGGTTCAATCCTCACTTATCAGGACCCTCGCATGCCCACTTCTAGGCTTCTTTTCTTCATGCTCGCGCTTGCAGCGCTCGACCTGACTTCTTCAACGTGTGCACTTCTTGCTCAAGGTACCTACACTCGAACCACCTCGCGATATGAAGATATTGGCTCTGAGGGAAGAGAACATGCTCTCGATATAGAGCGATCAGTTATTGATGTTCGCATCGATGCGCCTAACAAGAAGGTTCGTGGAGTTGTGACACACTTCTTCCGTGTGTTACGTGAACGCGTTGATACTATCGTGCTCGACGGAGTAAACATGAAGATCCAAAGTTCTAACCTTCATGGAAAGCCGGTTCGTTGCACAGTTGCAGACAGCACAGTGACAGTGCTGCTGGACACTCCACTGCTGTATGGGCAGCGCGATTCATTGCGATTTGAATACGAGTGTACTCCACGCAAGGGCATGCACTTTACTGGTTGGAACGACTCAACTCAGCGTGCGCGGAAGCAGATATGGACGCAGGGAGAAGATAATGACAACAGACACTGGTGTGTACTGTATGATTATCCGAATGACAAGATGATCACAGAGACAATTATCAGCTTTGACTCGAGTTATCAGGTGCTATCGAATGGGAACCTAGTGTCAACGCGCATCAACAGCGACGGTACGAAAACATGGCATTATGCGATGACGCAACCACACGTTAGTTATCTGATCATGATTGCTATTGGGAAATATGCTGTTGAACATAGAATGACAAAGCGTGGAATACCCTTACATCTTTACTATTACCCAGAGTATCCGCAGCGTGTTCAGCCGACCTATCGTTACAGTGCCGAAATGATAGATTTCATGGAGGAGCTTTTAGACACTCCTTTTCCGTGGGAGAGCTATGCACAAGTGCCTGTGCAAGATTTTATTTTTGGCGCGATGGAGAACACTACAGCAACAGTGTTTGGGGATTTCTCGCTTTGTGATGCACGGGGTGTTCTGGATCGTAGCTATCTCAACACCAACGTGCATGAGTTGACTCACCAATGGTTTGGCGACTTTATTACGGAGCGTAATTGGAAGAACATTTGGCTGCATGAGTCCTTCGCTACATTCTATCCCAAACTCTTCTCGCGAAGGTTCTTGAGCGAAGATGTATACCAATGGATGCGCCGAGGTGAACAGAATTCGGCTTTAGGTACAGGAACTCAAGATCGTTTGCCTATTGTGCATGATGCTAGTGGCACGACACGACGTTATCCAAAAGGTTCTGCCGTGCTCGACATGCTGCGTCATGTAATAGGCGAGGCCAATTTCGATCATGCAGTGAGTCACTATTTGAAACGTCACGCCTATGCAAATGTTCATACCGATGAGTTCTACCTTGCCTTTCAGGACGCACTGGGTATGTCGCTCGACTGGTTTTTTGACGAGTGGATCTACCGCGGAAATGAACCCTCATACACGGTGAGTTATAAAGACCTGCGTGATGAACATACACGAGAGAGGGTAACGACATTTCTCGTGGAGCAAATGCAGATGGTTGATGCATTGAGCCCATTGTTTACAATGCCTATTGATTTCGAGGTACACTATACCGATGGAACCAGATCGGCACGTCGCGAGACGATTTCTCGGCAAGCACAACTCGTCAGCATTCCTAATCCGCAGAATAAAACTATTGCCTTCACACTCTTTGATCCGGGTTCCTATGTTCTCAAACGTGTTGATTTCAAGAAGAGTTTTGAAGAGTTGAAGCAACAGGCTGAGCATGCACCGAACATGATTGATCGCTACGATGCGGTGAAGTTCTTGCATGAGGACTCGACCTTTAGTGAAGAAGAGACCGAACTATTCTTGACTCGCATGTTTGAGCGAGAGAAGTTTCACGCAATAAAGGGGGAGATTGTAGCTCGCATGGCAAAGAGTCGCTCAAGCGCTGCTCAAGCTCTTCTTCGGACGGCTATCAATGATAGCGACGTTGAGGTCCGCAAAGCAGTACTCAACAACACTCGCAAAATATCACCAGAGCTTCGCGGGAGCTACGAAGCGTTGTTGCGTGACTCTTCATACTGGATTATCGAATCAGCCTTCAATAAACTATGCGAGAGCTTTCCAGAACGGGCTGCCGCATACGCCAAGCAATTAGATGGAGTGAGGAGTCCGGCTGAACGAGTGCACATTGCTGTCCTTGAACGTCGTGCACTCCAAGCAGAGCAACGAGCTTTCGACACTTTGGTTGATTATACTACCTCCGCGTTTGAATTCCACACACGTCAGAACGCTTTTAGTGCATTGAAAAGATTGAATCACTGCGACATTCGTTTGGTGCACTCAACAATCGACGCGTTGTTTAGTACGAACAATCGTCTGGCTGACCATGTTCGTGGAGTATGTGAGTACTGGATCCAGCAGAGTGAGTACAAAAAGCTCTTTGCTGATTACTATCGTTCGAATACATGGGAACGCTGGGAGCGAGAAATTCTTTCGAAAGTACTTGGTGAGAGAATGGAGCGACGAAGGAGGTAGTGTACGGTTTGAACTCCTGTATTTGACGAAGAGGCAAGGTCAGTCCCTTTTTGGGTCTCATCTTGAACTTGTCTATGCATTAAAAAAGCACGACATAATGTACTCATGTCGTAAGAGCTAGCATAGGATGCAGCGCTGCTAGTGAGAGGGCACTGTTGAAAGACCATCTAACACGGGCTCCGCATTAGTCTGATCTTTCATACAGAAGCAGCATTCGTGGGAGAGGAAATTGCTATTTTATAGCGCTAACTATGGAGCTATGTATGCGATTGGTGTTTGTTGTGTTGATTTTGGTAGGTAGTGCAATGGTGTTGCACGCAGAGGAGAATGCGACGATTACTCTGAAAAACGACTCAACCTTTGTTGGAAGAGTTGTGACGAATACAGCATCTGAGGTTGTCCTGAGATTCCGCGATGGTACAGAGCGCAGCTTTCGACGTACCAATATCCGCGACATTAACATTACGAAAGTTCAAACGAAGAGCGAACGACTCAAAGCGAATCTGATTGAGTCTCCACCCCATTTCTCTTGTTTTGGTGCAACGATAGGACGCCAAGCTTTGCTGAATCTCCGCGGAGGAACCCACGATAGCAGCTTCGCCACGCACATCTCTGGTATGTTTTATAGTGCCGTTGTCGGAATCCAACTTAATCTTATGTGGTGTTTCTGGCAGCAGAACCATACTCAGCACTATCTGAGTGCTATGGGTGGCTATCAGTATGCTGATTTGAAATCCAAGTTCCTTTGGTATGAGGAGGGACGAAATGAATGGACTTTTCAAGGTGTCGGATACGTTCTGCACTCGAGAGAGTTTCTGCTCGAAGCAGGAGTTTGTTGGCCAAGTGGTACACAATACAAACCTCAACTCTTGATCCAAGTTGGTTGGGTACCGAAAACCTATGGCAGGTAAGTCAGTGTACTAAATAGTACAGTACTGCGCTCATTTTGCAGTGCATACAGATATGATATGCGTATCGAAGTGCAGACCTTCCACCAGGATAGAGACTCAAATGCTGTCAATGGTGATTCCTAAGCATTTCGAGCTCACAGACACGAATTGCTCGATGTCGGTAGACTACTGACTCCGTTCGCTCTATGCTTCTAGCGGTGGCATCCCTCCAACCACAGCTTGAGTTGCGCCATGCCAAACTCATAGCAGCCTATAAGACCTCTTCGGTGGCTGATACAATTCACGGCATTAAAGATGAGTGCATTTCTGCATCTCGAATCGAACTCAGAGCTCGCATCTCAAAGCTCAAATTTCAAAGCGCCCAACATCTGCATCGAAAGCCACTTTCACCTGATGAGAGTTGATCCCAGTGAAGAACTACGTTCCTAGTTGATAAACTCGCGCTTCACTCGTAGCCTAAAGCGCGGAGCCTACAGTTGTCTTTAAAAGTCAACTTTGTTGTGCAGATCAAGACGTACGCGCCGTTGATTCACTTGGTAAATACCTACAAGGACCATCATTACCGTTGAGTTCTGCGCACCAACACATACGAGCTTTCTAAATAACTTTTTCCACAATGCAAAACTGAGGGCATGGAAACGGAGAATTAACCAATGTTCATACTATCTTTGTCGTAGGGGATAACTCATTGGTTTGCGTAGAGATATACGGATATCGTACTTTCTCTTAAACCTTCCATGCTCAACGTCAGACTAAACCTCATTCACATTCAAAGGGGTATAGATGCAAGCAGAACTTCAAGCGCAACATGTGACTCATGTTGACTCGAGTACGAGTCCAGTCAGTGCGCTGTGTGTGGTCGAGAACCCGCATACTCACCAACACGGATTGTATGCAACTCGTGCGTTTCAGGCGGGCGGAATCCTGTCCACATTTTCGGCATCGGGTGTCGTAACAGAGCCTAATTACCTTACAATTCAAGTTGGTCTTGGAATGCACATTGAGTTATTCCCTGAGATCCTGAGGTATACGAATCACTCTTGTGAGCCCAACAGTTTTTTCGACACGACACTCATGCAGCTTGTTGCACTGCGCGATATCTCGGAGGGCGAAGAAGTTTGCTTTTTCTATCCTTCGTCGGAATGGCAGATGGCACAACCTTTCGAATGCAATTGCGGTACTGCCTCTTGCTTGCAACTGATTGAAGGAGCAAAGAGTCTGACACCTGATCTCATTCATCGCTATCGCTTCACCGACTTTATACAATCTCAACTTCACCAATTGCACAGAGGGGATGACTGATACCGCGCTTCATGACTTTGCTATATGGGTTCTGTTGCCGTCTTTGGACACTGACGACCCAAACCTGCAGTACTACTACGACTTCGAACCGGCTCTTGCGGAGTACAAGCGAGCTTTTCTTGAGCTCGGTTGTGATTGGCAATGGCGTTCAGTCTCTCTCCATGGGATTTCTCAGGTATTAGATGAGATACAGATTTTAAGTGGGTCCAAAGTGCCACTGGTATTGAACCTTTGTGATGGAGATGAAACGAACGGAGTACCAGGAGTTTCGGTGGTGCGCGAACTTGAGAGGCGAGCTTTCTGTTACACTGGGGCTCGGGAGTATTTCTACGAGATCACGACATCGAAGATTCCAATGAAGGAGGCTTTCGATAAAGCTGCGG
This sequence comes from Chlorobiota bacterium, assembly GCA_044228285.1. Classification (GTDB taxonomy): domain Bacteria; phylum Bacteroidota; class Ignavibacteria; order Kapaibacteriales; family NICIL-2; genus JBBATK01. The sequence continues at coordinate 164,689 of JBGAVD010000002.1, forward strand.
TGCAAACCGCAGCATGGAGAGTGATTCATGATGAGTCATCACTTGAAGGAATCTTCGATACCTGTGGTACGCCACTCATTGTGAAACCTGCGGTATCTGGAGGCAGTATGGGACTTAGCATTCGCAATGTTGTGTCGAACATGGAAGAGTTGCACGCCATACTTCAAGAGCTCCATGCGGGCTATCGTGGCTGGAATCTTGAGCAGGGTGGAATATTTGCTGAGAGGTTTATTCAAGGACCCGAGTTTACGACCTTCATTGTCGGAAGCGGAGATCAGCTTTCTTTCTATGCCCCAGCCGAGAGGGTCTTTCATGATTCACTCAAAGTGAACGAACGCTTCCTCTCCTTCGATCGACTCTGGGAAACGTATGAAACAGAGTCCGCAATGCCTGATAATGGGTTTGTGTACACTTACGCAAAGGTCGACGATAGTCTCTTCCCCGAACTGAAAGCCCTGAGTATCCGAGCGTACAAAGCAGTTGAGGGGAGTGGTTACGGTCGCATCGATATTCGACAAGATGCAGAAAGCGGTGAACTGTTTGTGCTTGAAGTCAATGCACAGTGCGGACTAAGCGAAGATGAGAACTACACGTCTATAGGAGCTATTCTGCGCTTTGAAAAACAGAACTTTGCCGCACTTACGAGAGCAATACTCGAAGACGCGATAAACGCCTATGGACAAAAGCTCGAGCAAAAATCAGAGCGGAAGCTCCACAGTCAATTGTCTTCACAATTGTAAGGTGCTGCTTCTGAGCAGCTTCGCAGCTCTGTCGTCCATACGAGATTTGATTCGCTCACCATCCGGCGGGCAATGAGCGGATCGCAATCAGAGTCGCACAGCATTGAACACTCTTTGTTTCCCAAACTATCGTACCTCAATTCATAATCATTTGCTCTGATACACTTTGTCATAGTACTCCATGAAGCTCTGCGTCCTTCTTCCTGACTATTCCACAACTGATGTTGACTACAAGAACTACGATCCACCACGGCAGCTTGCTCCCTTAGTGCCAGAGCATGAAGTAGATACGGTGTTTCTGAACAAGTTGACAACCTATCGTCAGCTTCAAGAATTGTCGAAACAGAACTATGATTGTTTCATCAATCTTTGCGAAGGATATCTTGAGTGGGAAGTTCCGAGTATCGATGTGATCTTTTTTCTCGAGAAGCTACAGCTGCCCTTTAGTGGACCTAGTTCTGCATTGTACGATCCCGAGAAGTCCCTTATGAAGTACGTTGCTCATTGTCAAGGCGTTTCTGTTCCTGCCGGACAAGTACTAAGAACAGCACAGGATATGCAGCAGCAAGCCGAGAAACTTGTCCACGACATCGGATTCCCTCTTTTTGTAAAGCCTGCAAAGGCTGGCGACTCCCTTGGTATAGATGGACAATCATTGGTACAGAGCACTGAGGAACTTGTCAGCAAGCTCAAGACATTGTCGCTTGAGTATAATGAGATAATGGTTGAGCAGTACATAGAAGGACGGGAATTTACCGTGTTAGTATCAGCAGGGGAGACAGAGCAGGAGTGCACTGTGTATCGTCCGCTTGAATACTGTTTCCCTCCAGATCGCTGGTTTAAAACCTATGCAATGAAAACCTCAGAGCTGCATGCGAACTGCAATGTGCCCTGTTCCGACCCAATCCTAGATGCACAACTGCGAAAGGCTGCAGAGAAGATTTTCCGTGGTTTTCGTGGTGTTGGATATGCTCGAATGGACTTCCGAGTAGACAATCAAGGTCACATCTACTTTTTGGAACTCAACTTTACTTGTTCTGTCTTTTATGAGGATGGTTACGAAGGTAGTGCTGACCATATCCTGAACAACGATGAGCATGGCAAGCGCGGCTTTCTCTTGAATATCATCCGTGAGGGCATTGCACGATTCAAAAGAAAGCATAAGTGTTACGAGATGCGTGGCAATGCATTGTCTGGCTATGGCATCTACGCTACACGAGCAATCGATACATCAGAGATTATCTTTCGTGGCGAGGAGCGAGCACAGCGTATCGCCACGAAGCGATGGATAGAAGACCATTGGGATGATGAAGCCCAACGTGACTTTCGTCGCTACGCCTATCCTATCTCCTCCGAAGTGTACATCCTCTGGGACGAAGATCCTTCCTCATGGGCACCCCAAAACCATAGCTGTGAGCCCAATACATATTTCGATGGATTAAACGTTTTGGCCCGACGGGCGATCGAAGAGGGAGAAGAACTCTGCATTGACTATGCACAGATTCTTGACGAAAGTGCAGAGCCTTTTGAATGCCGCTGCGGTAGTTCAGCATGCAGAGGTCATATTCAAGGGTCGGATGGCAATACGCTTAGCGAGCGCGAGCGTAGATCCCATGGCTCGTAAGAGCTACCGAAGGCTAATCGGTTCTGCACAGTTCCAATACCGTTTCATTAATCGTGTGCAAACCAGCCCGCACTGCAGAGTGCGACTTTGAAAGCTCTTGCTGCTCATGAGATGTTGAGATGGGATATGTTATGTACAGAGTGTGAGCAGCTATGCAGGCCATTACTTTTCTCCGTCGAGTGCTCTTCCAACACAAGGGCCGACTTTCTATCACCTACGTCCTTTTCACGTTAGAAATGGTGGGAGCCCTGTTGCGCCCCTACTTTCTGGGTGAAGCTGTGAATGACCTACAAGAAGGAACTGCTTCGATGTACGGTCCCTATCGAGGTTTGGTGTACCTTCTTGCTGCTCACTTTGCCTGGCTAATAATTGGCACAATCCGCCAGTTCTACGACACGCGCACTTACACGGCTATTTACACCGATATTGTCCTGCGTTTTCTAAAGCACCACATCAAGAAAGAAGATGTTTCCGTACTAAGTGCGCGCTCGGTTTTAGCCCGTGAGTTTACTGAGTTCATGGAGTATGATATTGTGTACATCGTCGAAGCGGTATACAATATTCTGGGTTCGCTCTTTATGCTCTATTTCTATGAACCCTCCGTACTCGGTATCTGCGCTGCAGTGCTCATTCCTGTCCTTATCATTAGTCGACGTTATGGACGTTCGATGTCGAGAATCACGAAGCAACGCAATGATGAACTTGAGAACCAAGTTGATATTATTTCGTCGCGCAACGAAGCGACGATCCTGGCTCATTACGACAAACTTCGTGCATGGCAGATTCGACTTTCAGACAAGCAAGCATGGAACTTTGGATTCATGGAGATTACCGTCATGATCGTGCTTGGAGCTGCCCTTTTGTTGTCGCACGAACAAACCCAGGGTGAAGGTATGTGGGCAGGGGACATTGTAGGGATCTACAGCTATATCTTAAAGTTTCTTTCCGGATTGGACACCATTCCTTACGCCGTAGAAAAGTTTGCAACTTTGCGCGATATCACGCGTCGTATTTATGTAGAAATCGAAGCTGAGCCAGATGTCGATTTCATGGACGCGCAAGCGTAGTGGTTTTGCTTCACAGGTCTGCGCAATCAACTTGAGTTTTTATCATACGCGCCGCTTCGCGCGCGCCTTACTACTGATTTATGAAAGAGCTCCTAGTACTAGGTGGAACGCACTTTGTTGGACGACGCTTCGTGGAGCGCATGATGTCCGCACCAGATATACGCATTACGCTGTGTAATCGCGGTAAAACGCATCCTGAATTGTTTCCAGACCTGGAGCGTATTGTGTTCAATCGTGAAGTTGACGATCCGGGACTCCTTGGATCTCGTACTTGGGATTACGTGGTTGACTTTAGCGGATATTATCCTCTCAGCTTAGAGCGACTTTTGTTGAAACTTGAAGGCAGGGTAGGTCGGTATGTGTTCATTTCAACCTTATCGGTGTTCTCTTTTGACGAAGCCGCAAGTGGACATATCTACACCGAGCAGAGTGAAACTCTGCCCTGTTCTGCCGAACAGATGATCGATAAAACCATGATGAGCTACGGCGCACGGAAAGCAGAGTGCGAACGCGTGCTTGAACAAGCGCATTGGTTAGAGAGTGTCTCACTCAGACCCTCGATTATCTACGGGAAGTACGAGTGGACTGACCGGCTCTACTACTGGTTGTATCGTTGTCAGAAGTGCTCGTCGATACTTCTTCCAAATCAAGGATTGGATCTGGTCACCCTGACAGAACTTGAAGACCTGTGTCGAATGATTGAAGGCAGCATGTTAAGCCCCAATCTCAAACCAGCGTACAATGCCACGACACATACACCGATGACTTTCGCGGAAATGCTAGAGTATATGTACAGTCAGAGTCCTCTGCGTGCAGTGACTGTGCCCATTGACCTTGAACAGTGTAATACCTATGAACTACAACCTGGTGCAGACTTTCCTCTCTGGTTTGGTATCCCCATGAACATCAGCAATGCAGCAATCTGCAGTGATCTCCAATTAGAATGCAGAGATTTTGTGCTAGGAATTCAGGAGGCTGTTCAACAATATGCTGATCTGGGGTGGCCACTTCCTAAAGCTGGTATGAGTCTGGAAAAGGAAGCGAAGATCATCACAGAACTTCGTGCTCGATAAGCTACGTACTTCAGATTAATCTTCTGTTGTCTGCCATGCTATGATCACTACAAGGTTGGTCTAAAAAGGACTCGTATCAATGGAAACTCGTTTTTAGAGTTAGCATACAGCAGCTACATTAGACCTGAGTGGAGCCCCATAACGCAGTCCACAACTGTTCTATAGAAACCGCAAATTCTCGACAAAGTTCGGATGTATCGATCTGTGTCGTACAAACCCACAATATCCATCTGATCGCTTTCCCTCCTTTTGAAACCAACCCTAACCCTCTTAGGCGAAGCAGAGATGCGAAGCTAAAAGCTGTGATTTCGGACGAAAAATGCGTTATACACCTGCAAAACTGGAGCTTAGGCTAGTATTAGCGGGTAGAAAGGTCGGAGGTGCAAGGCAGGGCAAGCTGCCGGCGAGATCGCCTTTCATGAGAGCATACTGGCTTCACTAAGTCGCAGAAAACATACCGTTTGTGTGCTTTTTAACTCATAAATCCAATTCTCGAGCCGATAAGTGTTAAAGTGTAAGAGCTTTCATTCGGACTAACGCGGTGTTGCAACACTGCATCTACGAGATCATAGTTGCTCAGTCTGGAGTAATCTAGAGCTAGGCTATTGTGATCTATCGCAAAACTTATGGAGAAAAAGACATGAAAGTTTGTCAGTCAGTATGCACGAACAATACTTGGTCACACTGCGAACGCTCGGCTGAAATGGGCATTCCAGATTTGATCATTTGTTTTGGTGATCGGTTCAAGCTATCAGATCCGAATTCATATGAAATGTTGAACAGCAGGTATCCTCATTCACCAATCATTATATCATCAACAGCTGGTGAGATAAGCAATGACGCAGTCTTGAATGATACCATCGTAGCAACTGGATTGAAGTTTGATTCCTCACATGTACATACGGAAATCGTCAACGTTCAAGATTACAGCAGCAGTCAAGAGGCCGCAGACGCGCTCGCACGGAAGTTTGATAGAGTCGGTATGCGACTCTTCTTCGTTCTATCCGATGGTCAGCTCGTTAACGGTAGCAACCTGGTTGAGGGTTTGAGTCAACGTCTCGTTGATATACCAATTGTTGGAGGATTAGCAGGTGATGGTGAGAACTTCCAAGGAACAGTGGTTGGCTTGAACAATGATGTACGATCCGGGAATATCGTGGGCGTAGCATTCTACGGAGAGAAGCTGCGTATAGGAGTAGGGTCTAGAGGAGGTTGGGACAAGTTTGGACCACCTCGCACGATCACAAAGTCTACTGAAAATGTGCTCTATGAAATTGATCATGAGAATGCCCTTGACCTTTATAGCAAGTACCTAGGTGAATATGCAGGGCAGTTACCCGGCAGTGCCTTGCTTTTTCCATTGGCTATCCAGGAAGAGTCGGATGGTGAGATCGTTCGAACGATCCTCAATATCGACACCGAAACGAAATCAATGATCTTTGCTGGTAACGTACCGAACAACGCGAAGGTTCGTCTGATGCGCAGCAACCTTGATAATCTGGTCACTGCCGCTTCAGATGCTGCAGAGCTGTGTATCGATGATAGCAATGATATAGAAGCTGAACTCGCCATTATGATTAGTTGTGTAGGGCGCAAGATGATTTTTGGATCTCGAATCGATGAAGAGCTGGAAGCTGCTCGTGATGTTTTTGGAACGAACACAGTCATAACTGGCTTCTACTCATACGGAGAGATTGCACCGTTTTCAACCTTTCAAAAATGCGAGTTGCATAATCAGACAATGACCATCACGACTCTAAGCGAGGTAAAGTGATGGAAATGCACAAGCTCCTGAATAGACAGATCAAGAAGTACCTGGCTGACATAGATTGGAAGTCAGAACCAAAACTTCGTGCATTTCTCGAAGCTGTGAGCTTGTCGTACCGTGAGTTTGACACTGAGACTACGCTCCTTCAACGAGCTACCATTCTCATCGACCAGGAATACTTTGATATGACTCGCAATCTCCTGGCAGAGAAGGAGCTGCGCGATCAGAGTATTCACACACTGCTTAGTGCGATAGCTTCTCTCGACGAATCCGAAACGATAAACACGGATCTCGATACAAAGAACTTGTTGGTAATTGCAGAGTATCTCCGTGAGCAAGTTGACTTGCGTAAAGAAGCAGAGGCAAGCATTCGTGAAAGTCAACAGCAGTTTCAGTCGGTGATCAGTAATATGCCGGGTATAACCTATCGGTGTGTTCGTACTGATAATCAATGGTGCTTCGCATTCATTAATGAGGAAGTTCAGAACATAAGTGGCTATGCCCTTAGTGAGTTTCTTCACCAACCCGCAACAAAATGGCGGCAGTTGATAGTAGAAGAGGATAGAGAGCCGTATTGCGATCAGTGGAAAGCAGATCTGTGCAAATGTGTGCAAGAGCAGTCAGAGTATCGACTTCGCAGAGCTGATGGACAAATCATTTGGGTTGAAGAACGCCGACACGCAGTTCTCGACGATGACAACAACATCATTGGCTTGGATGGGTTCATTATGGACATCACTGAGCGCAAGAAAGTAGATTTAGAGCTTATAGCCGTCAAGGAGGCTGCCGAGTTAGCGAGCATAGCAAAATCAGAGTTCCTTGCGAACATGAGTCATGAGATCCGAACCCCACTCAATGGCGTGATTGGATTTGCGGATATCTTGACAAAGACAAGATTGGATGATGTGCAGATGAAGTATATGCACACCATTCATCAATCTGCGAACAACTTGTTGTCTATCATCAACAACATTCTTGACTTCTCGAAAATTGAGGCGAACAAAATAGAACTCAACAGTGAGCGCATAGATCTCCTCGAGCTGTGCACGCATGTCGTGGATGTAGTGAGCTTTCAAGTACAACAGAAGAAACTCGAGTTACTCCTGAATATCTCCCCCTCAGTACCCCGATACATATGGGCTGACGAACTACGCGTACGCCAAGTTCTTATCAACCTTCTCGGCAATGCAACAAAGTTTACCGAGGAAGGAGAGATAGAACTGCGTCTGGATTTCTGTGCAGAGCAAACGCAGAATGCCGCAAGTGTGCGATTCTCCGTTCGAGATACAGGTATTGGAATAGACACTGTAAATCAAGAGAGAATCTTTGAAGCGTTCTCGCAAGAGGATTCCTCGACGACAAAGCGTTATGGTGGTACCGGTTTAGGGTTGGCTATATCGAGTCGCTTGCTCACACTCATGGGTTCGAAACTCAACCTCGTGAGTCAGCCACGAATCGGCTCTGAGTTTTCGTTTGAGCTGCCTATACCCATGTATGAAATGTCGGAAGAGCAGCTTCTCGATCACGGCAAGCAACGAAGTGTACTGATACTTGATGACAATGCACGTCAACGCACTATTCTTCAGAGCGCTTTAGCACTGCAACACATTGGTGCTCATGCTGCATCTACGGCTATGCATGCTATGCAGATGCTTCTTGAGAATCATGAGTATGATGCAATCATCGTCGATAATGATATCCCGGCTGGCGACGCACTCGAAACGATACGTCGCATACGCAAAAAACTCAAGCTTACTGAGGATGACCTACCAGTCATTGTTCTTTACAATCCCATCGATGAGGGTATTGTCCAGGACTTTTGCACTGAACTAGGTATCCGACATCGCTTGCCAAAGCCTTTGCACACAGCGCAGTTATTGGATGTATTTCGAGATCTTTGGAAAGCAGAAGTCAGTATCGCGACCAGTCTGGAAGATGACTTGCAGCTCGACGATGAACATGTGTCTCCAAATCAAGACACCCTACAATCGACAATTGAGTCTCATCCTGTATCGACTAAGCCGATTGAACCATCAGCAAACAGTAGTACAGTGCTAACGTATTCCTCCTTGCGAATTCTGATTGCAGAAGACCAACCGGTGAATATGTTTCTACTCACGACAATAATCAAAGACCTCTTACCTGAAGCTGAGATCATCGAGAGTACGAATGGAATAGACGCTGTTGCAATGTTCATCAGACGAAAACCAGATCTGGTGTTTATGGACATTCAAATGCCAGACTTGAATGGCTATGAAACAACTCGTGTCATGCGAAGTGGTGAGAAAGACACGAGAGTTCCAATCATCGCGCTAACTGCAAGTGCAATTAGCGGCGAGCGAGAAAAGTGCTTGAGTGCGGGAATGGACGATTATATCACCAAGCCAGTCGTGCGAGATACTATTGGTTTGGCACTATCGAAATGGTTAGGTGTGCCTGAGTCTACACGCATCAGCAAGGAACTCGTCCGTTCCGGATTTAGCACAAAGCCACATTTCGATCGCAAGGACTTTTATCGAAGAATGGGAAAACACGCCCCTCAGATGCTGGCGAAGACCATTCCGATCATCAACAACAGTCTGGATGCAGACCTCAAGAACCTCTTTCTCTTCTATAAACAAGAGAACTTGGACGGTATTACGTCTATTGGCCACAAACTCAAAGGCGGCGCCCAGTCCATGAGCTTATTGGGAATGGTTGATATCTGCCACCTACTACAGCATCTGAAGAGCTTCGACGGACCGCTGATCCTCGATCTGATCCAGAAACTTGATGTAGAGATTGCTGCAGTAAAGCAGGCCCTGCAGGAGGAAGTGATGATAGCGGGGGACTAAGCCTGCGTTGACAGACAGCGCGTAGCGCGGGCTGGAGACGCGATACAGAAGAAGTCTCTCGAGCTGGCTCCAATCGCCCCTAAAAACCGTCGAGAGCGTCTCTGAATATCGAAAAGTTGGACAAAAAAGCAAAGAGCCTGAGAATTTCATTCTCCAGGCTCTTTTCATATTCAAATAGTATGTGCGATCTACTGGATTCGAACCAGTGACCTTTACGATGTCAACGTAACGCTCTAACCAACTGAGCTAAGACCGCGAGGCGCGAAATTACAGGCCAGGACGCATTGAACCAAGAATTTTCTCTGTTTTCCGTATATTGCAGGGCTGCGCATCGCGCGCGAAGGGGACTCCTTCCATTGATTTTTACGCAAAAGACTGATTGTTTAACCTTTCACTGCTTGTTCTATGCTTATACCCATCATCATAGGGTTAGGACTGTTATCGTTGGTAGTAGCCTTCATCTTTTCACGTCAGGTGAATGCAATTGCCATTAGCGAAGGTGCTGCTTCAGAGGCTGAAGCAAACCGCTTGACAGAAATTTCCTCTGCTATCGCCGACGGAGCAATGGCCTTCTTGGGTCGTGAGTACCGCATCCTCGGTTTGTTCATGGCCATTTTTGGCGTTGTTGTGTGGATGGCCGTTGAGAACGGGCTCTACACCATGTTTGCCTTTCTTGCCGGCGCAGCTATTTCAATGCTTAGTGGCTTTCTCGGTATGCGTATCGCTACCGTCGGAAACGTTCGCACAGCAGCAGCAGCCCGCGTCTCTCTTGAGAAGTCCTTCTCTATAGCATTCCGTTCAGGCGCAGTAATGGGCTTTGGACTCACTGGATTTGCAATTATCGGACTTGTACTTGTGTACCTAGGATTGAACGCAGTTCTTCCTGGTATTGAATCGCACAAACTCATGGAGATTTTGTCTGGCTTCGGTTTGGGAGGTTCTTCCGTAGCGCTCTTCAGTCGTGTAGGCGGCGGTATCTATACCAAAGCTGCAGACGTAGGTGCTGACCTTGTAGGAAAAGTTGAAGCTGGTATTCCTGAAGATGATCCACGCAATCCTGCAGTTATTGCAGACAACGTTGGAGATAATGTTGGTGACATTGCAGGTATGGGTGCCGATCTCTTTGGATCGGTTGCAGAGTCAACCTGTGCAGCTTTGGTTATTGGTGCGGTTGCATTCAACACCGTTCCTGACGACATGAAAATGAACGCAATGCTCTTCCCAATTCTCGCAAGTGCAATTGGTATCGTTGCTTCAATCATCTCCTTGTTCTTTGCACGTCCGAAGACTGAAGAAAAAGTTGAAGGTGCTTTGAAGATGTCGTTGATCGTTTCAACGCTTCTCATGGCAGTAGCTCTCTATCCCATCACGATGGCTATGATTCCTGAGAACTTCAACCTAGAAGGAAGCATGATCACCTATCACGCGATGGGTGTGTATCTGTCACTCGCAGCTGGTTTGATTTCTGGAATGCTCATCGGCCTCGTTACAGAATACTATACTTCACACCGTTACAAACCTGTTCGTGAAGTTGCAGATGCATCGCAAACTGGTGCAGCGACCAACATCATTTATGGTTTGTCATTGGGTTACAACTCATCCGTTCTTCCTATGGTTCTCATTGCTGTTACCGTGGTGATCGGTGTTAGCTGTGCTGGCATGTACGGTATTGCAATGGCTGCGATTGGTATGCTTGGTACCATTGCTATTGGTTTGACGATCGATGCATATGGTCCGGTATCAGACAACGCAGGTGGTATCGCCGAGATGGCAGAGATGGGTAAGGACATTCGTAAACGTACAGACGCTCTTGATGCTGCTGGTAATACAACTGCAGCAATTGGTAAGGGATTTGCAATCGGTTCAGCTGCTCTTACTTCACTCGCGCTTACATCAGCCTTCTTAACGCGTGCGAAGATTACACCAGAACAAATTGGTTTAACTGAGCCTAAGGTACTTGCTGGTTTGTTGCTCGGTGGTGCTTTGCCTTTTGCATTCTCAGCAATGACCATGCGCTCCGTTGGTAAGGCAGCATTCGATATGATTGCTGAGGTACGTCGTCAGTTTAGAGAGATTCCAGGTTTGCTCGAAGGTAAGCCAGGAGTGAAAGCTGACTATCGCAAGTGCGTTGATATTTCGACCGCTGCATCACTCAAGCAAATGGTTGCACCAGGTACCTTGGTGATTGTAACACCGCTTGCTATTGGTTTCCTCTTTGGTGTGCAGATGCTTGCAGGCTTGTTGATTGGTTCATTGATTGTAGGAGTCATGCTTGCGGTATCGATGGCAAACTCTGGTGGTGCATGGGACAATGCAAAGAAGTATATCGAAACAGGTATGCTTGGTGGTAAGGGTTCAGAAACACACAAGGCTGCGGTTGTAGGCGATACGGTTGGTGATCCATTCAAGGATACATCAGGTCCAGCGCTCAACATCCTCATCAAGTTGATGGCCATTATCTCACTCGTGTTTACACCGTTCTTCGTTGCAAATGGCGGTTGGATATTCAGATTGTTCAACTAAGACCCAGACGCTCAAAAATATTTTACACCATTGTGTGTAACGAAAAAGCTCATACAGGTTTTCTTGTATGAGCTTTTTTATTACGACTAAGCGCTTAGTTGAAAAGAAGAGAGCTTAAACCAAAATGCAGGTTGCAGATACTAAGTACAAAGGATGCGCATCCCTTTACCGTATCACCGAAGTTCTTACACACATTGAAAACACTGACAGGAGACGTTATGAGCACGACCTTAGTAGTAAACACCAACGCATTTCTCAATGCACTTAAAGCGCTTGTCGCTGCATCAGTTCTGGTATTAGTCACAGGATTGACGAGCTGCAACAAAACTGATTCACCACTTGATAGCTCGGCTGAAAATGCACTCTATTCGCTGACCTTGCCTGATGCAGACGCTGCACCATCGGAGTTGTCAGACACTACTCTGCAACAAGGTTGCAGAATGCACTCACCAGAAAGCGACCATCGTCGTATCGGTGATTTTGGTAGCCGATTCTTAGGTCGCGCACTGAACTTAACCGACACACAAAAGACACAAATTCTTGCCTTTCATAGACAACATGAAGAATGTTCAAAGACAGCTCTCGTTGCGTTGCGCTCTTCGGATAGCGTGATATTCGCGGGCTATAGAAACACACTCGATTCGATAAAGACGGAACTTTCGTTAGGTCTCATTGATACGACAACAGCACGTTCATTGTATCGCGCTACTTTGGCTGACCTTCGTGCAGCACTACACGATAATCCAGACCGCATTCGCGCGAAAGCAGCTTTGGAGGAATGCCGTGCAAGCTTTGTCGCCAACATTCGCTCCATACTTACCAGCGAGCAGATGGATGCATTTGACAGATGGTTAGCAAGCCACAAGAAGTAGTTATAGTTTACCCTTTATAAGGGTTCAAGCTGAGCTACATACTGGACAATACACAGGACTCCATTGATAGGTATCAGGGAGTCCTTTTTTGTACGTAGCATTTCTTTGCGAGGTCATCCCACTGGTCTGGGCTGGATCATGTATGCTCATTTCAGTACTTGCGATACACCACACACCTTTCAAATCTGATTTCACCATCAACAGCTTCACTCGACCGTTTGACGTGATATTGCTTTTCACTAGCTTGCACCAAACCAGTACGTAAGAATGCCGATACTCTGTGGTCAACGAGTAACTGGTTTAACTTTCAATGGTGTTTTCTATATCTGGGAGGCATATGAGTCTGGTACGTGCTCGTTTTCTGGTATTTACTGGCTTTTTTGTTTGGCTTGCGAGTCTTTATTCTGTTGCACAGCCATTCGATCGTTTACAGCTTGCGTATACAACCCGTTATGGCACAGCCACTGCAACTTTTCAATCACACAATTACGTCATAGACCACACTGTAGATGCTCAAGGATATGTGTATATCGTTGGCTACGGTTTTTCTGCTGAGACCACTGCTGGAAGCTATATGCCATCGTCGCCTGCAATAGCATATGGTCACGCCTTTGTTGCAAAATTTAACCCTACACTAACGACCATGATCTGGGGTAGTTATCTGGGAGGAAATTATGTAGATATTGGAACTTCAATTGCAGTGAACGCAGCTGGGGAAGTGCTCATATCTGGTACTACCGCTTCATCAAATTTCCCTGTTAGCGTTTCGAGTGATGTACAGTACTTGTGTCCAAATCCTAGTTCTGCACTGACACATACTGCCTGCTTTGTTGCCAAGTTCAGTGCGAATGGTTCCCAGCTTCAGTTTTGCCGAGTATTTGCTCGGGGCTCGGGAAGTCCCTATGTCTATACGGCAAACATGGGTGCTTCGACAGCGCATATTAGTGTTTGTGCTGCATATACGTTGTCGGGTGATATCTATGCTTCAGCTTCTGCAAGCTTGAATTTTCATACGACAACTAATGCATATCAAACAACTGCCGCTTCTGCACTTGATCTCTCTCTGACAAAGTTTAACTCGACCGGTGATGTTTTGTATAGCACGTACGTAGGCGGTAACGGCGTAGAAGATAGTCGGCGCATTTGCTGCGCGGGAAATCAAGTGTACCTCTGTGGTAAGACAGGATCGTCCAACTTTCCTCTTGCCATGAATAAATCTCCCGACGCGGCGGACGTTTTTGTGATGTCTTGGACAGATGGTTCGACACCAGCTCCGAATGCAACGTACATTATTGGGGGTTCGGCAACTGATGATTGTAATGGTATCTGCTATAGTGCTGCTACGAACACTGTGAATGTTGTTGGGAGTACAAACTCATCAAATTTTCCATACACCGGAACATTGCAAGCAGGACATACAACGGGTGGCTTTGTTGCAAGTATCCATTCCGGTTTGAATGCTGTTAAGTACATAACGATGCTTGGAACGGATGTGCGACCGTACCAGATCGTAGCTCGCACGAATGGTGACGTATATCTCATTGGCTCAACGACTGCTACGTCGGCTACTGTCGCACTGACTCCTACTGCTCTGCGGTCAAGCCCCCAAAACCTAGATTGGGTGATAAACTGCATTGCAGCCGATGGTAGTAGCCTTCGCTACGGAACGTATTTTGGTGGAGGAAGCTTCGAAAGAGGAACTTCGCTTGCAATTGTAGAGTCAAATGCATGTGGCTTTCGCCTCGTTGCCGCTGGAGATCAGACAGCATCGAAGTACGATTTCCCATATGTTTCAGGTGCCTATAAAGGGAATACTTGTGATTGTCTAAACTCGGCAATTGTCATTTTCGGTAATGTTCACACTGATACGCTGCGTACTCAGCCGGGCATCAACTGCGGTGAGTATGAGTTTAGTAGCACAGTGTCACCCACGCCAGAGTGCCCAAACTACCTCCTACATTGGAACTTTGGTGATAGTTCCACCGTTGTCAGTGCGTCGACTTCGATTCGGCATATTTTCACAAGAAATGGCCGATATGTGGTGCGATTGAAAATCATTTACAACGGAATTGATACGGTTTATCGAGATACTACGCTTAACGTCACTTCGCTTCCAACGGTAAATGTGGCACCGAGAACTGCGTATCGCTGCTATTCTGATTCTGGGTCTGTTCTTTTTGCGAGTGGTGCTACTCGATATGAATGGCGCCCTGGAACTGGTCTGAGTGATTCGACGATAGCTAACCCGGTGGCAAGACCAAATCAAAACACTACATACATCGTTCGAGGCTATTCATCCTCAACATGTTATGCTGAGGATACGGTTCAAGTATATGTGATGCGTGTTAAAGCAGTTGTGAGTCGCGATACCGTGATTTGTGCAGGGGAGCGGGTCACTCTGAAGGCATCAGGTGCAAGAGACTTTCAGTGGTCCCCAAGTAATGGTTTAAACAGCACGAAGGGCGCAGAAGTTATTGCAAACCCGAGCCAAACAACAACCTATACTGTAGTCGTGAGTGAAGCAAACTGTGCAGATACCGCACGTGTGACCGTTCGCGTGAGTCGTCCACCACAAACGTCACCAGGTCCTGCGGCGGCAATTTGTACGGGTGGCTCGACCCGCTTAGGAATTGTTATCGTCTCTAAAGACTCGCTCGATACTCTCGGTATGCGGTATGCATGGACACCTGCTGCAACACTCGACGATCCGACCAGTGCGACACCACTAGCCAAACCGGTGAAAACAACCAGATACAAATGTGTTCTGTCAAATCGCTTCGGATGTACAAGAATCGATAGCGTTGAGGTGAAAGTGCAAGCGTCACTTGATTTGAAACTATCGCCGGACACACTGACGTGTGTAGGATCAACATTGATCCTTCGAGCCAGTGGTGGTGCCCTCTACAGTTGGTCTCCTAAAGATGGACTGGATGATAGCACGCAAGCTAGTCCTCGTTGCACCCCAAACAAAGACATGGTTTACACAGTAATGACCTGGAGCGGAGATTTCACTAACGCAACCTGCCGCGATACAGCGGTAGTTCAGGTCAGGGTTTATGCCTTCCCACGCGTTATGGCTATGGGGGCACAGACTGTCTGCAAGAATACCAGTGTTCGCCTATACTCTAGCATAGATAGTAGCTCAGCACCTAGAGTTGGATTGCAAAGAGTATGGAGAAACCTGAGTGGTACTATTCTTGGCCAGAGTGATAGCATTGATGTTGTCGTCGACACGACTTCACGATTCATCGTAAGCCTCTCGAATGCTCAGGGCTGTGTTTCTTCCGATACCGTAGAAGTGACCGTCGCAAATGCGCTTGTTGTTCAAGCGAATGCCGTCTTAGCAGTTCAAACAGGTAGCAATGTAAAACTATCAGTTCGTAATCCGTTGCCTGGCGTACTCTATCGTTGGTACGACTCGTCCGGCAAGCAACTTTCGAACACGGATACTGCGAATGTTGTTGTCAACAGCTCAGCTTGGTATCGTGTTTACGCAGTAAAAGGTGGCTGTGAAGGTTGGGACTCTGTATTCGTGGAACTTCGAGACATGGTGCGTGTGCAGGCTTCGCAGGACATCGCGTTGTGTAAAGGACAACGGGCATCTCTTCGTGTACTGAATCCTCAACTCAATACCGTCTACACATGGACTGCTGAGCAAAGCTCATGGACCGCCTCAGGTGATAGTGTAGGCGTTATTGCAGAAAGAACGCAGAACTACGTTGTTCGCGCACAGCAAGGTGCGCTAACATCCGACGACACAGTTTTTGTAACAGTCTATGATCTGCCGCAGTTTGTTGCACGAGATACAACCCTCTGTGAAGGCGAAGCGGTTGTTCTGGGTGTCGACGAATCAAAAGTCCCCTCTACATACATTTGGCGAGACGAAGCCGGACGAGTCGTTTCAACGCTTCCAACCTTCTCGACCATCGCAGTAGCCGCTCATTCCTATACCATACAGGCAACAAGCGCGCAGGGATGCAGTAGTACAGATACATTGCTCATGAGCGTTAATCAAAACAACAAGATTGTTTTTAGCGTTGGTGACCTTGACACGTTGATGCCTTCTACATTCGTGGAGATACCAGTTTACGCTCTTGCATCACATGCGCAGACTCAGGTTCGTTTGCACGCCAAGCTTTCTCTTCCGAAGAGCATGCTCACGTCGCCGCTTGCGAGTATTATTGGAGATGAGCTGGTGTTTACGATCGACACACTTCTTGATCTGCAAACGAGCCCAACTGTCGTAGCAAGATTGTCTGCGCAAGTGCTGCTATCTGCCGTCCGACATTCAGCCATCACTCTGCATGATCTTTCAAGTGGCAATGAAAGCTTGTGTTCGGTACTTTCAGCAACTCCCGGTGATATTGATATTTACGCTGTTTGCGGCAATACGTGGTTCCAGCTTGAAGGTGTTGCGAGTGTTTTATATGCATATCCAAATCCGAGCGAAGGTGAACTCACTATTGTTAGTTCTAGTGACGTGAAGCTGTTTGACGCACTCGGACATGAGCGGGATTTGAGCGTAGGGCTGAAGTCTCGCGAAGATGGATTACAGCAGATACGGCTACCTGATCTTCCTGCAGGCGTGTACCTTGTGCACATGAATAGCGGCGGCGAAGTCCTTAGCAAGAGCATTGTTGTGTGTAAATGATAGTCAAACTCTAAGAGGATAGTGATTCTGATCGAGTATAGTATTTATAGAATCCTATGCTACCATGATCGTAAATTGGGTCTTTCACATTGGCTCGATCATCTATGAAGGCAATACATGATCGCAATGCCGGAATCGTACACTCTAAACCTTAGCAGCTTCGTCCTGCATGCCCGTTGGTCAGTAGTGCTGACAGCTGCCATGTTTCTTGCTATAGAATGGTTTGCTTATCACATCATTGGAGATAGTAGATCTCTAGACGAGATTTGGCTTAATCAAACGTACTTTTCGAACCTTACGAGCTTGGTGCTCTCCATAGTTTAGTTTGGTATCTTGGACTTAAAACCCAATTCAGCGACCGGCTCAACAAGAAGCCATAGTCATCAGTGATACTGCGGTCTTGGCGATCTCTCGCTCTAAGCCTATTCATTGCAGAAGCATCTCTATTGCATTGCATTAGAAACACTGATCGTAAGACATCTCTAGCACTTTTTCGAAAGACAAAGCTCAATTTCTAATGCATGAACGAGGTAGTGCGATGAGGAGCATCGAAGTCAGAAACAACCAGAACTCAACCAACTATTATTGAGGATACCTATGGTACTCGCTGCAATTTTTCCTAAGGCGAAGACGCTACTGAAGCAGTTTTTAAGGGATTTCACATGGTGCTTCACTTGCTTAGTGTTGTATGATGTTTATGGCCCCTACCGCACAGACATGATCAACAAGGGTTGGGTGAATGAGCTGCTGTTGAAGGCTTTGTTTTTTTCTGTCGTAGTTCCGGCGTCATTGTATCTGTATGAGCGGTACTACTATAATAGGTAGGTGAGTGTTCATCGGACAACGGTTGCTGGGAGGCTTTCGGGTTGTATACTCGAGGCTAATTGTCGTGTTGTAAGAGTTAGATTATTCTCAGCGTTTTGAAGCGCAGTGTTTGCGTATCTATGGTCCGCAGATGCCGATGTGGCGTTCAAATCAGCGTGCTTCTCTGAACGTTGGATCAGATAGTTGGGTCTGGTGTTCCGTGTTATGTTTTTCGGATTCCTTCGGTGGTGTTTTGAAGAGGTTGGGAGGATGAAGTTGCTGGTTGTTCTGCTCGCGTACACAGGGCTGCGCCCTGTGCTGGATTGTTGACGCCCTTTCAGGGCTTTTTTTTCTTGTGTTCTGGTCCACAGGGCTGCGCCCTGTGCTGGATTGTTGACGCCCTTTCAGGGCTGATTTTTCTCATACCGTTGTACACAGGGCTGCGCCCTGTGCTGGATTGTTGACGCCCTTTCAGGGCTTTTTTTTTCTGCTGTTCTGATACACAGGGCTGCGCCCTGTGCTGGATTGTTGACGCCCTTTCAGGGCTTTTTTTTTCTTCTGTTCTGGTACACAGGGCTGCGCCCTGTGCTGGATTGTTGACGCCCTTTCAGGGCTGATTTTTCTCATACCGTTGTACACAGGGCTGCGCCCTGTGCTGGATTGTTGACGCCCTTTCAGGGCTGATTGTGATTCGCGTGCTGGTGTACACAGGGCTGCGCCCTGTGCTGGATTGTTGACGCCCTTTCAGGGCTGATTGTGATTTGCGTTTTGGTGTCCACAGGGCTGCGCCCTGTGCTGGATTGTTGACGCCCTTTCAGGGCTGTTTTTTTTCTTCTGTTCTAGTACACAGGGCTGCGCCCTGTGCTGGATTGTTGGCGCCCTTTCAGGGCTGTTTTTTTCTCATACCGTTGTACACAGGGCTGTGCCCTGTGCTGGATTGTTGACGCCCTTTCAGGGCTGATTGTGAGTTGTATTCTGATGTATACAGGGCTGTGGCATGTGCTGGATTGTTGACCTCAAAGGCATTGATCTCATTGCGCGGTTGGGCCCTGTGATGGGATACACACAGGGCTTGCACCGTTGCACCATGCTAGCGCATGAAATTGGTTTAGAGTTGAGCGTTACTTTCTTCTAGAGAGTTTTCTTTCTAGTCCCAAACGTAGCGTTCGTCCCATTCTATTCCGGCTTCTCGTAGGAGTGAGCGGTATTCGTCTTTTGACGTTTGGTGTTTGTGATGTTCTTTTTGATGGATAATGTACTGTTGTACTTGAGGGACTTCTCGAGCGCTGACGGAGAAGGCGCCGTAGCCGTCTTGCCAGTGGAAGTTTTGAAAGCGGGGGTGTTGTTTCTTTAGCCATTGTGAGCTGTGCGATTTTATGTCGCGAACGAAGTTCATTGTGGGTGTTTTTCTAGAGAGTAAACAGAGAATGTGAACATGGTCCTCAACTCCTCCAATCTGAATTGGCTCTACTCCTATTTGGTGACTATAGGCTGCCATGAAACTGTAGAGCTGCGATTGTATTTCTTCATCTAGTATGCACTCTCGATGCTTTGTACTGAACACGAACTGGGCGTACACTTTGAAAAGTGATTGTGGCATTTGTACTCCTTGATGATTGGATACTACGTTGGCGGTAGATCTTTACTGAACACGACGGCGATGGGTTAACATGGAGACACGCATTGGAGAAGTGTCTATGAGCAGGAGCGAGTTTGGAGTGAGGCGTGATTCTTCCTGGTGTTCAGCAATTGTATCACGAGCGAGGTTACCAAAGTAGAAGAAAAGTGCGAAACAAGTGGAAGGGAAGTTTCAACAATGGTGTGTTGCGTAAACACTTGTGACAAGATGAAGGAGTTGCGCTGGTAGTCACGCACGACAACGCACAACTTCATGTAGCATGAAGGCGTTTCTCTTCAGAGTTCTTCGATTAGGTAGAAAAGTTTATTCTACTTTTAAAGCCTTCTCCAGAGGCTTCCACATCTTCCACTTGAGTTCGTTGATATTGTGTCCGCTCAGAGATGAGATGAGGAGTGGGGTGCGACGATCGATCTTGAGTTTAGCGAGCTCTGCTTGCTCTTCTTCATCGAGTTCGTCAACTTTTGAGAGACAAATGATGCGCTCTTTTTTCTCTAGCTCGGGATTGTGTTGCTTGAGTTCTTTGCGCAATACCGCATAGTCTTTCTTTGGATCTTCACTTCGTGCATCGATGAGGAATACCAATACTGTTGTGCGATCCACATGTCGTAGAAACTGTGTTCCTAAGCCCTTTCCAGCCGAAGCGCCTTCGATCAATCCGGGAATATCGGCAACTACGAAGCTCTTGTCTTCGGCAACCGACACAATACCGAGGTTTGGTACGAGTGTGGTGAATGGGTAGTCAGCAATTTTTGGTTTAGCTGCTGAGATCACCGAGATAAGTGTAGACTTACCAGCATTAGGGAAGCCAACCAAACCAACATCTGCAAGGAGTTTGAGCTCTAACTCGAGCCATCGCTCTTCACCAGGCTTGCCTGGTTCGAGTGTTCGAGGCGCTTGGTTCGTTGCCGTTGTGAATGCATGATTGCCGCGACCACCTTGACCGCCTTGAAGTAAGACCACTTCCTGCTTGGACTCTGTAAGATCGGCAAGTATCTCTTTTGTTTCTGCATCGCGAACTAAGGTTCCTTGTGGTACACGAATCACCGTGTCTTTACCATCACGACCGCTCTTGCGAGCCCATGAACCAGGAACACCGTCATTGGCAACGAACTTTTTCTTGAATCGAAAATCGATGAGGGTATTGAGGTGTGGGTCTACGCGAAAAATGATGTCACCACCACGACCACCGTTGCCACCGTCTGGACCACCCTTGGGAACGAACTTCTCACGACGAAAGGAGCTGTGACCGCGTCCGCCGTCACCGGATTTTGCGAAGATTCGCGCTGTATCGACAAAATTCATGATCGTCCTACTCGTTCGTGGTGTCTCAAAGGCTGCTCATATGCCTGCATTTAGGCTTGAACAACTCACAATATACGCATTCTCGGGCTGTGTCTGCGAGTTTAGCTGGCTGAGTGGCACGTGTGCCGCAGTGTCAAACGCACTACAGACCTGAACAAATGAGGAGTCTGTGGCGTTGCGCAGCAACGCACAGGTTGATGAAAAGACTCAAAAAGAGAGGATTTAGAGAGCAATAAAGCGTTTGTATACCGCCATACGGAAATCACGCGCAACAGAGGATTGGGGATCAACGCTTTCCTGCGAGTAAAACTTATCGAGGAATGCCAGTGCTTCTTTCCAATTGCGGGTCTGATCAATCGAAGCAACTAAATCATCAAATCTCTCGGCATCCTTAGAACAGAGTTTCTTGATGTACGTATCTCGTTGCCGATCGTCGTAAAAGCTGGTGATAGATGGGAAGACTTTCGCCTCGGTAGCGCCTTGGTTCTCATCCATATGCACGCGCGAGCTTTGCTCAAAGTATGGAGCCGGTGCTACACGTTCTGCTACGTTGATGGAGTCGTTGCCTAAGGCTCGAGAAATGATACCCAAGGTAGGAGGTGAGTTACTGTCGATGACAAGACTATTGGCCTCCGCCTCTATAGCTGAGTCTTGAATTGAGGCAGCTTCAACTTCCGATGCGATGTCAGCGTCTGCATTCTCTTCTGAGTTCTTAACATCACTTGGCAAAGAGTCGGTGTGTTCGAGCTGCTCAGTTTGAGGTAGAGAATCCTGTGATTGGACTATTGCCTGCGATTCATGACGTTCTTCTTGCGCTTGTATATCACGTCCAATTTGAGATGAGAGCTCGTCTTGTAACAAGACAATGTCTGCCTGTGAGTCAACGCTAGACTCTGATGGACCTGGAACTGTTGACTCTTCCTTTTGAAGGACAAACGCAGAGCTGCTTGGTGTTGAGTACTCTTCCTGCGTGCCTTGTTTTACAAACAGTGACGATGGGTCGGAAGCAGGCTTAGTGCCTTCTAACTCATGTGCATCATTCGTTTCGCCTTGCGAAAAGTTCTGATCTGTGATTTCGTCTGACTCAGTATGCTCTGCGTCTGATCGACGTGACAATGCTTGAATAACAGAAACAGACGATGCAGCGTCGGCGTTTCGAGATTCACTTGGCTGATTCATGTTCATGGCAGCACCTTCGGTGCCGCCAGTACCCGTCGAGTTACCAAGTCCTGCAGTTATGATGGACTCACTTGCTGCAGTTCCGGTTGGACGTAAGAGATCTGCTGCGCTTGGACGTGGAGTGGCTGTAGGAGAGTGTACCTCAACAGCGCTTGTGTCCTCTTTCAGCTGCTCATTCTCTGAACCATCCAGATCATCGTTACCTTGCTCAGCTTCAATTTCTCGAAGGACTTCATCAACAACCGAAAGGAACATCTCTTTCGTGAGTTGCTGGATGCCTTGTTGATAGAGCATGCGTTCCAGCTTTTGCGCAATGATATAGACTTCTTTGTCATCTAAGAATATGATGACAGCTTCGATCGGGATGCTCTGCTTCGTTGGGTCAACCGAAAGTTCAGCGAAGAAATAACTAATCGGCGCGATCAACTCAACAAACTGCGAAGGAGAAAGCTCGAGAATGGTATCGTCGTCAATCTTCTTGATCAATCGCTCAAACTCAAGAACCGAAATGATATCCAATGAGTCGTAGCGCAAGCCTCTCTTCAACAGCCACTGGTTGAATCCCTCGTGCAAATAGCGATAGTCCGCAAAGTAGCGCATGCGGAGGTAGACTTCATAAATCGGCTTGGTTGGCTCACCGCGAAACACAAACCACTTGAGAGTGGTGCGAGGGCGCACGCGATAGTTGAGCACACACTTGACGGCAGAGTCGATGATGAGCATCAATTGCTCACGGTCGAAACGAGCGTGCTTGCGGTATTGTGTATCGAGATTATTGAGAATACCAACGGTTGAGGGATCGTTGAGATCCAGGTTCGGGTTGGCCTGACGCAGTGTCTGCTCCTCATACAACCACCACCCAAACTCCGCTTCGAAGTATTGTTTGTATGCGTAATCAATAGAAGCGCGACCTAAGATGTCGTTGAGATAGACAGTAGGTTGCGTACTATTTACGAGTTCCAAAAGGCGGATTTTACTACGCTCGATATCGGATTCGAACATGTCCCGTGCGTCCTAATAGGGTTTGCTGAAGCGTCCGTGCGCAAAATACGAAAAGTCAAAGCGTTCCACGATTATTCTGAGATCTATGAGCGAAGAAAAGATGAGGAAGTGACGCAGATCCCTCGTCAAAGTGTAGGCAAGGTTGATAGAACTAGATTCTTTGTGTGCGTACTACTAGCACTCGAACCGCGGTTGAGCTTCTTAGCTCGATATGCAATCATGGAATGGGAAATCGCGATTGTAAAGGTGTGACTATCGAGATGCTGAAGAGCAGACAATACTACTCTTCATCAAGACGATCTTTTGGAATAACAGCGCCTCGCACAGCATCAAATTGCGCAAGAGAATCCTTGTGCGTTCGTTGCAACCCTGGTGATTTTGCGAGAGTCTTGGCTGAACCCTTCAGCGTTGTAGCCCTACTCATCGAGCCCTTGGGGTCTTGCGAAGCTTGGACAGGTGTCGATGTTGTACTCGAGGATGAGTGTAGAGTTCCTGTCTGCTCGAGCGTTCTCTGCGGTTGAGTACCCTGTGTATTCGAGGTTGAAGCACGTGGTGCCTGCGGAATCACGCTTTGCTGTGCCGCTGTCTGCAGAGTATCCTCATGGCTAGACCAATACCACAGAGCTGCGATACTGATTGCGCTTACGATTGCAGCTAGACCGTACTTCCAGAGTGCTGCCGGAGCAGCATTTGATCCAGAGAAGGATGAATCTGAACTACTATTCGTTCTTGGTAGAGATGACTCAGGAGATTGCGATGGCTCTGATGCCGCGCTCTGCTGAATGCGTTGCAGAACATCAGTTTCAAAGCTAGGAGGTGCTGAGAGAGTTGGGAGTGAATTCAATAGCACACGGCTGACAACGCCTTGCTCGAAATCGGCAGGTGTTTGGATGGAGCGAAGCGAAGAGAAGATCTGTCGCGTCGCTCCGGAGTCTTGGTAGGGGTCAGGTTCCGGTGTCATATTCTACATTCAAGTTTTATGTCGTGAAGTGAACAACAGTGTAAGAAGCAATGATCAAACACCAGCGTTTTCATGTACTCACAACGCAAAAAACAACATTCAATCGTTCTGCAAAAGTATCTCATTGACTTCAACCAGACGCAGAACATTTCGTCTTCTGTATATTCTACACTTTCGTCATTTAGCCAAAGAGTTCTGTATAAAGCGGTTGAAGAATCTCTTGTAGCTGAGCACGGCCACGGTTGATTCGCGATTTCACCGTACCTGCTTCCAGCTTCGTGATTTCTGCGATCTCTTCATAACTCAAGTTCTGCATATCACGAAGAATCACGACTTCGCGATAGGAGGGTGATATACCCATGAGTGCTTTCTGAATTTTCTGAGTGATAAGTCCAGAGTCAATACGTTTGTCCGGACTGTAGTCCTGACAAGCTATATCCCATTCTGGTTCTTCCTCGTTCGACATTTTCAAAGCCGTAAAACTCTGCGAATTCTTGCGCCAGTAACGCGCCAATTCAGTCTTCGCAAGGTTTGAAGCAATGGTGTACAACCACGTAGAAAATGCTACCTCACCGTTGTAAGTTTGAGCATAGCGATGTAATCGTACAAAAGTCTCTTGAGCGATATCAATGGCATCATCCCAGTTGCCAACAAAGCGATACACAAAGTTGATGATCGACTCTTTGTGTCGTTGCATAATCACAACAAAAGCCGCTTCGTCAGCCTGCTGAACTAAAGCGATCAATTCCTTGTCGCTCATTTTTGAACGGATCGCAGACGTCAGCCCCGAGTCTGAACGACCCGATTCTGAATCTATTGCAGTTGATATACTGCCTGTTGTTGCCTGCAAGTCCATAATTATACCCTGGCTCATCCGGAAAGTTCCACCAGATTAGGAAAAAATTTGTGATAAAGCTACGGAGATTCGGTCAACTGGATGCTGCTGAAGAGTATAGGTGCGGCTGAGCTTTTCAGCGTTGCCTGTGGGAAGATAGGCGCTACGGAAACCAAGCTTGTCGGCCTCCGACAAGCGTTGCTCTATGCCACGAACGCTACGAACCTCGCCAGTCAGACCCAATTCGCCTATACAAATGACTCCAGCTGCTATTGGGCGATCCCTTAGGGAACTGACCAGAGCTGCAGCTACGCTTAGATCTACGGCTGGATCGCTAAGCACAATCCCGCCGGCTACATTCACAAAAACGTCGTTATGAGCAAAATTTAGCCCTAATCGCTTCTCAAGAATAGCCAGGATCATCTGCAAACGCTTGTACTCGAATCCGGTTGAGGATCGTTGAGGTACGTTGTAGCTCGTTGGAGTTACGAGTGCCTGAACCTCCACCAGTAGGGGGCGTGTCCCTTCGATACTTGCGCAAACAGCCACACCTGACTCCTCCTGGGACCTCTTGGTAAGGAAGATCTCACTTGGGTTTGCAACCTCTCGCAAACCATGCTCGTCCATCTCAAAAATGCCCAACTCATTTGTGGAACCATAGCGGTTCTTGAGTGCTCGAAGGATACGATAGGAGTACATTCCCTCTCCCTCAAACTGGAGTACAGTGTCGACGGTATGCTCGAGCACTTTTGGACCCGCTATCAAACCTTCTTTGTTGACGTGTCCGACGATAAACACTGGCTTATGGGTCTTCTTCGCCACTTCCATAAGTCTCATACTACACTCTCGAACTTGCGAAATCGATCCTGGCGTACTCTCAATATCAGCACACTGCATGGTCTGGATCGAGTCAACGATAGCTAAGCCTGCGTCACTCTCGCGTATAGCTGTACAAACTGCATGGATGTCGGTCTCGGCAAGAAGCATAAGATCCGTTGAAACATTGCGCATGCGCTGCGCCCGTAGTTTGATCTGTTGGAGCGACTCTTCTCCAGTGATATAGAGTGGTTTGTACTGTTGGGTATTCGCACAGAGCTGTAGCATGAGCGTAGACTTTCCAATACCTGGATCACCACCAATGAGGATCAGCGAACCGCGCGTGATTCCACCTCCGAGAATGCGATCTAGCTCGTTGATACCAGTGGTGAACTTGTCTGAGTACTCAGTGCTCACATCGGCAATGGTCGTAATCCCTGCAGCTGCCGCCCGTGCCTTCAAGACCACTTTGCGGTCTTCATGGATGACTTCCTCTACCATCGTACCCCACGCGTTACAGCCTGGGCAGCGACCTGACCACTTTGGAAGTTGATGTCCACAATTTTGACATGTATGTACCGACCGAGTTTTCATCGCCATAGAGATTTGAAGGAATGTCAGAATCGCAAGTTAGCGATGACCGAGACATTGAGTTTTGCACACTGCCGATGAGCAGTTGATGTGCAAGCTCAACCAACTTCACGCAGCTGAAAAGCAGATCCTCTGACTGATGGAGTGCAAGGCTTCTGCTTTGGGTTATGCTTCGTGCGTTGTGGGACGGAAATGATCGCGCAGAAGTTGACAGCACGCGTGAGCTTATGACGGAGCGCTATCTGAGGAGAGATCTTCAGAGTTTTTTTCTTCAGAGTGCATGCTGCGCATGCACTCTGGTGTTCAAGGTTTGTAAGGGAGGATACTGCTCAAGCGAAAGCACGTATGGAGTTCAAGCTGAGCTTCTCAAGCTACTTACATGGTGTGTCGCAAAGGATAACGCGCTGTCCAGGATCTGGAATCACACCACGAACCATTTCTTTTTCGGATATAGGCACCGTTACACGGATTTCAACGGAACGACGCTCACTAAAGTCACGGTTTTCTTGCGATACGGCTTTGCCAAGGGCTACTACTTCAAGGTTGCCATGACTTTTCATCTCGCGGTACTCGCTCACGCTCTCGTCCCAGATTTTATCAAACATGATAGCTGTATAGTAGGCGCGTAGCTGTGATAATAGATAGTTTCCTCCAGCTTTGGAGCGCGAGAAGCGAACTTTGCCATTACCTGGAAGGGAGTCACCGACGATGTATGGACTGTCGTCCATATTCAGCTTCACAAAGTTCTTGGAGAAGTCGATGGTTTTTCCGGTAAAGGTACACGATTCGTCCAGCGGACGAGGATCTGTCCAGCCAGTGATTTGCACTGTGACTTTCTTGCCCTTTGCAACTTCGCGCTGAATACAAGCAATCTGCAATGCCGATCTCATACTCTCTGCGATGCGCACAATAGCAGAATCAACCTCCATTGCATACTCGTGACCTTTTGACTTTGCTTCATGAGTATTTATACAGGCCGAGCCTTCTTTACGTGCAACATCAACACGAGCCTTCACCAGACTATATCGATAGAGCTCATCATCCGGACCACAGTTTAGGCTTGGTTGTTTCGCATCATCAATTTTGTTGCAGGTATCGCAAGCAATGATACAGGAGCAGTTGAGATAACGGGTGTAGGCCTCGGTGGTAGGGCACCAATAACCAGTTACAAAGAAACGAACATTCTTCACTGGGAAGTCTTGAACACATTCTGGTATGTAGTATGCAGCTGTGTCCCAAACCATGAGCGTATGCTCCTTCTTTGCCTGACAGAATCCATCGTAGATCACAGTATCGCGAGATGAGATGAAGCGTTTATCGGAGACCTGTGCCTCAATGGCCAAGGTGTGCAGACTCATATCAAAGAGGGGGTCGCGAACATCCTTATTGGAAACAACCATGAGTTCGCCAGCAGCGTTAGTACTCATCTGCAGTGCTTTGCGCGTGGCAAGATCTTGTATCTGTACATTGCCCATGGCAAAGGCTTGCACGATGTCTTCCGGTGCGTTCGTTTGTCTGTCGAACTGCCGTGAACGTTGCATCACACGGATAGCTAAGGTGTCTGAGCTTGCAGCAGTCTTGATACTGTAGATATCATAGTCTCGCTTCTCAGAGCGATTTGAGCTAAAGAAGAACCAGCTTCCACCAGGACTGAAGCAGGGGTGTCCTTCATCACTATCTTCTGCATTAACACCTTCAAATGGCACAGGCTCAGGACTGCTGATAATTTGTCCGCTCTTTGCGTCATAGCGAGCGCGCCATACATCATAGTCGCCGTTCTTGGTTTGGTTTGAGGCGTAGTAGAGATATCCATCGCGTGCTGCGTATGGTGTCTGCTCAGAGTGTGCAGCCGTCGAGATTTGCTTCACCAGCTCTGGTGTTGACCATGAGTTTCCATTGCGTGTCGAAACAAAAATATCTGTGTTGCGAGAGTAGGGAGAGTTTCTGTCGGAGGCAAAGTATAACAGAGCTCCATCTGGAGACAAACAGGGAGTATCATCCCAGGCGTCGCTGCACAAGGCATCGAGACGTGTTGCGGTCCAGCCTTTTGTGTCGTACTGAATTTCATACAAGTCGTTACCACGCGTCTTGCCATTCACTGGTCTATTAGAAATCATCACACCGTAGTTCGGATTACAGGCTGAGAAGCTCGCGCAACCGTTGAGCGGGAGTTTCTGACCTTCCTCAACATTCACAGGTGCAGCAGCTGCAGTTGCAGCCTTGCCACTTCCACTGGATGAACTGAGGATCATCATGTGCCGTGAACGTTTGTCAGGCATACCAGAGCTAGTGGTAAACCAGGCTTCGGTTGTGGTGCCTACACTTCGGAAGCTTATCGCGTAATCGTCGTCTTCCGAGTTCACCGGAGCGTAGGGTGCTGCTTTCTGAGAATATGCAGGGCTCGAACAAACCAGACAGAATCCAGTTAGGCAGAGCAGGGAAGCGAAGAGTGATTTCAGAGCATTCATAGGAGCAATCGTAGTTATTCGTCGTTTGTCTTCTGCCGTTGTAACACGCACTTCCGCAGTCATGCAAGTGCAATGCATCTCTTCGATGCGAAGCATCGAAGAGATAAGCAAGACCTAAATGTCAAGAACACTGTGCGGACTGACTGAGCGATGAGCTCATGATGGTTGGCACAGACCTAAAAGAACGCGACCGACATTAATTAAATGGATAACAAACCAAACCTTCAACCTGCGGCAGAGCGTTGTTTGTATGATCGCTCCAAGCAAGTTTCTTAATCCAAAGGATACCGTAGGAACCTTTGTACTCGAATATTAAAATGTCACCTTCCACAACTGGCTGATCGGTCAACGCGTTGTTAGGAGTTGGGCAACCATAGGTGTTAAAGAGCTGGCAGATATCTGAAGGCAACGATTTCAGATTCGCTTTCCAGTAGAACTTCACACGCTGGAACTGTCCGGTCGAAAGGACTGCGCTCGTGATATTGGCATCGTTTGGCGGTGGACCCGATGTGATGATGTCTTTTACGAAAATCTTCACGCTATCAGTCAAGCCATTGCTCTGCTCACCATTGGTGATGGTGTTGTCTTGCAAAATGTCCAGGGTGATGAAGTAGTTAATGCCCGCAACATCTCTGGCTCCAAACTTTGGTGCGATCAGCACAGCCTTGCCAGCACAGTTGACATCGAGGTCTGCAAAGCCAAGGAGTGGAATCGTCGCCGACCCGAAGCTGCTGCTTGCGCGAATAGCGCCATTGAAGTTACGTATAGGAGGTGTGCAGCGGCCTGCTGGATAGACGTCAGAGTTTGATGGTTGGAATGTAACAGTGATACACTGCGACTTTCCAGCCGGAATGGTGAGAACCGTGGTATCGATGCTGAACACAGATGAACCATTGATTATGCTCAGGTCTACCACCAAAGGACAATTCCCTGGATTCATGAGACACAGTCTGCCCTGACCAGTATTCGGATCTGGGTGAATCGTACACTGCTTTAAGGTGTCGCTACGATAGCTACTTCCATTCCTTACAAAAATGCTTGAGCCTGCCGAGTCAATAGCAAACAGTGGGTTGCCGCCGGTGCCTCTGAAGCGAATCTGTAGAGTTGAATCACAGCGAGTTATCTGACCAGTTTTAGAAACGCGGAACATGGTAAACACAAAGTTCTGATTGTAGTTTCTAGAGCTTTGTGGTTGGAAGTTGACAATGACGGAGTTCAACGATGATCCGCTAGGTAAGAGAATCTGCTCACCAAGCTGTGCGTTCATTTGGCTTACCCACACTTCGCTGATTGGCTCCGTGAGTTTGGAGTGGTCTAGGACTAACTGCAGCTGACAATCCGCGCTCGTGTTCGCTAAAGCAATATTCTTCAGTGTATCCATTTTCAGAACGTTGACACAACTAGTGTCTGGTCCCATCGTAAACTGCATGCCTTTGGTTGGGCAATCGCAATTGCTTTGACGCTTGACGATAAGGCGCACATCGAAAGTGCAGCTCCAGCATGGAACACCATTTTGAGATGCTGTTACGGTGACGGTAAAGACGGTGTCAACCGATGCTGTCGACGACGAAGCATCAACATCAAAACGAATTCGGTACGGTGTATTCTGTGGAATAGTAGCAGGAATGCCCTGGCTCACGCCACTATTAACATTGAAAACCGAAGTGAGTATTCCGATGTTACTGAAGTTTCCTGGTATGCCGCTCACACTCGTGATTGTAATCGGGCCATCTGTTTGAATCAAATCACCCTGAGCAACTGTATCGCGCGTGCGCACCGGAGGCTCAATTGTTAGAGATAGATCTTTGCAGTTTGTAGAGCCGTTACACTGAACGTTGACAACTCTCTGGAGTGTAATAGTGAGGAATGTTTCCCCACAGACTTTTAGCGTATCTACGCGGATGTTCCCATTCTTCTGGACTCCTAGGAAGTCACTCCCGACCGGTGGTGTTGTTTTAAACAAAACCAGTACTCCTGCTTGTGCAACTGGGACCGGAATTTGGAATGAAACGACACCAGGATTGCCGTTGCTACCCGTAAGTGCACTCTGGGCACCTGCGGACGCATTGAATGCCGAATCCAACTGCTGCTGCGAGGATCCTGCTCTGCTGATGATCCATTGCACACGTGCATTATCGATAGGGTTGTTCCCTTGATCAACCACTCGGACGGTTGCTCGAAACCCACCTTCAGGAACCACATCATCAGGCTCAATGGACGTTTGACAGCTCAACGACATGAGCACCAGAGCTACAAAAAATACACTGTTGAGAAGTCGAGCAAGTTTGGAATGTGTCATAGGTGTCGAGAAGAATGGAACGAACTAGACAAAAAACTGACGAGTGCAATGACTATGGTTAGCGCTGTTGTTGTGCAGAGGCAGTTTGCCTTACCAATCCCATCGCAAACCAAACTTGAGCATAATACTGTGAACCTTGGTTGTGTTGACGATGAAAAACTCTTCAGAGCTAGGAGGCGGACAATACGGACAGGGAGTGCGTACGTTCAAGCGCATGAAGCGATATGCTATCGATAGAGTAGCCCAGTTCCAGAGCGGTGTTCCCAGACCACCACCTACATAATACTGGCCATAATCACTTGTATTCAATGCAGGACTCGATCCATGACCGTCAAAACCTGCATTCAACAATGTTCCACCCTCAGCAAACATAAATGGTCGCCAGCTTGATTGAACTAGCTGCTTGTCTACAAAGAAGTAGGCTGAGGAATCTCTTGCGCCTTCAGCGCTGAGCTCATTAAAGTCTTCTTCGGATGGACTAAAGATCGAACCTGTGTTGAACGAACAAGGGTTTGGCTTGTAACCGCTAACCGTTTCAATAGAACTTGCGGAGCTGAAGTTCAAGCGAAGTTGAGCACCAAGAGGGAAGCGTAGACGTGAATTCTCATAATGTGCTGCCGCTTGTAGAGCAAGAGAGAGTTTGTTGCCAAGGAGCTCGCCGAAAGGCGCGAGAGTAGCTTCAACGATTGGAAAGACGCTTGCGCTGCCAATTTTGCGAGCGGAAGTGTCAGATCCCGCATAACCAACATTCGCAGTTAGCTCGAAAAAGTTGTGCGGTTCTTTTGGTGCCGCTGCCTTGCGTACGAATTCACGTACAGGTAACACCACCAGATTACATGGTTGGCCATTCAAGCCCAAGCCCACTACATTGAATGACTCAATCTGACTGACTGCTACAACGGTATCAAAGCACTTGCCATTGCGCTTAAAACTTAACTTGACCGCTTGTTCTGGTCGATCCAATACGCTAACTGTGGTGCGGATTGCGGAAAGACAATCGTCCATGACTGTCTTGTCGCGAAAAGTGACTTTCATCACGCTGTCTTTATTGCCACACCGCGTTGGCGGTGGGCAATCACGACAGTTTTTTGATTGTTGAGCGAAAGTCGGTTGAGTACATACAATAGTACCACACAGACAGAGCATGATTAGTGCATACGATAGTCGCATATCCCCTCGAGTGAGCGTGAGAAGCTTAAGAAATGATCAGAGTTAATCCCGTAGTCAAATTAGCAAGAACTGAGGCTTGAATGATGTAATAATTGCAAAAAATAATGCGGAGATAGAAGCGCGATTTTTGTGTCTAGCATCGAACACTCCCATTCTTGCTCTCATTTTCTCTCTAATTTTGTACATCGCTAGTCCGCAACCCAACTCACACCAAAATCACCGCCATGAGGTTGTTACACATCCGACTTGTCCTTCTGCTTTTAGGCAGTTTGTTTTGGACTTGCTCTGAAAAGGACGATCAAATTCAAGCACGCTACCAGAACATCGTAGAAGCCGTTTACGCCAGTGGTACGATCCATCCTCTTCATGAATACAAAGCATATGCGAACGCGTCCGGAATCCTACGCAATCTCCTCGTACGTGAAGGCGATTCGGTTCGAGCAGCACAACTCTTGTTTGAAGTAGAGTCTAAAGATCCTGAATTGCGTGCGCAAGCGGCTCGTGAGGCTTTAGACTATGCTCGCGTAAACGCCAAAGAGAACTCTGCTAGCATTGAAGAGTTACGAGCAAATGCAGAAGCGGCTCGAGTTCGTAGCGTCAATGACTCACTAGTTCTACATCGAATGCGTACCTTACTTCAGAGTGGATCTACTACTCAATCTGAAGTTGATCGTGTACATGCGAACTTTTTAGCATCGCGTTCTCTCTGGGTAGCTGCCGAGCAACGTCTGCGAAGCACACAGCAAACGCTTGCCAATCAATTGAAGTATGCTCAACGCCAATATGAGATCGCTAGTAGCTCACAGGACCATTTTCAAGTACGGAGTCGTTTTGATGCTCGTGTGTATGCTCTCTATCGTGAAGAAGGTGAGATGATAACAGCTTCACAGCCAGTAGCACTGCTTGGTGATGCACATGATTTTATGCTCCGTCTTGTTATCGATGCCTCAGATGTTGCGCGAGTGAAGTCAGGTCAGAAAGTTCTGTACACAGTAGATGCATTTCCGGATAGCATTTTTAGCGCCACTGTAGTGAAAGTGTTTCCAGTCTTGGAGAACGAAACACAATCGTTTCGTGTTGATGCTCACTGCGATCGGCCACCACTCGTTCCGTTTGTTGGTACGCAACTGCAAGCCAATATCGTGGTTTCCGAGAAGGAACATGCTCTTGTGATACCTCGTGCCTACCTTCAACCAAACAACCAAGTTCTGATTAAGGACGGTTCTTCTATTACATCAAAGAGTGTGAAGTTGGGTATATCTAGTCTGGAATTTGTCGAGATTCTGTCTGGAATCGACACAGCAACGAAAATTGTTCGCAGTCACTAAACGGATTGCACAGTCGTGGTGTCTGATACTGCGACGTCTGTCTTATTCTTCCATAGAAACGCCTATGAAGCTTCGATTCTCTTCTTTCGCACTTCTCATCGCAGCTGTTCTTGCCCTCGGAATCAGCGCCTGCTCGTCGGTCCCTCGTATGTCCTTTACCGTTCAACGTCCTCCGGATGTAGACGTTAGTCCCTACAAGCGGATAGTTGTAGCACCCATCGAAAGCTCGTCCATGCGACGAAATGATGGTGCTCTTCTGCGAAACGTGCTCATCGATAAGTTGTTGGCCTCACGTCTTTTTAACGCCGTAAGCGACTCACCAGCAGCCGATGGCGACCAGTCTTCTACTCTGGTTCTCAGTGGTGCTATGGGTTCGTCTGAGTATCGCGAGAACATAGTCCACGATGAACAGAAAGTTGAACGGAAGGTCAGGAACCCCAAGACAAAGAAAGACACCGTGCTTAAAGATAGTATCGTGCACAACTATACTTTAAACGGATCACTACTCCTGACATCGCAACTGCGTTTGCGGGACGCACAACAGAATGCTATTCTGTGGTCGAATAGCTTTACGATAGAACGCACTGCTGCGACGCAGGCTGTGAATAACCAGCCAGCTCCGATAAGCAAGACCATATTGGAGACTACCGCAATCGATGAAATGGGAGAGCGCTTGATTCAGAGTTTTCTCATAAAGAACGAGAGAGCAACGGTTGACCTCATGGAGGACGATGATTTGCCTCTTCTCGAGAAGGGTAATGAGGATGCGAAGATTGGTCAGTGGCAAACTGCGGTCAGCTACTACAACGATGAAATGATGACCCATGCAGCACACCCAAACATTCATAAAGCCTATTATAACTTTGCCTGCGTGAATATGGCGCTCGGCAACTATGAAACGGCCTTGCGAAACTTTGACAAAGCTCTGCAAAAAGCTCCCAATGAGCTTGCATACCGAAATTCAAGAGCCTTGTGTGTTAGCGTACAGGCAGACTACTTGCGCCTAAAGAAGATGCGAGGAATGTAAAGTGCACTTGGATGCGCTTTGACGGAGACCTGATGATGAAGTTGATCCTAACATTAAAGTCCTTTAGTGTAATCCTTCAGATTATACGCACGCACTTGGTATCGCGCAAGCGTCAAACCATCGTTGCTGCTCTGGGCGTGACTTTTGGTATAGGTTTCTATATCGCGATGGTGAGCTTCATGACAGGTGCTGATAATCTGGTGAACGATCTCATGCTCAGCGCAACCCCTCATGTTCGAGTGTACAATGACGTGAGCATCGATTCGGTTCAAGTTGCACAAAAGTACTTTGCTCGTGAGTCCGCACGTGTTTCAGTCCTGCATCCAAAGCCACGTGACCGAGCAAAGAACATCAAAGACGGAATGCAGATTCTTGCCATCATCAAGCGAGATCCTCGTGTCTATGGAGTTTCCCCCAGAGTAAGCTCACAACTCTACTACAACTATGGTACAACGGAAGTTCCTGGTTCGGTTTATGGCGTTGATCTGTTAGAAGAAAACAAGCTCTACAAACTCAGAGAAAAGATGACCGAAGGTACGCTAGAACGCGTGCTTGCTATTGAGAATGCTGTAATGATGGGTGGGGGACTGGCTGACAAACTGCATGTGAAAGTCAACGATCATGTGACGGTGACGCTTCCTAGTGGTTCAAAATTAGTGCTTAATGTAGCTGGTATCTTTCGACTGGGCATTGCACTGGTGGACAATACAACCTGTTACGCCACCATGAAGACCGTTCAGAAAATGTTGCGTCGCGATGAGCTCTATGTGACGGACATCAACATCAAGATGTATGATATCAGCAAAGCCAAATCATACGCCGAGGAACTCCAACGACAATTCTCGTTCAAAGCCGACGATTGGGAAACCGCTAACGCATCCATCCTTGTCAGCATCACCATTCGAGGTGTCGTGACGTATGTAGTTAGTATCGCCATGCTCTGCGTTGCAGGCTTTGGCATATACAATATCATGACCATGATGATGTATGAGAAAATGAAAGACATCGCCATACTCAAAGCTATCGGCTTCGATAGCGATGACATCCAAAGAATCTTCATCGGTCAAGCTCTTGCCTTGGGTGTCATTGGTGGTATTGCAGGTATGATCTTTGGCCTGCTGCTTAGTCTTGGCATCGGCGCAATACCCTACCACAACGACTTTCTCCCAGGCATGGATCACATGCCCATGAACATCGATGCGCGATACTATGTTGTTGGTATTGTGTTCGCACTGCTCTCATCAGGTATCGCAGGTTACTTTCCCTCGCGCCGTGCAGCACGAGTTGACCCAGTTGTGATTATACGAGGTTAGACTGCCGTGAGTCAAGAAACTACACCATGCCTTAGCGCCACCCATATCACAAAGTTCTTTCACGAGCCAGTGGAGTTCAAGGTACTCGATGACTTAAGTTTCCGCGTTGAACGCGGCGAGTTTGTGTCGATCGTTGGCAAATCTGGCTGCGGCAAGTCCACCTTGCTCTACGTCCTGAGTACGATGGATACCGATTACGAAGGACAACTCAGCATCAACGATCAAGTTCTCACAGGTCTCTCACAAAACGAACTCTCTCGCTTTCGCAACGCCAACATCGGATTCATCTTTCAATTTCACTTCTTGTTGCCCGAGTTTAGTGTACTTCAGAATGTAATGGTACCAGCACTCAAGCTGGGTGCTCTCTCAAAATCAGAGATAGAACAACAAGCCTACGAGAAACTCAAACTCATGGGCATCGCTGACCAGGCGTTGAAACCCGCTAAGAACCTCAGTGGTGGACAACAACAACGTGCCGCTATAGCACGTGCCTTGATCAATAATCCTACACTCATCATCGGTGATGAACCAACAGGAAATCTGGATTCGGAAAACACGAGTATCGTGTTTGACATTCTTGAAGAACTCACGCATAGCCAAGGTCAAAGCATCATCATTGTCACTCACGATCGCGAGTTCGCTTCTCGTACAGATCGTGTTATAGAGATGCTTGATGGCAAAATGCTCTCTACCTAGAACTATCTCTTGCTGGGGCTACTATCGCATGACCGCCTTACTAGCTTGCCACATCATAGACCTGAGGGCGGAACAGTCTCATCTACGTCTTCAGGAGATTTTCATACACAGGCACTCAGAGCTGAGCTTCGCCCAGCTCTGAGTGCACTTGAACGATGAAAGTGAATTGCTGATTCTCAGGGTACAGGTCGATTTGTCAGTGTCGAACAAGAAAAGAACCTCGCTGGAATACACCCTCGTCGTTGTATAGGCAGTAGGTGTAGATGCCATTCGGCAGTTCACGACAAGCAACAACATGCTCCCCATCCTCGTTCGTCTGTCTAACTTCACGTATCTCCTGACCTAGCGCATCAAACACTCGTACATGTCGGAAGTTCTGGTCGTGTCGCAGATGCACCAAAGCATCTGCTGGCTGTGGGTACAAAGAACTGAACTCTTGATTCTGTTCGATTCTTACATCTGTACTCCCTGCATCAATCTTTTGCTTGAACACATTCTCATAACTTGGAGAGCACCACAGGTATCCATCTGAGGTGTATGCGAAGGAGTTGATTGTTGGAGTGTAGGCTGGTACCAGACCAATCGTGTCGACTTGCCAACTCTGTCCTAGATCGGTTGACTTCCATACATTCGCGCTGGCACCAAACTTCTCCATTCCAAAAGAACATTCGATGTGCTTTCCTTTGATAAAGGCTGCTATAGGGAAGTAGAGGTCGCCATTGACGATGCGTCTCTTCATAAGCACAGAAATATCGATATCCGTCCACGTATCACCACAATCATCCGAGTAGCTCAATACACAAGGTTGTAGAAAGGTTCGAAAGGCAAAGAGATAGAGGCGGGAAGCATCTTGAATCAGCTTTCCAGGACCTGGGTAGTTTGTGTTCTTGGCTTCAACAAAGGTCTTTGCACCGTCAACAGTATAGTAGAGTTTTCCAGCCGACACGAAGAGCGTGTCACCATGAGAACAGACCGAGCGGGGATTGTTGATACCTTTGACCATATACTCATTGCGTACGAATGGTCCCCCGAGTTCCTGCACGTCATAGTAATTCGGGCCATCCCAATTGACATACAGCCACTTGCCCCATGCGTGGATGTTTCGAACAACGGGCATACCATTCCAACCCAAGGCGTGACCTGGTGCTCCGTTCGTATCTGCTTGCCAACTACGACCCTTATCCGTTGACACGAGTACGACGCCGTTGCCAGTTCCAAAGTTTAGGCCGGCATAGACTCTATCCTCACTTGCCGTAATGATGCTCACGTGTGGGTTAGCGCCTCCAATGACATCTGAGGGTTCAACCCATGTGAGTCCATTATCATCCGACATCTGGAAATGATGGTCTTGGTTCCACAAGTACAGTGTTCCTTGGTGGCTATAGATTGCGCCATTTCCGGAAAGCGGAGCCGACTGCTTGCGATTCGCAGCAGTCCATTGAGAATACAGCTTCGGACTCAAGACGGTGGCACATATGCACACACCGAGCGTGACAATGAACACAAGCTGAGAGATTCTCGTGCCTGAGGCAGCAAGCAAGCGCGGTTCTGGTGTTCTACCGAATCCATAGATGAAGCGGGTGAAGTGAACAGGGCTCATAGATTGAGATGTAAAGTGGATATGCGATTGCTCGTAGCGTGCTCGCGTCTTGCGCTGTACTTCAGTATGCAAAGCTTCTGCCGAGTTACACTTTTGTGTATCGCAAAATCGAGGTCGAGAGGGCAGCACAAAAGTCTAATGTGCAGCTATTCTTACTAGACTACAGTTGAGCGTTGGCCAACTGTTCCCTCGGGGAAATGTAGTGACTTTCATGAGCTTTGTGGCAGACAGAGCAGATGACTGTTTCTCATTGGAGATTCACTCAATTGCCCTATGTGAATTACTTGACTCAGTAAATGTGTTGACCACGTACAAATATCAGGGCTTTTGCAACTGAGCCGATAAGAGCATGAGTTGTAGCTCTGCAGCTTTGGCGCTAAAGCGAGTGTTTAGCATGTTGGTGTACGCTTGTAACACCGAGAACTGTATCTGACGAAGCTCGACCGTGGTGATACTTTGTCTGCGGAAGCGTTCCATTGCTATTTCTGTGTTTTCACGCGCTAAGTCAAGTGTTGAGCGTTGCAGTGCATAGATCTGCTCTGCATTGTTGAGATCTGCTATTGCACTCTCATATGAACTGAGAACTTTAGAGCGCAGAGTTTCGATCTGCACTTCAGCCTTGCGAATGCTGATATCCTGAAGCTCTAGTTGAGTTTGTGTACTCAAGCCATTAAAGATCGGAATGCTCACACCAATGCCGAGGACGAAGCCATTCGTCTGGTTTAGCAAAGGCGCCACACTCACGATGACATCTGAGTTCCTTACACGGCTGAAATTATATGAGGCACCAAGGTTGACGCTTGGTAGTCCTTGTGAGGCGATCTCACGTCGGACCTGTAACGCTACACCCAAATCGCGCTGTGCACTCAGCAGAGCGTAGTTCTGCGACTCAATCGTACTTGGCAGAGATTCAGTGTTGAACGGTGTAGCCATCCCTATCGAATCACTGACAACGAATTGATCGGCTTGCTTCAAGCCCATGAGTTGTGACAGGAGCACTTCTGCCTGTTTAATATTCTTCTCCTGGATGAGCAAAGAAGCTCTCTGATCATTCACATCTATCTCAGCCTGGAGCGCGTCGCTTCTTGCGCTCGTGCCAATGCTATAACGCAATGCTGCTAGTTTCAAGCGCTCCTCAAGAACAACGAGGAGTTCCTTGGTAGCCCGAAGCTGCTGTTGTAAGCGAACCAGATTGTAGTAGGAGAGAGAGACTTCGTAAACACTCTGGCTGATCTGGTTCCGAAACTGAAGTTCGCCGATCGATTGAAGTTCTTCAAGACGTGCCTTCGTTGCAAACATGCGCATCCCGTCGAAGATCCGCCAGCTCAAATTCAAGGAAGCAGACATGGTTGATTGTCCAACACCTGTGCGTGTTTGCTCAGATCCATTGACAAACTCTTGACGAAGATTCTGCTGCGCAGTGTTGAGCGCTGCATTTGCTCCAAGAGTAGGGTAGGCACCAGCGCTCGCCCAGTTGTTGTTGGCTGTGCTGAGTTCCGCATCGATGCGCGCCAATCGTAGGTCCCAATTGTTCTTGAGTGCCTCCGTCACTGCTTGCTCAACACTGAGACTACGTTGAGCTTGGAGAGTTAGGTTCACGAAGCCAAACAAAATGCTACAGAAGTAGATGCCCACTCGGAAGGCGGTGGCGAGCCGAAGGCTTGCACCGCATGAAGAGAATGACTCACTGTCATGTCTAACGACGACTGGTGAGTCTTGAGAAGAGCCGGTCACAGTCTCTCTCCCGATCCTTACAAACGATTTCTGTGTTGTGCTGCTCATCACTGTATAGCTCGCTTGAGTTCTTTACGACTAATGAAAGTGTACATGGTTGGGATAACAAAGAGCGTGAGAACCAGCGCGAAGACGAGTCCGCCAACAACCACGACACCAAGCGGGATCCGACTTTGCGATCCTGCTCCTAAAGCTAATGCAATCGGCAATGCACCGAGAATCATCGCAAGTGAAGTCATGAGGATAGGACGCAGGCGGGCCGCAGAGGCATGAAGAACTGCTTCACGGCGATCAAGTCCTAGCTCCCGCTGCTTGTTCGCAAACTCAACGATGAGAATTCCGTTCTTCGTGACAAGTCCAATCAGCACAATGATACCGATCTCCGAAAAGATGTTCATGGTTTGATTGAAGAGCTTGAGCGAGAGTACCGCACCTGCCAAAGCGAGTGGTACCGTGAGCATGATGATCAACGGATCGCGGAAGCTCTCAAACTGTGCTGCAAGGATGAGGTAGATAAGCACCAGTGCCAAGACGAAGGCGAAGCTGGTGTTGGAACCGCTCTCTGCGAAGTCGCGGGAAGTGCCACTCAAGCCAGTGGTGAATGTATCATCCAAGATGCGCTTTGCAATCTCTTGCATCTCTTTCACACCGTCTCCAACCGTTTTACCAGGTGCTAAGCCTGCGCTGATCGTTGCCGACTTATAGCGATTGTAGTGATAGATCTGTGGAGGATTGCTCGACTCTTCGATGTTCAGAATATTCGCGAGTTGTACTAAACTGCCGCTACGTGAGCGCACATACATTGCTGCGATGTCGACAGGACGATCACTGTTGTCACGATCGACCTGACCAATCACTTGATATTGCTTGCCATTCATGAGGAAATAACCAATACGACGTCCAGAGTAGGCTGATTGGAGTGCGGTGGCAACGGTCGACATAGAAATACCAAGTTGCGCAGCCTTCAATCGATCGATGGTTACGCGCAGTTCTGGTTTGTTGAACTTCAAGTTCGCATCCACACCTTGGAACACAGTGCTCTTCGAAGCTTCTTCCATAAACTTCGGAACGAACTCGCGCAGCTTCTCGAAATTGAGATTCTGTACTACAAACTGCACTGGCAACTGTGATGCAGACGCAAAACCAACGGAGATGGTCTGTTCTTGAACTGGAATGCAGCGTACCTCTGGAAACTTCTTCAGTACTCGCACCATTGTCTGTGCAATATCTCCCTGCGTTCGTTGGCGCAGTTGAGGTTCTTGGAGAATGGAATTGCACATTCCAGTATTCGCAGCTCCATTCGTGAAACGTGAGGCTAGAACTTGAAAGGTCATTTTGATGTCTGGGTCCAGTGAGTCGTGCATTGCTTGCGCAATACGCATATTGATCTTCTCCATGGCATCAAAGTCTGTGCCCTCAGGTGCGGTCATTGGTGCACGCACAATGCCTCTATCTTCCAACGGTGCTAACTCACTTGCCAAGCTCCCACCGATGAATACAATCATTGCTAAGCATACAGCTATGGTCACGAGTGAGATCCAGCGAGCTTTCACGAAGCGCTCTAGAACTGAGCGATAGCTGTTGTCCATCCAGCGGAAGAAGGGCTCAGACCAATTGTAGAAGCGTGTGTGATGATGAACGTCGCCACCGAGCTTTACGTTCAGCACTGGAGTGATTGTTAATGAGACGAAGGCGGAGATAAGCACGGCACCCGCAACCACGATACCAAACTCGCGGAAGAGTGATCCTACAAAACCTTGAAGGAAGACTACGGGCAAGAACACTATGACAAGGGTGAGCGAGGTGGAGATAACTGCGAAGAAGATTTCGCGGGTGCCTTCTCTTGCGGCTTGCATTCGCGACATCCCTTGCTCGATCTTCTTAAAGATGTTCTCCGTGACAACGATACCATCATCCACCACCAATCCCGTTGCGAGTACAATGCCCAGCAAGGTTAGGACGTTCACGGAGTAATTCATCACGTACATGATGAAGAAGGTTCCAATGAGGGAGATAGGAATATCGATCAAGGGACGAAAGGCCATGAGCCAATCGCGAAAGAAGAAGTAGACAATGAGCACAACGAGACCAATGGAGATCACAAGAGTCTCGCTCACTTCGGTAATAGCGCGTCGTACAAAGCGTGATTTGTCGATGGCAACTTCGAAGCTAATGTCGAAAGGGAGGTCCTTCTTGATGAGATCCAATCGACGATAAAACTCGCTGGCAATCTCCACGTGGTTTGCACCAGGTTGTGGCACTACACCAAGGGCTACGATGTCGACATTGTTCTTCTTAGCAGATGTTTCCTCTACTTCTGGACCCAATACTGCTTCGCCTACATCAAGCAGTCGAATAGTAGACGAGCCATTTTGTCGGAGGATGAGATTGTTGAAGTCTTCCTCCGTTTTCAAACGTCCATAATTAATAATACTCAGCTCTGTATTGTCACCTCTGATTTTACCACCAGGCAACTCAATGTTCTCACGCTCCAGAGCTACTTGCACGTCTTCCATTGTCAAAGCAAAGGCAGACAACTTCTCCGGCTTTAGCCATAAACGCATAGCAAAGCGTTTGTTACCAAAGATGGTGATCTGACTTACACCAGGAATGGTTTGCAGCTTCTCTTGAAGTACTGTTTCTGCGTAGTCGCTTAGTTCAAGAATGTTACGCGTTGTGCTTTGTACTGGCAGGATGATGATTGGATCAGAGTTGGCGTCGGACTTTGTCACCACTGGCGGTGCGTCTATGTCTTGCGGCAGATTACGCACTGACTGCGACACCTTATCGCGCACATCATTCGCAGCTTGTTCAAGGTTTACACTCAAGTTGAATTCAACAGTAACAATGCTACTGCCCAACGATGAATTCGATGAGATAGTGCGGATACCTTCAATGCCGTTGATAGATTTCTCAAGCGGCTCCGTGATCTGGGATTCTACAATCT
Organism: Chlorobiota bacterium; assembly: GCA_044228285.1. GTDB lineage: Bacteria > Bacteroidota > Ignavibacteria > Kapaibacteriales > NICIL-2 > JBBATK01. The sequence continues at coordinate 207,552 of JBGAVD010000002.1, forward strand.
CGGCACTCGCGCCCGTATACTGGGTTCTGACAGTGATAACAGGCGGATCGATAGCGGGGTATTCTCGTACTCCTAAAAAAGTGTATCCAATAGCGCCAAAGAGAACGATGACGATACTCATCACGACGGTAAGGACCGGACGACTGAGACTGAGATCTGATATGGTCATTGTTTAGACTACGCTATCTAGTGAACGATTACTGTATTACTCAAACGGTAACAAGTTCGAGCGAGATAAAATGAGAGAATTGCAACTCGGCGTCTCAATAAAAAAACCTCAATGCGCTCTGCTACTCGTTATAACTCAATCAGACGAAGCAGCTTTGAATCAACGGTACTCTATTGCACATACGACGAGATGTCAACTTTTGCTCCTGGCTTCACGAAAAGGAGTCCGGTTGTAATGATTGTATCCTGCTCATGAAGTCCGTTCGTAATCTCTATACTTTTGTTAGAGCGAAAGCCTGTGGTTACGCTCACAAAGTTTGCGACGCCACTTTTCAAGACGATGACTTTCTTATCACGCGCTTGGGGAATAAGAGCTTGTGTTGGGATCATGAGTGCTGAAGGACGTGAGGCCAAAGAGACCTTGACGTTTGCAAAAGAGCCTGGAACGAGTTTATCGGAAACGCTTTGAACGAGGGCCCGTACTTTCAGAGTGCGACTTTGTTCATTGACATCTGATTCCGTTGCAATGACGCGAGCAAGGTAATTGCCGGCATCTCCTGAAATGCTGAAGCTGACTTCGTTGCCAATCTTGATAATGGAACTGTACTTTTCGGGTACGTCGAAATCCAACTTCAAATGTCCTACTTCACGTATGCTTGCGATGACCGTTGCTGGAGTGATGTAAGCTCCAGGTGAGATGTTTCGCAATCCAATACGACCACCAAAGGGTGCACGGATCTCTGTTTTCGAAATGGAGCTTTTTATGATGTCGATGTCGGCGGCAATGTTTGAACTCTGTAGGCTTGCAAGGTCATAGTCTTGCTGTGACGCACCGCCTGCAGCAAGCAACTCTTTTGTGCGCTGTTCTGTCTTCCGTGCAATCTCCAACTGTACCTGCAGCTTCTTCAACTGCGCTTGGAGATCTGCATCATAGAGTTTCACGAGGAGCTCCCCAGCTTTCACTTGTGCGCCTTCACGAATGGGTAGTTGGGTGACGCGACCGCTAATCTCAGTGTGAAGATCGGTCTGCTCTGACGCAAGAAGACTGCCAGAAACATTAAAGTTATCATCGAGCTTTGTAGGAACTACGATGAAGGCTTGTACTTTCAAACTTGGTGGCTTTGTGGCACCCTGCTGTGCAGAGTTGTTTTTTGACTGGCAGGCAGCAAGGACAAGGAGAGAAAGCAAGAGCAGCGTGGGAAATCTCATGCGCAGTTTCAGTAGGATGAAGTGAGCACAAAAATACACCCGTTGCAGAGTTCTTTTACTGAGGATACGTTCATTAACATAAGCACAACAGTTTTGGCTTGCGACACAAGATAAGAGGAGCGAAAAACCTTGGTGAGGAATGGACCTGAAGTCTGTAGTCCAGGCGCTTCAGCTGCACGTAGACCCAAGACTTGTGCTGCCGCATAGCTGTTTGCGATGCGCGTTATTGCGAAGAATCTAGATTGAGCGTTGAGAGCCAGCTGAACTGGTGAGTTTGAGGTAGCACGATGTAATGTGAACCAAGATACAGTCTTACGAGATCCAGAGCCTCGCATGTGCTCACGGTATCTGGTTTACAAGGAGCAATCTGGGCGTTTCGCAGCTGACAGGCGATTTCATCTGACAAATGAGTACTGCTCACCACATCTAATGAAATCTCAATGTGCCTTGACGAGGTCGTTGATGCAGCTTTGACAGTCAACAAACCGAAAGAGAAAGCCGGAATCTTGCAGACTCTTTGCGCTCACTCGTTGTCCTTTGCTAACGATGCAATGTTGTTCTCCAAGCAGAAGACGCAATGCGAACTCGGGAACTCGAAAGAGTTTTGGTCGGTGAAGAGCAGTTGCAATGCAGGCAGCGAACTCATCCATTTGCACTGGGTTTGGAGCAACGCAATTCACAGGTCCTGAGAGCTGCTCATTATCTATACAGTGAAGCAGTGAAGCAATGAGGTCATCTCGATGAATCCACGAGTACCACTGTTTGCCATTACCGAGCGGACCGCCAACAAAGAAGCGGAAGGGGATTAAGAGTTTTGAGAGAGCTCCGGACTGAGTGTCCATCACAATGCCGATGCGTGGGTTTACCACTCTACAGACCGATGCTGCAGCCTGTGACGTCGCCTCCCACTTAGCGCAGACCTGCGCAAGGAAATCCGTACCAGCGGTGTCCTTTTCTGTCTTCCACTCCGAAGCACCAAAACCATAGTATCCAATGGCGCTCGCACTGACAAAGCAGCGTTCTGCCTTTGGTGCAGCAAGGAGCAGGTCCACGCAAGTTCTCGTACTTTCAATGCGACTACTCATGATGAGTTTCTTGTTGCTCGGTGTCCATCGAAGTTCCCCAACACTCGCTCCACTCAAATTGACCACCGCATCTGCTTGTGCAACCAACGCTGCGCAGGCTGCAAGGTCTGACCAAGACGCATGCTCTTGAACACTCGGCAGTTGAACAGCGGAGCGTTGAGCATTACGAGAAATCACGGAAACTTTTGAACCTCGAGCTTGAAGAACTTTGACGAGGGCGGTTCCGATTGAGCCACTTGCTCCGCAGATCACTATGTTCTTTTTCATGGAGGTATGGTGTAGTTGACGAGAGCTCTTGCTTAGGGCGTGAAGACACGGGGAATGTGTGATCACTGATGAATAGCAGGAACGAAGCTAGGAGTAGGGCATTGTAGAAAAAAAAACGTCTTCATAGCCTTTGGCTATGAAGACGTTTAAGACTTCAAGGAACGAAGCTTATTCCTGGGAGATAACCCAAACCTTAAGGTTACCACTGACTTCAGGGTGGAGCTTAACTTTCACATCGAATACACCCAATGACTTGATTGGTTCTTCGATGGTGATCGTGCGACGATCGATAGTGAAGCCGCGTACTTCCAATTCCTGAGCGATCATTTGTGGGGTTACCGAACCAAAGAGCTTACCTTCTTCGCCTACAGCCATAGGCACAGAGATTTGCAATTCAGCCAGTTTCGCTGCGGTCAATTCTGCTGCTTCCTTCGCGCGGAGCATCTTCTTGTCGTACTGACGACGTTCGATTTCCAGACGCTTTTCTGCACCAGGGGTAGCAAAGTAGGCCATTTGGCGTGGGATGAGGTAGTTACGGGCGTAGCCGTCCTTAACTGTCACCAACTCGCCAATTGTGCCGAGTTTTTCAATGTTTTGTCGTAAAATGATTTTCATGGCAATGTCGTGATATTCGTCGTGAATCGTCAATAAAAGAACAGGATGAACTAAAGCTCAAACTACACTCAAGGCTTAGAAGCGTTTGTTGCCCTGACCTTGTGGTGCAGTGCCGTCGGCCTTTGCTTTGTCCAATGCAACCTGACGCTCTGCTTGTGCAATTGCGCGGGTTACTCGGAACTGACGTAGCTTGTCGGTTAACTGCATGGTCAAATGACGAAGAACATTGTCATCTAACACAAAGAAACGCTCGAGCTGCGGAATGATGCTTGCAGCTGAATCGAAAATGCAGTGAACGTAAAATCCGTTGAACTTCTTGGCGATAGGATAACCCAGACGGCGACGTCCCCACTTGTTGACTTCGCTGATGGTTCCACCATGGTTGGTAATGTACTCGCTGACACGATTGATAACCTGCTCGACATCGTTGTCTTCTAGAGCAGCGTTAATAATATAGGTCGTTTCGTACTGACGACGAACGCTCATGTAAAGGACTCCTGTGGTTAGTGTTTTTGATTGTACACTATCCGACAAGCACGTTGCCTGGCGGAAGGATAACAATAAGAGATCACAAAAATACGCGAAAAGGTGAAATAACCAAATCCTGAAGCACTGAAGTTGTGGATTGCGTAAATTGCAAATGGTCTTCTACGCTCGCTTTTGGCAACTGGTCTAGTAGTTCTAGAGCGGAGGCATGACTGCTTAGAAATGGCTAAAATTCGGCGTACTGGCCGTTTTTGGAGACCTATCGCGACCTTATTCATGTCAATGCGCGCTCTTTTTCGTCGCGAATAAGCCGCAAAGCGGTCGTGGAACATATAGTTGTACATTTTTGAATTCACCATGAAACTTGAAGTTTTTGCAAATCCGAACCCAAATCGTGACTACACGATCACGCACATCAATCCGGAATTCACCTCGGTTTGCCCAATAACGGGTCTGCCGGACTTTGCAACAATCCACCTGAAATACGTTCCTGATACGCTCTGCCTTGAACTCAAGTCGCTCAAGTACTATTATTTGGAGTTTCGCAACAAGGGTATCTTTTATGAAGCTGTCACCAACCAGATCCTTGATGATCTCGTTGCTGCCTGTCACCCGCGTGAACTCTCGATTCGCTCTGAATGGAGTACCCGTGGCGGCATCCATAGTGTTATTGAAGTGAGCTATAAGAGTGGAGATCGCGTATGATGACGCGTATCGCGAAGGAGTACCGATGGGAGATGGGACACCGATTGGTGTTTCATCAGGGATTGTGTAAGAACATCCACGGACACTCCTATAGTCTTCGCATTCAGCTCGAAGGGGAAGTGGATCATAACGGAATGATCCTCGACTTCTATGAGCTCAGCACTATCGTCGAACCAATCATCGAAGAACTGGATCACTCTTTTCTCTGCGACGAGAGTGACGAAGTCATGATCGAGTTCTTCCTGAACAATCCGATGAAGGTGGTGATGGTACCTTTTGTCACCACAGCAGAACATATCTGTTCGTGGATTCTCGATCGTATCGTTGAAGCGCTCAAACACAATACACGCATCTGCTCCATCAGCGCTCGTCTGAACGAAACCGAACGCGCTTGGGCTGAACGTACTGTGGTGTTGCGCTAATACTGTGCAGCTGCTTTTGCTAGGACTCCTGTGTTTCGCACAGAGATATTAGCCCCCTACAGAAGAAAGCCAAAGTCAATAGAAGTACATTAGTGTTTGCTCGATCGTACTTCCTAGCTCGTCTCAGATAGAAGATTGCACGCACAGAATCATAGTGCGTCGTGCTGAAGTCGCAAGAATGCTTGTGTCTTATAACAGCGCTTCGTTCAATTGAACATTCTTTAGATCATTCTCGTACTCATTCTTTTTACATCAGGATATTATGTCAGTTCGCGTTCGTTTTGCTCCTTCACCTACAGGATACTTGCACGTTGGTGGTTTACGTACTGCCTTGTACAACTATCTTTTCGCTCGACACCATAACGGTAGTTTTCTCTTGCGCATTGAGGATACCGATCAGACACGGTATGTGGAAGGTTCATTGCAGGACATTATCAATTCTCTGGATTGGGCTGGCATTAGCCCAGATGAAAGTCCGGAGAAGCCTGGTGATTGCGGACCCTACGTGCAAAGTGAGCGGACAGAACTCTATCGCCAACACGCTGCTGAGCTCGTGCAGAAGGGAATGGCGTACTATGCCTTTGATACGGCTGAAGAGTTGGATAAAATGCGCGAACGACAAAAAGCAGCCGGTGTAGCACCTCGCTACGATCGCTCGGTCATGCGTAACTCATTCACTCTCGGTCCCGAGGAAACTGCACGCTTACTTGCGGAAAACGTAGCAGCTGCAGTGCGCCTGAAAGTGCCAGTGAGTGGCGAAGTAAAGTTCAATGATTTGATTCGTGGGACTATAGTGGTTCCATGCAAAGATGTCGATGATCAGATTCTACTCAAAAGCGACAACTTTCCAACCTATCATTTGGCAAATGTTGTTGATGATCATCTCATGCGCATTAGCCATGTGATTCGCGGTGAAGAGTGGTTACCATCAACACCTAAGCACGTGTTGTTGTATGAAGCATTCGGCTGGGAAGCTCCGCAGTTTGCGCACTTGCCATTGTTGCTCAACACAGACAAATCAAAGCTCTCAAAACGTCAAGGTGATGTTGCGGTTCACGACTACGTCGAGAAGGGGTACTTCCGCGACGCCTTCATTAACTTCATTGCTTTGCTTGGATGGAACCCAAGTGGCGAGCGCGAGATTTATGCTATTGACGAGCTCATCAAGGAGTTCAAGCTTGATCATGTCAACAAGTCTGGTGCAGTCTTCGATCTGAAGAAACTGGATTGGATGAACACTCAGTATCTTAAGCGTTATGTTGAACAGGATCTTTCTATGCTCGTGTCGATGGCGCAGCCATTGCTAAGAGCGCAGGGAGTTGAAGCTGAAGATGCCTATGTTGGACGTGTTATTCGTCTGGTTCACGAGCGTATCTCCAACATCATTGAGTTTCCTGCATTCGCCAGCTATATGTTTGGCGATCGTGTTGTCGATGAGGAGTTTCGTGAGAAGACATGGAATGAGCAGTCAGCAGAACGCTTGCTTGATCTGGCCAATGTGATTGAAGCAATCGACGATTCAGACTTCAAGCACGATAGTATTAATACTGCAGTGAGTGCGTATTTACAATCGAAAAGCCTGAAGTTCAAAGACGTGGCGAATCTGCTTCGTTTGGCATTGACGGGTAAGTCGGTAGGCGCTGGTATGATGGACACCATGGAAGTGCTCGGTAAAGAGAAGTGTCTGGCGCGCATGCGAAGCATGCACGCATGATAAAGAGTCGTCTGAAGATTCACATTCTCGGTTCTGTTTTGGGATCACCACTCAAACAAGTTTCTATGAAAAGCTGGTATATCGTTCTTGTGGTTTTTTCACTATGCTGTGCTGCCTGCGGCAGCAGCAGCTCCGCAGTGAAGAAGGGCTACGTCTTTGGTGATACCAACTGCATACGCCCAGGAATGCGCGAAGTCAGCATTCGTTGGGGTGATTGGATGGACACCACAGCGATTTTGAATGGGTATGAAATTGATGCGCAGGGACGTCTGTTTAAGTATCAGGCTTCACCCTATGCTGAGCGCTATCTGCGTGATTCCATTGGAACGGTCGACAGAGCAGCGCTGTGTTTTTACATCGACACGGTGAGAAAAACATTCTTGCGCATACAAAGTTTAGGCGTTCGTGCACCGCATATGCGCTACATTGAGTACCAAAACCCTGAAGCACAGTTGAGTTTGCGGGCCTATTGGGATTCGCGTTTTCAGACTTATGGAAGTCGTGAGTTTCGTGCTATCTTTGATTCGCTTTCCACTCTCGTACCACCACGACGCGAATGAACATCCTCATAGTTGATGATAATGCTGATTTCTGTTCTACCCTGAGCGATATTATTCGCTCCCAGGGATGGACGGCTACCACACTCAATACTCCTGAGTCGGCTATTGAGTACCTAGCCGCGCATGCAGCAGAGATTCAAGTGCTGTTGCTCGACATTGAGTTCGACCATCGCTCGGCTCTCAATGGTCTTGACGTCCTCTCTCACTCAGTGAAGCACCACCCAGCAATTCCTGTCATCATGATCTCAGGCAAAGGGACCATTGAAACTGCTGTGCGTGCTACAAAGCTTGGCGCTCTCAACTTCATCGAGAAAAGCACCCTTTCGCAAGAACATTTACTCGACGTCATTCGAAGCGCCTCACAACGCTCTCTTCAGAACTCGAAGATCGACGAGCTCATGCAGGTGATTGAGCAGCATGGCATCGTTGGAAAGAGTAAGACGATGCAGGCTGTTGCCGACAAAATCATTCGCTACGGTCGAACCGAACTCAGCGTGTTGATCACAGGTGAAACTGGTACAGGAAAGAAACTGGTAGCTAATGCTCTACACGCAGTGAGCAAGCGAGCGAAGTACTCTTGTGTTACAGTCGATATCCCGAACATTCCACGCGAACTCTTTCAGAGTGAATTGTTTGGACACCTTCGTGGTTCCTTCTCAGGAGCTTTGTCGGATAAGAAGGGACTCTTCCATCACGCGAATCGCGGCACACTCTTCCTCGATGAGATTGGCGATTTGCCATTGGAGTCGCAAGCATACTTGCTCTTGCCAATTGAAGAACGCATCATCCGACGTGTGGGTTCGGTCGAAGCTGAGTCTGTAGATATCCGACTGATATCAGCTACCGATAAGGACTTGGTGGAATCGATGAAGAAAGGACAGTTCCGTGAGCAGTTGTATCACCGTTTGCGTGAATGCGAAATCTACTTGCCAAGTCTTACTGAACGTCGTGATGATATTCCACTTATCACCGAACATTACGTTCAGAAACACAACCTGGAACACAACGATCATAAGATCATCTCGCCCTCAGCTTTAGAGTACCTGCAAAACCGTGAATGGAACGGTAATGTGCGCGAGTTGTCGAGCGTACTTCGTGTTGTTCTCCAAACTTCGTCGAACGAAGTGATTGAAGTGTCAGACATCCATTCCGCCGCAACCACTGCACAAATTCATGATTCTCGCATTCCTGGTTCGCTGATCTCATTGGATCGTACGCGTCGAGAGGACCTAGAACGCGTGGACAAAATGAAAATCGAGTCCATGCTCAAAACCTTTGCCGGCAATGTGAGTAAGACGGCTGCTCAGCTGGGTGTGTCGCGCGAGACGCTGCACGTCAAAATCCGTAAGTACGGTATCAATGTGCACGAGTTCCGCGAACGCTAAGCGCTCTCTTTCGTTCTCGTTCCAGCGCATCAATAATCCTACATTTCAAGTAGTTCGTGCCTTCAACTGTAGCTAACTAGCCTGGACTCCATAGGTTTTGTTTAGCATGCAGACCGTTTAAACCGTGTTTTCTTTCTCGGCTGAGCGTTCGACCATGACGGTGACTGGTCCCCAGTTTACCAGGCTCACATCCATCATTGCTCCAAAGACTCCAGTTTGCACTTGCAGAGCGTATTCTGAGCGCAAGCGTTGAACAAACGAGTCGTATAAGCCTTCTGCGAGTTCAGGTCGTGCAGATTCTATGAACGAAGGACGAAACCCTTTGCGACAATCTGCGTATAAGGTGAATTGAGAAACAACGAGCAATTCACGTTTAGTGTCGATAGCCGACAAATTCATCTTCTCTTCCGCATCCGCAAACAAGCGCAGGTTCGCCACTTTATGAGCCAGCCAACGCATCTCTTCTTCTGTGTCGTTCACATGTACTCCAACGAGCACAAGCAAGCCTTCATTGATAGAGGAGTGGAGTTTGTTGTCGATTGTGACGGATGCAGAGCGGACTCGCTGCACTAATGCACGCATGGTAATGACTTGTGTTAGTGAGTCTGCAAAATAAGGGTTGCGCGAGCAGATGAGGAGTCTTGAAATTGCCGAATGACACTTTAGGTCAGTATTGCCGTAGTTTGCACAAAAGTTTCACCATTTGTTGAGGATCTATGTTTATCATGATTGTTGGTCTTGTGGTTTTTGCAGTTGGTGTAGTGATGAAGCGTTCAGACACCAATCTTCATCGCTTTGCCAACATCACACGTCTGGGAGGTATCGCCTTGGTCCTCCTGGGCTTCTTCTTCTCTACCTTCCGCCAAATTGATTCTGGTAACGTTGGTGTTATCAAACTCTTCGGTCAAGTGCAGAAAGATCGAGTACTGTATGAGGGGTTGAATATGGTGAACCCTGTCTACAACATCGAGGTCATGAACATTCGACAACTGAACTACACAATGAGTTCTGTGCACGATGAAGGCACGAAAGCAGGCGATGACGCTGTTCGTGTTCGTTGCAATGATGGACTTGAAGTAGCGATTGACATGACAGTACTCTACCGTGTGGTTCCGACGAAGGCTCCCGATATCTTTCAAACTCTTGGCGTTGGCTTTGAAGAGCAGTTTGTACGACCCGTCATTCGTTCTCGCATACGTGAAAGTGCGGTCTACTACTCAGCTACCGACTTGTATTCAGGGAAAAGAGCTCAGTTCGAGGCTCAACTACGCGATATGCTCATCGAAGATTTCGAGAAAAATGGCTTTGAGCTGAAGCAGGTTCTCATACGCAACGTGGTTTTACCTCAAACCGTCACTGAGAGTATTGAACGTAAGATCGCTGCTATCCAGGAAGCGCAACGACAAGACTATGTGTTAGAGAAAGTGAAAAAGGAAGCTGAAATGAAACGTCAGGAAGCACAAGGTACTGCTGACGCTCAACAGATTCTTTCTTCAGGCTTGAGTGATCGCATCCTTCAGTTTGAGGCGATCAAGGTCCAAAAGGAACTGGTGAACTCTCCAAATTCTAAGATTATCATTATGGGTGGTGGACGCAATACTCCGTTTATTCTTGATACCAAAGACTCGAAGTAGTCTACTCAGAGGCTTTGAAGCCCAACACCATAGAATACCATTCGCAACAGCCATTGTCCAACAATGGCTGTTGTTGCATGAAAGGCGTGTTATGGTAGGTAGGCGTACATACGGCTCGGGAGATGTGATCATTCACATCTCCCGATGGTGTATAGAGCAGTAGCTTAGCTCAAGCGCTTACTTGTAACCGTTACGACGATGCTGCAACATTCAGTCTAGTGAACAACGCAGTGAGTGCGATCATAGAGTTTGCCATTCATCTGTATGCGCAAGAGGTACACACCACTTGGCAACTGAGTCAGTTGAACTTGCGAGCTGTATTGCTGTTGTGCGTCCACATGCATGCAGAGCTCGCCGTGTTGATTGTACACATCAATACTGCCGATGCGGTCAGCTGGATCTGAGCCTTTGATAGTGAGTAAGTCGCTGGCAGGCTGTGGCTGAAGGCTCATGTAGAGTGTGCTATTCGCGTCTTTCACCTCATCAGGAATTGAGCGCACATAGTCCGCTTGATTGATCCGTGAGCCAATGAAGGTATGAATGTAGCCAAGCGAGAACAGTGATCCTGCTGGATAGGCAGAGGAGAAGTGCGAGTAGCGAGTCATGCTGAAGGTCATTTTCTGACTTGTGTCTGTTACTTCAGCCATCGTGTATTGAATGTGACTCACAACACGAACTACATCAGTATAGGTGAGACCGTGTGGTAGCTTCAAAGTACCGTATCCATCAACATAGGAACTGTCGCTGGCTGAGTACACAATGTCTGGATCTCCGCTTACACGTCCGGCATAGTCGTCCTTGAGCATGGATTGATAGGCACGCGGGAATGTGCTAATCAAACGAGGGTTTGTCATGCGATCGGTATCGCTGGAAGAGGCGATTCCAAAGGCTTCCATGCGATCGTTGTTGAGCAGAAAGTAGGTGTAACTCAGCGAAGTGAGTTGGGTTTTGACTGCAATATTGGCTTGTGGGAATAGCGAATGATAAGGCGTGCCAGCAGCTTCGAGATACTGCTCAGAATACACATCCCCACTGTCTGTGAGAGTGCTATAATCCCACACCGCATTTGCTCCACCATCGCGAATCACAATACCTGATGGACGCAGATTCTGATGGCTAATGGTTTGTCCGATGTTTGGCACACAACTTCGCGTTAACACTGGTCCTTCAGCTTGCACCGCAGGTGCAAGCATAGCAAAAAACAGTGCTGAAACGACGAATAGTGAATACGTAGCTGTTTTCATACAACCTCCAAAAGTGATACAACAATCAAGTTCCTGTGAGTGGGCATTCGGTAGATGTCAGCTTGCTCTTTTGACTGTAGCTCTATGACAAATCCACTACGAATGACACTCAAAACTCGATGGAACTATTCTCATCTTTTATGATGCTGCTTAGACAGAGAGATGATTTTCGTCAGGAATGTGGAGCAGGTGCGAATTACAGTTGTAGCCTGGTACCATGGTTGGTATTGGCGCAGAGAAGGAGGGTGCAGCGCTAGAGGGAAGCTGCGCTTTCGGCTGGGTAGTTTGTGGTGTAGAGTAAAAACGAAGTGCTAGTTCGTGCTAAAGAGCTGGCGTAGCGAGAGTACCATTGTTACCAAGTTCAAGTGCACCTGGCCATTGCCTCGAATATTTCGTACGCACTCTTCAATGCGATCAATAGCGGCAGCATAGTCTCGCGTACCATATGCTGTCACAAACTTCTGGATAGTCTCAAACTGGTCTTGGTTGATGATCTGCTCAGCAGATGCTCCGTGGAGCACCATCATAGCATCGCGCATCCACACAAGTAAGAGCACTAGCATTTTCTCCAGCTCTGCTTTGTCGGCGTCCGCACTGAGTTCATCCAGTTTCGACATGATGTCAATGCGGTAGTTGCCACCGCGCATCGCGCTACGTAACAAGTCAACGATAGCATTGCGCAGTGCCCGCGTATCGTGATTCGCAAGATTCATCGCCGCAGAATAGCTGCCTTGAGCAAGTGAAGCACTGAGACGTGCACCTTGCTCATCCATTCCAACGCGTTCAACGAGAGCCTTGCAAATCTGATCATCGGCAAGAGCATCAAATTGTACTTGCTGGCAGCGGGAGAGAATGGTTTGTGGAAGTTGATCTTTGCGCGAGGTACACAAAATCATGGTCACACCAGGCTGCGGTTCCTCTAAGGTTTTCAAGAAAGCATTTGCAGCTTCGTTGGTCATTTGGTCTGCTTCGCAGAAGATAATCACACGATGACCGTGTTGACTTTGACTCAGTTGCACCGACTTCTTTATCTCACGAATCAGCGCAATGCGGATTTGGGTGGCATTGGGTAAGGCAATATTGAAATAGGGGTTTTCAGACTTCAATTGAATCTGTTCTTGCAGAATAGCAAGTTGATCCTCACTGAGCTTAGCAGCAGCATTCTCCTCATCGCTTCCGCTCCCTTTTCCAGCAGGCAAGGCAAACACCAGCTTGATATTCGGGTGCTGGAGGTGCTCTGCTTGCTTGCAACTTCTGCACTCTCCGCAGGCATCTATGGAATTCGTGCCACGAAGCGGTTGCTCACAGTTGAGACATCGAGCGAACTCAATGGCGAGAGCATCTTTACCTACACCTTCCGGACCCCAAAAACAATAGGCATGCGCCACACGATCCTTCAGGATTGCCCGCTGAAGGTTGTCTTTCGCTCGCTCTTGTCCGATCACTGCATTCCACATGCTTGTATTGTCCCGTAGATGACGGTAGTATAGAGACGGCAAACTACGATGAGGAAGAAGAAAGAGCAGGGAGAAAGAGGGAGTGTCGAAAACTTCGTGGAGGCGGAAACGAGGCGTACACTGTGCGGTTCTATCGGAGACTTCTAGTAGAGGACTCTGTTGATTGTAAGTGATTCAATCAGCCCGCGGATGATATATCATCATGCAGAACAGGCTGCGCCTGCCCTGCATGAGATGTTGGTCGTAATGCCCGATAGACCTAAGAGTTAGCAACAGCAATCTGGACCACAACAGTCTTTTGCTTCGCTGGGTTTCTCGGCATACACCGTTAGACTAAATATCCCGCCTTCTTCATTGTTGAAGGAAGCAATTTGTTCTGCGTTAAGGTAGCGAGTGAGGATATCGTCTGGAATGCTAATTGCTTTTTCCTTCTGAATACTGATCTTCTCAAATCCGGCTGAGGAGATGATGCGCAGATACTCATTCCGTTGAATAGCCCCAGCGACACAGCCAGCATACATTTCCGCGTCGTGTCGCAATTCATCTGGTAGTTCACCAACGAGCACGACATCAGAGATACTGAAGTGTCCACCTGGCTTGAGAATCCGATAGATCTCATTGACAACCTTTTTCTTGTCTGGCACCAGGTTCAACACGCAGTTACTGATTACTACATCAGCGCGATTGGCAGACATAGGGATGTCGTCAATATCACCCTGACGAAACTCCACGTTGTTAAAGCCCAACTTATCAGCATTCTCACGTGCCTTTTGGATCATCTTCGGGGTGAAGTCAATACCAATCACTTTTCCGCTTTCACCACAAAGTGCGCGGGCAACAAAGCAATCGTTGCCGGCTCCACTGCCGAGATCGACCACCACATCTCCTTCTTTGATAAGAGCAAACTCTGTAGGTAATCCGCAACCCAAACCAAGGTCCGCAATCTCCTGATAGCCTGGAACCTTTGTGTAGTCTTCACTCATAATCGAGTAGACTTCCGTTGAACATCCTCCAGCACCACAGCAGGAGCTTCGATTTTCCAACACATCTTGCTCTGCGATTTCCGCATACTTGCTTTGAACAAGATCTTTGACTTCCTGTTCCGTCTTTTGTACTGTCGATACATCTTTCATACATACTCCTATATTATCGTAATATTACGATGAATTGAAGAAAAGCCTGTCTATCTCCTCATCTTGGAGACAGAGGATTGTTTAGCAACACGTAGTCGTATCAGCCACTTTTTGTTTCAGCACAGACATCCCAAACATCTGCTCAAACACCTGTTGAGCAGCAGCCCATTCAACTGGATCAATGCAGTAACAAATTCGCACACCTTCAATATCGCCTCGGATAAGACCCGATGCTTTCAGTTCCTTCAGGTGTTGTGAGACTGTACTTTGCGATAGAGGCAGTTCATCCACAATATCACCGCAAATGCACACCTGCTTATTCAACAGCAGTTTGAGTATTGCAATGCGAGCAGGATGAGCAAAAGCTTTGGCATAGCGCGCAACGCGATTGTCGGCATCACTGAAATGATCTGTTTTTGTTGTACCCATATCTATCGCAATATTACGATAAAGTAGACGATGATGCAAGGAAAAATATTGTTTTCAGAAAACTGACAAAGGCTGAGGGGATCACTAAAGGTCTGAGGGTCTCAGCGCAGCTGAGGCTCTCGGTGTGGCTAGCAGATCTTCTTGAGACAGTGAGAGCCTCAGCTGCGCTGAGACCCTCACTCTCTCACTCCCTCACACCTAACTATACTGCAACCGATGCAGCTTCGAATAGAGTCCATTTGCAGCAAGCAGTTCCTCGTGCTTTCCTTGCTCAGCGATTTCGCCGTGGTGCAGAACAATGATGCGGTCTGCGCGTTGAATAGTGGAGAGTCGGTGCGCGATAACGATGGACGTTCGACCAGCTAGTGTCTTTGCTATTGCTGCGTCAATCAGCTGCTCGGTTTCTGTGTCAATGCTAGACGTAGCTTCATCGAGAATGAGGATTTCGGGGTTGGACACAACGGCGCGAGTGAAAGAAATGAGTTGTTTCTGTCCGGTAGACAGCGTTGTACCGCGCTCCATCACTTGGGTATCATAGCCTTGGGGTAGCTGTTCAATGAACTCTGCACCGAGAGAAGTTGCAACTTGCTTCATCTGTTCATCGCTGATGTAATCTCGACCCATGAGAATGTTCTCACGAACGGAGCGAGAGAAGAGAAACACATCTTGGAGCACTAGAGCAATGCGTGCGCGATGGCTTTCTGCGTTGATATCCCGTAGCTCTACTCCATCGATGCTGATATGACCACGTTCATACTCATAGAAGCGACAGAGGAGATTGATGAGTGTGCTTTTACCAGAGCCAGTTGCGCCAACTATTGCAACCATTTCACCTTTGTTGACTGTAAAGTTGACATGCCGCAGCACGTCTTGCTTGCCGTCGTAACTAAAACACAAATCACGAAACTCGATGCTGTGCTCAAAGTGTTGCGCTGTGGCACCGAGTGATGCTTTGTGTTCAGGAGAGGCTTCTGTGTCAAGCAATTCAAAAATGCGCTCTGAAGCGGTGACGGCACTTTGAAGGGTGTTGTACTTCTCAGTAAGGTCGCGCACTGGACGAAAGAACATTTCGGCGTACATGACGAAGGAGACGAGGGTACCAATGGTCATGAAACCTGAGAGGTAGTGTCCGGCGGTGTACCACAAGACCGTACAAATAGCAATCGACGACAACAACTCCACAACAGGAAAGAAGACCGCATAGTAGGTGATTGATTGAATCTGGAGTCGTGTGTGCTCTGTATTCGTCTGATCAAAAGTCCTACTCTGCTCTTCTTGCTGATTAAACAACTGCACGGTGAGTACTCCACTCACATACTCATTGAGGAAGGAGTTCATGCGAGCGATCTGCACACGAATCTGCGCATAGACGATGCGTACCTTACGCCGAAAAATTGTTGCCGCTGTTAGCAAGAACGGTACAATGGCAATAGTGTAAAGAGCGAGCTGCCAGTTAATGCTGAACATGAAACCTAGAATCCATGCCAGAACGAGAATGTCGCTAAACATCAGCACAACGCCAGACGAAAAGAGCTCATTCAGTGCTTCGACATCATTGGTTACCCGTGTGACGAGGCGTCCAACTGGTGTCTTGTCAAAATAACGTAAGCTCATAGCTTGGATGTGATCGAAGACAACCATGCGAATGTCGAGCAGCGCTCGTTGACCAACCCACTGCATAAGGTAGGTAAGACCAAACTGCAGTACACCTTGTAACACAATCACTGAAACGATCAGAGCACAGTGCCAGAGCAAGCCGTGGGTGTCGCTGGCTTTGATATAGTCATCGATGCCCATCTGTATGAGCCGTGGCCGCATTGGACCCAGAGCTGAGCTAACGATCGAAATCACCAAGCCAAGCAGAACCCACATGCGGTAGGGGCGAAGGTATGCAAGCAGTCTTCGCAAATAACCATAATTCGGCTTTGCCTCGGGCTCAGCGCCCTTACGCTTCGATTCTTGTTTATTCTCTTTGCTCTGCTGCGTTTCGCTACTCATGTCCTGCCGTTACCTTCTTCGTCTATCACATCTTAGAATAACCTGCAAAGTACAGCGAGTTTGAAGGGCTGGCAAATAGGAGTAGTGCTGTTCTTTTGAATGAGCCCCTCTGCATTCAAATTCAACGGATTCTGTTGAAAACTCCTATAAGACTTCGGTCGAACATCGCAGCTAACCTAAGCAGAGCACTGGGTAACATTTGACGGTTTGATACTGCCCCCTGTATCCCTTGAGGTTGTTGAAAAGTCTGCCGCCGCTTTGTGTCCACTTTCTTGCTTCCCAAACGTTTTGTGTATAGAGACCTACTCTATCGTCTCTCAACTTGTTAGTCACCACTGCGATCCTCCGCGATTCATGAGACTCTCGTCTGTGGATCTACATAGCAGGAAGTTGTCAGAGTGCGCAAGACTCCATCGCTACAACCTGGTACAGATCCGCTCTACAGATTTGATCACCAACGAGAAATCGTATGCAACAAGCTTACAATCTACTTTATACCAACCGCATGCTTCGCACGCGCTTAACCTCTCAGCAGAGATCGCGACATCGTGGAGTGAAAGCGGTGAGGTCTACCCTTGCAGCTGTACCATCGCAGGAAGCTATTCACAGACGAGTGCAACTATCTCTGTTCTGTCTTGCACGTGCCGAATGGCGTTCGGATCATGGACTCTCTGCATTCTGTCCATTGCCCCTAAAGCTGCCACGACCAAAACGACCAGGGTCTACTGCTTTCAGCCTTGTGTTTCTCTTTGTGTCTTTGTTTGGAATCTGTACTGGAAACTCAGTACACGCAGCGGATAGTCTGTACACAAAGTCGAGTCAGACCTGGACACCTACGTCTGCGATCTGGTCCACAAGTCCTTCAGCGAGCGGTAGTCAATTATGGGTAGAGGGCTCAACGGCAGTACTCCAGAGTCCTGGGGGTGCCGTGCAGCTCAATGGCGTATCACCCAGCCTGCGTTCAATGAGTGTCTCTGCCGACTATCAACTGCGGGCCTCTAGCACTGAGCGTTTGAGTTTTGTGGGAACTGATAGCTCTGCACTCTTTGTAGCCAACGCTTGCACGTTACAGAACAAAGTGCCCATCTTTTGCGCCAGTCGATTGTCGAAGCTCGGGGGAGGCAGCCTCGTGCTCTCAGGCAATCAGCAGCGCTTTGTATCAGAACTGAATTGCACAGAGGGGACTCTCATTTGTGCCGACACAACAAGCACACCAGCACTCTGGGCTTTGAGGTCTACACCAATCACGATGAGTGCTAACTGCAGCACGCGCTACACAGGAACGGTAAATGCTGCTGATCTGCATTGCGGCGGGTTAAGCGGTAGTGGCACACTCATCGTCAATGGGAATTCAACGAACGGCTTAGTACTGCAGACACTGCACAATGCGGAATCAAGCGCGAGCCTGCAGACTGGTTCGAACGGGATTGTTTTCAAAGGCTTAGACTCTACCTGCCAAAGTTTGAGTGCATCGCTGAGTGCTGTCAATGGATCACTTACTATATATGGTCACGCATACAATGATACAAGCTCGACATCTGTTCTGAGACTTTTTGGCAATGCTTCCTATGGTGGTTCACTCAACTTGCGAGGAGGCACTTTGCTTCTTGACAATCAAACGACAAACAGTGCATCGCGCTTGGGCACAAGTTCAGCATCCTCAATAAGTTCTCTTGGAGGCAGCTTGATGTTGAAAGCTCATGCAAGTGGAACGACTCAAAACATTGGAGCTGCGGGAAACAAGGCTATCACTTTGAACTGCGGACTTACAACCATTGCTGTTGAATCTCAAAGCGGTGCTAGTTCGAGGGCGCAACTAGGAATAGGCGGACCCAATGCGAACTTCTCGTTGCGAGATAACACGAACATGGTTATCAACTTCGTTGGTCGTGGTGGCACGCTCGGTGGAAGTTCTACCAGCGATCCGCGGATTGTTTTCCTTGGCAGCGGTACTCCTTTTCTGGGTCTTGGTTCACTCCTTGCAAATACCGCGAATACTGGAACTCCAGGTTTTGCAACAGTTAACGGAAACAGTTTTGCTACGTGGACCTCGAATGGCATTAGTGCGGCGAGCTTTAGTACCATAAGTACTGCGACTCAACTTCAAGCTGCAACAACGAATTCCGTTTTGGACTTTGCACCAACAAGCACACAGACACTGAGTGCAAATTGTAGCGCGGCAGCTCTGAGAATAAGTCCTAATGGAGCGACAAGTCTGCAGATGGCTTCAAGGAATCTCGTCTGCACTGCGTTAATGCTCGACGGCACGAGTGACTTTGCGTTACAGGGCAGCGGAACTATAGGTAACGGGACGAACACGAGATACATTTACATTTGCAAGGAAGGTACAGTCCTCAGTTGTAGCAACCCTTTAGGCTCTACTGCTTCACCAATCAATAAAGCAGGCTTTGGAATATTGAGTCTCAACGCTTCAGCCAATCAACTTGCCTTTAGCTCTCTCAATAATATCAACGTTTTACAAGGCGTTCTGCGTGTGAACGCTGCTTCTGTGGGAGGAGCATCTTCCTCGGGCTCAGCTCAGTGTAACATTAATCTCCGTGGAGGAATCCTTGAGCTAGATGGCGGAATGAACTTCGTGCGAGCGATTGATGTCAGTGCTACTGCAAACGGAGGTTCAATTAGCTTCGATCAGTCTTCAACGAATCGCGGCAGCGGAGGCTTCGCAGCAGTGAATGGAAACTCAAGCGTAAGCCTGGTAACAGCGCCTGGTGGAAGCACAAGTGCTTCGTTGCGATGGAACGACAACAGCTTTATTCCTCATGCTTTCAATCTCTTACTAAATTCTCAACGTTCTGATTCAAGAATCACCCTTACGAATGCTATTGCACTAGACCTAAGCAACTCAACTGAGTATGTGGCGAGGGAAGTGTATGTCTACGACAATCCAAACAGCTCTACCGATTGTGCCCGGCTCAGTGGAGTGATCAGCGGTAGTTCCAATGCAGATCTTGTGAAGAGTGGACCTGGTGAACTAGAATTGAGTGCTTCTAACTCCTATGCCGGCAACACCTTCGTACTCAAAGGCACCCTTCGATGTGTTACACAGAATACCCTGCCTTCGAGCACGGCACTCGTTGTCTTTGGCGGAGCTCAGGTGGAACTCGAAGCGGATCAGCAGGTTCGAGATCTTGTACTCGAACAAGGTGCCGAACTCAAGCTCTCAGACGGAACATTGTTTGTTAGTGGTACTTTCTGTAACAAAGGAGCGCACATCATTGGTAATGGAACGCTCTGCTTCAATGGCGATTCGCAACAGTTTATTGGTGGCAAGCTCGTGGTTGCAGGTTTGCGCGTCGCTAATGCCAAAGGCTTGGTAATGCTGGATGATGTAGAGATTGTACAGCAGCTTCGCTTTGACCAGGGTTTAGTGTACACAGGCGGACATCATCTTCTCCTCGACACGAATGCAACGAGCATTGGCGCTTCCCAAGAGAATGGCTGGGTGGTTGGCGAGCTTCAGCGCAGAGTGCGATCCAATAGCTCATCGCTCTTGTTTTGTATTGGCGATACTAACAACTACGCGCCTTGTTCTGTTCATTTATCGCAGATTTCTCATCCTGGAACGCTCTCTCTTATGACACTGGGCGCAAAGGCAGCTGAGGTAGAGAGTTCAACACTCGATAGTATGAAGCTGCTTCAGCGACACTGGAATCTACGAAGCGATTCTCTGGTCTGCGCATCTTATTCAGTGCTCGTACATCCAGACATTTCCGAACTTGATAACACCCTCAATGTCAATGAACTGCAAGCCGAAATCTATGACGGTGAACAGTGGCAACGCGCAGCACATGTCCAGCCGAGCTCGAGTGGAGTAAGCGCCGACAGTCTAACAAGTTTTGGTATACTTCAATTGGGAGCAGCCCGCTGCATGCCTTATCAAGTGAGTTTGCAAAGCTCGAGTGCAGGACATATAAGTCCAGCAGATCGAGTGCAACTTGATTGCGGTGCTTCTCAGACATACACCTTTGGCGTGGATTCTTGTGCTCATATAGTAGATCTGCGTATTGACGGACAATCAATGGGTCCCATCACCTCGTATACACTAGCGAATGTGCATGAGAATCACAGCATTGAGCTCCTGACTCAATCTGATGTTGTGGTACCTGCCGTGAGTATATACTCAGAGAGTTCAGGCGATAGTATCTGCGCCGGCCAACCAATGATACTGCATGCTGAAGCAAGCAATGTAGGGATGGCGCACTTTCAATGGACGCTGAACGGTCAGAGTTTTGGCGCTGACAGCGCAGACGTCATTCTTTCTCAGCCAGGCGACGCCGATCAGATTCGATGTACCGTTCAGTCATCTCTTGCATGCGCCCTGCCATCAACCCAAAGCTCCCAGTTGCTCGTTGTCCATCTTCGAGCACAGCCTAGTTGCTCCATCGACGTTGAAGAAGGGGCATGGTGTCCGGGCAGCATAAAGAGCTTCAGCACGAGTGCAGATGTAGCTTCGCTTGATTGGACAATCCATGGTGCAGCACAGATTGTGGGCCCATCCCACAGCGCGCAGATACAAGTGCTCGCCGATAGTATCGGACCAGACAGCTTGCAGATCGTCCTTCAAACGACAAGCATAGAAGGTTGTGTGTCTCAGTGTAGTGTATCCTTCATCGTGAAGGACACTACGGCTCCTGTGTTGGAGTGTCCTTCAAACTGCACACTCAGTTGCTCAGCAGACATTCCAACTGCCGCCCATAATCGAAGTGAATTCCTCGCAATAGGTGGGGAATGCTATGACCTTTGCTCCGGTGACAGTGTGACGGTGGACTTAGTTGAAGAACGAGTGAGTGGCAGTGAGCTAGATAACAGCCTTGTTATCGAACGTCTGTATAGTGCACGCGATGCGTCGTCGAATGCCAGTACAGCTTTGCAGACAATTTGTATCATTGACGAGATCACTCCCACAATCCTTTGCGCCGACACTCTGCGTTGGTGGTCGACTCTTGCTTTGGACTCAACGTTCAATGCCCTCGTCTCAGACAACTGCGCCGACGAGATCGAACTGGTCTGGAGCGTGAGTGGTGCTAGCTACCTCAACGGTGAGGATCTGTTGAGTGGGCAGTACCTGCAGCCAGGCGAGAACAGCATCACCTGGACTGCAAATGATGGCCATGGCAATAGCTCAAGTGCAACGACTTTGGTACATGTTGTTCAAAGTGGAAATGGCAGCCTAAGTGCAGCAGAGCAGTTCCACAGAAACGCGGAAACCACTACCTGTCGGTACAGAGTACAAGGAAATGAGTTCGACCCGACAGTGAACAACAACTGTCCGCAATACACTGTTCACAATAGCCTGAATAATCTCTCCACCTTAGATAGCATGGAGTTGGGCGTCGGTGCGACTGTCATCACCTGGACTCTCAGCGATATCTGTGGCAGCTCTGCTCAGTGTCAATCGACAGTTGTCATCGAGGACCACAGCCCGCCGCAAGCAAGAGCCAGAGATGTTATTCTCTACCTCGACGAGTATGGTGTTGCGCACTTAAGCGCAGACTCTATCAACAACGCCAGCTCTGATGTCTGTGGTCAAGTCCAAGTCACGGCGTCAAAGTCGGTGTTCTACTGCTCGGATGTCGGACAACAACAAGCGCAACTCATTGTGATTGACCAGAGTGCCAATAGTTCACAATGCACGGCAAATGTGCTGGTGCTCGATACTATTGCACCGCGCATTCAAGCGCACAACGTTCAGGTGTATCTTGATTCCACAGGTCGCGCAGAAATCGATGTCTCGCAACTTGATGATGGCATACATGACAATTGCTCAGAGATTGTTGCGACCTTATCAAAGTCGGTGTTTAGCTGTATGGACATCGGTCAACAGAGCATTGTTCTCCGAGTGAACGACTTGAGCTCCAACACCGCGACTGCGACGGTGATTGTAACGGTTCAAGACACTACTCCGCCCCGTATCAATGTTGTTTCACAGCTCAGTGCATACTGTGTCTCATCGGGATGCTACAGCAATGTGTTGATACCTGTTTCGGCTTACGACCAGTGCGTATCGGGGATACACATACAAGCTCAAGAAATTGGCTTGCCCAATTCGTCCATCGTTCATGTGGCTCACAATGCAACAAACGCAAGTTCGAGCTATGCTGTCTTTCAGCTGGCACGAGGAGTACATACTATCTGTTTTACAGCTATTGATGCTTCTGGCAACAGCGCTACGAAGCTGTGTACAGTTGAAGTCCGAGACACAACAGCACCAATTGTTCGTACTCGTAGCGCAACTGTTCAGCTTAACTCTTCGGGCATGGGCAGTTTAAGTCCTAATAGCATCAATGATGGAAGCACTGATAACTGTGCTATCGTGTCAACCAGCCTGTCGACAGCTGTTTTTCACTGCGCTCACCTTGGCACAAACACTGTTCGCTTGCTTGTACTCGATGCAAGTGGTAATAGCGCTACGGCACAGGCCGTCGTGAATGTTGTCGATGCTATTGCACCAGTGGCTAGAGCACGAGACTATACACTCAACCTGAGCAATGGAGCGGCGAGCTTGAGTCCACAAATGATCAACAATGCTTCAAGTGATAACTGCGGTATTCAGAGCATGTCCGTCTCAAAGAGCCAATTTAGCTGCGACGATGTCGGACTAAATCGAGTGCTGCTTCGAGTTCAAGACCTTAGTGGAAACAGCTCAACGGCAGCGTGCACGGTGACAGTACCCGAGCCCGCTGAATGTTGGATTAGTAGCACGCGTAGTAATGTACTGTACACCGGGCGCAGTGAACGACATCTCTTCTTAGGATACGGAGCTCAAAGTGCCATACTGCATGCACATGTCGGTAGCTCACAGTCTCAATCCGGCTGTGGCAGTGGACAGGGTAGTGGCAACACTGGAACGAACAATGCGAGTTCCAATTACCAATACGAGTGGTCACCCGCTTCAAACCTAAGTTGTACAAACTGTGCCAACCCAGTCTTTAGTCCGAGCAGCGCGGGTCACTATAGCTACACATTGAGAGCAACGAATCAGCAAGGTTGCTCAACAACTTCTGAGATTGACTTCTGTGTGCACGACGTTAGAGTAAGTGGTCAGACGGGAAAAGTCCGTCTGCGACATGGTTCCAGCGTACAATCGTTAAGTCCTGTCGCAGCTCTCCTTCATTTAGTTCTCCATTCCAATGATCGACTCGGCTCTGCTGCAGATGAGGAGTGCCAAGATGAACGCCTAGCTTATGTCGAGAATGATGCTTCTGACTCGGTTGAGAGCATCGATGCGCCATTCACTCCACTCATCACACCAAGTCCCTTCAGTGAAAGTTGTAGCTTGAGTTGTGTAAGCAACGACAACAACGACTTTCTGTTGCGCTGCTTTGATGTGGAGGGACGTGAGGTTCAACCTGCACTACAGTTCGCATCTCATCAAGAGGTCTCCCTCGGGGCTAGCTGGCCAGCAGGTAGCTACTATCTCAGCATTGAACAAGGAATCCATAGACGTGTGATTGGGCTGTTGAAAATACCTTGATGCCGAAGGTGATTCGGTAGTTTGGATTCTGACAAAGTCGTGGCGTGAAGTTCATTCGATGAGCATGTCCATAACCTGTTGTTAAGGTGAGTGAGCAACAGGCAGCTTAAGCTTTGACTTCACGTCGCGTCTGCGTCACCCTACTATTGCGCAAGAGATTTCAGCTTCCGTGAAGCGGTCATGAAAAGAGAAGTTCAGTTTCTTCCCAGCCCATGAGAATGAACCTAAGAGACGAAGATGCTAATTCTACAAACCGAGACGGTCCATTTCAGCTTCTTCATATTCACTATCCTCGGCAGGGTAACGAAGGATTGCATCGAAACGTCCACTTTGTTTGGCGAGTGACCAAACCAGGCTCTCACCAGCTGGGACGGAAGAGCTTTCGCTCGTATAGAATGGATCTTTGTACGCATCGAGAGTACTGCATACTCTCCAGCCCTTTTTTTCGAAATGCTCAATGAGCTGGTCGAGAAAGAGTGAGGCAGCCAAGTTGTGATGGAGAAGTAGAACATGATGGATCTTCCGACCTGTCATTTCCGTCGCCAATGAATCATAGAAGCATGCACGGTCAAACAAGTGCTGGATATAGAACTTCTCAAAGAGTTTGATATCAGCTGTGGAATCCGTTTCCAAACGTTTTAGCAGGCGAGTATTAACGTACCAGTCTGATGCATCAATGCTTACATGTCCATTGAGATAAGAGTTTTGTTTAAGAAAGGCTCGAAAGCCATCAACTTTCTCGCGAGTGTTTCCTTCTTTTAAGTAGGGGAAGCGAAAGAAGGGTACAAATCCATCAAGGTTCTTGAGAAACTGATGATTGAAAAGAAAGTCCTTTTGAAAGGTATCGAGACTGATACGCTTTGACGAAAAGTTGAAGTGGCTATAGCTGTGATTCGCTATGGAATGTCCTTCGGCAGACCAAGACTTCATTACTGCGCGACCCGCTACGTTGTCCATTCCAGAACCTTTCACAAAGAACATCGCATGCAATTTGTGCTTCTTCAATGTCGCGAGCAGACGGGCATTCCATTCCGTGTGAGAGTGCCGCGGGTAGTCCGTCGTTGAGCCGTCATCAAAGCTAAATGAAACAATGGGCTGCTTTGAGGAAGACACTGTAGGAGCTTGTTGCGCACTGAGAATGCAATGCGAAGAGGGACACAGAGTCTGAACGATAACAATGATTGCGAAGCTAAGCTGATACCTGTTGAATATCATAAGAGTTTGAGAATGACTAGTATTCGTAAATGTATATGTAAAAAGTAAATGTAAAAGCAAAAGTAGTAGAGGAGCAAATTAGTGCCAGTTGATCAAATACCAGAGTTGCACTATAGAAATGTCCGCGATGTAGTTCTAGTCAACAACTCTTAGTTACACATCATCATCCATATAGCTCAGTATGCGTCAACAAAGCAGGAGTTCTTTGTTGATGCTGTTCATGATGGCAGCTCAATGAAGCCGCTTGCGGTACAACGGATCATAAAGCAGAGTGGACTAAAGGTGAGTGAGTTGTTACGCATCGTTGATAAGAGGGCTTAATAGCTCACACATACAAGAGACTTTGATCTTCAGTCAGTCGAGAGTAGTTTGCGCACTATTCTGTGAACGTGATTCAAAGGAGCAGTATGAGATGGCAAGGCAGACGTGAGAGTGACAATGTAGAAGATCGTCGAGGTGACGATGGGATGTCGTCGGGTGGTAGTGGTCTTCCAGGTCTTCCTGGCGGTCTCGGCGGTGGTTTTGGTCGTGGTGGTGGAGGAAAGAGTATTGTTGGAGGCGGTTTAGGACTTGTCATCATCATTGTGCTGAGTTTGATCACTGGTCAGAATCCTCTGCAGATGCTTGGAGGAGGAGAAGATGGAAGTTCTTTGCAAGGGCCAAGTTCTCAGCGCTCTGCTTATTCTGGTAGTGCTGAAGAAGAGGAGTTAGCTGGATTTGTAAAAGTGGTCCTTGCAGATAATGAGGATATTTGGTCTGAGATCATGCGTAGAGAGGGACACGATTATCGCTTGCCGAAACTCGTACTCTTTCGCAATGCAACACGCTCTGCATGTGGTGCTGCGAGTTCCCAGACAGGTCCCTTCTATTGTCCCGCGGATGAGAAAGTCTACATCGACCTTGAGTTCTACCAACTCATGAAAGACCGCTTTAAGGCAGGTGGCGACTTCGCCATGGCTTATGTGGTGGCGCATGAAGTAGGACACCATGTCCAGCACGTACTCGGCATTTCTGATAAAGTTCATCGCGCACAGCAGCGCTTAAGCGAAGAGGAAGCAAACAAATTGTCTGTTAAGCTTGAGCTTCAAGCCGACTTCTTGGCTGGTGTCTGGGCGCATTATGATCAACAAACAAAAAACATACTCGAGCCCGGTGATATAGAAGAAGCACTTCGTTGTGCGGAAGCCATTGGCGATGATCGACTGCAAATGCAAGCCCAAGGTTACGTGTCGCCGGAGTCATTCACACACGGCAGTTCTAAAGAACGCATGTACTGGTTCAAACGTGGTTTTGAGAGTGGAGACCTAAAGCAAGGGGATACCTTTGGCAATGGTTTGAACTACTAGGTAGCAGGCAAGTCTAATCCTCAGTGCGATGCCAAACGGAGAGCTCAGCTGCGCTATTGTAGTGCAACTTCACCAATGTTACTATGAAAATAGTCATGTGTCTGGTTCAGAGTTTTCTCTGACTGAGCAAGTGAAAACGGTGATGAGGGCAGGGAGTTCAGTACAGCACAGGTATCTAACTACTGGGAGGTAATGCAAAGGCGAGGCTCAGATGTGACGTATGGGAGCTGATGGAGCCTCGTGCAGCGTTTGGCGCCGCAGGCGACAAAGGCTGCGCGTGTAAGAAAACGACTCTTCGTCATTCACAGCGCACGAAGCTTGTAGGATGTTCCTTTACCAGTGTGCGCCTGCTTCGCAGTCCGCATGCAACGACGCGGTATTTTCGTACTCCTTGGTCCTCCGTTGTTAGCGAAGACTGAAGATCAGAGCGCAACCATCCGAAGGGTCTACATGTCTGGGTTTGGTGATTGATTGATGTGGACTGCAATACTCACGAGATGCTCTGCGTCTGCATACCGACTCTCCGAACGAGCTTGTGGCTCGCAAGACAATTGGGCCTTCATTATCATTCTCCTTCTCCTGCAGTACACATATGAAAACCATCCCACTTCAACTAGTACTTGTTGCGTTTTGCGGCATGCTCCTATCGCAGGTTCAGACCAAGGCGCAGAACACCGCGCCACTTAAGGCTATACCAAACCTAGATCTGCAGCGATATCTCGGTACTTGGTTTGAGATTGCGCGGCTTCCTAATAGCTTTCAAACGAAATGCTCGTGCGATGTTAGCGCTCATTATCAGCTGCGTGAGGATGGTGATATCGATGTTACGAACAGGTGTCGCAAAGAGGATGGCGAGATGAAACAAAGCACGGGCAAAGCAAAACGCGCTAGTGAATCTGAGCCACTGTCGAAACTGAAGGTCCGATTTGCGCCTGCCTTCTTAAGCTGGCTCTCAGCTGTATGGGGCGACTACTGGGTTCTTATCCTCGCACCAGACTACAGCTATGCAGTCGTTGGCGAACCAAGTAGAAAGTACTTGTGGATACTATCACGCAGCGCTCAAATGAACAACACTACCTACAATGAGTTGTTAGGCAAGATTGCGGCAATGGGATATGATACCCGTCTGATACAGAAGACCTGTCAAAGTCCATCACGATAATCTCGTTACAAGTAATCGTCAGAAGGGCCTGTGTCCTTTTGTGAATGGATCATCAAGAGGGCGCTTTGCTTGTTCTCTCTGTCGAGCCTGGTAGACTAGCCTGGATTCAGGCCTTTGCAATCGCGCTCATTTGTTAACAGCGATAAGTAGGTTCTCGCAACGTGTAGCGTTGCATGAGGATCGATAGTAGTCTTGAACCACAACCTGTGTGCTTTTCATGTGGCTTCGCCCTGCGGATGGAGAAGATTCGTACTGGAGTTGCTTGCCTGCTGCACTCACGGCATCCATTTAGAAGGTTGACATAGTAAGAATAAGCCAAGGTTTGTCTTAGAAGCCGAGGAATTTCTTGCTAATATTGTTATTGGGCAACAAGTGACTGACGAACATTATAGTGCCACACTCTCCGATTTCGCTGTAGAGCATCTTTAGATCGCCAGCGCTCTTTGCCCTCATGCGTGCTGCACGCACTTTTTTGTCACACTTGATCGCTGTCTTCAAATGGAAGTTTGCCTCATCATTGCGTTTTGCGTCTGCTTTTGCTCAAATCTCCTTCACGCTCAAGATCGTGTTGATTTTGTGGATGAGTTTAGCTCTAATGCTAAAGGTTGGATGGAGGCAAACAATTCTGATCATGAGTTCGGTGTTCGAGATGGTGAGTACCAATTGAAGAAGAAGAAGGGTGCTGGTACTTACATGGTGTGGCAAAAAGTTGTCATGGATGACAAACGTGATTGGACTATTGAGGCAACTGTGAAGTTAGTGGATGGTGATGATACACGAGGCTATGGCTTGTTGTTTGGAACAGCTAACAGCGATAGCAACTATGCTTTCGTACTCTCAGGTAACGGTTCTGCAGCTGTGTATGCACGCGCAGGCTCTTGGTTTCAGTTCTTGTTGCCATGGCGCAGTACGGCTGCAAATCGTAAAATCGGACAGTGGAACACACTCAAGATCGTTCGTGAGTATGATGTCCTGGCTTTCTTCGTAAATGGCACCTGTGTTGGTTCACTCACGGCATCAACCTATCCGAAGCGTGGCGATTATGTGGGTTTTGTGGTCGAGAACGTTATGAAGGTTGCAATCGACCGAATAGAAGTGAAGTCCTCACCAGCAAATCGTCAACCGCAGGATGTTGGAGATGGTGGGATAGCAATTGAACGTATAAACCTTGGACCGAAAGTGAATACAAGCGTTGAAGAGATCGCGCCAATCCCAAGTGCTGATGGCCGAACCATCTATTTTGTTCGACGTCTTCATTCACAGAACACAGGATCAGATTTAGCAGACGATATCTGGTACTCTACCAAAGACTCGACAAATAGCTGGTCTGAAGCCAAGAACATGGGCAAGCCTCTGAACAATACCGGCAACAACAATGTCATTTCTGTTGCTCCTGATCATAACACTTTGATTATTCAAAACACCTATACCTCTTCTGGTGAGCCTGCCGGAGGTGGATTGTCGATCTCTCACCGCACACAAACTGGTTGGGAGATACCGAAAACCATTCGTCTCGACAGTGGATACAATCTCAATCAATATTCAGAGTATTGTCTCTCACCAGATGGCAAGGTGCTCATTGCCTCCATTGAACAACACGATACAAAGGGTTCAAAGGACTTGTATGCGTTTTTCCGCTTGACCGATACAACGTTCTCGAAACCCAAGCATATAACCGAACTCTCAACTCTCGGTTCCGATATGGCTCCCTTTGTTGCTAGTGATAGCAAGACCATGTACTTCAGCTCGAATGGAAGGGCTGGATATGGAGGCGAAGACATTTTTGTAACACGGCGATTGGATTCAACCTGGCTGCATTGGTCTGAACCTATGAACCTCGGCAACAAGATCAATTCGGAATGGTTTGATGCCTATTTCCGTACGACGGCCAGAGGTGATTCTGCATACATGATTACCTCGTCAAACAGCCTTGGGGGAACTGATATCGTTCGCTTATCGGTGCCAATGGGCGCGAGACCTCAGACCGTGAGCTTGATCTCAGGTCATGTGTACGATGCGAAAACGAAGTTGCCACTCGCTGCGACGGTGAAGTATGAAGACCTTTCAACAAACCAAGAAGTTGGAATAGCTCGCTCGAATCCAAAAGATGGTGCTTACTCTATCGCGCTTCCAGCCGGCCAATTGTATGGCTTTCGCGCTGAACAGGAGGGATACTATCCAGTAAGCGAGCAACTTGATACGCGCTCGCTGAAGGCGTATGAAGAACTGAACAAAGATCTGTATCTCATACCTATTGAAGTTGATGCGAGAATTCGTCTGAACAATCTCTTCTTTGATGTTGCGAAGTCTGTTCTCAGACCTGAGTCCGCAAACGAGCTCGATCGCTTGATTGACTTTCTTGTCAGCCACCCAGCTATACACATCACTATTGAAGGTCATACGGACAACGCTGGCGACGATAAGTCGAACATGCTCCTCTCACAAAACCGCGCTCTTGCAGTACAGAAATACCTGTCGAACAAAGGCGTTCAAGTATCTCGTATGAATTCTAAAGGCTTTGGTAAGACCGTTCCGGTGGAACCGAATACCACAGAGCAAGGACGCCAGAAGAATCGTCGAGTGGAGTTTGTGATTACGAAAAAGTAGTGTCGTTTGAGTTTTAGCTCTTGAGCGCCAATCTCGTAGAGAGTGTCGTAGAGTCTAAGTGCACAGATATCTTCGAAGCTTTAATCAGCTGCATAGCTGAGTATGTTAATTACCCTTGCTTACTGTTTCTTAGGCTGTTAGGTCTACAACACACAGACCTACGCTCGCGTCCCAGCTATGGAATTTGCTGACAGAATATCTGCATACCTTCTGTCTAGCGGAGAGATTATTGTTGTGTGCAGTCATGCATAACCTATACATAATTGCAAAAAGCATTAAGAAAAAACTACCGCTAACTCTTTTAGAGAGAAGAAGATAGCCTTGCTTTTCGGTCTTGCGCGGTTATATTTGCCCTACCACCTACCGCTCGTATCCTACACCACATCACATAGTTAGCTAAGCCGGTTTGTCATACAGGATCCCACTATTAGGAGAGTCTATGTCAAAGGTGTTTCGTTTCCATTCTCAGTGGAAAGCATTCCAACGCGCAGTGTTGAGATCTTCTTCCCGCTTGCAGCTGATTTGGTTCGCGCTGTGCTCGACAGTCTTTTTCCTGAGTTGTTCGACGAACGCTCCAACAGGTCCAAACAATCGCATTAGCGCTGAAGCACCTGTACAAGTGGCTACTCAAAGTATAGGATCTGGAGGTGGAACCTTGCTGTATAGTGACGCATCTGATTCACTCAGTGGTCTGCGTATTGATGTACCGGCTGGTGCTATCACATCTTCAGCAAGTTTTAACGTTGGTGTGGGAGCAATCCGTCAGCATGGTTTTCGTTCAGATGTGAAGCTCTTGACCCCTCTTATCAGCTTCTCAAACGGAGGAGTGATGAGCAAGGAACCAATGACGATCACTATTCCGATTCATAATCCATCGCATCGCTTCGCGCTGCCTTTTCTCTACGATGAACAAACGCATAAACTAGAAGCCCTTTCAGTCGTGGAGCAAGACTCGTCGAAGATCCGATTCCTCATGAGCAACTTTAGAAATTCGAAGACAGCTGGTATTCTCACGCTTACCGAGGAGACTCATTCAAGTGTTGTGGTACTGAGCACAGATGCTGCTTTGTTAACAGAGAGCTACGACAGTGGCTTTCAAATGGGCGAGGACAACTGTCAGTTCCTGAATTATGGATCGGAGATTGCACCCAGCGGACACTGCGGTGGACAAACCATTGCCGCTGCCTGGTACTATCAGGCAAAAAAAAAGAAAGGAAGTCCAGGTCTCTTTGGACTTTACGACAACGACGGCATTCAGCTCACGCCTAAGATCTGGCAAGATGATCAAGCTCTGTATCGCTACTGTTCACTCATACAAACACACTCCCCATGGTCTGGGCTGAAGTACTGGGACAACAATACCAGCGAGCGAGATGTACTTAGCTATAAGTCGATTGCATTTGCCATACGTGAAACCGGTTGTCCACAGCCGCTTTACGTCTTCGATGGTGACAAGATCGCTCACGCTATCTTGGCAACGCGTGTTTCAAACGGCATCATTGCGGTGGCAGATCCGAACTACTTCACTGAAAGTAAGATTGAGCTCAACAAACGACTGGGTGATTTCGAACCATACAATCTTTCTCGCTATGTTGGTGACACTCGCTTTAACTGCATTCACATCTATCACGCCTCATTAAGCCAGATAACCGACCTCGAATATTGCGCTGAGCAGTGGAACAAAGTCTTGGATGGCACCTGCGGTACTGCTGAATTCAGCAAGCCCCGCATTCAGTTACTCAACAAAGCAGGTGAATACGAAACCGTTGAAAAGGGAAAGGTGATCAAGATCAACGAGCACTCAACACTCGAGCTAAGCCTAAATGGTGCTGCTGTTAACGCAATCGTTTTTGATCGCGCCACACAACAGGAGTTGTTCCGTGACCAACGTGATTTCGTGCTTTCGGCTGGAAAGCACACCATTGGTGTGTACTGTTATAGTCCAACACCAAAGAACATCTACGGTTTGTATATAGGATTTCAATGGATTGATGTCGAGGTGAGCGCAGAGGAGGGTCCGATGTCCGGAGACATTGCGCTCAACCTCAGCATAAATGGAGCAGCTGCTCAAGTGAAGAAAGCCACTTTCGAGATTCAGGGCGAGCCTGTACATGGGTACTTCTTGGTGATCAACGCAGAACTTTTGAATCCAAACGGTGCCGTTGATGGGTTTATGATACACTCCGGCTTACTCGTTGGCGGCACCTACGAAGGTGTGCCACATCCTTTTACTTCTTGGTCTCACTTTGAGAAGATTGACCAGTTGGCAACTGTTTACGGAGTTTCAGATCGAGCTAGCAGCACCATGAAGGTTCTCGCTTGGCGTCCAGGTGTTCTTGACGGGAGCTTTGATTTTAGTGTTGTCTCTGAGAAAGATGCAACCAAGCAAGCGCAGTGCAAGGGCTCGTTTCATCTGCCCTGAGAGTTCAGGTGTTACTCGATCAAACGTGTACTCTGCATCGAGGGTATCAGGCTTGAAAATGAGACTTCACACAGGGTAGTATCTGTTGACACCAAGTGGGGAGTGACTTGATTGGGTTATCGCTTATGTACGTCGCTCTGCTGAACAACGGGCGCTCTGTTCATGTGAGTGCTTCGATTGAGCACAGAGACTTCTCATCTTGCCTCCCTTTGCCATTCGCGCTGTTATCGTAAAAGTTGTAAGCGATTCGATTTTGCTTACCTATCATCTCAATCTTTAGAGGAATAGCTATGCGAGCTTCTCTGCAAGAATGGAAGAAACGCAGCTTTGGAATTTGCATTCTGCTGGCTGTCACGTGTCTCATACAACCTTTACAATCACAAGTGAGCGTTCACCTCACTCAACCTCCTACCAATCAACTTCGCGTTGCTGATCTCTGGCGTTTGAGTGTGACGAATTCCAGCGCTTCAATAAAACGAGTGTATATGCAGGGTCTTGTACGCGAACGACAAAGTGGAGAAATTGTCCGCGCAACGACAAAGAGCTTTGTGTTGAAGCCAGGCGAGAGCAAGGTTTTTAACCCCTCAACTGTTCCCTCCAGCACCGTCCAATGGTCGAATGTTCGATACAAGAACATACTCACAACGAGCGGTCAAGCACCATCAGGAAACTACACTATTTGTATCTCAGTGTTTGATGAGTCAACAGCTATCGAGCTAGGGAGCGACTGTATAGAACAGAGTGTTGAGATTGCATCGTCGATTGAGTTGAGCGCACCGGAAGATGAAGCTGTGCTCTCAGGTAGCACCGAGGTATTCAGTTGGCTACCTCCGAGTGTGAATCCTGGTCAACTGCGATACGTCCTTAGGATTTACGATTTGCGGAATCAGCAGTCCGCGAAGGAGTTCATTAGCTCAGGTTCTGCCGTCCTGACGAACCAAAATGTGAATACCAATTCTTTCGTTCTTGGTATTGCATCACGTGGGCTTCGAGCTGGACGACGTTATGCCTGGCAAGTGGAAGCAAGGTCTGGTGATCTGCTCATAGCGTCAAGTGAAGTTCGCTTTTTTAAAGTTGCAGCGGCTGAAAGGAAGATGATCAGTCGTCAAAAAGCCATTGATATCATCTTGAAGACGATTCTGGTTCCTCCAACATTGAATCATCGGGTAACGGTGTATCTCGGTATGGAAGTGAGTCCGATTGGTGCTGTCGTTCAACCATTCATGATCGACGATAAACGGCGGACCCTAACACAACCCACATGGTTCGCCTGGATTAACGATGATCCCACAGCGTACTTCGAGCATCCAACTCGCTTCGTCTACATCAATGCGTACACTGGTGAATTCGAGATACAAAACGAAGGATGGTGGCCCGTGGTGAATGGCGAGTCCTTGTGGATGCACAATGAAGAAAAATCAAATCCAAGCGTGCTCATCTATTCTGATGTTCACTTAAAGTAGCGTACTGTGTGACAACACTATTACCAACTCACTGGCCAGACGCATATGACAAGTATTCCGATACCGATACGACACGCAGCCCACAAGCGATCAGCACGAACAATTTTGCGGGTCATACTGGCTACGTTGTATATGATTCTCATCGCTGCGACGCCCAAAACCTTGCTTGCAACCACAACTGGCTTCTTTGTTGATGGTGGTTATTCACCTGGCAAGACTGACTCGGACATGGACAAGACCATAGACAAACGGCTCAAAGAAGCAGAGGACATCCTCAAGTCAAAAGATCCTGCTGCGCAGACTGGTCAGTATAAAAGCAAAGCTGAGTTTTTGAAAGCTCTCGAGAATACGAACTGCAAGTGCGGTGATGAGATTGTCGTCTATATGATGGGGCACGGTCGTCCGGGCGGTAAACTGAAATCAGCATTTATGTTTACGAAGGACGGGGAAGGATTAGAGCCAGAAGAACTACGCAAAGCCTTAACAAAAGCGGCAAAGGAATGTTGTTGCAAAATTCATGTCGTTGTTTTCTCTTGTCATAGTGGTATGTTCCTCGATGAACTGTTTAAAGAAGAACACGTCATGTCCGTGTACACAAGCAGTGCACAGAACGAACAGTCATATGCTGACGCATACTATGACGGCTCTGCCTTCGTTGACAACGGAGATTGGGCGGCTGGCTTCAACAAGGATTGGAAGAAAGATACAACCACAGGGAGTTTTAAAAAGGCTCTTGAAAACTCTTCACGTTCCGCCCGCGAAGAGATGCCGCAGGCACCAGCTGGTAAATCACAAACACCGCAAGGTTGGTCGCGAGGAGAGCATCGTGCTCTGGCACATGTCTCGGCTCGCTCAATTGACAAGAACAAGAAGATTCTGAAACTGACCATTACCTTTAGAGAACCTATTTTCTTGCGCGGAGTAGAGAAAGAAATTGATGTTCGAGATGTTCGTGTACCTGACAGCGTAAAACGATGCATGTGGATAGAGTTCGACATCAGCACTGGTAAACCTAAAGATGCTGTAAAAGCTGTTTCGGAAGTGAAAGTGGTTTCTGCACCAACCGAGAATATCCTAGCTCACA
The DNA here is from genome assembly GCA_044228285.1 of Chlorobiota bacterium. Classification (GTDB taxonomy): domain Bacteria; phylum Bacteroidota; class Ignavibacteria; order Kapaibacteriales; family NICIL-2; genus JBBATK01. The sequence goes on from JBGAVD010000002.1 coordinate 242,857, forward strand.
TTGAAGCAATTGGTGACAATAGTATGACGTTGCTAGTGCTAGAACCGAAGCACCTGTATCGAAAAATCATCATTGTCAAAGTGTTGCCTCCTGCCAAGATTGATAAGAGCAAACTGCGAGTCTGTAACTGGATTCGCCAGAAGATTACAATCTTAGATCCTGATTCCAAAAGTGGATATACAACGTCAGATAACCCTGTTCCGCATGAGCAGTCGTTCATATGCAAAATCCATGTGTCAAACTATATTCAGAGTAAAGGTGAGATCGAGGCACACTTGCTCGAGCCTGCATGGTTACACTGCACGAACAAGACCTTTATCGTCCCGCCAAATGAGCGAGCAGGTCTAGGAAATCTCAAACAGTGCATGAACCTTGTTCTTCATGGCGTGTATCAACCAAATGGGCAAATTGACGCTAGTAACGTGCGAGTTATACGATTCATAGAAAGTAATGCCTATTCAATTGATGCATCGATGAATGCTGCGCATCAGCCGGAGTATAACGAACAAAGTCGATGCTACTATCCGAGTATTGGTTTGACGAATACGGGAACAACAACAATTAACGCTGATATTCAAGCGGTTCTATGCCGACTTGAGGACAGATCCATCATTGATTCATGGTGGAAGTCAGGTGGCGGACTGCCAACAAGCGTGTGGCAACGCCGTCAACACCTAACGCAAGTTCCCTTCGCGCAGACACAGGTCGTCGAGTTTGATCGTATCGAGCAAGGTCTAGCTCCAGGCGACTATTGGATAGGATACAAATCGATGGTACAAGGAGACGAGAATCCCTCGAGTGATACTTCAAGTGTTGTCTTTCACATTGGCGAGGAAGCATCAACACTAGTACCCGGAAACCACGCTCCAGTACTCAGCAATCTAGACCTCCAACCAACGCAGGGCCTATCCACGACTCGCTTTCGCTTTCGCATTCGCTATCAAGATGAGGATGGACATAAACCTTCGCATGCAACAGTGCTTATCGACAATATGCCTTTTGCAATGACGGCAAGTACCACTGATTACAAGAGCGGTGTTGACTATCAATACGAGACAACTCTTGATAGTGGAATTCACAAACACCGCTTCGAGTTTGCCGATGGCTATGGTGAAGGCGTGCAGACGGATGAGATGACAGGGCCCCTAGTGAACACGAGTTCCACAAATTCTGCTCCTACTATCCAACAAGGCAATGTCAATCCAGGCAATGGTACGCAAACGACGATGTTCAAGTACACTGTAGTCTATACAGATGTAGACGGTGACATGCCCTCTCAGGCACAAGTAATCGTGGATGGCCAGCCCTTTCAGTTGCAGCCAACAAGCACGAATGCGCGACTCGGTATCCGCTTTGAAACTCAACGAAATCTCGGGACCTCTGCTCATACTTTTCGCTTTCACTTTGACGACGGACACGGACATGTCGTCGATAGTCCACCGATGAACGGTCCCATTGTGAAGTGAGCTTTAGTACTACCAGTCAAGCTTGTGTACTGCTTGCTCAACCTCATGCACTCAGATCTTGCGACTGAGGTGCTGTGTCTGCAATGAAAGACTCTACTTCGCTTGCTCAGGTGCCGTTGGTATGCGATACTTCAAAAAGAGCAAGACTGTATTGAGATCCGCTGGAGAAATGGTACGAGAGACTTCGTGAATTTTTGGATCCTGCATGACGAAGGCTGCTTCGTATGAGTCCAGCTGCTTGGATGTAAAATTTGGAATGTTGTCTTGGCCTGCAGTAAAAATTCCATGGCAGCCAGAACACTTGTCTCTGAAGATCAACTTTCCAACTTCAAGTAAGCTGTCGACCTCTGCTTGCTCTTCTGGGGGTCGCCCAGTAGCTCGATCATACACTATGGTTGGGTTTAAGTACTCTGGCTTTTTGCTTGCGCAACTTTCAAGTACCAGGAAAGCTAGAGGAAAAGCAAGAGATAAAACTATAGGTTTGAGCATGAGTGCGGATAATAGGCGAGTGGTCATCTTAGTAATCTCCTCCAACTTTTCTGAACAACAACTGTGGAATGCTGGATGCCGGAAGTCGAGCTGGAGCTGGTTCGATGTTGAGTTCTTCATTGAGACTTGATATGAACTGAAGTAGATCTCGAATCTCGGAATCTTTCAATTTCAAGGAATCTGCTGACAGCGTTTGATTTTCTACGTGGAGCTTCCTTCCTTGACCACCGCCGGCGTTGTAAAAACTCATCACTTGATCGAGTGTCCAGAAGACTCCATTGTGCATGTACGGCTTGGTGCGATCGGCATTGCGAATGGTGCCGGTGCGAAACGCATTCTTCATTTCATACGCTGGATGCACAAGATAGCGTCCGCTGTCAGCACTTAGCCGAACAAAGTTTGTGTCGGCTGGCACACCAATAACCTCAAACTCTGAACCAACGAATGGCGGTTTCACGCCGTTGAATTGTGGTACAAAGTGACAAGTACCGCATTGCGCCTTCGACATAAACAGATTGAATCCCGTGATCGCACGCGGTGAAAGTGTACCTTGATTATTCATGGCGTGATCAAAGGGCGCTTGAGCATAGCTGAAGTCTGAGTAGTACAGTGTGATCGCCGAGATGATATGATCAAGACTTATGCGAGTGTTGTAGGGTGTGTATGTCACGAAACGTTGAAGCGCATTCTTGTATTCATCAACGCTCAGCACTTTTTCGAGGATCTGCTTTTCTGTGCTCGACAACTCTTCTTTAGACTTGAGCACTGCTTTGGCTTGGTCGGACAAGGAAAGGTGTTTGCCGTCAAGCATAAGAAGGTGATTGTGCATCACGTTCAGCAGCGATGGCGAGTTCCTGCTCAAATTGTGGATGCGATCAAAGGCGATGGCACTTGCTCTTGTCGTGTCAGTGAAAAAGCTAGTTGGATTGTGGCACGAGGCGCAGCTGCGCTGATTGTTTCCCGAGAGAATGGGATCGTAAAACAAGAGTCTGCCGATACTTTTGATCTGCGCTATGACCTTTTCGTCTTCAACTCCTGCAAATACCCCTGACGCGTGCTGAGCTCTGTACAAACGCTTGTCGAAAATACTCGTGCTTGCAGAATTCAGGCTATAGTCATTCACATTCCTGCTCGAGAGATCATAGTTCTCAATGGCCTCGTGGTTTAGCGCATACAGCGGATTAACAAAGTCACGAATGAAATGGAAGTGATCAAAGGAGTCTCGATCATGGTCGCGCTTTGATACGTACCGTACTGTACTCTCAAACTTTTCCTTATAACTTCTCGAAAGAGGGTAGTCAGTGAAGGTTGCGTTGTAGGCAGCATAGAGCTCAAGCATTGAGCTCAGCATGGTGTCGAGTTCGATGATGACGCGCCCAGCATCCGGACACTCAAAACCTGTGGTGTAGATGGCTGCGAGATTGAGAAGAAAAAGTCGATTTGCATAAAAGAAGTGTTTGTGCGACGATACTTCACGCGTAATGCTGTCGGCTAGATATGTTCCACTCGCCTGATAGGCAGCTCGCACCAGCGCTCGCACCGAGTCTCTCTGAACTGACTCTTCATCAAGATACATTTCTGCAAGACTAAGTCCTGCACCTTCGCGCTTATAGGGCTTCTCAAACTTCTCAAACACCTCCGTCTCCCATTCAACTGGTAGAGGCGCATTGACTTTTTTGTATGCAAGAGGATCTAGGTAACGAAGCCAGATGTCGACCCGCTTCATTGCCAAGCGAGCATGGTGAATGTCTTGCTTGAGCTCTTCCTTTCCTTTTTCAGTGCTACAATCAGCTACCTCAATTCGTGCTAACAGTGTTTGCTGGTCTTGTCTAAACTGTTGAATGCGAGTTCGATACAGTGTTCGATACGGAGAATTCTCTGTTGCTTGTTTGTTTGTCGTGATGCAACTCGTAAAGCAGGTGCTGAGAATGATCACTATGATACATGAAGTTGTGCTGTGCATCAGCGCTCGCCACCAGTCACGCTTGCAGCTTGCTATCTGAGGTAGGGGGCCAGTGCCGAGCTGCATACTTGTGTGTTGGAAGTTTAAGCCTGTAAGAGACATAGAAACTAAGTTCTGCACTATTCCAAGATTGATGTTGCGAGTTAGCTGTGACCTAATGTGGTCTTCAATGCTGTTGGGTACAAGAGCTTCGCGCTTGCCGCTTTTGCTTCTTTCCAAGTTTCTTCTATATACTCCCCGAGTTTTCTGCTCGTCAAGTATTCTTCTTTTTCGACTCGTCTAGAACAAGAAAATTACGCTGCAGTTCCAAGAAGGAGAAGTCAACAATTGGAAACGCGACGGCTGCTGGACCCGAATACAAACAAGAGTAATCGCTGCCATAGCTTGAGCGACTCGCTTTCAAAATGCCTTTGGCGAGAAGCGAGGTGCTCCTGAGGAACGCGTCAAGACAAAGACGAAACTTCTCGTCGAATCTACCAAAAGACCTTCCTACTTCGAATGCTTTAGTCTTCCATTCTCATCTGCTACTGAGCCTGATGATTTGCTACGATTTCAGCGAACTGAGTTCATATGCCACCCTTTTGCATCTGTACTATAAGCTGCAGGCGAAGCCTGCAGGTTGATAAAAACAACTCTAGAGATCTGCACAAAGTCACCAAAACCGACGCTTGCTCTTTGTCTCTTTAGTGGATCAAGTGCGCTCTAGATGCGCCAGAAAAGACAGATTCTCAGCTGAAATCCGTCTTGACTCAGCCCAAAGAGTGCATCAACAGCGGCCTCAGCCAAGTCCAAAAGCAAGGATTTGTATGCGCGCCATAGGATATCTGAGTTTGACAAATGTTAAAAAGAGGCAAAAACAGCAAGAAATGAGGGATTAACGAAATAAGACTTGCTAGGTCGTATATATCCTGCTAATTTAGACTAAGTCTAAACAAAGATAGACATTCAGTTTGAATTGAGATTGAGCTTCGTAGGGCAAAGCTGTTCATTGATCTTCAGGACAGTTGGAGTCCTGAAATGCGGCTCACTCAACATCCCAAAAGGTCGGACAGTTTTGAGGCTCAAAAGAGGGTGATGAGAAGGGCTGAAGGCAGCGCTCGAATCTGGATCCTGATAGAAAAGCACTGGAAACGATCAGCTGCAGAGCTCAGCACTCTGGCTTTGATCGATCGCTCGAGCGGTTAATAAAGGCAATGATTACTCACAACATTTTTAGGAATACTATGAAACTTTCGGTACTCGTTATCCTTGCTTTGGCAAGCAGTACGACATTATTCGGCGCAAGTGATTCGGTTCAGCTTGGACCTGGCTATATGAACGATGTGTTCTATCAGTTTGGAACGCAGAAGAAAACGGAACTTCCTTCGAAGAACTGGGACATAGCTTTTGAAGTGCCTGGCTTTTCTTCATCAATTATCACGAATAGTGGAAACGGTGTACGACTCTGGGCTGTGCCAAATTCGACGTATGAGTCGTTTGCGAAGCCAGTTGATACGAATGCGGTCTTTAAGACACCAGAGTTGCACAACTCCTTCACCAATTGGTCGAGCGGAGCTTTCAATCGCGGAATCGATTTCAATACCGGAGACTTTGGCTGGGGCGAGTACAACTCGTCAACTCACGCTGTAAGCGGAACAACACTCTTCGTAATTCAACTTCTCGATAAACAGTACCGTCAAATCCTCATCGACGTACTCCAGAACAAGACCTACACTATCCGTGTGGCAAACATCGACGGTTCAAATGCGCAGAACTATGACATCCGCAAAGACGATTTCATGAAACGCAACTTTGCATACTTCTCGCTTGTGAACGCGCAAACAGTACAGCGCGAACCTGTCGCAGAAGAGTGGGATCTTCTCTTCGGAACCTATACGGGTTTGAGTGGTCAAGCAATGGACACACCTTATCCTGTACGCGGTGTACTTGCGAATCGCAATGTTCAGGTAGCAATGTACAAAGGGCCAAATCGTGAAACTATCCAACACTCAACGCTAAGCTTCGACACGAGCTATCAAGCAATAGGCTATGATTGGAAGAGCTTCAATGGCACGGCCTATGATATCGATGCCGAGCGCGCATACTTCGTGAAGCGTAGTGATGGACGTGTCTTCCGCCTTTGGTTCACCGAGTTCAAAGGTTCCTCGAACGGAAACATTTCCTTTGATACTGAAGAGATGATTGGGTCCTCAGTGCGTGATGGAGAATCACCAGTGGCAAGTATGTCGGTCTATCCCAATCCAGCACCTCGTGGTGAGTGCGTTGTTGTGCTGAACGCAGAACGTAGTGCGGAGCCAGCAGTGCTCAAAGTGTACAACATCCTTGGTGATGAAGTCTCAACACAGTCGCTTACTCTTGGTAAAGAGCTGACGTTGACTGTACACGATCTGCAATCGGGTGTGTACACCTTGTGCTTACAAGTAGGCAAGAACTTCGTTAGTCGTAAGCTTATTGTTGACTAGAGCATTCAGGATGCTGCACCAGCGACAGTTGTACTGGTGCAGCATCGCTCAAGAAACACACTCTCTTCCATTGATCACACCCTTGATACCGAGAACTTGAGATGTTGCGCTGTCTAGTCATAGTTCTGATCCTGAGTCAGTGTACTTGTCAGCAAGAGATGAGTGCAAGCCCCGTTGCTGGTTCAACGACCATTCATGTTATTGACACGAACAATGCTCCCATTGAGCGCTGCGCCGTTTCTGTGCTTCCGCTGCGTCGAGCAAAGATTAGTGAACGAGGCAAGATCTACATGACTGATCGAAAAGGGCAAGTAACACTCGTTGATAGTGGTATGCTCTTTATCCGATTGAACCGCATAGGTTATGCTCCTATTCAGGACACAATAGCAGCTGCACAGTCCAAACGCTATGTGTTGCACGAGGCTGCAGTGCTAGCGCATGAAGTAGTCGTGACCGCACAGTACGCAGCGCAGAACGCTCAGCAGTCAATGTATAAAGTGCAGGTCGTGGGGAGTGAACAGATTGAGAAGTCAGGATCGAGTAATCTCCGTGATGTGTTACAACAGAGTCTTGGTATTAGACTTTCGCAAGACAACATCCTCGGGGCGAGTGCGAGTGTGCAAGGTATCTCTGGTGAGAATGTAAAGATTCTCATTGACGGCGTTCCAGTGATTGGACGTCAGAATGGTTCCGTTGATCTACAGCAACTTCCGCTGCATGCGATTGAGCGTGTGGAGATTGTTGAGGGACCTCTTTCAACAGTCTATGGTACAAACGCTTTAGCCGGCGCTATAAACCTCATCACGAAAAAAGCCTCTGCTGAACAGCTGACAGCACAGCTGAAATCGTATTGGGAGTCTGTGGGTCCGATAGGACAGATCAACCTTAGCGCAGATCTTCAATCCACTGTCTTCGAAACAGCCACCGCGCTCAGTTTGGCAAGGAACTTCTTTGGTGGCTATGCAAATCCCGATACCTCTCGTTGGAAACAGTGGAAGCCACGTGAACAGTTGTCGGGCGTACTGCAACTCTCTCGACGCATCGGTACACTTGATGTACGTCTGCGAAACAGTTACGACTATGATGCCATCACAAGTAGGGGAACGCCTCGTCAGCCTTATAATGAAACAGCATTCGATGACTACTTTGTAACACGTCGAGTGAACTCGACGCTCGGCATTGAAACTGATCTTGACAGTGCAGCACATCTCAGCACAACCCTTGCGTATTCAAGTTACAAGCGACGGAAGAATAGCTACTTCAAGAACCTCGTAACTCTGGAACAGACCTTAAGTGCGAATAGTGGCGACCAAGACACCTCGTTTTTCTCAGCAATTCTCCTGCGTTCAATTCTCTCGCAGAGCAAAGAGACATCGGCGATCAAGTATCAGATTGGTTTGGATGCGAATCTTGAGCAAGGGGAAGGAGATCGCTTGCTCGATAATCGACAGTTCATTGGCGACTATGCGCTCTTTGCAAGCCTCCAACTGGTGCCTCATCAAACGATTCATCTTCAACCGGCACTTCGTGCCGCTTATAATACAGGCTATGCTTCACCAATCATTCCTGCTGTGAACATGAAGTGGCAACTAGGCTCAGACCTGGTGTTGCGTGCGTCATATGCGCACGGTTTTCGTGCGCCTTCGCTGAAGGAACTCTACCTGTTTTTTGTCGATATCAACCACAACGTTCAAGGGAACTCTGATTTGCGCGCAGAAAGCTCGAAGTCGGTACTCGGCGGCATTGATCTGCGAACTGCCATCGGCGGAAAGGTCCTGAAACTCGAACTCAATGGCTTCTACAATGCCATTCGTAACATGATTAGTCTCGCAACGGTCGACAGTTCACTATACACCTACGTCAACATAGATCAGTATGCGACACTTGGCGGAAATCTCAAAGCACAGTATCTGTCGACGGCACTGACAATTGACGCAGGTGTAGCCTATACTGGACGTCGTTCCGCTCTGAGCTCAACTGCCAACAACACTCGCTACCTTTTCTCACCTGAGCTCAACACTCAGATCAACGTGCAGCTTTGGTATACTTCCAACATCCGCGCAACGCTCTTTGCGAAGTACACGGGAGCGCTGCCCCAAATGTTCTTGGCTGCTGATGGTGTGGTTCGCGAAGGACTGATTGGTGCATACACTATGATGGACTGTAGTCTGCATGCTATGCCATTTGGAGAAGCGTTAAAAGTCAGTGTTGGGTTGAAGAACTTTTTGAACGTACAGAGCATTCCATCAACGGTAGGTGCGTCATCGGAAGCACATGCAAGTTCCCAAGGGAGCTTGCCGACGAGTTGGGGTCGCACGGCCTTCATACAGTTAGCATATCAACTCTACTAGAATGTCATTCAGAATGATGATACATGCTTCAGCTACAAATGTCTCAGCGCGCATATACTTCATCGCATTGATGCTGACTGCGTTGTTCTTGAGCGGATGCTTGCCAGAGGAGAGTCCAATAGCGCCCTATCCCAGAGGAAGTACCAAGACCAAAACGGTCGCAATGGGTGCAGACTACCGAATGCAAGTCTTTGTCTGCCTCGACCAGAATTCTGTGGTAGACAGCGTACACATCCTGGAATGGGATATAGCTTTTGAATCTGCGGGTAATGGCTTCCACTTGTTGCTCAACCAAGCGAAGTTCTGCGGTTCAGCGCGCTATACATCTGGCAATGCGTGGGACTCGCTGTTTCAATCAACCGATGAGGTAGCCTTGGTCTATGATGCATCCAATGGCAATCTCGATTCAACATCCATTGGTAGTTGGTGGTCTAGCCTAGGTTCAGAAGATGTCTATGGGAAGGGTGATCTGTACATCCTGCATCTTGGCACAGACGAGAGAGGTCGTTCACTTGGCTATCGCAAGCTGCGCATTGTTTCGTGCAGAGATAACAACTACACCATTGAGTTTAAGAACCTTGATGGCACGAACTATCACAAGCTCGTCGTTCCAAGACGTAGCGACAAAGCCTTTGTGCATTGTACGCTACGTGACGGAGGACGTATTGTTGAGGATGCAGAGCCAGCAAGTGATCGTTGGGATATCGTCTTTACCAAGTACGTCTTCGCCTTCTGGGAGCCTGATTACTATCCTTATTCCGTCGTTGGAGTATTGCTCAATAGAGAGAACACCCTTGCGGCGGTTGACAGTTCCAAAGACTATGCGGATATCACTGCACAGGACATATCGAACTACACCTTCTCGAGCGCGCAAGACATCATCGGATACTCGTGGAAAGACTATGATCTCGCGAATGGAATCTATACAGTGTTTCCTCAGGTCAACTACATCATACGAGATTCCAAAGGCTTTTACTATAAGCTGCATTTTCTAGACTTCTATGATGAGCGAGGCCAGAAGGGTTCGCCGACCTATGAGTTCGCGAAGCTGTGAGTCTATTCCTCATGATCATGTGAAGAACACTACAACAGCTCATCTGTACTTGGTGAAGAGAGTGAAGTAGTCGGCTGAAGATCAAGAATCCATAAACACTAGTAACACATTATTCTAAACGTACCATGAAATCAAACAAAACAAGTGAGTGGAGAAGAGCATTGTTCGCGACCCTCGGTGTGTGCGCGCTATTGTTCATTAGCTCTTGCAAGCAAGATGGAAGCCAGCAGAAAACGAGTGCTCAAAGCGGAGGCTCAAAAGTTGGACTCTTATTGGTTAACCATGGCTCTCGGTCTGCAACGTGGAGAAATGCCTTGATGGATTTGGAGTCCCGCGTTCGCGATCGCGTTCTCGCCTCAGGTTCTATTCAGGGCATAAAGACGGCGCACATGGAGTACACTGAGCCGTCCATTGCAACGAGATTGAAAGAGTTTGACTCACTGGGGTATACAGACATCATCATAGTGCCCATATTCCTCACGGTGAGTCCTCATACCTTCGACGACATTCCTACCATCATAGGACAGAAAGAAGATTCTCATTCAGCCGAAATGTTGAAGATCGAGAAGATAGAGCGATACACGCCGAAGGCAAAGACGCACCTCTGTCCAAACTTGGACTTCAGTCAGATATTGAAGAAGAACGTCTTGCGCAGAGCGCAAGACTTATCAAAGAACCCATCGAAAGAGGGCTTGGTACTGATTGGTTATGGCGACGAAACATATGACAAGGAGTGGGGCGAGTTGTTCGATACGGTAGCGGACTATGTGAAGGCTGAGACAGGCATTTCAGCGCATAGTTATGGTTGGTGTGGACACATTGCTCACTACAATCCGGAGAAAACAACAGAGGCAATTCATGAAGTGTTGAAGAAGAAAGAAAGTGCCGTTGTGATTCCAGTGCTCGTTGCACACGACGAGAATTTTCAAGTCAAGATCATTGGAACTGGTATTCAGAATGTGAAAGACAAGTCTGCCCAAGTCTACTACAAAGGCGATTCCATACTTCCAGATGCAAATGTTGAGCAGTGGGTGATTGATATCAGCGCTGAGTTTGCCAAGAAAATCCAATCACAATCCAGTATAGCAGGGCAATGAGCGCTTGGAATCTTCGGAGAATACGACGATTGAACATTGTCACGCATCGTGATGTTGGGTACATTCTCTCGTCGATGATTCTCATTTACTGTATCTCTGGCTTAGCCCTCAATCATATTGATGATTGGAATCCCGATTTCATATTGAAGAAGGATACCGTGAGCTTGGGTAGGAGCTATGTCAAAGACGAAGTTGACAACAAGGCTCTTCACGCTTTTGCGCAGAAGGTTGGACAAGAGAAGTGGAAGGTCCATGACTTCCCGACTTCCGATCAGCTCAAGGTGTACTTTGATGATGCCTCCCTACATGTGTACTTGCTCAAAGGTTATGGAGTCTATGAGCACGTTTCGCGACGACCAATCTTTTATGAGTCAAATGTCTTGCACCGCAACAGCGTGAAAGGATGGAAGTGGGTATCAGACATCTTTGCCGTGCTCTTGATTGTTGTCAATGTCAGCGGACTGTTCATCCTGCGCGGGAAGACAGGTATCAGCGGTAGAGGGAAGTGGCTCATTCTTGGAGGATTGATTCCACCACTGGTGGCAATTGTGGTGCATTCGGTGCTCTAGGCGGAGACAGAATTTGTAACGCGCAGCCCAGTGACATGGCGGCGATCACTTCTGAATGAAGGATATCAGATCGTCATAGTGCTTAACAATGCCAGCATACGAAGCCGAGTCAAGATTCGCCAGGTCTTTACGGAACAGCAGAAGTTCCTTTTCAAAGCGACTATACTTTTCCTTGCTTGCAACAGAGTTTAAGAATCGGAGTACAGCTTTCTCGAAAGTTCCAAGGTCTGTGTCTTGAGAGAGGCTTCGTTGAAAAGCTCTGATTCTAGAAAGTACGAGAGTAGTGTTCTGGAGCTTCCAGTGTAGTAAGATTTCAAGGAGACGAGCGTGGCGTAGTGTTGCCACGAAGTTTTGCGACTCCGGATCCGAAAAAAGTCTACAGAGCCACTCAATGCTCTGTGATGTTTTTCCAAGTTTGAAGTATCCTAGGGCAATATTGAACATAAGGTCCATGCGGCGTACAGTACTAATTTCCTGAATGCGATCCTGATTCTTCTGAACGTATTGGACTGAATCATCAAGGTGTTTGTAGTCTCCTGTCAGAGCGATTCGATGGAACATCTCAATCAAATGCAATTCAAAACGGACATTCTCTCCACAGCTGCTACTCTCCAGTGCAGAGCGGAGTTGTTGTGCTGCTTGTTCATAGAAGCCAATGTCTCCCGTACGATAGGCGAAGGAGAAGGCGTTTTGCAGAATTCTAGAGAAAGACTCAGAGCGAATGCTGCGGTATAGCAGAGGTTGCTTGCTGTACTCATGAATGAACTGAGCTAAGACGTGAAAAGCCCTCTGAGGCTGATTCTGCATGTAGTAACAAATTGCTTGTGTTGAGCACAATCGTCTGCGTGTATCCATCAAGAGCTCTTGATCTTGGTATTGATCTAAGTCCTCTAAGAAGCTCTGTATGCTCTGCAACTGTTGAGCATTGGGACGCACACTACACACAAGCTCGAGCTCAATCACTGCATAATGAATGTTATACACGTGCACGTCGTGTTTTAAGAGATCAAGATAGTGGTCATAGAGAACATTGAGTGGACGGATGATCTCCCAGTGCCCAGATTGAATTTGCATTTCAAGAGCTAGTACCTCGAGTAGCGCTAAGATGCTTTCAGACTCAATGCATTTCTTTTTCAGTTTAGCAAGTTTGCTTTTCGCTAGGCTCGTAAGATGTTTGCGGAGTAAGAAGTGTATCGCAGCCAATTCAGAGAGTAACTGTTCCTGGAACTGCCCACCACCTTTAGCAAACTGCATCATAGAGTCGAGAATGTTATCTATGAGGTAGGCTTTGGTTTTCGAGTAATACTTCGAGCAAAGATCGCCAGGAACCTGTGCAATGAGTGCTTCTTTGTCAAAGTCTTTCATCTGTGCAAGACAGTCGAAGACTTGCATGTACTTTCCAACATCGGCGTTTGCTGTCTTCGAAAAATTCAGCTTAAAGTAACGTCGTTCTGTCTTTGTTAGGGAGTGGATGAGACTGAATAGCTCATCGTGTTGAGTCAACATATCAAACGCAATCTCTTTTGTGTAGCCTTCATCGCAGTTCTACAAACAATGTTCGGGCAGGTTTATCGATGAAAAAACCGGTTGAACCGCAAAGTGTACGTGTTAATATCTAAGCCCACAATCCTGCCCCTATTCGAAAATTACGACAGATTTGAGAGATCAATGAGCTGAGTAGTACACCCAATACAATGAACGGTGCAAATGTTTGCATGAGGTCGATAGAAACCCAAGCTGTAGAAACATCGATTGCAAATGCTAAACTCGGAGAATGGTGCGAGCTCTTAGATGTGGATGAGAGCTGGCGTTCAACAAGAGTATGTCGATTTCTATGAATGTATTCTGAGACTCAGTTGTCCTCTATCAAGCTCCGGAATCTTTGTGAAACTCGGTTTGCCCGAAGGATAGACTAGGTAAGTGGATTCAAGAAAAGAGGCCAAAAATGCTAAAAAACGAGGATAGTATATGAAAAAGTGATGGTTAGGATAGGGAATCTAGGACCAATCTTGTCATTGAAGTCGCCTTGCGGCTGATTCTATATTTGCGTCTACTGTCCAAAATGTAGCGTTCAACTAATCACCGAGGTACTTTATGACCAGAAATATACCCTTTTTGTTTTGCCTTTGCCTCGTTCTTCTGCCACTGACTTCAGAGCTAAAAGCCCAGAAAATCACAGCTCGAGTTCAGGTTGAAGGACGAATGCGCGAGTTCATTGTCGTTAGACCCAGTGGTGCTGCCCCAGCAGGAGGCTTCCCAATGGTATTCATGCTTCACGGTACTGGAGGGGATGGCGAGAAGTTTTACGATATCTCTGGTTGGGTAGAACGCGGCGAGAAAGACAAGATCGTGGTTGTGTTCCCATCATCATTGACCTGGTGCGTTGTGAGTGAGGAGACTTCGCAGCCACACCAAACGACAAAGTGGGTGAATGGGGACTTGTTGGATCAGTTTTGCGGTAAGACCAGTGAACTGATATCCGAGGAGCTGTTCTTTCGAAAAATGGTTGATACGATCACCAGCGTTTTGCCTATCGACAAAAAGCGAATATACCTCGCAGGATTCTCGAATGGAGGATGCATGACTCATAAACTCTTGGTTCAAGCGAGTGACATTTTTGCTGCCTATGGAGCACAAGCGGGATCATACAATGTGCTTGATACGGGTAGACTTCGTAGAAAAGTACCAATGATGTTTGCTGTAGGCACACTCGACACTAAGTACATTGACAAAATGGGCATCTCCGAGATTCCCTTTAACGATAGCTGTTTACGTTATTTCGGCAACCCAATCAAACGCTCTCTGAGTTCGCTCGACCTTACTGAAGACTACACTGTGTATGCTAATGACAAAACGCGCAGCTACGTTTTTAACACTCCGATTCCGGGAGCGGAACCCGTTACTTTTATCTTCACGCTCATCAAAGGCGCTCAACACGTCTATCCCAATGGAAAGCTGCATGAGCTAATGATGGCGGACATTCACTGGGAGTTTTTCAAGACACTTAGACTTCCTGCTTCGCTTGCAACAAGCGTTGAGGAGGAGCAACTACAGAATCCATTCGTATATCCAAATCCTGCAAGCGACTACATTACAGTTGGAGAACTACCTGTTCACGCACAAACAGTGAGCGTTCTCAACGCTCTCGGACAAATCGTCCTTCAGCTTCCAAACAAGGATGCAACCACTCTAGATGTTCGGTCTTTAGAGAATGGCTGGTATACTCTTATAGCGGGGACACAAAGGCGCTGTTTCCTTGTTGCTCGATAGCACATGTACACGTAGCGCAGACTTCAACCTCTGGTAGATGCTTCTTTGCAGTACATTCTTGGATTGGTACGAGCTATAAGCACACCTTGCTTGGACAGCACTTCGCAACCGACTCACAGCAAGTTCTAGTCAATGTAGTCCGGGAACCAGACGAATACGATCACATTCATCGTTGAGCCCAGTCTCTTGCGTTCCAATGCGCCAGAGTACTGGGCTCATTCGTTCTGTGAAAGGGAGTATATCTGTTCGTTGCTAACATAAATACACTACGTGAACAGAAGTCATTGTTCGTACTCAGAACAGAGGCCGCCAGGCGTTCTGTCGTGGTCTTGAAGAGCAGAGCGAATGCACTGATGTGCTACCAAAGGTCGCTATGTATGCCATTTCAGATCTTCTAAGAGAGTCAAAGATTCGTCATCCGTCGAAAGAATGCCAACTGATGATAGGGAGATCTGTGTATACGAAGAATCCATAGCCGGCCGATATGTCATTAGACTACTCTTTCAAAAAGCTCTTCGTTGCAACAACCTTCTGACCTGTATCTAACAGGATCAGAGAGTAGCGACCTGGCGCAAGTGAGGCTACATTTAACTGGACGCTTGTGCCGAGCGTAGTCATATCCGCAATGCTGCGTAGCTCTATTGCACCTTTTAGGTTACAGATGACAATTGTGTATTTACCTGAGTGTGAGGGGTCTACCCGAAGGTTGATGTTGTCGCTCACTGGGTTAGGATAGCACTGAAGCCAGGCGATATCGTCAGACTCCGTCTCTACCTGAACGGCGCTCTCACTGACCCGTGTTGAATCGTCAACGATACCATCGAGATTCGAGTCGATACCAATAGTTACACTCGAGGATGAGCTCCCCGATGAGTATGGTTCAATGATATGCGAGCTCCTCGGTGAAAGTGCGATCTTCTTTTGGCTATAGTGTTTGATCTCGTTTGGATACAAGACGTACATGTTGAGGTCATAACTCAATGAGCCTTCTTTGGGGTGTGTGATCTGGTAGCAATAGTCGCGTGGCGAAGTGGTGACAAGTGAGTCATTGGCAGCCATGACAAAAGATGAAGCCGAAACATGCATTGCCTTGTTTGCATCGCCTTTACTTTGGGTGAAAGCACAACTAATGGTCTTCGCGATGTTCTCTGGATTGCCATAGCAGATTGTTCGCTTTGAGAGTGAGCCGTTGTCATGCTGGTCCAGCTGTGCTTTTCTACTTATGGACATCGACATATTGTCGATGGTTTGGATTACACGCATTTGAAGATCAGCGTACTTTGAGAGCGAGAATGCTAGACTAGCTGACGTGTCGATCATGAAGTTCAGCGGAAGGTATGCTTTTACACCGCTCGTTTTTACATCAATGAGGTCTGCGATGCCATTAGTGTACAGCTTACCATTGCGGGAACAGATCTCTGCTGCTTTTCGCAGAGTATAGTCTGATTTTCTGCTAAATGAAAACCGATAGCGCTTTTGTTTTGTGACTGCAGCAATTTCATGTCCGTGACCTTGCGAAGAAGTTTTCTGCGGGAACGTAAAGGGAGTACTGAAGAGTTCCGTGTAGGTGGGTCGATCGAAATGAATGATACTGAGATTATTTTTTGGTGAGTAGAGACCTGTGTTTACCAACGCATTCTTGTCAGAGCGGACTTGAATGAACTCGCCAGGCGAATCGGCAAAGTTAGGATCGTAAATGATGATCGTATCTGCTTCCATCTGCAAAGTAACTGGGTTCTTGAAAGGTAGCTTCTTAGGCGTGTGTATGTGATGCGGGAAAACGGCGTGTCCCCATAGAGAACCGTCCTCGTATCCGAGAACTCCAATGGTGCGGATGTTAACTTTCTGAAGTGTGTCGAGCATATATGTTTTCGTCCTGTACAGACCATACCACTGCGGGATTCGAAAACTTGTTGTGAGAAAGTACTTTTCATGGAGGATGTCATTGTGTTGTCTGAACTGCGCACGAACAATAGCGCGTTTAGAAAGTGAATCCATGTTCGTGAAGCTGAAGAGATTGGCATTTCTTGGAATATTGAACCAATCATGCAGTAGATCAGGATTTACATAGTGCAACAAGCTGAGCGAGGTAAAGCCAAAGCAGTCGCCGTAAAAGTACTCTGTCGAATCTTCGGGTGTGTCGATCCATGTAAGCCATTCCTCGAAGTACATCTTCTTAAGGATCTTTTTGTAGTAGTCCTTGTCTGCCATACTCCCCATGAGCGTGAAGTTGTTATCAGCTTCAATACAGTAGCTCTTCCAATCCAAGTGACTTCTGTTTGATATTGAGTCCAAACTAAATGTTGCTTTCATTTCCGAGTCGAGTAGAGGTTTACCGTCATTGAGATAAGTGTCATAACGGTTGTAGTCGATATAGGTATCACAGAAGTCTTTGTTCCAGTGAGCAAACTGGTTTCCTGGCTCAGCACTTTCGGTGTTCTCAAAGGAAAATGTATGATGTTTATAACCACCGTCCTCATAGAAGCCCTTGTATCCATATCGCTCTTGTCCTGGTCGATAAATGAAGCCTTTCCAAGTTTTGGTGTTTGGATCTAGGAATTGTCCAACTACGTGTCCTTTGTCATTTATCCCATTCGCAACCGACGCAATATTCTTCGAGTGAAATATGTACTCGAGAGAAGTTGTTTGCAGTGTGGAGCCTTGTACTTCACCAACAAAGGCCATGTACACCCCGTTAGAAAGTTGTGTTTCTCCAACAAGCACCTGGGCATTGTTCATGTCCCACACTTTTGTCTTCGATGGGGCGATTAGCTTCTTGTAGCTATCTGTGTTTGCATTGTAGATGAAGGGATAGAAGTTGGGGGAGTTGTTGTAGAATCCTGCGATGACATTGTTTGTGTCCATTCCGCAACCCCAGGTATTGTACCAAGTAGAACCTTCCATGTATCTGCTCGCCTGCCATGCAGGTTTGCCGGGCGGGACAATGCTGTCGTGGAGTATAAACAGCCATCGACTATTCTGACCTTGATACCAGCCACTTATGTCATTCCGATTGTTAATCTTTAGTGCATTCACTGTCTTCATCGTAATCCCTTCGACTTTTACGAGGGCAGACATTTGTTCATCGCCCATGTATACCTTCCACAGCGTTGTCTCACCAGCACTCTGGGAGCTAACGAGAGCAACATCACGATCATTGATCGATACCACTTTGTTGTCGGTACTGCCTGTCACCGACACATCAATATCAAAATGAACACCCTTGCGAGTAACCACATACCCAACATTCTCTTTGAGTGAGTTCGTGTAGTATCCGCAGAAATAGCCTCGATTGTTGATATCAAGAACATAGGTGTTATACTCTTGTATGCCATCTGCAGGACTCATGTCCACCTGTTCGAGAGTATAACTTGGTTGAGCAAGAGCAACGATGGAAGCACAGGTACAAACCATGAAGGTGCACAGGAACAGGTTGCGCAGTGATCGAGACAGCATATGGATGTAGAATATGTGATTGGATGTGTCGTATGAATGATGCAGAGAGCATAGTGCTACTGTTGAAGACAATGTGCACGCACAGGTACTAGAACCCAAATGCCTAGAGTGGCAGTATGTGTGCACCACAATGAATGAGCTGCACACATGGCACGAACTCGCGGAACCTTGAGAAGTTTCTAGCGGGTCACTCTCATGCGTACGCCGAGTTTGTCTCGAGATAGTAGTGCAAAAAAGTTAGAGCCCCCTAACACAAGAATTTCGTTTGGTTTTCTAAGGCGTACTCATGTTCCCATTTTCACCGCAGTATTTGAAGAAACCAGTATGTACCAACAACTTCTCAGGACTGATTATTCTCCAACCACGGCTTCGCCGTGTGGTACGTGCGGAGAGCAACGCCAGTTTCGTAGGTCTTCGTTAACTCACTTCACAACGCGTCTCAAAAGAGCGAATCATTGCGCTAAAGAAGAGCAGAGGCACGCGCTAATGTAGTCTTGCAACAGTTATTGACGCCTCGTCATTGTCGTTCTAGACGTTCAAGGCTAGGCACGAAGACAACGACAAACTTAGTCTGAGCGTAATGCCAGCTCACTACGTATTTAGTACGTAGTGGCAAAGTTGTAGGGGGTAGTTACTTATGTCATCCAAAGAGTAGATTGTCTGATTCACTGCGCTCAAGCGCTTTGAATAGACATTCAAGAAGGATGCGTCGTTTTGTTCCACGGTTCAATGACAAGCCTGAAGCTGGCAATCAGAGAATCGCATACGATTACTGAACGTGAGATACTACGAGGCTGAACGAAGGAACAAAGGCCATTGCGCACAAGGATCAGCGATGCTGATTGTGGCAGACGGATTGAATCACAAGCTTTCGGGATAGCCACTCGCGATTCTCGAGCTCCAAGACCTTCGTTCAGTTTGAATCTTGACGAGAGAACCGTGGCTACAGTCTTCTATTTCAACAAAAGTGAAGGTCAGAACTTGCCATGAATGACTCGTGGCACCATTGATACAGCTGTAGCGAACTGTCATTGTAGACCGAGTTTCTAAGCGATAGGGTTAGAGAACGAATGGTGTCGTTATACAGTAATCTTCTGGAGTACAAACAAGATCAAAAAATCTTGTTTACATCGCCCTTAACGAACATGCCAGCGTCTGACTGCGCGCAGATGCCAGAAGACCCCCAATTCGCTATTTTGCTTAAGCGACGATAGTCACATGAGAGCAATGCGCTTTGCCATGAGCATGCAGGACCGTCTTGCAGCAGATTACATTGATCTGAGTCGATGGATTTTGTAGATTGTCGAGTACACCTAACCCAGAGAACTGTTACCAATAGAGGAGTAATCACGTGGTGAATCATGTCCAGAGAATGTCGATCCTTGCAATATTGTTTCTTGTGAGTAGCACTGCCTACGCCCAACCGAAAAAGCCAGTGATTGATACCTTGAATGTCGGCTGGGGTTGGTTCGAGCTTTCTCTCTCAAACACAGACGCAGGTATACGGAACACTCAGTGGATTGTGCTCGATGCAGGGGATACCGCGGTGTTTGACTCACGTCGAACATTGCCATGTATTTATGACAATTGTGAAATCATCAAAAGCTACAGCGCTGATACGCGTGATCTTACGCATAAGCGAATTATCGGTTGTTCAGCTGGACAAACTCTACGCGCCAGAGCGCGGTACAATCTTGGGAATGATAACTGGTCAGAGTATAGCAATACTATTGAGTTCCGATTACCAGACGAACCTGTGCGCACTGCAGATACGGTACGCGTGATTCTTTGGGGACAGTCGCACCTGCGCTGGGGCGACGAATGCATGAAGGCGTGGCAGTTCATTTCTCCGTACGTGGATAACAATCGATACGCCGATGGTTATGAGTTATCCGAAAACTATGAGAATGACACGTACGGACATGCACTGCAAACTGAGTTGCGACGTATCATTCCTGGTGTACCTGTTGTCCTGTTGAACTACGGGAAATCAGGTTCCATGCTGGATTCAGGCTGGCTTCATCACAATACCTCCGATCCGATACTGAACGTCTCCAATATCACCATGTATGATCCAGGTCAGATGTTCGGTGATACGAAGAAGTTTCCCATCGCGGTCTTCTTTCACAGTAACAACGATGAGTATGCAATTAGCGCAACGCGCTACGCACAGGTTGTGGATTCCGCTATACATCGTCTGACAGATCTCGGTGTGAAAGTCGTGTTCAACTCTGTACACTACTCATCCCCGTTTCAAGATTGTTATGCCGGACATTCCGATTCCATTCAGCAAGAGTTCTTCGATGCCTGGGATAGGCAGCTCAACCAGGATGTGGCGAAGTATCCCGGAAAAGTATGGAAAGGCGCCGATCTCTTTCATCTGTTGAAGGCCGACACAGCACGCTTCTGGGCAGTGGATGGTCAGCATCCGAATACTTCCGAAGGAGTCGATGCTATTGTCAGCTTGGTTGCACCTATCATTCGCAACGCAATACTTGCAACTACAGATGTATCGTCAACAGATGACCCCAACATTGAGTTCTATACAACGAGCAACGATGGTACTGCTTCAAAGTTTCTAGAGTATAGAATCCCAGCTGGCATGAATGCTACACTTGAGCTGTATGATGTGAACGGAGCAGCTGTGTCGTCAATGCAAAGCAACTCAATGATCACAGGTTCAGGGCGTATTGATTTACAGCGCGAACATTTGAACACTGGTCTGTATTTCGGTGTTCTAAAGTGTGGAACGCACATGGTGGTGAAAAAGGTATTGGTTGTTGGGGCTAAGTGAGGCTATGATGGTCTGACTCATGTCGGAGATCAGATCTACCGTGTATTTACGCACGTGTCGCAATGTCCTTTATTCGCATTGAAGCTAAACAACGATCGTGTTATGAGGATTGCGACGCGCTTTTCTGATAAGTTGCGCGATGAGAACTTGCGTCGTAGCACGATAGAGTGCTTTGCTTGATGAATTGTAAATTCCGACTGCTTTTTATGTGCGTGTTGGACGCGCCGCGGAAGACACGCCTTTGCCGAACCAAACTTTTTACTTCTGCGCAATTTGACTGTTTTGCGATGAATATGAGTGTGTCATTCGGTTCGGCCTTTCCAAGTTATCTACTAGAAGAGTAAATGATGAATGATGATGAGCATCCAGATTGGCTTCCTTATCATCCACGACTGAAGCACAACTTTGTCGTTGAGGTCTCTGCAACTGCGCCAGCTCATCTGAACCCCGGAACGCAGGGATGGCTTGTTTCGTGGCTGGTGGCGAACAATGAATCAAGTTGTGAAAAGTATGGGGTCGATATTGGAACTTTTGTCTGTACAGTTGAGAAAATAGATGGATTTGACATTGTCGTTCCCGAACCGTACTTGATTTATCCCGATGACGAATCGGTTGTTAGTGTTAAGTGAAAACGCAAATCTATGCTTGTTTTATTACGGCTATGCGCTGTGAGACTCTATGCTTGGAACTCAACGGTTGTCGGTACCAGCACAGCATGGGAAGGAGTTCTAATGTATCAAAACACAAAACCCATTAGCTGTCTTTATTATCTGGAGATCCTTATAAAATGAGAACCATGCATTTTTCTGCATGTAGCGCGCTATCGTTTCTGATCTTCGTTACTGGAGCACTGTTCGCGCAAAATTATAGTAGTATGAGATTAGACGGGGATCTGCTAAGAGTAGGCATGGTAGCGCCAGGAGTCGCCATGATTTACGGAACAAATGGTGTAGTCTTAAGAACAACAAACAATGGTGCCGAGTGGAAACAGGTGCCAATGAGAACGACTGAAAACTTCATAACGTTTGCAACAGATAATAAAGGGGAATGTCTATTGTTTGGTTCGGATACTTCGCTTTTCATTTCACGAGACTGGGGTGTACACTGGGATCGAGTTCTGTTGAGTGGAGCAGGTGGCTTTGTACGCTGCGCGTTGAACCTGACTGATTCTCGATACGTTTTGGGATGTTCGGATGGAAAGATATACACTTATGATTCAAGAAGAAATGAACTGAGTCCACGCATGCAAGATTCGGATACGTACGTATACGATATATGTTGCTACGATTCACTGCAGTTAATAGCAGTAAGCAAAGCGAACATATTGCATAGTGACGATGGTGGAATTACCTGGGCAAGCCTAGCAGTACAGCCTGCTATCGATACGTCGTCAACGCCATTGTTTGTCTCACTCAGCCCGCACTCGAAATGCCTTGTCGTCCAGTACTACGACTTGAAGACAAAAAATGGATATGCAATGATTTCCAATGATACTGGTGCAAGCTGGTCAAGGAAAACCTTTTCGGCGTTGACCTCAAAGGCATCTTGGATAGATGATTCGACTGCTATCGTTGGATTCGGTTTGAACGAAGTCGAACTTATTTCAGGAATCAATACTAGTTCAAGTACGAAGATCAATCGCATAGACATCGACCCGGAAAGAAAGGCGCATTACAGCTTTATCAATTCTGCCTTTGTTCTTGATTCCGCGCACTATGTTGTAGTGGGTACCTCAAAGACTGTGTACGTGACCAGTGATAAAGGTACAACGTGGAGGATTGAGTCTTATCTATGTAACGGATCATATTCAGGAAAGCCGGGTAACAGCGACTGGACTAGTACTAGAGTACTCGGCATCGATAATTGGATATACGCTTCCCATAGTCAGGAAGTGTTTCACACTACAAATGGTGGTGACACTTGGTTACCCTCAACTTTCCCTGAGGGTAGAGCTTCTTATCCAGCAACTGTGACGAATCTCATAGTATTGCCTAAGGGGCAGGTTGTCGTGAACACAACTGGGAGTACGTACTACAGCTCTATTGATTCCGGACTGACCTTTCTCCGGCATGCTAGAAGTTCTCAGCAATACGATGACGGCAGCTTTGGCCTCGCTTCACTTGAACTTCGTAAAGTCTATCGCACCACAAGCTTTGGGTCTAACAGGGTCGAGGTCATTATTGATAGCGGGAGGAATTGGACTTACCTGCCAGATCAGTTTAAAGCTCGACGTATCGGATCACTTAAGTATGAGTGTATCCCTACAGACATCGTTCTTTTGGGCGAGTCATCACTATTCATTAGCCTCTACTACAGCATTACAAACACCGATCAGAACACAAGTGAGTCAGGAATGCTGATAGTGGTTTCAGATGACGAACTTACGTCCTTAGATACCGTACTTATCTTACCTGGATACAATTCTGCGTCAATAAAAAGCAACGGGCGCTTGAA
This sequence comes from Chlorobiota bacterium, assembly GCA_044228285.1. Taxonomy (GTDB): domain Bacteria; phylum Bacteroidota; class Ignavibacteria; order Kapaibacteriales; family NICIL-2; genus JBBATK01. The sequence continues at coordinate 266,282 of JBGAVD010000002.1, forward strand.
CGCTTACATCATCGCAAATGGCTATGAGCCAGGTGCGGTCTCTACCGTCTACGAAACACGTGACGCTGGCACTAGCTGGAAAAAGGTCGCGATAGCACCTGATGATGTTGAGTATTACAGCTACAGGATACTCGAAAGTGGATTCGGAGTTCGATCTGGCAAGCCGAACATCATTGAGATTACAAAGGACCATGGGAAGACATGGCGCAACATTGCACCTCCTGACACAGCAGCTTATGCCTATTCAACACAAGTGTCAACACCTAATCGCATTCTTGCGTTCACGGTAGACCCAAACAACATGAAGTAGCTGCCCATGTGAGCGTGAGCGCTCTCTATCCAAATCCAAGTGGCAACGTGCAGTATCTTACTGTTTCAAAACCATCGAACACAGACTACGGTCTCGTTCAATTGAGAGTCTATGATCTTAGAGGAATGCTTGTCAAAGATCTAAGCTCACTCTACAGAGAATGTTATGCGGGAGAGCTAACGACTCTGCAATGGAGTAGTAAAGAGTTGTCTACAGGAGTGTACATGATAAAAGTGTCTGCTGGCGGTGAGTCGCAGACAAATCTCTTTACGAAGCTACCGTAGTAGATTACTGTTTGTTTTAAGGCGGTATCGTAAGGGAGGCTCTGAGGGAATGCTTCACTTTTCAAGTGTACACTCGCCAGCTTTTCAGTGACCATGTTTGATGGTGTATACAGGGATCCGATCCAGAATCCTTTACACGCGCCCGACACAGACAAGGGGAGTTCTGAAGATTGATATTCTGCCCGCAGTTGTTGCGGTCATAGAAATATGCGTCCAGGAACTGAAGCTGCCAACGATTAGCACCCAAATAGCCAACGACTACTTTAAAGAGATTTGTAAGTTAGCGGAGAGTAGTGAACCCGTCCCGTATACTCGACATTGCAGTAAGGAGCGCATTCATGACGCTAAATCGAAAGATGAGTTCATTGGCACACATTCTGCGCGCCCAACCTTCGTGACCCTGTCGGTGGAAAAGTGAGTACGTCGGGAAGTCTTGATGGAGCTTGCGGGGCACGAGGATGTAAGATCATTGATGGAATAAGCGCCTATTGACGAACAGGTCGCGACTAGGGACATGACGAACGCGTGGAGCTAGGAGTAGTTTGTACAACTGGAGTAAGATCTGTGACCTGTGTGGTTGGTCCACACGTATTGGAACCTTCAATTGAAACGATTTCAGACGACATGAGGCAATCAGGTCGATACATAGTAAGAATGGCCTGGGCGCTTATCCCTGAGTATTACCGAGAACAGTCGCAGCGAATTGCGCCAACACCCTTTTATCGCAGACTTTTTAACATATTGAGCGGACAGAAGAGGCCTGCTTCCAATGCTTTTCAACTGTGGCACGGTCAACTTCGAGAAACGCTTCATTTCATGGAGCCAGAAAACTACCGAGGCATAGGGCGCGGCTACTTGCGCTCGGGTATTAGCTATGGTGTTGACGAAGAGGTGTCGAGAATAGAGGCTTTTTACGGAATTGATTTCTCCCCTAAAGATAATCTTCGAGCTCGTGAGTATATGGCTAAACTTGAGGAGAGGTATCAGTACGACACACAAGTTATTGTTCCGTGCCAGTATAGCGCGGCGGAATTGCTAAAGGCCTATGACCTGCTCGATAGTAAACATGAGTATGAGATTATTGAGGTGACAGAAGGCAAAAAAGTATCTGACATTTCAACCCTTGGTTTTGATGTTGGAAGCTTGTCATACGGATACTCTGTAATTGCCGACGCTGCAATCATGCCGAACTCGTACCCTCCGGTGATTGACGCCATGGCGGATATTGTGGAGCAATTGAAGAAACTCAACCAGCATTGCTTGTTTTCCAAATATCAAGATGCCAGTGATTACTTAGCTTTGTACAACAGAAAGGTATTGGGGGCTAAAGGAGAATACTGTGTTGTACAAGTGCGGCTATTAATGCCTGAATCCTTGCAAAACTGAACAATAAGGAAAGCACGAAAGTAGCATGCGGTACAAAAGTGAAAGTGTATTTTGTGCTATCCGACACTGGAAACACTGTGCTTAGCTACGCGCACGTGTTCATCGCTAATATGCGAAATCGTTTTGAAAACTAATTCTAATGTCTGGCGAAATCGCGTCGACTGGTTCAGCGCGGCCAAGAATAATGAGTTGTCTTTCCGAAAGTCAATACAGCAATTTAGTGAGGCGCGTGGCAGTCAGTATCACAGTCGTTTCAACTCTTTGGACGCACAGTTGCACCCGGAAAGAGATGTAGAATTCAGATAATATAATATGAGTGATATAGAATGACTAAAATAGAGACGACATTTGTACCAATAGTCCTGCAACTTGATCGGGCTTATAACTCTATTGATGATTCGGATATAGCTGGATTTTATGACTTGTTGCACCTAGGAGAAATGATTTCTAAAATCATTACATTATCTCTAGTTGCCGCCATTAAGAGCGATTCTTTGCGCACACGATACAGTTTGCACTACGAATTAGTCCGGGCAGACAGTATTGGAGTATGGGCCGATGTACTCAGTAGAACCCTTGTCGGCCCTGCTCAGCAGCTACTTGATCGTCAATATCGAGATAACGAACTTAAAGAATTAACAATAAAAGTAAGTAGTGGGTGGCAATACGAAGCGCTTCAAAACTTAAACACAGCATTAAATATATTTAGACGTGCAGGAAGCCTCCCAAGTAAAGTCCAGTTTCGCAACTGGTTTGCTATGTTTGTCCAGTTGCGCAATGCTACCCGCGGACATGGTGCTCCATCAGGTGAGCAGTGCGCGGCGGCAATTGTACCACTACATGAGTCGCTGAAATATATCATCGAGAATTATTGTCTCTTTGGAAGAGAGTGGGCTTATTTACATGAAAGCTATTCAAAGAAATACAGAGTAACGGCTCTAAACGGTTCATCTATTTACTTTGACCACCTAAGAAAGAGTAAGGAGTACAGCACACGATACAAAGATGGTTTGTACGTTTACTACTCAGATATTACGACAGTTGACTTGATCTACTCTTCGGTGGATGCTATAGACTTTCACTTCGCCAATGGTTCATTTGGTAGTAAGTATTTTGAAGCAATATCGTATTCATCGAATAGTACGATTGAGTGTGAAAGCGAGAATTATAAAATTCCTGTAATGGAATTGCAACAAAGTACAACTGATGGCTCTCAAACATTAAGCATCGAAGGCAACGTATTTACAAACAAGCCTGTTACTCCACCAGATTTGATCGACAGGACGGATCTTGAAGCTAGACTTAATTATGTATTGAGCGAAGTAAATCGTTACCCAATTGTTACCCTGCACGGTCGCGGTGGAATTGGAAAGACTTCACTCGCGCTGAAAGCACTTGCCGAAATAGTTACAACATCTCGCTATGATATAGTTTTGTGGTTTAGTAGTCGCGATATTGACCTTTTGCCTGAAGGCATTAGGCATGTACAACCTGCTATTCTTAATGTGGAAGACATTGCGACATCGTTTATCAAAATGACTGGATCTATCGGCTTAGTAAATGAAACTCCAGTCGAATTGTTGGCTCGTCATATGAAATCAAGTGAACTAGGGAGAATACTGTTTGTGTTCGACAATTTCGAAACCGTTGACAACCCCGCTGAGTTGTTCGCATGGATCAATAGTCACATTGAGAATCCAAACAAAGCGCTGATAACATCTCGAATAAGCAGTACATTTGTTGCGGATATTCCGATTGAGGTTGCTGGAATGTCAGAGGAGGAATGTCGTAACTTGATAGAAGCATCTACAAAAACTCTGAGCATTCCACTAGAAGAAGATGTAATTAGAAATATATTGGATCAGTCAGATGGTCACCCGTACATTGTGAAAATACTCTTGGGATATTTTGCACTTAATCCAGAGCGCAGAAATGTTGAACAGGTGCTCGCATCTAAAGATGAACTATTGAACGCCCTCTTCAGTCGAACTTATAATTCATTGACAGTTGCGGCAAGAAGAGTGTTCCTGACCCTTTGTAGCTGGCGGATGATCATTCCACAATTAGCATTGGAGGCGGTTCTCTTGCGACCCGAAAACGAGTACATGGATGTTGAGGAGGCTATAGAAGAGCTTCGTAAATCATCTCTCATTGAAATAGTGTACAGTGATGATAGGTATCCATACATTTCTGTTCCTCTCTCAGCGTTTATCTTTGGAAAGAGGGAATTGCAAGTATCGTATATGCAGACTTCAGTCTTAGCAGACAGGGCGTTGTTGCAGGAATTTGGTACTAACAGTGCAGGTGCGCAATATTATGACATTGAACAGCGCGTTCTACAAAAAATAAAGATGGTTGCACGTCACGCTTCTGGAGATGTACATGAACTTAATAAACGGTTGCCAACTTTAGAATATATTGCGCGCAGATATAATAAAGCGTGGAAGTATTTAGCAGATATGATGTACGATGTGGGGGAAAACGTCCGTGCACATCAATATATAACAGAGTATCTGAAGACACCGATTGATCCTGATGAATCATATATAGTATGGAACAAGGTTGCAAAATGGAGTGCGGAGTCCCATGACGTATTAAATGAAGTAAACGCCATGAATCATATTTGCAAGTCGATAAGGGCATCATCTAAGGAAATATTCAATATTGCTAGGAAAATCGACCTGTATATTAGAGAAAAGAAAATGTCTATGGGCGATTCTTCGTATGAAATTCATATGGAGACAATCGTGCGTGATATAATTACAGTATGTGACAAGCACATATATCGCACTGGTACTGCAGATGACTATCTTGTGCTAGGAGAGCTCTCTCTTGTTCTAGGCGATCATTCAAGGGCAAAAAATTACATAGAGAAGGGACTCGAAAGATTTCCAACTTCAGGTAGATTGAAGAAGGCATTATATGCGACTGGAGCCTACTCTGCATAGCTTGAGGTGGGCGAGAAGGGAACACTTTGGTAGGAAGTGTATGAGCGAAATCTGTAATAAGATTATAGGTTCATATCTTTGACACCGACGTGACAGAAGACCTTAAAAAAATGCACTGTTGTCGATGAAGGCGGGCGACTAGTTACTTGCCTTATACATCAAGCTACGGGTGTAATCTAGAGATAATGTCCTCGCTGAATCTAAGAAACCTCCAAATATTATCAAGAATCGTACAATACTTTGTAATCATAGCGTAGAAGTTTATAAAAATGCCTCATACCAAAAGCGTCTACGAATCGTCTTCTGACTCTAGGACTAAGCATGTCCGCGAAGAGCACATCGAATACGGGTTCATCGATAGACTCCAAGAGCTCAAGTACGAGTATCGCAAGGACATCCGTGACCGCGCCGCCCTCGAACACAACTTCCGCGAAAAGTTCGAATCCCTAAATCAAGTCAAGTTGTCGGATGCGGAGTTCGCGCGCCTGCTTGACGAAATCGTCAGCAACGACGTCTTCACCGCCTCCAAGACCCTACGAGAGCGCAACACCTTCATGCGTGAAGATGGCACGCCTCTGAATTTCACACTTGTCAACATCAAAGACTGGTGCAAAAACACCTTCGAAGTGGTTAATCAGTTGCGCATGAACACCGCTAACAGCCACCACCGCTATGATGTCATGCTGCTTATTAATGGTGTGCCAGTAGTTCAGATTGAGTTGAAGACTTTGAGCATCAGTCCACGCCGTGCCATGGAGCAAATTGTGGACTACAAGAATGATCCGGGCAATGGCTATTCGAAGACTCTGCTGTGTTTCTTGCAGCTTTTCATAGTAAGCAATCGCTCGGAAACGTGGTACTTCGCCAACAACAACGCCCGACACTTCAGTTTCAATGCGGAAGAGCATTTCTTGCCTATCTATCAGTTTGCCACGGAAGACAACAAGAAGGTTACTCACCTCGACATCTACGCCGAGATCTTCCTTGCGAAGTGTTCACTAGCGCAGACCATTAGCCGTTATATGGTACTGGTTGCTTCCGAACAGAAGCTGCTCATGATGCGACCCTACCAGGTCTATGCCGTGAAGCATATTGTGGAATGCATTCATACCAACTCCGGTAATGGCTTTGTGTGGCATACCACGGGGAGCGGTAAGACCCTGACATCATTCAAAGCTTCAACCCTGCTGAAAGACAATCCGGATATCGAGAAGTGTCTGTTTGTAGTAGACCGCAAAGACCTCGACCGACAAACCCGCGAAGAATTCAATCGTTTTCAGGAAAACTGCGTCGAGGAGAACACCCATACGAGCACGCTGGTGTCGCGGCTGCTTTCTGACGACTACGCCGACAAGGTGATCGTCACCACCATTCAAAAGCTAGGTCTGGCTTTGGATGAAAACTCCAAACGCACTGCTTCTCGTGGTGAACGTGGCGCTAAAACCTACAAGGAGCTGCTCGAGCCTCTGCGCAACAAGCGCATTGCCTTCATTTTTGATGAGTGTCACCGCTCACAGTTTGGCGATAACCATCAGGCAATACGTGATTTCTTTCCCAAAGCGCAGCTTTTTGGTTTTACAGGGACGCCGATTTTTGAAGAAAATGCGAGCGCGCAGAAAATTGAGGGACAACAAGCGTCAATGCGCACGACGCTGGACCTCTTTGAAAAGCAGCTTCATGCTTATACCATTACCCATGCCATTGAGGACGGAAACGTCCTGCGCTTTCACATCGACTACTTTAAGCCTGAAGGGCTTAACGATAAACCAAAACCGGGTGAAGCATATGCCAAGAAGGCGGTCATTGAAGCCATTCTGAGCAAGCATGATGCGGCAACGGGTGGACGTCGCTTCAACGCTGTTCTTGCCACCTCCTCAATCAACGATGCCATTGAATATCACGCATTGTTTAAATCCATCCAGGCGGAGAAGCTGGCAGCGGATCCGGAATTCAAAGCCCTGAACATTGCCTGTGTGTTCTCACCTCCGGCAGATGGTGATGCGGATGTGCGTCAAATCCAAGAAGACTTACCTCAAGAGCAAGCCGACAATCGCGAGAATCCTGAGGGCAAGAAGGCTGCGCTCATGAGCATATTGGCTGACTACAATGCTCAATATGGCACGAACCACCGCATCTCGGAGTTCGACCTATACTATCAAGACGTGCAATCTCGTATCAAGGCTCAGCAGTGGCCGAACAATGATTATCCGGCAACACAGAAGATTGATGTCACCATCGTGGTGGATATGCTACTCACGGGTTTTGATTCCAAGTACCTGAACACGCTCTATGTAGATAAGAATCTCAAGCATCATGGACTTATCCAGGCATTCTCGCGCACGAACCGTGTATTGAATGGCACGAAGCCTTACGGGAACATTCTTGATTTTCGTCAGCAACAAGATGCCGTCGATGCAGCCATAGCCTTGTTCTCAGGCGAGAAGTCGGCCGAGCAGGCGCGCGAGATCTGGTTGGTAGATGAAGCCAGCGTAGTGATTCGCAAGCTGGATACGGCGGTGCAGAAGTTGGATGAGTTTATGAAGTCGCAGGGACTCGACTGTGCGCCGCACGAAGTCTCGAACCTCAAGGGTGACGAAGCCCGCGCGGCATTCATTACGCATTACAAAGAAGTGCAACGTCTGCAAACGCAGTTGGATCAGTACACGGATTTGACGACGGAGAACCGCGAGGAGATGGAGAGCATCATTGCGCACGACGACATGCGTGCTTTCAAGGCGCAATACCTCGAAACAGCGAAGAAACTTAAAGCCTTGCAGGGCAACGGAGATAGCGATGGCTCTGCGACAAACGTTGCCGAACAGCTCGATTTCGAATTTGTGCTCTTTGCTTCGGCGGTTGTAGATTACGACTACATCATGAGTCTCATTGCGAAGTTCTCCGCCAAGGAACCGGGTAAGTCCAAGATGAGTCGCGAAGCACTCATTGGCCTGATCAGTTCCGACGCGAAGTTCATGAACGAGCGCGACGACATAGCCGAGTACATCAACACGCTCAAAGCCGGTGAAGGTCTGAGCGAAACAGAGATCCGCGAAGGCTATGTGCGTTTCAAGGCTGAGAAGGAAGCCAAAGAGCTGGCAAGTATTGCAGCCCGACACAAGCTCGCAGCGAAAGCCTTGAAGGACTTTGTTGATGGCATTCTGAACCGCATGATATTCGATGGAGACCAACTGAGCGACCTCATGCAACCACAAGACCTCAGTTGGAAAGAACGCACACAAGCAGAACTAGCCCTTATGAACGACCTCATTCCACTTCTTCTTAAGCGCGCCCAAGGGCGTGAGATATCGGGGTTGAGTGCGTATGAGTAAGGGTCTAGATTCTTCCAAAAATCGATCATCGACATTGCCGGTTCCAAAACTTCGATTTCCTCAGTTTAAAGCAATGCCCGGTTGGATTGACGTACCATTGATCGGCATCACAAACAGAGAAGTAAAGTGGAGTTTTACAGGTGGTCCGTTCGGGTCTAATTTAAAGGCCTCCGACTACACCGATTCAGGTATACGTATAATCCAGTTGCAAAATATCGGAGATGGTATATTTCACGATGAATACCACGTCTATACATCGGTAGATAAAGCGGACGAGTTGCGAAGTTCTAATATCTATCCCGGCGAGATAATCATGTCCAAAATGGGTGATCCAGTAGGACGCGCATGCTTTGTTCCTGTGGAAAGGGCAAGATATTTGATGTGCTCAGATGGTATTCGTGTGGTAGTTAACGAGTCTGAACACGATAAGTACTTCATTTACTCGCAAATCAACTCTCAGTCGTTTAGGAAAATCGTAGAAAGCAACGCCACAGGTTCAACTCGAAAACGCATCGGACTCGAGGAACTAAAAAAACTGTCTCTTGCGATACCTACTAAGGAGGAACAACAAAAAATCGCCCACTGCCTAAGTTCTCTGGACGAGCTGATAGCCGCCCAAGCCCGCAAAGTGGAGGCGCTCAAGAAACACAAAAAAGGTCTGATGCAACAGCTTTTCCCACGCGAAGGGGAGACAGTGCCGAGGTTGAGGTTTGAGGAGTTTAGGGGGAGTGGGGAGTGGGAGGTAAAATACTTGTTCAATGTATGTGATATGGGTGCCGGAAAGTTCGTTGCAGCTGCGGAGATATTCGAAATTTACGGTGCAGGTTGTTATCCGTGCTACGGCGGTAACGGTTTACGCGGGTATACTCAAACTTTCACCCACAGTGGTACATTCCCAATAGTTGGGCGTCAAGGAGCACTTTGTGGCAACGTTAAACTGGTTCAGGGCCATTTCCATGCTACAGAACATGCAGTAGTCGCAACTCCGAACTCAAATGTGGACGTCTATTGGTTGTATCACCAACTTGACAAAATGAACCTAAACAGGTATGCAACCGGGCAGGCGCAACCGGGCTTGTCAGTCGACACTATTGGAAAATTGCAGATCCGTGTACCATATGCAATTGCGGAGCAGAGAAAAGTTGGCGAAACTCTTAATGCCATTGACGTTGCAATTTTCGAGTGCTCTCAAAAGATAGAATTATTTCATCGCTTTAAGAGCGGCTTGATGCAAGTCTTGTTCCCAAGTGCACCGATGGCAAAGGAGTAACTTACTTCCCAGTTGAACACGCCTCCACACAACAGCTTTATGACAGACACTAACCAAAAACAACTAGGCACAACTCTCTGGAAGATAGCCGATCAACTCCGCGGCGCCATGAACGCGGACGACTTCCGCGATTACATGCTGTCCTTCCTCTTCCTTCGCTACCTCTCCGACAACTACGAGACGGCGGCAAAGAAGGAACTGGGCAAGGACTACCCCTTGGTCGATGCAGATGAGCGCCGTGTGCCCCTAGCAAAGTGGTACGACGAAAATGCGAAGGACGTCGTCGAGTTCGAAAAACAGATGCGTCGCAAGGTGCATTATGTTATACAGCCGCTACACTTGTGGAACAGTATATCCAATCTGGCGCGTACGCAGGATGGTGAGCTGCTTCACACGCTCCAAGACGGCTTCAAGTACATTGAGACAGAGTCATTCGAGAGCACTTTCCAGGGGCTGTTCTCTGAGATCGACCTCAACTCTGCCAAGCTAGGGAAGAACTACACTGAACGCAACACCAAGCTTTGCGCCATCATCTCGGAAATTGCCAAAGGTCTGGCGGAATTCTCGACGGACATCGATGCGCTGGGCGATGCCTATGAGTACCTCATCGGACAATTCGCTGCCGGTTCCGGCAAGAAAGCGGGGGAATTCTATACGCCGCAGCAGATATCGGATATTTTGTCGGCCATTGTCACCCTCGATAGCCAAGAACCCAAAACCGGCACCAAGCAACGTCTGGAAAACGTCCTCGACTTCGCCTGTGGCTCCGGCTCCTTGCTGCTCAACGTGCGCAAGCGCATGAAGAAGTCGGGCGGTACCATTGGCAAAATCTACGGTCAGGAAAAGAACATCACTACCTACAACCTCGCTCGCATGAACATGCTGCTGCATGGCGTGAAGGACAGCGAGTTTGAGATCTACCACGGCGATACTCTGCTCAATGATTGGGACATGATGCGAGAGCTCAATCCTGCCAAAAAGCCTTCGTTCGACGCAATAGTGGCAAATCCACCCTTCAGTTACCGTTGGGATCCCAGCGAAAGCATGGCAGATGATGTGCGTTTTAAGAGTCACGGAGTGGCCCCCAAATCCGCCGCTGACTTCGCCTTTTTGCTCCACGGTTTCCATTTCCTGAAGGATGAAGGCGTCATGGCCATCATTCTCCCGCACGGCGTCCTTTTCCGCGGCGGAGCCGAGGAACGCATCCGCACCAAGCTGCTCAAGGATGGTCATATTGATACCGTTATTGGTCTGCCTGCAAATCTATTCTACTCAACGGGGATTCCGGTTTGCATCCTTGTTCTCAAGAAGTGCAAGAAGTCTGACGACGTGTTGTTCATCAATGCCGCCGAGCACTTCGAGAAAGGCAAACGTCAAAACCAGCTGAAGCCAGAACATATTGCCAAAATCGTAGACACCTATCAAAACCGCAGCGAAGAAGAACGCTATGCTAAGCGCATATCCATGCAGCGTATTGAGGAAGAGGGGTACAACCTCAACATCTCACGCTATATCAGCACCGCCGTTGCCGAAGACGAGATCGACTTAGCGGCTACGCATGTAGAGTTGGTGAAGATTGAGGCGGTGATTCAGGCGGCGAAGGGGAAGCACAATGCGTTTATGAGTGAGTTGGGGTTGGAGGAGTTGCCGTAGCCAATATGAGGCGTTAAGTGTTTTCGCAAATGATTAACTTGCTAATCGATCAACTATACAAAGATCATACTCTCAATAATGAAGCTTTGACTGTTTAAGGAGTTATATATCGCTTCGCAACTGTTGTCATTGTATCCGATTGTTGCTCTGACTTAATTCGTGTCATTCGGTAGTATAGCATTTATAAAATGACAACCGCTATGAGATAAAAGTCAGGGAGAATTCGTAGGACAGACACTGATGCCACAGTATGCCTAATGATTGGCAATCTAAGTATTAAATCGTGCATTTATGTGACACATGAGTTGGTGATAGTATTAGTAGCTAGATTAGTTAAGTGCGGGAAATTATAGGGACTCAGCGCATGTACAATTTCATTAAGCCAAGTCGTAGTAATTTGCTTGCAGCAAATGGAGGTGTCGATAGCATAATATATCACTAGTGTCCCGTTGTTTTAATACCACTGCGCCTGAAACTGTTGCCAGATCTTGCTTGCAGAGCTTTTTGGAAGCGCCACGATTTGAAATCTACGGTCTGACAAATGTGCCTCATTTGGCTTAGAATCGACGTTTTTTTATTCGTGTTTTAAAACTGCGGGACACTAGTGATAATGTATTGTAAATGACAATAAATGTTGGTCACCGGGTGTGTTACGGTCTAGAAACGTCGTATCGGGATTGTTAGATAGGCTAACACTTGAGAATGCCTTTACCCATGGCTTGTTGCTTTCATCACTTTTAATGAATCTAAATTACAATCCATTTAATTCATTTTTAATTGAAAATAGATCGTTTTTGTCTAAAAGAAGAGTATGTCAATCTATATAAAAATACGATGAGTTGCATAATAATTTTAGGCGCTGGTGCGTCGATTCCTTTTTACAGTCCGAAGCTTACGACTGATTATTTGACTAAGGTCGTGTTAGATACGACCAAGTGGAATGATATTGTCATTAGATATAACAATTCAATCCCGGCACATGCTACCGGCGTCGACGTTTCTGTTGTGCAGCAGGTATTCCATAATGTTTCCACTGCACATCGTGACTATAACTTTGAACAGATATTAGAAATTGTCGATAAAATTAGTTCGTTTAGTATTGATCCGTACTCAGATTCGAAAGTACTACATGGGATTTTGCAATATTATAAAGCTCAGGTGTCTGTAAGCTCAGAACACGCATGGGATTGCGTTCCATTTCTCGCACGACAGATAATAGCAGAAGAGGTGTCTTCTTTGCATATGACGTGTAAGTCTTATGACTATACACGATTGACTCAATTGCAGGAGCAATTTTTAGCTTCTATTTGTGATGAAGGAGCGGTGAACATATTTACGCTTAATTACGACGAAATAATATTTGACGCCGTCGCTAAATTGGGATTCCAGTTGGGTTTTGACAGCAATGATCGCTTTGATATCCGTTCATTTATTGCCGCTGATAGAAGTATTTCATTTCCGCACGGTCATTCAAGGTTCAGTTATGATGACTACGGTATGTTATATCATCATGGCAGCGAGGATGCAAATAAGTATAGATTAAGTCATATTGGATTAAGTAATATGTCGGAAACCAAGTACTTAACCGACAGTGCATACTCATATTCGTTCAACACTTTTATTTCAACAGGGCAACAGAAAGAGCCTACATTTGATGTTAATCCATTTGCTGCATATTATCAAAAATTTGCAAGTGATTGTTTAAAATCGAATAAAATAATTGTCGTCGGATATTCTTTTTCGGATTCGCATTTCAACAGGATGTTGTTGAACTATTTGAGCATTTCGTCTTCAAACAAAGTAATAATAATAGATTATATTCCTCAAGCTATCGACATACAAGCGGAGTTTGTAACATCAGGCAGTTTTATTAATAGAATGTTCAATCAGTTGGGAGTGAATTCGATTCCAATGGATGGACTAACGCATAAATATAAATATTATCAGGCTGAGCATGAGTTAAATATGGATGGATATGCAGAGATTTTGCCGCAAATAGTATTATACAAGAAGGGATACGATGCATATTTGAACGAGTTTAACTCAATTAAGGTGTGATGACCTACTGCCTTATAATAATATGTGACCCAAGTTTAGATAAAGTGATAGGTTATATGGTTGCATTTATGACGCCATTTCTTTGGTCATTTTCTGTGCTGGTTTCAGTGTCAGTATTCGGACTTTTGGAAGCTCTCATGTTACCATTGATAAGTATGACCTTCCCCCATTGACAGCCACACGAAGTTAAGCTCTTGACGCCGTAGATTTGTTCAACTACAGTGCGGACTACAAATACGAGCAAGAATGCAGCAAGGCGCTTTTCTCTGCTATGGAGCCTACGAGACGTGTTACACAAACACGTGCACAAGACGCGTTCCCCAGTACCGGAGCTCGGAGTGAATTTGAAGTACGGATTCTCAGATTCGGAGGCATGTCCGCTGCTTTTAAGTAACACTAAAGAGTAACTTGATGTTCATAGCAGACGCCGAAGGCGGATGCATGAAGATAAATCTCTTGTTGGTCAGCGAAGGCACTAGTCATCGCTTTCCTCAAAGGCACCCAAGACGTTATGGCGTGGGTTTTGTGGCCGGTATAGAAATTGTCCCGGATTAATATGTGCGGGGATGACATTGCTATAGATGCGAGTGCTTTGTACCTGACCTGGACTTTCTTTGTAATCTACCACAGCGCGAATTTTTGTTGAGAGTACACCGCCGTATAATGGTGCTTCGAATTCTACGAGGCGGTGGGGATCCAATGTTCGCTGCTTGTGAGCGTTTCCGCAAAGGTAGCTGTTGAATGTAAGACGCTCAATGTCTGCCCATTGTCCATCTTCGTTGATTGCTTGGAAAATCAGGGTAAAGCAATCTAACCACGAGTCGAATACAAGGCTTATGGCAGAGTCATTCACAAGGAGGAGTTTGAATCCTTTGTAATGTCGTTGCCAGGCAGCAGGCTGAATTGGCAGAAGAAGAATACTGGGCACTGATGGCCTGTATGCAAGCTTACCGTATAAGTGTTCTCTCTGCGGTACACGCTGCAGTGTAACAGAACTGTCGATGTCCACACTTCTGCGTCTTGATACAGAGTAGCAGGTGTTGTTCATATAGTCTATGTTCAGCTGTTTTCTACCGTCGCAAGAATCCACTAACTTTTCGCGCCACACGATGCGACCCTGGCAATCGATGTAACAGAGAGTATCGCCAATACTAGCGGCGAGCGGAAAGCTGAGTTGTGGTCGGAGGTTTATGTCTTCGAATATCGGAGCGATGAACTGTCCACTCATGACATTAAGTAAACCATAGTATTGATGGTTGCCACTATCGTTACCGTTGGTATACACTAAGAAACTGAGATAATCACCGTGGCGCCGGTAAACACTTGGTGAGAGAGAAGTGTAGTATAGGTTGCGGGGACTACGGACATTTCCTAGGGTATCAATCGCAAACCATTCATTATTGTGTTGTACGAACGCGATTCCTTGTAGGAAGGGCCCGTCTTCAGGGCACCTAGAGAACTGAGATAAAGCAATATCGCTGTAGCTGTCCTTGCCAATTTTGTGCCCACGCAGGTCGCGAAGGGTCCATGCTCCAGAAGTGTCCTTCGTAAAGAACCTACCACAACTACACGGGCTGATCTTCTCCCACTCTGTAGCCGAGCACAGTAAGTCGCCACTTTTTCCTATGATGCCTAAAGCCTCTTGTTGTGGTTTATAGCCATTACTAGTAGTTTTATAAGAGTACGTTTTGCGGATAGTGCAGTCTATAAGACCGTCGTTGAGGGACTCTCGATCAAGCGCTACTTCCAGATCGCAATCTCCTCTGAAATGGAAGCACTCATATCCTGTAGAGTCGAGAACAACACTTGACCTTTGGTCATGACAAGAATCTTGAACGAAGCTTCGATAGGGGGCAGGAGTAGCAGAGGCATAGCCACTGTGAAACGTACCGATGAAACTGTAGAGTCCGAACGGAACGATAAAGCGTCCACTCGAGTCAATAATTGCCCATCTGGCTCGATCAAAGTCAGAGTGGTGCGGTTTTGTTGAGTCGAGAAACATACTACAGACGACGAAAAGACCTCTCTGGTTGTTTCGGATATAGCTAAAACAGGTATCCGTCAGAGCTCTGCCTTGCCGATTAACGATGCAGTAGCGGTCTGACTTTGTTCGAGCAATTGCACAGCCATGTACGCCAAATGGCATTAGTTCTGCGAAGTTGTGCTGAAAGAGAATCTTGGCTTTGGTGTCGATGAAAAAGGGTTTGGAGGCGATATATACCTTGGCAATGCCGTGATCAAATGCTTCGGCAAAGTCGTAGCGGGCAGCAATGACGAGACGCCCATTCTCATCGATATATCCATAGCGTCCCCCAACACGCACAGCGGCTAAGCCCTCGCGAAAGGTCGAGGCACTATAGTACTTAGGATGTATAACGAGCTTCGCTGTGGAATCCATATAGCCCCACTTACCATTCTCGCGAATAGGAAAGAGTCTTGCATGTTGTCCGGAAATAGCGACCCCGCTGCTGATCAGTATTGCGGCGAAGATTAGTGCATGGCGCATTCTTGGTGCCTAGAGATATTATTTTCAACAAAAAAACTCTTTGAAAAGCCTCTGGTCAAAAGACGTTGCGGTTCCATGATTGGTTACACTCGAGGACAGGCGTTGCGTAATAGATTTGGGAGGAGTGATTGCAAAGAGTGGGCGTGATGGCTTGGCAGACCTCCAGCCGAAGGTGCACCGGACATCAGGAACAAGTAAATGTCTTAGGCTCGTAATCCATTTTGTTTGTGTGGTCGATTGATGAGAATACACCATCTTTGCAATGATGTTGTCTTGATACACCAGCTTCAGCGACTGACCGTGAATCCAAAATGTCCTCGATCTTTTGTATTCCGCGAGTGCGCTTTAAGTGAGGATTGCTTTCGGCGTTGATACTACCGGCACAACGTGAACTTCGCGGTAGACGGACTGGGAAACGGTCAGATCACTTTCACAACTACTCCATCTTGATATAATGCATGAAGAGTCTAGCTGTGGTCTTCGTCGTATTGGTATACGCAACAAATTGTCTGGCGGCCATGACAAAAAGCGGTGTGCCCGAGTTAAAAGTCTGGTATGAGCTGGTGAATCAACCATTTGGGTCCGCAATGTCTTTCTTAGCAGGTTTTGACACGAGCCATACTCGCAGCGCATTAGCGATTGCAGGAAATCCTGCAACTCAAACGTTTACCTGGTATAACAAACATCCATATGATACTTCTGACAGATTCCGTTGGATTGATAGCGCTCGCGGCCTCATCATTCCTGTAGACTTAAACGGTGATGGCGTTACTGACTATTATGATGGCTCAGGAAACGTATACAGAGGATTGTACAATGGTCGCCCACCTCAAAACACGCCCCAGCTCGTTGGACCAGCTTTCGTCCTACGTCCTTTTTTGGGTGACTATGATGGCGATGGTATTTCCGATCTATTGTTTCCGATAACCGATGTACTGCAACCACGCAGCTACAAGAATCATATCGGGAAACTGGTATTAGGCAATGCAAACCTAGATTCAGTTCGAACAATTGACATGCCCGTAGTAGATGACGATTTCCAGCAGCTAGTGGGCGCGTTTGTTGCGAGTGATGGTACACCCAGAATTTTAGCACTTGTATACTATCCAATTTTCAAGGAAGGCGGCATCGCCTTGTATAAGCTATTAATCTCAAAAGTTTCTGGAGAGTATGTCGCTAAATACAAAATCATTGATGCGTATTTGAGTCATTTTGCAAAGGTCGATGAAATGTATGGCCCGGCGAAACTGATATACTCTAGTGACGTGAAAGAACACACCTTTGCATGGCACAAGAGCGTTTTTTCTCTGGAAACTGACAAATTGATACATATTCGAACTTTATCCTCATATGGTGGAATCGGGCGAATCTTGCGAAACAGCTGCGCTGCCGATAGTATACTCTATGAGTTTGTCATACAGGAACCTGATAGTTTGGGAAATCTAGCACTATGGCTCGCAATTGTAAAGGGCAATCCCCGTTTGGAGATAACACCATTTGCTAAAGTGCCGTTTGGTTGGAAGGAGAAGAATGACGGCGGCCTAACTCTGGATGAAGAATGCATGATTGGAGATGTCAACGGCGATGGAGTTGAGGATTACGCTTTTCATTACTACGGAATGGATGACTTTCGAAGCTTGTCGCGTCTCAGGTTATGTCTAGGAAGAGTTGAAATTAGTGGAGTGAGTGCGACTGGCGAACAATAGCATACGTTTGAGTTGTACCCGAACAGACTCAGTCAATATGAAGCTTTGCAACTCGCTTACAACGGAAGTTCTGATTGTTATGCTCAGGTTGACCTGTTTGATATTTCAGGCGGACAGTTAGCGACGTTGTATAGTGGTAAGTTTCAACCAAGTACTACGATAGGCGTTCTTCTTTCGCGTTTTCACCTTGTCAACGGCGTGTACACAGTGCGGGTGGGCTATGGAAACAAGATATTCAACAAGACGATTCTCATCTACTAGTCGCATCATCAACGCAGGTGGAACTTCAGATATCTCCATCATCTCGCCATGACTCAATACCAAGTGCATGACGTTGCCCAGAATAGTCTCACATGTAAACAAAAAACCCGCAGCACGATTCATGCAGCGGGTTTTGGAAACTGGTTGTGATCTCGGGGGGACTTGAACCCACGACCCTCTGATTAAAAGTCAGATGCTCTACCACTGAGCTACGAGATCTACCATTGGTGCGGGCTTTTTGAGGGCTGCGCGCCATAGGACAGCAAAAATAGGGGAATTGGGTGGACTGGCCAAGCTTTGTGGAAAGATAGAGCTGCACGAGCCTGGCTCGTCTCTGTTATGTGAGCGTGAACTCTAGCTTTTTAGGCTGTTTATGTTTGGAAAGAGGCTTCGGAGCTTCGACTCTGTGCGCATGAGGAGGGCGATGGCGCAAGCCAGCGCGGAGACAAGAAGGTAGGCAACGGGGAAGACTTCTGTTGCTACTGTCCAGCCTACTGCTAAGCCTATGACTATCTGTATCAAGCCTAGACGTATGCTCTCTTGAGCTCCAATCTGTTGGGCTGCGTCCCAAGTTTCTTGACTCTTCATGGAAGTCGAGGTACGATAGCCATACAGGGCATTCGGCTTCTTTGCCGGGAACTTCTTGAGAAGTAATCCGCTAAACAAAAAGGCGATGCCTGGCAAGATGGTGATGAAACGGAGAATGTACTCGCCGCTCATGTCGACGTCGGGTAGGGGACTACTCATATCGCAAATTCCTCTTCCATCATGAACTCACGAACGGTTTGTGCTATTCCCTTGGCGTCGAGTTTCAAATCGCGCCACAACTCTTCTTGTGTGCCGTGATCAACGAAGATGTCAGCAATGCCGTGCAGCTTTGTTTTTGGTACTCGCTCACAATGCTCAACCATGTACTCAGCAACAGCGGAACCGTAACCGCCATGGATTTGCCCGTCTTCGATGGTAATGACACGCTCAAAGCGTTGAGCTATGTCGCACAGAAGTTCTCCATCGAGTGGCTTTACAAAGCGTGCGTTGATGACTTCTGCTTCGATGCCTTCTGCTGCAAGCAGCTCTGCTGCTTGCATGGAATGACTGACCATGTTGCCTATTGCTAGAATGGCGATGTCGCGACCTTCGCGGAGGATTTCGGATTTGCCGAGTGGTAGACTCTTCATCGGACCCATTTTGACACCAACTCCGGATCCGCGGGGATAGCGTATGCCAACTGGGCCTGCGGTGTAATCGTTGATAGCGGAGTAGAGCATGTCGCGCAACTCTTGCTCGTCTTTTGGTGCCATGACCACCATACCTTGAATGATGCGTAGATAGCCGATGTCGAGCACGCCGTGGTGCGTCGGACCATCTGCACCAACGACTCCCGAGCGGTCCATTGCAAATACAACGTGTAGATGCTGCGTTGCACAATCATGCACAACCATGTCGAAGGCGCGCTGTAAGAATGAGGAGTATATAGCACAAACAGGAACGATACCTTGGGTTGCCATTCCTGCTGCGAAGGTGACGGCATGTCCTTCAGCTATACCTACGTCAAACACTCTCTCAGGAAACTTCTTCTGTACGATGTCAATACCAGTACCGTCAGGCATGGCAGCTGTGATGCCGATCACATTCTTTTTCGCTTCCATGCACTCTACTAATGCCTCGCCAAAAACCTTCTGGTAGCTTGGGGGAGGTGGTGCTGGAGGAGGTGAAGACAAAGACTTGCCGGTGATCTTGTCGATCTTTCCAATGGCATGCAAAAACTGCTTGTCGTTCTCTGCGTGCACATAGCCTTTGCCTTTTTGCGTCATGACGTGAAGGAGAATTGGACCCTTCACATCTTTGATCTGCTTCATGATGCGCACGAGCTGTCGAACGTTGTGTCCATTGATTGGCCCAAAGTACTTGAAGCCCAATGATTCAAACAACATTCCAGGAGTGATTACCGCCTTAAAGCCATCTTCGATTTTTCCGACAGCAAAGCGGATACGATCGCCAATACCCGACATCCTGCCTGTAGCCTCTTTGAACTCTCGTCGGAGTTTTAATGCTGTTGGCTTGGTAAATACTTCAGTAAAGTAGTTAGAGATAGCCCAGACATTTGGTGCGATCGACATATTGTTGTCGTTTAACACAACCATCATGTCGCGCTTCTGTATACCACAATTGTTCATTGCCTCGTAGGCTAAGCCACCGGTCATGGCGCCATCACCAATGACCGCTACGACTTTGTAGTCTTCATTATTGAGATCGCGTGCCGTAGCAATTCCGAGCGCCGCAGAAATACTTGTGGTTGCGTGGCCAGCGCCAAATACATCATAAGCACTTTCACCGCGTTTGAGAAATCCGCTCAGGCCGCCGTATTGACGGATAGTGTTGAGCTGATCACGACGCCCAGTGAGAATCTTGTGCGGATATCCCTGGTGCCCAGTGTCGATGACGATTTTGTCTTGGGGTGTCTTGAATACATAGTGCAACGCAACACTCAACTCCACCATACCCAAACCTGCACCAAAGTGTCCGCCGATCTTGGTGATGGTATCCACCATATACTCTCGCACCTCCGTAGAAACCTGAGGCAAAGCAGATTCTGGCAATGCGCGTAAATCGGCGCTTGAGTTGATGTCGAGCAAATACTGGTAATCCAAAGCGTGCCTGCGATATCGTTTATACGGGTGTGGGATGATTCCGTCTACAAAAATAGCTGTCCCCTGGACGTTGAAGCAGTGAAAAGTAGTGTGTGCATGCTCGGTATTTGTAAATATTTATGAATTCTTGGTCTTTTTTGAGGGAAAAGTGGGTTAGTGTAGGTGTAATGAGGGGGATGGACGTGGAATGCTCTGGGTGGGGATTGGGTTTTACTGGGTGTTTTCTGTTGCGTGGGTTACTATTCTCGTCTCAGGTAGAGAATGTGCAAAGCTCAGCGGCTCATCTTCCTCTGCATCTCTGCGTGAACAACTTGTGCCGACTCACGCAGAGCCGCAGAGTCGTGCTGTTCTAACGAGCCGCGGAGCAAATGCAAAGCTCAGCGGCTCATCTTCCTCTGCGTCTCTGCGTGAACAACACGCGCCTACTCACGCAGAGCCGCGGAGCAACGGCAAAGCTCAGCGGCTCATCTTCCTCTGCGTCTCTGCGTGAACAACTCGTATTTCTCAAGCAGAGCCGCAGAGCAATTGCTAAGCTCAACAGCCCACACTCTCACTTCACAAACTGAACAGTCCGCGACACATTGCAGCCATTACCAAGAATGTGTAACACATAGGTTCCGCTGCGCAGACCATTGAGGGGCAGCCTGACGTCGTTCCCACCACTGCGGTATGGCATGTGAGGTGTTGCCAGGACAGAGCGTCCGCGTAGATCGAAGAGCTGGAGTGTGAGTTCAATGTCTTGCTCACAGTGAAAGGTTGCAATGAGGGAGCGCTCTTGAGTGTTTACGAATAGTGAATCGATTCGGACCGTTGCTGTTCGTGCCACTTCGTTGTCGACTGAGGATGTGAGACGCGAATAGTAATAGAGCTGAGCAGGAGTTTTGGTCGGTGACATCTCAGACACGGTATAGTAACCACTTCCCGTGAGATCGAAACAGATAGCCTCGCCTTGTGGCTCCATCTCATAGGCTTGTAGTTGAGGCTCTGCCTTGAGTGCTGCGCTGATTGTTTGTCCAGTGTTGCGCTTGAAGTAATACACACTCGAATAGTCTTTGATGAGAATCTCTGTACCATCTGTGGAGATATCGCCACCAACTATGAAGGTATACGGTAGCACTGCAACTAACTGAATGGTTGCTAAGCCTGTGGTAGCCTGTGGGTAGGGTAGCTGGTACACGTGTATAGAATCTTCGCGCTTTGAGATGATGTAGAGGTCTTTGGTTTGTGGATCGAACATCAGACACTCTGCGTCGCGCACTCCGTCTGGGTATTCAAAGCTGATTGTCTGGATATCACTGATGGTGTCGACCACAGCGCTTGAGCCCGACTTGACTTGTGGCTCAGCAAATCGATAAATCATCTTCGTTGGATATTGGGCGTTGTTATCACCAATCTCACCAACAAAGAGGTAGGACTTGCCATCAATCATTCCTGAACAGATGTCTTCCCAGTCTCTGTTTTCAATACCTTTCAGATAGTAGGTCGCTACAGCGTGCGCTGCTGAGTCAACCGCAAAGACACGTCCTTTATCACCTGAATCGTTGTGTATCCAGAACAGATCAGAACGAATATGTGAACAGGCAATACCTGAGGCTTCATCGATCTCTGCGTTGTCGACCACACCGCGATCCACCCTGCCGGCAAAGGGCTGTGCGGCAAGCGAAGCTTGCGCACCATGAAGAAGAATCACTAGAGCGATACTCAGTATGAGACCTGAGAGAGTGCGATGTGTAGTCATTGTTCGTGCTTCGTGCATATGCAATCAAGAAAGGGAATGAGTAAACTAGAGTCTAAGTGTTTCGTGCGACTATACTCTCCGCTCTAAAGAAACCTAAGAGTTTAGGCGTCCTCTTTTTGCCAAGCCACATCTGCTATACCGACAAGATGATTTGCCATGCGAGATGCAATGAAGAGGTAGTCGCTACAGCGATTAAGAAAGATTATTACTTCGGTACCGATGTCTTCACGAGCTGCTAGGCTGACGCAACAACGCTCCGCACGACGACACACCGTGCGTGCCAGATGCAGGAATGATGCTGCCTGTGAGCCTCCAGGAAGGATGAAGTTCTTCAAGCTTGGCAGCTCAGCATCATACTCATCAATGAGTTGTTCCAACCATACCGAGTGTTTGGGTTCTATGCGTGGAATCGCGAAGCTTGGTGGTGGATCGAGTGGTGTTGCGAGATCGCTGCCCAAACTTAAAAGTAGGGAGCTGAGCGCCTGAATGGATGGGCTTAGCCTTGGCGGACAATCGTGACTGAGAACGAGTCCCAGAACAGCGTTGAGCTCATCAACGGTGCCATACGCTTCGATGCGAAGATCGTCTTTGGCAACACGTGTGCCTCCGAAGAGACCAGTTGTGCCTTTGTCGCCTGTTTTTGTGTAGAGTGCTAGTGCCATGGGATGAAAGCTAAGTTTATCTGTAATGTACTCGACTGAAAGACGTGCGCGAGTGCGAACAGTAGTTGTATACCGTGCTACTTGAGAATGAAGCGGTCAATGAATTCGCGCACCACATGATCTTTGCTTTCGCGCAATTCTTTGGCTGAACCGTCGAACTGCACTGTTCCTTGGTGGAGCATAGCAACGTGGTGAGCAATGTGAAAGACCGAAAACATGTCGTGCGTAATGACCAATGACGTAACCTTTAACTTCTCTTGAAGTTCACGAATCAAGATGTCGATTTGTTCTGAGGTAACAGGGTCTAAGCCAGTGGTTGGTTCATCGTAGAAAATATACTCCGGACTCCCAACCAGCGCACGAGCAACGCCTACACGCTTTTTCATACCACCAGACAGGTCGCTTGGCTTCTTGTCTTTGAGAATTGCATACTCTCTCTCAAACGCCATACTACCACTTTCTTTGATGTCGGGAATGAGTCCAACAGCAGACAACACTCGTCTGGCTTCAGCATCCAACACCTCATCATTGCGTTCCCCGTGCTCGTACAAGCTAATGACAACGTTCTCCCACACCGTGAGTGAGTCAAAGAGTGCTGCGCCTTGGAACACATATCCCATACGCTGTCGCATACTAAATAGCTGCTCGCGATTCATGTTTGCCACTACTGCGCCGTCTACCGCAACTTCACCGGAGTCAGCTTCCAGTAAACCCACGATATGCTTCAGGAGCACGCTCTTGCCACTACCAGATTTGCCGATGATGCAAGTAGTTTTTCCGTTAGGAATAGTAAGGGAAACGCCGTTGAGGACGATTTTTTGTCCGAAGGATTTAGAAAGGTTGCGGAGCTCAATCATGCTGTTGTGACCTAGTGATTCACAAAAATACGTCGTGGGCGCTTCGTAAGACAGAGAAGCTCAGATTAGCAGGTGCTCAATGGGAACTTTGGGCGAATTCAACGAACAGACCTACTATCTGTCTCTGCTGGTCGGGTTCAGGCTCATGATGGCTCAGCCCTAATCTCTCGTTATTCAATCGGCTGAGATAGGAACCTTTGCCTCAGGGTTTGGACATGGCGGACAAGCAAATGCTCAGAAAATCGTCGAAGAAGTTGTACGTTTGAGTCTACTGATTGAAACACGAAGCTCGCATTATGTCACAAAAGTCAGAAGCTGAGAAGCAAGCATTACCATGCGTTGTTATAGTCGGTGCTGGATTCGGTGGTTTGGAGTGTGCGAAGAGTTTAGCAAATCGAGACTGTGATGTTGTCCTTATTGATCGCAACAATCACCACCTTTTTCAACCACTGTTATATCAAGTTGCGACAGCAGCGTTGTCTCCCTCAGATATCGCAGCTCCTGTACGCTCTATCTTTCGTCATGCTCCAAATGTACATGTGGAGATGGACGAAGTGATCTCTATTGACTTGTCGACTCATACTATCCATCGTGCCATCGAGGGAGCGTTGAGTTACGACTATCTGGTCCTCGCACCCGGAACGCGACACTCCTATTTCGCTCATCCTGAATGGGAGCAGTTTGCACCAGGTATCAAATCGCTCGATGATGCATTGGAGCTTCGACGTAAGATTCTCTTGGCATATGAGCAGGCAGAGCATTTGCATGGCAAGCCAGAGGCACGACGCTACACGACCTTTGTCGTCGTGGGTGGTGGTCCAACTGGTGTGGAATTAGCTGGAGCATTAGCTGAGATCGGCAGACATACCATGTCGCTCGATTTCCCAAGCATTCCGCTTAGCGACATACGGGTGTTACTCGTTGAAGCTGGCGATCGTGTGCTTTCGTCTTTCCCTAGTTTGTTGTCACGCAAGGCTCAACTATCTCTGGAAAAGCTCGGCGTAGAGCTCCTTCTCAATTCGCGCGTACAAGATGTTCAAGAAGATCATGTCATGGTCAACGGCACTCGTATAGACACGGCAAATGTTCTGTGGGCAGCAGGGAATCAGGCTCCAAAGCTCTTGCAGGATCTGCATGTGGAACTCGATACTGTTGGCCGAGTCATCGTTCAAGCGGATTGTTCGCTTGCATCTCATCCAAATGTTTTTGTTATCGGTGATGCTGCGCATCACCTCGATGAAAAGCAGCGTCTCCTTCCTGGGGTTGCGCAACCTGCTATGCAGCAGGGGAGATTTGTTGCAAAGCTGATCACAAGACAATCTTCAAGCCCGCGCCCGCGCTTTCACTACTTCGATAAAGGGAACATGGCAACTATTGGTAGAGCAAAGGCTGTGGCAGACCTCAATCACGGCATCCATCTCTGGGGCTTCATTGCTTGGTTTATGTGGGCAGCCATACACGTGGTTTCACTCATCAAGTTCCGCAATCGATTTTCGGTGATGATGGAGTGGCTGTGGTATTACATTAGCTATCAACCGGGAGCTCGACTTATTCTGCGGGACGCTCACAGAACGCCTAAAGGCAAGTCTAAAAACGAATGAGTGACGGGGTTGAGATACACTTGTAGAAAGACACTGTTTTAAGCGAATTAAATCGAGCTACATGTAGAAAACAGTCCAATCGGTTATTATATTGAGACGAGTAGTATTGGATAAATAAACACACACTACAGTCTCGATGACAACTACGATTTCTACGAAACTAGAGAGCTTCTCAACGAACCGTTTGTTGCAAGTAGTTTGTTTCTTGTATGCGGTTGTTTGGGTCATTTATGCAATCAATCCTGCTTGGCGTCCGCAATGGTGGCTCGATAATTATCTCGTCTTTGGCTGCGTGGCTTTGTTGATGCTTAGCTACAAGAAATATCCTCTATCTGACTTGTCTTACATTCTCCTCGCCATTTTTCTTAGTCTGCATTCTTATGGTGCAAACTATGGTTACAGCAGCACACCAATCGGATTTTGGCTTCACGATATATTCCATCACGTTCGTGCCAATCCGTATGACCGATATGTGCACTTTCTCTTTGGCTTTCTCTTTTCGTATCCACTTCAGGAAGTCCTCGTTCGCTATACCCGTATCAGCTCATTTTGGTGCTATGTGTTTCCTGTTGAGTTTATTCTTTCCTACAGTGCCTTTTATGAGATCATAGAGGCGGCAACTGCATGGACATTGCCACCGGATCAATACGATCCGTTTATCGGTTTGCAAGGAGATATTTGGGATGGGTATCGGGACATGAGCTGTGCACTTGGCGGGGCACTACTGACCATGCTACTGTTAGCGCTTTGGCGGCTTGTTCGCAAACACTCTCTTCGCTAAAGTCTACACTGTCCCATCACGACTATGTCGTGTCACGACGATCAAGATTCAATACTATCAAACTGTAGCCAGCAAGTCGTTGTTAGCTTGTCAGTTCAAGCATGAGAAGTGGAAGTCAAAAAACACTCGTGCAAGCGTTGCGCTGAAAGTAAACTACTTAGAATTGTGTAGCGTATTTCACTTCAGGTGTAACAAAGGGGCTCAAGCACGCTTGTATCTTCGTGATATGCCTTTTACACCTTCGAGATCGTCGACCAATGACAAAACTCAACCTCTTCGTAGTTATTGCACTTTGCTGCTGCTTGCTGGCGCTCAATTCGTGTAAAACCGGATCTGCAAATGCTAGTCTAGCTACGAACTCCAGCTTCAGCTTCAACGGACACAGCTACAACAACCTGAGCGTATTCACAACAGGCACTACGCCCTATATCGTCAATGCAACACCAATCTCGTTGACAGGAACAAGTTTGACCATGTCTTTCACTCGTGGAAACCCATCGATAGGCGATTACTCTGTAACCCCTACAGAATCGAAGTCCTGCATCATCAACTACAGTACTATCATTGATTCTACCGTTGTCTCATACGTTTCAGTTCTAGGTACGGTAAATGTGGCAGAAAACGAGAGAAAGCGTCGTGCAACTTTTACGAATGTTACGATGGTTAGCGCGACGAACCCAGCCGATACGAAGGTTGTGTCGGGGACGATATTATTTTAAGTACGTGTCAAAGGATTGAATTGCAAGCCGTCACGAAGCCAATCATTCGTGACGGGCTGAGATCCACTCGCAGAACCTGTCACGACAAAGTCGTGACAGGACGTTCAATTAACGATCAAATCGAATTGATAGGAGTTGTTCGCTTGTCTTACAGGCTTGCACACCAGGCTGTAATCCAACTAGGCAGCCTTGCCGCGCTTTCTTATCTCCTCTAGAGTGCCTTTAGGGATAGCGTTGATCAAATCCCGGGTGTAGGCATTCTTTGGTGAGGCATAGATTTCTTGGGCTGAGCCGAGTTCAACAATCTTTCCAGCATTCATCACCGCGATGCGGTCCGAGATAAACTTGACTACGCTAAGATCGTGTGAGATGAAGATGTATGTGAGTTTGAACTCATCGCGTAGCGAAACGAGTAGGTTGAGGACTTGGGCTTGGATAGACACATCCAAGGCGCTGACAGACTCATCACAGATGAGAAACTTTGGCTTTAGAGCCAGCGCACGAGCGATGCATATACGCTGACGTTGTCCACCGCTGAATTCATGCGGATAGTTTTGGAAATGTCGTGGTTCCATGTGAACCTTGTCGAGCAAGTAGAGAACATGCTCTTTGCGCTCTTTGTCGTTAGCAAAGAGGTTGTGTACACGCATAACTTCCATGATCGCAGATCCCACAGACAAGCGAGGATTGAGTGAGGAATACGGGTCTTGGAAAATGATTTGGAAGTCTTTGCGGAGGTTCTTCAGATCTTCAGACGACATGGCACGAATGTCCTTGCCATCGAAAATAACTTTGCCGCCTGTTGGTTCAATAAGACGTAAGACCGCACGGCCGGTGGTTGTTTTCCCGCAACCGCTCTCTCCAACTAGGCCTAGAGTTTCACCGCGTTTTACATCGAACGAGATATCATCGACAGCCTTTACCCAGCCCGTTGTACGAGAAAATACTCCTGTACGAATAGGGAAGTGTACTTGCAAGTTGTCGACCTTGAGCAATGGCTCTTCTTTCGCGAACTGTGCATTGCGGGCAGCCGTTTCAGCAGGTAGAATCTCAACTTCTTCAATACGCTCGCTGACGCTGATGTGTGCACGTTCCAGAATGGTGCCATCTTCGAGTTCATCCATGAAGTCTTTGACCGTTGGGAGAATGCGTAGCTTTTTATCAAGCCGTGGACGACATGCCAGCAAGCCCTTCGTGTACGGATGCTTTGGATCCTCAAAAATCTGTTGCACAGATCCTTGTTCAACAATGTTTCCTTTGTACATAACGATGATGTCGTCTGCTATCTCTGCAATCACGCCCAGGTCGTGCGTGATGAACATCATACTCATGTCGTGCTTGCGTTGCAAATCGCGCATGAGTTTAAGAATAGTAGCCTGCACTGTCACATCTAGAGCTGTTGTTGGCTCATCAGCAATGAGGATATCAGGATTACAACTCATCGCCATCGCAATCATTACTCTCTGCTTTTGTCCACCCGACAACTGATGCGGATACTGGTCGATCATCGTCTCGGGTCTTGGCAACTGTACTTCGTGCATGAGCTGCAAGGTGCGCTCACGCGCCTCTGCCTTCGACATGTTCAAATGCAGGGTAAGTGCTTCAGCTATTTGGTCGCCGCAACGAAACACAGGATTGAGCGAAGTCATTGGCTCCTGAAAAATCATGGCAATACGGTTACCACGATAGGCGCGCATCTTCTCTTCTGAAAGCTTCAGCAGATCTGTTTGAGTTCCATTCTTTTCACGAAAGAGTACTTCACCTTGAGTGATGCGTCCAGGAGGATTGGGAATAAGACGCATGACTGATAAGGAGCTTACAGACTTGCCAGAACCTGACTCGCCTACGATCCCAAGTGTCTTGCCTCGTTCCACCGTAAACGATACATTGTTCACGGCTCGCATGGAGTAGTTCTCAGTGCGGAATTCGGTAATGAGGTTGCGGACTTCAAGTACAGACGACATATCTCGGGCGGTTCGTGAAGAGTTCGTTTGGCTACTGCCAGTCGATAGGGACAATTTAGCAGGAGGGGTGCAGTTGTGAAAAAAAATCGGCGGGATGCAGCGAAGCTGCAGCACGGTTGAAGAAAAATCACCCGAAGAGGAAGGCTGACTGTCCTCGCGCCTTAGTTTGAATGCAGATAGACAAAGGGGCGTGCAATGCTCCCAGCACTGGTCTGCAAAAAGAGTACATACACGCCAGAAGCGCCCAATTCAGGCAGTTCGCCCTGCATGGATGCTTGGAGCATGGTGCCCTGATGCAGACTGACTATGATTCTTCCCTGCATATCTACAACCTGCAATGTTACTTGTTGCGGTTCAGGGAGCTGAAGGGAATAGAGGCTTCCTTTGTGAGAAGGGAAATCCTGCATTTCAAGCTTCACCAAGCTGACATTGGCGTCTTCTGCCAGAACAGGCGAAGTGCTGCAAGGAGCTGAAGGGTTCTTCTCAATGGGTGTAATTGGATTGAGAGCACGCCCAACGAAAGCCGGATGCGTGATGGGCAGGCGTTGGACATGGAAGACTTTGTTATCTGCCGCAGTATCTCCTTGCGACAACACACCCTTTGCACTTACCGGGTTGACATAGCGCCAAACTTCCTCTTGCAATGGACTCATCTCGAAGAAGTTGCCATTTGCACCATTGCAGATGAGAGTGTTCCCATTTGGCAAACGCTGCGCGTTTGATAAGAAGTTTGCAAAGAAACTATTGGGTGGGTTAGCTACATAACGCCATGATGGTGCAGTTGGACCGTAGCGTTTGTTCTCCAGGAAATAGTGTCCATCGCCATCCACTGGCAAATCAAGTATATCAATCGCAGAAAAAGTGATTGTATCTGTGCGGGTTCTGGCATTGTTGTTAAACAACATGACCTTTCCAGCATCTACAAGACCTTTGGCGATCCAGTGCGCACCGTGTTGTAGACCCAACTTCTTATCGGCTGCAGCACCTTGCTGATAGGTTTGAGGGTTGCCCCATCGATACAGAAGGTCGCCACCTTTTTTACTACGTCCACCTGCGTGCGAAGCAGCTTCAGCTGTGGTAGTACTATGGTCAATGATCCAGATCTCATTGAAGTTGTGACAACTCAGAAGCAGCTCATTGCGTTCCACATTATAGTCTACCGCATTGATATGCAGCCAGTCTGGCAGTCCAGCTGGGAGTGCACCAAAGTTGAGATTGATCAGCTCTGGGTGATCGCCAACCACAGCAAAGTTGCTGACTGAGCTGTCAAAGTTCTGTACTAAGTGGTCCCATGCCCGCCATTGCCACAGCACTTCAGCACCATTCGTTCCTTGGGGCTTGAGTTCGATAATTCTTTCAGACCAAATCTCTGAGGCTTGCATCATTTTTCGTCCCAGACCTTGAGCTTCAGCTTTTGTATGATACTCAGCAGCAATGACCATGACGTTGCCACCAGGCATAGGGTAGAGCATGTGATGCTGGATCGCTGTGTCGGAACTTATCGTATAACTCCAGACTACCGTGCCATCCCAAGCGATGCGCTCGATGATGCCACCGTGTCCGCCCAGTGCTGAGAACTTTTGATTATCTGTTTGTCCTGCACGAAGAATGGATCCATCCTCTAACAAATGCACCGACAAGCCAGGTGTGTAAGCACTTGGCCAGCTATGAACCAGATTGCCGCAGTTGTCGATCAGATAGGTTGTAGTCGAACCGATGGGAGCAAACAGAGTGTATCCATCTTGAGCGGCTTGCTTGTTGTAATGAAGAACACCAAGGGTGTTTTGAGCAAAGAGAGCTGTAGAACACAGAATGAGAATGAGAAAAGCAGCATAGATCATTGCTGCTGGAGTTACAGAGTAAGCAGACAGGTTTGTGCGCACAAGGTGTTTTGATGCAAACGTCATAGAAGCCCTTCGAGAAAACTATTTCCAACCGAAATGATAGCAGACGATAAAGTACTGCTCATTACTCTCATGATCGCCAATATATTTTGCGAGAAGTGCGTATGCACAGCGCTTATGCGCTACCGAAAGGTGTACAAACACCCATTTCAAGTACGTGCAAAGACATACGACTCAGTCTGCAAAAGAACAGCGCACATGACGAAGTCAAAGTGCGCTGTTGAGAGTTTGTGCTTGTTCGAATGTGTTAGCCTTGAAAGCGTTTTTCGAGACCTTGCCACACTTGATAGTAATCGTGTTGTAATTCACCGATCGACATCGCATGCTGTGTTGTCTGAACAGCCATACGCGTTTCAAACATGAATGCGAGCGTGTGCTCTTGCTTGTGAGGCTTTAGGTCGGCATTTGTTGCTTTGTCGAAGGTGGTTGCATCGGGTCCGTGACCACTCATGCAGTTGTGTAGGGAGCAACCGCCAGGGACAAATCCTTCTTCTTTTGCATCATAAATGCCCCAGATGAGTCCCATAAACTCGCTCATGAAATTGCGGTGGAACCAAGGTGGGCGAAAGGTGTGTTCTGCAACTGACCAGCGCTCTGGGAAGATCACGAAATCACAGTTTGCTGTGCCTGGCGTATCGGTAGGCGAGGTCAGCACTGTGTAGATGGATGGATCGGAGTGATCGAAGTTAACGGTATTCACACACTGGAATGTAGTGAGATCATACTTGTATGGCGCATAGTTGCCATGCCAGGCAACCACATTCAATGGAGAATGATTGATAGGTGCAGCCCAGAGGTTGCCTTGAAACTTTGCCACAACTTCAAAAGAACCTTCACGGTCTTCATAGGCAGCAACTGGAGTAAGGAACATACGAGGATAAGCCAGACCGTTTGCTCCGATGGGCCCTAGATCTGGCAGACGAAACAGTGCGCCATAGTTTTCGAGTACATAGCCTCTGGCTTGTCCGTCTGGCACGACCACACGGAATTTCACACCACGTGGAATCACACAGATGTCGCCTGGCTTTACTTCGAGAATACCGAGCTCCGTGTGCAAACGTAGTGCACCAAGTTGAGGTACAATAAGGAGCTCACCATCAGCAGAGTAGAAGAAACGATCAGTCATGTCTGCCGTACAAGCATAGATGTGGATCGCCACACCACTTTGCGCAGCGCAATCACCATTGCCACCCAAGGTTACAAGTCCTGCAACAAAGTCTGTGGGTGTAGATGGTATTGGCAGCGGACTCCAGCGCAACTGATTAGGTGAAGCTGGGATCTCGTTAAAAGGTGCTGATCGCAATAGGCCATTGTCGATGCGTACAAAAGGTTTGTGCACAACCGACGGACGAATGCGGTGCATCCACGTACGCTTGTTCGATGCGCGGGGCGCAGTAAACGCAGTGCCGCTGAGTTGTTCGATGTACAGGCCGAGAGGAACATGCTGCGGGGAGTTCTGTCGCGGTGGTAGAGCACCGGGCAATGCCTCGGTAGAGAATTCATTGCCGAAACCGCTCATATAGTGCAGCGTACGGTCTACCAATGTCTGGCTAATAGTATTCATCAGTTTTCTGCCTTGCCGTTGATGGAGGGGAGTGCACGCCCGACAGGATTCGAACCTGTGACCCACAGCTTAGAAGGCTGTTGCTCTATCCAGCTGAGCTACGGGCGCGTAAGATTGCTACTGGAATCCTGCAAAAATAGGAATGTCGAGGATTCAAGCAGCTAAAATCCTTTGTATCGAGGCAACAACAGCCTGTTCAGTATCTTAGCAAGAGGCGTTTGTAACGCGAAGAAGGGGAGCAGAGATGATTCTGGGGCAGAACCAGCAGATTTGTGCGAGCTGTACATTCTGCGAGATGCTGTGCTCCGTTGCACATTCTTGCGCAGCTGAGTACTGCTGAGTACTGCTGTGTACTGTTTTGCTGCTGTTGCTATCTCCTCCTTTTTCCTGTGAAACTCCAAGTACACTGTTCCAACGCGATATCACGAAACGTGTTGTTGTTGAACTGGAGTAGCGAAGGTCCTGACAGTTGATTTCTTTTCCACTAATGAATCTCATGAATCGCAAATACCGTCAATTCGCCAGCATCATCATTGCTCTCGCCCTTGTTTTCATGCTCGTTCGAGGCATCGTTCGTAGCTGCAACACACTTTCAGGTACTGATAGTTCGGGGCAGGTGTTGGATGGTGGTGGACGGTATGTCGGCGAAGTGAATCTCAATAACCCGGATATTCACTGTGCTCTTGGTATTCCGGCGCTACGCGCCGATGTTGAGAGTTCTATCATTAAGCGTTCGCAGTACATGACCTCGTACAACAACTCTACCCACAATCCAAACTGGGTGAGTTACAACCTCAGCAAGTGGTGGTATGGTGATGCTCCCAGACACCGCGGCGAGTTTCTGCCGGATCCAGATTTAGATCCAGATCTCTTTCACACACTACATCGTGATTACACTCGCAGCGGTTATGATCGCGGACATATGGTGCGTAGTGAAGAGCGCACACGTAACGATGCAGATAACCTGAGCACCTTTTACACCACAAACTTGTTGCCTCAGTATCATGAACTCAACGCTGGTCCCTGGCTCATGCTTGAGGACTACTGCGAGATGTTGTGTAAGCGCGAAGACAAAGAACTCTATGTAGTTGCAGGTCCTCTCTATGAAGAGGATAGAGGTGTCATCGGACGTGACGTGAAAGTCCCATCCTCCTGCTTTAAAATTGTCGTCGTACTCTCAAAAGGTCAAGGATTGAAGGACATCACAGCCAACACACCTGTCATCGCCGTCAGTATGCCGAATAGCAGAGATATTGCCTCGGAACATTGGAGCTCATATGTCTGCACCGTTCGCGATATCGAAGCTCGTAGTGGAATGGACTTTTTAACTGCCCTTCCAAAAGAACTTCAGGACAAAGTTGAGTTGACTCGCTACCAACTGCTTGTTCCTTGATCTCTCGATCTCCTATGATGCGAGAGCTGGTTGTGTTCCGTGACTAGTTCAGTGTCGTGACGTTGTTGTGTCACGACTTTGTTGTGACACGCTCTTGCGCGTGAAGATATCTGCTTCTCACAACTACTCAACAACAGTACTTGTAGAGTTGTTAGGTGTTATCGAGCATTGATGTTGATCATATCCTACACAAAACCATTTGCTTCTCTTGAGTTTGACACAATCAATCGCTAGCGAAGGATCATCCATTACACCTGCTATATTTGCCGCATGTGTTTTCACTTCTCCATATCGCGTGATATAGCCGACATCAAGGACCACTACCAGCGTTTGTTTGGTTTGGATGATATGGAGGTGGATGATTCCGACTTTGATAAGATCTTTCATGCCAATGCCTTTACCTTCCCGCTCTTGCCAGTAGTTACTGCTGCAGAGCCACAGCGCTTGCAGTTCTTCCATTGGGGACTTATCCCTAAATGGCAGAAGAGCAGAGAAGAGGCTTTGAAGTTTCGGAGCAATACACTAAATGCACGAAGCGAAACCATTTTCGAGAAAGCATCATTTCGTGCCAGTATTATGCAGAAGCGCTGTCTGGTTCCAACTACTGGCTTCTTCGAGTCACTGCATGTTGGCAAGAAAACCTATCCATTTTTCATAGGCCTGCGTTCGCACGATATATTCTCGTTCGGTGCTATACACGAAGAGTGGCTTGATAAAGAGAGTGGCGAGATATTCAAAACCTTTAGCATCTGTACTCATGCTGCAGCGCCGCTGATAGCCAAAATCCACAACACCAAAGAGCGTCAACCACTCATGCTCAGTGGCCACGCAGAAGAGCAGTGGCTTAATACCAGTCTTGATAAAGAAGCAGTTCAAGCACTGTTCCATAGCGTTGACGATGAGCAATTAGAAGCGCATAGTGTATCCAAACTCCTTCACTCTCAACGCGAGTACTCTAACATCCCAGAAGTCCTGGATACTGTAGAATACCCAGAATTGCGCGATTTTTCGCTCAAATAGCCTCTCAAAAAAAATATTTTCTCTACAATTTGTATAATGATTCTACATTTCGTAGAATTGCACTGTGATCAGCGCGCAACTCTTCTCTGCCCCTGTTTCACTCGAAAGGGTGAGTAATAGTCTGACAGACAGACACACGACAGATAGGCAATCAGACAGAGAACTCATAGCCGCTTTTGCGTGTGGGTCGCAGTAGAGTAATCGTGCATTTAGGTGCATGTACATGTATAACACAGCAAGGGAAAGTGTATGGCAAGAGTACATAAGGCAGCGGACAAGCAAGCGAAGCTCTCAACGCAGGCATCGCAGCAAAAGCAAGCATCTGCGCAGGCGCAGGGTATGAGTATTGCCGAGCAAATAGGTGCGCGGCATAAGACTGCTCGCACAGAAGTCTTGAAGATGTCGGTAACAGAGTATAGCAAGCGATTCCATGTTGCTGCAGCTAGTGTCTATGCCTGGGAGAACGGAACGCGGAGCATACCATCTGAAGTGTTGCGGAGCTTAGAAAGTGAGCATGACATTTCAACTAGTTGGATATACAACGGTACCGAGCCAATGCTTATTCGTCGTGGTGTACAAGCTGCATCATCAGAGAAGGCACCAAGCATACAGAGCATGCTAGAAACGAGCGCATCGGCTACGCTCGAGCAATTACAGGCTATCAATGAGTATTTACAACGTGCTGGAAAGGCGATATCGTCTCTGTCGCGTGAAGTGTTCACCCTCGACCCTGAGCGTCACCGCAATACACGTTTCCCATTAATGGCGAGCAGCGTGAGTGCAGGTTCACCTGTGTCAACGAGTGATGATACCGTAAGTGTTGATATAGTGGAGTTTCTGGTGAATAATCCTGAGCATACCTTTTTTGTCAATGTCGTTGGCGATTCCATGAAGGATATCGGCATCTATGATTCTGATACCCTCATTATTGATCGTTCCATCGTTCCAAAATCCGGCGAGATTATCGTTGCACGGGTTTTCAATGAACTCACAGTTAAACGTTTTGTCCGCAATGGAAAGCGAGTCATCCTGGCTGCTGAGAACAAAGCGCATAAGAATATTGAAGTCACCGAGGATATGGATTTCTCCATTATCGGAGTAGTTACTACCTCGATCAAAAAGTTTCGTCGTTAACAATAAGGTCGGTAACCTAAGTCCCTGCCTCTTCAAAATAGCAGTGTCTTCTGTCGCCGATACCGTCTCCCGCTCACAGAGTCTTTTTCTTACACAGGCATGCTTCGCATGCATGTTCTCAAATGCCTTAAGCACTCCGCTTGCGTATTACAGGTGATGAAGATCAAGCTGTACTACAACGGAGAATCATAGCAGAGAAAGACAAGAGAAAGCAGATGCATTCTGCTCACACTCAAAGGACGCTACGCCCTA
This sequence comes from Chlorobiota bacterium, assembly GCA_044228285.1. Taxonomy (GTDB): domain Bacteria; phylum Bacteroidota; class Ignavibacteria; order Kapaibacteriales; family NICIL-2; genus JBBATK01. Next base: position 302,233 of record JBGAVD010000002.1, read on the forward strand.
GGCCTGCTCTACACACAGATCAAGCCCTAAGGATCGGCACCCTGAAGTGAACCGCCGCCGCTCAAGGCACTGTAGACCTAAGCATACTCAATCTGTGCTCTATTGCACGGACAGAGCGTGAACTGCCTGAACTGAATAGTCTGATGCAGAGAGTGATATGATCGAGATTTCTTCTGTTGCCCTCTGGTGCGGGAATTCCCCCCATCCCGAGCAGAGGGCAGACAGATTATACACCTGATACACCATGATGCGGCTGCATGGACACTCGTTGTCCATGCAGCAAGGGGGCTGCAAAGACAGCGTCGACCTGATCTATGCTGCATTCGCTGGTCCACCTTCGTGAGCCATCGCATAAGCACAGACAAGGAACGGCTGAGCAGGAAGAAGCTGAGGAAGCTACTCGAAGATTGATAAGAAGATTGATAGAAGATTGATAGGAAGTTGATAGGAAGTTGATTGGAAGTTGATAGGAAGAGTTGAGATGAAGCTATCAGTGCGCTGATAGGAAGTACACAGGATGCGGATAGGAAAGAGACCATGGCTCGTCGTTTACACATTGCTTGTTTTCACATACCAGATTTCCCGGCTGTAGCCCTACGGCGCGCCGAGCGTATTGATGGGGATGTGATTGTTGTACAGAAGAACAGTGTGATATCCTGTACAGCTGGAGCCAGGAAGAGAGGAGTGGAGATTGGAGATAGTAGTCAGAGAGCAGAGCGTTTAGCGCCAGACGCGCAGATCTACATGCGTAAGTACGTTACGGAGCTAAGTGTTTGGGAAGAGGTCTTGCAGGCTTTGTACACCATAACGCCGCATATCATGGAGCTGCGCATGGGAACTGCTGCGCTGCATGCGATGGATGCTCAGAAGTTGCGACTCTTTGCAGAGCAGTACCAAGCTTGTGTTGGGGTAGCATCCGCACGACTGAGCGCAGAGCTCGCTGCTTACAGTTGTGTTCCAGGTTCGCTGCACTTCATTGATGATTCAGACATACAATCCTTTCTGCGCGATTGTCCAGTTGAACTCCTACGCTTTTATGCAGTAGAGGAAGAGTGTATTGAGAAGCTGCAGCTCTTTGGCTTGAATAGTCTCTCGGCAGTATCGACCCTGAGTCAACGTCACCTCGTTGCTCAATTCGGTGCCGAAGGTAAACGACTTGGAACGGTAGTGCAAGACCTTCTACGTGATAGACGTAGTCCCTTGCCTTTCTTCCAGCCTCCGCAACCCATTAGTGCCTCACTACAGTTCGAGCAGTCTGTACGCGAACCGCGTGAACTGGTGGCGGCTCTGCGAGATCTGGTAGCGAAGAACTTTCAAGAGCTACTGAGTGTGTACGGTCGACAATGTTGCTGGATTGGTATACGCATGATTCAATCGCATATGCACCCGCTCTATGCGCGACGTATCCTGAAACAAGCATGCGATAGCATCGACTCTATACGCACCGCAGCCGAAATCCTGCTCCGGAGCATGATGCAAGGCAAGGAGTGCTCCGAACTGCGCTTTGAACTCGGAGGCCTAGTTCAAGCTACCGCCTTACAACTCAGCTTTCTTAGCGAACGCATAGAACCTGCTGTTATCGCCCGCAAAGTCGAACAACGATATCCACATAGCATGTTCAAAGCAGAAGTCCGTAATGCTTCAGCCTACCTCGCTGAAGATCGCTACACTCTGCTTCCTTATGCTAAAGAGGGCGAACGATGAAGATGCGTGATGAGTATTCATCATGTGTGCTCATGATATGTACTCATGATATGTACTCGTGATGTGTATTCATGATATCTATCAATGATGAACGCTGAGCATACGAAAGTGCATTGAATGTGTGCAGTGTGCGAAGACTATGAGCCTAGATGGAGATTGACTTTTGTGATTGTGGCGATGTCAGGCAAGGAATGACGCTAAGGAATGACGCTAAGGAATGACGCTAAGGAATGAAGATGAGCAGTGAAGAGGATTCGAAGAGTTGGTCAGTTGTTGTCGGATCAGTTGTGCAGCCGGACGGTGTATTGTCATGAAAGTGAAACGCGAAAATATAGACGTGGAACTCTCTCGCGGAGAACCTCAGGTAATACACCGGAACGGCCGTCGACATCATGTACAGACTATTCAAGATCGATGGATGTACCGCTCACAATGGTGGGGCAAAGAGGAAGAGAGAGAGTATTGGCAAGTGCTATGCTCGGAGCTCAGTATAGAAATCTTTAAGCGGAATGGAAGGTGGTACGGATCACGCATTTGGGACTGACATCGATTGCAGAGATGAGTAACGATACGCTCTTGTTGCTGCCCTCTGCTAGGAGCTCAGAACTGTGAATGAGATATACGCTATGCCAGAGAGGCTGCGTTTACATCAATGCAGCTGAAGCATCTGCAGCGATTTGATAACACAGTACACATGGCAATACATGAGGGTTAGTGCAGGATTATTTCGATGCGACAAATAGCGTCGCATGTAACCATACTTTTGATTGAGTCAAACAATCGTAGTGAATGAGCAGCTCGTTCACTCAATAACTATCATTCTTTCAACAATTATCTGAAGGAGTCAGTCATGAACGCCAAGAATCAAAAAGGCATTGAAAACGAAAACTGTTATTTCCTTACCATGAGCTTCCGTGACTGGATGCCTATGGTGCTCGGAGAGCGATACTATCACGTCGCAGCAGAAGCAATCAATGAGTGTAGCAAGAAGTTTGAATGCGATGTGCTTGCCTATGTGTTTATGCCCGAGCAAGTGCAGCTCATTGTATACTTCAACAAACGTCCAGCATGCTCTGAATTCGTTCGCGAGTTTAAGCGTCTCTGCGCAGCAAAAGTGAAGAGCTTAATGAGCACTGGCCGTAGCAGCTTGATCTTCCGTCAAATGAAAGCCGAATCTCCAGGACACGATATCAAAGTATGGAAGGCACGCTACGATGCGCTTACCATCGAACAAGAAGTCGTACTGGAAACGAAGCTTAACTACATTCACCTGAATCCCGTTAAGGAATCTCTGGCCTCCAGCGAGTATGACTACTATTGGTCAAGTGCACGCTGGTACCTGAATCAAAACTCCCTAAGCCCTATACGCCTACGCCATGCTGCTTCAGTAGTATAATGCTAAACTACACTGTTGCACATACTCGCGTCTGCAGTCAAAGCCCATCTCGACACTACGCGTCCGTCAGGTACGACACTAGCGCCGGTCACGACTCCAACGCCCGTCCCGTCACGACTTAGTCGTGACGGGCTGAGATCCAAACGAGCATAACGTGAATGTCCGTCAGATACAACTCTACGCGTCCGTCACATACGTCTCTCGCACCCGTCACGACTCCAACGCCCGTCCCGTCACGACTTAGTCGTGACGGGCTGAGATCCGAACGAGCATAACGTGAATGTCCGCCAGATACAACTCTACGAGTCCGTCACATACGCCTCTCGCACCCGTCACGACTCCAACGCCTGTCCCGTCACGACTTAGTCGTGACGGGCAGAGACTTCATACTGTCCCGATATCGGGGTGTCACCACAACGCTCATGTTCTGTCACCTGCATACCCGTTCCTGCTTCTCTTTTTTACAAGGTGGCAGTCATCCTGCTGCACTTGTGGCACAAGCCGCGCTACAAAAACAGAGCGCACTGGCTCTTTGTGACGTGCATGGGGTGTATGGTATCGTAAAATTTCAACGGGAAGCCACGCATGCTGGAATCAAACCGATTTGTGGCGCGGAACTAAGAGTAGATGGCTCGCACCTAGTTCTCTTAGCTCGCAATAACGAGGGCTATACACAGCTGAACAGGCTGCTTAGTTCTGCGCATTTTCGGTCGCGAGAAGAACCCGGACTCGATCTACCAGCAATTGCCCAACATGAACTCAGTGAACTTCTCTGCTTAAGTGGGGGATACCGCTCTCATCTGAGACTACTCCTGCGACAACGAAAGCAACGTGAAGCAGCGCAATGGCTCACGCAGCTTCAACAGCTCTTTGGCTCAAATCTCTATGCTGAAATGAGTCACCATTGTCGGCCAGGTGAGAACGCCGAACTCCAAAATCTCCATCGCATAGCAACGGAGCTGGAGATAAAGTGCGTAGCAAGCGGTGATGTGCTTTATGCACAGGCAGAAGACTATCGCAGCTACGATATCATGACCTGCATCAAGCATGGTATCACCGTCTTCGATGATCACGAAGAACGAGCTGTCAACGCCGAAGCATACCTCAAATCTGCAACGCAAATGCGTGCACTGATACCTTACGAGGATGCCCTGCTCAATACTATGCGCATTGCAGAGATCTGCTCTGTGAATGTGCTGGCTACACATATTACTCCGCCCGCTGCCCGACTCGAAGCTGGCGAAAATGCAGATGATGTGCTCCGATCCCTCTGCGAAGGAGCTCTGCCTAAGCGTTATGCCATCGAAAGCAACACTCCCATACTGAGCAATGATGCGACGATCGTGTGCAATGAAAGAGCTGTGCAGTTATTAGAGAAGGAGCTAGAGGTTATTGCTTCGCTGGAGTTGTCCGACTACTTTCTGGTTGTCAAAGAAGTAGTCGATGAGGCGAAGCGAAGGGGAATACGGTGTTCCGGACGTGGTTCGGCTGCTAACTCAATAGTTGCGTATCTGCTGGGGATTACGGGTGTGGATCCAGTACGACATCGACTGCTGTTTGAGCGATTTCTGCATGGAGGACGTAAGGGTACGCCAGACATCGATGTTGATTTCGACTCAGAACGGCGTGAAGAAGTGATTGCATGGATGGAGGAGCGTTTTGGAGTTGAGCAAACGGCAATGACTGCAACACTCATGTGCTATCGATTACGATCAGCACTCAGGGATGTTTGTAAAGCACTAGGCTATCCCATTAGTGTCGTTGATAAGATAGGGAAGTCCGTACCATCTAGCTCCGCGCGATCCGTTCGAAAGTACCTTGATGATTTGTCGGACGTTGTACCTACGAACACACCACTCTTTCGGGTAGCCTTGAGTATGGTAGAAAGTTTATCTGAGTGTCCACGGCATCTTGGACTCCATAGCGGTGGTATGCTGCTCTCACGAACGCCGCTCACGCAGTTTTCTGCGATACAGGTTTCCGCTAATGGAGTGAAAGAGGTGCAGTTCGATAAGAATGATGTTGAGGCTATGGGACTCGTCAAGCTCGACGTCCTTGGTCTACGCATGCTTGCTACAGTGTCTGAGGCAGTAGAGCTTATTGCAAGCACGATGGGCGTTGAAGTTGACATCGACGAGTTGTCGCTCGATGACCCAAAAGTCTATGAGCTTATGTGTAGTAGTCGAACAATAGGACTCTTTCAGATAGAGTCGCAAGGTCAACAACACGTACTAGCAATACACCAACCCTCAACCTTCGATGACCTGATAGCAGAGGTTGCACTGTTTCGCCCAGGTCCATTGCAAAGCGGGATGGTGAACCCGTACATACGACGCCGACGTGGACAAGAAGCTGTAGACTATCTACATCCTGATCTAAAAGGGGTGCTAGGAGATACCTATGGTGTCATTCTCTTTCAAGAGCAAGTCTTGGAGATTGCGCATCACTTTGCTGGTATGAGTCTGGCGCAGGCAGACGACTTTCGTTCGCTGATGTCGAAGTTTAGAGATTCTACTGAAATGGAGCTCATGCGAGGCAAATTCGTAGAAGGTGCTATGAATCGAGGTGTTGATGAAGTCTCGGCGAATAAAGTCTTTGATACCGTTTCGTACTTCGTTGGCTATGGCTTCTGTCGTAGTCACGCCGCTGCCTTTGCTAAAATTGTCTACCAATCCGCATGGCTGAAACTCTACTACCCAGCTGCATACATGGCAGCAGTCATGCAGCATCGCCCAGGTTTTTACTCCTTGATGACGCTCATCGAAGAGACAAAGCGTTTTGGGGTAGAAGTTCTCTTGCCCGACGTGAACCGCTCAGGTATTCGCTATGGCTTAGAACAACGAATGGATCATACAGGTGCCGCTACCTTTGCAATTCGAAAGCCGCTCTGTTCCATCGATGGCCTCACTGAGGAAGTGGCACGTAGCATAGTTATGGAGCGTCTGCGCGGACCATTTATCTCAGTGGAAGATTTCGTGCGTCGCATCGATGCACATCGAGATGTCATTGAATGCATTGCTCGCAGTGGTGCTCTGGATGCAATGGCAGTAGATGCTCGCGATGCTCTTTGGCAGGCTGGAGTCGCGCTTAATCGCAGAAGTCTGATCCCTAAAGAGCAGACGCTATTCGATCTGCCTCTGGTGCAAGATTTGGATATCCCACGACTGCCAGAGCTACTCAGTACGGAGCGCTTGGCTTGGGACTATACAACACATCATTCCGCTCGTGTACATCCTATGACCTTGTATCGTCGTATGCTGAATGACCTAGAAGTACGAACGATAGAAACATGCTACCGTATGCCCGGAAACCGCGATCTGAAGAAAGCGCATACACTCATGATTGGCGGTATCGCTACCCTACGACAGCAACCAGGTACTGCTAAAGGGGTCATGTTTCTGACTCTTGAAGATGAAACAGGCTACATACAGACCATAGTACTCCCGCATATCAAGGAGAAGTTTCGTAAGGTTCTACGCTCCTCAGCGCTGATCGTGAAAGGTAAACTGGAAGGTGAAAATGGCTGGCGAGGCTTGCTCGTGCAGGATGTTTGGGTCTTGCAGAACGTTCAAGGTGGCTATACTGGCTTCCCATCACAAACTGGCGGCAAAGATTCTCTCATTGTTCAAGTGCCCTCAACTACGCCTGAACTGAATCTCCAACCTCTTTCACATAAAGGATGAAGGTAGCTGCGAAAGGGAACGCTATTGATGTCCACTAGTGCTGGGTAACGCTGTTGGCTTTCTCGTACACTGACCCTGTGTTAGCGCATTGCTTCTGCTTCGGTTTCTGCTTCTGCTTTTCTTCTTCTTTTGCTTCTGGTCACGGCTGCGGTTGCTGATTCTCTAGAGCAGCCGTTTCTGCTGTAGTCGCACTTCCTCATTGCTTGGCTCACTCAGGTTGATGCTCAAGCGCTTATCTACTCCTACTAGGGTGGAGGATTTCTCAAAAAAAAAACGATAAGTGTGAATTCTGTACGGGTGGGTCGAGCGACAATTCCAGTCCACAGGTACTGGCTTAGGGGCTTATCCTCTCTGCAAAGGACACTTCCGTTCAATTCTGCGAAAAAAAAAAGCAGTCATGTTCAACAATACCGTATTCTACGGAGGCGAGCGTTCGCATTAGCGTCAGTATATTGATTTTTAGAACGCTTGGAGTCTGCCAAGCAAGGAATGCATGCAATGCTGTCGGACGTAGCTCGTCTGCGGTCTGAGCTGGTTTTTTGTATCCAGAACATGAGCTAGAGCATACGCAAAAACATGAAACTGCTGTGTCTGTTGCTGTTCAAACATTGATAAGCGTTCCAGCATAGCCTTAATCGTCGCATTGCGCGAAATGATAGTCTGTAAGGCCTATGTTCTTTATCTGTACCAGAAAAAGATAGAGATGTGTACGTGGTAGGACACCAAGCAAAGCCTCAAGCAGCTTCTGTCAAAACCATGCTCATCTTGAAATGCCCTGAATCAGTACAGACGAATGAGCTCTTTGTCTTGCACTTTCTATCAAGCAATTGCGATTTGGGCTTTGTCCCATAGAGTACATGAGCTAGTTTCGGTTCTAATTCGAGGTAGGAAGAAGATTTCCGTGATCCTACATTAGGTGGATAGCAGAAGAAACAGACAGCATTGTAACGAGTCAATAACCGGTAACCTATTCAACATTATATGAAAACACTTTTGAAACATTCTACCGTTCTTGGAGCACTCGCTCTAGGTCTTGCACTAAGTCTTGCAATGAGTGCTTGCGCCTCATCAAAGCAAGAGACAAAGCAAGAAACTCAACAAGAAAACAAACAAGCAGCAGCAGGCGTGCCATCAATGAAGCAAGAACCTTTCAAGCAAGTAACGCCGCCTGAACCCACGATACTTCCAAGTGACTTAGACGTGGACAAACCAGATTCAACTGGCATTGTTCGCGGTCGTTACTATGGCGAAGAACTCAATATGATCCTCGGTCGCGCTGTCCGCTGGTGCGTAGAAAACAACTGGGCTATTCTCAACGATGGCGCAGGGGCTAACGGCACCGTAGTTGCTCGAGGCAAGATTCGCGGCTTCCAGAAAGTCACAGGCACACCAGAAATCGGACAAAAGGCAGCTTATCTCTGCGCCGATTGTGGTAGCGATGCCAAAGGACAGATTATCTCCGAAGAAGGAACGATGGTCGTAAAAGTAAAAACACTTGCTCTTGGAAAAACAAAGGTTACCGTCGACTTCACCCCAAGTTCACCGCCAACGCTTCCAAATGTAAAATGCAAGACCACAGGAAAGTTCGAACAGATTATTCTGAACTACTTGCTTCACGACTAATAAAACTCTGTGAGGATCTCAACAAAAGAAGTGTGAGCCTGGAACCGCTAAGCGGCTCTGCGTGAGGCTGGTAACACCGACACGAGGAGATCCTCATGCAGAGGCGCCGAGTCGCCGAGCGAGATTGGCAACGCTCAGCGGCTCTGCATGAGGCTGGAACTGCCGATGAATGGAGATACTCACTGCAGCTCAGGTACTTAGCATAGCTGAGGTCCTCACAGTCAACCTCAGACAACTGAGATTTTCTGCACCCAACCCAACCCCAGCGTTGCCGAAGGCAACGGTTAACAAAAAGACTCCAAGCAGATCGACAGGGCATTGCTGTGACAGAGCTAAAGCTCCACTTCGAGGTACTAAGTCCACGAGTCAACATCGAGCGAACCAAAGTGTCGAGCTACGTCTGCGACTTCGAGGAGACCGCATGCCTGATGCTATATGCGACAAATCCACGTTAGCACATCCATCCATCCATACATTGTAGGGAATTAGGCTTGTAAAGGAGTTGAATTGCAGAACTTTTGAAACGCACTTTTCCTATTTTGCGGAGTATGAACGCACACGAATGTTCTGCGCTCAAGACCGATGCCCCATATGATACTCCACATAGTGCCGCTCACCTTGTTTATCGCCTATGCAACCAATTGACTATACTGAGCAGAACAAACTCTGCATTTCACTTTCGATAAGCCAGTCTTTTGACGAGCTTGGGAAGATTTGTCGCGAGACCATAGCAACGATCGAACAAGACAGCACTCTCGAATCAAATGAGCGAATCCGTCTGCGTATAGAGTTTGTGAAGTATCTCGCAGATATTGAAAGCATGAATGGGCGCTTTGATGCTGCAGAAGTCATACTACAGGAGCTGTTAGATCAGGCTATACAACTCGACAACAAGTCGTCATTGGTCCGAGTGTACGGCACTCTCGGAGCAAACGCGCTACGAGCTCAGAAGTACAGCAGTGCATTGGACTATCTGTTGCATGCACTAGACACATTAGAAGGAAGCACAGATCTTGTATTGCTCGCAGGTACCTATTGTAACATTGGTGTCGTTTATTGGGAGATCGCAAACTATGCGAGCGCATTAGAGTGGTACGCAAAAGCACATCAGTATGCAGAGCAAGCACAGCACACTCCCTATCTGTTGAATATTCGCTCGAATCTAGCGAATGTGTATACCAACTTAGGGCTACATGAGAAAGCAATTCAGTATTACACTGAGGTTGGTGCTGGTTTCGAAGCAATTGGCAACCGTATTGGGGTCATTGATAATCTAGCGAATCTTGGAAGCAGTTATGGACGTGTTGGCCAAACAGAGAAGGCAGAGCAATTGTTGATGGAAGGAATTGCCATTGCCCGCGAGATTGTTGCGCCAAGGTCCGAATGTGCCTTACTTGTAAATCTTGGCAATAGTTACTGGAGAACTAAAAAGTACAAGGACGCTCTAGAGTGTATGGAAAAGTCCTTGGCATTGGCTATTACTCTTTCTGACCAACGTCACATTGCACTGTGCAATGCAAACATTGCCTCGATTCTCTTGGATTCGGATGCAGGTGGTGAGTCACTGACTCGCGCAGAAGAGTATCTTTTCAAAGCAATCGAGATCAATGTGGAGTCTGGTAAGAAGAATCAGCTCTGCGATTGCTATGAGCGATTGGCAACTCTCTATGCAAAGCTTCAGCAGTGGGAAGATGCCTATAGATATCATTTGCTCTATCATACTCTACACCGCGAAGTAGTGTCAGAAGAAGCCTCACAGCGCGCAACAAACTTTGAGCATCAACGTGCAGTTGAAAATGCAGAGCGAGACCGTCAACTCAAGGTTGCGCGCTTACAGGAACAAGAGAAACTCCTTCATCGTGTTTTGCCGGCGAGCATCGCTCAACGAATCGTAACAGGTGAAGGTATCATTGCAGATTACTTTGAGAGTGTTACTATCCTTTTTGCAGATATAAAGGGATTTACTTCTATTTCGGCAGATATGCCCGCTTTTCTAGTTGTTCGTTTTCTCGACTCTATCTTCGCAAGTTTCGATGCCATCATGAAGAAGTATGGCTGCGAAAAAATAAAGACGATAGGCGATGGATACATGGCTGTAAGCGGCGCGCCCATTGCGCGTGAAGACCATGCAGAGAAGATGGTGCTAGCCGCCTTCGACATGCTGCAATCCATTCAAGTACCTGACGAAGTGGCTGAATACTTGCCAGAGAACGAGAGTCTAGGTTTGCGCATTGGAATTCACCACGGACCAGTCGTCGCAGGTGTTGTGGGTTCTGACCGCTTTGTATATGATATTTATTCCGATGCTGTCAATACCGCTTCTCGAATGGAGAGTCACGGTGAAGTCAATCGCATCCACGTGAGTGCAGACTTTGCACGACATATTCAAAATCGCTTAGCAAGAAATCCTGAGTTGATTCCCAACTTACGCGTGCTTAAACGCGGAGATATTGAGATAAAAGGAAAGGGTACAATGCGCACATTCTACCTAGAACAAAACTGACCAGAGGTGTGAGGGTCTCAGCACAGCTGTGGCTCTCACTGTCTCTAGCGCAAACTGTGCCCCATCTCCAATAAAGCACTACTGAGACTCTCACTGACTCCAGCAGAAACCCGATGAGTAACTATTAAGCGATTACTCATAGCATTCAAACACTCCGCATCCGTACATTGTCTTTGAGTTAACACGACTACTCTCAAATTCAAACATCTCTATACCATTGTAACACAACGAACAGGTGGCACAAATGAAGAAGCTCATCGTTTGGTGCTTGCTCCAACTGGGTGCATGTGTCTCGCTGCATGCACAATTCTCTGAACCGATTTACCCGGTGCATCGATGGGAACATCGCTTCGTACGATACCACTATTACTTGAATGTGTTTGACTCTGTATGGGTTGGAATGCAGATTGGTGAATTTCGAATGCAACCGAAGCGGAGTGCTGCAACAGCGTGGCAGCCTCTCTATTTGCAGAGAATAGAAGAGGGAAAACGCATTAGCGGGGATTCTAGCCAAGGACGTGATGTCCTGCTTGAACAGTATGGTAGCACAACGAGTTTCACTGTTCCTTCTGGTGGATGTACACTCTCATGGTGGCGCGACTTCCAGTGTTCACATCCATATACTTTAGCCTCGGACGTGTACACCAGTCTCAAGGCTGGTGATGCTGAATGGTATGTTGGGACAGGGCAGATGCAGGATCAGACGGAGTTCCGCGTTGAGCTGCGTGACGACAAGAATGTAGTCGTTGCTGTCATTGATTCATTTGGAGTAATGCGCAATCCATCGAGTCCCTTAGCGCAGCGCTTTGGTACAGCACCAGACACAGCAGCTCGAAGTTTCTCCATTCCAGCTAAACTAGCAGGCAGAGTTTTACACTGCTGCATCGTGCCCTATCGCTATGGTGAAACCCCATATGGTATAGAGTTGACGCAAGTTGGGGAAGGGATGCTCGCAACGCAATCTGCACTTCGATACAGAGTAGGTTCTCGGACTGCGTATGCTAGCAATGAACAAATTGCAAAAATCGATTCGCAGTACTACTCAAGAATGGTGGAGTACTATGATAGCAGCTTGGCTGCAAGTGCAAAAATCCCACCTCTGAACTCTTTGCGAACGATGAGTAGCGGACTCTGGCGGAAGTTTCAAGAGCGCTACTTCAACGTGGATACCATTGGTGGTAAAGAGATCTTTCAACCAAAATACCAGATTGACTTTTCTGAGATTGATAGACTGAAGGTGGAGTCAGGACAATCCAAAGAAGCACTGTCTCAGATTCGCTTTCAGTCGGCGAAAATGAGTTCGAAACAAGCACATACTATAGACGTGAATGTACTCTCTGGAAGACGTGAAAGTAGTATCATCACCATAGATATCTATGATCCCGTTTCGAGAACAGTGGCACTGTCTGCCGCACAGCGGACTGTTAACTATGGCGCAAATTCTTTGCGCCTTGATGTATCATCCTTAGAAAACGGCCGCTATACAATTCGCATACGAAGCGAGAGAGACCAGTCATGGAGCTATGGAACCGTCGAGATCAAGAACTGATTGCCGGCAAACCTGAGGGTCTCAGCGCAGCTGAGGCTCTCAGTGTCTCAAGAAGACCTGCGAGAAAGCCTACCAGCAAACCTACGAGCAAGCCTGAGGGTCTCAGCGCAGCTGAGGCTCTCTGTGTCTCAAGCAGATCCACCTACAAGATACAGTGAGAGCCTCAGCTGCGCTGAGACCCTCACACTACTATTGTAAGCGCTTCAGCACTACAATCTGACCCAAATGATAATGCGCATGTTCAATACACCCCTGCAAGTTCCTATAGTAACTCCCATACTTAGGGTCCGTAAAATCCTCCCAAAGCTGATCATCACTAATGCCTTCTATCAATTGCAAACACTCACGGGCTGTACTGAATACAAGGTGGAGTAGCTGTTGCCACGCTGCTTCCGAGTCAATGACTCCTACATCGAAACTGAAAGCGTCGTTGGCATGCAGACCCTTCAGCTGCAGTACACTCAACTGTGCTGCTACGAAGTAGTGGATATGATAGACAAGTTCGGCTATACTATGGAAGCCAGCCTGCTTGCGCGTTGCTTGTTGCCAAGTCATGTCCTTTACTACTTCTTGTAAACAAACGCATGTCCAGTTTCCACCAAAGTAGACATCGTGCAGGTGTTTGGCAATGTTCTGTGCGGTTTTCATAGCTGTTGTGATCTGGGTTTAGTTTGAATTTAGCACTTTTTGTATTGAGACGGTGGTGTGTGGGGGGGATGATCTGCTTGAGATAGTGCCCCTCACGTAGAAGCCTGAGGCTCTCAGCAACGCTGAGGGTCTCAGTGTATCTTGAAGAGTGGATCTGCTTGAGACAGTGAGAGCCTCAGCGTTGCTGAGACCCTCACGCTTGAGACAGTGAGAGCCTCAGCTTTGCTGAGGCTCTCAAGTGCTGGCCTGAGGCCCTCAGCAGCGCTGAGGGTCTCAGTGTATCTTGAAGAGTGGATCTGCTTGAGACAGTGAGAGCCTCAGCTTTGCTGAGACCCTCACGCTTGAGATAGTGAGAGCCTCAGTTTTGCTGAGACCCTCACTCTCAGAACTGCTCACACCTGATATTAAAAAGTACAAGGGCTCGAGCATGTGTGCTCGAGCCCTTGAAGTCCGTTAACGACTCGCTTGGACGACGCTAACGATGAGTGCGCTCGCTTTCTGTTTACACGGATTAGTGAATGATCACAACCTGAGTACTAATACGAGTTGTTGCTGATTCAACCTGAACGGTATAGCTGCCGTTCGAAAGGTTGAGTGTGCTGAGGTCCATGTTCAGTTCTGAGCTCGACGCATCAAGCGTTGTTGTGAACACGGTTGCACCGAGAAGGTCAACGAGTCGAACAGTCTTTTGTTCGTGTTCCATGCCAACGAGCATGAGGTTCAGACTGTGGTTAGCAGGGTTTGGCCAAACAAAGAGACGTTCCGTTTCGTCGCTCTGCCATACTCCATAAGGGATATCCTGATCTTGTCCTGCGAGTTTGCCGGAGCAACAGTAGGATGCACCACCGAGCCATACTTGATTGCTGTTAATCAAGCTCTGAAGAGCAGAGTATTGAATACAGGTTGGCGTGTGTGAACTGTTGTTACGATACCAAACCCATACCTTGCTGTTACCGCACTTCCAGCTAGTCTTGATATTAGCATAAGCTGGTGGATACTTGCAATCAGGTAGACCATCATTGTTATTGTCAACCGCATCATTTCCACCTGGTGCTTCGTCACATGCATCTGGTACACCGTCACAATCGTCATCATTTCCTGAACCAGGTGTGATGCGAATGATACATGCGCAGGTTGAGGTGTTGCCAGCAGCGTCAGTAGCCATTAGTCCGAGTGTATAGAGCTGACCTACATTACTGCAATCAAACGAAGTCTGACCTGAAACGATGCTCAAGCTTGGTGTGCCGCTGCAGTTGTCGGAAACATAGTGAACCATACTTGTGGCCATGGACGAGTTGAGAGTTAGCTGCCCGTTAGCGTTCAGTCCTACTGAGTAAGCGCTTGAGTTGCTTGATCCGCGGCATGACATGGTGGGTCTCGTTGTGTCCTGAATCACGACTGTCTGGTTTTGCGTCGTAACGTTTCCATTGCCGTCGTTATAAGTCCAAACAAGGGTGTAGGTGCCTTGTGACGTAAAGTTGTATTGTGAAGGAGTACCAGTGATGGTCCCTCGACAGTTATCGGTAGCACTTGGTCGTGGATAACCTACGGTGTAGTTACACTGACGATTGATCGTCGGTAGTACACTTTGGTTAGGAACTGGTGCGCTATTGTCCACAACGACTACAGTTTGATTCTGCGTTGTTGTGTTACCACGAGCGTCTGTGTATACCCATACAATTGTGTAGGTGCCAGCGGTGGAGAAGGATGTTGGACTGTTTGTTGTTGCCCGAACAGAAGTGCCAGAATTGTTGCAGCCGCCGCAGTTGTCCGTTGCATATGGACGGTAACCTACATAGGCTGAACAGTTGCTCGTTACCGTTGGCAGGTTCGTCACGTTTGGCGTAGGCGGCGTGTTGTCGAGTACCACAACTGTTTGTGTCTGCGTGCTTTGGTTGCCTTGAGCGTCTGTATAACGCCATGTAATAGTGTACGTTCCTTGTGCTGTGTAGCTCAACGGATTGGTTGTTGTGGCGGTAATAGTGCCGCTACAGTTGTCACTTGCTGTCGGACGCGTAGTAATTACCACACTACATTGTCCGTTGATGGTAGGCAGTACACTTTGATTGGGAACTGGAGCTGTATTGTCCTGAATGATAATCGTCTGTGTTTGTGTCGACACATTGCCGTTGCCATCATTGTAGGTCCATGTGATGGTGCGGGTACCTTGTGTTGTATAGCTCAATGGACCGCTTGTTGTTCCAGTGATAAGACCTGCACAGTTGTCGCTTGCCGTTGGAGCTGAACTAATGGTTAGACTACACTGCGCAGTGAGTGTGGGTAATGAACTGACACTTGGTACCGGAGCGGTGTTATCACTAACAATAACCATTTGATTCTGTGTAGCGCTATTGCCATTACCGTCGTTATAAGTCCAAACTATTGTGTGCGTACCAACTGTGCTGTAGCTCAGTGGACTTGTGGTTGTAGCTGTGATTACGCCGGCACAATCATCACTAGCTGTTGGAATGTTTGTGATTGTAATGCCACATGAGCCACTGATGGTTGCAAGGCTGGTTTGTGTTGGAACAGGAGCAGTGTTGTCAACAACGTTCACTGTCTGCTGTTGGGAGATCGTGTTGCCATTTCCATCGTCATAGGTCCATGTGATGACGTGATTGCCAAGACTGCTGTACGACAATGGATCTGCGGTTGTACCCTGAACAAGTCCTGCACAGTTATCGCTAGCTGTTGGCACAGTGCTTACGGTAGCCGAACACTGCGCATTGATTGTTGGCAGGTTCTGCGTTGTTGGCACTGGAGCGCTTTGGTCGTCCACTATTACGGTTTGGATTTGACTTGCAGTGTTGCCAACAGCATCGGTGTAGTGCCAGACGATCGTGTATGTACCTTGAGTTGAGTAGCTTAAGGCATCGTTTGTCGTAGCGTTGATGAGACCGCTGCAGTTATCGGAAGCAGTTGGAATGGTACTAACAACAGTGCTACACTCTGCAACAACATCGGGAAGCGAGCTAAGGCTTGGTACTGGAGCATCTGTGTCAGCGACATGGACTGTCTGTATTTGGCTGGTACTGTTACCATTTACATCAGTATAGGTCCAGGTAATTGTATAGGTACCTTGCGTATTGTAGCTCAGAGGGTCTGTTGTTGTGCCATTGATGAGACCATTACAATCATCAGATGCGGTTGGAGCTGTAGTGATACTCACAGAGCATTGAGCGTTGATGTCTGGCAACGAACTGAGGCTAGGTTGTGGTGCGGTGACGTCTACAACGAGTGTAACGGCTGCAGTCGAGTAACAATCTGCAGCGTCAGTGACAGTAACCATGTAGGTACCGTTCAATGTTGCTTGGATGCTCTGCGTGTTTGCCGATAATGGACCTGTCCACATGTAGTGAAGAGGTGCTGCGAGTGTGCTCGCGTTGGAGACAAAGGCGGTGAGGAGTTTCGCGTCCTGACAGGTACCGCTGATTTGACTTTGGCTGATGCTGACGTCTGGCAATGGGAGAACGGTGATGTCGAAGAGACAATGACGGTTGTTGCCCATTTCGTCTTCGAATTGATAGAGTACGGTTGTTGTACCGACGCTAAAGAC
This sequence comes from Chlorobiota bacterium, assembly GCA_044228285.1. GTDB lineage: Bacteria > Bacteroidota > Ignavibacteria > Kapaibacteriales > NICIL-2 > JBBATK01. Next base: position 318,895 of record JBGAVD010000002.1, read on the forward strand.
GTCACCTGGATTTGAGGTACGATAGGTGTACAGTCCACAATTGTCAGCCTCGATAGCCACCGGTTCCGTCCACGTTACTGCTTGCTCTCCGCATACAGTTATGTTCGCTGGACATGGAGTGACAATGACTGGAGGAACGGTATCGACGACTTCAATGAATGCTAGACAAGTTGAACTCGCGCCTAAGCTATCGGTGACGGTGAGATCGATAAAATAGAAGCCGGCAACGAATGGTCCGCTCTGACTCATTGTCAAGGTTATTGGTCCGCCTTCTGGGTCATAGGATCCGTTGTTGAGGTCTTCTGGATTGACTGTAGCTGGAGCACAAGCGCTGGAGATGTACCGTTGAACATATCCGCAGTTGGCAACTGGTGCTTGATTGATGGTTGTAAGGACAACATCGTTGTTCGAGGACAATGCGTAGTTGATTGTATAATCACGTCCAGACAAAGTAGCGGTGCTACCGTCAGCCAAAGAGGAGAATGATCCGTTGATTGCGTCGCTATCGTCGTTGCTGATGATTGTTACCGGACTCACTGTCTGAGCCATGTTCCCGCCGCTAAGGGTTGGATTGTTGAGGTTGACGCTTCCGTTAACGACAAGTTGGTCGTGCAGTGAACAAGGAGTAACACCTTGCACATCGATACGGAGAGTAGATCCTGATTGCATGGTGAGATCACCGTTCACGGTTATACAACCTGCTGAGTTGCCTCCTGGGGAAAGAACAGATCCACTCGAACACACTAAGCTGCCATTCAGAGTGCCACTGCCAGAAATTGTTCCGCCCTGAAGTTGGAAAACATATGCCGTAACATTTGCACCACCTAGGTCAAGTGTTGCCGAGTTCGAGGTTGCTAGGCGACAGTATCCACCCGAATATGGTCCGAAACCACCGCTGAATGAACCTAAGGAAACCACACCACTTGTTTTGTCGACAATGAACTGTGTGAAGATTCCCGATCCTAAAACCTGTTGATTGGCGGTTCCAACCAGTGCAAGCGAACCAGTTGCGTTCCAACCATCAGTGTCATCGCTGGTAACGTCACCATATACATTAATGTGTTTTGTGCATGAAATGCCGCAACCCAAAAAGTTCGTGTTCACTAGGTGGAAATCATTGAGAACGACGAGGTCGCTGTAGGCACCGCCATTGTTATAGCGTGTTGTGTTAGCGGTCGTAATGGTGAGATTGTACAGAGGCTGCGTTGAAGCGAGCTCAAAGAGTCCAATGTTTGAATTGACATCAATGGTGCTCGTACCTGCATCCAGACTCGAGCTGCCTTGTACTTTGAAGGCATGGGCCAAAGTGAGAGTCTCTGCGTTCAAACTCAGAGTACCGCCATATGAGGCGTCGATAATGAGCGCTTGAAGTGATGGACTCACATCCAGGCTGCAATTGTCGGACGATGTTGCATTGAAGAGAACCGAATCGCCCGACGTTGGTACGCCGCTAGGTGACCAATTGCCAGCGTCATTCCAAACACCGCTTGCAGCGCCGTTGGTCCACTCTTTGGTTGTGGCATGGGCAACTGTTGATCCGAGAACAAACAGTACTAGAAATAGCACTGTGAGAAGGTTGAAGCGCTGCTTCACAGACACTTCATGCTTGCATGGGGGAGCAAGGCTCATAGGAAACTCCAAATATATAGGTGAACAAACTGAACATGGTGGTGACCAGCGCAACAGTTCTCGTCCTATAGAATGTTCATCTCCTGATATCTGTCCGATGGATGGCTAGACTCGAGTCTGCCAAATGCGCGTGAACTCGCGAACTTTGCGTACAGTCCACTTGATCACTGCATCTGGCAGTTTTCGAGTCTAACGGAGGCTAACATAGGAAAGCCGTATAGCCCAATTCAGCACCGCTTAGTAAGTGCCTGAACTACTCTATTCAGTGCAGCGATGATGTGGATAACTGTAGTGTTGGTGCCATGTCTAGGGCTATCAGTGTATTCACGTAGCAGCTTATTTGGATCACTATTCTCATCCACTGAGAGGGCTGTGCATGCTATAGCTTGTGAAGTCTCCGGTAGACGGAAGCATGTGTAGGTCATCTAAAGGATCAACTGAATCTGAATCTGAACCTGAACGCTCTTGAGGTCTCTACCAGTGATACCTACTTCAGGGAGAACTGTAGAAGCTGAAACACAATCCGATAATGAAGGAAGTATGAAAAGAGCTGAGGATCAGCTTTAGCTGAGGCTACAAGGAATCAGAATCTGTCTGTTCGGTACTTCTCATTGTGTTCTGATTGAGGAAAGGAGAGTTTAGCAGATTGCGGACGGAAACATGGTAATAGCGCTTTGTTAGCGACGCTGTTTGAGATGCTGATAGTGTTTGTAAAGCTGAGTTTCGACAATACTCTTGGCTTAGACTGAAGGTACTCTGATGTCTCTAAAAGAAGCACCTGGAGCATAAACCTTCGCTTCGTGGGCTGGTTTTTGATGAAAAAACTGAGACATTTAAAAAAAATATTCATAATAGAATTTTCAGGAAAGAGAGAGGATGCAGGAGGGTATATGGCGAAGATCACAGAATGTTCGGCTGCTAAAAGTCCCAAAACAGCCTCAAAATGACGTTTTGTGAATCGCGTACTCGATGGTGCTCTCTGTAGAGGACGCATAATGGCAGCATAACAAAGTAGCGCATGACCGTCGGTATGAGGTATTGAGCTTTACAACTGCACATTGCAGACTAGTAAGTGATACGTACATGCTGCTAAGTGATTTTGTTGATATTTGCGCAGATGCCGACACTGCCGAGCATTCTTCGCTACCTAAGCGATGCTATGATACCAAACGAATGAGTGAACGAACTATGAAGTCTTTAGCTGTTGTTTTCTTGATGCTGATCTCAAGCTCGATCAGTGCAGTTGAGGTGCTTGCCGACTCATCCTGCGCATGCGACGGCTTTCGTTTAAAAGAAGTGGTGTTTTTTCAGGCAGTGCTGGCGGGTGACAGAGCTAAAATGCAGTCCCTGTATGAGAAAGCACAAACAGAATCTTCTTCGTCGGCGCTTTGTGCTCTCTACACGCTGAACATGCAGGCGCAGCTCGCCTTTTTTGATGGGCACGTAGACAGTGCTCGAGCATTGATTGAACTGCAGGTTAAAAAGCTCGATGAGCTTCAATGTGAAAAGAAGAGCTACGTATTCGCCGAGCGCCAACTTGGCTACTTCTGCTTCCAGCAAGGAGATGTTGAAGAGTCTGTTCGTCACATGCTGAGAGTAGCTGATTTGAGTGCGGCAAAAAAAGACACAGCTCAACAGCTTACCGCGTTGATGAACGTTACCACAATTCTGAATTCGCAAGGGGAGTATGCTCGCGCTATAGAGATTCTCGATAAAGTACAAAGCTTGGTGGATCCTAAAATGCATCGTGACTATTATGGGAATGTCGCAGAAGCATATCTCAACACCTACAAGTCTGAGTATGATCGTACTAAGAGTCCAATTGCAAAACAGCGGTACTTTGAGTGGGTTGATCTTAACCTCGAATACAACCGTCACTCCGAAGCTATTGTCAACCGGGTACGTGCATACCACAATGCTGCCTTAGCTGCATCTATGAAGCAGGAGTTCTCGCGGAGTATTCTGTATGCCGACTCCGCGCTCGCTCTCGCTCCAGGAAAGTTCCCACCTGTGCTTCTCAGTGCGAATTATACTATGCGCGCTGCGGCATATGCTGGCTTAGAACACCATGCAAAAGCTCAAGCCTATGGTGATTCTGCCCTACGAATTGCATACCTGAGCGGCCATCCTGAAACAATACTCTCGGCTCAGGATGCTGTCTACGAAGTGGCGAAAGCAGCAGGTAACTTCAAGCAAGCGCTGACAGCACTTGAGCAAAAGATGAGTCTGAAAGATAGTATTGAAAACAAAGAGCGCGCAGCCAAAATCCGCTCTCTCGAGTTGAAGTACAACAAAGCCAAAGACGCGAAGACCATCAAGGAAATGGAGCAACAGCAAGAGATTGGGCGCCTCAACAACCGCTTCCTCATTGCTGCTCTTGTTGCTGTCGTGCTGATTGGTATTGTGCTCCTTGTTTTGTACCGTCAACGCGATCTCAAACACAAGCAAACTATTCTCGAAACCGAGCAGCGTTTGAATCGCGCTCGCATGAATCCTCACTTCTTCTTTAACGCACTAACATCATTGCAGTCTTATTCACTGAAACCTGGGAATGGTGAACGTGTTTCGCAGTACCTGTCAAAGTACTCACGGATCATGCGACATACCTTAGAATCAACCTACAATGATGTGATTACGCTTGAGGAGGAGTTAGAGTACTTGACTGGTTATCTCGAAATCGAATCTATGCGAAGCTCTGTTCCATTTGTCTACTCTATAGATATTGACCAGGAGATAGACCCATCTGAAACGATGATTCCTCCAATGATCCTGCAGCCATTTATTGAGAATTCGATCGAGCATGGTTTCCGAGACATTGACTATGAGGGAGTGATTCAATTGTCGTTTATTTATGAGAACAACATGCTCTGTATCAGCATTAGCGACAACGGTACATCAACAACCAATGAACAGCACAAGGGCTACCCATCGAGAGCTACTCAGATTATTCGTGATCGCCTCTTTCTCTTGAATCAGAAAACAGGTAGCAATGCACGCTTTGAGATACGCAATACAGATAGTCGCGGCTACACTGTTATCGTCACACTTCCTATCCTGCAGACCGCATGAAGATCCTTATTGTTGACGACGAGAAGATGATTCATGATGGCTTGCTAAGCATGCTGCAGAGCTGCGGAGTGTCGATTGAGTCCATTCACCAAGCCTTCAGCGTGAGCGCTGGCATAGAAGCCATACAGGAACACAAACCAGATCTTGTGCTTCTCGATGTAGAGATTGGTGAGGAAAAAGGGTTTGACCTGTTGAATCGCATCCAAGACTATAGCTTCCAACTCATCTTCATTACTGCACATAATGAGTATGCACTCGATGCCTTCAAGTTTAGCGCTATCGACTTTCTGCTCAAACCCATTGATCAAGATGAACTGGTTCGTGGTCTCACACGAGCATCAGAGCGCATGCGTGAGCGCTTCCTCGTTGATCAAATCGCAGTTCTGCGCGATTCGTTGGAAGCTTTGAAAGTTGGAGATAAGAAAATCGTGCTCCGAGATCATGACTCGCTTCACTTTGTGAAGGTGAGTGATATCATCAAGTGCGAAGCCGATAGTAGCTATACAAAAGTGTTCCTCGCTAATGCGAAGACGATCGTGATTTCACGAACCCTCAAAGAGTACGAAACCCTCTTGGCTCCCTTTGGCTTTGTCAGAACCCATCATTCGCATATTGTTAATGTAAACCGCATTGTCCGATTCGATAAAAGTGATGGCGGTTCTCTTATCCTTGAGTCTGAACTGAGTGCGCCAGTCTCCCAACGTAAACGAGAGTACATTCTCAGTATGCTTGAATCCTAACAAGGCTAGTGTCTGTGCAGTCTTGTCTCCAACTTCCGCCTCTCTGTCTGCAGTATCAACCCTCAGCCTTTGAACGCACGAAAGTGCCAACTCGCGTTCTCTCTGTTAGCATCACATTCACACGGAAGTTCTTCTACCCAAGTGGAAGCTCGTGCCTGCCTCGTAACGATGTGGACGAAGGTTCCTGATGAAGGCAGGGTAGCCTTTCAGTGCGTAAGACCATCTGAGCAGCGGAGCTGCTCAGATAACAAGAAGTCTCTTGAAAGGAGTGATGAGGGCTATCGTCTTGTGAAGCACCGTTGACCAATCATCTGATCATCTGTCGTGTTGTGGACTGCACTTGTTAGACAAAGCCAATCGTTTGTTAGAGTGCAGACACAAAATTTTGTGCTCAAAGATACTTTTATCTCCGAATCTCAGAATTACTCATCACGCGCCGCACCATGAGACCTAAACGGCGCTCAAACAATCGACCAGCACCATGAAACTACTCTCACTACTTGCGGCGTGTCTGCTCACGAGCATGGCGTGCACCGCACAGTTCGGCTCGATCAAGATCCCCAAAGCTTCCGATGTAAAGAAGGCGGTGGACAAAGAAATAAAGGAAGAAAAGGAAGGCATCATTAAAGAACCGAATGGTTCTGCGAGTCCTTCACGCGAAGCCTCACCGTCGACACCCACAGCTACACCTTCAGGTAGTTCGTCGAACTCAGGTTCGAGCGATGGAAGTTCGCGTTCCTCGCGCGATTCAAAAACGACCATGCGCAAAGCTGAGGCGAGCGGAGAACTTACACCGCGAAAGATCTATACCTATGTCAGCAAAGTGTACAAGCGCGAAGTGCGCTACATGTTCACTCAGGATGTTCTCGATGTGCTCCAGAATTTCAATCGTAGTGCATACGACAATGGCGATGGCAAACGTGGATCTGAGCAGGGCTACAGCGACCGCAATGCTGTAAATGATTTGAACAAAATACTGGCAGACTATGATGCCTGGCTCGAACAATCGCAGGCTCTCGACGAGTTTGCTCGCTATAAGTACAATGATGCGCAGAATGCTGCAGCACCTGCTGATAAGCTCAAGGCCTATAACCAAGTCATTACAGCATGTGAGATCATCAAACGCATTTCACCTAACAATGCCTTGGTTGAACCCAAGCTCGCAGAAGTGCGTCGTTTGATTGCAACTGTCGAGAAGTCACTTGGAAACTCGTTCACAAGCGACTTCCACAAAGCACACCTCAACGAGATGGTGTTTAGTGCAAAGCCATTTAAACCAGGTGAAGAGGCAAGTGCGGATATCCGCAACAGCTTCAAGGGTGGAGAAACAGTGTACGCAACGCTCTACCTTGGACGCAAGGTGCGACAAGCTTCAGACTCTTATGCGCAGCAGCCTATTCAAGTTCGCATCGACAAGAACTTGCGAGGACTCGGTAATATCTGGGTCACGACACCAATGCAAGAAAACAGCTATCTGCAGTTTGCTATTGTACCAGGTGACGATTGGCTAAAAGAAAACTACGGTCCCTATCTCGAGAACAGAGAGATCTTCTATGCTGATTTCCTAGGTAATCTTGCGAAAGAGCTACCCTTGAAGCACGAGATCGAAGTCAAGTTTGATTTCCGTGCCAGCCGGGCTGAGAAGTTTAAAGCCAGCTTTAGTTATGATATGACTGATGGCGCGGAAGGCATTGAGAAGCTCGCTGACAACTTGAAGAATCAACGTCTGAATAACACAAAGGTTCCAGAAGCCGGTATGTCGAACGCTGCTCTCGAACGCGAAATGCTTGAAATCTGTCAGCAGCGATTCCCCAACGATAAGTGGAAGCGCGCAATCATCGTGAGCAAAGATTGGAAGACAATTACGAACAATCTCACTGGCGTGATTTTGCGACGTGAGCTGATGGCCGCAGTACTCTATACCAACTTTGAAGGGAAGTGTGGCTATGAGTATGTCGCATTTGGCCAAGTATACACAGGTGGCGGAAAGTACAGCAATTCGCTTCGTTTCTCCAGCTCTGGCGGCGGTACCTATCTGTCCTGTGATAAAGTAAAGTAGCCCCCATAGCAGAACTCGACGTTGGAGGTTGGAGGCGGTGCCTGCTCCTCTCGTCAAGGCGAGCATTGCTGCTCCAACGTCGATATGTTCTGTATCAAAACCGTTGCTAATAGCCTACAGTTTGACTTTCTCTCATCATCACGTCCATGTTCGATCCAGGTACAGCCGTGCGGGTACTACAAAGTGGGGAAGTAGGAGTGGTCCGTGACTACATCGTCGAAGCCGATCGCGACGCCCTTTACTTGATTCAATTATTGAATGGTCGCCACATTGAAGTAGAACAATTTCAAGTGCGAGCCCTTGAGGCGCTTCATCCCAGTCATCGCGTCGCTAAACAAAGACACTCACAACAGCTAAGGTCAGAACGTTAGACCCCTTTCGCTTCTTTTTGTTGTCTGACTCCGTGGCCATACACACTCTCTCGAAAAAAGGAAGCGTTGTGAGCACATAGTCGCAGCTATTTTCGTGCATAATCGCGCCACCAAGTGCGCAGTTCTTGCACGAATACACAGTGACTATGTCCCTTCTTCGCACCCTGTTTGCTCTGGTCGTTTTTGGCAGTGGCTGCTTGCTGCTCTCACAGCCCGTCCTTCAAACTCCAACCGAGAAATATCCACACGATTTTCCTGTGCCGACCTTTCCCTCGCTTCTCCATAACCTGAAGTTGAAGCAACAGATAGATAGCGTACTTCGAAGTGTTGATGCGATCGTTGGAGTATCAGCAGAACTCGTAGAGCGTGCTGAGAGTCTAGAGTTCAACAACGATCAGCATTATCCCATGCAAAGCGTGTACAAACTCCCTTTGGCAGCGCATGTGTTGTCGCTTGTTGACGCAAAGCATCTCAAGCTCGACTCACTAATCAGCATTCGTAAGCAGGACTGGAAGCGGGATACATGGAGTCCGCTCGCCGAACGCTGCGCTTATAAGAGTACCAAGTTGTCGATCGACACCGTGCTACGCTCAATGGTTTCGGAATCCGACAATAATGCTTGCGACATACTTTTCCGCCTCCTCGGTGGCCCACGACAAGTAGAGCGTTATATGCATTCTCAAGGAATTACGCGCGTTCATATTCGCGCTACGGAAGACCAAATGCATCGGGGTGATAAAGCCCAATACACGAACTGGTGCGAGGCACAAGCCATGACTCTGCTTTTGCGCAAGTTGCATCAACAGACTTTGTTAAGTGCCTCGTCAACAACCCTTCTTCTACGGTACCTCACAGAAACCTCTAATCCAGCTAATCGCATAGTGGCGGGTCTACCTGAAGGTACAGCGGTGGCACATAAGACTGGCACGTCTGGGACTGTGAAAGGACGTATTGTAGCCTTGAACGACGTTGGGATTATTCGCCTACCAAATGGTCAACACCTCATTCTCAGCGTCTACGTTCATCATAGTGCCCTTTCCTATGACGCCTCCGCAAAGTGCATCGCGGATATCACAAAACTCATCTACAATGCATGTACTCAGTAGGAGAGCGAGATTTCTCGTTCTTTAGACATGGATCACTAGATAAGGAGGATGCGCGACTGATCTCAAGGAAAATCTTGTTCGCCTCCTGTAATCTCAGAGCCTCCTGCGCCACAACCCGGTTGGCTCCAGGCATTGGTCCTTTGCCGCTAGAACGAATACAGAGTGTAGGACTCAGAAATCGAACCTAGAATTTCAGAGCGAAGTGGAATCTAATCGACTTTCTTTGCGGTCTAAGTGCTGGCCGACACGAGCTTGAATCCAAAATCACTAGGTTCAATGCCGGAGCTTTGAGATCAATACGTAACTAGTCTACACTGCACAACTACTTGTTTTGTATTTGGTTAGAAGAAAATCTCTGTATATTAGAATGGAAGATGAACGGTGCGACCTACGGCGTGTAGGTAGCCAGATGCTTCGATGGCTAGGTTCGAAGTATGAGACGGCAACACAGGTGAGTATTGAATAGTTTAATTTTACCATAAACGTAGGAGAGGAACCCATGAGACTGAGTTTACGAACGCTGATTACCTTAAGTCTATTGCTCAGCGCAGTTTTGAGCTCAAGTGTCGTACATGCGGCTGACAAGCCAATAATGAGTTTTACGTCTATCCGCGATGGTTCGGCACAGAAGCAGTGGAGTACAGAAGACTGTACAGGATCTATGACTGGCGCAAAGACTTTGACGATAGTAGGAAGTTTCCCAACCGGTAGAACAGACCATCTTAAGGATCAGAAGTTAGTTATTACCATCGTTAATTTTCATGGCACAGACACATACACCGGCGGTATGACCCAAACCTATTTCGAGGATTTGTTTGGCGCACAAAAGATAAAAGCGACATTTCGATCGGGAACAGTCGTTATCACCGATTTCAATCTAAATACAGGATTGCTGTCTGGCACCTTTTCTCTTTTGCTAGAGTCTCATCCACCAAACCTAGAGACATTTAAGACTGCGATCACAGCCGGAACATTTTCAGCTCGCTTTGAGAATGAGCTTCAAGTCTTGGTGGCACCTGGTAAGAACCCATTTAACACCAATGCGAAAACAAAGGTCAACTACAAAGTGAAAATTACTGATTTGTTCGGTAATCTTGTTGAAGGCGCGAATGTGTCATACACCGATGAAATTAATAATAAGAAAAATGAGAAGCTTGGTACAACGAGTGCGAATGGGGAGCTAATCTACGAGTTGGAAATCGCCGAAACAGTAAAGTCAGCAGATTACGAACTGAGTTTTAGTGCAACCAAGGACAAGTACAAAACATCACAACTTGTAAAGAAAACAGTCTCCGTTTCAGGTCGGTATTGGGTATATAAGTGTGCTGGTCTTCCACTACTGACGTTTGATGCTGGGCAAGGAAATGAATGGAAGAAGGAGGATGACAATTCACCCATACTCTCTCACAAGGGAAGCGCCAAGATTAATGAGATACTTGAGTTAAAGGGCGAGATAAAGATTGACCCAACTGCTGGACAGGAAGCTTTAAGCGGTACTTATGATATTGTTATTCCAGAAATGAAAGAAGGGGCAGGCAAGGTTGTTGTTGATTTGATAGTTGGCAAAGCACTTAACTTCGCTCTCTCATGCGATACGAAATTTAAACTTCTTACGCCTGAGTTATTGAAAAAGAAGATAGGTGGCTCAGAATTTAGCCTTGAGGAGTTTTCTTTTCAAGATTTGGATTTTGGTACAGCGCTGGTTATTAAGGGAAAAGCAAATTGGGAGAATGTCAAACAGAATGCATGTGAAGGACAGTCCAATACACCCGATAAAGGCGAAGTTGAGATCGGCCTCTCTATTGTGAAGGAAGAGTTAGGCGGAGTAAGCTTTGGGAAGATGTCAATATCCTTTACAGACTGTGTAATACCCGCTTTCCCACAATTCTGTGTAACACAGTTAGCCGGATCATATGATAATGTGAAGGACCAATTCATGATTGCAGGCGGCTGTGCGTTTAAAGCTGGTGCAGGTGTTAAGAAAGCTTGGGATGCAACAATAAAGGGTTCGCTCACGATAGAAAAGAGCAAGTTTGATGGTTTTACTTTTGAAGGATCAACAAACCCTGGTGTACCTGTTCCTGAGGTGCCTATATTCATGTGGACCGGTTTAAAACTCGGAACATCAGGCTGGGCTAGCGATGAGTGGAAAGCTCAAAGTGCAGATATAACTGGTGTGTTTACTTCCGTTGATGATCAATTGATTAAGCGCGTGCCAAAACTGGAGTCCTTTCTTGGAAAGGCAAATATCTGTGAAGTAGAACTTGGCGCAAAACTAACATATCCGTTTATTGTTGAAGGCGGGTTGAAGCTTTCTCTCTTTAAAATACCAAGGATAAGTGTTACCAGACCCTGGCAAATAGAAGCTAGTCTGAAAGGTTCGATGGACTTCGTCAAGGGAATACGATCTAAGAGCCAGTACATTAAAGCGTTCCACTTCGGTGCTGATGACTACATAATCAATATTGAAAAGGGCTCTTCACAATCTGTGCTCTGGGAGGATTCATTCGCCTTTGCGTGTTCGACGGTGGCGAAGTTTCGCATGCCAGATATTCCAGGTGAGATGCCTGATAAAACCGCTGACGGCGAAGATCAGACGCCAGCTGTCTGGCTAATGAAGGCAATGAAGGGACTTGGCATACTTCCACATGATTTGGGATATGCTGGAGCATATCTACGCTTTAACGAAAAGGACGGCCTGGTAGCCACAGGAGTTGTTGATTTGCAACAGAATCCTTCTAGCTTCATTCGTTCCATTGGTAGGCTTTCTGTTGAAGCAAGCCTTAGTTCCGACACCGGTGTACATCTATGGTTTCATGGTTTCGATAAGAAACTTGGGTTCATAAGTCATCGAAGCTCTAATAACGAGATACAGTCTTTGGATGACGGTGGTAGAAGATTAATCGCAGCATCATCACTAGACTCGTTTAAGATCACACCAGACGTTGAGCGCGTATTCGTTATGGTGAAAAGCTTGAGTAAGATACCTGCAACCACTCTTGTTTCACCTGCAGGTGATCGCATTACGACTACTAAGTCTGATTCCAGTGTTATTCTGTTCAAGAGTGCCGACAGTAAAATCGGCTTCTGGTCGCTCATCAACCCTGCGCAGGGCATTTGGACAGTCGAGACAGTAAACCCAGCGAAAACTGACTCTGTTCTTATCTTCGGTTTGTCTCCAAACAACTCCAAACCGTTCTCTATCACTGCAAGTGCAGTAGGTCGCGACCTGAAGGTGAAGTGGGATAAGAGCTTATACTCTATGGGTGATAGAATAGATCTCTTTCTAAATGATGAGCTTACTGGATCAGGTGGTATTCCAATTGGCTACGTTGATGCAACACTTGGGGAGTATAGTTATACCATGTCAGACTCGCTGCCCTTCTGCACTTGCTATGTATATGGTATTCGTGTTGTGGATGGCTTACCAAATGATCAGGCGTATGTAAATACGGAATTCAACACTGGAAGAATGTTCGCGCCAGCGCCTACAAATATTGTTGCCAACTCTAATGGAAAAGGGCAGACGAATGTTCAGTGGACGCCAGTTTCGGCTCCGGGTATCCTTCGCTATGGTATATATGTGCGAACAGATGACGGTACTGACTCATTGTTAAGCACTGTGCCGTCAAGTTCCTCATCAGCTTACATCGAATGCGATACAACACTGCTGCGAACGCTCTTCATGGTGAGTTTCGATAGTCTATACCGCAAAGGTTGCCCTCGAAAGAGCGAATCTATTACTGTCGATATCAAGCAACATCCGGACGATCTTCGCGCTGCTATGAATTCTATCACGGTTGCGCCACAGCCAGCAAGTGACTTTCTGTACTTTATTGCTCCGTCTGATTTCAATGGAAGTTATACTTGTGAGCTCTATGACTACATCGGACACAAAGTTGTGTCGAAACAGGTGGATGCTGGCACGTCTGGTCCTATCATGCTACCAGTTTCTGAGTTGAGAAGCGGTTGTTACATTTTGCGTTTATACACAGCCCAAATGCACAAAGAAGTTCTCGTTACTGTCCTCCACTAATGTTCGAATGGTCTAGTATAATCAGGGCTATCAACACGGAAGAGTCTTCATTGCCGTGTTGATAGCTTTTTTAGTTCTTCCGGCAGGTGAGTTGAGAGTATGTCTTTCCAGATTGATTTGAGACATGAGAGACTAAGCGCTATTGTGTCAACTCCCCAATGTTCAATAAGCCTCTGCATTTTCTAGATGTCAATATTGATTTGCCTTCACTACATGACTCGGTGCGCTTTGATGACCATCCACTCTCTACTGTACGCTGCCTGGTCTGTAAGACAACTGCAGGCATTTATCAAACTCATCAGCGCTGGTAGCGCTATCCTGACGCCATCTAGTGCGTCACAATGATAGAAGCAGGCACATGGATTGGAGCGTACCGAGTACGTACTTCACTGGAGTGAACTCCCGCGGACTGAGCATTAATCTTGATTTACTGAACGGTTTGAAATACTGATGCTCAACTGGTTACCCGAAGACTAAGTCAGTGTTGTAGTCGAGCGTCTGCGTTTGAGCTGGGAGAGACGAGACTGTATCCGACTAACACAGTTGAGAGGTTTTTCGCGATGTGATGGCATATCAACGAAGAACCGGATCGTTTATCAGTTCACAATCGAGCGTAGTCAGAAGTGCATAACCGTTATTAGCGGTTGCAATACAGGCGCAGATTTGGCGCACGTCGCACATCGCTCGAAAGCGGATTTTCTCGCTTTCTGAGTGAGCTGACGCCATCGGAACTCAATGCTATCACAACATTTTCAATGGCTGTGCCCCTCTCCCATTGTATCGCCGCTCTCAATCCTATCCCATTTGCGGGCTCGAAAGTAGACCACAACAGTTTTCTTGTAAGCAGGGTGATACATGGAGGAGTCGACATCAGCATGAACCATGAACCATGAACTATGAACCATGAACCATGAACCATGAACACATGGAGGTGAGAGTCATTAAGGACGATGCACTTTCCAAGGCATGAGCCGATTGGTATCGCGAGCTAACTACAATGTCTTCAGAGCACTGGAGTCAGTTATCAGCACTTGCCAGTAGTGCACGTACATTAGCGTAGGCTTGAGCGCTAAGAGAGCAAGCCAGGAAGGTACTGAACGACCAAAGCAAGACATGCTCATTGATGCTTTGGAAGAACTGGTAACCCAAAGTTATGCGTTCTAAGCTTGAGTATATGAAAGAGAAATCTAACGCCATCCATAACCACCTATACGGAATAGTCATCACTATCATCCACGCAAAGACCAATTCAAAGGCCGTGAGAATACTCAAAGTTCAATTCATTTAACCACTAGGTAAGCGAGTTTCGGTCATGGGTGAGTATGGGTATAACGATTCTGTTTGACTGGGCTATGTTAGTCCTCTAGCTGACACTCAATGGCTGGGAATCCACTCGATATCATGAAGCCGCAGTTGTTATCACCTTACGTTATAGCTCACACTAGCGTAGATTTTGCAGGGAGCTATGTGAACAACAGTTGTTCTGAATCAGCTCTTATAAAAAGGTGATTGTGCTGTACGAGTTGGCTTGATTTCATCGACTCGGATTGGCAATTGCCTTAAACAATCAAAGCTTGGTGTATCTTCGTTCTTAACAATTGAGCTCTATATGCTACACTTGGAGCATCGTACTGCCAAAATGGAGGATATCCCTCTCCTGGTAGATCTGCGCATCGAGTTTGCAGAGTCTATTCATGGGAGCTTGCCAGAAATTCGTAGACAAGAGATACGTGGATCAGTGGAGCAGTACTTCGCAAAGACGATACCTCAGCTCGAGTATCTCTGCATTCTCTGTTTTCATAGACAGGAGCTAGCTGGAATGGGTGCTATGGTCTTGCGCAGACAACCTGGAGGAGCAAAGAACCCGAGTGGACGTATTGGGTACTTGGCGAATATGTACACACGCCCTGCCTTTCGTCGGCAAGGCATTTGCAACGCAATCATTCACATGCTCATAGAACACGGGAAGTCTGAGGGCTTGCACGTGTTCGAACTGCAACTGCACAAGACAATAACAATTTCAATGCATATTCTCCTCCATTGTAATGCTACCACCTATCCCATTTGCGGGGCTCGAAAGCAGAATTACAACAGTTTTCTTAGCAGGTGATACATGGAGGAAAGCTGATATCAGCATGAACCATGAACTATGAACTATGAACCATGAAACTATGAACCATGAACATTGCTGGAGGTGAGAGTCATTGGTGACGATGCACTTTCCAAGGCATGAGCCGATTGGTATCGCGAGCACTACAACTGCCAGAGCACTGGAGCCGTTATCAGCACTTGCCAGTAATGGCGTTGATTAGCGTAGGCTTGAGCGCTAAGAGAGCAAGCCAGAAGAAAATTGAACGACCAAAGCAAGACATACCATTGATGCTTTGGAAGAACTGGTAACCCAAAGTTATGCGTTCTAAGCTTGAGTATATGAAAGAGAAATCTAACGCCATCCGGCACCACCTATACGGAATACGTCATCACTATCATCCACGCAAAGACCAATTCAAAGGCCGTGAGAATACTCAAAGTTCAATTCATTTAACCACTAGGTAAGCGAGTTTCGGTCATGGGTGAAGTATGGGTATAACGATTCTGTTTGACTGGGCTATGTTAGTCCTCTAGCTGACACTCAATGGCTGGAATCCACTCGATATCATGAAGCCGCAGTTGTTATCACCTTACGTTATAGCTCACACTAGCGTAGATTTTGCAGGAGCTATGTGAACAACAGTTGTTCTGAATCAGCTCTTATAAAAGGTGATTGTGCTGTACGAGTTGGCTTGATTTCATCGACTCGGATTGGCAATTGCCTTAAAACAATCAAAGCTTGGTGTATCTTCGTTCTTAACAATTGAGCTCTATATGCTACACTTGGAGCATCGTACTGCCAAAATGGAGGATATCCTCCTGGTAGATCTGCGCATCGAGTTTGCAGAGGAGTCTATTCATGGGAGCTTGCCAGAAATTCGTAGACAAGAGATACGTGGATCAGTGGAGCAGTACTTCGCAAAGACGATACCTCAGCTCGAGTATCTCTGCATTCTCTGTTTTCATAGACAGGAGCTAGCTGGAATGGGTGCTATCCCCGCTTGCGCAGACAACCTGGAGGAGCAAAGAACCCGAGTGGACGTATTGGGTACTTGGCGAATATGTACACACGCCCTGCCTTTCGTCGGCAAGGCATTTGCAACGCAATCATTCACATGCTCATAGAACACGGGAAGTCTGAGGGCTTGCACGTGTTCGAACTGCAAGCTACACCGGAAGGTGCTAAGGTCTATGAACAGGCTGGTTTCACCCTCCATCCACAACCAACCTACCGTCTCATACTTGAATGAACGCAGATCTCATGCGGTCAAGATCCGGCTCATCCTTAGACTTTAGGGCAACAAAAAGGGCAGCAGAGCCGAAGCTCGTACTGCCCTAAACAACCAGGGATATTGGTTGAGTTAAGGAATGTGAGCTGTTACGATACCTATGATGTCTTTAGTTACACCAGCTGAGGCATCAGTGTAGTTGACAGTAGCCTCGAACATGTAGGAACCGTAGAGTACTGTTCCGGGAATGGCAGTATAGGTACATTCAAAAGTATGATTTGCACCTGCGCCTACTTCTGTGGTCAGTGCATTCTTCGACAAATGGGCGTCGAAAACGAATTGTTGATCTGGAGCATCGACCCATGTTAGTCCGAGATCGCGACTGTAACGGTAGCTTACACTGTTGATGAAAATGCTGTGTGATTGCGGATTGCTCAGAATCTGATCAAAGCTGAACGACTTTGCTGGCTTGATAGCGCCGAGATCATAGCTCTGAACACTGACCACCTGATTCTGCACTACTGCTGTTCCAATCAACTTTATACTCAGTACTTCTCCGTTGCTGTTCAAGAACTCGAGAAAAGTTGAGTACGATTCGGCGAGCAGCGGTGTACAGCTTAGGGCTACTGTTATCGCTGAATTGGGCTGCAGAACCAGAGGAAAACTGAGACCCGACACCATTTGAAATACTCCTCCCTTGGTATCGAGGTTCTTCGCATCTATGACAACGCTGCTGTCGATCGACGTATTCTGCAGTACAACCTCACTCGTCTTGGAGCTACCCAAGGCGATCACACCGAAGTCGAAAACCGTCGTGGATGCTTTCAGGTGTACAAAGCTGTTGCTCAAAGTGTTCGGTGCGTTCGCTGAGTAACTTGCCTTCAATGCAATGCCCTTCGTCACATCTCCATTGATCAACAAGGTGTTGTCGTAGTTGCCGGCAGTGGAGGAGTTAAAGTGCACATGTACGTCCAGTGTGCCACCTGGCTTCAAGTTGAATGGAAGGGTTGGAAGCTGTTCCAGACTAAACTCAGCACTTGCCTTTGTCAAACTAATGCTATTGATGACAATGGTTGTCACCGAATCGAGGTTACGTAATTGAATAGCTTTTGTGGATGCCTTCGAAACTTGTCCAAAGTCGACATTCTTCAATGCCGAGCTGAGTTTCTGCACGTTTGTTGTGGTACGCTGCTCCTCACGATTTGCTGGAACGTTGAGCGCTTGATCGCAGGACTCAAGTGCTCCAACTAGCAGGAGACACAATGCTACGCGTGTCAATAGTACTTTCATAGCTTTTCCTTAAAATGGTTGTAGAGTATTGATTCTAAAAATGAACTTGCAGGCCCAGGCTTGTTCCAAGTTTTGTGCTGAGGTTCCAAACATCAGCTTGTTGATAGGCAAAAAATGTTGATTCAAGGAGAAGGTTGATGTCGACGAGAGGACTGATACCAAAGCTCAGGCCAGCAGATGGACGCAACATCGGACCCATCCGTGTTGCCCCCACAGTACTGCGTAGCACTGCTTGAATCTCTGCTCCATACAAAGTGCTGCTTTCAAAAGGTCTGTACTCGGCTCGTGCACCCAGCCAGAATCCCAAGTGATTCTGCTGGTACTCCGTTCGCGAATCTCCATCAACTACTACAAAGCGTTGGAGAATGGTTTCTTGTCCGAACTCTATACCCACTGCCCAACGCTCATTCAGTCGTTTCTGCACACCAATCGCAACATTGTTGATAGGCGGGTCAATGAGTCCAGGCAGATCAACCTGTGGAAAGGAGAGTGCGCTAAACACGCGCAATTCGAGTGCATAGGGATAGTTCTTCGTTCCATCTAACTGTTTCCGGCGCTCATCTTGGAGCGCAGCGGCAGCGCCGCTCTGGTGCTTAGCTTGCTCTGCGTCAGAGACAACTTTCCGTTTCGCATCAGTGGAGAACGTCGCATTCGGTTCTTCATCCACGGTTGTCTTTGATTGCATGTCAATCGTCTGCGGAGCACTGCTGGAAGACTTAGTGAGTAGTGGGTCTGTTGTATTCTTTGATTGGAAGCCGACGCTAGCTCCTTGCTCGTCAGTAGTTATGATTCCACCAATGTGTGCACTCGAAGGTTTTAGGCTGTGATTATCTCGTGTTGAAACAACTGACGCTGCAGAAGGCTGTTTGAGGAGCGCTGAAGTGGAACTCCTCAAGATCAATGGGCCTTTCTCAGCATGAGATCCGCGGTCGCTGCGGCGAGACCCTGTCTTGGACAAGTCCTCAGTACGTGCTTCTTGCATAGCCTTCGCTCTTCCTGAAGGCGAGTACACGTTGCTGCTGGCTTCGCCCTTGGTCAGAACCGAATTACTTTTAGAGTTGCTCTGTTGAGCGTCTTGGAGGAGTGTTGCAGTTCGATTACTCAATGATTCATCACTATTGTTCTTCCTCAGCTCTGAGTTGTTTGACTCTTGGCGGCTCCGCTGTGTAAACTCGGTCAGAGCGTACATCAAGAGCATTCCGCAAACAAATGAGAGTATGAGCGAGCTGTTGCGATACCGTGATGAAGTCGCTGGTGTGTTTGTTCGATTTTCTTGTGTATGCGGGACCAGTGCAGCAGCCATCACCGCATCCTGGATTCGAGTGCGAAGAGCAGAAGGTATTGGTGCTTTGTCACTTTTGAGGACGCTACGGAGCAGGCGCGATTGTGAGAGCTCTTCACGAAGTGCGCTATTGCGTGCCAACTCGGCGAACAACAGTTGTTGTTCGGTTTCGCTGAGGTAGCCGTCGTTGTATGCCGACAACAACTGACTGTAATAGGTATCATTCTCACTCATCATCGTTCTTCCTCGGAATCAAAAGAATGTCGTCATTGTTTTGTCTCATTCCGTCCTGCGTCTCATGCAGGTACGGAGCAAGCATCTCTCTCATTTGTTGCTTTGCACGCCAGACTTTATTACGCACCGTTCCTTGCGTGCAATTCAAGGTCTCTGCGATTTCTTCATAACTCAGCTCTAGCTCCTCACGCATCACAAATACACTGCGGAGATCCTCTGGTAAAAGCTCCAGAGCTTGCTGAATGATCTCCAGCAATTGGTGCTGTTCCATTCCACGGTCGAAGCGACCGTGCTCTTCGTCTAGAAATTCGTGTGATATGCGTTGCAGGCGTTGTTGTTCATTGATGCATTGATTGCGAGCGGAGCGAAGCAAGTATGCGCCAATGTTCTGTACGTCCTTGCCTCGACGCACGACATCAAAGAAGTGTACAAACACGTTCTGACAAACGTCATCGAGCGAACGAAGGTCCGAGCGCAACATGCGGCGACAATACGCATATACGCGATCAGCATAGCAGTCGTAGACGTAGGCAAAAGCCTCGTTTGCTTCCGTTGCGCTTCCGCGCAACTTCTTGACTATGTGTTCATTGCTCATTGTCACATCAAACACTCTACGCTAGATCCTTTGCTTTCACTTTGTTCCCGGTTTCGTTACTCAATACATTGATGCGCATTGTTTGCAGAAGTTCATTGCATTCTCTCGGGAAACTTGATCTGAAATCAACTGCGCAATCCCTTATAGTGTAGTGACCGCAGTTGTCGCTTTTTGTCATCGGTCCACACAAAATACTTGGGTGACACTTCATAGAACTCTGCCCATCTTGAGCCATTTGCGTGGTCTTGCACTGGAATTCCTCAGTCTTCCGTACGAACGAGTGACTAGGTACATCGCAAAACTCAGAGAATGCCGAGACAACTGCCAGATTGGACAGAGCTTCTTTGTTGTGAGTCAGTGATACATAGTGTCGATTGTCATCCCGGCAGTGCTTCGATACGAGCTTTCTTTACGCTCTGAACATCCAGACTACTTGCAGGTTGATGCACTTTAAACTCTTCTCCTCATACGGCAGTCGTAATAAAATTCAACTGCTCTCTAGGCTTGTATACTGAGTCCTTCGAGCGCCACGACAGACGCAGTGAACATCCCTTGCGTACTGGCAGCGCTGTAACGAAAAGTCCGTTGTCTTACTCAAACACATGCTGCTACAGTGCTGTTTCACCTGTCTTGAGCGTAGTTTGCAAGAAGCTGATAACCGGTCAGCTCGAACTTTCGTTGCTGGGTAGACATTCATAGATTTATGTATAGAACACATCGCCTCATCATTCGACCCTTAACCGATTCGGACGCGCCTCAGCTGTCTGCATTACGCTCTCTGCCAGAAGTGAATCGCTTCATTAAGCGCGCACAAACCATGAGCGTGGATCAGGCATTAGAAGCAATACAGCGGCAGAACGAGGGGATGCGCAATGCGCGGTTAGAGTATTATGCTCTGAGTAGTTTCGGTTCTCATGCGAATCTGGAGCAGCTCGATGAGCATACAACTCCGCACTTCATTGGCACTATTTGTCTCTTTAATTACCGCGATGTTGAATCAAAACAACTACGTCAGGAGCTAAAGGAGAGCGAGGATACGTTGAGTGTGCTTCCGCTCAGAGAAGCAGAAATCGGCTACGAGTTGCACCCAGACTGGCAAGGAAAGGGCTTGATGCGAGAAGCGCTCGAATGGCTTGTTCAGCAAGCTACGACTCGACGTGGCTTTGACTATCTCTGTGCATATACACATGTAGAGAACGGGGCATCCATTGCATTGTTAGAACGTCTTGGTTTTTCTCTACAAGCAGAGCGGCTTGATGCGAGCAACGAGAATAACAGAGTCTATCAACGCAAAGCTCAGAAGTTGAAGTGATGCGATAGAGTTTAGCTGCCAGGATCTGATTTCCTAAATTCGTCGTTCGATGGAAAGTGCAAGCGGTTGTATTCGATAGTAGGTCAGTCAGATTTGTAAAGGAGGATATGAAACATGAGCGTTGTTCGATTTCTTTTCATGTGTAGTGTGTGCTGGTGCAGCAGTTGTTTGCTGAGTGCAGCTGAGGCTGAGATTCCTACTACTGTGCCTGACTATGTTATGCACCCACGATGGGATGCTTCAAATACCTTGATGGCTAGTGTTGGAACAACCCTCACCTTCGTCCCACGTCCTATTGCAGAAGAAGAGATCCGCCAGATTCCCATGCTCGATGCCAACATTCGTTGGAACATTGCCTCAGGTTTCTCTGTGCAAAGTCATGTTGGCTCCAACTATTTAACGAATTATGCGAGCATTGGTCTGCAATGGAGTACCAATGTTGGACCACTCTCACTCTCTATCGGCGATGACGCGGCAGTGTGGTATGGAATTGCAACAATGGATGCTTTTAATGTTGATGCAGTCGGGTGGCTCAACGTACCGCATGTTTCTCTGGGAATGTCGAGCTCCGAACTACTTATCTCGCTGAGAGCTGAGATGCACCTGTTAACCTCTCGTAGTACCCGTGTGGGTGAGTTTGAAGTGGCTTCCGATCGCAACCAACGTCTGGGGGCGTCATTGGCACTGTATCTCGAACAACCATTTGCCAAGAAGACGCATCTTCTCTTAGGTCTGAAGCTGAACAGCTTGAAGAATGCCTATCAATCATGGTTAGCCTTCTCGACCTTTAACGATCCTCTCTTGTATCCAGAGTTGAGCGTAGGGGTACTATTATGACACTAGCTCAACATACCACGGGTAGAGTCAGAATGAGCAGTCTGGAGATCCTCCGTGCACATCTCTTGAGTTACTTCTTGTTTGCCATAGCGCTTTGCTCCTGCGGATCAGAATTGAGGGTGCTCGTGCCCGACGTTGAATCTCTGAATGTTCTAGAGAATACGAAAGCCATTCCTCGCTCAGCATTGAGGGCTGTAGACGGCGTGTACCTTGTGAAGAGTGGAACGAATCGCTTTGGTGATACGCTGGTGCTCAAACACGATGGTCCAACCTTGAGCATCTTCTGTCAGCGCAACTCAGCCTACTTGATATTACGCAGCGGAATGCGCGACACAACCTTTCTCTATGCGGGCTATTGGCGCTTTGCTCAAGGACCTCAATCGGGACTTGCAGTATTGCAGATAGATTCTTCTGACGTGATACAGTTGTTACGCGGACGACGTCCCGCAGACTTACAATTGCGTGGTAACGTTGGAAGTAGCGAGAACTTTCGCGAGGAGCAGATTGTACTGCGCTACCTGCGTCCTCTTTACGGAACGGATACCGTACGTACCTCCAAACCTCTGCTGATTATCGCCCACCGAGGTGGAGGAAGAAATAGCGATCGATTGCCTTTCTCCGAGAACTCAGCGGAGCTGGTTCGCTTTGCCTCAAAACTAGGTGCGCATGGTGTAGAAATTGACGTGCGCTTAACGCGCGATTCAGTGCCAGTGTTATATCACGACGAAAACCTCAACACTCGTCTCGTCGATGGTGAGTTCATGGTTGGTCCTATAGGAAACTACAGTCTTGCTCAACTCCGTGCGCTCTGTCGTCTCAAAAATGGAGAGCTCATTCCTACTTTAGAGAAAGTACTCGACGACATCATCGACAGTACAAATCTGCGGGCTGTGTGGTTAGACATCAAAGAAGTTGGTGAGATCGAGAAAGTCATCGCGCTTCAGCAGCGCGCATCAGAGCGCGCACGGCTCCTCTATCATGCGGGGCTGCGAGATAGTCTGGAGATATACTTTGGACTGGCAAGTGAAGACATTTATCAGGCATTTGTCTCGCGACCTGATCATGCCGCTATCAGTTCTGTCTGCGAGCTCAGTACTGAGAAGACCCTGGCAGCAGGGTCAAAGGTGTATGGAGCAAGATGGACTCTTGG
The DNA here is from genome assembly GCA_044228285.1 of Chlorobiota bacterium. Classification (GTDB taxonomy): domain Bacteria; phylum Bacteroidota; class Ignavibacteria; order Kapaibacteriales; family NICIL-2; genus JBBATK01. The sequence continues at coordinate 341,925 of JBGAVD010000002.1, forward strand.
TTCCCTCATCACTGAGGTCCAACAACTCCATGCGCAAAATACTAACGCGTTTGTGTGGACTCTTGACCAACCAGACTTCATTCTGCGTTTTCTTCACGATGCGGACTACGACGGCATACTAACGAACTACCCAACAGTCGTTGCCTATCACTATTATGTACAGCCATGAGAAAACGAACTCACAAAACACCGCTTGTCTCTCCTTGGCTCTTTACCTTGCTCTGTGGCTTGCTTTTATGGCAACAAGAACCGCTCTTGGCAGAGGAATCCGATAGTGTTCTCTATCGTCTGCATCTGCAGGCTTTTGCGGGACCGAGCATGTCGCGCATCGAGCGGAGTACTACAGTCGACAAAGCAGAATACTCCAGAAGTGCCTACGCATTCTCTCTGCGTTGCCTTGTGCAACCAAACCATCTCTTAGCTATTGGTGTTGAGACTTCGTACTTGCAGCTCTCGAGCATGACAGTGAAAGCCGATGCGACTTTGCCTGAAGGCAGTACGATGTCTTTGAATGCTATACCGCTGCTCTGCATTTTTAGCATGGAAAAGTATGGAGTAGAACTGAGTGCTGGCGTAGGAGCGTACTCATATCGCGCTCAACTCCTTGCACATGGGGTCAGCACCACCAGCTCTGAGTGGGAGATAGGTTGGAATGCCGCCGCTGCTTATCGCTTTACACTCCTTAAGAACTTCTATCTTGGTGCTGAAGCCCGAGTCTACGTCATTCCCGAACGCTCCGTCTCATTAAGTACTGCAGGCTTGCGTATACAGTACCAACTGTACTACTAATGATGATGTTCTTCCTCAAGGCGCGCTCGGCGCGCCAACTAAGCCTCCTCGATGTCTTCACGATATCTCTTCAGTACGCAGAGCTCAAACAATCGTAGCACATGTAGACATAGATCGTAGCGACTTTTGAAGATTCTTCTGTAGCTTATGATTGGAAACGAGGCACTGAACAGAGTTGCCTTGAACTGTGTTCCAAGGTCTCGCAAATCTTTGGGGATCGCATTCTCAGTTCTTGACAGGTGTTTACGAATGAAGCTATTGCAAAGAGTCTGTTGCTTCCTTGTTCTTTGCGCGAGTATGCACACACTCAGCGCACAGGATAGTAGTTTCCAAAAGGCTCTCTATTTCGACCTTGGCGGTTCGGGAGGTGCCTTTAGTTTTAACTATGAAGAACCGTGGGCCAGCGCTGGCAATTGGCAAGTGAGCTGGAGTGCCGGACTTTCGGTGTTTCCTATTGATGTAAACAACGGAGTAGTACTGGTGATTCCCACGATAGCGCATGCATACTATGGTAGTGGTGCGCATAAGCTTGAGCTTGGTATGGGACATGCCTTGAGCATTACTACCAAGGCATCTGGTTTCTCAATGATTACGCCGCTTATAGGCTATCGATATCAGAGTCCGCAAACAACAGTACATCCTTGGTTCTATCGGGTGACCTACACACCGATTGTCTCATACCTCTTGCAGTTTCAATACCAACATTGGTTGGGTCTTAGTGTGGGGTATCAATGGTGAACGAATGCGCATTTAGAATGCTAACAAGATCCTCGCTCTTGTTCCTGCTGCTTGGATTCATGCAGTGGAGTTGCTCGTACCCGCTAGACAGTAGCGGCGGCGCGAGTTTTTCCGAGGATTATGAGAATGTTGTGTACAGCGACAGTCTGTTCGGGCCAGGCAAAACTCGTTGGACCTATACTCAACAAACACTGGAAGGAAACTCGATCAGCATTGATTCTCACATCGTGCATGGAGGCAAGCATAGTTTGTGTTTTACAGCAATGCGTTCTGGTGAGAAGCTCTCGAAGTGCTCGATCTCTAAGTCAAATATGTATTTCGAGCATGGGAGTGTGATAGAGTATTCCGCATGGTACTATTTGGACAATGATCTTGATCAACCCTATCTCTTCCTTGTTGACTTTGAGGAGACTGTTGCCGTCGGTGCAGGACCAGGATTGCGAATTGCCCTCGATGGAGATGGACGAGCTTTGGAAGTCGAACGTGGCAAGATGGGAGCAAGTACCATCCACCAGCCTGAACAGAGAATCAACTTCCCGCGTCGCCAATGGGTACACCTCGTCTATCAAATCCATCTTTCTCAAAGTGACGAGGGCTCCATCAAACTTTGGCAGAACGGCGAGCTCCTCATAGATCAGCAGAATATTCAAACGATGCCCCACGATATCCTATACTTCATCCAGGGGAGCAAAGGCGTGTATAACAGTATTGAAGTGGGGATCACAGCAAACTCAGATAAGAGTGACTGTGTGTTGTACATGGATGATATGAGTATTCGTAAGATCGAATAGCGGTTTTCATTAGACTATTCAGTACCAGAGTTGTCTTCAATCCGACCTGCCAACAAGCAAGCATGAGCTAGGCCGAAGGCCTAGCATGAACAAAAAAAAGGCCTGCTGTACAGACAGCAGGCCTAAGAAATGAATGCAGCATCAATCACTCAGATGCATAAGATTGCTAGATCAAGAGTATTCGTATGGATGCTCTGTCACTACTTCAATTTTCGTTTTCACGAGCTTGTCGATACCGCGCATATATGGCAGTTCGTCCAGCGTGCAGAAGGAGAGTGCTATACCAGGTGAGCCAGCGCGGCCAGTACGGCCGATGCGGTGCACGTAGGTTTCAGGAGCTTCTGGAATTTCAAAGTTGATCACGTGGCTGAGTTTATCGATATCGATACCGCGAGATGCGATATCAGTAGCAACCAAGACACGAAGAGTCTTATCCTTGAAACTCTTGAGAGCCTTCTCGCGAGCCATTTGTGATTTATCACCGTGAATCGCTTCAGCACGAATGCCACCACGATTGAGATCCTTCACGACACGATCAGCGCCGCGCTTTGTGCGTGTAAACACCAAGGCGCTGTCGATTTCATGTTCGTCAAGAATGTGTTGTAGCAGACGACGTTTGTTTTCCTTCTCAACGTAGTACACAGACTGCTTCACCAGTGTTGGTGTCAGCGAGCTGTTCGCCACGTTCACATCAATGTGAATTGGATTCTTGAGAATCTGATTCACCAAGTGACGGATTTCCGGTGGCATGGTTGCAGAGAAGAACAGTGTCTGACGCTTTGCAGGGATCTTCGTAATGATCTTCTTGATCGGTACAATGAAACCCATATCGAGCATGCGGTCTGCCTCATCGAGAACAAGATATTCGAGTTCGTTTAAGCGAACGATGCCTTGTTCCATGAGGTCAAGCAATCTGCCTGGAGTAGCGACAAGGATGTCGACACCGCGACGTAGCGCCTTTACTTGATGGAATTGCGACACACCGCCGAAGACGACTGTGTGACGGAGCGAGAGGTTCTTTGAGTACATCGTAATGTTCTCAGCGATTTGTGTTGCCAGCTCGCGTGTTGGAGCAAGGATAAGCGCTTTAATGCTACGTTGTGGTGTAGCTGGCTCACTTGCAGAAAGATGTTGAAGAATAGGCAGTGCAAAAGCAGCTGTCTTTCCTGTTCCTGTTTGCGCGCATCCAAAGATGTCGCGTCCGGCGAGAACATGGGGAATCGCCTTTTCCTGGATCGCAGTTGGCTGCGTATATCCGGCATCAACTAATGCACTCAACAGAGGCTTGATGATGTCTAACTGATCAAAAGTCATAGAATATGATAATGTGGTACAATCTGTACGCCATTGCATCAAAGGAGAGAGGGGAATAGACGGGAGGTGTGTTAAACGACTAGTCTCTCTGATCCATCATTGCGCATACGAACGCTCATTGCGCTGTTCTGTATTGTGTCAGAACTTGTATGCTATAGTGACGAGAATCGAGGGGCAGTGCAGGAGAAATTGCGACCGAAACGCGGTACTACGGTATGGAGATACTTTTCAAAGATACAACTTTGTCTCTAGACAATAGCAATTATCTTGCCGAAAGCCTAAAATGGGGATAACTGGGATGAATCTAGGCACTTTGCGCTCAGTCAGCGACGTAAATCGCCGGAAAAGCAAGCGGGACTGCTTTTCTTATGCCATCACCGGGAGGCTGGTACCGTACTCAGCCTGTGTCCAGAGCTTGAGGTATTGAGCCTAGTGAGAACTTCCATGTATAAGAAGACTAGGAAGCAAACATCTTGCTCGGTAGCTGCTCATATCGTCACTGGGAGCCAGAGATGGCGCGCTCAAGAGATTGCGTTCTGACGCGGAAACATCCTCAGTTTTTGACTCTGAATGGTCGATATTTTGAAGGATACCGTCGTTCAGTCATTAGAAGTACGCGAAATGAGTTTTCGAGACATGAATACAACTGGAAGATGGGGAACCCTATCTCGCCGAGTCGTACACTCCTTCTCCAAGCGCATGCTTGTTTTAGCAGTGGCTTCCGCGTTGATACCGATCAGCTTCGCAGTCTATTACATGCACGACAAGAATCATGAGATTGCATCGCGAAGTACAACGAAGTTTGTGACGAACTTTACGGCGACACTAGCGTCTGATATTGGACTTGCTCTAGGAGACGGTGATTATGATCGACTACAGTTGGCAGCCACTCAGTTTAAGTCTGATTCGAATTTTGTGTTCCTAGAATTGACAGATGAGTCTGGGGCAATTCTCTTCGAGCATAATCCCAATGGGGTTGTACTTCTGAAACGCTCCACGATGGATAGTTTGATAGTGAGCGAACGCTATGTAGAGCAGGAGCTTAATATTTGGTATCGAGACGCCATGCTCGGCCATTTGGTTGTTCGCTATTCTCTTGAATCCGAGAACGCAAGTCTTGATGCGTTACTCCTACAAACGGTTCTTTTCTCAGCACTGATTCTACTCGCGACCTCTGCATTATTCTGGTGGAGCCTTCAACGAAACTCGCAGTTGATTCTGCGCATTCGTGAGAAGGTGACACAAGTAACCTCTGGCGATCTGGGCGTTTCTCTCTCAACCCCGCTAAAGAATGAGATCGGTGACCTTGCACGGGCATTCAATAGGATGGTCGAGCAGATGCGTAGTTTGCAAGATGCCTCTGAAAAGGAAATGGAACGTGCTGAAGAGGAAGCTCGAAGAGCTGAACTATCTGCAGAACATGCACAGCAAAGCGCTCGAATTGCCGATGAAGCTAACAAGGCTAAATCTGAGTTCTTAGCAAATATGAGTCATGAGATTCGAACTCCTCTCAATGGCGTTATTGGATTCTCTGACATTCTCCGCAAAACTTCCCTGGATGAAACGCAGATGAAGTATGTGACCACGGTTCACAACTCAGCGAACAATCTGCTCTCTATCATCAACAACATCCTCGACTTCTCGAAAATTGAAGCGAACAAACTCGAACTTTCTGAGGATCGCGTAGACCTTTATGAGCTGTGTATGCAGGTCATTGATATTGTGAGCTACCAGATTCAAGTAAAGAAGCTTGAAATCTTACTCAACATCGCTGCTGATACACCACGATATATCTGGGCTGATGAACTGCGCTTGAAGCAGATTCTCATCAACCTCTTGGGCAATGCGAGCAAGTTCACAGAGGTGGGCGAGATAGAGTTGGCTGTCAGTGTTGATGACATCCATGACCTCTCACGCAAAACGTTTCACTTTTCCGTGCGCGATACAGGCATTGGTATTGAAGAGCAGAATCAGAAGAAGATCTTTGATGCTTTCTCGCAAGAAGACTCATCGACAACGAAGAAGTATGGAGGTACGGGTTTAGGACTGGCTATCTCCAATAGGCTTATTCAACTCATGGGCAGTACGCTGCAACTGAAGAGTAAAGTCAATGAAGGCAGTGTCTTCTTCTTTGCTATAGACTTTGAGTGCTTTGAGGAAGAAGCTCCGGTGTCAGACTCGCTGCGACATTTCAAGCGCATTCTAGTCATTGATGATAACGCCAGCAACTTATCACTCGTTCAGAACTCCCTTCGTCTCCATAACATTGATTCCAGCATCGCTACAAGTGCTATGGATGGAATTGCTTTGCTCCTCGGCGATAACGTATATGATGCACTTATCATTGACTATCAGATGCCAGAGATGGATGGCTTGGAAGCAATACGGCGCATTCGCCATAAACTGAAACTGTCGAATGATGAGCTTCCGATATTGCTTCTGCATAGTTCAGCCAACCATGAACATGTATCAGAGGAATGTATAAAGCTCGACGTACAACACAGTCTGAGTAAGCCAATTACGAAGGCTCAGTTGCTTCTAGCATTGGAACGGCTTCATGAGCCAAAGCAGACGAGATTGGTCCTGCACCCTGATGTCGAACTTCAACCTCAGAGCTCTCTGGGTTCAACGTCAGCGCGTATTCTTATAGCTGAAGACCAGCCGGTAAACATGGTCTTGCTCTCAACCATCATTCGGAACCTTCTGCCAAAAGCCGTGATCATAGAATCAGTTAATGGTGTTGATGCCGTGCAAGCGTATGCCATGCAGCACATTGATTTTGTCTTCATGGATATTCAAATGCCTCAGATGAACGGATACGAGGCTGCAAGAGCCATTCGAGCAGAGGAAAAGCGTCGGAGTATGTCTGCAACGACTATTGTTGCTCTCACGGCAAGTGCCGTTAGTGGCGAACGCGAACGCTGTCTTGATGCGGGAATGAACGACTACATCACCAAACCAATCACTATGGATGTGGTCGCCAATGTGCTCTCAAAATGGTTAGAGCTTCAGTCCTCGCTGTCTGCAACGCCGTCTCAAACACTAGAGGCGACATCGCCTCAAAACGCTGTCGTAACAGAGGGAATTGTTCAACACTTCGACAAGGCTGACTTCATTCAACGTCTAGGAGAGAATGCCGCATCGATGCTCTCACAATCTATACCTGCGATTTTAAAGTTCCTCGATGAAGATTACGCAAGACTTGTTGAGTTGTCAACTCAGCAGAATATTGAAGGCATGGTAGCGGTTGCCCACAAACTCAAAGGAGCAGCGCTATCTATGAGTCTCCCGGTCTTAGCCAGTATCTGTAGAACACTAGAACAACAAGAGAACTACTGCGAGCCCGTTATGAATGAGCTCTTGCGAGCTCTTGAAGGGGAGATTCATGCTGTGAAAATCTGTCTGAACACAGTGCACGACAAGAGTCCCCATACCTTGACTGTCTAAACACAGAACGCGAACTTCTGGATTCTCTTCGGGAGATTTTTCTTACTCGCGCGGCTGCGCCGCAGCGTCTCTCACTCCCTCCAACTCTATCTCTGTTGTATGCTTGCTAGCAGGCTAAAGCGACTGCGAAGCAGGCGCATGGTCATACGTATCTATGATTTTAGATTCTATCGTTGAACGAATACTACGGCGCTACGTAGTTTTGTGCCATGATGTAACTCATTGTTTTATGGTAAACAGTATTACTATCGCTCACTACTGCACTCTTTGTTCATGAGACATACCTGGCTCTTCATTTTCGCTCTCAGCATCGGTCCCTTTCAGCTCACTGCTCAAGTCCCAGCAACTGTTCCTGCTCAAGTACCTGCTCAAGTTTCCGCTCAGGTCACTGATCCGTATGCGTGGCTGGAGGAGATTAATGGAACTCGCGCAATGGAATTTGTGAAGAAGCAGAATGCTAGAACTATTGACATGCTGTCGCAGCGGGAGGACTATCAACGTATCTACAAGCGCAGTCTTGAGATTTATACCTCACAAGACCGCATCACTTTTCCAACGATTTATGGAAAGTACTGTTATAACTTCTGGCAAGACAAAGAGCACGCACGCGGCATATGGCGACGAGCTTCGAAGGAAAGTTACATGAGTGGCAAGCCGGAGTGGCGGACTTTGATTGACGTGGATGCGTTGAGTAAGAAGGATTCCATACCTTGGGTGTTCAAGTCGGCGCATGGCTTGTATCCAGGATATGATCGCTTCCTGATTTCTCTTTCAAAAGGTGGCGGTGATGCGGTAGTGATACGCGAGTTCGATGCAGTGAAGGTTGAGTTTGATACACTAGGATTTAATCTCCCAGAGTCCAAGGGCAATGTGTACTATCTCGATGCAAACACTTTGTTGGTCGCGATGGATTTTGGCGAGGGTAGCATGACTACATCGGGACTACCTCGACAACTCAAACTCTGGTCGCGAGGTACTGACATCAGCCAAGCGAAGAAGATCTTTGAGGGTGAGACAACCGATGTACGTGTTGTGGGATGGGTTCTTCGAGACGATGAGCATGCATATACCATGGCACTCCGCTCCATTGGCATGGGCAGATCTGCAAACTTTGTCTGGCATAACAACGCTCTCCAACCACTCTTGATTCCTGAAGATGCGCAGGTACATACCCTAATCCAGAATCAGTTTGTACTAGGTCTGCATTCCGATTGGTCGATCCAAGGAACGTTGTATAAGAAGGGCGACCTGATTTCGCTCGACTTTGCCTCTCTGTTGGACGGCAAACTTGATGCATATCTCGTCTATCGTCCTAGCGATCGCTCAAGTATACTCGGCGTTTCTAATACTCGTACCGCACTCTTGTTAGAACTCATGACCAACGTTCGAAGTGAACTGCATCTTGCTCGCTTCGTGAACAAGAAGTGGTCGCTAGAGAAAGTACCAGCACCAGAGTATGGAACTATCTCTGTTGTTGATATAGAAGAGGGAACAGACCGTTACTTCTTTAGCTTCACCAATTTCCTTGAGCCAACTACTCTGTATCGTGCCGATGCTGAGAAGAACAGTGTTGAACGCTTTCAGTCGCTACCCGCCTCTTTCGATGCCAGCAACTACAGAGTACAACAATTTGAAGCGACCTCGAAGGACGGAACAAAGATTCCATACTTTGTTGTAGGCTCTAAGACCATGCAACTCAACGGCAAGAATCCAACCTTGCTCAGTGCCTATGGTGGTTTTGGTGTGTCGTCAAAGCCTGCATACTCAAGCACAGCAGGCTGTGCATGGATGGAATATGGCGGTGTGTATGTTCTGGCGAATATTCGAGGTGGTGGAGAGTTTGGTCCAGCCTGGCACCAAGCTGCTAAGCGAGAAAAACGTCAAAACGGATTTGATGATTTCCACGCTGTGGCCCAAGATCTGATTGCAAGAAAGATAACATCACCTGAGCATCTGGGAATCATGGGTGGCAGCAATGGTGGATTGCTTGTTGGCGTGGCGTACACGCAGCGACCTGATCTCTACAATGCCGTCATCTGTCAAGTGCCATTGCTCGATATGCAACGCTACACCAAGCTTCTCGCTGGAGCAAGCTGGATAGCGGAGTACGGTGATCCCGACAAGGCGGAGGATTGGGAGTTCATTCGCAAGTATTCTCCGTATCAAAACCTCTTACCGGATAAACACTATCCTGAAGTGTTCTTTAGCACCTCAACTCGTGATGATCGTGTACATCCTGCGCATGCACGGAAGATGGCAGCGAAGATGCTAGATATGGGCTATCCTGTGTACTACTATGAGAATACTGAGGGTGGACACGCCGCTAGTGCAACAGCTGAACAACGAGCAAGAGCTGTAGCGCTACACTTTAGTTATCTGATCAAGAAACTGAAGGACTAGTCTATAGTGCTTGTCTGTTACTCCTCACTCCAATCGCGTATGCCTTGCTTGTTGCGAAACATGCTGAAAGAGCTTGCAGTGCATGTGTCTCCGCGGAGGAGCATCATTGTTATAGAAATGCAGCGGTCATGATAATGTTAGAGCCGTGACAAGTAGCTGTAGAGATTATCGTCTTTCTCTAGCTTGAGCTTTTTTCGAATGGCATAGCGGTGTGTTTCCACCGTGCGGGCAGAGCACCACATGATATTTGCGATATCTTTACTTTTCAGATTGAGGCGCATGAGTAAGCACACCTTCATCTCTACTTGAGTTAGTGAAGAGTGGTGACGTGCCAGAGTAGCTTGAAACTCCGGATCTACACTTTGCAACTGTTGCTGTAGGGCTTCCCACTGTTGCTTACCAGAGTGTTTGAGCGATTCAATCTCGTGGATCATGCGTTCGCAGCTCTGCTTGCGATCTGTGTCGTGCGAAGCCGAGAGGGTCTTAATCTGTTGATAGAGCTTTTCAATGACTTCGTTCTTCTGGGAGAGAGCCATGATGGTGGCAGCCAGTTCAGCACGCTTCTCTTTGAGTTCATGTTCGAGAGTCATACTCTTTACTCTCAGTTCTTCCCGTTCTCGAGCAGCGCGTTCAACACCGAGCTTGTGCTTCTCTTGTTGCAAGCTCTGTTGCAGCTGCTCGTTCCGCACTTTCTCGCGCCATTGATGGTAGAGCTTATGATACTCGAGGGCAGCAGGGAAGTCTTGACGTTTTTCAGCGATCTCAGATAACATTGGATAGATAGCACTGTACTCCGGAGCACTTTCAAAATGCTCATGGAGATACAAGAGGCAACGCTGAAGCGCAGCTTCAGCTTGGTCAACATCACCCATTGCTATCAGCGTCCTCGCTGCATAGCGTTCTGCATAGGCATACACAGCCCGATCTCCGGCATTCGATGCCATTGTTGCTGCACGCGCAAAGCAACGAATAGCTTCTGGGTAGTTCTCTAGCTGACAATGTAGATCGCCAAGACTTATAAACATGCGGCTAGTAGCATTGCCGCAGATCTCTGCCAATCGTAGTGACTCATTGTGGGCAGCAAGTGCTTGGTTATACTTGTATGTGTTGCAGAGCAACACGCCTCGCGCCTGGTAGACAAACACGAGACCATGGAGATTGTCGATTGCACGGAAACATTCTTCAGACTTGTTGAGAAACTCCCAGCCTTGATCACGGTCGTCTAAGAGGATGAGCACAACTCCCAGTTCTAGATAGATAGAACCAATATCTAGACTCTCCAGTTCCAGTGCCAAATTGAGAGCTCGAGAACAATACTGAAAGGCTCTGGCATAATCGCCAAGTTCGCGAGATACTTTGGCAAGACTAAACACGCATTCGAGGATAAGATGTGGCTGTTTCAGAGCCTCCGCGTGCTGCAGAGCTTCGAGAAGTGGTTCGGTTGCAGTAGATACTGAGCCTGTGTACTGGAGGAGTTGACCAAGGAGTAGAAAATAGCTAGCAGCTTTGCTACGCTCGGCACGAATATCGATGCGTGCTTCGAGCTTTTGTAAGATGCTAAGTGCTTCAACACGTTGTCCCAACAGCTTCAAGCACTGGGCCTCTAGAAGTACACTGTCGGCGTACAATGGTAAGTGCTCAGCTTCATCAGCCCACTCTGCGCACTTTTTAGCGTATTGCAAGACCTGCTCAAGAGATGTGATGTCGAGCCTTTGGTGAATACGACTATTAGTTCTAACAATATCACGACACGATTGCAGCGCGATCAGCGTCTTTCGATAAGACTCCTTCGTATGAGAAAAACTACGGTGAAAGCCGGCTATAGTATCTTTCTGAGTATGTATCATAGTCAGGGTCTACGCAGCACATTGCAGTGAAGAGGATCCGGCAAATCTAGGGAATTGCCGTTCAAGACAGCAGTGCAGCTTTGTCGTGAGCATGAGCAGCGCGCTCGATTGTTGTTAAAGCCAAGAAAGCGATCTGAATAAATTAAATCTGAGGCACTAAGTGCAATTAGTTCACTGCATATCTTTGAGCGCGAGCGGGCTTGAGCCCGCTTTTACATGTGTAGTCGTCGGTATATCGGACTTTTTACTCTACTCTGCACGAAGGATTTAGAATGTCTACATTTCGCATGCAGCTGGGCTGCAGGCTAGAACGGAATATGCTTCAAGCATTCGGTTGGCGAATCGCGTTGTGTGTTGTTATGCTGTTAAGCATGCGATCAGTTCCGCTTTATTCCCAAAGTGATAGTTGCAGTTTGACTCTATTCTTGCGCGATTCTGTTTCTGGAGAGAATATCATTGGTGCGTCCGTAGCAGCCTATAGTGATAGTGCCATGACGAAGCTTGTGCGAGGAGCAGTGAGTAACAAGCAGGGCTTTGCAGTTTTGCCAAAGTTGCCATGCTCAACCCTGTTTTTGCGCGTACGATCATTGGGGTACACTGAACTTCGTCGGAAAGTTTCTGTGGTAACGACTCAACGTCTGAGCTTGTTCATGCTTTCGCAAAGCGTTATGACGTCGGAAGTGGAAGTCAGTGCCGAGCGTCAGCAGTTTCAATCCACTTCCACCATCAGTACCATCACCGTGAACAGTGCAGCCGCGAAATCATTGCCGGCGCTGCTCGGTGAATCAGACGTGTTTCGTGTTGTGCAGATGCTGCCTGGAGTGAAGTCGCCATCTGAGCTTTCGAGTGGACTCTATGTGCGAGGAGGTTCCCCGGATCAGAATCTCATCCTTCTTGATGGTGTGATCGTCTATAACACATCGCACCTCGGAGGCTTTCTCAGTACCTTCAACGGTGATGCATTGCGCGACATGAAGCTCATAAAGGGTGCTTTCCCGGCTGAGTATGGTGGACGACTTTCGAGCGTGCTGGATATCACCATGAAGGATGGTTCGCAAGAGAAGATTCAGGGTCAGGGCGCTTTGAGCATCATATCGTCACGCATCACAGTGGAAGGACCAATTACGAAAGATCTGACGTTCATGGTCTCTGGACGTCGAATGTACTTAGATCTCCTCCTCGGACTCGTTGTTTCCGCAGAAGATGAAGACGAAGTTCCAAACTACTATTTCTATGATCTCAACGCGAAGCTCACCTGGCGTGCGGGAGAGAATGATAAGTACATACTTGGTGGCTTTTTTGGTCGTGACGTGATAGCATCACCTTCAAAGACCGACTTTGGTTTCGACATTCATTGGGGCAACACCACTGGAAGCTTACGATGGATTCACACGCTCAACTCCAATGCTCAAATCCACAGCACCTTGTTTTACACGTCGTACAACTTTTCTACAGAGTTATTCGATAAGTCACCGGGCAACACAACAAAGCCCTTTTATAGTCGTTCACAGATTCGCGATCTGGGTTTGAAGTCTGAACTCCAATGGTACGGCATGGCAGACCACTCCGTGAAGATTGGTTTCGAATTCACTCAGCACAATTTCGCATCTGTTGTCACCGATAGCTTTAGTGTGGATGGTTTGATTCCAACGAATATGGACATCAACGCCATTGATGCTTCTTTGTACCTGCAAGACGAGTGGAGTTTTGCAGATGCATGGCGATCTAACCTTGGTGTTCGACTTTATCATTTTCAGAGCGGTTCCTATACCCGCGCTGAGCCTCGATTGCAGCTAGCCTACTTACTTAATGACGAACAGAAGATTACCGCCTCAGCTGCTCTTGCGCATCAGTTTCTGCATCTGGTGGTTCGCAACGATATCAACTTGCCCACAGATCTGTGGTTCCCATCAACGAAGAATATTCTTCCGGAGCGAAGCAGTCAGTTTGTTCTTGGATACGAGCAGCTTTTTGGTGAGAACAAGGAGTTTAGTCTCCAAATTGAAGCATACTACAAGTACATGCAGAATCTGGTTGAATACAAGGACTCAGCTAGTTTCTCACTCTTTCAACCATTAGAGACGCAGTTCACAACGGGCACAGGAAAAGCCTATGGTGTGGAGCTCTTGTTGCAAAAGAAAGTTGGAAAGTGGAGTGGTTGGTTCGGCTATTGTTTGTCGTGGACCACGCGCAACTTTGCAGAGTTAAACCGTGGCAGAGAGTTTTCCGCCAGATATGATAGGCGACATGATGTGAACCTGTGTTTGAACTACCGCATTCTTGAGGACTTTGATCTTGGTGTTGTCTTCACCCTTGGCAGCGGCTTTGCGTACACCATGCCCACAGGCAACTACGCATTTAGTCCATTTGTTCGCAGCCAGTTCAGTTGGATGAATTCACAGTATGCGTACACCGACCGAAACGCGTATCGTCTGCCGATGTATCATCGAATGGACATTTCACTGAATTACCATTGTCGTGTGTTTGGCTTAGCCTCTGTGGTCAACGTGTCCATCTACAACGTGTACAACCATTTGAATCCCTTTGCTCAGTACATCGACTATGAGTACGTACCTGGGCAGAATCGCTCGAAGCCCGTACTCAAGCAGATTACATTGTTTCCCATCATTCCTTCTGTGAGTTGGAACTATCAATTCTAATACGACACACTGTTATGTCTTTATGTATCTCTCGAATCTTCCTTCTTCTGCTCTTCAGTCTCAGTGCCTGTGAGCAAGTCATCGATAATCCCGAGCTTCCCTATGTGAATCAGTTGGTGATCGGGGGCTACGTGAACGCTGACAGCAGTGTTCAACGGGTAACTGTTTGCCATACACTACCACTGACACAAGACTTTATCTACGACTCATCCATCGTACGCAACGCTAAGGTCGTACTGCATGCTCCTGGATTTGATAGCCTGATGCGCTTTAATGCGATCGAGCAGTGTTATGTGATAGCACTTCGTGTCAAAGAAGGTGAGAAGTACCGATTGACGGTAGAGTGGGAGGGACTCAAAGCCGAGGCGAGTACCCAGGTGCCCAGTTCGCCGGTGATTTCCAGCTATGGATGTGTACAGTTGAGAGATCCCTTGGCAGACTCAATGTTCTATTATGAAAACATATACGACACCGTACGTGCGCAATGGGAAAGCAGTGCTGCGATTGGATTCCTGCAATCACTAAACATCGACCATCCTGCGGATACGTCGATGTTTGAATTAGAGCCCGATTACTCGTACAACATCTCACCCTTTAGATACCTTTCAGATAAACAATCTGGTGCTACGCCTACTCTCGTGAGCTCACGTGGTTCTTCACAATTCCAGAAGTACAACTATCACGCTACAAAACTGCAGTGTGTTGATCGTCGCCTGCTCAATGTTCAGGCCGGAATGTACTCAGACCGCGACGAGATTTTTGGGACCTTCGGTGTGAGCCCGAACGCAAATGTTAGCGGACAGGGCTTCGGCTACTTCTTAGGACTCTCACGGACCTCTGAATGGTTGATATCAACGATTCATCGTTAGTTGCGGAGTTTAGCTCTGTGGTGCGAGTTAAGCGCACCGTCTGCCTGTTACTGTGGGGAATGAGTTACTGTCGATTCTTGTGCTCACGCTGGTGGATCTCGTCATCGGCAAGAGAAACGCGTGCCGCCACAGTGCTTGTGTGTTTCTCGTGCCACCTGTGCACGCGCTGGTTGATCACATCCGCGGCACGAGGAACTCGTGGCCACGCCCTTAGAAAAACTTCTGTAACAAACAGTACCGTAAAGGCATGAATTCGTCGGGCCCTTATGTTGAAAGTTCGTATCTGCTACACTAGTCAGACGAGCCACACATAGTTTGGCTGTAGTCTCATACACTGCCAAGCTCTGATTCGCTCGTGAGTTCTTTCCATGTCTGTTTCAGAGCCCAGACTTTGTCTCTGTGTTGTTTGCGAAGCAGAACTATAGCAGGCTACACATGAGCATGAACGCTACTGCGCTGATCCGTCGTGGTGTCTACGTTCTTACAAGACGGGACAGTATCAAAACAAAAAGAGGTGACCGTGACTGGTCACCTCTTTGGAACAACCCGGTCCTGACATACCAGGATATTCCCCGCACAAGTATTTATACCAGACTATGGAACTGCTGCTGAATTTCCCTTGACGAACGCCAAGGAGTATTCATTTCAGGAGTGGAGATTTCCAGCGGCAGTTGTAGTGGTGTAAATGACTTGTACTCTTTCGTGATGGTGATGGTGAAAAAGTGAGTGTGTGGAACCAGACGATGTTCTTCCTCGCGACTGCATTCATTGCGACAACGTGCATGCACTCTGATCAGCTGCATCCTCTCGTCCGTGTGATTGCCATTTAGCGATGGATAACAAGAAGACGATGCGTTGATTGCGTTTGCGAGCCGATGAAACGTAAGAAGTACAAACCGTTCGGTATGTTTACCAGCTCGATGGTTGGATGAGCACTGTTGCACAGACATTGTTGCACCAATTCGCCACTGACAGAGTAGATAGCTATATCTGCCGATTCTTCGGTGAGCATCGATTCTGGTAGACGTATGTAGGTGTCTGCAGGATTGGGACTACATTCTGCGCCAACTTGCACTGCTTCAGAGCCGATACTTGTACTCGATGAGCCAAAGACTGAGAAGGCTCCGAGTTCAGAGACCGAGCTTCGTTCCAAGCTATAGCTTGCGTCACCAACAGAGCGAGCGCTCTGGCCTGATTGTTTATCCCATTGCGACCCATCATAGTGCGCTACGAATGCACTGTTGCGGCTGAACGACGATGTTTCGATTGATGTCGGCCATTGTACTCTTATGCTTGCCGAATTGTCGATTGACGTGGACGCTTGCAGATCCCATGTGGCTTTCACGTGTGCTTGCTCATCACTAAGGAGTGTACCAGATAAGCCGTTGGTTCGTACCCCCTCAACAACACTAGCCTGAAAGGTGTTGGGACTTGAGCCATCTAGAAGATCAAGCTGCATTGCTAAGAATGAACTTTGAGTGCCAATAGGGAAGTAGAGGGTCGCGGCTGATGTCCCTGCTTTGATCATACTGAGTCTACCGTTTGGCGCCATTGAAATGTAGCCATGTATGGTAGGATTGACAATACTTGCTCCTTGTTTCAGTCTAAGCTCGTGATGCGCTATGTAAAGTTGAGCCTTGCTGAGTTCTAAGCGATGATGAATGTCAAGGTCAGATGCTATCTCAACTTTCGAAGGATCTTGACATAGTACATCAAAGTCAAGAAGAGCATGAGCAGTGCTGCTGAAACGCAGAGCTTGAAGATTCCTTGCGGTGGCTCCAATGCGTATGCTACTGGTAGAGTCCGAAGAGATAAGTGCATCAAGACTTTGATGGAAACTTCCGTTGATTCCGAGTACAACGTCATCAAGTGTCAAATTTCCACTTTGCAAGTTCAATTCGGATTGTACATGGGCGACGCCCTGAAGACTTAATCGGGTGCTCGTAGGAATTGACATGTGTAACTCACCAATCTCGTTAAAGTCACTCACGAAACGAAGAGTAGCTCCGAGTAGACTTGTTGTTCGTAGCTCTATAGAGCTTTGGGCTGAAGTAGCGATCTGTGTTTCTGCTCCAAGAAAGATGTTGCCGCTGAGTGTAAGGTGAGTGCTATCGAGACGAATAACTCCACGATGGAGCTGCAAGAATTCTTGAATGTTGATTGCACCTCTCAGCTGAATTGTATCTCTAGAGTTTCCTGGAAGCACAAGTGAGTCCAGCTCATTCGCTTCTGTGTTGAACTGCGGCGATCCTAAGAGGCGTGCACTTGTGTTCAACAACAAGGATGAATGCTTCGAAGAGTGAATGCGGCAGACGGGAGCTAAGTCCAACTGACCAGAGATTTTCATTCGTGCACCGCTGAGCAGCACCCGAGGTGTGTTGAAACGCGCCGATGTGGCTATGCTCACATCACCACTGATTTCTAGCGAACTAGATTGGTCCGTCCGAACAAGAAGCGAGTCCACTGTTTGAACTCCGAATCCAAAACGCAGAACTGATTGTGCGGTAGTTTGTGTGTTTACAACGATGACGGAACCTGAGCTTGCAGCAACACTACCGTCAACAGAGCAGTTTATACCTCCCAGGGTCTCCAAGCGATGAGATCCCAAACTAAGGTTGCCGCGCGCAATGTTTAGTGTTCGAAGTACACGAAGATTTGATTGCATGTTCAATCGAAAAGACGAGGATGCGTCGATTCTCAGCGTACCTAGACTGCTTCCCAAGACTGAAAGTGAAGAAGAAAGTGCGGAAGAACTTGTGAAATGAAGTTCAGTGAGAGAATCCACGACCAATGCGCCATCTCCATTCAATGTTCCTACTAGTTCTACTGTCTGACCTTCGATACTCAGATTACTTTTGTTTTCGAGCACAAGCTGAGAGTGAATACGAAGGGGTGACTGAAGCCTGAGCGTGAGACTTTTGTCCATCGAGACACGTAGAACTCCTACATTCTGCGATCCGTTCGCAAAGCGCAGCGCTGAACCAAGGTTTGCAGAAGAACTAATGCTCAGTTCTGATGTGGCAGAAGATTTCAAGCTACCAGAGGAGATGAAATCTCCATCAAGGTGTAAACGCTGGTTGCTGAAATCAAAACTCCCACCCTGAAGTCTGAGACTGCCTGTGATCTCAAGTTGACTCTGAAGTACAACCGTTGATGCTGGACTGAGGCTCAACTGCAGTTTGTCAATGATACTCCCCGATGACGAGAAACGCAAGACACTTGTTTGCGTCATGCTTGATGAGATGCTGATACTTGAGAAAGCAGTCGACGCCAGAGCTGCTCCCGCATTAACCTCAACATTGCCGCTGATAAAAAGGCTGTGATTGTTGAGCTGTAGTGTGCCGGATCGGATGACGAGCGAGCCGTCCAGTATGAGGTCGCTACTCAAGCTCAGTGATGAGCCGGAACTAATGTCGACAACAACATTGCGAAGCCCGGAGCCACTTAACTCGACACCACATACAATTGGACTTTGAACATAACGAACGGTATAGGACTTCTGCAGGTCTAATAAACCACCACTTAGCATGAGGCCGCCACCATCGAGAATGATCTCCGCACCAGCCATGAGATCAATGCTACTGCCACTGAGCAATGTCAGAAGACCTCTCAGCTCTATCTCCTTGCGTACTTGCGTCTGAGCACTCCATTGGATGCTAAGAGCTGAGGAACGAACATACTCCGCATCGAGCTGTCCTCTGAAACTGAAGATTGCCAATGTGTTCAAGCGTATGATACCGACGTCAACGCGGCCATTGCCGCTTAGTTCGCCTCGAAACACATCGATACTATCCACGGAGGAGGTTCGCAGTGTTCCATCTACACGAATTGAGGCACTAAGACCATCTATGCGAACGCTGTTGTCCAGATCTACTGTTATACCAACAGGTATCACTACTTGGTCGATCTGGAGCACCGTCGGTGGCACGGATCCATTCCATGTTGAAGCACTGTTCCAACTGCCACTACTCGTTGCAATAATAGTAGCGCCATACAGCGGAGATAGTGTGCATACAAAGAGAACAAGTGTTCGGATTAACGACGTTGGAAGGAAATGATTTCCCATCCGATTGTAAAAAGTACTTTTTGTCATAACCCACTCCAATAAAGTGAATGAATACTCGAGAATGAGAGAGGCTCGTTCGCCTCCTGCTCGGCAATTGCTTCGTGGTTGAACCCGTACATACTCTTTTGAGCTCTAGATAGTTCTTGTTGCGTCGACGAACTGGAAGAATGCTGGCCGTACACCCTGTACGCACTGCGAAAGCTTGTTGATTTTCAGATTCACTGAAATGCCTACCTCAACGCGAGTGTGTACGTTCCAATGAACATACACTCGAGCACAATCCAGAGCTTGGTGCTCCTTGTTCGAATGTGTGATGTTAGGTCCGGCTTCGTTGCTTGAAGTATACATACGCTGTTCTGTCAAGCTTGGTTTTTGATGCATAACAATTACTGCATGAACGATGCTGAATTGAACTGTCGCTGCATAGCCGAACTCAGGCGCGAAGAGATGATATGCAAAAGGGGAGGCGCGCATCAAGTACCGACGAGAGTCATTTCTCGATCGTCGTTTGAGAAATGAGATGCAGCAGCGCATACAGCGCTATCAAGATCTAAGCATGAGCCTCACCGAATTTCCTCTTCAGGTTTTTGTACGTAATCACGAGAAGTATGTATGCATTGGGCATCGACGTGAAAAGGACTCGAGAATGCTGAACTCTGAACCAAATGGAGATGTGATGTAAATGCGCGGTTCACACAAAGGTGCTAGGATAGCTTGCTCCACCGAAACACGATGTTGTACCGTTTAAGAAAAGAACACAGGTCGAGCCGCATGGAGACTTGAGATTACGATCGCATACTAGAGTAGGTGTTCACATTTCGCTCACATAATGGAAGAGGTGGCTCCTGTGAAGCCACCTCCTTAGTAGACCGCCGCTATGGTTGGCAGCAGTCAGATCATCTGTTTATCGTTGGTGCTCGTTAGAGATATCTGTACCGCGGTCATTAGGCAGTGAGTCGTGTATGCAGCTGAAAGACACGTTTCATGTTCCTTCGTTTGGACTCTACGTGTGCGTCTGTGCAGTCTCGACTGTTGCACCTCCAACGAAGCATCAATCATTCAACTCGGAATCTGTATGAGAACACGCACCATGCGAATTGCCGTTCTGAGGTGCGTTGCTTATACCTACGTAAAAGAGAAGAGGAAGGTTTGTTGTTGTGTTTCGTCTGCAACTACTGCGCTAGTAAACGTGCTTCTCCGTTTGAACTCTGCCAGAACACGACGGTTCAAGTTTTACTTAACACGCTTATACGAGCGCATTGCTTCGCCAGCAATGAACGGATCCTTGTATGACTTCTGCTTAGCAAGAAGCTTTCTCAGAACTTGTGGATGTGAGATGCCAACAATCTGATTCTTATCAGGAGAGTGTACTGTTGTACTCTGTTCCCTTGTTAAAAGAAACATAGAGCCAGGCGTCGATGATTCGATGGCAACGAGTTTACCTGGCTGACTTTTTGTGCAGTTGTGAATCGGGATAAAGGTTTGGCCGGAAAGAGACCAGAGAATGAGATGTGAGCTCTTGTCAGGTGTTTGTACTCCTGTCAGTGCTACATAGCGCAGAGTATCATCTGGATTGAGATACAAACGGGCTACAATTTCTCTACTGTTGTTTGGGTTCAGGAGTGGTTGTGAAAGGGTGTGAGGCGAGTTGCGGAACTGAAACTCCCTCGCGGATACTCGGAGTTCTGTGTGCAAAGTCGCGATACTGTCGTGCAGTACACTCAAATGCGCGTTCGTTTTTTGAGCTTCGTTACGAAGTTGTGTGGTCGAACGGAAGAAGTAGAGCGAAGTCGCGATGCTTAGACACAAGAGAGATCCTAATACTAGTTGAGCCGCCGAAATCGATAGAAAGGTAGAACGCAAAGTTGTTTTTGGCTTCGGCGCTGTCGAAGGTGTCGCGGATGCTGTTGACGTTTCCTGTGTTACTGACGCCGAGCTAGAACTCCTATCATTTTGCGCTTGAGTCTGTATGGAGTGTTGTACACGAGCCCATGTTTTTGCTTTCAGTCCAGCAGGAGGACTCTGACGGTAGCTAGTGCTTAGTGTTTCGAGCGCTGCTTGCAATGAACGGATTTCATCCTGTACCGCAGGTGATTCTCGACGTAGTTGGTCTATGAGAGATGTCTGCTCTGGACTGCAAAGTCCGAGCACATAACTTTCAAGGATGTCCGGATCAACAGGTAGCTTGCTACTCATACTGAAACTCTTTTAGTAATTCTCGAAGATAGACAAAGGCCGCACGCACACGAGTCTTTATTGTTCCAAGTGGAATCTTCAATTCTTCAGACACTTCTTTTTGCGTGTAACCTTGAAAGTAGAGCAAGTCAATCAACTGGCGATAATCTGGTGGCAGAGTATCCAGCTGCTCGAGGAGTCCGATCGTGTCGACAGAAAGCTCCATATACTGCTCTTCCTCTATACTTACGAAATTATGCTCAGTTGAGCTTTGGTTCCTCGCATACTTCGAACGAATGTAGTCGATAGAGTGATTTCTTGCAATGTTTAGCATCCAAGTGAAGAGCGAGCCTTTAGCTCTATCAAAACGATCTGCACGCTGCCAAATACGAACGAATGCTTCCTGTATCAGATCTTCTGCGATTTCGTTTTGGCGGACAATCTTCAGTACGATGCCATACAACGTTGGAGCGTAGGCATCATACACAATCTGGAATGCTTGCTCACTTCCATCAGATAGGAAGGCAATCATTTCTTCTTCACTATACTCGCGCTGAACGTTCTCCACAGGTTTACAGCTTTTATAGTGTGACGAGTTGTATACTACGGTCTCTCGCTTTGAATCTGTCTAAGTTTAATCATCCCCTTCACTCACTCAGCTGTTCGAAGCTCTCCGATTTGTGAGCTTCCCTCCACTATGCCAAGTTGAGTTGTCTCCTCTGTTAACGAGTGACACACAGCGTCAAGATACTTAGAAAAACGTATGCTCAGGTCTTGCACAGATCTCGCGTTTCTCATCAAAACACTTGCTGCGTCTGGGATCCAAAGAATAGGTGCTTACACCTACGAGATTCGTTCAGAAACGAAGGGAGTATGAGACATTATGATCATATCCTCTTTTCACGTTCTTTGCTCCAATCTGGTCCCGGTTCTGTGTTAGGCAGCGGTAAGAGCGAGCATAACTCAGTTGATAGGCAATACAGAAAGGTCAAGCTGGCGAACACCATACTGAGTGTATGACGAACAAGTGCAGATAGTTGATTCATGGTGTGCATACCTTTCAATGTGATGAACTTCCTGAGGGGCTTTCAGCCATACTGTTCGATTCGTGGTTCAGTACCGCAGTTGAGTGCTACTAAGTGGACTCTTAATAGAACTCTTTATCCATACTTTTCTGTACACGTACAGTGAAGTACTTGTCATTGCGACACTGTACTAGGGTGTACTTGCTATATGCTTGGCGCTTTGCGCCAAGCATATAGAAGTGATCTCGTTGTCTGAAGTCTATTGCATTGCGAAAGACGCTCACATTCGTTCAGACCGTGGAGTCGATGATCATTGAGTCCCGCACGCTATGAAAGACAACTCTCTAAGCGTATCCAGAGCATGCCTTCGTCAAGGCCATACAATGTGTTCACCATAGTATGACAACAACCAAAGAGGTCAGCAGTTCACCCTGTCTGGTGACCCACTGACCTCCTCGTTGCCACGGAAGCACTTGCTATGGACATTGGTGCGAAAGCGTCAGACTGCCAAGTTCCTACAGATGGAATTCCTGCTATTGCTTCTACAAACGAAAGTGTCGTAGAGCTCGGAAGCAAGCGCGGATGTTGTTGTCGATGATGCTCTTATTGTTTGGATCACGTGGGTCAGCAACTATGAATCCTATACGAAAGAGAACATCTGGATCCACAAGCAACACGAGTTTTGTGGAACTCTTATCACTAAGAACTAGCGCACTATCAAACTGCATGCTAAGGTTCAACGTAAGAGCACTCTTGTAGTGGAATTCATGCTCTACTCCGTTCTCAAACACCTTTCCATCAACGATGATACTGTAACGACTACCTGTTACGAACTCACCATAGGTGGTATCATTAATGAATGTCGATACTTCGCTCTTACTAAACTGGTGAACCTCGAACTTCACATGATCGTAACTACCAGTTGGAACGGGATTATACGCTGAGAGCTTCGCACTGCCTGATTGTATATCGAGGAGAAAAGGTCCAACCCGTAGATCACAATCAGACTTATCGTGTTGACGATTGTTTGCATGCAGCTTCACATCACGTACAAGTATTCGAATGCGATCGATGTGCAGGGAATCTGCACTTAGACCAAAGCTACTAATCTGCTGATCGTCTTGCTTGCCGGTTGTTGATGGCCGAACGGTTGTTGACGACATCTGTGTATACAGCTCCACTCCAGGCTGATTGTCGGCTGTTGTTGTGTTTGTACAACTACTGAAAGCGATGAGCAAAGCAAGCAGAGGAGCTGCGAGAAGCATTGATGTTGATTTCATAGTAAGTCCATCTAGAATGTGAGACAAATAGCGTTTGATCGATTGGAGCACGAATCTTGTCCGACCTCTTCTCTTCTTTCTCCCTCAAGATCTGCGCGTTCAGAGATACATACGAAGAGGATGGACGCTCGGTTTTCATCTGGTTTCGTTTAGCTCAGAAAAAAAAACTTCAGCATTCTTGATTTCCACAAAACTCTCTGGTCAGTTTCCCACGTATGTATTGCCAACAGCGAAGCAAAACATTACAAAGAGTAGCCTTGCGCCGCAGCTGTATTTCAGCATCGACTCTTTGTTACGATTGAAACAGACCCAATAACCGAAGCTGAAGCTGTTTCAGACAAGCTGCAAAACAGAAATCATATTATGTGGAGATGATATGATGACGTCCGCGACTGAGAACTGCAGTACATTATTCCTACTGTACGTATACCTCCGGCTCATCCCCAATACCTCGTCTCTACTTCACACCGTCGTCGCATCAGTGTTTTGATGTTGGCGGACGCTTTAGCACTGAACACATCGTTGTTTCAGTAGAGAACTCATCGTCTTACACAATCTGTTTCACTATAGCCTGAGGTACCTATGTCACGCAGACTACTCCAACATTGCTTGGCAATGTGCGTTCTCGTCTTTCTTGTTGGGACAACTACTTCATCAGCTCAGAGCGAACAAGGGAGGCTTGCTCTTGGCTTTCATGTTGGACCGAACAAATATTGGGGATCGTTTACCGACAACCAGCTCTGGATGAGCGGTGATATCTACGCTCGTTACAATATCGTCAGTTGGCTTTCGCTTCACGGCGCGTTTGGTATAGGCCAGCTTCGCCACCGCAATACTCCCGACATGCAACGTCGTTATGCAGACTACTTTGCACTGTATAATGGCAATATTCCTGACAAGAGTTTCATTAGAACCTCGACGTATGAGGCTACTCTTTCAGTCAATCTCTTTGCTACGGAAGCTGTGGTACCATATCTCTTTGCCGGACTAGGGTACTTAGACTTCAATCCGGTTCGGGAGAATGACAATCAAGCCCTACCGAACAATGCTGTGAGTACCTATGATAAGAAGGTGATGACCATGCCATTTGGGGCTGGGGTTGAGTTTTACTTGAACGACAATCTCACCATGAATATGAAAGCGGATTTTAGGCTAGGTGTGAGCCCCTGGTTAGATGACTTTAATCAAACTGCGATGTCCGATGGCTCTCGCGTCGAAGCAAAGGACGACTTTGCAACCTTTGGTCTCGGTTTCTCATACTACATACTCGGAAATGCGGACTTAGATGGCGACGGTCTTTCGAACTCACGAGAGAAAGCAGCAGGAACCGACCCACTAAACCCTGATTCGGATAGCGATGGTTTGAGCGATGGAGTTGAAGTCTATAAAGCAGCCACCGACCCATTGCGCAAGGATACAGATGCAGACGGTATCATTGATGGAGAAGAGCTGATGTCGTACAAAACTGATCCAACACGAGTTGATACCGATAGCGATGGTATTTATGATGGGGAAGAACTGAATAGAAAAACAAAACCCACGGTAGCTGACACTGACGGTGACGGACTTCTTGATGGAGATGAGCTGCGACGCTATCTCACTGATCCTCTCGCAGTTGACAGCGATGCCGATGGGCTCGAAGATGGTGATGAGGTAAAACGTTATCAAACCGATCCTGCTAAAGTAGATAGTGATGGAGATGCTCTGCCAGATGGCGACGAGGTGCGCACATATCATACGAATCCGAAACTTGTCGATAGTGACGGAGATGCCTTAGCAGATGGTTTGGAATTGAGTCAGTACAAAACTGATCCAACGAAAATCGACTCGGACAATGATGGCTTGAATGACGGAGAAGAGTCGTTAAAAGTAATGTCTGATCCAAACATTGCGGACACCGACAATGATGAGCTGAATGACGGAGATGAAGTCAAGAAGTATCTGACGAACCCAAACAAAGGAGATTCGGATGCAGATGGCTTGTCGGATTCTGAAGAGTTACTCAAAACACGTACGGATCCGCTGAAGTCTGATACTGACAATGACGGTTTGAAAGATGCTGATGAAGTGCATACCTATCACACTGATCCAAACAAGGTAGATACCGATGGTGATGCTCTTAGTGACGCAGATGAACTGCAAGCGAAACACCCGCTAGCAGCTGGTGAAAAGACAAATCCACTTCGAGCTGATAGTGATGGTGATAACATAGCAGATAATGTTGACTATTGTCCTAATCTCGCTGGCTCGATGAAGGGTATCAAGAAGGGCTGTCCTGAAGGACCTCAGATTGGAACAAAGGTCGACTTTCCGGATATCTTCTTTATTGTCAATACCGACCAATTCAATTATGAAATTGAGGGAACTGCTACGAGTTTGGCAAAGCTCCTCGCGTACGTGAATCAATGCGAGAAACTGCAGATATCTTTAGAAGGTCATGCTTCGTCAGAAGGGCAGAAAAAACGCAATCAGGTGCTGAGTGATCTGAGAGCGAAGAAGGTGAAGACCTGGCTCGCGGAACAAGGAGTGAAAGCTGAGAAGATACAAGGGACCATTGGTTATGGTTCGAATAGACCAAAGGTTCAAGAACCTAATCCAGCTAGTGTATCGAAAGAGGAGCTTGAGCAGGCACGTAAACAGAATCGCCGCATTACTGTCGTAGTCGTGAAATCGTGCGAATAGTCTGTTGCAGCTAACACTTTTGTCTTCGATACGAATCGCCGTCGATCAACTCCGTCATGCCGAGTAAAGCGTGACGGAGTTTTCTTTCTTCTACCTCCACGGTGCTTCAGCTCTGACGAACATGGAGAGCCTCGTCGGAAACAATCATCGTCAGATGTCTTGACTGAGGATTCCTCATAGTTCGGGCTATGGAAAGTGATAGCATCTCTCAGCTTGATGCAATGCTGATGCAATGCTGATGCAAAGCGCTTCTTACGACAGATACACTTTTCTCTTACAGCTTTAAGAGTTGTAGCTCTTCACTCTCGAGAAGTACCAATAACACGTCGAGCAGAATGAAAGCCCCCAAGCCTGAATATACTTATGCCGGTTAATCGTGAACTACCAGAACAAGTCTCGCGTCGGCCTTAGGCGATTGAACGGTGCTTGCGTACGATGTTAGAACGTAGAGTCCATTTGGAATGTGCGAACAGTCTATGCCTTGATTGTGCTCTGTCAGCGTAGTCGAGAGGATCTTCTCTCCAGACGCGGTGTAGAGCTCGACCTGCGTCTGCTGCTGCAGACTGCGAAGCAGGATGCATGAAGAAACAACTATGGATGATCGTATACCTTCATCTTGCTGGCTAGCTATGTCGCTAACATCACTAAGTCCGCTCGAGTTGAGATAGTAGACATCGGACAAAGGGTTTGCCAAGCCAGAAGTGCACATCACCTTGGTCCAAGGAGTGATAAAGAGCGATGATGCTTCTACAAGAGCAGATGAGTTGTTACCTTCAACTCGTTGAGCTCTCCATTCCGCTCCTCCATTCGTAGAACAGAGAAGTTTGCCGGTACCGCAAGCATACACGGTGTCAGCAGTGAGAGGCGCAACACATCGCAAGCCGAAGCTTGCAGGTGCAAAGTCAGAAACGAAGGTTGTATCGAGTTGCGTTGTCCAGGTGTTTCCAGCATCACTCGTTGCAAGGATAATGTCGCGTTCTCGGTGGTCGACAGTATTTAATGGACAGCTACCAACAATCCATCCGTGTAATGAGTCGCTAAACTGAAGGCAGTCAGCCATTGTAGTCCACCCACCGTATGGTGTTAGCCGAGGCGATGGTATAGCGGAGCTACGCACCCAGCTACGTCCACCATCTCGGCTTTCGTGCATCATACATCGATTCCTTCCTCGCTCCGAGTTGTCGCTGGCTACATACCAATGGTCTGAGTCAAAGAAGTGAATATCTCGAATACTCGAGAGTTGAAGAGTGTCTGCTGGTAGCATGCCGACTAAGCGTTGTGTCCAGTGTACGCCTCCGTCAGTGGTTTGCAAGACTGTCCACTTGTTGTACACTATCACTCCTTCTCTGGAATTGAACATTTTCAGCCAGGCAGCACTGAGTCCAGAAGGAAGTCCATCAACTTTCTGTTCATACCAAGTGCTACCTCCATTGGATGAGCGCAGAAGAGTAGCGTTGTCACATAGGACCATAAAGCTGTCTGCGGAAAGCACGGCAAGACTGGCTCGAGTATCGACCGCCGAAAGCAAGGGTTTATCAAGATGGGAGCGCTGATAGGCAAAGCGCCAGCTTTTACCGAAATCGCGTGTGCAGAAAACCACAACGAGTTGTCCAGTTGCACGGTACCCAACGGCAAGGCCGACACCTTGATCATTAATGAGCATTGAGCGTAAGAAGCGTGAACCTTCTTTGGTCTCAGTCAGCTCTGCCCGCTTCCATTCCTCTGCAGCAGATGTTCTTGTGATAGCACATACAGTCATGAGCACCATCAAACACACTACACGAATTAGTGAGTTAGAGGAAGGACAGTTGGAAACGCGTGTAACAGTCATACAATGCACCTTTGTAGTTAATAGTCAGCTCGTCTCGCTTGAGTCTCCTGAACCATAACAGTCACTGGAAAAACTAGCACGGCTAGTCGAAAAAAGAAACACTTTATTACGTAGATCCTCTTGCTCAAATACTGTGTCATTGAGCTGCTTTTGTTCTCTGCACTAAGAATTAAGTTTAAGTGATGCCAGACTAGAGCTGTGAGTTAACCCTACTGCAATTCCGAGTGTAGACTACCTCGGTACGAGCACCATTAGCTGCAGCGCTACCGTGAAGACACGCAAATGAGTAGTCAGGCTGACAGCAAGGCAGTGTTGCTACTAGTGTCAGCCCTGCAGCGTCGTGCTGACACTCGGTGACTTTCACATACACCTGAATGCAGTACTTAGGCACTCGGTGTTTTGCTCAATGACACATCTGAGCGCAAGACGTAACAAGCTTTGCAATAAGAAGTACCGCTGTTCGCTTAGAGCATTTGGTGTTAAATCAAAAGTGCAGCTACGTGCTCATTGCACCACAGTGTAACTCCGGCTATGGTCTAGACCCGCTCTATGATGATAGAAAATCCCGGTACCAATAGCCTGAGTCTTTAATAGTTCGCTTCTGTGTGGTGTAGTCAACATGTACAAGTCCAAATCGAGGAGTATAGCCTTTCGCCCATTCGAAGTTGTCAGTGAGTGACCAGACAAAGTAGCCATCGATTTTTAATCCGTCGCGCTTCGCGCGGAGTACTTGTGCGAGGTGTCGTTCAATGTAGTGGATGCGCTCCGCGTCCTTGACTCTGCCCAGCTCCACAGTATCGTGAAATGCTGCTCCGTTTTCGGTGAGATAAATTTTTGGGATGGAACTATAGTTGTTGAACTGTTTTATTATGTGGTAGATCGACTCAGGATACACTTCCCAGTCCATTGCAGTGTGATAGACTTTACGTTTGGGGGCAGGAATCAGCTTTGCTTTGAGAGTTGGGGAGAGGAAGCTGTGCGACACGACCTCGCGAGTGTACACTTGGATGCCTGCAAAATCAAAGGCAGCCAGCATGCGCTTCTCATCGCCATCTTTCATAGAGCCTTCGATTCTGCGAAGAAAAGGTAATTGGTCAAACGGATACCCACGACCAATAGCTGCTTCTACGAACATTCGATTCAATAGGGCATCGATACGTTGCGCCGCTTTGAAGTCTTTCTCTGAATGGGAGCGAGGAGTGATCGCCGAACAAGAGAAAGTACTCCCGACTTCTGAGTCGGGCGATTCTGATTTGATGACATGGGAGCCCAATGCCTGACACAAGGCTGTATGATGAACAGCGGCGAGAAAGTTCTTGAGCCCTTTCTTTCCTGGTGCATGCACACCTAAATAGTAGCCCGCCCCTGTGAAAACCATAGGCTCATTGAGTACCATCCAGTGTTTGACTTTGTCTTTGAATTCACGAGTGCAGAAGGAGACGTAGTCTTCAAACCAACCAAGCACATCGCGGTTTACCCAACCACCTAGGTGTTCAAGCGCCTCCGGTAGGTCCCAATGGTATAGTGTTACCCATGGTTCGATGTTTCTCGCCAGACACTCGTCGATCAGGCGGTGATAGAAGTCGAGCCCCTGATGATTAACTCTTCCTCTCCCTTCAGGAAAGATGCGTGACCAAGAAAACGAGAATCGAAAGTTTGGAATGTTGAGCCCTTGTACGATGTCGAGATCTTCTTGAAAGCGCACATAGAATTCACTTGCCTTGTCAGGCTTATGGTTGTGTTCAATACGCTTGTTGAGTTTCGAGAAGCTATCCCAGATCGATGAGCCACGACCGTCACCGTCGAATGTTCCTTCCGTTTGAGGAGCAGACGTGGATACGCCCCAAACAAAATCATCGCCAAAGTTGCTTGCTTGTAGATTCAAACTGATTTCGAGAGTTGTTGCAAAGGTGTTAGTAGTTGTGTGTTCTGTGCAGCTGCCATTCAAGCTACTCGGCTCTCGAGTTTACTGAATACGCTCTTATTGAAAGATAGGGTAAGAACGGGAGACAGGCAGACTTGAAGAGTGCATACCCGCATGATTTTGGATGATGGTCTCAAGAATTTGCTCGGTGATATCTGGGTAGTCTACTTCTACGATGCTGTTGTCGGCTAACCACTCAACAATACTATCACTATGAATCTTGCGAAGTCGTTTTGCAACGGGAACCTGCATACTCTTGAGCATTGCTGCATAACAGCTTTGTTCGTAGTTCGCTTTCTGCGGCACAACCAATAGCTTCTTACGCAGAAAGAGAGCTTCGCTTGCACTGCCAAAGTTGGCGTGACAAAGCAGTCCCTTTGCCGAGGCAAGACTCTTCAGGTACTGTTCTCTTTGCATAGGTTTGACGATGAAGTTCTTCAGAGCATACTCTTTCTTCGCTTGAGTTGAAAAGAGTTGCCATTGCACAGAATCAACCGGCTTTAAGTTCTTGATGATCTTCTCATCATTGTATGATGGTAAGAACACCGTGTAATGTCCTTCGTTTGTGGTTGTAAGATCTCGAATCTCTCTACTGATGATAGGAGTATAAACCGTGTTCTCGATGGGCTTGAAGTGAAAACCGTAATTGTAGCTCGTTGGAGCATAACGCTCAAGCATGAGACTGCCAATAGCTTCTGCTTTTCTAGACTTTGGTGCCAGGGGATGGAGAGCACCAAGCTGTGAGCTGAGACCAACCGCTTCAATCTTCGAGGCTGCGGCAGCCCACGCGGAGACTGGCTCGAAGTCTGATATGATGAGATCATAGTGTTGAAGGGGAAGACTCTTGATCTCGCGATGGAATCGACGAGCGTTCTTCTTCCAATAGCTGTTCCATAATTCAACGCCATCGCTTTTTCCAAAGGAAAAGCCGAGACCTTTGTACTGGTAGTGAACTTCAAAAGGCAGTGTGCCTGATCCTTGACTTCCGCTAACAAGCACTTCAACCTCTGCTCGCTTGCGTAACAAGGCTACGATCTCTCCGGTTCTATTGATTCGTTCCGCTGATGTGCACTGAGTTGCGTACAATATCTTCATCGCAATTGCCTCTTTGCTCATGCTGCAGCTTGCGCTGCAGCTGATGATCTTTGCCTGTTATCATGCTGGGTGCACAGCTCTGATAGCTCAACTGTGCCTCCGCGACTTTGCATCGAACTCTATTGGTTTGTAGTAGTGGTTTCTAGTGGTTTCTGCTGGCATCAACTGGCATCAACTGGCATCAACTTGCATCAACTTGCATCAACTTGCAGTACAACAATCTACCATCTCGCGTCGACTATGAGTTGTAAACATCTGGTGACCTACCCTATAATCAGACGAATGAGCACAGACAGGTTCGATTGTTCTCGCTACTACAAGAGGGCGCAACAAAGGCTGCGGCACAATGACGATGCTAAAGGAGATGTTATGAAATGATACACTATCAAAGTCTGACGAGAGTAGTTTGAGGCGTTACTTTGGCTGCTCTGTGCTGAATCTTGTTTCGATCGTGTACATGTCATCAATGCTATGCAGAGCTTTTACACCTAGTAAAGAAATTCATAGATTTGGTTGTTGGTCCTTTTGCGCCAGAGCTATGTGATGGAACTTGCAAATGCAGAGTCAGTCGACTATTTGCTTAGGTAGAACAGAGAGCTGAACCTGGCTTTGTGTTCTGCGTATCAACGGAGCACATGTGAAGCAGAAGGTTGAGACAAATGAGCGTGAAGGAGACCGTGTTGCAAGAGGGAGTATGTAAATCCTAAACGATGCGTGTCGTCGAGTTAGACGAGTTGCGAGCGCTCATCGATCTATTCGTATCTATTGACTGGGAAGTATGAGGACTCCGCAGTACACTAGCCAGACCTGACTACTTGACCAATTGTGGCGACTGTCGGCCTCCGTACTTTTTTATCAAACAATGCTACTAGTGAGAAGCACGAGAATCAAAACGGTGCTCCACGATGTACAAGGCGGCAAGAGCAATAATGAATCTTCTCGTCAGCCAAGATCATCCAGCTAAACTTTAGAACCATTTTCGTTGTGTGAGATATGACCATTGAGATACTGAATCAGGAATTTGAAAGCATTGTTGGACACTTAAAGTCGTTCTTAGTCCGTATCACCGCAAGCAGGGTAGATGCCGAAGACATCGCGCATGACACCTACATAAAAGCACTTGAGAAACGCGAGAGTTTTCGAGGGGAGTCATCTCCGAAGACATGGTTCTTTGCAATTGCATCGAATCTCGCAAAAGACAATCTGAGAGCTCAGAAGCGCTGGACTCCTGATGTTACTGATCTCTCAAGAGAAGCAGCGCTTCACGATGAGGACTTCTTTCAAGAAGCCATGGAGATTCGGATGACCTCGCCTCAAGGCAACTACGAAGCCAAAGAGCACATCGCGTTCTGTTTCACCTGTATCTCTAAGTCGTTACCGCTCGAACAACAACTCTGTGTGTTTCTCAAGGAAGTGTACAGTTTCAAGGTGGCTGAAATCAGTCAGATACTTGAATGCACAGAAGCAATGGTCAAGTACTATTTGCACACAGGGCGCAGTACCATGATCAACATTTTCGACGGACGCTGTGCGCTCATCAACAAAGAAGGTGTGTGTCACCAGTGTTCTGAGCTCAATGGAATCTTTAATCCAAAACAAGACACTCAAGTAGAATTGATGAAAATTGAGATGGTTCGGGAAGCTGAAAATTCTGACAAAGAACGGCTTTTTGAGCTTAGAATGAAGGTTTTGCAGGACATAGACCCCTTTGAGTCGCCCGCCGCGGAACTGCAATTCCACCACTTGGAGTTCGACACAAAAGTCATGGAGAAAGTACTTGGCTAAAAAAAATGCAAAGATTGCCTATCGTTTTTTCCAGCCCAGGCGTCAAAACTTTAGAAGCACAATCCCAAGCATTTTTTGACACAACAGGTTCATCAACCATGAGCAACATCACAACTCAAAGCGTTCTAGGTAAAGCATCCACAACAAAAGGGACCTTCTTCCGGTCGACAACAGTAAGCACATCCATTGCTGCTGACCCAGCCATCATCTGGACACTACTCACAACAGCCTCAGACTTCCCACGCTGGAACTCAACAGTTCGTTCCATCGAGGGAACAATTGCTCTGGGAGAGAAGATTGTACTCAAGTCGATATTAGATGCAAAGCGCAGCTTCAAACTGAAAGTAAAGGAGTTTGAAAAAGAGAAGAGAATGGTATGGGGTGATGCGCAAGGTTCACGAGTCTATACGCTGTCGAGCGGCGACAATGGCGAAGTAGTATTTACCATGACCGAGCGCATTGGCGGGCCGCTATTCCCACTCTTTGCCAACATGATTCCTTCGTTCGACGAGTCCTTTGAAATCTTTGCACGTGATCTAAAAAACGAAGCTGAACAAATAATGTCAACGAAGTAATGTATCAACTAACCCAACACTCTTATGCAAATAGTCAACGTGCGATACACTGTGAAAGCAGACTATCAGCTTCAGAATGAAGCAAACATCAAAGCTTTCATTGCAGAGCTCAACGCTCTAGGACGATCTGGTATTCACTACATAGCATTTCGTTGCGCCGATACCAACACCTTTATGCATTCAGCATTCTTTGAAAGCGACGAGGATCGTCGGGCTCTCGCAACTCTGCCTACGTTCAAGTATTCTCAAGAACAACTAAAAGCAAACAAACCGATCTCAAGTCCCGTTCAAGAACAACTACTTCTCATCGATTCAACTTCAGAATTATCTCACATACTTTAAACATCATGAAACATACCATAGGCTCAAAAGACAAACCACTAACACTCCAAACTCCACCTCTGAGCTCGGAGTACACCATGCATCTCGACGAGAAAGACGGCGAGCAGATACTTGTGTGCACCGTTGGCAAAACCGTACTCCACTACGACGCAAGGATCTTGGACGATCTCCACGCAATGCTAAAGAAACACGGTGATTGGATGGACCTTGGTAGCGCTGATGAACAGAAGCCTGCCAAAGAAGGCACAGTCGAAGCCTGGGGAAGATCCGAGACGAACCCAGTGAAAGGATGGTACGGTCTCAAGAAAGGTCTACGTGGCCGCGTCGGCATGTACATTCCACCTCTCATGGAAGCCCTCGGCTTAGCTGAACTAACACACGAAGCAAAGTCTAACAAAATGCGCGCCCTCTAAACATAGACTTTATCGTCTTTGTATGAGTTTTCACATCGCGCAGAACTAGATAAACAAGTGCCCTGAAGGGGCACCACATACCAGCCCAGGGTGCAACCCTGGGAACCAAAAGCGGAAATTAGACCGTGCCCTGAAGGGGCACTACATACCAGCCGAGGGTGCAACCGTGGGTACCAAAAGCGGAAATCAGACCGTGCCCTGAAGGGGCACCACATACCAGCCGAGGGTGCAACCGTGGGTACCAAAAGCGGAAATCAGACCGTGCCCTGAAGGGGCACCACATACCAGCCCAGGGTGCAACCCTGGGCACGCGAGAAACCGAAACAACAAACCGTGCCCTGAAGGGGCACCACATACCAGCCCAGGGCGCAGCCCTGGGAACCAGAAAGGGAAAATAAAACGTGCCCTGAAGGGGCACCGCATACCAGCCCAGGGTGCAACCCTGGGCACAGAGAAAACCTCACATACCTATGCAGATGAACGCATGCGGATTTCGATGTCTGAGTGTATCCGCCATAGCGGAATCGAGTCAAGCTCAGTGTCTTTCCTCTTGCGTTGATCGATGGTCACAAAGCGTCATTGTAAAACCACTCTTCGCCAAACAACGAGTCAGCGATTATCAAAGAAGATGCGGCAGAGACTTTTTGGTATCCTTCTCGCGTTCATTTATGTACAAATGTGTGTGCACAGGCAGATGTGATGTTGCACAACTACTTCAGTGAATTAGAATGCGCTAATAGCTGAGCTTGTTTTTGAAGTGCTCCTACTTTTTCGTGCACGAAACTCGTCAAAATGCCAAGCGCTTTCGCGCTGACTGTTAGGCTGACCCCTAGAATCATAGACGCTCAAAAATCAAAAACATGTTCAACTCGAATGTGTAATGAGTCAAGTCGCGTGAGCATCCCACTCAGAGCTGCAACAGGTAATGCATACACCACTCTTTTGTATGCAGGATCTGAGCAAATAGGTTGAGTCAGAAGTATCTTTGAGCTGTCAATTGCGAGACTTCGCTCACGTTCAATAACACAGCTGGCGAGAATGGCAGTGTTGTTTCCAGCAATCTCTTTAAAACTAAATCCGAGTCTCGTAAGTTGAATAGCATCCTCTGAAAACTTGTCGTAACGGTGAA
Organism: Chlorobiota bacterium; assembly: GCA_044228285.1. Classification (GTDB taxonomy): domain Bacteria; phylum Bacteroidota; class Ignavibacteria; order Kapaibacteriales; family NICIL-2; genus JBBATK01. Next base: position 377,102 of record JBGAVD010000002.1, read on the forward strand.
GATTCAATAACCTACCATCGTTCAGCACGACAGCAGTGCTGACACTCGCTTGGTCATATACTTGTTGAGTCCCGATGGTGATCAGTTTCCCGTAAGCATACTTTGCGATAAGCTCAGATGTCAGAAAGTACTTCCGTTCTAGTTTCCGAAGGAAATACTGGCCTGTCCACGACGAAGAACTCCACAACTCGCTCAATTGATGTTGAAAGTCGTACTCATACCAAGGTCTGACCTTAATGAACTCCACATAGTTTTTAGTATACTCCGCATTAAACCTGTCTTCATCCGTAATGCTAATGCCGGTATCTGTGACTCTGCCAATGATCGTTTCATACCATGACTTCGCAAAGTACTCAGCACTACTACTTGTGCCTATGACCCAAATCATGAAGTGATATCCGGTATTCGTTGGAAATCTATCCTTAATCTGATCGTTGACTATTTGGTAGCTCTGCCAGAATTGGAGAATGTGGCTCCAAAAAGGAAAACTGGATGCCGTGGTAGTCTGGAAGTAGTGCGCCTGTTCTTCCGGACTAAAAACCAAATACCACTCTGGGAAGGTAAGAAAGGTATCGTCTGCAGCTCGTGTGTCGATTGATGGGGTCGTCGAGGGACGCGAAAGCTGTAGCCACTCGCTAGGAACTAACTCACCTCGTTGGGTTGTCGTACTCAGTTGGTCTAGCTGCTCCTTTATGAAAATTGAGCAAGAAAGAGTAACTGAGATGAGTGTGAGAATGTAGAGTCTCCGCATGTTTAGACCTTCGTAAATGACAAAAGTGTGTTGAGCGAAGGGTCGTTGTCTTGTAGAATACGAAGACCCGAGTCCTCAAAACCCTGAGCAGTGATGCAACTGCACCAGTTGTCTATTGACTGAAAACTCTTGTACTCACTACTGTTTGTTTCACATGGTACGTTCAAACCGAGGTTAAACACGGTGTGAACGAGCGATACAAACGTTGCCATTTCAGGCGTTCTCACGTCATGCTCTCGCATAATGAAACGTCCACCTTGACGAAGGATACGATGTATGGAGCGAAGAAAGCCATCCATCATATCTGGAGTACAATGATGAAGACCTATATGACACGTGATAAGATCAACACTAGCGTTCGGGATAACACTATCCTCAATGGGTTCGTACGTCAACGGAATGAAACTGCCAATCTTGGCCAGCTGTCCACGCTCAGCAATATCGGCGATGCTGTAGCTTGGAGCTATGTCGTTGCAAACGTAGAGATCTCCTGTAAGCTGTATGTGCTTACGTAACTCTGCTATGTAGCGTCCTGTGGATCCAATTTCAAGATAGCCGTTTATGCGAGTTTGATCTCCCAAACACTTTAGAACTTGCCTCGACATTTCTTGCTTCTGTTTTCTTAAGGCTGGCAATGCAAAACTCAATTCAGAAAGGAAAGGCTTGATAGAGGGTAGCTGCTTTTGTATCGACGTATAGATATCAGCATCGTTGCTCAGTTCACGAGTACACGTGGCTATTAGTTGATGAAATTTGTCTTCCGGATACAAGTGGAATACGACTTGCAAAAAACGATAGAGCTCATCGCTCCATCGAGTATCCGAGAGTACAATCTTGAATTCTGACATTGCGGAACTATGGCTCATAATAGGTATCCCAGATAACGTTTCGAAATTTGAATTCGGGGTCAAGCTTGCGTTTTAGAGCGAAAAGTGCTTCAGCCTTAGGATATGCCGCATGAAACTGCTCTCGCGTTGCATGCTGTTGATATGGCAAATAGTATCTGCCGTTGACCGATAGAACAGCATTGATTAGCTCACGTGTCCAAACAGCAACGGCGTGTTTCTCCGCTTCGCTCGTACCCTGCTTGTAATAAACAACAAACGCGAAGACCTCCTCAGTAGCCCAAGCTAAGAGCGACCCGCTGTCAGCTTTTGCGTGTCGAATGGACACATTGATAACATTCGCTGAATGTCGTTGAAAGATCTCAGACATCAGTGAGGTAAATGCGTCGAAGTTCTCAATAGACACAAAGTACTCCTGAAGAACATAAGTGCTGTCCTTTCTCGACTCAGGTTCAAGTTCAAGTACATCATATCCAGCTTCATAGTTTCTCCAATGAATCTTCTTTCTTGAAAAGACAATGGGATCAACTAAGAACTCACGACGCCACTTGCCAAAAGTACTCTTACTAAAGGCTCCAATAAAATAGCGTTCAAGAGGGTAAGCGGATGCCAAGGGCATAAGCCGTGTCGAAACGGTAGGCTTTTCGCTGGTTTTCGTCCAGCTAACAGCTCGGACGTTTGTATACAATGGCGGATAAATGTCGCCATTATGAAAGACGACGTCGGGATTACTTCGCACACTTTGTATGAAGAAGGATTTGTACTCCGAGCGCTTCATTTTCAGATGACTTCGCTTGACAGCAACGTTTTCCGTCAATTGTAACTCAACGTTAACGATTACAGCTACAGCATTGTAACATCCTATGCACGCGTAGAAAAGCTCCGGGCGTTTAAGAGGTGAAGTGTGAACAAGCTCTCCGTTAGCCAGAATCACATCCAGCGAAAGTACAGATAAAATTACGGGACCCAGTCCGATGTATCGTCCATGACAATTCACACTCAAAGCTCCGCCAACTGTGAAGTTGGCGTACGTTTGCATGATCTGAATACTTAAATCATGAGCATCTATGTGTTGCTGAATATCACACCAACGGATGCCGGACTGAACCTTAATTGTCTTCTTCTCTACGGAGTACTCAAGTACCTGATTCATCTTCCGCAAATCGATGTGCAATGCATGCGGGCTCGCGGTTTGTCCGCCCATACTAAAACGACCTCCACCGACGCAAATGGGTAGCGAAGAGGACGAGATGACCTGCTGCAGCTCCTCAATAGTCGTGGGTGTCACAACTTTCGCAACGATTACTGGATTCAACTGAGTGACATCATTAACAATCCGCTCTTCCGTCTTTAAATGAGCTATGGTCTCAGCATCTGGATTTACGAAATAATCAGGGGCTGAATGAGGCTTTACACCGAAACGGTTGCTTTGACTACTTCCTCGAACAAAACCAAGGATGACAAAGAGCAAAAGTGGGCCTACTACTGGGATTGCAAGTAGAAATAACCAGATTGACGACCTATTTGAGTCATGCAAACGCTTCGCAGCGGTTGCGTACAATGCCCAGAAAAGGAGTGGGTAGATACACCATGTTGCCGACTCTGTGAAGATGTAGCTAGTGAGCTTATAAAGGACGTAGAAAGTAGACCAAATAAAAACCGAAGCAATCCAGTAGTCGATTCGGCTTACACGACCACGGGTAGTGAAGAGGAGATAGCTCACTGGAAGTTTGTCGCGCAATGTCATCGGTAAAGCAACTGAGTAGGAGACCTTGTGAGAAGTAACAGTATAGGATTCCGTCCAGAGACAAACTACTACAGGTCTAAGAAATATGGAGCATCACAACTTGTCTATGGCCTAATAAAGTTACGCACAACTACTGCAGGAGATGTCGACATAGTACTTCGATGGCACGAGGGATAGGCCGTTATAGAGAAGTGGTGTAAACATCGTTTTGGATTCGAGTGCATTGCCCGTATTATGCTAGTCTGACAGCCGGAAACCGTTCCTTCAACTAATGTATCAATGATCAAAAGAGTACATACATGTAATGCTCTAAACGCATTCAGATCTCAAGATGGTTCAATTCGTTAGCAATTGATTCCGGATGCGCTGCTCCGGCTTGGACTATGCTTTATGGCAAAATCGCGGCAATTGACACTCCAAGGCCTGTTGCTCATGAACCTAATGCTATCAGCCAACCGAGTGAGTATCAAAAGAAAACAAGGTTCAAGTCTGCTGTCGCTCCCCCAGAGGGCACCTCAAACCAGCCATGCGCAAAGTCCTGAATAAGAAATTCGAATAAAGACCGTAGACTTTGAAGCACATCTAACACCTGTCCCAGTCCAATTGTGTACTATCTCGTGAATGAGTTATTTTGAGTTGATATCAATAACTGCAAGGCGAGAGAGACGAAGACGATTAGTAGATAAACTAGTTGTGTGTCTTGATACTGTTCGAGTTCAAAGGACATTGTTGGCAAGAGCTTAAGGGACCGTAAAGTGAAGGACCCAATCTCTACTTGCACAAATCACAATTGGACCGCAACTAATGGTCAGTTTGTGAGCGAAAATCTGCTACCTGAGTTCGATTGAAGAGTAGAGGCTTCGCACGAGGCTAATCCAGATTTGGGAACTCTGATGTCCAGTCATGTATAAACTTGCTCGGAGGTGCACAGAGAAATGGTAGCAGTTTGAACCAATTCGTGTTTCGTTTTTCGAGTATTTGCTTTTTATGTTAGAGACAAGTGTTTGTAGGGAATCTGATCAAGTGCTTTGAACATGGTATAGAGTGTAGGTGTTCAGATTGTACCCCTAAGTTCAAAGTATGATAGTCTGGGAAGAGGAGTGCGTTGTCATTTGTCGATACAATTATAAAGCGCTTCAACAATCGTGTTCAGATATATGAAATGCCACGACCTCGGTTGTACTGTTAGCTTAGCAAAAGTGAGAGTTGTGATAAACTGAATGAGCGAGACCGGTGTTGAGTCCGATACTGTACTGCTTAGTGTGAGCTGGTCTGCGATACCAATGGTACCTTACATACATGAATAAACGAGACCTGACTTGTTGGCTACTGGTTCTATTCACAGTCTGCACATCTCTGCATGGATCAGACACAACCAGCCAGCTATATGAACTTCAGTGGTTTAAGAGCGTAGCGGCTCCCACTCGGGGCATTACTTCCTTCAATGCCATTGAATACAATAATGACGTTCTCGTTCTTGGGCATTATTATGGACGTATCGGAGTACTTGCAACCATATATGACCCTAGCGGAGCAGTCAAGAAGGATTTAAGCATTCTAGCACCAGATACTCAGGCTTATGTTGTTAATGCATGCGTACCGAGAGTGCTGGGAAGCAATAAGCTACGGTTGTATGGTACCGAGTGTAGGTTTCATTCTGTGCCACCCCTGCACCTCTCTAAGGTTATGTATGATTTTCGACCCTTGTACATCGATTGTGATAGCAACCTTCTGCCTTCTGCACCTCAGTACTTCGGTTCCACCGTGGATCGGTGGAAGGGTAGTACGCACTACAACGCATTAGAACTAGGCGATGACGTCGCCACCATTGCTAGCGATAACGATACAGTCAAGGTCTTGGTTTATGATGAATCTTTACGTAACGTGACTCAGTCGACTGTTATCGTACTCGACTCTGGTCGAGTGTTCAGTACATCCGCCGTTTATAAAATTGCCGATGATTCATACTGTTTTGCTGCGTTTACCATCATAGACTCTGGTGACGCGCATTACGAAGTGTACAAGATAAAAGAGCATGGCAGAGTTGTCGAAAAGTTCCCAATCTTTAACCGAATATCTTTGGATATGATAATGGTGGGCACAGATACGATCGTTTCTGCGTCGAACTTCAAGAATGATTCAACCAATGAACTAAACCTGTACTTGTATTCAGTGCAGGGCACGCCGTTAGGAATGAGAAAAGTCTTACCAAGCCTCACTCTGGAGCCGGCAAAGATATGTCTAGCAAAGAACGGTCACATTATCATCGTTGGATCCTGTCGTGCACCATTTGACGAGTCGCACCTAGACGCAAACAGGAGAGCGTTCATTTGCCTGTTAGATCACGACTACCGAGTAGTCTGGTACTACGTGAAGGATAAAGACTCAGTGGCGCAGCAGTTCACTGAGGCAATCCAGACAAAAGATGGAAGTATCTGGGCAATAGGATGGTCAGGCTCGCAAAGCAATCCGGCTACACTGGTCTCAAAGTTCGTTTCTCATACTCTCAGCTCCGTTGCGAATGATATGACAGATCCTACGCACTTGGTACTCAGTCCTCAACCAGCATCAGACCATATCCAGCTCGGTTCTTCGTACTTCAGAAATGAAGTAGTGGATGTTTGCATGCATTCTATTGAAGGTGTGACTCTTGCTGAAATGACGTCAGCCGAAATGACTAGTAACGGGATCCGCTTGACGCTCACCGATATCCCAAACGGTACCTATTTCGTCACAGTTAAAAGCTCTAAACATATCGTTAGAAGACTTGTGAGCGTTATTCACTAGTCTGTGCCGTCCTTTTCCGACAAAACAGATAGTAGCTTGTTGCTAACCCAGTTAGGTTCTAGATCGAAGAAGTTTGCTCGCCGAAGATAGAGAGTTGCGCATGTCTATCTGATGAGCCAACCGTGCACGACACCTGTCGCATGTAGTTGAACAACATTCAAGCCTAGGGCGCAGCCCTGGGAACCAGAAGCGGAAAGCTGACCGTGCCCTGAAGGGGCACCACATACCAGCCCAGGGTGCAACCCTGGGTACCAAAAGCGAAAATCAGACCGTGCCCTGAAAGGGCACCACATACCAGCCCAGGGCGCAGCCCTGGGAACCAGAGATGGAAAACAGACCGTGCCCTGAAGGGGCACCACATACCAGCCCAGGGCGCAGCCCTGGGAACCAAAAGCGAAAATCAGACCGTGCCCTGAAGGGGCACCACATACCAGCCCAGGGTGCAACCCTGGGTACGCGAGAAACCGAAACAACAAACGTGCCCTGAAGGGGCACCACATACCAGCCCAGGGTGCAACCCTGGGTACCAGAGATGGAAAACAGACCGCGTGCCCTGAAGGGGCACCGCATACCAGCCCAGGGTGCAACCCTGGGCACGCGAGAAACCGAAACCCAGAACGTGCCCTGAAAGGGCACGACATACCAACCCAGAATGCAAACTCTAAAAACTGTAGAGATTAAGATACTGGCCCTCAGGTGTCTTAACTACGCAGTTAGCTGCGTCAGACCGTGTTATACCAGAAACACCCTGCTCAACAAGGGCATCGATCGACGAGGAGCGTTGGGAGGCAAAGTAGGTGAGACGTGGACTGTCGAATGCTGTGCTTTGGTGTAGTCCGATGATGGAGACTCCATCGGAGAGTATTGCCCAAGGGTAGGGCGCATTTCTTTTAGACAAAGTCTTCATTCCGAGCTTCTCCCAAAATCGTATCGAGTTCTCGAGATTACGCACGGGCAGTGCATACTCACCAAACACGCCACACACCGGGTTAGGATAACGATCTGGATTGGTGTAGTCTGAGGGTGACATCGTGAGTAGAGTCGGCCCAGGCGGTTGAGAGAATCCATCGAAATATGTTACCAAGCTCAGCAGATGTTCTTCCTCTGTCTTGATCACAAATCTCTGTACCATCTTGTCTGGAGTCGGCACGGCTTGAACCACGATATCCTTTGCACGTAGAGAGTCCACAAGCTCGTCCATATTCCGTACATAATAGGTCAGAGCAATATATGGTTGCGTGCCTTCTCGCAACATGATGAGCACTGCGCCATCACTAATCTGAATCCACGCAAAGGGAAAGGTTGCTCGATGCAGCTCTCGAAATCCAAGCAGCTTGTAATACTCTAGTGATGCTTCCAGATCTTGAGCAACAATGGTACATGCACTGACGTCGCCAAGCAAGGGAGGAGGAAAACTAAACATGGATGTATCGAATATGTGGCAGTTCGTTTCTCACGAAATATACAGAGATCAAAACTGACAGCATCGTTTCTTCAGACATCCAGCATAGAGTTGGCTTGCTTCGTTATCACTTCCAAGTACACCGGTTAATAGTTGGACTGAAGATGTACTATACCGGTATCCAATGCTCAAGCAATCTTTGTTGTACGTGATCTACAGAGATTTTTTGTTAACCGCTTGGCGCTGCGCGCCAAGCGTAGTAAAAAACAATTGAACGTCAGTGAGTCGATGTCTAAGTACACTCAAAAGACACTCATTTTTGATATCGTCCTGGATTGCGCTTCATATCGACCATGAGCGAGTCTAGCGACCGTATGTTGTTAGGGTTGTGATGGAAGGTCGCACCACACCTAAGACGACCGAGACTTACGTTTGGCTTGCTAAATAGTGAGACCAGTCAGTCTGCATAATGAATAGCCTTGTTGAACGATGTGTACTGGATGAGCCGATGCGGAGGACGCACCTTCGTCGGAGCAGAGGATCGCGATTTCGGCTCAACTTGACGGCTTCTCAGTAAATGGTAGGGTGTGTAGCGGTTCGGCGTTGCCACCAATGTACTCTTGGCACATTTGTTACGCTGTATGATTCAAATTCCTGCGCACTTTGCCCTCCCCCTTGACCGTACCAGCTGCGCCTCATCTGGATTGGCAGTGCATGCTTGCTTCAGCACTACCCTGGATTTCCATACGCAAGTGAATGACAATTCTCGCTCGGTGTTAAACATTTTAGTGTGCAAACTTAGTTTTGTAGCTCACTTGCTGGCTAAGGGACCCAATGAGTTCCGAGTGAGTGGTTGAACATTCTTGTCAAAAATCCGTTAGGTGCTATGATCGCCCAAAATGATGAAGTGATACGTCTGCGAATATCGATAGAGGAACGCAGGCGCTGCGGAGACTTTCAGCTGATGTTACAGAATGCAGAGTCACTAGTAAGCCTGGTAGAGTGTGATGAACTACGAATTGCTGATCATGCTTATGCACTGTCAGCTTGCGTTGATGCTCTTCGCATGATGAATCGATCTGAAGAAGCGATTGCTAGAGCGCCAATTGCCCTTGAGTTCTCTCGAATTCATGGAGTCACTGATCAAGAAGCTGTCTGCTTGAATGCTATGGGTAATGCCCAGCTTTCGCTGGGCCAGTTGGAAAGCGCGCTTGCCAATTTTGAGAAGGCAGTGGAGTTAGAAGAGTCTTTGGGACACTCAGAACGGGTAGCTGGCTGTTTGCACAATATGGCTATGTGCATACGGAGAAATGACCCAGAAAAGTCGCTTGAACTGCTTTTTACAGCTCTGTCGAAAATTCCAACAGAGACAAACACACCTTTCAAAGGTGTTATTCATAGGAGTATAGCTGAGGCGTATCTCTCTCTCCATGACTATACTGTGGCTCTAAACCATACATACCAAGCTCTTGAGTTTTTCGAGAAGCACAATTATGACTATATGTTGCTTGGGTTACGGAATCTCATAGGTTTAGTGCACTATGAACTTCAAGAGCTCGATAAAGCGGAGGTGATTTTCTTAGATACGTTGGAGCAAATCAAGGACCAAGCGCAGAGTCCGTTTCGTCGACAGGCACTAGTAATGCTCGGACACATTTGCTCAGCTAAAGATCAGCTAGACGAAGCCGTATCGTACTATCACAGATCCCTGGAGCTGACGGACGAACTAGACAGCGCTTCGCGCGCAAATATTCTGAATGGTATTGCGGGCGTCGAGTTTGCAAGAAACAACATCTTTGTTGCCGAAGAGATCTTTCGAGAAGTATTGTCCTTATTTCAGAAGGATAGATTCGACATCAGCGCTGAGGCAATTGCACGCTTGATGATTGCACGCTGCGCCATGAAGCGTAATGCAAACGAAGAAGCTCTTGATTTGTTAACAACGAGCTTGTCAATTGTGCAACAGACTAAGGCGAAGCCTGTTGAACTCTCCATTCGCACTAGCCTCGACGAATTCTACTGTTCACAGGGTCTTTATGCGGAAGCCTATAGTAATATGAAGGCAAGTCATACTCTTCAGGAAGAACTGAGAGAAGACAAAGCCAGAGAGTTGATACTTCAGAAGGAGCAAGAGGTTGAGGAGCTGAAACGTAACAGAGAAGCAGCTTTGACGCAGCAACGTGAGAGCATCCTAAACAATGTGCTTCCTGCAAAAGTCACAGCCAGACTCATCAAAGGAGAGAATCCGATTGCGGACTCTTTTGATAATGTCTCGATTCTCTTTATGGATATCGTCGACTTTACAAGAATATCGAAACTCGTGAGTGCTCGTCAACTGGTGCACCTGTTGAATATTGTTTTTACTGAAGCCGATCTCGTTAGCTCAAAACATGGACTGGAAAAGATAAAAACGATTGGCGATGCATACATGGCAGTTGCAGGTGCGCCAGTGATTCTGGGTGATCATGCACTTCGTGCTGTAAATACTGCTCTTGATTTATTGGACTCCATGAAGAGTCTCGCGCTCTCAATTCCTGATGAGATACGTTGTCACTTGTCTGAAGCTGGTGTAGACGAGCTTCAAGTTCGTTTTGGATTGCATTGCGGCCCAGCCGCTGCAGGTGTGGTTGGGAGAAATAAGTTGCATTACGATCTATGGGGGGATACGGTCAATACTGCGAGTAGAATGGAAAGTCATGGGGAAGCAGGAAGAATTCATGTCAGTAGTGATTTTGTACGAGAATTACACAAGTCTGCAAGCCATCAACGTGATTCCTTCCGCATCATAGAACGTGGTGTTCTTGAGGTGAAGGGTCAAGGAAGAATGCTGACGTATTTTATTGAACGTGTCTAGTATAATCAATCTCTATTCCTTCTTGGTAGTGCTCAAGCTCATCTTCGTGTGTAGCGTAAAGACCGCATTCCCCAATTGCTTTTGAAGTCACTGTGTCGAAGGCATGCCTGCTACCAGTGTGATCTCAATGAAGAATAGAACGGTGCGCGCAGGCTCAGTATGCAGTCTTCGATATTGCGGACGAACTAATCTTCTATTTGCACCCGCATATGAGCAGAGCCAGGGGAGACGCCAGAACTCTCGGTTGGAGCGCTAGTACTGTTGGCGCACTTTTACCGAACCCAAGAATCAAATTCCAGAGAGCTTTCGCATATTCGGGATTCGCATGAGAACGTCGCTGGACTATGCATTTGTATTCAGAGCCAAGTTCCATTCTAAAAGTCAGATTTTTTTTCCAGCTCCTCCCTTCCATACTACTCGATATTTGTAAAATGTCGCGCATTGACGCAGAAAACACCGGTTTGTACGTAGTTTTTACGTACTAGCCCTACCCGAAAATGAAACTAGATTGCGATGAACGAAGGATCAAAGGTTCAACAGAACAAAGGGAAGTTTTAATCTCGAGGGTTAGGTGGTCGACCTGAGAAAGCGGGCGTAAAAAGCCGCACACCTGTGTCGAGATCATGTTGTCACCAGTATTGTTGAAACGAATGTTTCTCTACGTTCTACGAACTGAAGTGCCAACTCTACACCATTGTCTTTGCTTTGCACTTGTTCTCTGGAGTTGTGAGCGCGGCGAGCCCGAAGATCTCGGAAGTCACAATGGAAGTGATGCTATACGACAACGACAAGCAATGTGCTGTTGTCTTGTACACAATTGAAGTAGCCTTGACCAATGGTATTCCATTCGATTCTGAAGTGTGCCGCAATGCAGTATGTGGTGCGGCGTCGCAGATACAATGTATTGCAAAACCAAACAGACTAAAACTGAGTGGCGATGTGTGAAGTACCTCCGTATAACGGATAAGGTGCTATGTCTGTATCGCGAGCCATGAAGGGTGGTACAAGGCAAAGAGAAGACAGTACACGAGCGATCAATGGGCGCACGTGGCAGTCGAGTCAATCAGTGGGTAATATATGATATCTGAGCTCGCACAAGCGTACAGAATACGTCCCCAATTGACCTCTCGTTTGCGGAGGGTTTCTATACTCAATACGAGCTTACCGTTTGATCACGTTCTTCCACGCGTCCCTGGCAATGTGATAGCGAACCGAGTGCATTCTATGAGAAATTCGGACAGTTTCACGTCGAACCCGATGCTGTATGAAAAGATCGAGGGCGCATCAAGCTCGAGCAGGCGAGAGATGCGTGCTGATTGGGATCACACTTTGTGCGCCAGACGACAGCGCGAACTTCCTGAGATCAGAAGGACAACCATCTGGTATCATCCTCGATCGGAGAGCGAACTTGATCGCATAGCTATGCTCTCCATAAAGAAGCAGTATTTGGGTCGCCTAGAACTCGGCGTACCAGATATGTACGCATGGTGTCGGAACAGAGTGGGTCATCTGGTCAACTACATAGGTATAGAACGGGAGAAGGGGCAATTGAGACCCGACATCATGGCATCGAGGCTAACTGCATCAAAAAGAACTTCCTGTGTCCATGCGTATCCAAACCGGCTATGTGGTATGAAAGTACGTGATCCCAATCCAGCGTGGGCGTATAGAGCCTGCGTTCCAGTTTCTGTACGCTTGATGTACTCCTTCTCTATCATTGAGCTGCTTCGCAGCTACCTGATTGGTTGGGAAGCATCTTCAACCATGGAAGACAGCTTGGGGAGACAGGTGTACAAGTACTGTGTGCACAGACTGGGAAGTCCTGAGATCATCAACATGGATCAAGGATTTCAAGTCGGGAGCTCCGTGTGGGTCGATACCGTGAACTCTTGAGCCACCATCAGTATGGACGACAAGTATCGAGCTAAGGTTAGTGTATTTATGAAAAGGTAGTGGATGTCGTTGAAGCACGAATGAGATATTCTCATACGGCAGATACATGACGAGGGTTCTTGCGCGGCCTACGCTCGTACCGGCAGTACTACAATGATGACGGGAAGGATTACATAGTTATCTGCCGCATCAAGCAGAAGTAGCTGTGCTACTAAAGAAATAGTAGTAAGGACAGAAGGTATGAGGCAGAACACATTATTGTTACAAAACCTAAGAGTAGTACGGAACTGTGTTAGAGATCCTCAATGGGGCAGAGTGCGCACAAAATAGGGAACGTTTCATCGCAACTAATGTTAGAGTTAATCAAATGAAGAAGCTAAATCTTGTTTTACTGCTTGTCGTAATGTCGATCCAGTTATACGCTGCGGAGACGCGAGTGATGTCGTACCAAGGGCTGTTGACAGACGCTAAACAGCAGATAGTGGCCGACAGTATCTACTCAATTACTTTTGCGATCTACGATGTTCCCAACGGTGGGACTGCCCTTTGGGTGGAGACTCAAAGTGTACGCACCGTAAAGGGTGTGTTTGATGCTAATCTTGGGAGTGTGAATCCCATAAATCTTAGCTTCAATACGCAGTACTATCTTGGCGTTCAACTACAAGGCAGCAGCGAGATGATACCCCGTCTGGTACTTGGAGCCTCGGCTTACACCCTTCGCGCGGAACAAGCAACTGTTGCAGAGTCTGTTTCACCTAGTGCATCCGGCGTCGTTCGAAGTTTGAATGCCCTCCACGGCGATTTAATCCTGAAAGGAAGCGGATCTACGTTGGTGTCAGTTCAGAGGGACACCATAGACATCTTCACGCAACCAAGTGGCTTGACTGAGATTCGCTCAGCTGATGTTGCACTGCAAGTAACAAGTCCGCAGGGACCTATCGTCTCTCTCCAGTTAAAAGATAGCTCGGTTTCGTTGCAGAAACTCGCTCCAGGTGTTGTTCCAGTATCTCTTCCTCCAAGTGGAATAGCTAGTGGCGACCTCAGTGGATTGTACCCGGCACCTCAGGTCGCCAATGGTGTTATCACTAACGAAAAACTTGCTACCGCTGCAGTCACAACAGCAAAGCTTGAAGACCTCTCGGTTACTACTCTAAAACTTTCAGACAGCTCTGTAACTGATAGAAAAATCGCCCACGGCATTAGTTATGCTAAACTCAGCGGTGCTCCCACATCGCTACCACCAAGCGGTGCGGCTTCAGGAGATCTCAGCGGAAGCTATCCGGCGCCAGTTGTCGCTGCCGGAGCAATTACAAGCACCAAGCTTGCTGATGATGCAGTTAGTACAGCAAAGATTCTCGATGCAAATGTGACGAGCTCAAAGCTTGCTGACAACGCCGTTACAACTGCCAAGATTACGGATGCTCATGTTACGAGCTCAAAGCTCGCAGATACAGCGGTCACCGATTCAAAAATCGCCCACGGCATTAGTTATGCTAAACTTAGCGGTGCTCCCGCATCGCTACCTCCAAGCGGTGCGGCTTCAGGAGATCTCAGCGGAAGTTATCCAGCACCAGTTGTCGCTGCCGGAGCAATTACAAGCACCAAGCTTGCAGATGATGCAGTTAGTACAGTAAAGATTCTCGACGCAAATGTGACGACCTCAAAGCTTGCTGACAATGCTGTTACAACTGCCAAGATCGCGGATGCTCATGTTACCAACTCAAAGCTCGCAGATACAGCGGTCACGGATTCGAAAATCGCCCACGGCATTAGTTATGCTAAACTCAGCGGTGCTCCCACAACGTTGCCTCCGAGCGGTACGGCGTCAGGAGATCTCAGCGGAAGTTATCCAGCCCCAGTTGTCGCTGCCGGAGCAATTACAAACACCAAGCTTGCTGATGATGCAGTTAGTACAGCAAAGATCCTCGACGCAAATGTGACGACCTCAAAGCTTGCCGACAATGCTGTTACGACTCCAAAGATTCTCGACGCAAATGTGACGACCTCAAAGCTTGCTGACAACGCCGTTACAACTACCAAGATTGCGGATGCTCATGTTACCAACTCAAAGCTCGCAGATACAGCGGTCACCGATTCGAAAATCGCCCACGGCATTAGTTATGCTAAACTTAGCGGTGTTCCCGCATCGCTGCCTCCGAGCGGTGCGGCTTCAGGCGATCTCAGCGGAAGTTATCCAGCCCCAGTTGTCGCTGCCGGAGCAATTACAAACACCAAGCTTGCTGATGATGCAGTTAGTACAGCAAAGATCCTCGACGCAAATGTGACGAGCTCAAAGCTTGCCGACAATGCTGTTACGACTCCAAAGATTCTCGACGCAAATGTGACGACCTCAAAGCTTGCTGACAACGCCGTTACAACTGCCAAGATTACGGATGCTCATGTTACGAGCTCAAAGCTCGCCGATACAGCGGTCACCGATTCAAAGATCGCCCACGGCATTAGCTATGCTAAACTTAGCGGTGCTCCCACAACGTTGCCTCCGAGCGGTGCGGCTTCAGGCGATCTCAGCGGAAGTTATCCAGCACCAGTTGTCGCTGCCGGAGCAATTACAAGCACCAAGCTTGCTGATGATGCAGTTAGTACAGCAAAGATCCTCGACGCAAATGTGACGAGCTCAAAGCTTGCTGACAATGCTGTTACGACTCCAAAGATCCTCGACGCAAATGTGACGAGCTCAAAGCTTGCAGACAATGCTGTTACGACGCCAAAGATTCTCGACGCAAATGTGACGAGCTCAAAGCTTGCAGACAACGCCGTTACAACTGCCAAGATTACGGATGCTCATGTTACCAACTCAAAGCTCGCTGATACAGCGGTCACCGATTCGAAAATCGCCCACGGCATTAGTTATGCTAAACTCAGCGGTGCTCCCACAACGTTGCCTCCGAGCGGTGCGGCTTCAGGCGATCTCAGCGGAAGTTATCCAGCACCAGTTGTCGCTGCCGGAGCAATTACAAACACCAAGCTTGCTGATGATGCAGTTAGTACAGCAAAGATTCTCGACGCAAATGTGACGAGCTCAAAGCTTGCAGACAATGCTGTTACGACGCCAAAGATTCTCGACGCAAATGTGACGACCTCAAAGCTTGCTGACAACGCCGTTACAACTGCCAAGATTACGGATGCTCATGTTACGAGCTCAAAGCTCGCTGATACAGCGGTCACCGACTCGAAAATCGCCCACGGCATTAGTTATGCTAAACTCAGCGGTGCTCCCACAACGTTGCCTCCGAGCGGTGCGGCGTCAGGCGATCTCAGCGGAAGTTATCCAGCACCAGTTGTTGCTGCCGGAGCAATTACAAACACCAAGCTTGCTGATGATGCAGTTAGTACAGCAAAGATCCTCGACGCAAATGTGACGACCTCAAAGCTTGCCGACAATGCTGTTACGACTCTAAAGATCCTCGACGCAAATGTGACGACCTCAAAGCTTGCTGACAATGCTGTTACGACGCCAAAGATTCTCGACGCAAATGTGACGACCTCAAAGCTTGCTGACAATGCCGTTACAACTACCAAGATTACGGATGCTCATGTTACCAGCTCAAAGCTCGCCGATACAGCTGTTACAAATTCGAAAATCGCCCACGGCATAAGTTATGCTAAACTCAGCGGTGCTCCCACATCGTTACCACCAAGCGGTGCGGCTTCAGGAGATCTCAGCGGAAGCTATCCGGCGCCAGTTGTCGCTGTCGGAGCAATCACAAACACCAAGCTTGCAGATGATGCAGTTAGCACTACAAAGATTCTAGATGTAAATGTGACGACCTCGAAGTTGGCTGACAACGCTGTAAACACATCGAAACTCGCCGATGGAAGTGTCAGCACTACGAAACTTGCAGATGTTGCAGTTACAACAGTGAAAGTTGCAGATGCGAGCATTACAAATGCTAAGCTAGCCGATGCATCGGTCAATGATGTAAAAGTTGCAAGTGGTATCAGCTATGCGAAACTGAGTGGAGCTCCCAGTTCGTTGCCACCGAACGGACCTGCCAGTGGAGATCTTAGTGGAAACTATCCTGCACCGACTGTTGGCGTAGGAGCTATTACGGCAACGAAGATTGCGAACGATGCTGTTACTTCTGCGAAGATCGCAGATGCAAACGTTACGACAGCGAAGCTGGCGGATGAAGCAATAACAACTGCGAAACTCATTGACGGGAGTGTCACGAACGTGAAGCTTGCTGACGCGGCAGTAACAGACGCGAAAGTGTCCGTTGGCATTAGTTACACTAAACTCAGTGGAGCTCCATTGTCATTACCGCCAAGTGGTGCTGCCTCGGGTGACTTGAGTGGGACATACCCCTCACCAATAGTAGCTGCAAACGCAATAACGAGTTCGAAGATTGCTGACGCAAATGTCACCACAGTAAAATTGGCGGATGCGGCTGTAACCATGCAAAAGCTTCACAGTGGTGGGGCAAGTCCGGGTCAGGTTCTTCAGTGGAATGGAAGTTCATGGCTACCTACAACACCTACGAGCATGAACTACTTCAGCGAGTCTCGGAGTACGTTGCCGCCAAACAACTCACAGCCAGCTCATCAGTTTATCGTTAGTGGATCAGACCTCGCGATCGACGCGGTTATAAGTCCCAAAGGCGTTGGAGCATTTTGTCTGGATCTCGCAGATAACTCCAGCACTGGTGGAGCAAAACGCGGCCTTTATGCCATAGATCTTCAACGTGTACGCAACACCGCGTCGCAGGTAGCTAGCGGGAGCTATGCAACAATCTTGGGTGGATCAAACAATACTGCATCGGGAAACTATGCCACTATAGCTGGTGGAGCAAGTAATTCCGCGGGTTTTTGCGGTACCATTGGAGGTGGATCTGGCAATACGTCAAATGGCAATTACTCTGGTTCGTTGAGCGGAGTGAACAATAGTGCGGGCGGGGCTGGCGCCGTTGTTGCTGGCGGTGAACAATGTAATGCCAGCGCTGTGCGTGCATCAATAACAGGTGGTTACGGTAACACTGCAAGTCTTGAAGGTGCGCACGTTGGCGGAGGGTCCTTCAACGCGGCAAGCAACTTAAACAGTGTAGTGGCTGGCGGGCATTTCAACGTTGCGTCTAATGTTCGCTCAGCAGTTGGAGGTGGTTTGTCGAATACAGCAAGTGGAGACGGGGCCGTCATCGCCGGAGGCTCGTACAACATCTCAAGCGGTGGTGTGTCGGCTATTATAGGTGGTAGTAACAACCTTGCGAGTGGTTTTGCTTCAACAGTTGGCGGAGGAACACAAGACACAGCCTCTGGAACGGGTTCAGTAGTAGGCGGCGGACAGTATTGTAAAGCTAGTGCTGGTAACTCCACCGTTGGAGGTGGATCTTATAACAAGGCAACTGGTTTGGCTTCGACGATTGCGGGCGGTTACAATAACGAAGTGTTTTCTTCCTATGCAAGCATAGGTGGTGGCCTGTCAAACGTTTGTTCGGGCATCTATGCGACTGTAGCTGGAGGCTATGGTAATGCAGCCACAGTTCAGTCAGCCTCTGTATTGGGAGGAGAAGAGAACTGGGCTTCGGGCTTGTACTCGGGAGTGTTCGGTGGAAATTCCAACTCAGCAAGTGGTCAACATTCATATGTACTTGGAGGTTATAACAATACTGTGGCAACGCAGTTTTCCAGTGTGCTCGGAGGTTCAAACAATGCAAGTGCAGCTGGTGCATTTCATTCAGTGGTCCTTTCTGGCCAACTTAATGAGGTATCGACTGGCTATTCATGTATTCTCGGGGGTAGTAGCAACACAACAAGTGGACACTATAATTTGGTCTATGGAAATGGTGTAACGCCAACTGCAGCTGAGCCATATCGAGTATATTTCTTTGGAGGAAGTGCTTCTGGGATGCTCAGCATAAACCGACTCGATGCTGACTATCCAATCCATGTCGGAACGACAAGTTCAGACGGGAATGGAGCATACTTAAGTGCAGGCGGTCAGTGGACCGATGGTTCGTCGCGCAGTTTTAAAGATCGATACACAACTCTCGACAGTGCCGACGTGTTGCGAAAAGTAAAGGGCTTAGACCTGCGTGGTTGGTGGTACAAGAACACACAGGAGTACCATATTGGTCCTTTTGCAGAAGACTTTCGAGAGAATTTTGGAACGGGGGTATTAGACAATCCGTCAAGTTCTCATTACCTTTCTGCCACAGACATTGCAGGCGTTGCCCTCTACTCTAGCCAACAACTTATCAAGAGCAGTGAGGCTCAGCTGGCTCGTGTCGCCGAACTCGAAGAACGCGTCGCGAAACTTGAGTCATTATTGAATTCAAGTGATCGCCGAGCTATCTCTCAGGGCTTTGCAGCGCAGAATGTACTACCGCAGACTGCGCCTACCGAAGAATCAGCAGTTCGCATTTTGTCGATTGTGCCAGACCCAGCAAGCTCACAGATCGTTGTGCATTTCCGTCTAGAACATAGTGCCACTGTTACTCTCAGTATCGTCAGTGGAACTGGAGAGCTGCAACAAGCAGTTCTCACGGCAATGCCTATGCGTAGTGGCAGCTTTGAGATTGATGCAAACATTCAGAATCTTGCTAGTGGCTGGTATTTGTTGAATCTAGAGAGTGACACTGGTGCAGCTCAGCGTCTCTTTCGTGTACTGCGCTAGAGACTGAGAAGAAACTGTGAAATCCAAACTATCGAGCAAATGAGATCAGAACAGAATACGCGCTGTCAGTCTTCGTACTCACTCGTCAATATTGCACATTGTGCTAGATGCTGGTGCAAGTTTTCCATGCTGAGAATGGCAATTGTGCTGACTCTTTTTCAGGCACCGTCCGAGATACTTGCCCAGGTGCAGATATCTCGATCAGTGGTTGGTGGCGGTGCAGCAATCATGTCAGATGGAACTCATGCTCTGCATGCAACTCTTGGACAAGTTGCCATAGGAAGGATCACCTCAGGTCAACCGCAGCACTACTCAGGTTTCTGGTACACCGTACAAAAGGACATTGACACTTCGCGCTTCGCCGCCTTAGTAGTCGTACCAAACACTCATGCAGCACCAGGTGATCTCGTGAGTATGGTGCTCTTGCTTCAGCAATCTAAGAACATTGTACTGTCCGGTGTGCGCAGCTTTTCCGCTGTGCTCAAGTTTAATGCTACGCTTCTTGAACCTATCGACTTGAGTCAATACCGTAGAGTACTTGATACGGGCTGGTTGACCGTGAGAGGTGATATTAGGGATAGCTCGCAGGTGCTAGCGGCAGTCGAATTCCGTGCAAAGCTGGGAGCTCTGGAGGCTACTCCGGTCGAAGTCGATTCATTCCAGTTTCTGGAGAATACAAGCGTAACAATTCTCAAGAAAGGTGGAGTGTTTAGTCTTGATGGGGTTTGCCAAGAGAACGGTACGCTGCGACTCATAAAATTTGTTGAGCCAACAACGCTTGCCATAGTCCCAAACCCTGCTACAACACATGTCGAAGTCAGAGCCTTCATTGCTGAGAAAGGGCTCACGGAGATTTCTATCATCGACATGCGCGGGATAGCTATCGAACAACTCTTTTCACAAGAATTGCAACCATCACAATTGCAAATACCTGTCAATCTGTATCAAATTCCGAGTGGTAGCTACTATCTCATTATGCGCACCCCTAATGACGTGTTTAGTCAGAAGTTCATCATACAGAAATAGAGCAATGGAGCGGGTTTACTTCATTCATGCTCGTGCCATTCTTATCAAACGAGCTCTCATTCGATACGGCTTGTCTGTTCTCTTTCTCTTACTCTTACAGAGTAAGACCTTGCTGGCTGCTACTGAAGAGACGGACAGTCTGCTGCACTGGAAGATCGGCATAGGAGTAGACTATGCAATCGATTACCACCAATGCTCGCTACGCTCATTACCAGGAGTTCCGAGTTGCGCACCAATTATATCAGGTGGGAAGGGTAGTGCGTTGGGATTGAGAGGGTTTGTAGCGCTCCCCATTCGGAGAGGGTTGGTAGCATCTTTGGGTATTGGCTACGTGCAAAGAAGCGGACTGCTATCCACGTCTCAACAAGTTCTTGTCGATGCGCGTGGTGCGCAAGAAGCCACGATTCAATACTCAATCGCCGCCGATCTCGCTGCAGTCACGGTGCATCCAGAACTACAATACAGTGTGGGTGCGATTGTCGTTCATACGGGTTTCAACATTGGTCTGTTGACGAAAACACAGTACGAGCAGGCAGAACGTATTCTTGCTCCGGCAACTATCATGTTTGAGAATGATCGACGTGATCGTATGAACTTCGCTGGTACAATCGACAGGGTCGCACCTTTTTTCAGCTCCTTAACGATTGGACTCAGTTCCAGCTTCAAGTTACATACTGAGTCTCGCTGGACTATTGAACCAAAGCTTATGTACGCTCACATGATCGGCAATCTACTTCGTACAGCCGATCCATGGGTTGCTCATAGTATAGGTATTGGATTGTCTCTCTGTTACTCACGTCAACGTGACAGAGAAATTGTCCGACCAACAATTGAGGTCGAGCCAGAACCAGTCCTACCACCTGTGCCACCAATTGCGGTAGTTCCTAAGCCAAAATTGCTCTTCCCGGAGCTGCAGTTCGTACCCCGCCTGCGCGACTCGAACAACACAGAAATGGATCTACAATTCGTGGTTCGAAACACAATCTCTCAGAATACATACGCAATGATCAACTATGTCTTCTTCGATAGTGCATCGTCGAAGTTAGCTTGGCGGTACAAGACCTTGTCGACTGACGAAAGAAAGCGTTTTACGGCAACTGAGCTCAATGCAACAAGCACCATGGAAATCTACTATAACATTTTGAACCTTGTCGGTTACCGGATGTCTCTGGATCAACGTAGTCGAATTGCTCTCATTGGTTGCAATTCAGGTGTAGGATCTGAAAAGAATAATATTGTGCTTTCAAAAGCACGAGCAGAATCTGTCAAGTCGTACCTCTGTAACACATGGGGTATTAACGCATCCCGAATTACTATATCTGCCAGAAATCTACCTGAGGCAGCCTCAAATAGTAGCACGGAGGATGGAATAGAGGAGAACCGTAGAGTTGAAATTCGCACCGAGTTTGAAGAGCTTCTTGAACCGCTGATCTTTAGCGATACTGCTTGTGCGCTGAATGCGGCCAAGGTACTGTATCCTGGTAATGTTAATACAGAGATTTCGGTGAGTTCTTGGTTGCTTTCAGTTGTTAGTAATGATAAGATCATTACTTCTTTAGGAGACCGAGGAACACCTCCAGATGAGATTGTATGGGATACTGAAATTGATCGTGAACAGATACGGCAGGCAAAAGGAACATTGAAAGCAATTCTCAAAGTCATCGATACGGATGGACGAGAATATTCGGCGGAGTCTGATGCTATGGAAATCAAGCAACAGCGAGTACGGAACTCTACCATTCAAAGATTCTCTCTTATCACCTTTGCTTTTAATGCAAGTAACGTCTCACGTGCAGATCGGCGCATTCTCGAAATTATCAAGCAACACATTCTACCGAAGTCTGTTGTTCATGTGACGGGTTACACTGATCGTGTGGGAGACCCGGAACACAATCAACAGCTCTCGGAAGAGCGCGCAAAGCAAGTAGCCAAACTCTTGAACATCAAAGGTGAAAATGCAAAAGGAGAGGGGGCGTCAAATCCTCTGTATGATAATTCCACGCCGGAAGGACGGTTTTATAGCAGGACAGTGATTGTTACCATTGAGACCCCGATTGACTAATGTCTTCAACTGTCTCAATAGGTCTGAAGCAAGTGTGACCTATGTTCGTTGGACGTCGTGTCAAGTTGTTCTCGTGTTCCAGTTAGCTAGTTGACTGAGCTGAGAATTTTCTAGTTTACAACTGTAGTGGTCGTGGCGTTCTGGGTGAGAACAAGACGCATATTGACTGCCGAATTGAGGTAGGCTATCCTCAAGGAAGTGGAGAAAAATGGCGTCACAACCACTATCTGCAAACACCAGGTCTATGGCAACACACTGTATCAATGGCGTGATCGCACTCAAGTCTCGTGGAACAGTTTGGTGAGTTATGACCTACCTACACATCGACGCAGAGGTCAAGCGCGTGGTAGCTGAGACCCAGTAACTCAAGGGGCTCGCTGCCGAAAATGAGTTGGCGCTATGGATAAAAGAAGAGCTGTGAAGAAAAGCTCTTGTACTTCGAAAGGGCGAATCGTAATCGAGAAGCAGTTCATCAATCAATATTATGCAATCCGGGTAGTTCTGTTGGAGGTAGATTTGTCACGCTGAGCGATTTGCTTCAAGTCGAACGGCTTGCGCGTGATACGTTGGACGTCTTCCAGATGTCACGGGTCTATTCGTACAAGCATCACTTTCGGTGCTTTTAAGCGTTGATTTAGGCTTTTTGGCAAGGATCCTGATTGCATACTTGCGGTTGTAACCACAGTTGGTGCAAAATTCATCCAGAATGAGCGATTTGACCTCTTTTGTGGCTGCTTGATATCGCTTGCAGACGGCATCAGCACAGCACTTGCGTGTTTCCATATTCATAACATATGTTCCCAAAATCATGGTTACATATATTATGGGGTCTTCAGGGAATGGAGTGGGTTAAAAATGGCACCCAGTTGGATACATGTCTAACCCGCCGCAGTGAAAAAGTATTGAGAGTCGAAACCGCTCCGCAGAGTGGAAGCCGCGCGCTCTCGATTTAATTGTCTGGATCTTTGAGTTAATACTTTCTGCTTTTGCATTCGTCTTACAGAGCACAATCGCGTTGATGATGCCCCAGAGATTGTTCTTTATTGTACGCGCTGCATCTTTCACTGGCTCAAGTCGCGAGCGTATCGCTCGGTTGTACCAAGCCGTCCATTGTTTGACCGCCCAAGTGCGAGTTAGATAATTCCAAAGATGCTTTGCGGATTCTTTGATGTGCCATGCGCGAGCGGTCTTAAGCGTGCTTTCGGCTAACTCTTTAAAGCTTAACCACGATGCCCTGCTCATCTTCGAGGGATCGCGTAGCCAATCATATCGGGTTTTCTTTAAAGTGCCATCTCCGATTTTGAGCAGTGCCTTGTGTTCTGCGCGACGTACAAGATCAACGGCCCTTGACAGGTACTGAGCAACATGGAATCGATCAAAGCAAATCTTGGTGTCTGCCTCTGGGATCCAATCTCTGACTGCTCCAATGTACGCCGGGAACATATCCATCGAAACGCTCTCAATAGCTGATCTCTCCTCGATACTCAGGCTCTGTAGAAAGGTCGATAGACTTTCTTTCTTGCGATCTTCTTTGACGTCAAGAACAACTCCGGTGTCTTGATCTGTTATGATCGTCAGGTAACGATGGCCGCGCTTGTATGAGGTTTCATCGATACAAAGGTTCTTAAGTTCAGATACCTCACGGCGAGCGATGCCACGTTCAACGGTGCGTCTACGTATTCCGTCAACTTCATCCCAGCTTAGGTTCAAATTGCGAGCAACAGCAGAAGCCGATGCTTCAAGCAACCAATTGATGACCAGCGATTCAAACATCGCCGTAAATCTCGACCGTGCTTCAGCCCATGGAACAGAAACTTGCAAGACACAATGTTCAGCACACTCAACCCTTGGAACGTCGGCTTTCACAAGAGTTGCAAACTGCATAGTATCTAAGTGTCTCCACATGCGGGGATTACTATCGTATCGTGCAGCTTTCTTGTTGCATTTGGGACACAACAAAGCAGCATCGGGTTCTAAATCAATGGTTATTGTCACACTCTTACCCGCCATGTTCAGAGCAACATCTGCCACATGCCACGGAGATGACAGACCCAGTATCTTCGTATAGAGTTCGGCATCTTTCATGCCTCGAATTTAGCTAAAATTCAAGGGTGCCCACTCTATTGCCGGAAGGGCCGTACTTGATCAGCAGAGATTTTTTTTGTTAACCGCTTGGCGCTGCGCGCCAAGCGTAGTAAAAGACATTTGAAGGTCTGTGATTTGATGTCTAAGAACTCTTAGAAGACACTCAATTTTACATAGCGTCCAGGATTGCGCTTCATATCAACCATGAGCGAGTCAAGCGAGCGTATGCTATTGTTAAGGTTCTGATAGAAGGTCGAATCACGCGTAAGACGACCGAGACTTCCGTCTGGGTTGTTGAGTTGTGTGACCAGGGAGTCTGCATGGTGAATAGCGTTGTTAAGCGATGTGTACACTGCATCGTCCATGAGTAGACGTCCAAGAGTTCCTTTGCCATGGCGCAAGGAATCGCTGACATCAGAGAGTCTGGTGATGAGATCTGATGTTTGATCTGCCATGCGATTGTCGTAGATGAGACGTCCAGCCAGCCCGCCTCCATGCTGTATGGCCTCACTCAAGTCTTTGAGATTGTCGGCCGTGAGCATGAGTTTGTTATGCAATTCGTTTGACACGAGTAGTTTCCCAACACTGCCTTCACCGCGATCAATACGACTACTAATACTCTGAAAAGTTTTGATGGTTTGTAGGGCAGAAGCAGTAAGGTCTTCAAGCCCAGGTTCGGATTCTACTGAGAGATAATCATACTCAGCAATATGATCTGCTGAGTGTCCGAGCGAGATATCAACATATTTATCTCCAAGCACACCAAGGGCTCGGATAATCGCTTTGGAGTTCTTCGAAATGAGACCGAAGTACTCATGACTGACCTCGAGTGTGATCATAACGCCAGAGCTATCATTGCGGAAGGCAAAGTCCATACTTTTCACCACTCCAATCTTTTTGCCTGAGATAGCTACCATGTTGCCTTCGGTGAGTCCGCGGATTTCGGACACAAACAAATAGATCTCATCATGAAGCGTGAGCACACCAGTGTTCTTGCCGATGATAAGTCCAAGTATTCCGGCAACGGCGAGTCCGACAATAAACAAGATTCCCGTTCGCAAGTTTCGCCATCCGAAACCGCCATTTGCATTTGTTTCGTTATTCGCCATCTGAAAGTGGAATATGTTCCACGAAAGTGTGTATTGAGTTTAGCTGCGTTGTGTCGCAGAAGTCTTAGACTTATAGGCAAGCGTTTCAGGATCTTCTAAAAAGGACTGCACAAAAGGATGAGTTGATGTGTGCATGTTGAGCGGCGTGTCGTGATAGATGATTTTACCTTGATAGAGCACAACAACCACATCTGCAACAGCGAGTACATCGGCGATGATGTGTGTAACAAACACGGCTCCCAGTTTCTTTTCCACTTTAAGCAGTTGAATAAGATCCAGTATTTTCTTTGTACTCAGCGGGTCGAGACCCGCTGTTGGCTCATCGAACAAAATCATTTTTGGTTCAAAGATCAAGGCTCGTCCAATGGCCACCCGCTTGCGCATGCCGCCAGACAGACTATCTGGAAGTTGATCTGCCTGAGCTTCGAGTCCAGCAAACTGCAGCTGTGCTTTCACACGTTGCTGCACTTCACTCTCCTGCAGTTTCAGATTCTCGCGAAGGAAGAAGGCCATGTTCTCTGCTACCGTCATAGAGTCAAAGAGGGCATTACCTTGAAAGACGATGCCCATTGTTCGGCGAATAGCAAAGAGTTCCTCTTCCTTGTACTCTGAGATATCGATCGAGTCAATACTCACTGCACCGCTGGTGGGTTTGAGCAAACCCAGCATCAGCTTGAGGATGGTGCTTTTACCAGAGCCGGACGGCCCCAAGATGGCAGTGATCTCCGCATCGCGAATCGTGAAGTCGATACCATCAAGAACTACGCGACCATTGAAGGCCAAACGAACGTTGACAAAGTCAATCATAGCTAAGCAATCTCTTCGAGAGTGAATTAAAACTTCATGTTCTCCAACACGAGTTTTGAGATGTAGAAGTTGGCAATGAGGACCAAGCCAGATGACACAACAATCCCTTTGATAGTGGAGCGTCCAACCCCAGCCGTCCCGCCACTTGCGGCGAAGCCATTAAAACAACTCACAAGACTTATGATTATCGCAAAGGCAAAGGGCTTCAATGCTCCAACGACAAAGTCTTTCACCAACAACAAGTTCAGCGCCGAATTCCAATAGAACCCTGGATCAATATGATGGTAGGTTTGAGCGACGATACCACCGCCAACAATGGCGACAAAATCAGCAACAGCTGTGAGTGGAAAGAACATTATCAGGGCTGCAAAGAGTCGCGGCATAACCAAGCGTGCAATAGGATCAGTACCTAAAGCACGAAGCGCTTCAATTTGTTCTGAAATCTGCATCGCACCAAGCTCAGCACCATTGCGTGCGCCAACACGTGCTGAGAGCATAAGACCAGTAATGATAGGACCCATCTCGCGAATGACTGACATCGCAGTAGTCCGACCCGTCAGCAGTTTCGCACCGAAACCCTCTAACTGATTACCGACCTCGACCGTAAGCAGACAGCCAATAGCAACCGAGCTAACAAATATGATAGGCACCGATTCCGTACCCGAAACATACATCAGATTCAGTATCTCTTTCCAGTACTTGCGGGTGTAACGTACACTAGCAAAAGCATGCGCCGAGAACTGCAAGAATTCTTGCATCGTAAGCACAAACTCCTTCAACCGCTGATTGATTGCCTCAGCATGATTTCCAACACGATACCAGAGCGATTGTGTGATAAGATTCCAAAGAGTGGTGATTGGAGCAACAGACAGAAATGGTCGAATAGAGAGTGGCTGTGAGCACCGCAATCTCATGGTATGAGAACAAGCTCTGCGAAACACAGCTGCAACAACATCGAATCGACTCGAAGATTTCTTCTCAACAATCTGCAACCATAGTTGGCTCCAAACATTATGCAATAAGTGTTGAAGATTGCATGATTCGTATTCCCGTCCAATTGTATCACCTATAACCCTATACAACACAAACCGAAAAACCAATCGTGGCCTGAAGGGGCACCGAATACCAGCCCAGGGTGCAACCCTGGGAATCATACCGCCCGACACCAATCGTGCCCTGAAGGGGCACCACATACCAGCCCAGGGCGAAGCCCTGGGTTACAGAACCCCAGAAAACCGATCGTGCCCTGAAGGGGCACCACATACCATCCGAGGGTGCAACCCTGGGAACATCAACGTCAAAGCGCGATCGTGCCCTGCTGGCGCACCACAAACCAATGTAACGCTCGTGCCCTGAAGGGGCACCGAATACCAGCCCAGGGCGAAGCCCTGGGTAGCACACCCTCAAAGCGCAATCGTGCCCTGAAGGGGCACCACATACCAGCCCAGGGTGCAACCCTGGGTAACAGCCCCTCAAATCGCGATCGTGCCCTGAAGGGGCACCCCATACCAGCCCAGGGTGCACCCTGGGAACAACAACGCCAAAGCACAATCGTGCCCTGAAGGGGCACCCCATACCAGCCCAGGGTGCAACCCTGGGAAACACAACGCCAGAGCGCGATCGTGCCCTGAAGGGGCACCACATACCAGCCCAGGGTACAACCCTGGGAACCACAACGCCAAAGCACAAACGTGCCCTGAAGGGGCACCCCATACCAGCCCAGGGTGCAACCCTGGGAACCTCAACCCCAGAGCGCAATCGCGCCCTGAAGGCGCACCACATACCAGCCCAGGGTGCAACCCTGGGCATGCTCAATGAATCGCCGAACTTCGAAGAAGTGAGGATAAGAAAAAATCATCGGCGTACACAAGGCGAGTACACAACTAGCATGTATAAATAACCAAGCAGATAACGCCATACCTCACCCGACACCTCATACCAACGTAGAGTTCCACAATCTCCATTGTCACATCCACGATTTCTCACAGATTGTACAATGCTCAACCCAAATCCAAAACGAACGAAGCGATTGATGCACCATCGCCTCGTATTTCTACTTCTTCTTTGCACAGCGGCTAAGTCGCTGTGCGCACAAAGTCCCGACAGCACACAACTTCTGCGTGAGATCAAAGATGTAGAGACATCTGTCTGCGGCTCATTGCTCATTAATGACGAACAGCCGGGCACCATTCAAGAACGAATGGCGAAGTACAATGCGAAGGGATTGAGCATAGCCGTGATACACAACTACAAGCTTCGCTGGGCAAAAGCCTACGGCTGGGCAGATGAGGAGTCGAAGACTCCGTTAACTACAAAGACCCTGTTTGAACCAGGCTCTATAAGTAAATCACTCAATGCGGTGGGGATTCTAAAACTGGCTCAAGACAAAAAAGTTGATTTGCATGCAGATATCAACCGCTACCTGGTTTCCTGGAAGTTTCCCTATGACTCGGTTTCAAAAGGGAAGCCTATTACACTTGCCGACATCTTGAGTCACCGCGCTGGATTAAGCGTGCATGGATTCCCCGGACACTCCCTGAGCGGACCAATTCCCACGGTCTATCAAGTACTCGATGGAACACCGCCTTCCTTTACTCCCGCTGTGTGCAGTATGGTAGAGCCAGGGCTAGGCTATGAGTACAGTGGAGGCGGAACTACGATTTCACAAGTGCTCCTCAGTGATGTGTGTAAGCAGTCGTACGATCAATGGATGGCTAAGAATGTTCTTGAGCCTTTGGGCATGCGACACAGCACCTTTGCTCAACCACCGCCACAGGCTCTGTGGTCGCAGTGCGCGTCTGGTTACCGTCGCGATGGTACGCGCATAGACCAGCGATTCCACATGTATCCAGAACAAGCAGCAGCCGGCTTATGGATGACTCCAAGTGATCTGTGTGCCTACATCATCGATATGCAAAAGGCGCATCAAAAGAAGAAAGCGTCTGCAGTCCTGAAGCCGGAAATGCTACGATTGCATTTGAGTATATACAAAGATGGTCCTACCTCGTTAGGAAGCTTCATCGAAGATCATGATGGCGCACTCTACTTTGAACACGGCGCAGCCAACGATGGTTTCTGTGGCGAGTATGTGGCTAGTCTCGAAAGTGGCGACGGCGTCGTCGTTTTTATGAACACAGAAAACCCAAAGCTCATCAGTGAGGTCATCAACAGCGTCGCACGATGCTACAAGTGGAAGAACTACTATCGAGAGCCACAACGTCGAAGTACTGTAGTAGTGCCAGACAGTGTATTGTCTGATTACGAAGGTATATATCTCTATGATCAAAGCTGGGCTGCCATTGCGAAGAAAGACTCATCATATCAATACTATGTCAATGGTGACTATGCCAAAATGTATTTCAGCTCCTCAACATGCTTTTTTAATGTTGAACACGCAGCAATAAAGGACTTTGTGCGAGATGACAGGGGAGTCGTAGTTGGCTATGACAGGAAAGTTGGAGAGAGAAGCTTAGCACGCTCAACCAAAATCGGAACTGCCGATACACTGCATGCAGGGAGCAACATCTTTGCTGAGATAGGTTGGTACTACTTTGAAGCTAAGAAGTACAAAGAGTCAATATCGTTCCTGAAACGCGGAGCTGACTTGTATCCAAACGATATTGAACTTCTTATGAACTTGGCTGTAGTCAAGCTCTACAATGGCAACACAGCCGAAGCGATGAGTATCTTCAAGGCACATCGCAAACAGATGCAAAGCCCAGGCAATAGCTGGGAAAATATGCTCAGCAACTATATCAAGTACTTCAAAGAGAATAGCTATGATGTTTCAGTTTTTGATCCAGTGCTGAAGGAATTGGAATTGGAGAAACCATAAACAGAAATGTCTGAAGAAAAAGGATTATTGATCCAAGAGAACTGACTTGTATAAGAAGAGAATGGGCTTGCTTGCAGGTCTAGAAATATGAAGAGTCCTCTCATTACAGAGTGCGTTTTGGTGCTGCATCTGTTGCTCCTATCCGGTCTTTTACTGCATATCACAGTTACAAATTCCAGTTGCATCAAGACCTCGGCAAGACGTCGCAATACTGCTCATGTAGTTGTGATGAGTTCATCAGCACTAACATACGATTTGCGGGCTTTTCATTCCAGTAGAGATGAATCACGTAACGTCACGTCTTTGAAGCACTACCCGTCAAGCACAGACTTTCAAGGGAGGAGCTACGATCACTTTTTGCAACGAAATAGCAGAGAATCGTCGGATTTTTTATGCGCGTGTTCAGGACTACAATTCTGTGCACGTTGTCTCTTTAGTTGATGTGCGCTCAGCTTATGGTGAGTACTTGAATCGTGATCCCCTGTTTCGATTCGCAGTCGCCGGTGAATGGCTGGTTTCTCGTGCTAGAATGAACATCACACTCCTTGATGATCTCTGTTCGTACGGCAGAGGGGGCTGAAGCTTATCCACACATTAAACGTATATAGTTAACTTGCAACCATCGTTAGGATGTAGTCACTCTGCATTAATAAAGCATGCAAGAATGTATGTTCACGAGAGGCTGATTCAAGACGGCGTCAAAAGAGGGGAGTTATGTTTGAGCCTGGGTGCAGCCAAACCGAACGCTGCAGCGTTCGCGGTACTTGTTTAGGTTGACAGCAACCTTGTAATAAATGGAGGTTGAAAATGTTGTCTTTCCATTCTCAATTATGGTTCCGTTACATGACGGTTGCGCTCTGCGCATACTGGCTGCTATGGACAGGTTGCACAACTACAATCGAGCGTAAAACCTATCAACCACGAGATG
Organism: Chlorobiota bacterium; assembly: GCA_044228285.1. Taxonomy (GTDB): domain Bacteria; phylum Bacteroidota; class Ignavibacteria; order Kapaibacteriales; family NICIL-2; genus JBBATK01. Next base: position 407,864 of record JBGAVD010000002.1, read on the forward strand.
TGTCGCAGGACTCACTCAAGGACGTATCAGAGTTAAAAGCACACCTCAAAGACGGTTCATTGTGGGTATTCTCTGCTTTTACTTTCGATGAGCCGGCAACAAAAGTCATGGGTCCATGTGTGAAGTATAATGCGCGACGTGTAGTTGTGCAGTCCAATGTTCTGCCAGACACTCTGCACTTTAGCGATGTCTCGCTTTTTGAAACAAACAAAGTTGTCAATTCGCCAAGTGCAACGGCTTTGCTCGTTGTCGTAGGGATCATTGGAGCTGTGTTTGTTCCATGCATCGGAAGCGTTGCGGTTTCAGGAAATAAGGGCTGCTGGGGTTCTTGCCCAACATTCTATACATTCGACGAAGGTTCATGGCAGCTACGGACCGAAGGTTTTTCCTCGTCAATACTCCCAGCGTTAGAGAAACAAGACATTGACGCCCTCCCGCTCACACATCCCAGCTCGCGTGACTTCGTGCTGCGCATGAAGAATGAAGCACTCGAGACACATGTCGTTCGCCACGTCAATATTCTCGCGGTACCCTATAAAGATGGTGAACAAGTCTATCATACCACAGCTGATGATTTCATTATCTCTCGTGAAGCTGAATCTCCCTTACATTGCTTTGGTCCTGAAGGAGAGATAACAAAGACTCTTGCTCACTTTGACGAAACAGAGCGAAGTACTGAAGCTGATTCACTAGATCTCTGTCAGCGCGAGCTCATCGAAGCCGAGTTCTTCAATCCTGCTCAGGAACAAGCTGCATTGGTTGTTGGCTTCCGACAAAGTTTGATGAATACATTCCTGTACTATCAAACGCTGGCTTATATGGGCAAGGATGCAGGTGCGATCCTAGCTAAAGTTCAGTCGAGTTCGAATCCGCATAGTGTCGCCAACAAACTCTATGATGCCCTGGGAGGCATTGATGTCGAAGTCTTCGACGGTAGCTCGTGGAAAGAAGCTGGTAGTGTGTTCGAGATTGGACCAATCGCACAGAACTTGCAAGCTATACGGTTGCCACGTGTGCACACTCCAACGATAAAGCTGAGACTGAGAATGACCAAAGGTTATTGGCGTATAAACTCTCTGCAGCTGGCTCCTATCATTCGTACAGCTGAAGCCAAACTGATACAACCCATAGAGGTGCTGTGTGAAGGGAAGTCGGATGCAAAAGCTCTGGCTCAGTTACTTGATGAAAATCAAACATTGACGACCGTAGCAGGTGATGAGTACGATATTCGCTTTCAGTTGCCTAGTGACTATACCCGACACAAATATTACGTCGACGCTAAGGGATACTATTTAGAGTGGATTCGCAAAGAATGGCTCGGTGAGGAGTCAGCCTCAAAGGTCACCCAACTCTTTCTTTCGCCGCGCGACTACATTCGTGAAGAAACGCAACGCTATAAGCTCATCGAGCCTTCCATGGAACAATCATTTTGGAACAGCCGTTATGCACGACCTCACTAAACTCTTGTTAGTTCTTAGCTGTTTGTTCGTCTGCACAGGTTGCGGAAGTATGTCACCGCCAAATGTAGCATGGCATGTGCCTGAAACGACAGAGCTTTCTCACATTGCATATGGCTCCTACATTCGAATCGTGGCTTCTGATGACGGGCAAAGTTCGTATATGGCTGAAGGAGAGTTTCTCGGACTTCAGGACTCGTTGTTAGTTATAACAACACCAACCAAAGTTCAGACATTGCGACTAAAAAGCGTTGTTTATGCAGGATTACTTGTTCACCGGAAAAATGTCGGACGTTCGATATTCGGGACTGTAGGCCTGATACCTCTAGCAATCGCCGCAAATGGTGTTCTTGGAATCGTCACTGGATCACTCGGAGTCCTCGTTGGAATCGGAGCCTCTGCTGCAGAAAACACGAACGGTCAGATCACGTTTGAGTCTCAATCTGATGCCGAGTGGTTGCGTTGGTGGACCGAGAATGCGAAGTATGCGCGCTTTCCTCAAGGTGTTCCGCCGGCTCTTCGGATTCAGGACTTAGCACCAAGCTCACAAGAGTAGAAAGACTGTCTATACTCATCACCGCGACATACTCTATCGCTGTTGGAGACACTATCGTGTTCAAGGTTCTTATTCTCACACTCGCATTACTCCTACTGACTACGAACAACACTCATGGTCAATTTGTTAAGCAAGATGAGGCTGCGCTGCGTCCCATTGGCTGGCTTTATCACGGTGTCTGGGGCGAGCTTGGTATAGGAGTGCAAGCTGTGGTCCCTGCTGCATCTGAGATTGACTCCTACAATTCCGTAGAGTTGACCTTCACTACGAACTTTGCCATTAGAACACGCCTCTACGACCAATGGCCAATGCTCACCGTACGTAGCCTGGGTATGCCAGGGGACTCTTACAATATGAACATGAGTGAAATTGGCTTGTTAGCTTCGGTCTATAGTTCTCCGAGTCACAGTAGTTGTTTCCTCATCAGTGCAGGTATCGGTAACTATAGCTATCGTGCCTTGATGCCCAGAGACTCTGGTGTATGGACTTTCAACTATGAGCGCAAGTCAGTCCTTTCCATTCCCTACGAGCTGAGCTACATCAGCAGCTTTAGCCCCGCATTCTTCGGATGCGTTAGTCTCTGCGGTTCCATCAATACCAAGCAACCAAGCTTCGGTCTAAATGTTAGTTTCTGGTTTGGTACCCCAGTGTATCATGTGTATTAATGTCCTTGAACCAAGCATATGTCATGTAGCTTTCACTACCTCATGACTCTACTCTATGAACATCAGTCATCTCTCTACATTCTGGCGCGTTTCCAGTAGGTTCTGAAAAACTCTTGATTGCCTGCAACGCAGATCAACTGCACTGTTGCTCATGTTTTGAACGTGTCTCGAGTGCAGCGTACCGCAGTTTGTTATCCGTGTCTAATCTCAAACTCGATCAGTATCCTACATACCCAGTCTTAACCATCATAGGATGATTTTTGTTCGCCTCCTGCAACTTCACAGCCTCCTACGCCACAACCCGGTTGGGTCCAGACCTTGGTCCTTTGCCAAAAGTAGCTGAGCACAGAAGCATAACGGCCAGAACTGAGAGCAGGGTAGAGCATGTGCTCACCGAAGCACACTGGAGTGTAACGTATTGTTATCAAGGCGATACGCTGATCGTGTTCCCTTAATTGTGCATATTGACTTCACTGAGAGAACAGACAGAGAGATATTCTCGCATAGCCGGATGCTGAGCCTTCAGCCTGGTGATCGTTGGGGACGCTACTGAGCAGAATGTCTCATCTTTCTCGAGTATCTAAGAAATGCTGCGTTTTCTGAGCTACGATCATTTTCAACCTACGAGGCAGCTTCATGAGCTTCCGTGCAGATGCATGTCGACTACATGAAGGTAGATCTAGAGAACACTCATCTAATAAGTAACGCAGCACAAGAATTCATCCAGCCAAGCTTCTATCACTTCCCTTAGTCTATGAACACCATTGAACAGATCATTAGCGAGATCGAAAGACGCACCGAGTATGGTGAGTATGCAGCAGCAGAGCTCGAGCTTGCGAAGCTGCAGCACGAGCCGACTTTGGATAGTCTGCAACAAGCCCGACTCTTTAATGCGCGAGCTGAGTGCGCTTGGCGCAGCTCGAGACTGAGTGAGGCAAGTGACTATGCAGATCGTGCACATGAGTTCGCGATGGAATCGGACAACACTGGCCAACTAGTCCGTGCATTGCTGAATCGAGCAACTGTGTATCGTGAGCGTTCTCACTACAGTGAATCACTAGATCTGTATCAGGAAGCAGCTCGTGTTGCGGAACAAAGTGCAGATCCCGTAGCCGCCGCTCGTGCGCTAATGAATGTTGGCAACGTCCTTCGTCAATTGCTGCAATACGAGGAGGCAACAGAATCTTTGCAGAAGGCGTATACAGCGTTCAGCGACTTGCATTTGCCGCTCGAGGCTGCCCGTACCGCCAACCTCATCGGATTGGTGTGCGACGAACAAGCACAGCCAACGCAAGCATTGGAGTATTATCAACTAGCACTGGAGCTCTTTGCCAACAGCCCGGAAAGTCCTGCAAAAGACTTTAGCATGGCCTGGTTGTTCAAGAATATTGGGAGCATGCACCTGGCACTTGGCCAGCTCGATAAGAGTCATGAGTATTTTCTTCGCGCAGAAGCACTCTTCCAACAGATGGGAAATCGATTCGGTGCAGAGGCAGTGCGTGCCAACATTGGAGGTTTGTATGCAAATACAGCCTGGTCTCAACACGATGATGCTCAAGCGGAGTCACTACTGTGCACAGCGATAGAGCACCTTCAGGAGCTTGGGGACATGCATGAACAGGCCAAAGCCCATCGCGCGCTCGCGTCTTTATATGAACGACAGCAAAAGTGGGAGCTCTGTGCGAAGCACTTTATGGCCTTTCACTCTCAGATGCAAGAAGTGCAGAGTGATGTCGCGAAGAAACGGGCTGCAGCTGCAGCCTATGAGCGTCGCATCGCAGAAATGAAAACTGAACAAGAGGTCGCAGCTCGCTATACAGAAACCATTCGCAAACAATTAGAGATCATCCAGCGAGATCTGCAAACGGCTGAGCGCATTCAACAAGCAATCCTGCCAACGGTTGAAGACGAGATACAACCGTGGAAAGACCAATGGCATGTGAGTGCAAAAATGGTAGCAGCGCGAAGTGTCGGCGGCGATTTCTACGACGTCTTCCGCATCGACGAGCATCGTTTCGGCGTTGTCATCGCCGACGTCTCCGGCAAAGGAATGCCTGCGGCATTGTTTATGGTGGAGAGTCGTACCATGTTAAAGCTTCAAGCCCTATCAGGTGCAGCACCAGGAGAGGTACTCACAAAAGTTAACTCCATGCTCTGCAAAGAAAATGTGATGTCCATGTTTGTCACGGTGTTTTACGCCCTGTTCAATACGCAAACAGGGCAGGTCCACTTTGCCAATGCCGGACACAACCCTCCCTATATATCTCGCGCAAATGGTCAGTTGGAATTCATGAACTCCGGAGGAGGCATCATCCTCGGCATTGTAGATGGTGCAGAATACACGACGGAAGAACTCAGCTTAGGTCTCGGTGATACTATGTTTCTGTACACCGACGGCGTATCAGAAGCCATGAATGAAGAACGTGAGTTGTTTGGCGAAGAGCGCATAGAGCCTCTGCTTGCTGGACTGGAAGGTCCTCACTCACTATCACCACACATTGAACTTCTCCTGCAAAAGCTCACAGAATTTAGCGCCAGCGCTGGTCAGACGGATGATATTACTATGCTTTTTGTGCAGAGGGGTAGTTAGAGTAGGTGACGCATCTGTGCATGTAATGTGTTTAAGGGTAACAAAGAAATGTCGTGCTACGAGGTCAATGTGAAGTAGATGAAAGTACGACATCCGCACAATGTCTTAGCTTAGTTTTGCGAGTGTGTGTGATGGAAATTGTTTGTACGCTTCGCACAATAAACATAATTAAGCCAACACTATGTCGAACATTACTGGTCGAGTCTACCTGATTGCGAGCTTGTTTGCTCTTTTCTGCGTTAATCAGAAAGCAGTATTCAGTCAAAGCGAAAGAGGCTGGTTGCCACTCGACGTGAAAGAGGCCTATTCTCATGCAGTGTACAACACTGATACCTCGAAATACCCAGAGCTTAGGCTACTGACCGTAACTTTCAGTTACGGTTCCGTTTCGAACCGTGACACTGTTTTCATTGATGCCGTAGTAGATTCTACTGGTAGAGTTAGACACGAGTGGAATGGTAGAGCATTTGATTGGCTGTTCAAGTACTCGTATACTGGAAGGCATCAGGATAGTATTCTTTATGTTGTTGTCACTAGGGATTCGAGTAGTGGTTTGTTAGAGTATTATTCCACAGTGGGAAGGGCAGACCTTTATCCAACCGAGTATGATAGTGCCATTGTTGATCCAAACTGGATTAGTAGCACTCAGCTTGCTCGGTTACCGCGGTTGAAAAACCTTTACTGCTGGGGCTGTTTAATGTATCAATACGGCTCACTAGTATTTATAAAGGCAACACTTCACATAGCAAAGCAGACTCCAAAAGATAGTAGTCGCGCCCAGCTAATGGCTGTGTGGACTTATGGTGCCGATGACATTACTTGGTATAATTTTGATGCTTATACTGGCGACTTTCTTTCTGGTGGTAGTGCTTCTGGTATGGAGGAAGAGGAAGTTAGATCAAAGGCCTCATCAAGCTATCTAGTATTCAAGGATGTATCGAGCTTTCTTCGAGTTAAAGAGCTAGAGAACGTGACTTGTGTGGATATCTACTCTATCGCCGGCGAGCTTGTTGATTCAGTGAACGTTGAAAATGGTTCATTGATCTACAACGTCGCACGGTCAAGCTCTGGCACCTACCTCTTGCGACTACGCTCAAACGATGACGTGAACTATAAGATGTTGGTTGTGCGATGAGGGACTGTTGCTTGCTGCATGTCATTGCGCAACGTAAGTTCAAGAGTTGTGGTATCGACCTGCTTCTCAGTGCTAAGTAAGTGGTCAGAAGGAAAAGGTTCAGAATGATTACTGAGCGCGAAGCGCTCATGCGTAGCAGCCTGCGACATCTTTTCGACCTGCTAGTGGATAAGAGTAGTCATGAATACGGTAAGTATCATCTATCTGTTGTATTGTATGCGCATCGTTCTTGGAAAATGGAGTGGAGCAATGCTTGGTATCTGCCTGTTCCTTTGTTGCGTAGAGTGCAACAGTAGTAAACGAGACGAAGTCGAAGCGCCTTCTAGTGCCTTTGTTTCTGAAAGTTACACACAAGATTCGGCATACTTTGTCCATTCGATAAATGAGCTAATTCGTCTCGACGATAGATATTTTGGCTACTATAAAGACAATCACCTAGAGCCCAATATTATAATTGATTCGTTGTTGTATAGTCCTGATACTATGAAGAGTATTGCCTTTGTTGTTGTTAAATCGGTTGAGACCAGAATCAAAGATAAGCCTAATCACGAGTATTATATTGGATATGTCATGATTGGAATACGAGATACGACTTGTGATCCTTGGACAGTTTACTTTCTGCATAACCACCCAGGCGGAGTATTCAATTCATATCACGAAATCCACAATCATTATAGAAATGTGATGTTTAAGTACTTTGCTGACTTCAAGGATGATTGCCCCACTGTCTGTCCTGACACTGTGTATCCGCGTCAATTCGAGGCCGTTAGGAGTCAGTCGTATGTGTACATGAGATATGGATGCAATGTAGACGACCCAGGTTTCTGGACGGAGAAGAACTTGCTCTGGCGAAAGAGCGTTCGTCGACGAGGACTCTACAACTTTCAAACATGGCACCATCAAGCAACTCCTGACCAGGTGAAAGAAGACCCGCATTTGGTGTACCCAGATAGTATGATTGCATGGTATAGAAAACGTTGCGCGGGTAAGTAGGACTTTTGGGATTCCGCGCAGACTCTGTTAGTGGGTCTGACTTCATTGTTCTTCAAGATCCACGATAGTTGCCCTATAATCATTAGCGAGGAGTTAATACTCGGTTTCTGTGCCAATGTGCATGCAATATTACCATATGAGGATGTAAGTTGCTTATTCCAATGCATTGCATCGCTCTTCTGTGTCCAGCTGTGGTAGTGTGGTCAATTAAGATGGGTAGATTTGCTTGGCAGTCTAGGGTGTGGGGATCCCACTTGGCTGTCTAGGGTGGTTGGATCACAATGTCTCCAACAATATAGAGCGTAACTCTCGTTGATTCAGTATGAAACATTTGCACCTTCTTTTCATCGTTTTCGGGTTATCCATTCTCTTCGTTGGACTTAACGCCCAACCGCACTGGCGCAAGTTAGGACCGCTCGAGGGAGGTTCTTCTGTACTGAACTTCAGTGAGGGGCAGCCCGGTGCGGTGTATTCGTGCACACGGTACAACGTCTATCGCACTACCAACAACGGCGACTCATGGGAATTGCATACAGCTGGTCTACCCAATGCGCGATTGTACTGGGTTCATGCAGCAAAGTCCAGACTTGTGTATATCGCAACGGATGCTGGCTTGTTCCGCTGCACTGATTCTACGGTCTCCCAATGGACGCGAGTCGACAAGGGTTTTGAAGTACCATCTGTTCAGTTTATAGAAAGTGATCCGTTTACCGGAGTTCTTTTTGCTGGGATTTCAATGAAACTCTATGCGTCGAACGACAATGGCAATACTTGGAGTGAGTTCGCTAAGCAAATCGATCCTGCCTTTCGAAGATTTGATCGGTGCGGAAGGATCTATTTCAATGTCGATCATGAGATTATTGTGGGCTTTGGCAGGAATTTGTTTCGATCCACGAACTCTGGACAGAGTTGGGCGATCGTTCTGCCAAATCTCGGTACTTCAGCTATATCTTCTGATTACTATGAAAACATGTCGAGGCTGTCTCTACTACCAGGAGCTACGGAGTTAATGTTTAGTAGGAACCGAGTAGATTATTATGATTCAAACTACAGTTTTGACTATGATGCTACTGTACTTGAGTACATTTTGAATCGGCATGGAGAGTTAGCGTATTCTGCAATTGCGTTCATTGACTCAACGACTGGGCGGTTCTTGTATAGTATCTGGACTAATGGTGTCGTGAATACTTGTTCGACCTCCTGCAATCCACCTGCTGTGTACACTAATGTTGGACTGCGATGTAAGCTTGCATCCAGGATGATTCGGGTTTCGAATAATACAGTATTCCTATCAACACTTGGAGGCGGTGTGTACCGCAGCAGCGACTTTGGAGCACATTGGGAGGAGGCAAGTACCGGGATGAGTGAATCGAAAGTGTGGGATATCGTAAAGATGAAAGGCACTCAGACTATGTTTTGTGCAACGTCGGGCGGTGTCTATAAGTCTGTTGACAATGGGGAGACATGGGAGAATACCAGTAGTGGAATGAGTGAAGTACTGTGTATGTCCGTTGCCCTGACGCAAAAGCAGACGCTGCTCGCAGCTACCTTGTGGGGAATATACCGGTCCGTCGATCTTGGTGAAACGTGGGTAAAGGCTGACTCGGGATTGAAGAACAAAGCAATTAACAAGTTGTTCGTCGCACCGGGTAATCGCATCTACGCTGCAACTACCGGTAAGGGTATCCAGTATTCAGACGACGACGGCAAAACGTGGGTTTACCCAGGGAATGATTTTGCATCACCGCTCGGACGTGACTTGGTGACAGACATCTCCTACAATAGCACAACCAAGCGCATGTACTGTTCTTCGAGAGGTGGTTGTGTGATGTCTAAGGATACCGCTAAAACGTGGATTGACTACAACCCGGGCATCTCAGTTCCACCTGCTTTCAGAACTGACGGTGGACACTTGATGTACGGCATTGACGTGGATGAGGAGTCTAACTTCAGCTACATGGCATCTGTGGATGGAGTGTGGCGTCTCGATGAGAAGAGTCTATACTGGAACAACTTTGCAATCGATTATCCAGACAAATACTGCAAGACTATCAAGGTCAATCAGAATGGTGTCGTCTTTACTGGAACCTTGAATAAAGGCATCTACCGATCAGTTGACAGTGCCGTCACTTGGACAGCATTTACATCAGGGATGCCTAACTTCCCCATCTACTCGTTGTTCGTTGATGAAGACAGCTACATCTATGCTGGAACTGCGGGCGGCGGTATTTATAAAACAGTGAATCCAACAGCCTCCCTCTCTCAGCCCTTGCTGCGCTTCCCGGTTCAAGACTCTGTCTGTGATTCAACTTTCGTTCGTCTTATGTGGCAGAAGGTAAAGTACGGACAGACCTATGAGTTGCTCGTGAAGAAGCGTGACGGAACAGTTGTGCTTGATGACAGCTTAGTGTCAGGAACAACGAGGCAGGTCCTAAACCTAGAGAGCAACACCGCTTATACTTGGAAAGTTCGCGCTATACATGACGGAGTTAAAAGTGCATGGTCGGACGAATGGTCATTTACAGTTGCTAAACAGATTCCAGGCCAAGTCGCACTTCGTGCTCCGCGCATTGACTCCGTGCTTACCACACTTACCCCTACCTTCTACTGGAACGAGGCAAGCGACGCGGAATACTACCATCTCCAGATTGCTGAGAACCCAGAAATGACGCTACTGGTTGTAGACGATTCAACTCTAACCTCTACAACGAAGAACGTTCTTGGCCTAACAGAGAATAGATCATATTATTGGCGAATCCACTCAAAGAACGAAAAGGGGAGTGGGAAATGGTCGAATGTCTGGTCTTTCAGCACGTCGAGCAACACAAGCGTCGCCAGTCTTCCGACTAACCCAGCGAAATGGCAGCTCTTCCCAAACCCTGCCGGAAATGAGCTTCACTGCGTTCTACAAGCAGAAACAGCTGCCGGTGCTCGGATTAGCATAACTGACCTCCTTGGGAACAGCATCCTGGAATGTGCAGCCTCAGTGGCTCAAACAGAAACGTGTGATGTTGTTCTGGACATAAGCAATGTTGCAAACGGCTGTTATGCAGCTTCGCTCATTACACCGACTCAAGTTCTTCGTCAACGGTTTATGATTCTTCGTTAAGGATAGATGTGGTGGTACAGTAGAGGCACTTTCATTGGAAAAATGGAAGGGAGTACTGATTTCTTTCGTAGCATCTTGATGAATGGGGGTACGTTTGTTTGACCGGAGTTCATGTGTTGATCATGTAAGGGTCCCCCCGTTCTTTAGTCGGAAAACAGCCCGTCTTTAAGAATGGAATAACACCTCTTTTCTGTGTTGTCTTGATTGCTAGAAACCTTTGAAAACCAAATACGGAGTCATGTAACTTAACGAATCATGTCGACGCTCCAGGTGATAGAATCTGAAGTACTCGTCTGAGCCGGTATAGAGCGTTTTGTAGTCGTCAGCTGACCTCAGGTACACATGCTCGTACTTGACCGAACGCCAAGGACGTTCTACAAAAATGCTGTCCGAAGCGCAGCTTTTGAAGTCTATAGTTATCTACAACTCGAGAGTCCTCCGTGTGACAATCAACGCCGAGGTCTGCGAACGAAAACTACTATTCGCTATTTTGAATCACAGCCACAAATTCAGGTCAAGCCCAGTCTATGAGAATTGTACCTAAGACTATGAAAGTATGGGAGAGAATCTGCCAGATCTTGCTGGTTGATATTGTAGTTCTCGTCTCGTTTGTGGTATACAAAGCCCCTTCACCAAGTAGTTCACTGGAGTTATTATTATATGGGCCGATGACTGTTATTGCGAGTATAGTCGTGGCAATATTGGCAAATGATGATTATAGAAAACTCCTTGTAGTCAATATACTGGTTACACCAGTGATGTTGTTTGTTGTTTGGGGAGTCGCGGAATCTGTTCACACTGGCCGTATAGAATTGCGCTGGATGTTTATAAGATCAGACTCAACATTTCATCTCACCGTAAATGAAGACGTGGGCAGTTTCATTCTCATGTGCCATAATGATAGTTTAAGCTCATATCACAGCCGTAATGGATCGGCTGAGCAGTATCTGAAAGGTTGGAAACTCTCTGATAGCCTAGGCTAGCTTTACATCATCGAGTACGATAGGTTAGTGGGCTTACATGGTCCAACTGACACTATTCCAATATTTACATACTGAATGAGTATTGCAACTCTCTCCAGTTTAAGATAGGTGGACATCGAGGGAATATTTATCTCACACCATCGCTGTTAGCGGTGCGTTCCCCAACGAATGACAGATCAATCTTCTATTTTTAATTTCGCAGTGATCCAGAGTTCCTATCGGTCGTGTTGGTAGTCGCTGTACTTTGCGGTGCACTCTGCTCGAAGCATTGACACTGGTGTCCAGATGTCGAAACAGACCAAAGAAATTGAACAAATCGACACTATATGATGAAATCACCATTCAAACGAACACTACTTAGCGTCATCGTACTAGGACTAGCTCTCGCATCTCTATGTCAAAGTGCAGAGACCTGGCAGCGACTCAGTTCGAAAGACATAGTCGGCGCGCACGTGCGGGCGATCTGTGATGGCAGAGGCAGTGCGATGTTCGCCATGACTGACAAGGCTGTCTACCGCAGGGATAGTTTAGGCAAAAAGTGGGAGAGCGTAGGACCCAAGATTGTCGTGCAGTCAGATACATTCTTGTGCTTGAAGTCAAGTCCTTCCGGCGTGCTGTATCTAGGGTCTTGCAGAGGGCTCTACTGGAGTCTTGACAATGGAAAAACTTGGTTGACACCGACTGGTGAGACTCAGAAAGTTAAGATTGAGAGAATTTTTGTGGATACTACTGGTGTTGTGTTTGCCGGATCTTTTGGACAGTTGTTTCGATCGGCTGATTCTGGACAAATGTGGTTAGAGGTGGCTAAAGAGATACCAGAGCGGTATAAGTACGGGGTGCCAGTGTTGATGTACTCGTATTCTCAAGCGCTTCTGGTTAGTTTCGGTTCGTGGTTCTATCGTAGTAGCAACACGGGAATTACTTGGACGCAGCATTCGAAAAACGACGCGGGGGACGATTACTTTGGCATTGAGACTGAGTATGATGTAACGACTTCAATCTGGAGCATGGTTTCAACGAAAGATTTCTATTCTTGTACTGCACAGAAGATGAGCAACGGTGTGGCCAACGGTTCTAACATGCTTATACGATTCTCTCGAACAAAGAACCTACTGGAGTGTAGAGAATCAAAATATTTCTACCCACCTGGGAAGAGTAGCTATTTTAAAGGTGGTCACTATGCAGGCGTCATCATCCAGAACACTGATTCGGTTTTGTATGGGTCATGGTGCTATGGCATAACAAAGATTGGTGTGTGTAACTCATGTCACAATCAAGAGAACTATGGTTCTGGACGATTCGTCAACGAGGGTTTCCGCAATCTCTCAGTGAGTTGCTTATACAAAGCTCGCAACGGTGATTATTATGCAGGTTTTCATGGTGCAGGTGTCTTTCGGTCTACCGACGAAGGTGAGCACTGGGTAGAAGACAATGATGGAATGAACGAAGCCCCCCTTCATGTTCTACTGCTGCCTGCTGAGAACAGTTCAAAGTTCATTGCAGGTTCAGAGACGGGAGTCTACATTTCCAACGACAGTTGCCAAACGTGGAAGAGACACATATCGGGTCTCGATAATTATTGTGTGTATGCTTTGGAGTTTAGCAAGAAAGGAACTTTGCTTGCTGGTACACAGAGTGGAGTGCATCGGTCGCTAGACTCAGGACTGACTTGGAAATCCATGAAAGCACCCTCCTTTGTTTTTGGCAGCTACACAGCTCTCACTCCATATCTGAATGTATGCGACTTTCTTGTCATGAATGATAACACCATCCTCGCTAGCACGATGAATGGTGTTTGGGTTTCGCGCGATGATGGTTTGACTTGGGTTCCAAAGAACGCGAGTGGTGAGATTAACTATCAAGGCCGTGGAACAGCGATGGTGTGGGACACGCTGCGAAACACCGTCTACGTAGCTGCCTTCAATAGCTGTGCATCAACAAACGATACTGGCAATACCTGGAAAGAGTACCGATTCAATCTCGTTGCCTTCAATGCAATTGAACTCATCAACCAGACCTTGGTACTTGCAGGCAGTGCCCAGGTCGTAACTGCCGATCTCGCTGCGCCAGAGGTTCTCTTGGGTCCGATGAACGGCAATCTTTCAGCAAAGCGTTATGACTATGCGTGTCAAACTCTGAGTCGAGACGAGTTCGGTACGGTCTATCTCGGCACAATGAAGAAGGGTGCTTTCCGAACAACGGATGCAGGAGCAAGCTGGAATAGTTGGAATGGAGGCTTGCAGACACTTAACCTTGTCAAGTTTGTGAAGGACAAGCAAAACTACCTCTATGCGCTCACTGCTGACGATGGACTCTACCGAACAGAAGCGCCAATCATTTCGCTTGCTGCACCGGAGCTTGTCTCCCCAAAGAATGATTCCTCAAGCGATTTCACAACTATAAGCTTCTCTTGGAAGTCAGTGCCCAATGCTGCAAGCTATGAGATACAGGTATCTCGTGATACGCTCTTTAAGCTACTAGAGGCGAATGCCAGCAACGTCAAGCTGCTCACAACAAGTTTAGATCTTCAGAGAGGATTTCTCTACTACTGGCGCGTTCGCGCCAGAAACAGTAGTCTGATGGGAGAGTGGTCTACTACAAGAGTACTCACTATCCAAGCACAGCTTACAGAACGCGTGGTGCTGACAAGTCCAAGCCCAGATTCCGTCCTTCAGACCTCAACTCCTGAGCTTCGTTGGCTGAAAGCCAAGAACGCAACGAGCTATGAAGTGCAGGTAGCGAAGGATAGTCTGTTCTCCACGCCTGTGTGGACCACATCCGCTCACACTACACTAGGAGCAACGGCAACTGGTCTGACTTCCTTTAGTCAGTACTATTGGCATGTACGGGCTCTGAACGGAAGTTTAGCCGGACTTTGGTCAGAAACATGGCCCTTCAGCACAGGCAACCTAGTGAATGATGTGTCAGAGGACGAACGCACTGGAGATGAGTTCGTAGAACTGAAGCTCGTTCCAAATCCAGCAGGACTACGTTTAAGTATAGTAGGTGTACCAACCGGTGACATCGATGTGCGTCTTTACGATAGCATTGGGAAGCTTGTTCTCTCGTCTAACACCACCGATATTCAACTTGCCTCAGTTTCTAGTGGAGTGTATTCGTGCGTTGTGCAATGTGCCAAGCGTCTTGAGGTTGACCCGTTTCGAGCTACACTAAGTTAAGATACCGGCGCCGTAGATTTGTTCAACTACACTACGGAGTATCTTTATGAGTGAGAAGAGTGCAAGACGGGAACGCAGGACCTTCAGTCCAGAGTTCAAAGAATCGGCAGTTCGCATGGTAGACGAAGGGAAGCTGCCAATGTCCCAGATAGCTAACGACCTAGGAGTGCATGTAACGCAACTGCGAAGCTGGCGCGATGCTTTTCACGAGCACGCAACGGAAGCTTTTCCAGGTCGTGGCAATCAGCGAGAGCTTGAGGCAAAAGTTGCTCAATTGCAGCGAGCTCTGAAAATCAAAGAGCAAGAGGTCGAAATTTTAAAAAAAGCGACGGCCTTCTTCGCGCGGGAGAAATAAGCAAGTACCAGTTCATTGACAACCACAGACAGTTGTACCCAGTACGTTTGATGTGTAGTGTGCTTCGTGCGAGTTCAAGAGGCTTCTATACATGGTGCAACCGACGTGAAAAGGATGAACAGCGTAAGGAAGGCCAAAACCAGATAGTTGAGAAGATTCGCGAGTATCAAGGTGACACCTATCGCTACGGCAGTCCCAGGATTCAAGCAATGCTGTGTAAAGACGGACACCGGCACAGTCGCAAACACATAGCAAAACTGATGAGAGAGAACGGACTAAGCTGCCGTTTAAAACGAGCGATCAAGCGAACAACGTTCAGTAAGGGCGATAAAAACGTAGCACCTGACTTAGTTAAGCGAGACTTCAGTGCAGAGCAACCGAATCAGCTATGGACCAGCGATATCACGTATTTGCGAGTCAAAAACGGCTGGGTTTATCTATGCGTCGTTCTTGACATATTTAGTCGTAAGGTCGTAGGCTGGAGCCTTGAAAGTCGGATGACTCAACGCTTAGTTCTACGAGCACTGACTATGGCAATCAAACGTCGGCGCCTCTGCAAGGGAGTCGTCTTCCACACCGATCGCGGTTCTCAATACAAGGCCAACTCGGTTGTAAAACTGTGTGAGAAGGCCGGAATCAATCGCAGTATGGGCGAAACGGGCACGTGCTACGACAACGCCATAACCGAGAGTTTTAATGGCACATTGAAAGACGAGATTCTGTTTTCTTACATACCACGTCATGACGAGGAAGCGCGAATACTGGTTGGCCGATACATTGAGTTATATTACAATCACCATCGACCGCATTCAGCTTTAGGCTGCATCAGTCCGATGGAGTTTGAAAGTAATTGGTGGCGTCAAAACAAGCTTAACTTTGTGTAGCTGTTTTCGGGTCAAGATCATCTCGTGATCAGACAGTTGACAGTTGTGAGGTGAGGGTAGAGGTGTTGGTGCTGATAGCGCACAAGCACCGGTATCGAGGATTGGAATTCAATTCTATTAGCCGAGAATACGCACCCATGACCCACCATTTCCACGAACGTTAGCTCATCGATTCCGTCTTGAGTGTTCTTGCTGATCCGCATAGTAACTTGCAGCATTAGAATGACTTCGCGAGTCTATGTTGGACCGCTTTGTCACTAAAAGACTGGATCAATCCGCATCGGATTAGGTGGGGCAGGGAGCGCGGATTTTCTAGCATTGGTCAGAGCATCGTGGATGCTCCGATGCAGATGATGAACCATCGTCGGAACATAGGATCGGATTTCTCTTGAACATAGCAGTGTCACAATGAATATGCCTGAGTCAATCAGCTATGCGTTTCTAGCATATCGCTATTTTCAGGTCTATTATAACCGTCTCTGGTCACACTCCGTACTTGGGTGCAAGTGTCCGATTGACTTTGAAAGAGCGTTCCGATTTAGTAGTTTGAACTGCCTCCACTAAACAGGGTCGGATCCACTATTCAGTAGAGTAGTGTAGCGCTATAAGTGAGTGTGTCAATGGGTTTGGCGATTTCATGCCAGATCAGATATAGAGAAAGACCATTGAAGAAGTATAAGTACAAAGTATGTGTGCTTCCGCATGACGTTGATGCCTCGAGTTGCACATTGAGTCAGAAGTATCGCGGCATTGCACGCCTTGAAGGTTTGGACTTTCATGTTTACCCTGTATGCAATCCAGACACAACGAGTCTTCGAGAGAGACGTGTACTTAGTTGGGCAGTATTGATGTACCGCGACTATCTGCGTGTTATGGAGAGCGATAATGATTTGTGGCTGTCCAACTATCGGCTAGGGTGCTTCTTCGAACGCATGTATACCGAGTACAACCACATCGGACTAAAATATGAGGTTGTTGAAGTAGCTGAAGAGGCTGAGCTTGTCGGCTATGTACCACACCTGACTAAGGAATTGGGATATGACGTAGTTGTGAGTCGGGAAAAGTCGCTTATTTATAGACATATAGTTGCATGCGAGAATTCCGAGACTCGGGATCAATTATTTGAATTCTGTCTTGTCCATCTGAACGAAAACTGTCTATTTAACGACAAAGCAGACGCGGAAACGTATGTGCGAATGTTCTGTGAAACGTGTGACGAGTCGGTGTCAGAGCTGCGTATCATTCTGCTCTATGGCAGTCATTAGTGCCCAGTCTTAACGAGACAGCGAGCAGACCCTTCCTAGAGTCATGCTATGCTTGCTCTCTATTAGAATAGTTGTGCTCCATAGGACAAAAGCGTAACCGTAACGTGACGCCAAGCGAGTGTCTCTAGCTGAAAGCTTGTCTGGCGCTAACTTTTACTATCATCTTTCACGAGACAACAATGGCTTGCTAGATAGTACACTCGATAGCGACTATATCGTAACGCGACACATTGAGCGACAAGTGTTCGAAAATTCTTGTCATGCCGTAGTATGAGGTGATTTAGTTGATTGCGATCTCGTATCTCAATGCACTACAAGTACTCACTGATCTAGCTCGGTTCTAGCATATCCATCGCTCATCTATTCTACGATAGACTCCAGCCATATATCGCGTTATGACATCAGCTTTTCGCAATGTACTGAGACTCGCGATCTTAATCAGATGCACACCAATGTGAAACCGTCAACGTTTGCGTGCACTCGCTAGAGTGCGAGACACAAAGTAGTGAGACCCTCTTCTTTCAAGTCTAAAACCGACAATGATAAATGAAATCATCAAGTTCAATTTGTTGTTGAATCCTGTCATACAGACGCGCACACTCGTGATATCCATGGTCGAGAGCAGGTAGTCCCGCTCTGCACCAAAGCAGTGACTTACACAGCCAGTTGTTGTATACCTAGCGCTTGCACTATTTACTGCGCCTCTAGAAGATCAGTCCCGCGCGCTTCAACGCGTTGCTTTTCATTTGCGTAGCAACGCGTTTGAGTTTTCCGTCATGCAGTTAATGAGCTATGTTTGGCTCAAGCCTTTAAGGATTGTCACGAACGACAAACATGTTAGCAAGGTTATCGTGAAAGGCAAGCGCGCTAACATCTATATTGTGTCAAAGACTCTCCAAGATAGCCTGCATTATTAGAAACTGGCAGAGTTCTTTCGAGTATCATGCGAGTTAGCGTTACTTTGTAGTCAGGGGTAAAGGACGATCTGTTCCGTACTGAGACCTATTCAATACTATAGTTTCTCCAAATGCTTGTAGAGCAAGCGTAATGTATTGGTATATTATCTTGGTGCAGTTCAAAATGGGGCGACGATGCTCAGCCACCGCAAAGTGAGTCTATCGCATCAGCAAATATTACGAATGACTATGAAGAAGCACAATTACTACGTACTAAGAGAACCGAATTCGACTAAAGATTCTGGCCGCAGATTGAGCAGTAAGTACCGAGGATATGATAGAGATCCGTGCTCGTTGGTTGATTCTTTTAATCGAATCGATACAAATAAATTATTCGACGCAGAGCTGCGCTTGATAGCAATAGCTGATTACATGTTGCATTTGTATAGCTATACGATGGGGGAAGAAATAATGCGAGAGATAACCAATTATGAGTTTGCATTATATATAGCCAAAACATTCTCTACATACAGTACTGATAAATCCACCTATGAAGTAGTTGAGGTTCATTACTTGGACGATGAAGAGGCTGTAACTCCGTTTTTAAGTGTATTTCTAGGTTACGATGTCTGTTGGGATGGTAACGTTTCTGCAATTTATGGTATTGATGCAGAATGCGAAATGGGTGGTCCCGGTAGTGTATTATATGAGTACTGTCTGCCACGGCTTAACGACAACTGTCTGTTTCAAACAAGGGCTGAGGCGTCAGAGTACGCAATGAAGTACGTCGAGTGTTGGCCTGAAGCTCTTGTTGACATTCGCATAATAGCTCTTTATGGTGGCCCTCCAAGAGATACTGAAGTATTATGTTGATCGAAGAGAGCCGATTACCGGCTGGCAAGTTATAGCAGCGTTGAGTTCCGTACCGCATAAGGGAAGCTGAGGTTGTAATCGTATCCGCTCCTGAGAATAGAAATGAATCCTGCTCTGTATGGTGGGTAGTGATGAAAATGAGACTGCTAGTCGGTTCGGAGTTAACACGAGAATGTGAAGGTAATATGGTGAGTAGCCTTAATGTCATACACCATACAAAGGGACGAGAAGATTCACGAAGTACCCGAGAAACACAGTCGTCAGCGCTTCGACGTACAGTTCAAGAAAGAAGCAGTTGTTGGGATGGTGCGCTTGCGGAATCACTCTTAAAAGCCTTTAAAGAAGAGTCAGCGATAGAAAGTTATTTGCCTCGCGACTATCATCACGCAAGTGCATTGGTGTGTCGCTATATTGAGTTCTATTAAATCCGTCAGCGGTCACACTCCACACTGAAGTACAAGTGTGTGATTGACTTTGAATGAGAGCCCCGATGTAGCCACTTGAACAGCCTCCGTTAAATCGGGTCAATTCCATTAACTGCAGTAGTATGTACAGGCTTCGAAGCTGAAGTCATAAGAGTAGGACCTAGCTGAGAAAGCACCGAGCCAATTCTAATATCCATTCAATGGTTCTTGACGAACCGGAGCACTAGTCTCTTTCTGCTTAACGCCAACCCGCTCCACAATATCCAACAAGAAGTACATTGTCACTGCTTTCGCTGATGCATCGGTGCAATTGATAACGTCGAAAGAAGATCCGTTCTTCTTTAGTTTGGACTTCGAAACAACCTGTAGACTCATAGCTGTCAACAGTGCAGTTTCCTCCAGGGGTGATATAATCGTGATAGGATCTTTCGTCGATCTTCCAGTTACGCCGGTAACCATTGATCGGAGCATGTTGTAATAGACCCATTGGTGGAACTTTGACTCGCTCGACGTGCTGTCGAGCATCCAGTGCGCTTTGTACGCGATATCATGCAGAGGCATACAGGCGTAGCACATTTCCAATGCACTGTCTACTACACGTAGTGCTTCATTGTATTGCGCAGCAGCATAGAGATCCTGAGCACGGTGCGCCATGTCGCCAGCTTCTGCATAGAGTTTCGCAAAGTTCTTGCTAAAAGCTGCAGCTATGCGGAACTGAAAAAATGGTGTCGTTGTGTCGTGCTTCTTGACGCGATCCGTCAAGGGTTTGTAGAGTTGGGCAAATTCCGCGGGGGACATAGCTCTTGGCTGAGTAGCGCTTGTTTTTGCTGCTCCAGCAGGCGGAGTTCCCGGAAGACCTGGCTTTGAGGACGATGGCGCTTTCGATGCAGTGTTTTGTGTGGCTGCTTTTGCCTTTTGCGCCGGCTTTGCCTGAGCTGCTTTCGGATCTGGTGGGGCGACTTGTGAGCTTCTGGACTGCGCGTTGACAAGGAAACTTCCAACAACGATGAAAGCTAGGATGATCAGGATATGAGAGGATGTTTTCATTGAATTTGAGCTAATAATGCAGAAAAAAGAGACTATCGGTTTGAATGCAATACAACTGTATGGCAATATAGAAAGTTTGGATAACGGAGAATGTCTATTCATAGTAGCTTGCCTAGACAATCAGTTGGAGAATCCGCACCCAATGACACACCATTCCCACGCACGTTGACTCATCGATTCCGTCTTGAGTGTTCTTACTGATCCGCATAGTAACTTGCAGCATTAGAACGACTTCGCGAGTCAATGTTGGACCGCTTTAACACTAAAAGGCTAGATCAAACCGCAGCGGATTAGGTGGGGCAGGGAGCGCGGAATTTCCAATCGAGTGGAAGGTGCCTGAAGCAAAGGGGTCTAGTGTGTATATGTCAGACTTCGGAAACGCCTTGGTAAATGACCCTACGCATCAAGGAATGTACATGAGAATATCGAACCGCGTAGAACCAATCCGTATACCCATAAAGACTAATCCTGCTTTGAAATGATTGAACGCATAAGTGAAGGTACTTTATACGAGATGCTTCTAAGCATCAGCGAGAGTTCGAGCCTGTATGGATTGTTGGCGGATTTGTATCCTTATCGTGATTGTATGACAGTCGATGAGCAAGTCGAAGTCGTGCAAAGAATCGTACGTTATTTCTACTGCAAAGGACTTATTGAGTTCTACTGGGATACTGTTAAAGAAGTATGGCCCAAGTATGTCCTTTTGAGTGGTGCTGAAATTGAGCAAGTGTTCAACGAAAGAGAACTGTGGTATCCGCCGATTAGTGATCCAGTTAAACTTGTTGATTTATCAACGACTGTCCTAGGTGACAAGTATTTGAACGAGAGACTGATACGCGATATTGAGTTGTGACTTTTAACGTCATGTTAATGAGAGCCCCCCCCCCATTATTCTGGAGAATTCGCACCCAATGACTCACCATTTACACGAACATTGGCTCATCGATTCCGTCTTGAATGTTCTTACTGATCCGCATAGTAACTTGCAGCATTAGAACAACTTGGCGCGTGAATGTTGGACCGCTTTGTCACTAATAGGCTGGATTAATCCACCGCAGATTGGGTAGGGCATGGAGCGCAGATTATCCAGGTCGAGCTCGACCCATGCATCCTAGTGATAGCCCTAACTAGTATATATTAATTGCGTTTATGTAAAAGAGAATAAAAACAATGATCGCTTCAATAGAGATTAAGACCTTAGACAATCCAGGTTGGTTGGTTTTGATAAGACTTGACAGTAAGGTTGCTTTGGCACTACGGTTGAAATATGAAGATCCTGCCAACAATTGGGAAGATGCTAATACGGCAGAAGAAGTACTTCACTCGTCATACACTGATAACTGGTATCACATAAAATATGAAGATGATGTATTTCAGGCCGCAGGGGATCCTATGAGACTAACCGAATTGTTGTTAAAAGCGCAAGAAATTCTTCAGCATGATTTCTATTTGGGTAACTTGGATCGTTTAAGATTTATGGAAAACTGGTTTGAAGGGCGATGTGATGCTGACTGGGAGCATTCCTATGGAGCTAACATTGAGTCGCCTGCAGAACGCTCCTGGTTTTTGGAAATATGTATAATTGATACTGAAGTCGAAGGAAAAGTGTTAGTGCAATCGACGTTTGATATAGCTTCGCATGACAACTCATTCGTACGATATTGGTCAGACGGATCCAATTTTGTAGCTGAAGGTACAAATGTGAGTCTAGGCGACATCATTTTAGTTTACATGCAATTTTTAGACCCACCTGTCATCGGAAGTGGTTTGGGCTCGACTTAATACCTTGAGACATGCAACGGACCCTGTGAACAAGTGGTTAACAGGATTCAAAATGTCAATAACTGGTCAGCAAGTTGTCGATAACTGAAGTCCCCTCCCCCCTCGTTATTCTGATAACGTACTAAGTTTATTTTACGAACAAAAAACGGTGTCCTATAGCAAAGAGAAAGCAGTACAGACGCGATCAAGAAGCGCGCATCGTACTTGAGTCGATCAGTGAGCGATATACTATACCTGAGCTCGCGCAAAAGAATAAGATCCATCCCCAGTTGATTACAAATTGGCGGAAGGTGTTTATAGACAATGCGAGCTTACTGTTTGATCACGGTCTTCCAAGTGGCCCTGGCAATCACGTAGCCGAACTGGCTGCACTGTACGAGAAGATAGGACAGCTGCAAGTCGAAGTCGATTTCTTAAAAAAAGTTCGAAGACACTTCCAGTTCGATAAAACGAGAGGTACATATTGATTGGGATCACTCATTAAGCCTCCTACGGCAGTGCGAGCTTCTTGAGATCAGTGGGTCAACCGCATACTATCATCCTCGGCCGGAGAGTGAACTCAATCTCATGCTGATGCTCTTGATGGATAAGCAGTATTTTGAACACCACGGATCTTGGCGTACCGGGTATGTACGCATGGCTTCGCAATACAATGGGTCATATGGTCAACTACAAACGTAAAGAGCGGCTGTACCGTCAAATGGGGCTTCATTCCATAGCTCCGGGGCCAAATACATCCAAAAAGACACCTGGTGTGTATGTGTATCCATACTTGCTGAGTGGTATGAAAGTAAGCGCACCTAATCAAGTGTGGGCGGCGGACATAACCTACATTCCAATGCCTGTAGGCTTCATGTACAAGTTCGCAATCATTGATCTGTTTAGCAAGTACTTGGTTGGTTGGGACATATCTTCAACCATGGAAGCCAGCTGGTGTAGTCAGGTGTACAAGGACTGTTTTCGCAGCCAAGTAAGTCCCGAGATCATCAATACGGATGAAGGATCTCAATTTACGAGCAATGAATGGGTCGATACCGTGAAAGACACAGGAGCCAAGGTCAGTATGGACGGCAAGAATAGAGCTATCGACAATGTGTTTATAGAACGATATTGGAGGTCACTGAAGTACGAATGGGTGTATCCTCATCCAGCATCAACGGGACAAGAATTATATGGCGGCCTAACTTCGTACGTTCGGTACTACAATTAGGAACGATTACACAGTAGTCTGCAGCACCAAGCACCAGTTGCAGTTTATCGACAGAAGAAGTAGTTTAGACAGCGAATATGAGACAGAAAAAGATATACTTAGAAATCCTAAGTTTTTGTCCGAATAATGGGAGGACCCGCAAATTATGGCAGGGCACTAATACTCAACAAGCGTAATTTATCCGTGACATCATTCGCATATATTATGACAAAGCATAGATATTACATTCTAGAGAAACCGGATACAAGTAAACAGGCCATAATCAAACAGAGTGATAGATATCGTGGATATGAAAGGAGTGGTATTTCGTATCATGACTCCTATCATAGAGTAGCTAAAGAGACATTTTGCAGTACTCAACTACGATTGGATCAAATAGCTGAGTATATGTTGTTTTTGTATGAGTATACTATGGAGGATGTTAAGGACCTCCAGTTATCTAATTATGAATTCGGATTGTATATAGCTAAAACGTATACCGCATATAGTTCTGTTGATTCCATTTATGAAGTCGCTGAGGCGTACTTCTTTAACAAAGAAGAGACGATTCAGGCGTATTTAGGTAATTTACTGGGTTACGATGTCTGTTGGGATGGCAACATTTCTGCTATTTATAATGTAGTTAAGGCTTGTGATGATGGTGAGCCGATTGATGCATTATATGAGTATTGCTCACCTCGGCTTAACGATAACTGCTTATTTAAAACAGTTGATGAGGCTTCTGAATATGTAGCGATAGTTGGTGCGCACTACCCTGGGACTGTTGATAGTTTGAGAATTGTTGTTCTGTATTGCGATGCACAAGAGGATATCTGTGGAGAATCTCCCAGGATTGTTACAGATAGTTAAGCTAATATTCGCACAATATTAAGGTCATTCCGGCTTTAGAGTAGTAAGCTGGAGAATCCGCACCCAATGACCCACCATTTCCACGAACGTTGGCTTATCGATTCCGTCTTGAGTGTTCTTACTGATCTGCATAGGAACTTGCAGCACTAGAACGACTTCGCGAGTCAATGTTGGACCGCTTTGTCACTAATAGTCTGGATCAATCCGCAGCGGATTAGGTGGGGCAGGGAGCGCAGAATATCCAGAAAGAAGTCGACAATACGGCTCAGAGCCTAATAAGTTGGTTCAAACATTATGCACTGATACATTGCTCATGCAGTGTGCATGGGTTATGTGGCTACTAATTGGAAGTAGCTGTACCCCGCTGTTTCAAATTATTTTGCCAAACAACGCCATGAATGTTACCATTACAGACCTAGTGGAGGACTGCAAGAAATTCAGCGATCTGAGCTATGTGAAAAACCACTATGAGGAATTGCCAGGCTATGTTCAGCAAATCGCCAAAGAAGCTGAGGGTGACGCTGTTTTAGCGGCTGGTGTTGGAATCTTCAGGTATTTGGCACTCCTCGTCGAAAGTCGTGGTGAGTCTTCAATTAGAGATTGGCTTATCCCACTTTTGGGTTATACAGACCACAAATATACAGATCTCTACTCTTCATTTTACGATGTCTCTCGCACACAGTTGTTATGGTTTCATTCCACAGATAAACTGCATTGTCCAATAGAGAAAAGAATTGAGATTATTCTAAACATTTACTTTCGCTGGTATATCTCCTCAATCGAACTCATGAGAAAGATGTTAGCGTTTGCCCTCCATTGCAAGTGTTACGAGCTCGAAAAGCAATCACAGTACTCACTTGATAGGTTGCTTTATCATGGTTCAGATCCCACAAAGGGCCTCAAACATTTTGACAATAGCGGTACATGCGAAGCGGTGACATTTTTCTACGAGACTTCAGCGAGACATGCATTGGCTCATGGTAATGTCGTGATTGCGCTACCCCATTTAATTGCTGTTCGTGAAAGTGTAACAGCTGAGAATGATATGAACACTAAGTATCGAAAGAGGACAGCTTCCTTCAAACAAGAGGTGTTTTACATTGGAACTGGCACTTCTGATGCAGAGGCACAGAAAGTAGTAGATTATTTCCAGAAGTACGCAGATCCCTGTTTCCAATCGTGCAGGGTATTTTTTGCGATCTATAGCATGATTCATTCAAAGAACAAGGACTTGCTTGTGCAATACTGGCCGAAGGATTGTGAAGATCCGGTACTCAGCGCATTGAACAAGGTCATTAGTGAGGACCCAGTCGGTCTAAAATACTGGTAAATGTAGTAATACGATAGGCGTTCCGGTAATTACGTGGCGCAAGCTCTGCGTGAGTTAGTTTTGAAATATGAGAGGCAAAGAACTTCACCTACAACTGCTATGCATACAGGAATCGTGGCGCGTTCTGGGCATAGACATCAACATGGAAACGGTAACGGTCGTAGTGCACATTGAGTACCATCCATTGACGCCATCTATGTGTCCATTGTGCAAAGTAACTGCACACAGAAACGACACTAACTGCACGCGCCGATTCTGCTGACGCACCTCCACGGGACGAAATTATGGGATTTCAGATCGAATACGCACATGCGCGATGAGCTAAGTGCTTCGATGTGCATAACCTTTCCACTAAAGCGAGGGATATCCACTGTTCGAATCCCGCCGATTGTGCGAGTGTCATCTCGCTGGATTTCGAGCTCGTCTGCTTTGAATCCCCATTTCCTCCCCAGAATCCCCAATTCCTTCTTGCAAATCCCCATCTTTCCGCTCTCAAAAGTCACACCAATAACCCCTTCAAAACCCCCTAAAACCTTTCCCAGTATTTCCCCATATTTCGCAAAAACGTCCGTATTACGTCCGTGGAGACAGTTTCGACCACAAACAAAAAACCCTGTGTCGGGGCGGCGGGATTCGAACTCGCGACCCCCTGGTCCCAAACCAGGTGCGCTAACCGGGCTGCGCTACGCCCCGATGAATTGTTACCGTCTCAATTCAGACTACAAAGATGCTGAAAAGTTTTGAGGCTGACAACTACTCAGGAAGAAAAAGTTCGCGGGATGTGATTTTCCACCGCCGTGCTCGACTCCACACGCGAGCAAAAAGGGCTGCCTGATTCGAAAATCAGAGATTTGGAGCTATGTGTCCGCTGAAAAAATCTTTGTCAAGGTGAAACAGAAGTGATTGCTCGTGATTATTGTCAGTGTAGACCTACTGACAGATCTGGAGAGTATTATGTCGTTCTATCCTGGCAACCGTACCTATGTGATGCAGCTTCGCCGCACCATTCGCGCCCCTTTGCAACGCCTCTATAAGGCCTTCGAAGATCATGATGATCGCTCAAAGTGGTTCTCTCAGAATTCGTATGTGGAGCCGAGAGTGGGGGGACAGTTCTATAATGATAATGGTGCCGTCGGACAATTCACCGAGGTTCTGCCCCTCGAACGCTGGCGCCTTGAATGGCAAAACCCAAACCATAAACCAGGCTCTAAAGTGGTGATCGAGTTCGAGAAGAATGGTCGATTTGAGACGATCATCTATATCCGACACTGGCGCATCAAGTCGAAAAAAGATTATGAGGAAATCCAACGCGGTTGGCTGTGGACCCTCGATTCGCTGGAAGCCTTCTTGGAATTTGGTCAACCTATGGCCTACCAAGATTGGCTTCAATCGCATATGACTACTGCATGATGCAAAGGTGCTCGCCCTTTAACGCTTTCTTCGTGAGCCTAAGCTCAATCGCTGAAAGCTTTGCAAACTTTGCACGTAAGAAGCTGGCCTTGCTCTCCACTGCATTTGGTTCAAAGAGCAGAACGATATACAGGTAAAAGCCGACGCTGAGTTCATTTGAAAATTGCTGGAGCTGAGTCGGACAAAGCCTAGTCTCTGTGCTCGTCTCAGACATAGCTTCGGATTTACACTCGGTTTCAGATTCAGATTCAGATTCAGATTCAGATTCAGATTCGAACTCGTTTTCAGATTCTGACTCTAATAAGGAATGGTATTAAGTCCGGTTCAGTGACAGCGTAGTAGTGACATGCTATTGCTTTTGTACGCTATTCGTTGCTTAAGCTGTAGATTCAGAATTGACTTGTATTGAATGTTTTTGAGTTGGTTGGCTGGTGCGTGTGAGAGCTTTTTCAACTGTTGAAAAAGATCGCACGCAGGCACTCAACTCTCTTGCCTTTCACCCACACCACCACGAGCAGGTAGCTCCTTCAGTATTGTCTGCCCGACCTTGCACGCCGGCAGCGAGATGTGTTTTGTTGACCTGAGAGTCAACAGAGTTCCATAACGAAAACAGCCCAGAGACACTATCTCTGGGCTGTTGCTTTATTGATCATGATGATGCTTGTCGACATCCGAACGCTGCTTGCACCTTCGTTGCTGAAGAATGAGGTCTAGGCTGCAACACAGGCAGAATGAACAACTAACTCTACTGTCAGCGTACTGACATCATCGCCGAATACACAAGCTCCGAACTTCAAACTCTACGGATGTCCCTAAAACGGAGTGCATCAAGAAGAGAAGAGCAGTACCTTCTGCTTAAGCGCTGGTACGTTCGCCGAGCTGACGATCGAGCAGAAGTAGGCTAGCCCCGGTTTCGCCGACCATTTTAACGCGGTCAATGATGGTGCGAACGCTTTCTTCTTCTTCTACTTGCTCGTTGATGTACCATTGTAAAAGGATTTGCAGCGGATAGTCTTTTTCCGACAATGAAAGCTCATACAGCTTATGAATGCAAGAAGTAATGTGCTTCTCGTGCGACTCTACAACTTCCAGCAAACCTTGCAGTGATGTCCACTGTGGTTGCTCCAACCCAATCGAGCGCAACTGAACGGAACCACCACGTGAATGAATGTGCTCGATCAACTTCATAGCATGGCCAATCTCTTCTTGCCATTGCATCTTCAACCAATGTGCTACACCCGGAAGTGATTTGTCGTTGGCAAGTAGTGACATAGCCAAGTAGTCGTACGCCGACTCCATCTCAGCCTGAATCTGATCGTTAACCGCTGCAATAATCTTTGCGTTCATGTGAACTCCTTAATATGAGAAAATAGTCTTATTCTTTGTTGTCACTCTGCGAACCATGTATGCGCAGAATCTTGTCCAGATGCCGCCTTCAGACGCTTCAGCTGCAAAATACGTGTTTCTCTGCTCAGATACATAGGTGCATGACGCAAAGTGCATTCCTGTAGCACATGTTGTTGAGGGTGTAAGTAGTGATCTGTCTCAGACAGAAGATTCTGATTCAGTTCTTTCAGCCAAGTTTTCGAGGAGCAGAGGCGGCGAAGCCGACTCATAGGCAAAAGACACTTTGAGATTTAATACAGAGCAACAACTCAAATCTGGCCTCACTCAATTCTCAACAAAGCTCTGGGATTATTGAGTTGAGGGAGTGTCGAGCGGGTATCTGAGGTGAAAAATCAGTGTAGAGAGGACTTTGTGGAGCTTTGAAAGAGCTGATTCACGAAGATCTCCCTCACTGCACTTTCGCAGTCCTTTATGCGTCATGGTTGGTTGAGTCTGCCACAAGTGCTAAGTTTGCTGACTTAGGAAGAACCACAGAACATTATTGCACACGAGGAGAATTCCATGGCTGTTGAAGTTGTTATGCCCAAGATGGGAGAAAGTATTCAGGAGGGAAAAATTCTCAAGTGGTTGAAGAAACCCGGAGATCATATTGAACGTGATGAAACCTTACTCGAAATTTCAACCGATAAAGTAGATACCGAAGTGCCATCGCCCGTTGCCGGCGTGGTGTCACAACTGCTCTTTAATGAAAACGATACCGTAGAAGTTGGTAAAGTCATTGCCATCATTGGTGGTGATGTAGTGAGTGCAAGTCCAAGTGCCGCTCCAGTAGCTGCACCAACACCCGCACCAGCTCCCGCTCCCGCACCAGCTCCAGCACCAGCTCCTGCTCCAGTTGCAGCAGCTGCTCCGGTCGCAGCCGCTGCACCAGCTGCAAGCTCAGGACCAAGCACGGATGTGGTTATGCCCAAGATGGGTGAGTCCATACAAGAGGGCAAGGTATTGCGTTGGGTGAAGAACGTGGGCGATAAAGTTGAGCGCGATGAAACCTTGGTTGAGATTTCAACCGACAAAGTCGACACAGAAGTTCCGTCACCTGTTGCCGGTATTCTTCTTGAGCGCTTAGCGAACGAAGGCGATGTCTTAGAAGTTGGAAAAGTACTCGCTCGCATCGGTGCTGCCGGCGCAGCTGTCCCAGCTCCTGCACCAGCGGCTTCAGCAACACCAGCACCTGCAGCTCCTGCAGCTCCTGCTGCTGCGGCAACCGCTGCAACTGCTAACCAATCAAGCACTACCGCTCTCAGTCCAGCCATTGTGGTTCACGGTCTCGGGAGCATTCCACGGAAATCTGGCGATCGGTTCTATTCTCCTTTAGTACGCGCTATTGCCGAAGCAGAAGGTATTTCTTTGGCTGAGCTCGATGCAATCAGTGGCAGCGGACTTGAGCACCGAGTTACCAAAGCCGATGTGCTCGATTTTCTCGCAAAGCGAGGTTCCGCTCCTGCATCTGCGCCAGTTTCCGCACCTGCACCAGCGCCTATGCCAGCAGCACCTGCATCTGCGCCTTCCATCGTGATCCCACAGGCTCAAGCTCCTGCACCGCCAGCGGCACGTCCAATGACCGCTGATGTGGAAGTCATTCCTATGGATCGTGTGCGCACGCTCATTGCTGAGCACATGGTTCGCTCCAAGCTTACTTCGCCACACGTGACTTCTGTTGCCGAGGCTGATGTGACCGCCATTGTCAAGCTGCGTGAAAAGCGCAAGGCTTCTTTCGAAAAGGAAAATGGCTACAAGCTTACACTCACACCATTCTTTGTGAAGGCAATTGTCGATGCTGTCAAGCAGTTCCCGTTGATTAATGTTAGTGTTGATGGAACGAATATCATTCGGTATAAGCATGTCAATTTTGGCTTTGCGACACTCCTGCCCGATGGCAACTTGATCGTGCCGGTCATCAAGAGCGCAGAGAACATGAACTTGCGAGGCATTGCGGCGTCAATTTCGGACTTGGCAAGCCGCGCACGTACAAAGAAATTGCAGCCCGACGAAATTCAAGGCGGTACGATCTCGCTCACGAACATGGGACCATGGGGTTCGCTCTTCGGAACACCAGTGATCAATCAACCGCAGTCAGCAATCATTGGCGTCTATGCTGTGCAAAAACGTCCAGTCGTCCGCGAAATCAATGGCGAAGACGCTATCCTGATCCGTCACATGATGTACGTCACCATCACCTACGATCACCGCGTGATCGATGGTGCTCTGGGCTCAAGCTGCTTGAATGCGATCGTTCAGAACTTGCAAGCAATGAACGAGAACTCACTGGATAGCTAAGCTCTTTGTGAGACCCTGATCTTCAGGAGACTTTTTGCTAAGGCGTGCCTTTCGGCACGCCTTAGCTATTTATACCAGCACCAGACCTACATAAGGAATCGCGTCTCAGTTAATGCACATTCGGTATTCCAAAGTGTTCGTGTTTAACCCTGCTGCTCGGCTTCTTTGTTGCGCATGACCTGCAGTGATAGATCTGTATTGCCACGCTGTTTTGTAACGAGTTACCAGGCAACATCACATTGGAACACCAATCTTGATTGCATATTCCCTTGAATCTCAGTGAGACCACTGGAGTAGGTCGTACTATCGTTCTTTGCACTCAGATCATAGCGTAACCAAAGACTAAGTGTCTCATTGGGAGTGTACAACACAGAGAGCAGTACTCGTGCACTTTGATCATAGAGGGGAACGGAGCTCCAGTATCCTGGTGCCATTTGCTCTGCGGCGTAGAGTGCCGAGGCAAAGGAGTCGGTTGAGGCGAGAGCGTAGTGACAGGAAGCGATTAAACCCTCAACAAGCGTCCACCGAAGTCCCGCCCTCAGCATGGTTCCGCTGCTTGGCAATTGAGAGTCGGGAAACTCAGAGTGCTCGGTGGAAAGATAGCGTTCAGTGTGTTTGTGACTGTGCATGAGCAGCAACGAAAGTCGCAAACCTGAATCAAAGCTCTGCTGGAGCTGTGCGCTAAACTGATGTGAGCGTCGTTCAAAGATCTGTAGTTCGTTGTTTGCAGCGCGCGCAGCATCGCTGTTGCTGCTTTCTCGATAACGCAGAACGCAGTCCGTCTGCCGCTGCAACTGCACTCGATACTCAGCACTCAGGTCAAGTCCTGCTGAGGGCATGGCAAAACCATAGCGGGGGATGAAGGATCGAAAGACGTCGGCAAAGCAGCGGAGCTCTGCATGGGCTGGAAGTCTGACAAACACACCCAGATACAGTCCTAGCTCATTGGAGTTTGATCCATAGTTCGAAAAGGTAGAGGCATAGGGCGATCGGTAGTTGGCAGCTATAGAGCGGAAGTTGATGACGGCCGACCACCTTGCTGCTTCATGCGCCAGACTACTGAGGAAACAGAGGTTGCCTTGCTGGTCGCGACCAAGTTCCGCATTGAATGCAGTGCCATTGAGTTGATAGGCCGCCGTTGCACTGAGTAGCAGTGCTTGTTGTCCGAGAATGGGAGCTGAGCTACTTGGGCTAAACACGTGAGAGTATCGCAAAGCCAAAGCCGTAGCGCTTAGATGTACAGAGCCTTGAAGGAAATCGAGCGTGGACATGAATGCTTGTTCTTTGAGCACTGATCTCTTTTGGAGTTCTGAACTTGTGCGGTGCAGGTCGCTCAGGTCGAGAGAACGAACTTCGGAGTATAGCGAATCAATCGAGGCGTCGCGTTGGCGTTGACTTATGGCTACGCACAGACGCCATTGACTGCTGTCAGTACCCAGAAAGTGTTCCACGGCAATGCCACGAAAGAAGCTGCTGTTTTGGGTGCTGCGTGAGACTTTAAGTCCTGATCCAAGTTGAAGCAAGGGCGCAACAACATTCGAGCTCTTGGAGCGCATCATACCAGGAGCAAGCACCGAACCTAAGCCGCTCACGATGCGGAAGTCGCCAAGTATGCACTGGGTGGTGGACGTGATGGGGATCTGACAATAAGCGCTGAGAAAGTCTGCGAATGACGCTTCACCTGCATCTTTCTCAAGAACACAGCCCGCCTCAAACAAGGGCGATCGTAGCACACAACGCTCATAACTCGAGAGTGAAGAGCCGGCGAAGAGTCCTTCGAGCTGAGCTCGATTCTTTTGCAAGGGCAGCTGCTGACGACTGCGAAACTCGACCGACCACTGATGCAGCGAATCACTTTCCAAAGCAGTTCTTTTGTGTGCTGTTCCTGATCGACGCTGATGTGCTTGGTTTCCAGAACCTTCATCAGATCTTTGCGCATCTCTGGTCTTCGGCCATGCGATAAGGCAGTAACGCATCAGGACCTTGCGTTGAAGTGTATTGAGATTAAGGCTCTGCTCTTGTTCGTCGAGAAAGAGCTCAAGTGAAGCATAGTGTCTGGCCTGAACTTCGCTGAGAATCTTGCGAGCGAGTTGAGGCGTGATTTCTGGAAGCGAAGAGAGTTGGTTAAGGCGACATCGGAGTAGATTCAAGGGGCGACGCTCCAGTGCTTCTATGTCGGCTGCATCTGCACTCTGTACGTTCTCTTGCAGCAGAGGCTGCAGTATCTGCTCATCACTTTGCTCAGAGCTCTGCGCCTGGAGAGTGGGAGCAAGCAGAACCATGCTGAACACTACGGATGTTCTCAGCAACGACATGACCATATATCCAGCCCTGACACTTGTAAACTCTAAACCTGCGTGGCAGCGCTTGCGCTGCACGCGTTGATGAAAAAGACTCCTGCAGATCAGCACAATAAGCTTGCATGCAGCGTTCCTACACTGAACGCGCGCAGAGAGAACGCTCGGCGAATGAGTGAGCAGCAGGACCAAGCGTTTGACATTGAGGCGAAGAACTACCAGAACCATGCGAGACCTCCGCTGAAGCTACTGCCGAGGGTGCTCTGCCAGAGACAGAGAGCGTCAAGGCGCAATGAAGGGCTGAGCTGCAGGTCTAGATCGAACTCCATGCTACGTTTGGCGCTGTGGTAGGCTAGACGCGAGCCTAGCTGACGCAGCCACTGGTAGTGTGCGGCACAGAGGAGTGCGCTGTTGCGGTTAAGGGCAAGGACCAGGTCAGATTCCACGCTCAAGTCTTCATCGACTTTGAAGCCATATCCCAGGTGCATTTCTTGGTCGACGCTGAGGTCGTTTCCATTGCGAGTGCAGTTTTGGATAGTGGTACAAAGGCGCGAGCTGGGGTTGAGGTCCAGGCGCAGGGCAGCGTCGAGACAGAGTATCTGTTGGGGAGCATAGTCGCGGGCTGAACTACGTGTACAGCGGAGACTCGTCCCTAGCTGCGTACTTGCATTTAAAGCATAGCCGACACTCAACTGAGTCTGTAGCTCAGAGTACAGACTCCCGCCGAAGAGTGAAATGAGGAGTCCACCGTGCACGGAGGGCACGATCTCACTATGCACACTTAATCGGTGCAGAGCGAGGTCTTTGAGGCCGTATGGACCAGGAGCGGAGCCAATACACACCGATCGTGAGCTATCATTGGCCAATAATGCAGGGTTGAGTGCAAACGAAAGTTCAAGTGGCGACGTCAAAGCCGTTGAACAGAGTAGAGAGCCCGCTGTGGACGCAGTTGCGTGTTGTGCTATCAAACCGGAAGGGTTGAGCATCACGATCGCAAAAAAGAAATTGGCTGCCGACCACAAGCGCGCTAAATTTGATGAATACCTCATCAGAACCTCGCGCAATTCGTGAATCCTTTTTTGGAGAGTGAGCCCATGTCAAAATACTTGCTGTTGTGCCTCATCGCAAGCACTATATTTTTTGGGGTCGATGTCCAGGCCCAAGAGTTTAAAGCTAACGTCTCTGTAAATATGGACATGGTGCCCATTTCGCAGCGAGATCACATCATGACGATGCAGAACGATGTGATCAATTACCTAAGCACGCAGCGCTTTACCGGACGCGATTGGGAGGGAGAAAAGATTCCTATCGACCTGACGATCTATGTCACAGCTGCCAACCCTCAAACACGGCGCTGCAATGCACGCCTGTTTTATAACATGAAAACGAACCTCGATGGAGGCGTCTCGTCAGCTTTGATTAAGATTCTCGACCGCGATTGGACCTTCAGCTATGCACTCAGTCAACAATTCAGCTATCAGTCACTGAAGTTCGATGAATTCTCGACTCTCATTGACTTCTACAACTTCGTGGCTCTGGGCTTAGATGCTGATTGCTTTGAACAACTTGGCGGGACAAAGTACTATCAAACCGCTCGCGAGTTAGTGCAGATTGGTGCTACTAATGGCGCTCCAGGTTACTCCATGAGTTTGCAAGAACCAGGTGAGTTTACCCGAATTTCTCTGGCTACTGAGTTGATCGATCAGAGAATGGAAGAGTTCCGCAAGCTGATCTTTGAATATCATACCGACGGTATGAATGTGTATTCCAAGGATCAGGAAGGCGGACGCAAAGCCGTTGAAAACGTGCTGCGGAGAATGTCGGAGTTTAAGACAAAGAAGGTCACCGCCCGCAGCTACCTCATCCAAATGTTCTTCGACGCAAAACAAACTGAGATTTCAACACTCTTCAAAGGCTCGAACAATAGCGATGTGCTGCGATACCTGCAGATCCTGGATCCTTCGAACATGAGCGTGTATGAGGAAGCAGTTCGTAAGTAACTCAGGGCACAGTGATTAGACAGCAGTTGAGTTCGCATGATCGATGTATGTTTATGGGGTAATGTCTGCCTTGCCACGCACCGCTACTTGCGCCTAACGCTCTCGTGCAGTTGCTGAGCCTGCGGTGCGATGAAATGGTTAGAGTCACTTGTGAGGACCTTTCCTGCCTGTTGGTCTGTACGAAAGGAGATATGCAGTTCGCAGCTGTTTCCTTGACTTCTGCTGTTGGGGCTGAGTTCATTGAACTTGGTTATCTAGCTACCTCTGTGACAAGGGATTTCTCGCGACAACTAGGACCTTAGGGAATGGTCTTTTGCTCGGTATTTGAAAACGGACTCCAACGCGGAACTTGTATTCAGCTCTTGATTCTCGCACCTCGTTTCTCGCTTCGGTCTCGCAGTTTCCACGCACCTACTCTCGCGTTTATTCCAGAACTTGCATGTGCTGATGTTGAGCCAGGTATTCTGCGGACCGCATTTGAGAGTTGTCGGCTAGAGTTCCTTCATCATCATCCATGCTAGCGAGACTGCTCTGGGAGCAAGTGCAACTGTGAACAATTTCAACAGCATAGCAGACACTGCTGTTTCAAACCAATAGCAAAACACTCATGAAAATAGAATTCTGTGGAGCCGCTCAAACAGTTACGGGCTCAATGCATTTGATTACAGTGAATGGGAAGAGGTTGTTACTTGATTGCGGACTCTATCAGGGACGTCGTGAAGAAGCCGCCAGGATCAACAAGAATTTCATCTTTGATGCTGCCAGTATTGATGCCGTGATTTTGTCGCACGCGCACATCGATCACTCCGGGAATCTCCCTCACTTAGTGAAGAAAGGTTTCACCGGTTGCATCTACAGCACCAGCGCCACCCGCGATCTGTGCTCCATCATGTTGGCGGATAGCGCCATGATTCAGGAAAAGGATGCAGACTATTTGAAGCGGCATCGTGGGGAAGATATCGAAGCCTTGTACACTTCAGACGACGTAGCCGAGACTCTCGAGCACTTTCGCACAGTGGGCTACCATCGCCAGTTTGATGTTCTACCGGGTGTCAGTGCCGAGTTCTTCGACGCTGGACATATCCTCGGCTCAGCCATCACGATGATCACCCTCAAAGAGAATGGCAAAACTGTACGCCTATGCTTTACCGGAGATGTGGGACGTCCAAACCGACCAATCCTACGCGACCCAGAGTTTCCTGGCGAAGCAGACTATATCATTAGCGAATCCACCTACGGTGGACGCAAGCACGAGGAAGTTGCAGATCTTGACGATTCGCTTGAACGCGTCATCAAAGGTGTGATTGCCAAGAAGGGAAAGCTGATTATACCAGCGTTCAGCATCGGACGTACCCAGGATATTGTCTACCACCTCAACGGCATGTACAACAGCGGACGCATCCCTGATATCCCGATTTTCGTTGACTCACCACTGGCTATCAACGCTACACAGATCTATCGCATGCATCCAGAATGCTACGATTCAGAGATCCACAAGCAACTTTTGACGGATTCCGATCCCTTTGGCTTTCCCTCGCTCAAGTATGTAAGGGATGTACAAGACTCCAAGAAAATCAACAACTTACGTAAAGCAGCGGTGGTCATTGCGGCAAGTGGAATGTGCGAAAGTGGACGTGTGGTGCACCATTTGGCGAACTGTCTTGGTTCGGCAAAGAACACCGTCCTGATTGTTGGATTCAATGCAGCGCACACCCTTGGTCGACGTCTCGCCGACGGCTACGACGTCGTGAACATCTTTGGTGTGCCGCACACCGTTCGTGCTGAGATACAGAAAGTCAGCGGACTTTCCGCTCACGCTGACGAACCAGAGCTCGTGGACTTTTTCAAACCTTTCTCGCGAACCACACTTCAGCATGTGTTCTTAGTACACGGTGAAACGGAAGCACAAGAAGCTCTGACCTCAACCTTGCATGCAAACGGTATTGCCTCGGTATCGAATCCAGCAAAGGGGACCGTCGTTGAACTCTAATCGCGCCGTCGCCGTTGCCGTCATGTTGGAGTCTGCCGAGCCAGACACCAAAGTCTTACTCTGCCAGCGTCGCAGCGATGCACGCTATGCCCTCAAATGGGAGTTCCCGGGAGGAAAGGTGGAAGAGGGCGAAACTGCCGAGCAAGCACTTCAGCGTGAGCTGTTCGAGGAATTATGTGTCGAGAATACCCGACTGCATTTGGTCCACGAAGAGCAGAGTTTGTACAGCGATGGCGGACGCTTTCATGTCTCGTTTTTTGTGTGCTCCTCCTGGACAGGTAGCATCCAAAACCAGGTCTTCAACGACCTTCGTTGGGTTCATGTGGAAGAGCTACTGAGTTTCGATATCCTTGAAGGAAACCAGAACTTCTGTAGCTCCTTACGAGAAACCTTGGACGCGTACTTTCGAGCATCCCTACTTGCCACGAAAGAACAGTCATGAGCACCGCCCTTGAACAGGCATCGATCGATGTCCATTGGATGCACGAAGCGCTGCGCGAAGCACAAAGCGCAGCGCAGCGTGCTGAGGTTCCCATTGGTTGCGTGATTGTGTTCAACGGCGAAGTGATTGGGCGTGGTTCGAATCAACTTGAAGAATTACAACGACCTACAGCACACGCTGAGATCCTGGCTATAGAGCAGGCAGCCCAGAAATTGGGGAGTCGGCGCTTGTTGGACTGCACGCTTTACGTCACCTTGGAGCCGTGTATCATGTGCGCAGGGGCTATCGTAACAGCGCGTATTCCTCGTTTGGTGTACGCGGCGGCAGACCCAAAAGCGGGCGCTGTGCATAGTCTTTTTCAACTGGCTACCGACGAACGACTGAATCACCGTTGCGAGTTGCTGAGTGGTGTCTGCGCTGATGAATCCTCAGCCTTGTTGAAAGACTTTTTTAAACGTTTACGTCAAGAAAAGAAGGAGACCTCTGGTGGCAATTGAAGAGACAACAGGTTCTGAGTCAGATCACGATCACGGTCCAGAAGATCAAGAGCTGGATCAGCTTCCTGCTGGAGAAGAGAATGAGTCTGGCGAGGAAATGGACAGCACTGTCTCGTCCTTAACACCTGCTCTGTACCTAGTCCCAACGCCCATTGGAAACCGTGAAGACATAACGCTTCGCGCCTTGAGGGTGCTGCGAAAAGCCGACCTCATTGCCTGCGAGGACACGAGGCATACAGGCAGGCTGTTGCAGATGTACGGTATCGCAGCGCGCAAGTTGGTTTCCATTCACGGTCACAACGAACACCAGTCCTCAAACTACGTTTTAGACTTCGTCGAAGCTGGCAAAGTCGTTGCCTATTGTAGCGATGCTGGAAGTCCTGCCATCAGCGATCCAGGTCTCGTACTCGTTCGAGCCGCTCTTGCGCGCTCATTGGCAGTCATTCCCTTACCTGGACCCTCAGCCTCCATCACAGCACTCATTGCGAGTGGCTTGCCAACCGACGAATTTCTTTTTGTCGGTTTTGCGCCGCACAAAAAGGGACGTCGCACCTTCTTCGACCGAGTGGTTGAGTATCCTTTTAGCGTGATCATGTACGAATCGCCCTATCGTATTGAGTCGATGGTTGAAGAACTTCTGGCTCGATGTCCGGAGCGACACCTCTGCATCGCTCGTGAACTCTCCAAGAAGTTCGAGGAGTTTCTTCGTGGCACAGTTCAAGAGCTCCACACAGTGTTGAAATCCCGTTCAGCGCTCAAAGGGGAGATCGTGGTTATTTTGCAGGGCAAGGAAGACTAATTCACGTAGCTTTTACATCAGTGCTTAGAGCCTGTTCTCAGCCGATGCGATAGCTTCCACAATTGAAGCTCTTCACCAGATTCACGCCAGATTGACAGGGGATACATTCAATGTTTATCAGTTTTGAAGGAATTGACGGCTGCGGCAAGTCGACGCAAGTTCGATTGATAGAAGCCGAGCTACGCAAGCAAGGCAGGGAAGTACTGGTATTGCGCGAGCCTGGAGCGACACCATTGTCGGAAGCCGTACGGAACGTCCTTCTCAACGCCAGCTTCGACATCGATCCAATGTCCGAATTATTGCTCTTCTGCGCTTCGCGCAGACAACTCGTACAGTCGGTGATACGTCCTGCACTATCACGCGGTGCCGTAGTAATCTGCGACCGCTATCTAGATTCTTCAACCGCCTACCAAGGCTACGGCCGTCATCTACCCCTAACAGACGTCGCCGAAGCGAACCGTCTCGCCACCGATGGCTTAGTACCAGACCTAACATTCTATCTCGACATCAGCGTTGACCTATCCTTCCAAAGAGCAGCAACGCGAAGCGCCGAAGCACCAGACCGCATGGAGCGAAGCGGAGCCGAGTTCTTTGAGCGTGTACGAAAAGGATATACCACCATCCATCAAGAACAACCACAACGCGTACGCATGCTCGACGGGAGTTTGCGGGTTGAGGAGATTCATCGGAGGATTGTGGAGATGTTGAGTACGTAATGGGTCCGAGAGAAACGGGATTGAGCGTAACGGACCCGAGCGTATTGGCCCCGAGCGTATTGGCCGCGAGCGTATTGGCCCCTAGCGTAACGGCCCCGAGCGTTGCTCGGGACCGCCCTGAGCAAATACACCCCTTCGGGGCTTTGGTTTCAACTTTTCTTCTCGCGACAGCCCCGAGCGTTGCTCTGGGCTGCCCTGAGCTAATACACCCCTTCGGGGCTCTACGTTGGCTAATGTTTCGATATTCATGCAGGGCGTTAGTGCTGGGAATGAAAAGAGTTCGCATAACCGTACCGAAGAACCCTGAAAGGGCGAATTATCTCAGGGCAGTCCCGTGCGAAGCATGGGGCTGTTGGACTGTTGTACACGAACGAGGAACAAACATGTCGTTTCGATATCCACGCACAGAGTTTGTAATGGCATGACAATGATTTTCATACAACCATACCGAAGAACCCTGAAAGGGCGAATTATCTCAGGCAGTCCCGTGCGAAGCATAGGGCTGTTGTACTGTTGTACTGTTGTACACGAACGAGGAACAAACATGTCGTTTCGATATCCACGCACAGAGTTTGTAATGGCATGACAATGATTTTCATACAACCATACCGAAGAGCCCTGAAAGGGCGAATAATCTCAGGGCAGTCCCGTGCGAAGCATGGGGCTGTTGTACTGTTGTACACGAACGAGGAACAAACATGTCGTTTCGATATCCACGCACAGAGTTTGTAATGGCATGACAATGATTGTCATACAACCGTACCGAAGAGCCCTGAAAGGGCGAATTATCTCAGGGCAGTCCCGTGCGAAGCATGGGGCTGTTGTGCTTCAAAACCACTTCAAAACCACTTCAAAACCACCCCCTCATACATAAAATTCCACGCAAGCCATCCAGGTGCTAATTTTGCAGACATTATAGAGTTAGCGCACCCAACAACACAGCTCATCATGTCGCTCTTCAATACCCTCGTCGTCAAAAGTTTGCCTGTCATTCCAAAGTCTATCATCAAGCAGGTTGCCAAGCGCTATATCGCTGGTGATGCATTGAGCGATGCTGTCTCGACCGTGCAACGCCTTGATAAACTTGGAGCTGCGTCGACGGTTGATGTACTGGGTGAGTTTGTGAGTTCTCGTGACCAGGCTTCACAAGCCTGCAACTCCAGCGCAAAAGTGATTGATGCCATTCACGATCATAAGCTTCCAGCGTACCTCTCGGTGAAATTGACCTCGCTCGGATTTGATATCGATGATGAGTTCTGTGCTGCGAACCTGAGAAGTCTGTTGAGCTCGGCTCAAGCTAAGGGAATCTTTGTTCGACTAGATATGGAGAATTCGCCCTATACCACACGCACTCTCGACTTGTATCGTCGCATGCGTGGCGAAGGCTTTGATAATATTGGAGTTGTGATTCAGGCCTATATGCGCCGCAGCGAGAAGGATATTCGTGAGTTGGCGAGTTTGAAAGCCGACGTACGACTCTGCAAGGGTATCTACATTGAAGCCGCAGAGATAGCGTTCAAAGAACGCAGTGAAGTGCAAGACAACTATAAGCGCCTGCTGCGACAACTCCTTGAAAATGGTATGAAAGTGCGCATCGCGACGCATGATGATGTTCTCATCGACGATGCGATGAAGGCCTTGCAAGAGGCGAAGGCCGCTAAGGATGTTTATGAATTTCAGATGCTATTGGGAGTGAGAGAGGAACGTCGGGATCAGATTATTCGCGGCGGACACTCCATGCGCATCTACGTACCCTTCGGTGAAGATTGGTACGGTTACTCTACCCGACGCCTCAAGGAAAATCCTCAGGTTGCCGGCTATGTGGCAAAAGCAATGTTTGGTTTGGGCTCCTAAAGCTCAAGTATTCGCTTGCAGCGGGATGGCATCATCACCAGTGTCGCCTCGGAGCTAGAAATCTCCTGCAGTACAGCTTTGCACAATTCGCGCTACCAATTCTGGTTTCGCGCTCAATGATCTCTTTATGAACCACCTTGACAAGCAGAAAATATTCGAGAGTTTGAAAGGCACTGAATTCGTGTGCACCTTCAGCGGACATACCCGTTCGGACCGCGAGGATGTCTTCCTCCCACAGCGCGCAGTGCTGAAAACCCTGCTCATCGATGAAAAGCCACACTACCAACTGAACGTCTATACGCTCACACAACACTTCGTAACGAACTTCACGGAAAGTCTTGACCACCTGAACGACGCCCTTGACCAGTGCATGGCTGCCCGATTTATGCAGGCGCACATTCAACGTCCTGACTTCGACCAGTACTTTCGTCGAACCCAAGAAAAGCTCGCCGCCAAACGCACAAAACCTTCCAAGCTTGATTGGGAAGAAGTACGTCAGCACAACCAGCGCAAACAATACCTCATTGATCAACAGAACGCAGCTGAGTTGTTGAGAGCTCTGCATATCATGAATGAGAAGCAGCAGATCATTCCTGCAATGCAAGCGAAGTACCGACAAATCAACCACTTTTTGTCGCTCGCTATGCAGGTAGAAGCTGTCCAAGCTGACACTCTGCGCGTCATCGATTGCGGCTGCGGAAAAGCCTACCTGAGCTTGGCGCTGTACCACTTGCTGAACAAGGTGATGGGCAAGAAGGTAGAGCTTATTGGCATCGACAACAATGAGGCGCTAGTGCGTCAGTGCAACGAAGTAGCGACAACACTTGGTTATGAAAGCGCGCGCTTTGTGCACTCTAGCATTGCAGACTTTGCCATTGAAGGCACAGCAGATATTGTCATTGCCTTGCACGCATGTGATACCGCCACCGACGACGCCCTAGCTCTTGCCCTGCGTATGGAAACAAAGGCGATCTTGGCTGCACCGTGCTGTCATCATTACGTCAACGACCAAATGCGGAGCGCAACAGCACCAGAGCTTCTAGCACCGTTACTGCGTGACGGAATCAGTCGTGAACGTTTTTCGGATCTGCTCACGGATACGATGCGACGTGATATTCTGCGCTCCTATGGCTATAGCGCTGAACTCATAGAGTTTGTCGCTCAGGAGCATACCATGAAGAACATCATGATTCGTGCAGAAAAGAGTCCAATGACAGCCACTCAAAAACAACAGCTACGCACAGCCTTCCTCGCAGCGCGTGAGGAGTGGCATCTGGCTCCCAAGTTGGCAGAATTGATGGACTTATAGGATTGGCAGGTATTTTGCCTCCCTTCAGGAACTGAGGAGCAGGCAAGTTGGCCCGAAGGGACAACGAGCATAGTCATGAAATCTCTTGAGATCAAGGGATAGTCGTGTTCGCAGCCTGTTAGATTGTTCTCAACAACGTTAGTGAATCAGCGACTCATTGTCGCTCAACCTAGCTCAAAACACATTACTCTTTTCATTATGCCCGATACCATTCTTCTAACCGGCGGAGCTGGATTTATTGGCTCCAACCTCATCAAGTACATCCTTCGTAACTCTGATGTGCACATTGTGAATTTGGATGCGCTGACCTACGCGGGAAACCTGCGGAACTTGTCAGACATTGAATCTGATTCGCGCTATACCTTCGTTCACGGCAACATTGAGAACCGTGAATTGGTGCAGCAGATCATGCGTCGCTACAACATTCGTGGCGTCATTCACTGTGCAGCTGAGAGTCATGTTGATCGCTCTATTATGTCGGCAGAGCCCTTCGTCCAAACCAACATCCAAGGCACCCTTGTTCTCCTCGAGAACGCTCTGGAAATGGGAGTAAAGCGTTTTGTGCAGGTATCGACTGACGAAGTGTATGGCTCGTT
Source organism: Chlorobiota bacterium (assembly GCA_044228285.1). Taxonomy (GTDB): domain Bacteria; phylum Bacteroidota; class Ignavibacteria; order Kapaibacteriales; family NICIL-2; genus JBBATK01. The sequence goes on from JBGAVD010000002.1 coordinate 451,041, forward strand.
GGGAGACAGTGGCTTTTTCACTGAAGAGACGCCCCTTGCGCCAAACTCGCCGTATTCAGCATCGAAAGCTGCGGCGGATTGTCTGGTTCGTTCCTTTGTGCACACGCACGGCTTGGACGCTGTTATTACCCGCTGTACCAATAACTATGGCGCTTATCAGTTCCCTGAGAAGCTCATTCCGCTGATGATTTCCAATGCGATGAGCGATAAGAATCTGCCAGTTTATGGCGACGGAATGAATGTTCGCGACTGGATTTATGTTGATGATCATTGCAGTGGAATCTGGGCGGCGTATACCAAAGGACGCAAAGGCGAGGTCTATAACTTCGGCGGTAAGAGCGAGCGCACAAACATTGCAGTTGTAAAGGCATTGTTGGCGTCGCTCGGAAAGTCGGAAGATCTTATTCAGTTTGTCAAGGATCGTCCTGGCCACGACCGTCGCTACGCCATCGATTGCACTAAAGCTGAAACCGAACTTGGCTGGCAACCTAGTGTGGTGTTTGAGGAAGGTTTGCAGCAGACCATTGATTGGTACAAGGACAATGCAATCTGGGTCGATGAGATCAAGAGTGGCGAGTATCTGAAGTACCTTGAAAAACAATATGGCGCGACAGCTAGCAACGAGAACTGATCTGTAGAGGATTCATGACCATGCGCGGCCTTCGGCCCGCGCGGTATGCAATGTCTGAATTAGGATACAGGAGATCGCGTCATTGCCCGTCATGAAATCATGACCATCACCAGAACACAGCTTCGAGTTTGGGAAGTGTGTGTTTGTCATTAGACCACTATCAGCATAGAATCATATGAGCAGAGTAGGCTCAGCAAGACTTGTAAAGAAGATGTCCATCATGGGCTGCTATCAGACATCACTCGTCTGTTTGCTATTGCTTTTCAGCGCAGATAGTCTTTGTGCGCAAACTGCAGGTTCAACACAACGAGTTCCTTGGGGATATCGGCCAACCAAAGGTCAGACACTGCACTTCACGAAAAATCAGCGTATGGACTTCCCGGGACATATCTCGGAGTTGACCATTAACGAGAGTTTTGAGGTGCATATTATTGACATCGACAGTGTTGGCTCCTTCTTGTTCAAAGTACGATGCACGGGAATCACCAAGGTTCCTGATTCAAGTGGAATGGCAACGGCGGGATCAGTTTTTCATGGACAATCGCCACTCTGCGACGGAACTTTTGCGGAGATAAGCGTCTTGCGTAACGGTGAGTACGTTGCTGGACGCTTTGATCAAGAGCCTGCGTATCAGAAGAAACGGAAGAAAGCGCGTGACAAGTTTGGAGTGGAGCGCACAACCCTTGAAAGCGATCGTGTCTTGCTTAAACACTTAGCCAACGATCTGTTCCCAAGACTCTGCGACAGTACGCAGTGCACAGTTGGTTCGATCTGGATCGACTCAGTTGGGCATCGTATGGTCTGCGACCCCACAGAACTTCAGCGTGTGGAGTTTATCTACGATAGTAGCATTGCGCCGCATCGCTGGTACTTTGGCTCGACCTCGTACTACGGAACAGAGAAGTGCGCCGTGCTGAATGTCCGCCCGATTGGTATGAAACCTGTTCCTGCGAATTCCAAGCTACCCCTTGTTGGACACCAGAATCTGTACATTCGCCTCAGTGATGGCATGGTGCAGAGTCACGAAGCAGAAGTGCTTGGTGTGTCGGACGCAGGCAAACAATGGCGAAATGTCATCCAGTATAATCTTGTGCCCAAGGGTCCAGAAGAACCCTCTCAAGACTAGAATTCTGGATTGTTAGGAGAAGATAATCTTGTGTGATATGCAGAGATGTAGTTCTCAGTACTTGCACAAAGCTTGACTCAGAGCCCGATCCAAAGCTTGGCACAGAGCTTGATAGGCTTAGCAGAACATTGCATCATGCATGAATTGTCGCGTAGATTGCAACCGAATTCCACGGAAGGGAATTCACTTTGATTATTCACGGAGGAACATATGTCAGCTACGAAGCTTTCACCCAGTGCTAAAGAACTTCTCTCATCAATACAGTCGAAGAATATTACTGTAGGTGTTGTTGGTCTCGGCTATGTAGGTTTACCCTTAGCCATTGAGTTTGCTGATCTCGGCATTCGCACCATCGGTATCGACGTAAGTGCTGAGAAAGTTTCGATGCTGCAAAAAGGGAAGAACTATATTCAAGACATCAAGGACGAGCGTGTACGCAAGGTCTGGAAGGCAAAGACTTTCACGGCAACGAACGACTTCAGTCAGTGTAAGAAGTGTGATGTGATTTACATCTGCGTACCAACGCCATTTACCGACAACAAAGATCCTGATATCTCGCACATTGTTGAGTCGACCAAGGGTGTCGCCAAAGCCCTCCGCAAGGGACAACTGATCATTCTCAAGAGCACAACTTTCCCTGGAACAACTCGTAAGTATGTAAAGCCCATTCTTGATGCAACGAAGCTCAAGTGCGGTCGCGACTATTATCTCGCATTTTCACCAGAGCGTATTGACCCAGGTAACAAGACCTGGCATACCGGCAATACTCCAATTGTTGTAGGAGGTATCACGCCAGATTGTACCACCCTTGGTGTGGCAATCAACGAACTTATTATCTCGAAGGTTATTCCAGCCAGCACTCCCGAAGTCGCTGAAATGGAGAAGTTGCTTGAGAACATTTTCCGTAGCGTCAACATCGCCTTAGTCAATGAATTGGCGCAACTCTGCGATCGTATTGGTGTGAACATTTGGGAAGTGGTGGACACGGCAGCGACAAAGCCCTTTGGCTTTATGCCGTTCTATCCAGGACCAGGTATCGGCGGACACTGTATTCTCATCGATCCATACTACCTCTCGTGGATGGCTCGCGAGTTCGACTTCGTTACAAACTTCATTGAACTCTCAGCAGAAGTCAATGAATCCATGCCATTCTATGTACGCTCCATGATTGAGCGTGAGATTGCAAAGCAACCGGTCACTTTAAAGAAAGCAAAGGTCTTGTTGCTCGGTATGGCATTCAAAAAAGACGTCGACGATCTACGTCACTCACCAGCCCTCAAGGTTGCTGAGCTTTTGGATCTCGATGGAATCTCGAACATTTCTTACTACGACCCATTCATTCCAAAAGTTGAATTGCATCACGGCAAAGCTGAGCAACGCAGCATCAAGTCGATCGCAAAGATCGACGCTGCAACATTGCGCAAGTATGACGTGGTATGTATCACAACAGATCACAGCTCCTTCGACTACAAGACCATTGCAACAGCATCAAAAGTTGTTGTAGATACCCGCAATGCTTGCAAGAAGGTGAAAAATCGCTCGAAGGTTGTGTTGCTTGGAGATGGAAAATAGAGACTCAGAGCAGCGATTTGTTTCGAAGCCCGCCATTAGGTGGGCTTTTTTTTTGCCCGAGCTAGGAGCATTGGGGTACACACATGGGGTGATTATTGACGCGGCCGGCGGTACAACAGGTGTGTGCAGGGCACGACCATTTGTGCGATAGGCACGCGCATGGGACAACATTGCCATTGTGAGAATAACAGCTGCATTGGTTGACCAGCAGCCCCATGTGTTGATCAGCAGCCCCATGTGTTGAACAACAGCCCCATGTGTTGATCTACAACCCGATGTGTTGATCACCAACCCCAATCGTTGATCACCAACCCCATGTGTTGATCACCAACCCGATTCGTTGATCACCTCCCTCCCGCGCACTGAACAACAGCCCTGAGCGTTGCTCTGGGCTGCCCTGAGCTAATGCACCCTTTCAGGGTTCTCATGTATTGTCTGTTATGGCAATCGAACGGGATTCTACATTCGGTGCGTACATCTCACGCCCTATAGTCTAGAAGAGCCCCGAAGGGGTGAATTATCTCAGGGCAGCCCCGAGCAACGCTCGGGGCTGTTGTTCAACGCATGGGTTTGTTGTTCAACGCATGGGTTTGTTGTTCAACGCATGGGTTTGTTGTTCAACGCATGGGTTTGTTGTTCAACGCATGGGTTTGTTGTTCAACGCATGGGTCTGTTGTCCAACGCATGGGTCTGTCGTCCAACGCATGGGTCTGTTGTCCAACGCATGGGTCTGTTGTTCAACGGATGGGTTTGTTGTTCAACGCATAGGTTTGTTGTTCAACGCACGGGCTTGTTGTTCAACGCATGGGGTTGGTGATCAACACATCGGGTTTCTTGTTCAACGCATGGCTTTGTTGTCCAACGCATGGCTCTGTTGATCAGCACAGGGTGCTGTTGTTAAAAGCATGCACCTGCATTTCAACAAAGCAGCTTGCCACCCAACGATCGGAATTTTCATCCAACGAATGGCGATGCTAAACAACGAATGGGATTCTTATCCAACGACGAGTCTGCGACCCTCTACGGCCGCTCTTTGCCACTGTACGTAACCACTGCAATGCGATTGTTCGCGGTGTCAAGACTGATACGGTAGAAATTGCCAATACCGTACTGGGAAAAATCCGCAATCTCTCTCCAAGTCGCATGCTCACTGAAGTCATACTCGTACAACTTGCTTCCACGAGCCATGAGTAGTGTGCGGTGGTTTGTCCACGCAAAATCCTCGGAGCCAGCGAGAGCAGGAGCAATGATACCAATCTCAAAGTACTCGCTGATCTTACGGATTGTGCCAGCTGAGTCTTTGTGCGGACCTGCAGCGTAGAAGGTCATAGAGTTTTCACCAGGTACTGTTTGCATGCAACGTCCTGCAACGTCGGAGAGAAAACGCTCGCGACCGTTGTGCATGTTCACCATGCCTAAAAAGGGAGGCTTCTTGATGTAGTTCAAAAGGAGGTTGTTATCATACCACCACAGGTGGTAGGCAATAGAATCCAAGCGATTCGTGACGATGCTATACTCGCCACCACCTAGTGCGCACTTCCATACTCGTTGGCGGTCGTTCTTTTCGACGCGCACGACAGAGAAGTTTTTTCCATCAGGCATGAAGCTCGGTGCAAACTCGCTCTCGTTGGTCTTCGACAAACAGCTGCTCTTCTTTGTTGCTAGATCATACTTGTAGATGTCTGTTTGCTTGCCGTCACGACTAGACGTGTAGAGCAGATACGATCCATCAGCAGAGAATGCTGGCTGGTTGTCAAAACCAGGGTTGTTGGAGATGTTTGTAGCATCGCTGAACGTATAACTACCGTTGTCGTACTTCATGTTCAATACGTAGATCTCGCTATCCGGCAGTTTCATTTTGGATTGCGCATGTAGTTGGACGCAGACGGCCAAGAACAGACTTGTACAGACTAGGGTATAGATTTTCATAGTGGACATTGTAACCTCGAAACCATGAGAAACAGATATGGAATACTGCGACGTGAATGCTCATACTTCCACTCCGGAGAGTTAATAGCTCTCAGAGAGAATTGCTACAGTATAACGTAGCAGCCGCAAAGTTATTAGCTGGCGATGCAAAAACAAAAACCCCATTCGGATGAATGGGGTTTTGATTTACGACAAGATCCTAAGGATCTCTGTCACGATTAGTTACGTCCGCGTGGAGGACCGCCACGGCGATCACCACCACGGTCTCCACCGCGATCACCACCACGTGGCCGGTCGCTGTATGGACGGCGTGGACGTTCTTCTTCTTCAGGCATACCTTCTGGACGTGGGAGCAGAGCTTTGCGACTCAGACGGAACTTTCCGTCGGGTTGCACTTCAATAAGCTTCACTTCTACGATATCGCCAGCCTTCATGACATCACCAACGTTTTCAATACGTTCGTGAGCAATCTGCGAGATGTGCAACAGTCCTTGCTTCTTTGGCAAGAATTCCATAATGGCACCAAGGCCTTCACGAACTTCCTTTACCTTAGCATTATAGACCGTACCAACCTCTGGCATGCGTACCAAGCCCATGATCCAATCAACAGCAGCCTGAGCGTGTTCGCCCTTCACAGCTGCGATGACGATCGTACCATCATCTTCAATGTTGATTTCGGTATTGGTTTCCTTCGTGATTGCACGAATCATTTCACCACCAGGTCCGATAACCGCTCCGATGCATTCAACAGGAACCTTGATGGTTGTCAGTCGAGGAGCAAATGGAGAGAGGTCTTCGTGTGGCGCTGCAATGGTTTCGTTCATCACACCAAGGATGTGCAAGCGACCTTCGCGAGCTTGCTCAAGAGCTTGCTGCATGATCTCTACACTCAATCCTTGGATCTTGATATCCATTTGGCATGCGGTGATACCATCTTTGGTACCAGCTACCTTGAAGTCCATGTCTCCAAGGTAATCTTCATCACCCAAGATGTCACTCAACACAGCCACATCATCACCTTCTTTGATCAAGCCCATTGCAATTCCAGCTACTTGCTTTTTCAATGGCAAACCAGCATCCATGCAGGCTAAAGAGCCAGCGCAGACGGTAGCCATCGAAGAAGAACCGTTGGATTCCAAGATGTCCGATACAATACGAATAGTGTAAGGGAAGTCGTCCTTTGCAGGCATCATTGGTTGCAAAGCGCGCTCAGCAAGATTACCGTGTCCGATTTCACGTCGGCTTGTGCCGCCCGTACGACCAGTTTCACCGGTGCTGAAAGGAGGGAAGTTATAGTGCAACATGTAGTGTCGATCGTAGGTTGGCAACAAGCCATCTACAATCTGTTCATCACGTGCTGTACCAAGGGTAACCGTTGTGAGTGATTGTGTTTCACCACGGGTAAAGAGAGCGGAGCCGTGTGTACGAGGAAGCAGACCGATTTCGCAGGTGATCGGGCGAACCGTAGTGGTATTTCTACCATCGAGGCGACGACCATCCTTCAGAATCATGGAACGCATTTCTTCGTACTCAACATCTGTGATGATACCATCGCAGGTTTTCTTCAAGTCAATACCAGCATAGGCTTCATCGGCAGCAAAGGTCTCTGTGACCTTAGCAAGGATTTCCTCTTTCAGCGCACGACGGAACAGAATGCGGTTTTCTTTTGAGCTTGGGTTCTTGAGTTGTTCTTGTAAGCGAGGTGATGCAATGCTGCGAACGAGTTCTTCAACAGCTTCCGGACGTGTTGGCGCTTTGAATTCGCGCTTCTTAACATCGCCCAACAATGCTGCTAATTCACGCTGCAACGCATTGATCTTCCGAATGTTCTTGTGCGCAAAGTCCAAAGCTTCGAGGAACTCATCTTCACTGATTTCCTTCGAGATACCTTCAACCATTGCAATAGAATCATCCGTACCTGCAACCGTGATTTCCAAGTCGGAAACTTCCAGTTGCTTGTAGCTAGGATTAATAATCAATTCGCCGTCTACGCGACCTACGTGTACTTCGGAGACCGGACCGTTAAAAGGAACATCCGATATCAACAGTGCTGCGGAAGCACCAACCATGCCCAGTGAGTTCGGTTCGTTTTCGTCGTCAGCGCTAAATACTGTTGCAATGATTTGTGTATCACAACGCCAGCCTTCAGGGAACATTGGACGAATAGGACGATCGATCAAGCGAGCCGAGAGGATTTCCTTTTCGGAAGGACGTCCTTCACGACGGAAAAAACCACCCGGAATTTTGCCCGCAGATGCGGACTTCTCACGGTACTCAACCGTGAGGGGCATGAAATCGATATCAGGTTTGGGATCGTTGGCTGCACACACGGTGACAAGGATCATCGTATCGCCATAACGAACCATAACGGCGCCGCCTGCAAGCTTTGCAAAGCGACCAGTCTCTATCGAGTATTCTTTGCCACCTATGAGTGTTGAAACTCTTTGAACTGCCATAAATGTTATTCTCGTTAGTAAAAGTGTACTGCACGGTTAGTCGCGCAGGGTTGCCGTTTACCCTTGGCAAGGGAGTGGAATGCGAACGACTACTTACGCAAGTTCAACGAAGCGAGAATTGCACGGTAACGCTTGATGTCGCGGCTCGACAAGAAGTTCAGAAGTGTACGACGCTTATTCACGAGTTGAATAAGTCCGCGACGGCTTGCGTGATCCTTCTTGTGGGTATCAAGGTGCACCTGCAGCATGTTGATGTGTTCGGTAAGAATTGCAACTTGTGCTTCGGGTGACCCGGTATTGGTAACTGAACCTCCGTATTGTGCAATGAGTTCAGCTTTGCGCTCTTTAGAGACCATAACTGTACATGTAGAATAATGGATAAAATTGAATGAATGATTATATGCAATCCGTGGCAAAAACACTGTGCCCTCAACCGTCTTCGAACCTAACTCAATGTCCTTGAGCTACCTCAGCACTGTCATCGTACTTCATTGGGCATCGCCTGAGGCTCGATGCGTAATGAGTTCTTCACACTTCTCCTTGTCCTCACGCAACTGAGACCAGAAGATGTCAATACTATCAAACTTCATTTCCTTGCGTATGAATGCATGGAAATTCACCACTACGCGGCGGTTATATAACATGCCATTGTAGTCAAAGAAATTCACTTCTAAGCGTGGATGCTTGTCATCAGTAAACGTTGGACGTGTACCAATGTTTGCCATTCCATACTTGCGCTGGTTGTCGATCATTGCCGACACAAAGTACACGCCATTTGCAGGCATTAATTTGTGCGGCTCCATGCTTTCAATATTTGCAGTAGGGTAGCCCAATCTGCGACCGCGGCCATCGCCTTCAACAACGACTCCATCAAGGAAGTAATCGTAGCCAAGCATGCTATTCGCATCTGCAATTCGGTGCTCCTTGAGCGCTGTTCGGATCTGCGTGCTGCTGATCTTTACATCGTTCATCATGAGCGGCGGTACTTGCTCCACTTCAAAACCTAACTCAGCTCCCAGTGTGCGTAGCACTTGCTCATCACCTTCACGATTCTTCCCAAAAGTGTGATCGTAGCCCACAAGAAAACTGCCAATACCAACATGCTTAAACAGGATGTCGCGTATAAAACTCTCTGCCCCAGTACTCGCAAACTCAAAAGTAAAGGGAACAATGACCGTTGTATGCACCTGCGCCTCAGCGAGCAAACGCAAACGCTCGTTCACAGAGCTCAAGAGCTTTAAGGGCTCTCGTCCAGCTTTGTTCAACACGATCTGCGGATGCGGGTCGAAACTCACCACAACCACTCGACCACCTCGCTCTGCAGAAATCTGCTGCATACGCTCAATGATCTGTCGGTGACCTCGGTGAACTCCATCAAAGGTGCCCACCGTTACGATGCTCTTCGCATCGCGCTCCATGCTTGTTATGTCACGAATAGTCATCATCAACGATTTCTTCTCTAAACGTTGCTGCCTTCGGCAGCCGTCTCCTCAAGTGTTGAGCTGATTCTTGCAGAGTGCCTCTCTTTGCGTAGCTACAATGCTCTCTCTCACTTTCAACACTGATTCAACTCTCAACAACTAAAATCAAACTGCTCAGTACATCCATACCCCTCAGACTGTATCTGAGTGCGTCGAGTACCTGATTTGCTTGCTGCGCTTGTTGTTCTAATCGATTCAATAAGCACTTCCGATAGCACGATAATTTTCAATGTTGGTTGTCCAGCAGCTAGTGCTGCTCAACATCCAATGAAGTTTCTGATTCATCTGACGCTGACGCCTCAGCCGGAGCAGAGTCACTTTGAATCTGTACAGGGTTCTGCTGTTCCTGTGCTGCTTCACTCGGCGGAAAGAGATTGCGAATGTCTGTAATGGACAAAGCCTGATCAACGTGATAGTCACCAATCATGGTTCGTCTGAGCGAGTACATATACGCTCCACATCCCAGGACCTGTCCGATATCATGAGCCAAGCTGCGTACGTACGTGCCTTTAGAGCAGCGCAAGCGCAAATGGATCATGGGTAGCTCAATAGAAAGAACTTCGATACTGTGAATGACAACACGACGTGTGCTTCGCTCAACCTCTTGTCCTTTACGAGCCAACTCATACAAACGCTTCCCGCCAACTTTGCGAGCAGAGTACATAGGAGGCAGTTGATCGATTTCACCAACAAAGCTCTGCACTGCTGCTGCAATAGCTTCGGGCTGCAAGTGATCAACATCCTGAACATTCTGTTCTGGTTGTTCCGAGTCGTAGGTCGCTGTTGTTGCACCGAGGCGCACCACAGTTTCATAGACTTTCTCTTGATCTTGGTATGACTCAATCGTTTTCGTTGCTTTACCACAGCAAACAATGAGCAAACCAGTCGCAAGGGGATCGAGAGTGCCTGCGTGACCAATCTCCTTGATACGAAGAATGGTTCGCAAACGAGCTACCACATCGAAGGATGTCCAACCAATCTCTTTATCAATGAGCAACGCTGCACCATCGGTTTTTGCCGCGAGCAGCCAATCTTCTGATCCATCAACTGTCGTTTTCGTCAACATCTGCATCGTCGTTCGATGATTCGTGAGATGATAGTTCGTCTCCATCCTCGGCAGAATCATCAACGCCATCCTCATCACTGCTCTCCCGATGAAAGGGAGGATTCTCTTTGAGGATTTTGCTGATGCGATCGACCTCATCCAGTGATGAGTCGATATAGAAACGCAGTTCAGGAACGATACGCAAGCGCAGCTTACTAACGATTGCCTTCTTGAATCTATACGCTTCGATGGACAAGTCTTTCACGATTTGCTCGTGTGAATGCGGTGAAGCAAACACACTCAAGTAGACTTTCGCGATAGACAGATCGGGCGACATCACCACATTGGTAATGGTCAACATGCCTCCACCGTGGTCGCGTGTAAACGCATCCATTGTGGAGCTGAGCGCCTTGCGGATCTCGTTGCCAACCTGCTGTGATCGTACAGACATAAAATTCTCTTAACTCAGCTTTCTCTTGATTTCAAGGACCTTGTACGTTTCGATAATATCTCCACGCTCGTAGTCATTAAAGCCATTGATCGTCACACCGCACTCGAAGCCTGCGCGCATTTCCTTTACGTCTTCCTTCACGTGCTTCAATGATTGGACAGTACCCTTGAAGATCTCGAAACCGTTACGCATGATGCGTAGCTTGTCGTTGCGAAGAATCGATCCACTGAGTACATAACATCCAGCCACTTGGCCGATATGGGAGATCTTGAAGACTTGGCGAACTTCCACGCGTGAGGTGACTTCTTCCTTGATATCTGGCGACAACATACCTTCGAGTGCCAACTTGATTTCGTTGATCGCATCGTAGATAATGGAGTAGAGTCGCACGTCAACTTGTTCGCGCTCTGCAATACGGCGAATAGAAGTTGGGATAGGAACTTGGAAGCCGATAACAATAGCATTCGAAGCGGCAGCCAGCATCACATCGCTTTCGCTGATGGCACCTACTGCGCGGTAAATCACGTGCACCTTTACTTCGTCGCGTGACAGCTTCAGCAAGGAATCGGTCAACGCTTCCAAAGAACCACTTACGTCGGTCTTGAGGATGAGGCGTAACTCCTTCACTCCACCGTGCTGCATTTGTGCAGAGATATCGTCGAGCGTTGTATGGCGTACCTGACGTAACTGCTGCTCGCGACGTAAAATCTGACGCTGTTGAGCTGCATCGCGCAGTGAAGCCTCGTTCTCTGAAGAGAGGAGGACATCACCAGCTTCAGGTAAACCTTCAAAGCCTGTTACTTGCACCGGAGTGCTTGGTCCAGCTGCTTCTACGCGGTTACCACGTTCATCATACATCGCTCGAACACGGCCGAAGAATTGTCCGCTGAGGAATGCATCACCCACATGCAAGGTTCCTTTTTGAACCATGATGGTTGATACATTTCCGCGACCTTTATCAACGTGTGCTTCGATAACGGTACCGCGAGCTGGGCGATTTGGGTTTGCCTTGAGTTCCAAGAGATCCGCTTCGAGCAAGACCTTTTCAAGCAGCTTGTCGATGTTGATACCCTTCTTTGCAGAGATCTCTGCAGACTGGAACTTTCCGCCCCATTCCTCCAGCAACACGTTGTTGTTGGCGAGTTGTTGTCGGATGTTATCCGTATTCGCGTTCTCTTTATCAATCTTATTGATAGCAACGATCATCGGCACATTTGCTGCCTGCGCGTGACTAATAGCCTCTAATGTTTGAGGCATCACGTTATCGTCTGCCGCTACCACCAGAATAACAATATCCGTTACTTGCGCACCACGTGCACGCATAGCCGTAAAGGCTTCGTGACCTGGCGTATCAAGGAAGGCGATAGAGCGACCATTTGGCAAGAGAAGCTTGTAGGCACCAATGTGCTGAGTAATACCACCGGCTTCACCCGCAACAACGTTTGCGCTACGGATATAATCCAAAAGGGAGGTTTTACCGTGGTCAACGTGACCCATGATAGTAACAATCGGCGGACGTGGCTGCAGTGTTTCTGGATCATCTGCCTCATCGCTTTCTACAAGCAGATCCTTATGGCTGATGAACTCAACGGTAAATCCGTAATCGTCAGCAATCAACTGGATGGTTTCTTTGTCCAGACGCTGATTGATACTTACCATCAAACCAAGCGAGAAACACTTGGTAATGATTTCAGCAGGGGAGACGCCCATGAAGTTGGCAAGTTCACCGGTCGACAAAAATTCTGTGACACGGAGAATGCCGCTCTCGCGTTGAATCTCATCCTGACGCTTCTGCTCGCGTTCGTCGCGAATATCTTTCTTCTTTTGTTTGATACGGCTACGCTGACGTGCGAGTGTTGCCTCTTCGTTTCCTGAGAGGGTTTCACGGATTGCGCGCTCAACATTCACCTCGCTAACCTGATCCTTTGTACCTCTCTTACGCTTCTTTTCAAGCTCTGCTTGCTTCTTGGTAAGAGGTGTTGGGCCGCGCTTTGCATCTGGCTTCTTAAACGGACGTGGTCCGCCTCCGCCACCAGCATATGCGCCGATACGGATTTCAGAGAGTGGCGTAGTAATAGGACGATCACCTGGGCGAGCGTTCTTAGGATCTGGACGCTTAGCCGCGCCAGAGTTACTACCTGTACGGAAGTTTCGTTCTGGTTGCAGGTTGACCTTACCCAAAACCGTTAAACCCTTGAGTTGAGGTCTGCTGCCGGGCTCAGAGGTAATAACAACATTCTTCTTGCGCTTACGCTTTTTCTTGGTACCGTCTTCATTAAGTTCTTCTGGACCGTCCTCTTCGCCTTCAGCATCGCCAGCTTCAGCAGGGACTGCAGTACCATCAGCTGCAACAGCAGCGAGGGGTGCAGCTGCTTCAACAACAGCTTCTGCAGCTGGTGCTGGCTCTGCAGTTACTTCTGCAACAGGCGTTAAGCTAGGAGCGGCTTCAACTGGTGCAGGTTCTGGTTGCACTTCGGGCTCTGGGCTCGGAGCAGGTGGAGGTGCAAGTGCAGCTTGAGCTGCTGCGAGCTCTTCTTGCTTCGCGCGCTCCCGTGCCTGACGTTCGCGGTCCAAGTCTTCGCGCGCAGCACGTTCTGCTGCTTCGCGTTCTTGACGCTGTTTGTCAATGCGATCGCGCTCTGCGCGTTCTGCGGCATCGCGAGCTTCTTGCTCTGCAACTCGCTCTTGTTCCTTGGTGCGCAAGGACACAGTTGCATCGCTTTTGCGAGCAACTGTTTTATGTTTCTCGATCTTCTCGCGCTGCTTTTCAACAAGCTTGGCTTCTTTGCTGAACTTTTCAGTTACGGCATCGAGCATATCGTCGGTCAACTGCGCAGTTGGTTTATTCTCGATAGAGAAACCTCGAGTTTTCAAAAACTCGACAATCTCATCCTTCCCGAGGTTCAGGTGAGAAGCGACTTTGAAAAGCTTGTTTTCTCTTTTTTCAGCCATGTGGTGCTTGATATAAATAAAAAATTCAGCGCGAAGGCAAACACCTTGTTTGCTTTCATCACTTGGCTTTGTCTATGCTATCGTTAGGAGAGCACAAACAAAGCAATGGTGGAGTGTTGTTCGAGTCAAGGCGTTGTGGGCGCTTGCGCCCACCGCGTTGACAAAAAGTCTCCAAAAGATCTGGCTCAGAGGTCTTCGATGTTTCGAAGACCTTTGGGCTCAATTACTATTCGTTGTCGTTACTCGCTGCATCATCAGCTTTTTCCTCAGCTGCAGCTTCTGTAGCATTCTCGTCGACATCGTCAACCGGACCATCGGTGACCATTTCCGAGAACATGCCGCCAATCTCATCTTCGAGCGACATTGTTGGCACATTATCGGGGTCATTCGCCAGAATGGCAGCGGTGACTTTATCCTGAATATTTGGCAACTCAGTTTCATCAAACTCTTCAAGGATCAGCGCACGAATCTCGATGAGCTTTTCAGCACTCATACCAGGTATCTGCACAAGATCTTTCAGGTCTGCCGAGAGAAACTCACGTGCCGTATCGATATGTGCTTCGATGATGCTATCATACAACTCTCTGCCGATTTCTTCGCGGAACTCGATAAGCTCGATATCCTCGCCACCTTCTTTGATGAGGGTAAGCGTATAGCCAGTGATGCGCGAAGCAAGACGTACGTTTTGTCCACTGCGACCAATAGCCAACGAAACCTGATCATCGGGAACCACAACGGTTGCGGTACGAGCATCGTTATCGATGGTGAGCTCCTTGACCTTAGCAGGGGAGAGAGCACGTTTGATAAAGTTGACTGGGTCGTTGCTCCATTCGATCACGTCGATGTTCTCGTTGCCAAGTTCACGAACGATGGAGTGGATACGAATACCCTTCATACCAACGCAAGCTCCAACGGGATCAACGCGTTCATCGTAGCTAACAACAGCCACTTTAGAGCGTTCACCTGGGTCACGAGCAATGGCTTTAATTTCAATGATACCGTCGAATATTTCAGGAATCTCAATTTCAAAAAGTCGAGCCAAGAACTGATCATCGGAGCGCGAGAGGATGATGTCTGGCAAACCAGCAGCACCGCTACGACGTACTTCCTTGATAATAGACTTGATAGCGCTGTTCTTTTTGTAGCGTTCGTTCGGGATCTGCTCTTCGCGAGGCATGCGCATCTCATGCTTTTCGTGCATCACGAGTAGGTCATTGCGACGAATCTGGTAAACCTCACCAATGATGATTTCACCAACTTTTTGCTCATATTCATTGAAGATGTTGTCTTTTTCAACATCACGAATACGCTGTGCCAGAGCTTGTTGAGCTAGAGTAATGATGCGACGACCGAACTCCAGACCGATGTTCTCAAGCGAGATTTCCTCGATGAACTCATCGCCGATGTCATACGAATCCTTGCTCTTTTCACCCACTTCGCTCAGAGACACTTCCTTCGCTTCGTTCAAAACGAACTTTACGATCTCGCGAGTGAGATAAATTTCGATGTCACCTTTTTCCATGTTTACGATGATATCGAAGTTGGCATCGTTGCCATACTTCTTCTTCACCATCATCCCCAGAGTTTCTTCCAGCAAACCTTGCAGAAGGTCGCGGTCGATACCTTTTTGACGTGCCATCTCTGCAAATGCTTCGATAATGGCCTTTTTGTCGAATTTGGGAGCGGATTTACGTTTTGCCATGAGAAACCTACGCTATGTTAACTGTGAGTAGAATGCGTGATAAAGCCTGAGAGCTCGCGATAGACCAGTTCTGCTGTTCGTAGCTGAACAGGAAAAGGTTTATCGCAAGGCGACCTGGACTGTTGAACTGCTGATGTGATCAAATGGCAGATCGAAGCTCTCCGGAGCCTTGCCACCCTTTTTAGCCGCACGCGGCTGTAGGAGCAATGACTCAGGTCCAACTGAAACTAGGGTAGCCGTAACGAGGCTGCCATCTTTTAGAGTCAGATGTAACAAGCGACCAATGTGCTTTTCGTATTGCCAATTGAAGGTCAACGGGCGATCAACACCGGGCGATGATACCTCGAGCAGATATACATCACTCAGAAATTTGTCGGTTGCGGATTCGTCGTTCAGTGCGCGGTTGACTTGGGTACATAAGTCTAAGGACACGCCCTGACGATTGTCTATAAAGAGGTCGAGAATCAAGCGGTGCTCGCTACCGCGGATCGCAAAGTCCACCAGTGTGCAGTCGTGTTCGCCGCAAACTCGATGAATGAATTGCAAAGACTCTTCCGGAATCGTTCGTCTCAATCTGTCAGTCGATGATTAACAAAAAATGGGCTGAAAGCCCATCACATCACCTATATCGTTGCAAATATAGGGGAAAGAGCTGATTGAAGGAAATAAAAAGTGAGGGGAGAGCGCTTCATGACCCTCTTCCGTACACCAAAAGCGCTCTAAACACGTCAGAATCAACGCTGTTAAGGTATGTTAATCAAGATGTTAGCGGAATGTCTGACCTGTATTTTCGCTCATCAATTCTCTGCAACTGCTGTCTGCTGCTCACTATGGAACATTTGAAACGTGCTAGTGCTTCGCTTATCATTGCCGCTATAAGTGTGGCGTTGATTGGTCTCTCCTGGGCTCAGCTTCGCTTGGTCAATAACTCTATCGAGCTCAGCGACCAGCTCTTTAGCCAGCAAGTGAATGAGGCTTTGGGCAATGTGACCCGCAAGCTGGAAGACGTGGAGCACGTGGCTGACGCTGTGATGATTTCCGGAAAACAGCATTCTGAAGTTGAAGTGGATAGAAAGACCAAGCGCAGACAAGCTCCAAACCTGAAGAAGAAAGACGAACCAAAGGCACTGGATTCGGTGATGGCTTTTGGTCCAGAAAACGCAATCGATACCTACTCTCCATCCAGAGCTCGATTTCTTGTCCAACAGGGTATGAACCGTCATGCGCACACTCCTGTTGCTCCAGCAAGCTCTACCGGAGCTATGCGTTCAACAGATCCAGTAAGTACCTCTGAGCAAAGTGCGAGTTCAACTTTGCAAGTAGATATGGGTTCAAATGCGCAAGTCTTTGAACTTCGTATTAGCCAGATGTCGGATCATCCAGCTATGGCGACTCGTAGCACCCGACGCTATGGACTCTCTCGCGTTGATCGCACCCAATCCTGGGACTCAGCCATCAAGCAATTGAGCGGCAATCTGAGCGTACGGTATGTAGAAGTAGAAGACAATCTCAATCAAGCCCTACGCGCTCTTCAAGAAGAACAGTTCGTCCTCGGCCAACCAACTCCCGACTTCGCTCAGCGAAGCTCAGGATTTGGTACGGAGATCGGTTATGGTTTTCAAGGAACACGTCGTGCATCACAACATTCTCAATCTGGCAACTACCTGATTGCGGAAGGAGACCCAGCACAAATGCAGCATAAGCGTGCAGCTGTTCCGCAACTTCATAGTAAAGAACTCTGCGCTGTGCAGCACTGCGGAGTATGTACCCATGAAGAGTCGGGAAGCGCGGCAACTCAGGTTTGCGACGAAAAACGCTCATCTCAAGAGTGCACAGAGAGAATTCAGAATAAGATGCACTTGATTCAACAGACGGTTAGTGATCTACGCGAATTCACTCTTGCGCTAGAAGATCGCGTAAGCCAGAATATGATCGACTCTATGATAGCCATGGAGTTTAGTGCAAAAGCCCTACCGCTTGATTATGCCTTCGGCATTCAGAGTGGCGACAACGGCAAGTTCGTCTACGCGAAGAACTCGGATCCTGAACAACTCCGATCTGCATCTTTCAGCACAGTGCTCTTTCCTGGCGATATCGTTCCTAAGAATCACAAGCTGGTTGTGCACTTCCCAACAAAAGAGTCATACATCGTCAAGCAGAACGCCGGCATCCTCAGCTTCTCTGCAGTATTCATGGTGATGATTATTGGTTCGTTTGGGTGGACGATGCGGAACCTCAAGCGACACAAAAAGGTTTCTGAAATGAAGTCTGACTTCATCAATAACATGACCCATGAATTCAAAACTCCAATTGCAACCATTGCCTTGGCGGCAGATGCTCTGAGAGATCCTCAAGTGTCGTCTTCAAGCGAGCGGGTTGGACGTTTCATTGGTGTCATTCGCGAAGAGAATCGTCGTTTGGGCTCGCAAGTAGAACGTGTTCTCCAAGCAGCAAAAATGGACCGCGGCGAACTGGTGTTGTCTCGCTCAGAAGTCGACATGCATGAGATTGTTGAGTACGCCAAAGATTCAATTATGCTTCAGGTAGAAGCGCGCGGAGGACTCATAACCACGGATCTTCAAGCAGACTATGCTCTGGTCCTTGGTGACGATGTGCACTTACGGAACATTCTGCTCAATCTAATGGACAACGCGAACAAGTACACAACCGCGAATCCAGTCATTCATATCAGTAGTAGAAACGTTGAGAGAGGCGTGCTCATCTCGGTCAGCGATAACGGTATTGGGATTTCGAAAGAGAGTCAGAAACGCATTTTCGAAAAGCTCTACCGTGTTCCGACAGGGAACGTGCACAATGTCAAAGGTTTTGGTTTAGGACTTTCCTACGTGAAAGCAATCGTGGAAGGTCACGGCGGCGCAGTGAGCGTTGAGAGTGAGATTGGAAAGGGAAGTCGCTTTGATGTGTACCTACCCTTCGGTCTCGTTTCCTAGCAAGAGATTTTTGACCATGCTGCTCGCTGCGCGAGCAGCACTACACAAGAGGCTGTGAAGTCTAGTCTCACAGCTCCTCATCCACACTCATTGAGAATGTTACGAACTTTCTTCTTTGAACTGAAACTTTTTCTAGCGATTGAGTGTCTGTTGTTGGATGATAGCGTCAACATTGGTAGATCCGTATCTCATCAGCTCACGATCTACTCATCAGCGCAGTAGCAATGAGAGGCGAAGCGATTAGGAATGAAGTCTGGTGTGCAAGCCTGGATCCCTTCGTCGAGATTCCGTGATTGCAGTGCTCTGCGAAACGTGTCGCTAACAGCGAATTCTATTGGTAATGGAAACATTGACTATCAGCCAGCTGATAGCAGGAATAATAAACACTATAGAGGTGTAGAGAACATGGCTCCGAGTATTCTATTAGTGGAAGATGATACCAATCTAGGTGCAGTACTCTCAGAGTATCTGGAGTTGAAGGGCTACGACGTTACGCACTGTGCTGACGGCGAAGCAGGAGAGCAGACCTTTGGCACTAAAAAGTTTGACCTCTGTATTCTGGACGTCATGCTCCCGAAGAAAGATGGATTCACTCTTGCCAAGCATATACGCGAACGCGACGTTGATGTGCCCATCATCTTTCTTACGGCAAAGAGTATGAAAGAGGATCGTCTAGAAGGCTTCAGCATAGGTGCTGATGATTATGTTACCAAACCATTCAGCGTTGAAGAGCTGATGATGCGCGTGAAAGCTGTACTAAAGCGTACGCAAAGCGGACAACAACAAGCGCGCGAACAAGCAAAGTACCACGTTGGCGACTACGTTTTTGACGCAGAGCAACGTCTCCTGAGCTTTGCCGACGAAACCCGCAACCTCACACACAAAGAATCCGAACTTCTAAAAACTCTCTGCGCATCATCCGGTATGGTGGTCCGTCGCTCCGATGCTCTTAAGAAAATCTGGGGCGATGACAACTACTTCAATGGTCGCAGCATGGACGTCTTCGTAACGCGCCTCCGTAAGTACCTCAAGAACGATGCAAACGTGCAAATCGTCAATGTGCACGGCATGGGTTTTAAACTCACAGTTCTAGGCCAAAGCGCCAATTGATACGAAGGTCCAGACGTACATTGGATGCAAATCGATAGATGGCCGACCTTCGGCTTGCAGCCTCAAAGACAATACTGCAAAACACTCTAGATTCAACGGACCTAGAGTGTTTTGCATTTAAACTAAACCATCCTATCGCTGGCATCCTCATCAAGACCTACAGGACCGATTCCCCATAGGCTAGGGAGAAGCGCAGCGGAGCCCTGGGTAAGCAAAGCAACTGTCAAAGACAGGTTTGACACATCTCAAACCCCACTCGCACGTCGAGGCCCGGAGGGCCGATTCCTCTCAGCCCAGGGCGCAGCGCAGCGGAGCCCTGGGTAAGCAAAGCAATTGTCAAGGCCAGGTTTGACACATCTCAAACCCCACTCGCACGTCGAGGCCCGGAGGGCCGATTCCTCACAGCCCAAGGCGCAGCGCAGCGGAGCCCTGGGTAACCAAAGCACCAATGTCGAGCCCTGGAAGGGCGATTGCCCCAGGCCTCGAAAAATCTGTAGTACGGGTCTCGATGTTGTGACGGCTTCAATTCAAACATGTTCCGTCATCAATGTACCCAGGGCTCCGCTTCGCTTCTCCCTGGGCTGTGAGGAATCGCCCCTTCGGGGCTCGACGTTGAGGAATATCACGCGTACCCAGGGCTCCGCTTCGCTTCTCCCTGGGCTGTGAGAAATCGCCCCTTCGGGGCTCTACGTTGAAGCTGATTTAAAAACGAATATCATTTTGCTCCTCTTACCCAGGGCTCCGCTTCGCTTCTCCCTGGGCTGTGGGGAATCGCCCCTTCGGGGCTCGATGTTGATGATGATGTACAACGAATATCATGGCGCTTCGCCAACCCAAGGCTCCGCTTCGCTTCTCCCTGGGCTGTGGGGAATCGACCCTTCGGGGCTCGACGTTGAAGAATATCACGCGTACCCAGGGGGCCGCTTCGCTTCTCCCTGCGTTAGATGGAATCGCAGCTTGTAGGCACGACTGTAGTTTGACCTTAGTATGTCAAATCTTCACATGAGTTTGCATTCGAGAAGATGGATAACTGAGACGAGCTGAGTTTCTAGCGAATGACGTCAATCATCAGTGTTCGGACCGAAATGCCGCTGCGCATGGTAATAAAGTATCTGCCTTGTGGAAGTGCAAGTGTATTGAGTTGCAATTCGTGCAGACCAGCTTGTGTTGTTGCATCTACTAAGACCGCAGTCCGCTCTCCGATGATGTTGTAGAGTTCAATGCTGGTTTGTTGGACACCAACTGTCTCGTAGCCTAGAGTCAGCGTTCCGGATTTCTGATTCTCACTCACCACCATTAACGCTACTGTTCCTGAAACTTTAACAAGACGATTGCCGATTTGACAGGTGCCCTGCACTTGAAGTGCACCGTTGTCAGGAGCTGAGGCTATGAGCTCTGTGCTCGTCACCGCTACTGAACTGGTATCGATGAAGAGTGGTGTGAGTAGTGCGTCGCCCAGTAAAACGGTGGCTTCTACATTGAAGGCTACACCTTCACCGCTGAGTGTTGTTCCATTGGTGGCTTGGATACGTACACCGTTTTGAACGGGACTAAAACTGCTAACGAAACCAGCTAGTGCCGGACCCGTGCTGACGCTGTTAACGCGTAACATGGTTGTGTTGTAATCGAAGTCTGTACGGAGCTCAGTGACTGCTCGGTTGTTCAGGGAGGAACCAATGATCTCAATAGGAATCGTTACTACGTCGCCAACTTGTGCAGTATGAGTTCCAATGCGGAAGCGGAAGGGAACAGGGTTCTGTCCTTGTGTGCGGCCAATGCCGAACAGCTGACACAGTAGACTGTCGGTGCAGGGCGCAACAACAGGAATGTGAAACACGTTGCTCGCAGAACCTATTTGGGTTGGAGTGAAGATGACGTCCACTTGTAGCTCTTGACCAGCCGCTAAAACAGCGCCGGAAGCTGGATTGCTCGTGATAGTATAGGGACCAACTTGAGTTGGTATGGTACCCAGCGTCACAGCAAAGCTCGAATTGTTACGAATGCGATAGCTTCTCGATACGGGAGTTGTGAGATCGGTAGTACCGAAGTCCAAGAGCGTATCTTTTGAGACTGAACCCGCTAGCGAAATGCTCTGTCCAACGAAGCGTCCACTTAGAGTTATCTGTTGCTGCACATCACATGGTTGCATTGTGATGAACATGGTTTCGCTGAAGCTGCCGAGAGCTGGAGCAGCATTGGGGTTGATGCTGACGCTGATTGAGTTAGCGCCGTCCGCAAGACTTTGTCCGACAACTGCCGTCGAAGAAAACAAGGGATTACTGAATCGTATATCGCTGATTGTTGGGCTTGCACCATTGATGTTAAACACCAGAAGGTCAAACTTCTGCGCCGTTGATTGTACTCCATTGCATACTTGCACATCTCCAAAGGCAAGATCAGTGCTAGTGCTGCTAACTGTTATACCAGCTCGTTTTCCGCTAAAGCGAAAACCAGATAAATCAAGACATGGCTTGGCACTAAAGCTGAGCTGCTTGTTCACGACTGCTGAGTAGCTGTTGGGTGAGAAGCGCAAGGTGATCGGAACGGTTGCTCCTGCAGGAATGGTAAGAGTTCCATTGCCATTGATATCTGTTATCGTCAGTGAGGGATCACTCAGCTGATCCAGGGCAATATCCATGGAACTCGTGTTCGTTACTTGAATAATGGTATCTCGTGAAATACGAGAGCAGGAATCAAGAGTCCCAAAATCAATGCTTGCCAGGTCTACCAAGAGTTGCGGAAGAGTATAACTTCCGCGGAGGTTGACTTTGATGGAATCGGTGCACACACCAGCACTAAAGTGCACCACAAGATCCTTCTTTCCAACTTGTACTGGATTGCCGAGCGAATTGAAATTGATCTTAATAGTTCTACTAGAGCCAGCCGACATAGTGAATCCACTTCGATCAGCTGCACTGATGCTGAATGGTGGATCAACTTGAATAGAGCTAACGGTTGTCGCTTGACTAACAGAGAGGATGACAGAGTCTTCCACTGTTGTTTTCTGACACCATGCTATCGTACCGAAATCTTTGCTACTCACATTAGAACTGAGACCAACTCCCAGTCCTGGTTTGCGACCTGATAACGTAACACTCTTTGTCAGACCGCAGGGCATACTTACAAACTGCATGCTTTGTGTTGCAGTTGCTGAGCTAGTTGGCGTGAACCTGACCACAACTTTAGTGCTCTGGCCAGGTGCTAGAACAAGTGGAAAACTTGGTGAGACAACGCTGAACGGAGCTGTCTCGATGACTCGCAGTGTAAGAGTGTCGCTTGTTGAACTGTTACTCAAAACCAAACTCGCATCGTCGGCAAAGGAAACACAGTCAGCCAAATCGGGAAAGTTTATACTCGAGGATGAGAGTGTGTAGCTAGGGTTAAGAGCCTTTATGACGGTTATGGAGCTCGTGCCCTTGCAACCTGTTAGTTGATTGGTGACTCGCACGCTGTAGTCGCCAGATTGCTGTGCATTGAAGACGGCAGATGTTGCACCGCTGATAATGTTTCCATTCAGTAGCCACTCATAACGGAAGTCAGGATCTGGTGTTGCTTGCAGCTGAACGGTTGAGTCTTTGCAAAGCGAGAGAGTTTTCGGTTGAAGTTCTACAACTGGTAGTGGGTGAACCGTTACGTCGACTGAATCACTAAGAACCAAACAGCCTTGAGCGTTTCGAAGCTTTAGTCTATACTGTCCGCTGCTTCGGGCAACCAAACTCAAAGAGGTTTCCCCAGCGATGTCTGTTCCATTGAGCATCCATTGAGAGGTGAATCCTGGTTGAGACGGAACAGAGATGTTAAGTGAAGAACCTTCGCAAAAACTTGTTTGTCCTGCCGTGTACTGCAGCTTTGGACCTGTGCCCACTGGCTTAAGAGCCTCATGAAAAGCATAGGCGTCTCGGTTATACTGTCGACCTCGAGTTGTGCTCGCAGCAGTATTCACGCCATACTCATCATCCATTCCATAACGGTAAGCAAACACGCGATAGGTATAGATAACGCCGCAGGGAAGATCGATGTTATCGGTATAGCTTGTTACGGTTGAGCCAACATTTGCAAGCACAACAGCGCTTCCTATTCTCTGGTTGGCAGTGTAGAGACGTCCATCAACAGGAACAAAGGGACTCGTGCCACTGTCTCTTACAATGAGGTAGCCCTGTATTGCATCACTAGGATTTGGGTCGACCATAGCATTCCACGAAAGCAATACTTGGTTTGAACTCGGTGTAGCGATGAGGCTTGGACTCGCCCAGCTTGGTTGTCGTAGACTGTGCCAAAACGCTGCATTGGAAGCTCCGCTGATACAGTCTTTGTTCGGCAAGGTCCGCGTCACATATACTCCGCAGGTTTGTGTTCGAACTTCTTGGTTTGGACCATTGTATTCGGCAAGACTTGAGCCTGGGTACACCCGATTACTTGATCGGTCTTCGCACAATGCCAACACATTTGTTTTCGGAGCAGGCATACTAAACCAGTAGCTTCCAGGACTCTGATCTTCTTTGTGTCCGATAGCATGGATGTGTACGGTGTCTTTGTTGAATACTTCTATGAAGTCGCCAGTGCGCGACAAATTGAAGCAGTTAAAGCTCCACGTATTGCCACTCACAAACTCGACCTGATCGAAGTAGTTGACATCTGCAGCAGCAAGCATTACACGTCCATCTTGCAGTACGGCATCAGAGTCTGCCGGAGTGTTCGTTGGGTAGTTCCTGTGCCAGATCCCAATAATGGTTCCGGCGCGAACATTCTTCCAGAAGTCAATGTTCTTGAAACGCACCCCACCTTGACGCGCATTCTGATTCGTGTTGTTATCGCTCACGATCATGCCTCTCATGTCGAGGTTGTCTTGCACAACGATCAACTCATTCCACTCACCATTGGCTGGATCTGACATGTTATAGTATTCGCTTACCAAGACGCTTTGAGCATGCGTGTTATAACTATAAAGTGAGAGGATGCAGAGACAGACGATGATGTGCAGACGTTTCATATGCGTTCTAAATGAGGTCGAGAAAATGACAATACAATCTTGAACTTTCAGAGTCAACGTCAATTCAGATTGATTGTCAATCGTTTATTGAGCCATACAAACAAAACAGGGCAGGACGGTGATGAACACAGTGCCTGCCCTGAACTGTCCGTTTGCTCATTGTGTTTGTTTGGCGCAAAGCGCCAAACAAACACCTGAGTAAGAAGAATCTCTAGAAGATTCAGGACATTAGTGAATCACAGCCATGCGTTTGCTGAGTACGACGTTGTTGCTCCGCATGTGGATGAAGTAGGTGCCTGTTGGGAGTTCAGAACAATTGAACTGTGCCGTATGGCGTCCTGCCTCTACAAGTCCATTAAACAACTGAGCAACAGGACGACCAAGGAAGTCACTCACGAAAATTTCAACTTCACGTGATGCGTCTGATTGATACTGTACACTTGCCACGTTGCTTGCTGGGTTAGGAGTGCTTTGGTCAAGGCTAAAACCGAATTCAGCCATTTCCAGTACGTCAGTATCTGGAGTGATAACAACCACTGCTGTATCAGAAACCACTGTTCCACAGTCGCCGATGACGGTACAGGTATAGCGGCCTGCATTCTCGGTAGTTGCTTTCAGCACACTTAGAGAATTTGTTGTGTCGCCGCTAAGTGCCCGACCATTGAAGAACCACTGATACTTGAGATTTGTACCTTCCGCAACGATGGAAAGCAAAAGCGTGGAACCTTCAGGTCTCGTTGTCGTTGGGCGAGGCTGCGTGGTGATCGCTGTGCTTGGAATGATTTGAATTGCACATTCGCGAGCGCTATCCAGACCACAATCATTGCTGAGAATACAGATATAGTTCCCCGCACTAGCTGTTGCGACGACGACCTTATAGCTAGAAGAGCTTGCACCAGCCAGCGCTGAACCATTGTACCACCACTGATATGTTGTGTTGAGCGTATCGACAGCAAGCACACTCAGCGTTGCCGTGTCGCCAATACATTTCTTTGATACACCTGATTGCTGAAGCACATTTGGAGCTGTACCAATGGTTAACAGGGCAGTGGAGCTGAATCCAGTCGCGCCGTTCGCTGCTTTTACCGTGCATTGATATCTGCCCGTGTCTGCAACACTTACATTGCGCACAATCAACGTGTTCGTTTTCGTTCCTGTATACTTCGTGCCTTCACTAAGATCTTTGCCAGCTAATGTCCATTGGTAGGTCAAGGCTGCATTGGTAGCTGAGCTCGCACTGAGAGTGAAGGTGGCGTCGGTACCACTGCAGGCACGGACTGCGCTTGGTTGTTGACTAAAGCTGATATTCGCCGACGCAATGCTTCCCATTGCACTTCTGATTGCACCGCAGGTGGTTACTATGCGACAGTTGTAATCATTGCCATAGTCTGCTGCACCAATCAAGCGAATGCTGATGGTTGAGGAGCGGCTACCACTGATGCGAGAGTTATCGCTGAGAGGTGTTGTTCCGCGATACCACTGATAGGTAGCGCCATTCTGTAAGCTTACTTCAACACTGAGTAGAGCGGTCGCTCCATTTGGAACAGCGACGCTCTGTGGTTGACTAACCATGGTTAACTCTGGAAGAATCGAGATGAGTGCGTACTTTGAAGCAGTACCAGGACAGCCAGCGCCACCGTTAACGAGACAGCGATACAAGCCACTTGAGCCGTTGCTGACGTTGGTGATGGTCATAATCGGACCTGTTTGACCGCTCAGAATCTGACCGTCTTTCTCCCATTGGAAGCGAAGTGCTGTGCCATTTGCCTGTACACTCAAGGTTGCGCTTCCGCCCAGACATGCGTCAAGACTCTTTGGATCTGTGATGATGGTTGCTGGAGTGTTGACATTTACGAAACCAGAGACATCAAATACTGTTGTTGGACGTTCTGTATCGACAATACGAAGGCGCAAGTTGTTGCCACCTGCAACGTTGTCTGGAATATTCCATGTATAAGTTCCAAGAGCAGCACTAATTCCGCTTGCGAAAGTTGTGTAGTTAACTCCGTCGCTAGAAATCTGCAGGTCAACGGTATTGATGCCTCGAGCAGCCCAGGTAATGACTGCTGGTTGTGAGCTACAGAAGCTGGTACCAGCAAGAGTAACTGGGAAGAGCACTTGTGGAGTTGGGAAGATGACTGCGTTATTACCACCACGAGGATTCACGGTTGAAACTGGTGTCCACACTCCGTCATCATCAATCCAAATCTTCATCACATTGCCAGTGGTAACAGAACGTTGTTCAACACGACGCACTCCGCTCGCTAATGTATTTGGAATGAGTGTTGCCCACGCGGTGCGCTTGGAATCGATGTTTGTATAGAAGACTGGAGCTGCAGTGATGGAGGTCGCATCGTCTTGAACAAGAGCAGTGCTCAATGGATTTCCAGTTCCAGATACGTTATCATAAAGACAAATAACTGTCTTTGGATCGCAAGTGCTTGCAGTATCCGAGATTCCAGTAGCATCGCCAGCTGCGGTAGAAATGTTGAGAGTCTTTGTTGTACCTGTGGTTACAAATCTGGTCTCAATTGCACGGGTAGTATCACGGAAGGTGATGTACCAGTACATGTTGTTGCCAGCTGTAAAGCGTGAGTTCGATGATGGTACAAGGTTCATCCACAGGGTCTTCGATGTTTCGCCAGCACCTGTAGTGAATTCAGAATAGCGACCAGGCGTTGAAAAGTCGCTGAAGCTGTTCGCCACATAATTGAAGGTATTCGCTGGAGCGTTATAGTGAACGTTCGTACCAGCTGCAAAACCAACTAAGTTGTTGATTTCAGCAGCAGCTGTGTAATACCGATATGCTGTATTTGGTTGCAAGCCATCCAGACGAACAAGGGCCCATGTAGGGAGGACGATGGAGCGCCCACCCATGTACTGTGGCATGATCAATTCAGCAACAGTGGGCTGAGCAACAACAACAATACTGCCACTTGTAGCACTGCTGACGTTTGAGCCGTCTGCAGAAATGACATAGGTACCTGGTGCACTGAAGCTTATGTCGTTAAACGTAACGACACCATTCACCGGATTCATGCTCAATGTTCCGCTCAAAGTACCTGGTCCACTGACCTTCGACAAACTAATAGGACCTGGATAGTTCAAATCGGTTGACAAATCAGCGCGTCGAGCTGTTACTGTGATAGTACTCAATGGAACACCAACAAAGGCATTCGCTTGAATGGTGCTCATGTTCAAACTCTGAGCTCTAGGAAGAACAGTAAATGCGGCACTCGTAGCAGAACTTAATACATCGCCACTCGTTCTGCTGATCTGCACTTTTACGTTTGATTCTGCAACGGTGTAGGTTAAACCGCTTAGTGTCAGGGTATTCGTTCCTGCATTCATAGTGCCAGTCAAGGTACCGAGCAATGATCCAGTACCGCTGAACAGACTCAGTTGAACGCCTGTGTTTTGTGTAACGTTTCGAACTTGGTCTGCATTGCTAAGGGTCTGTACGGTGACGCTAAACGGTGTGAGCACAGAAGGAATGGCAGGGCTAATGTTCAGAACATTGAACTTCACTGGGACACCTGCGGATGCATCGCTCTGTACACTGATTTCGTCGAGACGCAATTGTGGTCGACTACCTGAACCGGTGGACCACTGATAGTAGCGCCAGCGAAGTTGTACGTTTGGTTGATTCTCACAAACGGAAGGCAAGGTAAAGGTTGGCATTGCCTGAGAATGCCCCGCGGTGGAGTTAGACTTGTATTGAACGGTGTCTGTTGCGTTCTGAATTGCAGTCGTCCAAGCATCTGTTGTTCCTACTCTGTATTGCAGAACGATCGCATAAAAGCGTGTTTGTGGTACGACGGTTCCACCAGTCCAGCTCACGCGAATGTTAACGCGGTTTGTGGTATTCAAACCAACAACAGCTGCACCAGCAAATCGAGTTGGAGAATAGAATGAACTCGAAGTGTTTAGATAAGACAATCCATCTACTCCCGATCCGATAAACCTTGCGCCAGAGGCAATGTTATACGCTGCATCCCAATCTGAATTCATTTCATAGTTCAACACCAAGGGCTCAACAACGGTGAGGGTTGAAGTTGTTGAGTACATATGCAAGCGCATGCTTGGCGGAAAAGTTCCCGCAGCATTGGTTGCATCCCATTGGCTGAAGCTGTAGTTGCCTGAACTCAAGTCGAAGGGACTTGGATTGGTTTGAGCAAAAAGTACTGAGCTAAGAAACGCACTCAGTAAAGTGCATACTGCAAATCGGTAGAGAAAAGACAATCTCATACGTTTATCCTAAGAGTGATACAATGATTTCGTGTCCCGCGCTAAAAGAGGATTCAATAGATCTGCAAAATTACGCAGGGAATCTACCCGAGCAATGCAGGACATTCATGTTATCAAGGCGTAAAGGGCTCTCAGTTCCTCTTGCAGCCAGTTAACGCTTCGTCGATGTGGAAAACTTTGACAATTCAGGTGCTTAGGCCGGCTACGACCGCCCAACTTCCATGGATGATTTGTAACCAGAGTACAGATCTAAGAGTCGAACACGGCGTTGAATAGGACTACCAAGGCTAGACTGACTTTGAAAACAAAACCACGTCGTGGAATTGACGGCTGTAAGCTTAGGTCGATGTAGCGAGGCGCTACCATGAATCGAGAACCAATAGGCTTAAACTGGTTTGTAGCTTCAGTAGGTGGGCTAAGGGAAAGGTGAAAATAGGATGGACTGGCAATGCCGGAGTTTAAAGAAGGGGGGAGAGGAGTATTTGCCAAGTGAAGGGAGTCAGTATCTTTCTTTCTATGAGCGAATGTGATCTTGATTGAGAAGGAGTTGTGCGTACAAATGTTGGTTATAACTTCATGGCGCAACGAGGCAGCCTGATAGGGATACACTGGTGTCAGAGCATCGTCGAGTTACATGCTGTAAGTTGTGCAGCATACGAGCATGTACTTAGTAGTCTTGGTTGAGTTCAGTGAGACATTCCATTGCCTTCAAAGCAAAACACTTGTATATCTATGAATCGAAAAGCAAGCCAAACATGGTTGATTGTTTGAACTGCACTCTACGTGACTGTGTATCATCGTAGCTAAAGTTTGCGATGATACTGAGCCCGAAGTACCTCCAGATTTTGATTCTGAGCTCGTTATCCAGTCGCAGCTGCCAGGAGTCCGATCTCAATATGTTCTTGCGCGACTGATACGCTGCAGAGTAGCTCAGATTGGAATCGAGTGTGAGATTCGCATTGAGGGCGCAGTCGATCGATGCACTTGCTTTGTACCCTTCTTTACTCTCAAGACTCCGCGGATCATCAGTACGCTGCCGGTGCTTCTGTGCACGTATCTGCTGCAGATTAGCACCCGCATGTAGCATGAACATACCTGCGGTTGATTGAAGATTGTAGTGAAATCCACAGCATTGATCACTTGTGACTGGATCCCATAACGAAGCAATACTCGTCAACGGCTGCTTTGTACTCGCATAGGAGTGTGCAATTGGTGACTTCACTGAGCCGCTCACGAAAGGATTTATCATCCAACCCAAAGGTACGATGCAGCGAAGTTCTGCACTAAACTCATTGTCGGTTGCGAGCGCTTTATGCGACTCCGCCGATTGTGATAGATCTGTATTTGCACCAAGGATTGCCTGCACGACAGCTTGAAGCTCGACGCCGCTCGTCCGCAATTGAGATGTCTGCCGAACGTTTGCTTTCACATCAACTACTGTCCGCTCGCCACTGAGCCAATCGTAGCTGCTCGATTGTGAGAAGCACATTCCAAGGTTCAGTCTATGGCTCCAATTTGAATCTGCTTTTGTTGATCTTGAATGAGGTATACTGGTGGTTGTATTATCGTTTGACCTCAGATTGATGGACGTATCACCAGTGTACGGTCCGGATATCAAACAACCGATTGCAAGAAGGTAGCTTTTGGATATGGTTGAGACTGGGTCAAGATCAAGAGTCGCCGCTGGACTACGCGCTAGTCCCTCCGTCTCGCATGTGGCGTAGTTCATTCGCCACAGTGTTTTGATCATCGTGGGGTAGCATACCCTTTCTTTAAACTCATCATCCACCGGTCTGGCATCCTCGCTTGAAATCGCTGAGGAATAGGAATCTTCGACTTGAATCTCTGGACTGTGAGTTCTCGACTGCACTGCATTCCATATCGATGCAGCTGAAGAAGCGGCTTTCCGAAGCCTAGAAAAACCTGCTCTATAGTCAAACGCTGAAGTAGCTATACGTGTCCAAGCGCTCGAGTGCCGATGTGACTCAGCCGTTGCGGATGCTCTACCATACTCACTAAGGGTATTCAGTGCCATCGCGGGGAGTTTTGATTGTTCTCCTGAAGGGATTGATGGCTTGAGCTCGCAAGACCCGAGCACTCTCTCAGAACTTGGTTGGTTGCAAGCAAAGACGATGCAGAAGAACGCAAGACTGTAGTATGATAGCGCGGTGCAGCTGTTGCAACGACAAGCATCCATCTTTTTGGTTCGCAAGGCGTACTCTGATGTGGTCCGCATGGATTTTATTCGATTCTTCAAATCAAAGTCAGCTGGTGGAGTTACCGAACACTATTCGAATTCTGCATGGATGCTGGATTACCTATGTCTTTGATACTATTAACTTGTAGACGTACATCTTGGCTCGAGTCAGAGTGACAGAGATTACTACAAACGCAACGTTGTTCTAGTAAAGGTCGATACATGATCAAACGCATAGTAGGCAGACAGGCATATGTATGAGAATCCAAGTCTGACCTACGGTGTATCGAGTTCAAACTCGTCGTTGTCTTTCTTGCCCGAAAAATTGCTTTGCACCTGAACAGTTTCATAGAGCTACGTTCATCAGAACACGAGAGGGAGGAAACACATTTGAAGGCGTTGAAGCAGTTTGTTGAAACTACGCAACAGGAAGTCCGGGGGATCTGAACTCACTCATGGTTGTATCAGACTTCCTTTATCCTCAAATGATTTCCTCCTTCGCGCTTATCGTGAGATTGTGTGTACCAACTACCATTCTACTCACGTACTTTTTGTCTGCGTGTTCTGCTGTTTCAGCATTGTGCGGTGGTTCAGATTGAGAAGTTTCTTCACGCGCCTTGCTGGTCTGAGCAATTCTCAATACCTGCCGTGTGCAAGTATTCTTCTTTGATACTGGCGATTGCGTGCCTAACGCTTATGCACATTACCTTGTTCATTTTCTCTCAAGAGTGATGGGCCGTCTTACGCGTTTCGACATACTGATCCGGACGCCTCTATGGTTGTAGCATTCAATGGTTGGTGAAAGGCAGACTCATTCACCATCAGAGCCTAATGAGGCATTTGTAAGCATTGTCTTACGTTCATGGAGCCCGACTTTGATATAGCAGCTGTGCTTGTCGATTGAATACAAGCAGCATGGGAGAGTCGATTCTAGAGATTGTTGGGCAAAGTGTGCCAACAAAACTCCTCAACACTTCTTCGTTATGCATGTCGAAGAGAGAAGCCTTTCCCCGCATACAGTAACTGATTTTTCGTACACCACATTTGCGAGCCAGCTGTGCGGAACAACGTCGTTGACGAACACCAATCATATCTGTGCAGATATGTATGATTTCTTTCCGAGAACTGGTAGGTGAACCACAAGCCAAAAGACTATCGAAGTACCACGTTCCATTGCTTTTCCAGCTGTTCCACAGATGCACAACGATGGTATCGCTTTTGCTACCGCGGATCATATTCATGAGTTCGAAAGGTCCCAGCTTGCGCAGCTTAGGCGCTTGCTCCTTGGTCATAGGAATCAAGTCTAACTGTCGGCGATGCTCGTCGCTCAGCACCCGGACAAAGTGAGGTCCAAGCTGAGTAACGAGGAAGGATATCGTGAAGACAAGGGCTATCACCATGAGTGATTCAAATCGTAGAAGTCCGCTCTTTTTGTTGGCTCGATGAGCTAAACGAGAAAACATGTCATCGACAGTTGGTGGTCAGATAGTTGATTGCGCGAGCCGTCATTCGTCTCGCATGTAGTGTGTACGTAATTGTATTCAAGGATCGTTGTGCGAGATGAATTCGCTCTACAGGTCCATCGCAAGTGGAACGATACTGTGTGACGACAAGACGACAAGTAAGCTCTGAGACCTTTGACAGACAGGTAGCGCTGCTCATCAATTGATTCGTACAAAGATTGAACGACAGCCATGCTTGCATAGGGTGTTCCACTTCGCTAAGCTTCATGACTGTCGTCAGCTCTTTGGTGTGAATTATCTCTTGTATGCTCTTCGATCTGTACCATACAGTCTTGACATAAGCAATTGCCCGCCTCACTCAGATTGCACTGCCTTCTTATCAGAGATGATGTTTGCATTGACTGAAATAACAGTGCATCGCCAAGGCATGT
Organism: Chlorobiota bacterium; assembly: GCA_044228285.1. GTDB lineage: Bacteria > Bacteroidota > Ignavibacteria > Kapaibacteriales > NICIL-2 > JBBATK01. Next base: position 483,776 of record JBGAVD010000002.1, read on the forward strand.
GTTGACATCGTTCAAGGAATGCCCGAAACTTCTGGATGTTATAGAGTAGGGTTGTATCCCAGTAGTAGAGTATAGTGTAGTCGCTGTTGTCAGCCGTGTTGAGCTGCGGTACTTCGTTGGACTCAAGTAGACGAATGTGTGACAAGAAGTCTGATAAGCGTCGTAATTCTTGAGGTTTCGACCAGCGTGGGTTCTGCGCTGTGCTGTCGATGAAACCAGGCACTGATTCAAAACAACAGTGCTGAGCCAATTGACGTCCGCTGCGATCAAACACTCGATAGAGAGGCATAGTCATTGTATTGTCTCCAGGCTGGTTTTCATCAGAACGCAAATCTGTCCTGTCAATGAGATAGCCGTTCTTATGAGCCAGGATCTGCTCTTCCTTCGCGAAGTGTAGAATCTCCGCTCGTGTATAGCCCCGGTTATTCCATGGGCGTTGACCGAGTGTCACAAAGTTTAGCCACATCAGGCTAGCTGACAAAATTGCAACTGCACTAAAGACAATTATCAGAACTCTCTTCATTATACTATATGTCAATAGGGATTGGTAATGGTCTTGGAATGAGGAGACGCATTAGCGCTCTTGCTGCGAATGCACTCTGTTTATTCTTCTATCAGATATCTCGCAACTCAGTTGATTCGTTACTACGTTGACGCCGAACTCAATTGACACCGAACTCAATTGACTCGTAACTCTGTCGACTGGTTCACTGCCGACTTGTCACTCAAAAGCGCTAAGCCTTGGTTTCACTCGCAAACAGATGAGTTCTTCTCGAGTCGAGGTATAGCTCAGGAGACTATTCAACTTTTGTGCTCCGCTTAGTTGTGTGATTTGTTTTCAGGTTTGACCCTAGATCTCGTCGACCAATCCTTGAATTCTCATTCAGAAGATCGTCTATTGTTTACATCGTTGATCGTCAAAATCAAGCCCTCGAGAATTGAAGTTGTTTTCGATGTCCTAGGTCGGAAAAGCTGTTGAATGAAAATGTCTTATAGTGCGCAGAGTGAATTCTTGACCTTAAGACGAGTGTCCTTCTCATTCTACGATCCGGAGCCCATCTGCTAGCTCGCTCCTGCATTGGCTGATGATACTTTGGTTGACTTATCGTGCTTAAGCTCCATTCTTCAGCCTCTTTCTTCAGCATCGATACAGAGGATAACTATTCAGTTTCTCCCGATTCATGCTAAGATTGAGTCGATTTGCACCGACCTTTGATGTACCGCGAGCCAGCAGATTCTGCTCCAGCAAATCGCTCACTAGTTCATACGAATCATCTTGTACTGTCCGTTATCTATTACTTGATAGTTGCCGGCTTTCATTGGGGCAATACCGTAGAGTCGCTGCAGATCAGGATCACATTCAGGTGCTGTTCGAAGTGTAAGAGTCGTGTTTTGAAGCTCAGGTCTGCTACAGCGACGATTGAAAATCAGGTAAGCATCTCCGTTTGCAGCGATGCCGATAATTGCTTGGTCGTTTGCAAGTAAGGCATCAGCTAGTATACCAACCTTCGTGTCGTCAACCGGGCCACTGTACGGAGCTGCAGCTCCAACTTTGATGTCGCAAATGCCCCCGTAACAGCAATGGCAGTTCGGAACACTCTGTCCGAAGTGAATTTCCACACCGATGCCCAAGAGTTTTGACCAGTTAAATTTCTTTATAATGCTTGCTTTCGTAGCTTTCTTCACAATCGTTGCGCCATGACTTTGAGATGTGTTCACAACAAAGAGCAACAGAACGAAGCCAGCGAGTACGAGTATGTGGTAGTGTTTTTTCAGCATGGTGGTGTTTGTTCAGGTGATGGAATCGTGTCGGCCCAAAGCCCGGTAACTGACAAAGACCGGGCTTTGCGCGACACATGGGGATAATAGCAGGGGGGATAATCCACTCGTTGTTACTCATCACTCTGCCCTTTTCCTCTTCACCGCTCCGTGGAATAAGGGGGAAAAGAGCTCCCATCATTCCGTCGGCCGGTGAAGACTCAGCTTGCTAAGTCACTCCGAAGAGGACAATCAGCTCTCACCAAACAAATCGCAAAAGTGCACCGCCATACCCGCTCATGTACTTGTTGCTCTCTTACGTTTCGCTAAGTGAGGACTGCCTCCCTATACACAAAACGTTTGAGAAGGGTGAAAATGGACATGTGATTGAAGAAAAAGTTTGCGAATTGGAATTCTTCAAAAAAAACGCGATATCATTGGGTAAAGTGAGGTTTAAAATATGATCGAGTGGAAGCGGTTGATGGCTATGGTTTGGTTGGAATTGGTGTGCTGTATGGTACTCGTGACTTGTTTCCAGGTAGTGATGACAGCTATTCTTGTCTTCGAGCGAAGGATATTGATCAGAAGATCGTCTGTGCATTCGAACATCTGTGCACCCAACAGAGTCTGCTGTATTAGCTTCTAGGCAGAGCAAGGTAAACAGGCTCAAAACAGGGGATTGTTTGTCTGAAAGCTCACGAGTCCCTTTTCTTGGCAAATTGAAGTGATTTGTCTTGACGCGATGCTGTAGTGGAGTGTCTTATTGTTAAAAAGAGACATCAAAGTATCCTAGTTTTTGGCTTCAATCACAGTGCTAAGGTTTTAGAACTACGAGAGTTTACCGATAATAGTAGAGACTTCTCTGTCTGCAAAGCAGTATCTTGATTTAGCACTGTTACTGTTGCCTAAGGGTCGTGATTTTCAATGATAGTTTGGGTGCTTGTCGGTACACAAGACCCTCTGAAGGTTCCACACAATACGATAGAACAAGCTATGGATTTCCTGAGTTCACTCGAAAACACGCAAGACCTAGTTTCGTTGCCAAATGTTGCCACGAAAATTCTGTCATTGCTCGACAACGATAACGTCCATGTTCGCGAGTTATCGACATTAGTAGAAACCGACGCGCCAATATCCTTGAAGGTAATCCGCCTTGCAAACTCTCCAACCTTTGCCTTGCGTAACGAGGTTACCAGTGTCTCTCAGGCGGTGACGACCATTGGTATGAATCGGATGATGAACATCGTTCTCGGTGTGAGCATCTATTCGAAGTTTGTGTATCTGTCGAACTCATCAGTGGGACCCTTCGTGCAGCGCTTCTGGGAGCACTCTGCATCTACTGCAGGAATAGCAAAAGCCCTTGCTGTTAGTTTAAAGAAGAACTTTCAAGACAATGAATTCATCGGTGGCTTGATTCACGACATCGGCAAACTCTGCATGATTCAATATGATGCTGACAAGTATGCTGAGGTATTGAAGCTGATCGAGAACGAAAACATGAGTGACTCTGATGCCGAGCTGGAGATCTACGGAGCATCACACACACAGGTCGGACAAATCTTAGCTCGCACGTGGAAGCTTCCAAACGCTTTGCAACATGTGGTGAGCTGCCACGATACACCAGAAGCTGCCGGACTAGATAAAGGTGTAACCTCGATCGTGCGTCTTGCTGATATTGTTTGTGAACAGCATGGACATGGCATTGGAGAAAAGGACCTTGGAGCACCTGTCAGCGAAAGCTCTCCTTGGAAAAATCTTTGTAGTTTGTACCCAGAACTTCGCGACTTCGATATCAACGGTGTCTGCGGAAACATGGAAGAAGATTTCACCAAGGCATCGTCCTTCTTACGCTCGATGCTTGCCTCCTAACAAGATCGAATGCGTCCAGAACTTTTTCACATCGGGCCAATACCGATTTACAGTTTTGGCCTGATGATGGCCCTCGCCTTCCTCAGCGCTAACTACCTCCTCACAAAGGAAATCACTCGTCAATGGCGAGATGAAGAACGTGCCGCAGCCTTTGCTTCTGTGATTACCCTTATTGCTCTCGTCGCAGGAGTAATAGGCTCAAAGCTATTTCACCTCATCGAAAACCCAGGTCTTGTTCTGCAGAATGGTTTGAGCGAAGTGTTCAGTGGATCTGGTCTGACCTTTTTCGGTGGACTGTTACTTGCCATCTTTGTTATCTTCTTGTACTGTCGGAAGAAGAAAATCTCGTTCGTCTGGCTTGCCGACGTAACCGCACCGGGTTTGATCCTTGCCTATGGCATTGGTCGTATTGGTTGTCAGTTGGCTGGCGACGGCGACTATGGCATTCCCTACGAAGGCACATTTGCTATGAGCTATCCGCATGGAACGGTTCCTACCATTGCAGGATACAACCCTGAGTTAAAAAACAAGTGGCTGGAAATGCACCCAGGCATGAGTATATCAGATACCTTCGATATTACTGTACACCCCACACCAGTCTACGAAACCCTGGCTTGCTTTGCCATCTTCGCATTCTTATTCTACCTGCAACGTCGCGCACATTTACCAACGGGACGTCTCTTCGCCATCTACTTGATCTTCGCTGGCCTAGAGCGCTTCTTGGTGGAATGGCTGCGCTTGAACCCGCTGTATCTTGGACTCTCTCAAGCGCAATGGATTGGTATAGCTCTTATGATTGCCGGTACTTGGTTATTCATGAAGAAGAGCGCGCCCACGACCCAGGCTGCAGCAAAACCGGCATCCTAAGCTCAACACTGTTTGAAGTCATTCGCGAAGACTCCAGCCCGTCGCTTCGCTCCAAACTCAGGTGATTTATAATACACGCGCGCTACGCGCATTGGCCTCCAGCAACTCCCGCAGCCTCCTTGCAACTTCCAAGCTTGCCCCAGCTTTGCGTTCAATGTATTCGCTGTTTCTGCGGCCACATTCTGCGCGACCTTCCCGATTGTTGTCTATCCAATGAAGCCAGGTGATGATCTCATGTGAGTTTGTCACACTGTCCATCGACCCGCCATGAATGAGCTCGACGGCATCCGCATTTGCATCGTGTTGTGGACCGCAACTAACAGGAATGCCGTAACAGGCTGCTTCTGCAACGCTGTGCACTCCAACGCCAAAGCCTCCGCCAACGTAGGCTGCGTCGGCTAATGCATAGAGCTTCAAGAGTTGGCCTATACTGTCTACAATGAGATGTCGACTAGCACTCAAGGTTGAGTCAATAGCCGACCAACGAGTACACGGGCCAAGACGCAACTCGACCTTGCGATAGAACTCTTCATTGGGTTCGTGTGGGACGATCAGATAGCGAAGGCGTGGTCCGAGTTGGCTGAGTACTTCGTCAGAAAGGAAAAGATCCACATCGATTGGCCATACACTACCAAGGACCACGACCACATCTTGTGAAGCATAGAGCGTCGACGATGGACCGCGATAGCGATGACGAGTCTCGGTAGCTTTTGCCTGGGCTTCGAAGAGACGATCATATCGTGTGTCGCGGCTGGTCTGCAGATCAACCTTGAGTTTCAAAGCTTCAAAGTTGTTATACTCAGATTCATTGAGGGCGTAAATCTGATGAAGGGTATTGAGTAGGTTCTTGTAAAAAGCTCTACCGATTCCACCCTGAGAAAATCCAGATCGACTAAAGGTAGCATTGAGAAGCAGAGCTGGGACCTTGCGTCTCTGCAATGCGTGCATCAGATTCCACCACAGGTCGTACCGAGCAAAGAGGGCAACCGAAGGTTGAACTCTGGAGAGAAAACTCTTGATGCGAAAGTAGCCGTCGAAAGGTAAGTAGACAACCGCATCAGCGAAGGGATAGTGTAGTTGGTTGTTGTAGCCAGAGGGAGAGCTAAACGACACAACGATCTGCACTTCGCCTTGGTCCTTACAGAATTGTTCAATGACTGGTTTGAGCTGCTCGAATTCTCCCATTGATGCGGCATGAAACCACAAACGCTCAGTGTTTGGACGCAATGCATCGAGTGCTCGAAGCGAGGCTCGAGCATGCAGAAAGCGATCTCGTGTTTTTGGATGCACCAGTGACATCAGCACATAGCCTACAGCGAGGACAGGCAGTGCCAGAAAGTTGTAGCACAAATGCAGCAGAAGTCTCATGTTCTCTTAGCGACCGCGAAAGGTAGCAACAGCCTTGTCGAGAAAGGCTCTGGTGCCTTCACGAAAATCTTCGCTTCCACAGAGAGCGCCGAATTCGCGTGCTTCTGTTTGCATACCCAGAGCTGGGTCAGTGCCTTGACTTGCGATACAGCGCAACGACGACTGCACAGCAAGTGGAGCCATTGATGCAATTTGTTGCGCGGTACTGAGTGCTGCAGTCATGAGTTCATCGGCTGGCACCACCTTGTTGACCAAACCGATACTGAGAGCACGTTCTGCACTGATGATGTCGGCACTGCAGATTAACTCAATTGCCACAGCGCTTCCACACAAACGAGCTAAACGTTGCGTGCCACCATAACCTGGAATGATCCCGAGCTTGACCTCAGGTTGGCCGAACTTAGCGTTGGCAGAGGCGTAGCGGAAGTGACAAGCCATTGCGAGCTCGCAACCGCCACCTAGTGCGAAGCCATTCACAGCAGCAATAACCGGGACAGGGAAGTTCTCGATGCGCGTGAAGATGGCTTGACCACGTTCGGCGAAAGAGGCACCACTTTCTGCATTGCATTCGTGTAGTTCAGCGATGTCGGCACCAGCTGCAAAGGCTTTAGGGCCAGTACCACTAAGAATAACACATCGAAGGTTGCTTTGCTCAGAAAGCCATTGAAAGGCTTGATCAAGTTCGTTGAGTAACTGAGCGTTTAGGGCATTGAGTTTGTCGGGGCGGTTTAAGAGAACTGTTGCGATCTCGCCCTCAAGGTGAAGAGTGATTGTCTCGAAATTCATGATTGCTCCAAGGTTCCTGGGTTAGTGGTCGGCACAAAATTACTAAATTGCTGCGGCAGCAACGAGCAGTGCACTCAGAAGAGATTGAAGTGTACATGCGCGATTTGACGACCAGCGTGTCCAAACATGAATAGCAGCATTGCACAGGAGATCCAACGGAAATTCCAGCGCAGAAAATTTGAGTATCTGGCTCTTATTTCCGTGCAAGCCTTCTTTGCTGGTGCGTTTCACGGTTTGTTGCGTCCTATGATCTGCATAGGACTGGTGATAAGCACCAGTGGTATGTGTTGGACACTCACGCAGTATCGTCAGAAACGGAGTACACTCCCGGAGTTCAATCGCTTCAGAGTGATTGTTGATACTCTGGAAGTTCTCTTCCTCATGCTCTTCGTGACACTTTTCAGTATTAGTGCTCTGAAGATGGATGTGGATCTCACGGTGTATTATGCGCACCTGAGTGTGATGTTGCTTAGTTTTTTTTCGGCGACTCTTCTCACAGAATTGTTCTGGATCCGCCGGATCTTTCCGCTCCTCAATAGCGCTCAACAGTTGAACTATGTGGTCAATCTGAAGTCCTCTATTTTGTGGCCTTTCTCGCTCTCGTATCTGAAAAAAAGTCTTCGATGGAAAAAAGATTCATAGTATGTCTATCCGTTCCGTATCACTCTCAACTCTGCAAGAGATGGCTTGGCTTATTCCTTATCGCCAGCCTTTTCCTTCTCAGTACTGACCTGCATTCAGCTTTACGCAAGAAAGGTGCGAGTTCAAAATCGAAGAGTAGTGCTTCAAAAAAGTCTTCCGCTTCGCGTAGCTCTTCAAAGCCATCGAAGAGTCGTAAGGGCGGCAAGATGTCGAAGAGTGCTCGTCGTGCTCAACGACAACGAGATATTGCCTTGGCTCGTCAGGAGAGTAGAAATCCTCGAGCTTTGGCATCGATTAGTATTGCCAAAGACTCAATTCTAACAGACGGTGTGATCTATCGTCAGATTAATGTCACGCACGCAGATTCTTCACACAGTCTTGTTCATGCGCTTACTTGTGTGCTTCGCAATCCTAATTACAACGTGATGGCAGTGAAGGCAGACAATCAAGCGAATGCTCTTGAGCGCTTGAAGAGTATTCGGCAACGCTTGGATAGTGCGGAGAACAAAACACTGTATGCTGCGGTGAATGCTCATTTCTGGAGAGCAGCTTCAACGACTGCTATAGGACCAACCGTTTGCAGTGGGGAAGTATGCGAAATGTTGCCGTACAAAGATTGGTGTTGTTGTTTCTTCGATATGAAGAATCGTCCTGTGATCGACACCATGCAGCTCAGTGCAACGCTGCGCAGAGTGCGTGGAGCTCAGCTGCGCGTGTCATCAGTGAATCGTAGAGTTGCAGCCGACTCTCTTGTGGTCTTCAATTCTTTTATTGGTCAAACAGTTCCCTACACGCCAACTGCTCAAATTGATCAAGAGATCGAGGAGAGTTTGAACGATAGTACTTCACTAGCAAGAGATTCAACAGAGTTGCAGTTTACACGCGACTCGTTACGCACTGCACTCACTCGTCTCCGCCAGGAAGCCTCGGCAGAGTTCTCAACAGCTAAGGTTCAATGTCGCTACCTACGATCACCTGCAGTCAATCAAGACATTCCAATGGTCGTGCTCAGTATCAGTGATAGTGGTTCGGTTACCATGCCTCTTCGAGGCTGCGTACTCTCGATGGGTGTGCAACAACTACGTTCACTTCACCTTTCTACCGGCGATACTCTTGTGCTGCGCTATACGACGAGTAAGCGCGATAGTGTGGTGTTTAGTAATGCCGTCTGTGGCACGCCGAAGCTAGTGCACAATGGAGCAGTGATCGACAACCTCAAGCCGCACAACGGTGGGAGCTTGCGTTTCTATTATCATCGCTTAGCTCGAACAGCCATCGGAACCGATATAACACGCAACACGATCTACATAGCAACTGTAGAGTGCAACGCTCGCTCAAAGGGCTTCAGCATTGCCGAGCTGGCCGAATTCATGAAGCGTTTTGGAGCCTACTCTGCTATGAATCTGGATGGTGGTGGCTCGGCTCAAATGTTAGTTGGGGATTCTGTGGTAAGTCATACACCAGACCAAGGTCAACGTCGTGTATCTGTCGCTTTAACTTTGGGTCGACGTAAAGCACATGGCACGAAATCTGTTCCTGATGCGAAGAAAGAGGAATAGGGCAGAACGGAAGTAGAACATTAGATGCATTTGGTATAGCCCGCAGGTGCAGGCGAAGGAGCTTGAGAAGTTTTTTTGTTGAGGATGCTTCTTTGTGCAATAGATACGCAGCCCAAATTTCGCATTTGCTCAATTGCTCTATAGCCCATTAGCGCAATCGCCCTATTCGTCCAACATCTCCATTCGTCTGACATTCCTATAAGCTCAACAGCCCCATGAGCTCAACAGTCCCATGAGCTCATCAGCCCAATGAGCTCAACAGCCCCATGAGCTCAACAGCCCAATGAGCTCAACAGCCCCGAGCTTTGATCGGGACTGCCCTGAGCAAATTCACCCCTTCGGGGCTCTGCTATGAAAACTCCTGGATGCCTATTCTGACAGCCCCGAGCAACGCTCGGGGCTGTTTGACACGCGCACCATGCTGCCCAGAGCAAATTCACCCCTTCGAGGCTCGCCATTGCCGGTAGAATTGCCTATTAAACAGACGATATGGTAGGGAATCGATCGAAGCCGAACAACAATACAGTAGAGCCCTGAAAGGGCGTATTTTCTCAGGGCAGTCCCGAGCAACGCTCGGGGCTGTTGGACCCACGCACCAGGTTGCCCAGAGCAAATTCACCCATTCGAGGCTCGCCATTGCCTGTAGAATTGCCTATTAAACAGAAGATATGGCAGGGAATAGATCGAAGCCGAACAACAATACAGTAGAGCCCTGAAAGGGCGTATTTTCTCAGGGCAGTCCCGAGCAACGCTCGTGGCTGTTGTATAAACGATCGTGGCTGTTGTATAAACGATCGTGGCTGTTGTATAAACGCTCGTGGCTGTTGTATAAACGATCGTGGCTGTTGTATAAACGATCGTGGCTGTTGTATAAACGATCGTGGCTGTTGTATAAACGATCGTGGCTGTTGTATAAACGATCGTGGCTGTTGTATAAACAATCGTGGCTGTTGTATAAACGATCGTGTTTGTTGTACCAACAATCGTGGTTGGAGTACGAACAATCATGTTTGTTGTACGAACATTCGTGTTTGTCGTACGAACAATCGTGGTTGTTGTACGAACAATCGTGGTTGTCGTACGAACAGTCGTAGTTGTTGTACGAACGATCAGGGTTGCTGTACCAACGCTCGGGGCTGTTTTACAAACATTCCGGGTTGTGGTGCCCACGATCGGGTCTGTTGTATCAACGCACAGGTCTGTTACACCAACCACGGGGCTGCTGTAACAACGCCAAGGCCTGTTACACCAACGTACGTGGCGCTAAACTTGGCGAGCCTTCCGCACCTACTCCCTTACCTTTACGGAACCAGTACAATCTTTCCTACGTAGTCACCGCTCTCAATGATACGATGAGCCTCAGCTGCTTGTTGAAGCGGCAAGACCGCATGGATATGCGTGCGGATATTTCCATCACCGAGAAGACGTACAAGGTTTTCCAGTTCGCTCTTGCGGCCCAAGTACAAACCGTGGATCGAGATGTGACGTAGGTAGGTTAGCTGAATGTTGAGTGTCACTTCACGTCCTGTGAGCATACCGCACAATAACAACTTGCCACCCTTACGTAGGAGGTTGAAGCTCGTTGGGAAGGTCTTGGGTCCTACATAGTCTAACACACAATCAACGCCACCTGGATAGAGTTTGCGAACCTCGGCTCCGACATCATCGGTGTAGTGATTGAATACGTAGTCTGCCCCGAGAGAGCGCAGAATCTCAGCTTTCTCATTTTTTCCTGCAGTGGCAATCACCGTTGCACCGGCAGACTTCGCTAACTGCAACGCAAGAGTCCCAAAGCCACCTGAGCCTCCCCAGAGAAGAAAGGTCTGACCTTTTTGTAAATGAGCAACATCATACACTGCATGGTGAGCAGTAAGACCCGAGATTGGAAGTGTTGCAGCGTCTTCAAAGCTGACGTTGTCTGGCAATCGAACCAAACTTGCCTCAGGAACGCTTACATACTCTGCATAACTGCCGTGCATGTGCATGCCATAGTATTTCCATCCATCCGACAAAAAAGCATCAGGATTCTCAGCTTCTGATTCAGGCACGACTAGTGGCCAACTCAGTACGCGATCACCCACATGAAAACCTTTAACTTCTGCACCACACTCTTCAATAACTCCAGCGATATCGCCACCTGGGATGTGTGGAAGCGAAATATCGAGTCCTGGGTATCCGGCCCGCATCACCATGTCGATTCGGTTGACACTCGTGGCTTTTACGCGCACCAGCACTTGATGAGCGCTGGGCTTGGGTGTTGGAAAATCTTCAACATAGCGCAGCACATCAGCACTGCCGTGTTCGGGAATGATAATTGCTTTCATAAGAGTCCTTTTAAGTAAACTGAACTGGGAAGAGAACAAAGATGGTTGTGTCCCACAATGCGTGCGAGACGATGCCTGGAATGAGACTACCATAGCGTCGATACAGGAAGCCCCAATGCACACCTAAGACCAGTGCTGCAATGAGAAGCATTGGATTCATAGCCCAGATGTGTACAAGAGAATACAGTACTGCGGTGATTAGCATTGCTCTTTGCGCGCTAAAGCGCTCGGCGAATCGAGCTTGGACAAAGCCACGCCAAAAGATCTCCTCACATGGAGCAATGATGAAGAACAGTAAAGGCGCAATGTAGAAGGGATCTAACTGTAGACGTGTAGCATAGACGGCTTCGATGTGAAGACGCGTCCAGTCAAACATGGTACTCATAAGCCAGACGCCTAGTCTACTCAAACCATAGAGCAACACTGCATGAACTGCACCGATACCAACAAACTTCCACTCAAATGCAAAGAGCTGTTTCAAGCTTTGTCGCTGAAGCCGAAGTGTGAGCAGGGTCAGGCTCAGGGTCGATACAACCATAGCCTGCCAGAAGTACTGATTGTGTATGCTGCGAGTCAGTTCAAACTGACTCGAGAACATCAGAAACCATAAACTGGCTGCAAAGACAAGCGATACGATAAGCTGGAGCATTCAGGTACAATGAGAACCGAGTGATGAAGGTTAAAACCAATGGCCAATTGCAATGCCAATGCACAGCAAAGCACCAAAGAGAAAGTGGTGTTGTGCTGTTGAAACATCTGTCATAGCGATTTCTTCGGGAGCATTCAGAGGATCTGAGTTGCTAATTGCTTTGATGTTCTTGAGCGCTGGTGGCAAACTAAGCACAACGAGCAAACTCCAGGGACTGAGAACATTCATGATGACCAGAATGGCGACGATGACGAAGGCGGCAAGGACAATCAAGATATATTCCATTTTAGCGCCCTTTGGTCCTAGAACGGTCGACATTGTATGCAGCTTCGCCTTGCGATCATGCGAGATATCGCGGATGTTATTCGCGATCAGAATTGCAGCAACTAAGCAGCCAATCGGGAGGGAAGTGAGGATAACCTCGTTCGACATACTTCCCGTGAGCACGTAGTATGCACCACAAACCATAAGAGGACCCATGAGAATGAACACTAAGAGATCACCCACAGCTATGTACTTGTAAGCAAAGGAGCCACCCCCACAATAGAAGTAACCACCCAGTATTCCAACAACACCAAGGATGAGAATCGGAGTGCCACGCTCGGCAACCATAAGCAAACCCAAGACGAAGGTTAATGCAAACAAGATCATACCAACGCGATAGACAGCGTCTGGACGTAACAACTCATCAACAAGGATGCGACTCGATCCATAACTCTCTTTTGTGTCGACGCCCTTCTTATAATCGAAGTAATCGCTAACCAAATTCGTTGCTGCGTGAACCATGACCGAACAAATAATGATTAGTGGTAACATGGTCCAATACACCTGTCCTTCAAAATTCAATGCTAATGCTGCTCCGAGTAAAGCCGGAGTGATGCTTGCAGTGAACGAAAAAGCTCGCACCGCTTGCATCCATAAACTCATGGGAGAACGGTCAGTTTGCACAGTCATAGTGTTGATTGAATAAGTTCGAAGTGTTTGTTTGCGACATAGGCGATCATTGTTCTTGACCGACTCGTCGGTCAGCAAAAATACGAGCTCTTTGACGCCTGGCGTTGAGCAAGAATTGGAAATGTTTCCACCATCACTTAAACTCGTTTTGCCCTTTGGTCGTCATAGTGGAGAATACTAATTACATCGTTTTTCTGGATGAAAAAGCACAATCGATCGGTTTTCATGCCTTTGGCACTCAGTCTCTTGTTTTTGAATGCATCTCTCGATGCTCAAGCGCAGGGCTGGTTGGATAAAGCGAAGAAAGCCGTTAAAGACTACTCAAAGGACTTAAGCAATGTGCCTTTGACGGAAGAAGAAGCAGCAAAAGGAATTCGCGAGGCTTTGTCTAAAGGAGTGACGAAGGGCAGTGAGGCTTTAGCTATGCTTGACGGCTACTACGCGAACCCTCAAGTGAAAATCCCTTTCCCTCAGGACGCTCAGAAAGTGGAGAATACCCTGCGCAAAGCTGGCTTGGGTTCAAAAGTAGATGATGCGGTTCTATCCATCAACAGAGCCGCTGAACAAGCTGCAATTGAGGCAAAACCGATTTTCCTCGAGGCAATAACTGCACTGACTGTACAAGATGCCTTGGGCATCGTCAAAGGAAATGACAATGCCGCTACTGAGTACTTGAAACGTAGTACCACCTCACAACTCACACAGAAATTTAGTCCTATCATCGCAGCAGCTCTTGAAAAGGTGCAAGCAACGAAGTATTGGGAAACGGTGATGAAGTCATACAATAGTATTCCATTCGTCGACAAAGTCAATACGGATTTGACGGCTTATGCAACGCAGAAGGCGATAGACGGGCTTTTTGTGATGATCGCAAAAGAAGAGCAAGACATTCGAACCAATCCACTTGCACGAAGCTCTGAGTTGCTCAAGAAAGTTTTCGGAGCGAACTAGCGCTATATTGCAGCTCAATTATGAGCGAACAACCAGAACAATTTGTGCTTAGCGATGAAGACCGCATGCGACGCCGTCGCAAGCTGATACTATTGCTTGTAGCTATCGCGATTGTCAGCTTTGGGAGCTTCTCGAACTACGGACTCATCACGCGGTTGCGTTTGGAGTCGCATCGTACTAATATTCTCGATAGTTTGAACAGTTTAAGCCTGGTTAGAGATTCTCTCAAACAGCGCAGTTCAAAGCTTCTCTACGATACCTTAGAAATCGAACGTCTTGCACGTGAGAAGTATGGGATGGCGGGCGCAAAAGAGGAAGTATATATTATTCGTGACGAGGAGCAAAAGTGATGCGGCTCCATAGGGAACTCCTTCTTGGTCCTACACGTTTTCTAGCGCTACAGAGCACGGTCTTCCTCATCGTGTTTCCGCTCGTCTTCTTAGTTTCGTGCTCATCCACATTGCATACTTCGAACATGAAAACAATAATCCATAGTGATCAAGCTCCAGCACCTATAGGCCCTTATTCGCAAGGCGTTGCTGTTGAGGGACGTTTATACTACTTCTCAGGTCAAATTCCTCTCGACCTTAGTGGAAACATTGTACCAGGTGGTATCAAAGAACAAACTCACCAGGTCTGCAAAAACATCCTGGCCCTCCTTCAGTCGCAATCTTTGAGCTTCGATAACGTTGCGAAAACAACCGTCTTTCTCAAAGACATGAACGAGTTCGCAGCGATGAACGAAGTCTATTCCGAGTACTTTGGCAACTCGAAACCCGCGCGCTCCACTGTTGAAGTGGCACGTCTTCCAAAAGATGTGCGTGTTGAAATTGAAGTTATTGCTGCTGCGCCCTAATGACTGCTATTATACTTCGACACATTCACTTGCTCGCTGTACTCGCGTGCGCTCTCGTAGTTCCGTGTACACTGGTGCAGGCACAAGCTGTGCTCAGTTCTGACTTGAAGAAGGAAGTTCAGACAACAGATTCGATACAAGGTGCTGCTCAGTTTGAGTGCACTCATGAGACTGCAATGGAGACAGCAACTGCTCTCACGTCAACTTCGTTCGCCTTCATACAGAAAGGCGTAGTAGCTGAGCCAGATTCAGTTCGTAGTGATCAAACGCCTCCATCAGATAAACCCATTGTCACAAGACAAGGGCTGCCTGAAAAAGAACCAAAGTCTCCAAGTGGGGCTTTGACAAGGTCGTTGGTGTGTCCAGGCTGGGGACAACTCTACAACGAGTCGTACTGGAAATCTGCTTTGTTTTTCGGTGCTGCAGCAACGGCTACAGGAATATTGTTGTGGAACAACGCAAAGTTTCTCAACGAGAACACAATCTATGAGACCAAGGGAATCAGCGACGTGCAAAAAGCACTAGCCTATAGTAGACGCGAATTCTATCGCGATCAGAGGGATGTGAGCGGATTGTGGCTTCTTGGTATCTATGCACTTTCGGCTGTTGACGCCTATGTAGGAGCACACCTCTTCGACTTCGATGTTAGCGATTCAGGTATTGGTTTACTGCCTGTTGTAAGCCCTGGAAATGTAAGCTTCAACGCAAGCTGGCGTTTTTAGAGTCGCATCAGTACTTATCGCTGCAAGCTGATGCGCACGCGGACACTTCTATTCTTTGACCGACCTTCTTCAGTCCTATTCTCAAAACGCGGATCGTGACTTGCGTGAGCTGTCGTGCTCAGGAAGTGCATACAACGTCCACCGAGCTCAGACCGAAGCGCACGGCGTACAGCAGCTGCGCGATGCGTGGAGAGGAGTTTGTTGTGAAGTTCTGTACCTGTTGAATCGGTCCAGGCATCAAGACGAAGGTTCCAGCAACTGTGTTCTCTGTATGGCGCATGCTTCGCAAGCGCCTGGCGTAGTTCTTCCTGGTCGACTGTAGAGCTGTTCAGTGCGAAGTGCAAGTCGAACTCAATAGAGCCAATGAGAGTGGGTTTCTCCGCTTGGAGCAAACTCGAACCCATGCGAAGCGTGACCGGAACTTCTACGTCATATATGCCTTGGGTGCCTAGACTGTCGGAGGAAATAATCATTGCATGAGAGCCATCAGCACTTAGACTAAAGCAATGGTCAAGATGAGCCGTGTTCACATCAGGTCCAAGATTCTGAGGCTCCGACCAGTTCGTCCACGAACTGTCGATTCGATGGCTGACGAACAAGTCTTGGCTGCCAAAACCTCCGCGTCCATCAGACGAAAAGTACAAGGTGTTTCCATCAAAGCCCAGGCATGGAGAGCCTTCTGTGGATTTCGTGTTGATGCCAGCACCGAGGTTCTGTGGTTCGCTGAAAACGAGACTCGTCCCTTTTCGAAAGCTCACAAACAAGTCAAGCCCACCAATTGACTTCTCATTTTGAATTGCCAAGAACAACGTACTTTCATCGAACGCCAAGTGTGCATAGAAGTTCTTCGAATCATTGCGAAAATTCTCAATGATGAGAGGCTCGGGCTCAGTCCACCTTGTGCCATCGTAGCGACAGATTGAGAAGGCATGCATTTTCTCTGATCCTGTCGCTCCCGAAGTTTGCAGGAGTGCAGTACCATGAAGTGGAGAGATTGAGCAGAGAACATTACTCTCACTCGTATTGATGGAGGCTCCTAGGTTTCTTGCCTCAGTCCAATATCCCTGGGCGTTTCGTTCGCAATACCAAACATCATCTGGGTCGCGCGTTTGACCAATGTTTTCAGGATGATACTTACGCGAGAAGTAGAGACGTTTTGCATCATAGCTCAACACCGGACTGACCACAGAAGAGAAGGAGTTGACAACAGAGCTCAAGCGTTGCTTATGCGATACCGTGCTTGATGAAGTGTCGGGTAAAGGCGGCGCGCCAGCGCTGCGTTGGGCAAGAATCAAAAAGAAGATGGTGAGATAGAAGCGCATCATATTGTGTCGGACGTTCCTCAACTCTGCTTCGTGTTTTTATACTGGTCGATTGCCTCCAACACTTCCATGCTGAGAGTTTGAACGATCATCAATGCCTCATCACGACGACTGAGTGGAATCTCGATGACGGTTCGCTTGTTCTTCTGGACGAAGCGAGAGCCTTCGCGAAGAGAGACCTGGGCAACGATGCGTGGGAAGACGGACTCGAAATAGTGGTCTTGGGGGTTAAGGGGCAGCTCGATCGACATGAGGTTTTGGCTCACCATAATGCGGTCGAAACCTGCAGGTAGTGCTGTGAGGCGAATGCGCACTGCGTACAACAAGTTTTCAGCTTCTGCAGGAAGTGCGCCATAGCGATCTCGGAGTTCGGCAGCGATATCTGAAACCAGCTTCTCAGTTCGGGCGTTGAAGAGTCGTTTGTAAAACTCGAAGCGCTCTGTGTCGCGTCGAACGTAGCTCTCTGGCAACAAGGCATCACCGTCAAGCTCTACAGCCAGATCATCATTGGTGAAGTTGAGGAGTTCTACCTCACTAAACATCTCAGCGAACTCGTCGTGTCGAAGTTCGCGCATGGCTTCATCCAGAATCTTCTGATAGGTTTCGAGTCCTAACTCAGCAATGAAGCCACTTTGCTCACCACCTAGTAGGTTACCTGCTCCGCGAATCTCCAAGTCTCGCATGGCTAGATGAAAACCGCTCCCGAGATCGGTATGCTCTTCGATTGCTTGCAAACGTCGGATCGAGGTGCGATTTAAGGTTTTTACTGGAGGCACAAGGAGATAGCAAAAGGCTTGAGTGTTCGAGCGTCCCACACGTCCGCGCAGTTGATACAATTCCGCTAGACCAAAGCGATCGGCGCGATTGATGATCATGGTGTTGACGTTCGGGATGTCCAAACCACTCTCCACAATCTTCGTACTCATCAGCACATCGAACTTGCGTTCCATGAAACGCTCCATTACTGTTTCAAGCTTGCCGCTGTCCATTTGTCCGTGCGCGATGCCAAACTTCAAACCAGGCACAATCTCAACAAGTCGCATCGCCAAGTCATCAAGATCCTGGATAGTATCATTAACGAAATAGAGTTGTCCTCCACGATCCAGCTCGCGTGTGATTGCTTCACGAAGAGTGTGCTCGTTCCACTCTGTGATTGCTGTTTGTACTGGCAGACGATTACGTGGTGGTGTTTCGATGATACTAAGATCTCGAGCGCCCATCAGTGAGAAGTTCAGGGTACGCGGTATTGGAGTAGCTGTCAGCGTGAGCGTATCAACATTAGCGCGAATACTTCTCAGCTTCTCCTTTGCCCCAACGCCGAAGCGCTGTTCTTCGTCGATAACGAGCAAGCCAAGATTGCGGAACACGATGTCTTTGCTGAGGATGCGATGAGTACCAATCAGAATGTCGATTGCTCCTTCATCCAGTTTCTTCACCAACGCTTTTTGTTCTTCTGGGCTACGGAAGCGAGAGATCACATCGACGCGAATAGGGAAGCGGCGTAGACGTTCACTGAAGGTGAGATAATGTTGTTGTGCAAGAATTGTTGTGGGGACCAAGACGGCAACTTGCTTGCCTGCCTGGGCCGCCTTGAACGCAGCTCGAACAGCGACTTCTGTCTTTCCGAAGCCAACATCGCCACAGACCAATCGGTCCATCGGCATCGACGTTTCCATATCAGCTTTAACCTCAGCCGTTGCCTTCGCTTGATCTGGCGTGTCTTCATACATAAACGAGGCTTCAAACTCTTTCTGCCAAACTGTATCGCTTGGAAAGGCGAAGCCGCGAAGAGATTTACGCTGAGCATAGAGTTTGATGAGATCGCGCGCGATGTCCTTGATCTTCTTTTTCGTGCGTGCTTTCTTTCGCTCCCATTCACCAGAGCCTAGCTTGCTGAGCTTTGGCGCAGTGCCGTCGGCAGCAGAGTAGCGCTGAAGCTTGTTGATGTAATTCAGGTGAACGTAGAGCACATCTGAATCGGCAAAGACCAGTCGTACACTTTCTTGTTTGTTCCCACCGATACTGATGGTTTCAAGTCCGTCGAATTGTCCTACACCCTTATCAATATGTACAATAAGGTCTCCCTTATGCAGTTGCTGGAGCTCACGAAGGGTCAGACCTGCAGGGTTTGAGTACTTACGCGCGTCATGAAAGCGTTGACGGTTGAAGACTTGGTGTTCGGTAAAGAGTGCTATGTGTTCGTCCGGCCAAACAAAGCCTGCATTCGGGGTGGCATGTTCCCAACTGATATCCTCAGTTCTCAAAGGACTCTGTTCTAAGTCATCACCTTCAATGCGTTCCGCAACATTCTCAACAAGTTCACGAATGCGCCTCGTATGAATACTTCCCTCGGCGCAAAGGAAAACCTTGTACTTCTGTTCTTGCAGACTACTGAGTTCGTTATAGAGTTTCTCAACCGTTGCATCGACAATAGTCTGCGTTTGGCTTTTCGTTTCGATATCTACCACGCCAAGAGGATTGACCAGAAAGCAGCGTTGATCTAGCAAACGTGAGTAGAGTTCGGACTGTTCAAGCTTTTCAAAGTCTTGAGCAACCACCTCAGGTTGATCAATGACGATAATTGTTGACTCGTCGATGTACTCGAAAAGTGTGCAGCTAAACTCATCGTTTTCGTTCGAGATGAAACGAGCGAGGAACTCTACGGAATCATGTTCGCGAATGGAGCGTTGTGAGAGAGGATCGAATTCGCGAATGGACTCGACGGTGTCGCCCCAGAACTCAACGCGAAGGGGAGTAGACCAACCAACAGGGAAAACATCCACTATTCCACCGCGAATAGCTACGTCGCCAGGTTTCGCCACGAAATCACGTCGTTCAAAACCATTCAACAACAGATGCTGCTGAAACTGTTCGAATGCAAGTGAATCGTCGCGCTTCACCTGGAATATATTCTCGATGACCGAGTTTGGTCTAGGCAGAGGTACAAGAAACGAGGAAGCAGCTGCAACAACGATAGATTGCTCACTATGCTCTATTGTTGATACAACATCAACAACACGCGTCATTTCGTCTGTGTGATGATCCAGTGCCGAACGCGTCTTTCGGCTTTCTGAAAAGACTGATACATGGGGATGATCTACAAGCAAGGATAGATCATGATACCACGCACCGATGTTCTCAGCTGCGCTCACAATAACCAATCTCTGCTTGCTATGTTGTTGTACGGCCGCAGCCGCCATTGCTTTCAGGGAGCCCTGAAGCATTTTGGTGGAGAGACTAGTGCCTGCATCTAAGGCTGTAGTCAGTCGACGGAAATAGCTTGAGCGCTCGAAAGTGCGTCGAAGCACTTTGAGCGCGGCAGTACGAGTATTCATGCGCGTTGTACTGCCTTGGATTATGCCTTCGGCAGTAGAGCCTCAAAAATACGGGAGCAGAGCAGCATAGCAGTGAAAAATCCTTATTCAGTTTCAGCTTTGAGTGATGTGTACACTTTTGCAGCTGTGGACTGCGAAGACTTGCTCAAAGTAGCCAATCCGAATCTTGGTCTTTAGCTCATAACAAAAGTTCAAACCGCGCTAAGTCCAAGCCAGTACTTGCCATTCATGCCTTTTTCTCGTGCTCAACGTTAGCTTGAGTGGAAAATTTATAGCCAAAAATGCCTTCTTTGAATACTTTTTTCTTGCGGATAGAGACTTCTGGAATTAAATTGCAGACAAAAAACTCTTAAAACCTGAATTGCAGTTCGTATCCTTCGAAATGCAGAGCAGAACTGAGCTTTGAAATTGCATTGGTCTAGTCTCTTTCATCTACAATTGGTTTGGCACAATCACCAGGAGGTGCACTCATGATTTCCAAAACCTGCATTTACGGCATACAAGCGATGATTCACATCGCTTCGCAGAAGCCCGGACAATGGGTTTCTATTCAGTCCATTGCCAACAGTCTGAATATTTCGTTCCATTTCCTCACGAAAGTACTGCAGCAGTTAACGGCGGCAGGAGTGATGAATTCGCAGCGTGGTGTGCATGGAGGGGTGATGTTGGCAAAGAGTGCTGAGGAAGTAACTCTGCTCGACATCATTACTATTATCGACGGCACAGATATTTTTGAACAATGCATGCTTGGTTTGCCTGGTTGTGGAACCGCGGAGGCATGTCCGGTTCATGACCGTTGGACAGCGCTGCGCACCGAAATTGCTAGGGTTTTCATGGGCACTACACTCGATCGCTTGGCTAAAGATGCGACAACCCTTAATTTAAGACTTGCGCATCCTGAATATCTGCGTCGGATGACCTTGTAGGACCCGAAAGGGGACGACTGGTTTTGTCTCAGGTCTCTCATTCGAGACTTTTCTATGTGCAGAGAGTTTCATTTGTCTACAACATTGTCAACTACCTTTTTGTCACACTTTTACAGGATACCCACAATGCTTCGTTTTTCTCTTACCCTTCTTGCTCTTGTAGCAATCGTGTCCATCAGCGCATCAGCTCAAGACAAAGCAAAGGGTCAGAAACTTTATACAGAGTACTGCAAGACATGTCACCAAGATGGTGGCAAAGGACTATCAACAGTATATCCACCTCTCGCTGGTTCAGACTTTTTGAAAACTAAGAGTAAGGCCGACGTTATCAAGGCAGTTACTGGAGGTTTGAAAGGCGAAATGATGGTAAATGGAAAGAAATTCAATGGAGTTATGTCGCCATTGCCAGCAAAGTACACCGACCAAGATGTCGCAGATATTCTGACCTACGTTTATGGCAACTGGGGTAACCCAGGCGGTTCAGTAAGCGTTGCAGACGTTAAGAAGAATCGCGTGAAGGTTGCTGCTGCACCAGCGAAAGCTCCAGCGAAGAAGAAGTAAGCGCCAAGGGTGCAGCATTCGACACGGTACTATCACTCTGTGTCACTCGTGTTAAAACTGACCGTGTGTGCTTGTCGCGCCGGTCAGTTTTTTGTAATGTGCGTAGGTAATCAATTCACAATATTCAGAGGAGCTCGCCATGATACAGTATGATCAGGTGTTGGTACCAACGGATTTTTCCGATTGTGCAGCGAAGGTCATGGACTATGCTGTAGATTTTGCAAAACGCTATGAGAGCACCTTGCATATACTCTATGTGGTAGAACCCATTGATACTTTTGCCACCGTCAATGGAGTAGAGCAATCAGTATATTTCGATATGATTCGAGATGTGCGTGAATCTGCCACCTTGAAGTTAGAGAATCTTGTTGCAGACTTGAGAAAGACTGGATTGAAGGTTGAAGGCATTGTACGCGAAGGTCGTCCAAGTGATGTTATAACGGAGTACGCTCTGCAATCACAGATCTCAATGATTTGTATCTCGACTCATGGTCGCAGTGGTTTGAATCACCTCCTGCTCGGAAGTACAACAGAGCGCGTTCTCCGCAAGGCACACTGTCCGGTGTTTGTAGTACGAGCATAACACTGATGTGGTTGATCAAGGCAAGTACGTTTTGTCTTGACATCGTGAGGTGCAGAGGTAGAGAACTCTCATGCACCAGTTTGAGAAAACAAAAAATGCCCAATCGACGATTGGGCATTTTTTTGTTTTCTTCTTCTCGAACCCAAGAAGTCTAGAGTCTGTCGTCACGAAGTTGAGCGCGCTTAGAGTTTCGTAAGCCGCGCAGTTGCAATACGAAATGCTGTATATGCAATACCAATGAAGAGCGCCACAGCCAAGAAGACGCTGATTTCTTGTCCGATGACCACCAAAGTAATGGTAACAAAAAAGACGGCCAAGGAGATGAGGATAAGATAGATCCACGTCATGAAGTCCCCTGAGTGCAGTGATACAAATTCCGGCCTATGAGCCACGAAATGCTGGAGCACTTTTGTGACCATTCCCTAAACGTAGGCCGACCCTTAGCTGCTAATATACTGTTTGTACTTGTTGCGAATCAAGCCTTCTTGTGTTGGCGATACTCTCGCCTGGATTTGTATGCCGTTTTCGTCTTCCTCGCGACTCAGCACTTCGGTGTTCTCGTACAGCACGGCTAGCTCTTTCATTGCTGAATAGGGCAGCGAAAACCTCATGAGTGTATTGACGGAGTCGCTAAACGCTTGCATGCGATTGAGCACTTCGAGCACATTAATCCCCGAAAGAGCCGAGATTTTAATGCATCCGGGGTATTCTTCGTCCAAACTTCGGAGGAAGTCTTTGTCTTCTACCATATCCATCTTGTTGAACACGAGTAATGTCGGTTTATCGCCAACATTCAGCGAATTCAAGGTTTCTTGGACTACTTCCAGGTGTTCACGAAAGGCATGGTTGCTCACGTCGACGAGGTGGATAAGCATGTCTGACTCGATAGACTCAGCCAAAGTAGAGCGAAAGGAGGCTACCAAGTGGGTTGGGAGCTTTCGAATGAAGCCTACTGTATCGGAGAGTAAGGCGGTGAGTCCTTGCGGCAATTCAATTTGTCGTACGGTTGTATCTAAGGTCGCAAAGAGCTGATTCTCCGTGTAGACATCTGCTTTGGTCATCACATTCATCAGCGTTGATTTGCCCGCATTGGTATAGCCAACTAAGGCAAAACGTATCATTCCTGCTCGTTGTTTGCGCTGTTCCTTGCGTTGCAGGTCGATTTCTTCCAATTTCTCTTTGAGACGTTGGATGCGCACTTTGATCATGCGTCGATCGCTCTCGATTTGCGTCTCACCTGGTCCTTTGGTTCCAACGCCGCCATATTGCTTGGAAAGGTGGGTCCACATTCGCGAGAGACGAGGCATCAGATATTGCAGCTGGGCAAGCTCCACCTGCGTTTTCGCTTCAAGCGAGCGAGCGCGAGTAGCGAAAATGTCGAGAATCAATGCACTTCGATCTATCACTTTCACTTCGAGCTCTCGCTCGAGATTGCGAATCTGCACAGGACTGAGCTCGGTGTCGGCAATGATGAGCTGAGCCTTGTGTTCTTCTATAAGGGCCTTGAGCTCTTCAACTTTACCCTTTCCGATATAGGTGCCACGGTCGGGCGACACCCGTTCTTGTATCATGCGCTCCGCCACCTGAACGTGTGCGGTTTCCGCAAGAAAAGCGAGTTCATCTAAGTGTTCGTACACAATCTTGCGGTCTTCACCCTTTCGGGCGACGCTCACAATGATCGCGGTCTCAAGTTGAATTCTGGTGTTTTCGGTTATCATCATAGACAAGCCTGCAGGCTGTACTGCAGCTATTGGTGTTAAAATTCATGGGGCAATGGGCGAAGCCGTCGCAAAAGAATGGCAGGGTGCCAAGGTGCAGTTCGAATCTCAATCGAAGGGTTGCACTAATGTGTATGCGGATTGCTCATGATAACACCATTTGTATATCGAAGTCTACCGTTCACCAAAGGTGTCTGTGCGCTCATGGCTTCTGACACCAAATTGTAAACACCATTCTTCGTGTAACACTAGGAGAGGATGACCATCCAAACCTCATTCTGACGAGGCTTTGCTGCTGGTCAGACACACAATATACGCAATCAGAATAGCCTGGCAACAGCGCGAAAGGCTCTGACGAGTCGTCTTATTCTGTTTCGATGCCGTACACCTCCAGTCATTGGAGAACAGCAAGCTCCTGAACTTACACTTACTCTTATTCCTCAAATTCCTAAAGCTGTCTTTGTGTTCGTGTGTTGTTCAGCACTCACTTTGCTCATTGAGAGGTGTAAAGAGGCGGACCTCCTGCTTTGAATAAGAAAAGTGCGCTTCAAGTTCGTAAACCCGACGCGGCTTAGCTGCCAAACTCGGTTTCATAGAACACACTCTGCTTGGCAAGGAAGTCCTAACTATCGCAACAACCGCACACCATTGCTCATGAAACACCTTGATTACGAAAACGAAGGGACGCTCAAAACGGTACCACAACTCTTGCGAACAGAGATTTGAGTCCAACGACACCTAGGTTTGACTGCGTTCATTCCTGCAGTTCGACTCAGAACAGGACCGCTGCTTGAGTTCTACACAATATGTTGATCCAAAGTCAGTCTGATACTTTGAGTCGCATTCAGAAAATGGGATGACGACCTAGCTTGGCTTCTTAGATAGTAACTTGCAGTATGAAGGTAGTGATAGTTATATGCTTGGTCTCTCTCAGCCTTGTCGCTAACGCACAATTCGTTGCGCGTCCGCAATCGGGTAGCGCCAAAGCACCCAATCCAGGCTCAACGCCCGTCGTTAAGCCTGCCGCTCAACCTGCAGCTCAACCTGCAGCTTCCAAGGGAAGTGCGAACAGCCAGCGTATCGGCCTTAACCCTAGTCCCAGCAACAGTCCGGCAGTTGCACCAACCTTCAACCCTTCGGCGCCAGTATATAGTCGCACGTCCACAGCGATTGCTCCTGGAGCGACGCAGGCAGATCCTATCCATCTTCGTAGTGCAGATAGTCTGGTTGTGAGCAGTATCGACTCCCAAGTGGTGCGAGAGCTAGTTGGACATGTGCATTTGGATCATGGTAATGTGTCGGTGTACTGCGACCACGCAACACAGTATATGGCTACCGATCTCGTCATTCTTCAGGGTTCCGTGCGCATCGTTCAAGGAAGCGTGACAATGCTAATGCCTCATGGTGAGTACAGCGGCATAAGTGGAATTGCAAGCGGAAGTGGCGGGGTGACCATCATTGATCGTCGGATGACGCTCAAAGCTCCAGAGGGTATTTACAATTCGCGTAGCAATCAGGCAGACTTTCACGGAGGTGTTGAGATACAGGATGATAGCATTCGTATTCTGGCTAAAGATCTACGATATCTGAGATCAACACAAGAAAGTTGGCTGTGGGGCCATGTGCGATTGTATTCGAAGGTAAGTCCCTCATGTATGGTTGGCGACTCTGCTCATAACGTCCCGGCAACTAGTTACTCCGTGCTCCGTGGACGTCCTTTGCTTCTTCACATCGACACCGTGCCTAACGAGGCGTTGAGTCAACTTCGCCAAGCTGAGCGAGAAAAGGCTATTCAAGACAGTATTGTGAGTGCGGAAAAGAAGCTTAAGAATACGGGAAAGAAAACAAAGTCTGGAGCAGAGGGCAGCAGCAAAGCATCTTCCCAGATCGGCACAAGTACCGCAAAGAACTCAGCGACGAAGAAAAGTCCTTCGTCGAATGCTCTACCACAGAAGGATCTTGGCAAACACGATTCACTTTTGGCCTCTGCAGACAGCTCAAAGCAGGGAAGCACGAAGAATTCACTACGCTTTGATACGTTGACTATTGTTGCAGACGTCATGCAGTCGTTTCGAGCTGGTGGTGAGGATCGTTATGTCGCCTCACGAAACGTTGAGGTGCTTCGCAAGACCTTAAGTGCCCGTGCTGGACGATGTGTGTTTGACAAGAATGCTGAGTCTATCGAGCTTCGACAAGAGCCCCAGTTGTGGGCCGACTCGCTGCAATTGAGCGCGGATTCGCTCTGGTTGCATTTGCCAAACAAGAAGCTGAGAAGCATTGAGGCTTATCATTCCGCTTTTTTGCTCATGGTCGACTCCGTAGATCATGAAAGAGCACACCAAATTGCTGCTGAACACTTACATATTAGTATCGAGGAAGATACTGTTCGAGCGATCCAAGCAGTGCGCGAAGCGAAGAGTTTGTACTTCATGAGTGGAGACCAAGGACCAGATGGCCTCTCACGTACTGTGTGTGATTCACTCTTCATTTACTTCGAGCTCGGACAGCTGCAGAATATTGTGTGGAGGAGTGGTGTGAACAGTGAATATTATCCCGAGAATATGGTTGGCGATGGCGCCCGCAAGTATTATCTTCCAACGTTCCACGAGGCAGGTCCGCGTCCTCGCAAACCCAAAGTGGAACAACGTTTCAACGGTACAGAGCCCAGCTCGGCAACAGAGTCGTCCATGAAGGATCATGAGGACGCCATAGACATCGAAGAACCTGTTCAAGAGTCTGAACCCTAAAGCATGGTCTTGCACAACGACAACTTCTCAGGCTTGTGTTTCAGGCAATGAGTAAAATGTCGTGTTGGAACCGAGCTGACCCTTCACTCTGAGAAGAGCCTCTGTTATTGTTGAGGTTTCGTATTGAAGTGATCATGATGGACAGCGCTAAGCCATTCATTCCATTCCTCAATTCAGAAAGTAGCTCATGAGATTGCCGGTATCACTTGTTGTCATTCTGTTGTCGCTTTCGATCGGGTTGAAGGCACAGTTTAACGACAGTCTCAGTGCGAAGAGATTATCCTCATTTGAAGGCTATCATTTCTTCGTTGCCTACATGCAAAATGATAACATCATTCAATCCGCAGGCATTCGCCTGCGATTGATGATGTGCTCTGCCTATTCGGCTCAGATAACTGTTCGTTTTAGCAAAGACAGTACTGCGGTGATCAAGCTAGCTGCCAACTCAGCTACCACCGTCCTAGTCCCCTCCAGAATGGAAGTGCGAACGTCTGAGATGGTCCTCGACAGTGTTGTCGAGGTTCTTTCCGACGTGCCGATTTCGGTCTTTGCTATGAACTCTCAACCTTATAGCTCCGATAGCTATGCTGTTATACCTGTATCGAACTGGAATACAGATTACACAATTATGTCGATGGCTAATGATGGTTATGGTGTGGGCAATGACAGCAACGCAGTCATGCTGCCTGAAGAGATTCGTCAAAGCGAGTTTCTGATCGTTGCTGCATTTGATAGTACCATCGTAGAATTCAACCCAACCTATGTTACCCAGCGAGGCGCAGTTGCTGGACAATGGCATACGGTTAAGCTCAAGAAAGGTCAGTGCTACTTAGTGAAATCAGCACCGATCAAACCACTATCAGGTGATCTAACGGGCAGTCACGTACGCGCAAATCGACCGATTGCTGTTCTCAGTGGGCATGCCCGCTCGTCAATGCCGCAGTCGCTGATTAATGTCACCGATAGTAAAGACCACCTTGCCGAATGGCTGATTCCAGACCAGGCACTGGGTTACGAGTATATCACCATGCCATTTTATACAGATGGCAGATTGCCTGTTGGCGACGTGATACGCATAGTTGCTACTAAACCTCAAACTCAGCTCACGGTCTATACCGAACGTGCTGACTTGTTCTACACACTCAAAAAAGCTGGCGATATACAGACGATTTCAGGTGTCAACTCACCCTGTTGGATTCGCGCTGATCAGCCTGTTTCGGTGGCTCAGTTCATGCTGACTGGCTGGGTAGGAGGATCCGTGAGCTACGATCCGTCGATGGCGCTCGTGCCTCCGGCAGACAAATTCGTCTCGCACAGCATTTTCCAGGTACCAAGTAATCTCCCTGAGCCCTTCTGGGCTTCGCAGTTTCAGCAACACTTTGTCAATATTATCTGCGATTCCTTAGCGCGCTATTCAATGAAGCTGGATGGAGTAAATATTGGGCAGAGCATTGAGCCGAACATTCTCTATAACAAGTTTCGATCGTCACCCTATTTCTGGGCACGCATCCCCCTGAGTCCGGGAAAGCATGAGCTCAGCTGTGATACGTTTGGTTTCTCAGGAGCGTTATATGGAATGGGCATGACAGATTCGTATGCCCACACAATGGGCTTTTCGATGGCCACGGACTTGAAGGACACTATAGCGCCTTTTTTCGTTGTCAATGGAAGCTGTGGTCAACTGAATGGAACAGTTAATGAAGTAGTGAATGCAGTTTCGAGCTCGCTATCTTTTGTTGTGTACGACCCTGATAGTACGAAGAACTTTAGCTACATCGCAAGCACGACGCAGCAGAATGCCAACGTTGTGACCTTTAGTGCGAAAGTAGTCGACCCCAAAAAGGACGCACAGTTGTTTATTACTGCTCGAGATATAGCAGGGAATGGTCGTCGCTATCGCTATTATTATCACGCTCCTCGCTATACCTTTACCAGCTCCGTCAGCTTTGCAGCGCGGACAGAGAACGACTCTATCTGCTCTCGAGTCTACGTTCAGTCGCCATCAACAACCGATACCTTACGGATTCTATCCGCTAAACTGAGCGGCAACAATCCAACTCTCAAGCTCTTTGCCCCTTCTGCGTACCCGATAACAGTGCTGCCGCGCACCGGTGCCGACTTCCAGCTTTGCTTTCGTCCACAAGGACAAAGCGCTCTCAAAATTGTTGATACCATCATCGTCGATCTCGGCTGTGGTGTCCTCTTACGCATCCCAGTAAAGGCGAGTACGCCAAAGTCCGCTCTCTTTGTAAGCGACATCGCCTATGGCGATGTTAAGGCACGCGATAGCGTTTGTGCCTTTATGGAAGTAGTGAACACTGGCACTCGCGTTGCGACACTGCTCTCTGCTCGCTTTGACACTACACTTGCGAGTCTTGGCACATTGGACTTCTCTAAGTTTCCCGTTGTTCTGCCTCCTGGTGACACCTTCCGCATTCGTTTCTGCTTTCATCCTCTGGACACCATGGTGCTGAATCGTCGAGTGATCTTCAGCAATGACATTGGAGTGGATGTCGAAGGTGAGATCAGTGGTCGAGGAGTTCGCCCAATTGTAAAGAGTCAGAGTTTCGACTTCGGATCTCTGCGAATAGCTATCTTCCGAGACACCAACGTCGTTTTTCATAACACCGGCAATAGTACTGCGAAAGTCAGCTATCGAAGCCAGACCGCAGCCAATTCAGAGTTTCTCCATTCCATGGCGGCCATCAAGAGCTTCACGATTGCAGCTGGGGATTCTGCAACCTTTGGTTTGCGATTCTATCCTCAAAGCGCCGCAACGTACAGCACGCGATTGCTGTTTAGTGTTGACGATCCGCTGGATACGACGGTATTGGTTGACGGCAGAGGTGTTGGCACAGTCCCTATTGATTCAGTGCGCAATCTTTGGTTTGATACTATACAGGTAAAAACACAAAAGAGCCTCCGTCAAGCTCTGGTCTTTTCCAAAGGCTCGGAAGCGCTCACAATTGATACTATTCGTATTGTTGGTCCCGATGCTGCCTCCTTTACCGTTGGAAGCGCACAGTTGGCAAGGAGAGTGGTTGACATTGGTGACTCAGTGGTGTTTGATGTGCAGTTCAAGCCACAGCGTAGTGGGCGACATGATGCACAGCTTGAGCTGACACATGATGCAGATAAAGCCTACTTCCGTCGGCAGAGCTATGTGCAACTCAGTGGTTGGGCCCGCGACACAGTGGCCGACACGACCAAACATGATACGACTAAAGTAGATACTCTTGCTCCGCGAATGCTTGTCCGTATTGCGCCACAAGCCTTCGCTTGCGATTCATTGCCGATTAGCGTCGTTGTCACAAACCGCGACACCATAGCACTCGTAATGAACTCCTATCGTATCGAGAGCACCGTCTCAGACGATGCAGCCATCGTTCGCAATGCTCCCATCAGTTTGCTCGCTGGAAGGTCTTACACTATCAATGCAAGTTTGCATCCAGTGCTCCGAAGCGGGACGGTTCAGGTACACGTCGTGTGTGCTAAGTGGACACTCGATACAACCATTACGGTGAATATTAGACGACAGATATTGCGAGTCAACAGGATTAGTCAGAACATTCAGCCAGATCCAGGTGACACCATGCTCCTGAGAGTGGAGGGAAGTCTTGACGGTGTTGTGCCACCGGCAAGTCCATTCGAACTGAGCCTTAGTATACCAAACGAGCTCTTTCACTTGCTTGCCAATAGCACTACTGTTCGATTTAGTCCAACGCGACCAGCTCTTAACTGCACTGTACAGCAATCAGCGCAGTCCGTTATTGTGCGTTCATCCTTGCCTATAAGCGCAGATACCAGCCTGCAATGGAGTCTGGAATTACCATTTCAGGCACTCGTTTCTCAGCTTCAGTCCACCAAAGTTCAGTCTCATCTCACTGAAAGCAGTTGTTTTCAGGCAATCGATAGCTCAGCGCTGATTGTAACGAACAACCTTTGTGCTCCAAATTTGCGTCAGATCACTACACGAGGATTTGAGCTAAAGTCAGTGTTTCCGCAGCCTGCAGGGGATAATTTGACGATTGTGGTCAGGGCTTTGACGGATTATGAATTTCTTACGATTTCTCTTTGTGATGTATTGGGGAGAAAATTTCAGCTAGAGGAAAATTTGTTTTTGCGAAAGGACGATAATTCTCTTATTTTAGATTTGAATTCGATTCCAAGCGGCATGTACCGACTTGAGCTAAGATCCTGGGACGACCTAGAACATTTACCAATCATGTTAACTAAGTAGGGGACAATATGAAGTTTCGTGTGTTGCTTGTGCTATTCTTGACGTTGGGAGTCTGTGGTACTTCATTGCGAGCCCAAGATGAAGAAGAGACGGAGTCACCGATTGAGGCGGTGTCTAATAAAAAGCCAATCTATACTGGCCCAATCGTTGGAATAAACAAGGTCATCACTACTGGTCAATTTGCGTCATTCGCAAGCCAATCACAGTGTCCTTTGTTTAAAGATGGCTCAGGTACTGGTTTCTTTGCTGGATGGACATTTGAGTATTTGATTGGTAAAGATGCGAAGACTTCAAAGTCATCGATCATTGCGAGAGTTATCTATGATAATTTTCCAACAAGCTTCACAATGAAGGGTGACCAACTTCCTTCATTAGTTCGTATGCCCGATGGATCGGATCAAGTGATCATTTCAGAAGTTCAGCACTATACAGGATTGAAATACACAACGCTTGATCTAGATCTCGCTTATCGTTTCAATCTTGGTGATACTCCACTGGGAATCACCGCGGGTCCAACGGTTGGCTTCGCAATGACTCAAGATTTGGTTCAAGAGTTTCGCTTGATCAGCCCATCCAACGTACAGCTTGTTCCTGATACTTCTGCAATTCGTTACGAGAATGATAATCGTACTGCTATTCTTCAAGATGGTCCATTGAAAAACGGAAACAAGCTGCGCCTTTCTTTGAAGGTTGGTTTGCAGTATGAGTTCATCATGAAGAAGATGACCATCATTCCATCGATCAATTACAACGTTGCAGTCACAAACATGAACGATGAGTCATGGCGTGTCAATGCTTTACAATTTGGAATTGAAGCACGATTCCCAGTCAAGATTTTCTAAGAGATGTAACGTAGATTTCCGCGCTCGTGCCTTTTCGTGCGAGCGCTTTTTTTTTGTCAAGAAGCAACTATTATGGATCGTTTGTGGTCACCATGGCGTTCTCAATACATCGCCTCATTCAGTACAACACCAAAGTCTGGAGCCGAACGCTGCTTCCTCTGTGACGCAGCACAAGGGATTTCGCTACCCAGCGATACAACGATTGATGCACACTTGAATGACCCTATGCATCATGCTCGCGTGAGTTCTGTTGAAACACAATCGACCCTTGGTCCAGAATTGATTGACGCAACAAATTTGGTGGTGCACAGAGGGCAGGCGTGCTTTGTGATTATGAATCGCTTTCCGTACAACGCCGGACACCTTATGGTCGTTCCCTATGCCCACGTTGGAGATTTCGCTCAACTGGCACCAGAGGTTTCAGCAGAACTTATGCACACGATTCAGCTCTGTCATACTGTACTAACGAAACTGTACTTGCCACATGGTTTCAACATCGGCGCGAATCTCGGACGTGTAGCTGGTGCAGGTGTGCCTGATCATATTCACTTCCACATCGTTCCTCGCTGGAGCGGAGATACGAACTTCATGCCCGTGCTTGCAGATATCAGAGTGGCATCTGAGTCATTAGAAACCAGCCACGACGAGATCCGTGCAATGTTTCGTCGACTCTTGGAACAAGTATGAGCGACAAGAGGAGCTTGCGACCCAAAAAATCGCTATCGCAGAACTTTCTGGTGGACAGCTCGATCTCGCGAAAGATTGCACTCTCTTTGGAGCCGCAGGAAAATGAAACAGTCGTCGAGATAGGTCCAGGCACGGGAGCTCTCACCCGACAACTCTTGCCCCTCTGTAGCAAACTCATTTGTGTTGAGCTCGATGACCGAGCAGTAGAGCAGTTGCAGCTTGATTTCGCTGAAGAGTTGAACGCGAAGATGCGTCTACACCACATGGACTTTCTTGAGTACTCACTTATTGATTGTGCTGCGCAGGCAGGCGCAGCCATCTCTGTCATCGGGAACATTCCCTATGCAATTTCATCGCCAATCCTGTTTCATGTTTTCGACAATGCACAAGTACTTCGCTGCGCTGTGATGATGATGCAAAAAGAAGTGGCGCAGCGTTTAGTTGCTAGTGTAGGGAGTAAAGAGTATGGCGTACTAAGCTTGGCAGCGCAGACAGCCTGTAAAGCGAAAATGTTGTTCGATGTGAAGCCTGGCTCTTTCTTTCCTCGACCGTCTGTCACCTCGTCGGTTGTGCGCATGACCTTTGCACCCATCATCGAAGACCACGAGGAAGTCCGTCAATTACGATTTTTAATACGCGCGGCCTTCGGCCAGCGCCGTAAAACCTTGCGCAACGCACTTGAGAGCTATGCGCTACAGAAGCATGGAATAGCTTTACGTCCCTTCGATTGGACATGGTTAGACAAGCGTGCCGAGCAACTATCGCTCGATGATTTCCGCGGGGTCTTAGAACAGCTACGGGCGGAGGCTGTGAAATGAGTGCCTTGCTTGTTCGACATGGTGCCCATCTGCGTCAGCGGATGTATTCTCTTGACTGGTACTTCATTAGCCTTATTGCGGTCTATGTGCTGATCTGTTTGTGCTTTTGGTCCGAGATCCCAGCCCGGTGGAGCGTGCTGCTTGAGAATCTTAGCTTTGCAGCTATTTGTTTGAGCATCGTGTATTTCCTCAGCGATGCAGACAAAAAGTGGAAGCGAGTACTGCGAGAATTCTATGTGATCCCCTTTGTCTATCCCATGTATGCGCAGATTTTTGCCTTCCTTCCGTACATACGGAGCACTTTGTACGATACGCAGCTCATAGCGTTAGATCATGCTTTGTGTGGAACACATCCTACGCAATGGTTGCAGCAGTTTAGCCACCCACTGTTGACAGAGTATCTTCAGGTGTGCTATGTCGCATTCTTCTTCTTACCCAGTATTCACGGTATCATCCTGTTTAGAGCAAAGCGATTTGCAGAGTTTGAGCTCTTTAGTCGCTTGATGGTTTTTTCTTTCTTTGTTTCCTATCTGGCATACTTTGCCTTCCCAGCGGTAGGTCCGCGTTTTACCCTGCATAGCTTTACTACTTTGAGTACCGACCTACCCGGGCTGTGGGTGACAGATTTTCTGCGGGAAAGAGTCAATCAAGGCGGAGGAATACTAGTTGGCGCTGTAGATCCTGCAGCAATAGTGAATCGCGATTGTATGCCCAGCGGGCATACAATGATGACCTTGGTGAACATGATCCTCACCTGGAAGTTCCGAACTCCAGGGAAATGGATATTCACCCTTGTAGGAAGTAGTCTGATAGTGGCCACTCTGTATTTACGCTATCATTACGTTGTAGATGTGCTTGCCGGCGCGGCTTGCGCACTTCTCATGTTGGCTGCTGAGCCACGTGTTGATGCATGGCTAAAGAAACGAGGACTCGTTTCCAGCATTCAAAACAGCCTTTCCTAAACAGATAAAACCATAGAGTTCAGGTTTTTAGCAGTGGTGGTCGATAACCCACAGTGAAAAGTGTGCGCCACATCGATGCGACTTGGCACATCTTTTTCTAAACAAAAGCTGCTGAGGTACTCAGTTAGCTCATTCTTGGTTTATTAGGTACAATCACCATGGCAGAAGTAGCAGAAGTTCGCGATGTAGAAGAAGGGGAACAACCCGTTCGTAAGGGCATGAAGCTGCCTATTCTCATCGGTTTGATTTTGGGCATAATCATTGTGCAGGTAGGCATTGTGATGGCTGCCATTCGCTTTTTTGCTCCAACGTCTGAGAATCATAAGACCAAAGGTGCGAACGAGAAAACAACAGAGGAGTCTCACGAGCACGGTGATGGCGAGCATGAGGAAGGTGAAGGCGAGGGTGAAGACGGTGAAGAACATCCTGCAGGTTACTCGCAGAAAGTTGAAGGCATCGTTAGTACGAAAAATGATTTGTACATCAACCCTAAGGGTGGTGCAAACCACATCGTTGTGATCTCTCTTGGTATCGAGGTTGCTCCTGAAGAAGCAGCAGAGGAAGTCGAAAAGAAACTCATGGTTCCTATTCAAGACCGTGTGATTAGTAGAATCTCGAGCTATACCGTAGAAGAACTTCAAGATGGTAAGATGCGTGACTCGCTGCGGACCATTATTAAAAACGACATAAAACCATTCTTCCGCGGAATGGCAGAAGAAGGAAAAGAAGGGGTTAAACTTCGTAATGTGTATTTCCCCAAGTTCATTATTCAGTAGTGTAAACAAATAGACAACGACTCACAATCGTCCAGCGGCTTTCAAGGAAGAACAGAATGGCAGACGTGTTATCGCAACAGGAAATTGACAGTCTTCTCACTGGCTTGAACATAAACGAGCGACAGGCTGAGGGTATGTCTGATCCGAATGCCCGTAACGACTTCCTCAGTTACGATTTCCGCCGTCCAAATCGTATCTCAAAGAACCAAGTACGGACGATTCATAACGTCCATGAAGCCTTCGCCGAAAATCTGGGCTATTATCTGGTTTCAAAACTCCAGACCCAGGCGAGCATTAGCGTGACCTCAGTCGATCAGCTATTCTACTCCGAGTACATTCTATCGGTCTCAAATCCTAGTTGCCTTTACGTCTTTGATATTGTCGGTACGGACGGAAGCGGAATTCTAGAGGTGAGTCCACAACTGGCGTTGTCCCTTGTTGAGCGTATGCTTGGCGGTCAGGCAGACCAACCAAGAAAACCTCGGACCATTACGCCCATTGAGCAAGCTGTCATGATGAATGTGGTAGACCACGCGATTGCTGACCTTGGTAATGCGTGGCGTTCTATCGCTGAGTTGTCGTTCGTGTACAACCGAATGGAGAGCGAGGCTGACTTCGTGCAGCTAGCTCCAAGCTCTGAAATCGTTGTTGTGGTCTCATTCGATGTCACTATCGGATTGAACTCATACCTCATGAATCTGTGCTTCCCAACCTTTGCTCTCGAGGATGTCATAGCACGATTGAACCGCCAGTCGGTCACCAATGGCATTGCCAACAACAATGCAGAGCGCGAGAGAGAGAATGTTAAGGTCATGACGCAGCACCTTGCAACACAATACGTGCATGTGTCAGCAGATCTAGGAAAATCGACAATTTCGGTCAGGGAACTTCTCAATCTGAAGCCTGGCGACGTCATTAAACTCGATACAAAAGTCAATCAGGAGATTCAAGTGTCGATCGACGGAAAGCGCAAGCTCGCAGGTCGTCCCGGTACAGTTGATGGAAAAAAAGCTCTTCGCATAACGCGTTCACTTGTTGAGGACGATATGATAGAGCCAGACCTTTGGCATAAGTCAAACTCTTCACGCTAACGGTTGAGTTGTTCTGGTCGAGCCTCATGGGCTGGCTTCAGAACGAAATGAGGTAAAGGTTGTGCAGGAGAGTGAAATGAGAATGTTTAAGAAGTAAAGCAATTGAGCAATCACGAGTAGGAAGGATCCAACATATGTCACAGGAAGAAATTGATGCGATGCTGAGTGGTAGTCATGGCGACTCGCAAACCACTGAGTTGAGCTCGCCAGATGTCACAATTGAGCATCCGGAGTTCGGCGAAATCGAAGTACCCTCGCAGATTAAGTCGGCAAGTGGGAACACAGGTGTTATGTCGCCGCTCGACCCAAAACTAGAAATGCTCTATGACCTCAACTTGGTTGTGAGCATTGAGCTGGGGCGCACGAACATGTTAATCCGCGACATCATGCGTCTCGGTCGTGGTTCTGTTGTTGAGTTCGACAAGCTGGTTAGTGAACCAGTCGATGTCTTGGTCAATGGCAAGAAAATGGCTGAAGGCGAAGTGGTTGTTATCGACAAGCACTTTGGTATTCGTATAACATCGCTCGTAGATCCAGCAGATCGTTTACGCTCATTGCGTAAGTAAGCGTCGTACTTCAGTGGGGTCTAGGTTCTCGCTTTGGTTGTTTTCATGACCACCTCAGTCGTCTTTGATCAGTAAGTACGCGTATTCAAGGAGCTTCGCGTATAAGCGCGATTCAAAAGAAGGGATTTCTCAGCCCATGCAGCCGAGCTGCATGGGCTGATGTCTTATTGGTCCGAAGGGTACGCAGAACGACCTCATCCAAATAGGTTGATATCAACTTCTACACATGGTCCTGCTTTTCTTGGGTTAAGCTAGCCGCACTCTTTACTTTTGTAGTTCATCATTAGACTACAACTCTCTATGGGACTCTCCATTGCCGTCGTCGGCGCCACCGGCTTGGTTGGCAGAACAATGCTACAAGTACTAGAAGAACGCAATTTCAAGCACGATCGCTTGAGCCTGTTTGCGTCTGCCCGCTCCGCAGGACAAACCATTCACGCCTTTGGGCGCGAGCATGTGGTACAAGAGCTGAAGGCAGACTCTTTCGCGGGAATTGACATTGCCCTTTTCTCGGCTGGTGGGATCAGCAGCTTGGCGTTTGCGCCATTAGCCGCAGCAGCTGGCTGTGTGGTGATTGACAATTCTTCTGCCTGGCGTATGCATCCCGAAGTGCCACTTGTTGTGCCTGAGGTAAATGCAGCTGCGTTGAGCAAGCATCATGGAATCATTGCTAACCCCAATTGCTCAACAATACAGATGGTGGTTGCGTTAAAGCCTATTCACGATGCATTTGGTCTAGAACGAGTCGTTGTCTCAACCTATCAATCCCCAAGCGGGGCAGGACAAAAGGGAATTGAGCATTTGATGGCAGAGACCCAAGATCGCGTTCCGCAACAACGCATCTCCCCTCATCAAGTTGCATTCAATGCAGTGTTTCACAGCATCGGTGAGGACGGAGGCTTCAGCGAAGAGGAACTCAAAATGAAGAATGAGACCCGTCGCATTCTCGACGAGCCCTCACTCAGAATCGCTGTGACCTGTGTGCGCGTACCTGTCTTGGGCGGACACGGTGAGTCGCTGAACATTGAGTGTCGTCGAGCATTTACACTCGAAGACCTCCGACAAGTGCTCCAGTCAGCTCCAGGCATTGTACTCCTGGACGATCCGCGAAACAGCCTCTATCCAACACCACAATTCAGTAAAGGCCGCGACGAAGTGTTTGTTGGTAGGCTTCGCCTTGACGATTCTGTGTCTCACGGCGCTCATCTCTGGGTTGTTGCCGACAACCTGCGCAAAGGTGCCGCAACAAATGCGGTACAGATTGCCGAAGCGCTAGTGGCAAGTTCCACACTGCCATTCACTCAAACTACTTTCTAAGCCCTATTTCATCGAAGCACCACAACTTTTTAAGCACCCCCATGAGTACCCAGAACATTATGACTTCTTCGGACCATCCCATAAAACGTTGTGCTGTCATCATGGCAGGTGGCAGCGGTGAGCGATTCTATCCGCTTAGTCGACGTGTGAAACCGAAGCAGTTACTTCCGCTTGTGCGGCCAGACAAAAGCATGATAGAAGAAGCTATCGACAGAGTGCAATCCATCATTCAAGCAGAGGATGTGTATGTCATCACGAGTGCTGTTTTACAAGAAGCAGTTCGTGCGGCACTTCCTCAAATACCGCCAGAGAATATTATTGCAGAACCGTACAAGCGAAACACTGCTCCGTGTTTGGCGCTCGCTGCATCCGTACTCATTGCTAAGTATAAGGGACACTTCTCGGCAGATCAACTATCTGTTGCTGTACTGACCGCAGATCAGTTTATAGCTGACACAGAAGTCTTCGCCGAACAAGTTGATCAGTGTTTAACATACGCTGAAGCGCATCCAGTATTGCTTACCCTCGGGATACCTCCCGTGCGACCTGAAACGGGATACGGGTACATCGAGCTGGGCGAAGCCCGCGAGAATGATATATCCTCTGTGAAGTGCTTCCGAGAGAAACCAGATGCAGCGACAGCTCTAAGTTTTGTTGAGAGTGGCCGCTTCCTCTGGAACTCTGGAATGTTTTTCTATCGCTGTGACACCTTTGTTCAAGGCTTGTTGGAACACTGCGTCGAAGTAGGTCAGCACATCGACGCGATGAGCAGTTCGATACATAATGAGGTGCACACAGTGGCCCATGGCTCATACCCTAGTATTGATGAGGTCTTCGAGACCATGCCCGATATTTCCGTTGACTATGCACTTATGGAACGAGCTAGCAATGTCTGCGTGCTTCCGTCGCGTTTTGCATGGGATGATGTAGGATCTTGGGATTCTCTCGATCGCACAAATGAACACGATGACAACGATAACGTGTGCGTAGGAACAACAACTGTCGTTGAGTCGCACCACTCTATCATTGCAAACTACTCTACGAATCAGCAGATGATGTTGAGCGTGATAGGTCTTGAGAATGTGGTGGTGATTGCAACAGATGATAGCATTGTAGTATGTCCGAAAGATCGAGTGCAAGAAGTAAAGAAAGCGGTTGCATTGATGAAAGAACGGAAGCAACACCAATGGCTCTAAAGACTCAAAAGACTCTCTTCACCAACATCTCTGAGCTGGTGTGTGTGTCGAAAGATGCTGCGCTGAGAAAGCTTGGAGAGCAGATGAATGATCTCTGTGTGCTCAAGAATGCAGCCATGTTGGTTGATACACACATTCGTTGGATCGGCGCAAGCAAGGAGAGTCCCACAGTTGTTGACGAACAAACGACTATAGTAGACTGCTCACAACAGTGCATTCTTCCTGGTTTTGTCGATTCACATACTCATGTGGTATTTGCTGGCTCACGATCCCACGAGTTTGCTCGCAGATTACAAGGAGTTTCTTATCAGCAGATTGCGAGTGAAGGTGGTGGAATTCTCTCCACCGTGAAAGCTGTCCGCGAAGCCACAGAAGAGGAGCTGATGCTGCAGGCAAAGACTCTCGTACTAAGCGCTCTGAAGCATGGAACAACTAGTATTGAAATTAAGAGTGGGTATGCCCTCAGCGTTGAGGATGAACTAAAGATGCTTCGTGCTATTCGTCGTCTGCGCACCGAGGTACCGTCACACATAAGCGCAACCTTTCTCGGTGCTCATGACTTCCCGCCAGAGTACGCACACGATCGCGAAGCCTATGTTGATCTCATCTGCAAAGAGATGATCCCAGCTGTCAGCAGCGAACAGCTGGCAGATTACTGTGATGCATTCTGTGATGTAGGTTATTATACGGTTGAACAAACTGAACGCATTTTCAGAACAGCTCAAGAACACGGTATGCGACTACGTTTGCACGCCGATGAACTCGGCTGTGTTCATGCAGCGGAACTTGCTGCGCGTATGGGTGCCGACTCCGCTGACCACTTGTTATTCGTGAGCGATCAAGGGATCAAAGACTTAGCGGCGAGTGGTACAGTAGCCACCTTGCTGCCAGGAACAGCATACACACTACGTCTTCCATATGCACCATCTAAGAAACTCATCGAAGCAGGAGCCTGCGTCGCATTAGCAACCGATTGTAATCCCGGCTCGTGTTTCAGCGAGAATATGCAAGGGATATTGTCGCTGGCCTGCTCCAACATGCATATGAGCATGGAGCAAGCAATCTCAGCAGCAACCTTGAACGGTGCAGCGGCACTTGGATCTTCATCACTGCGTGGCAGTCTAGAAGTAGGGAAGGAAGCAGATTTTCTGTTGCTGGATTGTCGATCCTATACCGACATGATCTACCACTTCGGCGTCAACCACGTGGAGCAAGTGTGGATAGGTGGTAAATGTGTGCATGATGTTGATGCGGTAGCGACGACCGCGCGTTAACATTAACGCATGTGCGCCGAAGGCGCTATCTATTGCACGGCGCTGTGTAGAGACGCGATTCATCGCGTCTCCGGTAAAGAATGGTACTGCAATGGTGTGAATGACACGTGCCGGATTACTCCTCACGTATACATGCGTTTGTGAAATGTTCTCAGGTGTATTCTTTAGTGATGAATGCCTTTCTTGATCTGGTGTGTCACGTAGAGACGCGATTCATCGCGTCTCAGGTAAAGAATGGTAAAGGAATGGTGTGAATTACCTGCGGTTCATATTCGATCCCACAACTGTATTCTTTTTTCTCAGGTGTGTTCTTTAGTGGAGACGCGATTTATCGCGTCTCTACAAGGTTCGTATTCTTTTTCTTGTATTCTTTGTGAATGACTTCGGCGCTACTTGATCTCTGTCGCCAGAGCGCGATTCACGTAGAGACGCGATTCATCGCGTCTCATCGGTAAAGAATGGTCTGGTGTTTAGTGGAGACGCGATGAATCGCGGTCTCTATTCGATCCCACAACTGTATTCGCCTTCGGGTGTGATCTTTAGTGGGAGACGCGATTTATCGTCTCATTAAAGAATGGAAAAGAGAATGGTGTGAATTCCATGTTCCAAATCGATTCCACAACTGTATTCTTTTTCTCAGGTGTATTCTTTAGTGGAGACGCGATGAATCGCGCGATTTGAATGGCGCTGCTTGATCTGATGTGTCAGGTAGAGGCGCGATTCATCGCGTCTCAGGTAAAAATGGTAAAGGAATGGTGTGAATTACCCGCGGTTCATATTCGATTCCACAACTGTATTCTTCCTTCTCAAGGTGTATTCTTTAGTTGCGATGAATCGCGTCTCTTCGCTTCAGCGCCTTTGCTGCATGGTCTGGTGTGTTTAGTGGAGACGCGATGAATCGCGTCTCTACAAGGAAGGAGCCTTCGGCGCTGCTTGATCTGGTGTGTTAGAGACGCGATTCATCGCGTCTCAGGTAAAGAATGGAAAAAGGAATGGTGTGAATTACCTGCGGTTCATATTCGCGCTGCGATGATCTGATCGTGCCCTTTGGCGCTGCATGATCGTAGAGACGCGATTTATCGCGTCTCAGGTTAAGAATGGAAAAGGAATGGTGTGAATTACCCGCGGTTCATATTCGATTCCACAACTGTATTCTTTTTCTCAGGTGTATTCTTTAGTGGAGACGCGATGAATCGCGTCTCTACAAGGATCGCTTTCTTGGAAGCGCCTTTGGCGCTGCATGATCTGGTGTGTCACGTAGAGACGCGATTCATCGCGTCTCAGGTTAAGAATGGAAAAGGAATGGTGTGAATTACCCGCGGTTCATATTCGATTCCACAACTGTATTCTTTTTCTCAGGTGTATTCTTTAGTGGAGACGCGATGAATCGCGTCTCTACAAGGATCGCTTGCTTGGAAGCGCCTTTGGCGCTGCATGAGCTGGTGTGTCACTTTAGTGGAGACGCGATGAATCGCGTCTCTACAAGGATCGCTAGCTTGGAAGCGCCTTCGGCGCTGCTTGATCTGGTGTGTCACGTAGAGACGCGATTCGTCGCGTCTCAGGCAAAGAATGGAAAAGGAATGGTGTGAATGACACGTATGTCCTTAATCGATCCCACAACTGTGTTCTTTTTCTCAGGTGTATTCTTTATTTGGAGACGCGATTCATCGCGTCTCTACTGTGCAAGTCATCAGCAGAAATGAAGGAATGTGTTGTGCAACGTATTACATAACCGTGCAATCATGATTACACCCGAATACACAACCAGTAGAGACGCGATGCATCGCGTCTCCACACGCGACGGCTACCAACGCGACGGACTCAAACGCGACGGATCCCAACACAACGGATCCTAACACAACGGATACCTACACGACGGACACCAACACGACGGAAACCAGCACGACAGACACTAACACGACAGACACCAACACGACAGACACTAACACGACGGATACCAACACGACGAAAACCAACACCACAGACAACAACGCGACGGACACCAACACGACAGACACCAACGCGACGGACACCAAATCGAAGGACACCCAATCGAAGGTCACCATCCCGTCGGATTCCTACGCGACGGACATCAGTTCAAGGGACACCTAACCCAGCAACGGCCTGCGCTGACGAAGGGTAAACAGACTTATTTCTGGCGGAACGCCGATACGCATTGGTGGCCCAATGGTACCGAGGCCGCGGTTCACGTATAGTTGTTGTTCTGTGCTATTGTCTTTGTAGAGACCCGCCCATTGTTTATAAACGAACTGTGCGACGCTCAATTCTTGTCCGAGTATCTTCATCCCAACTTGTCCACCATGGGTGTGGCCACTGA
Organism: Chlorobiota bacterium; assembly: GCA_044228285.1. GTDB lineage: Bacteria > Bacteroidota > Ignavibacteria > Kapaibacteriales > NICIL-2 > JBBATK01. The sequence continues at coordinate 526,380 of JBGAVD010000002.1, forward strand.
GCATGAGGTCAATTGGTCGCTTGCCTCGCACTTCCTTGTCCCAGAAAGTTGGATCATGTGCTAAAAGGATCGTTGGATGTGCATCGCTTACTCCTATCATGGCAGTGCTGAGATCGCCATAGTTTTGTCCTAAGCCAGTGTTGTCAATAGCCACAAGTTGGAGCTTATCGGAGTTGACTTGGAATGAGTGGCTCTCGTTGACTAGCAACGTCATCCCGCAGTTGCGAATCACTGACTTTAGGAGTTCATGCTCAGCAGGTCTCATGTAGTGATCATGATTGCCTAGCGAAGCGAAGACTCCCATGTCTGCATGTAGCTTCTCTAACTCTGTTCGAATGACACGTAACTCGTCTGGTTGGAAATTCACGAAGTCGCCTGTGATGACAAGAATGTCAGGCTTTTCCAGGTCGATCAAACGACGTGTTTCCTGAAAGGCTTTGCTGTCACGCCACGAACCTGCATGAATGTCGGAGATCTGCGCAATACGGATTCCCTCAAATGCCGATGCCAAATGGGGAAGATCTATGTCCTGTCTGTAAACGGTGATCTCATCTGTAGTATCAACACCTTTGCTCACCATATAGAAGGGAATTGCCGCCATTGACCAAGCGGTTGCTTGCAGCACTTTACGTCGACCTTCTAATGGTACGACAACACTCTTCGCAGCTGATGCCGTTAATGGGCTGATTGAGCCATTGCTCTCTGATTTATGATTCTGGAGTTCTGCACTGGTGTTGGTTACGATCTCTGAATTCTTGAGTTTTGATAGCTCATTTGCAGGCTGTTGTTTGCTAAATACTCGAGCCATCATTCTAAAGAATGCCGCTATGAGTCGAATACAGTCCTTGATAACCAGGAAGAGCATGATGGGAATCTTGGGCACATACCAGATGGTTGTGGAGATGAACACAACAAACTGCCAGTTTTCTAGTTGTGACTGATTGCTCCGCACAAAGTTTACATAGGGAGAAAGCACTGCCATGCTCAATGCTAAAGTCCACGCTATGCGCGAGAGCCATGGACTCCAACGCATATTCCGCACAAAGCGCTGCCAAGATGCAATGACGTAGACATCAATGAGTACAAGGACAACGGAAGAGGTGATAACGAACCAAAAAAGACGCTTAGGATCCATACGACGAAGTTATTCCGCAACATTGACGTTTATCTGCTCATCGACATTGTGAGCTGCTATTCGAATAAACAGAGCATTTGCTTCTGCCAAGACGACATCAGGCTGCGAAACACGCCGAATTTCGCCCTGAAGGTGGTTTTTACGGCCTTCACGTTTCTCTATCGATGCACTGAGTATGAGCTCTTCGCCAATAGGTACAGGGGCTCTGTATCGTACATTGAGCTGCGCTGTAGGAGCTTTGATGCCCATAGCTCCTAGGATTTTTCCCATTGTTTCATCGAGGAGAAGAGCAACAAAACCACCATGCATAATCTGTAAGGAGCCCATCAATCGGTTGTCTGCCGTGAACCAGCTGCGAACGCTCTTTTGTTCATCGTCATAGAGAAAACTCAATTTCAAACCGTGATCACTATCTCGTCCACAACCCACACAGCTGTTCCCAATGCGAGGGCGCAGTAATCGAAGACTACCCTCGATCTGCAAAGGTTCTATGACTTCAATCTGAGGATGTAAAGAGTCTACTTCGTGATACGCAAACCATGGACCCCAGGGATGAATGTTGCGCGCAAGCTCGACGGCTAGGGTCGGTGAAATCCGCCCATAAGAACCGACCGGTGCTGCATGATACAGCACACCATTCGCACCAAAACGAAGCTGCATTGGATTGAATGGCACTGAGTGCTGCGGAGCATAATGGAGATGTCCGTCAGCAAGTGACTGGAACACGATGGGTGTATCAACTGTGGCAAGGTAGTTCCACTCGGGACCACATTTGGCGTAGAAGCGATAGTCTGGATACTGATCCGTAGTGTTCTCTTTCAGTGACGAATAGAGTCGCGCTAGAAACGCACTATCGTCCACTATTGCTCCGTCGTGAATAACATTGCCGCGCGCATCGACCGTATAAAAGTATTCCCGACGAGAAGGGGGCTTCGAAGTATTTTGCATTGAGCAAATTTACCACCTGTAGTGAAGGGATTCATGAGAATTCTTGGAGTCGACCCCGGTTCTATTGTCTGCGGATATGGCGTCATCGACGTTGCCCAACCTCACCGTATAGAACTTGTTGAGTATGGGGTGATTGAGGCGAAGCGACAATTCACCGAGCTTCCTCGCAGGCTTGAGCTAATCTTTCAACGTCTTACTCAAGTCATTGAACGTACCGCACCAGATGAGGCAGCCTTCGAACAAGTCTTCTATGCCAAGAATGTACAATCACTTCTGAAACTCAGCCACGCCCGAGGCGTGGCAATGGTCGCAACAACCTTGCGACAAATCCCCATCGCAGAATATGCGGCCTTGCAGGTAAAGCAATGTGTAACAGGGAAGGGGCGTGCCTCTAAAGAACAAGTGCAGTTTATGGTGCAGAAGATGCTTAAGATCAAAGAAACTCCCGACTTCTTCGATGCAACGGATGCATTAGCCGTAGCAATCACTCATGCAATGCGTGGAAACAACGCGCTTCCTGCATCTTCATCAGCGCGAAAAACCAGCTCAGGCCGCTCGGCGAGCTCCTGGGCAGACTTTGTGAAAAACAATCCTGAGAGAGTCGTAAAACCAGGCTCGACAAAGTCGTAATTGCTTCCTAAACGAATCTCGATAGTATTCAAGTGTCGAACACAGTGCCGGCTCTAGGCTTTTATAGCGGCATTATAGCGACACTTTAGCCTCTGAGAACGCGCTGGAACCTTCTTCATGAGTCTTTTCTCTATGCATCGACTTCGTCGCTGCTTATCCTCCTTTCGTTGCTTTACATGGTCTGTAGGCTTGTTGAACAGGAATAAAGGGGGACGTATGAAAAAGATCAAGTGTGCGACGACGAGTTTTCAGTAATAGGGTGAAAAAAAAGCCGTTTGGATCTATTGATTCCAAACGGCTTTTGAGATTCTAGAATGTTCTTTCCTTACCACTTCATCACGTTTACCTGATCGACGTAGATGGTCCGCTTGATGCGGAACAGGGCTAATACGATTGCCAATCCAACTGCTGCTTCAGCAGCAGCTACCGCCATGATGAAGAACACGAAGATTTGTCCTGCACTGTCACCCAAGTACTGTGCAAAGCTCACGAACGAGAGGTTCACTGCGTTGAGCATAAGCTCAATCGACATAAAAATGATGATCGCATTTCGACGTGTAACAACGCCAATCACACCGAGTGTGAAGAGCAAGCCGGAGAGCGATAAATACCATTCAATGGGAACTGTTTGCAGATTCATGGGCTGTGTAATCGTAATGAAGATGCACCAAAAAACAAAAGCGATTAGTCGACGTGGCGTTTTGCTAAGATCACCGCACCTATGAGTGCAGTAAGAAGCAACAGCGAAATGATTTCAAATGGGAAAAGGTACTGTCCGAAGAGAACGGTTCCAATGTTCTCGGTTGTTCCAAGTGTCAATGCCTGAGGCGAAAGCGCTGGGTAATTTGTAGGGCGCGACATGAAAACTGTTGCCAGCGTAAGGACAAACGCAGCGGAAAAGGTGACACCTAAGGCTTTGGTCAAGCTGAACTTCTCATGGGCTCGTTCTTCTTTTCCAACATTCAGAAGCATGATAACGAAAACAACTAATACCATGATTGCCCCGGCGTAGACCAAAATCTGTACAATAGCTACGAACTGTGCTTGGAGTGTTAAGTACAGACCAGAAAGCATAAAGAAGTGTGCAACCAAATTCATGGCCGCTGAAACCGGATTGCGACGCGTTATGGTGCCAATAGCAGTTGCAATGGCTCCAATGCCGAGAAGCATGAATAACAAAACCTGAGTTGACATAGTTGCTATACTGAAGTGATTTCCCCTGCGAATATAGGAAAAAAGCCCGGCCTAGATGTCAGCCAACTCGTCATTTGAAGGTAGAGAACTTGTACACTCTTGCACACGACACAATCGAGAGAACGAACAGTAGGTGCATGTACTGCTAGCCACAGGCCGAACAGGGAATTGGGCATCGGCGATATTCTGTTGGATCGATCTGGTGCTTTTCACAAGATCCTGGAGAATCTCGTCACGACTTTCCTCTGCCTTTAACACGCTGCTGGTGCTTATGGCACTGACAAAGCCATCGCGGTCTTTGGTTTTCACCAGATGAGAGTCTCTCTCGATCAATACGAGTTTAAACGGATCTTCAGTCGGGTCGAAGATGTAGTACACTCCTCCGGCAGGTCTCGCATCGATACCCAGCTGATCGCGCAGGAGCTGTTCTACAGCGCTCATGTAGAGTGGTAGCTGAAAACTCTGTCGTGCTTTTATCTGGTTGTTGCCACTTACTCCATTTACCGAGCTTTTATAGTCCGCTACAATAAACTCATACTGTCCATCTTCTGTGCTTCGAAGTTCTATTCTATCAACCTTGCCCTTCAATAGGACCTCTCCTAAATGTATGGGCTCAGAACTTCGATCCCGTGCTTTCATCCCGAAGCCTTGTTCAAAAAGTAAAGGCTTGAATTGCCAACGATCTACACGTGCGAGCTCGGCATCGAGCCATCGTTCGAGAAGTCCCTCTTTATCTCGATTCAAACCTAGAATCTCGTCTTCACTCAGCTGGAAAAAGGGGTGATTGAAATGCAACTTTGCCAGCTCCTCTTCTGCGATCTCAAGAAGGAGAGCTTTATACTGCGTTCTCTGAGTTGGGTCCAAATCGACCATCACTGCGCGAAATCCTGGTTCGTCAAGGGATTGAAAAACGGTCGAGGAGCTTCTGTCGCGCTGCTTCGTGGCTATCTCCGTGTAAAAACGATAGACAATGAAGTGCAAGAGGTTGCCCTTCTCTAGCGGACTTAACATGGTGCTTTCGCGTTCGGCTGAGGAAAGTCCGAGCACCTTGCTCGCGAAATACTGGTACGGACATGCCGCAAAACGCTCAATATCAGTCGCTGAGATTGCTCTCTGCAGCACTTGCTCGAGTCGGTCCAGCTCCTTCGTTGCCAGATGCTCCCGAATACTATTGTCGGAAGCATGCTGCGCACTGTATTCTCGAACGATCTGTTGCACGTACTCCACATTCTCCATCAGATTCTGCGCGCGGAAGAACTCAAGGATTGCACTCTGCTGTTCCACAGCTTGCCACGCCTCGTTAACCGAGCTAATGGCATCTATCCATGGAGCACACCAGGCGATTCCAGTGGGATCGGCGCTAAGGCTTTCGAATTCGGTTGCGTCTTTATTGCGACGAGATACGAACGATTGTTCTGGACTTGAATCCGACAATTCTGAACTGGCTGCGGAGCTATCCTGTCTGAAGCCGCTGCGCAGGGCTTTGCGGATTGAAGTAGTGTTCAGGTGTACCGGATCCAAACCATAGAGCTTGACGACCTCTTTAAGAAAAGGAGAGGGCAGACAATCTTCGCCGTCTGACTTCTGACGTGGGTAGCTGAAAAGGATCTGACCACGACCTTCACACAAGGCTCGCAACGGGTTTACGAGCGCGTGATAAAAGCTCATTCGCTCCGCGCGAATATGGCGCAACTCTGAGTCTGGGAGTTCTTTTCCAAGAAAGTACTCAGGACTATACGCCAAGGGAAACTCCAAATCCACCATACCGCAAAGTATCACAACTCGATAGGGAATACCCCGGGTTTGTTCGATACTAGTAACGGTGAGACCGTAGTTTCCCTTCTCACGAATCTGCACTTTGGCTGCTCTTACTGAGGCTACCAACATCTCTACATAGTCCCGGAAACGAAGCGATGCTTGCTTGCGTTCGCGAAGAATAAACTCTAACTCGTCGAGTAAGGATAGCAAAGTGCCCAAGGCACGGGTGTTTTGCTCCACTTGCTCACGTCTACGGATAAGCTCAGACTCATCTGCTTGCAAATGATAGACTTCCAGCGCATCACGGTTGAGCAAATCCTCAATGCGCAGTTTCTCAAGAAAGGTCTCAAGGAACAAACGATGGAACTCAGTAGGGCTGCATCGCAGATCTCGATGAGGGAAATTTGTGGCGAAAAAGTCGACATCAGAACGCAGAAGTTTATAGTCTTCAAGGTCTTGCAGCTTGTTCTTGCGCACAACCTCCTCAGCGCCTGACTTCTCAAGAAACTCCACTTGACGCACCGCACCTTGAATCGCAAGGTCGAGACTGTGTTTCCAGCCTTCCAGTCCTCCAGATCGAGGTCCCCCCTGAATGCGCAATGAGTTTGTTACGCGTTCTAAGCGATCGACGTCAACGCGGGTGGCACGACCGTCAATAGAAACAAAGGGACTGCTAAGGGCGCGTATCATGTCGTCGCGGCGATAGTCCCCGCGCACAACGTCTACCATGGCGAATATCGCAGCAATAACCGGAGCAGTTGCCAGCGATGCGCGGTCACTTAAGTTGATAGGGATACCATGCGCTTCGAAGACTTCGCGCACTAGCGGCGCATAGTTCTGTGGCTGCCGAAGCACGAGTGCAATGTCGTGCAAGGCGATGTGCTGATTTTGCACACAATACTTGACAAATCGAGCAATGCTTGCAAGCTCATCTTGCTTGTTCTCGCAATTCAGGATGTGTATCTGATCTCTAGCCAATCCTGAGGAACGTAGATTCAGGTCTTGAGAAGTAGATGCAAGCTTGGAGTCGGTTTGGACGGCTGAATGAACATTAGATGTTATGCGCAAATCAGAAGAGGTCTCACTTACTCGGGTGGTAGATGGTGCTTGAGCAAATAGATGCTTTTGCAAGTAGTTGCGCTCGGTATCAAACAAGGTTGACTCTTGAGAATCCGATTCGACTTGATGTCCGATAAAGCCCGCATTTTCCAAAGTAGCTCTCGCTTCAATGACATTTCCGAACAGAGCACTATTCTGCGGCTCATAGTTCAAAGTCAGGAGTACGGCGGTTGAAGAGTGGGAATAACAAGCAAGGACTTCTAACTCGGGCTGAGTGAACTCAGAAAAGCCATCAAGAACGATACATCGCACAGTGGGATTCTCGAATGAGGCGGCTGTGTTGTCTGAACTCGAGGCAAGGTTCCTATCATTAGGATTCGACCCAGTTCCGACTTGGAACGGTCTCTCCGAACGATGCACTTTCTGCAGATCCAGAATCAGCAGCTTCGTTAAGGAGGGCATGTCTACGACCTCCTCACCAAGCAGCTCCTCATATGCTCGGAAAAGCTGCCAAACATCGTGAAGACGGGCATAGTGAAACAGACTCTCATCAGAATTTCCGTCGCGATGCGCTTTTAGATCTTCTTCTAAATCGCTTGCTTCCAAGCCTTTGCGCTTCAGACCATATACAATATCCGCTAAGCGTTGAGCAACAGCCAGTGTGATGGCGGAGCCATCACGCGAATAAAAAATCAATCGCTGCTCATCAACACAGCGCTGCAATGCTTCGCGGAAAAGTGCAAAGCGGAAAGCGTCGCTCATCAGTCTGGGTTGAGGCTTCTTGTGGAGTTGTTGAAACTCCTCGCGTAAAAAAGCATCAAGAGTGCAGAGTTGCAGAGCAGGTGTAGGTTTGCGAAAGTCCTTCCAGATTGTCCGAATACAGTCCTTGCGTAAGTGTCGCACTGCTCGGCCAGTCGGGACGATACAACGTAAAGACGACAGCTCTGCCTGCGCGTAAAAGTCACAAAAGAGGGCTGGAATATCCAGATTGGAATTCCGAATGTGCCGACCGATGCGCTTAAGCTGAGCAGCACAAGCTTGATTGTAGAGCAAGTACACCATGACTGATTTGATGAGTAGAGCTTCGAAACAAAACGAGAGTTGAAGTCGGTACGACCTAGCCTACGCAATGCTGTAGGTTGAATCTGACCACAGGAGAACGCAGATACAACGAGCACGAGCATAGGTGGACGCGGACTTTAAAAAAAACGTTATTGAGACTGCTTCTTTGTGAGTAATATAGTGAATCACACGTCGCAATTTGTCGGGACAAAGATCGCATGTATGCCCAACTGTCGCACACCTAGTTCTACGACCTGAGCGTGAACTGTTGCATCATGTTGAGCAGAACCTGACGAGCTAGTCGCGACCACGGGTGAACTTTTCATACACCATAGAGGATCTCCATGTTTAGCGGTCTGATAGAAGAAGTTGGCGAAGTGCTTAGAATGCAGGCTTTAGGGGATGGTTTTGAGTTTGCTATTTCAGCGCATACGATTTTAGATGACTGCAGTATTGACGATTCGATTGCAGTACAGGGGGTGTGTTTAACCGTGATAGCTCATGATGCCAAGACCTTTCGAGTACAGGCTGTGGAGCAAACGCTAAAGAAGACAAGTTTGGGCACGTTGAAACAGGGAAGTCGAGTGAATTTGGAGCGGGCATTGCTCCCAACTACTCGACTGGGTGGACACTTCGTACAAGGTCATGTGGATTGTGTTGGAACTCTCGCAAGCATACGAGAACTGAGCACGAGTCACGAGCTGCTTTTTCACTTCGACCCACAATTCCAGGAACTTGTGGTCAGTACAGGAAGTATTTGTGTCAATGGAATAAGTCTGACGCTGGCAGAGGTTCATGAGGGCAGCTTCTTGGTAGCGATCATACCACACACCTGGTCGCACACTACCATTTCTGATCTGCGTATTGGGGACCATGTGAATTTGGAGTTTGACATATTGGGTAAGTATGTGGCTGCAGCTTTGAAACGACAAAAGAGCTAGACTCAAATCTCTCAACACTTTGTAGCGTTTGAATCTAGTTTGGAACTGTTATGTACCTCGTTGGAAGAGCCACTAATGGAGGTAGGGTCTGTGTTGAGACATTCGCTGTGCTTAGTTTTCTTTAGACAGGTGTTGAGCCTCCGTTGCGAGTGAGGACAAACAGTTATTTTGACAAAAGACTCTGAATGTAGGTTTCGACCAAAGGTCTTATTCGACAGCAAGCTGATGAGATTGAGACTGGACTTTGGTGGACTGAGTTCGAGATTTCACGACGAGAGAGCTATCAGGGAGGATGCTTTTTTGGGGAACAAAGCCGTTTTATGAGAATACGATCCTTGATGGGCTATTTGTTTGTTTTGTCCTTTTGCTTCGTCTGCTTCGGCGCCTACGAAGTAGCTCATGCGCAGTCTGCGGCGCACGAGAAGACGCTTCTCTGGCGCGTCCACAAAGCTGAACAAGCGCACGATTCTTATCTCTACGGTACCATGCATGTACGAGACGAGCGTGCCTTTGAGTTTGCTGATTCTGTACTTCCTGCCTTATCTCGCTGCCACTTTTTTGCCCTTGAGCAGCGGATAGATACACTGCTCGCATCTTTGATGACGCAAATCATGGATACTTCTGCGGGCATACGTCTCAAGGATATCGTTCAAGGACCGCAGCTCGATTCGCTATGCAAGATATTCTCTAATATCAGTTCCATCCCCGAGTCAAAGATACCAAACCTCAGATGCAGCTTGTTATCGCAGATACTTGAGTCTGAAACACATGTTGGGAATAACGATCGACCTACGCTTCTTGACGCCTATCTCTTGGGATTGGCGCGATCGCTTCGCAAAGAGCTTATGGCATTGGAGGGTAGTGCGGACAATTTGCTCATGCTTGATAAGGTTGGCGCGATTGTCATTCGTACTGCTCTCGAATCGGGTGCTTTAGTTTTACCTATCGTAGACCCAGATAAAGAAAAAGCCTTTACAGTGTACTTTGATCAGAACATAGATTCTATTGCGACGCTGTTTGCGACATCTATGACGAACCATAACGGTTTGGCAGACACTCTCATGTATCAACGTAACATCGTGATGGCGAAGAGTTTTGATTCTCTCCATCAAGTTGCTTCGCTTTTCGCCGCCATTGGGGCAGGGCACCTAGGGGGACCGAGTGGTATCATCGATCTACTTCGAGCTAAGGGTTACACTGTAGAAGCGGTATTGCCAACCTATACCGGCGTGCGACACCAATTTGATAGCGTTGATCTAAGCGCACATGCCACGTGGTATGACTATCGATCGGTGAATAGAGGCTTTTCCATCCGAATGCCTGCTCAGATCATGGACTTACCTCAGTACAAAGAACTTGACCCAACTGGAACCATTGAAGCGCCACAGTGTTTGGATGTCATCACCGGCTTACGTTTCCAAGTGATTGCCCAACCAAGCAATGGTATGACCACGGAGGTCGCTCATAAGCAGTTTGCTGATGCAATGGCGCGCAAGATTTACACAAATCCAATTGAAAAGCAGCCTCGCACAGAAGCCCCATACTTGCAACGCTATCAAGGACGTCAATGCTACGACTATTTCGGTTCTGTTGAGTCCCAAACTCTTCTGCGCATACGAATTGTCTTCACAGACAGGAACATCTACACTTTAATGGCATATGGTAGTAAGGAGAACATCAACAATTCCTCAGTGAGTGGCTTCTTGAATTCTCTTGAGTTTCAAGCCTTGAAAAAACAAGAGTGGGCAGCTGTGCACGATAGTGTTCATGGAGTTGAGTGCGAGATGATAGGTCGTGCGCAGGTAGTACGTGATACTGTCAGCGACGCCACTCCAGTCTACTATTATAGCGAAGATGTATCCAATGGAAACATCTGTTTTTATCAAAACTCGTTCTTGTCAGACCCCACAGCTGGCTCTAGTCTCGAAGAGCTTGTGAAGGGGCAACTCCGCGGAAACAACAGCGAAGCTGAGCTTCGTGAACTAAGATTCGAGAACAGTCCCAATACAGATGTGTGTGCATACTATTCTCTCGATGCTGACTCATCAGGGCGACAGCACAGCGGTCGGATCTATATTCGTCGACGCCATGTCTATCGATTCGACTTCATCAGCACCACAGCAAGCTACAATTCTGAGGATTGTTCACGATTCCTTGGCTCAGTGCGTTTTCTTCCCAAGCGGGACACTGCAATTTGGCGCGAGTACTACGACGACAGTACTCACATGACTCTCAGCTTTCCGGCGGAGCCAAAGAAAAGGGCTCTCAGTCTACCTGAGCTTCCACAGTTTCGTGCAGCTTTTTCATGGATAGCTTCGAACGACACCGCCTCGATGCGCTGTGGAATCATTCGTTACGAGTTTTCACCTTACATGTATACGTCTAACCTGGACTTATTGATACAATCACTTGTCTCAACTTTTCGATTTGACGGTGATACATTGTCAGGCCTCGAACGCAACGAAGTAGACAACACAACCATTGTCGACTTCAGCATTCGGCGCAAGCGCTGTGATCTTTCTACACGTTATCGCTTTATTCTTCGGGGCAACATGATGCATTTGGCTTTTGCGTACCTGCACCAAGCCAACAAGAGGAGTGTTGATGTGGACAATTTCTTTCGTTCAATTGTCTTAGCTCCGTCTAACGGCTTCAACATATCCACGCCCAAAATCCAAAACTGGTATAGCGATTTTCGATCTGCTCGAGGAGACAGAGCAGACAGCCTTCGCAAGGTTGCCGCTTGGATTAAAGCAGCTGAGAGCGACGTCCCCTTCCTAAAAGCGCAATTGTTGAGTCCTCAGCTTGCCGAAGACGCTGAGTATGCAAAGTCTGACTGTGGCCGCGGTGTGGATGGACCACTGCGCAGTGTTCTACTCGATAAGTTATCCTATCACGAAGATTCATTATCAGCAGACTTCGTCTTCAAACTCTTCAAGAGCAGTCAGCGAATTCCAGCCTTTCAATGTGAGATCCTTCGGGTACTATCTGAATCCGGAAAAGTCGAAATCCAAGCAGCCTTGTTCCAGCTTCTGCGCTCAGACGCGCAGCGTCTGAGCAAACAACCGCATGCTGATTTCAAGTACCTACTTTCTCAAGCACGCTTGTCTCCAAAAAACTGTGCGCAGAATGCAAAACTCCTGGTCGAACTCTACCAAGTGCCACTCTTACGCGGGACGGTTATCAGTATCATACAAGAACTGTTACGAACGAAGCAAGTCGACTCTACAGTTATTCGCTGGACCGAAGCTGATCTTACGCGCGACTTACATTCGGCAACAAAACGCTTTCTGTCTTCAATGACGAAGCATGCAAAGGGTGGTATGGTGAAGGACCAAGCCTTTGACGACGATTACCAGTCAAGCGAGTTAGCAATGGTGATCTGTATGTGGTTCGAAGGTCGTGCATTTAGTCCAGCAACGGAGAAAGCTCTTCATGAAGCCATGCGAGGGTTTGCAAGCGAGTTTCTTCCACTCACTCAACAAGCAGCTATCGACCTTTTGTTGCACGGTAGTGCGGTTCCAGACTCAATTCTTCTTCGACTTGTTGCGGACAAGGAGCTGTCGATTCGTCTGCTCGGAATCATAGATTCCTTGAAGCTCAAGACGAGCATTCCAAAGGAATACTTTAGACAAGAGCATGTGGCTAAATGCTTGCTTGGCTTCGTCGTGGCAGAAGAGGAAGAAAATGATGTTGATTCTGTGATTATCTTATCTGAGCATATCCTAGCGCTCGACACTCTTTCATATCGATACTTCCTCATTCGCTATCATCTACAGACACTTGCCGGAACAAATCCAGAGTCAGGTGAAAAATGGTATGTGGCACTCGTTGGCAGTTTCGATAGCGCTCGGACCAATTTGTTCCTACGAGAGCAAGAGACCTACTATTCATCGCGTAGCTACCTCGAGCAAAGTGTAGAGAAACATTTGCAGGATTGTCTGCAGAATCGAGAATCAGAATACCGCCGACGTGCCAAAGAGAGCATGCGATCGCAACAAAACACTCCGTAGTTTTGTATTTCCATGGCGGGCGGGCAAAGCAGATCGGGGAATTGTCTTCTTGCTTTGATAGCAAACTAGCGCTGCTGTTTTTGGTTTGCATTGTTTCGGTCCCACAACACAATTGAATGTCTACAACTCGTTACTTAATACTTATGTCAAAAATCAACACCTACATCGACAATCATCGTGAGCGAGCTCTCACAGAACTTTGTGAGCTCTTAGCAATACCAAGTGTCAGTACAGAGCCAGACAACGCAGCAGATGTTCAGCGCTGTGCGGAGTGGATCGCTGCGCACTGTAGCAGCATAGGACTGGAGCATGTGAACATTTATCCCACACCTGGTCACCCTGTCGTATATGCAGACTGGCTCCATGCTGGTTCGGATAAACCTACAGTTCTGTTATACGGACATTACGATGTGCAACCTGTGGATCCCTTAAACCTCTGGACAAATCCACCATTTGAACCTACTGTTCGCGATGGAAAAGTGTTCGCGCGAGGCGCAACGGATGATAAAGGGCAGGTGTTTCTTCACTTGAAGGCGCTGCAGGCATGTTTGCATGAAAACGCAGCCCTCCCAGTGAATGTCAAGCTCTTGATTGAAGGAGAAGAAGAAATTGGTTCTGTGAATCTTGAGAACTTTTTGCAGCAGAATAAGGAGCTTTTGTCTTGCGACAGTGTGGTCATCAGCGATACCGCAATGTATGCCAAAGGAGTACCAAGTATCGTGTATTCTCTGCGTGGCCTTTGCTACATGGAAGTCCATGTGAGCGGTCCAAACAGAGATTTGCACTCAGGTTCCTTTGGAGGCGCAGTTCAGAACCCTTTAAACGCTTTAGCTACAATCATTGCCTCACTGAAAGACGCGAACGGTCGAATCTGCGTTCCAGGATTCTATGACGATGTGATAGAGCTTAGTGTGGAAGAGCGTAAAGAGATGTCGGAACTCAGTTTTAATGAAGCCGAGTACAAATCCGCCCTACAAGTAGATCAGCTATTCGGTGAAGAGGGCTATACCACCCTCGAGCGACTTGGAGCACGGCCAACACTTGACGTCAATGGATTTATCGGTGGTTTCACGGGCAGTGGAGCAAAGACAGTGCTGCCAGCAAAGGCAAGTGCGAAGATCTCCATGCGACTAGTGGCAAATCAGCGAACAGAAGACATTGCGCAGAAGTTTGAGACCTATGTGAAAAGCATCGCTCCAGCCGGCGTGCGCGTGCAGGTGGAGAACTTACACGGAGCGAATCCAGTCTTGGTTCCGCGCGACAGTCAAGCCGTGCTTGCTGCAGAGCGAGCCTTAGAAAAAGCATTTGGGCAGAAGACTGTTTACATGCGTGAGGGCGGTTCCATTCCTATTACTTTGCTCTTTCAGACTATTCTCGGTTCACCCACGGTTCTCATGGGATTTGGGCTCCACAGTGAGAATGCTCATTCTCCAGACGAACACTTTGACTTGGATAATTTCCATACTGGCATCAAAGCAGCCGCCTTGTTTTATGAAGAAATGGCTGCTTAGTTGCTGGAGTAGTTGACCTTAGCTCGTTTCGTAAGCAGATTCGTGGCTCAGTGTCCAAAGTTCCTAGCTTTTAATACCTTACGAGTAGACCGGTAAAAAAGCCAGGATTACAGAGTTGCTCTAAAGTCCTATGTTGAAAATTTTACCGCTATTAACACACTCTTGTCGTGTTTTTTCAACGGAAATCCAATTATATTGTAGAAGTCCTTATCAATATTTCATTAACCTTAGTAGGGGAAACCTATGAATAGATCACGTATCGTGATGATTGCACTTGCATTGTGCACAGTGTTTCTAGTATCAAGCTGCAGCACCCGTATTGCAGACTTTACCATGTGGTCAACAAAGAACGCTGAAATTGGCGCCAAGTATGTCAAGACCGGTCGCTTTGAAGGCAAGAGCATGACTCAGCTCATTCTCTTCATTCCACTTCACATTGGAAACTTGAAAGAAGCTGTAGATCGTTGTCTCGAAAATGGCGGTGGCGAAGTAATGACCAACTGCGTATTGTTTGATGAAAGCTTACCTTTAATCATCTATACAGAAGCTGGCTTCCGTGTAGAAGGCGACGTTTGGAAGAAAGCATCGATGGGTGATCTCATGAATCCAAATACAGAAGTGTATGAGATGAAGACAGCAAGTAACGGCGTTCAGCAAATGGTTTCAACACGCGATGTTGCGAAGGTAGAAACAATTGTTAACGTTGAGAAGCTAGCTGCTGAGCACGGTATCCCAGCTGCAAGCCACTAATATTTTGAAGAAATAGGCAGGAAGCGAAGCTTCATGCATAAAGAAAAAGAGCTTGATCCACGAAGGATCAAGCTCTTTTTCTTTGTGGACTTTTCATTCTGGAGATCTGGACCTATACACTTAACGAGCTTGCTCAAGCTTGACTCACGCAAACTCTGCGAAGGTCTAGCTTTGGTAGAGTATTCAAGCTTGCATTCTCGTTGCTTTCAAAGTCTACACTCTTGTTACAGTGAGATGCTTATGAAGGCTCAAGCAACACATCTCGCTCGAGTGTTGGGCCTCCACGTTGAGCTCTTCGCTACTAGTAAGAGTAGATATACAGCTTCTAGAACAAACGAGTTCCACGCATGAGTGGGAACAGGTTGCAAAAGCTCACACCAACACGAAAGCCATATTCTAGCGAGGTGTCAACGTATTGAACCATGGAGTGCACGTCAAGACCAATGAACGTTCCTCGTATCACATAGTGAACGCCTCCGTTGATTACCACGCCAGTTGCGCTGACAGTCTTAGCTGGTATGCCTAGGAAATCGTCACCAGGAATCTCGTAACTACGGAAAAGAGGTCCGATAGAGCCATCAATGAGGAAGTTATCGTCTGTAGCAAGGCCGATGAGGCGTAAGCTTAAGTCTGTTGTAGAAAAATCTCCGCCTGAACGATTATAGGCATCGCTGAGCATGCGTGTCCATACAGAGCCAGACACTGCAGCACCTATGAAAGCACGACGAGAGAGTCGAGTACCTGCGGCAACGCTAATATCTGGCACAAAGCCAAAGGTCTGATAACTATACTGTAACGCATCGCTTGCAGTTGCACCCATAGCCAGCCCTACTGTAGCCTGTGCAAGATAGAAGTAACTCTCGTTTCGCAGTTTCTTCGCATCGTACTTATCGATACGCGCGTATGTGTCAACACGGGCTGATTCATCGCCGGTATCAATCTTTCGGTCATTATAATTCTCAGCCTCACGCTTTTTTAGCTCATCGGCACTCATGCGAGGCTCGCGTTTCAATTGATCGATCTCGTGCGGGAGGAATTCAAGTTTGGTCCCATCATCTAGTTGAAGGATGTAGTGCACACTCGGTTTTTGAACGATGAGGCGTCCGGTAAAAACACTCCCCGTGCGCAAGTACACAACATCAACTGTATCGACTGCTGCGGCTGGCTTAGAGCTTGAATCAGCGCCAAGGGTTTTAGCAACTTGCGCGTGAACATTGGCTTGAAAACAGCAGAGGAGCAAGCAGCTAAGCGCAAAGGCTGCGGCTAGATTCAAAATCGATGAAGGTCGGGAAGTCGAGTGCGTTGAAGAGAAAATCGACATAGAGTACAGAGACCATTGATGAATAAAGAAGGCAATTTAGCACCAAAGCGCGAACGGCACTAGCGCGGCTGCTACTGTAGTGTTAAAAACGCACTGCTATAGACTTGAGGAGTGTCGCTATTCTATAGAGCTAGCCAGCGCGATCACAGCGTCTGCACGCAGAAGCGTTGAACGCTCACCGAGACGCACGGTCTGAGAACAGCGTAGTCGACACCGCCCAAGGCTTGTACTACTGCATTCTATCCGTTAATTTTGCAAGTAATCGGAGTGTAGCGCAGCCCGGTAGCGCACACCCTTGGGGTGGGTGGGGTCGTGGGTTCAAATCCCGCCACTCCGACAGAGACCGCATGGATACTCAGATAACCCTAACTCTACGGATTGTCACAGACGTTCCACGGACGTTTTTTACAAAGGCTTGGAGCTTCTCCAGGCCTTTTTTTCTGTATGCTCAGCCTTCGGCTTCGACGGGGAAAAGAGGACCGGAAACTGTTGGATTCTTGTTGTTTGCCGAGATGCTATAAACGTTTGTTTGTCAGGAAACAACTAGTACTAAACGTATAACTTCCCTTCAAATGTCCATACGTTGTTTCTTTTGTTCTAGAGAGTACGAGTATGCGCGCACAATGCTATCTAATCGTTCCCATGATCGTGTTGCATTTCCTCTCTTGTGGGAAGCCCGCACGCCCGGATCTTGAGCTAGCACTAGAAGGAGATTGGACGCTCTGTAGCGAGGCCTCTGTAGACAGTATCGGCCTTCCAGAGCATGAACGCTTGCTCCCGTATGTTCAATCGAATGACACGAGTTGCTTCGGGTTAACGTTTTTTCGTGACTCTGCATGTTGCTATCGCTCAATGCGTTCAAGTTGCCGAACTATGGGCTACTTCCTTGGCGGGAATGCTCGGTATTATGTACATGACAGCACAGTGTTTATTCAGTTGAATGACAAACTTGACTCCGTTGCCTATCGCCTCAAGTCATTCTCGCGTGATTCGCTTGTCTTAATGACGAACAATAACACTTTACGAACATTTGTGCGTCTTGGTGAAAAGAGGGACACTACTTCAATAGATCAAGTCGTATTGTACAGTTTTGACACGTTCGGTCCGAGGCCAAGTGGCATTATTGTCGGACCGGGAGACTCGATTCGTGCCCACAATCCAGAAAACACATCTTATCTCGGTGATCTAGTCTTTGCTATAAAACCTGAGCTTCGTGCCGCAATTCTTTACGCATTCTCGCGAACGAGACTACCAAAGAGAAACTCAGATTTTTCCGGTATAGCTGTCGATGGAGTTCTCCGCCAGCTAGCACTACTCAGCAAGGGAAAAATCGTACAATTGATAACAGATAATACTGGATATGGCATTCCTCCAGAATTGGAGGGTACGTACCGGGCGCTTCAAAGGCTTCCCCAGGAGTATGGTGCGAATCCTGGATCGAAGTGGTCAAACCTGCAATGCCCTTTTTATGTAAACGTGCAGTATGATTCTCTCGCAATCTACCTACATAGAACGCAGGAGCTCCTTCTCTTTGACGCACTACGTTGCGCTAAACACACTCGAAGTTTGTTCACCACTCGATTCTCTTGTCGAATAGTAACTGAAGAGTGTGGGGAAGATGTACTTACGGACGGACGATATTTCAAGTTTGTCGGTGAAGACGGGCGTAGCGTTACACTAGATATTGGCTATGATTTCTTTGAACGGCACAATCTTCAAGCCCAAGCCTTTCCGCCGAACTCAGAAGTACGCTTGACTTGGAATTGAGATAGGTGATTGACGGTCTTCATGAAGATCACGTTCTTAGATAAAAGTCAGCTGCTAAGCCAATGCATGTTTCATAGCATCAATCAACAGTTCCATAAGGCAACTCTCAAGTGTCACGATGGACGGCATACACAGTGACACTCTTGCCGACCGAAATCTACATGTTAAACAAGGGGTGAGATGCAGATCTCACCAGTGCAAAGGAGCAATCCGATACAGTGATACTTTATTGGCTCCTTCAAGTGATTTCGACAAAGCAGCCTCAGAAAAGTAATTCAATCTTAAAGGAAGGAGCCGCAGATGTGTTAGCATGAAGGTACGCGTCGCGCTTCGATTGTTGTGTCTCAATATGTACTTGTCGGAGGTACTCGCTAATAAAATGCATCGCAGGAAATACGTTGGAGTACCGCAAAGAGAAATTGGAATAGACGAATGGCTGAAATCACTCCAAAAAACAAAGGCTCTCGGTTTTGTATCTGGCGCTACAACAAGAAAAGTGACCAAATTGAACAACTTAATAAGAAACAACCAAAGGTCGAGAATGCTGAGTATTGCAGGTACTTTGAAGCGTTAGTATCACTGTTGAGAATACTAGAGTATTCAACCTAATCATTCAATTATACGACTCGACAATACTGCACATTCGATCAACTCTGTCATCATAAAGATCTAGTTGTGTGCACAAATGGTGTTTTTTGTTGCCTTCATCGGTTGGTATATTTGTTAGCCTACAAAAGACTTAGGGGACATACTCAGATGAGAAGAATCTTTACGACCTGCGCGGCATTTGTTGTTTGTGCGTCCATGCTTAGCGCACAAGACATTGTCGGTATGGTAAAACGCGTGAAACCTGCCGTGGTAACTGTTGTACAACAGAATGCATTTGGTCTAGACGACGGTATCGGAAGTGGCTTCTTTATTGCTCCAAAGAGAGTTGTAACGAATTACCACGTGATAGAAGGTAGTTCGGGAGTAAAGATTGTATTGAATGATAGTTCAATAGTGCAAGTATCACGAGTTGTGTCTATCGATACTGTGAAGGACTTGGCCATTCTTGAATTGGGCGATTCGTTTACTCGAAAAGTGCAAGCCTTGCCGCTCAAGCCCGTATTGCCTGAACAGGCTGAACGTGTGTACCTCGTTGGAAATCCTTTGGGACTTGAACAAAGTGTGACGGATGGTATCGTCTCGTCTGTGCGAAATGTGAAGGATTATGGACTTGTTATCCAAATGACAGCCGCAATGTCTCAAGGCAACAGTGGTAGTCCACTTTTGAATCCATCTGGGGAAGTGGTGGGTGTAGCATGTTTCCTCATGGATGGAGGCCAGAATCTCAATTTTGCTATTCCTATTGATGCTGTTCAGAAAATGAAGAGCGAAAGTCCTTATGTGTTTGTACCAACACGTAAGAACTATTGCGGTACAGATATGCCAATCGTTGATGCGTTCAAAGTAGATACTATGTGGATTGCAAACGCACCAGCGGGTCTTTCTCCGTCAGACCTCACTTTATGGAAGTTGAAACTCAGTGCGCAACGTCAGAACTGGGATACTTCGATGGTGATTGGCAGCTATAAGCGTGTGATCCGTGCAATCAAGCGTGTTAAAGAATCATTTAACGTGGAAACGGATACCATAAGCATGTCAACTGCCGACATGGCCATTCGTGAAGCCTTCGGACAAAATGACGGAGATGGACGCTTTGACTCGGAGCAAAAGATAATGCTTCATGGTATACGAGCGAGTCTCTATACTACGATGGCCTTGATGTATTCACAAGAACGTGCTCTTCCTGTCGGCACTGTAAGTGATCTTATAAAAGATCGAGCACAAGTATGGCAAACGTTTAAGAAGGATCACCGTTACGTCATTGTTGCAACCTGTGATACGTCACAGATTGCTGATCTCGACGCCGTAGCCATGTATAAAGATGATTCAGGCAACTGGAAGGCAGTGGCTTCCGATACTGATGAGAAAGGCGTGACAGTCTTGGGTTTCACAGCTCCAGAATCAACGGAGTATGCGATCATTTGGCGGGTAGCAAAGTATAAGAGTAACGCTACATCCGGCGTGTTTGGTTCTATTACTTTTGTTTTTAACTGAGAGTCTCTTTAGGTTGGCAGAGACGATTGAGCACAACATCATTTTCTCAATTAATACACATCCATCATGATAACAGTACTAACTACTACTTCACATCACCTCGCAAGAAATATGGTGATGATTCTTGCACTTAGCCTTCTTGCACTTGGATTGAATTCCTGCGCGGGCTTGAACGGAAAAGACTTGACGCCAGCTGTTGGACCGAAGGGTTTGTGCCAGTTAACAATCCATAACAACTACGATCAGGATGTCGCAGTGAAGCTCTATGACGTCAAGAATCCAACAGTATGTCTTCGCTATGTCTACATCAGCTCGAATAGCTCTGCTACGATCAAAGAGTTAGCACCAGGGAACTTGACGATGAAATACACTCGCGGCAGTGATTGGGATAATGCCGGTATGATGTTTCAACATGATCGCGTAAACTATGAGTCTGATGAAGTCCTTAAGCTCGAAGAGATAGAAACACAGACGAAAACAAGTGATGGCGTCAGAACTGAGCGCAAGTATAGCGTTTTGGAGTTCACATTTAATGCTCAGGGTAACAAAGGGAACACGACAGTATCTCCAATAGACGACAAAGAGTTCCAAACCAAGTAAGTGTAATTGAGCGAAACATTTCTTATCCCAGGTTTGGAAGTGGGTTTTGGATTCAAATGAATCTGACTCCGCATTGTGTACCTAGCTATTGATCTCTTGACTGAAACCAAAGCGAGAAAAATGGAATTGCTCGTACGAGCATCTGTTTCTTCTTCTAATGATCAACTGATGCTCCACAATATTTACATTCCTCTTCAAGCTCGTGAACATTAGACATGGTGGCGCTGAATTGCAAAAGCGCCACACTCTATACGATGAACGATTGTGAGTACATCAGTACATCAGTGCATCAAACATGCGTTTACTTCGAGATCAGAAAGTCATCGCATGTCTTGAGTCCTGCACTCTATAGGTGAGTGTGCGTATACAATGGATTCTTCTATGTATACGATGTAGCTACTGTAAACTGACGCGATAAGCTCTCCATGAAGTCTGGTATACTGCGTTTTTCCTCGCAGGTGAGAAGCATTCATGTAAAGTACACCTCTGGTCCGAGTTGATCTATTGTTGTTGAAGAAGATCGCTTTTGTTGCGATAGAGGATAACCGTTGCGAAAAACTGTTTCGATGATGAATGATCATTGACGAGGAGCGTAGCTGCCAAGTTGTCCGCCTGGAAAGCGTAGACAGTATTCCTAGCACAAAGCACAGCAAGTTCTAAGACCTCATAGGTCTACCTCAAAAGAGAATACACGTTCCTGCCTATATTGCTCCAATAAGCTCCAAAGTCAGTAAAGCCCAGTATCTATCATGAACAAACGAGTTCTATTCCATTAGCCTATGCGTACACTCTATACTGTCGTCCTCTTTTTATTCCTTTGTTCATCCACCCTCCCTGCCCAATGGGTACGTGACATGAACAACTTCGAAGGTGGCATCATAGAGTGTTTGAGCTCAAGTGGTGATACAATAGTTGCAGGGACTCGAGGAGGTGGTGTGTATGTAAGCACAAACGGCGGACAGAACTGGGTGTCGAGAAGCGTTGGACTTGCTGTGCAAAACGTCATTAGTGTGTCCATTGGCGAGCAGGGCTTGTTTGCCTCTACCTACTATGACGGAGGCTTTTATCACTCTACAGACCTTGGTTTAACCTGGGAATCATGCTCTAATGGTATAGACGTTCAATGGTGGATATTTCAGATTGTACAGTGTAAAGGAAGATGCATTGCTGCCTCAGGGAATGGATTGATTTGGATGTCTGAAGATGGCGGACAATCCTGGACGAAACGACTGTCGCTCGGTCAGGTAGTGGAATTCCGATCTGCAGCAATCCTCGATTCAACAATCTATGTGGTTGTACCAAACTTTGGCTTGTACTCATCTGTAGATGCTGGATGGGACTGGAAGCTGCTTAGTAATGCCAGTGAAAGTGCTAAGAATGGTCGTGTTTGTGCCCTGTTTGGTAAGTCAATCTACATCGCGACGAATGCTGGGGAGCTGTTCTCAAGCTCCGACAATGGCAAGTCATGGACCCCTCGTTCAGATGCCTTTAGAGGTCAATCGGTGCTCTGTATGCACACTAGAGATACGATCTTATACCTCGGTACTCTGAATTCTGGGCTCTACGAATCTTCTGATTCTGGAATAACGTGGAAATCCTGCTCGGATGCACTCTCTACGACTGGCTTTCAGAGTATCACCTCAACACCGAAGAACATCATTGCGGGAGGTTTTAGTGGAATCTCTCGCAGTGTAGTTGGTTCTGAGAAGTGGGCCGCATCCAATAAAGGTCTGATTCAGAACTTGGCGATGTGGGGCGCAGCCGCACAAGAAGACTACCTCTATGTTTGTTCCTCGGCTAACGGCGTGTTTCGTCGCACGAAAGGTGATAGTGTTTGGAATGCAATGAACTCGGGCATCTCGAATGTCGAAGCCTATGCCATTGCCTGTGATTCGAACTACATCGCCGTAGGTACCGACAGTGGAGGCGTGTTCATTTCTACAAACCACGGAACTTCTTGGATTGATCGATCTCTAGGCCGCGAGAATGGTCTTATAGAAGCCGCAGGTGTGAAAGATTCTCTTATTATCATAGCACCAACACGCGGAGATGTTTTTGTGTGCTCTGGTATCAATGACACATTGCGTAAAGTACCAGTGGGAGATGAGAGTCCATTCATCTATCACATCGCAACAGCTTCTGATCGAGCATATCTGGCTGCTGATAAGGCACTGTATGCTATGGATTATGGAACTCAAGCAGTCACGGAGCTGAGCGGCGTTCTTAAACCAATCGAAGTATGTGTGTCTATCTCAGCATCCGATAAGCTTGTGTGCGCAGCAACGGCTATTGGTGTGTATGTTAGTTCCGACAATGGTGCACAGTGGGAGTACTTTGGCGTCACAGACGATCAGAATCAGATCACATGTGTTACGTGTTTGAATGAAACCATCCTTGTCGGTACAACGCAAGGAGACATCTTTGTGTCGACAGACAAAGGGTTGAACTGGACCAAAGAGGGAAGTCAGATATCAAGTCAGCCTGAGTTCCCAGCAACCTATAACGGCATAGCCGCAATCAGTGCTTTCGATGGTCAGCTCTTTGCTGTGAGTACGAGATCATCCGTCTTGCATCGTCCCTTGGACCAAATTGTTGATGTTGACGATTCCAAAGATGAGTTTGCTACCAATACAAAGTGTCTACTAAGCTGCTCACCAAATCCCTCATCTGACAAGTTGCAATTGGCATATTCTCTTAGCAACTCCGAAGTGGTTAAACTTAAAGTTCACAGCATCCACGGTGAGCTAGTTGAACAAATTCTCCAAGAGCCTCAATCTTCAGGCTCGCACTTCGTGCTCGTCGATGTATCAAAACATCCGAGCGGAGTGTACCTTCTTACAATAGAGACCCCTACACGTCACGAGTCTCGCTGTGTCACTATTTCTCGATAACGCTCTGATGCATCCCCTGATCTCAGGAGCGCAGAAAGCTGTTGTCAAGTACGATGTGCCTTAGAACAGCTAGTTGTGGTATCGACTATGGACACTTGAATCACTGTTGAAGTTCTGACAAAAGACCAATCAACGGCTTAACTGTAGAAGTAGGTTCGTGCCCACAAGCTATCTCTCGAATGACAGTGTGTAGAACCCAGGTCATGGGCTGTTTACCTGCCTCCAAGTTTCGTATCGAGTCGCTAAGAATTGAATCGAAGTATTGTTTGTCACATCGTTAGTTGTTAAGAATAGCCTTTAGATACGAGCGATGCTGTTGTGCCATGTTGTAGACTTCAATGATATAGAAACCAGTGGTGTTGACATCTAGTGTCAAGCTCTGCACTGAGGTTTGGTATGTGGCGAGCACAGATCCATTGCTGCTTATCAAGCGAATGACTCTTTCGTCTGCCGTTGTCATGAGGAGCGTATTGCCTGCAAGAGCCAGACTGTTTGGGACTGATGCGTCTTCAGATTGTACGTCATTAGGCGCATCTTTCACCCACGTATAGAGTGTGTACACTTCTTTGCGCGCGAATGGACATTCATCTTTGACAAGACTGAAGCGTAGCGTGTCGGCAGAAATAGTGAATTCAAAAACACCGGTATCGGCATCACATTTAGCACCCTTGAGACCAAGAGTCCAGTAGAGATTGCCGTCTGTATGATAGATCGAGAAGGGGGCAAATGTTAGACCTTGGTTGGTGCTATACGAGATTGTGTCGCTCCCAAAGCTAAAGTACTTTTTGTCTATTCCAAAGGTATTGTCATATGCTATCCATCTGGTTCCAGACAGCGACTGTGCAGATGAAGTGACGATACTACAGCTGATAAGGCAGATGCAGAGTGCGAATAACTTGTTCAATGTGGTCTCCGAATGTAGGTGGTTATAAAAGGTGAATTTCAATTAGGGTTGAATGATGCTCAAGTCTATGTTAACAGCCTGAGGGTTTACAGCAGACGCAGTTGCATTCACGAACTTGATCCGAACCGTATCAGTAGCTGATACTCGCACTGATGCGATACAAATGCCATCCTCCATATCCTCGCGAGGTGAAAGGTGTACTGTGCTTCCGACAACTGCGCCTGAAACTGTCAAATCTACATAAGCAGTTCCACCGCTTGCTGCGATTGTTGGACAATCGATGGTCTGATCCAGAAACTGCAACACTTGACGTCCCCAACTCATAGCACCCGACGTGCTGCTCGTTAACATTCTGTCTGAAGATGTTGGTGTGCTTGCAGGTAGCGAGAACTGAATATCGGTCGCGATACTATCTGGCGCTTTCAAGGAAACGTAATTCGTGCCATTCGGGAAGGCACCAGTTGTATTGTACTTTTCATAGAACCTCAAAGAACGAGGTGAGTTGTCGTTGGTTGTTAGCCACAAGTCTACATTATTAAACACTGCGGTTTGCGACTGGCTGATACTGATTGGTTTCACAGTAGACGACGTGCTACCGTTAAATCCTATCGAGCCTGCGGCTGAGTTTTCAAGTGTCATGCGGGCTCCACCGAGAACGGTAGCATTATCAGCCGCTACAGAGTTTAGGTATCCGCCGACAACACAGGAATATGGGCCACTCGCAGTGTTGCTTTCGCCGCCGCAAACGACAGACGAGACACCCGAGGCCGTATCTTGTAAACCACCACAGACAGTAGCCGAATATCCACTGGCAACATTCTGACGTCCACCGCCTAGCACACTGTAGCTGCCGCTTGCATTGTTCTGAGCACCCCCACCAACGCTTGAGTGGTTGCCATCGGAGCTGTTGTGCTCTCCACCTGTAACAACAGCGTAGTCGCCGCTCACAAGGTTTTGAGCACCGCCTGAAAGAACAGAATACAATCCACTGGCGACCTGCGAAGCAGAAGAACGAATCATCTGCCAATCAACAGCCATAGAGCCTCGTTTGTTTCCGCCGTCGATGGCGTTGTCTGGTACTTGAGCAAGTATTGCTCCGCTGCCGCTAGGGGACAGCGCAAGGTCAATGTCACCAGTCGTTGTAGGACGAAGTTGCACGACGTTCGTCGTGGCATTAGGAGCTGTGCTATGAAGACTTTCAGCTATGTGTTGCAAGCTGAATGTTGGTGTTGACCAATTCATCGCACCGCTTCCATTGGTTGTCAGTACTTGACCTGATGTACCAACGGAGTCTGGAAGAGTGAAAACCAAATCAGCGGATAGGGAGTTGGGTGCTTTCAGTGCGACATAGTTTTTGCCATTAGGAAACGGACCAACATTCTCGTTTTGTTCATAGAAACGGAGTGTCCGAGTTTGACCATCATTGTTCGTCAACCAGAAGTCAACGTTGTTAAACACAGCAGTACGGGCTGTGGTAATGCTAATGGGTTTTGTGAGTGCATCATTGTCGCCATTAAATCCGATACTATGCATCGCAAGACTATCAAGCGTCAGATTGGAGCCACCTAAAACAGTAGACCACTCAGCAGCAGCGGAATTGTACGTTCCGCCGCACACCGTTGAGCCAGTAGAGAGGGCGAGATTGTGCGCACCACCCGCAATGACATTGTACGTGCCCATACTGGTATTCGTGTCTCCACCACCGATTGTCGAAGCATACCCTTGAATCACATTCTGTATGCCTCCACCAATCGTTGAAGCTTTGCCCTCGATAAGGTTGTACGAGGCAATGTTGTTGTATAGGCCGCCACCGATAGTGGCACCGTCAGCACTCGAAAGAATGGAGTTAACAAAGCCACCGCCAACAGAAGAGTGTAGAGAGGCAGAGGTGTTAGCCCAGCCACCACTGATTGTAGCACTCTCGCCGCTAGCGACCTGAGAGGCAGAGGTTCTCCCACGTTGCAGATCCACAGCAAATGCACCGCGTTTGTTTCCACCGTTCGAGCTGTTGTCGGCACGTTGTGTACAAAGTGCTCCTGTTCCTTTCGGCGTTATTGCTATATCAATGTTTGTCTCTGTACCTGTAGCACTAATCTGATGGACTGGAATCGTCGTGTTTGGAGTACTCGTGTTTCTACTTTCTGAAAAGTATGATAGAGTATTGCTGTTCAAGCTGGTCCAACCGAGGTTGCCTGAACCATCAGTGCGTAGCACCTGGTTTGCAGTTCCATCGCTACTGGGTAGTGTCCAGACGAGGTCAGAGGGGATAACAGGTGGGGCTTTGAAGCCCACATAGTTGGCTCCATTTGGGAAGTTTCCTGTTGCGCTATCCTGCTCATAGAATCGAAGACTGCGGTTTAGACCATCATTGTTTGTGAGCCAAAAGTCTACATTGTTGAACACCGCTGTATGGTGAGAAGAAATTATCATCGACTTTGCGAGCTCGCCGGTACCATCGCCGTTGAAACCAAATGAGTGTTCAGCAGCAGAATCAAGTTCGAGATGGCCTCCACCTACAATCGTGGAATACATGCCTCTCACGCGGTTACCATTTCCTCCGCACACGGCTGAGAATTCTGCTGTTGCTGTGTTTAGCCGACCGCCACTCACTGTTGAAGCGAAGCCACTACTTACATTGTCGTAGCCGCCTCCAACAGTTGAGGCTTCATTGCTACTAATATTCTTACCGCCACCAGAAACAGTAGAATTGTCTCCACTACTCTCATTCCAATAACCTCCACTCACTGTAGCGCCCAGTCCACTCGCTGTGTTACTCTGACCGCCGCTAATCGTTGATGAAAAACCACTTGATACCATTTCTGGGAACAATCTGTCCATTTGCCAATCAACAGCAAAACCTCCGCGCTTGTTTCCACCAGCATCTGTGTTGTCTGCCACTTGTGCGCATATCGCTCCGTCTTCTTTGGGTGTGAGCGCGAGATCTATTCGCGTCTCACTACCAACTGCCCGCAATTGATGCACAGGTACTGCAGTGTTTGGTCCACTCGTATTTCTGCTCTCAGCCCAAAAGCTAAGACTACTACCACCTGCTACTTGCCATGAAACACTTGTTCCATTGGTCGTTAGTACTCGGCCTCCATTTCCACTTTGACTTGGAAGGAGATTACTAATAGCTCCATTTTGATTGGTTGCACCAGTTCCACCGCTTGAGATGCCGAGAGTTCCACCGAGAGTAATCGTACCAGAGGAAGTTATCGGACCACCACTAGCTGTTAATCCAGTGTTTCCGCCTGATACGTTTACTGAGCTGACAGCACTTGAGCTGCTTACAGTGGTCCAGCCTAGATGTCCAGAACCATCTGTCTTTAGAACTTGATTTGCAGTACCATCACTGTTTGGAAGAGTCCATTCGACATCGTCGGTGATGTTGTTCGGTGCTTTAAAGGCAACATAGTTTACATTGCCGTTTGGAAACAAGCCAGGTGAGTTGTATTTCTCATAAAAGCGAAGGGTTCGTGGGCTATTGTCATTGTTCGTCAGCCAGAAGTCGACATTATTCACAGCGAATGTTCGCGGAGTTGCGATAGAAAAGTCACATTGTTGCACTTGATGGCTACCATTATAGACTACAGAATGATCAGCAGGGAATTGGATAATTGCGTTCGTTCCACCCAGAATGGTGGAGTTGCGAGAGAGAATTGAGTTTTGGAAACCACCAATAATGACTGAATGCGATCCATAAATGGAATTTCCCGAACCTCCACTTACTACTGACATATCAGCATTTGGTCCTATAAAGTTGCTTGTTCCACCGCCAATCAAGCCTCCCAGACTTTCAACTCTATTCCCCGCTCCACCGCATATTGCAGAGTATTGGTTTAGAGCTTTGTTTCCAAAACCTCCGCAAACCGTTGAGAGGTCACCTCGCGCTGTATTTGAACGACCACCCAAAAGAGTAGAATAAATACCACTCGCAACCTCTGTAGGATCGTCACGCCAGCGTTGAAAATCCACTGCATACGACCCTCTCTTGTTTCCACCAACTTCAGTGTTGTCTGCGGTATGACTACTAAGGGCTCCATTACCCTTAGGTTTCAACACGAGGTCGATATTGGCAGCCGTTCCAAATGCCCGGAGGGCATGCGCAGGGACACTATCGTTTGGCGTTAGCGTGTCGCGTTTCTCCTCCAAGAATTGAAAACCGCTTGATCCAGGAATCCATGAAGTTCCATTCCACTTTATAACTTGACCAGCAGTCGCACCCATGCTGTGGATTTTGTCGGCCGTCACCGACGCTGCAGCTAGTTTAGATGAAGTGACAGCTGAATTCGCAATAGTCGGATTGGGATAGCTGCCATTGAGTTCACCACCTGCGGTGCCCGAAGGTGGGAGTGCAGAGGGGATGACTCCGGTGGCAAGTTTGGCACTTGTAACTGACGCATCTTGAATGTTTAGTGTGCCGACAGCATTGTTGGCAAGTTTTGCGTTCGTGATGGTAGCCGTGCCAACCGTTGGATTAGGGTAGGTACCACTAAGGTCGCCACCAGCTGCACCGTTAGGCGGCAATGTGGTCGGTATTACACCTGTGGCAAGCTTAGCAATTGTTACAGACGCGTCTTGAATGTTTGTTGTACTCACTGCATTGCTTGCAAGTTTTGCGTTCGTAATTACCGCAGTGCCAACCGTTGGGTTAGGATAGGTACCACTTAGGTCTCCACCTGCTGCTCCGTTAGGTGGTAATGATGTAGGAATGATGCCACTCGCGAGTTTTGAACTCGTTACCGATGCGTCTTGAATATTCGCAGTGCCAATTGCGTTCGCGGCAACTTTTGAGTTCGTGACAGCGTTGTTCGCCAAGAGAGGATTAGGATAGTTGCCACTTAAGTCGCCTCCAGCTGAGCCACTCGGTGGGAGAGAAGTTGGTAGAACACCAGAGGCAAGTTTCGCTGACGTGACAGAAGCATCCTGAAGATTACTTGTGCCAACGGCGTTCGTTGTCAGCTTTGCATTATTTACACTATTGTTAGCGACAATCGGATTCGGATAAGAGCCCGCAAGATCACCACCCGCCGCTCCGCTTGGGGGTAAGGTAGATGGAATCACACCAACAGCGAGCTTGGTAGCGTTTACAGATCCATTGGCTAGCTTCTGCGTGGTCACGCTTGAATCGACAATGTGAACGGTACCAACGGTGTTTGGAGCCAGCTTGCTGCTCGTGACACTTGCATTTGAAAGCGTTGGGTTTGGATAGCTGCCATTGAGATCGCCGCCTGCAGCGCCATTTGGCGGAAGTGCGTTTGGAAGAACGCCTGGTGCCAACTTCGCGAGTGTCACTGCTTCATCGGCGATCTTTCTTGTGCTAACACTGGCATCTTGCATGTTGTAGCTTGCCACTGCATTGATCGAGAGCTTCGCATTGCTTATGGCTTCATTTGCGATAGAAGGATTGGGATAGCTACCCACGAGATCACCGCCGGCACTACCAGCAGGAGGGAGTGAACTAGGTATCACTCCTGCAGCCAATTTTGAACTAGTAACCGATCCATCTTGGATGTTCGTGGTTTGTACTGCGTTCTGAGCAAGTTTCGAGTTCGTTACTGCACTCGCTGCAATCGTTGGATTTGGATAGAGTCCACTCAAATCTCCTCCAGCTACTCCGCTCGGTGGTAACGTTGTTGGAAGAAGTCCAGGACTCAGTTTAGCGCTTGTAACGGCGGCATCTTGGATGTTTGCCGTTCCGACCGCATTTGTAGCGAGTTTTGAGTTGGTAACAGCTGCAGCTGCTATACTGGGATTTGGATAGCTGCCGCTTAAATCTCCTGCTGCTGCACCATCAGGCGGAAGACGTGTGGGTAGCAGTCCAGGGGCAAGTTTCTCACGAGTGACTGAGCCGTCGGCAATCTTCCCACTGCTAACACTTGCATCTCTGAGATTAGTCGTCTCGACAGCGTTCTGCGATAGTGCGGTATTTGTAACTGATCCTGGTGCAAGGCTTGGATTTGGATACGAACCTGTCAAATGTCCACCGGCTGACCCATTTGGTGGAAGGCTCGAAGGAATGACTCCGCTTGCTAGCTTTTCAGCGCTTATAGAATTGTCGGCGATGTTGATTGATTGAATTGCATTAACCGCCACAGCGTTTGCAGAATCTGCAATACCAGCACGCTGTGAGTAGAGAGCGTAGGGCACAGCAGTCAATTGAGTCCGCGGCATCATTTCATCGTTGCTGGCTACTGAAACACCTAAAAAGTATGGACGGTTGAATGTGATGCTGTTTGGTATCGGAACCTGAGAACCTATGATGAGGCTAAAGATTCCTTTGATAACGGAGGCGCGGTGCGCCTCCGTGTAGATAGGATCGGTAGAGCCCATAGTGGTGTATAAGCGCAGAGTAATGAGATACTCCCCATCTGGAAAGAGAGTACCATCAGTTCTTACTAGCATTCCTTGATAGGAAATGTTACTCGGCACCTTCGCACTGAGTTGAATCGTGCTTGATAACAAGGCAATGAAAAGTACTATGCTGGAAGTCTTCAACATTGAATTTCTTGATTGAGTGGTTAAGCTAAAGGTGTTACGCTAGTGTTAGTGCCAGTTTTTTGTGAACGATGATAGCAAGGCTGTTACTCTCAGCACCATCTTGGTAGTGCAGCAAGTAGATGCCATCGGGTATGCCTAGTTTTCGTATATCAATGGCTACTGTTTCAACCCATGGGCCGCTATACACCTCAGCGACGTGCTCACCCAAGAGAGTATGAAGCTGCAAACTCACCGTGTTGATGCTAGGCTTGTCTATGTGTATGGTTGCTTCAGAAAGGACAGGGTGAGGGCTTACACGTATGCTGGACCGTGTCGTGTCAGTGAAAAACGAGTTAGACGTAGAAACCCAGAAGCCTTGTTGTATGTGCGCCTTTGGATGTTCCACAAGACCTACAATGGACTGTCCGACTGTGCCATAGCAGACGGTAGTCTTGTTTATGCTGGCCGAGCTTCCCGCGGACACGACCGCTTTCGTCAAGCTTTGCGAAAGCAGAGTGCTCGAATTGAAACTCGTGAGCAATCCAAAGAAGACGCAAGACGAGGAAATCCAACTTGCTCGTCCAAGAGTGTACATGCTGCCAGGGAAGAAGTCTTTAGCGTTCATGCAGAATGCGTTTATATTGTGTAACAATCGAAATAGCGCAACCCTCTGCCGATTCACCTTCAGCAAAGTAGATCCAGGCAACATCCTGATCTGGTTCGGGATAGTCTTCAATCAGAAGCAACTGTCGAAGTCTCGAGAACCATATTTGGAAAGTTGTTAGATACTCTGCTCGATCATCCATAGTTGAGGTGTAGAAGTTGACAGTGGAAAATTAGCCGTCGAAGAGTCTGAGAATCGAGCAACAATGTCCTTCATTCTTAAATCTCTGAGTCGCATATATTGCGCTAAGTGCCATTCATTACATTGTATTAGAGCAGAGCATGACTCCTTCACAAGATCTCCATCAATTGATTCACTCTCTCTCGAGTTCGGAGAAGCGGTATGTAAAGCTATTTGTGGCAGGAACGAGTGGTGGAAGCGAGACTATCGCTCTGCGTGTCATAGATGCAATTGCAAAACAAGAAGTGTACAACGAAACGGCACTTCTTCGGAAGTTTTCCAAGGAAAAGTTCGCTTCAAACTTTGCCGTCTATAAAAAGCATATCCTCTCTGTTATTCTGCGTGCTGCTGCCACATACCGCGATAACATCGATCAAAAAGAGTCACTCCGATTGCGGCTGCGAGAGATACTCTTTCTCTATGAGAAAAGTCTCTACAAACTGTGTCATAAGTTGAACCAGAAACTACAGGCTGATGCTGAATCATCAGAATGCTATACGCTGTTGATTGAAAGCCTTGATGTCGAGCGAAGACTCTTGACCTGCTCAGAGGCGAATGAGTTGTTTCCTGAACAGCATCATATTCTCATTCGGGAGCTTGAAGAGCGTATGACAACCGTTGTTGAACAATTGAATCGTGTCAATATGATGCAGATGGCATATGAGCGGTTGCTTTTTGCAGTAAAGAACCCTGGTGTCGAGTTTCAGTCCATAGCTGGTATGAAAACCTGGGCAGAGACTGTCCTAAAACCGTCCTTGTTCTTCTCCAATCAAGAGTACACGTCCTTCTCGGAGCAACGACTGTTCCACGTAGTGCGAGCCTACTATCACTCTGCCTTTTGCGTGAACTCAACAAGTGATCCAGATCAACAACGTAACGAGTTCGTGCACTCAATCACGCATGTTCGCGCTCTCGTTGACTTGTATGGAAGAAACAATAATCGCAGTGTGTTTGTTGGCGAGTACTTTGAAGATGCGAGAATGATATCCGCTGTGCTAAGCCAGACTTTCCTTCATCATGATGCGCTTCAATTCATACAGGACTGGCGAAGCCAGGCCATGAACATGAAAAGCTTTATCAGCAAGAACTGGGATGTGATTATTCTGAACACCTTCGTGCGTGAAGGGTACATTCTCATAGAACTCTTCGATGACAAACTCTCGATTGACTATCTAGAGAGAGTACGTACAATAATCGATGACAATTCGTCTGACCAAGCACATGAACTGATTCGATCCATAGAGTATGTATGCGCCTGGCTCCTCTATTCTCTCGGTCGTTATGACGAGTGCATTGGTGTGTGTGCGCGAATCCTGAATTCAACAACACTTGAGCTCCTACATGAGAATGTGCGGATCATTCAGCTTGCTGCTTTCTTTGAGAAGAAAGAGTATGAGATACTCAATTCAATAGCTCGTTCTTCGCTGCGACAAGTTCAACAGAACAAAGCTCTGCACGGCTACAAGTCTTTTCTGCACTGCATGATTGGAATCTCATCTGCTGGATCGCAGAAGCAGATAGATAAGTGCATACGCACTTTTCAGAAGAAGGTGATCGAGTTCAACCAGAAAGAGTATGGTAGTGATTTCTCGGACTATCTGGAGACTGGTATCGAATTCCCGATCGTTTGGGCGGGAGCCCAGTTAGCCCGTAGACGCTACTCAGAAGAGCATCGGGAACGAATGTCTTTGCTTAAGAAAGCTCTACAAGTGGACTAAGTGCTTGCTTCTATCAAACTCCAGACATTGCGAGTGCCTCACTGAACTTCGAGATAGTACGAGTTATACGATGATTCTGTCGCTGTCTTAGTGTGGTGAATAAGCGAGAGTGGAGTAGTGTTTGAGATACACGAGTTAGGCCCAACTTGATAGACACTGTCGCTCTGTTAACCCTCATCAGGAGCTCGAAACCGTTTAGCTCTGGCAGAATGTCAGCCTCAACCTTTTCAATGCTACACTCCAACTCACCTTGGTTTGATCTACTAACATGCTGCCCAGCTACGTGAGCTCACGGATTACGCTCGGGCACTTAGCACACGATCTCCACGGTCACTATTGGACGGGACTAGGACTGAGTGATGACGAACGCAACAATCCAGTGAGTAGTCATATGGCTACCCGCATCGACACTGTGCAGCGTCCACACGACGTGTCACAATCGCAGGACAGACAATAGTAGAGTTCCGCGCAGATCGGGGACAACAGTCGTGATTGCAGACAGTACGATTCGTCAACATGGGGTAGAAACTCACACTATTGACACAAGACATTTTACTTCTGACTATTAATACAAAAAAATACTATTAAACATCTTGGCAGCATGAATGCGAAAACATGTGCTCTGTGTCGACAGATAATTGTAAGTTGTTGCAGTTACAACTGCAATGTGGACATTGTACAGAGTACGGTTGGACTTTTGATGGGAATGCAAACGTCTTTCCTCGATGACTGAGAAGTGAGATTCGTGATTCGGTCAGTCGGAGCATGGGTGAGTTGTTGAATTGTTGTGCTGTTGTTTCGGTTGAACATACAGTAGAGCTTTTGAGTTGACATGTTTATGCAACCAAGCCTAATAATCAACGCTCTGGAGAAACACCTGTGAATTGTAAGATGCCTGTAGTTACAGGCTGTTTAGTCTTCATTATAGAGATTCAATAATATTGATTGAACGTTATAGGCGGCATTGAAATTGAGCGCCGCTTTTTGTTTGGGAGACTATTGTTAACAGAGGTTGGTTTGAAAAAGCGCACAACGTCCATACAACCTGGACGAAGACGAGCCGTGCGTTGAGTCCACAAAGAATACGAGAAGACACTTTCGATTTCTTGGAAGACGCAGTTTTACAACGCGGACATTGTGCATACCGTTTGATTTTTAAGCTCTGTTGAGGGCTTTACTCGAGGATACGCAAAACGTTAACCTTAACCTTAACCTTAACCTTAACCTTAACGCAAG
Source organism: Chlorobiota bacterium (assembly GCA_044228285.1). Classification (GTDB taxonomy): domain Bacteria; phylum Bacteroidota; class Ignavibacteria; order Kapaibacteriales; family NICIL-2; genus JBBATK01. The sequence goes on from JBGAVD010000002.1 coordinate 561,245, forward strand.
CCTTTTACTGAGTGTCATTTTTGCTTGTGACACTCTATCCAGCATCAACCGAGCAATGCATTGATTCATTAGTTTTTTTTTTACCATTATGGAGAATAGTATGAGTACGTTCAGGACTACAGTAGTCGTATTGGCACTACTAGTAAATGTAGGCAGCATGTTTGCACAATCAAACCCGGCTCCAAACAAGCAGTTCGGCATTGGAGTTGGAACAAGAGGTGCAGAGTTTGTGTACGCTTTTAGTCCTTCCATTCAGTTTGGCAGCTACGTCGGTCTACGACTCGGCGATGGCGAGACCATGGTAAGCTTTACTCCAAATCTGCGCATTCTGTTTGAAGGAAATGTCAACATGTTCCTCCAACCAGGCTTGAGCTTTTCGTCGACAAGCATGACAAGAAATGGCATTACACAATCTAGCTCGTCAACATCGGTTCTATTAGATGGTGGGCTAGTGTATTACATCCGACCTTCTTTGGGCTTGATTGGATCGATTAAGGTTGTCGATTTAGGACTAGGACAAGATGGCGTAGCAAAGTTTGGTTTGTTTGGCGGTGACATCGGAATTGAGTGGTTCTTCGCTCCTTAGAGTTACTGTACGAGTCCTGCTTGCATCCAAGATTCACGTGACTCAGCAATACGTGAAGCCCGTACTCTTTAGTTCATCAGAGTACATGCGCCCGCGCGCTACATGAAGCCACTTTGGCGACAGGGTAACTATGCCATTCACTTGTCCGCTACAGCAATTGAATTCGTAGTAGCGGCAACGTTCGTATGGCATTGTCTCCGCTCAGGAATGCATGTGTATCGGAGTATGTTGGCCACGCACCGAATTGCGAATGAGTAATGAAATTCATGCTTACACGGACATCATTTCATCTGAGCGTTCTCGGGTGTAGGTGTATTGTTAGTACGCTAGGTCCAAGTAGCAGGCTGGCAAGAAGACAGTGAAGTAGTTCTTGCAGGTTGTTCGCAAATCGATAACAGGTTGCATGCGCGTCGTGCACACTGTGCTTTGCGAGTGTTATATCGTTGCACAACGAGAACGGAGCGTGTAGACCACCACGGACGCCGTCATAAAAATCATAGAATATCAACGATAAGGAAACGAGAATGAAAGCACTTTTGTGTCTGATAATACTCTCTGGTGCCGTCTCGGCACAGAGCTCTGAGAAATCCGTAACGTCCAAAGTCCTCAACGCAGTTCAGCAACTGAACCCTTGGCAGAATCAGTTCTGTTTTACCATCGACGCCGCCTTTCCGGTTGGCTCAACAGCCAACCTGCTCAGTGGCGGTATGGGATTCAATGCCACCTATTATTACCATGCCTTCTCACACAACGAATTTCTCTCATTCGGTATTGGATATTTTTCCATGCCCTATGTGTCGATAGTGGACTACCACTATACAACCGTTCCTATCCAAGTTGGATACCGTTACAACTTCGAAGTGAGAAGTGTACAGCCCTACGTCGGCGCAGAGATTGGTGCTGCATATACGACTTCCGCGATATTGAGTGATACAGTTCGAAACTCCTCTGAGTACAAAACAGAAACTGGATTCCCATTTATAGCCACGGTGAAAACAGGAGTCCGCGTGCCACTTGATAAGAATGTGGATATGGATGCACATATCAAGTACAACTCCACCTTTTCAAGTCCTACAGCTATACAGTTTATGAACGTAGGTGTGGGCGTGTCCTTCCGCTTTGATACCAAAGAATAAATCCGTCAGAAGCTAAGCTAATGTTGCGCACTCGATACACTCATTGCATGAGTAGTACAGAGCTGTTAGCGATCCACGCACTCTAAGTGTCGTGCAAGGGAACAGGGCATTTGTTGTACAAAGTGCCCCACAAAACAGCTTCTATTTGAAGAGAGACCATCTATAGTCTCACGATGAATCAGGGCATCTTCACCGAACTGCGAAACGCTAAGCAATTGAAAGTGCCAGTGGATGTGTTCTACAAGCATGCTTTGCGTATGTTGATTGAAAAGCGCAGCAATTAGTATAGCGTGATAGGCTATAGTGGGTGGAAATCAGCTTGAGATTCCGCGTACAGGCCATCTAACCCCCACCGAAGAAATGCCGAAACAAGTACTGCGCCGTAGCACGACTCTGTAGAGGACGTCTCCGAGTACTGAGTAGTCTCATGAACATTCGCTACGCAGAAAGATGCACAGTCCTCGGCTGCCTTGATCTTTGCATCAGCGCATTAATCCGCCGAATCGCTGTAGGTGTACAATACTTAGCGATCAACGACCAGTTTTCCGCTCACAAGGTCCTCACCAAGTTGGAGCGTATATATGTAGGTGCCGTTTGCGACGTGGTTGTTTGCTGAAGCATCCCATCGTGCCAGGTAGTTCCCGCTGCTTACACGTGCATGGACAACCGTAGCCACACATTGTCCTTGAGAGTCGTAAACCTTCAATGTACACTCTGCACCTTCGCGATTCTGAGGGACGATAAAAGCAAAGAGAGCCGAGCTGCGGACTGGGTTAGGAGACACAAAGCTTTGAACTGTGCTGGTCACTGAGTTTTCAATGACATCCATGACAAGATTGGCTCCTGGGCTTTGCAGTTCACCAAGTGTATCAGTCATGTAGAGTCGTGTCAAACTCGGACGCATGGATGTAGAGTGGTACAGCTCTGACCATTCTTGGTCCGATAAGCGCTGGAAATTCTGAGTAACATACTCATAGTAACTATAAACGGGTCCAAAGTATGCCGTTGAGCAGTCGTCAATATCTTTGGCTATTACTACTGCTAAGTTTGGTGCACCAGTTGCAACATGTAAGACCTTACCTACAAGGCTCCCACTTTCGTCGGAAGGTTGCGTGTGAACATCAGCAACACAGAATCCTGTTTCAAAACTCTTCAACACATGTGGATTCATGCCATATTGAAGCTGAGGGTAGTATCCTCTGTAGTAGACAATATCACAGTCAGATTCTTTCGATATCCAATTGGATATCAACTCTTCATCATCAGTGCTAAACGCAAGGTGCATGAGTTCCTTGTCTGCAAGCGACGCAAGTCTTTCACATATCTGTGCCATCGTTCTTAATGAGGAGTGCAGGCTGGGACTAAGGTCTTTAACATAACAAGAGTCTACTATGGGTTCCAGACGCGTGCAGATTGCAGACAAACGCCGATACAGAGACGGCATCGGTTCCACGTAGCCCTTAGGATAGAAGCAGGCTGATATTGTTGTGTAGGGTTGCTTTGCATACAGTAGATAGTCATGTCGCAATTCCGCCCACGCAGCAAGTTGGGTATTCAGATTCTTTTGCCACCATGCTGCTGTTTGCATATGTAATGGAAGTGATGCACGTAGCCCTTCTGTAGGCGGATTCAAATGTCGCAGAACGTCCAATCGTGAAGTGTACACAGAGTTATACCAACCATCTTGCACATACGAATCGATCATATACCGTATTGCTGCAAGATTCGGAGCGTAAGAATAGCGATTCACATCGTCCGCTAAATATTGCAGTGCAGCATTGTTTCCCAATGCGAACATTGCATCAAGTGGTTTTGGCATCAAGCGTAACTTAACTTGATCCGCAACGAGCTGTCCAAAGACGTAAGAATCAATAACAAAGCGCTGCCCTAAGAAAAGAAAAGCAGGCGCTGGTTTGACGGTGTCTTTACCGTTTGATTCTAAGAGTTGACTCAATATGCGTTGTTCGGCACCTGCATCTCGTGCCTGTTTCTGAAAGAGCAAGAGGAGTGAGTCATTAGACATTGATGAAACACTCAGTTTATTACTCTCGATAATTGATAAAAGGTCTGCTTGTTTCAGATTGTCTTGCGGTCCAGCAAATGCTTGAATACACTTGTCAACGAGTGAATAGTGAGCTTCATACGCGCCCGATCGAAGCAAAAGTGTGCTCAAGTAAATCGACAAGGCGCATTGACGTCGTATGTCTGCATCAGAAACTTGGGATGCACTTATTGGTTTCTCGATGTAGATCTCCGTTCGCCCAAGCCACATCATTGCCTTGAAATAGGATGGCAATCTGGATGGAGTAGGCTTGTCATAGTGACCACGAAGCTTGAACATACTCCAATCAACCAGCCTCCATGATTGTGAAAAAAGTTGAACAGAGCTCGGCTGTAATAACTCAATTGCCTGAAGCAAACCATCCATCTGGCTACTATTCTCTGTGTAACATGGACTGATGGTTGCAGTATCGTGCTCATTTAAGAGCTTCAGTGCCATGCATAGATACAGATCCGCATCTAAACTCGCTTGCAGACTAAGAGAGTCGGTAGGAGGTAGTTGCTTGTCGGACAAAAGGATAGAGTGCATTGCGCGCAGAGTAGTATCAAGATGATAGGACAGCGAATGCTGCTCGAGATCACTTAAGATGTTGTCAAAGCTTGTGTGCGTCGCATTGAGAATGGCATCAGAAGAAATAAAAACAGGCAAATCCTTTCTGTAGATATCGTAAAACCAAGCGTTGAAGTCTGGTTTTTTCAATCGATCACTAACAACAAAACTATGCTTCTCGAGAAGTGCTTTCTCTCCACTCGTGAACTTATACTTCGTATCACCCATGTCAAAAAACTGGGCTGTGGAGAGATCAGCAGGAGCGCTCTTTAAAAAGCTGCCTGCGTCGAAACGCTGTTGCAAATCTTTGTAGTCGTAGTTCTTCGTCGTGTCAAGAAAACGCTTGTATGCGCTTACATCGAACTGTGAACGGACGGTGACCGTTGATATGCAAAGCGCGCACATCAGAATGAGGGGAACACTTAAAGTCTTCATGGGCTGACCTCTTAGAGTGCAAAAAGAGCAAAACGATTTGGTCGAGTGACCTGCGCTTAATATAGGGCAACAAAGGTTGATAAAGCATATCGGTTCTCACTATTTATCTCTCATTGCTTATGCTAAATTCTGGCTTGCGTCCTGCCAGTGGCTGAATTCGATGTTGCCCAAATCGAGTACGGGTCAGAATTGTGAGAACCAGCGTCATAGCCTTAATATGACGCAACTCCTGAATTGCGCGCCACACATTACCACCTTGTCGAGTCTATGCCGAGCTAGCGATTCGCTATGAGCTAACTACGCTTATGTAACACATTTCTGCTATCTCGAGTTCACCTACAATTGAGAGCCAAAGTTTGCTACGATGCACTTGAGGCCAATTGATTGTGAAGGACAGTTACGATTTGAGAGGTTAAATTGCGTCTATGAGTTCGAGTAAAGTTAAGCTTAGTTAAGGCTGTCGTCAGTTCAGCAACAGTGAGTATGAACCGATGGTTTTGGCGCTACACCGAATCAATTCTAGCGAAGTGCAGAGTCTTTCAGAAGGCCTTGGGTATAGGATAGCATTCCAACATCTGAAGCGTTGAAGTGGCAATGTTAGGACTTTGTTGCAACCAGCTGAAGTGAATCGCAAAACTACCAACAAGAGTTAGTTGCTTGATGCGCCTTTGCAGGCGCAAACTCGAGAAGTAAGGATATCAGCAAAGTAACGTTGAGATGAACCATACAGACCCCACGCAACAGAACAACAGTCAAGAGAATCAGACGATTGAAGAGTTTCCCTCAGAGTCAGAGACTCACGTAGGTATGCGTCAACATGATCCTTCTGAAGAAGACGTTGTGCATGCAACAGATGAACAAGTAAGCGAACACAGATTAAAGACTAAAGATCATTTCTTCACGATTTGCACAGAGTGCAAAGGAAGAGGCAGTTTGCGAGTGAAGCTTTCGAAGAGGCTGAGGCGCCGTTATCACAATGCAATGCGTTCCTTCGAACAAGGAATAGGCGATAGTCAAGCTCCTGAACGTCCAAAAGGTTCGCTGCATACTTGTCCATACTGCAAAGGCAGCGGATTAACGAGTGCTATGAGCACTCGCAAAGCCGACGAGATTCGCTTTCCGAAAGTTGCCATCATTGGTGCAGGCATTGGCGGTGTTGCCTTGGCGGTAGCCTGCTTGCATCGAGGGATACCATTTACATTGTATGAGCGCGATAGTGGTTTTAATGTGCGATCACAGGGCTATGGACTCACTTTACAGCAGGCGAGTAATGCCATCAAGGGACTAGGACTCTTCTCGCTCGATGAGGGCATCACCTCAACTCGCCACGTCGTACAAAACACGGATGGTGAGCTCATTGTTGAGTGGGGAAGACGTGTGAGTGTTCCTAATGATGAGCAGAAGCTAGCAAAGCGATTTAACATTCACATACCACGACAAACTCTGCGCCATGAGCTGTTGAAACAGTTGCCGGATCAAGAAGTGGTACAGTGGGGACACCAACTGGTGGATGTACAGACGACAACTGATGGAGATGCTGCTCTGCGTTTTGAGGTGAATGGTGTACTCAAAACCGAGAGAGCAGATTTGGTGGTCGGTGCTGACGGAATTCGAAGTGTCGTACGAAAACTCTTGATTGGCGATGAGGTCTGTGCACTTCGCTATGTTGGTTGTATCGTAATTCTAGGCATCTGTCCGTTGGATCAACTTCATGGCTTTGAGCATCAGCTACTCGATTCGAAAACGGTCTTTCAAACGGTCAATGGTTTTGATCGAATGTACATGATGCCATATACAGCAGATTCCGTGATGTGGCAATTCAGTGTTCCAATGTCTGAAGCCGAAGCCCAGCGTCTGAGCGCTGAAGGTCCGCAAGCACTCAAGGAAGAAACCTTGCGTCGAACACTATGGAGTGCGCCTGTTCCACAAGTAATTGAAGCTACAGATATCTCGCTGATTACTGGCTATCCAGTGTATGATCGACCAGTGTTAGCAGCAGAAGCTCTACAGGGCATGGGTTCCGTTACTCTGATCGGTGATGCTGCACATCCTATGAGTCCTTTTAAGGGACAAGGTGCCAACCAGGCACTACTTGATGCGCTAGCCCTCTCACGTAGAATGTATAGCGTGTATAGTGAGCACAAGCAGAAGGGAGAAGTCGATATACGTACCACAGTACTCAGCGAGTTTGAAAACGAGATGCTTCGTCGTACTGCTCCCAAAGTACATGACTCAGCAGAAGCAGCTCTGCTGCTTCATTCAGCTAGTGTTCTCCGAGAGGGTGACAGTCAGAAAAGACGCGGATTGCAACGTGTAGCTGGATAAGGGAATTGTTGTGGTAGCTACGCATTCACTACGAATTCACTTTCCTTGCGGTACCTGGTGCTTCTGTGAAATGCTGGTACCTCGCATGGCTCTCGGATCTTTGGGCTTTGGAGAATAAATGAGTCACATCTCTTTCTCACTCTCAGCGATTCAAGATCAACAGTAGCGCAGAGGAAGAGAGAATCCGTCGACGTTTACATATAAAGTATTTTTGAGAAGCATGATGATCGATGAGGACTGGGTGTGATGTTCAATGATGTTTCAAAGCCAGCCCGCAAACGCCTCATGAATGGATTCAGGTGCAATATGAAGTGACGCTCAGGCTTTCGAACCAACGTAATGATTGGAGCGAGCATATCGGAATTTATATACTGCAATCTGAAGCTTCTGAATGATCCGACACAGTCCCGGTGGATGAGGTGCCACGCCGTACCGACATCTACCATTCGCAATGCATGTATCACTTTGTTTGCTGATGGAGAGGGCTTAGAAGATTCGTGATGAAGCACACAATACAACAAACATCTCTGCTCTTCAAGCGTATCAGCAAGTCAGTGTGTTAATCCTGTGCTATTGTACACTGGTATACGAATCTCTGATATGTGTCAGGTACCGGAATTGACATCATGAGCGACACCATACATTTCAGATCTGCTTCTCAATGAGGCTTTGCGTATGACTACTTCAGTTCGCGACTAGAGTTCGAATTCTAGCTAAGGTAAAAATGCTCAGCAGAAGGGTTCAGTTCTCTGCATGACTGCCTCTGTTCCTGCTAAGAGCTAGTTGAGTGTACTGCGATGAAATGTTCTCGCTGTGTACATCTGACCGGCTGCGTTGGAACAAGAACGTCGTTTCAATAGACTATGACAATTACGAATATCTTAGAACCAAAGAGCTCTAGAGTTCTAGGCTCAATTGGTTGTTCTCCGTCGCAACATGCCTACTCGATGAAAAAAGTGTTGAGAATTCCTTTACCTTTTAGCTCGATAGGACCGCGTGCCACTACCCGGAACGATGCGTCCGATTTTGCTAACTCTTGTACAAACTCTTCAGAACAGTGAATCTTTCCTGCAATACCGTGGCTCTCTAATCGCGAGGCAAGGTTGACAGCATCTGAGTACATATCGTATACGAATCGTTCGCGCCCCACAACACCGGCAACCACCGCTCCGCAATGAAGACCAATACGAACTCCGAAATCTGAGTGATCAGGAAGATATGACTTTGCTTCCTCCGGGAGCTTGAGGGTTCGCAACATCTCTTGTGCAGCTTTGGCTAAGCGCTCTGCATGATCATCACATGGCGTTGGCGCACCGGCAACCGCCATATATCCGTCACCTATCGTCTTGATTTTCTCACAGCCATGTTCTTTCACGATTCGATCGAACACTGAAAAAATACTATCTAGTACACGAACGATGAGCTGCGCAGGCATCGTCGCACTCATGGGTGTGAATCCCTTTATATCTGCAAAGAGGATAGAGACGCAAGGAAGATAATCGGCAATTTCGGCCGAATCTTCCATCATCCGATCAGCAATGACTGCAGGGAGAAGGCGATGAAGTAGCTCCCTCGTAGTTGAGCTTTGAGCTCGTTGAATTTCGAGTTCTTTCTCGCGTAAAGCTACTCTCCGTTCATATCCATGTTTCTGTGCCATCTGTTGAACCTCAACAGAGTTAGTCTGTTGGGTGAGCTCGTGGTATCGTTCAAAATACTCGAGTGCAAGTTTCCATTGCTCCTGCTGTCGATGGAGCAGACTTAGTGACTGTGTGATATAGGTTTGGCTACTAAGAGATTGCATCTCAACACTTAACTCAAGCGCTTGTTCAAAATAGTGTTGTGCCGTCTGGGTGTTGTAGAGACGAAATGTATCAATCTGATAAACTTGACCTAGACTATGCAGAGCCATGATCATGTTCCCCTTGTCGCCAATCTCCTCTGAAATCTGCAGTGCTTCCTCATACAGTCCAACACACTCTTCAAAACAGTCGCGAGAAGCCCAGACTGACGCAATGTTGGTCAGCACCAGCACTTCGCCATGCCGATCAGCAAGTTTGCGGTATTGATTCAATGATGAATCTAGATACTGAAGTGCAGCATCGTAGTCTTGTATATGCACCCTGGAAGAAGCAAGATTGCAGAGGATGTTTGCTCTATATAACTCTAAGTTATGCTCAGTTGCTAAACCAAGAGCTTGATGTAAGTATTCATCTGCACGGTTATAGTCGAGTATTTGGGTGTAAACATTGCCGAGGTTACATAAACAGGCAACTTGCAGGTCGGGCTGATGAAGAGTCTCTGCGCAATGCAATACCTGAGTATAAAGTGCAATTGCGTCTTTGTTTAGTCCACGAATTGCAGCAACATTAGCTTGCTGGTTCAGCACTCGAGCTTGAAGTACTAGGTATTCATCTTGTACTTTCGACTCATTGCTGGGCATAGCTATCTCGATTTCGTTCAGCGCTCGAGAACACAAGTCCATGGAATCATCGAGTTCTCCCCGTTGTTGTGCGCTTCGCGCTTCGCTGATCAACAGCTCTATTTTGTTTTTGACATCCATCATAGTCGCTTTGTATCATTACCTTCGTATCAGCCGTTCACTTGAATACGTCTTGCCCGACTTGTGTTCCAAAGATCTGTCGACAATCGAAATGATGGTTGAAAGAAAAATATCTGTCGAACACGATTCTATAACTATGGATACGTACTACATACTGAGCTAGATATCTCTCGCTAGATGAGCTCCGTCTATCGCTTGCTGCGCCTACGGTGCTGTATCGATAGGAGATGGTGGAGCAAAGGTATGTATTTCGCTTCAAATGTCATCAAGGTCAGACCTCGGTCACCACTGTGCTCTACAGCGATCGCTCTTCAGTTCGAGTCCGCTCGTTTAGGGATTTATCGAACGAGTACTGCTTCAGAAACAGTGTTTTTGCAGTGCTGACAACTTGACCGGAGCTACGTAGTGCCTGTTAGGTAACACCTGTAGATTTCGTTGTTTGTATCTCGTCGATGATTTCCATGTGAGCTTCACGGTTATGAGCGTCGAAAGTTCGGAATCAGAGTCATATGGGACGAGCTCACATGGATGTTCCTCCGTACCTGTATTCTTAGTGTTTGACCCATCTGGATTCGCGAGCTTTTGTTTAGAGATGAGATATGCTTCATTCTAGCCTTACGCTTCGGCTCTGTCTTTCGTTTCTGTGTGAATCGGTGAGTGCGGCTACGAGCAGCGTTGTTTCTTCATTAACAAGGACTTGCCAGGAATGCCACGTTCATGTCATAGTGAATTCTCAGATGGCTCTGTACTCCGTCGTGTATTAGAATAACTCTATGGCATTAAGAGCTACACTGTAGGCTTCTGGTTGCGGTGCATGGAAATTTGCTCGCATCGGAGTGAGGTAGAAGGAGGAGGCGTCATTCAACGAAAAGATCACTAAGAAAAGAAAGCCCTCAGCGCAAAGTTGTTGCAAAGCACTGAGAGCTTCGTTGACCGTATCGTTCATTGTCTGCTGAAAGCGAGACTACAACTCAGACTCACAGTTTGATGCGTACACCAGCTACCACCGTGAAGGCACTGATCTTCATCACGGCTTCCTTGCTTCCAGGAGGATCATCTGGATTGTCAACGTTGGTTAAGCCAATATTGTATCTCAATCCACCAATAACATCCATGGTAGGATTGATAGGGTAGATGGCTTCGGTCCCAAGAATGAAGCTGACTTCCAGCGAGTTAAATGTACTGTTAGGCAAAGATGTGTCAGAGCTGCTGGAAATGGAGCCGTACGTGTACGTACTGGAACTGTTGTTCCCAACAAGTACTCCGATACCTGGACCACCGTACACACAGATTCCTACATTCGAGACAGCAGTAGCTCTGTAGCGAAACATAGGATTGATTTGAAGGTACGATAGGCGATAGGTTGAGCTACTACTGTATGATTGTCCGAAATTGGATCCCGACTCAGAGAAACCTCCACCTTTACTCATATACCAGAGCTCTCCAAGTATGGACATGTTTCCTTCAGCGTTGATGGCTGACTCTGCTCCAATGCCGAATGATAAGAATGTCGCAGTCGTTGTTGTTTCGCCTTGCAGGAGTGAGTCATGCGAGAAGTTTGAGAAATTCAGACAAAGCTGTGCTCTGCCAAACATGTCGCCTGCAACAACTGAGGACGAAACGACAACCAAGAGGATCAGTGTACTAACAGTATTCTTCATACGAACTCCTTATTATGAAAAATGTAAAAACTGCAAGCTGCTCGTGTTGTGATGTTGATAGAGTAGTTTTTGTTGGCAATACTGTATGATGAGCTTGGTCCAAGCCGTTGCTTTTCTTCGGTCTTGTTGCTTTCTTCATTCCCCTGTGTGTACTAACAGTTGTGTCGCAGAGACACATAAGTCCACTCTATTCAGAGCTTTAGGAAGATCTTAGAGTGCCTGCGAATATATAAGACATGTTGGTATCATTACAAGCTTTTTCTCGAAAAGTTGATGAAGTGCCGGGATAGTAGTAGAGGTCAACTCCTTTTTTTTGCTACGCGTCGCCAGCCGTCTTGCAACTTGGATGCTACGCGATCTATGGACAATCGTCAGTTCAGCAACAGTGACTCAAGAGGGAGGTGTTAGTTGTTGATCTATGTTGCGTTCCTACCTCATCCACATCGAGCTGCCTGGCGAATTGAGTCAAATTGCCGACCGACAATCTGTCTAGCTAGCCATACCACTGAGTTCCTTTTGAACTCACGGAGATCATACGGTGCAACAAGAGTACTAGAAAGGTTCGAAGATTTTCGTTGGTTCAAAGGTCGCGTAGGAACTGGATTGAACGAAGAAATTTAGAATATCGTATATAGTATCAATAGTGCGAGAACTGTTCCCACAACGACGGCAGCAAAGCCGAAGAGGCGCAAGCCAATTTCTACTGGCAGTGGAGTAGGTTTGGTGACCACGTAGTCCTTTGTGTTGCCGGTTTCATTGTAGCGTTTCCATTGGTCCATTCGTTCATGTCGCATTTCCTCCTCACTGATTTGACCATTGAAGATGACGAAATCCATAGGGAATTTCTCTACTCGTAGGTGCGTGTTAAAGAAGTGAATCGTAAAGATGAATCCTACAGCGAGGAGTGCTTCGTCGGAGTGGATGATGGTTGCTACATTAAACACCCAACCAGGTAAAAAACCTCCAAAGAACTCAGGCATCCATAGTATGAGACCACTTGAGCCGATAACGCCGACGCCCCAGAATACAGCCAGAAAGTCAAACTTCTCCCAATATGTCCAACGATCAAACGTTGGCTTTGGCCCTTTGAAAAAGAACCACTTAAACATTGCGATCATGTCGCGAAGATCGCGACGGTTTGGAAACAGGCTATCAGGTCCAAACAAACGCTGCAACATGGTCTCTTTCGGCGCACGCTTCGTGATGAGGAAGCGTATACTCATGCCGAGTGTGACAAAGAAGTATCCGAAGGTGACAACGGCTGCCAGACGGTGGATGAGACCAGCCGAGGCAACACCGCCGAGAAGGTCCATGAGTGCATGTCCCCATTGGGTCTCGTTGAACTTCAAGGGTAGACCAGTTATAGCAAGGGTTAAGAAACTTGTGATGACAAAAATGTGGAGGATGATGTGTATTGGACGGAAACGACGATACACTTTCTGCGCTGCATGCTGTTTTGTTACTTCGGTGGCTGCGCCACCGAAGAGGGCTGCATTGGCAAGATGCTTCTTCTCAACAAAGCCTCGATACATCCATAGTAATGAGTGCAACCAGAAGAATAGAAACGTACCAGCCAGTAATCCATTCATGCTAATGGTCACCCAAAAGAGCAGAGGATTGGCTTGTCGGTTCCCAGGTTCAGCATGCGGAAGGTATTTGGCAAAGCCGTTACCTGCATCCTTATGACACTGCCGACAGGTCGTTGTGAGGTTGTTAGGATGTATCGATGAATGAGGATCATCCTTTGGGAGAATCTTGTGCGACTCATGGCAATCACTACAACCAGCAACTTGTTCAGGATGACCTAGGCGAACGTTCTTGCCGTGGTAGCTTTCGAAATACGAAATTGGTGCGATTGTGGTGACTTTGTTACGCGCCATTTTATCGGCATCAGCATGACACTTTAAACACGCTTGAGTATGAAACATGCGGCCTTGCTGGACGTTGTCTATGCGATCGATGGCGTGCAAACCATGGCAATCCACACAGCCCGGAGCATCCTTACTGCCTTCTTTTATAGCTTTGAAGTGACTCGATTCGAAGAAGGACGATTGCTTGTCATGACATTGAGTGCAGAGTTGGGCAGTGGCAATTTTGTCGTTCTTGATGGAGCGTAAGCCGTGTATCTCCGAGTGACACTTAGCGCAGGTAATTGGCAGACGTTTTGAGTTGTGTACGCTTTTCTCGTGATCGTTGACCACAGAAGAGTGGCAGCTCACACACTGTGTTGGCTTGAATGAAGCAACGCACTTCTTGTCTGTACCCTCCGCTGCAAATGGAGCCTTAGTGTGATCTTCGATATGGCATGCTGCGCATTGCAGTGACTTGTGTACTGAGCTGTTATATAAAGCAGAGTACTTATGATCACCATGGCATTTCTGACAATCTGAGTTTGACTGCGTATGTGTTTGAGTGTTCTGCGCACGCGTATTGGTACCGCTCATTACAAGTATCACCAGGCAGGCGGCTAGTTTCGAGAGTTTGGATAGTACTGACATTGTGCAAATCCAGAATGAATAATGTTTAGCCGCAGAGTCCGCCCGCGCGTTTCTTGGAAGCAATCTTAATTTTCTGTACGTATGCATCTTTCGGGAACTGCTTTAAGATCTCCGATGGAGGTGCTGCAATGTTCACTTTGTGTCCAGCTACGGTTTTGCCGGCAAAGAGTGAATTCCAGTTCGTTAGGCCTTTCTCAAGGATGTAGAGGTTTGCAACACCTTGAACCTTTAGATACTCCCAAGCTTTAACTGCTACAGTTTCATTGTCTGAAACAAGGACAACTACGCCTTGCGCTGGAAGTTGTGCGTACGGTGATACTTTCTTCGCATCGAGAAGATCCTCGAGAGTTACGTTGAGTGCACCGTTCAGATGAAACTTCTCAAACTCATCCGCACCACGCAGGTCTAGACACACAAGCTTGATACTTGCTTCATTGTAGGTCTTCACGTATTCGAGCGGATGTATAAACACAGCCTTTGAGCGGAGTAGTGGCGAGTAGGTGTTCTGCATGATTTCCCACTTGCGCACTGGGTCGGGTTGGCCTATGAGCCAGACGCATGCAGCTGCTAGAACGAGTGCGCCGGAACCCAGCTTATAGGATCGTTTCGAGATTGTCCACGACATCGGTGTGTCAGTGCCACGATTTCGGAAATACTCTTCTGTTTTCTCCGCAGCGTAGAACATGACGAGTGCCATGATCGTGACGCCGAACACGGTAGCACCAACTGACCATCCAAGCCATTCATTGAGGATGTAGCGATCGGTGAACGAGGAGTACCAAAAGTCTTCGAAGCTTGACAGAGACTCTCCGAAGATTCCTGCACCAATGACTGTTCCGATGAGAAAGGCGAGGCCGTCGATCTTGAAGCTTGCAGTTGCGACGACTGAAGTTCCAGGACAGTAGCCTCCGATGATGAAGCCAACTCCCATGATCAAGCCACCAATGATTCCTGGCCAGAGAAATGTCTGATTAACCGATAGTTGTGAGAAGTCTAAGTAGCCCAATCCCGCTGCGCCAAACGTAAGTAAACAAGCCACGATGATGCCCGTGAACATAGTTTTCAGAACCGTCATATCTTTTAGATAGAACTGCGCTGCGAGACGTCGGGAGTCTCCAAAGCCTGCAATCTCCAGGGCGAAGCCGAAGGCTGAGCCTATTAAAAAGAAGACAAAGTATCCGCCTGCTTTACCCAGAATGCTAATGATGTCGATAGGTAACATTGTCGTCTGCTCCAAGTGTGATTAATTAGTCAGCCCACAAACGGCGAACGAAGTACGCGACGGCATATCCGCCGGCAAAGACGCTGAACATGAATGCCCAGCTACCCAGAGATAGAACGGCACCTCCGGACAGTGCCTGACCTGATGTGCATCCTCTCGCTAAACGAGCACCATAGCCCATAATGACACCTCCAACTAACGCTGCTATGATTCGTTGTGTATTGGTGATGCGTGCACCTTTAAAAATCTCTACCTTAAGTCGGCCATTGAAAAAGGCCGATGCCATACCTCCAGCAAAGGTTCCAAGCAACAAGAGCACGCTAGCATGATCGAGAGGATTGCGGTCGCCTGCTCCCATTGCCGCGAATGTTCCGATGGCATCCACATGTGAAGACCAAACGATTTTCGTGAGCGCAACCTGAATACGACTAATAGCGCCAGAAGCGCCCAGACCACTATGGGTCAGCGCGAAGGCGCTGAAAAGCACCACTCCAAGAATGCTTCCAGCGAAGTACGGGTTCGTAACGGGTTTAGGAATCTTTTTCATAATATTCTTAGCTCCTAGAATTATTTCGAAGTCACTTGGACTGGATCACGACTATACCCGAGTTCTTTCCACTTGAAGCGACCATTGTCTGAATGACACTGTTGACAACTGAGTGCCTTGCTCTGCGTGGTAACCATGTGGGTAATAGGCCAGTACATTTTGGTTGGTGTAAAACCAAAATTGCCACTATATGTTAAGCCAGCGAGTGCTGAACCCTTCTTTAAGGCAGCAGCCCAGTCGAACTTAGTCCAGTAACCACCTTCTCCACTAGTGAGTGGTGGTACGAGTATGCCATTCACAAGATCAAATGGTTGTTCAGCGAAGTGAACCTTGAAAGGCCAGATCTTAGCTTTAGCATTTGAGCGACTACCAATGGGTTTATTGATGTGGTGTACGGAATCGGCATCGAGCTTGTCGCCAAGTATGTAACGCTCCATCTTACCTGTGTACCAAGCATAAGTTGGTACTACGTCTTCCTCGTACTGAAACTCACCTTTAATCTTCAAGTACTCGTGCGGATTGTCTTTTCGCGTGGAGTCTCCCGCCTTCGACCAATCCCAAGCCATCTTGGTAGGGAGCTTGCGCGCGAACTCGGGGATATGACAGGTTTGACAAGCGATGCGCAAAGAATGCTGATTGAGGCGATGGTCTGCGTGTGGTTTCTCTGTGTGACAGTTCTCGCAACCAAATCGCGCAACCTTTGTTTCGTCGGAGTAGGTAGCATTCACTTTTCCCGGGACAACGTGGCGCTCGGTCTTGTGACAATCCACACATTGGAAGTTGAGCTTACCCATATGATAATCCAGCTCCTGATTCGCATTCAACAAGGATTCATCCAAATCTCCGTGCTTAACACCCATACCACCTCCGCCACTGAAGTGACAGGTTCCACAGTTTTCGCGAGTTGGCCGATGAACGCTACCAGCCACAAGTTTTAAATCCACATTCTTGTTTGGCATTCCACTACGACCTTTTGAATAGCTACCGGATCCGTCATGGCAAATCAAACAGTCGACGTTCTCCTTCTTGCTGAAATCAAAGTCTGCGTTGTCGAATCCATAGCCAGCATGGCAGGCGGAGCATGAGATCCAGTTACCAATCACACTTATGCAGAAGTTATTGACTTGGTTTTTCTTGCCTAATGGAATGGTCTTGCCATTGCGTACGGCATCACCACTAATCCAGGTCCAGTGTGCAGTTTTCATGACTTCGTCTGCTGCCTTCGGGTGACACTTCAGACAGCTCATGGTCACCTTCTGCGGAGAGTCAATGGAGTCACGATAGTAGGCACTATGATCTAAATGCGGAATCTCGCGTCCTTGCAGTGGATTCAATGCCACTGGCTTGATTGGTGTCTCAGTTCTCGCACCTCTATTGCAAGCGCTGCTCGTGAACAAGAGAACTACGGTACAACCAAACAATAGTACGCGTGCAAGAACCGACATCATTCGCTCTCGGTATGTTGGTCGGAACTCTTGTTGATTTATCATGCGTGTTCTCATAAGTCACCTTTGTTGGAAGGGGAGTGTCTTTGATTCATGCTGGTCTTCGAAAGAGGCATGTTATCGCCATGGAGATGGGTCATGACATTCTCACGAATGCCAGTTTTCAGATTCATAGCAGGGCGTTGCCCGCTTGTCTGCGATCCCGATGGGTAAATGCTCGTTAGACTTCGCAGTGTTGTTGAAAATACCTGTGCACTAAAAGCGGGGTGCGAATTCACTCGGCAAGGATCTGTTGCGGCGAATAATAGCTCGTGTTGATATCTTCTGAGCCTTCTTTTGCTGTTTAGGGAGAGTATGGGAAACGGAACCTTCATTTCATCTTTCCGGGCTCGAGTTTGTAAGCAGAACTATCGACCAGAAAACTAATTAAGATAATTTTGTCCTAAAATATGCAATAGGTCAGAAAAGAACGAAGAAAAGTTTTCAATAGCAAGTCTGCAGCATCGAACACCCGGGTAGCCGAGACGCCATTCTGCCGAACTTAGATTGTGAAGTCGAGCATACATTGCTGCTCTGTGTAACGAAACATGGGGTCGCTGGCTTCTAAGTGCTTATAAAGATAGACACATAGTTGCCTTGAAAAGCTTGGTGCTGAACGTGAACAGGTCTCTTACTCATTTTACGAGTGTGTAACTGAGATTGAATGGACTATGCGAATTCAACCTCTAGTTTTCATTATCAGATTGCACATCACAAAGTTCTTGCGTAACCATTCAGTTACGTGTTATATTGCTACGCGTAACCGATCGGTTACTGGAAAGTTCGAGATTAGAAGCTAGGGCATCAATGCGACGTGACGTCTTTCAGGCAATAGCAGATCCAAACCGTAGGGCTATTCTTGCGGAGTTGGTGAAGCGGCCACTCAATGTTCAGGCAGTAGCGAAGCAGTTCTCGATAAGTCGTCCAGCTGTATCAAAACACATGAAGATATTGGCTGAATGTGGCCTGGTGGTCTATACTCAGAAGGGACGTGAGCGATACTGCGAGGTACAGATACAGAAACTCAATGAGGTGTCTGAATGGGTGCAACAATACCGCGAATGGTGGTCTCAAAGTATGGACTCTTTGGATGCCTACTTACAGGAAGTGCAGAAGAAAGATGCAGTGGGCCCGAGCTCGAACAGAGAAGCTGATGCCGTGAATGAGAGCTAGGAAACAACATGCCTTTGGCAAACGCAGATATGCCATCATACTCGTAGCACGGCGAGAATGAGCATCTGCCAGTCCCTCGCAAAGAGCAGCTTTCGTGTTTGCTGAGCCTCGAGTAACTAATGAGAATCGCTAATCAAGACCTCTTAACATAAACACAATAAAGTATGAGCAATAGCCAAACCACCGTAGAAATTCTGGCAGGTGATCTGATCATGAAGCGCCGTATTGCAGCGCGCCGCGAACTAGTCTATGCTGCGTGGACCCAAGCGCAACAGCTGGCGCGCTGGTTTGGTCCACACCACGTGGTTATATCTGAATGTTCTTTTGATGGATATGTAGGCGGACAAATACGTATTGTGATGCTGGCGTCTGACGGCAGTCTTTACCCAATGAATGGAACGATCGTTGAGCTCAGCGAGAATGAACGACTGGTGATGAACTTTGATCTTAGAGATCATCCACCAGAGTGGCACAGCATGATGGCTGAACAGTATCGCGCAAACGGTGGAAACGGAGATATGACGCCGATCGTTCGCATCGAAGTGGATTTTATCGAAAGCTCCAAGCAAGGGGAGCACACGGATCTCATCATCCGACAGTGCTTCAACTCTGATCCTGAGAGTCAAACCTATCTCAAAATGGGCTCTGTTGATGGGTGGTCGCAAAGCTTTGAAAAACTCCAAGAGCTCTGTCAACAAAGCTAATGGACCATAGCAAACAGAAATGATGACTGTTCATATCGAGTTCGTTTCTTCTTGCGAGTACTTGTGCTCACTAATTCTGAAGCGACAAACCCAACAGTCAACGATACAATGATATTCTCAAGCAATAATGATTCACTATTAAAAATACACTTCATGCTTCTCAATGATCCTGAACTCGACAGACGTTCACTTATTAATCGCCGACAGCTCTCTGCTCCTAGAGAGTTAGTGTTTGACGCATTTACGAAATTGGAACACGTTGCTCATTGGTATGGTCCTCGTGGCTTCACAACTACCACCGAGCATATGGATGTGCGCGTTGGAGGTGAATGGCTCTTTACCATGCACGGACCTGATGGAGTCGACTACCCAAATCGCATTCGATACTCTAAAGTCGTACGCCCAGAGCTTCTTGAATACATCCACGACGACGCGCAAGAGCCTCCGAAACAGACTTTTCATGTTATTGTGACCTTCGAAGTTGAAGACAGATCAAGTGGCAACCTATGCTGTTGAAGGTGGGAAGCAAACGATGGATAAATTGGTGGAATACTTGACAAGAATTCAAGGCCAGAAAGTGTAAAGAATGGTACTTCTGCTCTCTTCTCTTTTTGAGACGTGCATCTTGATGTGTTATGCGAGCTTTAGTGCGGTACATCGAGCGTGGATTGTGAGTTATCATCAAGGCGAGCGCGAAGCGCCGCCTTTACAATAAGCCACTCGCTGTCAATGATGCTGTAGTAGGCAGAGTTTCTCGATGTGCCATTCTCGCGAAGCATATCGTTGCGGAGCACACCTTCAAAGCGAGCACCAATCTTCTCTATGGCTTTGCGAGATCGGGTATTAAGTTCATCCGTTTTCAGACAGACACGTAAGAGCTGTAGCTCTTCAAAGCAGTAGCTTAAGAGTAGAAGTTTGGCTTCGATGTTCAAAGCGCTACCCCAGACATCAGGGTGCATCCAAGTCCAGCCTATTTCAGCTTTGCGATGACTCGGCTGAATATCTAAAAGTCTTGTAGAACCAACGAGTGCTCCATCCGAATTGCGCTGAATCACGAGAGGAACTTGGCTGCCTCGGTCTCGCTCCCTAAAGGCATGGTCTATTTCTCGCAGAAGTATCTGAGGCTGAGAGCAATCATAGATGTAGTGCGCCCATATTCTCTTGTCTGCAGCAAGTGTCTGCAGTTCAGGGATGTGTTTTCGTTCCAAAGAACAGAGTCGCAACAAACTGCCTTGCAAAACAAGGGATGCTGGATCAGTGCGGTTGATGGGCTGGTGTTCAGACATGGATTAAATGAGACTGAATGGGCAAGACAAGTGCTCCAATCTAGCGCACACGATTTGTCTGCACAAGGAACACTTCAGCTTCGATACTGTTGCGCAATAGTGTTATTGATCCTCTTGTACAATGTAGCACAGTAGGCCGTGATCTTTGTGCGCATGGATCAGCTTGCGCTCTTTGTCGAAGCTCTCGCGGTATTGCAGTTGTATCTCTTCGTGTGTAAACCCGAAGAGTGCATATTTGCAGAGAACTCTCAAAGGGAATTACTATGAAGCAACAAGCTGGTTTCTTGTGGGTGATGATTGTCTTATGCATTTCGGGACTCGAAGCGCAGCCACGCTTTCAACTTGGAATAAACTTCGATGCCCAGAATACTGGTGCTTTCGTTAATGTGGCATTGCATTCACATCGTTACTCGAAGGCTGCAGGATATGATAGTCTTGGTTATCCAACCAGTGACTTTGAATATTTACTCATGGATGCACGACCTGTCGCAGAATGGAGCTCGAGTATTGATGATCCTGAGCAGTACCGTGTGAACTTCTCTGGTCGATATGCTTGTCGCTTCCGCGGACAAGCTAACGTTAGTGCTCCCTGGGTAGCGTCAACTATTGAGAATCTTAGTTATGACGCAACCACGAACACGACCATCTTTGAGCTTGTCATTGGTGGATATCCAAATGCTAGTCACGGCTTAGTCAATTTGGTGTTTACAAACACGCGACGTACCGCTGCAGATACTCTTCGCAGTGGCATCACGGATCTTGTGGTGAATAGACCGGGTTATGCCCTGAACACGAACAAAGTGTTTACCGACGAGTTCTTGGCTTTGTGCACGAGTGCGGACTTTGCCTGTTATCGTTACTATGGTGTTCAGAATGTTTGGGATGGAGAGCCTGTGTATCCAAAGAAAACACGTTGGGCTGATCGCAAGCCTGTGAATTATTCTGCGCAGATGCCAGTGCCAGAGTTGGGACAATCCGAGGCGTGGAGCTGGGATCACATCATTCAACTGGCTAATATTCTCAAGAAGGATATGTGGATCTGTGTGCTAATGTCGGCCGATTCAGACTACGTCATCCAACTAGCCACCATGCTCAAGAATCAACTTAACCCGAGCATCAACATCTATGTTGAAAATAGCAATGAAGTATGGAGTCCGACATTTATGGCCTATGGCGCGTACAATGCAGCCGACGCAAAGGCACGAGGAATTGGTTTTGATCAGAACTACGCTCGCCGCACCATTGAGTTAAGCCAACTCTTCGCTTCGGTTTTTGGTGCTGACCAGATCAATAAGCGTATACGGGTAGTCTTGGGAACTCAACAAGGCTACAGTGGCCGTAGCGATGCGCATATACAGTACATCCGCGCACAGTATGGAGAGCCCAAGAATTATATCTATGCACTCAGCCCTAGTCTTTACTTCGGATCGAAAAATGCAAATGCGACGCAAGCTGTCGAGATCGCCAAGGGAATGAAAGATGATATTGATGATATGATCAATAATAGCTCAAGTCCATTTTACCGAGACAACCACTTCAGAAGAGCGCGCAACCTTGAACTGCTTGGCGGATGTGCATCGTATGAAGGAGGACCAGGTGTTCCAAGTTCACTCTCGGCTAATCTTGGAAATCAGATACTTGCACATCGAACGAGCGAAGTAGCAGATGCGATACGCTACAACTACTTGGAAGGGTGGCGCAATCTTGGCGGAGGCTTAGCGTGTTTCTTTACTCTCGTATCATCCTACAATCGCTACGGATGCTGGGGAGCTACAGATGATTACAAGTATCCTGATCGCAATTCTAAAATGCAAGCTCTTCGTGATCTCATTGCAACGACTACGGTGGACGTTGTTGATACAAACTCTAGCCCATCGCAGTTTGGTCTCAAGATCTTTGTCAACGCTGTCCAGACCTCGTTGGAGTTTGGTCTGGAGAATCCGATGTCGCCATGCTCCATAGAAATCTATTCCGTACTAGGGGAGTGCGTGCACCGCGGGAACGATTGCAGAATTGATATCTCAATGTTTCCCAATGGTTGGTATGCCGTCAAACTCCGTGATTCAACTGAGACTCAGCTCGGCACTTTTCGCATTTGCCGCTAACAGAGTTGTTATGTTCATGCTCGTTGCTTCGCAACGAGCTGTTCTAGATAGGATCCAAGTACAGATTCCGACCTAGTGTGCTGAACTTCAATCTCTAGTAGCAGAACGCGCTTGATGTTTCGGGCGACAGCGTATACATACAGATGCAGGCTTTAGGACGCTGCGCACAGACAAGCAATTCACTTTCACACGGTATAGACGCAGGTCATCTTATTGTAAAGATCTCGTCCTTTTCTTAGTGCAGAACCTGCACTCGTCGACAGAACTTTGTGACACCTTGATACTTCAGAACAACGAGATAGCTCCCAGAAGCAAGCTGCGAGCAATCTACTTGTGCTGTTAGAGTCTGACTTTCGAATTCTAGATGTAAGGCAGTAGTTCCTTCAAGACTGAGAAGCTCGACCGAATTGAATGGGTTTTCAGAGAGCAGCAGCAGCTGAGAAGAACTAGGATTTGGATAGATCTGCAGACCTGCAGACTCTTCGAGAGCTACTGGCGCAGCAGGACTGTACTCAACAGCGCCTATAGATCGCGGTGAAGCATAGACTTTACCATAGAAGTCTTGCAGTTCTTCTTGCAAATCCGTGCTACCAGCTTTAATCGCTGGAGAGCCTTCTTTCAATCGGAACGAGATCGTATCTTCAAGCAGTGGGTTGCGGTTCTGCAGACCATTCAGTTCAGTGGCTGGTAGATTCGGACCTGACCATCGCGAGTCATCTGGATTGTACCAGATATTGTTCGCAAAGCGAAAAGACGAGGGATCAGTATTTGGTCCTACGTTTACAGCAACGGTACCTGTAGTGCCGTATACGACAATGTTGTTCCGAAAGGAATTGTTAGCGCAGGGGACAAAGCCAGCTGATGTGTTCTCTTGAAGAATGCGAAAAGCCCAACGAGAAGGTCTGTGAATGGTGTTGTTCTCAACTCTACACTCGATGGCACCTACAAAAGCGATTGGGGTTACTGCACCAACAAAGATGTTCGCAAAGACCCGAATGTTCTTTGCCTCATACTTTGCATCAAGTGGTCTGAAGAAGGCTAAACCGGTTGAGCCTCCTACGTTGATAGCGCGTTCACCACAGTTATAAAAACGATTTGCGTGAATGAGAATGTCGGAGGATGCACCCTTTGCTTGCACCGCATTGGATCCAGCACGTTCGAACAGATTGTTGTGGAAGAGTCCGCGGTGACATCCTACCATGTCAACCAGAGATCCACCATTTGCTCCGTTCTGAAAAACGCATTCCCTCACTTCAAAGTCGTCGACTCCTGAGAGTTTGAGTTCGTCATTGTTTCCAGTAGCCGACATACTACGCCACGTACAACGAACAATATGGATGTGGTGTGTTGGGGTTTCAAGAGTTCCTGCATCATCAATGTTTACACCATTTCCCGTCTGTTGCTCAAAACTCAAACCCTCAATACGGACGTAGGATGCCTCGCTCATTTGAAAAGCCTGTGATCCACCTCGAAACACAGCGGAACCTTGCTGCTCCGCCATAATTGTAATCCACTGACTCTGGCTACCGTGTAGATTATTGATTGCATTATCTCCGCTATGTACACCTGAGTGCACCAGTATCGTATCGCCAGCACGTGCCTGTTGAGCTGCTAGTTGCAGTCGTGGATAGGTCTGCCCGGTCCCTACATGGAGCACTGCGGCTTGGGTCGTTATACTGGCAAAAAGCATGGCTATGCTGAGCAGGGAACACTTTATCATGGCTTTTCCAAAGTTGAGGGTTTTGCAAATCTCGTTGCTGTTCTGAACACGATCCGGCATCAAATCCAAGGAGCTTCAGAACCGGCCCCTTAAAATTAGGTGAGCGTTGTTTAACTGTCATAAAAAATATCATCTTAGAGCAAAAGAGCGTCCAGTAGTGGCAGCTGTGGGCAATGATGCGCTTTGGCACCAGTCGAGCAGCTCGCGGAGCGAGACTGCGAGCATGACAAAAAGCCTCCTATCACTCAAGTAGGCTCAGAATAAAGCGATAATCCAAGGGTATAGGTTGTCGGTGTATAAATGTCAGAAATGGTAGCTATGAAATATCTCGTTAGCGTGGCAGTGACTCTGCTGGCTTTGTGCGTGGGAGCGCAGGGACAGGTAGTGGTTATCGTAAACAAATCGGTGGCAGTGAGTTCGGTCGACAAGAACCAGGTGGCGAATGTGTATCTGCTTGACACCAAGGAACTCGGAGGAGTGAAGCTTGTCGTATTCGATCTGAAAGAGTCTACCCCAACGAAGATAAAGTTCTACGCCGCAATTGGCCAGAGTCCAGCAGCTTTACGCAAAGAATGGCTGAAAGCTAAGCTTACAGGAGGTGGTACGCCTCCAACTGCGGTACTGCTGGAGGAGGATGTGGTAGCAAAAGTTGCTGCCACGCCAGGTGCGATTGCTTATGTCAGCGCAGAGAAAGTGAATTCCTCTGTGAAAGTGATTATGAGAATCAATTGATTATAAGTGCTGCACTAGGTTCTGCGAGGCATAGAAAATAAAAACCTGAGTAATCATGTCAAGAAAGACAACCCTTTGAAAGAGCAAATGAAAACGATGTCCATGCACAAAACGAAGTTGGCAGTAGCGAGTTTCGTGACGACAGTGCTGCTCATGTGTGGCAGTCCAAGTCTATGTTACGCGAGCGACAATGATTTAAGTGTCTTTGGTTTCTTTCAAGGAAACATGTGGAAGTATGATTCCGATCCAAGTCCGGTAACCCCAAGTACCGTAACCTTACGTACTGCTAGTTTTGGGATTGGACAAGCGAATGTCTTTCTCAGCAAGAGCACCGATTATGGTCTATCAGGCTTTGTCAACTTAGAGTTTGTCAATAACTACTCCTCCGACAAAGGTTGGGGTTCGTTCAATCTGCAGGAAGCCTTTATCCGTTATGAGCAGAGTGAAAAGCTGGTGTTGAAAGGCGGCCTCTTCGTACCAACTTTCAACAATCTCTATGAAGTGTACAATCGAACACCGCTCTTGCCATATCTCTTTCGTCCAATGTTGTACGAAACACAGCAAGGTCAAGTCACACGAATCTTCGATATCCTACCATCTCGTGCCTTCGCTCAAGTGTCTGGCTTTCAAGCCTTCGATGAGTGGAAGATCGACTATGCAGCGCATTTCGGCAATGCATCTGGGTTCATTGAGAGTCCTGGCAATGTGCTGCAACCGGACTACGTGGGCTACGGACAAAATGCAACAGAGTTTATGAGCTTCGGTGGGCGAGTGGGATTGCGTTATAAGACGCTCAAGCTAGGAGCCTCAGCAGTTGTTGATAAGCACAATAAGCGAGAGTTTGCAATCGACTTGGAGTCAACTCAGCTGGCTCATTTCGGAGACCTCAATCGCATTCGCCTCGGAGCCGACCTCTCACTCTCTCTTGCGGGATTTACCTTGACGGCTGAGTACTTTCAGGCGAAGACAGCGTTGAGTTCTAATCAACTTGACTCCCTTGCATTATGGGCTGCCATACCAAACTCGCAAGTTGGGACCAACTTCGACGCCACATCATACTTCGCGACCCTACTGTATGACATTGATGACGAGTGGTTTGTCTATACCATGTATGATCACTTTGCAGATAACGGCCGACCATACTATGTAGGTATTGACGGCTATACAGGAGTATCAGCAGGAGGAGGTTACCGAGCATCGGAATCACTCGTACTCAAAGCTCAGTTCCGTAACGATAAAGGTACCTTCCTCTCAAATGACAACAACGGATTGCCTATCAAATCAACGACTTCAGACAAGTACTACCTTGCTGGATTCAGTTACTCTTTCTAACGAACTGGAAGTTGTGTACTCAACGTTTGTACGCTCACATCCGATAATCAAAGACAAGGTGTTCCTTACAGAAATATCATTGTAGCGATTCCAAACCCAGCTCATATGCACTTCACCTTTAGCTAACGGATGCTCCAAAGTCAAACCATAGCACAGGATCTCAGCTTCGATGCCATTGATGCCATCAATGACAAAGCTATGATGCTATTAAATGTTGACATCCGCCAGACAATCGAGCTTGCGGAAATGGCTTTGCAACAGAGTGAGCGTCCAAGTTTAGCAGAACCCTACATAGAGGGCAAAGCCCGTGCGCTTTTAGCCCTTGGCGCTGCATACTACCGTAGAAATGAGCATGAGCTAGCAATAGAGTATAGCCAACAGGGAATTGAAATCTGCGACTTCATCCAAGATCTTCGCTCTCTTAGTTTCGGTCTCAACACAATCGGTGCGACCTCCATTACCTTAGGTAACTACGATCAGGCACTTAATACACACCTGCGGAGTTTGAAGATTCGTCAGAGCATCGCTGATGAACATGGATGTGCAACATCCTTGATGAATGTAGGCAATGTGTACTATCTGCTTGGCGAGTTTGCTCTCGCACTGGATTACTATTTGCAGAGTCTAGACCTCCGACAGAAAATCCACGACGAGACAGGTATTGGAACTTCGCTCACAAACATTGCCAATGTATATGGAAGCATGGGGGATTATGACTCAGCACTTGAATACTTGCTGAAGAGTGCAGAGATCAAAGAGCAGACAGATAACAAGCAAGGTCTTGGTCAGACACTTGTCGACATTGCCAATGAGTACTTACGCAGAGGTATGGCTACCATTGCCATAGAATATGCGCGACGTAGCTACGAGCTATCTGTGAGCATTGGAAACAAAGCAGCACAAGCCGCTGCACTACACGCTGTTGCAGCCATTGAAGAGTCAAGCGCACAGAATGAACACGCACTCAATACCTATCGACGCAGTTACGAGTTGCGTCGGAGTATTGCATATCACAAAGGTGAAGTTGAGTCGCTCATCGCGATGGGACGTTTGATGTGTCGTGTCGGTGATGCAGAAGAGTCGGATGGAGTCCTTCGAGACGCCCTGGCTCTCGCAGAAGAGATCAAATCACGACCATTGCTCTTCGAGGCTTGTGGAGCACTCGCAACAAGCTGTGAGATGCGTGGTCAAAGCAAGGATGCACTGCGATACTATAAGCGATTCCATCAGATCAAAGAAGAGCTTTTCAATGAAGAGTCAGCGCGGAAGACTCGGAATTTGGAGACACTCCACAAGGTTGAGCAAGCCAGACAAGAAGCAGAGATTTATCGCTTGCGATCGGTGGAGTTGGGCGCTGCAAATCAGGAAATTCTTCGGCAGCAGAATGTTCTTAGTCATCAAGCGGAAGAGCTCCATCAACAGAACAACGAGCTGCAAGCGCTCGTTCACGAGAAGAATGAGCTCCTGGCTATTGTTGCGCATGACTTAAAAAACCCGCTGAGCGGTATAGTAATCAGCACATCAAATCTACAACGCAATCATCATCGGATGTCGGCAGATGAGACTGCCACGCAGCTGGGAATCATAGAGCGCACCGCAAAGCGCATGAAGCAGATTGTCTTGAACCTGCTCGATCTCCATGCGATTGAATCGAACAAGGTTACCATCAGTATCGAGAATCTCAATCTCTGCGACTACGTGCAACAAGTTATAGAGAGATATCATCCGCGAGCTGAAGAAAAGCACATTGCATTACGTCTGGTCGTCGAGCATATCAGCATGACTGTTCGGGCCGATGCGAATGCTCTGTTGCAAATTCTTGAGAACATCATTTCAAACGCAGTCAAGTTTTCCGCTGCTCACAGCGAAGTACTCGTACATTGCTATGACCGGAATGGCACGGTGGTGTGCGAAGTTCACGACTCAGGTCCTGGTATTCGTCCCGATGAGCAGCACAAGCTCTTTGAGAAGTTCTCCAAAATCTCTAATCAGCCCACAGCAGGCGAAGAGTCCACTGGACTTGGATTGTCCATCGTCTTGCGCCTTTGTCAGGCTATGCACCTGAAGATAGAGCACCGTAACCTCAAACCTCGCGGTTCCTGCTTTACACTGCTCTTTCCAATCAGGTCCTCACATTGAGACTCGCAGAAGTCTCATCTTCATCCGTGCGCTTCGCGCCCGCTTATCCCTTCAGATCTGCAATTGCTGCCGATGTCGTGCTCTGCAACAGACTCAAGAAGTCAATCACAGTTATTCTGTTAATGATGGAACCTGCCAACTTTAAACCACTGATAGAAGATAGATGTTGAGATCACACCTGCTTCATCTGCGCTCAGAGTGAACTCATCGCCAGAGTTTACAACCACAATTTGCTTCGTGCTACCAAGGCTGTCCATTGGTGTGTACTGATAGACAGAGGCTGTATGAGGGATTTCAAGCTCATCATAGCTGAAGGGGTTGCCAAAGATCCATAGAATGTCATAGGGATTCTTTGGAAGGTTCGCGAGACCACCAGTTATACTGTTGTTGGAGCAACGAAACTCAATGAGCTTTTTCAGCTGCTTGAACTCAGGTGGAATTGTGCCGCTCAATCGGTTGTCGCGAACACTGAGAGCTTTGAGATTCTGCATAGATCCAAGTTCTTTTGGTATGGCACCTGTTATGGCGTTGCCATGAACTTGAAGCGTCTTGAGATTCGTGAGCTTACCCAGTTCAGGTGACAGAATATCTATGAGGCTCTTATTGTCTGCTATTTGAACTACCTCCAAACTGCTTAGATCACCGATCTCATCTGGAATAGATCCACTTACATCTGTTGACCAGATGTGGAGATTAACGAGTTTTTTCAGTTTCCCGATTTCCTTGGGCATTGTGTCAGATAACGCATTGCCGCCAAGAGCAAGATGCACGAGATTGAAACAATTGAATAATGACTTTGGAATTGGCACGAAGGCTAACGAAAGAACAATGAGCAAGAATAGATGTTGACGAAGGTACAATGAGACAGATAGGGTTCGCTCGACACAATATCACCAAGTCTACTCGCTCTTTCGTAATGGTCTGCCAACTCTATAGAGTCTGCTAAGAATCATTGAAAGTGTTTAAGGCTTGAGTTATTGGAAGATCCAACAGCTTTGGATGCTGCCATGCTCTTATGACTGAACTCAGTACATCTTCAGAGCAGATTCGAGAAGCCGCCGATCTGAGCCGTAGGCTCAGGAGCTTGATAAAGAGTCGTCACTTGAACTCATGCACATCTTCTCAACCTAGGCTATTGAATTGAAAAGAAGCTATAACGAGCGGGACTATGCTTGTACCCTCTAAACCTTCAAAAAGCAAAGTACAGACCGTGTCGAGGGCTTGATCGTAGCATATACCATATTCGAACGAAAGTAGAGTAGTGTCGTCCAATACACGAGATATCATCAGCTCCGCGGCTCACCACCGATAGTTGGAGCTGATGACGATCTCGGAAACAGAGCTCAGTGGCTCACCACCGCTGGCTAGTTTGTGTCACGAAGTGCAGGGTTCCAACTGCAGACTCATTGCTGATGACATCAGCGCGTGACATACACACCAGTGCAATCAACATTGACAACTGGTTTGGCTTTGTAGTGCGGGTTCAAACTAACTGACGCGATTCAGAAAGCGACTACTCAAAAAACACTCAAATACTCAAAAAGCACTCAAAAAATACTCACGTGCCTGCCGGGTACAGTAGATGATCATAAGAGCAGATTTTGAGCATTAGATCGTGCTCTTTACAAGCTAGGATCAAGCTTTGGTAAGAGTGTGAGCTGTAATTCTCTTAGCTCCTTGCACTCAGCTAACAGTTGAAGAAGCTCTGACGTCTCTCTTGTTACTGTGGCAACAGTTGGAGGAAGACTGGTTTACCATCACAGCTAATGACACTCGCTGTCAAATTAGTTTTTCAAAGTCCGACTCTCAGGTTCCAGCCCTGAGGAGCTTGAGACACAACAAGACTGTCCCGAGGCAGATGCAAGGTTCAACTCAGAGTCAAGTGGACAGCAACGATATCGCATCAATAATTGACGAGAGTTAACAGACGGGGTACTGAGAATTAACTCTTCGAGCATAGGGTCCAAGAGTAGATTTGCACACAACCTCTCGAAACGGCATGAAGTTCTCAATTCTCCTTATTCAGTTCTGTATCGTACTCCTCGTACTGTCTGGCTCACAGGCTTGCATCGTTCAAGCCCAAACCCAAAGCTCCCTTCGAGGAGTTGTGCTCGACGTACAGACACGAAAAGTGCTCCGGGGTGTTACGGTCATGTTGCGAAATCTCAAAGACAGCAGTATTGTTCAAGGAGCCCGCACTAGCGCAAGTGGAGAGTATCGTTTGCTTCTGCCAAAAAATGGTCCAGATAAGGAGTTTGTACTACAAGCACAACGCATTGGATATGCGAAGTTGAGTCGGAGGATACACCTCGACTCAATGATACATCAGGTTGACACAATGGCATTGCACGAGTCTGCCAGCGTCACTGATGATATTGAAGTGTCTGCCTGGCGGAACTATGAGCAGATTGCTGTGGACAAGCGCAGTTACACGGTTGTGGACAATCCAAACATCACGGCTGTTAATGTGAGCGATATCCTCGACCAGATTCCCTCCGTTCAAGTTGACGAAAGCGGAAAAGTGTTGTTACGAGGGGACTCGAAGGTTCAGATCATGGTTGATGGGCGACCATTGACGATGGATGCCGAGCAGACTGGAAAATTCCTTCAGCAGCTGTCCGCTAACAGCGTCGAGAAGATTGAAGTGATTACAAATCCAGGGGCTCGTTACGACACGCGCTTTCAAGGAGGGATCATAAATTTAGTAAGTAGGAAGAGTTTAGGTGACAATCTCGGAGCACTGCTCGACGCAAGTGCGAGTACAATAGAACGTCGAAGTTTGTCTGCACAACTTATGTACTCAGATTCCACATTCACGAGTTCCTTGGGGCTCGGTTGGAATAGATGGTATGAGGCGTCGCAGTCGAACCACTATCGTTCAACTCCAACAGATAGCGCTTCGCGCAGCATGTCGAAACAGGCAGGCAACACATATACGAGCAACTCGTTCTATCTACGGCCGCAGCTAAGTGTACGTCTTAGTGCATCAGACCAGTTGGTGCTAAACTCAACGATTAATGGCTCGAAGGCCGAGGGTCCGTTGTCAGGCAGCGGGCAACGTATGGGATCGCAGAATGAGCTCTTGCAACGAACAGGCGATACGTTGCGTTCTGATAAAGCAAGCATGTGGCTTGACCTTGCAGCAGTCTATACACACCAGTTTACAGAAAAGGCGAACCTCGCTACAACTCTCGGTTATACCGAATATGCACCTTCGCAATACGATACAAGTACCGTCCTCCTTCGGGAACTCAGTGGTGAAATCGCCACTGATTTGTCGCTAATACAACGTTTAGGAATTCGTGAGAAACATCCTCAGGCGAATCTTCAGATTGCCTACACCACAGAGCTCTCAAGTAGATTCGAGATTGAAGGTGGTGTACGAGGCTCCATGACCAAGAATCAGAATACTTACGATGTGCAGACCTTTGATTTCAGCTCGAAGAACTTTTTCTCAGATAGTTTGGCTTCTCGCAATTCAAACACCTTTATGGACATGGCGACAGCCTATGCAAGTTCGAAGGTGAAGATTGATTCGCAGTGGTCCACGCAACTTGGACTCTCATGCCTGTACGGACTCGTGGGTTCGACCGATATCACGAATCGTGTGGAGCGTTCCTACACTTATCTCTTTCCAAATGTGTCGATCTCATATGATCTTAGCGCCGACTTTCATATTAATGCCGCATACAACAATCAAGTTGAATTTCCTGATGTTGATGATCTCAACCCACGAGTGTATAGAGTCAGTTCGACCTACACGATAGCAGGCAACCCGAATCTTAAACCGCAGGTCACACATTTCTATCAACTCGATCTCAATACCAATGGTGGCCCCTGGACTCTATTCTGTAGTCCCTTCTATCGCCGCAGCACCCAAATGATGCGTACCAGTGGACGTCTTGAAGGTGCGGTTGTTACTAACGTCATCGAGAACTTTGCAGCAGAATCCACAACAGGCATGGATGTTCAGGTGGCGTTTCGTCAGCGAAAAGGACTCTCATCACGACTGAACCTTAGCATGTTTTCGTATCACAATGAAGGCAGCAGTCTCGCCGGCGATGTTGCAACTCAAGCCACATCCGCAACCGCAAACTGCAATGTCAGCTATCAGTTTGCCTCACCATTCTTAGTAGCGACGACATTTCGATACAGTGCACCCACGAAGACCGCAAACGGCGATGTTCAGGCTTTCTATACATCATCTCTGTCCCTCACTGCAAAGTTCCTTGCGGAGGCACTAACCGTCAGATTCCTTGTTGCAGACATATTCAATACTGAACGCAGGGGGCGCACTGTACTTGGAGAAGGGTATAGCTTGACTTCTGTTTCGAAACCTCAGTCGAGATATCTGATGCTCACTCTTAGTTATACTCTCGGACGCGAAGGTGTCTCACGACAAGAAAACCCGTCTCAGTCTGGACCTGGTTCAGGTGCAAGTCCTGGTGGCTAGAAGATCTGCTTTGCATTAGCGCTCGTTGAATTTTTCTGTGCGACGACATTCTTCAAAACCCCCTTCAGCATCGTATGCGAGGAAAGTTCAAAGCATGGGCACTTCTTATCTGTTTGAGAAACCTATTGTAGTGTGGCGCGTCCTCAATGTCCATATGTCGGCGTAGCTGTGAGGTCAATCAGCGTATTTCGTTCTCCAACGACCACAGCCCAACAACGAATGAGGCTGTACACTGAAAGCAGATTCCGACCTCAAGCGTAGTCTCAATAAACGACAAAGGCCACGAATCTCTTCGAGCGTAGGATGACGCAACCATATCGAGTGTTCAACGTTAAGCGTCTCTACACTGACTTCCAGTAGAGCTTTCCATATTCACCGCTATCGAGTGTCTTCATTGTCAGCAACCTAAGTACACCCTAGCTTCGCGAGGAAGTTAGTTAGGCGTGATTGCATTCTTTTGTAAGCCCGTCAAGTCCAGAGTACCAACAGCACGAAGGCTAGACTTTTGGAGCAAAGATGATGGGGAGTCGAGGTCTGTGTCGTGCAGGGTGAAAGTACTAGCCAGTAGCTGCGTTGCCTAACATGATAGGTCTATTGGCAAACAAGCTCTGGTCATTCCTTCGAAACTTGCTCCATGTATTGGCATACGTTGATGGAGAGTACTTCGGAGATGTACCAATGCGTCAATAGACATCATCTGAATTTGTACTGAGTTCTATCGGGGTTGCTGCAAGTCCTTCCATAAACCACAACTTCAATTAGCAATTCCTCTGTACTCCTTGCGCTTTAAGCGGGGTACATTGAAACTTAACACTGAGAGTTTTACTATTCTACCTCCCAGACTTGGCCGTATCTACTCCTCGACTTTCAGTCAAGAATACTTTCTAACCCATTGTAGAAAGGGCAGAGAGCAGAGCTTAGGTGTTTAAAAGTAATCCAGAGGCAAGAAAAAAAGAAGAGCCCATCGACGAAGTCGATCGGCTCTTCTAAAAAGGCTGCTGAGTTAAATTCAGCAGTACATTTCTTACTTGATAACCACAACAGGAACAAAAGTGCTAGCTGCACCTGAGCTCATTACCAAGCGGTATGAACCAGCTGCAACAGAGCTTGCATTGAATACTGTAGAGTAGGTACCAGGAGCCATCATGCCATTTGCAAGACGAGCAACGGTGTTACCAAGAGCGTCTACAACTTGAATAGTTACGAACTGTGTGGAGTTACCAGCAACAGTGTAGCTAATCTTTGAAACATCACTTACAGGGTTTGGAGCTGCGCTGAGGCTAAGTGAACCATCGCTGCTTGTACCTGGTTCAACGGAAGCAACAACTTCAGCTGTACCATTCACTGCAAATGTGATTTCTCCATCAGATGCTGACTTTGCATTCGAGATAACAGTGCAATAGGTAGCAAGATCGTCTGGATATGTTGTTGTTGGTGAGAAGGTCAAGGTCAACATACGCTTTTCGCCAGCTGGGATAACGAGAGGGAACTTCTCCTTCATTGTCCACTTGAATACAGCAGCATAGGTTGTGTCAATGTCAATACCGGTGATCGTAAGATCAGCTGTACCTGAGCTCTTGAGCTCAACATCAACGGACTTCGAGGTGCCGATGCCAACTTTACCAAAATCAACGCTTGAGGAGATACCTGTACCTGTGATTTTGAGGTCAGGATTCTTCACAACAGTGATTTCTGCGGTCAACCAATCCATCATCTTACCATAGAATGCATTGCGAGCGGTTGCGTTGCCAATTGCCTCAGCGTTGAAGCCAAGAATGATTGCGCGGGAAGCATCTGTTTGAATACGCACACCTGCAGAAGAACCTTCATCATCACCATAATTCAAGAAGGTAGCGATGTTTGGAATGCTGCTTTCGAAGGTTACATCTTCTGAGAAGGTGTTGTACATCGAGGTTGATGTGTTCAAGTTCAGAGCAAGATTGTCACCGATCACATCACCCTTAACGCCGTTTACAACATATGCAATTGGTGCACCTGTTGAACTGTTTACGTGGATGGTTGGATCAGGGCTATTGGTATTCAAGCCAAGGTTCATGAAGAAGTTGTTCCAGCCTTGTGGAGCACTTGGAACCTTCATAGCATTGTAGATACCTGCATCTGCAAAGAACAGGAGGCGCTTGCCACCGTTGAAGAGTTCATTAACCAAGCCAGCAAGTTCGTCGTTAACGAATTGACCGCGGTTAGCGAAGTCGATAGGGCAGATGATTGTTGAGAATGGGGTGTTACCAAGTGCATTGAACACAGCTTGTGCAGCAGGAACATAAGCAACTTCATTCTTGTACTTTGTCAAGCCATTGATGGTCTTGTATGCATCAGCAACTCCGTTAGCTGAATAGCCAGAGAGTACACAGTATTTTGTGTTATCAGCAACATAACCGAAGGTGTATGAGGTTTCGATGTTCAAACCAGCGGTAGTTGGAACTGCCTTTACTGTTGCAAATACAGATCCGCCGTTGTTGCCAGCATTGAAGCTCACATCAACGGTCGCTGTGCCCTTTGCAGGTACGCTAACGGTATTTGACGAAAGTGTTGGAGCTGACCAATCTGCTGGAACTGCAGGAGTTGCAGCGAAATCAACGTTAACGGTCAAAGTCGATGAAGAAGGATTTGTAAGTGTAATGGTCTTCTTCACTGTCTTTGCACGTGCCGTCATCATGAACTGAGCTTCTGTTGAGCTAATGTTCACCTTGTTTGAAACGCTTTCGAAATCGGTACCAGCTTGAAGAACTTCCTTGGTGGTCATGTTCTGAATGAACGCAATCACGTATGGAGTGTTCCAAAGCGTGGTATTTGTACCCATTGTGTAGGTGTAGTTAACGGTCTTTTCTTCACCGGCAGCGATGGAGAATGTTGCGCCATTGATGTTTGGCAAAGCCTTCAACAAGCAATGATCGAAATCGGTGTAACGGGTGTATTGGTTGCTCTTTACAGCTGAATAATCTTTCAAGTCTGCAAAGTAGTTAACGACCTGTGTGTGCAAGCTCACACCACTGATTGCCTTGGTGCCATCATTCTTGACCTTCACGGTCACCTTGATAGGTGATGTAGAGCGATCTTCTGTGATGGTGATAAGCAATGGTGATTGTTGAGCAAGAAATGGCGCAGCAACAGATTGAAGCGATGCAACAGATGCTACAGAAGCGGTCTTGCCACTAATGAACGCAGCAGGAATACCTTGTACACCGTACCAATCGTGACGGGATCTGTTCAGAGTGTTATCCAACAGATTATATGGATCACCAGGTGCTGGATAGTTCTGGTGGTACGTAACTGAAATGACATTTGGCATCTTTGCAAATGCATCACAGTTTGGCTTGTACACTGCGCATGGCGGACATGTCATAGCAGTGAACTCTTCGAACAACACCTGACGTGGGTGCTGCGCGTAAGCAGTACTGATCGCTACTGCAGAAAACAGAGTAGCATAAAAGAGTGTACGAAATAGCTTCATACATTGACTCCTGTATAATAATGTGGATAAACCTGAATTAGAGTTATAACTAGAATGATTTCAACAATGTTCGACAATGAATGACTTGCTTGTCTGGAATCCCTCTCACCCTACCACTTGGTACTTTGTGCCTAACATGTATCATGACATAGCCTTATGCTCGATAAGCACGCTCTATCTTGTCCGTAAATTGCGGGATTACTATGTAATAACAAAAGAAAATTTTCATTTGTTTCCCACCATTAACAGAATCAGAGGCGTCTTTGAGCTTGATGTCAAAAAATTCATACAGTTGCCTCTTTTCTGCCCAAAAATGCAGTGTATTGTCTGATCTGCACTTTGGTATGAGTGCAGCGATCCGAGCTCATGACGCCCGTACTCTGGTGTCAACGGAACACTGAGGACTCTTCATTTGGCTAGACGAAGGTGGGTGAGAATGTTCGATGTGCAGATGACTGGAGTGGAGAAATTCTGAATGCAGACATTTCTTGGCACATAACTCTGCAATCCAACGCTTGGTTCCGAACCTCTGCGTCAATGTTTGAACATTAAAAAAGTGTCCTAGAACCTGGCATGCTTCAGCTAATGCAGAAATACAGGAACGGGAATGAGGAAGGTCAGCGTTGTATCATGAAAGCCTCTGATATTACTTTGTCATGGCTTTGAATGATGCAGTAGTATGTTCCATTGCAGAGCTGATCGATTGCCAAGCGACTCTGCAACTGCTGCTGAGCGTGACTGAGCTGCTGCTCTGAGCGCTGAACTTCACGACCGAACACGTCGACGATTGAAATTCGACAATAGCCGCTAAGCCCAACATTTGCAAGGATCTGAATGTGCTCACGGGCTGGATTTGGACTAATGTGTATTTGCTTCTGGTCGGCGTACTCTGCTGCCTCAATACCAACGCTACTTTCTGGGATCCAAGCTGCGATGAACGAACTCACCGATGTACCAGCTTTGCTAAAATCCCCACTGAAGAACACGGTGTCATTGAGAACGCAGATTCCTGTTACAACATTGTTCAGCCCACTGCCTAAGGCGTACCAACGTTTCTGTTTGAGGTTCCACACAGCTGCGTTGTTGGCAACTACGTCGCCAACTCCACTGAAACGTCCGCCAATATAGAGTTCATCGCCCTGCAAAGCCATTGCATACACTTCACCTCCAGTGAGACCGCCAGCAAGGTCAAACCACTCGTGTCCATCCCAATAAGCTATACCATTTACCGGCTTGTTGCCACGTCGGCTCATGTAGCCTGCCGCAAATACTTCATCACCGCGAGTCACGAGAGCGTTTATCCCGTTGAATCCATCGCCAGCTGCGAAGGGGAAGCAGTCCCATTGAGCGTTGCTCCATTGCGACAAACCATTGCACGCATTTGATCCAATCGAATAATAAGAGCCTCCAACGAGGATGGTTTGGTTTGAACCCTCCGCTAAGGCTGTCACAGGATTGTAGAAGTTTGAAGAGTCAATTCCGTTGTTGAGTGCAGACCAACTGCTGCCATCCCAGAGTGCAATCGAGTTGCAGACAGTATTGCCCATACTAATGAAAGCCCCGCCAACATATAGCTGAGTCCCGCGCTTCAGGAAAGCACTGACATTAGCTCGATCCCAGGCTGAAGATCCTGTTGCACTTCCGCCAAGGGCGTGAACGGTGGAACCGTCGAAGGCAATGAGACTATTTGCTTGCACACTACCGCAACCAGTGAAATCACCGCCGATAAGGAATTCGTCGTTGTATTTAGCGACACTATAGATAGCTGGCGACTTCCAAGGGGGAGTTGTACGCTGATTGGTTCTGCCAAGAAATGCTCCGGGAATGCCACTGCCAATTTGCTGCCACTGCTGGTCGCGCCAGCGTGCAATGTTCGCCACCGGAATTTCACCGCTGTGTGTGAAGAGTCCAGCTGCAATGAGCTCTCCGTCGAGTACACTACACACACATGAGTTATCGAAACCCATTGAGGAGTTTGCGTGCAGACGAAACCAATCGTTAGATATGTTTGAAAAGCCGGCGATGTTGAGCGAGAAGTGTCCGCCAGCTTGTCGGAACCTGCCAGCAACAATGGTTGTATCCGTGCTCAACGCGATGCAACGCATCCACGGACTACGCTCATGATCAGAAACACCGCTAGCTAAACCATACCAACGGGATGTCGAGCGATCCCAGCGACCAATGCCAAAAACGATGGTGTTGTTGATCTGGGTCAACGAGTCGCCAATCACATAGAGATCCTTCGACGATAGCGCGCAAGCTCGCAGCGCAGCATTCTTATTCTCAAGTTGGTCAATAGGTGCGGACCAATCCGTTCCGTTGTATAGCAACAGGTTAGGTGCGTACACTTGCTTGTTGTTGACAATCACTGAATCAAAAGCGCCGACGAGTGCGAGAAGGGAATCGGATGTAGCAAGATCGTAGATTAGGTTGGCTTTTCTGTGACCTAGGCGAAAACCTAGGAGGGACTCTGCATTTTGCCAACGCTGCCCATCCCAACATACGAAACTAGTAGCCGTAAGATCACCCGCTACATCTTTGAAAGTGCCTGCTACAAATAGCTTGTCTTGATAGACACAAAGTGCAGAGATCTCGCCATTGAGACCATTCGCGATTCCGTTGCCGAGAGATTTCCATTCCTGCCCATCCCATCGTGCTATGTTTCGGCATGCGCGATTGCCCGCAACTGAGAAATCGCCGCTTGCATAGAGCTCGCCACGATATACACAAAGCAGCGTAACATCACCGTTTGTACCGCCACCCATTGCATGCCACTTTTGATCGTTTTTGTCAAAGCGTGCGATGTGCTGACACGAATTCGCTCCTGATCGAATGAACATTCCTGCGGCAACCACGTCACCGTTGAACATTGCCAAAGCACGAACGGACGAGTCTAAACCTCGACCCATTTCGCGCCATTGTTGGCTAGGAACATCATAGGCTACTACGTTATCTGTTGGCACCACAAATCGCCCACCTATGTAGTATGTACTCCCATCAATAAGAACAGCCGCAATCGGCAGTGAGTCTCGCGAGATTGAGGTATCAGCAGCTTGAATACCGGGCAAACCAAAACGTGTACTCCAGCGCCTATCGTCATAGATTCCAGCCTTGCTGCTATCACTACACATGATAGATACGAACGTGATGCAAAGGGAGAGGAAGGTCAGTCTCATGGTTCTACGATCTCTGCAAGCTTGTGCAGGAGAGTGCTCATATTTCAATTCTGTGTTTCTCATTGCTTTACGAATCGACAGTGTATAATCTGTTGATCGCGGGTTCTAATCACGCAACTGTAGCATCCGGGAGGGTAGCTTTGCGTGTCAATTCGTAGGTCAGCCTCTTGCAAAGGACTCTGGACGTTGTCGCGTGAATACAGAAGCTCTCCGAAACTGCTGAACACTTTGAGCTCGTCAATATGAGAAGTGCCTGCGGCATAGCGTAGGTGTACGCGCGCGCTGCATGGGTTTGGGGAGGCAAGAAGAGCTGTGTCTTCATAGACATTCTCGCTGACAGGTGAGGCTAGTTGATCTGACCACACGGCAATATTTGTACAAACAATATCACCAGCTCGTGTAAATACACCTGAACAAAAGACACTGTCATGAAAGACGAAAACTTGTTTCACTTCACCGTTGATCCCGTCACCGAGATTCGTCCAACGCTTGGTCTTTGCATTCCACGCTGCAATGTTACTCGCCGCTACATCACCGATTGCGGAGAACGATCCGGCTACGATGAGTCGATCATTGACCCAGGCCATTGAATTGATATAACCATCTCCAACTATCCCGCCGTCCAAATCCGTCCATTGACTTCCATCCCATCGTGCGACACTATTGACCACTTTCGCGCCACGAGTATGGAAGCTGCCTGCAATGTAAACATCACTCTCATGGACCACTACACATGAAACGCTGCCGATACTGTCTCGAGTGTCAACGCCGATTCCTTTCCAGCTCACGCCGTCCCATTGCGCAAGACCAGAGCACCGTATGGTGTCGGACACGTGCTTAAACGTGCCTGCTGCGAATACAGTGTTGTTCGGACCTTCTGCGATGTCATAGACAACTGGTTCATACTTGGAAGAATATGGCTTCATTCCACCAGCTAACGACAACCACTCGCCGTTAGACCACTTGCAGATACTGTTTACAGCTTTTGTTCCGGCGTTGATGAACGCTCCTCCAACATACAGGCTGTTGCCAATCACTTTCATGCACTTGACCTGAGAATTGTAATTCGTTCCCACAGCTTGTGTGACTCCTCCATTGAAACTGGTACTAATCTGTCTGTCATACTGGAGAATGTTCTCAACTTTTGTAGAGTCGACGACTTCAAAGTTGCCTCCGATCAGCATCTTTGATTGAAATATAACCCCACAATTCAAGTAGCTTATAAGATAGATTTTTGGTCCAAGTAATTTGCCTTTGATGTTTGAGTAGAAACCCGGTCCACAAGCCAACCATCGTTCCTCCTTAGCCCCCGCCCACTTTGCCACACCGTTGGCCGCTACATCCCCTGCACTCAAAAAAGTACCTGCAAGGAAAAGGGTATCAGCATCACTGAAGAAGAAACTTGAGGTGGCGCTCAGCAGGCGGTCTGAAGGTGTGCCGAAACTGGTGGATTTGTTTAGATCGCGGAATCTTCTCGACTTTATGTCGTAGAGACTAAGGTTAGCGATTGGCTGACTTCCAACTGTAGTATAGCGTCCACTAATGAGGATGGTACTGTCGTCAGCGACAATACAACCATAGCCCGGACCTAAGCCATTGTTTGCAAAAAGACTATCAACGAGTATCCACTGTCTTGCAGCCAGGTCATAATAC
The DNA here is from genome assembly GCA_044228285.1 of Chlorobiota bacterium. Classification (GTDB taxonomy): domain Bacteria; phylum Bacteroidota; class Ignavibacteria; order Kapaibacteriales; family NICIL-2; genus JBBATK01. The sequence goes on from JBGAVD010000002.1 coordinate 602,255, forward strand.
TCTAATTGGAAAGAGGTTGTCTGAAGGTTAGAAGTCCGCCCAATACGAGTGAAGCCTCGCGGCCACGTTCCGTTGCGAGAATTAATAAGTCGTGATCCAGGATAACTCTCGTCAACACCTTGCCAACGCGAGCCATTAAACACCAGCGAGCGCGGACGAGATATCTCCGACGAGTCATCTCGAACAATTTTAAAAGAACCTTCTAGAATGAGCAGGTTAGAGACTACGCTTAGTCCAGACACCGACACATCCCAGGCGTCGGAAGTGCAAATCACCAATTTGTTCGGCAGAGATGACCAGTGTGTTCCGTCCCAGAATGCAGCACGGATCAAGGTTGTATCGAGACCTACTGCATTAAAGTTACCACCCACCACAAGTTTGTTGTCGTACACACAAAGACACTTTACTTGAGCTCCAAGCCCACTCACTCCATTGTCTGCACCTTTACCAACGGCTCTCCACACAGAGCCATTCCATCGACATATGTTGCGAACTGCAACCGTGTCAGCAGATGTCAATGTGCCCCCAACATAGAGCTCATCTTTATACCAGCACAAACAACTCACGACACCTTTTAACCCAGTCTTCAGAGCGTACCACTTTCGTTCGCGTATGTTCCATCGGGCAATATTCTGGGCTTCAATAGAGCCTGCACGCGTAAAGTATCCGCCAACATACAGGTCTTCATCATGAAAGAGTAACGCAGTAACGTATCCACTAACTCCGCCATCAAGGGTATCCCAAGTTTGAGTGAATCTATTGTAGACTGAAACTGATCTTCCAGCGCCAGAGAAACTCCCTCCAATCGCTATTAGTTCACCATTCAATGCTGCAGTCGTGACGGGAACATCCGAGCTCGAGCCGATTATACCCTTAACTGTCGAGATTGGACTCAGATTCGTCATACCCAACTCAGCACACCAACCCTTGTTGGAATCAGCCCTCAAGTTAGAGCTGAATATTGCGCATACGCAGAGCAAGCTGGAGCAGAGAAGAAACTGACAGAATTTCTGGTTCATAAGAGATTTTCAATCTAAAATGTTATCCATCGCAGATGATGCGGTGCTTTCGTATCAATGTAACAAATGACACTTCGATACTTGGAATATCACCACCGCCAGCAAGGTGACAGACACTATTTTGCGATATACTTTCGGTTCCAATGAAACATTGTGTTTTTGAACTTGATATACATGATCTATGAGAACAATTTCTCGACCAATTTCGGTTGTGCCCTTGCTAGTCCTCAGCATCCTTTGCTTTGCTTTTACCTCTGTAAGCGCGCAAAGAAATGATTCACTTGTCGGGAAGTACCGGATTGTAGTTCACGCTGGACCAAAAAGTCCGCCAGCTCCAACAATGTTCTGTATTCTCCAGAAGAATGGCCAGTACCTTTGGGGAGCGGATACTAAGGGCAAGGCGCAGCATCCGCAAGTCAATAGTGGTTCCTGGGTGTTCACGAAGGATCGAGAGATCAAGCTCGTCCCAGGTCCAATGTCCCCAATGAAGGAAACGCGCTACTTTGCGGAAACTTCTCAAGGTGTGTTTGTGTTTAAAAGTGTAGAGAAAGAGGGACGCAAAACGGCTGTGAAGAACAAAGAACTCGTGTTACAACTTGAACGAGTGCCGTAGGCATTCGCTCAAACAAACTGCAACACGAAGTTGTCGTTCTTTATCGTCCCACACACCAAGTCTCCAACGCTTCATCAAGGCTTATGCAGCGTGTGTACATCATCAATTCACGTGGTCGCAAGCATCCATACGTGCAATCGCTCGTGGATCAATCTCTGCGTCTCAGCCAAGCATCTGATCACTTTCAATATACAAAAGGTCCTGAGCACGCTGTAGACCTTGCGCAAGAAGCTACTGAACTCGGTGCAGACGAGATTATTGCTGTCGGTGGTGACGGCACTCTGCACGAAGTCGTGAATGGTATTATGCAAGCGCAGAAGGGAAGCGTGAGAATCAATTCTCCGAAAGTTGGTCTGCTCCCTCTGGGCAGTGGAAATGATGTCGCTCGTTTTTACGGCTTATCCTTAACGCCTGCCGGACTTCGCCGGCGCTCTCCTCAGGTGCAGGTAGTGACGATAGACCTCCTCGAAATCAGCTATAGATCAACGGAGGGATCAGCGCGCACTCGTTATTGTGTCAACGTTGCGGATGTTGGCTTGGGTGGACTTGTAGCAAAGCTCGTCACACAACGCTCACGAGCCCTGAACGCAGATCTCCGTTACGCTCTTTCTGTAGCTGAAGGAATGCTGCGCTATCGTAAACAAGTAGTTCGTGTGAGCTATGACAATGATCATTGGGAAGGTAAGGCGATGAGCATTTGCATGGCTAACTTTCCCTACTTCGGTAGTGGAATGGGCATTGCTCCTCACGCACATCCGAACGATTCGAAAGCCGCTATAACAGTTATTGGAGATGTGAGCCTATGGGACTACCTCCGTCAACTTCCTGACCTGCGTGCCTGTCGTTTTCTCAAACTTGAGCAGATAGTCTACAAGGAAGCGCAGACCTGCGCGATCGACAGCGAGTACAGCATTCCTTTGGAGATAGATGGTGAATGTGTCGGTAGCACACCTCTTAGCATGAAAGTGATCCCCTCAGCCATTCAACTCATAGTGTAATCGAGGTCTAAGTTCGTTCTAAAGACCTGAACTTCTAGTCGCTTGTTCGCGTTTGACGATAGTTAAGAACTCTACGCTAGCTGCCAGTACAAAAACACCACTACGACAAACAAAAAGAGCGGGGCATAGCCCCGCTCTTGATAATCTGTCGCGCTACAACCAACCTTTAGCTGAACTTCAAGCAATAAGGTAGTAGCTCTATCTTACATATAGTCAGTCGTTGGAGGGCAAGCACAGATCAAAGTGCGGTCACCAACAGTGTTGTTGACACGACCAACGGTTGCCCAGAACTTGTTGCGTTGAACGTAAGGAAGAGGGAATGCCGCCTTTGAACGTGAGTAAGAGTGCGACCATTCGTCAGCACAAATCACTGCTTGGGTGTGAGGTGCATTCTTCAAAACGTTATCCAACTTGTCGGCAAGACCTTGCTCAACCTCAGCTATTTCTTGTCGAATGCTAATCAATGCATCACAGAAGCGATCAAGCTCAGCCAGCGGCTCTGATTCAGTTGGCTCGATCATCAAGGTGCCTGGAACAGGGAACGATACTGTTGGAGCGTGGAAACCATAGTCCATCAAACGCTTTGCAACATCTTCGGCCTCAATACCAGCCGCCTTGTACTTGCGCAGATCCACTATCATTTCGTGAGCACAGAAACCATTGGTACCAGTGTACAACATGTCATAGTGCTTCTCTAATCGCGACTTGATATAGTTCGCATTGAGAATTGCATATCGTGTTGCCTCGCGTAGACCTTCGCCACCCATCATGCAGATGTATGCATGTGAGATAAGCAGAATACTTGCGCTGCCCCAAGGAGCAGCACTAACTGCGTGTGTAGACAATTCGGATCCGATAGGAACGACTGCGTGACCGGGGAGGAACGGTGCGAGTTCTTTTGTTACACCGATAGGTCCCATGCCAGGACCACCACCACCGTGAGGAATACAGAAGGTCTTGTGTAGGTTCAAGTGACAAACGTCTGCACCAATCATACGCGGACTTGTCAGACCAACTTGTGCGTTCATATTTGCGCCATCCATATACACAAGTGCTCCGTGTTTATGGATCAAGGCACAGATGTCTTGAATGTGTTCCTCAAACACGCCGTGTGTTGAAGGATAGGTCACCATGAGACATGACAACTCGTTCGAGTACTGCTCAGCCTTGCGCTGCAAATCTTCCATATCAATGTATCCACGAGCATCGCTCGCAACAACAACAACCTTCATGCCTGCCATGACGGCTGATGCAGGGTTTGTGCCATGCGCAGAAGCTGGAATAAGTGCGACGTTGCGATGTCCCTGACCATGGTGTTCGTGATAGGCTGAAATGACCAGAAGACCAGCATACTCACCTTGAGCACCAGCGTTTGGTTGCAATGACATTGCGTCAAAACCTGTGATCTCACAGAGAGCCTTTTCAAGTTCTTCGAAGACTTGAGTATAACCTTGGGCTTGAGTGCGTGGGGCAAAGGGATGCAAGGAACCAAACTCAGACCAGGTAACAGGAATCATCTCGGTTGTTGCATTGAGCTTCATGGTGCATGAGCCCAGCGCAATCATAGAGTGCACCATAGAAAGATCCTTGTTTTCCAGGCTCTTGAGATAACGAAGCATATCGGTTTCGCTGTGGTAGCGATGGAACACTGGATGCTGCAGATACGCTGATTGCCGCTGTTGCGCTACTGGGATAGCCGATTGCAACTCTGGCACTAACTGCGCCGCGGAGCTGGCAGTTGCATTCAGTGTCGATGCCATGACCGATAATACTTCGTTGACGCAATCATCGTCACAACTTTCGTCCATCGACAAGCCAACTTGTCCATCTGCATCATAGCGTAGATTGATTCCCTTTGCTTCAAACGCAGATCTCAACTGGTCCTGCGTGATTGAAGCTGGCAGGCTAAAGCTCAAGGTATCAAAGAAGTGCTTGTTCACACTGCAGCCGAGTTTGCTAAGACCAAGCGCTACTGTGGCAGTCATATTGTGAACGCGCTGTGCTATGGCGCGAAGACCTTCTGGGCCATGGTATACGGCGTACATAGCTGCCATATTGGCGAGCAATGCTTGCGCTGTACAAATATTCGATGTTGCTTTATCGCGTTTGATGTGCTGCTCACGAGTTTGCAATGCCATGCGCAAAGCTGGGTTGCCTTGAGCATCGACTGAAACGCCAATGATTCTTCCGGGCATGCTTCGCTTGAAGGCATCTTTTGTAGCAAAGAATGCCGCATGTGGTCCACCATAGCCCATTGGTACACCAAATCGCTGCGCGGAACCTACTGCGATGTCAGCCCCAAACTCGCCAGGGGGAGTGAGGAGACAGAGAGACAGCAAATCACAGACAACACAAACAGTGATACTATGACTGTGCGCTGCTTCGCAGAAGGAGCGATAGTCTTGAATTGTACCCTTCGCATCTGGATACTGCACAATAGCACCAAAGAAACTATCATCGAAGCTGAAGCTACTGTGATCTCCAAGAACGATCTCAACGCCAATAGCTTTGCAGCGGGTTCGAAGCACGTCGAGAGTTTGAATAAACACGGTGCTCGAAACAAAAAGCTTGTTCTGGTGATCTTTTGCCAATGAGTGCATGAGGTGCATCGCCTCCGCAGCAGCGGTCGCCTCGTCTAACAAAGAGGCATTGGCAATCTCCATACCTGTTAAGTCCATGACCATCGTCTGGAAATTTAAGAGTGACTCCAATCGACCTTGAGCGATCTCAGCTTGATACGGTGTGTATTGAGTATACCAACCTGGATTCTCTAATACGTTCCGAAGAATAACAGTAGGGGTTAAAGTGCCATAGTAACCAGAACCAATGAGAGAGCGGGTTTTGGCATTGAGAGCGGCTTTTTCACGAAGTGTTTGTAAGTACTCTGTTTCACCTTGGCCTACTGGCAACTGCAATGGACGTGGACTGCGAATGTTCGAAGGAATTGTTTTTTCAATGAGCTCGTCGATGGACCCAAGGCCAATCTGCGAGAGCATTTTTTGAGTGTCGTTGGCGTTTGGGCCAATGTGACGTTGCACAAAACGGTCATGTCGAGGAAAAGACGAAAGGTGCTCGCTCATAGAGGTGATTCGTGTCAGGTAAATGAACAGATCTAGCTATTGTGTGAAGCTGGTTTGTGAACCAGAATACAAATTTACGAGGAAATGTAGCGTCAAGGAAGCGATGAGATCGAGGCTTCAAAGATAGATTTCCACAGTGCTAGGCTGTTGGCAGGGGTCTGCTCTGGGTCTCTATAAGCGACACTGCAAACTCAGAGACTGAGTAGCAAAGGAAGTTGGGAACAAACGCGGAGGCTTGAGAGCTGGATAGTTCCACTGCACTAGCTAAGCTTTAATAGGCAGTAGACTTAAGAATCTGCAAAGGCAGACAAATAGTTGACAAAGGCTGGCTATTGCTGGAGGTCTGGAAATGGCTGAAGCTGCGCCGCCCCAGGTTGGCTTGTCCAACCTGGGGCGGCGCGAGAATCATCGACTCTTGGAGCCTAAGCGCTGAACTTGCTTAGCGAGTCACCTGTAGTCGTTTTGAGAATTGTAGACCACCGCTCGAGAGTACGCAGTGGTAGCTGCCGTTAGCGAGACTCGAAACGTCGAGTGTGGCTTCATAGATACCGCCATCGTGGTAGGTGTTGAAGACGGTAAGCACATCTCGGCCAAGTTCATCGTAAATTTTGAGGCAGATATCGCCCGGTGTTCCAACGCCATATTGAAATGCCACACTTTCCTTTACCACAGGATTCGGAACGACAGAGATGAGTTTGAAGTCGCTGAGACGGACCTGGATGCGTCGCAGAGAGGCGGCGCAGGTCACAATATTCACTTCTCCATTTGCCACTAGTCGTTCGGCGCATGGAACGCTAAGACTTGGTAAGTCGAAACGCAACGTTGGCCGACTGAGTATGTCATTAGAGAGCATGGTGCGGAAGTACGGTGTGAACAGAATGCCCTCGGTGCCAACCAAGGATTTCAACGGAGTGGTTCCAATTGCGTGGAAAACTGCAACTCCGTTGGAGCTCGCCGCTTTATCGTAACTGAACTGCCAGGTGTTATCGCTCAGAGTACCAGGCACTATGACTTTTGCTGTATCATACACCATAAATCCTGGGGCATACTGAACTCTCACGTCAACTGCCCGAATGCGTAGTTCGGTCCAGTACTTAGAGATACCATGGACCGGGAATGCGAATGAAGAGTCGATGGTAACACTCGTTGAGTCAAGCTTGAAGAGTACGGGAAGCTGCGTTGTCGATGACGATATAACGACAGAATCAATTCTACTCTTGTTCGCTGTCCACACCCTCAGTGTGATACTGAATGACCCGGGGTTGAGGGCTAAGATGCGAAGAGCAAACTCCGGACTCAAAGCCGCTCCGGGCTGAAGTGTTGTCGGGAATCGTGAAGCATTCTCCGCCGCTAAGGCAACGAGATCAACATCTGCATTGTTTCTTCGTAAGACAGTTACACTGTCAACCTGGATCGCGATTTGTCCAAGGTTACGAATGCGTAAAAAGGTGTCGGTCGAGTCACAAGCAAGGAAAGGAGCAATGCTTCCAAGCTGAGTCACCGTAATGCTGTCACCGCAAGGCTGAACATCAACGGTCACTTTCGCGCTATCGATACATCCAGCTGCATTTGTGAGGATCACCGTGTACGTTGTGGTTACACTCGGGCTTGCCGTTGGATTCTGAATGTCGCTGCGATCCAAACTTGATGCAGGACTCCAGCGGTAACTCAGTGCACTATTGGTGTGTAGTTGTACGCTTTGCTTTTGACAAAGACTGGTGTCGCCAGAGGTAGAATCAACTCTCGGTAGTGCTGCCGCAGAAAGAAGGAAGGAGTCAATCTTGATACATCCCGATCCCGCATCTTTTGCACGGAGGTAGTACCATCTGCGAACAGTATCAGCTGTTATGCGAGTTTGAGCACAGGTCTGACACGCAACCCCGTTGCTTGGCGTCCAGAAGAAGCTTGCACTTGTATCACCGATAACACGCGTGACAATACTTGCACCTTCGCAAATGGTTGTGTCTTTCGTCACCAGAGTATCCCGAGGTGGAGCACCAACCCCAATTGTAGCAACGATTGTTGTGTCGCAGCCGTTCGGACCAAAGATGCTCAGCGTGTAGGTGTTCTTTCCAGGTCGTGTTGGGGTAGCCACAGGGTTCGGACAGTCAACGCAACTCAGACCCTCAGCAGGTGACCAACGGAGCGTGGAGCCAGTCGTTGCTAGTGTGAGCAAGTATTGTACAGAGCCGCCTCCACAAAGTGAGGTATCCTGCGGACTCAACTGTGCCACTGGTGCATCTTTGACTGTTATAGTAATGGTGTCGCGGGTGGCACAAAGTCCAGCCCCTGAGGTCACCACATAGGTTGTGGTTCGCCGAGGAGAGGCTTTGGTCTTTAAACAGGTTGGACAAGAAAGTCCGGTATATGGCAGCCACTCAACTGGATTGGTTGTAGAGTTTGATGTTGCTACAAGCTCGATCGTATCACCTCGACAGATCGAGGTATCGACAGGAGCCTTCAACGTGGCTCTTTGCGACATCTTAATATCGAGTGTGATTTTTGATGTACAGCCAGCAGAGTCGCCAGTGATCGTGTACTTGATGTTACCCTTCGGTACGATGACAACACTCTTACAAGTGTCACAGGCAAGATTAGTACTTGGTGTCCACTTGACCGAGCCGCCGAACTTGATATTGTAACGAAGGGTATCTCCCAAACAGCTTGTTACGGTGGAAGGGAGTTGTCCTTCGATGCCTGGTCTATACTTCACCGTTACCGAATCGACTGCCTCGCAGTCAGGGCTTGATCCATTGCGAACGCGAACGACATAGGTCACGTCACGGCCTGGTGGAATTGCCACAGGAGTGGGGCAATTCGAGCACGACAATCCAACGGTCGGTGTCCAGCTTATGGAAGAGTAACTTCCTATCGCCCGTAGAGCAATGCCAGTGGAGGTACAGGCTGTACTGTCTGGCTGTATATCGACTGTTGCTGCCGGCAAAGGTGTAACCTTGATTGAGTCTGTAAACAGGCAACCTTGAGCGTCTACACCATTACAATAATAGGTTGTTGAAACTGTAGGTTTCGCGTAAGTCAACGGACAAGTGTCACAAGTGACGGTTGCTTTTGGTGTCCACTTCACCGACATAACCTTTCCTTGAATCTGCAAGACTGCACTATCGTTTTTAAAACAGATGAATGTCTCAGCTGCCAAGTGCACTGCACCAGAGCTCGACTTCAACTTGATCTTCACTGAGTCTGTTCCGCTACAGCCGCTGCTATCGAAGACCGTGACATAATAGGTCATACCCGTGCTTGGTCGTGCGCGAGTGATGACGCAGGTATCGCAGCCTAAGCCTGTAGATGGGGACCACTTTACTTTTTTAATGACACCGTTCGCGAAAGTTGCCTTTAAAACCACCGAGTCTGCTGCGCTGCAGAACTCTTGGTCAGGACCAGCGTCGATGCTGAGGCCCGGACGTATGGTTACTTTCACCGTATCACGCCCGATACAACCGAGAGAGTCGATCGCGACAGCAATGTAATTAGTAGTAACAGTCGGCTGTACCTTGGTAGATAAGCATGTATCACATGCGAGTCCAATTTTTGGAGTCCAATTCACATGTATGATCTCACCATTCACACCCACAACAGTCAAACGTACTGAATCACCGCCTGGGCAGAGTGAGGTGTCACGTCCAGCATTGATCAAAAACTTGCGAACGATGACGTTGATTGTATCGATTTGTGTACAACCCAGCGAGTCAAGAGCCGTTACGATGTAGCTCGTGTTCTGTGTTGGTTTCGCTACCACATTTATGCAGGTATCGCAATTCAGTCCTGTGCTCGGAGTCCATTTGACCTTACTTGCTGCACCTACAACTCGCAGGCGTGCAGTGTCGCCCAGACAGATCAACCGGTCTGGTCCTGCGTCGATATCTACTTCAGCAAGGTCAGCCTGCAGAGCGAGACCACCTACGTAGCCATAGGAATCTGCATCACCGAAGCCGTAGACATAAAGTCCTATAGGCTGCGGACTCTGGATTCTGTGATTCGCTGAATTGACGCGAATGTTCGCGTAGGAAAAACAGGTGTTTGGAATATCGAGAAAGGTAGCATTCAGAGCAGCTCCATCGAGCTGAATCGATGTGCTATTACTTTTCGTTGTTACAACCGTAATGAACTGCTCATTGAACGCAGGAGTTGCTTGGATGTTGGTAAATCGATAATCGTTCAGATACTGTCTTCGTGGGGGAATGATCATCATAAAAGGATCACCAGGCTGCAGCGTTTGGTTCGATGAGTGGGTTTTCTTGAAGAGGGCAACTTGCACGTTCTTTGAAGCCACAAGCAAACCAGCGGTGTTTAGTGCCGTTTCGTAGTACTGTCCACGGTTCAGAGTTGCAACCTGAACATTATTGAAGTTCAGAGTGGTGCCATCTTCTTGAGCCACGACACGCCAGAGATCGCTGCCTGCGACATTTGAGCCAGACGGTTGGCCGAGCGGTGTAATGATATAGCTTCGCCCCCAAACAGAGGTAGGTAGAAGCTGCTCATACAAATGATCTCGCGATATCAGTGTGCCTCTCTGCTCAACCGGTAAGGTTGCTCTCTGGTGTCCAGCAAACACAGCCACGGGTTTCGAAGCTTGTATGCGTGAGCCTGTAAGGTCGTAACGAAGATTGGACGTCGAGTATTCCGATTGAAAAAGGTAGGCTTGGCCTTTCTGTAAAGTAAAGTTCTTTACTGCTGAACCTGTTTCAGTTGTCGGCGCTGTTGTGTTGACCGACACAACGGTGTTCGAGTCGACAGCTATTACACAAAACTGCGAAGGTGTGTATTGCAAATCTGGACTGCCGCCAAAAGCAACGCCATCGGACTTGTACGACATCACATAGTACTCTTTGCCAAGCAATGCTGAAGGAAGGATCAAAGATGCGTCGCTTGTGGTCAGCGCTTTATTCAATGCATAACAGGCAACATTCCGATCTGTTTGAACGCGAAACACTTGTGGAGCAGGCGTTTCCAAATCATTGTTCGTTGAAAAGCCGGTACTTTGATTGTAACCCAAGAGCTCAAATGAGCTCCATTGCAATTTCCGTTGCCAGATCACATTGGGATTTGTGATCACTATATTCTGTGTAAAGCTTGTTCCATTCCTGTTCGTATAGGTCAGTGTACCCGTTGTTGCGGAATCTGCCACTACATAGATCCACAATGAGTCATCACTCTGCAAGCCGCCATTATGAAGATTGGGAAGGAAGGAAAAGTAGAACTCCCGCCCGCGCGAACTTTGCTGCGCAGTACTCTCCGAAGCCGTTGCCAAGAACAAAAGAATAATGCTGAAGGTTATGCTTGTTACAGCAGATCGGAAGAGAGTCATGGAGTACCTCAAGTAATGCATAGTCATCATTTGTTCTCAGTCATCGTGTTCGATGGCTTAGTACAATGATACACGAGTAGATCTACCCGTCTCGTAAAAGAAAATTACAACTGAATGGCTGAACCTCGGTGAATTAATACCGTAAAACGAGGAAAGTTTCACCTTCGTTAACAACTATCGCTTCAGCTGTGCTGAACTGAATGTTTTCTGAACTGTTCTGCTCTGTTTCATGAATGACTAGGCACCTATTCTGTGTGCTTGGCATTTCGATGAGCATTTGTTCATCACACACATAGCTACTCTCTCGTAACCCTTGCGAAACATCAACACTGCACCTCTTTGTTGAGCCGCCACAAGAGTGACAACAAGAGTATGTAATTGTGTAATGACACACGAAACATGATTGTTGTTTATAATCCTGCCACAAAGCACCCACAAAAAGCAAAGAGTGTAACGAAAAGAGTAGAGAGTTCTTTTAGACATCCGTCTTGATACTCTCTGCTGCATTTGAAGCAAGAGCAAATCCAAGTACATGTACGAACACGTGATCACAGATCGTCTTTGTGTTTGTCGCCGTCCCAGTTTCCATATCGCACTCTGAACTCTGTGCAGTTTCTGCCAAGCGTCTCGAGCTTGCACTTCTTAAAATCTCATTGCGTAGGGACCAGAAAAGGAGACTTTGCGTTGTTTGAGACCGGGAGTACTGCCGAGATTTTGATCGCTAGCATCTACCAGACTTAGAGAATTGCATTGTTGCGAACAACACATTGTGCTCAGGAAGGTGACAGAGCGTTGTGATTTTCTTCACATTTATTTAGCATTTGGCTGACACTTTGGCAGCTATTTTCGGTCAAAAAGGATGCGCAATGCAGAGTTATCTGACAAAATAACAGGTTTTGACCTGTAACTAATGACTGGCATGATTTGTCTTAGTAGATATAGACAACAAGGCAATTGGAAATCAAAAACACCACTATCAGGAGAATAAAATGGATCTCGTGATGCAACTCGAAGGTTTGTTTCGCACAGAGCGTAAGAAGTTTCTCGGATTTATTCGCCAACGCGTCCGTAGTCATGAAGAAGCAGAGGATATTCTTCAGGATGTATTTGCTAATGTAATCGCAGCATCTGCACAAATCGACAAGCCCATCGAAAACATCGCTTCTTGGGTTTTTACGGCGGTACGCAATCGTATCATTGACACCTATCGTAAGAAACGGACGGCAAATTTTAGCGATATGAACACCGAAGCTCAACTTGATGATGGAGTAGAGCTGTTTGAAAACTATATAGCAGACCTTAGCTACAGTCCTGAAACAGATATGGTTCGCAAGACTATCTGGGAGGCTGTACAAGCCGGATTACGTGAACTGCCTGCAGAACAGCGCGAAGTGTTCGAAAAGAACGAATTTGAAGGCATTTCCTTCCGCGAGATGAGCGAAGAAAGCGGAGTTAACATCAATACTTTGCTCGCTCGCAAGCGTTACGCGGTACTCCACCTTCGTAGCAGATTGGAAGACCTGTACGCCTCTTTGAATGATGGCTACGATCCTTCGAAATCGAACCCTGCATAGTCTCTGAATAGTGAGACCTGACGGAAAATCTGTAGCGAGCCACCATACGTGGCTCGCTATATTTTTTTTCAACAGATGTGAAAAGCTGGTGTTTTTTAGTAGTTTCGTTTTTATACGGGCTGCCTACGGCAGCAACCGTAATGTTAAAGTCGACATCGACAAAAATGAAAGCTGTCGTTGTGCGTCACTTTCAACAGAAACAATTGGGAACTGCGGATGGTTCATAGATACTCCCTCAAAAACAAGGTTGCGCGTGCTGGCTTTTACGTTACAAGTATTGGCGGGCTCATGATGCTCTTCGCTGGCTTGTTATGGCTCAGCTGGAATCATTTTGTTGCCGACAACATGCAGTATGCTCCCTTGAGCTTCCTCGAATCCGTTGGATTGGTTTCGATAGCATATATAGTTTACTCTTCACTGAGATTTAGTTCTCAAGTCGAAGATTGCGGAGATACCCCAATCAAGAGCGCACATCAGCAACCAAGCTCAATTTCAACGCCGTCAGGGGAGTCGACCTTACACCTTGATGACTTAAGTGGCTCACAACGCGAACAGCTCAAGCTAGAGATTGAGCGTTGCTGCGGCAAGCGTAGCGTCGATTCTTTAGCAAGCTCTGCAGCAGACCAACGCCAAGCGTAGAACTCGCAAGTGCTATGTGTACATAAGGGATAGTACCTCCAAGAAAGCGTTGTTCACAGGACTAAAACACCAATTTGTGCCTTGCGCGCCTTGTGTCCTACAGTTTGCAAGACCCAATTTCACATCCGTTGGCTCATCGTATTCGCGGCCAAGTATAGAGTGCTGCCTCCCAAGCAGCCAAGTAGTCTTGAACTACCGGAATAGGCCCAATTCTGCTCAAAAAACGACCATTTCGCTATCAGAGATTTTTTTTCAACAATAGTTGAAATAAAGGCAATAATGTCTTAAATTGCATAGCAATTAAAGATATAATACTCTTTATTCAAATATATCTCCGATGCTTAGCCATACACCATCAGATGTTGTGCGCGGTACGCAGTGTTATCACTGTGGGGCTAGCTGCGACGAAAGCTCGGTTAGCTTTGAGCAGAAATTGTTCTGTTGCACGGGATGTAGCATAGTGCATCAGCTGTTAAAGAGCGACACCGTTTGCGAAGTCATGTCTGATGAAGAAGTTGCGCGTAGTCGCTTCAGTAGAAAACCCATACCTCGCTTCGAGTATCTAGAGGATGAAAGTGTGAGGGCGGCCCTTATCACTTTTGAGGATGGGAGACAGGCACATTGTGTCTTTAAGCTACCTACCATACACTGTGCTTCGTGCATCTGGACCTTAGAGAACTTGTTTCGTATTGACCCAGCGATTATCCGTACGGAAGTGAACTTTCTCAAAAAGACACTATCCGTTTCCTTCTTCACAGCAGAGATTAGCTTACGTCAAGTTGTCGAGCTGATAACACGCTTGGGATATGAACCTGAAATTCGATTGAAGGATCAAGAGGGGAACAATCCTTCGACGAACTCCACACTTCGATCGCTGTACTACAAAATAGGAGTAGCTGGCTTTGCCTTTGGTAACGTCATGCTTTTTGCAGCGCCAGACTATTTAGCGCGCATCAGCTCGGACGGTGCTTTGTTGAGTCCAGCCTTTGCCCAGCTTTTTGCGATCCTCAGTGTTGCCTTGTCGCTTCCGGTGTTGCTCTACAGTGCGTCTGATTACTACATCAATAGTTGGTACTCACTGCGTGATCGCACCCTGTCATTAGACGTACCAATAGCGATGGGTATCACAGCACTGTTCGCACGTAGTGTATACGAAGTCGCGACTGGCACAGGCACAGGCTACTTTGATTCGTTCACCGGACTGGTTTTCTTCTTATTGATTGCGCGAGTGTTTCAAGCAAAGAGCTTTGACACTTTGTCATTTGAGCGAAACTATACGTCGTTCTTCCCACTATCAGTTAGCGTTCGACAAAGCGGACGAATCCGAGTGATTCCTCTGTCGAAGCTTCGCGAAGAAGATGTGATCGTGGTGCGCAACGGAGAGCTTGTTCCGGCGGATTCAGTGTTGTTGAGTTCCCATCTTCATATAGACTACAGCTTTGTCAGCGGTGAGTCTGAAGTAGTTGAGCTCCTTCGTGGAGCAACGGTCTATGCTGGTGGCAAAGTTGTGGGCGCAGCTGGCGAGTTTACCGTCACCAAAAGTGTTTCACATAGTTATCTCACGCAGCTATGGAACAACAGTGTTTTCTCTAAGGAGAAGCAGAACTCATTGGTGGACATCTCCAACGCATTTGCTCGTTACTTCACGATTGTTGTTTTGATTGTAGCTATTGCCACTGCATTGTACTGGTTGCCAGATACTTCCAAAGCTCTCAGTACCTTTACTGCTGTTCTCATAGTTGCCTGTCCATGTGCTCTTACCTTAGCTGCTCCCTTCACCTTTGGGGCAGCCCTTAGCATCTTCGCAAAAGCTCAATTTTTCTTACGCAACGTTGGGGTTGTTGCTGATGTAGCGAGCATCAACACCATGGTGTTTGACAAGACAGGTACGCTTACTCAATCAACAAAGAGTTCCATTGAATTCGTCGATGGCGAGTTGTCCGAAGAAGAGCGCCGCTATGTCATAACAACAGCGCAGCACTCACTTCACCCATTGAGCACTCGCATTGTTGAAATGTTGAGTGATGGTGTCCACGACGAGCAATTACCAGAAACCGAGCATTATCAAGAGTATCCGGGACGCGGAGCTGAAAGCAGAATTTTCGGTCACCACATTCTGCTCGGCTCCGCAGACCTGGTTCGTACGCTAAGCAAAGCCCAGGTGCCAGCATTTGAGCAGTCCGGCATAGTACACGTTGTCATTGACAACGAATACAAAGGCTACTTCCGCATTCGGATGCTTATGCGTGATGGCATGGCGGCGGCACTACAGACAATGAAGTCGAGCGCTGAACTCTATGTGTTGAGTGGTGACGGTGATCAACAACGCAAAGAGTTTACGGAGTTCTTTCCAGATGATCATCTAGTGTTCAAGCAAAGTCCGCAAGACAAGCTCGACTTTGTTCAAGCATTGCAGGCAGAGCAGCGTTTTGTTGCAATGGTAGGCGATGGAATCAACGACGCCGGTGCGTTGCGACAAAGTCATGTAGGGATTGCCGTCAGTGAGAGTAGCACATCATTTACACCAGCAAGTGACGCCATCATTAGTGCTGATAACCTGTATCGTTTACCAGAATTTATCGCCTTTGCCAAGTACTCAATTCGCGTTCTAAAGATCGCGTTTGCTGTGTCGGTTGTGTACAATGTGTTTGGACTATACCTGGCATGTGGTGGACAGCTTTCACCGATGTTTGCGGCCATTTTTATGCCGTTGAGTTCATGGAGTGTGGTTGGGATCGCATATGGTTTGATGCGCATTCGTGAGAGAAGCATTACAAAACCAAAGAATGTTCAGCGAGCGTTTCCAGCGACTGTAAATCGTGGACTCAGCGAAGTTGTTTAGATAAGATATTCACTACTAATGGAGTGTACCATGGAAGTGCTTTTCATGTTGATCGCCTTCAGCGTTCTCATCGCGGTAGTGTTCCTGGTGTACTTTTTCTGGGCGGTTAAGGATGGTCAATATGATGATAACTATACGCCAGCAGTACGCATTCTACTAGACGATACCAAGCCTAGCACTGTGCGTTCAGAAGTTGGCAGTGGCAGAACACAAGAGTTTTAGAATTCCAGTTAAATGTATCACTATTCACTTTAGGGAGACGCGTAATGAATAATGAATCGTTGCGTATCGAGAAATTCGAATACGACAACAAGATCGTCCGCAACTTTGGTGTAGCCATGATGGGCTGGGGGCTGATTGGCTTCCTCGTTGGGCTCATTATTGCCATCAAACTGTACTTCCCAAGCCTATTGGGATCGATCCCCATTCTGTCGTACGGTCGTTTGCGTCCATTGCACACAAACGCCGTGATTTTTGCTTTTGCCGGTAACGCCATTTTTGCCGGCGTGTACTATTCGTTGCAACGCTTGTGTAAGGCTCGCATGTGGAGCGACTTGTTTTCCAAAATCCACTTCTGGGGATGGCAAACAATCATCGTTACTGCAGCCTTGACCTTACCATTGGGTATTACTTCTGGTAAAGAATATGCTGAGCTAGAGTGGCCTATCGACATTCTCGTCGCTCTGATCTGGGTCGTTTTCGGTGTGAACATGCTGATGACGATTTTCAAGCGTCGTGAGCGTCACATTTATGTAGCGATTTGGTTCTACATCTCAACCTTCGTTACCGTTGCAGTACTACACATTGTTAATTCTCTCGAGCTTCCTGTCAGCTTCCTGAAAAGCTATTCAATGTATGCTGGTGTACAAGACGCTTTGGTACAGTGGTGGTATGGACACAATGCCGTTGCATTCTTCCTTACAACCCCATTCCTTGGTATGATGTACTACTTCATTCCAAAAGCTGCTGAACGTCCAGTGTACTCGTATCGTCTATCCATCGTCCACTTCTGGGCCTTGATTTTCCTCTATATCTGGGCTGGTCCTCACCACTTGCTTTATACCGCATTGCCAGATTGGGCACAATCACTTGGAACAGTGTTTTCCTTCATGTTGATTGCTCCATCATGGGGTGGAATGGTGAATGGTTTGTTGACACTTCGTGGTGCGTGGGACAAAGTTCGTGAGAGCCCAGTACTCAAGTTCATGGTTGTTGGTGTGACAGCTTATGGTATGTCGACATTCGAAGGACCTTTGATGTCGCTCAAGAACATCAACGCTCTTACTCACTATACAGATTACATCATCGGTCACGTGCACTTAGGTGCTCTTGCATGGAATGGTGGCGTTGGTTTTGCAATGCTCTACTACGTCTTTCCAAAGATGTATCGTACAGAAATCTTCTCGAAGAAGTTGGCTAACTGGCATTTCTGGTTTGCAACATTAGGAATCTTGTTCTATGCTATTCCGCTGTACTGGGCAGGCATTGCTCAATCACTCATGTGGAAAGAGTTCACAGCCGATGGAGCATTGCGTTATCCAAACTTCCTTGAAACCGTTACCGCCATCACACCAATGTACTTCATACGTATCATTGGCGGAACGCTGTATATCGTTGGTTCTGTTCTTGGTGTTTACAACCTCTATAAGACCGCAAAATCTGGTACTCTCGTTGCCAACGAAGCTGCAGAAGCTCCATCACGTGAGTCAATGCCTTTGATTGTTCATGAGCATGACAAGAGCTGGCACCGCATGCTGGAGAGCAAACCATTCAAGTTCATGGCTTTTGCACTGTTAGCAATCTTAGTTGGTACCATCGTAGAGTTTGTTCCTACTTTCTTGGTACAATCAAACATACCAACCATCGCATCGGTTCAACCGTACACACCACTTGAAGTTCAAGGTCGCGACATTTATATCCGTGAAGGTTGTTACACCTGTCACTCACAGATGATCCGTCCTTTCCGTTCAGAAACTGAGAGATATGGCGAGTATTCAAAAGCCGGTGAGTTCGTTTACGACCACCCATTCCAATGGGGATCAAAACGTACCGGACCAGATCTTCATCGTGAAGGCGGAAAGTATCCGAATTCTTGGCACTATCTGCACATGAATGATCCACGTTCTACTTCTCCAAACTCGATTATGCCTGCATACACGTGGTTGTATGATGACAATACAGACTGGGCAAGTACCGAAGGAAAGATTATCACACTTCGCAAGCTGGGTGTACCGTATCCAGAGGGATTCGAAGCAAAGGCACTAGATAGTGCAAAATCGCAAGCTGCTGCTATCGCTGCAGACCTATCGAAATCAGGAAACAATGTATCGCCTGATCGCGAGATCGTTGCAATGATCGCGTATCTGCAGAGACTTGGTAAAGATATCAAGTTGAGCAAAGCAGGGAATTAAGTCGCACTTTGAATAACCAAAGGAATCAATCATGTATAAGAATGTATTAGAGTCAATCAGCGATGTTCACATCTATCCCATCATCTCGATGGTTCTGTTCATTCTCGTTTTCAGCGGGATGTTAGTATGGGTGTGGCGCAAAGACAAAGGGTATCTGAACGAGATGGCTAGTAAGCCGCTTGAAAGTACAGAACCGGAAACCAGCGCACCTGTTGTTCGCTGATCATCCCTGATTGATTGTTTCACCATAACTATTGAACAAAAACAGAGGAGAAGACAAATGGCTCAAAATGAAATTGATAAACTTCTCGATCATGATGCCGACGGTATCCGTGAATTCGACAATGCGCTGCCAAAGTGGTGGTTGTATGGATTCTACTTCACCATCGTCTTCGGTATCGGGTATATGATATACTTCCATCTGATGGGAGGGCCGCTAAGTGGTGCTGAATATCAAGCAGAGTTGGATGCAGCGAAAGCAATGTACAAAACGACAACGATGAATGCTGCAGATGCGAAGCCACTGAGTGACCAAGCTAGCTTGGATGCAGGTAAAGTCATATTTGAAGGAACAAACAACGTGTGCTTTACATGTCACCGCAATGATCTTGGTGGACAGGTAGGACCAAACCTCACGGATGAGTATTGGATACACGGTGGGCAATTCGCTGATATCATAAACAGTATCACAACCGGCTATCCTGACAAGGGTATGTTACCATACGGTAGTGGTGCAAAACTCAACTCGGAGCAACTCTTGCAGGTCGCTAGCTATATCTGGTCGAAACGGGGATCGAACCCACCAGATCCGAAGCCGATTGATCCAGAGCGCGACATAAAGGTCGAGGCTGCTGCACCAACGGCAAGCGCTCAATAACACATTCATTTAAACGCTGAGAGGAACAGAAATGTCGATTGTAGAAGTACAGACAGGAGAACCTGATGAATTCCGGAACAAACTCTATAACATAGATAAGGAAGGGAATCGGTCTAAAATTTATCCGCATAAACCTTCAGGTAAACTGTATCGTGCGCGGACTATCGTTAGTGTATTTCTACTGGCATTTCTGTTTCTCGCTCCGTTTGTGAAGTTCCACGGCATGCAGTTCATGCTGTTCAACATTCTCGAACGGAAGTTCGTGATCTTCGGCATCGTGTTCTTTCCGCAAGACATGTTTGTGCTTGTGCTTGGAATCCTCACGTTACTGCTGTCTATCTTTTTGTTTACGGCTGTACTTGGACGTATCTGGTGCGGCTGGTTGTGTCCGCAAACTGTATTCCTCGAAATGCTCTTTCGAAAAATAGAGTATGCAATCGAAGGTAGTGGTACTCGTCAGCGTTTGTTTGATGCGAGTCCAATGACAGCATCGAAATTCTCACGCAAGGCACTGAAGCATATCATCTTCTTTAGTCTGTCGGTCCTTATAGCAAATACATTCTTGGCATATATCATTGGTTCCGATGCCGTGAGAGAGCTAGTGAGAGAGTCGCCAACACTGCATCCAGTCGGTTTCTCAGTGATGATCTTATTCAGCTTCGTTTTTTATGCCGTGTTTGCACGTTTCCGTGAACAAGCCTGCATCGTTGTTTGTCCGTATGGTCGCTACCAAAGCGCTCTTGTAGATATTGATACCGTGGCAGTTACCTATGATCATACTCGCGGTGAGCCACGCGGAAAGTTTACGAAGGAAGACAAGCAAGCGATCCTGAGCGGAGCCGCGTTAGCTGCAGAACGGGGTGACTGTATAGATTGCGATCGCTGTTACCACGTGTGCCCAACAGGTATTGATATCCGAAATGGTATCCAACTCGAGTGTGTGAATTGTACTGCTTGTATGGATGCTTGTGATGAAGTCATGGACAAGGTTAAGAAACCTCGTGGCTTGATTCGCTGGGCTTCGGCATCAAGTCTTGGCAGAAAGGAGCATCGTTGGCTCACAAATCGTGTGAAAGCATACACCGGGGTGTGGTTTGTTGTT
The DNA here is from genome assembly GCA_044228285.1 of Chlorobiota bacterium. Classification (GTDB taxonomy): domain Bacteria; phylum Bacteroidota; class Ignavibacteria; order Kapaibacteriales; family NICIL-2; genus JBBATK01. The sequence continues at coordinate 622,736 of JBGAVD010000002.1, forward strand.
ACAACTATATTCCTGACCTTCTTTTTCCTGAGACCAATGACTGAGGTCCTCATCCTTCGTCAACCTGGTACCTTGAACCAAAGTGGCGCTAGTGGAGAAAAGATCAACTTTTACGTTTTGAATGTGGTCAACAAGCACTATGAGGCTGTGCCAATTGAGGTGCGTGTTTTGTCTCCAGCTGAAGCGAAGATTAGCGTTCTCGGCGATGTCTCAACGGTTCCAGCTGTTACTGAAAAATCGGTCCGACTCATGCTCTCAGTACCTCAAAGGGTTATTCAGAATAGCGATAGTCCTGTGCGTTTTGGCGTGTATTCGAACGGAAATCTTATTAAGCAGATTGACAGTAGATTTATCGCCACACAATAGTGTTTGTGGTTTTGCCTGCTCAACAGGCTTTTACGCAGACTTCATTGACTGAGTTGGTGATGAGTCTGTAACTCAGAAGTGTCATATAGACACGCGTGACAATCAACAATACAGATTGAGAACAGCATCTATCAATTTTGGAGTCTTATCATGCAGAACCAAGAAACACCAGTAGGCGCTCAACCAGAACAATCTCCGAAGAGAAGATGGAACTGGGGTTGGAGCGTTGCCACCGTCTACACCTTGTTTGCCCTTGCCACATTAACCTTCGCTGCATATAGCTTCACACAAAAGGTCGAGTTAGTTTCTGCTGACTATTATACAAAAGGAAACGACTTCGATCAGCATGCTGGACGTGTTCGCAATAGTCAGTTGCTTGCAACACCAGTACAACTAAGCTACGACGCTTCAAAACACGAGCTTAGGCTTCGTTTCCCGCAAGCAGTTTCCAAGGGAAGTGTCCTGCTGTATCGTCCCTCGGAATCAGGATTGGATCAGAGCTTTGTTGTTCGCTGCGACGGCAACAACGAGATGAGCATACCAACACATTCTCTCATTCAAGGACATTGGCGCATACAGATCGATTGGGAATCGGAAGGAAAGTCCTTCTACGACGAGTTTAGCCAAGTTCTGTAAGCAGCACTCTCGAGCGCACCCCAAGGTAGTGTTAGCGAAGCAGGTACCTCTATCTCTATTGATCGTTACTCGATCCTCGTTGACCTAGTCACTTATCGTGAAGGTTGAGCATTGATTCTTTCTGCCGAATAGGCAGTCCATGTCTTTGCTAGCTCAGCACCCATTCCGTTTCGATTCAAACAAATACGTCTCTGCAGGATCTTCACGTCGCTCATCCTTCGAGCATCGATAGCTCGTTGGATATGCTAAGTTTGTCACCATGTGCGGTGGCTTTGATTTCTCGAGTATATGACCTATCTGGCAGCAATAGTAATGGGGTTTATAGGTTCCTTTCATTGCGTGGCGATGTGTGGGGCTATTGCTTTGTCGCTACGCTCCTCCTCAAACCGCGCCATAGTGCAACGTCAGCTTTTGTACAACGTAGGTCGGGTCTTGAGTTACATGACGCTTGCAGCGCTTTTTCATTCGATGCATGCACTAGCGTTTGTGAATAGGGGACAGAATATTCTGTCACTCGTTCTTGGCGGTCTCCTCTTTCTTGTATCTCTCCTTTTTCTCTTAGACATAGGTCCAGTGAAACAACTGAACGACGCGAGTCTTCGGTTTTTCGCCCTCTTTCGTAGCCTCTTTCTTCGTGGGCGCAGTTCGCAGGCGCTCGGTGCTTCACTCCTCGTCGGCTACGTCAACGGATTCCTCCCATGTGGATTTGTCTATGTCGCACTTGCAAGTGCCCTTACTCAGCCCTATTTGAGCGAGAGTGTAATCTTTATGGCACTCTTCGGACTTGGCACTATTCCCTCCATGATTGCCTTGGTCATCATGAGCAAAGCGCCTAGTATTGGACGTATTGTCAGTTCTGGACGTTTTCTTTCGGTTGCCAGCGCGATCGCAGGATTGATGCTGCTTATCCGCGGACTAGCCCTCGGAATACCCTATATCTCACCCAAACTGCCGGATACTGTCCAGGTCCTCTCCGATATCAAGCACGAACAGCTGTGTCGTGATCCCCAACGCAAGTAGGTTCCTTTAGGTCACGGTTTTGAATCGGCACTCTCCACATGCCACCCGAAACCTATGCCAAGCTGTCGTACCAGTGAATCAAAAACGATCGCATGGGAACTAAGTGCTTGCAATGTCTGAACATGCTTCAAAGCGCAATTGGCATCTCATTCATTTTGCGTGATGGTCTCTTGAACCTGTATTGCTGCACTACGTTCCATGTTTTCAGGTCAGTAGCGCAGCGTGGTGCGGCGCAGCCGCGCCCGCGATGAGCAAAAAACCTTAAAAAATCAATGTTTTGTCCGATGAGTAAGAGAGTGGCAGGACTAAGCATATCATCATTCTCTGCCATCGGCCAAAAAGTGTAAGATTTTTTACACACTTGCAATTTTATTTAGTAAATTAGAGCAGTTAACAAAAGGTAAATTCAATTGAACTATAGATGGGTTTTTCGTGAAACGCCTGATGAGAATGCCACACAACAACTAATCAACGAACTCAAGATCCCTCGAAGTCTCGCTAAAGTGTTGACTTCAAGAGGCTTGAATTCCGCCGAAGACGCCAGAAATTTCTTTGCACCCGAGCTGCAGTTTCTTCATGATCCATTCTTGATGGATGGCATGGAGAAGGCGGTACGACGCATAGAGCAGGCTGTCAAGGATAAAGAGACGATTTGGATCCACGGCGATTATGACGTGGATGGCACGACCTCAACGGCGATGACGCTTCAATTTCTCCGTGAAATTGGAGCCAAGGCAGAGTATTACATCCCTGAGCGAATGACGGAGGGTTATGGCCTTTCGCATACCAGCGTCGACAAGGCCAGAGCTATTGGCGCAACCTTGCTTGTTGCCGTAGACTGTGGCATCACTTCCAACGATACAATTAGCTACGCGAATGCCAGTGGCATGGAGGTCATCGTTTGTGATCACCACGAGCCAGGTGACCGCTTGCCAGATGCGTATGCGATTTTGGATCCAATTAAGCCAGGATGCTCCTATCCCTTTAAGTCGCTCGCAGCCTGTGGTGTCGCATTCAAACTCATCCAAGCACTTTGCGAGATGCGTGGTGATCCTGAGCGAGCATACGCCTATCTCGATTATGTAGCAATTGCTTCGGCGGCCGACATCGTGCCTTTGATAGGTGAGAATCGTGTTCTGGTGCACTATGGCTTACAGATTTTGAATTCTTTTCCAAGACCTGGTTTTAAGAGTTTAGTTGATTGCGCCAATCTTGAGTTTGGTAATCTCACGACCTCGAGTATCATTTTTGGACTGGCACCGCGCATTAATGCAGCTGGTCGCATTGGTGATGCGAAGAGAGCAGTGGAGATGATGATCCAACCAGATGTGGTTGCTGCCTACAAGATTGCACAAGAATTAGAGCAAGAGAATCGAAAGCGTCGTACTATCGATGAATTCACCTTTGCACAAGCATTTGCTGAGGCAGAGAGATTCATGGCCGATGGCAAGCGTCGATCCCTGGTTTTGCATTCAGCTGATTGGCATGCAGGAGTCATCGGTATCGTCGCTTCGAGACTTGTTGAAAAATTTCAACTGCCCGTGGTCATGCTAACGAGCATTGATGGCTACGCAAAGGGATCTGCCCGGAGTATCAAGGAGTTTGATATCCATTCAGCGCTGAAGCATTGTGAACGCTTTTTGAATGAGTTCGGCGGACATAAGCATGCCGCTGGCTTATCGTTACCAGAAGCAAACATCGCAGAGTTCCGCGAAGCTTTGGATGCGGTAGCACAGCAACATGTCACCGACGAGATGCTCGTTCCAGAGATTCTCATCGACGCACCTTTAACATTGAATGAGCTTTCCCCAGTGTTTTTCGATCATCTCAAGAAGTTTGCGCCCTTTGGTTTCAGCAATCACAAGCCTGTATTCTATTCTCAAGGCGTCATGAGTGCTAATGGAGTCAAGGTTGTGGGTAACAATCACTTGAAGTTTCGCGCTCTGCAATCGAATTTTGTGATTGATGCTATTGGATTCAATCTCGGTGATAAGCTCTCTATTGCAAATGCAGGACGTCCCTTCTCGCTGGTGTATACTCTTGAAGAGAATACCTATAATGGTAGTACTGCTCCGCAGATACGTATCAAAGACATCCGTATGGATAACTAGTCTACCTACGTTCATTGTTTTTATCCGCTTGATCATCAAAGCGCACCTTCATCTTTTGAAGCGTGCGCTTTTTTCTATGTCTACTACACTGCTTTTCCAAGCGGGAGCTCATGCAGCCTAAGCTCGTTGTCCATCGTATTGTTGAGCAGCTCGACTCTCTACACGCTGATCATACTCCCTCCGCAGCCTCCCGCTTAGCGCGAATCCAAGAGTATGATGGTCTCGCCTTGAGTCTCTTAGCCGAAGATGAAAGACAGTTCTTTGCAAGCGACTATGCACGTCGTCTCTTTCTATTCGACAAATACCAGGTGCCTTCGGCACTACGTCAGGAGTTTTTCTTAATACGTGCGCGCAGCAAAGCTGCGCACTACGAACAAGACGCTGAGACTCTTACTCTCATCTGCGAACGATATACCGAGTGCTTGCGCAACTTTCTGCAATCAGTGCTGCGCAAAGCGGAAAGGGATGAAGGCCTACAACACACAAGCCGGGATGCAGAGAACGGGTCTGCACTCTCTCGAAACACAACTTCTCTACGCGAACCTGAGACTATCGGTGGAGAAGGGAATCATCCGCCACCTTGGAATGAATCTGAGCAGAAGCCAGCATCGAGATTGTCGCCTGATCAGCAACATCAAAGCTATGCGGCAGGATCGGAAAGTTCCGGTCAATCCTTATCCGCTCAAATAGTCGAAACTGCCACTACTGCCTCAACTGCACAGACGCCAGCGCTCCTTGACTTGGGATTATTGCGCGTGTATCATCTTGAAACAGTTTCCACAGCTCCATTTCAGGATCGAAAGAGAGTTGTGTTGCGCTGTAGAACAGAAGGGAATAGTGAGATTCTTCTCAGTATCTGGGATGATCAGTCCCTTGCAATGCATGAGCTTTGGGCTGGAGCCATTCTTCATGTCACCCATGCACAGCAGCGCAGTTCGTCGCACTATTCGACCACATCACAAAGTTTAGTGGTGCTCGAGCCCGACGTACTGATAGATGTCACTGATGTTGCCGAGTGTTTTCAAAGTAGGGCAGTTGAGCCACTATTGTTCTTTCTTCGTCGCTTCACGCAGTCGAGGGCTACGGAGGCAATGGCGGTGGGGTCGATAGTGAACTCATGCTTCGATGAGATTCTTCATGACCCTACTGTAACGTTCAAGGCGATGTTCGAGCGTGCCTTACAATCGAAGCCCTTAACGATGTTAGCAACCATTCAAGCTGATACCTTAGGTGAAGTGCGTAGTCGGGTAGAAGAGCAGGTGAACAGGCTTCGTGAGCTGTGTGCGCAGTGGCGCGATTGTTCACTCAGCACTGAGCCTAGTTTTCTTTCACCACTCTTCGGACTACAAGGTCGATTGGATTTATTAGTAGAGTATGCTGAAGACGACCTGCGCAAAACAGTTGTGGAGTTAAAGTCTGGTTCAGCACCAGCACTGCAAACAGCAGGTGCGCCAGGCGCCCGTGCTTTATGGGTCAATCATCTTGCACAGATAAGTTGTTACAACCTATTGCTTGATAGTGCCTTTCCAGGTCGACGAGGCGATAGCCAGATACTCTACGCACGAGCAACAGAATTCCCTCTGCGTAATGCACCAAATGACGTGAAGTTCAAGCAGCACGTTTTGCTTTGTCGGAATCACATTATTTGCTTCGAGCATCAGCTGCTAGAACGCAATTTTCGTGTGCTCAATCTACTTTGTTCTGCGGAGCTTGTCGTGCCGTCATTTATGCAAGAGGACTGTTCTAGCTTACAACGTGTTCTACGCGGTCTTGACAAAGCAGAATTGCGATACCTACAAGCTTTTTTATCCTTCATGGTGCGTGAACAGTACACGCAACGAATGGGGCTGGATAGTTCAGGACGAGGCTTTGCGGCCTTGTGGTCAGACACTGTGGCTGAGAAGATCGAGCGAATGTCGATACTTCGCGGACTCGAGTTCAACGCAGAGAAGAGCTCTCTAGATGCATTACACTTGAGTTTTGATCTGCGCGCAAAAGAGAAAACTGCAACTGTTTTTCGGGTTGGCGATGTAGCAATCTTGCGGCCGCAGAACTCGGCTGTGGCTCCGTACCTGGAAGGACAAGTGATCAAGTGTAGCGTAAGGGCGATTAGCGAGAGCTCCGTACAACTGAGCTTACGTAACAAGAGTAGTGATGTAAACCTGTTTGCCACGCTGGGACCGTGGATGCTTGAGTCTGACTACATAGAGTCGTCTGCAAACAATGTGTATGGCTGGTTCATGCACTTCTTTCACTGCGACAAAGCAAAGCGCCAGCGCCTACTTGGTTTAGCCGCGCCGCGTATAGCCACTCGAATTGCTGTGAGAGACGAAGGCTTGACCGATCTTCAGAACATCATTTTGAACGAAGCATTAGCTGCAGAAGATTACTATCTGATTCAGGGGCCGCCAGGAACAGGTAAGACTTCAGTCATGTTGCGCAGTATCGCTAAGCACCTGCTTCAAGACTCAGATGAGACATTATTGGTCATCGCATTTACCAATCGTGCTGTTGATGAGATGTGCAAGGCTCTGCTCAACGTCGTTGAATCGGAGCAACTTCTTCGAATGGGCACCCGCTATACCACTGAGTATCCTGAAGTTCTATTCGCGGAGCGTGCGAAGACAAAAACGATGGACGAGCAACGTCAGATCCTAGAGTCGGCTCGTGTCATCGTCAGCACGGTTTCGTTTCTCCACGCGAATCCTGAGCTCTTACAGTTGAAACGCTGTACAACTGCTCTTGTCGATGAAGCATCACAAATAGGCGAAGCGCAATTGATTGGCATCGTTTCAGAGCTGCGGCGTTGTATTATGATTGGCGATGAAAAACAGCTGCCAGCTGTTGTCAGTCAGAGTGAGACGCTGTGTCTGATAGAGAACACTGAATTGGCAAGCATGGGTGTCAAAGATCTTCGCGTGTCATTGTTTGAGCGCTTGCTTGAGCGATGTCGCTCAAACAATTGGGTGCATTCTTTCCGCATGCTTGAACAGCAAGCTCGTATGCACAAGAGTATCCAGAACATCGCCTCTACTCTGTATTACCGCTCACGATTGCAACCCTTACATGCGTGGCAGACTGAGGAAGCCGCTTGGTTAGTGCAGCAACACAGTCGGACGACAGCGACTCACACGCAAGATGGCGCAGCATCGTCTCTACACCTGAGCATCGCAGGTAAAAGCCCAAGTGTTCTGGCTGAGCATCGCATTGATGAGATTGAATTGCAATCATCTGAATTCACTGCTTGGGATCTATTGCTTCAATCTCGCGTTGTGTTCATTAATACACCCAAAGAGCATCATTCAAAACGGAACCTGCTTGAAGCACGCTTGTGCGCCGAGATTGTAAGTCGCTTGGCAGAGAAAAGTGGGTCCGCTTTCAGCCCTCAGACGGTTGGAGTAATTAGTCCGTTTCGTGCACAGGTACGCGAGATTGAAAGCACAATCACCGATTCCATACGGCATCTTGTCACCATTGATACTGTAGAGCGATTCCAAGGATCAGAGCGAGACCATATTCTCTTTAGCAGCTCGTTGAATTCAGTGTTACAACTTCGATCTATACAGTCATTATCACAGGTCGATGGAATTGAAGTTGATAGGAAACTGAATGTAGTGCTTACGAGGGCTCGTCAGCAATTTATCCTTGTTGGAAACGAAACAATCTTGTCTTCTTCGGTTCATTATCAACGTCTGATTGATTATATTTTGGAACATGGTCAAGTGTTCAATTACGACCAGTTGCTACCATCAGGTTTGTAGATGACAATTCATTGATTTATCAGTCCTTATTGTGAATAAAAACTCAGAGTTCCGATGTGCTAAGCTGCAGTTCGTTAAGCAAAAAAGTGATTCACTTTTTTCAACTGCAACCTTTAGCATAGCTGACTGAGCTAAGGCTGCCCATACACCGTACTGCTTTTGAACATCTTGTTTGTTCTGTGCAGGCGTTTCGTACAGAACTGACAATCGTGATTTCACAGATTGTCGTTTCGAGAGCTCAATTTGATATTTACACAGTGTGACACACTATGACTACATCCAATCCCAATACTCGCTCAATTCGCATTCAAACGCTGCGCTATGGAACAAAGGAACACGCCTTTGTGCAATCACGTGTCGTCATGATTCTGTTGAGCTTCTTCGCACTAGGTACAGTTTCTAGTGTGCAGCTGAAGGCGGGGAATTACTCTAGTTCTGCTGCCGTGGGGCAGACTGTTTATATAGAGAATCGCGGGCAGTTTCCATCCGAAGTGTTGTATCGGGCTCAGTCACCTGGGGTAACGATGTGGGTTACACACAATTCGCTTGTCTATGACCTTCGTGGCGAAGCGCGCCGAACAGGCAAACAGATTGTTCGTCCTTCAAAATTCATGAGCTTTCAAGATGAGCTTCAAGATGAATTGGAGATTTCGCACCACGTCGTGCGTTTGAATTTTCGCTCTGCTCAAGCACAGAGTTCACATTCAGTGGAGAATGCTGGTACCAAGTTTAACTACTTCCTCGGTTCCAGCTCTTCGCAGTGGCGAACCGGGATTGAGGCGTCTTCGGTTGTTAAACTGGAGCGTTTGTACGAAGGTGTAGATATGGTATTGAGTTCACGAGGCACTCAACCTCGCTACGATCTCCTATTGGCACCGGGCGTTTTGCCTTCGACCATTGCAATGTCTGTTGAAGGTGCAGATGCAATGAAGGTAGATAATGCAGGGAACTTGCGTATCCAAACAAGCTGCGGTGAGTTGATTCAGGGCCAAGTGTATGCCTATCAGATCGTTGACGGAAAGCAACAACAAGTTGCATGTGCGTTCCATCTTGATCATCAGCAGGTATCATTTGAGGTAGGTCCGTATGATCGTACGCGCACACTCGTCATTGATCCGACTATTAGCACCACCTTTCTGGGTGGAGATGATGTAGATGTTATCAACGCAGTTGTTCGCGTTCCAAGTAATGGTAATGTGATCGCCGTTGGTGCTACTCAGTCTTCGGTGTTTCCTTATACATCCGGTGCGTATAAGACAGGAAATTATGGCGCTGAAGATGCGTTTGTTGTTGAGTATGATGCAAAACTCTCTCGTTACATTTATGCAGCATACATAGCAGGTGGCTCAACAGATATTGCCTGGTCTGCTGCTCTATCGCGCGATGGTAAAAACAATCTCTTTGTTTGCGGCGAAACATTGTCAAGCGATTTTCCCGTTACCTCAGGGGTGGTTTCTCAGATCTATAGAGGCGGCTCAGATGCATTCGTGTTTGAGATATCTGAGAGCGGAGAACGTCTTGAGTATTCCACTTATCATGGTGGAAGTGGCGATGACAGAGCCTATGCAATTGTTGTTGATGATGCAGGCAAGTGTTACTACTGTGGCGAAACTTCATCCACTAATCTGAGTGTAAAGAGTGGCTCGTATAAGACCGTTGCACCGGGTTCTGGTGATGGATTTGCAGCTTCACTAAGTCCTGGTGGCGGACTCTTCAACTACTCTACCTATCTAGGTGGGGCAGGGCGTGATCGAGCTACTGATATTGCTTTCACTGGCACGAGTGATGTTTCAATGGTGGTCGTCGGTGAAACCAAGTCGACAGACTTTCCTTTGGCACCAATGTACTGGACAACCCCTCAGTGTGCACAAGCAAAGCTAAACACGACCGGATTTCCAACCGCAACCGATGCCTTTGTCACAAAGTTGAATTCACGTGGATCGGACTTAAGCTATAGTACATACCTCGGCGGCAACGGTGATGACTACGCATCAGCAGTGTATGTTGATGTTGTTGGGCTTGCAACAGTTGGCGGGAGCACGAAGTCTTCTAATCTGCCAATTCTTGGCGAGTATCAGGGTTCAAAACGTTCATTAGTCGATGGCTTCTTAGCACAAGTAAAGTCTGACGGTTCGGTATTCCCGTATCTAAGCTACCTGGGTGGTAATGGCGACGATTTCATTCATGATCTTGTGCTGAACTCAGGTTTCATTTATGTATGTGGACAAACCTTCTCGAGCGACATGCAAGCTACTTCCGACGCTGTTCAGCAAGTGATCGGCGAACTTGGTGATGGATATGTGATTAAAATGCGGAAGAATGCCGCCGACTACATGAGCTATTACGGTGGAACCAAAGCTGAAAGCTTCAACAGTCTGGCACTGGTTGATGACTTCAGCGCCTACATTGCTGGTTCTACATCTACCAGCACACTTGGTACAACCGACAGCGCTGCACAACGAAACTTCGGCGGTGTTGAAGATGGTTTACTTACAAAGTTCTGCTTCTCCAATTTGATTCTTGCATCGCCACAAGCGTCATCTAAGTACTGCGCGGGCTCTCCTATGATTATTAGCTGGACAGCCTCACAACTGCCCACGAGCGATGCATTCATGCTTGAGTATTCATCAGATGATGGGTTAACATGGACCACGATTAAGACAGGATTGGTGAATCGTAGCTACACTTGGATTATCCCAAGCACGACTGCGTCGTCCACCAAGTGCAAGTTGCGTGTCAAGCATAGCTCCTCAGGATTTGCAGCGTTGAATCAAGGTACCTTCAGTGTGTTCAGTGCACCTTCAATCTCTAAACAATCAGTAGATACATCAGTGTGTGTAGGTCAAAGTGCTGTACTCCGTGTACAGGCTGGTGGAGATGGCTTAATGTATCAATGGCGCAAAGATGGACAAAACATCAGTGGAGCCGTTGACTCGGTGTATAGCATTGATTTTATGAAGAATGCTGATGCCGGGCAATATGACGTCGTTATAAGCGGTGCATGTGGCGGTGTTAAGAACTCGAATCCCATCGTACTTACTGCACTGCGTGCCCCAAAAATCTATCAGCAGCCGACAGAGATCAGCATAAAGGTTCATAAGACGGCAGTCTTTACTGTTGTCGCAAGTGGAACAAACTTGCGTTACCTCTGGCAGAAGTATAAAGCAAACATTGAAGGTGTACCAGACTCGAACAGTCTCGTACTCCAAGATGTGAGTTTAGATGATTATGCTCGATATCGTGTGATCGTTCAGGGGGATTGCGGTACGGATACATCGGAAGAGGTCTTCCTGCGAGTTAATCCTGATGACGTTAGCGTGAAAAGAAACGTTGGTGATGATGTACAGCAGTTGCACCTGTACCCTAACCCAAGCTCTGGTTTGGTTCATCTCGAACTTGCTTCAGATCTCTTTGGTCAGTCAGGCACTTCACTACAGCTGCGCATCGTGAATGCACTTGGTGAGGAACTGAAAGTCCAAGAGATGAGCAGCTCGTCCCTCGTAATAGATATGCAAGCGTATCCTGCTGGGCTGTATCATTTTGTTGTGTCTACTTCGACCGAGCGTTGGACAGTACCTTGTACCTTGCTGAAGTAAATCTGAGCTCTTGAGAACGGTCTTGCATCTGCAAGACCGTTCTCTGTGTACACAAGATTGACGTTCAAAAGAATCGAGGCCATATACCAACGATGCTCGAAGAGTACTGCGTATTGCTTGCAGCAAATGCACTCCGAAGTGCTTAGCGTACGCAATAGCTTCTGTGATCAATCACATTCAGACGTTGAACATAGTAGAGTCACTGTAGACTCTATTAGGTCGTACAGCATTCTTCCTCAGCCCCAAGAATCCAATGTGTATCTATCCTCGGCGGCCTCGTCGTACAGTGTGTGGCAGAGTATTGACAAAGCTCCTCCTGATCTCTTCTCTTGCTGTCTTCCTCTTAAGCACCGCACCCTCTCACTTGAGCGCACAATCTGATGCTTGGCAACAATGTCAGAACCCCCTGAGATCTATGCCGCGAGATATCGCAGTGGATGACGACTTTGTCTATAGTCTCCATGAAGCTAGCATTGTGCGCGCACATCTTAACGGCGGTGGTTGGAAAGTAGTATCTACAGCACTCAACAATAGCTCCATTGCCTGTTGGTACTGGGAGAATTCACGTCTTACGGTTTTACTGTCGGATGGACGAGCTGCTCAAACTACTGATGGTGGCTCGCGTTGGACATGGAGCACACAGGTCTTCGCTCAAGGAGTTAAACAGTTTGTCCGTGACAATGATGTCTTGGTCCTTATTGAGGAGAACGGAGACGTAGTTCGAAGCAGCTGGACACAAAACTCAACTACGAAGATTCATAGTCTTCCAGCGATCAAGTCACTCAGCTTGATCCGCTCAGCTGGCTCTGCATACGTGGCTACGACAAATGCTATCTTTCGGCTATCAGACACTGATACTGCCTGGACGAAGTTCTGCGAGTTACCTGTGGCTATCGGAGCATCTGCAGAGTTGGCTGTGTTCTCTGATACACTCTTGGTTGCTTGCGATAGTGGCTTGTATCGCTCGTATCATGCAGGTGCGGATTGGCACTTTGTTGAAGAAGTTAAGGAGTCTTCAAGTACACAGGTGAAGATGAGATCCGCTTATGGACTTGTGTGTTGTGTCAGTGGCGCTCGTACCACGCAGAACCCAGGTGCTGTGTTTCGTTCGAATAATCGTGGTGCAGATTGGTATCGAGTAGATTCGTTTCGAGGCAATGCTCAATTCGCAACAGCATATCAGAATGAAGTTGTGGTGTTGCGAGACGATGCGCATGTACTAGATGTGAAGCCCATCATTCGTGACGCTCTGGATCTTTGCGAAATTCCGAGCGATGGGGAAGTGCAGATCTGCGCAGCACATGAGAGTGCAGATTTTGTTGTCTGCAGTGAAGAAGCTATGAAGCGCCTTCGAGGCTGGGATATCTGGCTTCCAGTGGCACACCTACCAATGCCAATGAACGACGCAATCTATGTTAACAATCGCTTGGTTGGTTGCGGCACAGGGGCTGATTTGTTTGTTAGCGACGATGGAGGACTCTCCTGGTTTCCTTTTCCAACGAAAGGACTACCGGCGGATGTTCCATTCGATAGAATTGTACGAGAGGGCGAGCTAGTGTACCTCAGCTCGAAGTCGCATGGAATATACCGTAGCAATACTGGCATGGAGCAGTGGACTCAGGTGTCAACGATACAGGAGATCGAGTGTTGGACAGTACGTGACTCGGTTGTTGTCATCGTATCCTCAAGCGATGCCCGCATTGCCGTCTCGCGCGATGCAGGTGCCAATGTTGATTACCACGTGCATCCGGCTCTCTCTTTGCGATCAGTAGCGATTGGAATGAATAGTGAGATCATCGGTGTCGACAGTGCAAGTGCGCTGCTCTTTCGAAGCACTGACTTTGGCGCTCAGTTTAGTGAGCAAGTCTCACAAGGAATGCCTATTCATCCGCGCCGATTGTTTACGCATAAAAACTACTTGTACATGATTGGCAATCAATCTGGGGGCTTCTTCCATAGTGTAGACGATGGAAAACAGTGGCTGAATCACATCAAGGGTCTGCGAGGTGCAGATAGTCTGACCATATTGCGTTTTAGGGATTCGACCTTACTTCTTGGCTCTTCAGCAAGTGGACTGTACTATGCGTATGAACCTCTGGCGGTTTCCACGGTGAACGTTTCTGAGAAACTCAACTCCTCAAGCTTGTTAGGTTTGAATTTGTTGCATCTCTTTCCGAACCCAGCCAAACTGGCTTTGGAAATCACTTCATTTGAACATCAGATTGGTGATGTACTAACGATTTATGATATACAAGGTCGGTGTCTTCTGCGCCAGCCGTGGTCTGAACGCACAACAATCTCTCTCTCTGGTTTTTCGGCAGGTTTATACCAGGTTGTCGTTCAAGGACAACTTCGAACAAGTAGCACACACTTCGTTGTGGTCCCAGACTAAAGTGTTTTCAGAGTCATTCAAGCTGCTAACTCTGTTCGCGATGCTATAAAATCTCGGCCAGCAAACTCGACAGTGATGTTGCTCAAAATAGAGCCAAAGACCCTTCGAATTCTTCGCGAGATGGATGAGTTTACAAACCTTTTACTGCGCCGAAATCCAGCTGATTGTGAAGCAGGATTTCTGTAACTACGGTGACTTAGCGATCCTTCTTTGCAAGAGTCTTTTTACTAACGCGCGGCTTCGCCGCCGCCTTAACGACACTTTTCTTTACAGAAGCTACGGGTGTTGTTCCGTCTTCTTCAATCGAAGGAACAAATGTTGGCGATAATGATGCAGCTTTCTCTTTGTTAGCGTTAGCATGAAGTGCATGCTGCTTATAGGTCTCAAAAAGTTCTTTCAGGGCCAGCCCGGTGAAAGAGCTCTTGACCTTAGAAACTTGCTCAGGAGTACCGCAACAAACAATTTCACCTCCGCGATTACCTGCATCTGGACCAAGATCTACTATCCAGTCGGCTGATGCCATGACATGAAGATTGTGTTCAATAACCAAGACGGTATTGCCTTTGTCAACTAAGCGATGGAAGCAATCAATGAGACGCGAAACATCGTCGAGGTGCAAACCAGTTGTTGGTTCGTCGAAAATGTATAAGACATTCGTGCGATTAGCTTCATCAAGATGCGTTGCCAGCTTGATTCTCTGAGCCTCGCCTCCTGAAAGGATGGAAGAGGATTGTCCCATTCGCAAATACCCCAATCCAACTTCCTGGAGTATTTGTAGACGATCTGTTACTCTCTTAATCCCCTTGAAAAAGTCCATGGCTTCATCGACCGTCATTGCAAGAACGTCGACAATCGACTTGTCACGAAAGAGAATGTTCCGAGCTTCTCGTTTGTAGCGAGTACCTCTGCATGTTTCGCATTCGAGTTCGATGTCAGGCAGAAACTGCATTTCGACAACTACCGTTCCTGAGCCTTCGCAAGCCTCACAGCGGCCACCTTGAACATTGAAAGAGAAGTGTCCAGCCTTCCATCCAAGCTGACGTGCTGCCTGTGTTGCCGCAAAGGTCTCGCGTATGGTGTCAAAAGCCTTTGTATACGTTACTGGAGTGGATCTCGAAGAACGACCAATGGGGGATTGATCTACCATCTCAACATCGCTCACCTCATTCATTCCTTCAATGCGTTCGCACTTCCCAACGATACCATTGTACCCGCCATTCAAACGCTTAAGATTTGCGTATAGTACCTCGTGAACCAAGGAGCTCTTCCCTGAACCCGATACACCTGTCACCGCGGTGATGCAGCCCAGAGGAATCTTGAGCTCAGACACTTTCAAGTTGTTCTCGTGTGCTCCAAAAATCTCGATAGACTTACCATTTCCTTTACGCCGTTTTTGAGGAAGGGCGATGGATTTTCTTCCGCTGAGGTATTGTCCTGTCAGTGACTTCTCTGAAGCAACGATTTCGTCAACCGTTCCATGAAACACGACCTCTCCGCCAAGCTCGCCGGCACGAGGTCCCATGTCGATGATACTATCTGCATTCCGCATGATATCTGTGTCGTGCTCCACAACGACAACAGTGTTCCCCAGATTGCGCAGACGATGCATGATCTTGATCAGGCGCTGTGTGTCGCGAGGGTGAAGTCCGATACTGGGCTCATCCAACACATACAAGGTGCCAACTAAGGAAGAACCTAGAGAAGTTGCCAGATTCAAGCGCTGCGATTCACCACCGCTTAAGGTGTGCGACAATCGATCGAGACTGAGATAGCCCACACCAATGTCAACAAGCAGCTTCAATCGCCAATTGATTTCTTTGAGGAGCAAGCCGGCGATATGGTCTTGATGTTTGGTAAGCTTTAGACTCTGAAAAAACGCAGCTGCCTCATCGATCGTGAGGAGTACGATTTGCGGTATTGACTTGTTGCCAACGAAGACCTGGCGCGCAGATGTTCGTAGACGAGAGCCAGCACAGAAAGAACATCGAGTGTAGCCGCGATACCGCGCAAGCATCACACGATTCTGAACTTTGTACGACTTGTCCTCGAGTTCTTTGAAGTAGCCATTTAGTCCATGATACTCACGGTCACCATTCCAAAGCCACTCATATTGTTGAGCGGTGTACGAAGCAAGTGGTGCTTCAATCGATAAACCAATACGCTTTGCATGGGTACAGAGTTCTGCGTTCAAGGTTGCAGCGTACTGCACCTTGAAAGGGTGAATGGCTCCCTGGCGCAAGCTTTTGGTACGATCCGGAATGACAAGATCTTCGTCAATTCCGATACTGCGTCCGAATCCTTGACAGGTGGGGCAAGCTCCAAAGGGAGAGTTAAAGGAGAAGAGACGCGGCTCGGGTTCTTGATATTCAGTTCGATCGTACGGGCACTCATACTCGGAGCTAAACAGGAAGGTCTCACCTCTGGTGACGTTGCGAATGGCCATTCGTCCATTGCTACGTTTGAAGCTCGAATCGATGGAATCGTAGAGTCGGGACTTAGTATCTGCATCTTTACGCAACAACAATCTGTCGCTAACAGCATACACTTTATCCATTCCAAGCGAGGAATCAGGTCGCTCTTCCTGCAGATCAATAATATCGTAGGTGCCATCAACCATGACTCTGGTATAACCAGCAGTCAACAAACTATCGAGCGCCTCGTTGAAACTATCCGCTCCAACTCCTGAAAGAGGAAAGAGGATGTATATGCGGTCGTCTTCATCCCATCCTAAAACGGTGTCCAAGATTGATTGCGGTGTATCGTGCCGAACCTGACGTCCACAGTGTTTACACAAGGTGATGCCTATACGCCCATACAACAGTCGCAGATAGTCGTAGACTTCGGTTGTTGTCCCAACCGTTGACCGTGGATTGCGCGTCAGCGTCTTTTGCTCAATTGCAATGGCAGGAGGGAGACCGCTAATGCTATCAACCTCTGGCTTGTTTTTTCGCTCAAGGAATTGTCGTGCATAAGCCGATAACGACTCAACAAATCGGCGCTGTCCTTCGGCGTAGAGCGTATCAAATGCTAAAGATGACTTTCCCGATCCACTCACACCCGTGACAATCGTCAAGGTGTTACGCTCAATGTCGACACTGACGTTCTTAAGGTTGTTCACCCGGGCACCGCTGATGCGAATGAACTTCTTGTGAGAATCGCTGGACTGTGGACTCATAATGTGGCTTTTTTGAGAGGACCGAGTGAAACGAATTCGCAAAATAGCGAGGTGGGGAGCTTGTGGAAGGGGAGAATTATCAACACCGTGGCTGCGGAATGGGGCCCTCATCAAAATTCTGCTTGGGTCAACTGAAATCAGCTCGACAAGCTCCTCGTATCAACTGGAGATTCGTGCTTCTCTTCTCGTACAGCGAGGCAGCTTGCTGCCTCGGTTGAACAAAAATCTCTTGAACGATGTGTACAATTATGCGAGTGCAAGATCGGTTCATGGGGTCAATCACGCATAAAGTACAGTGAAAAAGACCTACCGCGCTCAAACTGTCTGTCGGAAAGCCAGTATCTACTGTGTTGAACTTGCGCCAAGACTGAGAATGCAACCCAGGTGTATTTGTCGTCCTGGCATTGGGTAGTTAGCTACTAAGACGTAACCCACGTTGAGGATGTTGTCTGCGCGTATTGAGAATCTAAGAGTGCTTGAGCCCCAATTTGTATTCGCCGACACGCTTGCGTTCAGTGTTGCAACTGAAGGCAGCTGTGACTCCGGTGCGTTGTCGCTTTGCGTATAGCGATCTGACACCCACTGGACGGAGAAGCTCTCCTCGAAGTTCTGATGCTTGAAACTCGTATGAACGAAAGCAAGAAAACTAGGGGTGTAGGGTACTCTCTTATTGTACCAAGCAGAGCTTTCGCGTGCATCACGAACATCTTGTTGGCTGAACGAGGCGCGAATGCTGAGAGCAGACAATCGCATCCGACATCCAAGGTCGAAACCTTGAGATCGAACACGGGCAATGTTCTGTGCAGACCAGCTGACCGGGCTTCGCGGAACGGAAATGATTTGATCGGTCACTATGCTATAAAAGACGCTTGAACTGATGGCTATTCCGAGCTCTGCACCTTCAAGGAAAGGAAGCTCGGCTGAGGCTTTTATGGTTGAGCTTTGCTCTGGAACAAGGTCTGTGCTGCCATAATTCTGATAGTAGAGCTCATTGAAGGAGGGAAGCCGGTACGCCGTGCCTGCGTGCAGACTCAGCTCCATACCGCTAAGGAAATCAAAAAGGAGACCCACCCGAGGATTCAGCTGCGGTTTTGAGTCACTCGAGAAATCTGAACGGAAAGCCGCAAATGCATGGAGCAGTGTGGAATCGATAAGTTGTACTGCTTGTGACTGCCACGAAGCACCAACTCCTGCAAGACTTCGATGTGCTGCAGAACCAGCGTTAAATCGAAGAAGATCGCCGCGGAGATCGGCATATCCTAGGTCCGATTGTAAGGTCCAAACTTCGCCGCTTTGCCCGCGCTGCACAAGACGGAGGTTGAAACCCGCATCGCGTGCAAAGAAGCGATCATCGAAGGTCTTGCCGAGAATGCTGCGAGATGTGTCGGAATACGATTGCTGACCAAAGCGTCCGTAGACTGAACTTCGTAGTTCCCAATGGTCGGCTGGTTCTAACTCCACCGTCTGGATACACAGGATGTCTTTGTCTTTCAATCGAGCCGTGCTGCCCTGGATGTTGCCTTGCATCACTGCTCCTGGTGCACCACGAACAGAGCTGCGTGCGAATAGTTTTGTGCTACTTTGAAGAGTTTTGGCTTTGATACGGTAATGAAGACTTGAGTAGTAGGCTGAAGCGTCTGCATTAGCCCTCTGATACTCGGTGGTCGAACCGAAGTTGTTGAATTGAAAGGGGTAGTTGCCGTCACTGCGTTCAAGAGAGACCGAAGCGCTGAGGCTATGACCCTCCGCAAGCTGGCTCTGTACCTCTGCCCCCAGATTCTGTGAGTTCCATGAGCCTGCCTGTAGTTGTATCCGTGTGAGCATCTGGTCTGCCCCTGGCTCTGGGCTACGTAAGAGGATTTCTCCACCCATTGCATTGGCAGGGGAGGCGCTTAACTGAGCTCCGTCATTCACATACACCGAGGATATCATTGACGATGGAAGCATGGCGAAATCGAAGAGCGCGTTCTGCGAGGAGTTTAAACGTACTCCATCGAGACTTACCGCAGTCTGAGATGCTGATGCCCCACGCAATGAGACTGTTTTGATGCCACCTATGCCACCATAGTCCTGAACGTATACCCCGGGAATGAGGTGAAGGAGATCGACGCAATGCTTCGTCTGCAGACTTCGTAGCTCAGTACTATCAAGCGACGATAGACCATGGTTGAGCAAACGCTGCTGCAAACGTGGCCGCTGCCCAGTCACCTGAACGACCGCCGTCTGCCGTGGAGTCGTGTCTGCCTTCATTAGCTTACTAGAGTTAGGCGACTGAGCGAATAAAGTATCAGTTCTCAGCAAACTTGTTGTATTCAACAAGTAGAGTAGCGAACAGAACAGCCAGAATCTATGAGCCAAAAAAAACTTTGCGAGTTTGCCAAGTAGCGATAGAGGAAGCAGAAACAGATGATCTAAGCCAATAAAAGTCAAAGGCATATCTGGTTTGATATGCCGGACTCGGAAGTGCGGTGACTTCAGAATAGTGCGCAGAAGTTTTGTCACACCGTTTAGTGGTAGAAAGCAACGTAGCCAGGGATGAGACCTACTGAGTAGGATTTGAGTTGCGTTCCGCTATTCGAGAACACAACTATTTTGCCGCGACTATTGAAGTCACCAGCATCGCTAACCCAGAAGGAACCATCGCGCGGGTGAACGGAAAGGCCATTTGGTGAAATACCGGCTCCGAGGGAGAATACTGGTGCTAAAGTCTGAGAGGCAACGATGGTGTTAAGCTGAAGGACGCTCCAGTTTACATCGGAAGTAGATGCTTTACCAAGGACATAAATGTTTCCTTTCCAATAGTTCATAAAGCCCATTCCATCAAACTCCCAACGTCGAAGCTCCATTTTTGATGCCTCGTCGTACTCAATGATGCCTTGCTTTGCTGTGGTGTTTGTGTAGAGCTCCTGGTAGTACGCATAAACACGATTTCCATCTTCGCTCATGACAAGTTCTGTTACATTCTTGCCAGCAGTCAAGCGATAACTCACCTGCATAGTTGCCAAGTCAACCACTGCAATGGTACCGGCATGCTGCTCTCCAGCTCTAAGGGTACCATAACCACTGTTTGCAACCCAGGCATAGCGAGAATTGCCACAAAGACCCTGCGTAGCTGGTCCAGTGACCACTTGGTTTTTGAGCGTACAGCTTCGCGGGTCAAAGAACTGGATGCCGTCGCCATTTGTAGTGCTGACGGCTGCAAGGGAGGGAGACAACAGGCTGAGCTTCCAAGGTTGATTGTTAGAAGATAAGAGTATTGTTGTCAAGAGCTTGCCAGTTTTTGCGTTAATTACTTCGATAGTATGTGAGTTCGTAACACTAACGAAGGCAGTGTCGCCTTTTAGCATGACATCGTTGGCGGTTGCTCCAAGTTTTCTGCCAAAGTTCATCTCTGAGAACCAGTTCGCTTCCACACTGTCGGTTGCCCGATTGATTCTGGACAGACTAGCATTATCCGAATTGTAAGCCCCTTGGTTGACCACAATGACTGAGGAGTCTTGAGAGCTTGAGGGGGTAGAAGGAGTGGTTGATTCCGTGCATGATTGAACCACGAACAGCGAGAGAACGAGAGCGCAAAGCAGCGCACTCTTTTGCGAAGAAAAGGAAAAAGAGAACATAGTAGAATGAGTTGTGTTGCCTGCCACGGACAACTTGAAAAAGGTGGGAAAGTCAGACACGGCAACGGGAGTTCTGTCCGCAAGGAGCGCAAGCCAGAATCGCGACGGTGTACGACTTTCTCATCAGCACTGTATGGCGCAGTGCGGTACGAAGTACGTGATGAGCCCATCAGGCAGGTCTTCCGGCTCAGGTTTCAATCTCCTCGTTCGCCTTCCCGCGGTTGCAGTGGCATTGTGAACGATTTGTCAACCCTTACGGCGGCGCTACCGCTCCCGGTTTTCACGGGATTCCCTATTCTTCCTGCTGTGCAGGACACCTGATGAGAACACAACAAAAATAGTAGGAGGATTGAGCCTGGCGAGGAAATCTTTTCCCCCGTCCTCAGGGATGCTCAACAACGACGTAAATTTGCAGTATTCGCCTGCGCCTATGACACTATCTGGATGTACTTTTATTCGCAACGGTCTGTCGTTAGGCTACCCCTTTGCAGAATCTCTGGAATCGCTCTTACAACTCTGTGATTCGGTGAGTATTGCTGTTGGTGCATCGACAGACGGCACCGAAGAGTACATACGCTCACTGAACAACTCTAAACTCCTCGTAACGCCGACTGTTTGGGATGACACCCTCCGTGAAGGTGGAAGAATTCTCGCACAACAAACCGATATCGCGCTCCAGCACTGCCAAGGAGACTGGTGTGTGTATTTACAAGGTGATGAAGTACTCCATGAGGAAGACTATGATTTGATTCGTCGGGAAATCCTTGCTGTCAACGATACACCTCAAGTGGAGGCGCTCCTTTTTCGATGGGTCCATTTGTTTGGTTCCTATGAGTATCAGGGTGTAGGCCGACAATGGTACCGTCGTGAAATCCGGGCTTTTCGAAACACCGGCGCGGTGATTTCCTGGGGCGACGCACAGGGCTTCCGAACGCGAGATGCAGATGGGACTATACGCAAACTGCGCGCGCGACAAACTGAGGCAAGGATTTTTCATTACGGGTGGGTACGCCATCCCCGCGCTCAGGCTGCGAAAGCCCAGGCAATGAATAAGCTCTATCATGACGATGCATGGATGCAGGAGAACATTCCAGACACTACTGAGTTTATAGCCCGTACTTTTGCTTTGAAAGAGTATCGGGCTACTCATCCAGCAATTATGAAATCTCGTATGGAGCGAGATAAGACGTGGACAACGCTGTTTGATCCACAAGCAGCACTTCAGCCTAAGCCTTTTCGTGTGGCGCTGAGTGATCAGATTGAAGAATGGACGGGATGGAGAATTGGGGAGTATAAGAACTTTGTGCAAGTATGAGTCAGCAGCAGAGGCGGGTTGGTGTCTGGAGGCAATGGACAAGTCGGTGCAGGACACTGGTTCTGCAACTGAACATGTATCACAGCTAGCAGGAGCATAGACATGAAAATTCTCGTCGTGCAAGTTGGTCGCTATGGTGACCTTATTCTGACAACCCCGTTGTTGTACGCACTGAAACAACACTATACGCAAGCTGAGATCCATGTGTTGGCATCGGAGCGATATCATGACTTGCTTCAGGGACAATCCTTCGTCGATGTTGTACACGTTTACCGTAAAAAAGTTCTGGACGTGTTACAGTCGTTCCGCTCACTACGCGCCGAGCAGTTTGATATCTACATTGATCCCAAGGATCACTTTTCGCAAGAGAGCACCTTCTTTGCGAGAGTCGTGCATTCAGCAAGCTCGATTGGTTTTAATGCACCAGGTAAAACAGTGTTTCAGCACTCTCTGCCAAGCTCTACTGAGAATGAGGCGCATAATCCGCCCCTTCATGTTGTGGACCGCAATCTTCACGCTTTGAAGTATCTAAACATTAGTGCTGCTCGACGCAGACCAATTCTTGATGTAGCTGAAGAGAGTCGAGCGGAATCACTGCGAATGGCACCGCCATACAAAGAGGGAGTAAAGATGATTGTGCTGAATATTTCAGCCGGTCAAGAGTCTCGCCACTGGCCTGCCGACCATTGGATTCAGCTAGGACAGGCCTTAGCGCAACGAGGTCAACGCCTGCAGATCTTGGCTGCACCAGCGGATCATAGCACTGCCCGCAGCATTGCATCTGGCATTGGAGAACGTGCAAGTGTCTACGCTTCAACAAACATCCATCAGGCAATCGCTCTAATCGAGCGCTGCGATCTGTTGGTCAGCGCTGACAGCGCGCCAGTGCATATTGCATCAGCGTTCAATACTCCAGTGGTTGCGATGTATAATTCAGTCATCTGGAACCTTCATAAGTTTGGACCTCTGAGCACGCGCTATCGCATCGTTCAGCCTGAGCTAGAAGGAGAGATCGCGGATATCCAGGTACGACAGCTGACCGTGGCAACGCAGAGTCTGTTGAATGAAGTTACAAACAATCAAAACGCAGCTGGCATCTAGTGCTGCGCCTATCGTGTACAAGTTCTCATGCCCCAAATCGTCGACGCACAACATCTGCTAAGCATCTCATCGACTGCTCGAATTCTCGTACTGCGCACGGATAGGATTGGGGATGTACTCGTTTCTCAACCTTTCTTTCGTCTGCTTCGCACGCACTTTCCTGCGGCTGAGATCCATGTGCTCTTAGGAAAGCGCAACGCTGTCATGCAGACCTTTGTGGAGCGTTATGCTACGCGCACATTGGTCTATCGAAAGTCTTTGCTCAAGATGTGTCTCCTTGCTCTGCAACTACGACGGCAACGATATGACTTGGTCATCGACATGCAAGACAACGCCTCTCGCACATCTGGTCTCCTCATGCGTTTGACAGCTGCGAAGCTTCGGCTCGGATTTGATAAAGAAAATGCGGACGAGTACACACACCTTGTTGTTCGTCCAGATCGAAAGCAGGTCCATATGGTCCAAGTGATGGCGAGCTTGATGCAGGCTTTTGGTCCGTCGCCAACTCTTGACCAGCTCAGGCTTGAACTTCCGCCTCCTCCTGCTTCTGCGGCAGAACATTCTTCTAACTCCAGGCTCAACAATGAGATGCTGCCGTCATGCGACATTTTCCTCAATTTGAGTGCTGGAAAACAATCCATGTGGTGGGGAAGCGAGAAGTGGATTCAGCTGGTGCGTTTGTTGCAGTCGGCTCATCCACAGTTTCGTATTCGGCTTGGTTCCGATGCATCCCGAAGAACGGAACGGATACGCATTGCTCAAGAGTGCGCTTGTGAGACCGCGGAAGAAGTTCAGGACTTGTTTTCTTACACCCAGCAGCTGCGCTGCGCATCTCTTGTGATTAGTCCCGATACCTCGATTGTTCACCTAGCATCAGCATTGCAGTTGCCTCAAGTGGTGCTCTATGCCAAACCACATCCCGACCGAATGCCCTGGTGGCCATTTCAAGTTCCTTTTGAGGCTTGTGTTTCGAGAGAGGAAGCGGGAATACAGGATATTGAGCCTGACGTGGTTCTACTGGCGGTGCAAAAGCTATTGGTTCGCTTAGCTGATGCTTAGATCCCCTTGCATCACCACCAATGTCGCTGCCATTGTCTACGCCTGCATTTCTCCTATATTTGTCAGTACGTACCGATGAACAGAAATGTAGCTCCATATCGCCACGACCTCTCGACAAAGTGTTCTTTGTCGGCAGACCTTGATTGCCCGCAAGGGCATATCATCTAAACTTTATGTGCGAGCCATCGCGCGTACCATCCCACAGTTCCTTCTTCAGTATAGTTTTCTCAACAACGAATCATTAGGTGTATTCTTATGTCATTTAGTAAACGAACACATACTTGCGGCGAATTGCAGATTCAACATAATTCACAGCAGGTGATTCTTAACGGGTGGGTACATGCCATCCGTAATTTTGGTGGAGTCTATTTCGTTGATGTCCGTGACCGTTTTGGACTGACCCAAGCCGTTGTACAAGCGGATGCTCCAGAGACTTTAGCAGCAATAGCACGCGAGTTGCGTCCTGAGTTTGTCGTAGCTATCCGCGGGACCGTTCGCGAGCGGTCAAATCCAAATCCTAAAATTCCAACAGGGATGATTGAGATTCTGGCGGATGAGATAGAGATCATTAATCGAGCTGAGTTGAGTCCCTTTGAGATTTCCGAACACGAGGACTCAGCAACTGCAAACGAAGAGTTGCGCTTGAAGTATCGTTTCCTTGATCTGCGTCGTCGGTCGCTCTTTCAGAACTTTGTGGTTCGCAATAAACTTTATCAGTTAACACACTCGTTTTTTGCAAAACAGAATTTCCTTGAAGTGGAAACTCCAGTGTTGATGAAGTCGACACCTGAGGGAGCTCGCGATTTTCTGGTGCCAAGCCGCATCAACAAAGGAAAGTTCTATGCACTGCCGCAATCTCCACAGTTGTATAAGCAGATTTTGATGGTGAGTGGTTTCGACCGCTATATGCAGATCGTTAAGTGTTTTCGCGACGAAGATTTGCGAGCAGACCGGCAACCAGAGTTCACACAAGTGGACGTTGAGATGTCGTTTGTTGTGCAAGACGATGTCATTGCCTTGATCGAACAATTCACTCAAGAAGTGTGGCAGAGCGTTTTGGGACGTAGTATCAGCGCTCCTTTTCTTCGCTTAACCTGGCACGAAGCCATGACTCGCTTTGGCTCTGATAAGCCTGATATGCGTTATGCTCTGGAGCTCTGCGCAGTGAGCGACTTGGTAGCGGATAGTGGCTTCGCTGTGTTCAAAGACACTGTGGCTAAGAAGAATGGTGTGGTGGCAGTACTCAATGCAAAGGGATGTGCCGACTTCTCTCGCAAACAAATCGACGAACTCACGGAACATGCGAAGAAATATGGCGCGAAAGGGCTGGCTTGGATGAAGCTTGTGAATGGAGAAATCAATTCTCCAATTTCCAAGTTCTTATCTGAGACTGAAATCAGCTCCTTGCGAGAGCGCTGCGATCTTCAAGAGGGTGACCTCTTACTTTTTGTAGCAGATGAGTTTGAGCGTTGCTATACGGTCCTTGGAGCTCTCCGCACGGAAGTGGCTCGCAGAAACGGTACGCTGAGCGCCGTGAAGGATGACTTCGCCTTTCTATGGGTCACTGATTTTCCATTGATGGAGTATAGCGAAGAAGAGCAGCGGTACATTGCGCGACATCACCCCTTTACTGCTCCTCTTGATCGCGACGTAGAGCTTTTGGCAACCGATCCAACACAAGCTTGTGCACAAGCACACGACCTTGTATGTAACGGATATGAAATAGCTGGCGGAAGCATGCGTATCCACCGCAGCGATGTTCAACAGCGTATGTTCGACCTTCTGGGTTTCAGCCGAGAAGATGCTGAATCAAAGTTCGGATTCCTCCTGAACGCCCTCAAGTTCGGTGCTCCTCCTCACGGGGGGATTGCCCTTGGTTTTGATCGTTGGGTGATGTTGCTCTGTGGCACTGAGAACATCCGTGACGTCATTGCCTTTCCAAAGACAACCAGTGGACTCTCGCTTATGGATGGTTGTCCGTCGGATGTTGACACGAAGCAGCTCGCGGAACTCGCTATTTCCTTGGTGAAGAAAGCTGAGTAGAGTCGCGATTCCTCTTTGCTGCTCTAGATCTGTTACTGGATGTACATTTGTTCGTTCGACCACCTTCGGGTGGTCTTTTTTTTGACCATTGTTGAGGAAAAGTGTGCTTTATGAAAAATCTCGAGATGGTTGACTCGTTGTACTTTAGATTTCGTTGGCAACAGTAGTTCGATCAATATTCTGTTAGAAACTTATGATCTTAGGATTAGCTCCTTCGCGACTCGTCACCTCTGCCATCCTGCTGTTTTTGTCAGTATGCGTACTTCAAACAGCATATGCTCAACAAGTCTGGCAACAAGCAAGTGGCCTAGATGGTGGAAGCGTCAATGCAGTTGTCATGCAGAATGAAACAGAGTTCTTTGCAGGTACTGATGTGGGCTTATACTATACTTCCGACGCTGGGGAGCACTGGGTTCAACGCGGTTTCAAATCAGCAACGGTATATGCTCTCGCAAGGGTTGAAGATGTTTTATATGCCGGTATAGGTTTCTCACAAGAGGATGGTTTTGGAGGTGTGTTTCGCAGCACTAACAATGGTCTGATTTGGGAACGAAATCTGGAGGGACAGGAAGTATGGAGTCTTCATATGCAAGACGACCTCCTTCTGGTTGGTACCGCAGAACACGGTCTGTTTTCAAGTCCAGATGGCGGAACCTGGACTCAGAGTCTTGAGGGCAATGCAGTGTACGCCATCCATCGTTTTAATGATGTGATTGTGGTTGCTACTGACTCAGCTGTCTTTCGATCAACCGACTTGGGACAAAGCTGGAGCAAGAATGATCTTAGCGCGCGCGGAACGTTTTACTGTTTTGCCTCTACTGAGACCATGTTGTACGCAGGAGGTGACAATGGGGTATTCAAGAGTACTGACCATGGGGCAACGTGGACAATTGCTGCTATGAGAGGGCAAACGATTTACTCTTTAGCTGCAGATGCAGAACGACTGTACATTGGTAGTGATACTAGTGGTGTTGTGGTTCGAAGTCATGCAAGCGCGAATCTCGTTGCTTCCGACTTCGGAAATGAGAGCGTGTATGCCTTGGCTGTAACTGGGAACACGGTTTTAGCTGGTACTTGGGAAGACGGAGCGTTTGTCAGTAACGACAAAGCTGCTTCGTTCATTGAAAAGAACACAGGATTAAAAGCAGCACCTATGTATTGTTTCTCGAGGGATCAAGGTGTCTTGTATGCAGGCGGCGATGGCGTTGCCCGCTCTCTTGATGAAGGGAAGAATTGGGAATGGTTGTCGCTTTACGCCACTGTCTATGCTCTGCACACCCAAGGTGATCGCCTGCTTGCATTTTCTGAAGATGGACTCTATACTTCGACTGATGATGGAGAAAACTGGTCGTTATCCGCAATGAATGGGATGGGCCTTTACTGCGTACTTCAAGATAGAGATCGATTGCTCTGCGGAACTGCAGAACAAGGTCTGTGGCAAAGCACTGACAATGCAAAGACTTGGAGCCAAAGCTCTTTGAGCAAAGGAACAGTGAACGCAATCCTTCGACAGGGACAAAACCTCTATCTTGCTATGGGTGATGGGCATGTGCTTCGCTCTTCAGATGATACGAAGTCTTGGACCGAAGTTCTTTTCGATAGCACGGCAGCCGTTCAGAGTTTGTGCACGAAGGGGTCTGTACTCATCGCGGGTACGGCGGGAAATGATGTGTTTCTTAGCAACGACAATGGACAATCCTGGGAGCATCGTCTGCTCAATCCAATCTTGCTTTGCGATGTACAAGCGATGGATGTAGCCGAGCCGCAGATATATGCAGCTACCTACAGCTATGGCATTTACACGAGCATTGACAATGGAATGAACTGGTCCGCCTTTAATGATAGCCTCGATAACCGGTACACTTTAGCAGTGACTCACAACGATAAGCTGCTTCTGTGCTCCACAGAGGGACAAGGTGTGTGGTATCGCGCACTTCCTACAACTTCAGTCCCTGAACAAACGCAATCACGTATGTCCATAGTGCCACAGCCTGCAACAGATTTCATTCGGATTGACCTTCCTATAGGTTTGCAAGATGATGCTGAGTTTGGTCTCTACGACTTAAACGGGAATTGTCATGTGCACTCGACAGCACTGAGTAGACTGTCTGCCTCCAATGCCTTGAGAGTGGATTGTAGAGATTTGCCAACTGGGATGTACCAAGTACGCATAGTACAACACAACCAGAGCTGGGTGAAGAGCGTTGTGATTGTCCGATAAGCAATTGCACAGTTGTAGCAAATATGAACTCTAGTCTAGCATGCGGGCAAAGGCATCTGCGAAGTGTAAGGATCTCAGTGGGAGAGTGCGAAGCCATTGATAGCTTGCTTAGACTCGACGACGTAGCTTGCGGTAGTGTTCAAGAACGTTGATCGAAGCATTGTTCCAGTTCATAGGTACATGAGAAAACAATGGTAGACTGGATGCTGGGAGTTGTACTAATTCCTCCGCTTTGAACCCTAATCCAGTGTTCATGACCTGCGAGCAACCGAACTCAGTACCTGCGAGTATGCACCGAATAGCTCCAGAGCAATTCAGACTCAACTCGAGAATGCCTAGGGCATCGTCTGAGGAGTTTCGCCCAAAGACCCGTGGACTGTTGTGTGTGTCTGCACAGGCAAGAAAGGGAATTGGAGTTAGGTTGGTGTTGCGATTTCTAACGTTTGCTTCGCACTCTGGTAGACTGGAACAGTGGATCCAGAAGTCACCAAGCACAGCATTGAAGCCGTTTTGTGCAGAGGCGAGAGTGGTCTCAAAATTCTCCTCTATAAAGACAAAGTTCTGCTTCCGAGCACGAGCCTCGCTCAGAATCTGCCGTTGCAGAGGCATCGGCAGGGCATGGCACATGTCGAGAACAGCTCCATCGATGTCGAAACGCTCGATGAATGAAGGAATCACTGATGCCAGGCGATTCCACAACTCTTCATTGATAGAACTCGCATCATTGAGCTTGGTGTCGAACATCCGAACTGTGTTATACGCTACGTAGTTGAACGATGGATGTTTATGAAGACGCAGGTAGGTCACGTCTGACCATAGTGGCTGAACATCGTCGGGCGGGTAGTCTGCAAAGGCACCCGGCACCATACATCTGCTTCCATCTTCGCACACCCCAACGTATTCACCGTTCGCCTTGAGTTCTACGTGTTGCGGTGTAGGACAAAACATCCGTTGATACTCGTCAGAGGGAGCAGGCAGATCATGAAAGTCATGGCGTGCTACTTTGTCGCGAATAATCTCTAAGCTACGTGCATCAAACTTCGGCGGATGGAAGTCCGAAAGCAGGCACTCTTCGTGAACCCAATAGTACCACTCTGGGTGCTGCGCGATCCAGTCGGCGTCTCGGCTAGTGGTTCTCAATGCAAACTCTACGATCACACGCATGCCTAAGCGATGGGCGGCTTCGACAAGTGCTTGGAATTGAACTTCCAGCGAAAGGTCAAGTACTGGCTCATCGAGAGTTTCATCGAGCTCAAGAACATTCGCTTGAGCGTACACAGAACCCGCATCGCCTTTGCGTGAGACTTTCGCAAGCTTCATAAAAGGTAACAGATACAACGTATCGATACCAATCGATTGGAGATAGGGAAGCAGTGCGATAGTTTTCAGAAAGCTGCCACGGCAGTTCCAGACAGACTCTTTGCGCAATGATTCATCTGCAACTGCATAGTGATTGTATGCACTGAAGTGTCGAGGAAGCAAACAATACAGTGAGGCTTCATTGAGCCAGGTATCGTCAGCCGCGGGCGCGATAGCGACCGCATGAAGAAGAGTCTCAATGCGATCCAGATACCACTGTGCTACATTATGAAGGCAGTGTTCACCGTTCTGATTGTACGGTGCGCACCACAAAGCAGGCACTCGGTATTCTTCAGCAGGCAGAGTGGTGCTCAGTCTGTGCAGTGCATTGCGGAGGAGTACAAGTGCCGTACTCGAGGAATTCATGGCGTTGGCTGAGCGCTTGGAATAATCTCGGCGCTATGTGTTATGACGCATCCACTAAGTCGAAACATTGCTGATATACTGCAATAGCTTTGATGAGATAAGTGAATGCAGCGTTCCAGATCTGCAAGCGATGCGTCCGGGCTGTTGAGCGTATAATGCATGTGAACGCTGGTGAACACCTTGGGATGTTCTTCAGCACGCGTTGCTTCGCAACGCACGCTAAAGCCATCGATGTGTTTGCGTTTCTTCTTCAGGATATCGACGACATCAATTCCAGAGCATGCACCCAGGGCTTGAAGCATGGCTGAGACTGGGCTAGAGCCGGCAGGAAAGACCTCATCGCTTCGCGAATCAAAGTGAGTTTGATTGTGCTTTACGTCGGTTCCAACAAAGTGATGGTCTTGCACTAACTGTACGTCGACTTTCATGCATCTCTCTCCATCATCATCTGCCATGCTAGTATACCACCCCGCATGTTCGTGGCGCGGTATCCAAGGTGTTGTAAATACTCAACGGCTTGTCCGCTTCGATTTCCACTCCGACAATACACAACGATCTCGCGATCGCGATGTTCTTCGAGTTCGGACTTGCGATCCATCAACTCGCCCAGAGGGATGAGTGCTCCCTCAGTAATGCGAAAGGCTGCATGTTCCTCTGGTTGTCGCACATCGAGAAGAAAGAAATCGTCGTTCTTTTCAAGACGTGCTCGAAGGTCTTCAACGGATATCGTTGGTATCATAGACAGGTATGAGTTTGTGGAAGAGTAAATGAGCTGTGCTGTTGCTGCGAAAAAGAGGCGATCCTCCCGAAGGTGGGAACCAATACGATGCTCAGCACTGCTTCATTCATGAACGGTTGAGTGGCTATTTCAAACGGACTTGCGGAAGATCATCAGTTTTTCGCGTCCAGCTCGTGCCGGATGCGACTCGCGTGGGATGTCTGAGCTGATGAGCACGAAGCCCACCTCTTCAAACTGTGCGTGGATCTCGTCCTCGCGAACAGTGAATGGGGGGCCGACACGTTCTACTTCATCCATCGGGAAGAACAAGCCAGCCAGATAGCCGCCGGGCTTAATGATGGTTGACATCACCTTAGCGTACTCAGCTCTTCGATTAGGGTCAATCGCGCAGTAGCAAGTGTATTCCAGAACCCGGTCGAAGGAGTTAGCCAGATCCCAGCCGAGAGTGAAGATATCTCGCTCTAGGACAGCGAGTTCCAGACCTTCTTGATGCGCTTGCTCAGAAAGATAGCGCAGAGGTTCGTGAGCAAAGTCAATGGCACTCACATGGAAGCCAGAGCGTGCGAATGCGAGAGCATCATGACCGAAACCGCATCCAGGGATAGCCAAACTTAGCTGTTCGCCTGGCGAAAGAGTAAATAAAGGGTGGCGTCCACGTAAAGCTGCGAACACCGCAGTTTCGTTTCCAAGGTCCCAACCATGGTCTCCGGTTTGATATCTCTGTGACCAAAAGTCGGCTGTGTTACAATCTGCTGAGGGATCTTCGTCTGTATTCATATGCAAAAATAGCGAGTGGTGCTATTTTGCGTGACAATCTCTTTGATCAGGCTTGTTAAGGGCTTGTACATACTGAATAACCTTCTAACGAAGGGTGAACCATGGATGCCCATCAGAAATACTTGCAGCCAGATGTTGTTGCGCGACTCGAGTCATTGGAGTTGCGAGCGCGACTCGTAGTTGAGGGCTTTATTACTGGTTTGCACCGATCTCCTTTCCATGGTTTTAGTGTAGAGTTTGCGGAACATCGGCAGTATCGACCGGGTGACGAGATCAAGTACATAGACTGGAAGATCTACTCGCGAACGGACCGATATTATGTGAAGCAATTCGAAGAAGAAACGAATTTGCGCTCGGTGATTGCAGTGGACTGCAGCGCATCCATGGGCTATGCCTCACCAGGTCATATTTCGAAGTTTCAGTATGCGACTTATTTGGCAGCCGCGCTAGGTTACTTGATCATGCGACAAAAAGATGCGGCAGGACTGGCACTTTACGACACAGAAGTCCTACAGTATCTACCCCCACGAGCGAAGCTCTCATACATTCGCGAGCTTATCAATGCTCTTGACGCGACCAAGCCAGCCAATGCAACGGGAACTGCTACGGCATTAGACCGTCTTGCAGAACGCATATCACGCAGAAGTTTTGTCATTATCATCTCCGATTTCTTTGATGATATCTCTGCGATCAGCTCCGCGTTAAAGCATTTTCGTCATCAGCGCCACGATGTTTTAGCTATTCAGGTCGTAGATCCGCGCGAGGTAGATTTTAACTTTGGTTGGGCTGCGAATTTCCGCGATTTGGAATCGCAAGAAGAGCTGGTGACGCAACCTCTTCATATCCAGCAAGCCTATCAAAGTGCCATGACTGACTTTGTGCAGCAGCTGAAGCGCGAGTGTCACTCAATGAACATCGACTTCTTACAAATCAACACGATTACTCCTTTCGACCGAGCTCTTACGGAGTATCTGGTGAAGCGACGGAATCTAATGTAAACAACTGCACCGCTTCGGACCTCGTTCATGAGCACAGGATTCTCCATACGCACCGCAATATTCTCGATCGTCCTGGCTATGGCTTTATGGGCTTTAGTGAGTTTGCGTGGGAACTACGAGGTCCCAATCGCTGTTCCATTGGAAGTCATCTTAGCTCCAAACAGAAGTATTGAAGCAGAGATACCGCGTGAGATTCGTTATCAGATTCGTGCAAGCGGTTGGCACCTAGTGAACCTCTTGTATTTCAATGCTGATGCAAAATGTATTCTGGATCTGAGTAGTCAGAAATCAATGTCAGTTACTATTAGTACTCAGGATCTACAACAAGCATTTCGAGCGTCCGTTCCTGCGAGTGTTCTGGAAGTGTTCAGTCATGAATTTGGTATACAGCTAGGAGTGGTCGGCGAAAAGCGAGTACCTTTGGTATCGAAGGTGAGCGTGCAAGCTGGTCAGGGCTTTATACAAGTTGGCGCTGTTCAACTGCAGCCTGACAGTGTAAATGTTCGCGGGAATGTTAAGGTGCTTGAAACAATTCACGAGTGGCAGACAATGAAGTTACCATTCAGCTCTTGCACTGAGTCGCAATCAGGCACCATTCGTGTGAGCGACAGTCTTGCAACCATTCTCAGCGTCGAACCTTCTTCGGTTCGTTATGCATTCGAGATCCAGCGTAGCGCTGAAATCACTCTCGAGGATATTCCAGTGCAGATAAATGGTGCTGCAGCCACCAGCAGTCATCGTGTGCAACCATCGACGGTATCAATTAGTATTCGTGCTGGCGTGGAACAGATTGAGCAACTCAAAGCAGAGCAGATCCAGGTTCAAGTTGATTATGCTCAACTGTCGCATGATACCACAGGAATAATCGTACCGCACATCATTGTTCCCACGCACGTTAAAGTCCTTTCTGTACGCCCTGCCACTTTGTTACATTTCAATACTCAAGATCGTTCATCGTTCGTGCGACCGAAAGAGTAGCGACGAATCACCGTAGCTGAGAAATCGGTAGTCGGAATCGAGCGCATGCTGGTAGATTCGGCGTCGTTCTTCATCGCCGCAGAATGCACTGACAAGAACCAGGAGAGTACTGCTTGGCTGATGAAAGTTTGTCATCAGGATGTTGCAGAAGCGAAAGGTATACCCTGGACATATCATCAGGCGAGTACGGAAGTCAACACTTGATTGTTTATGCTCTCGACAGTACTCGATCAGATAGTCAATGGCTTCTAGCGGTGTGAGTAGTGAAGCGCGTCCGGCAGATTCTCGCTCTCGCCAATACCACTGCTCAAGGAGCGGCAGGGAATCGAATGACAGTGGCGCGGATGTTTGTTCTGAGTGAAAGCTGTCAGACGGGAAGTCCTCGTCGTCGTTGTGGCGTTGTCCCGCGTTGTTCACTTTTCCCTTTGAATCCTGTGGCATCCTTGCAGGTGTTGAATGTACATCCTTGGTTTCTCCTGCAGTTACTAATGAGCAAGCCAGCCAATACAACGACTCAACACTGCGTAGGGAAGTAGTTCCAACACAGATGATTGATGCAGATGTAGCCAGAGCATGGCGCAGAGCTTCCAAGCTCGTTAGCGGAAACGATACATACTCAGCATGCATAGTATGCTCATGAATGCGATCGGACTTCATCGGTTGAAACGTGCCAAGGCCAACGTGAAGACATAGTTCTGCTTGCCCTACACCTTTGTTTTCGAGTTCAAGGAGCACATTCTTGCTGAGGTGTAGGCCAGCTGTTGGGGCGGCAACAGATCCTTCCGTTCGTGCAAACACCGTTTGATAACGATCCTTGTCGCTCGCCTCATGCGCTCGCTTCAGGTATGGTGGAAGAGGTGCTGCTCCAAGGTCTTCGAGAATCTCTGCGAAACTCGAGTCGTCCGACCATTCAAAACGCACCAATGCGCGATTCTCATCTCGCTCAAGGATCGTCGCACGTACCTTTTCAGACCTATCACTTGATTTCAATTGTGATTGTTCACGAACCTTCTTACCACCAATCAAGCACCTCCATACAACACCTGATGCTGAGCTTAGAGCTCGTTGATAGTCGAAGCCATGACCAGGCTCTAACAGAAAAATCTCAACCATTGATCCACTGTCTTTATGAAAGCTAAGTCGAGCTGGTATAACTTTTGAACTATTGAGCAGCAACAGGGAATTCGCAGGCAGAAGCTCGGCGAGATCAGAAACATGTCGATCGTGTATAGTGGCAGGACGCTCTCCGGCATCCCATACGAGGAGTTTTGATGCATCGCGCTGTTCTAAAGGGTGTTGCGCAATGCGCTCTTCAGGCAGTTCATAGTAGAAGGATGAACTTTGAAGCTCTTCGATTGATGTGGTGTTTTGATGGATGCCTCTCAGGTCAATCCCCTCTGAATCGGTATTTTCAGCGTGGTTGGTGCTCAGAGTGGGAATTGGAAAATGAGACATGAAATGCTCTTTCTAGTAATCGTTGAACTGCAAAATACAAGTAGGGGAGCAACGTCACCTAGTTGAGATGTGCTTAAGCACATTCATAGAGTACGGATACCTTCACAGAACAAGACAAAACGAATGCGGATAGTTATAAGTATAGTCCTCTTCCTACAATGTAGCGTCTTCGTGCTTGCTCAAGACCCAATTCCGGTGTGGAACTTTCGGCAGCTTGAAAGAAATGTGATGCAAAACAGCTCGGATAGCATTTACCTCATCAACTTTTGGGCAACGTGGTGTAAACCATGTGTAGAGGAGTTGCCGGCATTTGTACGATTGGACAGCACGCTGAAGGCAAAAGGCTCAAAGGTGAAAGTCTTGTTAGTGAGTTTCGACTTTGTCAAAGACCGTGAGACGAAGTTGCGGAACTTCCTCCGCGCTCGCGGAATCACAACAAGTGTGGTTGTGTTTTCTGATAACGACATGAGTGGGAGCATTGACCGTATAGCAAAAGAGTGGTCCGGAGCTTTACCAGCAACATTGATCATCAAACCTGCAACATCGAAGCGGGCATTTTTCGAACAGAGTTTTCAAGAATCAGAATTGCAATCAACCCTTCAAACATTTACAGGAGAATAGAATGAGTAGAGTCGTGTACAGCTGTGCAGTTTTCTTTTTGACCCTAGCGCTAGGAACTTCAATGTATGCTGGTGGTTACAAAGTAGGAGATGAAGCCGCCGATTTTTCACTTAAGAGTGTGGACGGCAAAACCATGTCGTTGAGTTCGTTCAATGACGCCAAAGGTGTGGTAGTGGTGTTTACCTGCAATCACTGTCCATTTGCAGTAGCCTACGAAGATCGTTTGATCGCGTTACATAATGCGTATGCAGCGAAGGGCTATCCTATCCTGGCTATTAACCCAAACGATACGAACACAGTACCAGATGACTCCTTTGAGAAGATGATCACCAGAGCAAAGGAGAAAGACTTTCCTTTCGCCTATGCCATTGACCCAACGCAGAAGACTGCGAAGAACTTTGGTGCCACACGTACACCTCATGTTTTTCTCCTTCAAAAACAAAATGGCAAGTTCATCGTCAAGTACATTGGCGCGATAGATGACAACGCTGAAAACGCAGACGCAGTCAAGACCAAATATCTTGAGCAAGCAATTGCGGCACTTGAAAACGGACAGTCTCCAAATCCAGATTTTGTGAAGGCTGTTGGATGTACCATCAAGTGGACGAAGAACTAAGAGACAAGAAGGTCTACAAGTGTAGAACCAGCAATCTCACTTCAGGAGTTGTCGCTTTTTTTGCGGCAGCTCCTTTTTTTCTGCAAGATCTCATAGTATATTGCACCCGTGATCTACGTTTCGGGCAAGCCGAAACCTTACAAAATGGAGCGCACTGAAAGCCAAATGTGCTTACCTGCCAATTTTTTTTAGGCTGCGCCAATCCAAATTATTGCTGAAGTAGTGCTGAGTTTTTTGGTCCTTTGAACGCGACGAGTCAAGCGCGCTGTGATCTGCTGTTATGCAATCACCTCTTGATACTCAACGAGCGATGTACGAAAGTAGGTGCTGGAATGGCACTCGGTTCTATACGTTGAGCAACACGATTAATGTTTAAACGTTGAATAATATTCTACATACCACAACCATTTCTCTATGAAAAAATCTGCTGCCGCAAAAGCTGCCGGCACGTTGTATGTCGTTGCCACCCCTATAGGCAATTATGACGACATAACCTTACGGGCTCTGAATGCCCTTCAAGAGTGCGATATGATTATCTGCGAAGAGAGCAAAGAAGCACTTCGCCTATTGAAGCACTATGATATTGAAAAAGAAGTTATTGAGTTGAACGAGCATAACGATACGGAGTCGAGTGTCGAATGTATGAAGCTCCTCACTCAAGGCAAGAAGCTTGCATTGATTAGTGATGCAGGTACACCTTTGTTAGCTGACCCAGGTGACATTCTCGTTAAGACTGCGGTGAAGTACAAGATTGATGTGCGAGTATTACCTGGCGCATCAAGCGTCCTTACTGCGTTAGTGCGGAGTACACACAGTTCGAAGCAGTTTGTGTATGCTGGCTTCCTCAGCAGAAAGAACGAAGAGCGTGATGCCGAGATTCAACTTCTCTCGCACGAGGCACGTACAATTGTGTTGATGGATACTCCGTATCGCCTGAAGACTATTCTCAGTGCTCTCGCAGCTGCTATGCCCGATCGTCAAGCCTATGTTGGATGCAACTTGACGATGACGAACGAGGCTCACCACTACGGAACGCTGACAGAACTGGAAGAGTACTTTGAAGCAAACAAGTTTCGCGGCGAATATGTGATCGTCATCGAAGGTTCATCGGAGCCCTTCCCTGTAGTTCATGCTGCACTTCATGCCGCGCAACAGCAAGCGGTAGCACAAGTTCCTGCCGACAAAGCTCCTGCTGAGCAACGAGCAACTGCACAAGAACCGGCAGGTCGTGGTCGAGGACGTCGTGCAGTGCAACCAACCTCTAATGAGGATCCGCTCGAGGGTGATGTGGTTGCTATTCCATTGCCTGATCCAGAAAACGACTATGCGAATGAAGTTAGCGTTGATGACTACGAACCAGTAGTTCCGGCCAAAACCAACGGCGAAGGCTCAAACTACGGTCCACAAGGTGATGGCCAATCTCGTGAAGGTCAGCGCGATCGCGACTGGAACAATGGTGGACGTCGCTGGAACAACAATCACAATAACAATCACAAGCGACGTTGGGATAACAACCGTCGCCCACAAGGCGGACCAAACGATCGCCGTGAAGGATACAGCCGACAAGAGGGCGAAGGTGGTCAGAATTATCGTGGTGGATCTCAAGGTCCAAATGGTAATAGACAAAACCAGTACGGTCCACGCGACAACAACCGCCGCAACAACAACGCGAACAATACCTATCGCCAAGGGAATCGTCCGCAGTATCGCAATGCCTATCGCGATCAGCGTGATGGCGGTGCTAATCCAAACTATCGTGATCCGCAGCGTGAGCAGCCGATCAATGATCAACAACCACCGCTCATCAATACGCCAAATCCTACGAACCAAAACACCTATTATGACGAGTCCTACGACCGTCGTGAGAATTTTGGAAATCGCGAAGGAGCCAATTACTCGCGCTTTGATCAATCACAGAATCGTGATTCATACGGCAATCGTGGTGGATTTAATCGTGGTGGTCGCGGAAACAGTCGTGGAAATTTTAACCGTGGAAATGCAGCACCAATCGATGGCAACAGACGGAGCGATAACCCAGTGTATAGTCACCTCAACGATCTGCCCCCAAAGCGTCGTAAGTGGTAGGCTCTCATGAGTCTTCATCTTCAACCGCAGCGCACTGCGTGCGCCTGCGACGTGCATGACATCTGAAGTCTAAGAATATTAGCCAGACTCAGGTTGGGCGGATTGCTATGATTCAAGATTGCTCAGTTGAATGTTCAAAGCCCTTTCACCTCATCAGTGAAAGGGCTTTGTGTTTGTAGGGCGATGTCGATGAGGAAAAGCGGAGTCGGAACGAACGAGCAGATGGATCTCTTTTCGAGCTGTCTTGAATAGGAATAGTAATACCTGACCTGTCAGAATGCACATGATCCTGGCACTACACGAGAAGATTTCTCACGAGAAATGCAGAACTTCGGTCAGCTTGTTCGTTGTTGGGACTTGCGAAAGACAAAGTCTTTGTAACTCTCCACTTCATTGATAAGCGCTCGTAATACAGCGGATACTACAGCGGCATCGTCAAAGTACCCTGCACCTGGTATGTAGTCTGGAATGAGATCGAAGGGGAGAATAAAGTACGCTAAGGCAGCTATGATGATGGCTTTGGATTTCATCCCGAGGCGAAACTCCGAATCTCGTAGCATTGCGTAGAGAACTTTGATGTTTGCCAAAAGCTTTAAGACCGCGCCAACAGGGTGAGCGTTCTCAAGGAAACGCATTTTTGAAGGGAGGCGACGATATACCTGCTGTTCTTCAACCGGGTCAACCTCGCTAGCAGCAAGTACTTCTTTTTTACTGCGAAACTTCATGGATGAGGTTCTCAGAACGAAAACTATTCGCTCTTTTTAGTAAACGAACGGATTAGAGCAAGTGGTATGATAACACAGTAGCCAATAACAAGCACTACTGGTGCAACTGAGCTTGCCAGCGGATTGTTCCATGTAGTTTGATACTTTGCCGGATCATCTGTAATTCCGGTGGCCATGAGAATGTAACCAAGGACGATGGTTGCCAACCCAATACCGAAAAGTATGAAGTTCTTCTTCTCGTATGGGAAATCCCACGTCACTTTTTTGCT
Organism: Chlorobiota bacterium; assembly: GCA_044228285.1. GTDB lineage: Bacteria > Bacteroidota > Ignavibacteria > Kapaibacteriales > NICIL-2 > JBBATK01. The sequence goes on from JBGAVD010000002.1 coordinate 662,137, forward strand.
TTGGCTGACGCCTTTGATCTGCTTTGCCATGAATCTCCGCTCTGTGTTAGGTGATGTGCTACGAATTTACAACCGAATGCTCGCCTGCCATAACTTTTAACGAGTTTTTATCAAGCTTTTGTCAGGCTTTAGCAGTGCCGTGGCAAAGACAAACTACGAGCTCAAACTATACCAGTTCTTCACAACGAGCGCAGCTCGCTTGTTTTGAGGACTGAAATCCTGAAAGCTGATTGGACTCTGTACTGCCTCCCAATTCCACCAAAAAATCCCTTCACACCAGTCTTGACTGCCGAAAGCTGCAATCATGGTAGAGTAATAGAGAGCTTGCGACTCTTCGTCATGAAGAGTATTGGGGTTGCGAATGAGTTCTGAATCCCATGGGGCCGCAAGTGCACCTCGGACAGAAGCTAGCCCGCTCTCGCTGAGAACGAGGTTGCGGCCGTAGCGCTGACATTGCTGTCTGACCAAACTTGCTATTCCGGAAACACGCTGCAATGCCAAGGCTTGGGAAGGGATCTCGTTTGACGAACGTGCTAGTGGTGGATACATATCAACGCCAACAAAATCAAGCGCGTCCCAGAAGTTCACCTGTTGATATTCGGCTACTCCACCATTCAAATCTTGGATGCCATCCCAGTTGGCGCAGTAGATGAGTTTGCCGCTATACCGACCGCGCACAGTACTTATCAACTCACGCCATTTCGAACTATACTGTGAGCGCGTTGCACCCACAAGTTCACAACCAATACTGAACATTTCTACGTTCATCTGCTCGGCTATCATTGCATAGTGGAGCATGAGCGCTGTGTACGAGCTGAACCAGGCACCAGCATTGTCCGGTACAATGTACCCGCGCCATCTGCCTTGTACGACATCAACGTTTACTTTAAGGAAGACTTTCATGGAATGACTGCGCGCATCCTGGATTGCCAGGCGGATATCCTCGTCAGACGAAGTCTGAAACGTGCTACTGATGGTCGTACTTGTTTCTTGCTGTTGATAGACAAACACATTCAGAGCTATAAAGTCTGCCCCTGTCTGAGCTTGAGCCTCAGTCAAAGCTCCGTTCTGAAGTCCCTTCTGAAAATCATTGCTTCCAAAGGAGGTGTAGGAAAGTCCTTTCATTCTTGGTGCCATCGTCGGAATTGGGTTAGTGGATTGTTCGCATGAACTGAGAAAGAGTGCGCCGCACAGTGCAAAGAGGAGCATGAGCGATTTTGAGCACTGAGCTGTGGCCAGGCTGCCAATGCTTGGTCCTTTGCCAACAAAAAAACATCTGCAGGCGCAGGGCAAAGTGTATTTTGCAAATTGACAGTTTTGGTTCGGCACGCGTCGAATACTCCCTGGTAAAACTCTGATTCCTGAACTCAATGCGAACAAAAATAGTCCTTTCCTTGAGCCTGTGTTGTCTTCTGTTCAGTTCCTGCACACGCATTCATCATACGCCCGATGAATTCACGCATCCGGGAGAAGCGGTTACGGGTGATGTCATTCTGTATCACGAGCTCTCAGATCCGCAAGGTCTGAACCCTATCACAACGAACGATAACTCGGCAAAAACACTCTACTCATTTGTGTTCGATGCCTTGCTCGAGCAAGATCCAAAGAGCTTGGATTTTGTCCCAAACCTGGCAGAATCGATGCCTGAACTGAGCGACGATCATCTGACCTATACTTTTCGAGTCCGCAAGGATGCTAAGTTCTCAGACGGACACCCACTCAGTGCTGCCGATGTTGTGTTCAGCTATAAAGCCGTGAAGAACCCGCTCATTCTTGATGCTTCAGCGCTACGTAACTACTTTGAAGATATTACTGATATCCTCAGCCCGGATCCTTATACGGTTGTCGTCAAAATGCGAAAGCCATACTTCATGGCGGAGATACAATTAGGTGACCTGCGTATCATGCCCAAGCACATTTTAGATCCTCAAGGCCTTACAGATCGTTACACTGTTGCTGAAACAAACGACACAGGCGCGGTCATGAATAATCCTGCGATGCAACAGTTTGCAGACTGGTTTGGCAGTGCCGAGCTCAAGCGCGAAGCCAAGTATCTCATCGGTTCCGGACCTTATGTTTTCGAGAGCTGGAAAACAGGGGAGCAGATAGTGCTGCGACGAAACAAGAACTATTGGAAAACACCATGCAGTTGGCGCCAAGGTTACGCAGATGCTATTGTTGGCGTTATCATTAACGACCGCACAGCAGCTATTTCAGCGTTGAAGACGGAAGATATCGACTTCTTTGAATCTGTACCTCCACCGCTCTATGATGAGCAGATGGATACTACAAGGATTAACTATGTTGCGAAATCACCCTATGAGCAGAGTGTGTATAGCTATGTAGGCTGGAATTCTCGTAAACCCTTGTTTTCCGACAAACGAGTACGACAAGCGATGTGTCACTTGTTTAACCGTGACTACCTCATCAAAACGATTATGAGAGGTTATGCGACTCCTATTGACGGACCTGTATATAAGAATCGTCCAGAGTACGATTCGAGCCTTGTGCCCTACAGTTATGATCCCGCTAAGGCCAAGCAATTGTTATCTGAGGCTGGCTGGAAGGATTCAGATGGTGATGGCGTCCTCGATAAGATGATTGATGGGCGGAGCGTGAAGTTTGAGTTCTCGATCAATGTGAATGCTGGCAACGAGGCGCGAGAGAACATAGCAATCTTGTTTTCAAATGAGGTAAAGAGCTTAGGAATTGTCTGTCATGTAGCCAGAGTAGAGTGGTCGGTGTTTCTCAAGCAGAATTCGACACATGCTTTTGATGCATATATAGGCTCGTGGATCAACGAGAATATTCCATCAGATCCCTATCAATTGTGGCATTCAAGTCAGGCTGAGAATGAAGGCTCGAATTACGTTGGTTTTCGCAACAAACGTGCAGATCAAATTATGGAGCTGAATCGCGTAGAGTTTGATGCGGCAACACGTACTGCTTTGATGCGCGAGTTTCAACAGATTGTGCATGAGGAAGCTCCGTACACATTTCTCTGGACTCCACAGTTGCTCGCTCTCTATAATCGCCGATTGGCGAATGTGCGCTTCCTGCCAATCAGACCAGGGTTTAATCCCTTGGAGTGGTTCATTCCTAAGCACTTGCAGGCATATAGCGGACAATAAGTGCCTCGACTACTCTGAGATCAATTCTCAAGATTATGAGGTCGTATGACAATGACAGGCATGAGATATCGTCAGCATGTCAAAGTGTGTAGCAAGTAGAAGAATCCATCATCATTTTGAGCTGTAGGTTCGAGGGAGCCACGGACGAGCATGAAGCGACACGAACTCAAAGAGCTTATTCGACAAGGGGAATGCGGGACCATCGAGTTCAAGCGCAAGTTCTCATCGTTTGAGCGATTTGCAAAGGAGATATCGGCGTTCGCAAACACCCGTGGTGGCTACCTGCTTGTTGGTATTGACGACGATGGCTCTGTTGTTGGCGTTGAGAGTGAGAAAGAACAGATCGAACTTGTATTGAGTGCGGCAGAGTTCTATTTAGAACCCCCAGTGCACTGTCATATTGAATGTGTTAACATTGAATGGAAAGAAGTCGTGGTGGTTTACGTACCCGAAAGTGATAACAAGCCACACATGCTCAAGAATGACCCTGATCAAGAACTGAGTACAGATCGTCGCGCCTATATCCGAAACAACGATCAATCAGTGTTAGCGAGCAAAGAGATGATGCGCTTGATGTCTGGACGAAATCTACATTCTCGTCCTATGACCTTGCACATCGGCGATAGGGAACGCAGACTCTTCGCCCATCTTGAAGAACATCATCGCATCACCGTTAAAGAGTTTGCCGAGTTGGTGAATATTTCGCTGCGCCGCGCTTCACAGATACTCGTTCGGCTTGTGCGAGCTGATGTCCTCAATATCTGCACAGACAAACAGGTAGATTATTTCACTCTGGCTGGCTAAGATGAAAACGAATGCCGATGCCTTAGAGAATCACTCTCGCAAACTGCTACAAGAGTACTTTGGTTATACTCAGTTTCGAAATGGTCAGTTTGAAATCATCCACTCCATCTTTGATGCCAACGATACGCTGGTGGTGATGCCAACAGGCGGCGGTAAATCACTATGCTACCAGATTCCAGCAATGATGCGCGAAGGGGTTGCTCTTGTTATCTCGCCTCTGATCGCCCTCATGAAAGATCAAGTGGATGCTCTCTCGAGAGCGCACGTTCCGGCAAGTTTCATTAACTCGTCTCTGCATCTTTCAGACATACAAAAGCGAATGAACAATGCGCGTTTCGGCGCGTATAAGTTATTGTACATCGCTCCGGAGAGACTTGAGAGTCGGCAATTCGTTGAAGAACTTGCTTCGCTTAACATTAGCTTTTTGGCAGTCGACGAGGCTCATTGTATCTCCGAATGGGGACATGATTTCCGACCATCCTACCTCAGCATCCCCAAGGCACTCGAGAATCTCAAGCGCGTACCGGTGATTGCCCTGACAGCAACGGCTACGGAAGAAGTACGTCGGGATATCGTTAGTGCTCTGCACATGAAAGATGTGCACACCTTTGTGAAGGGCTTTGATCGTCCGAATCTTCGCTATGTAACAGTTGAGAGTGATGACAAGAATGCAGACGTGGAGCGCATCGTTCGCTCATCACGTGATGGAGCTTCTATTGTCTATTGCGGTTCGCGTCGTAAAGTTGACGAGTACGCTAAGAATCTCCAAGCAAGAGGAGTGCAGTGCCTAGCCTATCACGCAGGTATGCACGAGGTGCAACGAACGGAGGTACAAGAGAAGTTCATCCAAGGTGAAGTGCAAGTGCTGACCGCAACATCTGCCTTTGGCATGGGAGTCGATAAGTCCGATGTGCGGAATGTGATACATACCGATTTGACCTTAACGCTCGAAGCCTACTATCAAGAAGCTGGCCGCGCAGGCCGCGATGGTTTGGACTCGACTTGTACAGTTCTGTATCAGCGCGGCGATCGCCGTTTGCAGGAGTTCTTTATTAAAGCAACGTATCCTGAGCTGTCTGATATCAAATCGGTCTATACCTTTCTCTACGACTCTATGGGTGTTGCTCGCGGAGAGAAAGCGATGAACGCGATTTATATGGATGAGGTCGTCATCGGGAATCGATTGAATCTACCTGCGGCAACTGTTTCGAGCGTACTTAATGTGCTTGAACGAGCTGAGTTGTTGAGGCGTGGACTTCAACAACACAAGGCTACTCTTCAGCTCCTGGCAGAGCCAGAACGATTGAAAGAGTATTTCTATCAAACCACACCTGAACGACGAGAAGTGTTGGAGGCTCTGCTACGAGGTGTGGGACCTGAAGCGCTGAGAGGAACGGTGACGATCGACATGCAGCAGCTCGTACGCAAGCATGATCTGCCATATGATCAACTGCATAAAGCGATTCGTGCTTTCGAGTTTGCCAGACTTATGCGTTATGTCCCTGCCGCAGCCAATGGTGGTATAGTGCTCACACAAATACGAAGTGCTGCAGACCACATACCTATAGACTACAAGGGAATTGAGGAGCGTCGCCAAAGAGCTCTGAAGAAACTCGATGTGGTACAACGCTATGTTGAAACACATGAGTGCAAACGCAATTTCATTCTTGAGTACTTCGAAGATCATGAATTCAGTGAGCGATGTGGTCGTTGTTCCTCGTGCACCACTCCACCAGAAAGAAAGAAGAAACGAAGTCAGCAGGATGAATTCGTATACCGTACAATTGTGAGCTGCACTCTTGAGCTGCAGGAGCGATTTGGACGGCATGTGTTGTCGCAAGTTTTGGCCGGACAAGAAAACCCAAAAGTGCTCAGTTTTGGTCTACACAAAAGTCAATACTTCGGTGTACTGAAGGAGCTTGGACCAAGCGGTATCATAGAACGCATAGACCAGGCAATGCGAACGGGCTTGCTGCGACAATCAGTAGAGCTCTATCCGCGTGTACTGGTGAATGCCAGTGGGAGAGATTTATTGGGAGGAGTTCTTCCTGAGGTCTTACCTCAGCGCTATCAACAAAGAGAGCACGAGGATAACGACGAGTTGATCGAAAAGCTCAAGCGTGTACGACACAATCTTGCAGCTCTTCATGAGTGCTCTGCTCAAGGCATCTTGAGCGATGCACAGATTGTTGCGATTGCTCGGAGGCAGCCTTCTACGGCCAACGACTTTCGTCGAATACCGGGATTAAGCACCATGTTCATCTCGCGCTTTGCTGATGAATTTCTTCGAGCGCTGCGCGAGAACAAGGCTCAAGAGGAACAGCCCCAAGCCCTGAAAAGAGTTTCGGCATCTGTACAAGCCACTATCGCGTTGTTGAACGAAGGCAATAATTTGTCTACCATTGCGGAACTTCGCGGTTTGAGCATTGGAAGTGTGGCTGCACACATACAAGAAGCAATCGAACTGGGAGTTGATGTTCAACGAAGTACGCTCATCACTGATGATGTTTTTGATGCAGTGAGAGCTGTGATAAGGCGTAAACCAAGGGCTTTGCTGAAAGACTTACGACTGGAGATTGGCGCAGACATCGACTTTGCAGAATTACGTGTTGCAGCTGCGCTGGCTCGTCGCGATATAGAAAAGAATTGAACTCTGTTCTTCTCTGCTTTAGACATATGATTATGCGGGCAGCTTTGCTGCCCGCATAGTAAAAAGTCGTTTGCTGAAAGGACAGAATGTCGATAAAGGAAAGAGAAGTATTTCTTCTTACAAACCGCAGCGAGCGAATACGTGGTCAACGTGTGGCAAGGATTTGCGACCACTAAAGAGCTCATCAAGTTCCTCCGCGCTCAAGTATTTCTGAATATCCGGGTTTTCCCATAGAGTCTGCTTTAGTGGGCGTTGCTCCGCCCAGGTGCGCATTGCTGAGCTTTGTACCATTGCATAGGCATCTTCGCGGCTAAGACCCTTGCGAACCAACTCCAAAAGAACAGTCTGGGAAAAGACCAAGCCGTGTGAGCGCTCAATTGTAGCCGCCATGTTTTCGGGATATACAAGTAAGGTGTCGACGAGCTTTATGCTAAGTCCAAGCATGTAGTCGAGTGTGATTGTCGAATCTGGGCAGATAACTCGTTCAACAGAGCTATGCGAGATATCTCGTTCGTGCCACAGTGCATTGTTCTCCATAGCAGCCATCGCGTTTGCGCGAAGGAGTCGTGCTAGACCACATACACGTTCCGACACAATAGGATTGCGTTTGTGAGGCATCGCCGATGAGCCTTTTTGTCCTTTCGAGAAAAACTCTTCCGCCTCGCGTACTTCGGTTCTTTGCAAGTGTCGCACTTCAAGGGCGATCTTTTCGAGTGACGAACCGATGATAGCTAGAGTTGAAAGAAACTCTGCATGACGATCGCGTTGTACAACCTGTGTAGATACTGGAGCTGGACGTAGTCCAAGCTTGGAGCAGACGTACTCTTCAACGGTAGGAGATATGTGCTCAAAAGTGCCCACAGCACCACTGATTTTGCCATACGAGATAACGTCTATCGCAGCTTGCAATCGAAGAATGTTCCGCTTGCATTCTTCGTAGAATAGCAAGAGTTTGAGTCCAAAGGTCGTAGGTTCAGCATGGATTCCATGTGAGCGTCCAACGCAAATAGTGTTCTTGAATTCAAGCGCACGGCGACCAAGCACTTCTTTCAAACTGAGAAGCTCCTTCATGAGTAGTTCACCGCACTGCTTTAGTTGCACTGAGAGGCAGGTATCGAGGACATCGCTCGATGTCATGCCAAGGTGTATGAATCGTGATGATGGTCCTACGTACTCCGCAACATTTGTGAGAAAGGCAATGACATCGTGCTTCGTGGTTTCCTCGATTTCCAGCACGCGCTTTGTGTCGAAGTTTGCTTTCGCGCGAATCTCCGCTACAGCCTCCGGTGGTACAATTCCTAACAGTGACTGCGCCTCGCAAGCCAGCGTTTCAATTTCGAGCCAGATGCGAAATCGGTTTTCATCGGTCCAGATTGCCCCCATTTGAGGGCGTGTATATCGTTCAATCATGTGTAGTAGAGCTAAAATTCAGTCTGCAAATCTACGCCCTGACTGAGATATTGCGTTCAGAATAACGAAAGAGCCTGGGCAAGGGCATACCGAGGACACTGAGTAGATTGAGTTTATGGCTGAAATTGCATTGTATTGTAGCTCTACGAGCTGGGGTGGTTTGGAGATGAACGTTGTTCGCGTAGCTACGTGGATGCGCGAGAGGGGATGGACTGTTTGTGTGTATTGTCAAGGTGATACACCGATCGACAAAGAAGCTCGATTGCAAGGACACAACGTTAGTCATGTTCGTCGGCCGTTACAAGTCCTTGATGTGCCAGCTGCAATGGGAATGTTGTCGGAACTTGGTCGCAAGCGCTGCAGTGTCGTTCTTGCCTTTCTTAATCGTGATATCAGCATGCTCGCGTGGGCGCGTCGACTCAGTAGAGCTGGCATTCGTACGATATATGTACAACAGATGGGACTAGGTGTCGATAAGCGAGACCTCCTTCACACTCGGCGCTACGCCCAACTTGATTTTTGGCTGAGTCCTCTAGAGTCCCTGCGTCAAGAAGTGCTGCAGCGTACCCGCATGACTGCTCAACGCGTTAAAGTTGCTCCACTCGGCATTGACTACCGTCTATTTCACAGCGGGCTGTCACAGTCACAAGCACGACTTCAATTAGAGTTGAAACCAGAGAAAAAGTACCTGGGAGTGATAGGACGACTTGATCCAGCGAAAGGTCAGGAGTTGGCTATTCGAGCTTTGGCTGAACTGCGCAAGCGGGGGAGAGATCTTGAGCTGGTGCTCATGGGATCTGCAACAAAAGGCTTGGAAACGAGTTATGAGAAGCAGCTGCGCAGCTTTAGCGAAGGTTTGGGACTGCACGATGTGGTGCACTTTCGCAGCTTTCGTGCAGACACTCTGAGCTTCTACCGATCCATTGATCTGTGTATCATGGCAACACGAAGTGAAACCTATGGAATGGTCAGCGTTGAGGCTATGATGAGCGGTTGTGCTATCGTTGGAACTAATTCAGGAGGCACTCCGGAGTTGCTTGATCACGGTCGACGCGGAAAGCTCTTTGAACCAGATGACGTAGAAGGCTGCGTTCGAGCAATCGAGAACTCACTCGACTCGATGAGTACCGACAAGCTTCGGAGCATAGCAGATGAAGTGCGAGAAAAGTACTCGCACGATCTGCAATGCACGATTATAGAACAACTCTTGTATGAGCTGGGAATTCGAAAAACTTAGGAGTCCTGTGAGCCTGAATTCTGCAAGAGCTCTGCTTGCTCTTGAATACGCAATTGCTCGATGATGGTGTCAAGAGAGCCATCAATAACTTGTTGCAGAGCGGTATTCTTTCCATCACCCTCAATACGGTGATCGGTGACCCGATTCTGAGGATAGTTATAGGTTCGGATTTTATCTGAACGATCACCGCTCTTCACCAAACTCTTTCTCGTACTGGCAAGAGCTGACGTTCTTTTTTCGAGTTCTTGTTCATAGAGTTTTGCACGAAGCATTTTCATAGCTCGTTCGCGGTTTTGAAGTTGTGAGCGTTCTTGTTGGCAGCCAACAACAAAGCCTGACGGTTTGTGCGTGATACGAACAGCAGTCTCAACCTTGTTGACGTTTTGCCCACCCTTACCACCGGATCTGAAGGTGTCAATCTGCAAATCAGCAGGGTTAATATCGATGACGATATCATCATCAACTTCCGGCAGTATAGCAACGGTTGCTGCTGAGGTATGAATACGCCCATTTGCTTCCGTTTCAGGAACGCGTTGAACACGATGAACACCACTTTCAAACTTGAGAAAGCCGTAAGCGCCATCTCCTTGTACTTCAAACGACACCTCCTTGAATCCGCCACGCTCGCTCTCGTTTTCGTCGAGCAAGAGAAGTTTCCATCCCTTTCTCTCACAGTAGCGCATATACATTCGGAACAAATCGCCGGCAAAAATTCCTGCTTCATCACCACCGGTTCCAGCTCGGATTTCAACTGTGCAGTTCTTGGCATCGTTCGGATCTCGTGGCAGAAGAAGCACGCGTAATTCGTCTTCCGATTGCTCGCGCTGTTGTTGCAGACTTTTCAGATCATCGTAGGCCATGTCTCGAAGCTCCGGATCAGTCCCGTCCTCAGCGATCAGCTCTTTCGTTGAGCTTATGTCAGACAGAATGCGCAAATAGCGTTCACCAGCCTGGGCGATTGGTTGCAGATTTTTGTATTCCTTTGACAATGAGCGAAACTCCGAGGCGTCATTAGCAACATCGGGGTCATTGAGTTTGTTCTCGACTATCTTAAAATGCTCAAGAATTGAGCTTATTTTCTCTTCCATTCTGTATTCCTATTCAGGCGACGATGACTACAAAGATAATTCTGATTCGTTGTTGCTCAGCGATGCAGTAAATTGGAAGACTTATTGGAAGCCTTGAACCGCATGGAAGCACTGCTTTTTCTCTGATTTCTATGAAACTGCGCCCTTTTCTTCTTGTACTCCTCCCTTTGACTCTTTTGATTTCTTGTGAGTCGGAGAACTGGAATCTGGTGGATCCGCCTGCGGGCAGAGATTCCGTCATGGTCCGCTACTTGAATTTTTGCGGTGATGGAGCTGCTCGGACCCTGTTTTTAGACGGGACCCAAAGCACCGAGCTAACCCCAGATATAAGCGTTTCTTCTACCTTGAATGCCACGTCGGATTCTGCATTTGTTTCTGTCCGAGGCAGTGGCACCGAGGTACTGTCGGTAGCTTCACGATTGCACTTTAGTAAGCAATCGAATGAGGTTTTGATCAGCGTGCCGTCGGAGCCACAGTATGCAAGAAAGAAAGCACTCGATACCATTCTTCATTACAGTACAACCCGCAGCTTACTAACACTTTCCGGTTATTCTGCCTTACGGATGATTGTTTGTGCTGACGATTCGCTGGGAATAAGCTATGAGATGAGAGTAGGCTGCCCAAATGGTTCACTGTTAGGTAGTCCGACTTCTCCACGACAAAGCACTGCCTACAACTCTGTTCCAAGTGGCACCTTCGTCATTTCACTGCTTCGTAATCTCCAGCCAGTTGGTGTCTATAATCTTGATCTTCGAGAAGGATACTACTACTCGCTCGTTGTTGGCACGGTCAACGGCAAGAGTATTGTTCGATTGTTGGATGAGTTCAACACAACAACCTCCGCGCTCACGTCGCCACCAATTGTCGATCCCGCGCAACGACAAGCCTTTGTCCGTTGTTTAAACGCATCCCGAACCGTTGTGGATTCAGTAGTAAGTAGCTCGGGTACGGTACTCAGCTCAAAGTTGGCAGCAACTACTGTTGGTTCCTATACGAAGGTTGTCACCTGCGCTTCCGATCTCAGCGATACGTTTCAATCATATGCTGGTGGCCAAGCTCATCAGAGCGTATCGACCTCGTTGGGTGTGTTGGCTAAGTACACTTTGGTCTGTTTTGATTCGGCGTCATCGGATGCAGCAGCCATGGTACTTATACCTCCAACACTGACTCCAACGCCAAAAGATAGTGTTACTGTTCGTGTGGTAAACACTATTCGGTCTTCGAGAAAAATCCACGTGCGTTTAGGCGCACGCACGGATGTTGATGGAGTATTGCGCAATGGTGAAGTCATTGCGGCACCAACGGCGGCGGGGACCGTTTCAAAGGCTCTTCGCGTTAAAGCTGGATTCGCACCAATAACTGTATTTAGTGATAGTGCGAACGACCCCGAAATGCTCATTGGTTGTTTCATTAGTAACCTTGTGCCAGGGAACGAGTACCTCTTCATTGTTGGCAAATCTGCAACGCAATCTGTAGAGGTGTTCCAAGTCGACGCAACGCAAGAGAACACAGAAATTGTGTCGCTCCGACAGGGAGTGTTTACACAAGTCATCAACGCCCGTAGTGATCGTTTGACGAGTTCGTGTTCGCTAACTGGTGTCTACCGCTCAGCCAATCTCAATTTCGGTGCAGCATTGTCGACGGTTGCACCGCAGGGTAGTGCGACCCTTAATGCAACGTATATCTCCAAGAATCTTGACTTGGACACCATGCGACGTCTGACGCTCGTCTTAAGTGGAGATGCATCGGCTCCAGATGCAGTAGTTCTTGATACCTTAAGTATGCAACCTCAATTGAAAGTTGCCAAGAGTCGCTATCTCAATGTAACTCGCGATCAACCCAACATTTTACTAGGTGTTGCAGACTCATCGGAAGATTACAAACCGCTTTTCTATCAGCGCTACCAAGAAAACCTCTTGAAGAACCAAGTGTCTGCTATTCGAGCGGAAACCAATCCGCATCGTGTGAATTTTGTGTGCGCGAACTCAAGCACTTCACAGGTTTTCTACGCTCCTGGATATCCGCTAACATTTGGGACGGGTAAAGCCTATACTCTCGTTATCTGCGGCTCTGCGAGTGCTGGCTACGCCCTTGTTGTGCAACAAGAGTATTGAGGACCTGACACCAAGGTCCATACAATAGTTTCTATCCGAGCTCAGGACAACTCTGAACGTTAAACCTTTTAATGTCCTGAACAGACAAAGTCTCCATGAGGAATCCCCCCAGTTTCGTTCAACAGTTCATATTTGGTGCCTTCATCCTAGCCCTGACTGCGTACGCGTCTTCGCTGAATGCAGGTGCAATGAGGTCAAATCTTGGCGAAGGGACTCGTTTTGTACGTCCTCTGAGTTTCCAAGACAATACTGTACGTGACACAACAGGTTTGGAAGGAGTTGGCTCGATGGAGGATACCATCGACACAACCATTGCCACTGATTTAGATGAAAGTGATTCTCTCGATGCAAGTCTGGATGAAGAAGTCCCTGATACTCGATGGCGCATCCAAGCAAAGTCGAACATTAGCTCATTGAATGCACGTCAGGGAGTAGATCTCAGCGCGAGTGCTCCAACACTCGACTTGGGGCTAAAGCTCTCGCATGACATAGGCGCCTACCTCTCCGTAAGCAGAACGAATCGTTTGGGCTCTCAAGCGATGTACCAGCAGACCACGGCAATGTTTGGCTATATGTACAGCGTGAATGACGACATAGATCTGAGTGCTGACCTTTCATACTTCGATTATCCCAACGATTCAATCAACGTGTTCGCAGGTTCGCCTTTAGCTCTGTCTTTCGGAATCGACATTGCTGGAAAGGTACTCGACTATTCACTGAGCATTGATCATTACTTTGGAAATCCGAGCTCCAATTATCTTAATCTTGGTCTCTCACACACCTTTGTACTTGGCGATGACGAAGACTTCTCGATTATCCCAAGCTTAGGCTTGAGTTTGGGTAGCACGAAGTACAAATTGAAGAAGCTGAAAACAGAGAAGAACGTTAAGGGACTCAACGCCGTTACGCTAGATGTGTATCTCAACTATCGACTCGGCTCAGGTTTCAGCATCAGTGCAGATCCAACCATTCTCATCTCGTTCCAACGAGACTTGCTAAAGGTATTACGTGGAAACCTTAATGCAACTTCAAAGGTTGCACAACTTCTGATGGTAGCAGGTATTCGCTATTCCTATTCCTTCTAGTGCTCTCTAGTCGTTTTGTCCCGCGCTTGCAATCCATTGCATTTCCACATGAGGAATTCCATCCTCTTCATAAGCCGCAGAGCATATACTAAACCCCAGTTCCTCATAAAAACGCTGCAAATAGCATTGCGCCGAGATGCGTATATACTGGTGATCATACAATACTCGACAACGTTCAATAGCCTCACGCATGAGCATTTTACCGAGTCCTTTGCCGCGAGAGGAGAGGCGCGTAAGCACTCTACCAATGCTTGGCTCAACAAATCGTGTGTTCGGTGGGAGTAGGCGGGCATAAGCTACAAGCTCATCGTGCTGGTAGAAGCAGAGGTGTTCAGCCACTCGGTCCCAGTGATCAGGATCTTGATACACGCAGTTTTGCTCAACTACAAAAACTTCCGAGCGTAAGCTGAGAATCTCAAGCAACTCGTCCGTTGTCAGGGAGCTGAGTGGAGCGGAGCGAATCGTTGGGAGCATTATCGTGTGAGGGTGCAAGATGACATACAAAAGAGTTGGCTACGGGACCGTGGTTAAGAGCTTAGGTCAGCGACAAAATACGTCGTCGTTCTTCATCAACAAGGCGGAGCAGATACACAATTCCAAAAGCACCGCAGAAGGTGCTTCTTCAGAGATCACACATAGCTTTGAACATTCAGCTAGGCGGCATTTCGTAGATTGCCGTTGTACTCGAGTTCTTGTCTAACGCGCAGTGCTTCGCACTGCCTCCTGACTCGTCAGAAATTACCGTAGATCATACCCCCTTTTCTGTACACCATGCGCAAACTCCTGAGCGTATTGTATGCTTCGTTTATACGGCGTCGAAATCGAGCTTTCGATGCTGGACGTGGTGTGCAACACGTTCCAGTACCAGTGTTTAGCGTCGGAAACCTCAGTGTAGGCGGAAGTGGAAAAACGCCGTTTGTGAGGACTTTGGTGGAAGTCCTCCTCAAGAAAGGATATCATCCAGCTATTGTTAGTCGAGGATATGGGCGAAAAAGTAAGGGGCTTGTAGTGGTACGCACTGAGAGTGAAATCCTTGCTGATGTGAGTCAAAGCGGTGATGAGCTTCAAATGTTAGCGCAGTCGCTCGATAAATGCGTCATCATTGCGTCCGAAATACGCTATCATGGAGCAACAAGAGCGATTCGCGAATATGGTGTAGACTGTATAGTTCTCGATGATGGATATCAGCACCGTCAGCTTCATCGAGATGCGGACATACTCTTAGTTGACAGAAATACTCTCGATCATGCCCAGGTCGTCCCGGCAGGTGTGCTGCGCGAGGATTTTAGTGGGATCGAAAGAGCGAGTCTGATATGCTACGGTCCTGAGGTCCATGCGAACGAACTCAGCTCGTATGAAAAGATTCCGCAGCTTCGTATCCACACAAAGCTCCAGTCCTTTTCTACACTTCAAGGTAAACTTCTTTCAGACTTTGCGATCAGGGTTTTTCTCGTTTGTGCCATCGCTGAACCGACACGTTTTGAGAATACTGCGCGCAGCTTAGGAATGGATGTTTGTGGAACGCTGTTCTATCGTGATCACAAAAACTATCAGCTTGATGACATTCATGCAATCATCAAATCTGCGAGAGAGTTGCAGTGTTCGATGATTGTCACCACGGAGAAAGATGCCGTGAAGCTTCAAGCCTTTCTATCAGAGTTTGAAGCAAACGGCTGCACGATAGCCGTCATTGCAATAGAGACTGTTTTTGAGAATGCGAGCATTGTCGACGAATTGCTAACGAGAGTTTTTATGGAACATCAGCAGAAGGAAAGGACTGACGAATGACGAGAGTGGCTCTATCACGCGCATCAGGCAGCGCAAAGTATGAACTGTATCCTTTGTGGCTTAAAGCTGCAGATCCAGAGGTTGAATGTGTCGACCTCTGGGCACTATGTGAGCAACATTCTTTGGACTATGCAATGGAACAGCTACAGCACTGCGATGGCATTGTGTTGACTGGCGGTTCAGACGTTGATCCTTCGCGGTACAATCGCGCTTCTGAGATAGGACGTTGCCACGTGGACCTAGCAAGAGATGAGCGTGAGTTCGCAATGTTAGTGCAGGCACAAACCAGACGAATGCCCATACTGGGGATTTGTCGTGGGGCTCAATTGTTGAATGTCGCCTATGGCGGCAGCTTGATCGTCGATATCCCAGCTGACTTTTCCGCTGAAGTTGAGCACATGGCGAATGAGCATGGAGACGCCGTACATAGCATCGATGTTGAAGGGGGAAGTTTGCTGAAGCGTATTACGCGTACATCTGAAGGCGTGGTCAATAGCGCCCATCATCAGGCAGTTGATGCCTTGGCTGGAGCATTTAGTGTATCAGCCCGCTCAGCTGATGGAATTATTGAAGCGTTTGAGTCAAGTCCCACTCATGGCGAATCCACAGTGTTTGGCGTGCAATGGCATCCAGAACGTATGGAATATGAGAATGTATTTTCTCGTGCGGTTGCAACACACTTTCTCTTCGAATGCCTCAGCTACTCACAACTTGTCAAACCCGGTTTGTAATTGGAGATTATCATAATGTCAGAGCAGAAAGCAGATGAACAGGCTGCGGAGTCGACGATGATGGCGACATCCAGTCCCGTTAATAGTGCTGAGAAGAAAGTGCAAAGTCTCAATTGGATGCGAGGATTCATTCAGATCCTTACACAGCCTGAGCAGCTTGATGCGCTTCGCGGAGCGAACGTGTACAAGATTTATGTGAGTGGCTCACTACTCTATGCACTGTCTTTCTGTCTGGCGTCCTGGATTTCGTTTCAAAGTGTCACACTACGCACACAATCCTTAGAGGTAGTGAATACCTTCCCGAAAATGGCAGGGGCTGAGCTGCAGACCTTGAACAACTCTTTCGAGTTCACTCGCATACTTGGCAATACACTTTTACAGAATGGACTGATTGGCTATGCTTTTGTGGCACTCATGCTATGGGTATTGCATCGAGTTTTTAGCAATGAACCCTTGCGCATTCTAGCCTTTGTGGGGATGTACTCTTACACTGCATCAATTTCTGCCATAGGCTTCCTCATCAATGCTGGTTGCCAACTACTCTTCTCTTCAATCAACAGCGGTTTCTCTTTGGCAAGTTTCGTGTCCTTCCAAGAGCATCCGCTCATAAGTGGCTTTCTCACGAAGTTTGATCTCTTTTGCCTTTGGTCCTACATAGCCGCCGGTCTAGCCGCAGCCGCATTCATGGGCAAGAAACGCATCATAGGATTGATTATCGGTGGCCTCGGCTTTCTTTTTCATGCTGCATTCAGTGGCTCAATCATCTACTTGAGCTATCAGTCATTGATGCAAGGGCAGCATTGATCATTGTTCGTTGCGCTCTAATGGACCTACTGTGGATTTACATTTAGCTGTCTAGACCCAAAATCTCCGGCACCTGATCGATACTCTGAACTTGATGACATCGTATCCCTAACGAGAGAGCAGTTGCAATGTGTTGAGGAGAGTCATCCAAGTAGAATATCTGCTCTGGAGCTAAGGCAAGATCCTTCAACACTTGCTCGTAGATTTCCTTCCACGGTTTTCGAAGACCCATCTCATAGCTCAGAAAAAGACGTTCAAACTCCGAGAAAAGATCCGCACATTCTACTTGGATGCGTGCGTGATGCAGTGTGTTGATGTTCGATAGAAGAACAATACGATGGGTCTGCCTCATCTTCTGAAGCCACCCCAGGCTTCGAGTGTCTAGACCCACAAGCAGCGCATTCCACGCAGCATCAATGTCCGCGTCACTGGCGTCAATATCATAGGTCACACGAAGGTGCTGACGGAATTCGTCCGGACTACTTTTCCCACATTCAAACTTGTCGAAGATCTCATGCTGAGAAGTGAGACTGAAGTCAACGTCTTTGCCTGCAAGCAGACTAAAACTGTCGCGTGTTCGAGCGAGATTGATGTGATAGAGTACTCCACCTAGATCGAACATGATCAAAGGACACTCTGCTATGTCTTTTTCAAGTACACTGTTCATGCTATGCGCTCCATTCGTGCGATAAAAAATCCATCACTGCCATGGTGAAGAGGATCGAGCTTCAACGTCCAATCATCATTTGAAAGCTGGTTTTTACATTGACTTTGTTCAGGAAGCTGAGTAATGAGACTGGAAGGACAGAAGTTCGGATTGTCGGCTAAGAAAGACTCTACTTGTGCCTCGTTTTCTTCACGCATCAGTGAACAGGTTACATAAAGCAACACACCTCCAACTCGCACATACGATGCATACTCTCTGATGATATCGCGTTGCTTCTGTGACATTCGCTGGAGTGCATCTGCGCTTAAACGCCATTTGAGCATTGGAGACCGGCGTACCGTTCCCATTCCAGTACAGGGTGCATCTATTAAAACTGCATCGCAATTGCCATGAAGACTAGAACGCTCGTTTTCATTCATACTCTGAAGAGGCCGCAATTGTATCGAATCCAAGTGAGCTTTTCTGGCTCTAGCATAGAGTTCACGCATTCGCTTTGGCTCTACATCCGAAGCAATGATCTCACCTTTATCTGCTTGGAGTACGGCAAGGTGTAGACTCTTTCCACCCGCACCAGCGCATGCATCTAATATTCTCCAGTTCGGCTTTGGGTTCAAAGCAAAACCCACCAACTGCGAACTCTCGTCTTGAACCTCAATGTACCCACTTTTGAAGAGCTCTAGTTGTGTGAGTTGGGTACGTTCGCGAAGCACTACACCATGAGGAGAAAGGTTGCTTGCCCTACACTCAATACCCAGCCGCTTGAATTCGTTCAATATCTGATCGCGTGTGCAGAGCATGGTGTTGACTCGAATGCAAAGAGGGGCTGGTTGAAGCAGAGATTGACCCAGCTCACGAATCTCGTCGGGACTCTGTCCTTGCGCCTCCCAACGTTCGCACATCCACTCAGGTAACGACGACACAAGGGAAAGAGATTGGCTTGAGTGCGCTGCAGTGAGTCGAGTGAACTCACGACTGATGGTAGTACACAGCACGTCGGCACGTTCATTTGTGAGATTCGCTTTGTCGATAAGGACTTGACGACAAAGATCAACGAGAGAAAGGTCGAAGTCTGCCGCAGCTCTAAGCTCAGGAATATGAAGGAGAACTTCCGTACAATGCAAGGGCTTCGCAAGAAGCAGGGTACAGATGACAGTGCCAAGATCTGGGGAAAGAGCAGCTGCATCACTTTCTGATTCACACATCCTTCGCCAAAGAGTATCGGCGCTCAGCATACAACGAAGAGAGAGGAAAACGACGGCAGAGATGGCCCGGCGGTCCGATGCACCAATGTACTTCCTGTCTCTCATGTAGGAAGACGTAAGGAGATCTGCAGGTTGAGGAGACTTGCGGATGATGCGCAGCAATTCTGCACTATGTCCTAAAAGGGAGCTTGCTTTCAAGGGCTTGAAATTTGTTAAGCGCAAAAATAGCCGTAAAAAGCCCCCCAAGAACGCCTGAGTGGCTAATTTTGTGAGCTCTCTACCAGTTACAACCCAGATATGGAAATTGTCAGCGCTCGTGGCCTCAGTAAGTCATACTCTTTGCTCAGTGAGAACGACACAAAAGTCTTGCATGAGGTGTCGATTTCTATCACCAAAGGAGAGTTCGTTGCCGTTGTTGGACCTTCGGGTGCGGGAAAGAGTACACTCCTGCATCTTTTGGGGACACTTGATGTTGCGGATGAAGGTCACATTGTGCTGCAGTTGAACGAGCAGCGATATGTCCTGGCAGAGATGTCGGCAAATCAGCTTTCTACGCTCCGAAACAAGCACATCGGTTTCATCTTTCAGTTTCATCAGCTGTTACCAGAGTTTAGTGCTTTAGAGAATGTTATGATGCCTGGTCTTATCAGTGGGATGTCGCTTGGTCAAGCTGAGCCTAAAGCGAAAGAGTTGTTACGCATGGTTGGCTTAGATCATCGCGCTGAACATAAACCTCAAGAACTTAGCGGAGGCGAGCAACAACGTGTAGCAATTGCCCGAGCACTTATGAATGATCCTCAACTGCTCTTTGCCGATGAGCCCACAGGAAACCTCGATTCGGCGAACACGGAAGCAGTGCTCGAGCTTCTAAGCCGAATACGCGAACAGCGATCACTAACGATGGTTATTGCAACGCATAGCGCTGAGATAGCAGCTGCGGCTCAACGAATAGTTCGCATGAAGGACGGTCGCATTGTCGCTGCCTAAAAAATATCTTTCCACATCCGCAGTTCAGACACTCTCAATGTGCAAAGTTCATCTGGCATCAAAAACAACTGGGAAGTTGTTCGTTCTCTATTTTACGGCGTTTTCGTTGTCTATCGCATGTGATGCGCTGGTGTCCGGCAAAGAGATGTGCTCCAAGAAACGACAGAACTGAGCCGCGTGAAGCCAAGGCAGTGCTCAGACAACCACTGAAAACAAACTATGAATACTACAACATCATACGGACCTTTTGTTTACGCAGCATTCCTGATGCTCAGCGGCGTTTGCGGGTACTTTCTGGGTCCACAGCATGCATCAACTGCGCTCCTTGGTGGCGTTGGCGGTAGTATTCTTGTGACAGGTCTGAGCATTCTTAATCGACGACGTGTTCAGTGGGCACAGACTTCGCTCCAGAGCGCTCTTGGTGTGTTTGCACTAACCTTTGCATGGCGCGGTGCAGGTGCATGGAAATCAGTTGTGGAGTCACACCCAGATCACTTGCCCATTGCTCTGTTGCTAAGCTTCATGTGTTTGGTTTCGGTGTTTATGCTCGTTCTTGTTTTTCGAAGATCGTAGTCTGGAAATCTCTAAGGCTGCGGCGCGCAGCGCGCAGCATGAAGAAAACAACAATGCAGCTCATCAATCGTTGTTATTGCGAATCATCCTACGCTTGAAAGGCAGGTTATTATGTCATCATCACTCTATCCAGAAGTCCGTTCGACGACCGTTGTAGCAATGCTGCGAAACGGGCATGCCTGCATGGCAGCAGACGGACAAGTCAGCTTCGGCCCTACAGTGCTCAAACACAGTGCTAGAAAAGTGCGAAGACTACACAACGAAACGGTGCTCTGTGGCTTTGCAGGAGCCACAGCGGATGCATTTACCTTACTTCAACGCTTTGAAGAGAAGATTGAATTGCATCGCGGGAATCTCTATCGTAGTGCTGTGGAGTTAGCAAAGGAGTGGAGAACAGATAAGTATTTGAGACAGCTAGAGGCGATGCTGGTTGTGATGAATACGAGCGAGCTCCTGCTCATTTCTGGCACGGGAGACGTGATTTTACCAGATGACAACATCATCGCCATTGGCTCAGGTGCGAACTATGCTCTTTCAGCAGCTCGTGCTTTGGCAAGGCACACCACTCTCTCGGAGCGAGAGATCGTTGAAGAATCAATGAAAATCGCCGCAGAAATCTGCGTCTACACTAATGATCACCTTTGTGTGGAAGAACTTCCCGTTGTAAACCACCAATAACCGCTCTCATTGTCTTTCATCACCATTTCCGAACCCCAGCAATGAGTATATCGAACAATCAAGTTTTACAAGAGCAGATTGTAACTGCACTTTTACAATCTGAGACCGAAGCATCAACGAATGCGCACATAGTCATGCATGAACTTGACGAAGCCTCAGAAACGTCAGAACGTTCGCTCAGCGCCAATGCTGATTCGCCTGATTCAGACTCAAGTGAGCACATTGATAGCAATAACCTGTCACCACTATCGATCCTTCTTCGAGCAGATCCATCAGTGGATAGTTCCAGTCGTGCCCTAAGTCCGACCGAGATTGTTCAGGAGCTAGACAAGTATGTGATTGGTCAACATGCTGCCAAACGGGCAGTCGCAATTGCGCTGCGTAACCGTTGGCGCCGCCAGCGAGTGTCATCAGAGCTGCGCGACGAAATCATGCCGAACAACATTATCATGATTGGACCAACGGGAGTTGGTAAAACAGAAATAGCGCGGCGTCTATCGAAGCTAAGTGGTGCTCCCTTCGTGAAAGTTGAGGCAACGAAGTTTACTGAGGTGGGTTACGTTGGACGTGATGCTGAAAGTATGATTCGCGACCTTTGTGAGCAAGCGGTCAGTATTGTTAAGGCTGAGCGTAGTGCGGAACAAGCCGTCGAAGCTGAGAAAGCAGTAGAGGAGCGTCTGCTGTCAATCTTAGTGCCACCTGTAATCAAGTCAACCGCTTCATTCGATTTGCAAAACGAAGAAGATATTGCGAATAACGATCAAGAGCGAGAGTTGATGCGCTTCATGCTGCATGAAGGTGCTCTGGACGATAAAGTGATCGAACTGGATATCTCAGTAGATCAAATGCCTGCTATGCACGTGATGGGTCCCATTGGCTTGGATGACATGGGTATTAATCTGCAGGAAATGTTCTCGGGTGTACTGCCAAAGAAGAACAAGAGACGGAAGATGAAAGTCAGCGAAGCGCGTCTGCACCTGTTGCAGGAGGAAGCAGCCAAGCTGATTGATATTGAAGCAGTGGTGAAAGAAGCTCTCTATCGCGCTGAACACATGGGTATTGTGTTCATTGATGAGATCGACAAAGTTGCGTCGCGCACTTCGTCGACCAATGGTCCGGACGTATCGCGCGAAGGTGTACAACGTGACCTGCTGCCTATTGTCGAAGGTTGCACGGTTCAAACGAAGTATGGTCAAGTAAAGACAGACCACATGTTGTTTATAGCGTCTGGTGCCTTTCATGTATCTAAACCGAGTGACCTCATACCAGAGTTGCAGGGGAGATTCCCAATTCGTGTTGAGCTGGAGTCGTTAACAGAGCAAGACTTTGTCAAGATTCTCACCCAGCCAGAGAACGCGCTGATCAAGCAATACCAAGCTTTACTTCTTAGCGACGGTGTCAAGCTGAGCTTTGATGATTCCGCCATCCACGAGATTGCCAGTACTGCTGCACGAGTGAATGAGAACGTTACAAACATTGGTGCGAGACGCTTGCATACAATGCTGACCTCATTGCTCGACGATGTTCTCTTTCGCGCACCCGATACCCTCAACGATAGCGAGATCGTAGTTACAGCAGAAATGGTCCGCGATCGTTTGTCGGCAATTGTTCAGAATGTTGATCTGAGTAAGTTTATGTTGTAGGATTGCTGATGTGACAGCAGGGCGCTGTCGATTGGTTGTACTTGCTTGCACCTTTTATAGTAATGAAGAGGACTCAATGAAGTTTGTGTATTCACGATGGCGTCCGGACTCAGAAACGGAAGAACAGAAGATGCA
This sequence comes from Chlorobiota bacterium, assembly GCA_044228285.1. Taxonomy (GTDB): domain Bacteria; phylum Bacteroidota; class Ignavibacteria; order Kapaibacteriales; family NICIL-2; genus JBBATK01. The sequence goes on from JBGAVD010000002.1 coordinate 684,864, forward strand.
ACGGTTGTTGGATCTGTTCAGCTACGTGCTCTTGCAAGTCAATGCAAATGCGGATGAAGCCATCGAGATTTTGCGTCAGCTGGAAGAGCGGTATGGAATATTGTCGGACATGACCATGGACGACTACATTCAAATGCTCAAAGCTCAAGGTATGATTCAGGAAGGCGAGGACTCAAAGCTGAAAGCCAGCTCAAAGTCGCTGAAGAAGTTGCGCACCGATGCCTTGAATGAGATCTTTCGACATTTGAAGAAGTCGGATTTTGGCGGACACGAAACGCCGTTCAACGGCTCCGGAGTTGAGCGCTTGGCGGACACCCGAGACTACGTGTTTGGCGACCAAGCGTCGAACATCGATGTTACGCAAACAATGCGCAACGCCTTGATACGCGAAAACGAACTCGATCGCTTTTCTCTCCATGAAGATGATATCCGCGTACATGAAACCGAGCATCTCTCATCGTGCGCTACGGTGCTGATGATTGATATCTCTCACAGTATGATTCTCTACGGTGAAGACCGTATCACTCCTGCTAAACAAGTAGCGATGGCTCTGGCAGAGTTGATAAGTACCAAGTACCCCAAAGACCTCTTGGAGGTAATTGTGTTTGGTGACGAAGCGCGACGGGTTCAGGTGAGCGACATTCCTTTTATCGAAGTCGGACCCTTTCATACAAATACACGAGATGGCTTGCGCATGGCACGTCAGATATTGAAGAGAGCAAAGGGTGTCAACAAGCAGATCTTCATGGTTACTGATGGTAAACCCTCTGCCATGTTTGATGACGCTGGAAGACTGTACAAGAATCCCTATGGCTTAGATGTGAGAATCATCAACAAAACTCTCGATGAGGCAGTCGCCGCTCGCCGAGAAGGCATTACCATCAGCACTTTTATGGTGGCTCAGGACAACTACCTCAAGAATTTCGTTGAAGACCTCACAAGAGCAAATAAAGGACGAGCTTTCTATTCTGGACTCGACGGCCTTGGTCAGAGTTTGTTTGTTGACTACATAGCCAATCGTCGAAAGAACATTCGCGGAATGCGATAGTGTCTATCGCGCTCATAGTGCCTTGATGTGGAGTCAACATTGAGGTGCGCATGGACATTGGTGGTTGCATTCGACACACATCTCTTCGGTGGTCCTGAACTTCTTGTATAGTCTTCTCATACGTCTCTTTCTGTAACGCGGCGCGTTGCGCCGCGCTTCAGATTTCGTGTTGCTTCGAAGAGAGTCAACGCCATCAGGAGCCCCACAAACGACTCTCCCTTCCTCCAATACCAACCTCGCATCAATTCGACATACAGCCAGTCTCGCCCCTACTGTTTGCGATTACTTTCAAGCTCATTGATATATCGATCTGCCTGTTGATAGTTCAATGATGTATTGCTCAAACTCTGATAGTTCTCAATCTCATCCTCACGACGATCGCGCACCTCGTCTAGATATTTGTTTACATCTCCGCAGTCGAACTGCGTTGTGGGGTGATGGACAACGTATCTCACCTGGTAGTTTGTTGTATTGTAGGTTTCGATGAAACTCAGATCCTGTGGAAATGAGGCTCGGTCATAGCGCAGATGCAAGCGCGTAAGATAAACGTGCGGGGTATGAGATAGCCAGTTTACACCGCATTCTGCGAGCACCCCTTGGTCAGGCACAACACCAGTGCATGGGTCACAGTGCATATAGTTTGATGGGCTGAGGTCCCAAGCGTACTCCATAAACACAACATTGTGATGGCGCCGACGATACTGTTCGTTGAAGACATCGTTGTAGAACTTGGCAAAGTTGGGCTTGACGAAGAGTGGAATATCTTTGTCAGTGGGCAACTTTACCGTGCGGTAATTCACGGTCTCTACCTGACCCCTCGCTGAGAAAATATAGACCGTTAAGTCTTGCGCCTCGTTTGCATTTGCCATACCCAATCGGATAGGAAGCATATAGCGATCTGAGTTGTAGCTGATTTGCAGAGGTCTAAGAGACTGAAAGCCCGCTTTGATGCGTTCTCCAAGGTTAACTTTTGCAACCAAGAAGTTGAGTTTCGATTTGATGTAGGGCTCGATAACATCAGACGCATTCTTAGGAATCTTATATCCGTTAGTTGTAAGCCACTCTTCAAGGGCTGCAGATTCGTCGGCCGAGAGTATGACAATATCGTATTCACCAACAGTATACTGAGCTTCTACGCGTACAGCTGGTTTCTGAAGTTGCTTTCCTGTGCTTAGGTCTGCCCTGAGTTCTAAGGCGTTAGTACGCACGACCGCTTCATACCGTGTGCAGGGTCCTTGGTCGTAGTATTCTGCAAGTCGTGGCGTAGAATAGTCGTTGAGTGTTTGAAAGAGGGTAGGACTAAGCACGCGTACGTTCTCCTTCTTCAGCACTTCGGGTACTGGGATAATCATTGCGAAGTCACGAACGTCACCTTGGAAGTCTGACTCCATCGTTACTGTTGTGTGATTCCCAAGGTGCGCAATAATGACCTGCGAGCTTTTGTTCAACAGTTTTGTATCTGCTTTCGCTGCATAGAAGCCGCAGAATGCGTACACGGTTGTGCTGTGATCACCTACAAGGACAATCAACACGCACAGAGCGGAAACACTTTTGCGCCAGAAAGCAATGTGGAAGCCTGAACCTGACTGCCACTGAAAACGCGCAGCTGGGAAGTAGTGATCAATGAGTGGACTGAGTGGAGTCATGAAAACGAGTGCCCAAAGAGGTGCTGCGTTCATGTAGAAAATGTTCGAAAGAACTGCGGCAAGTAGCCCAACTGAGATCGTCCATACTATACGTGGAACGCGGGCATAAGGAATTGTCTTGGGGTCTGTGATCATGAAAAAGGCAAAGAGGTAGAGTGAACCTGCAGTGAACTTGTGCAGAACAAAGTCTGCAGGCCATCCGAGATAGGCAACATTCCAAGCCACCTCAAACACAAAGTAACTGAGCAAGAAGCTCAGGCTGACTTCAAGTCTGTCGGCCCTGCTTAATACGATAGCGCCCGCTGCCATCACGATGAAGAGGAGAGTGAGATCATTGCCCCACTGCGCAGGCGAGATCCAAGCGTGACCTATAAGTTTCATTGCCACTAGTATGGCTAGGTTGGTGGGGTTGAACAGATGCTTGTCGCCAACACGAAGAATGAACTTCGAACTAATGGCGATGACGGAGACGAGAGCGGCTATCCACAGAGAATCTACCCGCAGAAGTAAGCAGAGGCTTAGCGAGGAGATGAGTGCGCTCTTCAGAGAATGAAGATTGCGTATCCACTCGTGCTTTTTCCTCGTGATGAGAATGGCAAGGAGTTGAGTTGCAACTGATGCAGCTATGGTCACAATAACTTGGGCTGCGCCAATGTCCCAATCCAACGTTCCTACACCTAAACATAAGAAGAGAGATAGTGCTGCGATTTGAAAGTCGCGAGGATCGCGAGTCCGCAATGCTGGGATCCAACGAGATACTGATGCTACCATGAAGTACTCCACAGAATGGTTGAAAAATGATCAACTGTCTGTAGGTTTCAAATGCACTCAAGATGGTTACATCTGCTGTTCAATAATTTCTTCGTAGGCTCACTCATAGCGCGAACTCCAGACTACAGCGAAGATCCAGTCTTTAGAAAAGAAGGGGAGTACAGCTGCAAATCAGAGTAATGAAGGAGAATTACTCCAGATTGCTGCGGTCATGTTCAGAATGATCTGTGTCGTCTTCGAAGATATTCTCATCCTCGTCGTTATCAAGAACTTCGGTGCTGTCTTGTTGTGTATGAAAGTATGCATGCACTCGGGCAGCTGCGCCGGCACCAACGAGAGCAGCCAAATCTGAAAGAGAAGCTGCTTTCACAGATTCGACGGAACCAAGTTCAGTAAGGAGAGTTTGTGCTTTCTTTGCACCGATGCCTTCAATGCTCGTGAGCTCCGTTTGTATGGTTCTCTTTGAACGAAGTTCTCGATGGAAGGTAATGGCGAAGCGATGAGCTTCATCGCGAAGCTGTTGAATCAAACGTAATGCACCAGAGCTGCGAGGGAGGAGGATGGCATCGCTTTGTTCTGGGAGGAAGACCTCTTCTAAGCGCTTAGCTAGACCAATGAGAGGAATCTTTCCATAGAGATCGAGTGACTTCAAAATCTCAACCGCCGAAGAAAGCTGTCCTTTGCCTCCATCAATAATGATGAGGTCTGGGAGGTGACCATTCTCGGCTTTCAAACGACGATAGCGTCGTTCTACTACTTCTCTCATAGCAGCGAAATCGTCGTTACCAACAAAAGACTTTACTTTGAACTTGCGATACTCGCTTTTTCTAGGACGTCCATCAACAAACACAACCATCGATGAGACATAGTCCGTGCCCTGCAAGTGAGAGTTATCGAAACACTCAATTCTACGTGGAGCACGTTGCAGGTTCAAGTCGCGTTGCAAGGATGCTACTGCTCGAGGTACTGCTTCTTCGCGCTTCATGTTTTGTAACTGTAAGTCGCGCAGGAGAAACTCAGCATTAGCACTAGCCATGTTGATGAGTTTCTTCTTTTCTCCGATTTTGGGAACGACTAGATCGACAGCGCTAGAGCGTTTCTTCGACAGCCAGTCAATAAAGAAGTCGTCGTTAGGTATCTCACAGGGCAGAAAGACTTCCGGTGGGATAGTGTCACTCTCTAGGTAATACTTAGACAAAGTTCCTTCGATGATCTCAGCATCTTCTTGATGCAGGACATTCGATACGATGAAGTGTCGCTTACCAATGAGCTTCCCATCTCGAATAGTGAAGATGACAGTGCATGCTTGATGGTCGTCTCGACTCAGAGCGAAGACATCACGATCCACAAGATCAGTGGTCATGACCTTTTGTCGTTCAGCATATTCGCGAAGCACCGACAAGCGATTGCGGACGCGAGCGGCTTCCTCAAAAAGCATGAGTTCAGACAGGCTTATCATTGAGTCTTCGAGCTGTCGCTCAACGTCGCGAGTGCGACCATTCAGAATTTGAATCGCCTGCTTTATGTGAGATGCATAGTGAGCTCGATCAACGAAGGCTTGGCAGGGACCTTCGCATTTCTTGATATGATAGTCCAGGCAAACCTTATACCTTGACATGGCGATTGTGTCGTCTGTTAGAGGCAAATCACAGCTTCGAAGTGGAAAAAGTGACCGAAGTGTTCGAAGCAACGAGTACATGTAGCGCAAGTCTGTGTAAGGACCGAAGTACTTACTTCCGTCTCGAATGAGCTTGCGAGTTGAGAAGACCCGAGGGTATTCTTCGTTTGTGACCCGGATATAGGGATAGGATTTGTCGTCCTTCAGAAGAATGTTGTACCGTGGCTTGTGCTCCTTGATCAGGTTGTTTTCAAGCAGCAGCGCCTCTGCCTCAGAATCGGTAACGATAACCTCAACATCGACGATTTTGGACATCAAAATCTTCGTTTTTGCATCAACCTGGCGGTTGTGGTCGAAGTACTGTCGTACTCGATTTCGCAAATTCTTCGCTTTTCCAACATAAATTATCTTGTCTTCAGCGTTCTTGTGGAAGTACACACCAGGTTTGGTGGGCAGCGATGAGATCTTCTCGCGCAGCGAGAGAGGGATGTCGGGGGGTGATTCAGGGTCGAATTCAGTCATATAGGCTCGCGCAAAATAGCAATTCCCTTCGGTACCATCGATTGTTCAACCAATTGCTTCTCTCGAGTTGAGTGGCGCGAAGCATCAATTTCATTGATTTGGCAGAAAAGCATTTCCTGAGTATCTTTGTCGCTCACATTTTCTCCCAAAAAACGATGTTTATTTTTCTTGTCATTTTGTCTTGTTTTGCCGGTTTGCTTCTCATTGGCGCCGTATTAATCCAACCAGGTAAGGGCGATATGGCCGCTGGTTTCGGTGGTGTAGGTGGTCAATTTGGATCGATGATCGGCATGCGTCGTGCCGCAGATTTCATCGTGAAGACGACGATTGGTTTAGCGATCGCGATTTTCGTTTTTTCAGTAAGTGCAAATACGATTTTCAAGCCAACAGAAGCTGAGAACACTGTTACTCCTTTCGAAGGAATGGAAACAGGTCCAACAAGTTCCGCTCCTGCAGCTGCGCCAGCAGCAGCTCCGGCACAACAACCAGCACAACAACCAGCACAACAACCAGCTCAGGCTCAACCAGCTCAGCAAAATCCAGCTCCGGCAGCTAAGTAAGAGATCGTGCTGTACGACATCTTTAGGGTGGACTCAATTCAAGTATTGAGTCCATTTTTTTTATGAACATTCTCGTGATCAACTGGCAGGACATTCGAAACCCCTTTGGTGGAGGGGCGGAGGTTCATTTTCACGAGTTGTTCCGGCGGATTGCAGCCAAAGGACATCAAGTGACTCTGCTCTGCTGCAGTTTCGCTGGTGCTGCGAACACAGAGATGCTCGACGGCATTGAGATCATCCGCATCGCTTCGCGTAACAGCTTCAATTTTTCGGTGCCATCTGCGGTTAAGAAGCTGCTCAAAGAGCGAAACTTTGACTTGGTTGTGGACGATCTAAACAAGATTCCTTTCTATACCCCTCTCTACGTCAAGAAGCCTCTTCTTGCTATTGCGCATCATTTCTTTGGAACCAGTATCTATCGAGAGACAGATGTTGTACGAGGCTCCTATGTGTATTTAGCGGAGCGTTTGGTGAACCTGGTGTATCGTCATACTCCTTTTGCCGTTGTGTCGCAGAGCACCAAGCAAGAATGCCTAGATCGTGGATTTGCTGAGTCGAATCTGCATATCATACGAAACGCGATTGATCAATCGCAGTTTCCAATGAAGGTTGGTCAAAAGGACCCAATTCCGACCATCGCCTATTTCTCCCGAGTAAAGAAGTACAAGAGTCCAGATCACTTGCTTCAAGCCTTTGTTGGCTTGCAGAAGGTCTTGCCCAACGCACAATTATGGTTCATTGGCGACGGAGACTACCGGCCAGAGCTTGAACGGCAGGCAGTCGCTTTTGGAGTAGCAGAGAACGTCATTTTCCACGGCCGAGTGTCTGAACAAGCGAAATTAGAACTCCTCAGTCGCGCTTGGTGCGTGGTAAACACTTCAAAGAAAGAAGGATGGGGGATTACGAACATTGAAGCCAATGCTTGTGGAACCCTTACGATTGCTGCGAACGTACCCGGATTACGAGACTCAGTGTTGGAAGGAAGCTCTGGTTTACTCTATCCTTATGGAGACATCGAGATCCTTAAAGATCAAATTGTCCAAATATGTACTAACACCTTGTTACGTAATAGCTTATCAGATGGTGCAGTTCGTTGGGCTTCTTCGTTTTCTTGGGATGATGAAGCGCAGAAAATGCTTAATCTTTGTATTGCGATTATAGATTCGACTAAATCCCACCGATAACGTGTCTTGAAATCAGAGGTCCCTGTTTAACAGGTTCCTTCACCACCAATTTCAAGGACACGAACCCATGCGTAGAGTTTTTGCTCTTCTCATTGCCATGGTCGTCTGTATGCAGACGGCAACGATTGCCTCCGAAGGCAACTCAGACGGAACTGAGTTCCGTTTCAGTTGCTTGCCCACACTCCATGGCAACGCCGATTCTCTCTTCCTCGTTTTCAACTCCCCATACTTAGCAAGCGGCAGCATTGAATATGTGAGCTCGAAGGGTGTCTCAGTTCGCAAACCCTTTGCCATTGGCGATTCTCGTCGTGCAGTGTACGTGGCAATACCCCGTTCTGAGGTAGAGCTTCAAGGTATGCATCGTGATAGCTCTGACTTCTTAGCAGATCAGAGTGAGCGGGTGGTGAAACAACAGGTGATATCGATACATGCGGACTCCGCTGTGAGTGCCTCTGTACTTATCAATGGTAGCGCAGGAAGTTGTGTAACTCCGCTTATTCCACTTGCAAGCTGCGGACATAGCTATGTGGTGAGCAGTGCTGCAAGCAGAGTACTAGCAGATAGTGTTCAGAAGGTATCCGCCCAGAAAACAAGTCCATCGCAGTTCGTTGTTATCGCATCCGAAGATGCCACAACAATTACCCTGAACATCAAAGGCCGCAGTTCGCGAGGCGCTGAAGGTGCACAGACCATTCAGCTCAATGCGAATGAATGTTATCTCGTGCAAGGTGCTGCTGATACAACTGCTTTCAGTTCGGATTTGAGTGCTACGCAGATACTCGCGAACAAGCCTATCGTTGTCATCAGTGGACACCACGCAGCACAGATTCCAAGTCGATCAGGCTTTGCGAATCCTGCAAGTCGCGCGGGAAGTCTTATGCAACAACTGTTCAGTGTTGATCGATGGGGCAAAGAGTTTGTACTCGTACCAACAACAACAACAGAGGCAACTCTTCGGAGTGGTCGCGAGCTGGTGCGCGTGTATGCAATACAAGACAACACCCAACTCTACATTGATGGTCAAACCAACCGTCTGTTGAAAAATGGTGAGTATGTAGATCTCGAACTGTATGACGCACATGTCCTAAACGCTAGCAAAGCAGTTGAGCTGATGCAGTATTCTGCAAATGATGGTCCTGACAACACTCTGCTTGGAAACGCAAGTATGTTCAACGTACTATCAACTCAGCACTTCGCGAAAGAGCACACGGTTTGTGCTTTGCAGCCAAAGCTGAGCAGCGGAAAGACTTTCACATCACAATATCTTATGGTCATTGCACCTAGCTCTGCCATAAGCTCCGTTCTCTATGATGGTGAACCAGCTGCAAACAATGTCACCAACATTACAGATGGCAGCTACTCGTACTTTATCCGAAAGATAGCCGATGGAATTCACAGCGTAAGCTGTGACTCGGCATGCGGAGTATATGTCTATGGATTTGCAGCTGATCGACGCTATGTAACAAGCTACGACGTCGCACTTCCTATTCGCGCATATATGAAGCCAAGTATCCGAGTTCCCGATCAGAGTGCGAGAATCGGGGATACAGTGAACATCCGTGTTGTTGTTGACTCTCTGAAACTTCCCCCAGCCATTCTTGGACTTCAGCCGGCGTCATTCTCCTTTGACTTGTGTTTCAACTCCACCGTTTTGACACCGGCTGAAGCATCTAAGCGTGGTCCAATTCTGAACGGAATGCAAATGATCCATGTTGCAGATACCATGAGTCAACTCACAAGCTCAAGTACGGTGTTCAATATGGATTTCATCTGCGGTTTGGGTGATGCCGTTGAATCGAAGATTCAAGTGGATAACCTGAATTGGTATACGCAGGCGGGTGATACCATTCTTTTAGACTACCAGGCTGCCTTCGGAAGCTTTAAGCTTGAGAATGTCTGGCGTGACCATGATGGCTCGCGCTTAGTAAACCCTCAGCCTGGTGATATCAGTGTGAGTGTGTCTCCGAATCCTGTAAAGGGCAGAGCATTTTTCACGCTGTCAACAGACATCACAAGCACGATTCAACCAACACTTGCTTTATACAACACGATGGGCGAGATCGTGAAGAACTTTTCTGACGAAGTGAAGGACTTTGATCATTTCAGACAGTTCATCTATGGTATGGAAGACTTTGTACCTGGTGTGTACTACTTACGCTTTGCAATAGGAGAGAAGAGTGCTGTCATTATGGTCGTCAATGAATAAGGAGATTCGAGCAATGAAGAAAAGAACATCGCTATTGTTATTGTGTTTTAGCATTTGCAGCATGGCTTTGCACGCGCAGGTTGTCATCGATACGACCAATCCGATTCAGTTTGGGGTATATGGTCATATCGGCAAGAACTGGCAGGTTACAAACGGTTTTAGTCAGCTTGGCTCTTTCGACAAGCCTTTTGCTCCATTTGGTAATGGCGAGGGAGATTTGGTCATGTTCGGAGGTGAGATTAATTCTCCGCTTTCTTCCATATTCAAGGCAACGAACACCACAGCGGCTTTTCACCTTGGAATCCGTTTTGGATTTGATGTTTCCAAGGCAACCATGTATGCATCTGAGCCAACGACCTTCATTCAGAATGGTCAACCGGTTGTAGGAGCTATCAAACACGCCCTTCGCGCGAACTTCTCTTCATACGGTGTTGAACCGATGTTTGAGTTTACACCTCCATTTTATAAAGCATTACGATTGCACGCTGGCGTCAAAGTAGCCTATGTGTACAAGGCTAACTTCAGCCAGGTTGAGAGCATTGAAGACCCTTCTGGTATCCAGTATATACAAGGTGGTGAAGAACGAACAGTATGGGAAGATCAGATTCCAAACAGAACACAGTGGCAGCTGTACAGCCTTGCTGGTTTGAGTTATAACATCAAACTCAATAAGCGCTTTGCTCTTGTGCCCGAAGTTTTCTACCAAATGCCACTCAACAATCTGACCACGGATCAAAACTGGCAGGCAAGCTTCTTTCGAGCAGGACTTTCCATCCGTGTCACCTTGCCAACCTCGAAGCCAGTGATTCGGGATACCATCATTAAACGGGATACAACCACTCGTGCTGTACCAGACCTAGCTGCTGAGCGTACCGAGTTTCTTTCGCAAGACTTCCGTACTGTTATCAACGAGAATGATGAAGTTCGGTATGAGTTTGTTCAGCGTACAGAGAAGTACCAGCATCTCATCCAGAAAGCGAAAACTATCGAGACAGCACAACTGCAGATGCAAGTGTACCGGTATCGTAGTGACAGCTCGCTGGTACAACTCGACTCCTTGAAATGTCGAGAAATCATCTGGAACGACTTCCATCCCTTGCTTAACTACGTGTTCTTTGACTATGGTTCATCGAAGCTGATCGGACGCTACGCGTTGTTACGTCCTGAGGATACCAAGACATTCAAGATGAGGTCTGACCAGACACAGATGGAGACCTACTACAACATGATGAATATCCTGTCGAAGGGCCTTCTTCTCGATAAGACTGCGAAGCTCGACATCGTAGGATGCGTTTCGAAAAAAGAGATGGCGGAATTGCCGAATGCGGCTCAACTCTCAAAAGAACGTGCCCAAGCACTTGCAACGTACTTCAAGGAGACCTGGGGTATCGATGAATCACGCATGGTTCTTAAGTCAGGCTCTATCCCTCAGAAGCCCTCGAATGAGAAAAGCAAAGAAGGGGTGGAAGAGAATCAACGCGCTGAAGTGTACTCGGAACACGAAGCACTACTGCAACCGGTGATGATTCGCGACACAATGCTCGAAAGTGCCATCGATCGTTTACGCATCGCTAATCTCATCAAGTCAGAGACTCCAATTACTTCGTGGAGAATCTGGGGTGAACAAGAAGGTCACACCATCTTCAGTGCTGATGGTGAAGGACAACCTAAGGAATTCTTCGATGTGGCTCTTGAGCGCTCCACCATGCGCCGTCTGATTCGCAAAGAGAACTCGATTTTCAAAATCAGTATGGCAATTGAACAACAAGGAAAGGGAACTGTTGAGAAGAGTGTGTCCATTCCTATCTCCGTCGAACAAATCGAGAAATTGAAGAAGCAAAATCTCCTTACTGAGGTTGATCGCTTCATTCTTATGCTCTTCGACTTTGGTAAGGACGACATTACTGCTGCTAATGAGAACATCATTAAGTTCATTCAGAAACGTATCGATACCTCGTCAGCAGTGAGTATTATTGGAACCACTGATCGCTACGGTCAACTAGCGTTCAACTTGAAGCTTTCAGAGCGCCGCGCTAACAGCGTTTACAAGGTTCTTGGAATTCCTGATGCTATCGCTTTTGGTCTCGGTCCAGACACGATTAACTACGACAATGATCTCCCTGAAGGTCGCTTCCATGCGCGAACCGTGCGCATCGAAGTTGAGCACCGCAAAGGCTTGTCGATGAATGATCGCTGAAAGGATCGCAAGGCCAAGCAAGGACGCTAGGCCGAGTGCTCTAAGCAACACATAGCTTCTACGACCTCTGGTCTTGCCTTCGCATTGAATCTCAATCGTGCCGCCTTGTGCGGCACGATGTGTTTCTACACTATCCTTCCTTCACACACACGCATTCGATGACAACGTGCGCTCAGATCGACAGCCGGCGTTTCTATTGAGTTAAAGATTGGCTTTCCGCAAAGCATGCGCTATCATCTTTCAAAGAAAGGAGCGCATTCGCGTCCGGAGACAGAACCTGCTGTATTTTTGCAGCCACGCACCATGCTCCTCGCTTTTCACAAACCCTATGGCGTACTCAGCCAATTCACCTCTGATGGTTCTGCCAACCGTCCACTGGCAGACTTCAATTTTCCTCCCGAGGTATACGCGTTAGGGCGACTTGATGCGGATTCTGAAGGATTATTGCTGCTCAGCGATGAGAAAGGTCTGAATACAAAGCTACTCGATCCCTCCCAGGCGCACCGTCGTTGCTACTGGGCTCAGGTGGAAGGTTTACCCACGCAATCAGCTCTTCAACAGCTCATGCGCGGACTTCGTTTATCTGACTACACCACCAAGCCCTGTCGAGCGCGGATTCTTGACCCGCAACCTATTGTCGCAGCTCGAGTACCTCCTATTCGCGTGCGCAAAACAGTTCCTGATTGTTGGATTGAAATCTGTTTGCATGAAGGAAAAAACCGTCAGGTGCGAAAGATGACGGCAGCTATAGGGCATCCCACGCTCAGGCTTATTCGTCATCGAATAGGTGATTTTGAGCTCGGGTCGCTGGCGGCAGGTGAGTGGAGAGAGCTGAATCGAGCGGAACGCGAGCAAGTTTTTGAATAGGACGGGACTTTCGTGCAAAAAAAGGCGGCGCGAAGCGCCCCGAGTATTCATGACGCTGTGCCGATCAATCGTATATTTGCGCATTGTTGCACGGAGATCATTGCATGTATACCGCACCGCACTTAGTACTACCTAAAATCGAAAATCTGCACAAGTTTGATGTGTATGTAGCCAACGGCGGATACCAACAGTATCGCAAAGCCCTTGGTATGTCGCCCGATGATGTAGCCAATGAAGTTAAAAAATCTGGGCTTCGTGGTCGCGGTGGTGCCTGTTTCCCAACAGGTTTGAAGTGGACCTTCATGCCAAAAGGAAATGACAAGCCAAAGTACCTCGCTATCAATGGCGATGAATCTGAGCCAGGTTCTTTCAAAGACCGTCAGATTCTTGAGTACAACCCGCATCAGTTGATTGAAGGTATCATGATGGCAGGCTATGCAATGGGCATCGCGAAAGCCTTCATCTACATTCGTGGTGAATACCACAAGTGGGTTGACATTATGCAGAAAGCCGTGGACGAAGCCTATGCCAGTGGTTATATCGGACCCAAGATGGCTCAGACCTTCGGCAATCCGTACACGATCGATATTGTAGTTCACAAGGGCGCTGGTGCCTATGTGTGCGGAGAAGAAACTGCACTTATGAATTCCCTTGAAGGTGAGCGCGGCTACCCGCGGTTTAAGCCACCGTTCCCAGCGAACAAGGGACTGTGGGGCATGCCTACCACAATCAACAATGTTGAAACTCTTGCAACTGTACCAGCCATTTTTGCTATCGGTCCTGAAGCCTATTCGAAGATTGGTGCAGCTGGACATTGTGGTACCTTGCTTTATGGTTTGAGCGGACACCTCAACACACCTGGTGTGTATGAACTGCCGACCGATACCAGCCTAATGGATTTGATCTATAAGTACGGCGGTGGTGTCCCTGGCGGTAAGAAAGTAAAGGCTGTTATTCCTGGTGGATCCTCGATGCCTCCTTTGTCGGGCGACGAGATTGATGGTGTTATCATGAATAACGAAGACCTAAAGAAGTACAAGACCTTCATTGGCACTGGCGGTGTTATGGTGATCAATGAGGATACAGATATTCCAAAACTCTTGTTGCGCATTGTTCACTTCTATCATCATGAGTCATGCGGTCAATGTACACCGTGCCGTGAAGGTTGTGGATGGATGGAGAAAATTCTCAAGCGTATCGTTGCGGGAGATGCCACGATTCAGGACGTAGATCTACTCTTGAGCGTCGCCAACAACATAGATGGTAATACCATCTGCGCTCTGGGAGAAGCGGCTGCTTGGCCAGTGCAAGGCTTCTTGCGCAAGTTCCGACACGAGTTTGAAGCCAAGGTGAAAGCATCTCGCTCATTCGTACCATTGAATGTGGTACACGGACGCCGCGCTTCGGTTGATACCTTGAACCCAGCATAACACAACTCTACCGTAGGTTTTCTAGCCTCTGCGCCATGCGCAGGGGCTTTTTTACAGCTCACATGCTCAGACGCTTAGGAATATTTGGCGGATCATTCAATCCGGTGCATATGGGACACTGCATCATGGCGGAGCAGTTTGTTGATCAGATGCAACTTGATCGCTGCCTGTTTATTCCAACGCATATCTCACCATTTAAAGTTTCCGAAACTGGCTCGCTAAGTAGCGAGCACCGTCTACGCATGCTAGGAAGTGTGTGCCGGACGAACGAACGCTTTGCTGTTGACGATTTCGAGATTCGTCGTGCAGAAGTCTCGTACACCATCAACACCCTACGTTATCTACAGCAGCGCTATCCGCACTCAGAGCTGTTCCTCCTTATTGGTACAGATCAAGCGCAGAGCTTTCATCAATGGAAAGAGTATGAATCTATCTTAGAAGGCGCGCACTTATGTATTGCGCGCCGTCCATTCATCAACGAAGAAGAAGAGCGATTACTGACTGAATCCCTCAGTCGCCCTAATCGTCCAGCTACTTTGCTTGATGTACCTTTCATTCAAGTATCGTCACGTGCGATACGCGCAATGTGCCAAGAGCAGAAGTCCATTCGGTATATGGTTCCAGAAGCCGTTCGTAGATACATACGCAAGAGAAAGCTGTACTCCAGCCCTATGCAGTCTGTCACGCTCGATTCTCCTGAAGTTCATTCTCCGGAAGCATCATCATGAGCGTTAACACTCGTGGCAGTATATGGCTCCACATTGCGCTCATCCTCGTTGCGCTCATTATGATTTTTCCGATGAGCTGGATGATCATTGTTTCCTTTCACGAGAACCCTGAACGATTTCAGTCGCTATTAGAAATGCTCCAGGCTCCGTTCAGTGTGAAGAACTACACAGAGACAATTTCTTCCGATGCGTTCGGAACATACTTCCTGAACAGTATTCTCGTTGGCGTCATTGTTACTAGCGCGAACCTCCTACTTTGCTTTGTCTGCGGTTATGCACTGGCTCGCAAGCGCATACAAGGCATGAAACTTCTTTTTGCGTCGCTCTTGGCAGTCATGATCATTCCACCACAAGTGATCATGATTCCTCTTTTCCGAATGATGGTATCGTTTGATTGGATTAACACTTACGCGGCACTGACAGTGCCATGGTTGGTGAGTCCGTTCGGAATCTTTCTGGTCCGACAGTTCATCGTCGCCTTGCCTGCCGATATGGAAGACGCTGCTCGCTTGGATGGCGCAGGGGAGTGGACCGTGTTATGGCGAGTGGTCATGCCGCTGTGTCGTCCTGTGCTTACCGTACTAGCGATCTACATTTTTCTCGGTAACTGGAACTCCTTTCTTTACCCCTTTCTCTTTACCAACGACGAAGCACATCGGACACTTCCTGTGGGATTGGCCTTTTACTTAGGTAAACAATCGATTGATTGGGGGCACCTTATGGCCGGCGCCAGTATCTCTGCTCTTCCAGTGTTGACTCTTTTTGTCTTCTTTCAAGGCCAGATCATTAAAGGGCTTACGGCTGGGGCGTTGAAGGAATAGCTAGGTCATCAAAGACTCTTTTTGTCAACCGAGCAGCTCCGCTGCTCGCTGTATCCCTCAAACGAGATTTACCCAATGCGAAAAGCAGCGTTAGGGAACTATTGGCTCCATGCTGTCTGAGCTTCCGTTACAGTGCAAATCGTCTGCATAGAACTCAGTAGAGTTGCGGCACTGAGTTGGCTATCGCTGTGTGAACTCATCCAATTCAAGTGATCAGACACTCGGTGATTATCTTTGCAGTCCGTTTGACCTTAGCAGTATCCTTAGCACTGCTGCGGCTTCTCGCGGACCTTTCAACAGAATTCCCTCTTACTGGTAGCGTTACCTATGGCACAAGTACACACACTCGATAATATCATCTCGCTTTCAAAGCGTCGCGGCTTTGTATTCCAATCTTCAGAGATTTATGGAGGACTCAACGGCTGCTGGGATTATGGTCCCTTAGGAGTCGAGCTTCTGCGCAATATCAAAGAAGCGTGGTGGCGCGATATGACCTACCGTGAGAACATTGTCGGGCTTGATGCCTCCATTCTAATGCACCCACGAACCTGGGAAGCCAGTGGGCACGTGCAGCAGTTTACCGACCCGATGATCGACAACAAAACGAGCAAGGCACGTCATCGTGCAGACAATCTCATTGAAGATTACATTGAGCGCTTGCGCAAGAAAGAGAAGACTCATGAAGCTGCTGAGATTGAGCGTCGTCTGTCTGAAGCACGCGAGCCAGCTGACTTCTATGCCATCATCATGGACGCAGGTATCCCTGATCCTGTAAGCGGTACAAAAGACTGGACGGAAGTGCGCAACTTCAATTTGATGTTTAAGACCTTTGTTGGTCCGCTAGAGGACACGAGCGCTGCTGTATTCTTGCGTCCGGAAACTGCGCAGGGGATCTTTGTCAATTTCAAGAACGTCATGGAGTCTGCGCGTCAAAAGGTGCCCTTCGGAATAGCGCAAGTGGGTAAGGCTTTCCGAAATGAAATCAACACAAAGAACTTCCTTTTCCGCACGCGCGAGTTTGAGCAAATGGAGATGCAGTACTTTGTGAAGCCTGGTAGCGAAATGGAAGCATTTGAGTATTGGCGCGAACAGCGCTGGAATTGGTTCCTTCGCTACGGCATGAAGAGTGAGGCTCTTCACCTGAAAGTTCACGAGAAGCTTGCGCACTATGCTAATGCAGCAGTTGACATAGAGTATCGCTTTCCATTCGGTTGGGGCGAGATTGAGGGTATTCATTCACGTACAGATTTCGATTTAAATAGACACCAGGAGTATAGCTCAAAGAAGTTAGAGTATGTAGATAACGTGACGAAAGAACGATTTGTTCCTTACGTAGTCGAAACCTCTGCTGGAGCGTCTCGCTCCTTTATGGCATTCCTCTGTAATGCCTATGATGAAGAAGTTGTTCAGGGTGAGAATGACAAGTCTGAGACCAGAACCGTATTGCGCTTTCATCCTCAGTTAGCTCCGGTAAGTGCTGCTGTACTACCTCTTGTCAATAAAGATGGTATGCCTGAAGTTGCCGAGAATATCTACAAGGATCTTCAAAAGAGTTTCAAAGTTCAGTTTGATGACAGTGGGGCAGTTGGTCGGCGCTATCGTCGTCAGGATGAGATTGGTACTCCTTTCTGCATTACGATCGACGGACAATCTGTAGCCGACGGAAGCGTCACTATACGTGAACGGGACAGTATGGCACAGATCCGCCTCGATGCAAGTTCTATCAAATCCTATATTCTCGATAAAATACTCTAAGATCTGGTTGATGAATCCTCTACGTAGACAACTCAAAAGCCTTGGTTCGCTGCTGACACTGTTTGGTTCCAAGCCAAAAGTGCAGACGCTTCTTGTCTTGATTTTCCTGACAACGAGCTCAGCCTTTTCGATAGGTTGGTTCATGGGAAGTGATTCTCTCTACTTCAAAATCAACAAGTCGCTGGAAACCTTTGGAGAGGTTTTTCGACGAGCCTCGACCGAGTATGTAGATGATGTCGATCCCGAGCTATTTGTGCGAAGTGGCATTGACGCAATGATGGCAACGTTGGATCCATATTCTGTCTATATGGATCAAGAACAATCTGAGGATTTTGATTCCCAGGTGACTGGTCAATATGTTGGTCTGGGAATCCAGGCGGGTACACGAGACAGTATGCTCACCATTACTGCCGTAGCAGAAGGATATGCAGCGCACCAAGCTGGACTTCGAGTTGGTGACCGTTTGTTGTCACTAGATGGACACCGAACCTTAGGTCTGAGTTCGCGTGAACTGCGCAAGTACACACGCGGTGAAGATAGCTCGAAAGTTGATGTGAAAGTTCTTCGTGACGGACTCAGCGATACCTTGAGTTTTCAATTGGTCCGAAGGCGAGTTACTGTGTACAGCGTTCCGTACATCCAACGTTTGGCGAACGGTGTTGGGCTCATCAAGCTTGACCGCTTTTCACGTCGTAGCGCAATGGAAGTCCGCAATGCCATCGACTCCCTGCGAAGCTTGGGGCCAATCAGTGGCTTCATCCTTGATTTGCGAGATAACCCAGGCGGTTTGCTCGATGCATCGATCAACATTTCTGAGCTCTTTGTGAAGAATGGGGCAACCATTGTGAGTACGAAAGGCCGAAACAACGCAGAGGCGCGAGTGTACACCAGTTCATCCGTACCCTACGATGCTGAATCTCCGCTTGTAGTGTTAGTCAATGGTGCTTCAGCATCGGCATCAGAAGTTCTGGCTGGTTGCATTCAAGACCAGGACCGTGGCGTTATCTGT
This sequence comes from Chlorobiota bacterium, assembly GCA_044228285.1. Taxonomy (GTDB): domain Bacteria; phylum Bacteroidota; class Ignavibacteria; order Kapaibacteriales; family NICIL-2; genus JBBATK01. The sequence goes on from JBGAVD010000002.1 coordinate 703,226, forward strand.
GGAGTACAGTCATTCGGCAAAGGACTCGTGCAATCGCAATTCAATGTCAGCTACGGCACAAATCTCAAACTGACAACCCAGAGATACTATTGTCCTTCCGGAAGATGTGTGCAGCGAATTGACTACTCCAAAAAACGTATCGGTGTTGTAGATACAGCAACGGCACCGCGGAGCTTTTTTACCGCCAATAAGAGAGTTGTCAAAGACGGATCTGGGATTGCTCCAGATAGCGTCATCAAAGATCGAGAGCTTGTAGAATTTGTGCGAGAGCTGGTTGAACGCGACATTTTGTTTCGATTTGCAAACGAGTATAGTTCCACGAAAAGCGAACTGCCTTCAGGATTTAACGCATCAACCCTGCTACCAGAGCTGGAGCGATTTGCCGCTCGTCAAAAGTTCAGTTATCAGAGCACAGCGTTAAAGAAAGTTGCAGAAGCAAAAAAGCTACTCCAAGAACAGAAGTTCTCCAGCTCAATTGCGCAACAGCTGGCAGACACAGAATCTTTGATACAAAAGGAGCAACAGAAGATGTTCCGCATACATTCTGCTCAGATTGCTAAGCTCTTGGATAAGGAAGTGAGACAACGATTCATGAGTGATCGACAACTCCTGAACTACATGATGCGTGACGACGAGCTGGTTCAGAAGGCATCAGACTTAGCATTGTCTGATGCGTACCGAGCTTTACTCAGGCAGCCCCTTGCAACGCGCGAGTAGGAGAGCGCTGCCTGTGAGCCCCGGAGCTCTATTACAGAAGCAGCAGTAGATTTCATCGCAGAGCACAGCGCAGCTGTGCCTGCATACCAAAGAATCTCATGAAGATCCACTGTGTAATCACAGAAACAGGCTCTGTTGTTCTGAGTGAAGAAGAGCAAGAGAAGCTTCGAGTGTTTTCTGGACAACATTGCGTGCTAAGCCTTGACTTTGAAGAGAAGTCGGACGTTCAGCGCATCGCAAGTATTCAGTCGCTGGAAGAGGATGTTGTTCGTGCTGGACTCGCACAGGAGGGGGCATGGAATTGCAATCCAAACTCTTAGAACCCGACCAGCTTGTTGGAAGAAAAGCGGTGCAAAGTGTTATTGTAGAAACTGAGTTTCTTATCGACTTTTTGCAGACGAGAGATTCACCTAGTACGTTGCGACAAGTACTTTCAAAAGCACTCTGTTACACCACTGTCGTTCAGATCAGCGAAGTCCTTGCACAGTGCACGAGTACGTCACAGCGCGACGCTGCACTGGCAATGTGTTCACTCGTTCGACCCCTTGGAGTACCTCCGAGATACGCCCTAAACATCTCCTTCTACCTCCAGAAGCTTGCTGAACTCGGTCAGGAAGAGCCCCTCAGATTCGCCTTAAGCGCTTCAATTTCGCAGTTTAGCAAAGTTCCTGTGCTCACAGTTCAATACGAATCTCTATATTCGCGGCTTGATATTCCGACAATAAAGCCAGAATCCCTTCGTTCATGAGCAATTGTCAGGATGATTGATAGCTCAACCATCTTGCTCTGCCTAAGGGTACTCAGTGTTTTTACAGCTAATGTTTGCTCAGGACTATCGCAGTCTAACAGAGCCAAAATCATCATCAGTGGATAGATCGAATGAGAATAACGAAACAATACACGAATCGTGAAAGTCAATCACTCGACAAGTATTTACAGGAAATTGGTCGAGTAGAGTTGTTGACCGGGAACGATGAAATTGTTCTCGCTCAAGCTATTAAGCGCGGCAGCGCCGAGGGTGAAATCGCCCTTGAACGACTAGTCAAAGCCAACCTGCGTTTCGTAGTATCAGTTGCCAAGCAATATCAGAATCAAGGTTTGTCGTTAGGTGACTTGATTAATGAGGGTAACCTTGGTCTGATCAAGGCAGCAAAGCGTTTCGACGAGACCCGCGGTTTTAAGTTTATCTCCTACGCAGTATGGTGGATTCGCCAGTCTATCCTGCAGGCTTTGGCTGAGCAGTCACGTATTGTTCGTTTGCCACTCAACCGTGTTGGTGCTTTGAACAAAATCGGTAAGAAGTTCTCTGAACTCGAGCAATTGTATGAGCGCGAACCAACCGCTGCGGAATTGGCAGAGCAGCTCGAAATGAGCATTGCAGAGATTGCGGAGACCATTAAGATTTCCGGTCGTCACCTGTCGGTTGATGCTCCCTTTGTACAAGGTGAAGACAATCGTCTCCTCGACATTTTGCCAAACGATCTTCAACCGCCACCAGATTCTGATCTGATGCTGGAATCTCTGCGCATTGAGGTTCAGCAAGTTCTCAAGACCCTTTCAGAACGCGAAGCAGAAGTGATTCGCTTGTATTTCGGTTTGGAAGACAAGCAGTGTTTGACCCTTGAAGAGATCGGTGAGAAGTTCAATCTGACACGTGAGCGCGTTCGCCAAATCAAAGAAAAGGCTATTCGTCGCTTGCGACATGCTTCACGCTCAAAATCTCTACGAACCTATCTGGGCTAAAGCTACGAGCGTTTGTATGGTACCTTTTGCAAGGGACTGCTTCAGCATTGAAGTGGTCCTTTGTCATATAAGGTGCATTCCAGACCTTACATAGATTATACAGCTCATTTTCTCTCAGCGAAGGTCTCCTTCGTGGACTTGACAATGAACCTGGGTTGAGATTCGTCCACGCAGTAGTTTTGCACTGGCATCTCAACCTGCTTAGACTTGGTTCAATGTTGTTTGACCATGGTCTGAATAGCGCTAAACGACGTGCAGTCGAGTCAGACTCCAGCCTGTGCTAGTTTCTACGACTACTCGAGAAAAGTGTCCTGTAGGTGGTTAGAGAGGTTGAACCGGCGAAGGAACACTGGACTTTAGGTAGAGCAAACGAGATAATATCTGTAGCGAAGCTCTATGCTGAGGAAAGCAGGAGAGACCGCCTTGAGTCTTTGATTTTTTATTGAGTTCATGATCAAATTTCTGTACACAGTCCTGGTTTTATCAGCGCTTTTCAGCGTTGAGCTGGGCTTTGCGCAGAAAGCCGGAAAAGACAAGTCCGCTAAACCGAATGAGGAGGCGAAGGTATCGGCAGAGCGTGATAGTACCAAAGCGCTGATACAAGACCCTTCAGATACATTGTATGTATTTGAACCATCCCACTCCTTGCTTCAAAGTGCAGTAGGCACTAGTGTGTCGCATTCTGCCTATGGACCTCATGTTGTCATTTCAGGCAATGGCTATGGATTTGGTTTCTTCTATCAAACCGAACTGGATGCCAATACTATGTTGATGGCTGATTTCTTTGCATCCGGTGCTCGCAACACAGCGGAGTTTGAGGTTCAAGACGGATACTACATCTATGTTCCGAACAAAGTCCATCGAGTGTTCATTCTGCCATTCATGATTGCAATCAATCGCACACTTTTTGCCGAGTCGATGAGTGAGCGTATGCGTCCGTACCTCATTGGCGGAGTAGGTTTGAACTGCGTTCTGGTTGGCTCGTACGACCCGTATAGTAGTGACTTCTTTCAATCGATAGGGAGCTCAGTATCGTATCTTCGACCTGGAGCATTTGTAGGAGTCGGAGCAGCCATTCAGAATACGGAGAAAAGCACTATTTCTTTTGACGCTCGATACTATTACCTGCCATTCGGCGGTGACGGTATTGAGAGTATTCGAAATGTGCCGATGCGAGAGTTTAACGGATTGTTTCTTTCGCTTTCAGTTGGTTTTCGCTAAGCAAGTTCAGCATTCGAACGGATTGAAAGCAAGAGAAAGGGGCTTGCTGTTTGAGTTGAGCGTTTAGAGAAGACAAGAAGTGATCACCATTTATCTACCATTATTCAACTTTACTATGCGTATTGAATCGGATACCATGGGGAGCATAGAAGTTCCCGCTGATAAATATTATGGAGCACAAACAGCTCGCTCTCTTGTTCACTTTGCCATCGGTATTGAACGCATGCCGAGAGAGCTCATACGAGCACTTGGAATACTGAAGAAAGCTGCAGCAGCTGTCAACCATGACTTAGGCACGTTGAGCGCTGAAAAGTATCAATGGATTGCACAAGCAGCAGATGAAGTTATTGCTGGAAGTCTCGATGATCACTTTCCCTTGTCTATATGGCAGACAGGCTCTGGTACCCAAACCAATATGAACACGAACGAGGTGATCTCGAATCGAGCGATTGAGATTGCTGGTGGCGAGATGGGCTCGAAGAAGCCGGTGCATCCGAATGACGATGTAAATAAAGCACAGAGTTCTAATGACACCTTTCCAACTGCAATGCACATTGCTGCGGCAGAGCAAATCGTTCGTCACTTGTTGCCAGCCGTAGAGAAACTTCGAAACACCTTAGCCAAGAAAAGCGAAGAGTTTGCTGGATTGATCAAGAGCGGACGTACACACCTTATGGATGCGACGCCCGTGAGTTTGGGGCAGGAGTTTGGTGGGTATGCACAGCAGTTGACTAATGACATTGAGAGAATTCGGTACTGTCTTGGAGGACTCTACGAACTCGCACTCGGTGGTACAGCGGTTGGTACAGGTTTGAACACCCACCCTGAGTTTGCAGTTCGCGGAGCAGCAAAGATTGCTGAGTTTACTGGCTTACCTTTCGTCACTGCTCCAAACAAGTTTGAGTCGCTCGCTGCTCACGATGCCTTGGTGTTTGCTCACGGTTCTCTGAAAACCTTAGCTGCATCACTCATGAAGCTGGCGAATGATGTCCGCTGGATGGCTTCAGGTCCGCGCTGTGGGTTGAACGAGATTATGATTCCAGAGAACGAACCTGGATCCTCCATTATGCCAGGTAAAGTCAATCCAACCCAAAGCGAAGCAATGACTATGGTTGCAACGCAAGTGTTCGGCAATGATGCAGCGATCAACTTTGGTGGGGCTTCTGGAAACTTCGAGCTCAATGTTTTCAAACCTGTCATCATCTACAATTTTCTACAAAGCGTACGCCTTCTTGGTGATACCTGCATCATGTTTGAAGAACATTGTGCGGAAGGGATTGAACCAAATGTGGCAAAACTTGATTATTACAATAAGAACACCTTGATGCTTGTAACAGCATTGAATCCACACATTGGATACGATAAGGCAGCCAAGATCGCTAAGCATGCGCACAAGACGGGTGGGACCCTTCGTCAAGCGGCTATCGACTTAGAGATTCTGGACGGAGAACGTTTCGATGCGCTTGTGAAACCAGAAGAAATGTTGGGACCACATGTCTAATGCAGCATTAGCAAAGCGTCCATCGTTCCCTGAGGCATGGTCACTTGTCGGCAGAGTAGCCGTGGTAACTGGTGCGAGCAAAGGAATTGGTCGTGCTGTAGCTGAGGAGCTTGCGAGCTTTGGTGCGCGCGTATACATGCTTGCTCGAACGGAGGCGGATGTCAGCCAGGCTGTTGCTGATATGCTTTCTCGTGGTCTGGATGTGCATGGATATGCCTGTGATGTTTCGAAGGCTCCGCAGCGCAACTCGTTCTATGAATGGTTCCGTGAGCGTGAATCGTGCTTGCATGTGCTGGTTAATAATGTTGGTACAAACATCCGAAAACGAACAATGGAGTATAGTGAAGAAGAGATAAAGCACCTCTTTGACACGAATCTTCATTCTGCCTTTGAGTTGTGTCGACGTCTGCATGCTGAACTTTCATCTGCGAAAGGTGCCTCTGTAGTGAATGTGGCTTCAACTAATGGTTTGACCTATGCAAGAACAGGATCACCATACTCAATGACCAAGGCAGCGCTCATACATCTCTCTCGATACCTGGCAGTTGAGTGGGCACCGGATGACATACGTGTGAATGCAGTAGCGCCTTGGTACATACGTACACCTTTAACTGAGAAAGTCTTGTCGAATGAAGACTACTTACACGAAGTCATCGAGCGTACTCCGATGAAACGTGTAGGAACCGTGGAAGAAGTTGCACATGCGGTGAGTTTTTTGTGTTTACCGGCTGCCTCATACATCACTGGACAATGTCTGGCGGTCGATGGTGGCTTCACTCAATACGGATTCTAAAGCTAGAATGGCGAAACATCACTCTTTTCGAACTCGCAGGTTCATCCTATCATCTCTGCTCTTGTTGGGACTGAGCGTTTGCGCAGTCGCGGGCGCTGGTAGCACGGCCGGACAGGGGGCTGGCAGCGATCCCTCGCTAAAGACTGCATTAAAGTACTTTGACGAAAAGAAGTACGACAGTGCTTTGGTGGTACTTCGGAAGATTTCTGTTCAGGATCCATCGAACGGGAAAGTTCGTTATGAGATAGCACTGGCTCATGCACTTTTAAAACAACAGGATTCAGCGATCTTGATTTTAGAAGACTTGAAGTCGCACAGCGACGCAAGCGACAAGTACTTTCAGTTACTCTCGAATTGTTACTCTGAGCGAGACGATACTGCGAAGGCTCGTCAAGTTCTTGTTGAAGGATCACTTCGTTTCCCTAACTCGGGGAAACTGCACTTGGAGCTTGGATTACTAGAGTTGCAGCAGCGACACCTTGAAGAGGCTCTTGATCAGTTTGAAGAGGGCATTCAAGTAGAGCCTGGCTATTCAGCTAACTACTATTGGGCGGCTCGATCGTATGCCAACGGCAATGAGAAGATCTGGACTGTTCTTTACGGAGAGCTTCTGATGAACGTCGATCCCAATCCAACGCACGCATCATTGATTTCGGGCATACTCTACGCAGCTCACAATAGTGTTTATGAGGATTTTAAAAAGAGCAAGCGAATGGTCTATAGTAAGGCTAAGAAAGGTGCTGCTGATGCCAGCCAAGTATCTCAAGTCTCATTTGAAGACGTGTTTATCGATCTCATGACCAAAGGTGCTGAACCTTTGAACTTTTTCAAAGACTTTGAGATTCCGGTAGCAAGTATTGATACGATGCAGACACTTTTTACAAAGGCTTGGTATGAAAAGGGCTATGACAAGCAGTTCCCTAATCCTGTGATTGAGCGTCATAAGCTGTTGCTTGACAAAGGACTTCACACTGCATACACCTTTCATTTGATGCAGTTTGCAAAGCCCATAGAGTTCAAGACCTATATCGATGCTCATAAGAAGGACTTCATTGCACTGATGAAATGGATGCAGCAAAACCCTTTGGTTATGTCGGAAAAGAATCGATTTAGTAGATTTTACTACAACTAAGTGTGATCTAGCCTCGATAGTGTCGTATCATAGGTGATCAGTCGTATCTTCACATCATGTTTAGAACGCTGAAATTTCAAGTCTTTATCATTTCCACTCAAGACACATTTCAACGCAAATGAAAAAATCAAATAGACCAGACCGTGATATTTCAAACTATCACGAGATATTGCCAAAGGAAGAGCGACCAATTCTTGGGCATCGCTACATATTGAACATGAATGATGAGGCTACATGTGTTGCCGATATCACGGAATTTGATGGAGGTTGTTGGGCTAAAGTTCGAGTAGTGCAAGCAGCGAGCGAGAAGTACCGCACGGTGTACCATGAGAACATGGAGTTTGACATTAAGGTCGCGTATTATCGCTTTCAGGAATTGACCCCAGAACAGGAAACAGCAGAGTAGTGGCATCCTTTGTCTACCATCTGGCCGTATCCGGAGTCGCGGGAGCTGGTGCTGGTATGGCAGCCAGTAGTAGCTTTGGTGCAACATGGGAGGAGAGTCTAAGCCTCGGCATTCTCGTTCTTGGCAGTGGCTTCCTTAGTGATGTTGACTCGGCTGATTCCCACCATACCCATCACGCCTTGAACATTGCGTCGGCGTTAGCGCCAGCCTTGTTACTGAGTGCTGCCGGCATTGGCAGCTTAGGTCCAACCATGGTATTCCTCTGCGCATCGTTGAGCTTCTTGTTGATTCGTGTGGTCTTGCGTGAAGTGGTTCGCCATCTTTCGTCCCCACGGGGCATGTTTCACAGTGTGCCGGCAGCGCTGGCATGGGCGGGTTTAGTATTCCTTTCCTTTCATGAACTGCCTGAGTCCATGCGCCTGATGTTCGCAGGTGCGGCAGGCGGTGGCTATCTATTGCATCTTGTATTGGATGCCAGTGTGTCGAGAGTTACATTGAGTGGTGGTGCATTTGCTCCTTCAAGATATTCAGGCTTCGCGCTCAAACTGTATTCTGAGTCCATGTTTGCGAATTTTGTTTGTTACGGGGCCCTTTTGAGTCTCACCTTTTTTTGCCTCCGCAGTCTTGGATGGATCGAGTGGTAGCCCACGCTTCAAGTACGCCAACTAGTTTATTTGACGAAGAATAGTGCTGCCTGCCACGGTCTTGGTTTCAGCGTCTTTTGTAGCGTGAAACTTCTGTGGGTCCGCTGCGTTGCAATAGGCGATTACCCGTGAATAAGCGAGGTCATAAAGTCTGAGTCCTTCCTATTTTTGAAGACTGAGAAGTTCAGGACCTTTGAGGTACGCGGTGGTTCTTCAGAATGATCTACGTGCTGATGTAGCTGAGGCGCAGTTCTTCAATAGGCTTTGCTTCGCAAAGCGCTGAACCAGACTTTATCATGATGATTTGAAGGCGGTGGCTGATCCAGAGCGAATGACTATCTGGGTCGAGTTAAACCTCTAAGAGTATTTGTGGAGCAGTGAATGATCGATCTACGCAGTGATACAGTTACCACACCAACGCCAGGCATGCGTAAAGCCATGGCTGCGGCGGAAGTTGGCGATGACGTGTTTAGCGAGGACCCAAGCGTCAATGCACTGCAGGAAGAAGTTGCGGCTTTGTTTGGCAAAGAAGACGCACTTTTTGTTCCGAGCGGCTGCATGGGCAATCAGATCTCTATTGCTTTGCATGCAGGTGCTGGGGATGAGATCATTGTGGAGGGAGAGTCTCACATTTTTCATTATGAGACCACAGCTCCATCAATTATCGCTCGAGTGCAGATGAACTGCGTACAATCGGTCAATGGTGAGCTAGGAGTCGAAGACGTCCAAGCGGCGATTCGTCCAGATGCGTACTACTTTCCGCGCACAGCCTTGATTTGCATCGAGAATACACATAACCGCCATGGCGGCACAGTACTCAGTCTCGATTCTATTGCAGCTCTCGACCGTTTGCGGCGCAAACGGAAGATTGCCTTTCATTGTGATGGTGCTCGTATTTGGAATGCCTGTACTGCTTCCGGCATACAACCAAGTCAGTATGCCAAGCATTTTGATACCATGTCAGTGTGTTTGTCCAAAGGCCTTGGTGCGCCTGTAGGCTCATTGATCCTTGGAACCCGGGAACATACAGCCAAAGCGAGACGCTGGCGCAAGATTCTTGGTGGAGGAATGCGTCAGGCTGGAGTCTTGGCTGCCGCAGGACTTTATGCGCTGAGAAATCATCGAGAGCACTTGGTTGTAGACCACGCTAATGCCGCATTGTTTGCAAAGCGATTGGCAGAGTCAGATAGAGTACAGGTCGACAATTACCCAACGCAGTCAAACATTGTGGTCTTTCAGCCTCGGAGAAAGCAGAAGGTACAAGCTTTCATAGAGGCTTGTATGCAAGAAGGTTTGCGAGTTTCTCCAGGGCGTGAAGGAGGTTGGTTGCGCGCAGTGTTTCATCATCAAGTAAGTAGCTCGCAGACGAAGCGCGCAGTTGACATTGTCTTACAATGCGCTCAGTAGTAGTTTGTATCACTTTACATCCACGTGAAAATGGCACATCAGGCACCGTTGTCAGAAGCACAGCAATCTGTAGCGCACAATTTAGAAGCCGAGCTCCCAAAGTTCCGTCATCGTTTACGCACTCGAGTTCGGTCCTACGATGTGAACGGCCAGGGTATTGTCCATAATGCAGTCTACTTCTACTGGTTAGAGGCGGCGCGAGTGGAGTACTTCCGTTCAATTGGCCTGCCTTTAGATCGAGAGACCTTTGTGACTAAGCACCGATTTGTTGTTGCGCACCAGGACATCGATTTCATGGCAGTGGCAGAGTTCGATGATGAATACGAGATTTATACTCGTGTCTCCTATGTGAAAAACTCAAGCTTCGGCTTTGAGCAGATCATTCGCCTTGTTGATGGACGCTTCGTAGTGAAAGCTTCCTCCATTTTAGTTCAGCTTAATCCAGCAACTGGTCAGCCCGAACACCTGCGTGATGCTTATCGCAACCTTCTTCACGAGTATGAACAGAACAATGTTCAATTCGTGCGCTAAGGGATGAACGTCACAAGCATAAACCTTGAGAGCTTGCTTGACCTCAGCGCGAAGCTGGTGGAATCGAACGATGCATCCTACATCCTCAACTCAGCATTACTCTCGCTGATGGGGAAGTTGCGCGTAACGAAAGCCTGCGCGCTCGTTCCTGACGCCACAGGAATGCGAGTTCTTATTGTGAAAGGCAAAGTTGGACGAGAGCATTTCTCCTGTATGCCCGGACAGCAGATTTTTGAGTGTGCAGATGCTCATCCTGAGCTCCACGCAGAGGGTTTTGTTTTATGCTCTACTATTCAGAGCAATGGTGTGGTTCGCGGTGCGATTGCTTTAGGACCCAGCTTAGGGGCGCGAGAGTACACAGAGACCGAGCGACATTATGTTTCGCTCGTGAGCATGATTGCAGCCCATGCATTGCAGTCTGCCGAGCACATGAAAAGCTTGCTACAGGAGAAGTCCAGAGTTGAGTCTCGCAATCAAATGCTTGAATCGCTCTTTGAGATGAGTAATGATCTCGGCTCATTGTTTACTCGCGAACAGATCTTGCAGATCTTTTCGTTTCGTCTGATGGGACAAGTCATGGTGAGCAGATTTGCTCTGATTGTATTCCATCCGGATGGCACTGACGATGTGGCGTTCAATCGCTTTCACACCGATTTCGATCCAGAGCTTCGGAGGACCTTCCGTTTCCTTGAATCTGCCTGCACGATGAATGATTGGCAGGGAAGTGATGAGCATAGAACCGTGTTGCAATCGTGTTCCACAGAACTTCTTGTACCACTCTTCATCAAAAACGAAGCGCGAGGAGTGCTCCTTGTCGGCAAGAAGATGATAGGTGAGTTCGGCGAGTATGATTTGCGTTTTATTGAAGCTCTCGCATCGACACTTGCAACTGCACTTGAGAATGCGCGACTCTTCGAGGAGGAGCTGAAGAAGCAACGTATTGAGTCTGAGCTCAATGTTGCTCGTCAGATTCAACATAAACTCTTTCCTGAGCATTTACCACAACTGGCTTCTGCTGAAGTCGCGGCGCAGAATATCTCGTCGCAACAGGTTGGTGGAGACTACTTCGACGTCATCCAGCTCTCCGAGCACGAACTTCTCCTAGCCATTGCCGATGTAAGCGGAAAGGGAATGCCTGCGTCTATTCTCATGGCCAATGTACAAGCTGCATTAAGGATATTAGCGCCCTTAGGCTTAGAGCTTAGCGAAGTCGTTACCCGAATGAACGACATGTTGTACGAGAATACCGGTCACGATAAGTTCGTTACGTTTTTCTTGGCTCGTATCAACACCCAAAGCTCAGTGCTGGAGTACTGTAATGCAGGACACAATCCGCCTATGCTCTTTCGAGCAAGCGGTGAGGTAGAAGAACTAGGAACCGGCGGACTGATTCTTGGCGTGATGCCCACCTTTCGTCCTTACGAACAGGCTAAAGTTGAGTTGCTTCCTAACGATGTCGTGTTTTTATTCACGGACGGTGTCAATGAAGCGATGAATAGCGAGCAGGTTGAGTTTGGTGATGATCAAATCCGGGCAAAAGTAAAAGAAGTTGTTCGACAATCGGCTAGCGTGATTTTAGATTCAGTGCTAAGAGCAGTACAAAAGCATGCAGCCGATGCACCGCAGTCGGATGACATCACAATGGTTGTCGTAAAAATGGCTGAGCAGAAAACGAAGGAGTCACAATGATCGCCCGTCTTCATGGTGAGGTAGTAGAGAAAAGTCCCACTGAACTGGTCGTGGATTGTCAAGGTGTTGGCTATGCCGTGCTCGTCAGTGTTGCCACCGCAGAGCAGGCAGTGATTGGCGAGCAGATCATCTTGCACACCTATTTAGCCGTACGTGAAGATGCCATGCAGCTGTTTGGGTTTCAGTCTCACGATGAGCGGAAGATGTTCTTGCATCTCACCTCCATCTCCGGTATTGGGGGCAAGACAGCAATGGCGGCTTTGTCATCCGCAAGTATCGACGAGATCAGACTCGCTGTTCTGCGAAAGAACACAGCATTCCTTCAGAAGCTTCCCGGGGTTGGTAAGAAAACCGCGGAACGTATTATCGTAGAGCTTCACGATAAGTTAGGCGCGCAGGACCCACTGGCAGCATTGATCGCTGGAGCACCAACCTTAAGTGCAGTGCAGAATGATACCATAGCAGCAATGGTAGCTCTTGGATACAACCGTCAGCATGCAGAGAAAGCTGTACGCGAGGTTATCAAGGATGATGGTGCAGCGTTGTGGACAACAGATAAGTTACTTCGGGCGGCGTTACAGTTTATGCAATAACAGAGATTCTAAAAAGAGCATGATCCTCATTATTCCTGCAATGGAGTTAGTCAAGGGTGGTTGTACTCGTCAGACCGAAGGTCAGAAGAGTAGCACACCATACTACGAGCAGCTTTCCTCGAAGCCATCTGAGTTGGCAAGACTATGGAGAACCGAGAACGCAAAGACGCTTCATATCACTGATAGAGATGGAATCGATGGATTGGATAATAGTCTCAACTGTGAAGTCATCCGCGATATTGTCAATTCAGTAGACATCCCTGTGCAACTCTACTCGCACTTTCCAAGTGTTTCGAGTTGCATTGATTGGTTGGAGAAAGGCGTGTTTCGTCTTGTGTTAACAACTCTTGTGCTCGATGATCCAGATGGAGTAGAGCAGTTGGTGCACGAGTACACAAGTAGTCGCATCGTCCTTGGTATTCGGGCGGACGAAGGAATGGTACACTTCCGAGGTGACTATCCTGCGATCCCAGATACGACCTTTGCACTCATGGGTAGGGAGCTGGGGATTACACGTGCCATCTATTCAGACTCTTCTTGGGAAGGCACCTATTTTGGTCCTGACCCAGATACACTCAGGCGTATAGCAGAGACGACACACTTACGCATCACAGCTTCAGGTGGAATCGATTCGCCAGAAGAGTTGTGGATGCTTGAAGAGTTAGCTTCACACAACATCGACTCCGTTGTTGTTGGCAGAGCACTCTTCGAAAACCGTTTTCCTTGTCAACAGATTTGGCGTTCTATTGAAGCTGAGCTTGCGCAGAAGACGTAGAGTTCGACCATGCCTGGCACTTCTAGAAAAATTTCTTTCGACGCAGTTGCTTGATGTTCTACTCGAACAAACACTCCAAGCAAAGCACGCACGTCAAGCTGGCAAAAGTTGACAGGATAGGTGAAGGCTAGTGTTCATGCCATCTGCAGACCAATTGCAACAACTGTTTCTCAGTGATCAAGATATAAAGTCTACACATTGTAGAATATTATCACGCACCTCAAGTCCAACTTTTCGGTTGATCAAAGCTCTCGCCAAGACTTTAACTAGCCTTCGTTGAAAAATATTTCTTGCCTTCGCGAGTTGTGCTCATTATTTTCGTATGCGTTTATTGTGGAGCAGCATCCGCGATAGATGACTCAATCCTCTTCTCTTCACGTCGGTCTTTTCAAACTCAATGTTTTTTGTTGAGATAACTTTCGAGTTATCCAGAGGTGTTTTTGGTTCTTTAGCATAGGTACGGAAACCATGTCAGGTACACGGGTTCAGGGCGAGGAAGCACAAGGCAGGAAGGCTGAGCGTGGAATCGGTCAGTTTATCGTGTATCTCATTATACTTGTCTTTGTGATTGGCGCAGGATTACGGTGGCGCTCACAGCAAGAGTTTCATGGTCTACGCATTAGTGGTTTGCATTACATGAATGAGTCTGAGATTCGTTCAGTATTAGATTCCACTTTATTGCCTCGTAAAATGTCGGACATACGGTTGCACGACATTCGGAGCGCTGTGTTGCGTGTGCCTTATGTACAGAATGCCGTTGTACAAAGAAGCAATGAGAATGAAATAGAGATTCAGGTAACAGAGCGAAAGCCCTTGGCCCTGATAGTTCGAGCGGGTGGGGACATGCAATACGTCGATGATCAATCGGTAATATTGCCCTATCGTGTACTTCAGAACGGTAGTGATGTTCCAATCCTTCGCGGTATCGATCGCAATGGAAGCATAGATTCGTCGGTGCTTCAACATGCGGGAATCGTGCTCAATGAACTACGCAATGAAGAATCGTCGTTAGTTTTCAATGACATATCAGAGTTGCGCTATAGTGAAGAAGAAAGAAGTTATAGCTTTGAAAGTTCAGCGGATGGTACGAAAATCCTCTTTGGAGGCTTTGAAAACCACTCGGAGAAAGTCCGTAATCTGTGTTCGCTCATTCGGTACACCGGCCAGCAAAACGATCAGGGAGCAGCAAGCCTGATAGATTTGAGATGGTCGAATAAAGTGTTTGTTACGCGGCGAAATGCGCAGCATTGAGCCATAAAGAAAAATCAGCGCCCCCGATTGCTGACGTGCCACCTGGCACAGCGTAGAACACGATGAGAAGGTGTGAGTGAGAGTAGGGAGAGAACACGTTCGGAGTGCCAAGGGGCAACCAGGTATGACTGGAGCATGTTGCATCATACAAAGAGTACGCGGTCAGACTGGTGTTGAGAGAAGGGAAGGTATCGACACCCAGATGTGAGGAAGCATCGGTCAAGTCTGCTCGTATCACAATACCCGTAATGGGGGGAAATTCATGATTGCATCTCGCAATGTGACGATTGATCGTGCACACAGTGTAGACGAGGAATCGCGCAGGGACATTATCGTTGGTTTAGATATTGGGACAACAAAAATCTGCGTGATTGTGGCTTCGCCAGATCATGACCAGAACACGGTTAACATTCTTGGCGTTGGTATGGCTGAGAGTAGTGGTTTGAGCCGTGGCGTTGTCGTGAATATCGAGAAAACTGTCCGTTCCATTGAACTCGCTGTTGAACGCGCTGAGATGTCGTCTGGTGTTGAAATCGACGAAGTTGTTGTCGGCATCGCAGGCGATCATATTGAATCCTTCCAGACCCGCAACATTGTTGCTATCTCCAACACAAGTTCAGAAATAACCAAGGCAGACGTTAGTCGTTTGGTAGAAGATGCGCGTAATATCGCCATCCCATCAGATAGACGTATTCTCCACATCTTTCCTCAGGACTTTGTCATCGATGGACAAGATGGCGTCACTGATCCTGTTGGTATGAGTGGTGTTCGCATGGAAGCAAATGTCCATGTGGTCACAGGCCTCGTCACAGCTATTCAGAATATTTATCGCTGCGTTGAACGTGCTGGTTTGCGTGTAAGCGACTTAGTACTCGAACCAATTGCAAGCAGTCATGCTGTATTGGATCAAGAAGAAAAAGAAGTTGGTGTTGCACTCGTCGATATTGGCGGTGGAACAACAGATATTGCGATTTTTGAAGAAGGGATCATTCGTCACACAGCAATGTTCGGCATTGCGGGGAACAAAGTGACGGATGATATTAAGAAGGGGCTTGGCATCATTCAGACCCAAGCAGAATCTATCAAGCTGTCGTATGGACATGCCCTTCAAGAAAGCATCATGCGTGATGAGATGTTTATGATTCCTGGTATTAATGGACGCAAGCCCATGGAAGCAACAAAGAGTTTGCTTTGCCAGGTCATTCAGCCACGTATGGAAGAAATTTTTGAGTTCGCATTTGCTGAGATCAAACGCAGTGGCTTTGCGCGGAATTTATCTGCTGGCATTGTTATTACTGGTGGTTGCGCGCAAATGCGTGGTGCTGCTGAACTCGCTGAACAAGTATTTGGTATTCCGGTGAAGATCGGTATTCCTACAGGAGTCATTCAGGGTGGTTTAGCGCCAGAAGTACAATCGCCAATGTATGCAACTGCTGTCGGCTTGGTGCTCTATGCTCTTCGAACATATAGCTATGCATCTCACGAAGCGCCATTGCATGATGTACAAACACCACACGGCGGACCTTCCGCGCGGGTGGCTGGGTACAAGAGCTTTATGACAAAAGTCAAAGGCTTTTTCGAACAACTATAAAAATTCATTTCTCATTCAGAGGGGTATTATGTCCAAGTCCACGCTATCACAATTTGCAATTGAGCTGGCCGAACCAACTCCAGAAGGCGCACGTATTCGCGTTATCGGCGTTGGAGGTGGCGGTGGCAACGCAATTAATAGCATGATCAAACGCGGTCTCAACGGCGTTGATTTCATTGCTGCAAACACCGATTCACAAGCACTGGCAGCTAACCTGGCAACAACGAAGGTGCAAATTGGTCGCGAACTTACTCGCGGTCTTGGTGCTGGTGCCGATCCTACTATTGGACAGCTTGCAGTAGAGGAGAGCATCGATGATATCCGCGAAGCTCTACAGCACAGCGATATGATGTTCGTTACTGCTGGAATGGGTGGCGGAACAGGTACGGGCGGTGCTCCAGTTATTGCCCGCATCGGACGTGAACTTGACTGTTTGGTAGTTGGTATAGTTACCAAGCCTTTCGGATGGGAAGCTAAGAAAAGAGCATACTCAGCAGAGATGGGTATCAACGAGTTACGCAAACACGTTGACGCGTTGATTGTCATTCCTAACCAGAAGTTGATGGGAATTATCGACAAAAACACCTCATTCGTGCAAGCCTTTCAAAAGGTTGACGATGTGTTGTACAATGCTACTAAGGGCATTGCAGATATCATCAGTGGTAATGGTATGGTGAACGTTGACTTCGCTGATGTTCGTACGATTATGAAGAACAAGGGTGATGCACTCATGGGTATTGGTATTGCACGCGGAGAAGATCGTGCAAAGGATGCCGCATTGAATGCCATTCAATCACCACTCTTAGATGGTGTATCTATCCAAGGCGCAGAAGGTGTCTTGATCAATATCACAGCCAACTCTGACGTGAGTATGATCGAGATTGGTGATGCTGTTCAAACAATTGAAGAAGCTGCAGGCGATCAAGCAAACTTGATCTTTGGTGTAGTCTTCAATGAAGATTTGGGCGACCAGATTATGGTAACTGTTGTAGCGACTGGTTTTCGCGAGAACGCCGTAACTGAATTCATACCTGAAACGGAAACTGTCCAAGAAGTTCAGCGCAGTGTTGTTCAAGAAGTAGCTCACGTTCCAGTTCAAGTAGAACAGAAGATTGCAGCTAATGGTGGATCTATTCACATGCCTGCTCAGTTCTCAAATGCTGTGGCTAATCAACAACAAAGAAGCATTCCGCCATCAGCTCCAATTGGACACAGTGAGTCATCAAAATATGATGCTCCAGCATTTACTCGTCGTCACGGCTCCGTGCCTCTCTCTCCATCGAACGCTGTGGATACAAACGTTCGTGAGAAGGCTCCGCTGGAGAAGCCTGCGTTTCTCAGAAAGATAATGGACTAAGTGCTTGGTGATCTGTTCTCAATCCTGTTCATAACATGGATGTACTGTTTACCGGCACGGATGCCCTGTTTTTTTTTCGCTTGGTGTGGAGATCGATCGAATTCAAATCCTACCCTTTTTTACGTCCCTGAGTTTTTCGTGGTACCCTCCACAAGCTCCACAACCAAGGCAGCGTCTCGTACTCCCTCACGAGACGCTGTTTTTTTTTTTGTATCTCTCTACTTCGCCTCTCAGCTGATCCCAGAAAAACGATGCCTCCGCTGTACTCACAGGGAATACAGGCTTAACAAAACATTGACAGCTCAAAGGGCGAATCCCTTTATGCCTGTACTTTACTAGTTCTTATCTTGCTGTCCCGTGGATGAGGGAATTGGCTCTGCCATACATCCTCGAAATATCGATCTCAGCATTACTATCACAAATTCTCTTCCTATGAAGAATCTCGTTCTCCTCGGAGCGCTTGTCGTTCTCTGTTCCGTACATCTTCCAGCCCAAACATCGCCAAGTGTTGAAGGCAAATCAGGCGCTAGTGTCATTAAACGCAATGTGATCAAGAGTTGGTCTGAGGTCATTCCTGCCGATGCAAAGGCAGATAGCGGTGTTTTTCAGGTGTACAGATATGACGATAAGGTGTTGTACGAGATCCCAAAGTCAAAATTGGGTAGAGAGTTTCTTTTGGTTAGTCGGATTGCAAAAACACCTCAAATCGGGTATGGTGGGGAAGAGTCTAACTCTGAGTTGATTCGCTGGGAACGGAAGTTCGATAAAATTCTTCTGCGAGCTGTTACCTATGTCAATGTTGCTGCCGATAGTCTGCCAATCGCCAAAGCAGTGCACGCAGCCAATTTTGAGGAAGTCATTGCTGCCTTTCCCATTCAATGCTATTCCAAAGATTCATCTGCTGTGGTGATCGACGTCTCATCGCTTTTTAGCTCGGATATTGGTATTCTCACTTTGTCGAAACCACTCCGAGATCAGTACAAAATCACCAACTTCTCAGCTGATCGTAGTTATATAGAATACGCGCGGAGTTATCCAACCAACATTGAAGTTGAGAATGTGATAACCTATAGTGCAGAAGCTGCTCCACAGAATCCCACGTCGCGCACTGTGAGCCTTACGATGCACCACAGTATGGTAGAGCTGCCTGTGAAGCCCATGACACCTCGCATCAATGATTGGCGAGTTGGTTTCTTTGCTACGTATAAAACGGATTATGGTCTCGACGTTCAGCGCGCAGAAAAACGCGGATATATAACGCGGTGGCGCTTAGAGCCGAAAGACTCTGCAGCCTACTTTCGTGGAGAAGTAGTTGAACCCATTAAGCCCATTACGTACTACATAGATCCTGCAACGCCAGAGAAGTGGCGACCATGGCTGAAAAAGGGAATCGAATCGTGGAATAGTGCTTTCGAGAAAGCCGGTTTCAAGAATGCTGTACGTGTGCTCAATCCGCCAGATTCTTTGCAAGATCCCGAGTTTTGTCCAGAAGACGCGCGCTATTCAGTTATTCGTTATTTCCCCTCGCCCATTGAGAATGCCTATGGTCCACAAGTGCATGATCCTCGGAGTGGCGAGATCCTGGAGAGCGACATCGGTTGGTATCATAATGTCATGAACCTTCTTAAAGGGTGGTACTTCACACAGGCAATCGCTGATCCACGCGCACATAAGGTGCCATTCCCTGATTCGCTTATGGGTGAACTTGTATCGACTGTTGCTGCGCATGAGTTCGGACATACAATCGGCTTTCCACACAACATGAAAGCCTCGAACTCCTATCCTGTTGACTCTCTGCGTTCGCCAACCTTCACTAAGAAGTACGGCACCGCTCCTAGTATCATGGACTATGCACGTTTCAATTATGTCGCACAACCAGGCGATGGTGCTTCGCTGATGCCAAAGGTGGGTCCATACGATGACTTCGCAGTTAACTGGGGCTATAGAGTGCTGCCTAATATTCGAAAAGCTGACGATGAGACTGATACTCTCAATGCATGGATTCGTGCTCAGGATAGCAATCCAATGTTTCGCTATGGCCGCCAGCAGTGGCAGACCGTTGATCCAACTGCGCAAATGGAAGATCTTGGCGACGATGCGGTGAAAGCGAGTACCTACGGTATCAAGAACCTAGAGAGAGCGATGGGATACCTTCTAGACGCAACCACCGAGCCAGGGAAAGACTATGATCTGCTCGAAGAAATGTATAACGAGATTCTGCAGCAATGGCGTAACGAAGTCAACCATGTGGCAGAGAATATTGGTGGAGTGATTGGAGAATACAAAAATGCAGGACAAAATGGTGTGATCTTTACTCCCGTTAGTCGTGAACGTCAACGCCAGTGCCTGCGTTTTGTACAAGACGCAGCATTCAAAACACCACAGATGTTTTTGTCGCAGAATGTTCTTCGTCGCTTCGAAGCCAGTGGCTCGATCGACCGTATTCAGCGTGTGCAAGAACGTTTACTGGCGACGGTTCTCGCGAACGACAAATTGCTGCGTTTGATTGAGTACTCTCAAGTTGATGCTACGAATTACACCGTTCAAGAGCTCTTTGACGATGTACAAGGCGGACTCTTCGAAGAACTGGCGACAAAGAGTTTTTCCGCAGATGCATTTCGTAGGAATCTTCAGCGTGTCTATGTGCAAACACTCATTGCCAAAATGATTCCACCACCTGCGCCCGCACCTGGCACTCCACCAGCGCTCCTCGCATTTCTTCCGCCCAACGTATATAAAACGGATGTTCGTGCAATTTCGCGACTTCAGCTAGAAGGATTGAAAACGAAACTCGCGAAAGCAACTGGAGCAGACATAGTCAATCGCGCTCACTTGAAAGATCTGGTTCGCATCATCGAAGTCGCCTTAGATCCGCGCAGTTAGTTCGATGGCATCTCGTGGTGAGCGCGGAGGAATGTTCTTATTGTTCATCTTGGCTGCGTCCGCATGGTAGTGTGAATGGTTGAATGATGATTGACTGACGAGAAGTCAGAACCGTCTCTACACGACATGACAGGGGTAGTCAAGGTAGATAGTGCAAGGCTTGGCTGAAATGATATAGTCACAAAAAACAACGGGTTCAATAATCAACTGATTGAACCCGTTGTTTTTAGTAGTTCTGAAACGGCGTAAAACCCACGCACAGACGGCTCTACTCTGTCGACCCTAGTTTGTCGAGATTGAACAGTGATTTGACGCGATCTGTAACATTGCGATGTACTTCCGGATTGAATGGGCTCGGCACCAATTCGTCGGGTGCTGCAAGCTCAGCAATTGCTGTGGCGGCAGCTATCTTCATTTCGCTGGTTATGGTGTCCGCTCGAACCTCTATGGCAGCACGGAAGAGACCAGGGTAGGCTAGAGCGTTATTGACACTCTTGCCATCCGCGGCAAAGGCAGCACCAGCATCGAGTGCATCTTCAGCCGAGATTTCGGGTACAGGATTCGACAAGGCAAAAATGATCTGACCTGGTTTGATCATTTCTTTGGTGATAAGACCTACTCTGCCAGTGGTGGAGATAACCACATCAGCTTGCATTGCTTCATCGAAGGATACAATGCGAACTCCAGCTTCAATCACTCGCTGGTGTGACGACTCATTGGGGTCAAAGGCAATCACGTTAAAGCCATAGTCGATGAGCAGACGCGCGATAGCGCTACCAGCCGCGCCGAGACCAAGTTGCGCGAACACGAGTGTCTTATCACCATAGCGCTGAACTTTCTTCAGAGCATTGAGAACTGCGGCTAGAAGAACAGTTGCCGTACCATGTTGGTCATCGTGCATGACTGGCTTGTCCAGTCGACGTATCAGCTCGTCTTCAATGTAAAAGCAATCTGGCGTTGAGATATCTTCAAGGTGAATACCAGCAAAGCCAGTAGAGATCTTTACAACGATATCGATGAACTCCTCAGGGTCTTTGGTGTCGATCAATATTGGCATCGCACTCAAGCCTACAAACTGATCATACAGCATGGACTTTCCTTCCATGACCGGCATGGCTGCTGCAGGACCGATGTCTCCAAGACCCAAGACGCGAGTGCCATTGGTAAAAATGCCAATACTGTTACCCACACTTGTGTAGTCATACAACAACTCAGGGTTCTGTTGTATCGCTTTACATACGCGAGCAACACCAGGTGTGTAAACGTAGCGGAGTTCGGCAACACTTGCAACATTTCGTGTGCGAGTGACTTTGATTTTGCCACCTCGGTGGTGCTCAAACACCACGTCTTTGATCTCAACTACCTCTGCTTGAGTGCGCTCCTTAATGGCGCGCTCAATGGCACCAAGGTGCATGGAATCAAAGACCGATACGACGACTTCGCGCAGGACGTGGTCATGGCCGACAAACAGAGTCTTCATATCACCAATCAATCCGCCTTCTTCACCAATAATGGTGCAGAGACGTCCAAGCATTCCTGGACGATGCGGGTTCTTGATGATGAAAACTACGTCGTTGTCCGGTTGGTGGGGACGGATACTCTGTGAGGTACTGTGTTCAGCCATACGGCAAGGTCAACGGGTGTCGCTATCAGTCTTACACTCTAAATCCGAATGCAAAGTTAGCACTAGGACGTGAAATGTGCGTGAAGGACTTCTGATCTAGCGTTCATTGTTCTCCCGAGACAAACACTGTGACACGGAAGAGCATGAAAACAGTGTTCAAGGGCAGTACTCTGTCTATAGGCGCTAGTTGAAGGCTATGATGTCGTATTACACAAGGAGTCGGGCGCATCACGGTAATATCGGTAGGTCGGCGCTTCGATTTTCGCTATGGCTACATTGTGTGCCTCAGCGCGCTCATAGAATTCTGCATCGTCCGCGTATCGTAGATGAGCGAAGCCGCCCATGGCTATAACAAGGTCTCTGCGAAGTATGAAGGTGCCGCCAACAGCGCACTGGTCTAAGTGAATACGTTTGGTTGTATCGTTTTTGTCTGGCACTGTAGGATCGCCAATGACCTCTATGCCACCGTAGATAAAGGGAATCTCTGGATTCTGCACGCATGCAGTCTTGCGAATAGCCAGATGCTCTGGCAGGTACTCATCATCGCTGTCCAGAAAGGTCACATAGAGTCCGCACGAGGCTAGGATGCCTGCGTTTCGAGTAGCTCCCACCCCGCGGTTCGAATGGAAGAGGTAGCGAATATTCGAGTGTTGTTGGGCGTAGGCGCGCACAATCTCAGCTGTAGAATCTGTACTGCCGTCATCAACCACGAGAAACTCCCAATCTTTTTCCGTCTGGGCTAACACACTCTCAATAGCCCGAGGAAGCAGGTGTGCGCGGTTGTAGGAACAACAAATGATGGAGAAAAAGGGGATACGACGGTCGTATACAGAAATCAGATCAGCAAACTCACTCACTCTAAGGCTCCTCAATTCGTAGATTTGTGTCTGGAAGTCTGCGGCATGCGAAGCATGCGCAGGTTGAAGACAAAGACGTAGCAACGACAAATTACCAAGAGATTGTGGACAAACTGGAATTCTGGACAATCTGTTCAGCAAATGGCATTGTACTCGACAAAGAGCAAGTAGACATCTTCGAGCGCTTTCATAACGATCTGCTCTATTGGAACGAGAAGGTGAATCTGATCTCGCGTAAAGATGAAGCAAATGTGTGGGAGCGTCATATCCTTCATTCGCTTGCTATTCTTACGCAAGTGACATTTGGCGAGAAGTCGTTGGTGGTAGATGTGGGAACAGGCGGCGGCTTTCCTGGCATACCCTTAAAGATTGCCATGCAAGGTCTACGGATGAACCTAGTCGATTCCATCGCGAAGAAGGTAAAACTGACGCAAATGTTTGCCGAACATACAGGCTTGCGAGGCATTCAGACCTTCAACAAAAGAGTCGAAGAACTTGCGAAAGAGAAGGAGTTTGCGGGTTTGGTAGATGTCGTGGTAGCACGCGGTGTTGCTCAACTCGATGAGATTGTGTGGTGGACGAAAACTCTGCTTAAACCCAAAGGCCGTTTGGTACTTCTCAAAGGTGGCGACCTCACTGAAGAGGTGCGAGTAGCGAAAGAAAAGTTTCCCCGCTTGCACGTCGAAGTGCATCCCTTGCAGATGCGCGGCGTTCCTTGGTTTGAAGAACAGGAAAAGAAAATAGTCCTTGCTTCGTTTTCATAGTGTGGTGACTTTGCATCACAGTGGTCAATCGTCGTGATAACCCTCAGTCTAGGTGCTCACATGTATACGTTCCTATGAGTAAAACCTTGATGATAGCTGTCGTCTTAGTTCTCGGACTGACGAGCAATACTGGAACAAGTGGCTGCATTGAGCAGTCTGTGCAGCAAGCTTACACAAACGCTGAGTTGGTCATTGATTGCATTGTGCTTCGCGATGAAGAGTGCATTGGAATCAATCGAGAGGAAGCTCAGCAACGAGTCGAGGCGAACCTGAAAGCTGGGAAGAACGCGTATCATGAATTCACTCGTGACCCAGAAGGATGGGATCAAAAGATGCATGATTTGACCTTGAAAGTGATTAGGGCTTATAAAGGCGATTTGGATTGCGATACGATTCACCTGTTGTGTGAGAAGTCACGAGCTCGGGTTGTACCGAAAGACAACAGTTCTTCTCGAGATGTAGTTGAGTTTACGTCGACGAGTACCGATTGGTCTCCTCCAAGAGTAGGAACTCGCAGCATCTTGTATTGTACTTCGTCTTCGCGAACGCTCTATGCACACAAAGATTCAGTTGATGTGTTTGTGCAGCAGTTTGGGTCACGGCACAAGTACTGGACTAGTGGATTGTGCATGTATCCAACAGTTCCGCTAGGGCTGCGACACGACAGTCTCTTACAGTCAATTGCAACATTTCCTGTCAGTCCTTCACCATGTGAGTCCAAGTAATAATTCAGCGCTCTGTTAGAAAACGACCATGAAGTATTTCGTTGCTATTCTTCTCCTCATCTCAGTGCAGATATGTGCACTTGCTCAGCAGAGCACTGCATCTGCCGTCAAGCTCGCGCGTTTGAAGTATGGTGGAGGGGGAGATTGGTATAATGATCCATCGGCGGAGGTGAACCTACTGAACTTCGTCCGACAAA
The DNA here is from genome assembly GCA_044228285.1 of Chlorobiota bacterium. Taxonomy (GTDB): domain Bacteria; phylum Bacteroidota; class Ignavibacteria; order Kapaibacteriales; family NICIL-2; genus JBBATK01. The sequence continues at coordinate 727,627 of JBGAVD010000002.1, forward strand.
ACACGAACATCAATGTTGCGGCTGTGTATGAGTATGTGGATTTGAATTCTGACAACATCTTTCTCTATCCCATGCTCTTTCTCACAGGTCATGGCAACGTCAGCTTCAGCGACGCAGAAGCCAAGCGCTTGCGCGCCTATCTCGACAACGGAGGCTTCTTATACATTGATGATGACTATGGCATGGATGCATCAATCCGACGTGAGATGAAGAAAGTCTACCCTGACCAGCAGTTCGTTGAATTGCCTTTTAGTCATCCCATTTATCACAGCCACTTTCAGTTCCCGAACGGTCTACCAAAGATCCACGAGCACGATGGAAAAATCGCACAGGGATTTGGGCTCTTCAATGGGGCACATCTAAGTGTCTTCTACACCTACGAAACCAATCCTTCCGATGGTTGGGCTGATCCCGATGTGCATGGTGATCCAGCAGACAAACGACAGGCTGCATTGCGAATGGGCTGCAACATAGTGGTCTACGCCCTCGGTCGATCAAACTGAGAAGTCGTGTATTGATAGTGCACACTTTGTAAGCTCAAACGATTCATCTTCAACTCGTGCAGCGCAAGCGCTGCCACGCGCGTGCGAGATTAGGAGACTGCTCAAATGCAGTGTTTTGGTCAACGATTGAAAGGTACAACTAATACTACCTTAGGCACCGATCAGTACGTCGATTGTTTTCAACGAAGGAAACAGTCCTATTATGGCGTGGCTGCTACTAAAGGCGCAGAGTTGAGTGTCGGATTATTACCGTCAGAATACTCAAAGAGATAGGATTCAGTTTGTTGACAGTAGTTGACGTGAAGCTAAAGGATAAGCCAAACTTGCAAGAATATTTTCCCCAAGAATTCTCAACCTACACGTAACTTGTAGACTTATTCGTCTGCTTCAAGAACCAACAATTTGTTGGGATTTCTCTCTTGGCTGACGAATGTGAGTACGGCTATCGCTCATCCTAAACTCTTGGGAATCAACGAGTACGTTGTAATGGAATATAAGCAGGCATATTTTAACATTCTATCTCGTCTGGAGCGTACGCGCCGGAAAGAAACGGGTGTGCATCTGCTGAGTTCGCTGCTATGGGTTGGTGCCTTATCTCTGACTCTTTATTTCGTCCTGGCATTGCTCGAGCTGTTTGCTCACGCTAGTACTCAGCTTCGAACCTTGATGTTCTCTGTGTGGTGCGTATCAACACTTAGCGCTTTTGCGTGGTATGTTGGGAGAGAGTTGTGGTCGCGAGTCTTCGCGCCTGGACGCCCCGGTGTTGAATCAATAGCTTTGCGCATAGGAGCGGTGTATGCTGATCTTCGCGACACCCTTCTCAATGCAATGCAACTTCTTCCTTTGGTGGATAGCGCCGAAGGGATCTCAACTCAGCTTGTGTATGCAAGTTTTCACAATGCAGAAGAGCAAGCCAGATCCAAAGACTTCGATCAGGTTATTGATTATTCGGGATTGCGACGTAAAGCATTGATATTTATCTCGGTTGCTGTTGCTTTCGTTAGCCTTTGCTCCTTTAGTCCTCTTGGCTCTGCCGCATATAGACTCTTGCACTTTCAACAGTCCTTTGTTCCTCCTGCGCCATTCCAACTACATATCGAACCATTGAATCTTCAGGTCTTACACGGGCAGAAAGTCGTTATCAAAGTTCGTGTTAGTGGTACCTCTCCACAAACGTTGACTCTCCAAGTTCGAGAAGAACAGCAGCAGAATCTTGATGCGTATACCTTGAGAGAGGACTCTCTTGGCTACTTTCATTTTGAGTTAACGTCAGTAAAACGAAGCATGGACTTCTATGCAGAGGTTCCTTGGTATTCCGAGCACGTTCGAAGCGATACCGGACACATCGTGGTCACAGATCGGCCCCTAATTCGAAGCTTGGAAGGAAGCGTTCAACAGCCTGCATATACTGGCTTAGCGCCTCTTTCACTCTCCGAACAAAACGCCGACATCAATTGCCTCGTCGGCTCGCGTGTTGATTTACGCATACAGGCAAACAAGGACATTCAATCAGCCCGACTTGTTATGTCTGGCGCAAGAGCAATTGACAGCAAGAACAGTGACACAACATCAGCACCTGTGATGCAAGACACAAGCTCGATCCAGATGAACTGTAAAGGACGTGAGGCGTCAGCTTCTTTTAGCGTTCGACGAAGCGGACAGTATTGGATAGAGCTTCTTGATGCGCAAGGGAGAAGCAATGTTGATCCTATCCACTATAGTATCAATGCACTAACGGATGGCTATCCAGCGATATCGTTGGTGGAGCCTCAAGCAGACGTACAACTCAAAAAAGATGCATTGCTTGCAATACGTGCTTCGATTACCGACGACTATGGCTTCTCGCAACTAGTCATACGGTATCGTCTGGCTGAGTCTAGATACGCGGAAGCAGAGAAGGATTTCAAGAGCATCTCAATGCCACTCAACTCAAGTGGTACGAGTGCCGAAGTGCCATATCTATGGGACCTCAACAAGCAAGGTATCTCGCCCGATGATCGGTTTGAGTTTTACCTAGAAGTTTTTGACAATGATCGCATTAGCGGTCCGAAGAGCGCTAAAACGTCTGTGCTATCTCTGCGTTTACCGTCACTTGACGAAGTGTTTCGTCAAGCAGAGCAACGTCAAAGTGAAGCCACGAAGGACTTGGAGAAAGTTCTTAAAAAGGCTGACGACGTTGCCCGCGAAATGGAACAGTTGCAACGTGAACTCATGAAGCAAAAGCAGCCGCAGGCTGATTGGAAGGAAAAAAAGAAAATGGAGGATTTGCTCAAACAACAGGAGCAGATTCAAGAGAAACTCAAGGATGTTCAGGAAAAGCTGGAAGACATGACGCAGATGCTTCAAGAGAACAAAGCGCTCTCTCCAGAAACCATGCAGAAGTATGCTGAGATGCAAAAGTTGTTGAAGAGCATTGACTCTAAAGAACTTCGGAAGGCCATGGAGCAGATGCAGAAAGCGATGGAACAGATGTCGCCCGAACAGTTGCAACAGGCAATGAAGAACTTCAAGTTCAATGAAGAGGACTTCAAGAAGCAGATCGAGCGGACTATGCAGCTTCTCAAGCGTATTCAGACTGAGCAAAAAGTAGATGAGCTTGCGAAGCGTGCTGAAGAATTACAGAAGCAACAAGAAGATTTGCAGAAGCAAGCGGAGAATACGAATCCCAACGATAAAGACGCCCGTGAGCAGCTTGCAAAGAAGCAAGAGGCTATGAAAGATGACATGAAACGTCTTACCCAGGAAATGAAGGATCTGGAGAAGATGGCTAAAGAGGCTGGGTTGGAGAAGCAGCAGAACGTCATGGATGAGATGAAGAAAGCAATGGACGAGCTGAATGCTGAGATGACTCAGAAGCAGATGGAACAGAGTGAGAAAGACTTGGAGCAGGGTGATATGCAATCGGCTTCAAAGAACATGCGTAATGCGGAGCAGAACCTGAAGAACTTCTCGCAAGGCATGAAGAAAATGAAGCAGGAAATGAAGAAGAACCTGCAGAAAGAAACAACGCGCCAGATGCAATCTTCACTGAACGATATGATGTCGCTCAGCAAAGCAGAAGAGCAGTTGATGAAGGAAGCGGAACAGATGGACATGAACTCGGCTCGTATGAGCGAGAATGCTAGGCAGCAGCAGAAAGTCCGCGAACAAATGATGAACCTGGCTAATAGGCTGAACCAGCTTGGACAAAAGACAACAGCAGTTAGTCCAGAGATGGGCAAAGAGATGGGTGACGCTATGCGCCAAATGCAGAACGCTCAAGAGAGTTTGGAGAACCGAAATTCTCAAATGGCTTCTCAGCAGCAGCGTGGTGCGATGTCATCGATGAACAAAGCAATGCAGCAAATGTCTGGAGCTTTGCAGAAAATGGGCGGAGGTAGTCCAGGTGGCGAGGGGGCCGATGGTGAGGGAGATGGTGACCCGATGAACCCAGGAGGATCGAAACCAGGAAGCAGCGGGAGCTTCATGCAACGTTTGCAGCAAGCTGCAAACACTCAGCAGGGAATCAATCAAGGAATGCAGCAGCTTGGGCAAAGTGGCGGACAAGGCCTCTCGCAACAGCAACAAGGCGAACTGGGCCGCTTAGCCGCACAACAAGGAAAAGTGCAAAAGACACTTGAAGAGTTAGCAAAAGAGCAGAAAGAGACCTCTGGTAATAAACAAGCTCTGGGAAGTCTGGAGAAGTTAGCAGAGGAAATGCGGGAAGTGCTAAGCGATATGCAGAGTGGACGGGTGAGTGAGGACACACGACGTCGTCAAGACAGAATTCTTTCACGGTTGCTGGATGCTAGCCGATCAATGAATGAACGTGATTATGAAAAGACGCGCGAGTCTCGATCTGGTGAAGATCAAGCTCGTAAGAGCCCCGCAGAACTGAAACTTGATGAACTGCGCAACAAGCAGGCTGTACAGGATTTGTTGAAGTCTATGCAGCAAGGTTACTCCAAAGATTACGAGCAGCTGATTCGTCAGTACTTTGAGCGCTTACAAAAAGGCGCTCAACAATAGTCTTGCTGTAATTGTTGGACTAAACGGCTGCAGATGAATCAGGAAGAGTCTGGAGTGATACAATGAGAGCTCTTCTCAAGTGAGACTACGTTTCAGCGCGATTCACTTGCCCCCATACTTCGTTCTAGTCGGCACGAGTGCGTAGCGAACATTGACAATTGTTTTCCGTGCATCTTTTCGTACTGGTTAACGTCTATCGCCATGCCTTCTCGACCTTGGTTTTCTTCCAGTCCATTAGCGCTTTTTGTGAGCTCGGCGGATGAGCTTGCAGCTTCAGTATTGCAAAGACAATAGACCACTATAGAGATTTCAGCTTTGAGTGCTCGTATTGCGTACATTGATGAGTGCAGAACCGTTGTTTTGCTTATTGCGAATAACAGACACGACCTTCTCAGCGCGTCGCGCTGAGGCACCCAACTCGGAGGCTGCAGATTGGATGTACGAGGAGAGGAAGGTGAATTCTTCGCTCTGCTTCACGAATAGGAAGAATGTTTGCAGCCGCACTGAAGAAGATGGTAACGGACTAAATGTTGATGGCGTTGGATTGATCCGGCGTACATTCTCGTCAGGACAAAGAACACAGGAGTAGATGCGTGCAATTTCATCAGTATTCACACGAAGAGTTATTCTCGCTTACGAAAAGCTCGTTGCAAGGTTTGAACGAGTCGCAGGTTAGTGACCGTCAACGAGCGCATGGCTTCAATCAACTTGAAGAATCAGGTACGAAGAGTTGGTGGCTGATGCTGTTTGAGCAGTTCGTTGACTTCATGATTCTGGTCTTGATTGCAGCCGCTGCTATCTCTTGGTTCTTGGGCGATCAAGTTGATGCCTATGTGATCCTTGGGATAGTCTTGATGAACGCTATCGTCGGCTTCTACCAAGAGTTTCAAGCAGAGAAGGCAATGGATGCTCTTCGCCGAATGTCAGCGCCTAGTGCACGAGTCATACGAGAAGGACAGCAGAAAGATGTGCCAGCCAAAGAGCTTGTTGTTGGAGATATCATCGTCATTGAAGCAGGCAACATTGTTCCTGCCGACGCTCGGCTCATAGATGGAGCTTCGGTTCGGGTGGAGGAGGCGGCCTTAACAGGTGAGTCTCATGCCGTCGACAAAGTGCCCAGCTCTCTGCAAGAAGAGTATTTACCGCTCGGTGATAGGACGAACATGTTGTTCAAGGGAACGGCAATTAGCCATGGAAGTGGAAGAGCCTTGGTTGTTGCAATAGCTATGCAAACAGAGTTAGGCAAGATTGCATCGCTCTTACAGGAAGACTCCAATCTCCGCACTCCTCTGCAACAACGATTGGCAGAGTTTGGTCGCCGTCTTGCTGTGGCAGTTCTTATTATCTGTGCAATTGTTTTCGGCTTTGGCTTATGGCGAGGAGAAGATGCCATGGTCATGTTGCTCACAGCGATCTCGCTAGCAGTTGCGGCTATACCAGAAGCATTACCAGCGGTTGTCACCGTAGCGTTATCGATGAGCGCAAAGAAAATGGTGCAGCGGCATGCCCTTATTCGAAAGTTACCAGCGGTGGAGACCCTTGGATCTGTTAGTTTCATTTGCACGGATAAAACTGGAACTCTCACGCAACAGCGAATGAGCGTGCGTAGGATTCTGATGAGCAGTGACAGCACAACTGTCGACGAGTTTCGCTCGGAGATTTCAACGAACGCTACTGCTAAAGTGCTTGGCGATGCGATGTGCCTGAGTAACGATGTCATCGAGAACGAGGATGGAAGCTTGTTAGGAGAATCTACCGAGCAAGCATTGTTTCGCGCAGCGCATGAACTGGGGTGGGAGCGCAGTCAGCGAGAGCTAGAATTCCCTCGGATGAGAAGCTTGCCTTTTGACTCCGAGCGCAAGTGTATGTCGACTATTCATCAACTTCCTTCAGGCTCATTCCGGGTGTTTGTCAAAGGCGCACCAGAGCTGTTGATCGAGAAATGCGTACAGGATGTACACGGTGGAGTGATTGGTGGAGCAGAGAGAGAACGAGTGCTTCACGAGTGTCAATCACTTGCTGTTGAAGGTCTACGAGTACTTGCTTTCGCAACTCGAGAGTTAGCTGCGGATCAGTTGCACATTGCTGACCAAGAGGTTGAGAGTTCACTACAGTATCTAGGTTGTGTTGGCTTGATCGATCCGCCACGCCCGGAAGTTCGCGATGCGGTGCAGCGTTGTCGTGAAGCTCAGATCACTCCTGTTATGATCACGGGTGATCACCCGTTAACAGCACTTGCAATCGCTGAGGAGCTGGGTATTGCAGAAAAGAACGATGCCACCGTACTCACCTCGCGAGATCTTGAGAAGATGTCGGATGCGGATCTGCAAAATGTTGTGCTGAAAACCAGAGTGTATGCTCGCGTTGCTCCAGACCAGAAACTGCGCATTGTGAGAGCTCTGCAAGCGAAAGGACAGTATGTTGCAATGACGGGTGACGGAGTGAATGATGCTCCTGCGCTGAAGATGGCGAACATCGGCGTAGCCATGGGAATCAATGGAACGGAAGTATCGAAAGAAGCATCTGCAATGATACTCCTCGACGACAATTTTGCCACCATTGTCAATGCGGTGGAGGAGGGTCGTAGGGTGTACGACAACATCCGCAAGTTCATCAAGTATATTATGACCTCGAACAGCGGAGAGATTTGGACAATCTTCTTAGCACCTTTTCTTGGTTTGCCGATTCCCTTACTTCCTGTTCACATCTTGTGGATTAATCTTGTCACGGATGGTTTGCCGGGAATCGCCTTAGCTGCGGAACCTGCAACAAAGAATATTATGAAAAGGGGTCCGCGACCTCCCTCGGAGAGCATTTTTGCGCATGGTATGGGAATGCATATCCTCTGGGTTGGCTTACTCATGGGTATCGTTCCCCTGATAACGCAGGCTCTTGCGATTCACTGGCATGACTCACATTGGCAGACTATGGTGTTTACTGTTTTGTGTCTCAGTCAGATGGGACACGTCCTTGCCATTCGTTCCGATACCGAGTCGGTCTTCCGAATTGGTCTGTTTTCTAATCGCTCGCTCATTGCTGCCATCTTTGTCACACTTGTCCTTCAAATGATGACGATCTATGTACCTGCTGCACAAAGCATCTTTCACACAGAAGCATTGAGCATGACCGAACTTGCACTTGCTATCGCGGCAGCCTCAGTTGTCTTTTTTGCGGTTGAGATAGAGAAATGGCTTCGACGTCGCTCTGTGAAAAACAAAGGCTAGGAATCCGGTAGCTACGCATGGAAAAGCACGTATTTTCGTCTGCTGCTGCGTCCACGGTGGTCGTTGCCATGAACTCTCTTGTATCGGATGAATCGAATATTCCTGCTATTCGTAGTTAGTTGTTGCACACTGAGTGCGCAGACCAGTTCGAGATCGGATCTTAGTGCTGGCTTTGGTGCCACGCTTCAGTTTGCGAAAGTCATCAACAAAGGACTAAGTGTCGGTCCGCATGCACATGCACAATTTGCGTGGCGAGTGAAAGATACAAGTGGCTTGTCGCTTACCTTTGGTTACGACTTTGTGCGCAGCGCGTTTGGCGCTCTCGGCGATAGCCTCGATGCAGAAGCACATTTTTTCTCATTTGGCTTGCGTGCTGAAACTCATAGCTTTCGGGCTCCATTCAATCCCTATCTCTGTATTGCTGCTTCGTATGGTATAGCCCGACAAGTCATTCCTGATCAACAGGCAGATCCACAGCTTCGTCACACCGCGGTGATGTTTGGCGTCGGCTTTACACTCAACATTTGGGAAAAGACCGCAATAGTACCCTTAGCTCGCTTCGTTATCTCCGAAGGTGCAGCGGTTTCCATTCCACTGACCTGTAGCTTGCGTTGGGATTTGTAACTCGATATCCTTCATACAATGCCACCACCTTCACAGACGCGAAAAGCAAAACCTACAATGCTGGAGGCATCGAACAGAGCTTTGTCTGTTGATCGTAGCTACGTGCTGCAAGCCTATGAAGAACGAAGGAAGGCCATCATCCAACGTTTGAAGGACTTTCGAGCAGTGCCAAAAGACGAGTGGTTTTATGAGTTGTGCTATTGTTTGTGTACGCCACAGAGCAAAGCTGTTCATGCAGCTCAAGTAGTTGAGAAGCTCAAAGCTCTTCGCTTTCAGCAGCATCCTGTAGACCCTACCTCAATCCTGCGAGATCCTACCCATTACATTCGATTCCATAATACAAAGGCAAAACGACTGTTGGAGTTACAGATTTCATTTCCAACTATTCTCAAAGCACTTGAGTTGCAACCCACTGCCGTTGCGGCTCGCAGCTACTTAGTCCGTGAGCTCAAGGGAGTTGGTATGAAGGAGGCATCGCACTTTTTACGGAATACGGGTCAGCGCGGAATCGCTATTATCGATCGTCATATTCTCAAGCATTTGCATCGTTGTGGAGTGATCGATTCTGTGGTTCCACCGACAACAGCGAAGCGCTATGAAGAGATTGAGCAGCAATGGAAACAATTTGCTTCAGATATTTGCATTGATATGGACGAACTAGACTTGGTATTCTGGTCGTTAGAAGCAGGAGAGATCTTAAAATAAACTCATGGCAAAGAATCAAACAATACGTGTTAGTAAGCAGTGCTCGTTCAAGAAGAGCGGCAAACGGTGCAAGCGCATTACCACGATGACGCATCCTTATTGCGCGATCCATACGCGGGAAGTTCTCGGCGTTGAAGTGAAAGCTTCACAGATTAAGGCAGCAGGCCTTGGCTTGTGGGCCACTCGCGATTTCCCAAAGGCGACTGTGCTTTGCACCTATGAAGGTGAAAGAATGTCACAAAAAGAATACAACGAACGATACATCGATGACTCACTCGGAGTCTACGGCATTGAACTCAATAAGAAAACGATCATAGACGCTTGTCGTACCGATGCGGGAGTCGCTCGCTATATATGTACCTTCCAAGGTTCAGGCAAGAAGCCAAACATTGAGTATCAGTCCGATGGAAAGATCATTGAGATGGTCACTACTCGCGCAATCAAAGCAGGAGAAGAATTCCTGAGTGATTATGGCGTTGAGATGAACAAAGCTCTGGGCGTACACAAAGGAAAGTAGAGTGAGCTGACTCTTCGACATGTATTGTCAGTGAATTGTGTATAGCGCTGGCACGGTGAAGAAGTAAAGGCGGCGCGAAGCGCAGCGTTGATAATGAGACCTGCAGAATGGTCGGAAGATCAAATCAAGCTTTCACTGGGATGCGGATGAGCATGTTGTCGATGAGACGTGTGGTACCAATGCGTACTGCTATCAAACAGACAATTTCTTCTCCTTCGCCAAACATTTCTTGTTCGCGTAGATTATCGGCGCGGACACACGCTGCATAATCAATGCTCAGAGGAGCAGCAGCAGATTCCATGAGCGTTTTGATCATGATTGAATCGAGAGTGTTTTTGCTTCGGATATTTTGTTCTATAGCTCGCTGAACGTTCAAAAGTGCTCTATAGAGAACTGTTGCGCGGGTCCGTTCGTTGCTATTGAGGTAGACATTCCTGGAGCTAAGCGCTAGTCCGTCTGCTTCGCGTATAGTTGGAGCAACGATCACCTCAACGTGCACATTGAGATCTCGAAGCATCTGACGTATAACCAGAGTCTGCTGGTAGTCTTTCTGCCCTAAGTACATCTTCTGCGCCTTTACCGCCATCAAGAGCTTCAGTACGATGAGGCATACTCCGTCGAAGTGAGTAGGACGAAAGGCGCCTTCAAAAGCTGCTGAGATTATGCCAACTCGAAGGTGTGTAAGGAAAGAGGAGGGGTACATCTCGGACTCTGAAGGTGCAAAGACCATATCACAGCCATGGGCTTCGAGAAGAGCGATGTCGTGTTCAAAATCCCGTGGATAACGAGAAAGATCCTCGTTCGCAGCGAACTGAGTTGGATTTACAAAAATCGAAGCTGCAACGCAGTCACATTCGCTGCGAGCTTGGTCCACCAAGCTCATGTGTCCGTCATGGAGATAACCCATGGTCGGAACAAATCCAATACGCTTGCCAGCTTGCTGCTGAAGGTCACACCAATTCTGGGCTTCAGCAACGGTACGTAAAATGAGCACGAAGAACCTCGGGAGAATCACCTGGATAAAAGACTCCGAATACTCATCCGGAAGTCGACCCAAGACAGAACAATTCTTGCAAAGATGCGCAGTCTAAGATCCTGACACAACAAAAGGTGATATTTTTGTCTTGAAAGCGTCCAGCTGCACACGCATGCAGACTTTGTATCGTCTTGGTCCTTGATGCTCAAATTGGGTTCTTATTGTGCATTACTTGAATCAGCCAGAACGATTGTCTTTGGTTCTCAGTTCTGGTAGTGCACGTTGCAAAGACTTCAAAGGCAGGGGCTATGATTCGTTTTCGATGCCCGTACTCATTGCAAAAAACGTCATCTCCATTTACATACACATTAAACACAAAAATCATGTACGATCCTTTACTTGTTCAGCCGATGCGCGAAGAGTTAACACGAGTGGGCTTTAGTGAGCTTCACACTCCGGCTGATGTCGACAACGCAATGGCTCTGAGTGGTACAACCCTATTAGTTGTGAACTCAGTTTGCGGTTGTGCGGCTGGTTCTGCCCGTCCAGGCATAGCAATGTCTTTGCGCCATGCAAAAGTGCCAGACAATCTCGTTACCGTGTTTGCTGGTCAAGACCTAGAGGCAACCCAATACGTTCGCGAGAAGTATCTGGCCATGGTGCCGCCTTCAAGCCCAAGTATTGCGTTGTTTCGCGATGGACAACTGATCGGTATGATTCACCGTCACATGATCGAAGGACGCTTCCCTGAAGCAATTGCTCAGATGCTCACTGGTGCTTATGACGAATATTGCGGTCAGACCGCTCCAGCCGAAGGGTAGAGTGCTGGACGACAGCACTTCGAGCATTTGTTCTGTGCCGTCCTTAAGAGTACTGGAGCCCTTGGTAGCTGGACCCATGATAGAGCAACGAACAAGATTATTATGCTGCGAGTGCAGAAAGGCGCACGAGAGCACAGGCTTTACAGTCTGTGCTCTCTGTGTTTTTGAGCGAATTGGTGCAGGGTTTGCTGCATTGCAAGATGCCAAGGTGAATTAGGGTGGACCTAAGACCTTGAAAGCTCGTAGATTTGTGGTATTAGGACATCGCATTGAATGGATACAAGCATATACAATAAGCGATCACTTCGATCTGTTATAGCTGCAGTGTGTTTAGGCGCATTGGCACTCATCGGCTTTCTTGTGCAGACGAAGCTATTGGCAAATGACGCAGGTCCTTTGATTATCTATGCGGTTATCATGTTTATTCTCGTGCCGTATCGAGAACACTCCGCTTTTGTACGACGCTTCGTCGTGCTCAGTTCCTTGCTATTCGTGCTATGGTTCCTATCTGAACTCGGAATGGCACTCTTACCATTTGTACTTGCGTTTTTTATCGCGTATTTACTTGACCCCCTAGTTACCAAGCTGAGTTCTTGGAAGTTGAAACGCAGTTTTGTGTCGCTTACACTTCTCCTTGCCATACTCGGTGCGTTGGTTCTCGTCTCGATTTTCATTTTCCCAAGCGTGTTTGAGCAGATGAACGAAGTGATTCGACGTATCTCCTCGATGGTGAGTTCCACCACACAGTACTTGGAGAGTCGTCAGTTCTACCGTTGGTTAGAAGGATTCGGAATTTCTAGTGCAAATGCTCGAGACATTGTTCAGAAGGAAGTGGTGCCGCAGCTCGAAAACGTTTCGCAGATCATTCTGAATGCGCTGCTGCACGTGTTGACCTCGTTGTCGTCCGTTGCCGCTCAAGCAGTGAACATCATTTTGATACCTGTGCTGACCTTCTATTTTCTTAACGATCTTCCAGATATCAAGCAGCTTCTGCGCAGCTTACTCGCAAAACGTAATCAACGTGTGTATCGGGACCTGGTACGAATCAATCAAATTGTTCGAGCCTATATCAGCGGTCAGATCATCAGCGCCATTTTTGTTGGCACCATGGCGACCACGATATTTCTCCTTCTTGACATTCCTTACGGAATCGTTCTTGGTGTACTCTGTGGCTTGCTCAATCCCATACCTTTTGTGGGGATTCTCGCGAGTTTGTTCGTGGCAGTGGTGACAATACTGATCGTTGGCGCAGACAACGCTGCGATGCAGATAGTACAAGTCTCCATCACGATTGTGGTCCTACACTTCATCAGCACCTATCTTATAGATCCTCATGTTACAGGAAGTAGGATTGGTTTACATCCGGTGGCGTTGATAGCAGCGTTGTTCATTTTTGGACACTTCTTTGGTTTCGTTGGCTTGTTGGTATCAGTTCCTGCAGCGGCAATATTGGTCATGTATTTCAGTGATTGGAGAGCGAAACGGGCAGCTGAAATGGAACAACAAGCGGATAGTCCGCCGCCGCCACCGCCAGCTCCATTAGCACAAGCACAAGCACAAGCATAAGCATAAGCATAAGCATAAGCATAAGCAAAATGTCAAGGGTATTCTCAATAGATCGAGCAGCAAACACTTTCAGCATGATGACTTGGAGATGACGCTATCAGGAACATTCACTACGAGCAGAAGGTTTGTTTTCCTTTTGTTATTGCTGAGTTTCATCCTGAGCACGTTTCTGTATGCGCGACCTGGTCGAGCTACACGTGCAAAGAGCAAGGCTTCGGCAGCTGCAAAGTCAGCAACTCTTGGTGAGAAGCTTAGTATTGTTGTGGATGGCAGTTCCCGAAAGAAAGTCAGCCTCTACCGCTTCAACAACTTGCGCTATTGCGCTCTAGCAAGTTTGCGTATAGATAGCGCCGATCTCCTCCAGGCGAAGCGTGCGAAGGCGAAGAAGGGCGTAGCTACTGTCTCAGCGAGCTCTGCCTCGTCCGACGTGGTTATCTCCAATCATGTTATTCGTACGGTCGCTACGAGTTTTTTCGTCGCTGCGGAAAAGAACCAACAGCAACGTATAGCTCAGATGACCGTTCCCGCGATTAGCGTTCGCAACACCTTGCTGGTACCGTACCCTCAGTTTTTTGACGCACTTTCAACATTGGGCCTCTGTACATTAAACGAAGAAGAGGGTGCCGTGCGGTGGGTTAACGAATCGAAACGAGCAAAAGTCGTTGCTGCATCGGAGGACGATGCTATCAATCCGTTAACACCTGTTGTTCCTTTAGGTTCATCTAAAAAAGGTGCAATGAAGAAGGGCAAAACCGATGTAGCTGTTGACCCAGTTCGAGAAATGGAAAGCTCCAGTCCGATTTCTGACCCAGAACCGGAAGTGCCATCAACATTACGCTATCAACTTCCTCAAGATTTGAAGCGTCGTGAGTTAGAGGATAGTGTGAAGATTGACGGACAAAGCCTGAATGCTCTTCAACCTCTCGGCGGCTCCGCCGCCGAATCGGCTGCTTCGGGAGAGTGGCTGGCAAGTCTGTCGACATTCAGCAAAGCCCGTCCTGCCCGAATCACGAGCATTCGTACGGAAGTAGAGAAGAGTCGCACAAGTATTCATTTCCAAAGTGATAAGGACTTAGCAACGATACCAGATCCGAGCTTCGAGGAAGGCTTGATAACCTTGCGCATACCACAGGCAGTCAACGCCGTCAAGGATTTGGGCATGATCCGAAAACTCAATGTGAGTTCCGTAAGCAGTGGACTCGATGATGAGGCTCAGATCTACCGCATTCAGCTACGATCATCTGAACGTCGCGTTGAACTGGAGCGCGTTGACGACCGACATCTTATCCTCCACATCGCACCCATTGAATCGAAAGTTGCTACTGCTCGCACAAAATGGAATTTGGATGTGATAGTTATCGACGCTGGTCATGGTGGCAAAGATGTTGGAGCGGAGTCGGTGCATAAGAAATACGAGAAAGACATCACACTGGCCGTTGCTTTGAAGCTGCGAGATGAGATCAAGAAGAAGATGCCTGAGACGAAGATTGTCCTCACCCGCAGCACCGACGTATTCGTTGAGCTCGACAAACGAGGTGAGATAGCCAATAAAGCCGGCGGCAAACTGTTCATTTCAATTCATTGCAATTCAACGCCCACAAAACCTAGTCCAGCATCAGGCTTTGAAACGTACGTGTTGAGTCCAGCAAAGACGAATACAGCTGTCGAAGTCGCTAATCGTGAGAATGCTGTTATCCAATTGGAAGACAAATCAGAGCGTTACAAGGCTCTAAACGACGATCAGCTTATTGTGGCTACTCTAGCTCAGAACTCCTTCGTAAAGCTTAGTAGTACCTTCGCTGCACTCGTTCAGAAGAACATGAAGGTGTGTACATCTATGTGCGAAAGGACGGTGAACCAAGCGGGATTTATCGTGCTTATCGGAGCCTCTATGCCTGCGGTTTTGGTTGAAACTGGATTTGTCAGCAACACTGACGATGAGAAGATGTTGACCAGCTCCTCAGGACAACAGAAGATTGCCCGTGGTATTGCGTCGGCAGTCAAAGAGTACGCCAGTGTGTATTCAAAGATGCTCAAAAACTAGCCGGTTTTCCACACACAAAGCCTCATCACTCTCCAGCAAGTTCCTCTCCGTATATTTGGAATCAAAGCTTGTTCCATTGCCATTTCCCCCCGATACTCTGTGCTTCGTTCCTTAAGCATTGCGCATTTCGCTCTCATTGACCGACTCGAAATTGAGTTCGGCAGGGGTTTAAATGTCATAACAGGCGAAACCGGAGCCGGGAAGTCTATCATCATCGATGCTTTCCTCGCCGCACTTGGAGAGCGCACATCTACAGAGATGATCGGCCGCGGTGCCAACCGAGCAATAATCGAAGCTGTTTTTGAGCTGAATGAGGATTCAGCGGTGCATCAGTTTTTGGCGGAACATGATTGTGAAGAGTTGGGATCTACACTCATTTTGCGTCGCGAACTTTCCCTAAAAGGTAACTCTCGTTTCTTTATCAATGATTCACCTACACAGGCAGCGACCTTACGTGAGTTAGGAACAATGCTTGTTGACTTCCACGGTCAGCATGAGCATCAGAGTATTGTCCGCCCAGATTTCCAATTGCGTATGCTTGATGAGTTGGCTCAGTGCCAAAAGCAGCGCAGCGCATATCGGACCTGTTACGATGAGCTCCGTGCAGTACGAAAGACGTACAATGAACTTCGTTCACAAGAGCTGGATTTGCGAGCAAAGCAAGATTTTCAACGTGCTCAATTAGATGAGATATTGGCTATCGACCCACAGCCTCAAGAAGATCAACTGCTCGAGCAAGAGTTAAGCATTCTCAGCAATGCGGAGGAACTTTTTGCGCAGAGCGATGCGGCTTATCAGCTGCTCTATGGTACTGACAACTCCGCTCGAGATGGCTTGGTGCGTGTTCGGGAGCACTTAGTCCAATTGCGTGCTATTGATGAGCGCTTTGCGGCAAGCTGCGATGAACTAGAGTCTGTGATTATCTCAGTGGATGAACTTGCAAAGAGTGTGAAACACTATAGTGCACACATTGAGTTTCAGCCACAGCGAATAGAAGAGATTCGAGAGCGCCTGCTGGTTTTACAGAGATTGAGAAAGCGTTACGGCAGTATTGAGCGGTGTCTGGAACTCAAAGACAAACTTCAGGTAGAGCTTGGTTTTATTGAGAACTTTGAAGAACAAAGTGCACAGTATCAACAACGAATCGAGAGTCTTCAAAGTGATCTAGGCATTCGAGCAACGGACTTGTCAAAGGTGCGTCGCGCAGCAATGCCTAAACTCGATGCGGCAATCATTGAGCACTTGAAGGAATTGGGTATCGAAAACGCACGTTTTGAAACTCAGCTGCAAACGCAGACAGCCTCATCTGCCGCCGATGCAGATGAACTCACAGCTATCGTGAAAGGCAAAGCCTTTCGAGCTTTTTCTCAGGGCATTGACCAGATCCAGTTTGTGGCGTCTATGAACAAAGGTGAAGACCTCAAACCGTTGGAGAAGGTGTTGTCGGGGGGTGAAGCCTCACGTTTGATGCTCGCACTAAAAACAGTTCTAGCCGCTGCAGATCATGTGCCGCTTGTTGTGTTTGATGAGATAGACACTGGAGTAAGCGGACGTATTGCGCGCAAGGTCGGGCAGATGATGAAGAAGCTCGGTCGTAGTCACCAAGTGATCGCTATCACACACCAGGCACAAATTGCTTCTCTTGGCGACCAACATCTTGCTGTTTCAAAGCTGGATGTTGAGGGTCACACCAGAGTACGTGTGAACTCGCTTGCAGTTAAGGATAGAGTGAATGAGGTGGCGAAGCTCATTAGTGGGGAACAAGTGACAGCAGCTTCGTTGAAGAGTGCGAAGGAACTTTTGAGTATGTGACGGAGCTTTTTACTGGATGAGTGTGCTTCCTAAATGTGGTGCAGGGTTTCTTGGGTTTAGGAGTCTCGTCTGCCCATAACGACATGCTGATACTGAACGGAACCTGGTTTTGAAGATACTGATAACTTGAAACAATGGCAGAGCTTGTAGACATCAAGGATCTCGTGAAGACCTACGCAAATGGAACGCAGGCGCTTAAGGGCGTGAGCTTTTCTGTTCACAAAGGAGAGTTCTTAGCGATCATCGGCTTAAGTGGGTCTGGGAAGTCAACACTTCTGCGCTGCATGAATGCACTCCTGAAACCAAGTTCCGGGTCTATTCAGTTCGACGGCACAGAGATCACTGGTTTTAGTGCACCAGAGCTTCGAGCTCATAGAAAAAAGATTGGAATGATCTTTCAACATTTCAATTTGGTGAAGCGTCGATCTGTGCTCGAAAATGTCCTAAGCGGCGCCCTCTCAGAACTCGGCACCTTCGCATCATTGCTTGGTCGATACCCACCAGAAATGGTAGAGCGAGCAATGACTAATCTCGATATCGTCGGCATCCGAGAAAAAGCTGATATGCGAGCAGATGCATTGTCTGGCGGACAACAGCAGCGTGTTGCAATAGCGCGTACGCTTATGCAAAAGCCAACACTGCTCTTGGCTGATGAACCCGTTGCCTCGCTTGATCCTGCTACATCACACTCTGTCATGAAGTACCTGGAGTATGTGAACAAAGAGTTAGGTACCACGGTGGTGTGTAATCTTCACTTTCTGAGCCTTGTTCGACAGTACGCAACGCGCGTCATTGCACTCCGCGCGGGCGAAGTTGTGTTTGAAGGATTGCCCGCGCAAATCACCGAAGAATGGTTCAGGGAAATTTATGGTGAAGATGCAGTAGAAGTCGAGATACGTTGAATCTTTATGCTGCGCACGCTTCGCGTGCCGCAGAGAAGGTGAAGTCAGTTGCACGAAGCACTCGCTTTGCGGGAGTTGAAGAGGCGATCGAAGAGGCAGCATTGATAGTGTGTGCTATCGTTTCCTCAGAACCGTGATCACCGAAGTGTAGAGTTAAAAAATATGCGTACATAGTTTTGACAAATGGTAGGAGAGTATCGACTTCTCCACCTAACGACGACACGAGATATGAGTTCACGATTGAAAGTCATAGCATTAGATACCTTCTGGGGAGCCTATTTGGCGATCACCATACATCGTGTCCTGTGGTATCATGTGGTTTTAGGTAGTTCCTCTCCAGACTTTGAGTGGACGTCGCTAGGTCTCTACGGCGCGGTCGGTTTAGTCTATGCGCTCTTGGCGTCCCTAAGTGGAGCTTCACTTTCGGCGAGAATTATTGAGTCGCGTGACTTAACAGGATGGCGACGTGAACTGACAACACATACAGCATGGATTCTGATTGTACTCACAGTGGTGACCGGATGGGTTGTCTCCCGTGTGAGTATTGCGGATCTATTTAGTCAGCAGCGACTTGATGCTGCAGGACGTTTGTTCCGCGATTTGCTCAGTCCAGACTTCAGCAATACGCAATTATTGAGCGACGCTCTGAAGTCCATCGTTGAGACGATTTATATCGCATTTATGGCGACCGCATTTGCCTTGCCATTTTCCTTCATACTCGCATTTCTCTCTGCGCGTAATCTCATGAAGGTAAATCCTATTGCCTTCACAGTGTATAATATTCTGCGTGTCTTTACCAATTTCACTCGCTCCATTGAGCCATTGGTATGGGCGGTTATCTTCACTGTGTGGGTGAAAGTTGGACCCTTCCCAGGAATGCTTGCTCTTTGTGTGCATACTATTGCTTCGCTGGCAAAGCAATATTCAGAACAGATAGAGGATGTAGATGAAGGACCAATGGAGGCTATTGAGGCGACCGGCGCACGACCCTTACAAGTAATCTGGTTTGCAGTGGTTCCACAAGTGTTCATTCCATTTTTATCCTTCACTATTTATCGCTGGGATATCAATGTCCGCATGGCCACAATCATTGGACTTGTTGGTGGAGGTGGTATTGGATCCATGCTCATCCAGTATCAGATGTTAGCAGATTGGAAATCTGTAGGAATGATCGTGCTCATTATTGCCGTCGTCGTGTGGATTATGGACTATTTATCTGCTCGCGTTCGCGAAGCTCTGCGCTAGGAGCTATACTTTATCACATTCCGAGTACTCGGCTTTCATACTGTCTACGTGTATGAGAGTGAATTTTTCTTTGGCCTTAGCAAAAAAATCCTTGCGGTTAAATACTACCCACCTACATTAGGTCAGCTGCTGCACTGGCAGCTGAAGTCATGAATGCTCAACATTCATCAGTATGTCCGCAGATGTAACATTCATCACACCATCGTGAGGTAGATATGAAGATCATGAAGAGTTGGCTATCGATCCTATCAGGTATCGTCCTTTTCTTTAACGGATATCTTTGTGTAGCTGCCGAGATGGAGTTGAGTGGAAATTTCGGCACGAGCTTCTATGTATCAATGGTTTCACCCTCAACTAGCGACGCCTCCAGCGTGCTCCTTCACATAAATTCCAGGGAAGACTGTATTGTAACGGCTACGGTATCTGCCAAGGGCTGGAAGCAGAATTTATCAGTTAAAGCCTTTGTGACTTCTACGCTTGAAGTCCCTATACACGTCGCAAGTACCTTTTCCTCTCTGCAGGAACTTGATAGTCAGGGCGAACTACCACAGAGCGGCAAAGCAGTGGTAGTGCGATCAACGCGACCAATCTCGCTTCGTTGCCAGTATCACAGTGCAAACGATGGCGAGTCGTTTCTTGCACTTCCAGAATCTGCACTAGGCAATAAGTACATTGTCAGTAGCCTTCCTGATGTCTCGTGGATGTACTCAGAATCGGCAAGTCGTAGCTATTGTAGCATTGCAGCAACGAAGAACAACACCAGCGTGACTATTGTACTTGGAGGTTCAGCCACAATGAAGAGTGTTGGAGGCTTGATTTCGGGTGCAACGAAGAAGCTTGTACTGCAGGCTGGTGACGTAGTCGTTGTTGCGAACAAAGCTACCGTAAAAGAGGGCGATATCAGTGGAACAATCATCACCGCGGATCAACCAATATCAGTTGTGTCAGGCAATCTTTGCGCTAATGTACCGACCTCCACTGCATTCTGTGCATATGTTGCTGAGATGGAGCTGCCAACAAAGTACTGGGGTTATTCTTACCTCATACCTGTGAACGCAGCGAGAACCCATGGTAGTTACATCAAAGTCAGTTCGTCGGAATCAACGACGACTCTTGGTTTGGATTGTCATAAGTGGAAGGTCTTGTCAAAACCTGGCGGAGCCGAGGGTCAAGGTTGGTTGACTGCAGGAAGTTTAGTAGGCGCAGGTACCGCGATGATGATTTCTGCTGATAGACCAGTTGGTGTGCATTTTTACAACCCAGGCCAGACCTTCGACAATGTTGCTGCAGATCCATTTAGTATGGTCTTGTGTCCTGTTGAACAATACAACACCTACTACCAGTTCAGCGTTGATCTTGGTAGCGCCTCTGGTCATAAACGAAATGTGCTAGCGTTGATCTTCCCCTATGATACTCTTGGCATCATACCATCAGATTTGGAAGTGGCGACCGTAGAGTCTGGACAGCTGAAGTGGTTGCCCTTTGTCACAGTGTTTGGGCAAGGCTTCTCTGGAAATGACGCCTATAGATGTAAAGTAGACTATAAGAACTATGCATATAAAGAGGTATTAGTGACAAAAAGTGGAGTGTACGCATTACGCTCAGCTCGCCCTTTCATGTGCTACACCTTTGGCGACGCAACGTATTCTTCATATGGAAATCCTGCGGGAATTCTGAACAACAGAAAGATGGCCGAGAGGGCAGATACGGTGGCTCCAACGAGTTCTGTTGTGAAGACAGCTCGCGGCTACTACGGACTCGCGCATGACCTTCCAGAAGATAGCTCAGTACGTTCCAACTTGTTTGTTATTCAGCTTGGAGCAGGTAGCACAAATATGAAACTTCAAGCTCCAGTGGATGCAATACTCAACTCGCAGGACGCTCCATGGTCTGTTCAAGTTATTGACTCTGCAATGGACGCAGTTGCAATTCTTGAGATTCAAGATTGGGCAGGGAACAGGTTGGTTGATACGCTAAGCTATAGTGCGGCGGAAGATCATTCGCCGATACTCCACTACTTCCCATCTTTATCAGTATGTCCTGGTAGCCTCGTGCTGCTCAAC
Source organism: Chlorobiota bacterium (assembly GCA_044228285.1). Classification (GTDB taxonomy): domain Bacteria; phylum Bacteroidota; class Ignavibacteria; order Kapaibacteriales; family NICIL-2; genus JBBATK01. The sequence goes on from JBGAVD010000002.1 coordinate 748,637, forward strand.
CCAAGTCTACGACCATATCGCAGCGTTGAGTGGTCGACCGGCGACATAGGCGATACACTGCACTGGCGAGCAAAGAGCGGAGCTAGTCTGGACGTGTATGCAAAAGTCACAACCCTCGAGTCAAGGGTATACTACTCGGATACCGTGCATCTTCAAGCATATGCGAGTCCGGCGCAACCAATTCTTCAGATACAAGGCAAAATGCTCCAAGCACCATTGCAAAAAGCACTACTGTACACTTGGTATTTGAATGGATACTTTGTGGTAAGTGGGGCAGAGATGAACTCACTGACTATTCTAAGTGCTGGTACTTACAAGCTTCGTGTCACCGACACACAGAGCGGTTGCTTCACAGAATCTGATGAGTTTTTAGTGTCAACAGTTGATGTCACGACACATGCAAACATCAACGCAATCTATCCGCAACCTGCACATGATCGCTTGGTTATTGATGCGGGTGACGAGACGATAACAGAGCTGCGGATGTCGACAGCAATCGGACTAGAGATACCACTTCTCTATACTGGAGCTGGGAGTAGCAGATGTACCATAGACATCCGAGAATGTACGCCGGGTATCTACACAGTAACGTGGAAGCAGAAATCACAGTATAGACAAAGCATCGTCATAGTGTACTAACATTATTGCACTTCAGAGCGTTGAGATTTGTTTGCTTGCTCTAGTAGAAAATCGTCGATGCTCCGAAGGTGCAGCTGGAGACCGTCGAACTCAGCATAGGTATTGTGTCCCAGCCAATCACCAAGGTTTACATAGGTGCCTTGATGGTCGCCCTTGGAGTAGTGGTGCACTTGAGGTTTATGGCGATGTCCCATGATGACATAATCGAAACCTTCATAGATTTTCTTCTCAGCAAAATCCGCCAGCCCATCAGCTGTGCCGTAGTTCTTAGAGTCTGTGTGCACTCGGCTTTTGGAAGACGTGTTTGAGGCTAGTCCGATTCCCAGGTCTGGGTGAATCCACTGAAAGAGTTTGATGTTGAATCTATTGCGAAGAATTGCTCGGAGTATGAGGTAGCCACGATCGTTGTACACTTTGCCGTCACCATGAGCCAAGTAGAATCGTTTCCCATTGTGTATTGCTTCAACATCAGTGCGATGGACAGGAATGTGAAGTTCTTTCTCAAAGAAATCCTGGTGTCCAAAGTCGTGATTCCCCATAAGATACTCAATGCGGACTCCGGAGTGTTTCAGACGCTCCAGCGCACTTAAGGTACGGAAAAAGTCACGAGGCAGAACCGTAGAATACTCAAACCAATAGTCGAATAAATCTCCCACGATGTAGAGAACCTCACAGCGTGATTCAATACTCTGCAGAAAACTCAACAGCTTCTGCTCGCGTTCGCGACGTTGCTTGTACTCGCCTAAACCAAGATGGACATCAGATATAAAGTAGATCATGTGCAGAAAGCTATGGTTCTGATCAAATCAGCGCGCAAATGGTGCGCTGATACCGAAGCGAGCGATTGAGTTAGCGATAGTGCATGAGAGATATTGATGCGTATCTCTTTGCGTTGTGTCTCAATAACAGGGTGTAATGACCAGAAGCTAATGAGCTCAAATCGAATCTTCGTTCTAGCGTACCAGCTTCAACATGCTCACGAAGTACCTGAAGGACCCGAGCGCCACGATCATCATAGAGCTCCGCTTCAAGCAGACCAGGTGTCTTGATGCTGACGAGAAGGGTAGTGTTGTCGTTTGCAGGGTTTGGAGCCAGGCGACACTCTACACTTGTAGCTGTCGTTTCCTGAATGTTCGTTATCGGGCCATCATTAACGCCAACGCCCGCATAAGTTGTGTAGATACCGAGTCCGTGAGTCGCGATCGCCACAAACCCGTCGCTCGCTCGTGCTCGAATCATATTGACGTTAACAGCGGGGATTGCTTTGTACTGACGCCATACCGTCTTCATACCTTGAATAGTATCTGTCCAAAAGACCCCTGACGTCGTGCCAAGCATATACAATGTCTTTGATTGATAGTGGAGAACCTCTAACCAACGGCAAGCAGGTCCGGCACCGCTTCCATCAGGAAACTCTTCTAAGTTGCTGGAAACACACTCCCATGACGTTCCACTATTGGAAGAATAGAAAACGCTTAAGACCTCATAATTGCTATAGACCACGAAGACTTTTGTGCCATCATCAGGATCAACGGTGATGTTGTTAACATATCCTCCTGAAGGGAGGTTTGGCGTTGCAATGGACTTTGTCACAACTGAGCTTTTGTGGATACTGTCAATACGAACCAAATTTCCATTACCAGATCCCACATAGATACGGTTCTTTGGTGTTTTGCATACACCAATGGCGGAAAGACCAGATCCAGCATAAGTAGAAAGAGGTATCTGTCTCCAGTTCAGTGAGGAGGTGGTTGTGTCGTTCGTATACGATATGCCAAAGATATTTGAGTTGCGCCACACAGAACTAGGTCCGAGAAGATAGAGAATTGAGTCGTGCTGGGGATCCAAGCGCATTGGTGCTATAAAGGAGAAGCTAAGACTGCGAGGTCGCAAGCACACCCACTTTTTCGCAGAGTCTAAGCTCTGGTCCATTTCTACGCGATAGACCTGACCACCTTGGAAGGATGGCAGAAAACATTTGTGCTTTGTTGTCATCTCGTTAATCATGCCATCTCCAGCTAGCAACCAACGCATTGACCGTCCATCACGTGAGCCAACATTTGAGTTGTTGTCCTGAGCTCCACCGACGATAACACCATCGTGATCTCCAGTTGGGTCCATTGCAACACTATAGAACTGCAGCGCCTTCAAATCGTTGTTGATACTCTTCCATTGAACCGATGGACTGAATGTTATATCATCAGTACGAAACACACCTCCATCACATCCAATAGTAACTTTCTTAGGGTCTGAGGGATGGAACACGCTGACATGAAGGTCCGGATGACTCTGGTTATACAAGTACGGCTCAGCATTCAGAGGATCCCATGACCGATCTTTTAGGTATTGTTTGCTATATCCTGCCACATGACTCACTTTGGTTGAAGTTGCAAATCCGTCTGTCGTGTAGTACAGACTTGTGCCGCCAACGAGCAATGTGTTCTCATTGCTCGGGCTTACATCGAGCGACATACAGAAACCATTTTGGGTCTGAAGGAGAGAACCAACCCAAGAACTGCGATTGGTCCAGGTTCCGCCGGCACCGTCACCAGCGCCCGAGATATATGCATACTTCCAAATGTTCGGGCTGTTGGGAAAGCTAGAGGAACGATAAATCCAAACTACTTTTGGGTTTGACGGGGCTACAGCCAAGCGAACACGCCCATTAATTTGCCCGAACGAAGAGCCGGATGAAATGTTGGTCCATTCCAAGCCGTCTTCAGAGCGCCATACTCCAGCAAAGCTACTACCGCTGATCGCTGCGTAGACAACTCCAGTTTTACTCACTCCAACGTCAGTCCAAATGGTCTGTGACTCGCCTTCATTACCTAGGACATTAATCCAGACTTTCCCACCGTCATTAGTTCGCATGATGCAACCATTGCAAGCAGCATAGACAATATTACTGTCGCTACGCGAAGCATCGATTGCTAATGAAGTAGTAAAGTGGAATGGCGATTCTGGTGCTCCTAGACGCGGAGTACTCGTTGCTTCAAGCTTCTGCCAACTTTTCGCACTGTCAGTCGACTTGTAAATGCCAAAACCGATATCCCATTGGTACTGAGGGTACCCACCTGTCGAAAACTGCTCACCGGTTCCATAGTACCAAACGTGGTGGAAACCAGGGCGCGTATCTTGAATAAGACAGCTCGAGCTATGAGGTTCACGGTCATTAGTCGTCTTTACCCAGTGTAGTCCATCATTGGTTGAGCGCCAGATTCCGCCACCTGCGGTGCCCGCGACTAGTGTGGACTCGTTATCGACATCGAGAGCTAACGAGCGAGTTCTACCACCAGTGCGAACAACACCATGCTGAAGAAGTGAGTCTGAACTCATTCGCAAGAGTTCATCTGCTGCACCTGGAACAGCGAAAGGAAAGGCATTGTTCTTCGCGTTGAGCTGTGCCACAAAAGCGGCTTCGCGCGCTGTGATATTCTCCGGCATTTTGTTCGTGATCGGATTTCTTGTGCGCTGGAATTCATAGCGTGCGACCGCATCCCGATCTTCGACGGAACCAATCTCCAAGGGATCGTCGCCAAAGGTGGTTGAGTGACGATACCATTCGCCAAAACCAAAGCTAAGGCAGACCAAAGCAAGTGCGAGAAGATGCTTCATACAAGACCCCTGATAAGTGAAGGCTGGTTACGGGCAGATTTCTATCCCGTAATTCAGACAGTAAAATAGCACCAATTCTCTTGTTAGTTGCATGGTCGACGTTGTTAACACTTTGGCGTACGATGTGCGGACCTCCCTTGAATCATCCGAAGCTAAATCTGTGAGGTTACATCAAAGGCAGCAAGCCACGTATATACACGTTCGGAAACAGAGTGTAGCTTGGGCTATGAGTCTCAATAGGTCTTCTCTTTGAAATGAAGAACCTTTAAATCCTCAAAGAGTTGGCGAGTTTTCTCTATTCCTTCTGGGGGATTGCAGTTGAAGTAATAAAAGGCTTCCAAGTCCCTTTCCGTCATGCCGAGCTGGACGGTTCCTTGAGATTTGTGTTCAGCAACCAGCCATGCAAGAATGATCTTATAGCTCAGAGCCTTTTTGAAACCAAATCGCGTGCTGAGATCAAAAACAAAGGGTTCCGTATCAGTTTTGATGCTCGTGATAGGGAAGGCTTCGAGAGTCTTTGGCAGTTTCATCAGAGAGTCCTTTCGTGCAAAACCCACCCCGAGAATGATGGGGCGCTTCGATCCCATCGCCACTACTTGTTCCAGTGCCAATATGCTTGCGCCCTTGTGTGCACCGTGGGTCTCAGGAGTTGGTAACAGGCAAAACACGAAGTCATATGCGCCATTGCTCAGAATCTTTGCCAGTTGTCGTGAGATGGCACTCGTATCCCATGCCTGAGTGAACACCTCGTTCACATCCGTGGTAAACCGTTGATCCCAGTGTTCGAGAAAGAAGATGTTGCGAATACCAATCACTTTGCCGGCATTCATCATCTCTTGCTTACGAATGCGAGGAAGGTGTTGGCGACCAACCTTTTCGTCGGTGAGTTCGAGCCCATACCAATCTTCAGCTAAGGTTGAGTACTTAAAACCACCTTCACCATTGGTCAATAAGCAAAGGTCTACCGTTCCCTGTAAATCATGAGTGATTTTATAAACGGTTGCTGCGCAACCGCTTTCGTCGTCAGGGTGTGCATTGATGATCAAGACTCGTGGTCCTGCCGCGAACATACAGAGGTTGAGAGCGAAAAGAAAGAAGGGAAGGAGAAGGCGCATAGATGACGAGAACAAATACGTGAAAGAAATCTAATGAGCGATAGCAGACGTAGACAATCGGTATTCAATTGTGCGGAGTAAATTACGCTAGATCCGCTAATTTCGTTGGTCGACTATGTGCAACGATGCCAATGCGCATTAATGCCATGTTTGGTAGCTGACATTCATGCATTGAGGAATATGCTTCCCAGTTTTCCTTTTCAACATTTGGAGTTGTGTCACCCTTCTGTTCTCAGCGAGGAGCTACTCCTGCATGCCTATTGCAGCTCCTTCTTTCCAATGGCAGAAATTGGTGGTATGATCCGATGGCATTCACCAGATCCTAGAGCGATCTTTCCTCTGAGTTCATTGAAAGTGTCGCGTAGCGTGCGTAAGAGTGTAGAGAAGTCAGGTTTTGTTCAAACAATTGACCAGGCTTTTGCTGACGTGATCGAAGCATGTAGTCGTCGAGACCTGGAAGACGAAGTCTGGATTTCGGACGATATCATCGATATCTACTCGCAGCTGCACGATCAAGGTGTTGTTCATTCGGTTGAAACGTGGTCAGAAGGAGAGCTTGTAGGCGGATTGTACGGAGTCAGCATCGGTGCTGCGTTCTTTGGAGAGTCGATGTTCTCTACGAAAAGCAACGCGTCGAAGGCTGCTTTTGCCTTTCTCATCAACTGGCTACAGGCAAAAGGTTATCAGTTACTAGATACACAGTACCTCAATCATTTTACCCAGCAGCTTGGTGCGATCGAACTACCGAGAGAGACTTACCTCTCGTTGCTTCAGGAGGCCATTTCTGAGCCACGAGAATTTAGGAGTCCGTCAGAATGAAGTGTCGCAGATCTATCATCCTCCTGTGCAGTGTCTACCTGTACTCTTGCACTTCGTTCACACCTCCTCGGCAGATTGCGGAGTGTCCCCCAAAGCCTATCGTTCAATGCACACCCTCGGCGTGCATGTTAGCAGATACAGATACAGCTGATGGTTCGTCACAAGAATTCTATTATCCTATACGACCTGTTAAAGGCCTAAATAGCACGGCACAAGAATGGAGTGTTCACTTTTTAACCACAAAGAGTCAGCTCCTCAGCCTCGGCGAACCAGGGTCTATGTTCGTTCGTAGTATGTCGCTCCCTCGCTTTGATTCAGCGGTTGTAGAGAAGACTCTCGGAGCTGTCCTTGCCAAGCAGACGCCAGCCGGTTACGGAACGATCACTTCTGCCCAACCTCTGATTCTCGGTGCTTACAGTAATGAGGTGCGTGATACCGTTGCTGCGCTCTACACTGCTACTATGACGGCCGATAGCCTGAGAGAGCTGAAGAGACTGCAAACAGCAGACACGATGCCTGGCTGGAATAGCCACCCATCTACAAGTCCAGACAACAAGCTGTTGTTTTTTGCATCGAATCGTCCAGGCGGTTACGGTGGTACCGACATTTGGTATATGCGACGCACAAAGGATGGCGGCTGGTCCATGGCGTACAACGCTGGACCTCAGATCAATACTGCCTGCGATGAACTGTGTCCATTCATGTGCCCAGATTCAAAGACTCTACTTTTTGCCTCTTCTGGGCATGACACCTACGGTGGTTATGACATTTTCCGTTGTGAGATTTCTCAAAGTAAAAAGTCTTCCGACGCTCTTGATCTCAGTCCCGTGATAAACCTTGGTTCACCTTTGAACGGCCCTTCCGATGAGCTCTTTGCATCCACTCCTTCAACGAGTACTGAGCTTCTCTATTTCTCATCAAACCGAAAAGCCGGGGCAGACTTTGATATCTATGTCCGAAAGAAAGAGAAGACATCCGTCAAAGATCGAAACATCGTGAAGAAGTCTGTTGACATTGATTCGACAAGAGCGGATGATTTTGTAGAGAATGACCGTGATTCGATCACTATCCGTGGGCGTTTGTTCACGGTGAACAGAAGAGTGGTCGTGCGCGGCGAAGTCTTCGCCCGCGACGTACGACGTCGTCGCGTTGTGAGTAGGACTATTAGTAATGATTCTGGTGACTATGAGCTACGAGTGCCGCTTCTGCGCGACATTGAAGTCGTTGCTCAGTCTGATGAAGGTTTCTATGACAGCTATCGCTACACGCGATCACCACGCGATACAAGTCGCAACATTGAGCATCAATTCACGGTACCAGAAGTAATGGCGTTGCGCATCAACTTTCCGGAGAATGTTTCTCAGGAGCCATATAAGAATGTTCTTGACTCAAACGGACTCGAAACCCAGCAGCAGTGGATTGAATCGCTAGACCTTGTAGCGGATAACTTGAAACGCTCTAAAGACCTCATCAAGCGTGTGATATTGGTAGGGCATACCGATGAGAATGGTACTAATGAGTACAATTTGGGTTTAGGAAAACGCAGGGTTGAATTCGTCGTTGATGAGTTAGTGAAGCGAGGTATCAATAGAAACCTGTTTCAGAGTCGCTCAGCCGGAGAAATGGAGCCTTTGCCACGTCGCAAAGACGAAGTATTGGAGACGTACTACAAGCGAAACCGTAGAGTTGAGCTCACAAAGATTATGCGTTAACCTTCCTGGGCTTCATTCTTCTTGCGAACGAAGTACCAGTAGAGAGGTGCACCGCTCAAGCTAAGAAACAAGCCGTTCAGAGAGGGAATGGAGGCACTGCTTCCTTGCTGAAAGGCGTAGATGTCTGCCCAAAGAGTGCTTCCAACAAAGGCTGTAGCGACAAGGATGAAGACAATGGGAACATAAGGATAGGCCCAAACTCTGTATGGTCTTGGTGCGTCCGGCATTTTACGGCGGAGAACAAAAACGCCGTACGCACTCATTGCATAGTAGATCCAGCTCACGAAGATGAGCATGTCAGTGAGTGTTTCGAAACTACCACTAAGCACGAGCACGCACGACCATAAGGCTTGCACAATGAGAGAGATGTGAGGCGTTGCAAATCGTGGATGCACAGACGCCATCGACGGAAAGAACAAGCGGTCTTTCGCCATAGCAAAGTAAACTCTCGCGCTGTTGAGAATGGTCCCGTTGGTTGCACCAAGTGTTGAAATCATCACTGCAAGAGCGATAAAGGAAGCTCCTGCCGAACCCATGACTTTCTTGCATACATCTGCTGCAACAAGCGATGACTGTGCCATTTCACTCATTGGAAGAATGTAGATGTACGCACTGTTGATTGCCACATAGAGGATGATGACCGAAACGACAGACAGAAACAAAGCCCTTGGAAGTGTCTTTTGAGCATCTCGAATCTCTCCACCCACGTACGAAATGCTGCCCCAGCCATCATAAGCCCAGAAAGCTTTCGATAGAGCTAAGCTAAGTGCAGCCATAAGTGCAAATCCAGATGGAGTCGTTAGGCTGCTGCTCTGAAAGTTCTGGACACTGCCTCCAGGAGAGCTGAAACAGAGTGCGATGATCGCGAGTAGAGCCAACACCTTCAAGCTGCTAAAGACTGTAGATACTTTGCCGCCATTCTCGACCCCGCGTATGTTGACATAGCTAAGGCTTACAATCACTGCACAACTCAGTGCTTTGCAACCAATGTTGTCGAGAACCGAGATCGTCCCCAACAGAGGTAGATGTAACGACCACTGTTGAACAAGCTCAGGAGAGCATTGTCCAAGCGGAAAGACGCTATTGGTGTAGTCGCTGAAAACATACGCGATGGCTGCAATGGAGCCACTTTGAATAACTGCAAACACCGACCAACCGCTAATGAAAGCAAATGCATTTCCGTACATGCGTTGGTAGTATTTGTAGTGTCCTCCGGTTTCTGGCATCATAGCTGCCACCTCAGCCAAGCTTAAAGCGCCAAAGAGTGTGACCAATCCAGCGAAGATCCAAACTCCTAACAGTAGCTCTGGCGAACCAACGAGTGCTGCCATCGGTGCAGCTTTCTTAAAAATGCCTGATCCAATCATAGTGCCCATGATGATGGCACAGACGTGGGTAAAAGTGAGCTGTTTGCGCAGAGATGTGGAATCAGACATAGGCTGTTTTATGGTTGCATTGAGTAGCCGACGAATCTATGACGAAATTGTCGACCGATGTCCGCTTTTCGGTTGTGTACCCAGCCCTTCCAGCGTGATACCTGGCTAGCAAACCGCTATATTTGAGTCTGTTTGTCGCAAAAGAAAGTCTCACGGATTGTATGGACGAGGGCTACGCTCGCAAGAGAATGTCTCTGTTTACGTCAATGTTCTTAGTTCTCGCAGCTATCGATTTCTGGTCACAATTATTCGAGTATGCAACATCCTCTTGGTTTATCAATACAAACTATCTGCAGTGGTCCAGTAGAAACGAACGGATATATCCTGGTCGACGAAGCCACAATGAAGGCGGTTATCGTGGATGCACCGATGGACAGTGCCTCGTGGTTCATCGACAGAATTCGGAAAGGTGGATGGCATGTTCAGGAGTTGTGGTTAACCCACTCACACTGGGATCATATGGCTGACTGTGCCATATTGAAGCGAGAACTTGATCTTCAAATTCTCCTTCATCCTTCTGACGAGTATCGTATGGAGGATCCGAATGCACATACCGTATTCGAGTTGCCTTTTCAGCTTGAAGCTGTCAAAGTTGATAAGCACTTCCGGCACGGAGAGATTTTGAGACTTGGTTCACAGAGCTGGGAACTTCGTCATACACCCGGGCATACCGAAGGGGGAGTGTGCTTTATCAATCATGATGAATCTATCGTTGTTGCAGGCGACACTCTTTTCCATGGAAGTGTAGGGCGTACGGATCTGCCTGGAGGCGACACTGAAACGCTCATCGCTTCTATTCACAGAGAATTGCTGAGTTTAGACGATCACTATCGTGTGCTCTGCGGGCACATGGACGCTACAACCATTGGAGAAGAGCGAGAGTTCAATCCCTTTTTACAAGACCAGGCATAACACACCAACGAACTCGATTACATGAATCTCCATTTTAACAACGGACAGATACGCAAAAGAGCTCAGCATTTGGGCTTTCAGTGGTTCAGGTCGGCAAGTATGCTCTTTGCAATTTTCATCCTGACTTTGCTTACGAATTCCTGCTACTCTTTTCGAGGAAGCAGTGTTCCGCCGCACTTAAAGACAATTTCGCTGGCTAAAGTCGTTGATAACTCCAATTTCGGCTCAGCAGTCTATAAAGATCTGTGTACCCAGTTTCTCACCGACCGATTCCGTGCTGAGAGTCTTTTACAGTTTGTAGATAAAGACGGTGATGCACGCCTAGTAGCCGTGCTCACGGACATCAGAGACGAGGCAATTTCGGTGAAAAGTGGCGAAATTGAGCGAGAACGCAAGGTTCGGGTGAGTATAGAGGCAGAGTACTATGATGCAGTGAAGAAGCGACAAATCTTCAAGAAAAGCTTCTCCAATACCTCAGTTTTTGTGGTGGCCAATGCGATAACAGAGCGCGACAAGGCAATTCGAACTGCGCTGAAACAAGATGTTGATGATATTCTGCTTGCGGTGGTATCCGGCTGGTAGTTATTTTTGTATTCATAGCGGAAACGGTAGCAGCAGTGATCCGCGCTCAACGTTAGAGGAAACCCCGATCCTTAGGTCTTGAGCCGTGATTCCGTTTCAATGCTTTTCTGGCGCGCAACGTCACCCGACGTAGTGTCTGTTTTTTTTTGTACTACATCCAAACTCAACACATGCAGGACTTCGTTGTTCTCGTTTACGTATTGGCCCTTTGCATTCTCTTCGCCTTTGGTTTGCATGGTCTGGTGATGGTCTATTACTATCACAAGACTAAGGCATTCAAGCATCCTGAAGCAAACAGTCCGGTGGACCTTCCTCTGGTTACTGTGCAGCTTCCTTTGTACAATGAAATGTATGTGGTTGAGCGACTCATCGAGTCCGTTTGCGCACTTGACTACCCAATTGAGAAACTAGAGATTCAGGTACTTGATGATTCCACTGATGAAACCGTGCACGCCAACCGAGAGCTAGTTGATCGTTATGCAGAGCGTGGCTTTGACATTAGCTACGTGCATAGAGTGAATCGCGAGGGTTACAAGGCTGGCGCATTGAAGCACGGAATGATTCAAGCAAAAGGGGAGTTCATTGCAATTTTTGATGCGGACTTTGTACCGAAGCCAGACTTCCTCCATCAGACTATTCGTCACTTTGAAAATTCAAAAGTCGGTATGGTGCAAACCCGTTGGGAGCACCTGAATGAAGAGTACTCATTCTTAACGCGAGCGCAAGCGCTCGCCTTGGATGGTCACTTCGTTATAGAGCAACAAGTACGCAACAAAGCTGGCTTCTTTATCAATTTCAACGGCACAGCGGGTATTTGGCGTAAATCATGTATCCTCGATGCAGGTAATTGGCAACCTGATACCTTGGCTGAAGACTTAGATCTCAGCTTCCGCGCACAGTTACGTGGCTGGAAGTTCGTGTTCTTGAATGACGTGACGTCACCAGCAGAGTTGCCAGCTGATATCAATTCGCTAAAAACGCAGCAGTTCCGCTGGACCAAGGGTGCAGTTGAAGCAGCACTGAAGTTGTTGCCTGCTGTTTGGCGCTCTTCCATGCCTCTGCGTGTGAAGCTCGAGGGAACAGTACACTTGACCTCTAATATCGTTTTCCCATTCATTCTGGTGGTTGCGATGTTGAACATACCGATGGTTCTCATTAAGAATCTCTCCGAAGGACGTGAGTATGATGATCTCTTCACCATGATGTCGATCTTCGTTCTCGCTTCGATCAGTACCTTCCTCTTTTACATGCATGCTCAACGTGCTATTCATTTGGACTGGCGTCGTCGTTTGTTGCTCTTCCCAGTTTTCCTAGCTGGTAGCATGGGTTTGGCAGTAAACAACTCGAAGGCTGTTCTTGAGGCACTGTTTGGTAAGAAGACAGAATTCAAGCGTACTCCGAAGTATAAAATCGTCGATAGCACCGATGAATGGCGTACAAAGAAGAATGACTTAGCGAAGAAGATTGGAATAGAAGTGATCATTGAACTTGGCCTCGCGGCGTATTTCTTCATCGGAATTTGTACTTCGATCTATTACATGGAGATTGCTGCTATTCCATTCCAGCTTATGTTCCTTACTGGATTCGCAACAGTTGGTATTCTGTCGCTCAAGCATCGCTTGAATTCGTAGAAAAAACGCGCAGTCAATCTTCATAAAGGTGTTTAGCTCTTTGTTAAACACCTTTTTTATTGTGAGTGTAAGAAAGTTGGTCGAATTTGGAGTATCTGCAAAGTCCACCTTTGGAATATTGATATGAAAAGCATCTTACTGTTCTGTCTTGTTTTTGTTTTCGCATGTACCCAGCAGGCATTGTCGCAGGATACATCTCTTCCTGTGTTGCGATACAACAATTGTCTTGGCGTCGTTTTTTCTAACACCACAGGCTCTGGTCTCAGCTACACACGTCGATTTGCAGATGTTTTCCATGCTAGAACCGTCCTCTTTTACTACATGAGTGACAATGGATCAAACAACAACTCCGTGTTCAATGCTGCGCTGGAGTTTCAATATGATCTTGCTCGCGAAAGGATATTGGACAACGCACTACGAGTGTATGTGGCAGCTTCTGCCCGATATTACCATGAGGCTGATTCTCGTGTTCAGTTTAATTCTTGGATAGGTCCTCCGTATACAGATACAACTGTGTCGCAATCAAACTTCGTCAACAGTTATAGCTTAGGTTTTGGCACTGAGATCTTTCTCCTTCGCCGATTAAGCCTTGGAGTCCAGCTTGGCTACGGATATCGATTGGAGCGTAAGTACCCTGAGTACTTTTACAGTTCGAGCCAAGAGCCGCAGTTTCCAAAGCGAGAGATTCTGCCGACCATTGGTGTGCATGTTGGATTTCTTTTCTAAGACGCGTGAAAAACCATCTAGTTCTTACTATTCTGCTGTTGATACTTCGTAACTCAATCACGAGTGCTTGCCCACTTTGGGATGACACCTCGTCAGCTGTTATTGATTCGTGTTGTATGAGCAAGTTTGATCGCAGCGATGTCATAGTTAAGAGTTGGTCTACGATCTATGCAGCGGATTCAACCTCGGCTCGACTGGCGACGGATACATCAGGGTCAGTGACTGGCTCATTGGCGATTGATTCCTCACAGCAGCCAGTACGAGGCGGTGAGTCGAAGGCCAGTTCAGTATTTGGTAGAGGAAGTCTTTCGTTAGGACTTGCGTACTGCTATCTTAATAATATGTCACTACAATTGAGTAAGAATTTCGACAAGATTTTCTCAGTTGAACTTGACGGCTCGGCCTATCTTTCACAAAGTGGTTCAAAGAGTTCATTGAGATATCGCGTTGCACTTCAGCTCCAGGCAGATGTTTCAGTGGAGTTCAACCGTCGGGTCTTTGTGGGTTTAGGGATACAGTATTTTCGGCGCCCGAGTAGTTTTTACACGAGTTACTTCTCCAGTGACACCAGTCATCGAGTGAGCTTTGAACCATTCCTGTGTTTTGGAGTAGAGATGCTGGTTGCGAAGAAGTTTAGCCTGATTGTCTCAGCAAGTATAGATAGTTACGCCTATGAACGTCCGGAAGTACTCACCATAGCTTGGTTGCTACCCTTCTATTACGCCGGATTTGAGTTTGGCGGCCGCTATCACCTGTAGAGAGAACCAATTGTTGACAGCTGAGAGCAACAAGTTGTTTGAAGACCTTAGGCGACAAGTTCAGAGATAAAAGGAACTCTATTTGAACCTTGGAGTTCTGCTCAGATTCTCACTATTTTGAAGTCTCGTGCGTTCTATCACGTGAAAATGTTCTGAGAACTTCTCGTCGTTCAATTCTATCGTTCAACCCTAAAATGCCTACATACGATTACGTTTGCCGCAAGTGCGGTTGTCAGTTTGAGTATTTTCAATCGATGAGTGCCGACGTTTTGAAGCATTGTCCAGAAGAGCTATGCCAGGAGCAGGCTTGGGCAAAAGGAGAGGTTGAGCGAAAGATTGGAGCTGGCGCTGGATTGATCTTCAGTGGGAGTGGTTTCTACCTTACCGATTATAAGAATAGTGGCGCAACGGTCCCGCGTGGATCAGAAAAGTCATCAAGTACTCCTGCAAGTTCAGGGGATTCGGCATCCAGTACTTCGACCTCCGCTCCTTCAAGTTCTGCTGCACCGTCAGCCTCGGCTGATAGTTGATTGAATGGCCGCCGTGATTACTCTATTTATCCAAGCTTCAATTCCTCTAGGAGCAACACTGAACCTGTGATCATACGAATGCGCAACGCAGGTTTTCTGCAGAAACGCAGATTCATTGTTCGGTAGATCTACAGCGTTTTTCCAAGAATTCCACTAGTTTTGCATTCTTCGTGTGCGGACGCCGAAGGCGGCGCACGCTGAAGAAAAGTCGTTATCAGAGGCCCTTGGTATGGCCATCGTTCACCCCGGTTTAGCATCCTTCACCCTTATCGCAGGAGTATTTTATGTCGTCGTATATTCTCTCAGCAGCACGTACACCAATTGGCGCATTCATGGGTTCATTGTCTGGCTTCAGTGCACCAATGCTTGGCTCGATCGCAATTCGAGCTGCAGTAGAGCGTTCTGGAGTAGATGCAGGAAGTATCAGTGAAGTCATTTTGGGCAATGTTCTTACAGCAGGGGTTGGACAAGCGCCAGCGCGACAGGCGGCACTGGGTGCTGGATTGTCTGAGTTGATACCTTGCTTAACCATCAACAAAGTTTGTGGTAGTGGACTGAAGTCGGTCATGCTAGCTGATCAAGCTTTGCGTTGTGGAGATGCTGAGATCGTTGTAGCGGGTGGACAAGAATCCATGACAAATGGTCCATACCTTTTGGCAAAGGCTCGTTCAGGATATAAGTATGGAAACGGCGAGATCATCGACTCAATGCAGTACGATGGACTAACTGATGCCTATGTCAAAGCGCCAATGGGAGAGTTCGCAGAAGCATGTGCAAGCGAGTGCGGAATCAGCAGAAACATGCAAGATGAGTTTACGGTTGAAAGTTATACCAGAGCAATAGCCGCACAGAAGAATGGTTGGTTTGATGATGAGATAGCACCTGTTGTGATTAAAGACAAAAAAGGTGACCAGGAAGTCCGATTGGACGAAGAGCCCTTGAAAGTTCGTTTCGATAAAATCCCAGAGCTCAAGCCTGTATTTCGAAAAGATGGGACCATTACCGCTGCGAACGCAAGTTCTATCGATGATGGGGCAGCCGCTATTGTGGTGTGTTCAGAGTCTGTGATGAAGTCTCGTGGCTTGAAGCCTATGGCTCGAATCGTTGCTCAAGCATCATTTGCTCATGCTCCCAAAGATTTCAATACAGCGCCCGTACATGGTATTGAACGCGTATTGGCAAAAGCAGGATTGACCATTCAGGATATTGATCTCTTTGAGATTAATGAAGCTTTTTCCGTAACCGCTTTGGTGGCAAAGAATCAACTTGGTATCGCTCATGACAAGCTGAATGTTCATGGGGGAGCAGTTGCCCTCGGACACCCAATTGGAGCTAGCGGTGCGAGAGTTCTGACAACTTTGTTGTACGCTCTTCGTCGCTACAGCAAGCGTTACGGCTTAGCTACCCTCTGCATTGGCGGTGGAGAAGCAAATGCTCTTGTCGTTGAGAATATGTCTGTATAAGCGTCCCAAACACAGGAGTTTCGATACAGAATGCCTCAGGGAAAAGGACGAAAGGCAAGCTTTCAAAAGACCTAAATGTGGATAAACTTTGGGCAAAAACCGGTACAAAGCCTCGTTTTTGCCCAAAAGCTCCCATTTCTTCCTTGTCCTATTCAATTCACTACCGTATATTTGTAGGCTACTCTGGTTAAGGCGTATGGAAAACCATACGATCTGAAGCACGCATTGGGGCGTCGCCAAGCGGCAAGGCATCGCTCTTTGGAAGCGACATTCGTTGGTTCGAATCCAGCCGCCCCAGCATTTATTGAGTGTGTGAGATGTACAGGCGCCGCGCCTTTGCATCTCTTTTCTTTTATCCGCGGTGAGTTCGATCGCACATGGAAGCTATGGAGTCGACGGTTGCCACCGCAGGTCTGAAGACCTCACGATTCGACGGAACGTCGGAGATTAAAATTGTGGCCGGCCGTTCGAATCACGGTTTGGCCGAGAGAGTTGCACAAGTTGCTGGATTGCAGCTTGCTGGCTTAACAATCAGAAATTTTTCTGATGGTGAGATCTGGGCAAAGTTTGAAGAGAATATTCGCGGTGTTGATCTTTTCATCATTCAATCGACACATGCTCCGGCGGACAACCTGTTGGAGTTGTTGATACTGCTCGATGCGGCCAAGCGTGCATCAGCAAATCGTATCACAGCAGTCATTCCGTATTTCGGCTATGCTCGGCAAGATCGCAAGGATCAACCTCGAGTTTCGATCACGGCGAAATTGCTTGCGAACCTGATTACTTCGGCGGGTGCAGATCGAATCATCACTGTTGATTTGCATACGCCTCAGATTCAAGGTTTCTTTGATATTCCATTAGATCACCTCTATGCTTCTCGTATACTCTTGCGAGTACTGCGTGAGTTGAATCTTGACAACTTGGCAGTGGCTGCTCCAGATGTAGGCAGCGCCAAGACAGCAAGAGCCTATGCAAAGCGCTTGGGTGCTGATTTGTTGATTGTTGATAAGCGTCGCTCTGGACACAATCAGGCAGAGGTCATGAGCATTATTGGCGATGCTAAGGGAAAGAACATTTTGATCATTGATGACTTGATCGACACAGGTGGAACATTTGTTCAGTGTGCGCAAGCGTTAAAGGATCATGGTGCATTGAAAATCGTTGGTGCCTGTACGCACCCAGTTTTTTCAGGTGCCGCGCTTGATAAAATCGAGAAGAGTGATGCAGTTGAAAGAGTATTCGTTACGGATACGATACCATTGCTTAACCCTTCACCAAAAATTACCGTGATTTCGGTAGCGGAGTTGTTAGCAGAAGCAATTGTTCGTACACACGACAACACTTCCATTTCTTCGTTGTTCGATATCGTGCGATAGGACTCACTCTACGTTTTGCAACGTTTGTTCGTTGCACAGTGTAGTGTTGTTTATGCAAAGCGGTCACAGTCCACCTGTTGAACGAGTGAGCTCAACAGTATGGTGCAGCGATGCAACGAATACCTAGAATAAAACAATACATTCAATACCAAAGGTTAAGGAACAATCATGAACGAAGTAACACTTAATGTAAGCTCACGTGGGTCAGGTAAGCGAGCTGCAAAAGATGCGCGCCAGAGTGGCCGCATACCAGGTGTATATTACCGTAAAGGTAGTACTCCAATTGCAATCACTTCAGACAGTCGCGCACTTCGCCCTGTCGTCTATACCAAAGATGTTCGCGTTGTGAAGTTGCATATTGATGGTGCGTCAGTTGGTTTAGATTGTATCTTGAAAGATGTAACCTTTGATCCTGTTACTGATGTAATCACGCACTTCGATCTGCACGGTTTCCAAGAAGACGCCATGATGCACTTTGAAGTTCCAGTGCGTCTAGTTGGAACAGCTATTGGTGCACGTGAGGGTGGCGTGATTCAGCACGTTATTCACAAGCTAGACGTGAAGTGTATGCCAAAGGATCTCCCTTCGCACATTGATGTTGACATTACACCTTTGAGAGTAACTCAATCAGTTCACATTGGCGACTTGAAAGTACCAAATGTTGTGTTCACTGGTAATCCTGAACTTGGTATCGTTTCTTTGGTTCCACCACGTGTGGAAGAGAAGTCAGCGAAGGGTCCAGGCGGTTCAGAACCTGAGTTGGTATCTCAAAAGGGTAAGAAAGACGACAAGTAGTCTGCTTTTTGCCTCCTGAGGGAAGCAATTAGCTCTTTCGAAAAGTGCAATCAAGCAGGCTATTTTAGAATAGACCTGCTTTTTTTGCGTCTTTTTGTTGAAACGATTTTAGTCTATCTTAGCGCTGATACCATACTCTCAGCTAGAGTCGGTCATACATTCGTACCTCAGGAATCAAAAACGCCATGAACAACGC
This sequence comes from Chlorobiota bacterium, assembly GCA_044228285.1. Lineage (GTDB taxonomy): Bacteria > Bacteroidota > Ignavibacteria > Kapaibacteriales > NICIL-2 > JBBATK01. The sequence continues at coordinate 766,942 of JBGAVD010000002.1, forward strand.
TATCCTTACACTCGGTTCGACCCTTTCCAAACCACGTTATGCCGTGTTTTTGATGGTCCTGCTCACAGCTTTTATTGTGTCCAGCTGTTCGAGTTCTGCTCCAAAGAACGAGGAGTGGACACCTGAACGGATTGCAAAGAAGCTTGGAACACCATTGCCTACGCATGGAAAGTTTAATGTGCGACGCACAAAGGGTGGCTCAATGCGATTTGATTTTGAGTACATCGTACCGCGTGATACAGCCCTAGAAGCCTTTAATGTACTCTTCTATGCCACAGACTGTTATGTGACCATGGTAGATTCCAAGATAGGCCTGCTTGATACAATCGATGTGCATTTAGCAATGGGAACGACCAATGACACACTCGACAAAGACAGCATTATAGTGAGCAGCAAGGGCTTCTGGTTGAATCCAACATCGCGTGAGTTTAGGGAAGTGACCTTCGATGTCGTGATTATGTCCAAGCAGAAAATGTATCACGATGTGTATGTGGTTGATCTCAGTCCAAAAACTGAAGATGAGGCATCAGGTCCGCTGATGGTTCTCTTACCTGATATCGACGAACAAACAGATAGCTCCATCGTTTTTGCGGCTGCAGCGAAGCGATTGCGTGGAGCATATTCAGACTATTTTCCAACGAGTGAGCGTCTTCATGTAGAGATTCTCACACAGAAAGGCGAAATGCTCTTTAGTTCGTCTGTCGGTGCACATTTTCTTCAAGAGGTAAGTCCAGTTGAACCGCTGAAAAAGGGCGAGATCATTCGGTACAAATACCAATGGAACGGCAAAACGAATAGCGGTCGCGCTGTCGAGCCTGGAAAGTACCTTGCTCGAATCAGTCTAGCGTCAAAACCTGAAGACTACACCGTTTCACTGCCATTCTCGTGGCGAACAGACAAGTAGTGAGCGACGAGCAAGCTATGCAGCGAGCCATAGAGCTTGCGGTGCAAGCTCAAGGCTTCGTGAGCCCAAATCCGCTCGTGGGTTGCGTCATTCTTCGCGATTCTCAAATCGTTGCAGAAGGATGGCACAAGAACTTTGGAGACCCACATGCAGAAGCACAGGCTTTGGCTTCTATACATGGTCCCTTGGACTCTACAACGCTCGTTTGTACTCTCGAGCCATGTTCCCATATAGGACGTAATCCTTCCTGTGCTGATACCATTATTGCTGCTGGTATTCGAAGAGTAGTCGTTGGATGCACTGACCCGAATCCGTTGGTCCAAGGACGCGGTATTGCTCGAATGCGAGCAGCAGGCATAGAAGTGATTGAGAATGTGCTGGAGAAGGAATGTCGTTGGATGAATCGCTTCTTTCTCAAGAGTATAACAGAAAAAGCGCCCTATAGTATCCTAAAAGTAGCTCAGACAATTGATTCTCGTGTGAGCGCTGCGCAAGGGGAACGCTTGCAGCTAAGCTGCAGAGAAAGTCAGATACGCCTTCATGAATTACGCGCACAGTGCGATGCAGTGATTGTTGGTGCTGATACAGCGATAATCGATAACCCACAATTGAATGTACGCTTTAGCTCAGGAAGAGATCCTGTTCGTGTGGTTATTGATTCTCAGTTACGGTGCCCAACCAACCTCCAGCTTTTTAGTGATACGAATGCAGCATCAACTATCGTTTGCTGCTCCTCTTCAATGCAGGGAACAGCTCAGGCGCTGAGCTTGCAAGCGAAAGGAGTGCGGTTTGTTTTTGCGGTACCAGAGGTGACAGGACACCTCAACCTGCACCATTGCCTTGAACAATTGTACTCTCAGTATTCGATATGTTCAGTTCTTATTGAAGCAGGTTCCAAGTTAAGCAAGGCATGCATCGACCAGCGCTGCGTTGATGAATTGATGCTGATAGTTACACCAGTGCTTCTTGGAAACGGTCCCATTGCGTTTGATGGAGGTCTCGTACAAGACCCAATGGAGCAAACCTTTCATCTTCAGAGTGTGCAAATCTCTGGGGCAGACTGTCATATTCTTATGACAACAAAACAGTAATTTTGCTTTGCACATCTACCTCTTCCGCATTCAAAATTGAACTCTATGCGTACAACGCCTGCTGGTCCATGGTTCTTACTCGCATTCCTCTTGCTTGGGACACTACCTAACTCGGACTTGCGAGCTCAGGATGGGTTTTCAAAAGCGACCCTCAATCACATTGACTCAGCGTTGAGCATTCTCGATATGTCGCGTAAAGACTGTGCAATGCGAGCTGACATGGTTAATGCCGATCACCACCGTTTAAACCTCATCACCAAGCTTTTCAGTACTCCACTTAAGAGTGGGGATTTTGCCTCATACTATGCAAAACAATGTGGGCTTCTTGGTTATGAAAATGCTGATTTAGTGTTTACACGGATGATGTCGGACGCACAAGTAGGCGTTTACCGTCCACTTGATTATAGCTACGATTCTACCCTCCTTCATCATATCAAGAGTGTTCGCAAAGCAGATGGAAGCACCGTCTCAAAAGATATCTTGGAGAATCTCACCTTATCAGCGCTCATCCGACAGTACATCATACCGGCATTCAAGGCGGCTGAAGTGGCGGAGCGTTCACAAGCAAACTGTAAGAAGCATACGATTCTTGTTGAGCACTGCGACAGTCTACTCATGATGAGCGAAGAAGATTCAGGTGCGAATCCTTATGAGTTGAAAGCTGGAGAACTCCGCTCAGACTCTCTTTCACGATTGTATTTCGAGGAGGCAGCAAGCTGCGACTTAGAGCGTATCTGCTCATCAGGTCTAAGTCTCTACCGACAACTACTCGCCCAAGCTTCCAGTTCCGCAAGTGCAGTGCAACTGCTTGCCGACTCTGTTCAAACCTTATTCTTGGAAACGACCTATGGAACGATAGCGATTGGTGGTGCACAAGCAGATCATTATGAAGGCGACTATTTTCTCATTCTCGATGTTGGCGGTAATGACACTTATGTCCTCTCGCTCGACAAGAAATCCGCAATGTCGAAATCAATGCGAGCAATCGTAGATCTTTCAGGAAATGATATGTACCTCGGTTCGGGGTACAGCTTAGGCGCTGGAGTCTTTGGTACAGGCTTAGTCATTGATCTGAGTGGGAATGATACGTATAAAGCGTCATCATTTTCCTTGGGAGCTGGATTGTTTGGAGTAGGGATCGTGCACGACCTTTCTGGCACGGATAGCTATTTGGGAGGAGTGTTCTCGCAAGGAGCAGGGGCCTTTGGAATTGGTTTGTTAATCGACGACAAAGGAAACGATCTCTACAGTGTGCAAGCGTACGGTCAAGGCTTCGGATTTACAGGCGGCCTGGGTGCACTCTGTGACAAGGAAGGAAATGATGTATACACTACCCAAAGCCCATTCGTCGATATTCTTCGATACGATTCCCATTTCGTTTCTTTTACACAAGGTGCAGCCTTAGGTCAGCGACCAACAGCAAGCGGCGGAATAGGCTTGCTTGTAGATAAGGCAGGAAATGATTCGTATACATGCGACATTTACGGTCAAGGTTCTGCCTACTGGTTTGGTTTCGCTGCCCTGGTAGATGGCGATGGCGAAGACCGCTATCAAGCCTATCAGTACGCTCAAGGTGCAGGAATACATTTTGCCCATGGCTTGCTGTGGGACAAGCAAGGTGATGATGTGTACGTCTCTCACGGAGTATCCCAAGGCTGTGGTCACGATGTCGGTGTTGGTGTGTTAGTAGATGAAGCAGGCAATGATTCATACGTGGCTGAGTCTTTGTCACTTGGTGGCGGCAATGCTAATGCCGTTTCCATTTTTGTTGATGATAAAGGCGATGATAGCTACATCGCACGCAATGCCTCGAATTGTTTTGGCTTCTCGGATTTCCGTCGCAACTATGGCATGATTGGCCTGTTTGTAGATGCAGCTGGTTCAGATTTGTATGGTGAAAGTGAACGAAACAATCAAGTACAGACAAAGTCTAGCTACGGCGTGTTTCTCGATCATCAGTTTGACGATTTGACAGGTCCAGCGAACCAAGGAGTTCAAGGCAGCAGTGCTCCTTCGAAACCAGAGCCAGTTGTGAAACTTGCCTCTACTGTGGATTCACTATTCATACAAGCTTCAACCGCCCCTCAGAAGTTTCAATACATGGTTGGTCCGGCACGTGAACGGCTTATTGCAATGGGAGACTCTGGCTTACAATACTGTGCAACAAGATTGTCTGAACCGAGTCCTCGTGAACGCCTCGCGCTGGAATACCTCATTCCAAAAATGTATGAGAAGGATCCGGGTTCTGTACGTGCACTTCTAGCTGATTCATTGAAGTCTTCAAGCGTAGCATGTCTGAACTTTTGTATGTGGGCTGTTGGAAAGTGCAAGATTGACTCGCTACGAGCTCCGCTTGTGCAACTGTGTTTGCACAATGATTGGCGTGTTCGCGCAGCCGCAGTGCAGCAGATCGGAGAAGCAGGCATGGTTGACGCCGTTGAATCCTGTACGGCACTGACGAAAGATACGGTACCCAATGTACGTATGCGAGCAGCTTACTCTCTTGCCCAGCTACGTCCAGAAATGGTCGCTCCATTGTGCAAAGCCTTGTTAAAAGATCCTCTTCAAATTGTACGCAACGCCGTAGGCTGTGGTCTGAGAGCAAACAAGAAGCTCTCTCCTGAGCTATTGCGGGAACTTCTTGACAACAACACGAGTACGCGAGCACGTCGTTCTCTCTTGCTAGCCATAAGTGGCATCGACACCTCTTTAAGTACGGAGTCCCTTGTAAGCCTACTCGTCAGCCTTGATGAGGAGGAGAGAGAGTGGGGTTATAGACTTTTGCAAGAACTCCGCTCACCGTACTGGATAACGTTCCGAGAGCGCTGTGCTCAAAGTGAAGGCAATGTTACATTGAGCAGATTATTGCTATCGGGCAGCTCCGCTGCCCCTTCACTCGAGAAATCGAAGGTTGAGCTTCAGCGCAAGGGATCCGCATCGGAGGGACATGGAAACAAGAAGAATGACTCAGATAGCTCAGAAAAAGTGTTCAAGAAGATGTCTACAAAGCGTTCTGCAAAAGCACCTCCAATTCCTAAGAAGAAGTCAAGTGGAGAGGCTGCCGAGGTTCCGGCAGACAAGTAATCAGCACAGTGGTGCTATTTAAGCTAATCACTCTAACCTTACACACAGCTGTCGGAACACTTTCTGTACATCTGTGAAAAGAGTCAATCTTATGATAGATGTCTAAGATTCAATACGCTCTTGACTGGTCTGTAAACCGATAGTTCCATGTTTTAGCTGACAACGATTTGAATTGAGTGATGAATTTGAGTTAGACAGAATGCTCATGTATGCACTTATAAAATGATCAGACATCCTTTCACACTTTCTCGCAGCGCTCAAGAACTTGATATCGCTCTTCGTTCTGCTATCCTGAGTGAAGCATGGATGAATGACAAAGATGTACTCGTTCTCGTATGGGAGAAGGGGCGCGAACAACTGTATCTAGAGTGCCATCTGAGAGATCCTTTCGTGAGCCCTTGTCTGCGACATCAGCAAAGCCGTCCTCGACATCATACTCAGGATGTATTAGAGATTGGTTTGGGCGCCATGGTTCGAAAAGTGCAGCATCGTGATCCTGACCGTATCCTCCTCATTGAATGTCAGCGAGTGACTATTCACATCCAACTCTTTGGTGGTGGCAAAGCAAACGTTTTGCTTTGTAACGGAGATAACTACATCATTGATGCAGCTAAGCACAAGAGATCACTCATAGCTAAGGAAGTCCAAAACAAAGCCCTGAGTTTTGCGACATTGGCAGAGGCAGATCAGGCCATGAGACTCCACAAGTACTTATCGAGTACTGTGGATCAGCTTGGTCCATGGTATGCATCCGAGCTTATGTATCGCATGTCGATCGATGAGTCGCTGACTCTTGCTGATTGTGATACCGAGTTGCTTGGAAGATGTATTGAGGCTTCAGCGCAGTTGAAAAGAGAGTGTCTGACAAGTTCACAGGTATTCATCTTACAGAACAAGACAGGTGACGAGGTGCTTTCACTCATTCCTCTTCATGGTTATGCTGAACAAGCGCAGTATACGAGCTTACAAGATGCAGTGCAGTGGCGTGTGATTCACCTGCACCAAGTTTTCAAGCGCAAGATGATGCTCGACAGTTTGCGAACAAGCGCGCTCAAAGAAGAGCGAAGATTGCTTCGTGCGCTGGAGGGTATGCGAGAAGCTATAGAGAGTACTGAGAAGCAGCAGAAGTTGCAGTACGCAGCAGATCTACTGTTAAGTCAGCCTTCTGTGCACCGTAGCGGTCTCTCGGAGCTTCGAGTGTCCGGCTGGTACGATGATCAGGTACATATTGTCCTAGATCCAAAGTACAATCTGGCAGAGAATGCCGAGCGCTACTACCAAAAGGCACGTCGCTCTCGTGAAGCCCGACGTATCACTCTTGAGCGTCAACCTGCTTACCAGGCAAAGCTGGAGCTAGTGCGGACACTCTTAGCCGAGTTAGAGGCAGATCCAACGAATGAACGACTACAGGAACTATTCATCAAGATGCAACCGAAAACAAAAACTACAGATGCTGCTAAAACGGGGGTTGATGCAAGCGTCTATCGTCAGTTTGAGCTAGCTCCAGGCTACACTCTCTATGTTGGAAGAAGTGCTGCGAACAATGACGAACTGACTATGCGCTTTGCAAAGCAGAACGACCTTTGGTTTCATGCGCGAGGTGTGAGCGGCTCGCATGCAGTGTTGCGTTGCGCAGATGCAGGGAAAGTCCCTAAAGCAATTGTCGAGAAAGCTGGTGCTATCGCAGCTTATTATTCCAAGGCGAGGAACGCGAAATACACACCTGTGGTCTACACGCAACGCAAGTACGTGCGTAAACCAAAAGGAGCGGCTGTCGGTGCCGTACACTTAGAGAGAGAAGAAGTTATGATGGTAGAACCCCGACTACCAGACGGTATGAAAGATCAAGAATAGCATTTCGTGGTATCAGTACGAACGAAGTGCAGGATTCCAATCGAACGAGGGTACGACAGACGGGTGTAACAATCGAAAGAGTAGACAAGGAGAGCAATACAAGGTTGCAGACTACAGCTTTTGCGACGAGCGCGAGATTATCGCCACCAAATTGGTGAGATAAACTTCTGTGGATCATCAGTAATGATCAAGTCAGAAGATAGGTCGGAACTAGGTTCAAAGTAGCCGCTAGCAGGTGAGGAGTAGAGCGCTTTGCCCAAGTTGAAGCCATTTGAGAAGCTATTTACCCATGGCACATTGAGTTCGCAATTAGAATCTTGAAAACGGCCAAAAAGGAAAACGATGGCTTTGTTGCGAACCGTACCAACCGTGTTAAGCGGAACCAAACCTCTGAACTCACGACCTTGGACAGCAGCAACGGGATCCGAAAACAGATAGACGGTACCAACTCCAACTTTACCGTTGCAACCATAGAACTTGGAGATCAGAGAATCTGGAGGATAGCTATCGAAATCTATGCGATAGGTATTCGTTAAAACATCGATGGTCCCAGTTCCCCACACAAAAGAAACGTCATTGCCACCAGCAGCTTTCCAGAAGACAGCCAAGTTCGGATTGTTTGGAATGCGAATGTTCTTATCGAAAGTTATGGAGCCACTAATACTGAAGAGTGGACCAGACTGAGATTGGAAGTTTAGCGAGGTCTTCGTTGCTGTATTCTTGAGTACAATTGTACTGTTTGAAATACTGTCGATACGGAAGGTACTCTTTTGGGAACCATCTTCTGGTACAAGCGTGACACTTGAATCTGATGCCTTGTAGTACCAACGGCCTTGTGTAGACGTAGCTTTGGGGCTAGAAGAGTTATAATATCCGTCTCGTTTGATGTCTAAAAGCCAACCTTTTAGCACTTCTGTGTTTGAGCTAGAACTGTCTTGCGACATCAACCACTTCTGTGCGAAGTATCTCTGAATGGGCTCGGGTATTGTCTCATAGGGAACCACAGTACTCTCTTTGCACGAGTTCAAACTCAGTGCACTAAGGAGTAATGAGCTAAGTACTATGCGCGACAAATAGTTCATGGAGCGGGTGGTTTGCTGAAAACAAACTCGAACACATGGGGAATTTGTCGAAAAGAGTGTTCACCACCAAGAAAAATTCTTCAACACACATTAAAAATTCAGACGAAAGCCGTAGCTGAATGAAGTCTTCTGAGGCCATGAGGCATTACTACCAGAGGTGCGCAGGAAGCTCTGCTCAAGTCCGGCAACGAACGACACCCGAGAATCTGGCTGCCATTCGACTCCTGGGAACAATCTGACCATTGCTCCGACATCGGCAGCACCCACTCCAACTTGGAGAAATGCCCGAATAGGGAGGTCTGAAAGAATCTCATCTGAACGCAGACGGGCACCTATTGTTGACCACCACATCATCTGTTGAACTACGGGTTCTCCGAATCCGGGAGTGTTGTTGTACACCAGGGTTGCGAAATTCTCGCGACCGCCACTTAGGAAGAAGCCCAGGTTCTCACTGAATTGATAGCTAAGTGAGGCACTAAGGTTAGCTACGTTACGCGCTTGCGCTGGATCGATCACTGAGTCCATTGTTTGTTGTATCGACTGAACGCCGCGCAATTCAGCTGTCCACTTTGAAGGCTGTATCGCAGCAGCAGTGGCTGCCTCTGTACCCAGCGACAGGGTCATGTGTGGAAGGCTATAGTGATCAACGGCAATGTTTGCTTTCGAACTGGCATTGCTGCCATTCATTGATTGGCTTATCGCACTATTCGATGCGAGCATCACTTGACTGACGCTAGGGATTGACATCGAGGAAGCGGTGCGATTGTCCGTATTCAAAACAGAACTGCCGCCATTTGACCTTGTATTATCCTGAGTGCGAAGTACAGGCGCTGCTTGATGAAGCTCAGCGCTGTTGTTCTGTGAGCTCCGTAGGCTGCCTTGCAGATCTTGCTTTAACCCTTGTTGATGCACTAGATTGTTAATGACTTGCTGCGTTTGTTGTAAGCGCGACTGAACGAGTGCCAATGTTGATTGTTGCTCTTGAAAGCGAGAAAGTAGTTCGGACTCACGATTATTCAGCTGCTGGCTCGAAGCTTGTGCGTTATCGATTGAGCTTCCATTCTCAGGTCCAAATTGACGTGCTTCGTAAACGTTTTGAGAGCCAGAATAGGTTTGTGCAGGGCTAGATGGTGTTGCACCCTGGTAAGCGGAGTAGAATCCACCTGCAGCGCCGAGAATTGGTAGCAAGCATAACAGAGCAACATTAGACCAGTGCGAGAAAAGTCCTGAGAACCATGGCGAACTGCCAGAATTCGAATGTAGGGTAGCACCAGCTGCTGCTGTGGCGGTTGCGAGTGTGCTGAAGCCTGCACGCGACATAAGGGCTTGTCCCAAAGCTGCAGAAGGAACAATCGAAGCAGTCTCGTGAACTGCAGCATTTCGGATTTTCAACGCATCCTCAAACTCGTGCTGAAGATCTTGGTCATCCGCCATTGCCTTAAACAGCAATGAACGCTCAACGCCGGAGTGCTCGCCATCGAGAAAGAGATAGATAAGCTCAGAGGAACTAAATGAAGTGCTCATGATATTCTGGTCGACATGTTGACAATGTAAAAAGGTACTGATACGATAAAGCGAACCCGCACAAAAGAAATCACTATCAGAACTGAGTATTATCCTCAAAGTAGGGCGCGAGAATATCTCTCATGCGCTTCTTTGAACGAACAACCCAATTACGCACTGTACTTACAGGAACCTGCATTTGCTCGCCAATTTCTTCATAACTCATTCCATGGTACATCTGTAACACGAGTGCTTCCCGATATTCATCAGAAAGGAGATCAAGTGCCATGGTTATAAGCTGCGCTACCTCACGAGATTCAACCTGTTTGTCTTCGTTTGGACGATGAAAATCCTGAAACTCAACTGTGCGTGAACGATGGTCACGTTTCCAGTTTAGACAAAGGTTTCGCGCAATTCGAAGCAGAAATGCAGCAACGTTTGTCATGTCACGCTCATCCTGAACCGAACGGAGGAAACGAATGAAGGTATCTTGAAAAACGTCATCAGCAGCAGTATCGTCGGCAAGTATCTTCCGACAATACATATACACACGTTGACTATAGCGGGCGTAGATCTCGGCAAAAGCAGTCTCCTTCGTGCCATCGGCTCGAAGCAGCTCATAGAGCTCGATATCAGTGAGTGTGCTGTAGTCGTTTTGCATGCTTTGTCTCAAAAACACGGGCAAACATTGCCTGTTTCAATATACAAGCACAACGAATGATAGAATGGGGGATTTACACTATTCCTTCACAACCCGGAAAATGTGTCGACCTTGAACTTCAGAGATCTGAAGGAGATAGACGCCTGATGGCAAGTCGGCAAGATTCACTTGAAGACGGCCACTGCGCTCGTCGGCTTGGCCTTGTCGTAGGCACTGACCAAGAGTGTTCATTAAGTGAACTGAAGTAATGGAAGTAGTTGGAATAGGGCAACTTAGAAATATGTCTGATCGGGCGGGATTCGGATAGAGAACCCATCCGGCGTTCAGATCTGACTCTGCTATATCGGTCAATCGATTAGCCAGAACGGAGTCTGAAGTACTGCTACATCCAGCTGCATTGCTAATCCGGACTTGATAATAGCCGGTTTTCACGCTCATGGTATCTGCAAAGAAATCTTTTCCTGTGGCTGCGGGTATTGCTGCTCCATTCAATAGCCACTGGTACTTCTGTGCTGTCGAGTTGCAGCTAAGCTGGTTCCCCACATGGCTAATTGTAGGCTTTGCTGGAGCGGGGATTGCCGTTATGGTAAATGATGTGCTCCCGGTGCAACCAAGTGAATCACTTATCTCTAAGGTCCATGTTTGCGTAGTGTCTACACTGATCAATGGTTGTGTATCCGACGAGAAATTTGGCAGGGTCTCACACGACCAGAAATAGGTGTAGGGTTTAAGACCTCCCGTGACAGTTGCACTCAAACGGAAAGAGTCATTAACACAATGGGATTGAGGGGGAACTGAAACACTAATAGGTGCTGTGACAGTGATGTACTTGGTCTTAACAATGCTTGCACTATCAAAGAAGCTAGACACCATCAGGCGAACTGAGTAAGTACCTGGGAGTGTATAGGTATGAACGGGAAACGGATCGCCAACATAATCGTAGGTGCCATTGTTGTCAATGTCCCATTCCCAATCAGCTGCATCGGTGCTTTTATCATTGAAACTGACGGTCAGAGGCGCACAACCTATGGTGGGTGACGCATCAAAAGCGGGTGTGGGTTTCTGTGCCAAAGCAGTAACAACGATACATGCAAAGGTGCAAGTAAGAATGAAAAATCGAGTAACAACGAGGTTCATAAGATTCTTTAGTAGGTGAAGCAATTTCAACAAGTTGAGTGAGAGAAGCGCTCCAATACAATATGTGGCGATTGCTGACGATGTGTACTTCTGAGCATCCCGATGGACTCAATTCAGTAACCCTTTGCCTGAACGAAAGTAACACCCAAACCCCTTTCGCAGCAGTGCGCAGCAGTATTTTGACCTTGCTTCGGGTCTCTTGATACCTCGAGCTCGCAGAAACTGCCTTAGGCAGTGTCCATAAAACCCGATCCCCCTGAATAGAGGCGCAGATATTCTTTGCGTATCGCGCCGTGTTCAGTTGCGCGCAGCTGAGGATCATGTTTCACAAGTTCGAAGGCAGTATTCCGAGCTTTGGCAACGACTTCGCCATCGTTGACTAAATCCGCAAAACGAAAATTCGGTAGTCCTGATTGTCGCGTACCCAGTACGTCGCCGGGACCACGCAGCTTCAAATCGACCTCTGCAATGCGGAATCCATCGTTGGTTTGTTCCATGGTGCGCAAGCGTACGACGGCAGACAGTTTCTCTTGCTGATCAGCTTCCTTCTTACGAAGAAGAAATGCAAAGTGGTCTTTAGTGGCTAAGAGACAGTAGGATTGATGGGCTCCTCGACCAACCCGACCCCGTAGTTGGTGGAGTTGAGAGAGACCGAAGCGTTCGGCGTTGTGGACGAGCATGACCGTGGCATTGGGGACATCGATACCAACTTCAATTACAGTGGTGGCAATAAGAATATCAAACTCACGAGCTAAGAAGGCATTCATTGCTTCTTCTTTTTCGTACCAGAACATTTGACCATGTAGAAGTCCACATCTGAATTCAGGAAACACCTGCGAGCTAAGTTCTTCGAAGGCTTTAGTCGCAGCCTTGAGTTCGAGCTTTTCGGACTCTTCCACTAGTGGATAGACGATGTACGCTTGACGTCCCTGTCGTAACTCCGTTTTGATGAACTCATACTGACTCGGCAGACCACTTTCAAACACAACTTTTGTCTCAACATTCTTTCTCTGCGGCGGCAACTCATCAATAATCGAGACATCCAGGTCACCGTAGGCAGTCATAGACAAGGTGCGTGGAATCGGTGTTGCACTCATCACCAGGATATGTGGGGCAAGCGCTTCGTCGGAACCGTACGACTGTAGACCCAATTCACGAAGCCGAGCTCGTTGCATCACACCGAAACGATGCTGTTCATCGATGACGATCAATCCAACTTTCGAGTAGGGAAGATTGATGTCGGCAACTTTCTTCTTCGTAGAGCCACCAAAGAGTGCGTGCGTTCCCACCAGCAAGACTGCCTTGCCAGAGCTCATTCTCTCGGCAATCTCAACCCGCTGTTTCTTGGACTGTCCTCCTACGATTTGGATGACATCAATGTCAAGTCCATCGCAATAGCGCTTCAGTGACTGATAGTGTTGTTCTGCCAGAATTTCCGTTGGAGCAAGGAGAATACTCTGGTACCCACTATCTGCCACCATGAGCATACTGAGCAGAGCAACAATGGTCTTACCAGAACCTACATCTCCTTGCAATAGGCGGCTCATTGCTTGTTCTTTCTCAATATCTCGCACAATCTCCCACAATACCCTCTTCTGTGCAGTGGTTAGTTGAAAAGGAAGCTTATCGAGTACTTGTCGAGCACGTGGAGAAGGCGGAAGGACTTTAGGAGCTTTCTCGCGGATAGCATTTCCACGATGACGTAAGGCAAGGAGTAACTCAAAGAAGAACAGCTCCTCAAACTTCATTCGTTGCTGCGCCTGTGCTAAGCGTTCACGAGATTCCGGAAAGTGTAGAGTGTGCAGAGCATCAGATTTCGTCGGGAAGTTGTGGCTAGTTACGATTGCTGGAGAAAGTGTTTCCGCAATATCCACCTTCTCTGAGTTGAGTGCCTGCTCAACAAGTAAGCGCATTTGTCGCATGCCAAGACCGGCATTCTTCATTGCCTGGCTAATACGGTACTTTGGTAGGATGCGACCTTGACGGTAGAGTTCTTCGTCTTCCGATTCGATAGCTTCGAGTTCCGGATGATTGAAAGTCACTCGGCCGAAACGGTTGAGTTCAGCCTTTCCGCTGACTGCGTAGAGCTGATCTGCTTTGAGAACTTTCTTGTAATAGTCAGTGTAGCTCCAAAACACGACATCAGCAGAAGCGCGGGAATCATCAACAAGGCTGACAATGAGCATTTTACGTGATCCGCCGAAAACGCGCTCTTGTACTTGTTGAACTCGAGCAACGACTGTGATCTCGGAACGTAGCGCATCAATGCCGTCGTCTGAACTTATAGACGAGACGCTCGATGAGGCGAGACGGTGGCGCAAGTTTGATAAGGTGCCAACAGAGTTGCGATCAATGTAAGACTGAGGTGCGTTGTTGAGTAGATCCTCCGCCGTTGAAATGCCCTCCGCCGCTAAGACCTCTGCACGCCGAGGTCCGACTCCTTTTAGGTACTGAAGGGGTAGTATGGTTTGGGATGCAGAGTTGGCGCTCGTCATTCGTACGTGGCAATAATGAGTTGAATTCTTGATTCTCTTCGCGCTGTTCCAGATTTGAATTGGTGCAGGGCAGAATGACGATGAAAAAAGTGTTAGCTACATGTCTCAAACCAGACTGTTCGAGTCAGAGAGTTGGACTCGTGCAAACATAGGATTCGAAGAGAATTTGCAGCACTATGGTTATGCACAGGCTGCAAATACAAGCTCTGAGGAGTCGCCGAGGCAGCGCTTGCGCTGACGAGCATGAAGAGAAAATGGCAAAGAAGAAGCGCTCAAAACTTGTTAACACCTCATTGCGGTCTAATTCTGCAAAATTACTATCTGCTAATTCTGAGATCGAAGCATGTCAAACCATTGTAATTCCTTAATTTTGAATTCTTTTCACTTTACGAAGCGTAGCAGGTGCTTCTGCACCTGAATCACATCAATGTACTTGTTATGACCAGAGAAAACCTCAGAAATATTGCCATCGTCGCACACGTTGACCATGGAAAGACAACTCTCGTAGATTTAATGTTACGCCAGGCAGGAACGTTTCGCGATAACCAAGTGGTTGCCGAACGTGTCATGGACTCAAACGACCTTGAACGCGAAAAGGGTATTACCATCATGGCCAAGAATACGGCTGTGCATTGGAACGGAGTCAAGATCAATATTGTTGACACTCCAGGTCACTCTGACTTTGGCGGAGAAGTTGAGCGTGTTCTCTCGATGGTTGACGGCGTTGTTCTGCTTGTAGATGCCGCCGAGGGTCCATTGCCTCAAACGAAATTCGTATTGCGCAAAGCTTTCGAGATGAAGCTGACGCCAATCGTTATCATCAACAAGATTGATCGTTCCGATGCGCGTCCTGACGAAGTACTGAATGAAATCATGGAGCTCTTCTTAGCTCTGGGCGCTGATTATGACGCTCTTGACTTCCCAGTTATCTATGCCATTGGCAAATTGGGTATTGCCAAGCGTTCACTTGACGATCCAAGTGAAGACCTAGCGCCTTTGTTTGAAACAATTATTGAGACCATTCCTGGCCCAAGCTATGCACCAGATGAGCCATTCCAGATGGTTGTCGCTGCTCTTGATTGGAGTGACTATATCGGACGTATTGCCGTTGGTAGAATACATCGCGGAACAGTTCGCATGGGCGATGGGGTTATCATGTTGCCTCGTGAAGGATCCGATTACTCAGCAAAGATTACGAAGATGTTTGCGTTTGAAGGATTGAATCGTACTGAAATCGACGTTGCTGAAGCAGGTGAGATTATCTCTCTCTCTGGATTTGAGAACGTGAAGATTGGCGACACCTTTGCAAGTCCGGCAGCGCCAGAACGTCTTACGTATGTTGAGATTGACGAGCCAACACTAGCCATGTACTTTATGGTGAACACTTCACCATTTGCAGGAAAAGAAGGCAAGCACGTTACTACACCAAAACTCCGTGAGCGACTCTACCGTGAATTGAGAACGAACGTTGCGATGCGAGTTGAGGATACCGATTCACCAGATACGTTCAAAGTGGCAGGACGCGGTGAATTGCAGATGGCCATTTTGATCGAAACCATGCGTCGCGAAGGTTATGAGTTCGCCGTTTCGAAGCCTGAAGTATTGATGAAGCGTGATGAAGCAGGACAGTTGCTTGAGCCATTTGAACACGTTGTAGTTGACTGTTCTGAAACTAGCGTTGGCAGCGTTATCGAGAATCTTGGACGCCGCCGTGCAGAAATGACCAACATGGTTCCAGCAGGTGCTGGTATGCGTGCTGAGTTCATCATTCCTTCTCGTGGTCTCATTGGTTTCCGTACAGACTTCATGACACTTACGCGTGGCGATGGTTTGATCCACCACAATTTCACCGGCTATCAACCGTTTAAAGGCGAAGTTAGTACTCGTTTGCGCGGTACATTAGTCTCGATGGAAAATGGTGTAGCTACTGCTTACTCATTGGAAAGCGCTCAGGAACGTGGTGTCTTGTTCATCGAAGCTGGAGCACCCGTGTATGAAGGAATGATCGTTGGTGAAAATGCGAAGGAAACGGATTTGTCCGTGAATGTATCCAAGGCTAAGCACCTTACGAACATGAGAGCAAGTGGATCAGACGGTATCATTCGTTTGGCCCCACCACGCCTGATGAGCTTGGAACAGTTTATCGAGTTTATTGAAGATGACGAATTGTTGGAAGTGACGCCTCTGTCACTCAGAATTCGTAAGAAGATTCTGAATACAACAGAACGTCAGCGTGCGTCAAAGCGTGCTCGATTGGCGATGGAGAATGAATAGTCAGACGGTACTCAGTTGAGTACGGGTTAGCTTTCAACTAAGTCATGCAATCGTTTTTATTGATACTATGAGAGGAATTCGAATCATGAAGTTGTTATTGAGCTGCGTAGTTGCGATTGCGCTCTTTACACAGAGTGCAGCTGCTGTAGATGGACCGCAACGCATTCGCGTGACCAAGGGACAGAGCTTCAGCTTTAACCTTAGCAGTGAATCGTTGAATACGGTAACGATGATGGGACAAGAGATCCCGAGCTCTTTGAAGGCTAGTATGAAGAGTATTGTTCATGTGAAGAACACATCTGCTGATTCTACCACATTCGGTATAGAGTTTAAGAAGGCCGTGCTAGCAGTTCAAGGAATGGGCTTCTTTCAGATTCCCGATACCACTATGTCTATTGAAGAGATGAGCTCGGCTCGCGAGACGGTTATCGTAACTCCTAGCGGCAAGGTTGTGCATCGTGATGTACAAGCAGTTGAGCAATCGGCTGACAAAGAACAAGCTGTGCTCCGTCAGTTCACGAACCGCAATCTGATGCGTGGACTCTTTGTGAACTTCCCAGATCAGGTGTTAAAGCCAGGTTTTGAATGGACTGTCACGAATTCAGACACGAATGACCAAGGAAATGGAAAGGTCATTTCGAATATGACCATGCGTTATACATATGGAGGACCTGTCGATACGCTTGGACTGAAATGCGGTCGCATTAAGGCAAAATCTGAGAAGTTTATTATCTCAGGAGCTATGAAGATGAGAGGCCAAGAAGTCAACCTTGAGGGTGATGGCATCGTGAATGCTAGCTACATCTTTGAGTTGTCCAACGGGATCCCCGTTGCGATTCAGAGTACTTCGCAAAGCGATCAACGCATCATGGTTGGTGAGGGAATGGAAATTCCTACCACACTTGAAATTAAGACTTCAATTGTGCGAAGTCCGAAGTAGTACGTCGAACAGAAATTCTTGATTGTATTTTTGAAGCGAGATAAACACCATGTTTTTCTCGCTTTTTTATTGAATGGAGAATACAATGTCTACCATGCGCGCTTTCGTCCTTCGCAATGAGCCTCAGTCATGTTCGGTTGAGGACTATCCGCTTCCACAGCCTGCACACGGTATGGCTCGGGTGAGACTGATGGCTGCAGCTCTCAATCGGCGAGATGTATGGATACGTGATGGTAAGTATGCGCAGATTGTCTATCCAGTCGTACCCGGTTCCGATGGAGCAGGAGTAGTGGACGCAGTCGCTGATGATAACGCATCAGACTGGCTGGGACGTGCTGTCATCATCAATCCAAACATCAACTGGGGCAGCGACCAACGCACTCAGTCACCAAGCTATTCTATACTCGGCATGCCCACCCAAGGTTGTTGCGCAGAATACGTATGCGTGCCCTACGATCGCCTTGTCGACAAACCAGAGCACCTGAGTTTCTCCGAAGCTGCTGCACTTCCTTTGGCTGGTTTGACTGCTTATAGAGCTCTTGTTTCGCAAGCTGGCATTCGGACCGAGGAAAAGCTCCTTGTAACGGGTATTGGTGGCGGTGTTGCGCTCTTGCTCATGCATTTCGCGAAAGCGTACGGTGCTATTGTCTATGTGAGCAGTACTGATCCATTGAAGATTGAACGCGCCCTGAAGATGGGAGCATCGGGTGGAGTTTGTACGACGAACTCCGAGTGGATGAAGGAACTTGCGAAAATGAGCGGGGGAATAGATTGTGCGGTCGATAGTGTTGGTGGTGATCTTATGAATGGTATTATCCAGCTGATCAATCCTGGTGGGAGGATTGTATCGTACGGAGCTACACTTGGAGCTGTCGACAAAGTGGAGATTCGCCGAATATTCTGGAAGCAACTACATTGGATGGGTTCAACAATGGGAAGCGATCGAGACTTCCACGAGATGGTGGACTGCGTTCGCACACACCACATCGTACCTACCGTTGACTCGCAGTATGATCTCGAACATGCAGCGGACGCATTTGACTATTTGAAGAGCTCACGTCAGTTTGGCAAAGTTGTCCTGAAGATTGCGAAACATTGAGCAGAATAACTGCAGAATGAGGGGTTCTTTTCTTGCTTGAGTATGGCACCCCATGAGTCTTTGATTGTATTACGTCGTAGCAGAGCTGGACGTAGGCTCAACTGGAAGGTCTGTTTAATCCCTACGACACTCAGGAGATCATTCGCATTACTTAGCACTATTTCTTGTTACCACGACTAACATCTCCAGTCTCTCGTTTTGGGTGGCGCATACGCCGGGCATCCTCTCGCTGACCATAGTAGACCTTCAACGATGCTTCACGGGTATAACAACCTGAACTGCATAGAGCCCTAACATGGATTTCGTTGATGCCTGCGTGGAGCTTCCATGAAGTCATATTGCCCGACATCGGTTCCCAAAGTCCAAGGTCCGTTTGCACCTCAAAACGTCGCGTCCATGGAAAGCTGCTTGAACAGCTCACTTTATACGATGGATACTTCAGGGGAGCGCTAGGACTGTTTGCATTATAGTTGTACGTTAGATCAAGATGCACTTGGCCTAGAGGCGCATACAACTGAGATTCATCTTTCGTGTATTGAATATGACTTAGAGGAGTTCCTTGAAACAACAGCGGTTCGTTTCTATCCATGGGGACGATCATGGCTAAACCGACACTACCATCAACAATGTACGGCACGTCTAAGAAAGCGCTGTGCGCACGGATGAAACGCCGATAGACTTGTTTGGTGGTGTCATGGAGTATGTTCTCGGCTCGAAGTCGCTCGTCAACAAAGTGTAGTTTCACATTGGGATCATCAGCTGCGAGAGCACGCTGTAATTCGCGAGCAGAGAGAAGAGTGTCGTTTAGCAGCGCTTGCACACCAAACTGTGGGTCTAGAAACACCCACTTGTTCTGTTGGCAGGACCACAACTCAACTCCAACATGACGTGCGCCTGTAGCAGGATTTGAAAT
Organism: Chlorobiota bacterium; assembly: GCA_044228285.1. GTDB lineage: Bacteria > Bacteroidota > Ignavibacteria > Kapaibacteriales > NICIL-2 > JBBATK01. The sequence continues at coordinate 785,979 of JBGAVD010000002.1, forward strand.
CGTTCGTCTGCTCAAGCCAACCATGCGTGCTGCATAGCCATTGGCAAGAAAGATGTCGCTGAGAACTTTTGCGTATTCTACGCAGGTAAACTTCTCGCCCAGCGAAGCTCTGCGCAGGATTTCAAGAGTGGAAGCGCGATCTGCAATCGAATTCACTGGGTCGTGTCGCCATTGTAAATGGACCCACAGGAGTGCTTTCTCAATAGCCTGCTGTTCGTTGAGCTTCTCGAGAGAGCATCGATCTCGTACTGCGCTACGCAGAACTGATGCGACAGAATCGGATGGTTGGAAAGGCCAAGGATAAAAGGCTGACCGAACATCGATTGGTTGGTTGTTGGAATGAAGAACGCTTATGGTTAGGGAGTCTTTTAAATCCTCTGTGCGCTGTGCGCACAGAGGGAAACTCAATGACACAAATGCGCCCAAAAACAGTATGAGCAATGCTCTGTACATCATCCGTGTGTCGTCTCGTGAACCGAACTTTTGCTGCACTATGCCTTAGTGCTGCACTTGCGAGAAACTAGACAGATATGGTTTCACGATCAATTACAAGAGAATGACAATACGATCATCAGCTACACACTATCTCAGTGGAAAGCACCTATGGAGTGCATAGGGAGACTTCAGCGTTGCGCAAAAAGAAGAATGAACAAAGTACTTTCGTTTTAGTGTCTGAAGTGACGCATGCCACTAAACAACATGGCAACGTTATGCTCATTAGCGGCTTTGATTACTTCTTCATCTCGAACAGAGCCACCCGGTTGTATTACAGCGGTAGCACCCGCCTCAATACACTGAAGCAATCCGTCAGCAAAGGGAAAAAAAGCATCGGAGGCTACGGCAGAGCCATTGAGATTTAGTCCAAATTGTTTTGCTCGGAATGCTGCAATGCGTGAAGAGTCGATGCGTGACATTTGACCAGCACCAATGGCGAGTGTGCGATCACTAGATGCGTACACAATAGCATTGGATTTTACGTGTTTGCATACGCGCCATGCGTACATCATAGCGCTCAGTTCAGAGTCTGAGGGTTCTCGTTCACTTACTACGCGTAAGTGTTCCTTGTCGAACAGTGTGTCATCCGGACTTTGCACGATAAAACCGCCGAGAACAGACTTAATCACATGCTGAGTATTGTTCTTGATTGCTTGTACATCCGCAATCATCAGTCTACGGTCGCGCTTTTTCTGCAACAATTCCAAAGCTTCTTCGGTAAACGACGGAGCAATGATAACCTCGGTAAATATTGCATGTACTACGCTAGCAAAGGCTCCGTCAACTTCACGATTTACCGCAACAATGCCACCAAAAGGCGATGCAGTATCGGTTGAGAAGGCTTTCTCCCAAGCCATAGATAAGTTCTCAGCTGAGCCAACACCACAGGGGTTCGTGTGCTTGATGATGGCTACGGTTGGTTCGTTGAACTCCATGACGAGCTGTTGTGCAGCGTCGATGTCGACTATGTTATTGTACGACAGTTCTTTGCCATGTACTTGACGAAAACAAGAATTGAAGTTTCCATAGAGTGCAGCTCGCTGATGTGGGTTCTCGCCATAGCGCAGATCCATTTCTTTGCGGGCAGATAGACTCATCAGAGCTGGGAATTCAAGAGCGTCTTTCTGGAAATAGGAAGCGATGAGAGCATCATAATGGGCGGTGTGTCGATAGACTTCGCCTGCAAGACGACGTCGAAGCTCTGAGCTCAAGGTCATCCTCTGAGTTTTCAAGGAATCCAGCACCTCTGAGTAGCGCTCTGGATTTACTACTACTGCTGTCCAGTCATAGTTCTTTGCAGCAGCACGAAGCATAGCTGGTCCGCCGATATCGATGTTCTCAATAATCTCCTCATCAGTAGCATCTGGTCTTTTCAGTGTCTGCTCAAATGGATACAGATTAATCACCAGCAGGTCGATCGAATCAATGCCATGCTGTTTCATCTGGTCAAGGTGTTCGGCATTATCTAAGACAGCGAGTAAACCACCATGAATTTTTGGATGCAGAGTTTTCACACGGCCGTCCATGATTTCAGGAAATCCTGTGATCTCGCTCACGTTCGTCACGGGTATTCCCGCGGAGCGCAGGAGGGCAGCGGTACCTCCGGTCGAGATAAGCTCCACTCCAAGGGCTCGTAAGGCAAGAGCCAACTCCGTGATGCCAGTTTTATCGGAAACGGAAAGGAGAGCGCGTTTGATCTGGTGCGTTGATGCCATGGGAACAAGCCTTGTGAAATGTGAGGTATAGTGGTGTTTGGTACTGACGAGAATCCGCTAGCTCGATTGAAACTCACACAATTGCTCAAGGCAATCTTGGCTTAGGCTAATAGCCAGCCAATGTGGGACTGTCAACCAGTATTGAGTAGAATGCACAAAGGCCAATGCGTGGGCATCGACCTTCGTGCATCTAGCTACAAAAATACGTGAGCGTGTAGCCTACTTTATCCACAACATCTCGCGATAGCTGGGGAGGGACCAAAATTTTTCTGGAATGATTCGCTCCAGCTTATCGCAAGCCGCCCGCACCGCCTGCATAGCAGGGATGACATTCTTGTACATATGTCGAGCTTTCTCGTGAATTGTACTGCCACCCTGGTCTTTGTTCACTTTGCGAAGCTGTTCTATTGAATCGCTCAACAGATCCGTTTTGGAGATCGTCTCTTTAAGTAGATGCAGGATAGCGTTCGACTTCAATCCTATGTCCTCCAAACCTTCTGCACTTCCGGCTAGCTGGCGGATATACTCCACACAGGCGGGCATCAATTGAGTGCGCGAAATGCGCTCTGTAGCTTCAGCTTCGATGTTGATAGTCTTGAAATACTGATCATTGTATATTTCCTCACGAGCCAGGAGCTCTCGTTCACTGAGCACTCCATACTTTTTAAAGAGCTGCACATTCTTTTTGGAATGAAAGCGGTCCACAGCATCGAGTGTGGTTTTCAGATTGAGGAGTCCGCGCTTCTTTGCCTCGGTTTGCCAGTCGTCTGAGTATCCATCTTCGTTGAAAATAATGCTACTACACTCATCCATTACTTGTTTGATGAGGCTGTAGAGTGCGTCTTCGATCTTCTTTTTCGACTTTAGCGACTTTTCCAAACTGCTTGCCAATTCATCGATCGATTCCGTTACAATGGTATTCAGCACTGTTGCTGGGAAGGATACACTCTGAGAAGATCCAACCGCACGGAACTCAAACTTGTTTCCTGTAAAAGCAAATGGGGAAGTGCGATTACGATCTCCCGCATGACGAGGAATTTTTGGCAGGACTTTCGTGCCCAAGCCGAGGAGGCCTCCATCCTTTGCTTTCTTGTGCTGTCCCTTTTGCAATTGCACAAACACTTCAGTAAGCTGATCGCCCATGAAGATTGACATAATTGCTGGAGGGGCTTCGTTTGCACCCAGACGATGGTCATTTGCTGCCGAGGCAACACTGATGCGCAACAAGTCTTGATGACGATGCACAGCTTTGAGTACGGCAGCGCAGAAGAACAGAAAGACCATGTTCTCGTTTGGCGTTTGACCAGGCTCTAAAAGGTTCAAACCAGTGTCGGTAGCAATTGACCAGTTCAAATGCTTACCGCTACCATTAACGCCTGCAAAGGGCTTCTCGTGCATTAGGCAAACAAGACCATACTTCGTAGCGGTGGTGCGCAACACTTGCATCACAAGTTGTTGATGATCTGCCGCAATATTGGCATGCTCAAATATTGGAGCGATCTCAAATTGACCAGGTGCAACTTCATTGTGACGAGTCTTAATAGGTACACCGAGTCGGTAGAGGTTGTACTCGACTTCGGTCATGTACGACAAAATTCTCTCAGGGATAGAACCGAAATAATGATCTTCTAGTTCTTGACCGCGTGGCGGTTTTGCTCCAAAAAGCGAACGGCCTGTTTGGTACAAGTCGGGCCGGCGATAGTAGAACTCTTCATCAATGAGAAAATACTCTTGCTCGCAGCCCAGAGTTGCGAAAGCACGGTTGACGTTTGTGACATTAAACAATCCCAATGCACGGATGGTTTGTGTGTGAAGAGCGTCATTTGAACGAAGAAGAGGAATTTTATTATCCAATGCTTCACCGGTCCATGAAGCAAAAGCTGTTGGAATACATAATACAGCTCCGTTACTGTGGCGTACAAGAAAGGCAGGTGAAGTTGGATCCCAAGCCGTATATCCACGAGCCTCGAATGTTGCGCGTAAACCGCCACTTGGGAACGAAGATGCGTCTGGTTCGCCCTGAATAAGATCCTTGCCACTAAACTCTGCGATAGCGCTTCCGTCATGGCTTGGTGTAACGAAACTCTCATGCTTCTCTGCAGTAGATCCTGTGAGTGGCTGGAACCAGTGCGTGTAGTGCGTTGCGCCATTCTCAGTAGCCCATTCTTTCATTGCTAGTGCAACCGTATCAGCAACGGCAGGATCTAAAGTCTGTCCGCGTTCAATGGTAGCCTGCAAGGACTTGAAGATTGGCTTCGAGCATCGCTGTCGAAGCTCCTCGAGCGTGAAGACATCGGAGGAAAACACATCGTGAAGATCGCCCATCGAGGTTTGCTTTCCTTGAGCTCTCCAGCTCTTGGCGGCGTTCATAACGCCATTGCTGCTGTGTGTATTCATATAGATTTACTCGTATTATTGAAGAAGTGCAAAGCTTTCGAATTGTGTTGAAAGGACTAAATTTGTTAGTGTTCGCTGTACACCATTCCACTGTTGTATACGTGAAAGCAGTTTCTCGAGAGCAGAAGTGTTCTCGACGCGTACTTTTAACAAATGTGAGGCATCTCCGGTGATAGCATGACACTCAAGTATCTCTGAGGTTTTGCGGCATTGACTAATGAACGAGGGATACAAAGCGCTGCTCTCTACACGCACATAGATGAAGCAGGTAATGTCTAAATTCAAGGACGTGGAGTTGATCTTAGTGAAGTATCCTTCAATCACATTCTGCTCCTCCAGCTTTTTGATATGCTCACTTACGCTGGGAACGGAAAGACCCACAGTATCGGCGATCTCACTAAGGCTGATGCGAGCGTTCTTTTCAAGGAGTTTGCAGATGATGCGGTCTGTCTCTTTCATATTGTACCCTAGTTTGAAGCAGAACTCCGAACGTATGCAAATTAAGCAAAAAAAAGCTACTTTGCTGAAGAACCGAAGGTTCTGGAGGCAATTTACTTAAAAATTTAAGACGACAATGAAATAATCGGAACAAAATAAGGTTATGTTGAAAAAAATCCTAAAATGGACACTGCGTCTCACCGTTGGATTCGTCATTGGTTCGGTTGTGCTGGTAGCAGTATATGCTGTTCTACGCCCACCTCTGACAATCCTCATGCTTCAGCGCGTGGTTGAAGGTTGGTTCGACGGTAAATCTGTTGGCATTAACAAGCAGTGGAAGTCGTACGAAGAGATTTCCCCGAACGTGTTTCGAGCTTTGATGTCAGGTGAGGATGCCAAGTTTCTTCAGCACGATGGTTTTGATTGGAAAGCCATTGACAGGGCCCGTGAGCGAAACAAACGTTCAAATGGGAAGAAACTGTATGGTGCTTCCACTATCAGCATGCAAACCGCAAAAAACACCTTTCTATGGCCTGGAAGAAACTACATTCGTAAGGGACTTGAGGCGTATTTCACAGTTTTGATCGAAGCTGTATGGGGAAAGAAGAGAATACTCGAGGTCTATGCAAACGTGATTGAGTGGGGAGATGGTATCTATGGAGTTGAAGCTGCAGCCCAGTTTTACTTCAAAAAGTCTGCAAAGAATCTTAGTGCGGGTGAGGCAGCGTTGTTGGCTGCCATCGTGCCGAACCCGCGACGTTGGTCAGCCTCAAAACCAACTGGATATATCGTTAAACGCAAAGGATTCATTCTTTCACGAATGGGTTCGATTGCACTTCCAAAACCGAAAACAAAGGAGAAGTGATGAGAATCGTGTCGTGGAATGTCAATGGTATTCGAGCCGTCCATAAGAAGGGCTTCATGGACTATCTGGAAACTGACCAACCTGATATTTTATGTCTGCAAGAAGTTAGAGCGGAGTTTGACCAGATTGATGCTGACAAAAGAGTGCCTGCTGGATATCATGCTCACTACTATCCACATCAAGCGAAAAAGGGATACAGCGGAGTTGCGGTCTATTCAAAGCAGAAACCTCTGTCGGTGCGGAATGGTTTTGGCATCGAACGTTTTGATGTTGAAGGACGATTCATTGAAGCTGATTTTGGCGATTTCATTGTGATGGGAGTGTATTTTCCCAAAGGATATAGTGAGAAAGAAGCAGAAGGAGATCCGGCTAAGATTGCGCGACTCCACTACAAGCTAGATTTCTATGAGGCACTCTTTGCGCATGCACGCGAACTGAGAAAACAAGGACGGAAGTTGATTATCTGCGGTGACTACAATACCGCACATCAAGATCTTGATCTATCTCGGCCAAAGCAGAATCGCGAGACTTCAGGATTCCTTGATATTGAACGGAAGGTCCTTGATAGTATTGTTGCGGAAGGTTATACGGATAGTTTTCGAGCTTTTCAACAAGAGGGCGGACACTATTCCTGGTGGAGCCAAAGGGCAGGCGCGCGAGAAAAGAACATTGGGTGGAGAATTGACTATCATTTTGTGACAAATGATCTCCTGACAAAACTCCAACATGCTGAGATTCTCCCTCATGTCATGGGCTCAGACCATTGTCCCGTCGCCATCAATTTGGATTTCTAAGCCAGGGTGGATGGGTATAGGCTAGAAATCTCGTTCATAAATCACTGCTTAACAGTCGCGGGCAGTTGGATTGGCGCGCGAAGGTGCCTGGAACGCAGATTCACGACGGATCTCTCTTGGCAAAGAGAGCTGCTCACTGTGCAGACAAGATGAGCTGAATCTAAGCATCCATTGTGCTTTCAAAGACACGTAGGTCTTCGCTGCATTGTTCCCACTCCATCATCTTTTGTTCGAGGAGCTTTTGTGCTTCGTTGTAGCGTGCGAGCAGTTTGTTGGCCTCAGCGGATGCATAGAACCCAGGGTCTTTGAGTAGCTCGTCACCATGAGCAATTTCCTTTTCAAGGCTTGCAATCGCTTGCTCGCACTCTTGGACAAGACGTTGTAGTCGACGTTGCTCTTTTTCCTTGTTCTTGCGCTGCTCTCGATCCTTCTGATTCGTCGTTTTCGGTTGTTCGCTGGATTGTCTTTGCTTAGCGCTCGCTTCCAGCTCGCGCAAACTTTCAATCTGTCGGCTCTTCAAATATTCGTACACATCTCCGCTGTATTCCTTCAAACCGCCGCCTCTGAATTCCACAACTTTTGTCGTGAGACCTTCTAAGAACTCGCGATCATGGGATACAACAAGAAGGGAGCCTTCGTAGGCCATCAGGGCTTGCTTTAGGACGTCTTTCGAACGCATGTCCAAGTGATTGGTTGGCTCATCAAGTACCAGGAGGTTAGCGGGCTCAAGAAGGAGTTTTGCCATTGCCAAACGAGACTTCTCACCTCCGGAAAGAACCTTTACTTTCTTGTATACCGCATCGCCACTAAAGAGAAAGGCTCCGAGCAAGCTGCGAACCTTCGTACGCATCTCACCCTGTGCCGCACCGTCGATAATCTCAAACGCTGTTGCATCGCTATCGAGCGATTCGGCTTGGTGCTGCTCGAAGTACCCGATCTGTACATTGTGTCCTATAGTGAGTTCACCATCGTATGACTCTCGTCCAGCAATAATCCGTGAGAGCGTAGTTTTACCTTCACCGTTCTTGCCAACAAACGCGATGCGATCACCACGCTCTACAGCAAAATCAATATTGCGCAGAACAGACTTCGCACCAAATGACTTCGACAAGCCGATGATCTCAACGGCTGTACGGCCGCTTCGAGGTGCAGGTGGAAACTGAAAGCGAATGGCGGACGTATCTTCGTCCTCCAGCTCGATACGCTCAACTTTATCCAAGAGCTTGATTCTCGATTGAACCCGCGTTGCGAGATTAGCTTTCGAACGGAATCGTTCAATGAAACGTTCTTGCTGAGCAATCTCTCGTTGTTGATTATTATATGCAGACTCGAGCTGCGCTCTCCGCTCGGCGCGGAGCTCTACGTATCGAGAGTATGAGGCATTGTAGTCTTCGATTCGACCATTGGTAATCTCAATCGTTCGATTCGTCACAACATCAAGAAAGGCACGATCGTGAGAGACCAGAACGACAGAGCCTTCATAGGACTTTAGGAAGTTCTCAAGCCACTGGATAGACTCGATGTCTAAGTGGTTTGTAGGCTCATCAAGGAGAATACAATCTGGTTTTGAGAGAAGAATCTTACCTAGTTCAATACGCATTTGCCATCCGCCACTAAACTCTTCACACTGACGTTCCATGTCTGCAGAGCTAAATCCCAAACCAGACATCACTATTTCGATTTCAGCACGCATGGTTGCACCACCGATGCGGGTAAACTCTTCGTGCGAGTCGCTGAGCTCATGAAGCAAATCCGAGTATGCATCGCTCTCGTAATCTGTACGGACTGAAATCTCGTCGCTGATTTCGTGAATGCGTCGATCGAGCTGCAAGTGTCTGGCAAAGGCGTGCGACGCAATCTCCTCAAATACGCTTTGTCCACTGGCACTGATTCCATCCTGCGGTAGGTAGGCGATCTTGAATGCGTTTGGAGTAACAATGTCGCCCTCATCAGGTCTACTGATGCGTGCAAGCAGCTTCAAGAGTGATGACTTTCCAGCTCCATTTTTACCAACTAGACCTATACGATCGCGCAAACCAATACTCGCGGTGATATCATCGAAGAGGGCGTGTCCACCGAAGCGTATTGAAACATGTGAGATTGTAATCATGAGATCAGCTCTTGTAGGTATTGACGGAAGTGATGGTAACACTGAGTAGGCGCAGCCTACTCAGTTTATAAAAAGAAACTTTTGCACTCAGAACGTTCACGAAGCTTGTATGAATTTTAAGTGCTCGAGTATACGTTGTGCACAGGCGAGTTTTGGAAGTCGGGGGAGTTGCAGTTGTTGCAATACCCCTTTCTCGATCCACAGTAGTTGGACTTGATTATCATCAGCTCCAATCGCGCTATGCGACGGGTTTGATGAATTGACCACGATCATATCGCAGTTCTTGCGTTGCAACTTATCTGCTCCATAGTGCAGTTCGTTCTGCGATTCGAGAGCAAAACCAACAACAGTTTGATGAGGCAATTTATTCGCTCCAAGCCAAGCAAGAATATCGGGAGTAGCATGCAATTCGATATGCCAGGTTGAGCCCATCTCAGACTTCTTGATTTTGTTCGCAACCGGATCGGGCCGGTAGTCGGCCACTGCTGCGCACATACACACGCAGTCATAGGACGAGGCGTACTGCTTGACGGCTTCAAACATTTGTTGGGAAGATTCGACGTCGATGCGTACAACACCTGGAGGTGTTGGTAATAGAACGGGACCACTGATGAGTACAACTTCTGCGCCTGCCTGCGCGGCAGCTTCTGCCAGTGCAAATCCCATCTTTCCACTAGAGTAGTTTGATACGTAGCGAACATCGTCAACGCGTTCTCGAGTGGGACCGGCTGTGACAACGAATTTCTTTGAACGAAAAGTCGAGAGGCCTTGGGATTTCTTGAGGAGCTCCAGCTCTAACTCAGCATGAAATGCGTCACTCTGGACCGCATCTTCAAGATTTCTTGTGCTTGCTTCCGCAGCGCGAGAAACACTATCATCTGTAAGCTTATGGATTGTCGTTTTTGATGGAGCGGCAGCTCCATCAAGATTAGGCGAAGGTTGAACGAAGTCGAGCACCTGTGTGACTATCGTCTCAATCTCTGCCAAACGTCCAGGACCGATCAATCCACTTGCGAGTTCGCCAAACTCTGGTTCAATGACCTGTACTCCGCGCTTACGTAGAAGGTCCACATTATGTTTCGTTGCAGGATGTTCCCACATCTCGGTATCCATAGCGGGAGCTACTATCAAAGGTGTTTGCGGTGGCAGAGCGAGAGCAACACAACTCAATGCCGTATCGCACAAACCATATGCTAAGCTCGCCAGGGTTTTCGCTGATGCAGGTGCTACAAGCATTGCTTGCGCTTCACGGGCCATATGAATATGCCACGAGCCATCGCGCTGGGTCTGTGCATCGAACATATGCACTACCACTGGCTTCTTGCTGAGATTTGCTAGAACAAGGGGGCTGACAAACTCTGTCGCACTTGGTGTCAGGACAACGTTAACGGATAGTCCGTGCTTCTGTAAGGCACGTACGATGAACGGACTCTTGTATGCTGCAATGCTGCCGCTCACGCCGAGAATGATATGTGCAGATGTATCAGCGTCCATGAGAGAACCGTCAATAGTAGTGATGAGAAAAGCATAAGTGTGTAATCAGTCAGGGCACTGATATCAATATGCATGCTCCACAAAAACAACTCATAAAAAAAGCCGTAATGCAGCGTGCAATACGGCTTTCACCAGTAGTGGTGAACTTAGTCTTGCTTCTCTTCAGGAATGTTGTATTCCAAAGAGTCATCAAACATTTCACGCATTGCGATAAAGGTTGGCTTTGGCACTGAATCAAACTCACGACTAATTGCCAACTGGTCAAAATTTGTACCTTCGGTTTCATCGCCATCGGTGATGATATCGGCCATCTTTGCTTGCAATTGGGTCTTGATTTGATCATTAACCTGGCGAGCACGCAAACCCATTGCAACAATGGATTCATAAAGTGATCCACGAGCGGATTCCTTCATTTTTACTTCGACCGGATTGACAATGCTCATATGAGAAACCATATTTTCCTTTGAATGACGTTGTGATTCAATGACTAGGCTAACAACAAAGATACAAAAAATTGGACAAAAAGCCCAGGAAAAAGCAAAAAATGATAGAATTCGGACAAACCATACTGTCTCTGGTGCTTCCTATACGAATCACAACATGAGCTATGACATAGGAGCAACAGAACATCCACCTTCAAGTGAGGATTGAGTACGTATAGTCAGGGTGAGTGATACCATCAGTCTGACCAAAACGAAGTCAAAAGGAGTCTACTGAGGGACCCATACTTTGGTGACTAGAGCTCGTAATGTAATTCCATGAAGAACTGCAGTGCGTTCGTTGCGAAGCCAGTATCGACTGTTGAGATTGCTCCGAGTGGTATTGAATACTCTAGACTTGGGACGAGGAACATGCGTTTCGACATGCGTAACTCAGCCCCGATCGCAGGGTGTAAAGAAAGCTGGAAACTCTCCAGATCATTCATTGGACCGTCTTGGATGACAACCTCGTTGTCACTTGTCATTTTTAGTCCCGAAGCTTCAATGGCTTGGCGATCTAATTGCACATTGACAATGTCGTCATTTGGTAGTGCGACAACATTAGTAAGTAGTGTTTTATGAAATTCCTTGTTCGACGCAACGAAGAGGGCGGCTTGCACACCAAATCGCAGAAAAATGCGGGTTTTAATAGGGAACCACTTCACGTAGGGTTTAAGGACGACGGCATCAAGGTTTACCGTTGCGGTGTGTCGAAACGAGATAGGAACATTTGAGAATTTCGTCTTTCCATCGAGTGAGCGAAGCGTTGTGTCTTCAGTTAACACATACCTCGACTCCAAACTCCGGTGCTCATATCCCAGTTGAGCCCCCCAAAGAAGTGAGATTTCGCTGGAGTTCTCGTACAGAGCTCCAAAACTGATGGTGCTCCCAGCTCCTTTCACAAACTGATTACAGTTGCAATCAACACTAAAAGCGCCCTTTTGCCACAGTCCGCCAAGTCCTAAATAGCCGCCAACATGAGCTGGACGTAGATTCAAAGCCAAAATAGGTGACTCTTCTTGATCTGCGTATGCTAGAGTGCTTAGGCAGACAGTTGAAAGAAAAGAAACTAATATGATTCGAAGCATGGGGTTTCGTCCTTGAGTAGCGATAGTTGTAGCGTCTTCTTTACTTATTTTGCGGGTACGGCATGCGTCTTGCGTGAGTAACAAAACTACGACTCCAACGTTTCAAGAGAAAGTGAAGAATAATGGCTTTTCAGAGTGATCATGTACCAGGATTAGAAGCTTCAAAACAAGACGGAGATCAGCAACCATTGTTGTTTAGTGGTCCCCGTGGAGTAGCAGTTCGCATACTTAGTCGTGCCGAGAGCAGCGACTATAAAATTGAGAAACTTATCGAGTTGGAGATGCGAATGAGTGAGTGGTCCAATTATGACCGCGCTCTCCTCATCGAGCTTGTCTACGGAACTCTTCGTTGGCAGGCGCGCTTAGATTGGGTTCTAACCGGTTTTTACCATGGTGAATTCACCAAGTGCATCGTACCGGTCAAAAACGCCATGCGTGTTGCCCTCTACCAAATCCTCATGCTTTCGAAGATCCCACCAAGTGTGGCGGTCAATGAGTGCGCGAGTACTATCCGCCGTATCAAAGACGACAAGTCTGCGAATATCGTCGCAGGTGTTTTAAAAAACATCTTGCGCAACGTGGAGGGTATTCGCTATCCGTCGAAAGAAGACAACATCCAATTGTTTTACTCGGTCACACTTTCACATCCGCTTTGGATTGTGAAGCGATGGTGTGAGCGCTATGGCGAAGAGCAAGCTGAGAAGATTCTCTCAGCGAATAATGAGCGACCCAATATTTATCTCTGTGCTAACCGTTTAAAGTGGGATGGCTCTGCAATGCCGACCTGGCTGAAAGAACATGAATGCACTTTTGAGGCGGTTCCTGGCTACCCAGACATCGTGCGCATCAATGGTTTGCAGAATGTTATGGCGATGGAAATGGTTAATGATGGCAGGGCTTTTGTTTGTAGTGCCTCCGACTTCCAAGTTGCCAGATTAGCAAACATTAGCAGTTCGGATACCGTCTTATGTTTAGGAGCTTCGCAGAGCTTTTTACTATTAGCGATCAACGCGGTTTCAAAGAATGCTGCGAAGACCTACGCAGTTTCCAACTTCGAGTCCATTATTCCGCGTATGGAGTCAAGACTGAAGATTCTGGGCTTCAGCAATACCCAGGTAATCAGTAGTTCGGCAAAGGAGCTGGAGACCCTAAGCGCGAACGTAGTAGTGGTCGAAGCTCCGGTCAGCGGACTTGGCTTGCTTAACATTCGACCTGAACTCCGGTGGAAAATTGAACTTGATGCGATTCGCAAGAGTGCTCTTCAGCAGAAGGCTGCTATTGTAGATGCGGCTACTCATGTTCAAGCCGGTGGTGTGCTCATTTATTGTGCACAGAGTTTCGAGAAAGAAGAAACGGTCGACATCGTTGAGTGGTTTATTGCTGAGCATCCAGAGTTTTCGCTTGAAGATGCCAGCCCATACTGTGACGCTGAGAGTGTGGTGGACGGCAAGGTACAATGTCGCTTATCACAGCAGAAGATTGATAACCTCTTTGCAGCGCGACTACGTCGCCGCTCATAGCACGAACACACCTGCCCGCCATGACTGTGGGCTCGTCAGCTGTTTGTTTCTGAAGTTAGTAATGAGACCAGCCAGCCTAAGTGCTGCAATGAAAGCACCGAAGGTGCGTAGAGAACGTAGCCTGTTAACATGCCATTGACCCGCGGTTCTTGAGCCGCCAACGGAGAAAACGAGAATGACACGATTTGCTGCTGTTTGCTTCTGTCTCGCCTTAGGTTTAGGGATGCACGCTGTTCATGTATATTCCCAGGGAAACGAGGATGCCAGAGAGAAACTGAAAAGGAGGGAGAGCAAACAGGAAAGCGATGAAGTATTTGAGCGCATGGAGTTCGAGAGATTGCGGACATGTGATCCTGCTACCGGTTTGATTCCGGCAGACAAGGGGATGCTTGAACGTGCCTATCTTCAAAGCTACAAGAACCTGATTCAGTCTTCAATTCGCATCCAGTCAACCACTCCTTCCATTCGATTTCGTCCAGTTGGTCCTTCAAACGTTGGCGGTCGTACAAAGGCATTCGCAGTAGACTATTCTCGCCCAAACATTATGCTTGCTGGCGGAGCTACCGGAGGAATCTGGCGCAGTGTGGATGCAGGTTCAACATGGGTGCGCGTATCTGAACTGAGCGACATTCAGAATGTCAGTTGTATCGTTCAGGATCCAAGCAATCCAGATCGCTGGTATGTTGGCACTGGGGAAGTGCTCTCAACTACCGATCGAAGGACGTCAACGAGACTTCGAACAATTTGCACTGGTAGTGGAGTGTATCGATCCACAAATGCTGGCTTGCAGTGGGAACGCATAAGTCCTGCTTTTCATGATCAACCGAACCAGCTCTCGAATGACTTCCAAGGTGTGTGGCGCTTGATCGCCACAGGTGACACAACAGGCGTGGAACTGTATGCAGCTTGTTATGGGTCTATCTATCGCGTGCGCAAAGGAAACTTTGAGAGAATGGGAGGCGATACAAGCCGTCCTTCGTTCTGCACAGAGTTAAGCCTGTCGTCGGACCGAAAAACATTGTATGCTGCATATGGCGCTGATGATCTGGGCAGGCAAGGAAGCATGTATGGGATTTGGGCTTCTAGAGATGTTGATCACAAAGTTTGGAGAAGGATCACCCCGGACGATTTTCCAAAGAACATACGGCGTATTACGATGTGCACTGCGCCCTCAAATCCAGATATCCTCTATGTCTTTGCTCAAGCACCTGTTTCGCAGGACAATAGGTACGTCGCCTTCTCATCGTATCACTATCTCTGGTGGCATCGCGACTCGGCTCAATCCAAAGGTGCGTGGGAGCAACGTAAGGAGTGGCTCGACTCTGTACAGATAAACACCTTAGCCGGCTATGCGATGTGTTTGGCAGTGCATCCTGAAGATGAGAATGTTGTGTTTCTCGCCGGTACTGATTTGTATCGTACAAGTAGCGGCTTTGCAAAGACCGACGACGCGATGCATCTAGGTGGCTACCCCTATATCGTGGAACCCGGAGTACTTCACCCTGATATTCACCAGATACTTTTTTCGAGAACAGCTCCCTATCGATTCTATGCGGTTGGTGACGGAGGCTTGGCCTTCACGGATGAGCCGATGTCAAACTTGTCACCATATTGGAAGTCTCTCAATAATGGATACAATGCCACGCAATGTTATAGCGTTGCTCAGGACGAGTTTGTGAAGGAGGATAGTTTGCTCTGTGTCAGCTTGCAAGACAATTCAAACTATGTGACTCGTCAACCAGGACGAAACAAAGGATGGAAGTTCTGCGGTGGTGGAGATGGAACATGCGCACAGATCTGTGCTATGGGAGAAATGGTGATCGCCTCGTCACAGTATGCTTATACACTGTATGCTTTTGGATTTGGTGCAGATGATCAAGCTGACTATACAGTTTTCGCTTCGCCACCGGGTAGCTCTAGTATTGCAACACCGTTCGTCACGTCCTTCCGGCTTGTTCAGCGACGTGTTACAAACGACACCATATTGGTACTTAGTATCGGCAATCGTCTCTTTCACTTCGATAAGCCAGCGCAAGCAAGATTGTTTAATCAGTCGGAAGACTATGAGTGGAAGGAATGGGCGAACATCGGAAAAACGATTCCTTCATCCACATTCATCTGCAGTATAACGCCTTCGAAGGCTCTCAACGGCTTTGTATATCTTGGATGCACTAATGGTACTGTCTATCAGGCGGATCTTCGTGGAGAGACAGCAGTTTTGAAGAAGTTGACGTCTCTCCCTGTCAGCGGTTTTGTCTCATCTATAGATTGTGATGCAGATGGAAACATCGCTGTCAGCCTTTCGAATTACAACACTCAAGCTGTGTTTATGAGCACTGAAATCGACAGCACATGGATTGATATCTCAGATGAACTGAGATTAGATATTACTCAAAAGAAGTGGGGACCATCTGTGCGATGCCTGCGTTTCTACACCGACCCTTTAACTCAAGCAAGGTTTTTGCTTGCTGGGACAAGTGTTGGCTTGTTTGCCTGCTCATTTGACCAACAAAAGACAAGCGCATGGACAGCGATGGCGCTCAATACGGTAGGCTCGATGTGTATCGAAGCGATGTCGCTTCGAGATCTAGATGGTCGACTCATACTCGCAACGCACGGAGCTGGAGTATATGAATCAGTTGTAGGTGATGATACGAACGGGGTTGATAGTACGGCTGATCAGTATTTTGATCTTGAGCAGAACTACCCAAATCCCGTGCGATTGGGAACTTTCATCCGATATCATACGGCAACTGAATCGCACGTTCAACTTGATTTGTTCGATAGCATGGGGAAGAAGGTTCACACTCTAGTAGACGAATTCCAGGCTGCAGGTGCCCATAAGATTGAGGTTGGTGCGGAAGTATTGCGAGGACTCACATCCGGGATTTATTACTATAAGCTTCAAACTCCAACTTCCTCATCAAGTAAGATCCTCAGCTTTGTTCGATAGTCGAGCGGTGTTTCAGTAGTGTCAGAATAGAGTTGGTTTGCTGCGTCTGGAACTGAAGGCAGCGACAATGAGCGCTTTAACCCACATGGAACAATCATATGAGAATCCTAGCGAATCAGAGCATAGCACTTTGTATAGATCTTCAAGAGCGCCTTTTTCCTCACATCGACTCGCACAGCGAGCTCGAAGCGCAGTGCATCAAGCTCATTCAAGGCTTGCAGCTCTTGAACGTTCCTTTGCTCCTTACTGAGCAGTATCCTAAAGGCTTAGGATCAACGCTCTTGAGTGTTCGAGAACTGCTAGGGAACATTGCACCCTCAGACACACCAGTCAAGGCGTGCTTCTCGTGTGCAGACGATGAAGAGATACTGCATTCAGTCCGAGAAACTACTGCGAAAAACTTGATCATTTTTGGAATAGAAGCTCATGTGTGTGTACTTCAAAGTGTGGTCGATTTTCGTGCCTTAGGATATACCGTCGTAGTTGTTGCCGATTGCATTGGGTCTCGTGCATCAGCCGACAAACTACTGGCACTAGATCGAATGCGCTATGAGGGTGCGATCATTTCTAGCTGTGAGTCTCTGCTTTTTGAACTGTGCAGACGGAGCGGAACAGATCACTTCAAGCAACTTTCGAAACTGATCAAATAGAGAAGAGCATCGTGCGCCTCACATTGCTTGCGCCTTAAACAAAAAAGCCTCGTATGTAGCACATACGAGGCTTTTCGATGTCTTAGCGATCAGTTCTTATCCACTCTGACACTACTAATTCTTCTTCTCAGGAATCTCCAAGGCGACAATTGCGCTTTGATCTTTTACTTTAATCTTCAGCAGAACAACTTCACCTGGACGTTTGGATTCGATGATGTTCTTTACCTGTTGGGTAGAACTAACTGGTTTTCGATCAACACTTACGATCACTTGTTTCTGCATGAGACCTCTATGAGCTGCTTCACTATAACTGGCGACCTTAGTTACCAGCACACCAGAGCTCACGTCAAGATCCGTTTTCATGCTTTCGGGGAGTGGAGCAATCGAGAAACCAAGAGACTCAAGTGACACAGGCTCATTCGAAGATCCGCGATCAGAATCTCCCTTTGTAGGTTCGTCATTTGAAGCCATGTCTTTACCGTCGCGGGCCTGTAACACTACATCCTTCATGATGGTCTTGCCGTCTCTGAGAATCTTCAATCGTACGTGATCGCCTGGCTTACGAATAACAACCAGGGACTGCAATTGATTGGACGAGTTGAGCACCACGCCATCAAGCTCTAAGAGAACGTCGCCCGATTCAATTCCAGCCTTGCTAGCTGGAGAACCTTTTACTACATCGTCGACCAGCACGCCTTCTGGCTTCGACATACCAAGACCTTTGGCTGATTTCTCGTCTATAGTTTTAATGCTCACGCCAATGTATGCACGATTGACCTTTCCATCGTTGATGAGGTCTAAGGCAACTGCGCGGACCATGTCAACAGGTATAGCGAAGCCGTATCCCTGATAATATCCTGTACGGGTAGCAATCGCCGAGTTAATCCCAATCAGAGAACCGTTCAGCGTAAAGAGTCCGCCACCGCTATTGCCTGGATTGATAGCTGCATCTGTTTGGATAAAATTCTCAACTGCAAACTTGTCGTTGTTTAGACCTAGTCCACCACGGCCGATGGCACTAATGATCCCTTGTGTGACCGTTGAGCGCAAACCGAGTGGATTTCCCACAGCAATAACCCACTCACCAATCTGGATATCATTCTGTGAACCTAAGTATGCAACTGGCAAATTTGAGCCTTCAACTTTGAGAACAGCTAGGTCAGTTAATGGATCACGTCCAACGAGTGTGGCTTTGAATTCACGTTTATCATTCAGAACCACCCGAATGCCGTCTGACTTTGCATCTTCAACCACGTGATTGTTCGTTACAATGTAGCCATCGGCGCTGATGATCACTCCAGAGCCGCTGCCTTCTCCTCGTTCCATGTCCTGCTCGCCCTCGTCACCCTCTTGCTGAGGCATGTTTCTTGGATCACCGAAAAAGCGGAAGAGATCCTGCATCTGATTGCGTGTGGCCTTCTTTTCTGTTACGACATTGATGGAGACAACGGTGGCGGAAACAGCCTTACTCGACGCAACGAAGGCATCATTGAGCAACTTCACGTTCTCACCAATGGTGATTGGGGCAGACTTTGCTCCGATATCCTTGACTCCACCGGCAAACATTTTTGTAATCGAGTTACCTGAAAATGCAGTAACGAGAAACACGCCGGCGATAACACCAATGCCTACTAATGATGCAGCTATTAGTGCGGTCTTGCGATTCATACTATACTCCTCTGAGATTAAGATTGTGATACAAGTTTCTTGTACAAACGATGCGAAATTAAAAATGTTGTGTGGCAAATGTTAAGAAATGTCAAGCTTGACTCTGCATAAAAAAAGGGACAGCTGCAAAGCAGCTGTCCCTAACAACCGAGATGTACTTGTTCTTACTTCACAACCTGCAGGCGTTGTGTGTAAGAGTTGCTGCCTGAAATCATACGAACGATATAAGAACCGCTCGCAAGATTGTTTGGTA